>CAVVPY010000001.1:0-2924568 GCA_963750295.1 uncultured Actinomycetota bacterium
ATTAATACAAGCGATCCAAAGAATATCTCAGCTGGTAATCCTTATTTAAAACCTGAGACAGGCAGCCGTTACGAGTTGAGCTATAGCAAGGATTTTGGTAAAACAGGTTCATTTATGGCAACTGTATTTTACAGGCAAAACAACAATGATATACAACCATTCATTGTTTATTATCCATCGTATATTTTGGGAGATTCAACGTATACAAATGTTTCTGTAAGTACACGCGAAAATATTGGGCAGGAAAATAATACCGGCGCTAATTTATATGGTGATTTGCATTTTACATCTAAACTAAATATCCGTTCAAATATTTTCTTTTTTTACCGGCACACAATTAACAAAATTGACCAGGGATTTAATTACAACAGTTTTAATTACCGTTTTAATATGAATGCCACTTACCAGTTTAGCAAAACACTGGTCGCAGAATTTTTTGGGAATTTTAATTCTGCACGCCACGAAGCGCAGGGAAGATATCCTTCTTTTACTTCTTACAGCATGGCAGTACGCAAGCAGTTTTGGAATCAAAAAGCCAGCCTTGCTTTGTCGGCCGTTAATCCTTTCAATAAATATGTAAACCAGGTTACAAATTTATTCGGCCCAAATTTTAATGTGATTAGCGTTCGCAAAATTCCGTTCAGATCAATAGGTGTAAACTTTACATGGAAGTTTGGAAAACTGAAATTTAAGAATGAAGAAGATCATAACAGCCATGTGAATGAGGCTTCAGAAAATTAATTATTAACCCGGCTATGAATACACATCAGGAAATTATACTAACAAATGCAGAAACTTTTGTCAGGGATGTTTTTGACAAACAAATCAATAATCATTTTGCTTTTCACAATATTGACCATACAATTAATGTGGCGAATGCCGTTAAAGAAATAACCGCACATTATCCATTAACAAATGAAGACGAATTTGCTTTAAAATTAGCAGCATTATTTCATGACATTGGCTTTAGCACGCATATTATTGAGAACCATGAAAAAGAGGGTGAAAGCATTGCAAAACATTTCCTGGAAAACAAGATTGCAGAAGGTATTATAGAAAATGTTCAGGCGTGTATACAGGCTACCAAAATGCCTCAACGACCCTTAAACCTTATTGAGAAAATAATCTGCGATGCGGATTTATATCATCTAGGTACAATAATTTTTTGCAGTTTTCAAAGCGTTTAAAAAAAGAAAGAGAACAATATTTTAATATCGTTATTTCTGATGAAGATTGGCGCCAGAGAAATATACAATTCCTGGAATCTCATACATATTTTACCAGGTACTGCAGGGAGCATCTTGAACCGGTGAAGCAGCAATGGTTACAGAAACTGAAAAATGGTTGAAACCTGTATCGGGCTGCAGCTTATACCTTTGTGATGGTGCTACAGAATATCCACAAAATCACAAATTATTTTGTCAGCTCACGTAAAATTAATTATGAAAAAAATATTTTGTTTTTTGATTGCATTTGTGTTTGCAGTAAATGTGCATGCACAAAAAAATACATTACATGTTGCCGATACATTTCATATTAAGGGTGACGGCGGCTGGGATTATATTTTTGTTGATACAGCATCAAACAAACTTTTTGTTTCGCACGGTACCCAGGTAAATGTGATTGATAAAAACAACGGAGATTCACTTGGCATAATTCCAAACACTCTTGGTGTGCATGGCATTGCACTGGTGCATAATTTAAATAAAGGATTTACCAGTAACGGAAGATTAAATAATGTTTTTGTTTTTGATTTAAACACATTGCAAATAACTGACAGCATTGCAACCGGTGAAAACCCGGATGCTATTTTTTATGATGATTATTCAAAAAAAATAATTACCTGCAATGGAAGAAGTAAAAACTTAACAGTGATTGATCCATCAACGAATAAAGTTGTTGCAACCATTGATGTGAAAGGCAAACCCGAAACTGCTGTGAGTGATGGTGAAGGAAAAATATTTGTAAACAATGAAGACATGAGTGAAATAGAAGTGGTTGATATCAATACAATGAAATTAATTCATAGCTGGTCAATTGCGCCGGGCGAGGCACCTTCGGGTTTATCAATTGACAGAGAAACAAAACGTCTCTTTGCAGGATGTGATAATAATTTACTAATGGTTATTGATGCAACCAATGGAAAAATAATTGACAAACTTCCCATTGGTGATGGCTGCGACGGCACTGCGTTCGACCCATCAATAAAAACAATTTATTCATCTAACGGAGAAGGAAATTTAACCGTGATTAAAGAAGGTGCAAAGAATAAGTTTGCTGTGTCAACTATACCAACCAAACGCGGCGCAAGAACATTGTCTGTTGATGTAACAACGCATACTGTTTATTTACCCACTGCAGATTTTGGACAATCAACCGACAGTACAAAAAGACCGCCACTAATACCTGGCAGTTTTGAAGTTTTAGTTGTAAAACAATAAAGTTATTTCCTGAAAGTATAAACAAAACCCGGCTCAAAATTGTAGCCGGTATAATTTATATTAAATGATAAAGTGCCGCTTTTATGCGGGGCTTTTAGTTTTGCATAACGATGATAATTATTTACAACCTGCCTTCCGCTTAAATAACCCAATGTTGCGCCAACAATAACATCTGTTGTCCAGTGTTTGTTTTCAGTTATCCTGCTTAAGCCAACCAACGAGGCTGCACTGTAAGCAACTACAGGAACCCACGGCGTGTTTTTATATTCTTTAGCAAAAACTGTTGCCGCTGCAAATATTACAGTTGTATGCCCTGAAGGAAATGAGCTGTTAACTGCATGACCACTTACATCAACTACCTTTTTTATAAAACGGCCCATGAAAATATGGCTCTGGTTCAGGGTTATTTGAATTATAGTAAGTCGGTCTTTGCCTCCCTGAAATTGTTTTTAGTATGGTTTCCATTAAGCCACCGGTTAAATAAGCCTGTGTTGCAAGCAGCGTAGTGGTTTGCAATTTTTTATCATTAAAAATAAACCCATAACCGCCTAATGCTGCCAGCGAATAAATTTCATACCTGCCGCCAAACTTTGTTACATAACCGCTAACATCTGAAACTGTTTTATTGTTATCGTGCAATTTTGTTGCAAACCGTTGAACAGGTTCATCGGCAATTAAAGACAAAGCAGCAACCGAAGCGCCGTAAATTCCAATGCGCCCCCATTCTTTTCCTGTTTGATGAAATGGGGCAGTTATCTGTTGCTTAAAATCACTTCCTAATAAAACAAAATAAGATGAGAATTTTATTCGCGTATTTTCAGTATACGCTTTTGGGTTAATAACATTTGTTTGTGCACCGAGCGTATCTGTTTTTTTGTTCAGGCTGTCGAGTTTGTTAATAAGTGTATCGGTTTGAGAAAAATAGGATTGAAAAACAAAAGCAATGTCAATACCGTAAAAAAAATCTTCATAATGCAATTAAATTATTATATATCTATTTTGGAATTTTGATGGATTTCAAAATACCACAAACATTCTGAAGAAAAATTGAAGTGATGAATTGAATAAGCTTAAACACTTCAAAACGCGAAACAGAAAATTTAATTGCTTCTTTTTTATTTGTTAAAGATGACTACTGCAAATTAGGCGAGCCATTAACAGTTATTTTTGCAAAAAATTTTTTAATGAAAATAATTGCTGCGGGTTTTATTATATCAATTTTTTTATTTGCGTGTGTTGCCTGTAATAATAAGCCCGAAAAAGCTACAACTGCCACAGCAACTTTTAAAAGCAAAAACACAGATTCATTCAACCTGGCATTTGATAGTGTTTTGATTGAATATAATAATCTTAAAACTGCGTTTATAGATTGGGATACGGCGCAAGCGGATAAATCTGCATCTGCATTGCAGCATTTATTAATTTATGTTCCATACGAACAAATAAAAGATGATGAAGTTGCAACAAAAGCAACCAGCATTGCACAGAATGCTGCTGATGCAACAGAAAATTTATTATCGCAGGATTCTATTGCCAATAAACGGAGAATATTTTATACTGTTTCAGAAAGTATCTACAACCTGGCGAAAACAGTTGGCTATGATAAGGCAGTTATCTATCACAAAAAATGCCCGATGGCTTTTAACGGAGACCAGGAAGGCTGGTGGTTTTCAGAAACAAAAAAAATTGATAATCCTTACTTTGGAAAATTTCATCCTAAATATAAAAATGCCATGCTTGAATGCGGTACGGTTGAAGATTCTATTAATAACCTGCATTAAATTTTATTCATCTTCATATAACAACAATAGCTGCGTGTAAATGCCTAAAGTACTACGATATCTTTTTGTTGTAACGGCAATTTTGCTTTCATCCGGAATAACTGCGCAGGAAAAATTTACGTTAAGAGGTTATGTAAAAGATTCTGTAAGCGGCGAAACTCTTATAGGTGCAAGCATTTTAATTAACAACGAAAGCCGTGGTGCAACCACTAATCAATACGGTTATTTTTCACTAACGCTGCCACAGGGAAATTATAACTTAATCTTTTCGTACGTTGGTTACGCGCCGCGTATTATAAATATTGATTTTAATAGCAACAGCTCAAAAGATATTTTACTTGTTCCTGTTTCATCAACCATAAGTGACGTAACGGTTACTGCACAAAAAAAGAAAGCAATGTAAAAAGCGCACAGATGGGGCAAATAGATCTCGAACATTAATACCGTAAAATCTTTGCCTTCTTTTTTGGGTGAAACAGATATTTTGAAAACCCTGCAACTTTTGCCCGGTGTGCGAAATGCCGGTGAAGGCAATTCGGGGTTTTATGTTCGTGGCGGCGGGCCGGATCAAAATCTAATATTGCTTGATGATGCAGTGGTTTATAATACAGGTCATCTGTTTGGTTTCTTTTCTGTGTTTAATTCTGATGCAATAAAAAATCTTACGCTTATAAAAGGCGGCATGCCAGCGCAATACGGTGGCAGGTTATCTTCCGTTATTGATATTGCAATGAAAGATGGCAACATGAATAAAACTGAAGTTGATGCAGGAGTTGGTTTAATAGCATCGCGATTTCCATACAGGGCCAATTGAAAAAAAATAAAGCTTCTTATATGATTTCTGCACGCAGAACATATATTGATGCATTTGGTTAAATTATTTATTATAAAAATCAATAGCTTTCACGGTTCGGGTTATTATTTCTATGACCTGAATGCAAAGATGAATTACCATTTTCTGATAAAGACAGGATTTATCTCTAAGCGGCTATTTTGGCCGAGATAAATTTGATTTCAATAATGGCAAACGCGTTCTTTAAAGCACCAGTATTCCATGGGGAAATTCAACAGCCACATTAAGATGGAATCATATTTTCAATAAAAAACTTTTTGCCAATACATCGTTGGTGTATAATGATTAAAGTTTATTTTTTTAGCGGTCAGGATATTTAAATCTAAAACTATCATCCGGTATCAAAGATCTGAATGCAAAGATAGATTTTGATTATTTTGCTTCCCCAGAACACAAACTAAAATTCGGTGCGCAGTATACTTTCCATACTTTTTTACCGAGCGTGGTAAGCGGCAGCCAGGATACCGTGGAATTTGAGCCTGCAAACGTGCAAAGAAAATATGCCAATGAATATGCGTTGTATATACAGGATGACTGGGATATAAGCAATAAATAAAAGTAAATTATGGCTTGCGTTACAGCAGTTTTCAGCAGGTCGGGAAATACACAGCGATATACTACCGATGCTAATGGAAACAAATTTGACAGTAGCTTTTTATAAAGCGGGCAGTCCGTAAAAACCTATGGTGGTTTAGAGCCACGCGTTACCATTCGTTATGCTATAAATGATATTCAGTTCCATAAAAGCAGCGTCACCAGAAACCTCCAATACATACACCTCGTAAGGAATGCGGGCAGTACATTGCCAACAGATATATGGGTGCCCAGCACCTACCGTGTAAAGCCACAAATCGGCTGGCAATATGCCGCCGGTTATTTTAGAAATTTCAACAACAATATGTTTGAAACTTCGGTGGAGTTATATTATAAACCATGCAAAACCAGATAGAATATCAGGAAGGATATACACCCATCATTAAAAGATCCCGAAGAAGATTTTGTATTTGGTAAAGGATGGAGTTACGGAGCGAATTATTTGTAAACAAAGTAAAAGGCAGGCTCACCGGCTGGGTGGGTTATACACTTTCATGGACATGGAGAAAATTTCCACAGTTAAATGATGGCGAAAAATATCCAAGCAAATACGATCGCCGTCACGATCTTTCTGTGGTGGGCACTTACGAGTTAATCAGCAAGTGGAAAGTCTCTTCAGTATTTGTATTTGGTACAGGCAATGCTATTTCATTACCCGAACGATTTTATTTTATTGATGGAACATTAACGCAGGAATTCAGCCGCATCAATGCATACCGAATGAAGCCTTATCACCGGCTTGATTTTTCCGCCACTTATACACCTGCTTCATAAAAAGACCCGCAAGTATTCAGATAGCTGGGTGTTTAGCGTGTACAATGTTTACAGCCGGGAAAATCCTTACTTTTATTATTTCGACCAGGATGGTGATGTTACAGACGGAACCTTAAAAGTAACTGCAAAACAAGTTTCACTTTTTCCTGTTATTCCTGCGGTAACATGGAATGTACATTTTTAACTTTTGCTTTGATGAAATAAAAAGACTGGCGCAGTGATTGTGTTAGGTTATTTAAAAATAATTATGGAAAACAGTAAAAACAAAAACAGCGAACCAACGCAGGAAAACATAAAAGCAAATGCAAACTATAATCCTAAAGACAGGGACTTTCAGCGTACAGAAGATGATTTAGATGATGTATCTAAATCTGAAAAAGAAGAACTTGAAAAAAGAAAAGAACGCCTGGAAGGGGAAGTACAACACCAAATAAAAACAGGGTAAGCTAAAAGAAAAGGTCACATTAATTGTGACCTTTTTAATGCGTTGTTATGCAGCAATCCACAATCTTGCCAGCGGCAAATCTGCCAATGGAAAACCCTTACATTCGCCGGGCATAAGAACACCAACTGCATCAGTTACCAGCTGAACCAATTTCTGATCGCTTACAATTGCAATTTTATGCCAGTTGGTAAAATATTTTAAACCCGCTTTAATATCATTTATCCATGCGCCGATAGTGTAATTGGCCACGCTGGTTTCCAATACAAGCAGGAAACTTATTTTTTCAAATTTTTTATGTGCAGCTTCCAATGCAGGCAAAACAACCTGTTTATAATCTTCTTCTGTAACCTGGTTAACTGCTCGAATGCCAACAACTGTTTCAGGCAAATCTTCTATTAATTGTAACATTGCTAAGTTTATAAGTTTAATTAATAAAACGGGTTTAAAAAATTGATTAACTTTTTTTAGATGATTTTTTTGCAGATTTCTTTGCGGACTTCTTCGCTGATTTCTTGGGAGATTTTTTCGCAACCTTTTTTGGTGCTGATTTTTTCGCCGATTTTTTTGCGGACTTCTTTGCGGATTTCTTTGGAACTTTTCCGCCTGCCTTTCTTGCTTCAGATAAACCAATTGCAATCGCCTGCTTTGGGTTCTTAACTTTTTTTCCGCTTCGCCCGCTTTTTAATTTTCCGCTCTTCATTTCTTCCATACTCTTCTTTACTTTTTGCTGGGATTTTTTTCCATACTTTGCCATGATGTAAAATTTAATGGTTAATAATATTTAAAACTACAACAAAATATTTGCCATCGTTTAACATGTAATTATTTGAAATCAGTTTTTATCATTTTAAAATTGATAATAAATCCAACATGTTTCAATCAAAAAAAAATATCATCGTTGGCAGAAATCCAATTACTGAAGCATTAAAACAACAAACCAGGAATTGATAAAATTTTATTATTTAAAAATGCTTCGGGCGATGTAATAAATGAAATACGCAAGCTTGCTAAGATCAAAACATACCTATACAATATGTGCCGAACGAAAAATTAAACAGCTTAACAAACATTAATCACCAGGGCATTATTGCTTATCGTTCTTCTGTTCGTTATTTGGATTTGCAATCAGTAATTGATTGGGTAAATAATAATGGCGAAACAATTTTATTTCTTATGCTTGATGGTATAACTGATGTACGAAACATTGGCGCAATTGCACGCAGCGCTTTATGTTGCGGTGCACAGGCAATTATTATTCCTGAAAAAGGTGTAGCTGCATTAAATGAAGATGCAATTAAAAGCAGCGCAGGCGCGTTGGAGCAACTACAGGTTTGCCGTGTAAACAGTTTGCTGAAAGCAGTTGATGATTTGCATTTGAATGGTATAAAAATTTTTACAAGCGAAATGCAGGCAACACAAAAATTGTATCAACTGAATTTAAAAGAGCCTTGCTGTATTGTTATGGGTAATGAGGAAAAAGGCATACAATCTTATTTATCAAAATCGGCAGATGAACATTTTTCAATTCCTATGAAAGGAGATTTTGATTCGCTTAATGTTTCTGTTGCGGCAGGGATAATTTTATATGAAGCGATGAAGCAAAGAAGCTTATAGTTTAAAGTTAATTTCAAGTTTCATTGTAGAACGTTGTTACGTCACTGCGGGGACTGAAGCAGTCTTCTCATTAAAGAATGCAGTTGCAAATAAATTATTTTATAATCCTGCTAGTCTTTTAATTCATCGAATCCAGTTCCAGGCTCATTATATAGTCATTCATAAAATAACCCTCACCAATATCAATATCTTCTTCACCAATTACTTTAAAACCAAGATGCTCATAAAACTGTTTTGCTTTATTATTTCGGTTAACGTTTAACAACAAAACGGTTGCATTTTCCTTTTTTGTTTTTTGTATGATATGATTAAGTAAAAGTTTCCCAATGCCCTTTCCCTGTTGCTGCGGCAAAGCATAAATTTTATGCAACTTGTAAATGTTGTCTTTTAAAATGCCATAATCAGCGAATGCAATGGGCTTATTATTTTCTTCTGTAATTAAAAAATTATGACCTTCCCCAAATTGTTTTTGTAAAGATGTTTCGCTGTAAATCAGCTCCAGCATATAATTTAGTTGGCCTGCAGAAAGTATTTCGCCATATGCTGTTGGCCATATTTCATGCGCAAGCGCGTGTATGTTTTTTATATCATCTTTTGTTGCCTGTCTAATAATTACACCGGAAGACATATTCATCTTTTAAATATTTTTTTACTTATCCAATGTGAAATAAATGCACTGCCGGTGCCGGTAATTGCAGAGCCTATTATATCTGTTGGATAATGTTCGCCTAAATATAACCGTGAATAACCAACACCTGTTGCCCACACATAAGCAGGCACAACTACATACCATTTTTTATATTCAATTGATAAACTTGCAGCGGTGGCGAATGCAAGAGAAGCATGACCTGAAGGAAATGAATGGCCTGTTTCATATTGATAAGGATAAACGTCGTTATATTTTTCATCAGGCCGCTTTCGGTTAAAAATTATTTTCAGTGCTTCTGTTGCACCGGCAGCAATAACTACACTGCCTGCAACTTCATAGGCTCTGTATTCATTTTTTTTGTCATGATTAATTTTAGCTTCAGCCCAAATAGCAACCGGCGTTGCAACACTTACGGGATATGCTGAACTTGTAAATCCTTTCCACACAAATGAATTTGGATGCTGGGGATTTATATTGCGCAACAAATTAATGTCCCAATTTTGTGCCTGAGAATTGCCGCAAATAAAAAAGCATCCTGCAAATAAGATGCTCTTAAGAGTTATGTTTATTGATTTCATTAAATGCAATGGTGTTAATTAAGATTCTGTAAACTTTCTTCCAGCGTTTTAATTCTTGCTTCAGCATCGGCTTGCTTTTTTCTTTCCAGTTCAACTACTTCCGGTTTTGCATTTTGCACAAATCGTTCATTGCTTAATTTTTTTTGTACTGACTGAAGAAAGTTTTTTTGATAAAATAAATCTTTTTCAAAATCGGATTTTAATGCAGATGCATCTGCCAGCTGCCCGCTTTTTATATAAAATTTATCCTGCTCATTTGTTACAACAATACTTCCTGCAATATTTTCTTTTGTGAAATAAATATTTTGTGTGTTAACCTGTTTTTTTAAAATCGAATCCAGTGTTTTATAAATTATCTCATTATCAGATTGAATAAAAAGTTCGATTATTTCTTTTGGTTTAATATTATTTTTAATTCGGGCATCACGAATTGTTGTAATTACATTTTTCAGTAATTCTCCCTGCAATAAAATTTCTTTATCAATTTTTATTTTTGAATTTTGAATTTGACTAACACATAAATCGTTTTCCGTTTCTCTTAATAAATGATAAATTTCTTCTGTAATAAAAGGCATAAACGGATGCAGCAATTGCATCAATTCTTCAAAAAAACTGTTTTTTCATAAACTTCTGCATCAATGGGTTGTTCAAATCCGGGTTTTACCCATTCCAGATACCAGCTGCAGAAATCATCCCATATCAATGAATAAATTGTTTTTAAGCTTCGCTTAAACTGAAACTGCTTCATATAACCTTCTACTTCAGCTTTTACTTCATTTAACCGGTTTTCAAACCAGTCAATGGCAAAGTTTTCTGTTTCTGACTGTTCGACTCCGCTCTGACTGCTGCGACTTGCCTTCCTTCCCACATCTTCACCAGCTTCAATGCATTCCAAATCTTATTATTGAAATTTCTTCCTTGTTCCAATGCTAGCTTTCATCAAACAACATATCATTACCTGCAGGCGAGGAGATCATAATACCAAACCGTACAGCATCTGCACCATATTTATCAATCAATCCAAGCAGGTCAGGAGAATTACCCAGACTCTTACTCATTTTTCTTCCCTGCTTATCTCTTACCATTCCGGTAAAATAAACATCTTGAAAGGCTTTTCATTTATGTATTCAAAGCCCGCCATAATCATCCTTGCTACCCAAAAGAAAATAATTTCCGGCGCTGTTACCAATGTATTGAGTAGGATAATAATATTTAATTTCTTCATTGCCCGGATTGCTGAATTCCTTTAAAAACTTCGAAGGGCCAAAGCCAGGAAGAGAACCAGGTATCCAGACATCTTCATCCTGTCTTAATTTCAGATATTCCGATTCTGAATTTTGAATTCTTTGCAACATTGTTCTATTGCTTCTTCTTCATGTTTCTGCAACATACACATTTCCATCTGTCATCATACCATGCAGGTATTCTGTTGTCCCCACCAAAGCTGGCGGCTGATGCACCAGTCTTTAATATTTTCCATCCAGTGGCGATAAGTGTTTTTAAATTTTGGTGGATAAAATTTTATTTCTTCTTCCATTACTGCTTTCAAAGCAGGCTCTGCCAGTTCTTTCATATTTACCCACCATTGCAAGCTTAAGCTGTGGTTCTACCACAGCATCTGTTCTTTCACTATAACCTACTTCACTGGTATAATCTTCAGTCTTTTCAATAAATAATCATTTTCTTCAAGCTCTGCAACAATTTTTTTCCTTGCTTCAAAACGGTCTACGCCAACAAATATCTGTGCAGCTTCACTCAATGTACCATCATCATTCAAAATATCAATCACTTCCAGGTTATGTTTTTGCCCGAGCTGGTATAGTCATTCATATCATGTGCAGGCGTTACTTTCAATGCGCCGGTACCAAAATCCATCGTCACATATTCATCAGTAATGATTGGAATACGCCGGTTGATCAATGGCACAAACGCAAATTTTCCATGCAGATGTTTATATCGTTCATCATCTGGGATGAACACAAATGGCAGTATCGCCCATGATGGTTTCCGGGCGAACAGTTGCAATCACGATATACTTGCCGGCTGAATCTGCAGTCATACTGATTTCGTCAACGTATACTTTATATAATATAAGTTTTGCTGTGTACTTCTTTCTGATCACTTCTTCATCACTCAATGCTGTTTTGGCTTTTACATCCCAGTTAATCATTCGTTTACCACGGTAGATCAATCCTTTATTATACAGATCGATAAACACTTTTATCACCGATTCGTAATAATCCTCGTCCATTGTAAAAGTGGTGCGGTCCCAATCAAGACTGCAACCCAGTTTTTTCAATTGCTGCAGAATGATGCCGCCATATTTTTCTTTCCATTCCCAGGCATACCCTAAAAATTCATCACGGCTTAAAGATGATTTTGCAATACCTCTTTCCCGAAGCCATCTTGCACCACTTTAGCTTCTGTTGCGATAGATGCATGATCATCGTTCCCGGCACCCAGCAGGCATTTTTTCCCTGCATTCTTGCACGGCGAATAAAAATATCCTGGATGGTATTATTCAGACAATGGCCCATGTGCAGCACACCGGTTACATTTGGCGGCGGCATCACAATGGTATAAGGTTCCCGTTCATCCGGCATGCTGTTGAAATAACCTTTATCCAGCCAGTGCTGATACCATTTTTTTTTCAGCTTCTTTAGGATCAAAATTTTTCGTTATTTCCATTTTGATTTATTAAACTTAGTGCTAATAATGAATATATTTTTTAGTGATGGGCTCCAGCACTAACGTGACGGTGAAGCGTGCCTTTGAGCACAGCCCGGAGGCTGCATCACTTATACCGCAAATCATTATTCAGCAATGAGGCGCAAAAATACTTAACCGCCTGCATTTTATACAGAGGTTTAATTGTTGTTTTTTGCAGGTTAAAATGTTTGTGCTCATTCATCACAATGGATTAATTTCATTCACATAAACCAATTGCATATGAGATATCGGGTACTATTATTTTGCCTTATCATCAACTTTACACTTCATGCACAAAGAACCATAATTTATTGTGGTAAACTGGTTGATGTGCAACATGTAAAAATGCTTACTGAAATGAGTATTGTTATTGATAGTGGCGTTATCACAGACGTTTCAAACGGATACATTACAGCAAACGATGGCGATGAAATAATTGACCTCAGAAAACAAAACGGTAATGCCCGGTTTGATAGATTGTCATGTTCATCATTGAAGACCAGATGTCTTCAACATCATTCATTGACGGCTTCAGATTAAACCCTGCTGACTATGCGTTTCGTTCAATTGGCTATGCTGAAAAAACGTTACTGGCAGGATTTACAACGGTTAGAGATGTAGGCGGCAGCGGTGTAAATATTTCATTGCGCAACGCCATAAATAATGGGTTGGTAAAAGGTCCCCATATTTATACAGCAGGTAAAATTATTGCTTCAACAGGCGGGCATGCCAATCCAACCACCGGTTTGAATGATGAATTCAGAGGCGATACCTGGTGTTACTGAAGGTGTTGCCAATGGCGTTAATGAATGTATTAAAGCGGTGCGTGAGCGTTATAAAGAAGGTAGCGACCTGATAAAAATAACTGCATCCGGTGGTGTATTAAGTTTGGAGAAAGATGGCACCGGTGCACAATTTTCGAGAAGAAATTAAAGCTATTGTACAAACCGCAAAAGACTATGGTATGAAGGTGGCTGCTCATGCCCATGGCGTTGAAGCAATAAAACGTGCGATACTTGCAGGTGTAGCTTCTATAGAACATGGTACTTTTATGAATGATGAAGACATTGCTTTATGTACTCAATACGGTACTTTTTTTGTTCCTACAATCATTGCCGGAAAATCGGTGGCCGATTCTGCGCTTAAGCCGGGGTATTATCCTGATGTTGTTGCGCGTAAAGCAAGAACAGTTGGGCCTATAATTCAAGGCACATTCAGTAAGGCCTACAAAGCGGGTGTTAAGATTGCTTTCGGAACTGATGCGGGTGTATATGCCCATGGAAAAAACTGGATGGAATTTGTGTATATGAATGAAGCTGGTATGCCTGCACTGGAAACCATAAAAGCTGCCACACTTAATGCGGCCAACCTGATTGGCATCAGCGATAAAACGGGCGTGATTGAAAAAGGAAAAGCGGCAGATATTGTAGCTGTTGATGGAGACCCAACACAGGATATTCATGTAATGGGAAAAATGATTTTTGTAATGAAAGATGGCATTGTGTATAAAGGAATGTGATGACTGCTGCAGTCAGACGCTTCAAAGCCCAAATCTTTATAAGTATAATCGTGGTTAATTAACTTTTGTTTGCACATGTTTGTGTCTAACAAAAACTTCTTATATAAAAAACATCAACACAAAAAAACCTACTTCTTACTTTTTATTTTTTACTTTGTAGCGTGTATGCAATCGTTGACATAGAAACCACCGGCAGCCATCCTGATAAAAATGGCATTACCGAAATTGCAATTGTGTTTAGCACAACGGTAAAGAAGTGGAAGGACGGTATGTAACATTGGTAAATCCAGGTATTCAAATTCCAAAATACATATCTTACTTAACCGGTATCACAAACGAGATTGTATAAACGGCTCCAACTTTTCCGAAGTTGCATACCCCGTTTTTAGTTTACTCAATAACCGCGCATTTTTATTCGCATAATGTAAATTTTGATTACAGTTTTATTCGCCATCATTTAATGGTGAGGCGGTTATCACTCGGATGCCGAAAAAATTTTGTACACTTAAGTTAGGTCGCAAAGCATTTCCCGGTTTGGCAAAATATGGTTTAGGCCATCTTTGTACAACGTTTGATATTCCTGTTGAAAACCGTCACCGGGCCGGCGGCGATGCTGATGCAACTGCAATATTATTTCAGAAAATTTTGAATGAAGGTGGTGAGAAATTGATTAAAGAATTTTTGAGAAAAGGATAATCAGGAACAAATTCTGCCGCCTAATTTATCCAAAGAAAATATTGATAAGCTGCCTTATGTACCTGGCGTGTATTATTTTCATAATGCAAAAGGAAAAATAGTTTATGTGGGCAAGGCGAAATACTTGAAGAAACGAGTGCTCAGTCATTTTACCAGATTAAACACGGGAAAAAAAAGGCAGGACTTTTTGCGTAATATTCTCTCTATAACTTTTACAGAATCCCCAACCGAATTCACCGCCTTTATTTTAGAAAGTATTGAAATAAAAAAGTACTGGCCTGAATATAACTTCAGCCAGAAAAGAGCAGAACAATTTTATGGCATTTATTTGTTTGAAGATTCTGCCGGCTATAAGCGTTTAGCGATTGATAAGAAAAGCAAGCATTCAGAACCGGTTGCCAGCTTTGTTTTACTGGCAGAGGCGCATCAAACTTTATGGAAGCTGGTAAAAAACTTCCAACCTGCATCCTGCACTTTGTTTTTTAGAAAAGCAATCCCTAATACCAAAAAATATTGAGCCCGCTGATTATAACAAACGTGTTGAAGAAGCTGTTTTATGTATGCAAAAAAAGCTGGGAACTTTTGCTATTGTTGAACCGCAGGTAACAGGTAATCAAAAAAGTTGCGTGCTTATTGAGAACGGGAAATTTTATGGCATGGGTTTATTGCCTAATGATAATAACAGCTACGAAACCATACATTTGAAAAATTACCTTACTGTTTATCCTGAAAACGAAATGATAAGAACACTTGTAAAAACTTATATTCAACGTAATAATGTAAACATTGTGCACTTATCATAAACACAAAACATATTTGACGACGAAAAATATTTTGTAAATATTTGTTTGTAAAAATTATTTTTATCCTTTACTATAAAAAAAGCTATATGATAAAATTTAATGAAATTAAAATGGGTGATTATTTAATGGGAGAGTATGAAGGTAAGATGTGGCAGGGGGAAGTAATTAATTTAAATGGCGACGAAAAAGCAGGTTTGTCTTGCAACAGATGTGCAGGATTTTTGGTTTGAAACCGAAAACCTTTTCCCGATACCGATAAGCGATGACGCTTTAAAGAACCTGAAATTTGTACGGGAAGATATGCCTGACGGTTCTGTAAAATACAAGAAAGAATCATTTAGAATGCTGATAAGAAAGCCGGATGATTTCAGTTATATGGATATTTGGTATAGAGATGATAAGCGCCTTAATCCACAAATTCAATATATACATCAATTGCAAAACCAATACCTGCAAATGACGAAAGTGCATTTAACCGATGCGCTTTAATACGTAGTAAGTTGATTTTAATTTTCAGCAGATGAAAAGATAAGATTGAGTAAAAAACAAACCCTCTTTCATTTAGAAAGAAGGTTTGTTAAGATTAAAACTGATAATATTTTATTTAATTGCTCTTTATTATTTTTTTCACAATTTTCGAATCACCAAAATTTACTTCAAGCATATAAACTCCGGACGCAAATTTTGAGCAATCAAAAGAAAGTTTATTAATTCCTTTCAAAAGATTCACATTTGTTTGTTCTTTTAATTTTGCCCCAAAAGAATTATAAATTGCTACCTGTGCTTTGCCTTCTTTTTTTGCATTGATTGATAATACAAACGTTGCGCTGAAAGGATTTGGAGCAACTGTAACACTTTCATCAGCCTTTTCATTTGCAACTGCTGATTCTTGTGCAGTGTTTGCTTTTTGCGCCACATTATTTGTTATACCTTTTTCGGCATCACTCATTACAGGCGGTAGTGTTTTCCATCTTGTTGAAGAACAGGGTTCGAGATAGGCAACAAAGTTTGAGCCGTTAACAGCAGTAAAACCGGGAGATAAAATTACTTTATCGCGACCGGTAAAATATACTGTGGTTGAACTTGCTGTAATAGTTGTAGAACATCCGTTACCGCCATTTACTTCAGAGATTGCCTGTATAAAAGTTCCGCTTGCAGGATATGAGCCGCATGCATTTATTGTATATGCGGGTGATTGTGATTCAACACCTACAGCATGCCATGCATCTCCAACAGCAATTATTTCAGGCGAACATTGTCCGTATAAATCATAAGCAGCCTGGAGCGAGGCCTTTCTTGCATCAATATATTGAGATGTTGAAGTTAGATATTCGGTTAAAGCCCTGTAAGCAATCAGGCGGGCTTTAAAGCGCGTAATGCCTGTTACATTATAAGATTCACCATTATCATTTGTTCCGCTTCCACCTTCAGACACAAGATAAAACCAGCGATTCTGAACGCCGCTGTTTGTATGAACGCCGCCATTATCGCGGTGAACCGGTGAACCAGTCTGTTCCAAGATAAGTATCTGGATCACCATAAGCATTGGGATTAATGATATTCCTGATCGCACCTCTGTCAGCACCAACAAGATAATCGCAAATTGCCTACAGTCCAGCTTTCCACCATTTCACCAAAAATATCGCTGAAAGACTCGTTTAATGCTCCTGATTCATTATAGTAAATCAATCCTGCTTCATGATTGTGTAACACCATGGGTAAACTCATGACCCATAATATCAATTGTGTTCCAGTCATCAGTTGCCGAAGCTGTATTTCCCTGTCCAAAATATGGTAGTGTTTCCATACAACCCCAGCAGGCATTATTAGCTGTGCCAGCATAATTAGCATTATTATAGGCAATCAAATCACATGTTGCATTATCCCAGCTTGTACGGCCATGTTCACCAATGTAATAATTATACGTCATTATTGCACCCCATTGCGCCTGTACTGCAGATTGCTGATCAGTCCACGCATTATCAGCATCAGCATAAAAACTGTTAGCTGCAGATCCACCATTGCAATTATAAACATAGATATCGGTTGCCTGGCAATCATTATGCGAACGATAAAAGTATGGGCTGTAATATTCTGTATTAATGCTAACATTGCCGTTAAAAGCGGAAGTACCGGTGCCACCGGAACAATTCATAGATATATCAACAGCATGAATAACTTTTCCCGTTATTGCATCTACATAAACATTTTTTGCCGGAACGCTTGATTGATCAGTATAAATTTTAAAATACCAGGCAAGCCTGTAATCTGAAGGTTTAAAAGTTGCATTTTTGTTATCGGGTGCATACACCAATTCACCTTTGGGATAATACGTAGCTTTCTCATTTTTTTCCTGCCGTTTTAATTCTTTTTCCATGTTTTCATTTTGCCATAAATATTTGCCGGCATTCATAAAATGTAATGCTGCATCCAGTGCCTGTTTTTCAGTAACGGCTGCTGTATTGCCCGCTTTCAGCCCTGTTATAAGCCTGCCATTTGCAGATTTTACAAAGCCACCGGGTTGCTGATGTACTATGTATTCACCATATACTACGGGTATGTTTTTATAATATTGCTGATACCTGTAATGATTAAATCCTATATCATCTTTTTTAATTTTCTTTAAGATATTATCTGATCATTATTTGATAATTCAAATGCATCTTTTAAATCTGTAAAAATGGTTTTCGGATTTATTTTGGCACTATCCCAGAATATTATCCATTCTTTCGTGCTTCCCGGTTTCGCAATATTTTTGAATTTTTCACTGAGTGTTGCCCCATTTTGTGCTGCCACATTGCCCGCAATTATCAGCATTAGGAAAAACAATAATGGCGGCCTTATGTTTTCAGTAATATATTTTATAAACTTTTTCATATCAATTACTTTTTAGATTGTAAAACTTATTTCTTAAGCGTATCAATTTCTTGTTGTAACTTTTTGTTATCCTTGCTTAGCTGAATAACATATAAAGTAAGTTCTTCAATCTTTTCCATCATTGCCTTATTCATTTCGGCTACTTTCAATCCATCTTTTTCAACTTCGGAAGCCGGAGCAATACCAGGCAAATGTTTATTTTCATTGATATACTGTTCTAATTCATCAATTGATTTTAGCTTATAATTCTTTTCAAAAACATAATCGCACCAACCTGTTTCAACGCGCACTTCTTTTGCGCGGATTGTTCCGCACACTTCCAGTTTATATACCGGTGCTGTAACGCCAATACCAACGTTTCCGTTGCTTAAATTAATCGTCATTCTGCTGGTACCTGCGCCTAAAAAATCGAACTGATCATTGAGATCAGTATATTGTAATCCCCAGGTTGGATATGATGGTGAGTGGGCAATTACCATGCGCGCAGTATTTGTTGTGCCCGATTGAAACATATACATCATAGGCTGTGGAGTGGCACCTGGGTTTGCAAACTGTATAGATTGCGCATCGCTGGTAAATTTAAGATTACCACCCAGGGTTTCATCGCCCCGTACATCAAGTAAAGAAACTGGACTACCGGTGCCAATACCAACATTGCCCAATGTGTAAAAAAGATTATTGTTATTTATGTTTCTTTTCCAGAAAGAAGCGCTGCCCCAGTTGGTGCCATCAAAAGAATAAAATCCGGGGTTAACATCTGTTTGATAAACTACTAATCCAGCGGCGGGTGAGGCAATTGCAGTTCGTTGCGCCTGCGTCATGCGGGGAATAAGTAGTCCTTTTGTAGTAGATTTAATTTCAAGCAGTGATGAACTGTTTGGGGTATTAGTGCCAATACCCACTTTACCGCTTGCCGGAAATGTGTTTTGTGCCTGTAAATTGATGCAGGCAATACTTGTTGCAACAACAAATGCTGCGTAGAATTTTGCTTTCATACAAAAAAATGTTTTTAGTTAAGAAAATTGTTAGCTGTTTTGGGAGAGTGTTTGGGGACTCTAAATATAAATTGTTTTGTGAATATTCTAATTTTTTTTTTGCTTAAATCACTATAGGTTTTCGTATCCTGTTTTATAAATAAATTGCACGAATAATTTGAATCTTCTTATTTGTCGTTTAAATAATTAAGTGGTTAACATTTAAATATTAATTTATGAAATCAGCTTATTCACGCAGGCAGTTTGTAAAAGATGTTACAGCATCAGGCATAGTAGTTTCCGCAATTAATGCGCCTTTAAAAATGTTTGCTTCGCCAAAGAGAGATATTGTAAGAATCGGAATGATTGCAACCGGCTTGCGCGGTCAATCGCATCTTGAAGAATTTCTTAAACGCAATGATGTGGAAGTTGTTGCGATGGCTGATCCTGACAAAGGCATGATGGCAGGTGCACAAAAATTAGTTTCAAAATACAATAAAAAAGCACCTGCGGAATATACAAATGGCAATTATGATTACCGTAATTTATTAAAACGTGATGATGTAGATGCTGTAATAATTGCATCGCCATGGGAGTGGCATATTGAAGAGGCAATTGATGCTATGCATGCCGGTAAGCATGTTGGTGTAGAAGTTTGCGGCGCTATAAAACTGCAGGATTGTTTTGATGTGGTGAATGTTCATAAACAAACAAAAATTCCTTTAATGATGATGGAAAATGTTTGTTACAGGAGAGATGTAATGGCTGTAATGAATATGGTGCAAAAAGGAATGTTTGGTGATTTGCTGCATTTGCAGGGCGGGTATCAACATGATTTACGCGGCGTATTATTTAATGATGGCAAAACGCCTTATGACAGCGGTGTTGAGTTTGGTGCTAAAGGCTACAGTGAAGCGAAGTGGAGAACCAATCATTATGTTACGCGCAATGCAGAACTATATCCAACTCATGGGCTGGGCCCTGTTGCAACCATGATAAATATTAATCGCGGCAATCGCCTTACTGCACTTTCATCTGTATCAACAAAAGCAAAGGGGTTGCATCGCTATATTGTAAATTATCCCGGGTCAGGCGGAGAAAATAATCCAAACGCAAAAGTTGTTTTTAAAGAAGGTGATATAGTTACTACACAAATTCAAACCGCCAATGGCGAAACAATTGTTTTAACACATGATACATCATCACCCCGGCCTTATAATCTTGGCTTTCGTGTGCAGGGAACAAATGGTTTATGGATTGATCAAAGGGCCGGCGAAACGGATGCAGGCTTAATTTATTTTGAAGATAAAAGCCCCAAAAAACATACGTGGGAAAACACACAAAAATATATGGATGAATATGATCATCCTTTATGGAAAAAATATTCAAAAGATGCAGAAGGAGCGGGGCATGGCGGGATGGATTTTTTTGTTGACAATGCTTTTATAGAATGTATAAAACGAAATGCAGAATTCCCGTTGGATGTTTATGATTTGGCGACTTGGTATTCTATAACACCATTGAGTGAAAAATCAATTGCAGAAGGCGGAACGTTGCAGCATATTCCTGATTTTACAAACGGAGAGTGGCAAAACAAAAAACCTCTTTTTGGATTAAGTAATGAATTTTAAATGTGAACTTTCGTTTTCAAAATTTCTCAACCAGCTATTTCGAAATTAATTTTAAACGCCCATTTTTATAAGTATGCCAATACCAATTAATGATCTTACCTGCAATCGCGGAGAATTATGATTGGGCCCAAACACGCGTGCATCATCATCATAAATCATATCAACACTCCATGTGGCCGTAATTATTTTTCCAATTTTTGCCAGAAAAAGATTGGTCAAATAAAAATCAACATTTGCGGGGTTGTGTTCATAGTTTGAAAACAAATCCATTCTTCCGCTATAAGTGATAATCTTACTAATTTTTGAATTTAACATGATTGTACCAAAAGCACCCAACTGGTTTAAGGAATGCTTACCGGAATCAACTCCATAAGCCCCTATTTTAGAAAGTGTAGGATTAAGAACAACTACCCATCTTGATGTAATAGGCGAAACAAAAATGGAAAGATTTTTTATCGGACGATAATCAATACCTGGACTTAATAAAACGTATTCCGGAGAAAAACTGGTTGATGAAAAAATAGGCGTATTGGGTAAGGGATAAGTGTAACCATCAAAAAATTGCGTACGCAGATCAAACAGGGCAGACAGCGAAAAATGCTTACTTACGCCGTAGCCATACTTAGAATAAAAATCAAAGCGATCATCGTTTTTTCTTGAACCTAAGCTGGTAGTATTAATGTAACCCAAATTAAAATCAACATTATTATCCCAGGTCACCCTTCCTTTTTTATAAAATGCGTGACCGTTTGCATATAAATTAAGCGATAATGAAAAATCATCGCCGCCCGCTGCCCAGTTTTTTAAAGAACCCTGCGCTGCACTTAAACTAAACACGCCGCCCTTCAGCCATTTTTTTCTAAGGGAATCCGGTATAGAAGGTACTTTGATAGGTATCGGGCGAATTGCTTCGGTTTTTAAAATTTCTATAGTGGAATCTTGCGAAAACGTACAAATTGACAACAACAGAGCAATAATCGAAAAGGTTATTTTCATCATGCGTGCGATTGCTACAAAGATGTAACAATCAAAAAATAATATCTATAAAAAAATCTTAAGAAATTATATGAATAACTAACACATGTTTATAACTTAACCAATAAACCTGCACCAAATAAAGATTGTAATTGCAGCGCAGGTGCATCCTCATTCGCGCCAAATTGCCTTATATCATCATCATATATTAAGGTAAGGCTATAAGTAACAGCCAGTGCATTGGAAATTTTTACAGCAAAAAGGTTGGTCATATAAAAATCAACATCCTGTGGATTGTGTTTATAATTTGAAAACAGATCCATTCTGCCTTTATATGAAAGTGTTTTTGTAAAGTTCGCAGCATAATTTAAGGTAAGATAAGCACCAAACTGAAAATCAATTTTCTTGCCGGCCTCAACACCGTATAAAGTTGAAAGTGCTGTATCTTTTACAATAACCCATCTTGCAGTTACCGGAGAAATAAAAATAGAAAAATTTGCAACGGGATGATAATCTAAACCGGGGCTCAATAAAACATATGCCGGAGCAAAAAAGTTTGAAGTATAAATTTTTGTTGTTGCATCAGGATAAGCATAACCTTTAAAAAATTGCGATTTAAGATCTGCTAACAGGCCAATGTTTAATTTGGAATTGAGTGCATAACCATACTTGGAAGTAAGATCAAACCGATCATCACTTTTTCGTGTGCCTAAACTTGTTGTGCGTAAGTAACCTAAATTAAAATCAAGATTATTATCCCAGCTGTTTTTATCTTTCTTATAAAAAGCATGCAGGTTAATAAATGTGTTGGCTGATAATGAAAATTTATCACCACCGGCTGCCCAGTTACTTAAAGAACCTTGTGAGAGATTTAAACTGATAAGCCCGCCTGTTTTCCATTTTTTGGGAACAGTATCATTAGGATCTTTGGTAATACTCTTGGCGGATTCTGCCTGCAGATTTTTTACTGTCGCATCCTGCGCAAATAAACAGGCAGGTATTAATAAACAACAGCAGGTGATTAGTTTTTTCATTTTTATTTTTTATGTATGTAAAAATCTTAAAAATTTATAGTTTCTTATAAAGTATTTCTATAAGCATTTACAGGCCTAATCATAGAATTTTTTAAACCTGCAAATATTGTATGTTTCTTTGCGCATGAGCGAAAGAATACATTATAATAATTGTCCTGTTTGTAAAAGCACAAATATTACTTCTGTATTGCAGGCAAAAGACAATACTGTAAGCAATGAAATATTTACAATATGGCAATGCGCCAATTGTGCATTGCGTTTTACGCAGGATGTGCCCGGCAATTCTGAAATAGCCGCTTACTATAATTCGTCAGATTATATCTCGCATTCCAACACTAGTGAAGGCTTTACTAATAAACTGTACCATGCAGTACGTTCTTTTACTTTACGCTCAAAAAAAAATCTTGTTGAAAAGTACGCTTCTGTAAAAAAAGGAAACTTGCTGGATGTAGGTGCGGGAACCGGTGCATTTGCTGCAACCATGCAAAAAGCAAAATGGAATGTTACTGCACTTGAACCAGATGCTACTGCAAGAACAAATGCAAAAAACAATTTTAATATCGTACTGCAACCTGCTGAGCAATTATTTACTTTAAAAGATGAATCGTTTAATGCAATAACCTTGTGGCATGTTTTAGAACATGTGCACGACCTTCATAATTACATTGATAAATTTTATTCGTTATTAAAAAAGGATAGTGTTTTAATAATTGCCGTACCCAACTATACAAGTTATGATGCCAATGAATATGAAAGCGCCTGGGCTGCTTACGATGTGCCAAGGCACCTGTATCATTTTTCACCGCAAAGCATGAAACTGCTTTTGGAAAAACATAATTTCAGGCTCGCAAAATATCAGCCGATGTGGTTTGACAGTTACTATATAAGTTTATTGAGTGAAAAATATCTTACCGGTAAAAGCAACCCTTTAAAAGCATTCATCAGCGGCTCAATTTCTAACCTGAAGACAATAAAAAATAAACAGAAAGGCAGTTCCATAATTTATATCGCCCAAAAGTAATTTTGGCATTGTATCTGCCTTGAGATTTGTGCTGTAAGACTAAACCTTGTTGACTTATCAGTTTATTTAAAAAACATTTTGTTTGAAAGCAAAAAATATCGCGCGCAGAATTTTAAAAATTTTTGCCTGGATAATTGGAATAATTATTTTTTTGATACTGCTTGTATATATTTTAATCCAAATACCCGGCGTACAGAATTTTGCAAAAAATAAGGTTGTCTCTTATTTGCAGAACAAGATTAAAACAAAAGTTGAAATTGGAAAATTAAGCCTTGATTTTCCTAAAAGGCTCGTGCTTGAAAATGTTTATTTTGAAGATCAGAAAAAAGATACTTTATTGTATGGAGGTAAACTGCGAGTTGATATTTCTTTATTTAAATTATTAAGTAACGAGGTAGATGTTCAGTACCTGGAACTGGACGATATGAAAGCGCATATTAATCGTATTAATCCGGATACAAGTTTTAATTACGAATACATTGTAAACGCTTTTGTTGGCGATCAAACAAAACCTGCAAGTCCTGCCGATACAACAAACCCAATGAAATTTAATATTGGTAAAATTGTTTTAAACAGAATTCTTACAACTTTTAAAGATGATGAAACCGGTAACGACGTATATTTTTATTTAGGCAATTTTCAAACACGCATAAAAACTTTCGACCCAACGCATCTTGTTTATGATATTCCTGATATACAGGTTGCCAACATTAATACTCGCATTTATCAATACAAACCTTTAATTGAAAATAAAGACAGTACCTCGCCAGTTGCATCACCAGCAACTTCTGCTTCAACACCACAACTACAGTTAGGTAGTATAAATTTTAAAAATATTCTTTTTGATTATAAAAATGATATTTCGGCATTGGCTGCCAACCTAAAGATTGGGGATTTCACTACCCATCCGGATAATATTGATTTAAAAAATCTTGCTGTTAGTTTAAAAGATATTACGCTGAATAATACGGTTACAAAAGTTGCGTTAGGAAAATCGCAGGAAGCAAAAGCCACAAAAGATGTTGTAGTTGCAAAAACCGATAGTCAATTGTCTAATCCATGGAAATTTCAACTTACAAAAATTAATTTCAGCAATAACGAATTGCAATACGATGATAACAATGCACCACATGTTGCTGAAGGTTTTGATGCAAATCACCTGCATATAAAAAACTTTACCTTCAATGGCAGTGATTTGCTGTTTACGCCAACTATTTATAGCGGTAATGTAGATCAGCTTACATTCAATGAACAAAGTGGATTGAATCTCCAAAAATTGCATACGCAGTTTTATTACAGCGATACCGGCGTTTCTTTAAAAAATCTATTGCTGCAAACAGATGCAACTGTTATACAAAACCAGGTAATTGTAAAATATCCTTCAATAGAAGCAGCATCGAAAAATATAGGAGAAGTTTATGTTGATGCAAATTTGAGTAACTCAAGAATTGGTGTAAAAGATATTCTTGCTTTTATGCCTTCCTATAAAAGAAACCTGCAGGCATATAAAGTTTCGGTTATTAAAGTAAATGCACAGGCAAAAGGCTATTTAAAAGATTTATCCATCCCGATTTTTGAAGTGAGTGGTTTTGGTGATACGTATGTAAAGATGTCTGCGCATTTAAAAGGTTTGCCTGATGCAAAACGTGCTTATTATGATGTTACCATTAACCAGTTTACATCAACCAAAAAAGATATTTTAAGTATTACTCCGCCAAAAACAATTCCGTCTAACATAAATATTCCTGACCGGTTTGCATTAAGCGGATATTTTAAAGGAGGAATGAATGCATTTGTTACAAAGCTTGGTTTAAAAACAAACAAAGGCAATGTAAATCTTGATGGAAGCATGAAGCCCGGCGATGCGTATGCTATAAAAGCAAATCTTCAAAATATTGATGCCGGTTATTTAACCAAACAGCCGCAGAATGTTGGGATAATTACAGCAAATCTTACAGCAAGCGGTTCCGGTCTTGATATTAAAAAGGCAAATGCAAAGTATAGTCTTGATGTTGTTTCCGCGCAGGTAAAAGGTTATACATATAAAGATTTAAAAGTAGATGGCTCAATAAATAACGGTGTTAATCAAACCACAGCTTCCATTCATGATCCAAACATTTCTTTAAACTTTGATGCGACAGCAGATATGCGTTCGACATATCCGCCGGTTAAATTAGATCTGCAGCTTGATACATTAAATGCAAAAGCATTAAACTTAATTACAGATACATTAAGCGTAAGCGGTCATGTGGTTGCTGATTTGCCTTCCACCAATCCTGATGATTTGGTTGGAAATATTACGGTTAATAATTTATCTCTTACACAAGGCGCACAAACGTATTATGCAGATACACTTTCACTCGTTGCTTCCGGAGATTCAACGAATAAAAGCATTGTTATAAATGCCGATGCTTTGCATGCTGAATTAATCGGTGAATATAAACTAACCGAGATAGCACAGGCACTTCAGCAAACCATTAATCAATATTATAATGTGCCCGGCTTTGAAAGAAAAAATTTTACTGCTGAAAACTGGCAGTTTAATGCAACTATACAACCGCAGGGTTTGGTATTACAATTAATGCCTTCATTAAAAGGTAGCGACTCAATAGTAGTGCAGGCGCATTTAAATACAGCACAAAACGATTTGGGTTTAACGGCAAAAAGTCAGCGTTTAATGTTTAGCGGAAATCAATTAGATAGTTTAAACGCAAATATTCAAACAACGGCGAACGCATTAAATGCAAATATTTCTGTTGCTGATGCAAAGGCAGGCTCCAATCAGTTATACAAAACTGCAATTACTGCTGCTGTAGCAAATAACCAGGTAAGTGTTGATGTGGATGCAAAAGATAATAAAGATAAAACGCAATATGCGCTTGGTGCTTTATTGCAGCAGGTTGGTGCCGGTTTTAAAGTTAGCCTTAAACCTGATCTTACTTTGGATTACAGCAAATGGAATGTTGGCGCGGGAAATACAATTCAATACGATTCAACCGGTGTGATTGTAAATAATTTCAGCATTAGCCAGGGTAATCAATCATTAAACATAAACAGCACAGCACAATCTGTTTCTGCGCCGATAAAAGTTGATTTGAAAAATTTTGAAATTGCAACAATAACCAAACTGGCACACCAGGATTCTTTGCTTGCATCAGGCACAATAAACGGTGAAGCGAAGTGGAAACCTCGCCGCCGCGGCTGTGCGCTCAGCGTCGTCAAGCCGGTCCAGCCAGCCGTCGGCCTCCCCGGCTCCGACGAAAGGTCGCAACCAACGCAGCCACAGGTCGTTGAGGTCGTCTTCGTTCAGCTCGACGCTGCCGGCTTCTTTCGGCCCGGCTCAGACGAAGCACGGCGAGCAGGTCGGCGACCATCGCGAAGTTACCTGCCGGCGCCAGCGGGTCGACCCACACCAGACGCGGGTCAGTCTGCGCTGCGGCCCACCGGCGGAGCACGTTACGAGCACGAACGCGGACACGTGCCGAGGTGCTCCACCGGTGCACGATGCGGTCTGCTGCGTCGTCGATGTCTTCCCTGTTACGTGCCTTCCGCTGCCCGAGGAGATGGGCGAGCAGCGACGACCGAGGTGCGAAAGGCGTGTCGGATACGACGCGTCCGCGCATCGCCTCTAGAAGGTCGAGGATCGGGTCGCTCGCATCCGCGGCGCCGCTGCGCCACAACCGGGCGTAGGTAGCAGCGCGCGGATCTCGGGCCAGCTGTTCATGCTCGAGCCGTTCCCAGAGATCGTCATCGGACGATGTTGACTCCTCGCTGGTCACTCCGCCGGCCGGTATGGGAGCGGCGCGTTCGCTTACGTCCATGACCAAGTTGCGGTGCAGCCAAATCAGCGCCTGGGCGAGAGGGGAAGCCAGATCGCCGGCTCCTAGCTCGCTTGGACGATCATCTGCGGCTTCCGTCGTCGATGCGCTCAGAGCGCTGGCGAGCCCTGCTGGGTCGTCGACGACGACCCGGCTCGATAGCACCGCACCTGTCGCATTGACCAGCTGAACCAGGCGCCCTGCAACAGGTACGTCGGTCGTTGCACGGGACTCGACTACGGTCGAAAGCGGGTAGCTCGCAACGAGGTCGTCGAGAAACCAATCTCTTTCGGGCGCTGGATAAGTGGTGATCTCGACGCGCCCGTCGGGGAGCGCTACTGCGGTCAGTAGTCGCACGAGAGGTGCGGACGGTGTGGCTCGCTGCGGAAAGCGAGGTCGCCGAGGTCGGTGACATCACGGCGCACGGTCGCCAGTCGGGGCGGGACGAATAAGGCACGAAGCTGATCAACGGTCAGTGGAGCGAATACGGCCATTTCGACGTTTCCGGTAGACGGTGTTGTCGTCAGCGCGGCCTGCGAGAGGTTCGCCGATCCGGATAGCACGAACGCCTCCGACCCGTGGACCACACCGATCAATTTCGCATGCACGAACTCGTCAGGTACATAGGCGTGGACCGACACCTCAGCACCACAACGCTCCAGCAGCTCGAGCAGCGATGGTCCGTGGACGCTAGTCGACGACGTGACGAACAACCGCACACGCTTCGGTGCCATTGCCGTTAGGAGCACCCCCATCGCCGCCGCACCACGGTCGAAGAATGGCGCCGATAGCCACAATTCGTCGACCGTCCCGGATGGCAACCGGTCGCGGAGTTGCGTGGCAATGGGCTCATCAAGGTTGTGCAGCAAGGGTGATCTCGTGGCGATCTGCAGCGCGGGCACGGGAAGGCGCTCTTCGAGATCGCGGAACCGTTCGGCGAGGACGGTGTCACCGACTAGGACAACAAGTCGGCGCATCCAAGTGCGCCATGTCGTTAGAGCCGCATCGCCAAGGGGCGTCCCCGCGGCGAAGGCCGTGAAGACCTCGTAGCCCTCGTTGAGCCCAGGAGTGGACAGGTTTCCTGATCCGACCATCAGCTTGGCGCGGCCATGTGTGACCTGCAGGTACGTCTTCGGGTGGAACGCCGCGCCTGCATGTACACCGCGCAGCAGCCACCGGCGATTGACCGTGGCGAGGCTGTCGATGCGTTCGACCGGGATCCGCGCGAGGCTGCCACTCAGCCGGCGGTAGTCAGCGAGGACGGCAACGTTCAGCGGTGGTTCGCCGAGTCTGCGCAGCAGAAACTCGCCAATCAACGATAGGTCGAGACTGTAGGTCGTCGCCCACAAAGCCGTTGTCGAGGCGGTGAAGAGCTCTGCGATCGGTTGTGTGGTCCCTATCGCGACCGGTGCCGCTGTCTCGCTCATCCGAGCATCTCCGTGATGAACTCTTGACCACGCTCGGTCAAGGCGGCTGCGCCAGCATGGTTGTCCCAGAAGCCCAGATCGTGGGTGAGCAGACTCAGGGGCTCATTGCGGATCGCCGCCAGCGGGAAGCGACCTACGCCGAGGTCATAGAAGCGAAGTAGACCGTCTTCCCACCGGAAGCGGAAAGTGAACTCACGGGCCGGCAGTTTGGAATAGGCGATTCGCTCGTGCACTGGCACGACGAACCGGGAAAGCACCCACCAGACAGTGTCGGTCACACCGGGATTCGCGCGGAGGTGCATATCGAGTTCAGCTTTGACCGCTCCGATGGACGGCTGCCAGGCGGAGCGGACTCGACACGCGCTCTCCCAGCCTGCACCTGCACGGTCTTCCATCCGACGAACTAGTTCGAGGAAAACGACGAGCCCTGAGGTTGCGGTGTCGAGGCGCCGAGTCAACCGGCGAAGTTCGTCCAGGCTGCGTTGCGGCGCAACGAGCGTGTCGTCGCCCGACGGCACTCGCATGTCACCAGCGGAAATAGCCGCCGCAAGATCGGCAGTACGGGTGCCAGGGGCGAGGCTCGGCGGGCCGTCGAGGAGGTCGTCGACCAGTTCACGGGTCTCCTGCCACGTCAGGCCGCGCGCGAGCGCCCTGGTGCGGGCCAGCCCGACCCGGCAGAATTCCGACCAGATCGAGCAGACCGCTTCCTGCCACACGTCTTTGGCGGCCAGGGCCGACCATTGACCGGCGACCACGGCGTGCTCGGCGGACAGGGCAGCTGGCGGCGACCAGAGCGCGTCCCGGTAGGCGCCCTCGGAGGCGACGATGGTGGGGTTAGCGTCGAGGAGGGTCAGGTAGTGGGCGACGCTGCGGCAGCGTTGAGCCGTGGACTCGACCGAAGGAGAAGTGCCGGCAGCTAGCTCGATCATTTCGGTCGGCTCGGCTCCGCTACTGACTACGCCCTCGACGCTCGTGTCGTCGTCCGCAGTCGCCGCCGGCGGCGATGTAGGGCCAACCGCGTCGTTTCCGAACAGCGCAGCATGGACCGCATCGCGCTCGTCCGTCCGCTCGCGTAGCTGGCATAGGCACGCCGCCGCTGCGTACTCATCCACAACGTCGGTCGGCAACAACTCGTTGTCCAGAGGTATCTGTCTCGGTAGTACGACGTGTCCGCGACCGCAGCGCGGAACGCGTCGGCGAGGGCCTGCGCGCGTGGCGTGTCGTAAAGCAGGTCGATCGGAATGGGGTCGCCACCGAGCGGCGTGCCAGCACCGGCAACGACCCCGATCGCGATCATCGGCGAGCGGTAGTACAAGCCGTAGCCGCCGAGCGAACTCTCCACTGACTCGCCGCGGGAAACGGCCCGGACGCCTGGGTGATACCTGACAGACGCCTCGCGCCGACGGGACCGGACGTGCACCGTTGGCAGCGCTGCACGGCTAGTCCGAAGTCCCACTCGGCGCGCTTGATGAAGGTCGAGAGCACCTTGTTGTCCGCCTTCGCGCGTTCGCGCCGGTACTCGGACAGCAGGAATGCGTGAAAGGAGAAGTAGCGGCCTCGGCGCGACAACTCCAGGATGCCCGGCAGTAGCAGCGGCATCAGCCGGTCCTGGGTAGTCGTCTGAAAGCCGAGGGGATCGCGGCCTTCCTGCGGGGTGAGTGACGACTCAATCCACGCAGGCAACGGGACAGCGAGCCTCGACTCCGCATCCATCACGCCGCCGGTCATCTCTTCTCCCCAGGATCCCAGTAGTCGCGCCGTTCGCCATCATGCGGCCGCGGGTGGCCGTAATGCGACTCCCCGCGCTGGTTGCTGGCGCTGTCGCCTCGAAGAGCTAGGCCAGGGCGTCCCAGATGCGCTGGTGGGCGACCAGCCCCGTGTATCGCCCGTCGCGAGCGTCGCCCTCGAGGTCGTCGCAGACCGGCGCGCTGAACAGGCGGTCACCGACGCCGTCCCGGCTGACGACGATGCAGCCGTGGGTGTGCCGGGTGAGACCGACGGTGAGCCGGCCAGCGTCGGCGTGGAACGCGTTGACGTCATCACGGCCGGAGAGTGGATGCCAGACGACGATGATCGCCTTCGTCGCGCCTGGATGGTGTTGAACGTCGCGACGGTCGGGGCGGTCGGCCCGATGCGTCCAAGCGTGACAAGGGCGCGTTGGATGGCAGCCTTCTGGTCGTGGTGCGCGACGAGGATGGCGACGTCATCGGCGGTGAGCCGCCGGTCGCCGTCGGGGTGACCGAGGACGGCGCCAAGGGAGAGGAGCCGGTCGGCAGTGCGCGCACAGGCGGTGGCAACAAGCGTGTCGTTCTGCGGGGCGACCCCGGCGGCGACGCGCTCGAGGACGAGACCGTCGGTCGCCATTCGCTGCAGCGCGGCATCGAGCGGATCACGCTGCAGCGGGATGGCGCCGAGGGTGGTCGGCACCTCGCGGGCGGCGTACATCGGAGTGGTCGGCGTGCCGGCGTACGCCGGGAGCTTCCCGGTGAGGTCGGTGGTGTGTGACGGGTTGCGGCGAGAGACGGGCAGGACGAAGTCGCGAACGCGACCGCGTTCACGGGCGACGATCGACGGCAATGGCTCGACAGGCGAGTCGAGCATCCCGGGGTAGTACTCGGTGTCGGGTAGCCACGGGAAGATCTGGCCGTTGTCACCGACGAGGGCTAGTTGTCGGGCGAGCGGGTTCAGCCGCAGCCACAGCGAGGACGGCGCCATCCAAGCCTCGTCGACGATGACGACGTCGAACGGCTCGACATGCTGGAGCTGCTGTCCGTTGACGCCGAACGGGGCGAGGAAGCTGAACTTCGACAACGTCATGACGTACAGCCCGGGCCGTCGCTGCAGGCGCTGTCGTGCCGGTGTGCCGCTGGTGGCGACGGCGAGGTTCGGCGGCCGCTGTCGCGCGAGCCGGATCCAATCGGGCATGGTGCCCCAGCTCGAACTCGCGGGCAGGAACGTGGTGGTCACGTCGGGCCAGACGGCAGTGAGTCGGGCCAGCGTTTCGACGACCTGGTCGTTCTGGGCCACCAGCAGTGCGACGCGCATACCGGTACGGGCCAGCGCGGCGGCCATCCGGATCGTGCCGGAGCTTTGACCGCCGGTCTTTCCGGCGCCGGCATGGGCGGCGATGACGACGTCGTCCCCCTGGCTGAGCGCGAGCAGCGCGCCGTCGGTGACCTGCTGAGCGGTTCGCGGGATGGTCGGGTCGGGCATGGGTCCTGTTTCTAAAGCGTGTCGAGGGCGGCGAAGTCGATCGATGCGGGCCACGACGCGACCGGCGGTGCGGCGGTGATGTGTGCGCGGGTTGGCCACCACGGCCGCCCGCTGAACGGACGTTCGAGGCAGACGAGCCGGATCCGCGGTTGGCCGGTGAGGATGGCCGGGGAGTCGCGCAGCCGGTTCATCTGCGCGGTCACCGTGAGCGTGGCGCGCGCCGGTGTGACGCCGGACTGCACGTACAACTCACCTGTGACCGGTTCGGTGTGCGTGTCGTCGAGCCACCACCAGCCGCTGTTGCTGCGCGGGACGAGCGGCCGGTCCAGTTCGAGCTCGACGGTGCGGCCGTTGGCGCTGACAGCGAGCACACGTGCCGTGACGGCTTCGCCACGAGCTTGGGCGAGGGCGAACACGCGCCGGTCTCCACGCGCGGCGTCGATGAGCGCGCTGACGTTGAGCTTCTGGTTGTCCTCGGCGTCGCGGGCAGAGTTGAGCAGTGTGGGGAAGTCGCGCCAGGCCCGGTCGTGCCGGGCGCCGCGCTGCAGTGCCAGGTTGACGCGGTAGTCCGCGCGCTGCCGACGGACGTCGAGTCGCGGCAGCGCCGGTTGCGCGCGCACGATCTGGAATGCCTGCGACGTGGCGGCGTGGCGTATCTCGAGCTGCGCGGTGACGTGCGCGGTGACGCCACTGACATGCGACGCAGTCTCGACGACGGCCGGGTCGACGCGGCGGAGCTGGTTGCCGCGGGCGGCGGCGTTGCGCAGCCGCTTGAACGCAGTGAGGGCGGGCACGAGCGTGCAGTTGTCCCACTCGGGTCGACGGCGGCGGACAGCGCCACCTGCTCCGCGGCTTCGATCTGGTCGAGCAGCGTGCCAGTGCCGGGCCCGAGGACGGGCAGATGCACGGGCGCGCCCGCGTAGCGCAGGCAGGCGAGCAGCACGGCCAGCTGGGCGGCTTCCTGCGCACCGGCGAGGGGGAACACCAGGTGGCCGGTGAGGGTGGTGATTGCGTCGGCGATGACGTCGCTGCCGGGCACCTGGCTCGCGGCGAGCACGGCACGGGTCAGCGCGTGCGCGTCCTTGCAGCGTTCGGCCTGAGCCTTGAGAAGGGCGTCGTGCTGGTATGGGCCGGGAAGCCACGGGGCGCGCATCCGGAACGTCCACGCCTTGAGGAAGTCCAGTGTGCTAGGGCCGTCGACCAGCAGCTGCAAGAGGCGGCCCGCCGTTGGTGGCGGCGGCCACGAGGGGGTCGAGGATATCTGCGAACGCGGCGCCGGCGCGGAGCGCGAGCGCGGGGTCACGCGGGTCACCTGCGACGACGATGGTGTGCGGTGTAGGGGCGTCGACGTCACCGACTGCGAACCCGACCGGGACGTTCTCACCGGTCAGGCCGATGATGCTGAGCACCTGCGCGTGGTCGTACACGGCGACGTGCCGATGCTCTAGCAGCGTGACTGGCCGGCCCGAGTTGTGTGCCTGCAAGGTTGCGGCGAGCTGCAGCTGCGGGTCGACCGCGGGGATGATCGCGCTCACTGTCTGACCGCTTCTTCTTCGGCCTGGGCCGCGCCGGGATGGCGGGCGTCGCCCACGGCAGCGACACGGGCGGTCCCAGCAGGTCGGCGCCGGTGGCGAGCGCGGCGGCGACCTCGGCCTCGGACGGTGTCGGCGAGGCGCCGGCTTGCAGCGCGTGCAGTCTGCTAACCGTGGGTACCGCAGCCAGCTGCGTGGCGAGCGCGCCGAGCCGGGTGGTGCTGTCATCGTTGGCGGCGAGCGCGCCGGCAGCGTCTGGCCGAGTGGGCAGCGGCTGAGGCAGCTCGGGTTCCAGGCGTTGAACCCGAGCAGTGTGTTGATCGCGTCGATGGTCGCTGTGCTGTTCGCCAAGTCGAGACGTGCCCCGCGCGCGACGGCGGTGGTGATCTGCGTGATGGCCCCGCTGACTGTCTGTGCCGCGCTCGGCCGCTGCGTGCAGGGCCCGCAGCGGGTCGGACAGGTCGATCCGAGTGAGCTTCGCGGTGGCAAGACCACCGGTCGACGGTGGGTTCACCACCAGGCCAGTTGTACGCACGGTCGCGGCCTGGGCGGCTGGCCACGTCGTTGTCGCCGCGGCACTGTACAGCGCGATCTGGATGGCGACGGCGGCGCGTTTGTCGCCGTTGTCGAGCCGGCCGAGCTTGCGCCATGACTTCGCGTCGCCGAGACGGTGATGCCGTCGTGCTCGGCCAGACCGGCGTGCCCAAGCGCCTCTCGGACGTCGGCGGTGGAAGGCCCGGGCGGGTAGACAATCGCGAAGTCGAACTCGCCGAACGCGCGCAGCGGCGTGCCGGCGAACGCGCTTGTCTCGACGACACCACGCAGCAGCGACGTCGGGCGTCGGCGCGGCCAGTGCGCGGGCGTGCGCGTCGCGGGTGTAGCGCTCGCGCTGCTGGTGGTAGTGCCGCCACTGCTGCTTGGTCGGCTTGCCGCCGGTTCCGGTGAGGCCGCCGGCGGTCGGTGGGTTGACGTGGTCGTTGACGTTAACCACGACGATGGTGGTCGCGTCCAGATAGCCGTCGGCCTGCAGCACTTGAAGCAGGGGCCGGCCGTCGGTAAGTACATTGGCGTCGTAGGTGTCGCCCTGCTGACGGGCGAGTTGGCTCATGCTCCGGCGTGGATCGGGGCCCACGCCGACGGCGAAGGCGTGCTCGGCGATGACATCGGGACTGATGCCCATCGCGGCAAGGACGGGCAACGTGCCGCAGTCGGGGTTGGCGGTGGCGCGAGAGGCCGCGCGGGAGTCGTACGGCTTCGCCGGCACGGCGCCGCGGAGCGCGTAAAGAGCAGGGCTTGTGGCGGGCGTTGCAGTGCGGCGAGAACGTGTCCTGGTCACGCGGCCGCTCCTCTGCGTCGAGGCGCGACGGTTGGACGTCGGACCGGCGTGGCGAGGTTCCGCTCGGCCAGCGCCCGTGACAAGCGCGCGTGGGCAGGGCAGCTGCGCGCGGCTGTGGACTCGGCAGTCATGCCGCACCCTCCGCGTCGTCGGCGGGTGCCTCAACCGGTGGGAAGGGAGTTGACCCGCCGAAGACGGCAGCGATCATGCCGCCCAGCGATTCAGCGAGCTGGCTGACCGCGTCGCAGGCCTGACTCAATGCCTGCGCGTTGACCGCGGGCGCCGTCAGCACGTCCTCGACGATGACTAGCCCGTTCTTGGCATAGACATGTGCGCAGAGAGACGAGCCATTGGCGTCGTTGAGCTCATTGAGCAGCCGGGCTGTGGACTTGACGCTGTGCGCGGCGACTGCCCAGACCCGAACGCGCAGTGGGACGTGCGCAACGACGGAGACATAGCAGGCGGCGGTGCCTGCGCGGAAGGAGAAGTCGCCATCCTGGTCCGCGGCGACACGGCAGCGATTCCATGCCTCCTCGAGGCACCGTTCGACGTGTGACAGGAACCACGTCACCTTCATGTCGCCGTTCTGCACTGCGAGTCCCCCGTCACTCCGAATTGGCTTAGCAACAGGAGAAGGGGCGATGAGTGTGGAGGTGTAAAGCCTCGTGGTGATCGCATCTCGCAGGGCCTGCGCGCGTCCGGCCGTAACGCTGGCCGGCGACTGGGCGCTGTAGGTGCCCTCTGCGGGACCTTGTCGGCGAACGCGGAGGTCCAGACTCGGCCAGGGCCCAGGCGGCGAGCCGGCCGACAGACTTGCGCAGGTTTGGTGCCTTCAGCGAGCGGGACTGGCACGTCACCTCCGCGGCGAACTCACGCCTTACCGACTGATCGATGTGGGGGCACGGCATACACGCGGTCCCGCCGTCAGCATCGACAAGATCGCGAGCTGCCCTCGCAGACGTTCAGGCGGCGGATCTGCACGCTCGCTGGGGGTCCGGACGCAGCACGCCGACTCGTTCCTCGTTTACATGATCATCTGGTAGCCATTTTGGTAGCCATTTGCTTCGTTCGCGGTTGTTCGTGCTGTTCGATATTCGTCCGGAATCCCTTACGCAGCAGGCGATTCGGACGTCAGCGAACAACTGCGAATAATCGAACAGGCGGCTGGCAGTGTGGGGGTCAGGGGTTCGAGTCCCCTCAGCTCCACCCAGAATCATTGGGGCTCCGACTCGGGTCGGAAGTCCGGCCGTGGACGCCGCGGATCTCCCCCGATCTGGTAGCGGCGGGTGTGCGCCGTCGCCATTGCGGCGCTTACCGCGCGGCGGTCGTGCCGCACATTGCTGAGCGGCCCCTTGCTTTCCCATCGGCGGCTCTCGCGGCGAGCGAGGAGGCGTCTGCCGAGGTGGCACGGTTCGACGCCGAGGTGGGCGGCGAGGTGGCCTCGTTTGCGGCGGTGTTGCTCCGCGAACACTCAGGACCGAGCGGCCATGCACGCCGCCGATGAGACGACAAGGATGACCCTGCGTTTGCCCCCTGAGGTCGCCGACACACTGCGGGCGTACGTCTTCGTGACCCGCCAGAGTGCGAACTCGGTGATGGTTGAGGCGCTCACGCAGTTCCTCGAGACGACCGGGCGAGACCGCATGGTCGCCGCGTCCACGTCTGACACGGCGATGCGGTTCGGAGCCATCCTCGACAAGCTAGGGAACAGCTGACTTTCGATGATCCTTTACCTGACCACCGACAACATCCTCGCCCAACTCGCGCAAACGCTGGGGCACCCAGTCGAGGTCCGCGACCGCGGCCTGATCGAGGCCGCGGTCCCGCTTCCGCGAGCGAGCGCAGGTCAGGGTTGATGCGTATCCGACGCTCCATAAGAAGGCGGCTGCCCTGCTGCACTCGCTTGCCACCACGCAGGGCCTTGTCGACGGGAATAAGCGTGCGGCGCTTTTGGCGACAAGGGCGATGCTGGACATCAACGGGTGGACGATCGAAGTCGATGACATGTCGCTGTACTGGCTGATCATGGACGTCGCCGAAGGTCGACTGACAGAGGTGCAGAAGATTGCTGATCAACTGCGCAGCGTCAGCAAGCCGACCGAATACCCGTCAAACGATCTTCTCTGACGCCTCGCAGGGAGCACGGGCTTCTGTGGAGGAGTCTGACGGCCGGTTTGCTCTACCGGTTCGGCCGGCCGCGCTGACGGCGGGACCGTCACGACTCAGCGCCCGAGTGGATGTCACGCCTCGCCGGTTTGCTCGGCCGCGTCAACCTTCTCGGTGAGCGCGTCGTCCTCTATCGATCAGGAATCAAGAAGCTCGCGCACGAACCCGACCATAGCGTGGTGCATCACTGAAGTCGCAGTCGCCAACGTAGGCCGACGACCCTCGCGACTAGATGCTGAGATGACCACCTACGACCGGCCGTGGGGCGCGCGGCGCGCGGCGAGTACTGCGACATCGTCGAGGACAACGTCGTTACGGATCATTTCGTGCATGACGGCCGCACACACGGCCTCGGGGTGGGCTGTCGGGACGACGTGGGCCAGTTGGTCAAGACGTGCATCGAGGTCGGCGCCGCGCCGTTCGACCAGTCCGTCGGTGTAGAACAGCAGGACTGCTCCATCTGGCCACTCGATCTCGATCGAGGTGCGCGCTGCGTCGCGAAGGACGCCCAGCGGCGGTCCGACCGACAGCGTGACCAGGCGACCGGGCTCGCCTGGAGCCGCGAGAACGGGCGGCGGGTGCCCGGCCGAACAGATCCTGACCCGGTCATAGGGCGGGCGTGCGGTCGCGCACATCAACGTCACCATCGTGCCGATCTCGAAGTGTTGGACCTTGCGATCAGTCAGTTCCATAACTCGCTCGGGTGCCTCGCCGAGCAGCGCGTATGCGCGGAAAGCGCTCTTGACTCGTCCCATCACGACCGCCGCATCGAGCCCGTGACCAGCTACGTCACCGGTGACCAACCAGAGCTCGCCTGAGGGCAAGGAGAATGCGTCGTACCAGTCCCCTCCGACCGCGCGGCCCGCGGCGGGCACATAGCGGGCGCCAAGCTCCACGCCGTCGGGAGCCGGGAGCCGAGTTGGTTGTAAGCCGCGCTCAAGCAACCCGGCTGCGGCCCCGTTGAGTGCCAAACGCATCGCGACGATCGCTGAGGCAACGCGTTCACCCGCTACCTGGAGCACCTCGACGTCATCGTCGGTGAAGGGCTCAGCGCGCAGCCGGCCGACGTGAAGCACGCCGATGACGTCGGCTCCGCTGAGCAACGGCACGCCGAGCATCACCTGAATCCCGGTCTCCCACAGGATCGGGTTGGCCACCGTCGTGGCATCCACGCGGGCCAGGCGAACCGGTTGTCTGCGTGCGGCGATCGTGCCGGCAAAACCGTGGCCGAGCGTAATCCGCACGCCTTGGCGGACCTCCTCCTCCAACCCGCACGCCGCCCGCGCGACCAGGTGATCCGAACCCGGCTCACGTAGGAGGACCGCTGCCGTGTCGGTAACCAGCGCACCTCGCACGCGGTCCAGCAGCTTGACGAGCATCTCATCGAGATCCAGGCGCGCCAGCTCGACGTCGGAGACGGCTGACAAGTTCGCCAGTCGATCAGCGGCCTCCTGCGCATCCACCGACCCAGGCTACGCACCCGCGGTCCAGCGACGCAGTGCGGAGATTCGACCTCGCGGCGCGCGGTCGGCGACTCGACGCACCACCACCGCAGCAACGACCGATCCGGTGTGCCAGCCATACACGGCGACGGGAGACGGGTGGGCCGACGGATACCTTGGACGCCTACCCACCGGCTAGCTTGTGGCACCAGGTCGTGGCGCACTCAGATTGTCCCGGCCCGAGCTCCGGGGCGAGCGGCCGGCGCGGTGTCGGTGGCCGTTGTCGCCGCCGAACGGGCGAGCGAGAGCCTGGCGACGGCGGCCCAGAGCAGGAAGACCAGCGGCGCGAGGAAGCCGACCGGGGTCCAGAGGGCGATGCCGATGACCAGCGCCGGCTAGGCCAGCCAGGATGGGACTGTGCGGTGCGCGATGCCGCCGCACGAGGACAACCCGTGGAGGCGCGTCGATGTGCAGTCGCCGCTTGCGGGCTGCACGAAGCGCTGCTAACGTACAACCAAATGGTTGTATTTCTTGCCGCGAGTGACGCCGAGATCGACCGAGTGTTTCGCGCACTCGCTGACGCCACCCGACGCGACATCGTGCGCCGCACGTTGACCGCTGAGGCCACCGTGTCGGAGCTCGCCGACCACTACGCGATGAGCTGGGCCGCGGTGCAAAAGCATGTTGCGGTGTTGGAAGGGGCTCAGCTCGTGACCAAGCACGCCCGCGGCCGCGAGCGCATCGTCCGCGGCAACCCCGCTCAGATCCAGCGCGTCCAAGCACTGCTCGACTCCTATGAACAACTCTGGCGGGCGCGCGTCGACCGCCTTGACGCGCTCCTCGCCGACGACGCCTGAAAGGGACTCGCCAATGCCCATCTCCTCCGTCACCAAGGACCCCGAAAACCTGAGCATGACCGTGGTCGCCGACTTCCCCGTGCCGCTGTGCCGACTCTGGGACGCTTACGTCGACCCGCGGCAACTGGAGAAGTTCTGGGGCCCGCCGGAGTTCCCCGCGACTTTCACCCGACACGACGCCTTCCCCGGCGGGGTCAGCACCTACGTCATGACCGGAGCCGATGGGTCCACGCACGGCGGCTACTGGGAGTGGGCCGACGTCAAGGAACCCGAGGGGGACGTCGCGTCGTTTCAGGTCCGCGACGGCTTCACCCGTCCCGACGGGACGCCCAACCCGGACATGCCGTCGACGTCCATGAGCTTCTGGTTCGAATCGACGCCGGACGGGTGCCGTGTCACAACCATCACCCACTTCCCGTCGGCCGAGGCGCTCGCCCAACTACTCGCGATGGGCATGGAGGAGGGCCTGCGTTCGGCGATGGCGCAGATGGACGACGTGCTCGCCGACCTGCAGTCGTTCGCGGCCGGCCGTGGCACCACACTCGACGTGCTCAGCGAGACGCAGATCCGCATCAGCCGCGTCATCCGCGGCCGGGTCGAGCAGGTCTGGCGGGCTCACGTGGAACCGGAGCTGATGCGGCAATGGCTGCTCGGCCCCGACGGCTGGATCATGACCAAGTGCGAGTGGACGACGACCGTCGGCGAGACCTACCGCCTCGGGTGGGCGCGCGAGGACCGCACCGAGGGCTTCGAGTTCGGCGGTGAATTCCGCGACGTTCAGGCTCCGCACCGCCTCGTCACCACCGAGCGCATGTTCGGCGACGGCGGGCCCGAGACCGTGCAGGTCGTCACCCTGACCCCGCTGGACGAGGGCACCCTGCTCACCCAGGTGCACACCTACCCCGACCGCGACGCGCGCGATCAGGCGCTCGACTCCGGCATGATTGAGGGCATCGAGTCCACCTACGCAGCGTTGGAGGCGGTGCTGGCCTGACGCCCGCGACGCTCATGGTCGGCCGACCAGTCGCGAACACGCCGGGATGGTCCGAGGCGACGATCATGCACGACTCGGAGGCCGACGACTCTCGGCGATGGGCGCGAACGCAAACGGTGACCTGACGGATCTATAGGTGCGGTTCCGCATGGCACACGGCGCCCACGACCGCTCCGAGCGTGACGCGGACTGCACGTCTGGCGGGTCCACGCGCGATAGCGGCGGCTCCGACTCACCGTGATCGTTCCTGGCACCTATGCCCGCGTGCCGATTCCGGGATAGTTGACGACGAAGCCCTCTGGGTCGAACGTGATGTCGCTGACGAAGCCGCCGGCGCGGAATCGGACGACCGCGTCAGCGAGCGGCTCGTATCGCTGCGCGGACATGCTGACCTGCAACGACGGAACGTCAACCCAGCGCATCAGGTAATCGCGGGGCGGCCCGGCTTCGAGCAAGCGGTCCCTGATCACAGGCAGCGAGTTGAATAGCGGCGACCAGCCCAGATCAAAGAAGTCGGCCCCAGCCAGATCCAGATCAAGGGACCGCTCACCAGCCACTTCGACGTGAAGTGCGTTCGCGGTGAGCCGGTACCGCAGCTCGTACAGAACTCCGAGTTGCGTGCCGGAAGCGATCAAGGCGGGTTCGGTCTGCTCGACCTGCGCGACTTCCATGCGCGCAGCGCCGTCACCAACCCATGCCAGCCTCATCGGCATGAGTCGACGCTAACGACCACGGCATACCGCGTCGAGGACGGACGGCGCCGACTTTCCAGGCGAGCCTGCCGTGTCGGGCTCAGCCAGAAGAGTGCGCAGTCCGATCACCGCTGACGGATACACCTGTGCGCGTGGACTCGCCGCCGCCACCCCGCTGATCGACGGACCCCGCGCCGACCAGTGGAGGCCACACGTCCGCCTGCGACGCCAAGCGGCCGCCGGCCGTCCTGACGTCGTAGGCTGCCGGCATGGCCCTCGTCCACAGAGCCACCCTCGCTCCCTCGAAACAAGAGTTGGTCGAGTCGTGGCTGCCGACGCAGTCGTGGGCCTCAGACCGCAAGGTGGTCGGGAAGCTCGCCGAGTACCGCTTCGACGATCCCGCGGGTGAGGTCGGCGTCGAGACGATCCTGTGGCACACCGACGACGGCGCCGTCCTGCAGACCCCACTCACCTACCGTGCCATGCCGCTTCCGGACAAGGAGATGCATCTGCTCGGGACCAGTGAGCACTCCGTTCTCGGACAGCGCTGGGTGTATGACGGTTGCGGCGATCAGGTCTGGGCCGCCGCGCTCGCCGCGGTGATCGTCACCGGCGGCATCCAGGCTCAGATGTTCTTCGAGCAGGACGGCGAGCGCGTCGACATCCCACCCCGGATGCAGGTCAACGGCAGCGGCAGCGACAGCGACCCACCCGCCGTGAACTCGGTCGACTCGGTAACCGCTCACGGCACACTCACCGTTACCCGGGCCGGAGACCTCGAGCTCACCGTGGCCCGTGTGGTGGGGTCGGCGCTCGACGGCGAGCTCACCCTCACCGGTCGCGTCGAAAACTCCGACGAGCTCCATGTGCTCGCCACCTTGCGACGTCGGTGAGTTCGCGCCGCACGTCCCGATGACCGACGGGTCGGGAGTCGAACGTTCCGACGTCGTGCGCTAATGCTCGTCAGCGGGACGCACATGATTCGGCGATCGCCTACTCCGGCGTGCGCCCCTACTGGTTCATCTCGAGGCGGTGATCAGTTCCGCGCCGTCCGCGCAGACGACGGCTCTGGCGCGGCTGAGTGCACCATGACAGCGGCGTAGCGGATGGTGCTGCTGATGAGCGGTCGTGGGTAAACCGCCAGCTCAACCGGACGGCTCCCTAAACGACCGCCGGAACCAGCCATCGTGACGTGAAGGTTGCCGCCGATCGTAGGCGGTTCAGCGTCCACAATTCCATTGGTTGCGTGGCCCCATGATCGGGGCCAGCGGTACCCGCCCTGCCTCTCGGCCGTGCGCGTCGTAGCCGACGAGTGCAGGGCAGTGGGCGCCTTGTTGGTCAGTGAACCAACCGGTCGTCCATGCATCGCGGATCGGAAGCGCCTTGGTCGTGCCGTCGTTGAACCGGAGCACGACGCGCGTTGCTCCTGGGACATGCATGATGACGGTGTTCATCCCGCCGACGCCGCGGCCGGCGTACTTGCCACCGAATTGGTTCCACTCATCGCCGCCGACCGGGCCGTCGCAGGAACCTGCGAGAACGTCGGCGTTCGCATCGGTGGGTGACGCACCGAGTCCGATGACGTCGAACACGCAGAATCCGTCGTTGTCGGCACTGGTGTACCAAAGCCGCAATGGTTGTCCGTCGGCTTCAGTCGTGGTCAGCACGACCCGTGCGGTTCCCGAGATCGGGTTGTACTGACCTGGCGCGGACGCCCAGCCGAACACTCTGCCGAGCGGAACGCCGGCCGCTGCCGCGATGCTTAGCCCGCCGCCTAGAAGCAGCACGACGACGAGCGCGGCAACCCGCATCCGGGCTCGTCGTCGTCGCCTCGCATGCAGCGGCGCAGCTGCCTCGATCAAGAGCTTCCGCACGGCGGCACGACGTGACTCGTTGAACTCCTCCTTGGCGATCACCGCGCTACCTCCGGACCTGAGAGTCGTTGCATGGATGGTTCGTCCCCGAGCGCGCGCCGCAACTTTGCGCGTGCTCTGGACAGTCGCGATCGCACCGTCCCCACCGGAATGTTGAACGCCCCCGCAGCCTCGACGTAACTGAGTCCAGCCAGGTCGCACAACGCGATCACGTCCTGTTCGGACCGGCGCAGCTTGCCGAGCGCCGCCGTCAGCCGCAGCCCTTGATCACGGTTGTCGAGTGCGTCGATTACGTCGTCGGCGATGTCGCCCAGGGATTCAGGCGCCGGCAAGCGGGCGAGCAGCGCGCCGTAGCGCCGACGAGCACGCGACTGATTGCGGGCGAGGTTCGTCGCGACCACGAGCAACCAGGGCAGTGCTGACCCGTCGACGAAATGCACGGCGTCGGCGCGGCGCAACGCTTCGAGGAACACCATCGAGGCGAGGTCCTCGGCATCGGCGTGCGATTGTGTCCATCGGCGACAATGACCGAGCACGCGGGAGTTATGGCGGTCGAAGATCACCCCGACGTCAGCCGTCTCGCCGGCGCGGACACGCAGCCACAGCGCCTCGTCGGCCGCTAGCTCCTCGCCATCTCGCATACCCAATAATGTCCGGCAGACCGGATCGAGTTCCAACTACCGCGCACCGCGGCCAACGCGCACAACTCGCGGAGTGCGTGCGCATCTTAGGACGAGCAACGGAAGCACTCGTGGAGAGCGCCATAGGACAAATCACGCCGTCCGCGTCGTGGGAACCGATGAAGCTGACGCCGACCCACGGTGCGTGCACCGCAGAGTGGTCAACACCTGGTCAATCGTCAGAGGCCCAGCCGCGCGTCTCAGTCTGGCACTCGATCAGTCATGGCTTGCCCGCTCATCGACATTAAGCCGGTGATCCTGGTCAAGTTGATCATGGCGTTGTTCCGTAGCGGCGGGCTGCGGATGTCGGGCTGGTGTTGAGCAGTTGCCCGTTCCCAGCACCAGGCACCGTGCCATGCGCCGTGAACGAGAGCGAAGGTCGTCATGTCCGGACCGTTGCATGCCGTGCACCAACAGACAACGGCCTCGATGCGGTCAATCGACCGAGGCGTGCCGGGCTCGGCACGAGGGAATGTCTCAAGGTTCCATATCCATCCATCTGCGCCACCGGCATCATGGGACATGCGCAGATCGACGGCTCGAGGTCGTCGTTGGGCAGCGTGGTTCAGCGGGCGGCGCCGGCGAGGTAGGTGACGACGATGTAGGTGGCGTGCCGGTCCAGCAGCGAGACGGCTGTGAATCGCGTCGGCGATCTTGCGTTTGAGCGCGCGGAGCGCGGCTTTGCGGCCCATGCGCTCGTCGAGCTTTCGGTGGTGGTAGGCGTAGCCCGCAGTGCCGGGGTTACGGATCTGAGTCACGGCCGCCATGTGGACGGCGTGGTTGAGCTGGCGGTTGCCGCGGCGCGCGAGCCGGTGGAGCCGTCGATTCGCGGAGGACATCTCGATCGGCGCGGTGCCGCTATGGGCGGCGAAGTGGTCGCGGCTGGCGAAGCGTCGACGTCGCCGACGAAGCCGAGCACCGTCGCAGCGACGACCGGCCCGACGCCGTGCATCTCAGTGAGGGTCGTTCTCGACGCTGCAACGAGTGTGGCCAGGCGACGCTTCACTTGCTGACGTTGGGCGTCGATGCCGTGCAGATCTTCGACGAGGTCGCGAGCCAGGGACGAGGTCGTACGGACCGATGGGCTCGTCGACCCCCGCGCGTCGGGCGACCCTGCGCATGATCCGGCTGGCGCAGTGCCGGTCCATCCGCTGCCCGTCTGGTCGCCTGAAGATCGGGCCCTCGAGGCGTTCGCCGATTGCCAGGTCGATCGCTCGTGCAGTACGCGGTGCGAGCGGGATGGTGACGATCTTGCCGCTTTGCGCAGCACGGTCAGGGGCTTTCCCCACGCTGCTCCGGCTCCGGCTCCGGCTCCGGCTCCGGCCATGGGTGGACTACACCGACTACCCGCAACACGCGCCGAACCAGCCGATCAGCGGCCGCGCCGCCTACGACCTCTACGTCGATCACACGCTGCCGTTCCTTACTGCCACCAGTGGATCCGTCAGCCTGCTCGCTGACGGAGGGCGGTACTTCGTCGGTCCCAGCAACGAGCGGTGGGACGTCGCCATGGTGATCAGGCAGGCCAGCATCGAGGACTTCCTGACGTTCCCGCCGGCAATCCCGCGCATCTGGCAGGGCTTCGTCGTGCCGCGGCACCGTTCAGAGGAGGTGCACGTCGCGTGCGGCCTGGACGGCGCCTTTCCGGTCGACGACACCGAGCTTGTGGTAGATCGCCTTGCAATGGGTCTTCACGGTATTGAGCGACACGTAGAGCTCCGACGCGATGTCGCGCTGCGACATCTGCGCGGCGGGCAGGTATCGCAGGACGGCGAGCTCGCGCTCGGTCAGGTGCTCGACGAGCGCGGACGCCGCGGTGCCGCTCCGCTCCGCGATGCCGTGACGGGACTCCGCACGGCTCAGGTAGCGACCGGCCGTGCCGGGGTCCGGACACCGGCCGAGGATGGCGCGGGCTTCGGTGAGCAGCGGCGGGCCGGCCGGCTCACCCAGGTCGATCAGGGTGTCCGCGCAGACGGCGAGCACGTAGCCGAGCGCAAGATCGGTGGAGGCCCGCCTGGCCAGGCTAACGGCCAGCAGCGCGTCGGCGCGCGCACGAGCCGGTTGCGTACCGGTCCGGGCGCGGACCGCATAGGCCGTCGCCACCCCGTGATAGGTGCCCAGCCCGAAACCATGTGCGGTGTCGGCGGCGGCGCACGCCGCGACCTGGGCGCTCGCGCCGGCACCGTCGTCGAGCTCGACGACGGCCAGGTGCACGAGCGCCAGGACCTGCGCTGCCGGGAACCGTTCCGCGGCGGCTCGTTCGGCGGCGTAGCGGAGGATGCGCCGGGCGTCCGCGGCCTGCCCTGCCCAGGCGTAGGCCGACCCGGTGGCGGTGGCGAGGTCGCAGTTGTGGGTGGCCAGTTGGTCGGTTGCGATCACGTCCCGGGCGGCCGCCAGCGCGGAGGAGACGTCTCCTCGGGCGAGCGCGAGATTGATGCGCAACGACGTCGCCGCCGTGTGATCGAAGCCTTCCTCGGCGAGGTCGCGCATGGTGTCGAGCCAGGCCTCGGCCTGCGAGTATCGACCGGCGAGGTACTCACACCAGCCGTAGAGAAGGGCGCACCAGGTCAGCGTCCGGGCCACATCGGAGAGCTGATCCAGCAGCCCGTGCAGGGTCTTCACCTGGCCGTCCATGAGCAACCGCGGGCCCAGGACGAGCAACAGCTTCGCCGCGCCGAGCAGGTCACCGGCGGCGATCCGGTGGACGACGGCCCGCCCGTGGTCTCCCTCGGTTTCGAACCAGGCCGCCGCGCGTGCGTGCAGCTCGGGCATCCGCTCGGGGAAGGTGCGCTGGGCTTCCAGCCGGAGCAGGTCGCGAAGCAGGTGGTGGTAGCGGAACCAGGTGTCGGTGGGGTCGAGACGGATCAGCAGCTGGTTCGTGTCTGCAGTACCGCTCAACCAGGTCGAGCCACCGGGCGCACCGGTGACGGCGTCGACGAGCGCACCGGAGAGCTGCTCGAGGATGGACGTCTCCAACATGCGGCGGCGATGATCTGCTGTGATCGTCGCGAGGAGTTCGTCGCGCAGGTATTCGACGACGAGCCGGTCATCGCCGCGGAACGCTTCGACGAACCCGGTGGGGTCGGTGGCCCGTTTGAGGGAGAGGCCTGCGAGCACGAGTCCTGCGGCCCAGCCTTCGGTCCGCTCGCACAGTTGCCCAAGCAATCCCGCGTCCAGGGCCAGCCCCGCGGGGCCGAGCAGCCCGGATGCCTCGTCGGTGGCGAAGCGCAGGTCGGCGCCGCGGATCTCGGCGACCTGGTCTCGCACGCGTAGCCGTCCGAGCCGGAAGGGCGGGTCGATCCGGGTGGCCAGCACGATCGTGACCTGCGGTGGGCACAGCTCGATCAGCCGTTCCATACCTCGGTGCACGTCGGTGTTGTCGATGAGGTGGTAGTCGTCGATGACGACGACGAGCGGGTCGCCGACAGCCGCGAGGTGGTTCACGAGAGCGGACACCACGACAAGATCGTCGCCCTTGGAACCGACGACGACCGAGGTGAGCTCACGCACGTCCGGGAGCGCCTGGCCGATGGCCTGCACCAGGTAGGACCAGAACCGGGCCGGGTCCGAATCGCTCTCTTCGACCTGCAACCACGCAACGAGGTCGACCCGGCCGGCCAACCAGGACGCGAGCAGCGTCGACTTGCCCGAGCCTGCCGGAGCGCTGAGCAGCACCAGCCGGACGTGTCGTCCTGTGGCGGCATCGAGGATCTCGTCCAGCCGTGATCGACGGACGAGGCCGCCCGGCGGGACCGGAGGACGCAGTTTCGTGGTCGCTGGATCCATGCGCACTCCCTAGGTCACCTGCAACGCGTCCAGCTGGGATCTCACCCGGGTGAGATGGCGCCCCGGGTGAAGCCAGGTCATGCCGTGCGTCGTGATGATCGGGTCATGTCCGAACCAACCAGCTACGAGATCGTGATCCGCGGTCGAGCCACCGATCGGCTCCTCCGACCACTGCTCGACGACTTCACTATCGACCATGGACACCACGGCGTCACCCGGCTCGTCGGAGACATCGGTGATCCCGCCCACCTGCACGGGGTCCTGGCCTACCTGACATCGGTCAATGCCGAGGTGGTCTCGATCGTTCCGCTGCCGGCCGCGCGGACCGAGCGCGCCGAACCGATCCGCCCAGCCGATTCGACCCACCCGCCCTCGACAACAGGAGTGCACTCATGATCCACGTCTCAGCCCTGCGCAAGCAGTACGGCAATCGCGTCGCCGTCGACGACCTCACCTTCGACGTCCCGACCGGCCGGGTCACCGGCTTCGTCGGTCCGAACGGAGCCGGCAAGTCGACCACCATGCGCATGATGGTCGGGCTCACCCGGCCCGACAGCGGGCAGGTGCGCTACGACGGCGTCCCCTACACCCACCTCAGGAACCCGGCCCGCATCGTCGGTGCCGTCCTGGACACCCGCTGCATGCACCCCGGACGCAGCGCCCGCCATCACCTACTGGCCACGGCCGCCATCAGCGGTATCCCCACCCGGCGGGCCGAGGAGGTCCTGGCCGAGGTGGGTCTGGAGTCGGCGGCCGATCAGCGGGCCGGCAAGTTCTCCCTCGGCATGCGGCAGCGCCTGGCGCTCGCCGGCGCACTGCTGGGCGACCCGCAGGTGTTGCTGCTGGACGAACCGTCCAACGGCCTTGACCCCGACGGCATCCGCTGGCTGCGCCACTACCTCAGCGACTTCGCCGTCCGTGGAGGAACCGTCTTCGTGTCGAGCCACCTCATCAGCGAGCTCAGCATGTTCGCCCAAGACCTCGTGGTCGTCGGCGGCGGGAAGCTGCTCGCCGCGGAAACGGTCGAGGCGATCACCGCACGCAACGACACCTCGGTGGTCGTCGCGACCGATGAGCCGGCCGAACTGCTCGTCCGGCTCGCCGAGCACAACCTCGTCGCCACGCGGTCGGGGGACCGTCTGATCGTTCTCGGTAGCACCAGGACCGCCGTCTCGCAGATCGCGTTCGACCATCGCATCCGCGTGTACGAGCTCACCGAGACGTCCCGATCGCTCGAGGACAGCCTGCTCGAGCTGACCAGGGCGTCCGCCGAATTCGCCTCCGCCTGATCCCCGTCACCACCCCACCGGAAGGAATCACCTCATGACCATCACGACCGCGACTGCCCACCCGTCGCCGACAACCGACGCAAATGAGCCCCGCGGCACGACCCGCCCCACCAGGTCCAATGCGCTCGCCTCCGTACTGAAGGGCGAGTGGATAAAGCTCTCGACCGTCCGGGCCAACCAGGCGCTGCTCGTCCTCACCGTCATCGGAGGCCTCGTCGTCTCGTGGGCAGTCGCCGAACTGGTCACCGACAAGGTGCTCTACGTGTCCGAGGTCGGCTTCTACTGGACCACGATCACCTCTGCCCTCGCCACGATCGCCGGGGCGCTGCTGTTCACCTCGGAGGTCCAGCACGGCACCCTGGCCACCGCGGTGACCGCCCGCCCGGCCCGCGGCGTGATCGCGCTGGCCAAGACCCTGACCGCCGCGGCCATCGGTCTGGTCCTAGGCGCGCTCGGCCTGGTGACCGGCTTCGCCGGCTCCGCGCTCGGCGGCCTGGCCGCGGGCGACACATCAGGCCTGCCGGCCTCGCTCGGGTGGGCCCTTCTGTTCACCACGCTGTCCGCGATGCTAGGGCTGGGGGTCGGCATGATCCTGCGGCACAGCGCGGTGGCCGTCGGCGGCTTCCTGATCTGGGGCTTCGTCATCGAGAACCTGTTCCACGTCTTCCTACCTGCGCAGGTCGCCCGCTTCCTCCCCTACATCGCCGGCAACCACCTGCTCGGGTACAACCCGGACTTCGAGAGCGCGAAGGCGCTCGCCATCGCGCTCACCCAACCGCAGAACGCTCTCGTGTTCGCCGGCTACACGGCGCTCGCGCTGGTGACCGGAACGGTTCTGCTGCACCGGCGCGACCCGAGCTGACAGGACCTCGCGCAGCGGCCTGACCGCCCTCGACCGCCTCGTGCGGCCGGGGGCGATTGGCATCGCCGAGCGGAGATCCGGTCGGTGCACCCGCCACGACGGCGCGCGGCCAGAGCCGGCCGGATGCAGGGGATGCTCATCCGCGCTAGGCACTCACCCTGGTCGACCCCGACCTTGACCGCTCGCGCCGGATGGATCGATTGTGCGAGTGTCCACACCGTCATCACGACTGGGAACACGAGCGCCGCCTTGGTGATCGTGATGCCTCGGATCTGCAGCAGCACGAGGCCAACGAGTGCGAAGTTCAGGATGTACTCGGGAGTGGTCATGGCGATACCTGTCCGGCTTCCGGGGCGTCCACACGTCATCCAGTGGTTGGAGACCAGTTTGATTCGGCCTCCATCCTGCGTGGACGCCTCGCGTTCAAGCTGGCTCATCGTGGTGGACCAGAACGACCGATCCCGAGCGTCGGATCCACCCGTGTCGTGCCGCACTTGGTCGAGGGAGCGCCGAAGTTGTCCTGACCGCCGACGTTTTCGCTGATGCAGTGCTTGAGTTCGCACAGGTCGTACACGGGCTTGCGACCGCCGTTCAGGTGCGCCTTCTCCAACGAGGCCTCGACGTGCAAAGTGAGCTGCCAGCTGGGCCGGACCACGCTGAGCTCGTCGCCCTGGTAATGACGTCTGCCGGGCTGCGCGACGTACAGGTGGACATTGATCGAGCCGGATCGTAAATGCGCACCCATTCCTCGGGCGCCGCCTCGACGCGGAACAGACCGACCTCGAAGTTGGCGGCGTCGAAGCGGAACACCCCGGTGGGCGGGTAGGCGATCCGTGGGGGCCGGTGCCGCGTGGGTACGGCAATCTGCACTGAAGTAGGGATCTCATCGCTCGGGTCGTGCACCGCTGCTGCCCTTCGAGTACACGATCGCTAACCAAGATTTCGAGATGCCGGCACCCCATATGAGGCAGCAGTCACCCCGTGCGTGCTGGTCACGTCGAGGAAGGACGAGAGATGGGCATAATTCGCAAGACGATGAGTCTCGGTACGGCCGGGTTGGTGGATTTCCGATCCGACAAGGAGCGAACCGCTCGATATTCGCGTCACACACGGAACGCGGTCCGCGCTCAGTCGAAGCAGCAGGCCAAGCTAACTGAGGAGGCGGCCCGGCATCAAGCGTCGATAGCCGCGCAGCAGGCGGAAGCGGCCTATCGCCAAGCCTCCCTTGCTCAGCAGCAGATGAACTTCGCAGCTGGCCAGCTCGCCGCAACCCAATACCCACCGCCGCCTCCACCACCGATTGCGCGCCCCTACCCGCCGCCCGTAGCACCCGCGACGACAGTGGCGGCCAAGCGACTTCATCCGACACCCGTGCCTCCGCCGAACCCCGTCGACGAGCTTCAGCGCTTGGCAACACTCCATCAATCCGGAGCGCTCACGGACGAGGAGTTCACGGCCGCGAAGGCAAAGCTGCTCGGTCTTTGAGGGCCAGATGTAATGTCGCGGGTTCCGGACGCACCGCGTACCTAGCCGTATTCGTTGGCGACGGGCGGGTCGCTAGTTTCACTAGCCGGAAGTGGCGTGCGCGCTATGGACAGGATTCGCCGAGCTTGACGACGCCGAAGTCGATGTGCGCGACTGCCGATACACGTCTGCCGGTAGGGACGTTCTGCGTGCACACCTTCCAGTCTCGATCGAGAAGGGTCTGCCGTCCTCCGGCGTTGTGCGTAATCCCTGAAGAGATCCATCGGCACTACGAGCGTGTGCGCAACGTCGTTCGCCCATTCCCTTCGTACTTGCTGGACGTTAGGCGGCAATGCGTGAGCAAGGGCAGCAACGCACGTCATCGGCGCAACCAGTTCGCCGGCGCCAACGACGCTCAGCACCGGGCCATACCGTGGTCGACCTGATGCGTTTGCGTGGTCGATTCGGTGAGCCGCTCGCTCATGGAGCGCTCCAGAGATACTTGCGCAGACGCGACGCTCGCCCGCCCACTCTGCTCGACCTCGCTGGACGGCTCGACGTGTACGGACCGGTCCGACGGGCACTCGATGTCGCGACGGCCCGATGAAGAGGCCGACCCGAGACTCATCCGCCGGCCGCGCTACCTCGACCTGCAGAACAGGGCGCGAGCCGAGATGCGCGGAACGCAGGGTCGGATGCGACTTTAGCGACCTGTCCCTCGGGCGATGCGATGACGAGGAGAATCGGCGTCGTGCGACCGCACGTACGTACGGCCGGCAGCGTTGGTGGGCGACTGCTCAGCCTTGACGGCCCATTCGCCGCATGAACGTGCGGAAAGTGCTAACATAGATCGTGCGTAAGACGTTATTCTATGCTTGGCCGCACGTACGTACGGCGGATCGAGGGTTGGTCATGAAGAGCGACATAAGCGGTTTGGCTGGTGAGGTCCGCGCTCGCCGCACCCAGTTGCGCCTGCGGCAGGAAGAGCTTGGAGACCTCGCTGGGGTCTCGGAGCGGTTCGTCTACGCATTGGAGAACGGCAAGCAGACCGTGCAGCTGGACAAGGTGCTCGCCGTCCTCAATGCGCTCGGCTTGCACTTGGAGCTCCGGCGCGGCGCCAGTCTCGAGATCCGATGACTGCAGCCGCCGACGACAGCCTCGAACAACTCCGGGAAGTCGAGCAGGCCGACGTCTACAAGAGCGGTGATCATGCCGCGACCTTGACGAGGACGACGGAAGGGCTCGAATTCCGCTACCTCGACGACTGGATCGCCGCCGGCCAACCGGTGGTAGCGACGACCTTGCCGGTGCGCGCCGAGCCAGTCCTTCGCCCGGCCGGCGCGCTGCCGTCCTACTTCGCCGGCCTGCTGCCCGAGGGCCGGCGGCTCGGCGCGCTGCGTCGTGCGGTGAAGACGTCGGCGGACGACGAGCTGTCGCTGCTACTCGCGGTGGGAGCTGATGCGGTCGGTGACGTTCAGGTCGTGCCGGCCGGAGTAACTCCGGCAGAGGTTCCGCCCCGGATCGCGATCGAGAACATTGCCGAGACGAGCTTTGCCGAGTTGCTGGCCGAACTCGGAATCCGGGCGCAGCGGATGGCGTTGCCGGGCGTGCAAGACAAGACGAGCGCGGCGATGATCAACCTTCCGGTCGCTCGTGCGGGGGAGCGGTTCATCCTGAAGCTGAACCCGGTCGGCGAGTATCCGCACCTGGTCGAGAACGAGGCATTCTTCCTCGAAGCCGGGCACGTATCGGGCCTGACAGTGCCGCAGCACCAGCTGGTCGCCGACCGCCATGGCGCGCCGGGACTGTTGGTGCGCCGCTTCGATCGCATCACCGTCGACGGCGAGCTGCAGGCGCTGGCTGTCGAGGATGGCTGTCAGACAGCGGACCGCCCGCCCGCGGACAAGTACCTGCTCAGTGCCGATCGCAGCTTTGCCGCCCTGACGGCGGTCTGCGATGCCCCGGCTCTGGCCGGGCGCGAGCTGATTCGCCAGCTCGCGTTCGCCTTTCTGACTGGCAATGGCGATGCGCACGCCAAGAACTTTTCGATCCTGCAGGATCGGGCCGGCGAATGGCGCGTGTCGCCGGTGTACGACGTACCGTGCACGCACCTCTACGGCGACGTGACCATGGCGATGTCCATCGGTGGCCGCTCAGGCTCAGAGTTCGGCGTCGCCGACTTCGTTTCTCTGGGTGCAACGCTCGGTGTCCCCGAACGTGCCGTTCGCCGCGCTCTGACCGAGCTCGTGGATCGTGCGGATCGCTGGCTACCAGGCCTCGACGCACTGCCGTTCGACCGCGGCAAAGTGAGCAAGTTGCGACGAGTGATCGAGCACCGCCGGAGTAGATTGTCCAAGTGAGAGCAGTGCGCACCAAAAGGAGAGCAGCGCTTTCGAATACATGATCATCTGGTAGCCATTTGCTTCGTTCGCGGTTGTTCGTGATGTTCGATATTTGCCCGGAATCCCTTACGCAACAGCCGATTCGGACCTCGATCAACAACCGCAACTAATCGAACAGAGCGCCGGCAGGGTGGGGTCAGGGGTTCGAGCCGCCTCCAGATCCACCGAACGTCACCCCCGTCGACATGGTTCGCCGACCTCGTCCCCGTCGCCGGCCGTCAGCACGTCGGCAGAACTCACCCTGCGACGCACCGTGAGCCGGTGGCTAGTTCGGTGCGCCGACCGGTGTGCCGCCGGTCTGCACCGCGTAGCCCGTATACGTTCCCGGGCCGCCGAGGTCGGGGGAGTCGTGGCTGTACGTGATGTGCGCCCAGCCGCTCTGGTCGGTGTCCACTCCGAAGTCGTCGAGCAACTGCCGGCCGCCTGTGCATGACACGCCGCCCTCGCACACAGCGCCGGTGTGGACCGGCATCAGTTGCTGCGGCCCGCCCCACCCGGTTGCGGTGCCCGAGAGGTTCTGCGCGAAGTACACCGACCATGTCTGGTTGGCCGCGGTGGGGGTGCCGTAATACACGAGGTCGACCCCGGCGCTCGTTGCTGCCAGCCACGGGAAGATCGCGCGCGCGGTGTTCGTGCTGACGGCTCCTGAGCACGTCCACGTCGCGCCGTGATCGGACGATGTCGCGGTGTAGACGTTGGTGTCGTTGGAGACGGCGTACCAGATGGTGCCGTTCGGTGCGACCGAGACGTTCGGGAAGTTGTGATCGAGGCTGCCGCCCCAACCGGTCGAGCACGGGACGGGCCGGTCGATCCAGGTGTGGCCGCCGTCGGCCGACACCGCGAGGAAGGCTTCGTTGTAGGACGACCCGGACGAACTGCTCGGGGCAACGAAGGACTGGTAGGCGTAGAACGGCGACACGGACGTGCCGGTACCGGAGTTGTGATCGATGACGATGTTGCCGAGTTCGTTGTTGTTCGCCTTGTAGTCGGTGGCCGGAATTGCCTGGGAGATCTGGGTGTATGCCTGGCCGCCGTTGTCCGAACGCAACACGTCGATGTTGTTCGTGCCGATGTCGTGGTAGGTGAGCAACGAGGTGTCCGGGCCGTACGCCGCGATCCACTCTCGGTCGTCGATCGGCAGACCTGCCTGTACCGGAGTCTGGGTGAAGGTCCTGCCGTCGTCGACAGACGTCGCCACGTTCACCGAGCCGAGGTTGAGGCTGGCTACGTAGATGCGGTACGTCCCGGTGGCCGTCTTAGCCGGAGCGAACGCGGTGTCGATGTCGCCGCCTGATGCACCCGCCCCGCCGGTCGCGTTCGGCTGACCGTCGTAGGTCAGTGCGCACGGCGAGGCCGCCGCCGTACCGCCGACCTCGCTACCGGTCCAGTAGACGCTGCCGCCGCCGAGACCGTTCTCGCTGCCCAGCCCGACGAGGTTGTTCTTGGACACGTGAATCGACGGCTCGCCTGCTTGGTTGGTTCCGCACCCCGGCTGCGTCACGGTGGTGGCCTGTGGCTCGCCGTAGGCGAAGTTGCCCACGGTCCCGCCGGTTGCCGCACTCGCAGAACCGGGGAGTAGGGCAACTGCGGTCGAGGCCGCCACCGCAAGTGCGGCGGACCGGCTGAGACTGACTCTGGACACGCGCGTTCCTCCGAAATCGGCCGGCTGGAATAAACCCGTTGAAAACATCCTAAAACAGACACTCGCCACGTGTCTTGTCGCTCTCATGGCGCAGCAAGCTTTGACCGGTGAGCGCAGCGCGCGTGGTGCCCGCGATGACGGTGCTGGTGTCCGACGACGGGACGCGATCGGATGACCCGGGCCCGGCGGCGATCACCGAGCCCGATCCCGACCTGATCGTCCAATGCGTCCGACGGCTACGCGGAGATCACCGCCCTGGCGCGGGCAGGACCCAGCGAGCTAGCGGCGCCGCCGCTCCCTGATCTGCGCGGCGAGGCGCCCGGCGCTCGCGCGCAGCGAGGCCACGCGGGCCGAACCGCGCGCGAACCCGTCGGACACCGGTCGGACCACGGAATGGATGCGCTGCAGCGTGTCCGGCACCGCATCGACGGCCGGATGGTCGAGGGCGGCCGCAAGGCGTTCCATCGCCGGGACGAGCCGCCGGATCGGTTCCTCGATCTCCTCGAGAAGCGCCTCGACGCGGGCCGTGACCCGAGCGGCAGAGGCCGCGGTCTCGCTCGCCTCGCCGATCGCCGGTACCAAGCCCTCCATGACCTCGCTCAGGCGCAGCATCGTGCCGGGCAGCTGCTCGAGCATGCGGTTCTGGTTCTGCAGGAGTTTGCCGAGGTCTGGCCAACCCATGCCCTGCCCCCACGACTTCGGGACCTCCACGGCCTCACCGTAGCCCGTGCAAGTGCCCGGCGACCACGTCCTCAGCCGCCCGACGACGACGTCCTCAGCCGCCGACGCCGACCGCGCACATCGACGGCGCCAGGGGTGCTAGGCCGTGACGCCGAGGCGTCGTTCGAACCCCTCGGGGACGATCAGGTCGCCGCGGGTCAGTTCGTGGATGGACGAGCGGCCCAGCCCGAGCAGCGTCGAGTCGATGCCGCCGCGCAGGATGTCGAGGACGTTCTCGACCCCCGCCTGCCCATTGGCGGCCAGGCCCCACAGGTAGGCCCGGCCGATCATCACCGCGCGTGCCCCGAGGGCAACCGCCTTGACGACGTCGCTGCCGCGGCGTATGCCGCCGTCGAGCAGCACATCGATCTGGCTACCGACCGCCTCGGCGATCGCCGGCAGGGCACGGATGCTCGCCGGCGTCCCGTCGATGTTGTTGCCGCCGTGGTTGGACACCGAGATCGCGGTGACCCCGACGTCGACGGCTCGCCGCGCGTCGTCGACCCGGGTGACGCCCTTGAGCATGAACGGCCCGCCCCACTGTTCGCGCAGCCAGCGCACGTCGTCCCAACTCGGCGGAGGCGTCTGCATCCACATCCCGTAGGCGCCGAAGAAGGTCGGGCCCTGCGCGCCCTTCGGCACCATGTTCGGCACGGTGAGATCGGGCAGCCGGCGGGTCTTGGCGAAGGCCGCCAGCCACCGCGGGTGGGTGATCGCCTCGGGAGCGAACCTGATCATCGTCTTGAGATCGACGCTGTCGGGGATCGTCGGGCTGCCCCAGTCGCGGCCGTGCGAGAACGACCAGTCGGAGGTGAGGATGACGCTCACGGCGCCGGCGGCGCGGGCGCGCTCGATCCGGGCAGCGATGTCCTCGCGGCTGCCGGCCCAGTAGATCTGGAAGAACGTCTGCGGATTCGCTGCTACGACCTCCTCGACCGGTTTGCTGCCGAACGAGCTCAGTCCCACCGCGGTGCCGCGCGCGGCCGCCGCGCGGGCGACCGCGACCTCGCCGTCCGGATGCACGGCCTGCACCCCGGTCGGGGAGATGACGACGGGCATCGAGATGTCCTGGCCCATGACCGTCGTCGCCAGTTCGCGCACGGCGCTGTTGCCTGCCGCGTGCGGTGCGAAGCCCAGCTCGCCGAACGCCGAGATGTTGTCGGCGATCGTCTGCCCCCGTTCCGATCCGGCGATCAGGGCGGCGTACACCGACTTGGGCAGCCGCTTCTTCGCCCGCTGCTGGGCGACGGCCACGGTCTCGAACCAGGCGTTGGTCATGAGGGATTCCTTCGGTAGGTCAAGAACGCACCGGGTCGAGTGTCGTCCAGACTCCGGGCCGGTACCGGGTGCGCGGCGGTCACAGCGAGAGCCCGCCGTCGACGGGCACGACGGCGCCGGTCATGCCCGAGCTGGCCGTCCCGGCGAGGAAGGTGAGCACCGCGGCCACCTCGGCGGGCTCCAGCAGCCGGGCGATCGGTTGCTGGGCGGCAAAGGCCTCGGCCCCGAGCAGGCCGTACAGCCGCGCGCTCTCGTCCAGTGTCGCGGTGCGGGTGGACCCTGGGCTCACCGCGTTGGCCGTGACGCCGGTACCGCCGAGCTCGACGGCGAGGGCGCGGATGAGTCCGGTGACGCCCGCCTTGGCGGCGCAGTACGCGGCGAGCATCGGTAGGCCCCGGGCCGCCGCGGTGGACGCGACCGCGACGAACCGGCCCGACCGCGGGGCCGGCCGCCGCAGCAGGGCCGGCACCGCTGCCCTGGCGAGGGTCAGTACCCCGCCGAGGTTGACGTCGAGGACGGCCTGCTCCTGCGCGGCGGGGACCTCCCACATGACCACCCCGCCGGCGATCACGCCGGCGCAGGCGACCGCCGCGTCGAGCCCGCCGAATCGCTGCTCGGCGAAGGCGACCGCCTCGGCCATGGCGGCGGGGCTGCGCACGTCGCCGTGAAAGGCGTGCGCCACCCCGCCCGAGGCCCCGGCTGCGGCGATCGTCGCGTCGAGTTCCTCGGGCGTGCCCATGGCGTAGGGCAGCGCGGGGTCGTCGGCGGCGCAGTCCACGCCCACCACTGCCCACCCGGCCGCGGCGAGTTGCACCACGGTGGCCGCACCGATGCCTCGGGCGGCGCCGGTCACCACCGCCACCGGTTGCGGCTGGGTCACTGGACTCTCGCGGGGCTCGGTGCCGTCCAGGCGTCGACCTGGTCGATGAGTTCGGCGGCGAGCGTCGCCAGCAGAGCAGCACCCTCTTGTGCGGTGGCGCCGGTGGGATCGCCCAGCACGCCGTTGCTGCTCACCGCGCGCACGCCGCCGTCCCGCAACGCGGTGAGGATCTCGGCGAGTGGCCGCAGCTCACCCGGACCGGCGGCGTCGATGCGGACCCGGCCGGGGGCAACGGCCAGTTGCATGGCCGTCTCGGTGCGACCGGCGTGCGGGTGCCCGTCCCAGCTCGGCGTGTACACCGTGACGTCGCGTCCCTCGGTGCGCAGCAGGTCGACCGCACGGGCGACCGGCTCGGCGTTGCCACCGTGAGCGGACACCAGCAACACGTGCCGGAACGTCTCGGACGCCGAGCGGACGAGTTCGACGAGCACCAGTTCGGTCGCCCGCTGGCCGATCGACAGCGTCCCGGCGAAGCCTTGGTGTTCCCCGCTCGACCCGTACGCGACGGGCGGGGCGATCACGACGTCGCGTACCGCGGCGAGCCGCTCGCACAGTGCCACCGCGATGTCGGTGTCGGTCGACAACGGCAGGTGCGGTCCGTGCTGCTCGGTGGCGCCCACCGGCACGGCGAGCACCGTCCCGTCCTGGGACGCGGACTCGAGCTCGGGCCAGGTGAGGTCGGCGAGCCAGACGGAACGGGTCACGGACCGGTGGGCACGAAGCCGGCGAGCGGGTTCGGGTCGCAGGCGGGCGCGGCCGCGGTCGGGTCCGGCGGGCGCGGGCCGAGCGTGACCGGGATCGGAGTCGTGGCGCGGCCGCGATGGGAGTGGTCGAGCGAGGGCTTCGGCGCGGACCCGACCGCAACCCCGGCCAGTGCCGCCTCGCCGTAGCCCTTCACGCACTCGGGGTCAGGCCCGTCCAGCGGTAACCCGGTGAAGAATTTCGCCGCCATGCACCCGCCACGGCACGTGTCGAACGCCGAGCAGGACGTGCACGTACCGCCGGTCTGCGGCGAGCGCAGTTCCTGGAACAGGTCGGACTCGCGCCACACACTCGCGAAGCCGCCGGGGCCGCGGACGTTTCCGGCCAGGAAGTTCTCATGGATCGCGAAGGGGCAGGCATACACATCGCCCACAGGATCGATCAGGCACACCACCCGCCCGGCACCGCACAGGTTCAGGCCGGGCAGTGCGTCACCGAACGCGGCGAGGTGGAAGAACGAGTCACCGGTGAGGACGTTGTCGCCATGGGCGACCAGCCAGTCGTAGAGCTCGCGCTGCTGGGCGGCGGTGACATGTAGTTGGTCCCACACGTCGGCGCCTCGCCCGGACGGGCGCAGCCGGGTGATGCGCAACTGGGCGTCGAAACGGTCGGCGATCGCCTTGAACGCATCGAGCTGCGAGACGTTCTCGCGCGTCATGACCACCGAGATCTTGAACCCGCGAAAACCCGCGTCGGCCAGGTTCTGCATCGCGTGCAGAGCGGTTTCGTACGAGCCGGCGCCGCGCACGGCGTCGTTGACCTCGGCAGTGGCACCGTCGAGGGAGATCTGCACGTCGACGTAGTCACTGCTCGCGAGTCGTCGCGCGACGTCGGCCGTGATCTTGATGCCGTTGGTGGAGAACTTCACGCCGACGTGGTGCTCGGTGGCGTAGTCGACGAGTTCCCAGAAGTCAGCGCGCACGGTGGGCTCGCCGCCGCCGATGTTGACGTAGAAGACCTGCATCCGTTCGAGCTCGTCGATCACGGCCTTGCACTCTGAGGTGGTCAGCTCGCGCGGGTCGCGCCGCCCGGACGAGGACAGGCAATGCACGCACGAGAGGTTGCAAGCGTAGGTCAGTTCCCAGGTCAGGCAGATCGGGGCGTCCAGGCCGAACTCGAACTCGTCCACCAACGGGCGGACCCGCGACCCTCCGGCAACCGTGGTCATGGCGTCCTCTCGCAGATCGTCGATGACCCGGCCAAGGTGGCCAGGGCGCTGTGGTAGCTGGGCAGGTCCGCCGCGCCGACCCCTGCCGCGGCGCACGCCGCGCGCGCGGACGGGTGTGCGTCGAGCGAGCGGACGATCTCGAGCAGGGTGGTGTTCTTCAGGAACGACAACCGCCGGGTGCCGAAGTGGTAGACCAGCGCGCCGAAGCGCTCCGGGCGGATCGACACCTGCGGGTGCAGCCGCCAGGCGGCGTCGAGGTCGAGATCGGCCCCACGCAGTGCGGCGCTAGTAGACACCGCACATGCCGTCGATCGAGACCTCTTCCACGAGCACGTCCTCGACCAGGGCGTCCTGGGCTGGCGCGGCGGCTGAGCTGTCCGGCGTGTCGGTGGTGGTGGTGTCGTCAGCCATGGACGTGTCCTCTCGTCGGCCGTTGCCAATTACGGCACGGGGTGTCAGATTGTGTGAAGAGTAACGTCACCCCGTGACGAAAACAAGGGTCGCGCGCACGAATGGCGGTGCGATGACAGGTCTTGAGCTGCGCGATGCGGCGCCGCGACGAGGGCGGCCGCCCGGCACGACCGCGCGCACGCTCGAACTGATCGCCCTCGACCTGTTCACCGCGCAGGGGTTCGAGCGGACCACCGTGGAGCAGATCGCCGCGGCGGCGGGAGTGAGCCGGCGGACGTTCTTCCGGTACTTCGACACCAAGGCCGATGTGCTCTGGCACGAGTTCGACCGGGAGGTCGAAGCGCTCGAGGAGGCCTTCGCCGAGATCGACGACGACCTCGACGTCATGGACGCCATCAGGCAGGTGGTCGTCGGCGTCAACCGGTACCGGGTGGCCGACGTCGCCGAGTTGCGCATGCGCGTCAACCTCATCGCAGCGCCGGAACTGCAGGCCAGTGCCGCTGCGCACTACGACGCCTGGGAGCGGGCGGTGAGCGCGTTCGCGGCGAGCCGTTGCGGGCAGCCACCCGATTCCCTTGTGCCGCTGGCAATCGGTCGCACCACGCTGGCCGCGAGTCGGGCCGCGTTCGATCACTGGGTGGCCCGTGCCGACCGCGACCTCACGGTCGAACTGGACGAGGCGCTGCGCGCCCTGGGTGCGGGGTTCCGGCTGGGCGACGGGCCGCACACTCAACACGATCGTCGACCATGAGGTACGGCCGTCATACCGAAACACGGATGACGGGCCTGAACCTGTCGGTGCGCGCGACGTCGATCTGGGACCTGCTAGCCGCGCGGATCTGTGCCGCCGCGTCCGGCGGACAGTTGCTCGTCACGCAGACCGTCTGCGATCTCGTCGAGGGGTCTCGGGTGACGGCATCGGACCTGGGCGAGTTCGCGCTCAAGGGCTTCAGCACGCCACGGCGTCTGTTTTCCGTGGTCGGTCACGAGCGATGAGCCTCGAGATCGTCGACGCCTGCGCCGGTCAGGTTCGCCGCGGCCGAGGTGCGGCCGGTCAGCAGGAGCAGTAGTTCCAGGGCTGGACCGGCGACCTCCGGGCCGTTGCCGACGGACCAGTCGGCGTCGGTCGCGGTGAGGGTGAGTCCGCCGAGTCTGCGGCGGGCGCGGAAGGGCCAGCCGAGTTCCCAGACGCGGTCCAGCCCGGCGGCGCTGTCCTCGGCCGGGACGGCGAACTCGCGGTGCAGCGGGCGGACGATGTCCTGGCTGTGCACGACCAGGTCGAACAGGGCGTTGCGCGTGTCCAGAGTTTTCGCGGTGCGTCGCGAGTCGGCGTGTTCGCGGATGCGCGCGATGACTGCCGGTGCGGGCTGGGAGCCGTACCGGATCGCCAGCACCGTGTTGATGCGGTTCGGGTTGAAGCGCGCTCGCGGTGCGACTGCGAGCATCTCCCGAGTGGTGATCGTCGGGACGAGGGACAGATGCCCGGCCACGTCACGTACCCGCCAGCCGCGGCACAGGGACGGGGCATCCAACTCGGACGGGCTCAGTGACTGGAGAAGATCCGCGATGCGCCGTCGCATCTTGCCGACCGCTGCCCAGTACTCGTCCGGCGCCATGCGCCCTCCTTAGTCCGAAATCCGGACCAAATGTAGTCCGGGTTTCGGACTTTTGCAATGATGGCGGTTATGGCACCGGGCGCTGAGCGTGACGCGGGGGGAGACCTCAACCTGGGACTGCTGCTGTTCATTCCTTACCGCCACATGGAATCGGCCGTGCTGTCCGCGCTCAAGGCGCACGGGCACGATCTTCCGCTCAACCAGGCGCGCGTGTTCCAGCGGATCGACCCGCTGGGCTCCCGACTGAGCGAGCTCGCCCGGGCCGCCCAGCTGAGTAAGCAGACGGTCGGCTCGATCGTGGATCAACTGGAGGCGGCCGGTTACGTCGAGCGCATCGCTGACCCGGTCGACGGGCGCGCTCGGCTCGTTGCCATGACGGCCACCGGCCGCGAGCTCGTCGAGCTGAGCCTTCCCGTGATCGAGGACATCGAAGCCGCTTGGGAACAGCACCTCGGCCCGGCCCGCATGAGCCAGCTGCGGCGCACGCTCGCCGCGTTGCGCGCGATCACCGACGCCTTTGCGCTGCCTCGCGATTGACGTCCGCGATCGGTCCGGTGGTCGTCGAGCCCTACCGGCCAAGCCTCGCGGTCGGACAGCGTGAGTCGCCAGGCACGCGGTCTTGACGAACGCGTACGGACCGGTGATCGACACCTTGGCGATGTTGGTCAGGGGAGTGGCCACCCCCCACAGCCCGAAGCGCACCCGCAATTCGTATCGGTGACGGCGCTTGGATCATTGCTGATGAACTCGCCGTCGCGCGCCGGCATGGTGCTCGCTATCGCCTCGTTCAGGATTGCGGCATCGTCACCGAGTTCGCCGGCTTTCTGCCCAACCGGCTGCGGACTGAGGTTCAGCTCGGCGGTCGTGTGGGCGTCGGGCACGCGGGCAGGTTGTTCGGAACCGAATCGACAACCTTCGATTCCTGGACCACGGATCGGAACAGCCGCTGATCCTGAGCGCTCTGTTCCTGCAACACCCGCGAGGTGGCGCGGTCGAAGAACAGGGACTCCACCCCGTACTGGAACGGCAGGTCCACTCGGATCGCCGGCCGTCCTGCGCTGTCGCGAGAATCCGCCGTCACCTGCAGGCCGCTGGTCTGAGCGAGCATGCGGAACGTTGTCGAGCGTAGGTCAGGCGAGGCCAGCCCTGTCCGAAGCAGACTTCCGGCGTCGATGAACCGGTTCTCGACCCCCCGAAGGTCGCCACTGGGATGGCTGTCCAGGTAGGACGCCAGCTGATCGGGGTCTGTCGGCAGCGCGTCCAGTTCGGCGGCAGACATGTTCTCGTAGGTGGAAACCCCACTGGGCGAAGGCTGATGCGAGTACTTCCTCAAGCACGCCTCATCGCGACCGAGCGCCCGGTACAGCCACACCGTGCCGTCCGGGGCCGTCCATTGCTCGCTGGACGTGCGCTCCAGATTCCCTACGCGCGAGGCGGCGGGTACGACCTGGGCGCCGTCGGCCAGCGTCTGCTCGCTGTCTTGCCGCACATAGGCGAACTGGCCCGGATCAACCGATCCGCCCTCGCGGCCTGCCGTGAGGGCCAGCTCGTGCAGCGTCGCCGCCGCAGCCCGGTCAGGGCCACCTGGCGAGCCGGCCGGAAGCACAAGTCCTACGGTCACGGCCGCCGCGGCCGCACAGGCAGCGAGCGCCGCGATCCGTCCCCACCGTCGACCGCTGGAAGGCACGCGGTGCTTCATTCGGGACGGTTGCGTGCTGGTGAGAATGTCGGTCAGGACGTCGATCCGAGCCGAGGACCCCCACTCGTTGTCGAAGTGGTCGTCAGCGGGCCGGTACCGGGCCAGCGTTGCAATGACGTCGGGCGTCTCATGTTCGAGCATGTCAGTCACCTGGTCCTTCTGGAAGTGGTTTCGGCTACGTCCCAGCGCGGCGGGTCCGCCGATGAACTCTCGATCGCGCGGCTCAACCGGGCGCGTGCACGTGACAAGCGGACCTCGAAGGCCCGCACCGTGCAGTTGGCGACCTGCGCCGCCTGCGAATTGGTCAGGCCGTCCCACGCGACCATCAGCAACGCTTCTCGCTCGAGATCGGTGAGTTCGGCCAGTGCTGCCAGCATCTGCTCGCGTTCGAGCAGGTCTGTGTCCGCGCCGGCTGCGTGCCCGGCCGATCGTTCGACGTACGCGAGGGTTTGCGCCAGATCACCCCGGCGTTGCAGACGACGCCCACGTTCCATCAGCGTGTAACGGGCAACGACAAATAGCCACGGCAACGGCTCGCTCGGCACGTCGGCGAAGCGGCGCCATGCCACCAAGAACGTCTCCGACACGATCTCCTGCGCCGTATTCGGGTCGGCGCGACGGCGCGCGAAGGCGTACACCCGCGGCGACAATTCGCGGAACATCGCCGCGAACCGCTCGTGATCGCTGTCTGATTCCCTCACAACAGGTAATGGTGCGGGACGCCGCGATCTCACACCGGACACCGGACTTTCGACGCGCCAGCGTGTTTGCTCTGCCCGCCGGTCCGCAACTTCCGGGGGCGAAGAGGTCGAGCCGACCGCTTGCTGACCCAAATCGATGCCGTGATCGACAACAGCCGCATCGCAGTGACTGTCAATGCGGACGGTGGCGACGACGCTCGTTCACAGTCGGCCGAGGGTTAGCGCTCCAGCGCCCGGGCGAGTGCGTCGCAGTCCGCGGCGGTCAGCGTCAGGTTCGGGTGCTGCAGCCGACCGGTCGGTTCGATCCCGGCGATGGGCTCGTGGAACTCGACGAAGACGCCTCGCTCGGCGTTGGTTGCGAAGGTCAGGCCGCGGTCGGACAGCGTGAGTCGGGCCGGGCCCGCGGTCTTGACGAACGCGTACGGACCGGTGATCGACACCTTGGCGATGTTGGCCAGGGGCGTGGCCACCCGCCACAGCCCGAAGCGCACTCGCAATTCGGTATCGGTGACGGCGATCCCCGCGTTGCGCGGTGTCACACCGAATACTCGGGCGGCCGCGCGGTAGGAGCGCTGGAAGTGAAACGGGAACTTGTGCACGCTATGGACGCTACCCGGGCGGGCGGAGTCACAACCGTCCCGCCGCCCCCGCGATGACGCCGTGGGTCAGCAGTCGCTGGACGAGCGGGCCACTGCCGGGTCGCCGGTGAACGTATGTGCCGTCTTCTCGAACGGGTTGCCGCAGCCGAGCGCGTTGAGGTTGTTCCACGCGCCACCGTCGGCCGCGCCCCAGATCGCGCCGATGGTCATGTAGGTGAAGTAGAACCCGAGCTCGCCGATCGCGGCGACCGTCCGGCTGTGGGTCGATTCGTGGCGTGCCAGCGCATCGGGCACTGTGCCGTCCGGGTTGAACCGGCCGGACTGGGTCCAGGCCACCGCACCGAGGGTGAGCGCGCCGCCGCCCGGTCCGATTTCGATGAACAGCATGCCGCGGCGGAAGTCGACGTTGCCGCCGCTGATCCCGACCACCGCCGCAGCGATCAGGCCGACCGTCGTCAGGATCGGCGACTGCACCCACTTGATCAGGAAGCTGAAGAACCAGGCAACAGGACTGTCGGTGTTGTCGAGCAGCGGGCTCACGACGGCGCCCAGCAGCCCGGCCACCCCGAAGATGACCAGACCCACGGTCGCGGCGGTCGCGACAGTCACGCCCAGCCCGAAGATCGCAGCGACGCCGAGGATGATGCCGGTCCACGCGAAGACCGCCAGCACCCCGCCGATCGCTCCGCCGATCACCCACAGCAGGAACTCGTCCCACGTCTGCACCCCGTTCATGGCCGCGCCGATCGCACCAAGCGCGGCGCCGACGATGACAGCGATGAGCAGCACGACAAGGAACACGAGCCGCCCGGACGGGTCCACGTAGTTCGCGGGGTTGTCGAGTGCATAGAGGTAGAGGTTCGCGGCGGCCAGAATGCCAGGTAGCCGGTCCTGGTGAAAGGCCAGCCAGCGATCGGCCGAAACGAACCGTCCCAGCTGCGGGCTGTACCAGCGCTCACCGAGCAGCACCAGCGGCAGGCCGTCGGTCACGAGGGCGCCCTGGAAGTCGTACCGGGTGGCGAGCAGCACCGACGAGGTCACCACCCCGTAGGGCGTGTGCTCGTCGTTCGCGACGAAAGCCCCGGTGACCAGATCGGACATCACGTTGACGTTGCCCAGCCGGTCCATGTGGTGCAGCAGGCCGTTGCCGTGCGACGGGATGACCGCCAGCCGGCGGTCCTCGTCGAACACGACCGCGGTCGAGCCGGCACCGTCCACGACGAACACCCCGTCGACTTCGAGCCGGACGGTCGTCGTGCCGGCGGTATCGGTCCTGCGGGTGGCGACCCGGCGCCCGTCGTGGTCGTAGTCGAAGCGGACGAGCGTCCCGTCCGGCTGCTGCACCTGGACCAGGCGGTGCTCGGGATCCCAGGTCAGCGTGCCGAGCTCCGGGCTTGCCGTCAGGTTTCCCGAGGCGTCATAGCTGAATTCGGCGGTTGCGCCACCCGACCGCGCGACCAGCCGGTTCGGATGCGCCGGGTCCGTACCGTCGATCCCGTGCGTCATGGCGGTGAACGTCTCGCCATCGATCATGTTGCCCAGGTCGTCGTAGCGGTAGCGCACGTCGAACGGCCCCGCCGACCCGGCCGCACCGCTTGCCCGGGTGAGCCGATTGCGCGAGTCGTACTCGAAGAGCTGGTTGTTGCGAACCTTGCCGGCCACGGTCGAGGCATCCTCGATCCGCGTCACCCGACCGAGCGCGTCGAGGGTGTGGGTCAGGTGCTGGTACGCGGTGCCGGCACCGTCGACGGTCACCAGCTCGGTGAGCAGCGCGTCCCCGGGCGAGAAGGCGCGCGTGGTCTGCAGCCCGTTGGCGTACCGGATGCTCGCCCGCTTCCCGTCCGGCCCGTACTCGATCGCGTCGATGACACCGTCGACCGAGCTCAGCAGGCCGTCCGGGGTGTAGTGGTAGCCGACCGTTCGACCGTCCGGGTACCGCACCGAGCGCACGTTGCGTTGCGTGTCGTACTCGAACTCGGTCACATAGGTCGTTGCGTCGCCGATGAAGGTGCGTTCGGTGCGGATCGCGTTTCCGTCCGCGTTGTAGGAGTACGCGACGGTGCCGAAATGTCCCTGGACGTGCGCGAGCCGGCCGGTCAGGTTCGTGCCCGGCCCGCTGTCGTAGCTGCGGGTCTCGCGCACCTCTCCGGTCGGACCGCCGTGCCGCACCTCGACGATGCGTCCGTGCTCGTCGTAGGTGCGCCACAGGACCCGGGCGTCGGCATCGATGAGCGCGACCTCGTTGTTGGCGGCGTCGAGCACCCGCCAGCTCGTGGACAGCTCGGCCGACTGAACCATGATCCGGTTGCCCCAGCCGTCGAAGGCGGTGTCTAGGGCGACCGCCCCGTTCGGGTGGACGACGCGCTGAAGCCGGTCCAGCGGATCGTGCACCCGGGCTTCGGTGACCGGCCGGACGCCGTCGTACTCGACGACCTCGACGATGCGCCCCCACGCGTCGACGCGGCTGGTCCGCGAGGGGCTCGGGCTCGTCGCCGGGTCGGTGAGCGGGTCATAGAAGTGGGTGGATGTGCCCTCGTAGACGTACTGCGTCCGGCCGCCGCCGTAGAGCAGTTCGCCGTCCATCCGCGCCGCCGCGTCGAAGGACGTCGACCGACGCGCGACGTCGGCAGGCACCGGCGCGAAGTCTGCCGAGGTGTCGAAATAGGCAGCGGTCGCACCGATCTTGCGGTTGCGGATCGACAGGATGTCGGCCGCGGCCACGGCCCACCGACCGTCGGCCGTGCGAGTGCGGACCTGGCACCCGCGGCCCGAGCCGTCGAAGTAGGTCCGCTGCATCCAGCCCGGCGCGGCGTCGTCCGGCTGGACACGCACCGCCTGCTCGACGACGGTGGGGACGGTGGACCGGTCCCAACTGTAGGTCTCGGTCGGACGCGTCGGGTCGGCATCGCGCCGCCACACCGCGATCACGTTGCCGAGGCCGTCGAATCTCGTCTGCAACGTGTGCCCGTTGCCGTCCGTCGTGAGCGTGGCCTGCTGCGCCACGGGATCGAAAGCGACCGGACGGGCGACCGCGTCCTCGGTGATCGAGGTGGGGCACACCGCGTCACTGTCGTAGGTGATCGTCACGCGATGGCCGAACGTGTCGAGCGTTTCGACCTGGTTGCCGAGCGAGTCGAGCTTGAACCGCCGCATGTCCTTGACCAGTAACTCGCCGAAGTCGGGGTCCTGTTCGGCGCGGTACAGCGCGGCCAGGGCTGTCGAGATCATCGCGGTCACCGAGGCGGGCGCGTCGCCGTAGGCAGCGGTGCGCTGGGACTCGGTGAGCGCGATTTCCGTTTGCCGGGTAAGGAAACCGTGCACGACCTCACCGAGCGGGAGCCCATCGAAGTCGGGCCCGTCGTAGTGGTAGTCGAAGCCTTTGAGCAGGTGGCCGGCGCCGTCGAAGTGCCGGCGGCGCGCGGGGAAGCTGGTCACGCCGTGCGTGGCATGCACGGCGAACGAGGTCCGCGTGACCAGCGTGTCGACGCGGGCGGCACCGGTGCTGTCGGTCCACTCCCCGGTTCGCGTCTCGACGACGACGTTGGCCGCGTCGTCGTACTCGTAGCTGACCGAGTCGGTGTGGACGAGCGTGGTGCCGGCGAAGCGCGTCGCGGTCCGCGAACGTTCCACGGCGAGCCAGGCGTCGATCGACGGCGCGGACGGATCGACGGGGCGTGCGTCCCAGTCCGACGTCGAGGTCTGCAGGATCACCGCGTTGACCGGGTCGGCGACGTCGGTTCGGTAGGGCTGGCCGCGGCCGGCGATGAACGCCGGCGTGTTCGCCGTCTCGACGCGATTGTGGAAGAACAGGTGCTGGCGCGTCGCGGCTTCGTGCGCGGTCGCCGCGTCGTCGGTCTCGACATCGCCGAATCCGAGCCACTGCCGGGTGAGGCCGTCGAAGTGCCCGTCGTGGTAGCGGTACGTGGTGCGTGCGGCGCCACCGGTGACCGTGTCACGGACGTTCACCTCGCGCACGACCTGCACCGGGAACGGCAGGTAACCGTCCCAGCGACGCCCCTCAGCCAGATCGCGGGCGCGCTCGGCCGCGGACGTCGCGTAGCTGATCTCGGTGATCCGTCCGCTGCCGTTGTCGACCCGCGAGAGCAGCATCGGCTTGGTGCCGCCGAGCAGGTCCAGATAGAGATAGCCGGCCACGTCGGGCGTCGTCCAGACGATTCCCGCGCAGCCGCTGCCCGCGAGGTCGGCGAGCAGCACCGAATCGCCGCGCAGCGCGGGAGTGCGGTTCAGCGTGATCGGCGCGCCGAAACTCCGGCCGCCGCTGTTGAGGTGGATGCTTACCGTGCCGGCACGCAGCAGGATCAGGTCGGCCACACCGTCGCCGTTGACGTCGGCGACGAGCACGTCCCGATCCGCGTCGGCGACGTCGAACTGCGGGGTCGCGTCCATCGCGACCGCGGGTCCGAACCGGCCGTTGCCCAGACCGGGCCAATAGGTGATGCCGTTCGACCGCACGAGCACGAGATCGGGCACGCCGTCACCGTTCATGTCGGCGATGCGCAGCCGACGGTCACGACCGATGTCGTGCGGCACGTCGTCCCACGGTAGGGCGACCGGCCCGGTCCACCCGTCGCCGCGGTCGTTGAAGAAGCCGAGCGGGCCGCGATCGTCGAGCAGCAGCAGGTCGACGATGCCGTCGCCGTCGAGGTCGAGGAAGATCCCGTCGCCGCGCGAGACCCCGAATCCCGGCGCGAGCCCAAGCGAGCGCGCGCGGGTGAACCCGGCCGCCGGGTCGTGCTGCCACCACGTCGGGCCGAGGCCGTTGCCGGAATCGGCTGCGACGAGCAGGTCGGCTGTGCCGTTGCCGGTCAGGTCGGCGAAGCGGATGCCCGCGTCCGAGAGCGACAGCCCGCCGGGCAGCGTCCGGATCTGCTCGGGTGCACCGAATGTCCCGTCACCCCGGTTCTCCCACCAGGTGGCACCGTTGCTGGCCAGGCGCAGGACCCCCGGCAGGGACGTGCCGCGGTAGTCGAACAGCGTGACCTCGTCGCCGAGTGCCGGCGGCGGCACGGCGGTCGAGCGCATCCGCTGAATCCGCTGTGCTGACGGATCGAAGCTCGTGTATCCGAACGTCGTCGGTGCCAGGCTCGTCTCGACCCGCTGGCCGTCCGCGTCATGCCAGGCCGACAGCGTGACGTTCTCGAGCAGGCTCGTCCCCACCGACGGTGCCTGCGTGTAGGCGAGCGCCCACCGGCGGGCGAGCACTGCAGGCTGACCCTGCGCAGCATGGAACAGCTCGATCGCGACGCACCGGCTGGTGAGGTCCTCGGCCAGCCCGAGCGAGTACGACGTCGACGGGTCGGGACGTGGTTCGTAACGCAGCGACAAGGTGAAACTGCTCCACCGCAGTGCGCCGAGCCGCGTCTCGTTGCCGTCACGTTCGTAGTCGTAGTGGGCCTGCACGCCGTTGGCAAAGGTGACGGTGTCGAGCAACCACCGGACGACGCGATCGGCCCCGTCGACCTCGCCCGTGACGCGGGCGGAGGCCGTCGTGCCGAAACTGGTCGTGACGAGCGAGGGTGTCGTGCTGGTCCACGCGTCGGCTGTGCGCGCGAACAGTTGTGGAGCCGTGCCGCACGCCGGCGTGAAACGGCCGTCCGGCAACTCCACCAGCGGCTCGGCTCCGGACAGCGTGAACGAATCGGCGCCCGGTGCCGTGTGCGGGGACGAGCGCCGGCGTTCGATGAACGGGACTGCGAGGGTCCACCCGATCCCAAACGGCCCGTTGCCGAGTCCGGTGTTGTAGAGCAGCTCCAGCTTCGGCGTGACGCCCCCCGGCCCGTGCGGCAGGTCGAACGGGATGCGCATCGATCCGCCGCCCATGGCGAGGTTCGGACGGAAGTCCTCGCCGATGCTGCGGACGCCACCGCCACCACCGGGCAGGGGTCGCGCGACGTCGTCGACGCCGCTCTTCATGACGCGTCGGCTCGATAGGTGAAGTTGTAGGACACCGCGAGCTGGACGTCGACGAGACTGGTCAACGGATCGGTGTCGGTGAACGCGACGGTGAAGGTGTCGGCCGGGTTCGCGCCCTTCCACGCGGCGAACGGGGCCATCGTGGTGCCGTCACCGATGATCGCGCCGTTGGCATCGGTCACGCCCGACACGCTCGCGCCGCCGGACGCCCGGCTGACAGTGACGGGTCGCCCGGACGGCACGGGCTGGCCGTCGGCGTGGATGAGCCGGACGCCGAAACCGGTGAGGCCTGCGTCCGTCACGAACCGCGGGAACTGGCCCGCGAGCACGTCGAAGTCGACCGAGCGCTCGGCGTCGAGCCGGAACCACTCGTCGGGGAACTGGAACCGCGACGAGAGCACGAACGAGCGAGCGCCCTGGTCGCCGTAGAGGGCCTTGGTGTGCGCTGCCAGCGTCTCGTCGACGTCCGCGTCGAAGTAGAGCACCAGCCCGACATCGCTGATCGACGCGTAGTCGAGGTCGTTCGCCGATGCCGGTAGGTGCAGCGACCAGTTGCCTTGCGGGCCGACGTTCTCGAACAGCGCGAGCAGATCGTCCGGTGGTTGCAGCAGGGCGTAGTCGCGGCGGAACTGGTAGGACGACAGCAGCATCGTGTCGGCCGGCAGCACGCGAGTGTGCTTGGCCCAGTTGCCCCCCAACTGCCGCCATTCCGTCGAGACACCCGCGTGCGACAGTTCGCCCCGGACCCCGTCGACCGGCAGCAGGCCCTGCACGAAGACCTCGACGCGCTTCATCTTGCGCCGGTACGAGCCGGGCCAGCGCCGGTCGAACAGTTCGAGATCGGTGTGGAAGTCGAGCTTGCCCGTCGTCTGGAATGCGCTGAACGCCTGCGGGAACTCCTCGCGTAGAGACACGACGGTGCGCAGCGGATTCTGCTTGCGGGCATGGGTGAAGTAGTCCTCGGTGAAGGACTGGATGTCGCGCTTGAGGTAGTCGCCGCCGAGCAGGCCCTGCGCGCCGTTGCCCGTCGCACCGGCCACGCCGTAGTCGAGGCGGATGCGCTGCAGGGCACGGTCGAACTCGAGGTCGTAGGCCCGCTGCATGAGGAACGCCGTCTCGATCGCCATGTCCAGGTAGTCACGCGAGAGGTCTTCGAGGTCGGCTGCCAGCCGGAACCACAGGTCTTCGCCGAACATGCGCTGGTCCTGGTAGTCCAGCACCTCTTGCGAGGCATCGAGGCGTACCTGCGCCAGGTTCACGTTCAGCTGCTGGATCTGCTGCCGCACCTGGGCCTGCTGGGCGCGGGTGTGCGCCACCGCCACCTCGTCGTTTCCCTCGGCAACCTGACGTTCGAGGCGGTTCTGCTGGATCTCCCAGTTGACCCACTCCCGCTTCTCGCCGACCGTGTCGTAGAAGTCCTCGACGTCCCCGCTGTAGTCGTGACTGGCCCCGTCGTAGCGCACGCCGGTGTAGTGGATGTCCTGGTCGTTGGCGGCATTGGCCGCCCACGAGAGCGCGGCATTCATCGAGGTCAGGTCCACGCCGAGCGTGTTCCAGTCGTCGAGGTTCGCCTGCGCGTCCGCTCGGCGTTGCTCCGAGAGCGTGAGCGTCTGGTTGGCGGCCTTCGTCTCGAGCGCTGCGTCGGTGAGCCGCGCCCGCTCGATGTCCAGCGCTGCGGCGTTCAGCGCGACCGAGCCTTCGAGCTGGATGCGCTGGAACTTCTGCTGCTCGGCCTGCGAGCGGAACTGGATGAAGGACTGCTCGGCGGCGACCGCGACATCTGCCATGTAGTTCGCCGCTGCCTGCAACGCGCGGAACCGGCCGACGGGGTAGAAGTCGTCCGAGAGCCCGAGGAAGTTCAGTCCCGCGTCGATCTTCGTCAGCTGGGTGAACGCGGCGATGATGATCTGGGCCAGCTGCGGATTCACGTTGGCGGCGGATCCGCCGGCGAGTTCGGCCGCGACCGCGGAAGCCGCGTCCTTCGGCCCCGAGAACGCGGCCGGTGCGTAGAGCGGCGACGCCGACGGAATTGCCGCAGGCAGCGTCACGATCGTCTCGTAATGTGCCTTCGCCTCGCTGGTGCGGCCGCTGCGGAACAGGTCGTCGCCCCAGCGCTGCTGGATACGCGCCATCCGCCGCCAGAGATCGGCGAGCTCGAGGTTCTGGTTCAGATAGGGGTAGGCGAGCGCGCTCGTGTAGTTGTCAAGCGCGTCCTGGTACCGGCCGAGGCCGGCGTACGTGTCGGCGATGGCGAGCGGGAGCACGTAGAAGAACAGGTGCGGGATGTAGGCGACGAACGTGGCACCGATGACGTCGACCCAGGCCAGCCCGTCCAGCGTGGTGGCGCTGATCCGGTCCCGGTAGAGCTGATCCACCTTGACGTGGAAGTCGTCGCCCTTCAGTGGCACGACTGTCGTCTTGCCGGCGGTGCGGATGCCGACCGTCCGGTCCGCCGTCACCGGCAGCGTCGCGTTGACGACGGCCTGCGTCGCGACGAACGTCCCATCACTCGGAGTCAGGAAGACCCGACGGCCGAGGAGGTCTGGTGTGAATGCGTGCGCGAACACCTCGGTGGTGCCGTCCAGCCCGATGCGGCCCCTGTGCAGGACGTCCCGCGGATGCAACACCGGGCCGGGCTCGAGGACCGGACCGGGCTGCGTCGGCGTCGGTGCTTCGGGCAGCTCGCCGGCAAGGTTGCCGAGGTTGGCCTGCATCGCGGCGGTTCCCGTCGTGTCTCCCAGCGCCGAGTAGAGATCGCCAGCACGGGTGAAGGACGCCTGGGCAAGTGTCACCGCATCGGCGCGGTCGCTGGTCTGGTAGGTGGCGATGGTCGCTGCGCTGGCGGCGAGGACGTCTGCGGCCAACCGCTGGTCCCCGGCCTTGACCGCGCGGGTGGCCAGGTCGTCGGCCAGTTTGTTAGCGGCTACGGCGTCGCCGCTGAGCGCATGCTGCAGGATCGCGGCGCGATCGGTCGCCACCTTCACCGGTGACACCGGGCTGTCAACGCCGAGATCGGCGATCGTCTGGAAGGCCGTATTGACCTCCACCTCGTTCAGACCGAACAGCGACGATCTGTTGATCGGGACGGTGACCGGATCACCGGTCGGCACCATGTCGAGGATGCGCCGAGACAGTTCCATGATGCGCTTCACGTCGATCACGTCGGCGCCGTATCGGGACGGGAACGTCGCGTGCGGGACGTGCGGGAGCTCCGGGTGACTCTGCACCAGGATCTTCTCGCGCAGTTCCAGGTACTTGTCCAGGGCGACCGTGTACTCGCGGTGGAAGTAGTCCTCGTTGGCTGCCGACAGCAGATCCCGATAGTCGACCTCGACGCTGTCCTGCAGTTCGGTTGCGACGAGGCGCGCCTGGGCACGCCAGCTGACGTGTGGGCTCAACGTCCGGATCGAGACAAAGTTCTCCTCGTGAATTCCGGCCACGGCCTGCCCCCCTCGGACGAATCAGGCTGCTCGCCGGGCGTCAACCAGCGGCCGGGCGTACGGCCTGATACGTGACTTTCGATACATATACCGCTATCGGCCACGCGAGGCTAGAGGCGTCAGTGCGCGGCGTCGGCGCGCGTCCGCTCATTCGGACGCGATGTGGCGGACCTCGCTCGCGCTCGCGCACGTCATCGCCTTCGCGGCCAACGTCGCAGCACGGGTCGTGTCGATCCTCCGGACCACTTGCTTGATCCGCGCGACGGCCGGCGCGGCAACGCTGAGCGAGTCGACGCCGAGGCCGATGAGCAACGCAGCGGCCACGGCGTCCGCCGCGATCTCCCCGCACACCGACACCGACGCGTGCCCCGCGTCGCGGCACAGCTCGGCGATGAGCCGCAGTACCCCGGGGTCGAGTGGGTCGGCGAGCGCGGCCAGCGCAGGGTTGCCACGTTCGGCGGCGAGGGCGTACTGGGTCAGGTCGTTGGTGCCGATGCTGAAGAAGTCGACGTGTGGCGCGAAGGCCGCCGCTTTCAGCGCCACCGCTGGTACCTCGACCATGATCCCGACCCGGAGACCGTCCGGCCGGCTGCCCGAGCACGCCTCGTCGAGCAACGCTGTTGCGGCCAGCAGTTCGTCCAACGTGCTGACCATCGGGAACATGATGCTGACCGGCGCGTCGGCGGCGACGGCGCACAGCGCACGCAGCTGGTCGCGGAGCAGGTCCGGATGCTGCAGCGAGAGCCGAAGCCCCCGGATGCCCAGGAACGGATTGGACTCGGGCGCGATCGGGGCGAAGGGCAGCGGCTTGTCGCCGCCCGCGTCCAGGGTCCGGAACACGACTCGCCGCCCACCGAATGCATCGGTGATGGCCCGGTAGATCGCATCCTGTTCCGCCACCGTGGGCGGCTCGGACCGTGACTGGAACAGGAACTCGGTGCGGACCAGCCCGGCGCCGTCGGCGTACGCGTCGGCTGCGGCCTTGGCGTCGTCCACCGAGCCGATGTTCGCGTTGATGGCGACGGTGACACCATCGCTGGTGATCGCGGGCCGCATGGCCGCAGCGTGTGCGGCGGCCTCGTCCCGCGTCCGCGCGGTGAGCCGGGCCCGGTAGTCGCGCACGACCTCCTCGGCCGGATCGACGAGCAACACTCCGGCGTCGCCGTCGACGACGAGCAGCGTGCCGTCCGCGATCCCGAGGGCTGCGGAGCCGGCGGCGACGAGCATCGGGATGCCTTTCGCGGTCGCGAGAATCGCCGCGTGCGAGGTCGCGCTGCCGTAGGCGAGCACAACAGCCTGAACCAGTCCGGCGTCCAATCCGGCGGCCTCGGCCGGGGTCAGGTCGGCCGCGACAAGGACGCCGGTGTGGCCGCCGAACCCGGCATCGATGCCGAGCAGATGCCGCAGTACTTCGTCGCCGACAGCGCGGACGTCCGCCGCGCGTCCGCGCAGGTAGGAGTCGTCGAGCCGGCTGAACTCCTGCTCGACCTCCGATACCGCGTCGTGCCACGCGCGGGCCGGGCCGAGCCCGGAGTCGATGCCGTGCCGCGCTCGGTTCAGCAGCTCGGCATCGTCGAGCAGCATCAGGTGTGCGTCGAAGATCGCGGCGTCGCTCTCGCTTGTTTCGCGGCTGATGCGTGCGCGAGTACGGGCCAGGTCGCGCCGCGTCGCGGCGAGAGCCTCGCGCAGGCGCCGCCAGCGAGTGGTTTCATCTCCGGGTTCGTCATCGGGAATCACCACGGCCCGGGCGTCGGCCCGGCATGCCGGTGCAATGGCGATGCCCGGTGACGCGGCCAGCGGCCCCGCAGTCGCGGGCGCGCGGGCCGGCTCGGGCGCGTCCTTCTCGTCGAAGTGTCGCGCCGCCAGGGCGAGGATCTGTTCGAGCGCTTCGGCCGCCTGACTGCCCGTGACCGAGACCTCGACCTCGTGGTCCTTCCGGGCACCGAGGGTGGCGACCCGGCTCAGGCTCGAAGCGGGGACGGGGCCGTTCCCCGTCGTGAGGTTGGTGAGCTGGACGCGCGCGTCGTGGGTGCGGACCTGCGCGACGAGGCGCGCGGCCGGCCGGGCATGAAGTCCGTGCGGGTTGCCGACGACGAAGACGCCGCGCATCGCGCGGCCGTCGGCCGTGCTGTCGGTGGCAGTGACCGCACCCGAGGTGGCGGCAAGGTGGGCCATCTTCCCGGCGAGCGCTCCGCTCGCCTCGGCTGCTACCTCGGCCGCCGTGCCGCCGCCTGCGGCCGTGACCACTGCCGCGACCAGCCCCTCGACGATCGGTGCCGGGCTGAGGACGACTCGGTCACGGGTGTCCTCGTCGAGCAGATCGAGTGCGAGCTCGGCGCTGAGCACTGCGCTACCCAGGTCGAGCAGGACGACCACCCCGTCCGGACCGTCCACGCGCTCGATCGCTTCCTTGACCTGGACGGCGTCGGTGCCCAGCGTCGTCTCGTCCAAGCCGGCCGCGATCGCGATGTCCGGGCCGTGGCCGTGCAGCATCTGCTCGGCGAGTTCGACCGCCGCGCGCGCGAGCGCCCGGCTGTGTGAGACGACGACGATGCCGACCATCGTTCAGGCCAACGTCGTCGCGGCGGCGCGCACGAGCAGGGCAGCCGACGTGGCGCCGGGATCCTGGTGCCCGATGCTGCGCTCGCCGAGATAGCTGGCCCGTCCCTTACGGGCCAGCATCTCGATGGTCGCGTCCCGGCCCTTGTCAGCAGCCTCGGCCGCCGCCCGCAGCGCGATGTCGAGCGGCTCGCTGACGCCGGCTTCGAGCGCCTCGACCGCCGGTGCGAGCGCGTCGTACATCGTCTTGTCCGCGCGCTCGGCCTTGCCGCGAGCCACGATCCCGTCCAGGCCCGCCCGCATCGCCGCGGCAAACCCGGCGGCATCGAGTTCGACAGCGGGGCCCGCCGATGACCCGAAGCGGAGCAGGAAGGTGCCGTAGAGCGGCCCGCTCGCCCCACCGACCGTGCTCACGAGCGTCATGCCGGCCTGCTTGCACAGATCGCCGACCGAGTCACCAGCGAGGCCGGCCACAACGGCGGACATGCCGCGTTCCATGTTCGTGCCGTGGTCGGCGTCACCGATGGCCGCATCGAGCGTCGTGAGCTCGTCCCGATGGTCGGCGACCAGCTGCGCGAACTCTCTGAGCCAGCTTTTCAGGTCGTCGAGGGTGATGCGGCCATCGGTCATCGTCAGAGCCCCCAGCGCAGCGCAGGTGTCCGAACCGGAGCGTCCCACAGTTGCAGGAGCTCGTCCGTGACGCGCAGCAGCGTGATCGAACAGCCGGCCATGTCCAGCGAGGTGATGTACGGGCCGACCAGGCTGCGCACCGGGGTGATGCCTCGCGCTGACAGGATCTGCGCCACCTCGTGATACATCAGGTACAGCTCGATGAGGGGGCTCGCGCCCAGGCCGTTGACGAAGGCGATCACCCGGTCGCCGCGGCTGAACGGAAGATCGTCGAGGACCGGTTCGACGAGCATCGCCGCGATGTCCTTCGCCGGCGCCAGGGGAACGCGCTTGCGCCCGGGCTCGCCGTGGATACCGACGCCGAGTTCCATGTCGGCTTCGCCGAGCTCGAAGGTCGGCTTGCCGTTCGCGGGCACGGTGCAGGAGGTCAGCGCGAGGCCCATGCTGCGTCCGTTGGCGTTGACCTCGTGGGCGACGTCGGCGACCTCCTTCAGCGACCTGCCCTGTTCGGCCGCTGCGCCGGCGATCTTCTCCAGCAGCACCGTCACGCCGACGCCGCGGCGGCCCGCCGTCCACGTGCTGTCCTCGACGGCGACGTCGTCATCGGTCACGACCGACACGACCTCGACGCCGGTCTCGGCGGCCGCTAGTTCGGCGGCCATCTCGAAGTTCATGACGTCGCCGGTGTAATTCTTCACGATGTGCAGCACGCCGGCCCCGCCGTCGACGGATCTGGTCGCCTCGAGCATCTGGTCCGGGACGGGGGAGGTGAACATCTCGCCGCAGCACGCGGCGTCGAGCATGCCGGGGCCGACGAACCCGCCGTGCAGCGGCTCGTGTCCCGATCCGCCGCCGGAGATCAGGCCGACCTTGCCGGGGCGAGGCGCGTCGCCGCGATAGATGATCTTGTGGACGTGGTCGACGCGCAGGTCCGGGTGCGCCGCTTCGATACCGAGCAGCGCCTCGCTGACGACGTCAGCCGGATCGTTTATCAGCTTCTTCATCTCACGCCTCCGCGGGAACGAGGTCAGCGACGGTGTTGGGAACCTGGTGGTCGACCGGGGTGCGCGAGACGGCGATGAAGGCCCACGCCGCGGCCACGCCGGCGAGCAGTTCGGCGGCGAGGTATACCGGCAGTTGGGTCCATTCGACGGTGCCGCCCCACAGCTGCTGGATGAACATGGGGCCGATTGTGCGCGCCGGGTTGATCGACGCGCTCGTGGTCGGCCCGACCACCATGATGATCGCGAAGACGGCGAAGCCGATCGCCACCCCGGCGAAGCCGGCGGCAGCCTTGCGGTGGATGACTCCGAACACGACGAAGACCAGCATGAACGTGCCGATGAACTCCGCGGCGAAGGCCTGCGGCCAGTGCACGTCGGGGGAGTAGGACGCGACGCCGAGCCCGAGGTCGGACGCCTTCTTGCCCAGTACGGCGATGATCGCGACCGCGCCGATGACCGCGCCGGTGACCTGGGCGGCGACGTAGGACGGCACCTGCCGCCAGGGGAACTTGCCGGATGCGGCCAGGCCCACGGTGACCGCCGGGTTGATGTGGCAGCCCGAGACGTGGCCGAGCGTGTACACCGCCGCGATGACGACCATGGCGAACGCGAAGGAGATCATGCCCAGATCGGCCATGGTGAACGGAGCCTTGCCGTTGACGATCAACGTCGCCGGTACGGAACCGACCCCGATGAACACCAGGAAGGCGGTCCCGATGACCTCGGCGGTGAGCTTCTGTCTGATCGACGGTTCGTCCATGTCACGCTCCTGTCTCGAGGTACTTGCCGAGCCGACCCCGACTGGCGGTGTACCGTGATCCCGACTGACATTCGATAATGTCGAATGATGTGCGAAAATTACGCCCATGATTCAATCTCGTCAAGGGTCGTTCCAATATCCGGGGACGAAAGGGGACGAGGCGCGTGATCCAGTCCGTCGACCGGGCCGCCCGCGTGCTGTTCGCGCTGCAGGGCGAGCGGCGCCTGGGCATCGCCGAACTCGCCATTCGGTTGGAGCTCGCGCCCTCGACGGTCCACGGGATCGTGAAGACGCTGGCCGCGCACAACCTCGTGGTGCAGGACCCTGGTTCCGGGCGGTATCAGCTGGGTCCGGCGGTGCTGCGCCTGGGCAACGTCTACCTCGACACCCTGGAGCTGCGTTCGCGGGCGATGTCGTGGTCCGAGGAGCTGGCCCGCCGCACCGCGATGGCGGTGCGGACGGGCGTGCTGGCCGGTGACGACGTGGTGATCATCCACCACGAGCCGCGCCCCGATGGCAGCCGGCAGATGCACGAGACCGGGATCGTCATTCCGGCCCACGCCAGCGCGCTGGGCAAGGCGCAACTGGCCTTCCTGCCGGCCGAGGCCGAGCGGGTCCTGGCCGCGGCCCACCGCAGCATGACCGGAGAGACGATCACCGACGCCGGCGAGCTGCGCGAACAGTTCGCCGCTGTGGCGCGCACTGCGCTGGCGGAGGAGCACGACGAAGCGGTGCTCGGCGAGTCGAGCGTGGCCGCACCGATCTTCGGCGCGCTCGGCACCGCGATCGGGGCGATCGCCCTGGTCCTGCCCACCACCGATTGGCCGGTCGGCGAACCGGCCCGCGACGCCCTGCGCGAGGCGGCCCGCAATGTGTCCCGCGAGCTGGGCGCCATGCGCTGGCCGGCCCAATCCGCCTAGCCCGCAGCTGATCCGCGCGCGGAGCCACCGCGCTCAGCCGTCGAGTCGAGGGCACGATGGGCGATTGCCCGGTGTTAGCCTGCTGCCGTGGCGGACGCCGACGTCCCGGTTCGTCGCGCCGAACTCGTTGCGCTCTTGTCACTCGGCACAGACCTCGGTCTGGGGCAACCGATGGAGCACATGGTTCGGGCGTGCCTGATCGCGCTGCGGTTGGCCGAACGGGTCGGACTCGACGACGCCGCGCGCGGTGTCGTGTACTACTCGGGTCTGCTGGCCTGGGTGGGCTGCCACACCGACGCCTACGAGCAGGCCAAATGGCTGGGCGATGACCTGTCCGCGAAGAGCGACGCGCACTACGAGTACGACTTCGGCAAGGCCGGCCCGGCCGCGGCATTCCTGCTCAAACACGTCGGTGGCGCCCGGTCGCCGCTGCTGCACCGCGCACGCATCGGCCTGCGGTTCATGGGCGAGGGCCGACGGGCCCTTGCTGCGCTGGCCGAGAATCATTATCTGGCCACCGACGAGCTCGCCGCTGGACTCGGCCTGAGCGAGCAGGTCCGAACCAGCCTGAAGGAGACCTACGAACGCTGGGACGGCAAGGGGGCCTACGGCCTGCGCGGTGACCAGATCGGGATCGGCTCCCGGTTGGTCAGTCTCGCCGACGTGGTCGAGGTGTTCCGGCGCACCGGCGGCGTCGAGGCCGCGATCGCGGTGGCACGGGAACGAAGCGGTACGCAGTTCGACCCCGACATCGTCGAGCTGTTCTGCGAGCAGGCGCCACTGATCTTCGCCGACCTCGACGTGGCAACGAGCTGGAATCTGGTGATCGACTCCGAGCCGTCCCTGGTAACCCCGGTGGCCGGTCCGGAGTTGGACGCCGCGCTCGAGGCGATCGGTGAGTTCGCAGAGCTGAAATCGCCGTGGCTGATGGGTCATTCGCGTGGAGTTGCCGAGCTTGCGACCCGGGCGGCGCGTGGGCTCGGGCTGCCGGAATCGGACGTGACGACGCTGCGACGCGCGGCGTTCGTGCACGACATCGGCCGCCTCGGTGTGTCGAACGCCGTGTGGGACAAGGAGTCCGAGCTGACGGTGTCCGAACTCGAGCGCGTTCGGCTGCACCCGTACCTGACCGAGCGCATGCTGTCGCTCTCCGCGGCGCTGGCCCCGCTGGGTGCTATCGCCGGACAGCACCACGAACGCCTCGACGGGTCCGGCTACCCGCGCGGCCTGTCGGGCGACGCGATCAGCCACTCCGGTCGGGTCCTAGCCGCCGCCGACGTCTACCACGCGATGACCGAGGCTCGGCCGCACCGGCCGGCGCTCGCGGCGGCGCAAGCGGCCGACGCACTGCGCACCGAGGTGACGTCCAGTCGGCTCGATGGGGCAGCAGTGGACGCCGTGCTTCGTGCGGCGGGGCACCGGGTTCGGCGGCGGCGTGAGTGGCCGGCCGGTCTCACGAACCGCGAGGTCGAGATCGTGCGACTACTGGCCCGGGGCTTGACCGCCAGAGCAATCGCGGATCGGCTGGGGATTTCCCCGAAGACGGCAGGTAGTCACGTCGAGCACATCTATCTGAAGACCAGTGCGTCCAATCGCGCACAGCTCAGCCTGTTCGCGATGAGGCACGGATTGATGTCCGAACCGGATCTCTAGCAGTCGGCCGGTGGCGAGAAGATCGGGCGAACGCCTGATGATCCGAACCCCGCTCGCTTTTACCGTCGCGGTAGTCGTATTCGCCCGCGTTCAGGAGGTTCCCGGTGACGCTCACCGACGTTGCACCACAGACATCCAACTTCGTCCACGCCAACGGGACCGACATTCACTACGCCGAGGCGGGCGAGGGCCCACCACTCGTCCTGGTCCACGGCGGCATGGTGTCGAGCAACCCGATCTGGAACCACGCGCCCGTGGCCTACGCGGCGTACATGGACACGTTCGCCAGCCGATACCGGGTCATCGCGCCGGACACCCGCGGCTGTGGCAAGACGGTCCATCACGACGCCGGCGAGGTCAGCTTCGATCGCCTCGCCGACGACCTGCTCGCACTCATCGACGCCCTGGGTCTGGACCGACCGCTCGTCGCCGGATTCAGCGAGGGAGGCGTCACCGCGACGATCGCCGGTATCAAACGGCCAGACGGGTTCAGCGCGATCGTCAACGACGCGGGCTACGACATGTTCGATCCCATGGCGCCGAGCCTGACGATGATGCGACAGATGCTCGGCGGCAGCGCCACGGCTACCGAGGCAGACCCGGACGCGTTCGCCGAGATGTGCGCGCAGTCCGCGCAGATGACCGGAATGTTCGCGCTGATGAAAGCCGACGAGGACGGTGCGCAAGGCGAAGGCCACTGGGCTGACTACCTGCGGCTGGCGTTCCCCCGCACGACCCAGCCGAACGGGTACACCTACGAAGACTTCGGGAGCATCACCGCGCCCACGCTCATCCTGGTCGGCGATCGCGACGAGTTCTGCACCGTGGACGACGCCCTGACCGCCTACCGAAAGTTGCAGCACGGGGAGCTGGCCGTACTGCCTGGCACCGGTCACCTGATCAGCCCGGGCAAGGTCGACGCCACCCTCGACTTCTTCGAGCGCCGGCTGCGCGAGCACTGATCACCGTCACCGAGGGGTGGGGATTCCGGCTGACGCCGATCGGCTCAGCTCGTGCGCGAAGGCTGACGCGCCGATGCCCGAGCTGCCAGACGTCGAGGGCTCTCGACGCGACCTCGCCGATCACCTGCCGGGACGACAGATCCGCCGGGTCGAGCTCACCGACCCGGGCGTGCTGCGGAACCGCACCGACGCGTTCACCTCGCCGACTTCAGCAATGCGCCGAAGTCGCCGACGGTCCCGAGGTGCGCCAGCTTGTCGGGGTTGACGATCGACCTGATACTCGTGATCTGGCTGCCGGCGATGTCGAGTGCCCAGACGCCGAGCAGCCGCTGCTGGTCGTCGTGAAAGAGCGCTCCTGCGCCGCCGTTGACCTCGACCGGCCGCACCGACACACCCGGAAGGCGCGCGGCCAGCCTGATCCAGCTCATCAGCGTGCGGGCGACGCGGGTGCGCCCGCGCACTGTCCGTGCGAGCGCAGGGACCTTGCCGCCGCCGTCACCGGTCAGCTCCACGTCGTGGGCGAGCAGCGCCTCGAGCCCGGCGAGATCGCCCTGTTCGGCAGCCGCGAAGAACTTCCGTGCCAGCTCGTCGCGATGCTCGCGCGTGGTGTGGAAGCGGGGCCGGCCCCGCTCGACATGGCGTCTGGCGCGGGTGGCCAGTTGGCGTACGTTGACTTCGTTCTTGCCGACGATCGTCGCGATCTCCGGGTACCCGTAGTCGAATACGTCGTGAAGCAGCAGCACGGCTCGCTGCTCGGGCGAGAGGCTTTCCAGTAGCACCAGCAGGGCCAGCGACAGCGAGTCCGCGGTCTCGGCGTGCCGGGCCGGATCGTCGCGACCGTCGGTGACGATCGGCTCCGGCAGCCACTCGCCGACGTAGTGTTCGCGCCGGGCCCGCGCTGATGTCAACTCGTTGATCGCCAACCGCGTGGTCACCGTGGCGACGAAAGCGCGCGGCGAGGCGAGCTGCTCGCCGGCCGCGAGGGCCTGGTGCACCCGCAGCAGCGCTTCCTGCACGACGTCCTCGGCTTCAGCGACGCTGCCGAGCATCCGGTAGGCGATGGCGAACGCGACCGGCCGCAGCTCCGTCAGCAGCCGTTCATCGTCGGTCATGCCGCTGCAAATCCGTTCCGCCAGCTCGGGTGCGCTGGTTGCCACCCGAGGTCGCGCTTGGCCTTCTCGTTGGACGCTCCGCGGGCATCGGTCATCATCACCACGCCAGCCTCTCCGGCGAACAGCCGTCCGACCAACCGCGGCACGCGCATCGGCTTCTTCGCGCCGAGTTCCTCAGCCAGGGCCGGTAGCCACTCGGCGACCGGGGCGGGATCGTCGTCGACGATGTTGTACACACCGGGACTGCCGTGCGCGATCGCCGCCACGGTCGCCTCCGCCGCGTCTGCGATGTGGACGAACGACCAGACGCCGGCGCCGTTGCCGATGAGCGGAAACTTGCGCGAGCGGACCATCTCGAACTGGTCCCCACCTGGTGCCATCGACGTCCCCGGCCCGTAGAACGAGCCGTAGCGAAGCACGATCCCCTCGGTCCACTGCGCACCGAGCACCGCCTGCTCGAGGTAGCGGATCGACGCCAGCGTTTCGCGCATCTCACGCGCAGGCGTCGGGTCGAGGGGATCGTTCTCGGTCTTCACCGGCCCGCCGGTGCGCACGTAGGGCCATGCACCGTAGCTCTGCGCGAGGAACCGCTTCACGCCGACCGCCTGCCCCGCCGACAGCAGGTGGTCGGTTCCCTCGGTCCGCAGGCGGTTGGTCAGCGCGAAATCGCGATCGAAGTGACGCGGGTCCAACGACCCGATCGCGGTCAGCTGATGGATGATCACCTCAGGCAGCGCCGTCCCGACTGCTTTGGCCACCTGGTCGGGATCGAGGGCGTCCGCGAGTACCGGTACCGCACCCAGCTTGTCGAGCATCCCCCGCTTCGACTCGCTGCGGGTCATGCCGTGGACCTCGTGACCCGCAGCAACCAGACGCGGCACCAGTTGTGTTCCGATCGCCCCGGTCGCACCAGCCAGAAACACTCTCATCGTCAACTCCTGGGTCGAGAATTACCTGTACCCAAGAAGACAAGACAGCACGGCCGGTTGTGACACCCGCGCTCAGCAGTCGGGCAGATCCACGCCGTCGTTGTCCTTGGCCTCGTCGTCGCCCCAGTTGGTCAGGTAGTACGCCGAAACCCACTGGCCCGCGCCGACGTCCGGGTCGGTCTTGAGCCAGAAGTGGTTGAAGTTCGGTCCCACCCGCACCTCGGGCCCGCGCCGCTTGCCGAACACGTAGTTGCGGCCCTGCTTGAGCAGGCCGGTGCGCTTGGCGCCACCCGGAACCTTGAAGACAGGAGCGTCCTCGAAGGTGTCCACCCAGAGCAATCCCGAATCGCCCGCCTCAGTGTGCCCTGCGAGGTTGGCCGCGTTGGTGCTGACCATGCTGATCGGATTTTTCGGATCCATGACGATCGGACCGGTGCCCTGCAGGACCGGGTTGACCATGTCGCCGGTGTCAGCATCCTGGTCACTGTTCGGGTTGAACAACTGCTCGTAGTGCAGGTGCGGCACTCCGGTGCCGACGCTGCCCATCGTCCCGATCCAGTCACCCCGGTTGACCCGCGTACCGTTCGCGATCCGCTTGGACATGTGCAGATAGACGGTGAACCAGCCACTGCCATGCCTGATCTCCAGCCCGCCGGGGTCGAACCACTCGTGCACCACCCCGGCCGCCGACGCGACAATCGGACTGCCCGTCTTCATCCCGTGCCGGAACATGTCGATCTTCTTGTCGTCGGGATTGTGTCCGACGTAGGTGGTAAGTGCGATCGTCGCGCCGCTCTCGAACGGCAGCAGGAAATCTGGACGATGCGCCATGGATCCGGTCATCACGGTCCTCCCGATCCTGTGAATGCACTCAGGATGGGACGTGCGGCTGGGGAATGCAATCCCCTCAGCGGTCAGTCGGTGCCGATTGCGAGGATCCCGTTGGTCATGCAGTTGCCCGCGTCGTTGACCTTGATCGACGCGCGCTCCTCGCCTCGGCTGAACGGGATGTCGGCTTCCTCGGACTCCGAATCACCCGTGCCCATAGTGAATCCGGCCTTCGGTAGCACGTCGAGCAGGAAGCGCACGACCGAGCGGAAGTCGTCCGGCACGCTGAACCTGATCACCGTGTTCGGCTGGGTCTGCATCGTGCCGATCCGCAGACCCGGGGGTACCGGCAGCTTCGACGGTGCGAGGCTCGGCCACGCCTGCCCGCCCGCCGCGGACGGGCAACTCACGCCAGACGAGCGGGCGGCCGCGCTGGTACTGGCCGGGGCAGAGGGTTGCGACTTGGACGACGCGCACCCGACGGCCACGACCGCCGCGGCTGCAACAGACGCAGCCGCGCCGCGAACACCTTTTCTCACAGAGCCAGATCGAAGGTCGGCGTCGAATCAACTGTGATCGGCGCGCTGTTCAGCGTCGCCGCGCTGTCGACCGGCCCGAGCAACGTGTAGCTGCCGACCGAGTACAGCGAGCCGCCGCTTACCGGCGACCCGACCGTCGCTACGGGCACCGTGATCGTCATGGTGTTCGACGCGGTGTCAATGCTGCCGGTGGCCGGGCCTTGCGGGCTGTAGGTGTTGCCGTACTGGGTCGTCGAACCGCCGGCCATCAGGCCTTCGGTGTTGTTGACGGTTCCGGAGAAGTACGTCGGCGTTCCCCCGGCGGGGACGTTCGCCCCCGCGTAGTAGGAGTTGCCCAGGTAGTCCCAGCGCACGAGGTACTTCGCCTGCTGCAACGGGGTGAGGCCGTCGCTTTGCGTGCCGCCACCGGGGACGGCCGCGCCGAGGTTGCTCGCGTCCGCCAGCTTGATCCGGAACTGCAACGTGCCACCGGTCCTCGCGACCGAGGTCCCGAGCAGGTCGAGCTTGTTCTGGTTCGACGCGGTCGCAAACTTCAGACCCGCAATCGGGTACTTCGCGTCACCCGTGGCATCCGGATAGCCGTTGCCCCGGCACGACAGTGACGCGTTCTTCTTGCCGGCATACAGGCTGGGTCCGTTTGCCTGCCGACTGATCTTGACGAAGGGCAGCTTCGTCGCGTTGTAGCCATCGGACCAGACGATGCCGATGTGCCCGTCGTTGTCCAGCGTGATCCCGAAGTAGTCGAGCAGGTTGCGGTTGCCGCCGGTCGCCGCACATGCCGTGCCGGACGTGCAGATGTTGTCGTCCTGGTTGATGCGGTGCGCGATGTGGCTCTGCGTGAATGTCGGTGCAGTACACGGGTGGTTGGCCCACTGGCACAGGCCGTTGAGGGTCTCGGCGAGTACGGGGAACCAGCCGCCCTGCCCGGTCTTGACGTCATCCGGCGTGGCGGCGTTGGCCGACGTCGCGTAGTACGCGACCGCGACTCGACCGGGCGACCCCGCCACTGCATCCGGGAAGATGGTGACCGTGACGCCAGGCGCGCCGACCTCGACCGGAGCGGACCACGTCGACCCGGGGTGGGCGACGTTGCCGGGTGCGCTGGCAAGCGAGGTGGACAGGTAGGTCTTCTGGGTGTTGCTGTCGGTCCAGGTCGCGTAGAGGTTGCCCGCGTTGTCCAGCGCGAGCTTGGTGAAGTTACGCGCGTTGTCTCCGCCCGGGACGGCGTAGTTGCTGAAGGTCTTCCCGCCGTCGGCGGAGACGCCGACGGCGAAGCCGGAGATCGGGGAGCCGTCCGGTCCGGGTGCGCTCGTGAGCCCGTTACCGATATAGCCGATGTAGACGGTGTGGTTGTTCGAGCCGCCGGTGTTGTCGACGACCATCGAGCCGCTCTGGACGACGCCCGGGATCTGCGCGACGTTCGCGCCGGCCGGGTTGTACCAACTACCGGTGGCACCGGCGTTGTCGCTGCGCTCGAAGTACTCACCGACGTCGGGGGAGTGGAAGGCGAGGAAGACGGTGTTGGTGCCGTCCCAGTGTCCGAGCCACTGCCGGTCGACGTCGCCGCCGTACTGCGACGCCACCGGGTCGACGTGGTCGGCCGGGAACGTCAAACCATGATTGAACGAGGTGCCGACCGCCTCGTTGGCCAGGCTTTCCTGCGAGGTGAAGTAGAGGTTGCCGTTCCGCGAGTCGATGTCGACCCACGTGTCGCCGCCGCCGCCGGACGGACAGTACGGGGTCTGCCGGCCGAGGCAGGCCGCGCCGGCCTGGTCGGCGGCGGAGTAGTCGGCGTAGCGCTTGGTGTAGGACAGCCCGCCGTCATCGCTCCGGAACAGCACGCCGATATTCTGCCTGCTCGACACCGGCCAGTCGGCGTACGAGCGATTGCCGGACGCCACGGTCGGGTCGAAGTGCATGCCGGGCTCGCCGCCGAACAGCACCGGGTCGACCACGGTCGCCGGGGTGAACCGCACCGCGTCGGTGATCCCGTTGGCAGGCGTCTGCGTGGTGATGCTGACGCTGCCGGTGTAGGGCGTGTCCGAGGTGTTCAGGAAGGGGCAGGCCGCGACGGTGTACGCCCCGGCCGCGATGTTGTGCACCGTGACAACTTCGACGTTGGTGCCGCCGTCACTGCTGCCGACGACGTTGCCGGCCGAGTCGGTCACGACAAGTTGGTTGTCCTGCCCCGCGTCTGCCCAGGTCATCATGAATGTCACGACGTCGGTGAGGTTGAAGCCTGCGGGGACGTTGACCGTCAGCGCGTGATCATCCTCGAGGGTGCACGTCCCGGAGGGGCCGGCGCCGGTGGGAACCGTGCCGGTCCAGCTGACGCTGCTGGTGCTCCCGGACTTGCTCGGCACCGTGATCGTGCTCGATGACGGGGCCGAGGCGCTGCCCGGGACGACGCAGACCGCGACGATGACGCAGCCGCCAAGGGCAGAGCGGAGAGCGCGATTGAACCCCACGTAAACCTCGTTGATATGGATGAACGGGACGCTGGCGATCCAACGTGCTCAAAAACCTAACCCGCAATCCGGGTGTACGCCACTTATCGGAGGAATCTCCCGGCAGGAGGGGTGGTAACTCACACTTACCTAACGCTCATCACGATGCGAATCGCGACTGGCCGTGTCGGACCCATTGCTCGCGAGGTGGCCGCCGCCTGACCACGCCGCCATCGATCCCGGACACCCAGCTTCCGAGCTGACCGCCCACCGGCCGGCGGGGAGCGAGTTGGCCGCCCACCGAACCGAGCGCACCCTGAACCGAATACGCGTTCAACGCCATGATTTCTCCCAAAGAAGTCGAAGGCGGTCTCTGACCACACTTCGGGCATGTTCGACCTGCGATCGAAGTTCTATCAGTGATCGGGTTTTCGGTCAAAGGACGCGTGTCAGCGTCTGCTCAGGTTGTCGCGGCACGTGGTGGCGCGAAGGCTTCCAGCTGGATGTTGTCCGGGTCGCGGAAGACCAGGATCAGCCCGTAGAGCGTGTCGGCGATCGCCGACTGGGTCAACGCCCGGTCGGCCCGCTCGACGGGTTCCACGCCACCGACGTCGCGCAGATGGGCTTGGAAGGCAAGCAACTCAGGCTCCGAGTCGATGGCGATACCGACATGATCGAGGCCGGTTCTGGTCTCGTGGAACGGCTCGTGCTGATTGCCTTCGTGCTCGTGCAGGACGATCACGAGGGACCAGTCGGCGTCAGCGAGCAGCTTGCCGACCCCGCCCTCGTGCGGTGCTTCCATCTGGTAGCTGATGCCGAAAACCCCTTCGTACCAGGGGATGGACACGTCGAACGAGGTGACGGTGAGCGCGATGTGGTGCAGGGCGAACTTCGGCGTGGCAGGCATTCGGGCTCCATTCGTCATGGCAGCGATCAGCGCTTGCGACTCGGCTTGCTCGTGTCGGCTACGTGGTGCAGGAGCATGTCGATCATCGCGTCGACGTGCCGGACCCAGCGCCGGCCACCGGGCTCGTTCGCCAACTGCTGCTCGACCAAACCGGCGTGGAATGCGGTGAACAGATCGACACTGTTGCGTGAGCCCAACCCGGCTTTGCCCAGCAACGCGGCCGCCCACGAGTAGAACTCCTGGGCAACGGCGTAGGACTCGGCTGAGGGCTGGAACCCGGGCAGGTTGCGCTGGAACATCAGTTGGTAGCGCAGCGGATCCTCGGTGCAGAACGTCACCAGCGACTTCGCGAAGGTTCGAACCGCTGCTACCGGATCGTCCGGCAGGGCCAGGCGCTGCATGCGGTCCACCAACTGACGATTGGCGTCGGCGAACATCGCGTCGAACAACCCGTCCTTGGACTCGAAGTACTGGTAGAGCGACGGTTGCCGCAGATCGACGCTGTCGGCCAACGCTCGCATTCCGATCCCGCCGAGGCCGTGCTGGCGGGCAAGCGTCCATGCCGCCTGGATGATTTCCTCGCGCCGAGCCAGATGCCGGGCACGCCGCCGGCCGACCACTTCCACGGGCACAGACATTCCTCGACCATAGTGTGCGGCTCGTGAGCTATCAATGATCGAGCATCTATCGTTTATCAGGTACTGGCTCAACGAGGCGTGAAGTCCACCGGCGGCATGGCTGCGATGCAGGACGAGTCCGGCGTAATCGTCGGCCGGCGCAGGAACTGCGCCGCAATCGCCCGGGCGCAGCGACTGGCGGTCGTGTAGGACGCGAGTTGCAGGTGGGCGCTGCCGGGGAATTCGTAGTAGTGCGCGCGCGTGAGGTGGTTGTCGACCTGACGCACGATGTAGGGGGGCACACCCGTGTCATACTCGCCGGCCAGCACGAGAGTCGGAATGTCGCTCGTCACCGCTCGGTGCTGGACCCGCTCCGCCCGCCCGACGTTCCAGACCTTGCAGCCGATCGGCGAGATGGGCACGAGTAGGCCGTGCGACAGGTCGAAGTACGGATCGAGGTAGCGGGGTGCGAACGGTGGCATGTCACGAGCGGCCTGGCGCAGGTCGTTGCGGGTGATGAAGTTGACCGAGTCGCGACACAGGTAGGACAGCGACTTGCCCTGGGCGAAGAAGCGGTTGCGGTGGCTGTTCACTTGCGGACCTGTCCCGAGGAACTCGCGGTAGAGGGCGACGATCTCGCCGTGAGTCTCCCGCCAGACGTCCTCGAGCAGGCCGAGGAGTTCGCTGGGACCGTACTTGTCGCCCGGGTAGATCGCCCCGAGCGTGTCGTAGTAGAGACCGACGCCGTCGAGCACGAGCTTCACGGCGTGCGGCCGATAGGTAGGGAACGTGATGGTCAACGGCTGTTTCTGCAGGTGGCGGACCATCGCGTAGAAGCGCTGGCGGATGTGCGGGTACTTCGCAGTACACGCGGCGTTGTGCCTGCATCCGGCGAAGATCTTCTCGAGTTCGCGGGCGAGTCCCCGGCTGTAGTCGAGCTCCCACAGCATCTGCGTGCTCATCCGGAGTCGATGATCGAGCTGCGGATGCCCTGCGGGAACAACCGCATGTAGGTCAGGCCGAGCGTGCCGTCGGCGGATATCGCAAGTAGGTTCCAGCGACGGACGCCGAGTGCCAGCCTCAGGTCGTTCAGGTCGGCTGCACTCTCCGCGGAGTCGTACGCGGCCAGGTCGATCCCACGTGCGAGCAGCCGGTAGCGGCAGCCGTGAAGTGCGTCACGATAGATGGGGACGCTGCGGCTGTTGATCGCGGGACCCGCGTAGAAGGCGGTGAGCTCTGCCTGGTCCAGCTCAGGGCAGGCGAGCTTCGGTCGGGAGAACCCGGTGCCGCGCGTGTCGACAAGAATCAGGTCGTGGTCGCGGGCGTAGGGCGCGCCCGCAAAGTAGGCGCCGAGCGCGAAGCCGGAGATCGCGCCGAAGCTGGGCCCACCGTCCACAAAGACGATCGGATCCGCGGCTGGGTGTCTGGCGCGGGCACGCACGACGGCAGCCGCGACTGTGATGTGTCGACCGTCGGAGTGAGCGCGGTTCTCGAGCACCCGGACGTAGCCGCAGTCGACCTCGGTCGTCGGCGCGACAAGGTTGACCAGTGTCGCGACGGCGGCGAGACAGGCGACCCGGCGCATCACAGCCCCTCCGGGCGCGACGGCCGGATGGGCGGGTGTGGTTCGGCCGCCGAGCTTGCCGAGAGTACGAACCTGCGGGCCCGGTCGGTGAAGGGTCTGCGGGCGCCGATGGTTCAGAGTTCCAGGACGAGTCCCTCGAATGAGGTGATGACCTCGACCTGCGAGCCGGCGGCGGACTCGCGCAGCGTGGCCGAGAGGCGGTCGAGGTCGTTGTCGGAGTGGGCTGGGTCGTGGTGGAAGAGCACCAGTCGCTTGGCTTTCGCGGCGCGGGCGACGAGCAGGGCGTATTCCAGCGTGCAATGTCCCCAGTCACGCTTCCGGTCGAACTCGTCGGTGGTGTACTGCGCGTCGTGGATCAGTACGTCCACACCGTCGGCCAGTTCGAGCACGCTGTCAGCGACCGTGTCGAGCGACAGCGGTGCCTGGTGGTCGGAGATGTAGGCGACGCTGGCCTCACTGCTGTCGACCCGGTAGCCGACGGTCGGACCCTTGTGTGGAACGGGCCGGGCCGTGACCTTCCGGGTTCCGAGCGTGAAGGTGTCGGCCGTGATGTCGTGGAACCCGAATCGGCCGGCCAAGTCCTCGCACCGCACCGGGAAGTACGGCGGGCGCATGAAGTCGCCGAACACGTCGCCCAACGGACCTTCGGCCTGATGCGGGCCGTAGATGTCCAGGCGGGCGCCGGCGATGTGCATCGGGGCGAAGAACGGCAGACCCTGCACGTGGTCCCAGTGGACATGGGTGACCAGGGCCGTGCCCGCGAAGCTGCCGTCCATGGGGCAGGCAGCCCCGTACCGGCGCAGCCCGGTGCCGAGATCGAACAGGATGGGCTCTTCGCCGGCTTCCTCGAGGACCACCGCTGCCGTGTTGCCGCCGTACTTGCGGTTACTTTCGCACGGGGACGGGGTGGATCCGCGAACGCCATAGAAGCTCAGCCGCACCGCTCACTCCCTACGCTCGCATCCTCATGCTCAACGTAGCCCCTGCCCGTCCAGTCTGCTGAGCTACCAGCCCGAGGCGATGTCGGCGGCGACAGTGCCGAGCCGGATCCGTTGCGGGTGGTCGCCGACCGGGATTTCGGCCACCTTCGCATTCGATGCGTAGCTGATGACGGCGACCTTGTCCTCGCCCGCGATGGACATCCAGCACTGCCCGCCACCGGGACCGTTCGTGGCCCAGTAGGGCGTGTCGCCGACCGGGATCGTCGTGTACTTGAACGACTTGCGGTTGACGATCGCGGCGTAGCCGTCCATGGTGCCCGCGGCGCACAGCTTCGTCCCCGCCCGGTTCATCGCCAGCCCGTGGTGCGCGGAGTTCAGCACGTACTGGGACTTGGGCATGTCCGGAACCAGGTTCGGGAGGTTCGCCACCCGCGTCACCTTCTCCTGCTGCATGTCGAACTCGACGAAGCCGTGCAGGAACGAGATCTGCAGATAGGCGTAGCGCTGGTCCGGCGCGATGGCCATCGGGCGGACGGCCGAACTCATGCACGGATAGCCGGCCTCGGCCAGCTTCTGGCCGATGTCCCACCGGTGCACGATCGCGAACGTGGCGTCGTCGACGACTTGGAAGATCTGGGTGCCCTTGGTCGGATCGGTGAGCGGGCAGAACTGCGAGGGGTCGGTCGGGGTATAGATGCGCCCGATGCTTGCGTGGTAGATCAGCGATCCGTCCGGGGAGTAGTTGCTCTCGTGCGGCGTGTCGCCGGACGAGAAGTCGCGCAGGCGCTGGCCGGTCCGGATGTCGAGTTCGTGCACCAGCGTCGTCGTCGAGTCCGAGACCAGCAGTTTGGTGCCATCAGGTGAGACGGCCATGTGGTCGGACCGGTAGCCGTCCATCGGTGCGCGCCAGACGATGTCGCCGGTGGCGATGTCGATGCCGACGACATCGGCGAAGCTCGGGCGTGACACGGCAACGAGCCGACCGTCGGGCGTGCTGAACATGTCGTCGACGAACTGGTCGTGCCCCTGACCGATCGCCTCGCGGATCGCCAGGAAGTACGCGAGCTTGTCCGGATTGAGGTAGATCTCGGTCAGGCGCTCGGCCTTGTCGGGGATGACGTCGAGGACCTTGAGCACGGTGAACCCGCGCGCGTCGACGACGCTGGCCGTGCCGTCCCAGTTGTTACCTACGTACATCACCGTGCGGGTGCGGTCCGGGCGGGCCGCACTTGGTGCGGCGATGGCGAGCACGGCAAGGGCGGCGAATCCTGCGGCAAGCAGACGAACGGAACGCATCCGGCGCATCGGTACCTCATCTCGAATGAGAGTTCAGTGTCGCCGATTCAGCGCCGAAGTTCGCGCTGAAAGCACTCGGACTCCTACCCCGATCCACTGCCCGGAGCGGGTACAAGGATCCAGATCAGCTCTGCCCCGCGATCGGCATGAGGATTCGTCCAGTTGTGCGGTTCGTTCCCGGGGAAGGTCAGCGCGTCGCCTGCGCGGAGGCGGGTCGTCGACTCGCTGAAGAGCAGGTCGACCGTGCCCTTAAGAACGAAGGCCGTCTCTTGTTCGCAGTTGATCGTGTAGAGCTCGCTGCCGCCGTTGCCCCCCGGCTCGATGACCGAGTGGATCACCTGCACGTGCGCTTGGTTGCGCGGCGTCATCAGGTGCTCGCTGACGCCGCGTCCGCCGAGATTGATCCGCGGCGCGTCCTTGCGAGTGATCAGTCGCACCTCGGGTTGTTCGAACAGCATGCCCACCGGCACGGCCAGCACTTCGCAGATCGTGATCAGGGTGGCGACGCTGGGGGAGGTCTCGTCGCGCTCGATGCGGCTGATGAATCCCTTCGTCAGGTCGGTGGCGCCGGCAACCTGATCGATGGTCATGCCGCGCGCCTGCCGCGCGGCGCGCAGGCGTGCCCCGATGCGCAGCTTCGCGGTGCTGCTCGATACCGGCAGAGCCCTCATCCGCTTCGTCCAATCCGACGATCCACGACCCGACGCCTCCGCGCCGCGCCTTGACATTTCCCGACGACCGTGGCTTCCTATCAAACAACAAAAGTTGTCTGCTACACAACTAGGAGTACGGCATGCGATTCACGACAGCGACGTGGACACTGGTTGCAATGCTCAGCCTGGGCGCGGCCGTAGCGTGCTCCGCGCCAGGCGACGGGAAGAACTCGTCAGGCCCAACGGGCAGCGCCGGGGCGCTCACCAAGGACGCCGCGATCGCCGACATGCTGCCGGCCGCCATCACGTCCGCCGGGAAGGTGCGCGTCGCAAGCGGTGTCTCGTTCCCACCGATGGAGTTCTACGACGCCAACAACAAGGTCGTGGGCTTCGACGCCGACCTGGGTAAGGCGCTGTCCGAGGTGCTCGGCGTGCGCTTCGACTTCCAGAACACCAACTTCGACGGAATCATCGGCGGCCTCGACGCCGGCCGATACGACCTGTCGCTGACCAGCATGATCGACAAGGTGGTCCGGCAGGAGAAGGTCGACTTCGTCGACTATCTCAAGTCCGGCGTCGCCGTGATGGTGCGCAAGGGCAACCCGGCGGGTATCACCGGACCCGACGACCTGTGCGGGAAGTCGGCGGCGGTCGAGAAGTCCTCGACCGGTGATCTGAGCGTCGACGACTTCAGCAAGGCATGCAAGCACGCCGGCAAGCCGGCCGTGAACAAGCAGGCGTTCCCCGACCAGGCGACCGCCGTCCAGGCGGTGCAGAGCAAGCGAGCGGATTCGGCGGTCGCGCTCGACCTGACGCTGGCCTACAACATCAAGCAGAACCCCGAGGCGTTCGAGTTCGCCGGTGAGCCCGTCGGGTCGCTGCCCATCGGTGTGGTCATCCCGAAGTCGAACCCGAAGCTCCGCGACGCCGTCCAGGCCGCATTGAAGAAGGTCATCGATTCCGGCGTGTACGACCAGCTGCTGGCGAAGTGGAACCTGCAGGCCCAGGCGCTGAAGGGCGCACCGCTCAACACCGGGACGTGAGCCTGACCCGAATTCGGCAAGGGGGTACCCGAGATGACCACGGTCGATCCTGCGGTCAGCACGTTCGACGAGAGCGCGGCCGACGAGCCCGTCGTCCCGCTGCGCCACCCCGGCCAGTGGATCGGCGTCGGGGTCCTCGCGGTGCTGTTCGCGATGTTCGTGAACTTCGTCGTCTCCAGAAAGGCGCTGCGCCTCGATCTGGTGCGGGACTACCTGTTCGAGCGCACGATCATGCGCGGCCTGCTGCTGACGGTCGAACTGACGGTCGTGGCGATGCTGATCGGTCTGGTGCTCGGTACCGCGCTGGCCGTCATGCGCCTGTCGGGCAATCCGGTGCTGCGGGTGGTCGCGGGGGGCTACGTCTGGTTGTTCCGTGGCACGCCGATCCTCGTCCAGTTGCTGTTCTGGTTCTTTCTCGGTTCGGTCCTGCCACAGATCAGCATCGGCATCCCGTTCGGGCCGGAATTCGCCTCCGCCTCCACGAACACGCTGATCACCCAGTTCGGCGCGGCGATCCTGGGCCTCGGCCTCAACGAGGCCGCGTACATGGCTGAGATCGTGCGCGCCGGCATCGGCGCCGTCGACAGCGGTCAGCGCGAGGCTGCCGACGCGCTCGGGATGAGCCCGTGGGTCACCTACCGGCGGGTGATCCTGCCGCAGGCCGCACGCGTCATCGTGCCCCCCACGGCCAACGAGACGATCTCGATGTTGAAGCTCACCTCGCTGGTGCTGGTGATCGGCCTGCCGGAGTTGCTGACGTCCGCGCAGTTGATCTACGGACGCAACTTCCAGCAGATTCCGCTGCTGATCGTCGCGAGCATCTGGTACATCGCGCTCACGACGGTGCTCACGCTGGTGCAGTACCGGCTCGAGCGTCGCCTGAACCGCAGCGTTGCCGCCATGGTGCGACCGCGCAGGCGATTCGGACGGGGGCCGGCATGACCAGCCCGGCGACGGCGATGGTCTACGCCCGCGGCGTGCGGAAGCGCTTCGGGACGCTCGAGGTGCTCAACGGCGTCGACCTGGACGTGGCGCCGGGGGAGGTCGTCTGCCTGCTGGGGCCGTCCGGGTCGGGCAAGTCGACCTTCCTGCGCTGCATCAACCACTTGGAGCGCATCGACCGCGGCGAGATCTGGGTCGCCGGGCACCTGGTCGGGTACCGGCGCGCCAACGGCCGCAAGCACGAGTTGCGCCCGCGCGAGATCGCGATCCAGCGCCGGGACATCGGCATGGTCTTCCAGCGGTTCAATCTCTTCCCGCACCGCACTGCGGTCGAGAACGTGATGGAGGCACCGCTGTTCGTGAAGCGGGCCGACCGGACCAAGGCACGCGCGGACGCACTCGCCCTGCTCGACCGGGTCGGTCTCGGTGATCGCGCCGGGCACTACCCGGCGCAGTTGTCCGGCGGCCAGCAGCAGCGCGTCGCGATCGCGCGCGCCCTGGCGATGGCGCCGAAACTGATGCTCTTCGACGAGCCGACGTCGGCACTGGATCCGGAACTGGTCGGCGAGGTGCTCGATGTGATGAAGGGGCTGGCGAAGGACGGGATGACGATGATCGTCGTCACCCACGAGATCGGCTTCGCGCGCGAGGCTGCCGACCGGGTCGCGTTCATGGATGCCGGCTGCATCGTCGAATCCGGCCGGCCGGCCGAGATCTTCGCGAACCCGCGGCAGGCCCGCACCCGGGCCTTCCTGTCGAAGGTGCTCAGCTGATGGACCACGAAACTGCAGCAACGAGAGGGACATCATGACCGAGGCTGCTCTCGGCCCCGTGGACGCCAGCCAGGTGCCACGTTTCGTCGGGCCGGCGACGTTCGCCCGCCTGCCCAGACTCGACGAGGTCACCCGCACCGATGTCGCGGTCGTTGGCATCCCGTTCGACGCGGGGACCAGCTACCGTCCCGGCGCGCGGTTCGGTCCGGCGCACATCCGAGCCTCGTCGCGGCTGCTACGCCCGTACAACCCGGCGCAGGACGTGCTGCCGTTCGGTGCGCAGCAGGTCGTCGATGCCGGTGACATCGCCGTCACCCCGTTCGACATCGAGTCGGCACTGCGCGCGATCGAGCACGGTGCCCGGACGCTGCTCGACGGCGGTGCGCGCCTGCTCGTCCTCGGCGGCGATCACACCGTGGCGCTGCCATTGCTGCGTGCGGTCGCTCGCGACCACGGCCCGGTTGCCGTCGTCCACTTCGACGCGCACCTCGACACCTGGGACACCTACTTCGGCGCTCCCTACACCCATGGCACACCGTTCCGCCGGGCCAGCGAGGAAGGGCTGATCGACAAGTCGGCCAGCATGCACGTCGGCATCCGCGGGCCGCTGTTCGCGGCCAGCGACCTGATCGACGACGGTGTGCTCGGTTTTCAGATCGTGCACTGCCGCGAACTCGACGACCTGGGCGCGCGCGGCGTGCTCGACAAGGTACGAGCGCGCGTCGGCGACCGGCCGGTCTACGTCTCGGTCGACATCGACGTCCTGGATCCCGCGTTCGCGCCAGGCACCGGGACCCCTGAGGCGGGCGGGCTGACCAGCCGTGAACTGCTGGCGGTGTTGCGGGGATTCGGCTCGATGAACCTGGTCGGGGCCGACATCGTGGAGGTGTCGCCTGCGTACGACCACGCCGAGATCACCGGTATCGCAGCGGCGCACGTGGCCTACGAACTCATCTCGGCGATGGCGCCGAGAACGCCGGCATGACTCCCGTCACCGGCGGCGCGGCGGTTGTCGCAGCACTCCGCGCGCACGACGTGCGGCACGTGTTCGGCATCCCGGGCACGCACAACCTCGAGATCTATCGGTACCTGACCGGCAGCGGCATCACGCACATCGTGCCGCGGCACGAACAGGGCGCCGGGTACGCCGCCGACGGATACGCCCGCACGAGTGGACGTCCCGGCGTGGTCATCACGACGAGCGGTCCCGGCCTGACCAACGCGATAACCGCAATCGCCACCGCATATGCCGATTCGGTCCCGTTGCTCGTGATCTCGCCCGGCGTACCGCGTGGGCGCGAGCGCGCCGACATGGGCTGGTTGCACGAGATGAAAGACCAGAGCGCGACCCTGGATGCGGTGGCCGATCGCAGCATCCGGTGCGACTCGGCCGATGACGTCGTCGCCGCGATTACGAGCACCTTCGCGCGGTGGGGGGTCGAGCGCCCGCGGCCGGTACATGTCGAGATCCCGGTCGACGTCCTGGAAGGACCCTGGGAGGCCCGCGACGTGTCGGCGCTACCGGCGGGCACCGCCGCCGCCCCGGACGAGCAGGCGGTGCAGCAATCGGTCCGCGCGCTGGCCGCTGCGGTGCGCCCCGTGCTCGTAATCGGGGGCGGTACGCGGCGCGCTGCGGCGACGGTCACGAGGCTTGTCGAGGCGCTCGACGCGCCGGTGGTGAGCACGGTGAACGGCAAGGGCGTGCTGCCCGAGAGCCACCCGCTCGCGGTCGGGGCCGCCATCCGGCTGCGTGCCGCGCAGGCGCTGATCAACCAGGCGGACGCGCTGATCGTGGCCGGCTCGGAACTGGGGGATTCGGACCTCTGGGGTGGTGAACTCGCGCCGCAGGGCACGGTGATCAGGGTCGACGTGGATCCGGCGCAGTTGCACAAGAATCTTCATGCCGACGTGGCCATTCGAGCGGACGTGAGTGCCGCGTTCGAAGCGTTGCTGGAAGCGTCGGCGGCGACGACAGAAGGCGATGGCGCGGGGCGAGCAGCCGCCGCACGCCAAGCATGTGCCGCCGAGTGCGCGGCCGAAGCGCGGCCGTGGGCCCCGATCAACGAGGCATTGTGGCAGGCGTTGCCCGAGGACGTGATCGTGGCGGGCGACAGCTCGCAGGTCACCTACTACGGCACCGTGCACACCTGGCCGTTCGACCGTCCCGGCCAACTGCTCTACCCGACCGGTTACGCGACACTCGGCTACGGGCTTCCGGCAGCGATCGGCGCGAAGGTCGCTGAGCCCGACCGTGCGGTGATCGCGCTCGTCGGCGACGGCGCGTTCATGTTCTCGGTCCAGGAACTGGTGACCGCGGCCGAACTCGGGCTCGCCCTGCCGGTGATCGTCGTCGACAACGGCGGCTACGGCGAGATCCGCCGCCAGATGCTCGAACGCGGGATCACGCCGCTCGCCGTCGACCTGACCACGCCTGACCTCGCGGCACTGGCCCGAGCGATGGGCTGTCACGGCAGCGCTGCGCGAGATGCCGAACACGCGGCGGAGCTCGCAGCCGCTGCCCTCGACGCTGACCGGCCGACCGTGATCGTCCTGCGCGTCACCAGCTGACGGCAGCGCGTCAGCAGGCGACACGCCAGGCGTCGGCCAGCGCCTGGAAGCTGGCGACGCGGCGGGCGCGATCCAGACTCGGCGTGACGATGACCAACTCGTCCACCTCGGCCTTGCCTTTCATCTCGAGCAGCCGCTCGGCGACCGATGCCGGCGTGCCCGTGACCATCCGGCCGTCACCGTTGCGGTCGCGAGCGAAGGCGTCCGACCGAGAGAGCTCGCGTACCTGCTCGGGTCGGAGCGGTTCGCGGACCCCGCGCCGGATGTTCTGGATGGTGAGCGTCCAGGCTGCCTCGAACTCCGCCACCGCGTCGTCGTCGTCGCTGGCGAATGCCAGCACCGACATCGCCGAGTACGGCAGGTCGCCGTCCGTGCGCGCGCGGAACTCGCGGCGGTAGTCGCGGAGCACGTCGAAGGCGAGATCGGGACTCATGTGATGCGCGAACACAGCGCTCATCCCGTTGACGGCCGCGAAGCTCGGCCCGTACGGGCTCGACCCCAGCACGAACAACTGCGGACGCTCGGCGATGACCGGTGCCACCGTGATGGCGGCGTAGGGGTGGTCCGCCGGGAACCCGTCGCCGAGAAAGGCCAGCAATTCGCCGACCTGGACGGGGAATTCCTTGCCGGGGTCGGTGACGAGCCCTCGGCGCAGGATATGGGCGGTCAGGGGGTCGGTGCCGGGCGCGCGGCCCAGCGCCAGGTCGATACGCCCCGGGTGGATGGCGAGCAGCGTGCGGAAGGTCTCGGCGACCTTCAGCGACGTGTGATTCGGCAGCATGATGCCTGCGGCGCCGACGCGGATCGTCGTGGTGTGCGCGGCGACGTGCGCGATGAGGATCTCGGGTGCGCTGCACGCGAGGCTGGACATGTTGTGATGCTCGGACACCCAGTACCGCCGGTACCCAGCAGCTTCGACCGTTTGCGCGATGCCGACGGCGCCGGTGATCGAGGAGTGCGCGCTCTCGCCGTGCTCGATGCCGACGAAGTCGAGGACGGACAGGGACACGGACGCAGGTTCGGCGGTCATCACCGGGGAAATGCCGACTACGCGTGGGTTATTCCGCGCCGGTCGACGAGTCGGCCGGCTCAGAGTGCGGGGACCGACGCGGTGCCACTTTCCCGGGTAGGCAGGCTGAGGGTGGGCGGGCCGAAGGTGATGCTGCTGGGCTCGTTCTCCGGCCGCAGGGTCGGCGAGTCGTCCTGGGTGAGGTCGAACCTGATCCGGTCCCCCGTCCGGAAAATCCAGTGGTTGCCGTAGAGGGGCAGCCGCAGCGTGCCGGTGAGGGCGTCATAGCCGGGCGGATCGATCCGGTACGTGCCTCGGGTGACCAGCACCGCCGGGCCGCCGCCGGCTGGCACGTCCCACACCCGGGCGTTCAGCGTCGCGGACAGTCCACCGGCGAGTGCGTAGGGAACCTGCACTGACCCGAGCCCGACGTAACTGGCCGAGCGCGCCAACGGGGTCGAGATCGCGGTGTAGCGGCCCGGCCAGGTCGGCGTCGTCGACGTCCGGCAGTTCGGGACCGGTGCGACCGCAGACGGCAGCCGGCTGGGGACGACCGCGTCGGTACCGACGCCGTCCGGGTCAGCGGCGGCAAGCGGGTTGACCGTGGAGCCCGCCGGACCGGTCACCGTCAACGTGCCCTTGGCCAGCGCCTCGGGCGTGTCGGCGGTGACGCGCTGCGGTGCGCCGGTGTCGCCGGGGCACTGCGTGGCCTCGCTCGACACGACGGTGTGCTTGCGGTGGCTGCGCTTGATCTGGTCGGCGAGGAAGTCGTTTGCCGCCCCGTTGAGCCACTGCCAGGTGGCGGGCTTGTTCTGGGCGCGCGAGTGACCGACGTCGGCAACGCTGACAGCGACCGGCCACTCGGGGTCGAGGGTTTTGAGGTACTTGAACATCCGGAACGACTCGATCGCCTCGAACAGATCATCGGTCCAGCCCTGGATCGCGAACACCGCCGTCTCGTGACCGGCTTGCTGCTGTACGCGCCAACCGGGCTGGTAGTAAGCCGAGTGGCAGTCGCTGAAATCCTGGCGGATCTGTGCCAGTACCGGATCGTCCACTCCTGCCACGGAGTACGGCTCGCCGCTCGACACCCGGCCCAGCCAACTGCTGTACGTCTCGGGCAGCGCGCAGGGCGCGGGCTTGACCGGGGTGGGCGCCGATCCCTCTTCGAAGGTGCCCGTGGTGGTGCCGAGGGCGTACAGCCCGGCGATGTAGCTCTGCTTGGCGGTGCCGATCGGGTTGCCGACACCGTGTGCCGCGGGCGCGCCCTGGGACGAGGAGTAGATCGGGTCGCCGGGCAGGAACCCGGCGTGGCCGTTCGGGACGAGTGAGTAGGCCAGATCGGTCCACCCGTACTTGGGCACGGCGACCTGGACCTGCAGCACGGGCAGCGCCGGGTCGACGGTGTGCGGGAAGGTCCAGTTCGGGTCGGCGGCCTGCAGCCAACTCTCACCCCCGCCGTACGAGCCGCCCGACACGGCGACCTGGTCCGGGTTCAGGTCGGGGAAGGCGGCGGCGGTCAGGGCAGCCAGGTACTGGCTGTCGCGGATCTCGACCTCGGTGTTCTTGACGCGAATCGTGCCGCTGGGTGCGCAGTCCGAGCCGGCCGGCGATTGACCGGACGGGACGGTCGGCGGGTGACAGGTCGGGTCGGTCCCGGCCGGTGTGTTCGGCTCGTCGGAGCGGGTCGCTCCCTGATCGGTGAAGCCGCGGGCGGTGTAGGTGAGCACGTAGTAGCCGTGCCGGGCGAACCAGTGGTTGTTCCAGTGGTACTTGTCGGCGCCATCGCCCTCGTCGGTCGTGGACTCCCACTCGTGCTTGTTGTTGCCGAAGCCGTGGAACATCACCATCAGCGGGTGCTTCGACCCGGTGTGGGCGGCAGGCACCGTCACGTCCACATCGAGCGGGGCGCCATCGAAACTGTGCACCTCGCCCGAACAGATCGTGTCGCCGCCTGGATAGCTCGCGCACGGCAGGTTCAGCGGTGCGGCCGCTGCCGTCAAAGCTGGTCCGGCCGAGCCGACCGACGCGGCGGCGGCCGACAGGCCGACGAGCGCGCCTGAGACCACGGTGAGAACGACAATCGCGGCGGTGAACCGTGGAACTCTGGACACGCTGAATCCTCCGCTATCAGCCCCGACGCGAGGACGCTACCCAATCTCGGGCCGCGCAACACGTCAAGACGTCAGTCGGCCGGGCAGCACCTCCGGGCCGCGAGCACGGGGCCGGCGCAGGCGACGAGTCGGGCGCAGGTGCGCTTCGCGGTGGTGTTCCTCGGACAGATCGTGCAGGCGGGCCTTGAGCAGATCTGCGAGGCGGATGACGCCCAGCACCCGTCCGGGATCGCCGCGGTCCACGACGGGCGCTCGCGTGATGGCGTGCTCGGCGAAGACGTTCGCTATGTGGCGCAGGGTGTCGTCGTGATGCACAGCCACCGGGTCGCGCACGAGCACGTCGGCGACGGTAAGGCCTGTGTCCGCGGCGAGCGTCAGCGCGGACGAGGTCACGATGCCTGCCAGGTGATCCGCGTGATCGAGCACGGGGTACAGCCGTTGGTCCGGCGCGGGTTCGGCCACGGCTGAGTCCATGTCGAAGCAGGCGAAGTCAGTGAGCATCACCTCGTCGGCGAAGAACGTATCGAGCGGGTCGGTCGAGTACTCGCGAGTGAGGTGTAGCCCGCGGCGCGCGATCTTCTCGGTGAGGACGGATCGTTTGAGGACGAGGGCCGAGATGGCGTACGCGCTGGTGGACGCGATCAGCAGGGGCAGCACCACGGTCCAGGCGTGTGTGAGTTCGAGGGTGAACACCACGCCGGTAAGCGGTGAGCGCATCACGCCGCCCACGACGGCAGCTAGCCCCATCATCGCCCAGAACCCGGGAAACACCGCTGGCAGTACATACCCTTCGAGCGCGCCGAGCGCACCACCGATCATGAAGACCGGCGCGAGCACACCGCCGGACGTGCCAGAACCCAGTGACACCGACCAGATCACCGTCTTCACCAATAGGATCCCCACGATCAACGAGAACCCGGCGCGTCCGATGAGTAGTTGGTCGATGACGTCGTAACCCACGCCGAGAGCCCGCGGTTCGACAAGACCGCCGAGCCCGATGACGAGCCCACCGATCGCAGGCCACCACATCCAGTGGAAGGGCAACCGGTTGAAAGCATCTTCGGCGAGATAGACCAGGTACGTCGCCGCGACCGCAAGCAGGCCACCGGTGATGCCGGCAATCAGGCACAGCGCCTCGGCCGAGGCGCTCAGGTGCACGCCGGAGGTCGACACCGCGAACAGCGCACCAGAGCCGAGCAGCGGTACGCGAACGACGGTCGCGACGGCCACCGCTGCGACGACCGGCACGAAACTGCGCGGTCGCCACTCGAACAGCAGCAACTCGACGGCGAGCAGCACCGCCGCAAGTGGCGAGTTGAAGGTAGCGGCCATCCCACCAGCGGCTCCGGCGACCAGCAAGGTCTTGCGCTCGTCGGCGCTGAGCCGGAACAACTGCGCCATCATCGAGCCGACTGCACCGCCGGTCATGATGATCGGTCCTTCGGCGCCGAACGGGCCGCCGGTGCCGATGCTGATCGCAGCCGAAATCGGCTTGAGCACCGCGACCCTCGGCGCCACCTTGCTGCCGCCGGTGAGAATCGCCTCGATCGCCTCGGGCATGCCGTGGCCGCGGATCTTCTCAGATCCGAAGCGGGCCAGTGCGCCCACGAGCAGTCCGCCTAGGACCGGTGCGAGCACGGTGAGCGCGGTCGGCTGGTGGTGCGAGTCGGGGGCAACGAGCCGGGTGTCCCAGCGCTGGTAGAAGACCGCATTGGTAATCGCGCCGATCAGGCGCAGCAGAATCCAGGCCGCCCCGGCTGCTGCTGCGCCGATCGGCAGCGCCCAGCCGGTGATCGCCAACATCCGGCGATCGACCGTGAAGTCGCCCAGGTGCTCTGCCCTGCGGTGTGCGGTGGTCATTGTGATCCTCAGGTCAGACGGGAACGGCGGCGAAACTGCCGCCATGCTACGCGATCAGTCGTGAAACGATATAATCGTGCTAGGATAGAGAAACAGTTCGTCGGGGGAGGAGGGCCGGGCCATGCCTGTCGAGGTGATCACGGCCGTAGTGGTGTTCGCGCTCGTGGTGGTGACCACAGTTGCTGCGTTGGTGGGCGTCGGGGGAATGCTCGGTCTGATCCGGTTGGCCCGCTGCCCGCAGTGCGGTCACCTGACCGTGAGCGCTGCGGCGGCGCCACCGGCCGCATGCCCGCATTGCCGGCACGAATGGCGCACTGACGCGTTGCCTCACCCGCTGCGGAGTCTGCACAACGCCGTCACGCTGCACCGGATCGGGCACGGCCCGTCCGGGCCCCGCAGCTAGGAGGCAGCCCGCAGCTACCAGTCAGCTAGAGCTAGCCTTGAGCTAGGAGTCAGGTGCGCGCCGGCCGGGCGGCCTTCGGCTCAGTCCGGCCGTCGACGCCGGCCCGGTCGTCGTCCCACGGACCTGACAGTTGCGGCCGCAGCCGGGCTAGCTCTTCGAGGTGAGTGGCCGACAGTGTGTCCAGTCGGCGGGCGCCGAGCTTGGTTAAGCGCAAGCGGACCAACCGGTGGTCGTCCGCCGCCCTGGTCCGGACGACGAGTTTGGCGGCCTCGGCCCGATCCACCAGACCGACCGCGCTGTGGTGCTGGAGCAGCAGGTAATTCGCGACGTCGCTGATGGTCGGGCCGGCCGGGTCCGGATGGCCGCGAACGGCCAACATGAGCTGGTGCTGCGCCGGAGTGAGGCCGGCAGCCCGGGCCTGCTGTGCGCTCCAGTGCTCGAACCGGCGCAGGCCGGTGCGCAGCGCGAGCAACTTGGCATACGCGTCGTCAGGGAGCGTCACCGTCCGAACACTAGCATCGCGCCGCGATATAAGGGGGCGCTTTGCATGCCGCTGCAATGGTTTCAGACAGCAAACGTTGCGGGTATAGCCGAGGCGAGGGGCAGTGAGGCTCCACGAAGGGAAGCATCGAGATGGGTCAGACCGTCGCCGACGTCCTGTTGGCCCGACTACGCGAGTGGAACGTCAAGCAGGTCTTTGCCTTTCCTGGCGACGGCATCAACGGCCTGCTCGCCGCCTGGGACCGCGCCGACAATGACCCGCAGTTCGTCCAGGCTAGGCACGAAGAGATGGCTGCCTTTGAGGCAGTCGGGTACGCGAAGTTCGCCGGCAAGGTCGGAGTGTGCGCCGCAACCAGTGGTCCCGGCGCGATCCACCTGCTCAACGGACTCTATGACGCCAAGCTCGATCACGTCCCGGTCGTGGCGATCGTCGGGCAGACCGAACGGTCGGCGATGGGCGGCTCGTACCAGCAAGAGGTCGACCTGCTCAGCTTGTTCAAGGACGTGTGCAGCGACTACATACAGATGTGCACCGTCCCCCAGCAACTGCCCAACCTGATCGACCGCGCCATCAGGGTCGCGGTGAGCGAGTCCGCGCCGACGTGTGTGATCATCCCGTCCGACGTGTTCGACCTCGAGTACGAGCCGCCGGCGCACGCGTTCAAGCAGGTGCCTTCGAGCCTCGGGATGTCCTCGTCGGCGGTTACCGCTGACCAGGCTGCGGTACGTCAGGCAGCCGACCTGCTCAATGCCGGAGAACGGGTCGCCCTACTGGTCGGCCAGGGCGCGCGAGGGTGCGCCAGCGAGTTGACCCAGGTCGCTGATCTGCTCGGCGCCGGTGCTGCGAAGGCATTGCTGGGCAAGGACGTCCTGTCCGACGAGTTGCCGTGGGTGACCGGCTCGATCGGCCTGCTCGGGACGGTGCCGTCCTACAAGCTGATGATGGGTTGCGACACGCTGCTGACCGTCGGTTCGAACTTCCCGTACACCCAGTTCCTGCCCGAACTCGACCGGGCCCGGGCCGTTCAGATCGATCGCTCCGGCAAGTGGATCGGCATGCGTTACCCGTACGAACTGAACCTCGTCGGCGACGCCAAGGCGACCTTGCAGGCGTTGATCCCGATGCTCGAGCGCAAGGCCGACAGGTCCTGGCGCGACGAGATCGAGCGCGAGGTCGAGTCCTGGTGGCAGACGGCCGAGCGTCGCGCGATGATCGGCGCCGACCCGGTGAACCCGATCCGGATCTTCCACGAACTGTCCAAGCGGCTACCGGCGAACGCGATCGTGGCCTCCGACTCGGGCAGTTCGGCCAACTGGTATGCCCGGCACCTGAAGTTCCACGGCGACATCCGCGGCTCGCTGTCGGGAACGCTCGCGACGATGGGGCCAGGCGTTCCTTACGTCATCGGCGCGAAGTGGGCGCATCCGTCGCGACCGGCGATCGCACTCGTCGGTGACGGTGCGATGCAGATGAACGGAATGGCCGAACTCATCACCGTCTCGCGCTACTGGAAGCAGTGGGACGACCCGCGACTGATCGTCGCGATCCTGCACAACAACGACCTCAACCAGGTCACCTGGGAGATGCGCGCCATGGCCGGCGCTCCGAAGTTCGTGGAATCACAGTCGCTGCCGGATGTCGACTTCGCCGCCTTCGCCCGCAGCCTGGGCCTGGCGGGCGTCAACATCGACGCCGCGGACGAGATCGGGCCGGCCTGGGAGCAGGCGTTCGCCGCCGACCGGCCGAGCGTGCTCGACATCCGCTGTGACGCGAACGTGCCGCCGATCCCGCCGCACGCGACGTTCGCCGAGGTGAAGGCACTGGCCGGTGCAGTCCTCGACGGCGACGAAAACGCGTGGGGTCTGGCCAAGCAGGGCATCAAGCAGAAGGTGCAGCAGTACCTACCCGGGTCGCGGCGGGGGGACTGACATGTCCCGCCGAAAGGCCGACATGCCTGCGCTGCTCGGTGACGCCGTCCGCGATGTTCGCACCGGACGCTTCGAGCGGACCCTGTCCGCGTTGACCGCGGCCGGCGCCGTCATCACGACCGGTGAGATCTATCTGTCCCACGATGGGGCCAGTTTCGGCAACAAGATGATGTGGTGGCCGATCGTCGTCGTACCGACGGCGATCCCGGCCGGGGTGGCGGCGGCCTTCTCGCGCCGCGCGGCACATACCGTGCTGCCACTCGCCTCGGCGGCCATCGTCGTCAACGGCATCCAGGGCACCTACCTGCATCTGCGTGGTGTCGCGCAACGCCCGGGCGGGATCACGAGATACAACCTCGAGTCGGGCCCACCGGCGTTCGCGCCGCTGCTGGCCTCGCTCGTCGGCGGGATGGGCCTGCTCGCCGCGGTGCTCCGGCGCGAGGGCCGCGTCCACGATGAGCGCTGACGGTGAGCCGTCACCCGAACGAGCGCGCGATCACCCCGCAGGGCCGCGGCCGGTTCCCCGGTTTCGACGTCCTGGCGCACACCCGGTTCTGGGACGACGTCACCGCCGGCGTGGTCCTGGCCCGGTTGGCCCTTCCGGGTGAGTTGGCGTTCTTCACCCAGGCGGAGGTGGGCGTGGCGGCACCGTTGCTCGACCTGCTGCTCGCCCAGGACGCCGACCCGCGCGTGCCGGTGCTCGCCCTGATCGACGAACGGCTGGCCGTCGGCCAGACCGACGGCTGGCACTACGACGACCTGCCCGAGGACGCCTCCGCGTGGCGCGAGAGCCTGCGCCTGCTCGACGAGGACGCCCGCTCAGCGCACGACGGCCGCGGCTTCGCCGAACTCGTCCGCAGTGAGCAGGCGGTGCTGATTCAGGCCGTCCAGACGCTCGCTACGAACGGCGACTCGTGGCACGAATATCCCGCCAAGCACGTGTGGAGCCTGTGGACGCGCTACGCGTGCACGGCCTTCTACTCCCACCCGTGGGCATGGAACGAGATCGGGTTCCCCGGGCCGGCTTACCCGCGCGGCTACCTCAATCCTGGTGTCAACGCACTCGACAAGTGGGAGGTCGCCGACCACGTGGACGCCGATCCCACGCCGATCGACCACCGGATCGAGCAAGCGCGCCGCGAGCACGCCGACCTCGTCACGCCCAGCGAGGACGCGGACAGCGAGGACAGCGAGGACAGCGAGGACAGCGAGGACAGCGAGGACAGCGAGGACAGCGAGGACAGCGAGGACAGCGAGGACACAAGGGTATGAGAAGCGACTACGGCCAGATCCGCGCACGCAACGACTCGGCGTGGCTGATCCCCAACGACGGGTCGCGGACCAACCACCGGCTGCGGACCGACATGCGCCGCTACGCCGACGGCGACGAGGTCGACCTGGTTGTTGTCGGCGCCGGTGCCGGTGGCAGCGTCCTCACCCAGCGCCTGGCCCGCGCAGGGTGGCGGGTCGTCTGCCTGGACGCCGGACCGTTCTGGGACCCGGACAGCGACTGGGTGTCCGACGAGCGAGGCTCGCAGACGCTGTACTGGACCGAGCCTCGCCAGATCGGTGGCGCCTACCCTGTCCCGCTGGGTTCGAACAACTCCGGTCGCGGGGTGGGCGGGTCGATGATCCACTACGCGGGGTACACGCCACGGTTCCACCCATCGGACTTCGAGACCTTCGGCCTCGACGGCGTGGGCGTGAACTGGCCGATCGAATACCGCGACCTCAAGCCGTTTTACGAGGTGATCGAGCAGGAACTGCCCGTGGCTGGCCAGGACTGGCCCTGGGGTGATCCGCACACGTACCCGCACCATCCCCACCCGGTGGGCGGCAACGGAGAAATCTTCCTGCGCGGAGCGCGCGCAGCCGGTATCGAAACCCGTGTCGGCCCGGTGGCGATCGCGAACGGGCGCTTCGGCAATCGTCCGCACTGCATTTACCGAGGCTTCTGCCTGCAGGGATGCAAGGTCAATGCCAAGGCAAGCCCGCTGGTTACCCACATCCCGGACGCGCTGGCGCACGGTGCCGAGGTGCGGCCCGATTCCATGGTCACCAGGGTGGTTGTGGACGACAACACCGGGACGGTCAGCGGCGTCAACTACGTGCGGGTCGGTCGCGAGCACTTCCAGCGCGCGCGGGCGGTCGCGGTTGCCGGGTACTCGATCGAGACGCCGCGCTTGCTGCTGCTGTCGGCGACGAACCGGTTCGCCGGGGGTCTGGGCAACGAGCACGACCAACTGGGGCGCTACGTGATGGTGCAGGGCGCGCCACAGACAGCCGGCCGGTTCGAGGACGAGATCCGGATGTACAAGGCACCGCCGCCCGAGGTCTCCAGCGAACAGTTCTACGAGACCGACCCCACCAAGCCCTACAAGCGTGGTTGGTCGATCCAGACGGTGAGCCCGTTGCCGATCGCCTGGGCCGAGCACATCTCCGCGCAGGGCCACTGGGGCGCACCGCTGCGCGAGTACATGCGCGACTACGTCCACTGGGCGACGCTCGGAGCGTTGTGCGAGTACCTGCCCCAGGCCGACAACCGGGTCACCCTCGCCGATGAGAGCGACCGCCACGGGTTGCCTGTCGCGCATTTCTCGTACACGCAGTGCGACAACGACAAGCAGTTGACCCGGGCCGCGACGGCATCGATGGAGGCGATTCTGACCGCCGCGGGCGCCAGTGAGACGATCACCATCAACCGCTATGCGCACCTGGTCGGCGGCGCGCGGATGGCCGCCGACGCCCGGCACGGCGTGGTCGACCGCAATCACCGGGTCTTTGGCCTCCCCAACCTCTACGTGGTCGACGGCAGCACCTTGCCCACCCAGGGCTCGGCGAATCCGGCGCTCACGATCATGGCGCTCGCGGCCCGCGCCGCCGCCCGGCTGATCGCGCTCGGCCGGCGCGGGTTGACCGAACAGCAGTTGGTGCCGTCGTGACCGGTGCTCCGATCACCGGCGTCCGCACCGGCGTCCACACCTTTCCCACACCACGGCCCGAGGCGGACGGCACGCTGGAATGGGACGCCACCACCGCGGTGACGGTGACGCTCGAGGCCGGTGGCCGGACCGGACTGGGCTGGACGTACTCGAGCAGCGCGGCCGCGGCTGTGGTCCAGGACAAACTGGCCTCGGTGGTGTGCGGGCGCGATGCCTTCGACGTCACCGCGGGCCGGTCGGCAATGCTCCGCGCCTGCCGCAATTTCGGCACCCGCGGGTTGGTGATGCAGGCCGTGAGCGCGGTCGACATCGCCTGGTGGGATCTCAAGGCCCGACTGCTCGACGTGTCGCTCGGCGCGCTGTTCGGGCGCTGCCGCACCGAGGTTCCTATCTACGGCTCGGGCGGGTTCACCACGCTCACCGATGCCGAACTGAAGGAGCAGGTCAGCTGGTGGCAGTCGGTCGGCTGCACGTCGATGAAGATTAAGATCGGCCAGTCGTGGGGCACTGCCATCGACCGCGACCTGGCCCGGGTCGGCCACCTGAGGCAATGTGCCGGGGATTCGGCCGAGTTGATGGTCGACGCCAACGGCGGGTACACCCCCGGCCAGGCGAGAAGGGTCGGGACGGCACTGGACGAACTCGGCGTCACCTGGTTCGAGGAACCGGTGAGCAGCGACGACACCGAGACGCTCGGCAGGCTGCGCGGCGTGCTGCGCTGCGACATAGCTGCCGGTGAGTACGCCGCGGACGGCTACAACGTCAGAGCCCTGCTTCCGGTCGTCGACTGTCTGCAACTCGATGCCACGCGCTGCGGCGGCTACACCGGTTGGCTCGAAGGGGCTGCCCTCGCCCAGTCGCAGAATCTGCAGATATCGGCGCACTGTGCGCCCGCCCTGCACGCGTGCGTGGCTTCGGCGGTGCCGAATCTGCGCCATGTCGAGTGGTTCGCCGACCATGCCAGGCTCGAGCCGCTTTTGGTGGATGGGACGCCGGACGTCCACGATGGGGCGCTGCATGCGGACGGCACCGCCCGCGGTCATGGCATGACGCTCAGCCGCCAGGCGGACGACTGGTGCACGGCAGGCGGCGTCACCGGCTGAGGCAGTCCCGGCGGCCGCGAGCTGCGCAGGTAGCGCGGGGGGGTCGCGTCCGTCCTGCTGTAGTGGCCCACCTGCTCGGCCGCCAGGCCACCCGCGGTCGTCAACACCAGTGCGGTCCGGGGTCCGGTTCCACCCCAATCTGGTCACCGACCACTGTGATGGGCGGCCACCTCATGCGGTCGATGCCCGGCCGGACGATGGGGACAGTCCCGGCAAAGTACCGCGATCCACGTGCACGATCCGGCCTGATCGGGACAATTTCTGCCTCTCAACAGGACATCGCGAGTCGCCGACAGTACGTTCCCCGCGGTGCCCTCCGTCGACACTCGGCGGACCCCGAACGGGGCGCCTGAGGGAGGAAAACGAGCATGTCCAGGTACCGAACTCCATGCCTGCGCGGCCCACGCCGCACCGCGATCGCCGCGACGATCGGTCTGACGCTCCTGGTCCCGACCGTCGGCTCCAGCGCGGCCCCGATCGCGCAGAGCACGACCACGTTGACCGCGTCGCCTGCCTCGTCGACGGCAGGTACGTCGGTCACGCTCACCGCAACCGTCAGGGCATTCGACGCCCCCGGGCTCGGTGTCACGCCGACGGGAACGGTGGGCTTCGTCGCGACGAACGGCACCTCGACAGCCGACGTCGGAACCGCACAGGTCAGCCCCTGCCTGCTGACCGAGTGCACCGCGACACTGACGACGACCACCCTGCCGATCGGCACGACGTCGGTGACCGCCTACTACAGCGGGGACAGCCTGGTCGCCCCGAGTTCGGGCTCGGCACCAGTGGCGGTCACGGGCGGTGCGAACTCCGGTTCGAGTTCTACCGTGTACTGCTACCGCGGCCAGACCTGCGACACCGGCATGGTGCGGGCCGACGACGGCACCACCACCCTCGATGTGGTCGCGGACGCATCCGCGAACAACCAGTCGGTGTCGGCCTCGCTGACCGCAGGCACCCTGCACTGCCAACCGGCGGGCGGCAAGCCCGACAATGACGGGGACGACGACGACGGCGTCTTCGTCGGGGCACTGGCCACCTTTACCAACACCGCCACCGATGCCGGCAAGACGATCAGCTACACGGGAGTCGGCGCGACCGGGGCCACCATGCTGCACCAGTACAAGGAGCACCCGTACTACGCCGGTTGCTTCGGCTCGCCGAATCCGTTCAAGGGCTACACCCACGGCGTGTACGGCGACGCCCCGTTCTCGGCCGCCGACGGCATGTACGTGGCACAGCTGTCCAACTGCTCGAAGAACGGTGGACGGCTTCCCTGTGTCACGAACATCTCGGGGACGAACAGCGACACCTACCGGGTCAGGACCGCCGGCGGGGATCCCAAGATCATCGGCTGATCAGCCCGGCGAAACGATTCCCAGGGACGCGGACAGTTCCTGCGCCTCGTCGATCCAGGTGCGCCGTTCGTTCTCGTCGGTCGCGACCCTGCAGCGCAGCAGCGCCTGCAGGGTCGCGACCACCTCGTAGTCCGCGCGCCGGTGCCGCGCGGCGACGAGGGCGGTGCGCAACTCCGCGGCGCCGTCGGTGAACTGTCCGAGCCCGATCAGCGCCTCGCCCCGCACCCGGTGCGCCAGCGGCGCGGCGCTCGCTGTGTCGCGGACCATCCGCTCGGTCGTCGCGGTCGCGCCCGCGAGCGCCTCGTCGAACTTGCCGGCACGCAGGTGACAATCGGCGACAAGCGCATCGATGGTCAAAATCTCGTCCACCTCGCCCATCTCGGCGCAAAGCGAGCGCGCGTCGCCGAGTCGGTCGCTGGCATCGCCGTATGCGCCCCGCGCCAAATCGAGGCGTCCGGCGATCGTGAGGGCGAAGCCGAGAAAGCTCGTCGCGCGTGCGGCCCGGAGCACGGGCACAGTCGCAGCGAGGACGGGCCCGGCCGCCTCGATATGCCCTTGCTGGACAAGGATCTCGGCCCGGTTCGCGGCTGCCGCGGCGGCGTCGAAGTCGCGTCCGATCTGCCGCGATGCCTGCTCGGCCTGGGCGTAGTAGCCGACCGCGACGTCCCACTGGCCGGCGAAGTAGGCGCACATCCCGAAGACGTTTGCCGCGCGGGCCTTGCCGCGCAGATCACCGATCTGTTCATAGAGCTCCAGCGACCGCCGCAGCATCTCGTCCTCGGCCGCGCCACCCCCCACGGCGGCGAGGACAGCACCCAGACCCAGTCCACGCGCTTCGGTCTCCAGATCGCCCGCTTGCCGTGCCTCGTCGACCGCTCGGCGAGCCCAACCAATCCCGGTGCGGTAGGCGCCCTGGTCGTACCGCACGCTCGCACTGCGCTCGGCAAGCTGTGCGCGCAGCCTCAGCGACGGGCCGTCCTGCGCGCAGCGCAGCAGCGATCGGCCGCGCGAGATCCAGCGCAGCGCGTCGGCGTGCCGGCCGACGTGCTGGCGATGGCGAGCCGTTTCCAGGTGCAGCCGGGCCAGCCGGAGCGGATCTGATCGCGCACGCGTCCTGGCGTGACGAAGCGCGTGCTCGGCCTCGTCCGTCTCGCCGAGATCCATGCTCACGGCGGCCAGGGCTTCGAACATGTCGACGACCTCGTCGTCCGACAGCGCCGGCAGGTGCGCGGCCGCCGCTTGCGCCCGGCGATAGCAGTCGGCGGCCTCGCTCGGTGCGTACTGGTCGCGCGCGTGGTCGCCGGCCAGCTTGGAATAGTGCCACGCCGCCTCGTAGCGCTCACCGTGCAGGTTGTGCAGCGAGAGCAGCGCGGCATGCTGCTCGCGACGCCGATCGCCGACTGCCTCCAGGTGCATCGCCGCCCGCGCATGCAGTTCGCGCCGCCGCCGGTAGGACAGTCCCTCGTACGCAGAGAGTTGGACGAGGTGGTGGACGAAGCGTAGTTGCGAATCGACCGATGGGGCGATGAATTCCTCGAGGCCCGTCGCCGACTCGTCGGCCAGATCCGTGCCGGCGAGGATTGCGTCGAGCATCGCGGGCTCGAAGCTCATCCCCAGTACCGACGCTGCGCGCAACCAGCGACGGCGCCGGGCGGGCAGCCGGTCGATCTGCGCGGCGATCGTCGCCTCGACCGAATCCGGCAGCTCGTCGAAGTCGCCGGCCTCGGCGGCGGCGCCCACGAGACGGGTGAGGAACAGCGGGTTACCGCCGGCCCGCTCGCTGAGCTGCCGCATCCGGTGTGCGGGCAACGGGTTGGTGTCGGTGGCGAGTCCCAGCAACTCACCGACGGCTGCACCGTCGAGCGGGGTCAGTTCGACCAGGTGGACGTGCGGCCCGACCGCCACCTCGGCCTCGTCCACGCCGCGCCGGGTCAGGATGAGCAGCCACGGCCGCGACGGTGCGTCGGCGGCCAGCCGCAGCGCGAAACCCGCGGTGGCGTCGTCCATGAAGTGGACGTCGTTGAAGATCATGACGATCGGCATCGTGAGCAACCGGCCGAGCAGATCACTGGTGACACTTTCGAGCCGCGCGCGACGCACGTCGGCGTCCAGCGCGTCGACTTCCGGCGTCGTGGGCAGGTCGACGCCGGCGACGATCCCGATCAGCGGCAGCCAACGCGCCAGGTCGGGGGCGGACCCGCGGACGAGGTCGACCAGCGCCGCCGCCAGGGTGGCCTGCTCGACGTCGTCGGGCAGGCCGAGGGTCCGCCGCAGCATCCGCTGCATGGGTTGGTAGGGAGTCGCGCGGCCGTAGACGTCGCCGTCCGCCCACAGCACGCGCGCATCGGTGTGGTCGGTGAGTTCCTCCAGCAGTCGCGACTTGCCCATGCCGGCGGCGCCGATCAGTTCCACGACAGCGCCGCGACCGGCCGCCGCCTGGTCGGCGGCCGCGCGCAGGATCGCGAGTTCCTCTCCCCGACCCACGAGCGGCAGGCGGTCAGCAACGGCAGGCGCGGACGTGCGCAGCAGGTCACCCACGACGACGGCCTCGATCGGCTCACGCTTTCCCTTCACCGTGAACGGCGGCAGGACGGTCGTCGTGAACGGTGTGCGTGAGGCTCGGCTGACCGCTGCCGTCGCGATAATCTGGCCGGGTTGGGCCCGAGTCATCAGCCGGGCGGCAAGGTTGACCGCGTCGCCGACGATCGAATAGGTCTTGCGGTAGAACGGCCCGTAGTCGCCGGCGAACACTCGTCCCGAGGTGATCCCGGCACGCAACGCCAGTCGCCCGCCCGGGTGGACCACCCGACGCATCGTCGACAGCAGACGGGTCTCGTCGTCGCCCGCCGATCGCGGCACACCGGACGTAAGGATGAGCTTCCCGCCGTCCTCGGCGAGATCGCTCGCCAACAGGGTCACCTCGTTGGCGGCGGCTGCCTCTTGGACGGCGTCGACCACGAACGCCACCGCGTCGGCAAGCTCGGCCGCCCCGTGCTCGGCGAGCAAGTCGTCCACCCCGCAGAATTCCAGGAAGCCCACGACGGTCCGGCGGTGCTCATGGTCGACGTGCCCGCTCGACAGGTACTCGGACACCTCGGCGGACATCGCCTCACGAACGTCGACGCGCCGCTTCGGTGTCCGGTTGGGCCGCTCCTCGACCATGGGCGAGCGCGCGAGCAAGAACCCGTCGTCGACGGCGGTGCCCACGCACGAGGCGGGCAGCAGCGCCGCGGTCGCTGTGCTCACGACGATCTGGCCCCGCTCGGCGATCTTTTCCAGGTGCGCCGTGAGCGTGGCTCCCGGCCCGGTGACGATCAGTTCCCGGTGGTGGCTGCCGACAAGCAGCAGGTCGAGCGCGCCGGTGTGCACGCCGACCGACATCCCCAGCCGGACAACGCCTTGCGAGGTCTGCAGTCGACCGATGCTGCTCATCACCTGTTGCATCGATCGCGCCGCCCGTGTCGCGCAAAGCGCGTGATCGGTGCCGTCGAACAGCAGCAGCACGGCGTCGCCGCCGAACTTGATCAGATTTGCCCCGTAGTCGTACGCGGCCGTCAAGAGCCGGTCGAAGACGGCGTTGAGCACATCGGCGATCTCTTCGGCGCCTGCCCTGCCGCGTACCGCCAGTCGCTCGGTCAGCGCGGTGAAGCCGGAGATGTCGGCAAACACATAGCTACCGTCCACCGTCCGGTGGACGCGGTCCGGCTCGTCCAGCAGCCAGTCGACGACGAGACGCGGGACGTAGGGCGCCAGCACGTCGGCAACCGCTGCGTCGGCATCCGGCTCGGCCGGGGCGATCTCCACCCGTAGGAGCGTAGGAGCGCCGCCACCCCTGCGCATTTCGTGCCGCACCCGGCGGGTACCCAGGCGACGCCGGCTAGCGGCAGTCGACGTACTCGATGTAGGCGCAGCCGCTGATCGGCCGGCCGTGGACGGTGCCCTCGTAGTCATAGGTTCCGACGAAGCCGGCGCCGAGGCCGTAGGTGAAGTCGCGATGAGAGGTGCCGGTCACGCGCACGCCCTCAGCCGTCCAGTGGAACTGCAGCGGCAGGCGCATGGTTCGACCGTCAGGCGTCGTCCGCGGCTCCGACGAGTCGACCGTGAACGAGACGCCGTCCCGGATCGTCGTCGCGCCGTCGTCGAGTGAACGGACGTGTACGGCCTGCTGCAGGGGCATCTCGCCGGGGCCGCGGACGTAGGTGAACAGCAGTTGTGTCCTGTCGTCGAGATTGAGCACGTGGTAGGTGAAGAACGTGACCGGCAGTTGCAGCCGGCGGGACAGGCGCCGGTCCAGCAGGCTGTGCAGCCCGACGCCGCACGCGTATTCGACGGTGCACAGCCCGTCGACGGCGACGCCGCCGACCGTCCCGCCCGCCTCGCACAGCAGGCTCCAGTGGTCGTACACGCCCGGCAGCCGGATGAACCGGGTGACCACGTCGGTGGGCCAGATTTCGAGATCGACCGCGGCCTCCGGATGCGTGCGGCGGACGTGGAAGCCCGGGAGGCCACCCTCGATCGCGAGATCAGCCCCGAATCGCAGCGACGAACCATCGGCGGCGAACGCGCATTCGTCCTGCATCCGGTACGCGCGGAACTGGCCGCCGGTCATCGCCGAGGTCGCCGACACGACGTAAGCGGTGTCACGCGGTGAGGTGGTGATCAGGTGATCGTTCGCGACGAAGGCGGCACCCGGCGTGCCGAGTACGGCCATCACGTTGAAGAACCGGTGCGGGGCCGGCAGCCCCGGCATCATCACGCCGTAGTGCACCCAACTACGCCGCCTTCCCTGCGGCGGTGCGATCGAGGTGCTCGGGTCGAAGGGGCCTTCGGCTGCGCGATCCAGCAGCGCCAGCGCGCGCCCGGCTGCCGATCCCCATCGGCTCATCGGCTCGCGTCCTGCGGGGCGGGTGTGGACACGTCGATGAGCCTCGCACAGACCGGCCCCGGTCAGCAGTTCGGCATCATCGACACATGGACGATTCCGACCTGGACCAGATCCTGACCGAGATCCGCCGGTTCGTGCGCACCGAGGTCATCCCGCGCGAGACCGAGATCGACGAGCAGGACGCCATCCCTGCCTCGCTCAAGGAGCAGGCGAAGGCGATGGGCCTGTTCGGATTCGCCTTACCGGAGCGCTTCGGCGGCCTCGGCCTGACGATGCGTCAGGAGGTCGAGTTCGTGCTGGAACTGTCCTACGCGGCGCCGGCGTTCCGCTCGATGTTCGGGACCAACAACGGCCTTGCCGGGCAGATCCTCGTCCAGGCGGGCACCGAAGCCCAGCAGCAGCGATGGCTGCCCGGCATCGCGTCGGGTGAGCTCGTTGCGAGCTTCGGGCTGACCGAACCGGAGGCCGGCTCGGACCCGGCAAGCATGACGACGTCCGCGCGGCGGGAGGGCGAGCAGTGGGTGCTCAACGGCACCAAACGGTGGATCACGAATGCGCCTGCCGCCGATCTGATCATGGTGTTCGCGCGCACCGACGACGGCACGATCTCGGTCTTCGCCGTACCGACGGCCGAGGACGGGGTCACGATCGGCCCGAAGGACGTCAAGATGGGGCAGGCGGGCAGCCTCACGGCAGAGGTGTACCTGACCGACGTCCGGCTCGAGGACGACGCGCGCGTCGGGGGCGAGAACGGCTACCGGATCGCGATGGCTTCGGTCGCTCGCGGCCGGCTGTCGGTGGCCGCCATCTGTGTCGGCCTGATGCGGCGGCTGCTCGATGAGAGCACGGCGTTCGCGCTCGATCGGCACCAGGGCGGCTCGCGCATCGCCGACCACCAGTTGATCCAGGCCTTGCTCGCCGACTCGGCGAGTGAGTTGTACGCGGCAGAGGCGATGATCCGGCGCTGTGCCGACGAGATGGACGCGGGGACAGGACGGCGCGAGGATCCGAGCATCTGCAAGTACTTCGCGTCCGAAGCGGTCGGCCGGGTCGCCGACCGCGCCGTCCAGATCCACGGCGGGATGGGCTACATGCGCGGCGTCGCCGTCGAACGGCTCTACCGGGACGCGCGCCTGTTCCGCATCTACGAGGGCACCAGCCAGATCCAGCAACTGATCATCGGCCGGGCGGTGACCAAGGCTGCTGAGCGCAGCCGGGGTTGAACCAAGGCAGGGACGAGCCGGGCGACGCCGACCGGGTTACGAGTCCACAGCCGCGCCTGGTCCGCCGCGCTCACCGCGGGCGTCTCCGCGCGGCGATCAGGTCATCGGGAGCGAAGACCTGCAGCCGCTCGTAGGTGGCCAGGTGCACCGGCCACCGGCCGAGATGTCGGCCCAGCCCGTCCCGCAGGGTGGCCGCCCAGCGCCGGTCGCGATCGGTCATCGCCGACGGTCCCGGGCGCGAGAGCAGCACCGGGACCGACCCGACGTCCTGTGCGGCCACCACATCGTCGAGGATTCGCTCGAGCGCGGTGATCACGTCGAGGTCCGGTTCGCCAGGGACGTCCTCGATCGGGACGATCACGCCGCACGGGTAGTCGTCCGGGCGCAGGAACAGCAGCCACAGGGTGCGCTTGCCGAAACTGCCGGGACCCATCAGCCGTTGCCACAGCGTGAACAGGTCCGCCTCCGTGTGGACCGCCGTCGCGCGCTCTGCCATACCCGTCAGTTTCTGCCGCCGACCGACCCCGAACGTCGTTGTCCACAACCTGGATCCGTCGGGATCGGACCTCGCGACGTAGGGTCGGCCGGTGGCTGCGACGCGCTCGGCGGGCGTGCTGCTCTACCGGCGGCGCGCGGGTCTCGAGCTGCTTCTCGCGCACATGGGCGGCCCGTACTGGGCGAGCAAGGACGAGCGGGCGTGGACGGTGCCGAAAGGCGAGTTCGAGCCGGACGAGTCACCGCTGGACGCAGCGCGGCGCGAATTCGCCGAGGAACTCGGGACGCCGGCACCCGCTGTGGCCTACGTCGATCTCGGCAGCATCCGCATGTCGGGCGGCAAGCAGGTGACGGTTTTCGCCGGGCCGGGCGAGGTGGACGTGACCGCGATCGTCAGCAATACGTTCGACCTCGAGTGGCCGCCTCGCTCCGGGCGGATCCAGTCCTTCCCCGAGATCGACCGCGCGGCCTGGGTGTCGCCGCAGGTCGCCCGGGTGAAGCTGGTTGCCAGCCAGGTGCCCTTTGTCGACCGGCTCGAGGCGGCTATGGCAGGGCTGGATCGTCCTGCCAGGTGATGCCCAGTTGCGCAGCTGCGTCCTCGAGTACCTGCTGCACCGCGAGCGTGTCGTCGAGCGGCATCGTCGCGCTCTCGGTGCGTCCGCGGAGTACGCCCTGCGTCACCTCGACCAGTTCGTGCGAGTAGCCGCCGCCGGTGGCCGGCCGGGTCACCGTGATCGGGTCGCGCTTGTACCGATGCAGCACGACGGTGTCCGGGTGATGGAAGCGCGGCAGCACGTCGATCCAGCCCGTGGTGCCGAACACGCGGCCCTGGCCCGGCATCGGACTGTGCAACGACGTGCTCAGCACGGCGGCGGCGCCTGACGGGAACGAGAGCAGCAACGTCGCTTCCTCCTCGACCCCCGTCGAGCCGCGAGAACCGGTGCAGGTGACCGACGACGGCGTCCCGAGCACCCACTGGGCGAACGACACGACGTACACCCCGAGATCGAGCAGCGCGCCGCCGGCGAGGGCCGGGTCGAACAACCGGTCCGTCGGATCGAACTCGCGAAGGACGCCGAGATCTGCCTGCACGCCGCGGACCTCGCCGATCGCGCCCTCGTCCAGCCACGTCCGCACCTGCGTCATCGCCGGCTGGAACCGCGTCCACATCGCTTCCATCGCGAACACGCCGCACTCACGCGCGGTCTCGACGACGGCAGCCGCGCCGGCGACCGTCGCCGTGAATGCCTTCTCGACGAGCACGGCCTTGCCGGCTCGCAGCGCCGCGATCGCGATCGGCGCGTGCTGCGGGTGCGGCGTCGCGATGTAGACGGCGTCGACGTCCGCGTCCGCGATCAACGCCGCGTACGACCCGTGCGCCCGCGCGGCACCGTGTTTCGCGGCGAACGACTCGGCGCGCGCCGTCGACCGCGACCCGATCGCGACCAGCTCGGCGTCCGGGACATGGACGAAGTCCTTGGCGACGCTGTCCGCGATGCGGCCGGGACCGGCGATGGCCCAGCGGATGGTGCTCATCCGAGCCGGATCCCAGCCAGCTGGGTGGCCTGAGCGACGAGGCGACCGGTGCTGTCCCACACGAAGCACGCCTCGTCGACGCGCCCGTCATCGATGAGCTGCGCCCGCTGTTGCACGCGGACCGGCCCGGGAGCGGGCAGCGCGCGCACGTACCCGGTCAGTTCCAGCGTCGGGACCCAGCCGGTCGGCGAGATCTCGAGGGTGGCCGGGGGGAAGGCGTCCACGGCGTAGAGCAGGGACGCCGTGTCGAACGGCTCGTCACCGGGGAGGCTGAGCCAGCCGTTGAGCACGCCGCGTCCGCTCGGCGCGCCGCGGGCGAAACCGAGGTCGGCCGGATCGATGCGGATCTCGACGATGTCCATGATCGCGACGCGCAGGCCCGTCGGGGTCACGCCCGGCAGGCGGATGCAGTCGGCGAGGGCAGTTGCCGGCGGGGTAGGCAGACCTGCGTCCCAGAACGGTGCCGAGCCGCTCGCCAATGTGCTGGTGGTCAGTAGCGCCTCGACGCAGACCCGGTCGTCCTGCTGCATGCGTACGCGGAACTGGCTCGCCGATCGGCCGGTCCGCAACGCGAGTACCTCGATCGTGACCGGGCCGTGCGCGGGCGGCGCGAGGTAGTGCGCGCTGGCGGCGATGACGTGCGGGTGCGGCCCGACCTCGATGGCGGCCCGGCCGATGATCGCGAGCAGGTAACCACCGTTGGGTTTACCGCCGATCGTCCACTCAGGGCTGACCTGGGCGACGAACGGGCCCGGCGCGGTACCGGTGAGGCCGCTGACTGCGGCGAACGAGTGATGGTCCACGCGTCGATCCAACCAGCGAGTGGCGCAGGTGGTCGCGGGCGGTGCGCTTTGGCGCACCGCCCGCGGGGTCCTCCGGTCAGGCGGTTGGCGGCATCGGCCGCTGGTGAGCGGTCTCGCCGTGGTGCTCGAGAGCTATCTCGGCCGCCGACGAGACGTCCGGCGGCAGGTCGATCGTCATCTTCGGCCCGGTGAACCACTTCTTCGCCGAGAGGTGCCAGCCGACCCACAGGGCGAACAGCAGACCGAACACGACGATCGGCGTGTAGTTGACGAACTTCAGGCTGCTCCAGCCGAAACCCTTGTACCAGGGCGCGCCGGCCGAGGAGGTGGGCAAGATGGCGATCACCGAGGTCACCGCGATCTCTGCCACGGCAACCAGGCACATCCACTTGTACTTGCGGCCGAGTGTCCACCCGCCGCCCTGGAACGAGTCGCCGGCCCGCCAGCGCAGCCAGATCGGGATCGCGAATGCGACGTACAGGCCGACGACACCGATCGAGACCACGGCGAAGAACGCGACCGGTACCGGGGCTCCGTTGATGTCCACCTTCACCAGCGCCGGTGCGGTCAGGATCACCGCGACCACCGCAGACAGGATGACGCCGTACACGGGCACCCGGTTCTTGTTCAGCCGTGACCAGTACTGGGCTCCCGGCACCGCGCCGTCGCGGCTGAAGGCGAACAGCATGCGGGTGGTGCTGGTCATGCAGGCGACGGTGCAGAAGAACTGCCCGGCCGTCGAGATCAGCAACACGAGGCTGGCCCAGTTGGTGGTCAGGGCCTGGCTGAAGATCACCGACACGGCACCACCGCCCGCGGTGACACCGGCCTCGTCCTGGACCGCGAAGAGGAACGCGAGCAGCAGGATCCAGCCGCCGATCGCGGAGTAGAAGATCGAGCGCCAGATCCCCTTGGCGGCAGCGTTGGCAGCCTGGTGCGTCTCCTCGGACAGGTGAGCCGACGCGTCGTAGCCGGTGATCGTGTACTGGGTCAGGATCACCGACAGGGGGAGCACACCGAACAGGAACGCCATGCCGGTGGAGTTCCCACCGAAGAAGCCGGTGTTGTTGACCGTGTCGGTGAACACCGACGAAACGCTCGCGTGGTGAGAGGGTGCGAACACGAGGATCAGCACGACCACGCTCGCACCGATGACGTGCCACCACACCGACACGTTGTTCAGCACCGCGAGCAGCTGGCTGCTGAAGATGTTGACGAGTGCGGCCAGGAACAGGACGACGAGGAAGATCAGGAACGTACGGGTCAGGCTGTAGCCCTCGGCCCACGAGGTGCTGTACGTGTCGAGGGTGAGATCGAAGAAGGTGGCGCAGCCGTAGGCGACGGACGCATCGATCGCGAGCAGGCCGATCAGGTTCAGCCAGCCGGTGTAGTACCCGGCCTTGACGCCGCCGAGCTTGGACGCCCACCAGTAGATGCCGCCCGACGTCGGGAATGCCGATACCAGTTCGGACATGCACAGGCCGATGACGAGAATGAACAGGCCGGCAATCGGCCAGCCCCAGGCGATCGCGGCCGGGCCGCCGTTGTTCCAGCCGACGGCGAAGGTCGTGAAGCAGCCGGCCAGGATCGAGATGATCGAGAACGAGATGGCGAAGTTCGAGAACCCCGACCACGTCCGATTGAGCTCCTGCTTGTAACCAAGCTCGGCGAGTCTTTGCTCGTCCGCATCCTTGTACACCGTCTCGGTCACTGCGCTAGCTCCTTCGCGGTTGGTTGACGTGCCCAGCGTCCTGGATGAGGCGGGCGAGATCGTGATCGTCGAACTGGGCGACTGCTCGCTCGTACTTCTCCATGCCCCAGGTCCAGAAGTCGAAGTCGGCGGTTCCGACTGCGTCCTGGATCGAGGCCCACAACGTCCAGCCGTACTGGGACATCAGCGCCAGCAGCCGCGCCCTGGCAAGCAGCGCATCGGTGACGGTTTCGAAGTACGCGCTCAGCAGGTCGCCGAGACGCTCCGGTGGCAGTGCGGCCTCGCTCCAGATGTTGCCCAACTCGAAGCACGGGTCGTTGTTGCCCGAGTACTCGTAGTCGATGAACCACAGCCGCGCGCCGTCGTCCATGATGTTGGCCGCGAGCAGGTCGTTGTGGCACGGCACCGTGGCCAGCGGAGCCGCGGCGAGCGCGGCGCGGATCCGTTCGACGAGCGGCATGAAGTCGCGATAGCGGGCCGGTATCCGGAAGCCGTTCTCCTCGACGACCGAGAGGTACTGGCGCTGGACCGCGAACATGTCGAACTCGTTCACGAACCGGGGGGACTCGTGCAACTTCCGGCATAGCTGCCCAACCCGAGCCAATCGGCGCGAGTCGTCGAGGTCGGCAGCCGTGAAGGTCTTGCCCTCGATCCATTCGACGGCGGCAATGCCGACGTCCGGCTGGCAGCTGAGCACCTTGGGTCCGACCCCTGCGTCGGCGGCGGATCGGGAGTTGGCGCACTCGGCGACCCGATCGATCGACAGTAACGGGGTCTTGGTGCCCGAGATGCGCACAACGATCGGATCGGCGCCTATTGGCACCACCTTGTAGATCCGATTCGTCAGGCCACCAGGCATTTCCTCGACGGATCGTGATTTTCCGTGCAGTGCAGGAATCCGGTCGAGGGCAGCATCGAACTCGGCGTCAGCCGTCGGCGGACGCGTCGGGATCGAGGCGGCGGCAGTGCCGTGCCCAGCAACCACAGAGCGTCCTCCTCCCGATCGATGACCGGCCCCAGCACGCACCCCGATGCAAACGCGGTGTCGGGATGGTAGGCCCGCGAGGATGCAAGGGTCTAGTACCCAGACCTTTACTTCTGTGGAGCTCTTGTCCGTGCCGCACCCGATGAGCATGATGTTCAGTCATGGCGCCAGGGGCAGAGCTCCCGCAGGCTGCCCGCATTGTCATCATTGGTGGTGGCGTGGGCGGCGCCAGCGTTGCGTACCACTTGGGCGAACTGGGCGAAACCGACGTCCTGCTGCTTGAGCGCTCTGAGCTGACGAGCGGGTCGACCTTTCACTCGGCCGGCCTGGTCGGCCAGTTGCGCGCCGACCCGACGTTGACCCGCATGAACATGTACTCCGTCGAGCTGTACCGGAAGCTGCAGACGAGTGAGTACCAGCTCGGGTGGACCGAGAGCGGTGGCATCAAGCTCGCATCCAGCCCGGAACGGCTTGCGGAGATTCGCCGCCAAATCAGTTGGGCGCGTACCTACGACCTGCCGCTGCACGAGATCTCGGCGGCGGAGGCAAAGCAGCTGTTCCCGTTGATCGACACCGACGGCGTGGTCGGCGCCGCCTATCTGGAGTCCGACGGCTATCTTGATCCGTCCCAGCTGTGTTACGCGCTCGCGAATCTCGCCCGGGCGGCCGGCATCCAGATCGCCGAACGCACCCGAGTCGTTGCCATCGAGGTCGAAGGCCGCCGGGTGCGCGGGGTTCGGACCGACCGCGGCGACGTGCAGTGCGAGGTGGTCGTCGATTGCGGGGGCATATACGCCGCCGAGATCGCACGGATGGCGGGGGTGCGGGTGCCGCTGGTTCCGCTCTCGCACCAGTACGTGATCACCGAGGCCTTCTTGGAACCTCGTGACCGGCCGCTTCCGACGCTGCGGGACCCCGACCTGCTGGTCTACTTCCGGCAGGAGGTGGACGGGTTGGTGATGGGCGGCTACGAGCGCTCGCCCAGCCCCTGGACGGCCTCGGCAACTCGCTTGGATGCCATCCCGGCCGACTTCAACGCCAAGCTGCTGCCGCCTGACTGGGACCGGATGGAAGAGATCGGCGCGAACGCGGCGCGTCGCGTACCGGCGATGGACACGGTCGGCGTCCGCACGATGATCAACGGCCCTGAGGCATTCACTCCGGACAACGAGTTCTGCCTCGGCGAGACCGAGATGGCCGGGTTCTTCGTCGCAGCCGGCTTCTGTGCACACGGCATCGCCGGTGCCGGTGGCATCGGCCGGGTGATGGCCGAATGGATCGTGGCCGACGAACCGAGTTTCGACATCTGGCACATGGACATCAACCGCTTCGGTGCGCACTACCGCTCGCCGCGGTTCACCCTCGGCCGGACGCTGGAGACCTACCGCACCTACTACGACATCGCCTATCCCGGCATCCAACGGCAAGCGGGTCGACCACTGCGGACCTCACCGGCATATGCGTGGCACGAGGAGCACGGTGCCGAATTCGGTGAGAAGGCCGGCTGGGAACGGGTCGACTGGTACGAGTCGAACGCGGCCGCCGGCGACGCGGCGCTACGTCCGCGCGGCTGGGCGGGACGCCGGTGGTCCCCGGCGATCGGCGCGGAACACGAGGCGACGCGCCACGCCGCGGGCCTGTTCGACGAGTCGTCCTTCGCCAAGCTCGAGGTGAGCGGTCCGGACTCGGCCACCCTGCTGAACTGGGTCTGTGACAACGACGTCGACCGCGCGATCGGGACGATCACCTACACCCAGGCGCTGAACAGCCGCGGCGGCATCGAGTCCGATTTCACCGTGACGCGGATCGCGGACGACGTGTTCTCGATCGTCACCGGCACCGCATACGGGTCGCACGATCTCGCGTGGTTGCGGCGGCAGGCACGCCGGCGCAAGGCCGACGTCCGAATCGCCGACGTGACCGGTCAATGGGCCTGCTTCGCGCTGTGGGGCCCACTGGCCCGCACCGTCCTGGCGCAGCTGACGCCCGCCGACCTGGGCAATGCCGCATTCCCGTTCATGACGGCGCAGTCGATCCCGGTGGCGGACGCCCCGGTGCGGGCGCTGCGTGTCACCTTCGTCGGCGAACTCGGCTGGGAGCTCTACGTCCCCAGCGAGTTCGGCGCAGCGCTGTGGTCAGCGCTGTGGTCCACCGGTCGTGAGCACGGTGTCGTCGCGGCGGGGTACGGCGCGATCGACAGCATGCGGCTGGAGAAGGGCTACCGGGTCTGGGGAACCGACCTGACCTCGGAGACCAACCCGTACGAGGCCGGGCTCGGATTCTGCGTGAAGCTCGACAAGCCGGGTGGTTTCGAGGGCCGCGATCAGCTGCGGGCGGTGAAGGAGGCCGGGGTGACGCGCCGGTTGCGGGCCATGGTCCTCGACGACCCAGCTGCGGTCGTCCTAGGCAGCGAACCCGTCCGGATCGGCGATCGCGTCGTCGGCCGGGTGACCTCTGGTGGGTACGGCTACAGCGTCGCATCGTCGATCGCGTACGGGTACCTGCCGGCCGCCGACGCACAACCCGGAACCCGGGTGGCGATTGACCTGTTCGGTCAGTGGGTCGGCGCCGAGGTCGTTCGCGATCCGCTCTTCGACCCAGCGAGCGAGCGCGTGCGGGACAGCCATGACGGGCTGTGATTGAGATGGATCACCGGACGTACCATTTAGGGGTGAATCGCCGGGGACGGCCATTGATCGGTCTGACGACCTACCGAGAGACCGCGGCGTGGGGAGTGTGGAACGAGCCGGCGGACGTGCTGCCGCGCGGGTACGCAGATTCGGTCGTTGCCGCCGGTGGGGCGCCGGTGCTGTTGCCACCGGCTGCCGGCCCGGCTGAGGGAGCCGAGATCGGAGAGGACGTCGTGGCCGCGCTGGACGGTCTCGTCCTGACCGGCGGCGCCGACGTCGATCCGGCGCGGTACCGGGCTGTCCGCGATGAGGCGACCGGTCCGGCCCGCCCGGACCGTGACGGGTGGGAGATCGCGCTCGTCCACGCTGCGCTGCGCCGCGACCTGCCCGTGCTGGCGATCTGCCGGGGGATGCAGGTGCTGAACGTGGCCCTCGGTGGCAACCTGATCCAGCATCTGCCGGACGCCGTCGGCCACGACGGGCATTGCCCGACGGTGGGCGAGCACGGGCGGCACGCGGTCCGTCTCGATCCGAGCAGCCTGGTCGGTGCATTGCTCGGTGAACAGAGCACCGTTGCCACCTACCACCATCAGGCGATCGATTCGCCTGCGCCGGGACTCACGACGGTCGGCTGGGCGGAGGACGGCACTGCCGAGGCGATCGTGCACGCGGATTCGACATGGGTCGTCGGCGTGCAATGGCACCCCGAGAAGCACGACGAGGTCGAGCTCTTCACCGGCCTCGTGACCGCCGCCCTCGCCTGCCGTGACGCCCGAGCGGGAACGGTCGGCTGATGGCCGGGCCGGTGAGCGTGACCCAGGGTCCGCAAGGCAACGTCGAGGCACTCTGGGCCAGTGCCGTGTTCTCGCCGGTGCCCGTCCGCAACGCCTTCGAGGTCACCGTCGAGCGCCTGGTACAGAGCGTCCGTCTGGGCGTACTGCGTGACGGTGACCGCCTGCCGCCGGAGCGCGAACTGGCCGACACCTTCGGGGTCAGCCGGGTCACCCTGCGTGAGGCGATCCGTGCCCTGCGCGATGCGGGGCTGGTCGAGTCCCGCCGTGGACGTGGTGGCGGAACGTTCGTCGTCTCGCCGCGCCCGTCACGGTCGAAGTCCGCCGGGGCGCTCGGGCGCGGGCTGAAGTACCCGTTGGAGGACTCGCTGGCACTGCGCCGGGTCGCCGAGCCGGGCGCCGCGGCGCTGGCCGCGAACCGAACGCTGACGGCTGCGGACCGGGCGAGCCTGACCCGCTACCTCGCCGAGGCCACCGACTGTCCGCCGGCGCGGCGCCGGCTGGCTGACTCGCGACTGCACATGGCGATCGCCGCGCTGTGCGGCAGCCCGTCGGTCACGGCGGTGGTGGCCGACGTGCAGATGCGGTTGGAGGAACTGCTTCGCGCCATTCCGGTGCTGCCGGCCAACATCGCGCATTCCGACGTCCAGCACGCTGCGATCGTGGAAGCGATCCTCGCCGGTCAGGCGAGCGAGGCGCGAGCAGCCATGGAGGAGCACGTCGAAGGCACGGCGGCACTGCTGAGAGGTTTCCTCGCGTGAGGAATCACTATCGCGCCGACCGGGCAAGAAGGTATGTTCGGCGGACCTTCAAGCGAGGGAGTCGCCGATGAACCTCGACCAGCTTCGTGCCGAGATCGGCTCGGGCCGGATCGACACCGTCATCGTTGCGATCACCGATATCCAGGGCCGGCTGCAAGGGAAGCGGGTGGACGCCCACTTCTTCCTCGACAGCGTCCTCTCGCATGGCACCGAGGGTTGCAACTACCTGCTCGCCGTCGACGTCGAGATGAACACCGTGGACGGCTACGCGATCTCGTCCTGGGACCGCGGGTACGGCGATTTCGTGATGGCACCGGACCTGGCCACCCTGCGCCGCATCAGCTGGCACCCGGGCACGGCGCTGTTGCTCGCGGACGTGACCTGGCTCGACGGTGCGCCCGTCGTCGAATCGCCCCGCCAGATCCTGCGCCGCCAACTCGACCGGCTCGCCGAGCGCGGGTGGACGGCGTTGGTCGGGACGGAACTCGAATTCATCCTGTTCGAGGACACCTACGAGCAGGCGTGGCAGAAGAAGTACGTCGGGCTCACGCCGTCGAACCAGTACAACGTCGACTACTCGATCCTCGGCACCGGACGGGTGGAGCCGCTGCTTCGAGCCATCCGGCTGGGCATGCGCGATGCCGGGATGCAGGTCGAGTCGGTCAAGGGTGAGTGCAACCCGGGTCAGCACGAGATCGCGTTCAAATACGACGAGGCACTGAAGACGTGCGACAACCACGTGGTCTACAAGACCGGCGCCAAAGAGATCGCGGCACAGCACGGCTCGGCCTTGACGTTCATGGCGAAGTACGACGAGCGCGAGGGCAACTCGTGTCACGTCCACCTGTCCCTGCGGACCGACGACGACACCCCGGTCTTCGCGGGCGAGGACGGGCACGGCACGTCCGAGGTCTTCACGCAGTTCGTCGCCGGACAGCTCGCGACGCTGCGCGAGTTCGCCTACTTCTACGCACCGAACATCAACTCCTACAAGCGATACCAGCCCGGTAGCTTCGCGCCGACCGCCGTGCAGTGGGGTATCGACAACCGGACGTGCGCCGTGCGCGTGGTCGGGCACGGACCGAGTCTGCGGTTCGAGAACCGGCTGCCTGGTGGCGACGTCAACCCCTACCTGGCGGTCGCGGCCATGATCGCCGCCGGCCTGCACGGGGTCGATCACGGGCTGCCGCCGGTGCCGGCCTTCGAAAGCAACGCCTACGCCAGCGACGGTCCACGGGTCCCGTCAACGCTGCGTGACGCAGCGGATCTGCTGGAAAACAGCGCGATTGCGCACGAGGCGTTCGGGCCGGCCGTCGTGGCGCACTACGTCAACGCCGCCCGTGTCGAGTTGGCCGCGTTCGACGCGGCCATCACCGACTGGGAGCGCGTCCGCAGTTTCGAGCGGATGTGACGGTGAGCGCGCAGACCTACGACGTCGTCAACCCCGCGACCGAGGACCACGTCACGACCGTCGACCTGCTCGACGAGCAGGCAACCGACGAGGCAATCGCTCGATCGCGCACGGCATTCCGGTCCTGGCGCACCGTGTCACCGGGCGACCGCGCGCGACTGCTGCGCCGCTTCGCCGACGCGGTCGACGGCGATCGCGAGAATCTGGCCCAGCTCGAGGTCGCCAACTCCGGCCACACCATCAGCAACGCGCGGTGGGAGGCAGGCAACGTCCGCGATGTGATCGCGTACTACGCCGGCTCGCCGGAGCGACTGATCGGCCAGCAGATCCCGGTCGCCGACGGCGTGGACGTGACCTTCCACGAACCGCTCGGCGTCGTCGGCGCGATCATCCCGTGGAACTTCCCGATGCCGATCGCGTCGTGGGCCTTCGCGCCGGCGCTCGCGGCCGGCAACACCGTCGTCCTCAAGCCGGCCGAACTGACCCCGCTGACCGCCATCCGGCTGGCCGAGCTCGCCCTCGAGGCCGGCATTCCCGCGGATGTGCTGCAGGTACTGCCCGGGAAGGGCAGCGTTGTCGGTCAGCGCTTCGTCGATCACCCGGACGTCGCGAAGATCGTCTTCACCGGCTCGACCGAGGTCGGTAGCCAGGTGATGGCCGGGTGCGCGCGCCGGATCAAGCCGGTCACGCTCGAACTCGGTGGCAAGAGCGCCAATGTCATCTTCGCCGACGCCGACCTCGAGCAGGCCGCAGCGAGCGCGCCGTCCGCCGCCTTCGACAACGCCGGGCAGGATTGTTGTGCGCGATCGCGAATCCTCGTCGAGCGCGGCGCGTACGACCGCTTCATGGAACTGCTCGAAGCTGCGGTGCGGCAGGTCGTCGTCCGCGACCCTACGGACGAGACCGCCGAGATGGGGCCGCTCGTCAGCGCCGCGCAGCGCGCGCGGGTTGCCGCATACGTGCCCGACGAGGGCCAGGTCGCGTTCCGGGGCACCGCCCCGGACGGACCCGGCTTCTGGTTCGCCCCTACCGTCGTCACGCCCAGCGATCCGGCCGATCGGCTGTTGCGGGAGGAGATCTTCGGCCCGGTCGTGGCCGTCGTCGCCTTCGACGACGAGGCCGACGCGATCCGCATCGCGAACGACAGCGACTTCGGTCTGTCCGGGTCGATCTGGACCCGCGACGTCGGGCGCGCGCTGCGGGTGAGCCGCGGTATCGAGGCCGGCAACCTGTCGGTCAACTCCAACTCGTCGGTGCGGTACTGGACGCCGTTCGGCGGCTTCAAGTCCTCCGGCCTCGGCCGCGAACTCGGGCCGGACGCGCCGTTGGCGTTCACCGAGACCAAGAACGTCTTCATCTCGACGAAGGAGTAGCCATGACCGCAGCCTCGACCCGACTCGCCGGGCGAGTCGCCGTCGTCACCGGGGCAGGCGGCGGGATCGGCCTGGCCACCGTGCGGCGGTTCGCGGCCGAGGGTGCCAAGGTCGTGTGCGTGGACGTCAACGCCGACGCCGGGGCCGCCGCCGCCAAGGACGTCGGGGGGCTGTTCGTGGCCGCCGACGTCACCAGCGAGGACGACGTGCGCGCGATGTACCGCACTGCGCTCGACGAGTACGGCCGCCTCGACATAGCGTTCAACAACGCGGGGATCTCCCCGCCGGACGACGACTCGATCCTCACCACCGGCATCGAGGCGTGGCAGCGGGTCCAGGACGTCAACCTCACCTCGGTGTACCTGTGCTGCAAGTACGCGATCGAGCACATGCGGGCGGGCGGAGGCGGCTCGATCATCAACACCGCGTCCTTCGTCGCCGTCCTGGGATCGGCGACCTCGCAGATCTCCTACACGGCCAGCAAGGGCGGTGTGCTCGCGATGAGCCGGGAACTCGGCGTGCAGTTCGCGCGCGAGGGCATCCGGGTGAACGCGCTGTGCCCCGGTCCGGTCAACACCCCGCTGCTGCAGGAGTTGTTCGCGAAGGATCCCGAGCGGGCCGCGCGCCGGATGGTGCACATCCCGATGGGCCGCTTCGGCGAGGCGGACGAGATCGCCGCGGCAGTCGCCTTCCTCGCCAGCGACGACGCGTCGTTCATCACCGCGTCGACGTTCCTGGTCGACGGCGGCATCAGCTCTGCCTACGTCACGCCGCTCTGAGCAGCCGCACGCGCGGCGCGGGGCACGAGGACACCTGCCAAGCTGGCCCGGTGGTGCGTCGCGTGCATGCCGAGCTGGCCTGGCTGGGTGGCGCGCGGGCCGAGCGCGACGTCCTCGTCGAGATCGACGGCGACCGCATCGCGACGGTGACCCCCGGCGTCGCTGCCCCGTCCGACGCGGTGCGGCTGGCCGGGTTGACCGTCCCGGGTCTGGTCAACACGCACTCACACGTCTTCCACCGCGCCATCCGGGGCCGGACCCAGTCCGGGGTTGCCGACTTCTGGGCGTGGCGTGAGCAGATGTACGCCGTTGCCGCCCGGCTCGATCCCGGCCTGCTCTACGACCTGGCCCGCGCGACCTACGCCGAGATGGCCCTCGCCGGCATCACCGCCGTGGGCGAGTTCCACTACCTGCACCACGACGCTGACGGCACGCGCTACGCCGACGAGAACGAACTCGGCCAGGTCGTGACGCGCGCGGCCACTGACGCCGGCCTGCGGATCACCCTGCTCGACACCTGCTACCTGCAGGCCGGCGTGGACGGCGCCCCGCTCGCCGGCGTGCAGCGGCGCTTCGACGACGGCTCGTTCGACGCCTGGGCCGCCCGCGTCGCCGCCCTGCGAGCGGGTGAGCGGGTGCGGATCGGCGCGGCGATCCACAGCGTCCGGGCCGTGCCGAGGCCCGCGCTGGGCCCGGTCGCCGCGTTCGCCCGCGAGCACGGCCTGCCACTGCACGTGCATCTGTCCGAGCAGCCGGCCGAGAACGAGGCCTGCCTGGCCGCGTACGGCTGCACTCCCACCGAACTGCTGCACTCGGCGGACGCGCTGGCCGCGACGACCACGGCGGTGCATGCAACCCACCTGACCGGGACCGACATCGAGCTGCTGGGTGCGAGCCGCACGTCGATCAGCATGTGCTGTACGACGGAACGGGATCTGGCCGACGGCGTCGGCCCGGCCGTCCGGCTCGCCGCGGCGGGGGCGCCGATCGTCCTCGGCAGCGACGGGCACATGGCCATCGACTTGTGGGAGGAGGCGCGCGCGGTCGAACTCGACGAGCGGCTGGTCACCGGTACCCGCGGCCACTTCGAGGTGCCCGCCCTGTTGACCGCGCTGACCGCGGCCGGTGCCGTCTCGCTCGGCTGGGACTCCGGACGGTTGGCGGCCGGCGCGCTCGCCGACCTGACCACCGTCCGCCTCGACAGCGTGCGCACGGCGGGCGCTCGTTCCGGAGACGTCCTCGCGCACGTGCTCTTCGCGGCGTCCGCGCCTGACGTCGTCAACGTCATCGTCGGCGGACGGGACGTCGTGTCGGATGGGCACCACGTCGACGTTCCTGATGTCGGGTCGGCGCTCGAGTCCGCGATCGCGGCGGTGGTGCGATGACGTCCTTCGCCGAGATGTGGTCGGCACTCGAGCCGCTCGGTCGCGACCGGCGATCTGGCGGGTACCGCCGCTACGCGTGGACCGACGTCGACGCCGAGCTCCGTTCGTGGTTCGCCGGCGCCGCCGCCGCTCGCGGCCTGGACGTCACCGAGGACCGCGTCGGCAACCAGTGGGCGTGGTGGGGTGACCCGGACGCGGCCGGCCCGGGTGTCGTCCTCGGGTCACACCTCGACTCGGTGCCCGACGGTGGCGCGTTCGACGGTCCGCTCGGCGTCGTCTCGGCGTTCGCCGTGGTCGATCTGCTGCGACAGCAGGGGATCCGACCGTCGCGGCCGCTGGCGGTGGTGAACTTCGTGGACGAGGAGGGCGCGCGCTTCGGCATTGCGTGCGCGGGATCGCGCTTGCTGACCGGCGCCCTCGACCCGGACCGGGCGCGCGCGCTGCGCGACGCGGACGGTGTCAGCATGGCCGAGGCGATCACCCGCGCGGGACGCAGCGCGGATCACACCGGCGCGGACGCCGAGGCGCTGCGCCGGATCGGTGTGTTCGTCGAACTGCACGTCGAGCAGGGACGCGGGCTGGTCGACCTCGACCGGCCGGTCGCGGTCGCCTCGGACATCTGGCCGCACGGCCGGTGGCGCCTCGATCTCGCCGGTCAGGCCAACCATGCGGGAACCACCCGGCTCGCCGACCGCATGGACCCGATGCTCGATCTGGCTGCCGCCATCACCTCGGCCCGCACTGCCGCCGAACGGGCCGGTTGCGTCGCGACGCTGGGCAAGGTGCAGGTCGAGCCGAACGGCGTGAACGCGATCCCGTCGCGCGTGACGGGCTGGCTGGATGCGCGCGGGCCTGCCGAGCACGCCGTCCGCGGGGTCGTGGCCGAGGTGGCGCGTGCCGCACGGACCGACGCGGTCGAGGAGTCCTTCACCCGCCGCACCGATTTCGACTCGGCCCTGCGTGACCGCCTCGTCGCAGCGCTGGACGGCGCCCCCGTCCTCGGCACCGGAGCCGGCCACGACGCCGGCATCCTCGCCGCCGCAGGTGTCCCGACCGCGATGCTTTTCGTGCGCAATCCGACCGGCGTCTCGCATTCGCCGGCCGAGCACGCCGACGAGGCGGACTGTCTCGCCGGCGTCGACGCCCTCGCCGCGTGCGTGCTCGATCTGCTCGGCTGATCGTGGGCGATACTGGCGCCGTGACGTCGGACGTGGTCGAGGCGCCGGTTCCCGAACTCCCCGAGCCGTTCCGCACCGACGAGCGGCTGCGGCTGCAGGCGCAGGCGCGCCGCTTCGCGGCCGAGCAGGTCATGCCGGTCGCGAACGAGTGCGACCCACTCAAGCGCGAGATGCCCCGCAGCCTGATCGAGCAGATGGGGGCGCTCGGCTATTTCGGGATCATGATCCCGTCGGAGTACGGCGGGATGGGCGCGGGTGTCTTCGAGTACACGATGATCGCCGAAGAGCTCGCGCGGGCCTGGATGAGCGTCTCGAGCATCATCGCCCGGGCGCAGGGACTCGGGACGGCGTTCGGCGACGAGGCGAAACGCACCGAGTTGCTGCGACGCAGTGCCCGCGGCGAGTGGATCGGCGCGGCTGGTTTCTCCGAGCCTGAAGCCGGATCAGATCTCGCCGGCGTCAGCACCCGGGCCGAACCGGACGGCGACGAGTTCGTGATCAGCGGGCAGAAGCGCTGGATCGGCAACGCGAAGGCGGCGGACTTCATCCAGTTGCTGTGCCGGCTGGACGACCCGGAACCAGGCGAGAAGCGATCGGCCGGCCTGGCCACGATCATCGTCGAGAAGTCGCGCGACAGCTTCCCGCCCGGGCTCACCGGCCGGGTCATCGACAAGATCGGCTACCACGGCTTCCTGACGTGGGAACTCGATTTCGACGGGGTGCGCGTCCCGGCCGCGAATCTCGTCGACGACTCGGCCGCGTTCAAGCAGACCCAGGGGTGGCTCAACATCGCCCGGGTGCACACCGCGGCGCGGGCGGTCGGTCTGGCCCGCGGAGCGGTCGAGGACTCGGTGCGTTACCTGCAGCAGCGCGAGCAGTTCGGTCGCCCGATCGGCGACTTCCAGGCGCTGCGCTTCATGCTCGCGTCGATGGCAGCGCGCGTGGACCAGGCCCGCGCGTTCTACCGGCAGGTGGCCCACCTGCTCGATCTCGGTGCGCCGTGCGAGCGCGAGTCGGCGATGGTCAAGCTGGTCGCGACCGAGATGGCCGTCGAGGTCACCGGCGAGGCGATGCAGTTGCACGGCGGCAACGGCTACACGACCGAGTTGCAGGTCGAGCGGTACTGGCGCGACGCGCGGCTGACCACCATCTTCGAAGGCACCAGCCAGATCCAGCAGAAGATCATCGCCGACTCGTTGCTACCGCGCAGCGAACTCGGCTGAGCGCCGGATCAGCCGAGGTAACGGCCGAACCACTCGAGGATCGCCTCGAACCGCGCGACCCGGTGGCTGGGCAGGCCGGACCGTGACAGCTCGTGCCCCTCGCCAGGGAAGATCAGCATCTCGACAGGTGCATCGCGCTTTCGGAGCGCGACGTAGAGCCGTTGGGCCTGCTCGATCGGGCAGCGCCAGTCCTCCTCGGAATGGACGATCAGCAGCGGCGTGGCGATGTCGTCGGCGTAGGTGAGCGGGCTCTGCCGGTGCCGGGTCGCAACATCGCCGCCGTACAGGTCCTCACCGAAGCTCCAGCCGATGTCGCTGGACCCGACGAAGCTGTCGATCGCGTTGACCGCCCGCTCGCTCACGGCCGCCGCGAACCGATCACTGTGCCCGACCAGCCAGGTGGTCATGAAGCCGCCGTGCGATCCGCCGAGCACGCCGAGGCGGGACGCGTCCAGGTCCGGACGTTCGAGGGCGGTGTCGAGCAGGGCGCAAAGGTCAGCTGCCGAGCGCGTCCCGACGTCACCGAGGATGTGCCGGCCGTAGGCCTCGCCGTAACCGGACGATCCGCGGGGGTTGGTGTACACGACCGCGTACCCGGCGCCGGCGTAGACCTGCGGCTCGTCGAACAGCGTCCAGCCGTACTGCGTGAACGGCCCGCCGTGGATCATCAGCAGCACCGGGTGGGGGCCGGGCCCGTCCGGGGTGACGACGAACCCGTGCAGCGCTTGCCCGTCGGCCGCCGTGGCGTCAAGCTCCTCGATCGGGCGAGGCGTCAGCTTGCCGCGCAGCAACGCCGCGAAGTCGGTCAGCGTGGTCAGCTGCCCGTTCCGCACGACAGCGAGTTCGCCCGCCGTCATCGCGTCGACGAACGTCACCACGACGGTGTCGCCGACCGCGTCGATCCCGGTCACCTGCCGCTGACCCGCCGCACCGACAACCGGTTCGGATCCGTCGTACGGGACGGCGACGAGGTCGACCGCGCCGCGGTTCTCGGCACCGACGTAGGCCGCGTCGGCGAGGGTGACGATGCGGTCCGACGCGACATGCCACGGCTCGCGTTCGGTCAGCCGGGTCGGCGCGCCGCCCGTGGCGGGGATCGCGAACATGCCGTTGTTACGAGTGACCAGCCCGGGTAGCTCGTCGTCGCAGCCGAGGGCGAGCACGGACGCACCGTCGGGGGTGAACGCCGGTGACGACAGGATGAGCGTGCCGTCGCTGATCGCGCGCGGCTCACCGCCGGTGGCGTCGATCAGGTACACGTCACGGATGTGGTCGCGCTCGTGCCCGTCGTGGCGCGCCGACGTGAACGCGATGGTTGTGCCGTCGGGGCTCCACACCGGGTCGGAGTCGTCCCACTCGCCGTCGGTGAGCTGGCGCGGGTCGGCGGCGTCATCGGTGTCGGTGGCGTCGACGACGAAGACGTGCTCACGGCGATCGATCAAAAAGCCGGTGTTGTCGAGCCGGTACTGCAGCCCGGTGATCCGCCGCGGCGGTTCCTTGTCCGGCGTGATCTTCTCGTCCTGGCCGTACCGGTGCGGTTCCGGAACCCGCGTGCTGAAGGCGATCCGCGTCGAATCCGGCGACCACGCCGGGGCGCCGGCACCGAGCGGCAGGTCGGTCAGGCGGCGGGCGTCGCCACCGGCTACCGGCAGCACGTGCAGTTGCGGCTTGCCCTTCGGCGCTGCGCGCAGGAACGCCAGCCAGCGTCCGTCCGGTGAGAACCGCGGCGCGCTGTCGTGCGGTCCGTGAGTCAGTCGGCGGGCCGCCTGCGATCCGTCGGTGGGCACCGTCCACAGCTGCGAGCGGTAATGGTCCTCCTCGAGATCGGCCCTGGTGGCCGCGACGACAACGACCCGGCCGTCCGGCGAGAGGGTGGGCGACGCGAGGGTGGTCAGGTGGGCGATGTCGGCCGGCTGCACGACTGCCACCCTATGGGGGTGATCGCGCCAGGTGTGCTGGACGGTCTGGTGGCACGCGTCGAGCGATTGTGCGATGGAACCCCCGACCGCGTCCTGATCGGCATCGTCGGTAAGCCCGGTGGCGGGAAGACCACGCTTGCCACCGAACTCGCCCGCCGGGTGCCGGCGGCGCACGTGCCGATGGACGGGTTCCACCTGGCCGACTCCGAACTGGACCGGCTCGGCCGGCGCGATCGCAAAGGTGCGCCCGACACCTTCGATGACCGCGGGTACGCCGCGCTGCTCGCCCGGATCCGCGCCGGTGAGGACGTCTGGGCGCCCGGTTTCGAGCGCATCCTCGAACAACCCCTCGCGCAGGCGATCTACGTCCCCGCCGAGACGCAAGCGGTGGTCAGCGAGGGCAACTACCTGCTGCTGTGGCCGCACGTGCGCGCCCTGTTCACCGAGACGTGGTTCGTGCGCACGGCCGACTCGCGGCGCGTCGACCGGCTGATCGCCCGCCACGTCGAGTACGGCAAGACGCCGGACCAGGCGCGCGCGTGGGTGCTGCGCTCGGACGAGCGCAACGCGCAGCTGGTCGCCGAGACCGAGCGGCTGGCCGACCTCGTCGTCGACGACTGACCCACGGTCACCGCGAGGACGGCCCCCGCGGCACGTTGCAGACCCCTGCCGATTGAATGGGCGCATGACGCCTACCGTTTCGCAGTCGGGTACCGCGTGGCTCAGCCGTGAGGACCTGGATTCGGCGCGTGAACGGCTCCCGATCCTGTACGTGGATGCGGTACCGGTGCGCGTCGACGAGCACGGGACGGTGACGGCGTTCGGTCTGCTGCTTCGCGTCACCGGCCTGGGCGACATCAGCCGCGCGCTCGTCTCGGGCCGCGTGCTCTACCAGGAGCGAGTACGCACCGCGCTGCTGCGGCACCTGGAGAAGGACCTGGGCCCGCTCGCCCTGCCCAAGCTGCCCGCCTGCCCCCAGCCGTTCACGGTCGCGGAGTACTTCCCGACGCCGGGCGTCACCCCGTTCCACGATCCGCGACAGCACGCCGTGTCGCTGGCGTTCGTCGTTCCGGTGGAGGGTGACTGCGCGCCGCAGCATGACGCGCTCGAGTTGACCTGGCTCACCCCGGCCGAAGCGGCCGACCGAAGGACGCAGGACGAGATGGCCGGCGGTCAGGGGACCCTGCTCCGTCAGGCGCTCGCCTACTGCGGTCTCTGAGCTGGGCGGCACGGCGGCACGGCGGTAGCCGGCCACGGGACGCGCGCGCCAGGATGGCGGGATGGTCGACGGAGTTCGCAACGTGTTGTCCGCGCTCGAGTCGTTCGTGGAGCCCTGGCAGCCGCGACGGCTCGTCAGCGTCAACGACTACGACGTCAAGGTCGTCAAGGTCGACGGCGAGTTCGTGTGGCACAGCCACCCGAACACCGACGAGTTGTTCCTCGTGGTGGCCGGCACGATCACGATCGCGATGCGTGATCGGGACGTCGTGCTCGGCCCGCACGACGTGTTCGTCGTGCCACGCGGCGTGGAGCACTGCCCCAGGGCCGAGGCCGAGGCGTCGGTGCTGCTGTTCGAGATGCAGGGCACGATCAACACCGGCACCGCAGGTGGTGCGCTGACCGCCGCGCTGCAGGAACTGGCCTAGCGAGCGCAAGTCATGGCGCGGGGGGCGGTCACCGTCCCGCGCTGCCGAACACGAAAGGCCGACGCGCGGAATCGTCTATATTCCTCGGCTTTCGCGGCAGCTCAACGAGTACTGGCGCTCGCTCGGGGCCACCGGCTGACAGCCGCGCGGCGACGGGCCGTCGGGCAGGTCAGGGTCGGACGGCCCGCACCTCGTCACGCAGCCAGTCGCACCATTCCTCGACCCCGGCGCCGGTGCGGGCACTGAGTTCGATGACCCGGGCGCCTGGATTCACCGCGGCGATGTTGCGGTTGAACAGGTCCACGTCGAAGTCGAGGTGCGGCAGCAGGTCGACCTTGTTGACCAGCACCACGTCCACGGCTCGGAACATCACCGGGTACTTCAGCGGCTTGTCCTCGCCCTCGGTGACCGACGCGATCATCGCCCGGGAGTGGGCGCCGACGTCGAACTCGGCCGGGCAGACCAGGTTGCCGACGTTCTCGATCAGCACGAGGTCGAGCTTGTCGAGCGGCAGCCGACCCAGCGCCGATCGCACCATCGGCGCGTCCAGGTGGCACTCGCCACCGAAGCCGTTGCCGGTGTTGATCAGTTCGATCGTGGCGCCGAGACCGCCGAGCCGGTCGGCGTCGATGCTGGTCTCGATGTCGCCTTCGATGATCCCGATGCCGAACTCGCCGCCGAGACGCAGCAACGTCTCGCGCAGCAGGGTCGTCTTGCCGGCGCCGGGTGAGGACATCAGGTTGACCGCGCACGCGCCGCCGCGTTCGAGGTCGGAGCGGTTGAGCGCGGCACACTGGTCGTTCTCGTCGAAAATCCGCTCGAGCACCTGAACCCGCTCGCGCCCGGTGCGGTAGCCGGAATGGTCGCCGTGCTCGTCGCCGTGCTCGTCACGGTGCGCGTGCGCATGTCCGTGGTCGTCGTCATGGTCGTGGTCGTGTTCGGTGCCGTCCTCGTGCCGGTGGAACCGCCCCATGTCAGACCTCCGTCAGCTCGAGTTCGGTGACCAGGCACTCGTCGCCCGATACGACGTCCACGCCGACCCCGCCGCACGCGGGGCAGGCCAGCCCGGGTGCCGATCCCAGTTCGTGCGACCCCTCGCAGGAGCGGCAGTGCAGGACGGCCGGGACCCGCTCGATCGACAGTTGCGAGCCGTCGAGTTCGGTCCCGGACGTGACCAGCTCCCAGCAGAAGCTCAGCGTGTCCGGCACGACCTGTCGCAGCTGGCCGATCTGTAGGTGCACGACGTCCACGGACCGTTCGCCGGCGCGGCGAAGCACGATGTCGGCGATGGCGCCGCACAGCGAGAGTTCATGCACGGGGCGGCTCGGACGGCATTGACTGCCCGAACTCCGGGGCCACCGGCCCGAGGATCCAGCTGCCGTGCCCGGATGAGGTGCGCGGGGGTGCGGCGCTGTCGGCCGGCGTGGCGCACGGCAGGTCATCCGGCGACCACCGCGTGGGGTCCTCGGTCAGCCCGAGCAGGTAGGTGACCGTGCAGTCCAGCGCGACGGCGATCTCGGGGAGCCGACACACGTCCACGCCCTGACCGTGTTCCATCGCGCTCAGCGTCCGGTTCGACGCCGTCACGCCGAGTTCGGTGAGCCGATCCACGACTTCGGACTGGGTCAGGCCGAGATCGTGCCTGCGTTCGGACAGCCGTCGTGCACAGGTCCAGTGCCGCTCGCGGGTGAGGTCGCGTGCCGCAGACACCATGTACTCGTCCTTGCCTCTTGGGATGTCGCTGGGTATGCCGATCTGCGTGCGGACTCGGTAGAACGATCAGTCTCGCCGCACCCGTCCGGTCCGTCAATCGCCGTCCGCGTGGGCCGCCATCGGGTGGGTCATTCCGACATCTGCGTGAGTGCCTTGACGTCGTGATGAGAGAAGTTGTAGGCCGGCGAGCCGCCGAGCAACCGCTCGAGTTCCTCGTGGGAGTCGACATCGAGGATCCACACGCCGCCGTGCGCGCCCACGATGTGATAGCGCGAAACGATCTTGCCCCGGCGTTCCAGCTCGGCGGCGTACGCGGGAACGCGCGCGATCGCCGCGGCCATCGGACGTGAAAGTAGTGTGAGGTCAAGGTGCCAGGTCACTAAGAACTTCATGTCAACCGGTCCGCCGTTCCGGTCCGCTACGACAGCGGACGCGACTGCGAGCGTCGACGCCGCGGGGTCACGTCGCCCGGCGGGGAATCCGGGATTCACCGATTTCCGGACTCGCCGCTGGCCGAATCGTAGGGCTGTTTCCGGGTCCAGGTCGAGGGGCAACTTACCGGTTCCGAGATCGCGTCACGACGTGGTGATGGGGCCGGATCTGCTGCCCCGCCGAGGCGGAAAAAAAGTGCAATCGATCTTGATCGGTATCTATTGACCGCCGCACATAACGGGCGTAGGAACGTCAACCAGGCCACGCAAGTGGAACGACGGTCGGTCCCAGTGGCGTGGGGACTTCGGGTCCCGGGAAGCGGCGGCGATGCCCACGGACGAAGCAGTCAAGGCCGAGGAAACCCTGATCCATGTCCTGTGGATCAACGCCGGGCTCAGCTGTGACGGCGACTCGGTCGCCCTCACCGCAGCGACCCAACCGACGATCGAAGAGATCGCGCTGGGTGCGTTGCCCGGGCTGCCCAAGGTAGCCGTGCACTGGCCGCTGATCGACTTCGAATGTGGCCCCAACGGCGGTGCCGACGACTTCCTCGAGTGGTTCTTCAAGGCCGACCGTGGCGAACTCGAGCCGTTCGTCCTCGTCGTCGAAGGCTCGATCCCGAACGAGGCCCTGCACGACGAAGGCTACTGGTGCGGGTTCGGCAACAACCCGGCCACCAACCAGCCGATGACGACCAGCGAATGGCTGGACCGGCTGGCTCCGAAGGCGACCGCGATCGTCGCCGTCGGCACGTGCGCCACCTATGGCGGCATCCACGCGATGGCGGGCAACCCGACCGGCGCGATGGGCGTCCCCGACTACCTCGGTTGGGACTGGAAGTCCAAGGCCGGGATCCCGATCGTCTGCGTACCCGGCTGCCCGATCCAGCCCGACAACCTGTCCGAGACGCTCACCTACCTGCTCTACATGGCCACCGGCCAGGCCCCGATGATCCCGCTCGATGACGCCCTGCGGCCGACCTGGCTGTTCGGCGCCACCGTGCACGAGGGCTGCGACCGCGCCGGCTACTACGAGCAGGGCGACTTCGCGACCGAATACGGCTCGCCCAAGTGCATCGTCAAGCTGGGCTGCTGGGGTCCGGTCGTGAAGTGCAACGTCCCCAAGCGCGGCTGGATGAACGGCATCGGCGGCTGCCCGAACGTCGGTGGCATCTGCATCGGCTGCACGATGCCGGGGTTCCCGGACAAGTTCATGCCCTTCATGGACGAGCCACCGGGCGGCAAGCTTTCCACCGCGGCATCCGGCGTCTACGGCAAGGCGATCCGCAAACTGCGCGGCATCACCACCAGCACGGTCGACAAGGAACCGTCCTGGCGCAAGAAGGGTCGAGAACTCACGACCGGCGCGAAGCGAACCTGGTAGTTCAGCCAACTCAGTCCATGCCCGGCCGAGCGCCGCGCCAACCCTTCTGGTCTTCGTTCAGAGAGGCGACGTAAATGACGTCGACACGTCCCGCAAGCCACAGCGCATCCCCGTCCCCCAAGAGTGACCTTGTCGAGATGGCGTGGGATCCGATCACGCGCATCGTGGGCAGTCTCGGCATCTACACCAAGATCGACTTCAAGCAGAAGGTCGTGGCCGAGTGCCACAGCACGTCCTCGATCTTCCGCGGGTACTCGATCTTCATGAAGGGCAAGGACCCGCGCGACGCCCACTTCATCACCAGCCGGATCTGCGGCATCTGTGGTGACAACCACGCGACGTGCTCGTGCTACGCGCAGAACATGGCCTACGGGGTCAAGCCGCCGCACCTGGGGGAGTGGATCGTCAACCTCGGCGAGGCGGCCGAGTACATGTTCGACCACAACATCTTCCAGGAGAACCTGGTCGGGGTGGACTACTGCGAGAAGATGGTCTCCGAGACCAACCCCGGCGTACTCGAGCGAGCCAACCACACCGAGGCCCCGCACGCAGCCGACCACGGGTACCGCACCATCGGCGACATCATGCGTTCGCTGAACCCGTTCACCGGCGAGTTCTACCGCGAGGCGCTGCAGGTCAGCCGCTCCACCCGCGAGATGTTCTGCCTGATGGAGGGTCGCCACGTCCACCCGTCGACGCTCTACCCGGGCGGCGTGGGCACGGTCGCCACGATCCAGCTGATGACCGACTACATCTCGCGGCTGATGCGCTACGTCGAGTTCATGAAGAAGGTCGTGCCGATGCACGACGACCTGTTCGACTTCTTCTACGAGGCGATCCCCGGCTACGAGCAGGTCGGCCTGCGCCGCACGCTGCTCGCCTGCTGGGGTTCGTTCCAGGACCCGGAGCACTGCAACTTCGAGTACAAGGACATGACCAACTGGGGACGCAAGATGTACGTCACCCCGGGCGTCGTGGTCGACGGCAAGCTGGTGACGACCGACCTGGTCGAGATCAACCTGGGCATCCGCATCCTGCTCGGCAGCTCGTACTACGACGACTGGGAGGGCCAAGAGACCTTCGTCTCGCGGGACCCGCTCGGTAACCCGGTCGACCGCCGGCACCCGTGGAACCAGCACACCAACCCGCGCCCGCAGAAGCGCGACCTCGACGACAAGTACAGCTGGGTCATGTCGCCGCGTTGGTTCGACGGCAAGGACTACCTCGCGCTCGACACCGGCGGCGGCCCGCTCGCGCGCCTGTGGTCGACCGCGCTCGCCGGCCTCGTCGACATCGGCTACGTCAAGTCGACCGGCAACAGCGTGCAGATCAACCTGCCGAAGACGGTGCTCAAGCCTGCGGTGCAGTTCGAGTGGAAGGTTCCGCAGTGGAGCAACACGCTCGAGCGCAACCGCGCCCGGACGTACTTCCAGGCCTACGCCGCGGCATGCGCGCTGCACTTCGCCGAGAAGGCGCTGGTCGAGATCCGCGCTGGCCGGACCAAGACCTGGGAGAAGTTCGAGGTCCCGGACGAGGCGATCGGCTGCGGGTTCACCGAGGCAGTGCGCGGCGTGCTGAGCCACCACCTCGTCATCCGCGACGGCAAGATCGCCAACTACCACCCGTACCCGCCGACCCCGTGGAACGCGAACCCGCGTGACTCCTACGGGACACCAGGCCCGTACGAGGACGCGGTGCAGGGGCAGCCGATCTTCGAGGAGAACGACCGCGAGCACTTCAAGGGCATCGACATCATGCGCACGGTGCGCAGCTTCGACCCCTGCCTGCCGTGCGGCGTCCACATGTACCTCGGCGAGGGCAAGACCCTGGAAGCGCTGCACTCGCCCACCCAGTCCGTCACAGGCGAGTGACGATGCCGGTGACCGGCCCACAACAGCCCCCCGGCAGGTCCGACGAGCTGCGTGCGGCCGGTGACCGGATCGAAGCGCTGCTCGACGCGAGCGCCGCGAGTGGTCCGGCGGCGAAGACGCGTGCCGAGGATCTCGTGGCGTGCGTGTCCGAGCTGTACGGTGCGGCGCTCGGTCGCGTGCTCGAGATCCTCGACAGCGCAGGTCGCCTCGACGACGACGTCCTCGGCGCGCTCGCCGACGACGAACTCGTGTCCGGCGTCCTGCTGGTGCACGACCTGCACCCGTACGACGTCGAGACGCGGATCCGTCGAGCACTCGACACCGTCCGGCCCTACCTCGGCTCGCACGGCGGGGACGTGGAGTTGCTGGGCATCGACGACGAGGGCGTGGTGCGACTGCGCCTGCTCGGCAGCTGCGACGGCTGCCCGTCGTCCTCGGTCACCTTGCAGCTCGCGGTGGAGGGGGCGGTCGAGGCGGCCGCGCCGGAGATGACGCGGATCGAGGTCGCGACCAGCGACCCGGCCGAGCCGAAGGCCGGCGTGTTCTCCCTCGACTCGCTGCGCTCGCGGATCGACCGGCCGAGCGAGTCCTCGTCGGCCAGTTGGCTCCCGGTACCCGATCTCGCCGAGTTGGCCGGTGGCCAGCTCGCGGGCTTCGAACTGGACGGCGTGACCATCTGCGCCTGCCGGATCGGCAAGGAGCTGTTCTGCTTCCGCGATCGGTGCGGGCACTGCGGGCAGAGCCTGGCCGGGGGTGTCGTCGAGCGGCGACTCGGCGATGCGGTCGGCAGCGGTGTGCTCCGGTGCGGCCAGTGCCGGGCACACTTCGACGTCCGGCACGCCGGCCAGGGGATCGACAACCCTGACGAGCACCTCGAGCCGCTCCCCGTTCTCGTCCGTGATGGCGTCGTCTCGATCGCGGTGCCGTCGGCAGCGTCATGAGCGAACGTCCGCAGTTCGTACTGCGCCGGCTCGCCAACCGCCCTCCGCCGCCGCCAGCGGGCGAGATCTGCGAGATGTGCACCGTCGCGATCGGTGAGGACCACCAGCATTGCGTGGACCTGCCGAACAGGTCGCTGATGTGTACCTGTCGTCCGTGCTACCTGCTGTTCACCGCCGAGGGAGCCCAGCTGCGGTACCGCGCGGTCCCGGATCGCTACCTCAGCTTTCCCGAGTTCCAGCTGGGGCCGGGACAATGGGATCAGCTCGAGATCCCGGTGGGACTGGCATTCTTCTTCCGCAACTCGGTCATCGACCGGACGGTCGCCTTCTACCCCGGCCCGGCCGGGGCGACGGAGTCCGAGTTGCCGCTGGATGCCTGGAGCGCGGTCACCGCCGAGAATCCGCAGCTCGGCCTGCTCACGCCCGACGTCGAGGCGTTGCTGGTACGCACACCCGGACGGGGCACCGGTGAGGTCAGCTGCCACCTCGTCCCGATCGATGCCTGCTACGAGCTCGTCGGCCAGCTCCGCTCGGTCTGGCGTGGCTTCGACGGCGGCAAGGACGCCCACGAGCGCATCGAGGCGTTCTTCGCGATGGTTGTCGCCCGGAGCAAGCCGGCGCCGGCGTTCGACCGGGGTCCGGACCCGACCGCACTGACCGAGTCGGCGGAATCAGAAGACAGCATCGCGCGATGACCGAACTGTCATTCACGATTGCCGACCTGTTCGCCGAGAAGTACGCGGTCGCACCGCAGTTGACCGCGCGACTGCACGTCGAGGAGTCGACGGGCGCGACCATCCACGCGATCGCGTTGCGCGCACAGGTACGCATCGAGCCGCAGCGCCGCGCCTACACCGCGGACGAGGAACGTGCGCTGCTCGACCTGTTCGGCAAGCGGGAACGCTGGTACGACACGCTCAAGCCGTTCATGTGGATGCAGACCAGCGTGATGCTGCAGGGTTTCACCGGCGTGACCGACGTCGACCTGGCGCTGCCGTGCACGTATGACTTCGAAGTCACCGCCTCGAAGTTCCTGCATGCCCTGCACGATGGTGCCGTCAGCATCGTCCTGCTGTTCTCCGGAACTGTGTTTACGCGCGGCGAGAACGGCTTCGGCGTCGAGCAGGTCCCGTGGGACCGCGAGGCACGCTACGAGATGCCGGTCTCGGTCTGGCGCGACGTCATGGATCACTACTACCCGGGCACCGGCTGGCTGCGGCTCGACCGTGACCTGATCAACGACCTGGCCCGGCACAAGACCGACCGCGGACTGACCAGCTGGGACGAGACGCTCCGCTCGCTGCTCGGCGACGACGACCGGTCGCTGTCATGAGTTCAGCGGTAAGCCTCGACCACGCGCGCAAGGTCGCCGATGCCGTCCTCTACGAGGGTTATCTGCTCTACCCGTACCGCGCGAGTTCGAGCAAGAACCAGTCGCGCTGGCAGTTCGGCGTGCTCGGCCCGCCCGGAGCGCTGGCCGCGAGCACCGGCGAGGACCCCAAGCTGGCCTCGCAGTTCCTGGTCCAGGCGGCGGACCTGGGCGCGGTCACGGTCACCGCTCACCTACGCTTCCTGCAACTGCAGAAGCGCAGCGCCCAGGTCGGCGACGCAAAGTCCGGTGAGCTCGTCGACGTGCCCGAACTCGTGGTGGGGGAACGGCGCTGGCTGACCTGGGACGAGGCCATCGAGCGCGAGATCGTGCTGGGGCCGTGGCGGATCGACGATCTGGCCGACACCCTCGTCGAGCGGATCGAGGTTCCCGGTGGCGCGGACGTCGAAGTGATCCACGACGACGCGGGCGTGCCTGCCGGGCAGCTGACCCGCAGCCGCACCCCGTTGTTCGGCGAGGTCAGCCTGCACGCCGAGCTGGTCGACGTCGTCTCCGGTCTGGTGCGGATGTCGGTCACCGTGGCCAATGTCGCGCCCGGCGCAGCGGGTGATCAGCACACGGCGATCGCGACGTCGTTCATCGGCGCACACGTGCTGCTGTCGCTCGAGAACGCCGAGTTCGTGTCGATGACCGACCCGCCCGACGAGGCGGCCGACGCGGCTGCCGCATCGAGCCAGCACCGGTGCTGGCCGGTGCTCGCCGGTCCACCCGACGACGATTCGCTGCTGTTGGTCTCGCCGATCATCCTCTACGACCACCCCGAGATCGCCGAGCAGAGCGCGGGTGCGCTGTTCGACTCCACCGAGATCGACGAGATCCTCACCCTGCGCATCATGACCCTGACCGACGAGGAGAAGGCGGCCGCGCGGGCCACGGACCCCCGCGCCGCGGAGATCATCGACCGGTGCGATGCGATGTCGCCGGAGGCGATGCAGCAGCTGCACGGCGTCCTCCGGGATCCGCACGCGCTCGCCGACCGGGCGCTCACCGATGAGCTGGACGAGTTGATCAGGCCGCCGTCCTCGGGCGTCGATCTGAGCTCGACGCAAGGGTTCGACGGCGACGTGCCGTGGTGGGACCCGGCAGTGGACGCCAGCGTGTCGCCGAGCACGGACCACGTCCTGATCAACGGGGTCGCGGTGGCCGCGGGCAGCATCGTGCGCATCCATCCCTCGCGCCGCGCGGATGCCCAGGACCTCTTCTTCGCCGGCCGGCTCGCCAGGGTCAGCGCGGTGCACTCGGACGTCGACGGCGAGACGCACGTCGCGGTGGTGGTCCTCGACGACCCGGCGGCGGACCTGCACGACTGGTACGGGCGCTACCTGTACTTCGCCCCGGACGAGCTCGAGCCGGTGCCGGCGGAGCTGGCGGACCAGCCGGCAGCAGAGGATTCCGGCGATCGAGAGGAGAGTCGGTCATGAGGTCGATCGGACGGGTGGCCACGGCCGTCGTGGGGGCGCTCGCTGCAGGAGGGGTCGTGGTCGGCATCCGCTCGATCCCGGACATCAAGCGGTACCTGAAGATCCGCAGCATGTAATGACCGGCGGCGTGCTGGTGGCTGGGATCGGCAACATCTTCTTCCGTGACGACGGGTTCGGTCCGGCCGTCGCCACCGCGCTGCTTGCCGGCGCCGCCGAGCGGCCGTTGCCGGACGGTGTTCGGGTGGTCGACTACGGCATCCGCGGGATGCACCTCAGCTTCGACCTGCTCGGCGGCGTCGACGCGCTGGTCATCGTCGACGCCGTCCCACCCGGGGCCGTCGGCATGCCCGCCGCCGCGCCCGGCACGGTGGCCACGCTCGAGATCGGGCCGCACGACCTGGGCGAGGGCCAGTTCGACGCCCATGGGATGTCGCCCGTTGCGGTGCTGGCCAGCTTGCGCCCGATGGGAGCCGAGCTGCCGCCCACCTATCTCGTCGGCTGCGTACCTGCAGACCTGTCCGAAGGGATAGGTTTGACCGAGCTCGTTGCCGAGCGGGTCAGTGCTGGTGTCGCTGCAGTGTTCGACGTCCTGACCATGCTCGATACCGAGCGGTCGGCGTTCTCGCGCTCGAGGGTGGAGTCCTAACGATGTGTCTCGGAATCCCCGGTCAGCTGGTGTCCCGGGTCGAGGGTTACGGCGATCAGCTGGTCCTGGTCGACGTGGCCGGTGCGCAGCGCCGCGTCAACCTCGGCATGCTGTCCGACGAGGACCAGGCCGCGCTCACGCCCGGCGAATGGGTGATCGTCCACATGGGGTTCGTCGTCGAGCGCGTCGATGCTGCCGCCGCCGAGAAGGCGATGTCCGGCCTGGAGATGATGGGTCGGCCGCGCCAGGCCCGCTCCCGCCAGTCGTTCGCCGTGCTCGTCGATCGCGAGCGGGAGGACTACCGGCCGATGCTGCACGGCATCGCCTCCGACCTCGGACTGGGTTGCTCGGTGACCGACGTGGCCACCGGGTACGTGGTCGACGTCGAGGGTGACTCGCCCGGGTTCGAGGCGTTCGAGCGCCTGCTGGGCGAACACGCGTTGACCGTCAAGGCGTTGGTCTCGCCGGAGGACTCGCCGCTCGAAGCGCGCCTGGGAGCCGGGTAAGGGAGGTGTCGAGATGATCAAGGGACTCGTGAAGTTGGCAGTTCTGGGCGGCGTTGCGTACGCGGTCGTCCAGTCGTTGCCGGACATCAAGCGCTACATGCGAATGCGGCAGATGTAGCCGCTGCCCGGGCATGCAGTCGGCCGATTCAGCGAGCGTGCCGATCACGAAGATCCGGAGTAGCGTCCGGTCGCAGGTCATCGGCACAGACCGTTGTGACCGACGTGACCGATCGAGGGAGACTCCTCAGATGCGCGCCGACCCACACGGGGACGCTGCGTCGCACTCCGCGCCCGAGCGCGCTCGCCGCCGCGTCCAGGTGTCGGGCATCGTCCAGGGCGTGGGTTTCCGCCCGTTCGTCTATGCCCTTGCCCGCGAGCTCGGCCTGAGCGGCTCGGTAGGGAACACCGCGGACGGCGTGATCATCGAGGTCGAGGGCACACCCGCCGCGCTGGCGGGCTTCGCCGGCCGGCTGGCCACGGACGCACCGCCACTGGCCCACGTGGAACGCATCGACAGCGAGGACGTCGCGGTGAGCGGCGGGACGGACTTCGTCATCGCGTCCTCGCAGAGCGGCGCCGGGCGCACGCTGGTCTCGCCTGATGTCGCGACCTGCGCCGACTGCCTGGCCGAGCTGGCCGACCCCGCCGACCGCCGTTACCGGCACCCGTTCATCAGTTGCACAAACTGCGGGCCGCGGTTCACCGTCATCGTCGACCTGCCCTACGACCGGCCGGCGACCACGATGGCCGAACTGCCGCTGTGCGAGCGTTGCGCCGGCGAGTACTCCGATCCCGGTGATCGCCGCTTCCACGCGCAGACCGTCGCCTGTCGTGAGTGTGGGCCGACGCTCTCGCTGCACCGGCCGGGACGCGAGGACGTGTCCGGCGACGAGGCCCTCACCGAGGCGCGGCGGCTGCTCGCCGAGGGCGCGATCGTCGCGGTGAAGGGCCTCGGCGGCTACCACCTGGCCTGCGATGCCGCCGACCCGGCAGCCGTGAGCACCTTGCGCAAGCGCAAGGACCGCGGCGACAAGCCGTTCGCGGTGATGGTCGGGGATCTCGCCGGTGCCGAGGCGATCGCCGTGGTGTCCGAGCAGGAGCGCGCGTTGCTGCTCGACGCGCGGCGCCCGGTCGTGCTCTTGCCGAAGCGGGCCGAGCCGGTGCTGCCGCTCGCCGCCGCCGTCGCCCCGGACCATCCCGACATCGGCGTCGTGCTTGCCTACACCGCGGTGCACCGGCTGCTGTTCGGCTTGCCCGGCGATCCGGCCGGCCCGCCCGTGCTCGTGATGACCAGCGGCAACCTCGCCGGCGAGCCGATCGTGACAGATGACGAGCAGGCCCGGGTCCGGCTCGCCGCGCTGGCCGATGCCTGGCTCGGGCACGACCGGCCGATCCAGGTGCCCTGCGACGACTCGGTCGTCCGGCTGGCCGGCGGTGCGCAACTGCCGGTGCGCCGCTCGCGCGGCTACGCCCCGATGCCCATTGCGCTGCCGCTGCCGGTGCGGTCCGCGCTCGCGGTCGGTGGCGACCTGAAGAACACCTTCTGCGTCGGCGACGGCCGGTACGCGTGGCTGTCGGCGCACGTCGGCGACATGGACGATCTGGCGACGTTGCAGGCCTTCGAGCACGCGACCCTGCACCTCGAAGCGCTCACCCGGGTGCACCCGGAAGCCGTCGTCGCGGACCGTCACCCGGCCTACCGCAGTTCGGAGTGGGCTCGCCGCAGCGGGTTGCCGGTGCGCTCCGTCCAGCATCACCACGCGCACATCGCGTCGGCGATGGCCGAGAACGGACACGACGGGCTGAGCCGGGTGATCGGGTTCGCGTTCGACGGAACCGGCTACGGCGAGGACGGCGCGGTGTGGGGCGGTGAGGTGCTGCTCGCCGACTACGACGGGTTCGAGCGGGCTGCGCACCTGCGTTACGTGTCCCTGCCTGGCGGCGACGCCGGAGTGCGCAACCCGTGTCGGATGGCGCTGTCCCATCTGCACGCGGCGGGGCTGCCCTGGCAGCCGGCGTTGCCGCCCGTCGCTGCGTGCTCCGAGCAGGAGCGGGCCGTGCTGGCGCGCCAGCTCGATACCGGCTTCGCCTGCAGCCCGACCTCGAGCATGGGGCGGCTGTTCGACGCGATGTCCTCGCTCGCAGGTGTCTGTCACCGCGTGGAGTACGAGGCCGAGGCGGCAATGCGCTTCGAGCACCTCGCGCGCGATGCTGTGCACGGCTGCGGATCTGCCTACAAATTCGGCATGATCGCGGGCACCCCGATCGAAGCCGACGCAGGCCCGGTCGTCGCCGCGGCCGCGGCCGACGTCGTCGCCGGGGTTGCCGCTCCGGTCATCGCGGCTCGCTTCCACCTAGCCGTCACCGACCTCGTCACGACGATGGCCCACCACCTGCGGTCGGTGACCGGCCTCGATCAGGTGGCGCTGTCCGGTGGGGTGTTCCTCAACGCGCTGCTCACCGAACTGTGCGAGTCCGCGCTGCGGAGCGAGGGTTTTCGGGTGCTGCGCCACCGGCTCGTCCCACCCAGCGACGCCGGGCTCGCGCTCGGACAACTGATGATCGGCGCCCGCCACGAGCCGACCACGCCCAGCGAAGCCGGTGGGAGGACAGCATGTGCCTAGCCGTGCCCGGCAAGGTCCTCGACGTGTGGGACAAGGGCCACACCCGGATGGCGAAGGTTGACCTCGGCGGGGTGGAGAAAGAGGTCTGTCTCGAGTTCGTGCCGGACCTCGAAGTCGGCGAATACGCCCTCGTCCACGTCGGGTTCGCCCTGCAGCGCCTTGATGAGAGGTCGGCGCTGGAAGCGCTGGAACTGTTCCCGGATCTCGGTGAACCCGACAAGCAAGTCGATAACCGGTAGGCGTCGGCCGCCGCGGAGCTGAGCAGTCCGCGGCGAGGCCCGACCGGCCGAGCGTGGCCGCCGGCCGTCAGCGCGGCAGGTCGGGTTCGAGCGGGGTGATCACCCGCAACGCGTCCGGTGCCACCTCGAAGTCGGCGGGCAGCGTTGCGGTGATCTCGCCGTCGAGCGCGACGTCCAGGGCACGGTCGACGTGGACCCGCAGGTTGCTCACCCGCAGCGCGTGCACCCCGCCCGCATGCCGCCGGTCGCCGAGGACCGTCAGGGCCGCGCCGAAGAGCAGCTTGGCGATCGATTCCTGCTCGACCGCGATCACCATCAGTTGCCGGTCGTCGACCTGGGCGGTGGGAACTCTCAGGTCGAGCGAGCCGCCGAACACCGGGGCGTTGACGATCGACAGTTGCGCCAGGGTGAGCCGCTCGACGTGATCCTCGTAGTGCAGCTCGCACTCGAACGGCTTGTGATCACGCAAGGCGCGCGTCGCTGCTACGGCGTAGGTGAACCGGCCGAAGCGACGGCGCAGCGACGAACTGGTGGCCAGTTCCGCGAAGTGGACGTTGAGTCCGACCGTCGCGGCATGGACGAAATGGCGCGGCCGCTGCCCGGGTACGGCGAGGCGTCCCGCGTCGATCGTGCGCGCCGCGCCCTCGGTCAGGACGCGGGCCGCAGCTTGCGGGTCGAGTGGGATTCCCAGCGAACGTGCCACATCGTTGGACGTGCCCAGCGGCAGGATCGCCAGCAGCGCGCCGCTGCCTGCGATCCAGTCGGCCACGGCACCGACGGTGCCGTCCCCGCCCGCGGCGACGAAGATCGGCCGGTTCTCCAGCTCGAGGAAGTCCTGCAACCGCTCGGCCTCGTCGACCGTGATCTCGGCGATGATCTCGAGGCCGGCTGCGCGCATCGCGGCCTTCGCGCGGTCGAGCCCGTCCGCCGAGCCGGCGTCGGGGCTGCCCACCAGCACCGCTTCACGTGGTAGCTGCTCGCGTTCGGGTCGCGGCAGGCTCAGTTGCTGCCCGTCACCGATCAACCGCCCGGCGACGACCCCGGCGAGCACACCCAACGCCGCACCGGCGAGGACGTCGCCCGGGTAGTGGACGCCGGTGTGCACGCGCGAGTACGCGACGACCGACGCGGCGGCGAAGACAGGAACGGCGGCTACCGGCAACTCGGCCGCGACGCCGGTCGCGAACGCGAACGCCGATGCCGAGTGCCCGGACGGGAAGGAGAACGACGTGGGGGCGACGAGCAGGTTCGGCCGGTGCGCCACGATCCGCGAGGGTGGCCGCCGCCGGCGCAGCGCCAGCTTCACCGGTCCGTTGACGACCGAGGAGGTCAGCGCGATCGACAACGCCCCGCGCCGGGCCGCCCGCCGTCCGCGCCGACCACCGAACAGACCGAGCAGGATCGCGGTGGCGAACCACACCTTGGATCTGTTCGCCGCTGAACTGGCGGCCAGCAGCGCGCGGTCGGCGATCGGCGAGTCGACCTGGTGCGACTTGGTCAGCAGCCACGAGTCGAAGGCGCTGATCCGTCGGTGCGCACGGATGAGGCGGGACCGGCGCGGCATCCGCTCAGCCTAGGGCGCGGGTGACGCCGACCGGACAGCCCGGGTGCCGCGCGGACGGGCGCCGCCGCGCGGCTCGCTGTCATCGCACAGTTGCGCCGGACCGCTGGATAGGGTGGCCGCCAGGAGCGCCGGGAAGTCTGGTCGGCATCCGTTCGCTGATGCCCGTAAGGATGTAGCTGTGGACCAGGCACGTCACTTCGCGCTGATCGTGCTGCTGTGCGCGTTGGTCGCCCTCGTGGCCGTGCTCTCGAACCGGCTGACCGAGCGGTTGCGCGTTCCGGTTCCGCTGCTCGTGCTCGCCGCGACCGCGATCGCGGCGAACTCCATCCCGGACCTGGAAACCCCGTCGATCAACGTCGTCGAAGACATCCTGACGATCGCACTGATCTTCATCCTGTTCGACGGCGGTATGCACATCGGCCGAGATCGGTTCTCCGCCGCCGCCGGGGCGATCGGCATCGTCGGCATCGCGGGGACGTTCCTCACCACCGCCGGTGGCGCTGCGCTGCTGCACTACGCGTTCGGGTTGGACTGGTACGTCGCGGTCCTGGTGGCCACGGCCATCGCGCCGACCGACCCGGCCGTGGTGTTCTCCGTCCTCGGCCAGCGCGAGATCACCGGCCGCAGCGGGACGGTGCTCGAGGGGGAGTCCGGCGCGAACGACCCGGTGGGCATCGCGCTGATGTCCAGCCTGATCGTCGCCGGGGAGTTGAGCGCGGGCGCCTTCGGCACGGTCGGCCTGCAGTTCGTGTTGCAGATGGTCGTCGGGGCGCTCATCGGGTTGGTGGGCGGGCAGGCGCTGCTCAAGTTCATGCAGCACGTCAGTCTGCCCGGCGAGGGGCTCTACCCGCTGCGGACGCTCGCGTCAGCGCTCGTCCTGTTCGGTGTGGCGACCCTGCTGCACGGTTCGGGATTCCTCGCGGTGTTCGTCGCCGGCATCGTCCTCGGCGACGAACGCGCACCGTACAAGCGGGAGATCGAGCGCTTCCACTCCGCACTGGCCAGCCTCGGCGAGATCGTCGCATTCGTCGTGCTGGGGTTGACCGTCGATCTCGACGTGCTGACGCGCGCGAACGTGTTGGTGCCCGGCCTCGTCCTGGCGGTCGTCATCGCGTTCGTGGTGCGCCCACTGGTCGTCGGTTTGTGCCTCATGCCGGCCCGGTTGCCGCGAAACGAGGTCGCGTTCGTGCTGTTCGCCGGTCTCAAGGGCGCGGTCCCGCTGCTGCTCGGGTCGATGATCCTTCGTGAAGCGCTGCCCGACGCCGACCGCCTCTACGGAATCGTCGTCGTCGTGGTGGTCTTCTCGGTCCTCGTGCAAGGCAGCCTGACGCCGGTCGTGGCCAACCTGCTGCGCATTCCGATGCACCCGATCGAGCCGGAGCCGTGGGCGCTCGGTGTGCGGTTGCGCGACGAGCCACAGGGTGTGCACCGCTTTGTCATCCGCGGCGGTTCGCCGGCGGACGGTAGCCGGATCAGCGACCTGGCCGACCTGCCCGCCGATGCCTGGATCAGCTTCGTCGTCCGCGACCGCGGCCTGGTGCTCGTCCGCGGCGACACCGATCTTCAGGCAGGCGACGAGGTGCTCGTGCTGGGCGACGAGGAGTGCGGGACGGTGCTCCGCGGGATCTTCGAAGGCTGATCGAGGATCCCCTAGCGCACCCCGCGGGTGCGGAACTGGATGCTGATCCGCGGCCCGGCCGGCTGCGCCGTCTTGGGGATGCAGTGCTCCCAGGCGCGCTGGCAACTGCCACCCATCACGATCAGGTCGCCGTGCCCGACGTCGTGGCGCAGCGTGCGTCCGCCACCACCACGCGGACGCAGCAGCAGGGACCGGGGATCGCCCACCGACACGATCGCGACCATGGTGTCCTCGGTGCTGCCGCGACCGATCCGGTCACCGTGCCAGGCCACGCTGTCGCGGCCGTCGCGGTAGTAGCACAGACCGGCCGTGGCGAACGGTTCGCCGAGTTCGTCGAGGTAGTGCGCGTCCAGCGCCGCCTTGATGTCGACGAGCATCGGATCGGGCAGGGCGGCGTTCTCGTCGTAGAACGCCAGCAGCCGCGGCACCGCCACCACCCGCTCGTACATCTGGCGGCGCTCGGCCCGCCACGGCACGCCCGCGCGCAGGCGTTCGAACAGCGCATCCGCGCCGCGCACCCACGTGGGACAGGTGTCGAGCCACGCACCCCCGTCCAGCACCGTGCGCGTCGGCGCGAGCGGGCCCGGACCCGGGTCGGTCCCGAGATCGAGCAGCGAGGCCTGGAAGACCGTGGACACGCTGTCAAGGTACCCGATTATCGAACGTATGCCCAGATATTGCCGGGTGGCACCCGCCCTCGCCGGCGCTAGGGTCGGCGGATGAGCACACTCGCCGACGTCCAGGGCCCGCTCAAGGAGCGGTACCGAACCGACCCCGACGCCGCGCGGATCACGCTGTCGGCGACCGGGCGACTCGGTGAGGGAGTGAGCTGCTCGGTCGACACCGGCCGGGCGATGGCCGAGGCGGGCCTGCACCCGGCGACCGGCGGGGACGGCACCACGCTGTGCTCGGGCGACATGCTGCTCGAAGCGCTCGTCGCCTGTGCCGGTGTCACGCTGCGCGCGGTTGCCGCCTCGCTCGGCCTCGACGTCCGGGGCGGCACCGTCCGCGCCGACGGGGACCTCGACTTCCGCGGGACGCTCGCCGTCGACAAGCAGGCGCCGGTCGGTTTCGTCGAGATCCGGCTGTCGTTCGACCTCGATTCCGACGCGAGCGCCGAGCAGGTGCAGACCCTGCAGCGGCTGACCGAGCGGTACTGCGTCGTGCTGCAGACGATCACATCCGGCACGCGCGTCCGCACGTCCATGTCCGGCTGAGACGGGCGATACAGTCGCGGGATGGCTCGGCAGCCGCTCGACCCGACGGACCGGTTGCTGGCCTCGCTGCTGATCGCGAACGGGCGCAGCACGCTGAAGAGTCTGTCCGAGGCGAGTGGGCTGTCGGTGTCCGCGGTCCAGGCGCGGGTACGCCGGCTCGAGACCGACCACGTCGTTCGCGGGTACAGCGCGGACGTCGACCCCGAAGCGATCGGGCTGCCCCTCGGGGCTCTCGTCGCGATGACCCCGCTCGACCCGGCCCACGAGTACGACATCCCGGAACTGCTGTCGGGCCTGACCGAGATCGAGTCGTGCCACTCCGTGGCCGGCGAGGACAGCTTCGTGCTCTTCGTGCGGGTGGCGACGCCCACCGCGCTCGAGGAGTTGATCCGCGAGATCCGCCGGCGGGCCAATGTGTCGACCCGGACGACGGTCGTGCTGCAGACGTTCTTCGAGCGGCGTGCGCGCCCCGCGACGCAGGATTGACCGCGGACCGTGGATGGCGTTGCTGGTGGTGGCGGCAGGGCTGGTGTGACGGAAATAATCCGGCGAACGGCCTGTGTTACAGGAAATCTTCCGGATAGAATGGGGTCATGACGATGACGCAGCTTCCCCGGATCGCGCCCGCTGACGTCCACGCGACGATCGCCCGGCACATGCTGGCCGACGGGTACGAGCTGGTCCTCGACCTGGACGCCTCGCTCGGCTCGACGATCGTGGACGCGCGCGACGGCACCCGCTATCTGGACATGTTCACCTTCTTCGCCTCGTCCGCGCTGGGGATGAACCATCCGGCGCTGGCCGGGGACGCCGACTTCGTGGCCGAGCTCGGCCAGGTCGCGCTCAACAAGCCGAGCAACTCCGACGTGTATTCGGTACCGATGGCCCGCTTCGTCGAGACGTTCGCGCGCGTCCTCGGTGACCCCGCGCTGCCGCACCTGTTCTTCATCGACGGCGGCGGCCTCGCGGTCGAGAACGCCCTCAAGGTCGCCTTCGACTGGAAGAGCCAGTGGAACCAAGCGCGCGGCCTCGACCCCGAGTTGGGCACCAAGGTGCTGCACCTGCAGAAGGCGTTCCACGGGCGCACCGGTTACACGATGAGCCTGACCAACACCGACCCGAACAAGGTCGCCCGCTTCCCGAAGTTCGACTGGCCACGCATCTCGGCGCCGTCGATCAACGGGACCGAGGACGTCGAGGCCGCCGAGCGTGTGGCGCTCGCCGAGGCGCGCGCCGCGTTCGAGGCCTACCCGCACGACATCGCCTGCTTCATCGCCGAACCGATCCAGGGCGAGGGCGGCGACAACCACTTCCGGCCCGAGTTCTTCCAGGCGATGCAGGCACTGTGCCGGGAGTTCGACGCGCTGTTCGTGATGGACGAGGTGCAGACCGGCGTCGGCATGACGGGGTCCGCGTGGACCTACCAGCAGCTCGGTGTCGCTCCGGATGTCGTGGCGTTCGGCAAGAAGGCCCAGGTGTGCGGCGTGATGGCCGGCGGCCGGGTGGACGAGGTGCCCACCAACGTCTTCGCGGTCTCGTCCCGGATCAACTCCACCTGGGGCGGCAACCTGACCGACATGGTTCGCGCCCGACGCATCCTGGAGGTCATCGAGGCCGACGGGTTGATCGAGCGGGCGGCCGAGGTCGGTGCGCACCTGATCGCTCGCCTGCACGACCTCGCCGAGCGTCACCCGGCCGTGGCTGAGGTCCGCGGTCGTGGCCTGATGTGCGCGTTCACACTGCCGACCGCGGCGCTTCGCGACCAGATGATCCAGCGGCTGCGCGAGGACGAGCGGGTGCTCGTGCTCGGCAGCGGGACGACGAGCCTGCGGGTGCGTCCGGCGCTGACCGTGACCGTCGGCGAGATCGACCGGGCCGTCGACGCGATCGACCGGGTCCTTCGCGCATTCGGATGAGGCACTGGTCTTTCAGCGACCTGCGCGCGGCGTTCGCTGCCCGGATGGCGGGGGTGTACGGCCGCGAGGTTCCGGCGTACACGACGCTGGTCGAGGTGGCCTCGGCGGTCAACGAGGACGTCGTCGAGCGTGACGGTGCCAGCGCCCAACGCCTCGGCACGATCGCGCGCGTGACGGCCGAACGGCACGGGGCGATCCGGGTCGGCACGCCGGCCGAGCTGCGCCAGGTGGCGCGGATCCTCGGCGCGCTCGGCATGCACCCGGTCGGCTACTACGACCTGCGCGACACGGCCACCTCCGCGATCCCCGTGGTGTCGACGGCGTTCCGGCCGGTCGCCACCGACGAACTGGCGCGCAACCCGTTCCGGATGTTCACCTCGATGCTGGTGACCGACGACCGGCGCTTCTTCGATCGCGAGCTCCAGGCTCGCCTGGACACGTTCCTCGAGCGCCGGACGCTGTTCCCGCCCGCGCTGCTCGAGCTGGCCGACCGGGCCGGCGCAGAGGGTGGGCTGGCCGAAGACGACGCCGAGCACCTGCTCAAACTGGCCGTCGAGGCATTCACCCTTTCCCGCGAGCCCGTTGACGCGGGCTGGTACGCCGAACTCGAGCGGGTCTCGTCGGTCGCGGCGGACATCGGCGGCGTGGCGTCGACGCACATCAACCACCTCACCCCGCGCGTGCTCGACATAGACGAGTTGTATGCCCGCATGTCACGGCGTGGGATCGCCATGATCGACACCATTCAGGGTCCACCGCGGTGGGCCGGACCGGACCTGCTGCTGCGCCAGACGTCCTTCCGCGCGCTGGCCGAACCGCGACGCTTCCGCACCGAGACCGGCGACGTCGTCGAGGGATCGCTCCGGGTGCGTTTCGGCGAGGTCGAGGCACGCGGCATGGCGCTGACTCCTGCCGGGCGCGACCGATACGACTCGCTGGCCGGCCACGGTGAGGTGGCCTGGAACGTCGCGTTGCCGACGTCGGAACTCGGCCTGCTGCAGTCCGGCCTCGCCTACTTCACGATCGCGCCGACCGGTCAGGCCCCGCTGCGCTCAGGTTCGCTCGCCGACCTCGCGGCTGACGGCGTCGTCGCGCTGACCCCGATCGTGTACGAGGACTTCCTGCCGCGCTCGGCAGCCGGGATCTTCCAGTCGAATCTGTCCGGCGAGGGCACGAAGGACGGCGCAGTCGAAGGCAGCCACCGCGACATCGGGTGGCTGTCGGCCGTCATCGGCGCCCCCGTCGCCGACCCGTTCGAGTTGTATGCGGCGCAGCAGCAGGCGTCGATCGACGCGTTGCCGTCAGCCGTCCGGACCGCCCTCACGCTGTAGCCGGTGCCGGGCAGCCATGACCCCCGAGGTAATCGACCAGGGCACGAGGGCTTGGTTGGCTCGGGTCATGACCGGGACCGCGAACAGGATCGCCCGCTTCGACCGCACGCTGCGTGCCGTCATGTGGCTGGACGCGTTCCTGTCCGTCGCGCTCGTGGTCGCCGGCGTGCTCGTGAGCCCGATCGTCGCGGCTCTGGGAGCGGCGCCCCCCGTCCGGCTCGCGCTCGGTGTCACCGCGATCGTCGCCGCGGTGTTGCTGGCCGCCTTCGGCGCGATCACCGCCGTGGCGCTGATGTTGCGGATGCGGGCGGGGGACTACCTGCTGCCGGCCGGGTTGCGAGTGCCGCTGCCGGCGCCGATGCGGCCGGACTCGCTGCGAGCCGGCCTCAGATTCCGCGGGTCGCGCCGCCGTCGACGAGCAGGGTCGTCCCGGTGATGAACGAGGCGTGCTCGCTCGCGAGGAACGCGGCAACCGCGCCGAAGTCGGCCGGCCGTCCCAGCCGGCCGACCGGTATGCCCTCGGCGATCGTCGCGAAGGCCGCGTCGGCCTCCTCGGACGAGGCGAACTGGCCGCGCAGCCCGTCGGTGTCGTGATAGCCCGGAGCGAGGACATTCACCGTGACGCCGCTGCCGCCCAGCGTCCCTGCGAGCGAACGGGCGAATCCCAGCAGCGCCGGCCGGACCGTGCTCGACAAGCCGTAACGGGGGATCGGCTGGCGCACGGTCTCGGACGCGATCAGCAGCACCCGGCCCCAGCCGGCCGACCGCAGGTGCGGGAGTGCCGCAAGCGTCAGGCCGATGTGGGGGACGACCGCCGCGTCGTAGGCGGCGCGATGTGCGGACGCGTCGAAGGCATCGACCGGGCCCGGCGGCGGACCGCCCGCGTTCGTCACCACGATGTGCACCGAGCCGAACTCGGCCACGGTGTCGTCGACCCACGCGCGGGCAGCAGCGTCATCGGTCACGTCGACCGTCTGCGCGAACACGCGCGCGACGGGCAGCAGGGTCGCTACGGCCGTGTCGAGCCGGGCCGGGTCGCGGCCGCAGATCGAGATGTGACAGCCCTCCGCGGCCAGCGCCCGCGCCGCCGCCAGGCCCAGCCCGCTCGTCGCGCCCGCGACGAGCGCGACCCGTCCCCGCAGTCCGAGATCCATCAGGTCAGTCCGTAGGCGTAACGGCGTAGCAGCGGCAGGGCGAGCACGGTGGCAGCGAACCGGTCACGGCGGCCGGCCTGCTGGCGCCACCGATCATCAGGACGCACGACGACCGGGCCGCGAACCATCCGGTCGGGGTTGCCGGTGACGGTGTGGTTGGTACCCAGCGTGGCGCTGCCCTGCGCGTCCACCGGCGGGGGGTCAGCCAGCCCGCACAGGTCGAGCACGTCCCGCAGCGCTGCCGCCGGTGAACTGACGAAGTCCTCGTAGCGCAGGCGCAGGTAACGGTCCGGGAACGCGCGGCCGACCGCGTCCGATGCGGCGTTGAAGCCGGTCCAGTACGCACTGCTGCGCGCGACACTCATCGCCGGGATGTACGCCTTGGCGCGCCGCCACGAATGAGCCGTGGCACGCGGGTCGCGAACGAGGTGCAGCACGCGCACGTCCACATCGTCGCGTCGGCACAGCGCGGCCGCCTCGGCCGGGTACTTGGAACTGTCGACGACGATGCGCGCGTCCGTGGCTTCGGCGATTGCGCGGTACTGCCGCACGATCCGGTCCACAGCCGCACGACCCGGGCCGGGCTCGCGCAGCCGCGCGCGAGTGTGCCGCGTGCGCAACAGCGCGTGCTGGTCCGCGATCGCTGCCCGCGCCTCGGCGCTGCGCGACGAGGTCGGCGCGACGATCGCCGAGAGCACCTTGTCCCACAGCGGGCACTCGGCCACCGGCTGGCCGCACCCGCAGTCGGTGTTGGTGCCGGTCTCCAGCACCCCGTTGCGCCACAGGTAGTGCAGTTCGCCGACGTGGACGACGCCGGGCAGTTCGTTCAACAGGTTGCCGAGCAACGTCGTCCCGCTACGACACCACCCGGTGACGTAGAGAACGCTCATCCCACGTCCAGCAGGACGAAGTGCTGCGGCAGGTGCACCGCGAGTCCCACCCGTTGCGTCGCACGCACCACGTCGGCACCGTCCTCGGCGGCGCCGCGGCTGAGGGCCACCGTCGAAGCGCCGGTGTCGAGCAGCGTGACCGCCGCGCGCAGGTCACCGAGCAGCACCTGGCCGGCAGGGATCATCCGGGTGCGTGACACACGAACACCGACCTCGCCGAGGCGTGCCAGCAGCCCGGACCGCACGAGACGCCAGTACACGTCCGGGTGGGCGACGATGCCGTCGCACGAACCGCCGGTCTCTTCGACCTCGGCCGCGGCGGCGGTGAGCTCGTCATCGAGATCGCCGCGCGCCGGTCGCCGCCGCACGTCGCGCAGGTTCAGGATGCCGGGCACCTTGCGGTCGGCGCTGCCGTTGAGCAGGACATCGTTCTCGACGGTGCACAGCCGCACCACGACGCGGTGATCGACCCATGCCGCGAAGAGCGCGAGGTCGTCGGAAATCCCTTTGGGCAGCGGAACTTCGACGCTCAGCTCGGTGAGCTCAGCGGTGGCGAGCACGGGTCGGAAGCGCGCTTCGGGGGTGTCGGTGTATGCCGCGCCGGACTTCGCCGGCCCCGTGTCGCTCGGCGCCTCGCTGACGTAGCTGACCGGCTCGTCGACGGCCGTCGTGGTCTTGAGCAGGTGGCGCACCGTGTAGCGGGGCCGGTGCTTGGCGAGCGGGAACGTCGTGGTGAGCGCCACCGCGAGTTGTACCGCGACGTCGTCGCCGGCGTCGCGCCCGGAGTGGACGACGCGGGCGAACTCCTCACCCGCGGTGCGTCTGGACAGGGTCGGATCAGCGAGCAGGTAGTGCATGGCGGGCCTCAGCCGGCCATGCGTGCTTCGGCGACGCGGCTGACCGCTTCGACGAGCTGGTCGCAGTCGTCGGCGCTCAGATTCGCCGAGAGCGGGACGTCGATTGCTTCGGTCACGCAGGTCGCCGCCGTCGGGCACAGCGCCTTCGCCGCCGCCTCGTCCGCACCCACCAGGAACCGCCAGTTCCAGAACGCGCGGACGTTCGGGCGGACGGGGTCACCGAGCGCTCGCGCGGCGATGCCCTCCGCGCACAGCGCATTCGCGAACCAGGTGGCGTCGGTGATCGTCGTTCCTGGCAGCCGGAACACCAGTGCCTCGCCGAGATAGGCGCCGTCGGCCACCGGCTCGCGCAGGGCGATCCCGGGAACGCCTGCCAACCCGTCGCTCACCCGCTGGTAGACGCGCTTGTGCGCGGCCAGACGTGCGGGCAGGCGATCGAGCAGGCGATCGGCGAGTGCTGCCCGGATCTCGTCCATCCGGAAGCTGAAGATCGGGTACGCAAACTGGTCGATGGCCGGCGGGCCGTCCTCGAAGTGACGCCAGGCGCGTCCCTCGTACGCTCCCGAGAGGACGACGGCCTTGGCAAAGGCCGTGTCGTCGTCGGTGATCAGGAAGCCGCCCTCACCGGTGTTCAGGGACTTGTCCGACTGCGTGCTGAAGGCGCCGAAGCGGCCGAACGTCCCGAGCGGCCGACCGCGCAGCCGGGCGCCGAGCGCCGGAACCGCGTCCTCGACGACCGGTACCCCGCGTTCGGCGGCCAGCGCGCAGATCGCATCCATGTCGCTGGCGAAGCCGCGCATGTGCACGACGACGATCGCGTCCACGCCGGTGTCGAGCACCTGCCGCAGGCTGGCGAGGTCCAGGTGCAGGTTCTCGTCGCAGTCGACGAGTACCGGCTGCAGGCCGGCGAGCACGATCGCGCTCGGCGTGGCGGCGAAGGTGAAGGCCGGGCAGGCGACCCGAGCGCCGCGCTCGAGACCGAGCGCCATCAGCGCCAGGGCGATCGCCGTCGTGCCGCTCGCGCAGGCGAGGGCGTTGCGCACGTTGAAGATGCCGCACAGTCGCTGCTCGAACCGCCCGGCGTTCGTCTGGTCGATCGGGCGCTCGTCGTAGCGGAAGTACAGCTTCTGCCGGACGGCCTCGATCGCCGCCGCCTCGTCGGCCTGAGAGATCCAGACGTCACCGCCCTCGTAGGTCGGCCACGGCTTGCTGCGGACGGGGTCGCCGCCGTCGATCGCGAGCGGTGCGGACGACAGCGGCACAGACAAAGGAGAGTGGGCGGACAGGGCAGCAGGCGACTCGATCGTCACGGTAGGTACCTTTCGCATGGTGAGAGACGATATGCGCCCTTCACCGCCTTTGTCTCGGCGTACCCACCTGCGCCGGGATTCACACGTGCGCGGCCACCCAGTCGTACACGCCGACCATCGTGTCGCGGCGCGGACCCTGGCCGAAGATGTCGAGGAACCCCGCGACCGGGTTGACTTCGAGCACCGTCCAACCGCCGTCGGCTGTCGGCAGGATGTCCAGGCCGGCGAGGGTCATGTCCATCGCCCGAGTCGCTCGCAGCGCCAGGTCGACAAGCTCATCGGGCGGGTCGTAGCGCTCGAAGCTGGCACCTTCGAGCGTCTTGCAGCGCCAGCTGCCCGCGGCGGGCAGTTTGAGCATGCAGATCGCCGCGACCTCCCCGCCGACGGTGATCCGGAACTCGCCGAACTCGGTCGGGTGGAACGGCTGGCAGGCCAGCGTCCCGTAGCGGGCGAGCAGGTCGCGGACGAGACCGACCTGCCCGATCGGATCGATGATCCGCTCGACGTCCATGCCGCGCAGGCCGAAGGACGGCTTGACGATCACGTCATGCCACTCGTCGACGGCGGCCGCGACGTCCTCCGGCGCGGTCGCCGACCGGACCGGGGGCGTGGGGATTCCGGCTGCGGCGAGCCGCTGGGCGTTGAGGAACTTGCTGTACCCGGCGATCCACGCATCGGCCGGATCGAACAGCTTGAGGCCGGGGACGCGACTGAGCATGGTCAGCCGCTCGACCCGGTCGGGCCAGCCGTTGTAGAGCTGGTCGCCGTCCTTCCACACGCCGTAGAGGTTCGCGCGCGAGATCACCGCGTCGAAGGCAGACGCCGGCTGACCGGCGAGCAGCACCTCCACCGAATCGCCCGTCGTCGCGTAGCTGATCTCTTCGAGCGTGAACAGTGACGTGTCGTGCCCGAGCTCGCGGCCCAGGTCCGCCAGCCCGGGCGAATCCGGGTCTTCCTCGCCGTAGTCCCACCCGAGAACCCCGATCTTCACTGCTACCTCCGTCGTGACCGAAACCGAATCAAGCTGGGAAGGGTCTATACCTATGTGGGACTCCGTGGGCCTACCCACCCCCGACGTCATCGACACGTACTACCGCGCGGGCTGGTGGCGGCGCAGCACGTTCCTGGACGACCTCGCCGCGCATGCCCGCGCGCGACCCGATCATCCCGCGATCATCGGCTACGTCGACGGGCGCGCGGCCCGCACCGTGTCCTACGCCGAACTCGCGGACACCGCGGAGCGGCTCGCGGCCGGGCTGCACGGACTGGGAATCGGCCGCAGTGACGTCGTCGTCGCCTACCTGCCCAACCGGTGGGAGTTGGTGCCGCTCTACCTCGCCTGCGCACGGATCGGCGCGGTCGCGGCGCCGGTGATCCCGACGCTGGCCGCGCGCGAGCTCGAGATCGTCCTGACCTCCAGCGCGGCCAAGATGTGCGTCACCGACGACCTCGGCAGGCTGGCCGACATCAGCGCGCCGGACCTCGAACACCGGATCGCGCTCGGCGCCGACTTCAACGCGCTGCTGGCGGCCCCGGCGCACCTACCCGAGCCGGCCGGCCCGGACGACCCGATGATCCTGCTCTACACCTCGGGGACGTCCGGCCGGATGAAGGGTGTCGTGCACAGCCCGAACACCTGCTACGCCGCGGCTCGGGCAGTGGTCGAAGCGCATCGCCTCACCGGTGACGATGTGGTGTCGATCCCGAACTACCTGACCCACATGGCCGGGGCGACCTACGCCGGGCTGATGCCGGTCCTGCTCGGTGCCACGAGCGTGCTGCAGGACACCAACACCGATATGGCGTTGCTGCTCGACCTGATCCAACGGCACCGGGTGAGCTGGTCCTACTGCTCGCCGAGCTATCTCGTCGCGCTGCTCGACGCCCAGCGGGCCGCGCCGCGCGACACCACCGCGCTCGCACACCTGACGTCGGGTTCGGCGCCCGTGCACCCTGATCTGGTCGCGCAGGTCGAGCAGGTGTTCGGCGTCCCGCTCCACACGCTGTGGGGGATGACCGAGAACGGGACAGTGACCATCACCCGTCCCGGCGACCCGCCGGGCTGGGGTGCGCACAGTGACGGGCGGGCCGTGCCGTGGATGCAGCTGCGCATCGACGCCGATCCCGCCGGCGAGGACGGGGCCGGGCGGTTGTGGGTCCGCGGCGCATCGCAGTGCCTCGGCTACCTCGACCAGCAGGAGCTCTACCGAGGCTGCCTGGACTCCGACGGCTGGTTCGACACCGGTGACCTGGCGCGCCCGGACGGGCGAGGTGGCATCCGCATCACCGGCCGCCGCACCGATCTGATCACGCGGGCGAGCGGCCAGAAGATCTCGACGCTCGAGGTCGAAGGCGTGCTGCGACGGCACCCGAACATCACCGACGTCGCCCTCGTCGGGTATCCCGACCCGGACGTACCCGGTGCCGAGCTCGCCTGCGCAGTCGTGGTCTACGACCGCGAGCCGCCGATGCTCGAGCAGCTGCACGCCTACCTCGACGGCGAGCGGATGGCCCGAGTGCTGTGGCCCGACCGCGTGCAGTTCCTGTGGCAGATGCCGAGGAACGCGATCGGCAAGGTGCTGCGTGAACCGCTGCGGCAGCGGCTCGCGATCGCCGCGGCGGGACGTCCCGGCCGGTGACCGTTCAGGATCAGTACGTCGTCCCGGACGCGGCGAGGGCGCGGCAGCGGCTCGCACTGTGGACGATCAGTGCGGCGCAACTGCTCTTCCTCCTCGACGCCACGATCGTGAACATCGCGTTGCCGAAGATCCAGTCCGGGCTGGGTTTCTCCGACACCGGGCTGACGTGGGTGGTCACCGGGTACTCGGTCGCGTTCGGCGGCCTGTTGCTGCTCGGTGGGCGCGCGGGGGACCTGCTCGGGCTCCGCCGGACGTTCATGGCCGGCCTGACCCTGTTCACTCTCGCCTCGCTGCTGGCCGGCCTGGCCCCTGCGCCGTGGTGGCTGCTCGCTTCGCGCGTGCTGCAGGGGATCGGGGCCGCTGTGGCGTCGCCGGCAGCGCTGTCGCTGATCGCGACGACGTTCGCCGAGGGCGAGGTCCGCAACCGCGCACTGGGCGTGTACACGGTGATCGCGGGGATCGGCGGCCCGCTCGGCCTCGTCGTCGGCGGGTTGATCGCGACGTCGCTGTCGTGGCGCTGGGTGATGTTCGTCAACGTCCCGGTCGGGCTGGCCGTGCTCTACCTCGCGCCGCGGGCGCTGCGTGAACCGCCGCCGCACCGCGGTCGCTTCGACGTGGCCGGTGCGGTGACCGGGACGCTCGGTGTGGGCGCGCTGGTCTACGGGCTGATCCGCTCGGCGACGGACTCGCGCGGCGTCTCGCACTGGTCGGACGCGATCGTGTTGCTCACGATCGGCCTGGCCCTCGTCCTGATCGCGGGCTTCGTCGTGATCGAAGCCCGCTCGCCGGAACCCCTGGTGCCGCTGCGGTTCTTAGCCAACCGGCAGCGCACCGGCACCCTGGTCGTGCTCATGCTCGAGAGCACGGCCATGTTCGGCGTCTACTTCTTCATGACGCTGTACCTGCAACGGGTCTGGCACTACAGCCCGCTGCGGACGGCGCTGATCTACGTCCCGCTGTCGCTGATCCTCATGGGCAGCGCCAGGCTCGGCTCGCGCATCGTCGGACGGACCGGGCCGCGCGTGCTCATCGTCGGCGGCCTCGTGCTCGCCGTCGCCGGGCTGGCCTGGCTCTCGCGCATCGACAGCTCCGGCGGGTTGCTGACCGGGCTGCTGGGGCCGACGATCGTCACCTACGCGGGCTTCGGCATAACGACCGTGCCGCTCACCCTGATCGCGATGGCGAAAGTCGCGCCCGGCGACTCCGGCCTGGCGTCCGGGATGTTCAACACCTCGCGCCAGGTCGGCGGCGCGATCGGCCTCGCCGTCCTCGGCACCGTCGCGTTCTCGGCGGCCGGGCAGGGGACGGCGTCCGCGGCGCTGGCGACGGGGACCGGCCGCGGGTTCGTGGTCGCCGCCGCGGTCACGGCCCTGGCCCTGGCGACCGCCGTCGCCACCGTGGCCGGCACGCGCCGCTGAGGCACACGCGCGGCGGGTCAGCGCAGCAGCTTGTGCGCCGCAGCCTCGATCTGGGCCTCGGACAGCAGCACCGCGTTCGCGGCATCACCGAGCGGCACGTAGCTGTCGTGGCTGGCGACCCGGCGGATCCGGCCGGTGAAGCCGTTCTCGACGAGGGCGGCGATGATCCCCTCGCCCACCCCGCCGCTGTGTCTGGTCTCGTCGGCGATCAGGACCCGACCGGTCGCGCTCGCCTCACGCAGCAGGTCGGCGACGGGTAGCGGAGCGATCCAGCGCAGGTCGAGCACGCGCGCACCGATGCCCTCCCAGGACAGCCGCCCCGCCACGCGCAGCCCCATCCGGACGCCGTTGCCGAACGTGACGATCGTCAGGTCGGTGCCCAACCCGTGCGTTCTCGCCGAGCCGATCGGGATGTCCACGTCAGTGGCGTAGGTGCCGAGCCAGGCGCGGTCGCCGGGTTGGTACAGGTCCCGCTCGTGGTAGAGCGCGATCGGCTCGAGATACACGCTCACCTGCCCGGACACCGCCGCGGCGGCCAGGCAGGACCGCAGCATCGGGGCGGCGTCCTCGGGCCGGGCCGGCACCGCGACGACCAGTCCCGGGATGTCGCGGAGCACCGCGACGGCATTGTCGTTGTGGAAGTGCCCGCCGAAGCCCTTCTGGTAGCCCAGCCCGGCGACGCGCAGGACCATCGGGTTGGTGAAGGTGCCGTTGGCGAAGAAGCGCAGGCTGGCCGCCTCGCCGCGCAGTTGATCCTCGGCGTTGTGCAGGTAGGCGAGGTACTGGATCTCGGGTATCGGCAGCAGCCCGCTCACCCCGAAACCGAGGCCCAGCCCGAGCACCGCCTGCTCGTCGAGCAGGGTGTCGAAGACCCGTGCCGGCCCGAACCGCTGCTGCAGGCCGCGGGTCAGCCCGTAGACGCCACCCTTGCGTCCCACGTCCTCGCCGAACACGACTGCCTCGGGACGCGCGGCGAGCGCGTCGGCAAGCGCGGCGTTGATCGTCTGCGCGAGCGTGAGCGCGCCGGCCTGCTCGGGCAGCCGCCCGCCGAACACCCGCTCGCGGAGTTCGACCGGTGCCTGGCGCCGTGACTCGGCGAGTTCGGCCGCGGGTTCGCGCGGCGCGATCGGGCCGGCGATCTCCGCCGCACCGGTGAGTGTCGGCTCGGTGCCGAGTTCATCGGTGAGAGCGGCGATCCGGGCCGCGATCTCGTCGTAGCGGGCCAACACGTCCACGCCGTGCAGCGACGCGGCGAGGGCGAGCAGCGGGTCGTGGTCGCGATCGGCGACGATCTCGGCCGCGGTGCGGTAGCCGCGTCTCGACGTCCGTGCCGGCATGGCCGAGGAAGCGGACGGTCCGCAGGTGCAGCAGCACCGGACGTCGTTCGCGTCCGGGCGATCGCGACGGCCTGCCGGGCGGCCTCGGCGGCGCCACCGGGGTCGTCACCGGCGGCGCTCAGGTACCCGATCCCGGGACGTTGCGCCGCCGCGGCGACCCACCCGGCCGGAGTCGGAACCGAGATGCCCAGCCCGTTGTCCTCGCACACGAGGACGAGCGCGAGCGGAAGGCCCTGCGCGACGCAGTAGCCGGCCGTGTTGAGCGCACCGACCGCGGTCGAGTGGTTGAGGCTGGCGTCGCCGAACGTGCAGACGGTGACGGCGTCGCGGGGCCACCGTGTCTCGCGCCGGAGCCGGCGTGCTCGACCGATCGCGAACGCGACTCCGACCGCGCGGGGCAGGTGCGAGGCGATCGTCGAGGTCTGCGGGATCACCGCCAGCGATGCGTCGCCCCAGACCTTGTGCCGCCCGCCCGAGGCGGGGTCCGCGACCGCGGCGACCATGCCGAGCAGGACTGCGCGAAGCAGGTCGTCCAGCGCTGCGTCCGGCCTGCAGGCCCCGGGCGAGGAAGAAGCCACCCGCGCGGTAGTGCAGCAGGGCCGGGTCGGACGGGCGCAGGGCGTCGGCGAGGTAGCGCGTTCGACTCGTGACCGGCCGACCCGATCGTGTAGAAACCCAGACCCTTCTCGCGCATGCGGCGTGCCTGGATGTCGAGCAGCCGGCTTCCCGCCATCGCGTCGAACAGGTCGAGCCGGCGCTGGTCAGGAGCTGGGCCGTTCGTGTGCAGCACACTCGACTCCCGCAGCCGGGCCCGGACGAAGCGATCGAGGTCTTCGTGCGGACTCGGGGCAGTGGCGCTCACAGCTGCGATTGTGCCGTGCCGGCCCAGGACTCCGCTCGCCGGACATATGAGGACAAAAGGGCGATCGGCGCGTCCTTGCACCGGCCGGCCGCGGAGTTAACCTCATGACGTGGCCGATGACCGCGTACGGGGGTTTACGGCGTACTCGATTTCTCCTGCCCTGGGCGCCGCACCGGAAGCAGACGTGGTTATTCTTCGAAGCAGAGGTAGCCAGCGACAGACGCCTGACGAATTGCTGACAGTAGTGCTGACAGATTGGTGGCGCAGTGACCACGACTGCCGAGCGGCCCACCACCGGTGCGCCTGAGCCGATCGGGCCCGAACCGATCGTTGCGCGTCCGTTCCCCCCGCACGAGTTCCGCAAGGGCGCGCTGCTGGGCCAGATGCTGCGCACGACCGACCACAAGCTGATCGGTCGGATGTACCTGGTCACCTCGCTGATCTTCTTCGCCATCGGCGGCGTCATGGCGATGCTGATGCGCATCGAACTGGCCCGTCCGGGCATGCAGGTCCTCACGCCCGAGCAGTACAACCAGCTCGTCACCATGCACGGCACGATCATGCTGCTGTTCTTCGCCACGCCGATCGTGTTCGCCTTCGCCAATCTCGTGATGCCGCTGCAGATCGGCTCGCCCGACGTCGCGTTCCCGCGCCTGAACGCCTTCTCGTACTGGCTCTACCTGTTCGGCGCGACCATCGCCATGCTCGGGTTCGTCACGCCCGGCGGCGCCGCGGACGCAGGCTGGACGATGTACACGCCGCTCTCGGACGAGGTGAACAACCCCGGGGCCGGGATCGACCTGTGGATTCTGGGACTCGCGATCGCCGGTCTCGGCACCATCCTCGGTGGCGTCAACATGGTCACCACGGTGATCACGCTGCGCGCGCCCGGCATGACGATGTTCCGGCTGCCGATCTTCACGTGGAACATCCTGGTGACCAGCCTGCTGGTGCTGCTCGCCTTCCCGATCCTCACCGCTGCGCTGCTCGTGCTGTGGATCGACCGGCACATGGGTGCCCAGGTCTTCGTGGCCGCCAACGACGGGGCGGTGCTCTGGCAGCACCTGTTCTGGTTCTTCGGCCACCCCGAGGTCTACATCGTCGCGTTGCCGTTCTTCGGGATCATCACCGAAGTCATCCCGGTGTTCAGCCGCAAGCCGCTGTTCGGCTACAAGGGCATGGTCTTCGCGACGCTGTCGATCGCGGCGCTGTCGCTGTCGGTGTGGGCCCACCACATGTTCACCACCGGGGCGGTGCTGCTGCCGTTCTTCTCGGTGATGACGTTCTTGATCGCCGTCCCGACCGGGATCAAGTTCTTCAACTGGATCGGCTCGATGTGGGGCGGGTCGGTGACGTTCGAGACGCCGATGATCTTCGCGCTCGGGTTCATGGTGACGTTCCTGTTCGGCGGCCTCACCGGTGTGCTGCTGGCCAGCCCGCCGGTCGACTTCCACGTGGCCGACAGCTATTTCGTCGTCGCGCACTTCCACTACGTCCTGTTCGGGACGATCGTGTTCGCGGTGTATTCGGGGATCTACTTCTGGTTCCCGAAGTTCACCGGCCGCTACCTGGACGAGAAGCTGGGCAAGCTGCACTTCTGGATGACGTTCCTAGGCTTCCACGCGACCTTCCTCGTGCAGCACTGGCTCGGTGCCGAGGGCTTCCCGCGCCGGTACGCCAACTACCTGCCCACCGACGGGTTCACCGGGCTGAACACGTTCTCCTCGATCGGCTCGTTCGTCCTCGGCGCCTCGCTGCTGCCCTTCATCTACAACATGTACCGGTCCTACCGATTCGGTGAGATCGTCACCTCCGACGACCCATGGGGTTACGGCAACTCCCTCGAGTGGGCGACGTCCAGCCCGCCGCCGCGACACAACTTCACGTCGATCCCGCGGATCCGCTCCGAACGGCCTGCATTCGAGCACCACTACCCACACCTGCTGGACCGGCTCGAGGCCGAGGCGCATGCGGGGCGGCGGCACGTCGCGCTCAGCGCGGCAGGTGCGGGTACGGCAGGTTCCGCGGTGGGATCCGACGGTGCGCGCGCGGGGCACCGGGACCCGGATCCGGGCAACTGAACCCCGGAGCGGGTGCAGGGCCGGCCGCCAGGGTCGGCTGATGCGCCCCACCACCGTGCTGGCCACGGTGACCGGCCGGGATCGTCCCGGGGTCACCGCAGCATTCTTCTCGGCGCTCGCCGCTCACGACGTCGATGTCCGCGACGTCGAGCAGGTCGTGATCCGGGACCGCATCATTCTCACCGCACTGCTCGATCTGCGGGGGGACGCGGCTGCGCTGCGCGGCTCGGCGACCTCGAACGCGCGTGCGTTGGGCCTGGAATGTGAGGTCGCGATCGCGGACACATCCGAGGAGAGGGCGGACGAGCGCCTCGGTACTCACTCGCGCGTGGTCGTCCTCGGCCGCCCGCTGCGGCCGGGCGCCGTGAGCCACGTGGCGCAGCGCATTGCCGACCACGACGGCAACATCGAGTCGATCACCCGACTGGCTGATGCGCCGATCCCGGGAATCGAACTGCTCGTCCGGGCGCCGGACGGACGTCGCCTGCGCTCGGCCCTGGCGCACGCCGCGGCCGAGACCGGGGTCGACGTGGCGATGGAGTCGGTTGCGCTGAGCCGGCTGCCGAAGCGGCTCGTCGTGCTCAGCCGGGCGGTGCTCACGCCGGGTGGTTCCGAGCTGGACTGGGCCGGGTTCGCCGCCACGCTACGTGGGCTGGGCTTCAGCATCGGCGTCACCGGCGAGGACCTGCGCGAGGTCCTCGATGCGGACGTGGTCGGCGCCACGCTGGACGACTGCGCCGCAGCGGCCGGTGTGCGGACGGCGCAGACAGTTGTCGTGGGGACCGGCCCGGGCGATCTCGACCTGCTTGCCAAGGCGGGCGTCGGCGTCGTGTGCGGGTCGCGACCGGCAAGCCGATCGGCCCAGTGGTCCGACCCGTGCCTGGGCACCGTGTTGTTCGTCGTCGGCGGGTCAACCGCCTGCTGAGCCGCGTGAGTCAGTCCTCGCGCCGCCGCGGCCCGATGAGCGCCCCGATGCCGGCCAGCAGGAAGCCACCGAGGGCCAGGTAGAACGCGATGCGCGAGTTCTTGATCGACTGGCTGTAACTGATGCCGGGCGCGAGGTTGATCGCGAAGAAGGTGATCGCGACGGCGATCGCGGCGAGCACCCCGCCGAGCGCGCGGAAGGCCTGGGCGGCGGGCGTCGGGATGTTGGCGATGATCGCCAGCACCATGACGACCACGAGCAGCAGCCAGCCCAGCCAGCCGAAGTAGGCCTTTGCCAGGCCGCTGGCTGCCGAGCCGCCAACGTCGAGCTGGTCCTTCACGTCGCCCAGATGGGACGGCGTGAAGTTGAACCAGTCGGTCGCGGTGAAGGCGATGACCACGAGGATCGCACCGACGGCGGCGACCACCGAGCCGACGACGCCGAACTCGTAGGTGACCGGCGAGCGGCCGTACGGATTCGCCGGTTGCCCGTGCTGTGGTGGCTGCTGACCGTATCCGGGTCCACTCATCCCAGCACCGTAACGCCACAGCGGGCAGGTGCAAATGCCGCTCGAGCCGGTCAGCCGGGCGGTGCTGCGTTTTGCCGGCGCGGGCCGACGATCGCCCCGGCGCCGATCAGTGCGAACCCGGCGACGGCCAACCAGAAGCCGGCTGCTGCGTGCGCGACGTAGGTGTCCTGGGTGGAGGAATAGGCAGCGTCGGTGAGCTGGATCGCGCCGAAGGTGAACAGCGCGGCGAATCCCGCGACGATCGGTCCCGCGATCCGGAAAGCGAGCGACAGCCCGGGTAATGGCAGCCCCGCCGCGATCGCCGACCCGGCCGACAGCAGCAGCAACACCCATGCCAACCACGAGAAGTAGGCGACCGAGAGGTCGCTGGCGGCGATGCCGAGGTCGTCGAGGCGGCTACGGATGTCGCCGGTCGACAACCCGTCCCCGACCGACAGCCAGGGCAGGCCGATGAAGGAGATGAGCAGCAGCACCGTTCCCAGGCCGGTCAACCCGGCGCAGACGAAGCCGAATGACAACTGCGGGGCCGGCGGATAGCCGGTCGGCGCTGCGGCATAGCCCGGGGGCGGCGCGTACCCCGGATAGCCGTACCCAGGAGGCTGCTGACCTGGGAACCCCGGAGGCGGGTAGGGGACGTGACCGACCTGGCCGGCTGCGGCCTCCGGGGGACGGACGTAGGGCGGGGGCGCGACGTAGTCACCCTCGCCGCCGTCCCCCGGTGGAGCGGTCATGTCCGTGACGGTAGCCGTGCTCGGCTGGGTGGGCGGTCAGTCGCGGACGATCGGCTCGCCGAGGAGCCGCACGCCGGCGGCGCCCAGCTCGACGAGGGCCTTGTCCACCGTGTGCCGCGCGACGCCGGCGCTCAGATCCAGCCGGACCGTGGTCGCGAAGCCGAGCCGCGCCGCGTCCAGGGCGGTCGCCCGGACGCAGTGATCGGTGGCAATTCCCACGACCTCGACCGCATCGATACCGCGCTCGCGCAGCCACGCCTCGAGCGGGACGCCGTCGCTGCTCGCCTCGAACCCTGAGTAGGCGGCAGCCCGCTCGCCCTTGTCGAAAACCGCCTCCACGTGCGTCGTGTCGAGTTCGGCCGTCAGCTCGGCCCCGGCCGTCCCCACGACGCAGTGGGCCGGCCACGAGTCGACGAAATCCGGAGCGGCCGAGAAGTGCGGGCCAGGGTCGATGTGGTGATCCCTGGTCGCGACAGCGACGTCGTACCCGCCCTCGTCCAACCGGGTGCTGATGGCGCGGGCGACGTCGGTGCCACCGCCGACCGCGAGCGAACCGCCCTCACAGAAGTCGTTCTGGACGTCCACGACGATCACCGCGTTCATGCCGACCACGCTACGCAACCTCGCCGTCGGCAGGCGGTCGTGGGGCGGGAGCTCAGACCAGGCGGGTCGGGATGGCCGGCTCGCCGTGCGAGAGCTTCAACCCGTCCCACGGCAGCGTGACCGTCGCCGCGCGCAGGTGCGCGCGGGACTGTTCCAGGCTCGGCAGTTCGGCGACGGGCTCGCCCTGGCGCAGGAACGCTTGCTGGACGAGGCGCTCACCCGGTCCGGGCTCGATCACCGCGTCGCCCGTGCCGCTGGCCACCACGATCTCCTCGATGGCCGTCCCGCTCGGCTTGTGCGCGCGAAGGGCGGTCTTGCGGCCACCGCTACCCGCCTTGTGCTCCGAGCGTTTCGCGACCGGTCGGCCGTCGACCTCGACCAGCTTGTAGACCAGCCCGGCGGTCGGTGCGCCCGACCCGGTGACGACCGCCGTCCCCGCGCCGTAACTGTCCACGGGTGCGGCGGCCAGCGCGGCGATCGAGAACTCGTCGAGATCGCCGCTGAGGACGATGCGGGTGCCGGTGGCTCCGAGCCCGTCCAGTTGGGCCCGGGCGTGGCGCGCCATGACCGCCAGGTCGCCCGAGTCGATGCGGATCGCGCCGAGTCCCGTCCCGGCGACGGCGATCGCGGTCTCGATGCCGCGGGTGATGTCGTAGGTGTCGACGAGCAGTGTCGTGTCCGTCCCGAGCGAGGCCAGTTGCGCCGCGAACGCCGACCGCTCGTCGTCGTGCAGCAGGGTGAAGGCATGCGCCGCCGTCCCCGCCGTCGGGATGCCGTACCGGCGCGCCGCCGCCAGATTGGACGTGGAGGCGAAGCCGGCGAGGTACGCCGCGCGGGCCGCGGCCACTGCTGCCTGCTCGTGTGTGCGGCGCGATCCCATCTCGATGACCGGTCGTCCGCCGGCGGCTGCGACCATCCGCGCCGCCGCCGCGGCCACCGCCGAGTCGTGGTTCATGATCGACAGCACCACGGTCTCGAGCACCACCGCCTCGGCGAAGGTTCCGGTCACGGTCAGGATGGGCGAGTACGGGAAGTGCAGCTCACCCTCCGGGTAGCCGTCGACGTCACCCGCGAAGCGGTACGACGCGAGGTAGGACGCGCTCGCGTCGTCGACGACACCGGTTGAGCGCAGGAAGTCGACGTCCTCGGTACTGAAGCGGAATTCGGCGATCGCGTCGAGCACGCGCACCGTGCCGCCGACGACGCCGTAGCGCCTGCCGTCCGGCAGTCGCCGCGCGAAGACCTCGAACGTGCACCGCCGGTCAGCGGTGCCGTCCCGCAGCGCCGAGCCGAGCATGGTGAGCTCGTAACGGTCCGTGAACAACGCCGACGACATGGGTCGATCGTGTCAGATCCGCAGCGGTCGATCTCCCCGGCGACCCACGTCGCGACCCGGCTGGACGGGGAATCCGACTACCCGGCGCCGCGCGAACCGGGGACTGCACGTGTCACGATGGAAAGCATGGCTGGCACCGCTGCACCGGTGGCCCCGCAGCGCGAGGTGGCGGACGAGGGCTTCGCCCAGGTCGATCCCGATCGGCCGTGGATCACGCTGGTCTGGAACGACCCGATCAACCTGATGTCCTACGTGACGCACGTCTTCATGACCGTCTTCGGCTACCCGAAGGAGAAGGCCGAGAAGCTCATGCTCGACGTGCACCACCGCGGCAAGGCGGTCGTCTCGTCCGGGCCCCGCGAGCGGATGGAACTGGACGTGACGACGCTGCACGGCTACGGCCTCTGGGCGACGATGGAGCAATCCGGCTGATGCGGATCACCCCGAGATCCGGTGGCGCGGAGCTGCGCTTGTCGTCGGCCGAATCCGAGCTGCTCTCGACGCTGATCGCCGACACCGTCGACGCGCTGGCCCCGGACCGACTCGACCCGGCCGATCCGGTTCGCCAGCGGCTCTACCCGAACGGCTACCCGGATGACCCGGAGGCACAGGTGGCCTTCCGGGAGCTGACCGAATCGGCGCTGCGCGACGAACGGGTCGAGCGGGCCGAGCAGTGCCTGGCTGACCTGGTGAGTGCCAGGGTGCGCCGCCGGTTCATCGAGGTCGAGCTGGCCGCCGACGGCTCGCAGCGGTGGGCCCGGGTGCTCAACGACGTCCGGCTCGCACTCGGCACCCGCCTCGGTGTCACCGAGGACGACGACCGTCGCCTCGATCCGGACGACCCACAGGCAGGCCCACGGCTGGCCTATGCCTGGCTGTCGGCCGTCCAGGACGGGTTGGTGCACGCGCTGATGCAGTGACCTCGCGGCGGTGCCCCCGGGGCCGCCGTATCGTGGAGGCATGCTCGTCATCGACCGCGCGACCCGCGACGCGATCGTCGACCATGCCCGCCGCGACCACCCGGACGAGGCATGCGGCATCGTCGCCGGGCCCGAGGGCAGCGACCGGCCGGCCCGCTTCGTTCCGATGCTCAATGCCGCGCGTTCGCCGACGTTCTACGAATTCGATTCCGGCGATCTGCTCCAGCTCTACAAGGAGTTGGACGCCAACGACGAGGAGCCGGTCGTCGTGTACCACTCGCACACGGCGACCGAGGCCTACCCGTCGCGCACCGATATCGCCTACGCATCCGAGCCCAACGCGCACTACGTGCTCGTCTCGACGCGCGACGAGGGCGAGACCGAGTTCCGTTCCTTCCGGATCGTGGACGGGACGGTCAGCGAGGAGCCGGTCGACGTCGTCGAGTCCTATCCGGCCCGGTGACCTCGGCCACCCCGCACCGGCTCGGGGCGCAGGATGGGACGATGGTGGCCACATTCGGCGTTGCGTCCAGACAGACACGTACGGCCCCGCACTGACAGGAGCACCTACCGCATGACCATCGAGGTCAAGATTCCGACCATCCTGCGCAGCTACACCGGCGGCGAGAAGACCGTCGAGGCGAAAGGCGACACTCTCGGCGCGCTGATCGACGACCTGGACGCCGGCCACGGTGGGCTCAAGGGACGGCTGATCACCGACGACGGCGCGCTGCACCGATTCGTGAACATCTACGTCAACGACGAGGACGTACGGTTCACCGGCTCGCTCGAGACGTCGGTGAAGGACGGGGATTCGGTGACGATCCTTCCGGCTGTCGCGGGCGGCTGATGGCCCGGTACGACTCTCTGGTCGACGCGCTGGGTGACACCCCGCTCGTCGGTCTGCCGCACCTGTCGCCACGGTGGCAGGGCGAGGTTCCCGTGCGGCTGTGGGCCAAGCTCGAGGATCGCAACCCGACCGGCTCGATCAAGGACCGCGCCGCGCTGGCGATGGTCGAAGCAGCCGAGAAGGACGGCCGGCTCACCCCGGGGTGCACGATCCTGGAGCCGACGTCCGGCAACACCGGGATCTCGCTCGCGATGGTGGCCAAGCTGCGCGGCTACGGGCTCGTGTGCGTCATGCCCGAGAACACGTCCACCGAGCGGCGTCAGCTGCTGGAGATGTTCGGGGCGCGGATCATCTCCTCGCCGGCCGCGGGCGGCTCGAACCAGGCGGTGGCCACGGCCAAGCAGCTCGCCGAGAAGTACCCGGACTGGGTGATGCTCTACCAGTACGGGAACCCGGCCAACGCGCAGGCGCACTACGACGGCACCGGCCCGGAACTGCTGCGCGACCTGCCGACGATCACGCACTTCGTCGCCGGACTCGGCACGACGGGCACGTTGATGGGCGCGGGGCGCTACCTGCGCGAGAAGGTGCCGGACGTGTCGATCATCGCCGCCGAACCCCGCTACGGCGAGCTGGTGTACGGGTTGCGCAACATCGACGAGGGCTTCGTCCCGGAGCTGTACGACGACAGCGTGCTCACGTCGCGTTTCTCGGTCACGTCCTACGATGCCCTGCGCCGCACCCGGGACCTGATCGAGCGTGAGGGCATCTTCGCCGGGGTGTCGACGGGCGCGATCCTGCACGCGGCGCTCTCGATCGCCGACCGCGTCGCCGCGCGCGGGGACGAGCGCGCCGACATCGCGTTCATCGTGTGCGACGGCGGGTGGAAGTACCTCTCGACCGGCGCGTACTCCGGGTCGCTGCAGGAGGCTGCCGAGCGGCTCGAGGGCCAGCTCTGGGCCTGATCGCGGCAAGGTGGTGCAACGGACCGAGCGTCCGCGGACGGTAAGAACCCTGTGCGGCGTGCGCTGCGACGATGGACTGGTGAGTGCAGGTCAGTCCGTAACCCCAGGGCGAGCCGAGGTGGCCGAGCCGCCGCAACCGCCGGCACCGGCACTGGGCACACTGATCGGCATCGTGTCGGCAGCCGTCGCCGTCGGCGTGGGCGAGTTCGCCGCGGCCTTCGTCCGCGCGGCCGCTGCGCCGGTGATCGCGGTCGGCAACCGGCTGATCCTGCTCACCCCGGAGCCGGTCAAGCGCAGTGCCATAAATTCCGTCGGTACCAACGACAAGCCGGTGCTGATCGCCTGCATCTACCTCGTGCTCGCGTTGCTCGGCGCGCTCGTCGGACGGGTGGCGCTGCGCGACGTCCGCGTCGGCGTGGCCGGTGTGGGGGCCATCGGCGCGTTCGGCGCCTACTGCGCGCTCACAGCGAACGCGAGTCGGGCCACCGATGCGATTCCGAGCATCGTCGCGGCCGTCGTCGCCGCGGGGGTGCTCTGGTTCTTGGTGCGCGCGGTGCAGGCGGGACCGCGTGCCGATCCCGGACGGCGCACGTTCCTCATCGGCACCGCTGCGGCAGCGGGTCTCGCGGCGGTTGCCGGGTTCGGGGGACGGGCTGCCCAGCACGCCCGCTTCGACGTCGCCGCTACTCGCGACCGCCTCGTCCTGCCGAAACCGGGCGGCCCCGCCGAGGCCGTCGCGGGCACCGACCTCGGCAAGAGCGGTGTCCCCTGGGCGACGCCGGCCGGTGACTTCTACCGGATCGACACGGCGTTGAGCCTGCCGCAGATCACGCCGAGTGACTGGTCGCTACGGATCCACGGGATGGTGGACCGCGAGCTCACGCTGAGCTACGACGACCTGCTCGCCCGGCCGTTGATCGAACGGTGGATCACGCTGTGTTGTGTCTCCAACGAGGTGGGCGGGACGCTCATCGGCAATGCGCGCTGGCTCGGTGTGCGGCTGGCCGACGTCCTGCGCGCTGCGGGCGTGCACGGCGACTCGGACCAGTTGCTGATCACGTCGATGGACGGCATGACGATCGGCGCGCCCACCAAGGTCGTCCTGGACGGCCGCGACGCGCTCATCGCGATCGGGATGAACGGCGCGCCGCTGCCGGTGGCACATGGCTTCCCTGCCCGGATCGTCGTCCCAGGCCTGTACGGCTATGTCTCGGCGTGCAAGTGGGTCGGTGACATCGAGGCGACGACGTTCGCGAATCGCCAGGCGTACTGGGTGCAGGGCGGCTGGGCGGCGGAGACCGACATCAAGCTGCAGTCCCGGATCGACACGCCGCGCTCGGGCGCGCGAGTGACTGCCGGCCGGCCGGTCGCCATTGCCGGGGTGGCGTGGGACCAGCACGTCGGGGTCTCGGCCGTCGAGGTGCAGGTCGATGACGGGCCGTGGCAGCCGGCCCGGTTGGCCACCGTCCCGTCCACGGACACCTGGCGGCAGTGGGTGCTGCCGTGGACGCCGCCGGCACCCGGCTCGTACACGGTGCGGGTGCGTGCCCGCGGCGGAGCAGGCGACCTGCAGACCACGCAGCGCGCCGGCGTGTTCCCGTCCGGCGCCACCGGGCTGCACACGATCACCGTTCGGGCCACGTCCGCCGCGTGACGAGCCGCTCTCGTAGGCTCGGTAGATGAGTTCGCCCCGGTCGTTCCGCCTGCTGTCGCGTCGCGATCGACCCGCCACGACCGAGCCGCCGTTCGATCCGACGAGTTGGTCCGGGGCGCTGACCGTGATGGCGGTCGTCACCGCGGTCCTGTGGGGTATCGAGATCGCGGACCGGACGGCTCACCTGCGCCTCGACCGGTTCGGCATCCGGCCGCGTCAGGTCGACGGGCTCTGGGGGATCGTCACCGAGCCGTTCCTGCATGCCGGCTACGGGCATCTGCTGTCCAACACGGTGCCGCTGGTCGGTCTCGGCTGGGTGCTGATGCTGTCCGGTGTGCGGGTCTGGCTGTTCGTCACCGCCGCCGTCGTCGTCCTCGGTGACCTGCTCACCTGGTTGGTAGCGCCGTCGGGCCTGATCGTCGGGGCGAGCGGCATGATCTTCGGCTGGATGGGGTATCTGCTGGCTCGGGCGGTTTTCTCCCGGCGGCTCAAGTGGATCCTCACCGCCGTGGCGCTGCTCGTCTTCTTCGGGACGCTGCTCGGCAGCCTGCTGCCCAGTCTCGACACGCGCGTGTCCTGGCAGGCACACGCCTGCGGTTTCGCCGTCGGGGTGTTCGTCGGCTGGCTGCTGCACCCGCGGCATCGCAGTTCGAGGACGCGCCCGCTCGGCCGAGCCGTATCGTGAGCATCGTGAGCCACGTCCGGGAGCGAAGTGTGGGTACCGGCGTTGCCGGCCGCACGTAGCCGGGCGGACGCGCACTCGACGCTGCGCGACGCACCGATCGGGATGCTCGACTCAGGTGTCGGCGGGCTGACGGTCGCGCGCGCCGTCCTCGACCAGCTGCCCCACGAGGCGCTCCATTACGTCGGCGACACGGCGAACGGGCCGTACGGGCCCAAGCCGATCGCCGAGGTCCGAAGCCATGCGCTCGACCTGATGGATCAGCTCGTGGCGTCCGGCGTCAAGGCGCTCGTCGTCGCCTGCAACAGCGCGAGCGCGGCATGTCTGCGCGACGCGCGCGAGCGGTACGACGTCCCGGTCGTCGAGGTCATCGTCCCTGCCGTCCGCCGTGCCGTGGCCGCGACCCGCAACGGGCGCATCGGGGTGATCGGCACTGTCGCGACCGTCACCAGCGGGGCGTACGAGGACGCCTTCGCCGCGGCCGCGGGCGTGACTGTCACCAGCGCCGCGTGCCCGTTGCTTGCCGAATTCGTCGAGCGCGGTGTGACGAGTGGCCGCCAATTGCTCAACCTCGCCGAGTCCTACCTCGCGCCACTCAATGCGGCCGGCGTCGACACCCTTGTGCTGGGGTGTACGCATTACCCGATGCTCACCGGGCTGCTCTCGGTCGTCATGGGCCAGGACGTGACGCTGGTATCCAGCGCGGAAGAGACAGCGAAGGAGGTCTACCGCGTGCTCACCGATCGCGACCTGCTGCGGCCTGACGACTCGGAGGCGCCGCGGCACCTGATCCGCAGTACCGGTCCGGACGAGTCCTTCCGGCGCCTCGGCGCGCGCTTCCTCGGTCCCGACATCGCCGCGCTCATGCCGGTCGGCGGGGGACTCGGGTGAAGGTCACCGTCCTCGGCTGTTCGGGCAGCATTCCCGGGCCGGAGTCGCCCGCGTCCGGCTACCTCGTCGAAGCCGACGGGTTCCGCCTCGTCCTCGACCTCGGCCAGGGCGCGTTCGGCGCGTTGCAACGCTACGTCGCCCCCACCGAGGTGGACGCGATCATGATCTCGCACCTGCACGCGGACCATTGCATCGACCTGACCGCCTACGTGGTGGCGCTGCGCTACGGCGGGGACGACAGGTATCGCCTGGACGGGCCCGAGGGGCGCATCCCGCTGATCGGCCCGCCCGGCACGCGCGACCGCCTCGGTGCGGCGTACGACCCGCTCGCCCGCAAGCTCGGCCTGCACGAGCTGTTCGGGTTCTCGACGCCGGCCGACGGTGAGCTCGGCCCGTTCGCCGTGTCGTATGCCACGACGAACCACCCGATCCAGACATCGGCCGTCCGGATCGCCTACGGCGATCGCACGCTTGTCTACTCCGCCGACACCGGTGAATCGCCCGAACTGGTCTCGCTCGCGCACGGGGCCGACCTGTTGCTCTGCGAGGCGACGTTCATGCCCGACGACGAGTACACCCCGAACCTGCATCTGACAGGGAAGCAGGCGGGCGAGCACGCCGCCCAGGCCGGGGTCGACCGGCTCGTCGTCACCCACGTCCCCCCGTGGGGTTCGCGGCAGGTTGCGGCCGACGAGGCCGCAGCGGCCTTCGACGGCGTGGTCGAGATCGCCACGCCGGGCGCAGAATTCTGGGTGTGACCGCGCAACCGATCGCGCGCCATCTGCTGCGGGCGAAGGATATGGCGGACTCGCGCTACGGTGACCGGCTCGGCGTCGAGGACCTCGCTCGGGCGGCGGGGCTCTCCCGCGCCCACTTCAGTCGAGCGTTCCGGCGCGCCTTCGGTGAGTCACCCCACGCCTACCTGCTCACCCGTCGCCTGGAGCGCGCGGCGGCGCTGCTGCGCGCGACGGACCGCTCGGTGGCCGACATCTGCATGGCGGTCGGGCTCGAGAGCGTCGGATCGTTCACGTCGAGCTTCAAGCGCAGCTTCGGCACGACGCCGACGGCCTACCGGGCGTCCTTCCCGCCGGCCGCCACCTACGCCCTCGTCCCCGCCTGCATCGTCCACGCCTACAGTCGCCCGCAACGGAGCACGTTTGGAGAAGACACCGCGGCGAGCTGATCAATAGCGTTCCCGCCATCACCACACGACATCGGAGGACGCACATGTACAAGATCGCCACGGCTCAACTATGGGTGCACGACCAGGCCGAGGCCCTCGAGTTCTACACGAACAAGGTCGGCATGGAGGTGCGTGCCGACGTCACGGTGCCCGAAATGGGCAACTTTCGCTGGCTGACGGTGGCACCGCCCGGCCAGGACGACGTGGCGATCGTGCTGATGGCGGTGCCGGGGCCGCCGATGATGACCGAGGCAGTCGCCGACAAGGTCCGGGATCTGACCGCACTCGGGTACGCGGGCACGATCTTCCTGACGACCGACGACTGCCAGAAGTCCTACGAGGAGCTCGTCGAGCGCGGGGTCGAGTTCGTCGAGGCCCCCGAGGAGCGGCCGTACGGGATCGACGCCGCGTTCCGTGACCCATCTGGCAACAACGTCAGGCTGACGCAGCTGGTCGAGTTGCCCGCCTAGGCTGGTCGCATGACGTTGCGCAGCCGCGTCGGTCTGCGCAACGTCGCGATCGTCGCCCATGTAGATCACGGCAAGACCACCCTCGTGGACGCCATGCTCTGGCAGTCGGGTGCGTTCACCGCGCACCAGGCCGACACCGGCGACGTGAACGAGCGGGTGATGGATTCCAACGACCTCGAGCGCGAGAAGGGCATCACCATTCTCGCGAAGAACACCGCGATCGACCACGTGTCCCCGTCCGGGGAACAGGTCACGATCAACATCATCGATACGCCGGGCCACGCGGACTTCGGTGGTGAGGTCGAACGCGGGCTGTCGATGGTGGACGGCGTGGTGCTGCTCGTCGACGCGTCGGAGGGGCCCCTGCCGCAGACCCGGTTCGTCCTGCGCAAGGCGCTGTCGGCCCGGATGCCGGTCGTGCTCGTGATCAACAAGGTGGACCGGCCCGATGCCCGCATCGCCGAGGTCGTCGACGAGACCTACGAGTTGTTCCTCGACCTGGACGCGACCGAGGACCAGATCGACTTCCCGATCGTCTACGCGTCGGCGAAGGCCGGCCGCGCGTCGCTGGAGCGACCGGACGACGGCGTGATGCCGGACTCGCACGACCTCGGCCCGTTCTTCTCGACGATCCTGTTGACGATTCCCGCGCCGAGTTACGACGACGAGGCGCCGCTGCGGGCGCACGTGACGAACCTCGACGCGTCCCCGTACCTCGGCCGGCTGGCCCTGTGCCGCGTGCACAGCGGAACGATTTCGAAGGGCCAGCAGGTCGCCTGGTGCCGCGCCGACGGGACGATCGAACGCGTCAAGATCACCGAGTTGCTGATGACGCACGCGCTCGAACGCGTCCCCACCGAGTCGGCCGGCCCCGGCGACATCATCGCGATCGCCGGCATCGACGGGATCACCATCGGCGAGACGCTCGCCGAGCCGGATGACCCCCGGCCGCTACCGGTCATCACGATCGACGAGCCGTCCATCTCGATGACGGTCGGCATCAACACCTCGCCGCTGGCCGGATCGTCGGGCAAGAAGCTGACCGCGCGCCAGGTGCTGAACCGCCTCGACGCCGAACTGGTGGGCAACGTGTCGATCAGGGTGCTGCCGACCGAGCGTCCCGACACCTGGGAGGTGCAGGGACGTGGCGAGCTGCAGCTGGCGATCCTCGTCGAGATCATGCGCCGCGAGGGTTTCGAGATCACCGTCGGCAAGCCGCAGGTGTTGACCCGGACGATCGACGGCAAGCTGCACGAGCCGGTCGAGCGGATGACGATCGACGTCCCGTCCGACTACCAGGGCGTCGTCATCCAGTTGCTCGCGCTGCGCAAGGGCCGCCTGGAGCAGATGGTCGACCACGGCAGCGGCTGGATCCGGATGGAATACCTCGTGCCCGCACGCGGGCTGATCGGGTTCCGGACCGAGTTCCTGACCGAGACGCGGGGCACCGGTCTGCTGCACCACGTCCACGAGGGCTGGGAGCCGTGGGCCGGCGAGATCCGGACCCGCCCGACCGGTTCGCTGGTCGCCGACCGTCGCGGTGCGACCACCGGGTTCGCGCTGGCGAACCTGCAGGAGCGCGGGACGATGTTCGTCGGGCCGGGCACCGACGTGTACGAGGGCATGATCGTCGGCGAGAACTCGCGTTCGGACGACATGGACGTGAATCCGACGAAGGAGAAGAAGCTCACCAACATGCGGCAGTCCTCGGGCGACGTGTTGGTGCCGCTCATCCCGCATCGCGTGCTCTCGCTGGAGCAGGCGCTGGAGTTCTGCCGCGACGACGAGTGTGTCGAGGTCACGCCCGGCATGGTGCGGCTGCGCAAGGTCGCGCTGGCGGCACAGGACCGCGAGAAGCTGCGCGGCCGCGCGAAGCGCCCCACCTGACCCCGGGAGGGACGGCGATAGGGTCGCAGCGTGGGCACCGACCGCCTCGTCGAGCGCATGCGCGGCTTCGGCACGACGATCTTCGCGGAGATGTCGGCGCTCGCCGTCCGAACCGGCAGCGTGAATCTCGGGCAGGGCTTCCCCGACACCGACGGCCCGGCTGACCTGCTCGCCGCCGCCGCGGATGCGATCCTGACCGGCCACAACCAGTACCCACCGGGGCCGGGCGTGCCGGAACTGCGTGCCGCGATAGCCGAGCACCAGCGCCGCCACTACCGGCTCGACTACGACCCTGACACCGAGGTGCTGGTCACGGCCGGCGCCACCGAGGCGATCGCCGCGTCGGTTCTCGGGCTGGCCGGCCCGGGTGACGAGGTCGTCGTGTTCGAGCCCTACTACGACTCCTACACCGCGTGCATCGCACTCGCCGGCGCCACGCGGCGAACGGTCACGTTGGAACGCGACGGGCAGTCGTGGGGCTTCGATCCGCAGCGGCTCGCCGCGGCAATCAGCCCGGCCACCAAGGCGATCCTGCTCAACACACCGCACAACCCGACCGGCAAGGTCTTCACAGCCGACGAAATGGGGACGATCGCAGCGCTCGCGATCGAGCACGATCTGGTCGTCATCGCCGACGAGGTGTACGAGCACCTGACCTTCGACGGACGCGCGCACATCCCGATCGCCACGCTGCCTGGCATGGCGGATCGGACGATCACCATCTCCAGCGCGGGGAAGACCTTCAGCGTCACGGGCTGGAAGATCGGGTGGGTCTGCGCCCAGCCTGACCTGGTGCGCGCCGTGAGAACCGTGAAACAGTTCCTGACCTTCGTCAACGGCGCGCCGTTCCAGCCGGCTGTCGCCACCGCGCTCGGCGGCGAGCTGAGCTCGATGGCGCACGTGCTGCAACACCAGCGCGACATCCTCTGTGACGGGCTGGCCGACCTCGGCCTCGACGTCGTGCGCCCCGAGGCCACCTATTTCGCGACGGTCGATGTCGGGACCGACGCGATCGAGTTCTGCCGCGGGCTGCCGCACCGGGTTGGGGTGGTCGCGATCCCGAGCAGCGTCTTCTACGACTCGCACGCAGGCGACCAGCTCGTCCGCCTGGCGTTCTGCAAACAACCGGACGTCCTCTACGACGCGTTGGACCGGATGAAGGGACTGCGATGAGTCACCCGCGCCGAGCGGGCGGGCATCGATGAAGATCGCCGCGATCCAGCACGACATCGTCTGGGAAGACGCCGCGGCAACGTGCAAGCGGGTCACGCCGATGATCGAGCAGGCCGCTGCGGGTGGCGCGCGCATCATCGCCCTCACCGAGATGTTCGCGACCGGCTTCTCGATGCGTCCCGAACGCGTCGCCGAGGTCGAGGGCGGTCCCACCGAGCAGTTCCTGCTCGAGCAGGCCCGCCATCACGATGCCTACCTCGTGGCGTCCGTCGCCCAGCGCACGGCGGCCGGTAGGTTCGCCAACAACGCGGTGGTCGCCGCACCGGACGGGACGGTGCAGCGATACGCGAAGATCCACCCGTTCACCTATGCCGGCGAGCACGAGCACTACCTGGCCGGCGACAAGCACCTGACCGTCGACGTCGACGGTGTCCGAATGTCGGTTTTCGTCTGTTATGACCTGCGGTTCGCGAACGAGTTTTGGGTACTGGCGCCCGACACCGACCTGTACCTGGTCGTCGCGAACTGGCCCGAGCCCAGACGCGAACACTGGCGGGCGCTCCTGCGCGCCCGCGCGATCGAGAACCAGGCCTACGTCATGGGCGTGAACCGGGTCGGCGGCACACCCAAGCTGAACTATGTCGGCGATTCGGTCGTCATCGACCCCAACGGACGGCCCCTCGTCGAGGCGTCGGTAGGGGAGGCGGTGCTCGTCGCGGAGATCGATTCGGCTACGGTGGCGGGCGCACGCGAGGCGCTGCCGTTTCTCCCGGACCGTCGGGATGTGGTCCCGGGTAGATGACGACACGCCGCCGTATCGCCACTATCAACACTTGGTAACGATCGGGCAGGCGGCTTGCCTCGGTAGTTGTGCAGGGACTTGAGTTCGACGATGGCCGATGACAGATCGTCCTCGGATGCAGCACAGGAGGTCACTCACCAGTGAGAGCCCACACAGGCAAAGCGCTGACCGCCGGAATCGCGGCGCTCGCGCTCGCGCTCGGCGCCTGCTCGAGCAGCGGCGGCGGCGGCACGGCAACGAATACCAACCCCCCTCCATCGGGTAGCGGGTCCAGCGCACCGGCGCAGTCCGGCACGCTCGGTACTGGCGCATTCAAGGCCTGCAGCACCTCGCCCAACGACTGCAACTCGGGCACTCCTGGCCCGGGCGGCAGCATCACCTACACGATCGAGAAGGTCGTCTACGGCTGGAACGTCAACAGCAGCAACTCGAGCACCTTCGACATCGTCGAGGCGCTCGACGGTCTGATCCCGGGTGCCTTCACGGCTACCCCTGATCTCAAGCCGGTCCTCAACGAGGACGTCATGGTCTCGGCCGAGCAGACCGTTGCCGACCCGCAGACGCTCGTCTACAAGATCCAGCCGAACGCGGTCTGGGACGACGGCACGCCGATCGACTACGCCGACTTCAAGTACCAGGCGGACACTGCCGACGGCAAGACCTGCCCGGCCTGCCCGGCGGCGAGCACTTCCGGCTACAACCAGATCAAGTCGGTCGCCAGCTCGGACGGCGGCAAGACCGTCACCGTAGTCATGGACAAGCCCTTCGCCGACTGGCAGAGCATGTTCGGTTCGCTGTACCCGGCGCACATCGCGGCACAGCACGGCGACATCAAGACCGCGAAGGGACTCCTGTCGTCCTTCAACTGGATGGACAAAAACGTTCCGACCTGGTCCGGTGGCCCGTACAAGATCACCAAGTACACCAAGGACACCTCGATCGAAGAGGCGCCCAACCCGAAGTGGTTCGGCAAGGTCAAGCCGACCCTCGACAAGCTGGTGTTCCGGATCATCACCGACCAGACCCAGGAAATCCCGGCGCTGCAGAACAACGAGGTTCAGGCCATCTACTCTCAGCCGAACAAGGACCTCGTCGACCAGGCCAACGCCATTCAGGGCGTGCAGACCTATCTCGGCAAGGGCCTGACCTGGGAGCACTTGGACTTCAACACCACCAACCCGGTGCTGAAGGACGTCAAGCTGCGGACGGCGATCTTCACCGCCATCAGCCGTGACGACATCATCAGGCGGACAGTCGGCACCTTCGTGCCCGGCATCGCCCCGCTCGGCAACCACATGTACGTGCCGGGTCAGCCGGGTTATGTCGACAACGTGAGTGCGAGCGGGCAGGGCTCAGGCGATGTCGCCAAGGCCAAGCAGATGCTCACCGATGCCGGCTACAAGGGTGTCGGGTCGACGCTGAAGAACCCGGCCGGCAAGGCGGTCAAGATCCGCTGCTCGTTCACCGCCGGCAACACCCTGCGCCAGCAGTCCTGCGAGATCATCGCGTCCCAGCTGAAGGGCCTCGGCATCACCGTGACCCCCACGCCGATCGATGACCTCGGTGGCACGCTCGACAAGGGTTCCTTCGACCTGATCATCTTCGCTTGGGTAGGCGCGCCGTTCGTGGTCGCGGGTGCCCAGCAGATCTTCAAGCTGAAGGGTGGCGGCGACTACGGCAAGAACGACGACCCGGCGATGGAGGCCCTGCTCGACGAGGCCGCCGCTCAGACCGACCCCGCCAAGGTGCCGGAACTGATGAACCAGGCCGACGTCAAGCTGACCGCTGACGCGTACAACCTGCCGCTGTTCCCGAAGCCGACCTTCCTGGCGGCCTACGCGAACATCGTCAACCTGCGCGACAACGCCACCAGTGTGGGCCCGCCGTACAACGTTCAGGCTTGGGGTATCAAGAGTAGCTAGCCAGATAGCCAACCAGTGGCGTAAGACTGGCAAGCAGAACCGCCTGAACAGGCCGTGTGCCCCCGGAAGCTACGAGCTTCCGGGGGCGCACCGGCGGAGATCGGAGTCAGCGCACCCATGTTGGTATTCGTCATCCGTAGAGTCTTGATTTCGATCCCCGTACTGATCGCATCCACGTTCGTCACGTTCGTCCTGGTGAAGTTCGCCGGTGACCCGCTGCAGTACCTGAAGCTGCGCAATCCGCGGCCACCGCAGAGCCAGATCGACCTTGAGTCGCACCGTCTCTGGCTCGATCGCTCGTGGCCGGCCCAGTACTGGCACTGGATCTCGAATCTGCTCTTCCACGGCGACTGGGGTCCGCCGGTCCAGGGCTCGGACAACATCCGCAGCGACGTCTTCTCCGCCCTGTTCGTCACGGCGCGACTGGTGGTCGCGGCCGTCATCATCTCGGTGATCCTCGCCGTCATCACCGGCGTCCTCAGCGCGGTGAAGCAGTACAGCATCACCGACTACACGACCACCACACTCGGCTTCATCTTCTTGTCGATGCCGACGTTCTGGTTCGCGATCCTGCTCAAGCAGGCCGGAATTTGGTACAACCAGCACGTATCGGAAAATACGTTCGGCACCATCGGCGAGAAGTCGGTCTTCCTCACGGACAACTCGAACTGGGCACACTTCAAGGACGTCTTCGGGCACACCATCTTGCCGGTGATCGTGCTCGGGCTGGCCGGCTATGCCTCGTGGAGCCGGTTCACGCGGGCATCCATGCTCGAGGTGCTCAACAGCGACTACGTCCGGCTGGCGCGGTCCAAGGGCCTTCGGCCGCGGACGGTGCTCGTGCGGCATGCACTGCGGACCGCGCTGATCCCGCTCACCACGGTGACCGCGCTCGACATCGCCGGCCTGCTGGGGGGTGCCATCGTGACCGAGACAGTGTTCCAATGGCACGGCATGGGGTCGTTGTTCCTGAATGCCCTGCGCGCAGTGGACTTCAACGTGATGCTCGGCTGGCTGCTGATCACCGCAGTCATCGTCATCATGTTCAACCTGTTCGCCGACCTGCTCTACGGCGTGCTCGACCCGAGGATCCGTCATGCGTGAGCCGCGAGCGACAGCGACGGACGAACCGTCGCTGAAGAAGTCGGCGCCGGAGCCCACCCGCACCGAGCGCGAGTTCACCGTCAAGGAACGCAGCCAGTGGCAGATGGCCGGCCGGCGGTTCCTCCGGCATCGGGTCGCGACCGCCAGCGTCGTGGTGTTCGTCCTGCTCATCCTGTTCGCCTTCATCGGTCCGCACTTCTGGCAGTACCGCTACGACGAACTGATCAACGCGAACGAGATCAACGAATCCCCGTCGCTGAAGCATCCGTTCGGCACCGACACGCAATACGACCAGCTTGCGGTTGTCATGCGCGGTACCCAGCAGTCGCTGAAAGTCGCGTTTACGATCGCCATCGTCGGGACGATCAGCGGTGCGATCTGGGGTGTCGTCGCCGGCTTCCGGGGCGGGATCATCGATTCGGTGCTGATGCGCTTCGCCGACCTCATGCTGACACTGCCGGGTCTGGCGCTGGCGGCTGCCCTGGCGCACAACTTCGGCGGCAGCTGGTGGATCATCGGCCTGATCCTGGCGGCGACGTCGTCGCCGTACGTTGCCCGCGTCGTCCGCGGTGTCGTGCTGTCGCTGCGCGAACGCGAGTTCGTCGAAGCGTCCCGGGCGCTGGGCGCGTCGAACATGCGCATCATGTTCCGGCACCTGCTGCCGAACACCACCGCCGTCATGATCGTGAACGCAACGCTGCTGGTCGCCGCCGGCATCCTGTCCGAGACGGCACTGTCCTACGTGGGCTTCGGCATCAGACCGCCCGACGTGTCGCTCGGTGTGTTGATCACAACGGCGCAGGGTGCTGTCTCGACGCGGCCGTGGTTGTTCTACTTCCCCGGGCTGTTCATCATCTTCATCGCGTTGACCGTGAACTTCATTGGTGACGGGATGAGAGACGCGCTGGACCCCCGGCAGACGAGAGACCGGCGATGACTGTCGATATCACTGTGGACGACCATAAGCCCGTCGAGGGCGACGAAGCCCTGCTCGAGGTCGAGAACCTGACCGTGAGCTTCCCGACCGACGACGGGAACGTCCTCGCGGTCCGTGGCGTCAGCTACCGGGTCATGCCGGGCGAGTCGATGGGCATCGTCGGTGAATCCGGCTCTGGCAAGTCGGTCAGCTCGATGGCGGTCATGGGCCTGTTGCCGAAGACCGCCCGGATCACCGGGTCGGTGCGGTTCCGCGGCCAGGAGTTGATCGGGCTCAAGGAGGAGCGCTACACGCGCATCCGTGGCAACAAGATCGCGATGATCTTCCAGGACCCGCTCACCTCGCTCAACCCGGTCTACTCCATCGGATTCCAGATCGCCGAGGCCGTCCTCGCGCACAACGATGTGTCCAAGCAGGCGGCGCGCGACCGAGCGATCGAACTGCTCAGCATCGTCGGCATTCCCTTCCCCGAGCAGCGCATCGATAGCTACCCGCACGAACTGTCCGGCGGCATGCGGCAGCGCGTGGTGATCGCGATCGCGATGGCCAACGACCCGGACGTGATCATCGCCGACGAGCCCACGACCGCGCTCGACGTGACCGTCCAGGCGCAGGTACTCGAGGCCCTCGAGGCGGCCCGCGCCGAGACCGGCGCGGCGCTGATCCTCATCACGCACGATCTGGGCGTGATCGCCGGTCACGCCGCGCGGATCTGCGTGATGTACGCCGGCCGGCTCGTCGAGACCGGGAGTACCGAGGACGTGTTCTACCGTCCGCGGATGCCGTACACCCTCGGTCTGCTGGGTAGCCTGCCGCGCCTGGACAAGGCGGAGAAGGATCGGCTGACCCCGATCAAGGGTTCTCCGCCCTCGCTGGTCAACCTGCCGCCCGGCTGCCCGTTCACGCCGCGCTGTCCGATAGCCAGAGATCTCTGCGACAGCGAGGAGCCGGACCTGCTACCAGTCGAGAGCGCGACGCACTCCGCCGCGTGCCACTTCCGCAGCGAAACCCGCGGCGTGAAGCCGGCAGACCTGTTCGGTACCGACGCGGCCGACGCCCGGGTCGACTCGGAGGTGTCCGCCCCATGAGCACCCCTGACAGCGGTCGCGTCGAGGCGAGCCAGCCGGCCGGGACGGGCGGTGTGGTCGCGCCGGACCGACCGCGCTCGGAAGCTCCCGTGCTGTCGGTGCGCAATCTGGTCAAGCATTTCCCGATCCGGTCGAAGGGGTTGCTGCGCCGCAAGATCGGCGACGTGCACGCCGTGTGCGACGTGTCCTTCGACATCTACGAGAACGAGACACTGTGTGTGGTGGGGGAATCCGGGTGCGGCAAGACCACGACCGGACGGCTCGTGCTCAACCTGATCCCCGCCACCGCCGGACAGGTGATGTGGGGCGACCGTGACCTGACCAAGCTGTCCAACAGCCAGATGCGCCCCCTGCGCCGTGACATGCAGATCGTGTTCCAGGATCCGTTCGCCTCGCTGGATCCGAGAATCACCGTCAACGAGCTCGTGGCCGAGCCGTTGCGCATCCACGGCCGCTATGCCAACGGCGGGCGTCAGCTCGTCCAGGACCTGCTCGCCCAGGTCGGGCTCAACCCCGAGCACGGCACGCGGTACTCCCACGAGTTCTCCGGCGGCCAGCGCCAGCGCATCGGCATCGCCCGGGCGCTCGCCCTCAAGCCGAAGCTGCTGGTGCTCGACGAGCCGGTCTCGGCACTGGATGTCTCGATCCAGGCCGGCGTGATCAACCTGCTCGAGGATCTGCAGACCGAACTGGGCCTTGCCTTCATGTTCATCTCGCACGATCTGTCGGTCATCAGGCATATCGCTGACCGCATCATCGTGATGTACCTGGGCAAGGTCGTCGAGTCCGCGACCGTCGAGGAGCTGTTCCGCCGCCCGTCGCACCCGTACACCCAGGCGCTGATGTCGGCGATCCCGCTGCCCGACCCGGTGAAGGAACACGAGCGCAAGCGCATCCTGCTCACCGGCGACGTCCCGAGTCCGGTCAATCCGCCCAGCGGGTGTCGGTTCCGAACCCGGTGCCCCAAGTTCCGTGACGAGCTGACCAATACCCAGCGCGAGTGGTGCGTCAACGTCGAGCCGGTGCTCGAGGCCAAGTTCGAAAATCACATCGCCGCCTGCCACTTCGCCGCAGCCCGCACCGACATCCTCGAGGTCGGCGTCGAGCGCGAGGCCGCCCACCCGGCGCTCGCGTCGTGGCCGGAGAACCGCCCCACCGACGAGCAGGCCTCCGCCCCGATGGCGTGCATGCCCGACAGCGGGAAGCAGGAACCGCAGCGCCTCGACGCGGACGTCGTCGTCGGCGCCGAGGGTGAACTCATCCGCGACCGGCCGTCCGAGCGCCGCTAGCACTGAGCGTTGGGCCGGCGGGTCGTGCCGCTAGCGTGAGGGCTATGAGCGATCGCCGGCTGCTTCTCGTCCACGCCCATCCGGACGACGAGACGATCGGCAACGGCGCGACGATGGCCCGTTACGCCGCCGAGGGTGCCCAGGTGACGCTGGTGACGTGCACGCTGGGCGAACTCGGCGAGGTGCTGGTTCCGGAGCTGGCGCAGCTCGCTGCCGAGCGCGGCGATCAGCTGGGCGGGTACCGCATCCACGAGCTCGGCTCGGCGATGGACGCGCTCGGCGTCACCGATCATCGCTTCCTCGGTGGTGCCGGGCGCTGGCGTGACAGCGGGATGATGGGCACGGCCGGTAACGACGACCCGAGGGCGTTCTGGGCCTGTGCGTCCGATCCGGCGAAGTTCGACGAGGCGGTGCTGCAACTCGTCGAGGTGATCCGTGAGGTGCGGCCGCAGGTGCTCGTGACCTACGACGAGACCGGTGGCTACGGACATCCGGATCACATCATGGCCCACCGCGTCGCGATGGCCGCCGCCACGCGGGCAGCAGCTGACGACGGCGGCGAGCCATGGCGGATCGAGAAGATCTATTGGACGGCGATCCCGAAGTCCGTCCTGCAGCGGGGGATCGACGCGCTGCGTGCAGCCGGCGAGGCGAGTTTCTTCGACGCCGTCGACGCCGGTGAGCTGCCGTTCGGGAACCCGGACGAGGAGGTGACGTCCGCCGTCGACGCCTCCGCCTACGGCCGGGTGAAGGACCAGGCGATGCGCGCGCACGCGACCCAGATCGCTGTCGACGGTCCGTTCTTCGCACTGTCGAACAACGTCGGGCTCGAACTCATGGGGATCGAGTACTACCGCCTCGTGAGCGGCGAGTTGGGCGACGAGCGTGACGCGAGCGGACGCGAGACGGACCTGTTCGCCGGCATCACCTCGTGACCGAGCCCGAGCCCGAGCGAAGGCGCGAATGGGTGCCGCTGGTGCTGTTGTGCGCGAGCGCGGTGCTCTGCGGGCTGCTCAACGTGCTGCTGATCCCGCTCTATCTCGGCAGCGTCCTCGTACCGGTCGCGGTCGTGGTGGCTGTTGCCGTCAACGTGGCGTTGCCGACGTGGGGCTTCGCCCTGATCTCGGCGACGGCAGGCGCGGTCGCCCCGTTCGTGTGCTGGCTGGTGCCGGTGCTCGGGCTCGCGATGGTGCCCCGACCGGAGGGGGACGTCGTGGTGCTCGGCGGCGGCGGCCAGCAGTACGTGTTCTACGGCGTCCTGCTGCTGGGCTGCGTGGCCGGGTTCGGGTCGATCGTGCGCGCCACCGGGTCGACGCGACCCGCGCCGCCGGCTCGCCGGCCGACGCCCCTCAGCCGGTGAACGGCTGGCGGTTGGCCTCGACGAGGGCGTGCTGGACCGCGGCGACGGCCGCGTCGGGCATGTCGGACTCGACGAGTTCGGCGTTCGGGAACCGGGCGAGCTCGCGCTGCAGGTCCGCGACCGAGACGTGGCTGACCAGCAGCGCCACCGCCGTGCGGCCGGGCGGGACACTCGAGCGCAGCTGTTGCACGGTCTCGTCCTTCACCCCGGTGTCGACGAGCTTGGCGAACAACGCTCCGCCTCCGGCCGATGCCGCGCCGACCACGAGCCCGCCGATCGGGCCCCCGAAGATCGTGCCCAGCAGCAGTCCCCAGACCCCCGCGCCGACGCCCGCCTGACCGGGCGAGACATCGGTTGTCTCGCGGACGTGCGAGCTGCCGTCCTCGGCCCGGCTGATAAGAACCGCGTCGTGCAGTTGGATCTCCTCGCGCTTCTGCAGCCCGGCGACAGCGAGCAGGAACTCCTGCGCACGCAGGCCGTCCTCGAAGGAGATGACCAGCAGCTTGCTGTTGGCGGGGGGCTTGGTCGGCATGCGCCCAGCTTAGGGCGCGCTGCGGTAGCGATAGTCGTGGTGCACCCAGAACCCGAGCTGCTCGTACAAGCGCACGGCCGGCAGATTGTCGCTGCTCACCTGCACGTAGCCGCGGGTGGCGCCGCGATCGCGTCCCCACCCGACCAGGGCCGTGATGATCGCCCGCGCGAGGCCGGTGCGGCGCACGTCCGGATCGGTCTCGACGGCGGTGATGCCGAGCCAGCCGTCGTCGATCGTGCCCCGGCTGATCGCGAGCGTCCGCCTGCCGGCGCGAACCCCGGCGAAGCAGGCACGCTCGTGGCGGGTGAGCAGCCGCCGGGCGATCGGCTCTGCTCCGGCGCCGTCGCGGTAGCGCGCGAACCAGCCGTCGTCGGGCGTGCCGGACAGGTGGACCCGTCCGTCCGGCTCGGCCGGCACCTGGTCGAGGCGCACGGCCATGGTGTGGACGTCGGGCTCGAAGTGGTAACCGCGCTCGCCGAGTTCGGCGTCGAGCAGGCGGCGCGACTCGACCGGGACCAGCACGCGCAGCGGCAGCCGGCGCTCGGCGTACCACGCACGCGCCGCCTCGAGGGCCTCGTCCAGCGGGCGGCCGGGCGGGCGTAGCGGCAGCACCGAGTTGCCGCGACCGGTGAACCCGCCGGTGGCGCGCAACGTCCAGCCGCCGAGCTGCGCGGACTCCTCGGGCTGCCAGCCGGCCGCGGCGATCGCCTCGAGTGCGAGCTCGTCCGCCGTCGACGGCGGTGCGGGCTTGGCGGCCACGACGGACGCGAGCTCGACCTCGACCGGCCCCGAGCGGGTCTCGATCAGCGCGGTGTCCACGTCGAGGCGGACTAGGTCACCGACGACGTCGGCGTGCCTTGTTGGCTCGTGAGAGACAACACGGCGCACGGTCACGCGACGACCCGTCCAGCTAGGCTTCAGCACGAGCGGCATAATAGGGCCACGCGCCCCGCTCCGCCCCGACCTGGATCGAGCAAGCCGTCCCGGAGGAACCGCAGTGACCTACGTGATCGCCGAACCGTGCGTGGACCTGCTCGACAAGGCCTGCATCGAAGAGTGCCCCGTCGACTGCATCTACGAGGGCGGACGGATGCTCTACATCCACCCCGACGAGTGCGTCGACTGCGGCGCCTGCGAGCCGGTGTGCCCGGTCGAGGCGATCTTCTACGAGGACGATCTGCCGGACAAGTGGCGTGACTACACGCAGGCCAACGTCGACTTCTTCGACGAGCTCGGCTCGCCGGGTGGCGCGTCGAAGGTCGGCAAGACCGACAACGATCCGGAGTTCATCAAGGTGCTCCCGCCGCAGGAGCAGGCCGAGCACTAGCCCAACTGGGCCATCGTCGCGACGACCGCGCTGCGGTCGGCGGTCCCGGTGGTCCACCCGTCCGCGCGCGACCAACTCCGCCCGGCGAAGGCGACCCGGTCGATGCCGAGCCGGTCTGCGTTGGCGATGAACCACGCCGCCGTCTGCCAGCCGGCGCCCGGCACACGCACGGTCCGCCCGGACACGGTCACGTTCTTGACCGGGAGTTGCTCGCGCACCTGGCTGGCGACCTTGGCCGCCGACGCGACGACCGTCGGCTTGTCGAACGTGCACGTCACCGCGGCGGGACGGTCGCCCCGCAGCGCACCGGCCAGCACCGTGGCCTCGTCCTCGTGCTTGGCGTAGGCGCTGCCGTCGGCGGAGATCTGCACGGCCTGCACCGCGTCGGCGAGCGACTTCGCGCGCCAGCCGGGCACCTTGACCAACGCGTTCAGGAACTCGCGGGTCGCCTCGCCGACGTTGTTGAGCACCTTGGGGTCGCCCCCGCCCCAACCCTGCGACGGCCGCTGCTGCAGCACCCCGACCGAGTCGCGGTCACCCTCGCCCAGCGCGAGGTTGCGCAGCTTGCTTTCCTGCAGCCCCGCAGCGAGGGCGAGGATCGCGGCGCGCTCCGGCAGCGCCGGGACGAACTTGCTGACGGCGCCGACCATGGTCGAGGCCACGGACGCCTGCTCGAGGTCGAGTTCGTAGGCGCCGATGGTGCAGTGCGGGTTGCTGAAGTGCTGCTGCGCGACGTCCCAGATCTTGCGGAACCCGATCACGCCACCCGCCGCGACGAGTGCCGCCGCGACGACGAACACGGTGACGCGTACGGATCGGCGGGCCATGCGTCAGGCGTTGTGGTGCAGGGCGTCGTTGAGGACGATGCCGGATCCGGTCCGCGGCCGCGCCTCGAGCGCGCCACTCACGCTGTTGCGCCAGAACTGCAGGCCGGACTGCCCGGACAGCTCGGCGGCCTTGACGACGCGCCCGTCGGGCAGCGTGAGCTTCGAGCCCGCCGTCACGTACGTGCCCGCCTCGACCACGCAGTCGTCGCCGAGTGAGATCCCGATGCCGGCGTTCGCCCCGATGAGGCAGCGCCGGCCGATCGTGATCCGCTGCGTGCCGCCGCCGGACAGCGTGCCCATGATCGAGGCACCGCCCCCGACGTCCGACCCGTCACCGACGACCACCCCGGCCGAGATCCGTCCCTCGACCATGGACGTGCCGAGCGTGCCCGCATTGAAGTTCACGAAGCCCTCGTGCATGACCGTGGTTCCGACGGCCAGATGCGCGCCGAGGCGGACTCGGTCGGCATCGGCGATGCGCACGCCGGTGGGCACGACGTAGTCGGTCATCCGCGGGAAGAAGTCGATGCCGAAGACCTGCACCGGGCCCTTGCGGCGCAACGCGACGCGCACCTTGTCGAAGCCCTCGACGGCGCAGGGCCCGACGTTGGTCCACACCACGTTGGCGAGGACGCCGAACATCCCGTCGAGGTTGAGCTGATTCGGCTGGACGAGGCGGGCCGAGAGCAGGTGCAGGCGCAGGTAGGCGTCCGGGACGTCCTTCGGCGCGGCGTCCAGGTCGATGTCGGTGCACACGATGTCGACGCGGACGTCGCGGTCGCCGTCGACTCCGGTGAGCGCCGTCAGCGTGTGGTCGGGCCCGGAATCGACCGGCTGCGAGCCGAGTTCGGGAAAGGGGTACCAGGTGTCGAGCACCCGCCCGCCTGCTGCGGTCGTCGCGAGGCCGTAGCCCCAGGCGGTACGCGTGCCGTCCTCACTCACGCACGCAACAGTAACCGGCGCTGTTGAGTAGTCTTCGGGACCGTGCTCGATCTCGGGACGGACGCTGCAGCGCTCACGGCAGCGCTCGTCGACGTCGAGTCGGTGTCGGGGAACGAAGCCCACCTCGCCGACCTCGTCGAGACCGCCCTGCGCGGCCTGGACCGGGTGGCGGTCGAGCGCGACGGCGACGTCGTCCTTGCCCGCACCGACCTCGGCCGCGACCGGCGGGTGCTGCTCGCCGGGCACCTCGACACGGTGCCGATCGCCGGCAACCTGCCCGCGCGCACCTCGGACGGACGGCTGTACGGCTGCGGGACGTCGGACATGAAGTCAGGTCTGGCGGTGATGCTCCGCGTCGCGCACCTGGTCGGGACGGGTGCTGTTGACCCCGCCGTCGACCTGACCTGGGTGTGTTACGACTGCGAGGAGATCGAGGCCGCGCGCAACGGGCTCGGACGGCTCGCCCGCACGCGGCCCGAGGCCCTGGCCGGTGACCTGGCGATCCTGCTCGAACCCACCGGCGGCACCGTCGAAGGCGGCTGCCAGGGCACGCTGCGGGTTGCGGTGCGCACGAGCGGCGTGCGCGCGCACAGTGCCCGCTCGTGGCTGGGGACCAACGCGATCCACGAAGCCGGGACCGTCCTCGCCCGGCTGGCCGAGCACCGGGCGCGGGAGGTGGACGTGGACGGGCTCACCTACCGCGAAGGCCTCAACGCCGTCGCGATCAGCGGCGGCGTCGCCGGCAACGTGATTCCTGACGAGTGCACGGTCACGGTGAACTACCGGTTCGCACCGGACCGCTCCGAGGCCGACGCGTATGCCTACGTCCAGGGCGTGTTCGACGGTTTCGAGGTCGAGGTGACCGACTCGGCGCCCGGCGCGCGGCCCGGCCTGGACGATCCGCTGGCCCGGGCACTGGTCGCGGCGACCGGCGGTCAGGCGCGCGCCAAGCTCGGCTGGACCGACGTGGCCCGGTTCGGCGCGCTGGGCGTGCCCGCGGTGAACTTCGGACCCGGTGACCCGAACCTGGCGCACACGCGCGACGAGTACGTCGAGCTCGCGCTGATCGGCGCTGCCGAGGCGGCACTCGTCCAGTTCGTCTCGTCGTGATCGTCGCGGCAGTCGCGCGCACCGCCGCGCACCGCTTCTCGAAGGCGCCGGCCCCACAGATCACGCTGCTCGAAGGACTCGGCGTCGAGGACGACGCGCACGCCGGGGTCACCGTCCAGCACCTGTCGCGAATTCGCCGCGACCCGACCCTGCCCAACCTGCGGCAGGTGCACCTGATCCATGGCGAGCTGCTCGACGAGTTGATCGCCGCCGGGTTCGACGTCTCGCCCGGTGCGCTGGGCGAGAACGTCACCACGCGCGGTCTCGACCTGCTCGCCCTGCCCACCGGCACGCGACTGACCCTCGGGGCTGAGGCCGTCGTCGAGATCACCGGCCTGCGCAACCCGTGCGCGCAGCTCGACGGTCACCGGGCCGGCCTGCTGGCTGCCGTCCTGGGCCGGGCCGAGGACGGGTCGCTGATCCGCAAGGCCGGCGTGATGTCGGTCGTGGTCCGTGGCGGAGTGGTGCATGCCGGCGACCCGATCAGCTGCGACCTGCCGCCCGGCCCCCACCGACCGCTCGAGCCCGTCTAGCGTCTGCGGTGTGACCGGCAACTCGCACCCCGACGAGCACCGGCGCGGCCCGGTGGTGCTGCGCCGATCCCAGATCAAGGGCGGCACGACCGACCAGCGGCTGCTGGACTCGCGCGGCCCGTCGGACTGGCTGCACACCGACCCGTGGCGGGTACTTCGCATCCAGAGCGAGTTCGTCGAGGGATTCGGCGCGCTGGCCGAACTGCCCCGCGCGGTCTCGGTGTTCGGTTCGGCCCGCACACCGCGCGATCACCCCGAATATGCCGCCGCGCGAGAGCTCGGCGCGGCGCTGGTCGAGGCCGGATTCGCGGTCATCACCGGCGGCGGGCCGGGCACGATGGAGGCGGCCAACCGCGGCGCGTCCGAGGCCGGTGGCGTGTCGGTCGGGCTCGGGATCGAACTGCCGTTCGAGCAGCGCCTCAACGACTGGGTCGATGTCGGCGTCAACTTCCGGTACTTCTTCGCGCGCAAGACCATGTTCGTCAAGTACGCGCAGGCGTTCGTGATCATGCCGGGAGGCTTCGGCACGCTGGATGAGACCTTCGAGGCCCTGACGCTGGTGCAGACGACCAAGGTGACCCGGTTCCCGGTGGTGCTGTTCGGCACCGAGTACTGGGGCGGGCTCATCGATTGGCTGCGCGGGTCGGTGCTCAGCGGCGGCAAGATCGCCGAAGCCGACCTCGACCTGCTGTGCCTCACCGACGACGTCGCCGACGTGGTGGCCCACATCGTCGCGGCGGACGGTGCGCGCGCCGAACACGGCGAGCACGGCCAGCCGGCCGAGCGCGAGGCCTGATGGCAGCGATCTGCGTGTACTGCGCGTCCTCGGACGCGATCGACGAGTTCCACTTGGCTCTCGCCGATGAGGTCGGCGCGCGCCTTGCGGCCGGTGGGCACAGCCTCGTGTCCGGCGGTGGCCGGGTGTCGATGATGGGCCGGTTGGCCAACGCCGCCCGGGCGGGCGGTGCGCGCACGATCGGCGTGATTCCCGAGCACCTGATGCGCTACGAGGTGGCCGACACCGACGCCGACGAACTCGTCATCGTCGACACCATGCGGCAGCGCAAGCAGATCATGGACGAGCGCTCGGATGCGTTCCTGGCCCTGCCCGGAGGCCTGGGCACCCTCGAGGAGTTGTTCGAGGTGTGGACGTCCGCGGCGCTGGGCATGCACGCCAAACCGCTGGTCGTCCTGGATCCCGCCGGGCACTACGAGCCACTGTTCGGCTATCTCGACGGCCTGCTGTCACGCGGTTTCGTCCGGCGCGAGGCGCTCGACCGGCTCGGCCGCGCCCTCGACGTCGACGAGGCGTTCCGGCTGATCGAGGCGGCGTGTGCCCCGGTCAGCCCAGCGCGCGCGCGAACAGCGCGTCCTTGACCACGGTGGGCGAGAGTGAACTGCCGATCAGCTGGACGCGGCCGCTGAGGCCGACCTGGTAGCGAGCCCGCGGCCGGTCAGCGGTCAGGGCCCGCTCGATGACGGCGGCGACCCGCTCGGGTGGCACGGCCAGCCGTTGCATCATCCGAAGCGAGCGCCGCGTGCGCGCCAGGTGACCGGCGTAGAGCTCGGCGTGTGCCGGTGTCATCCGCGCGACGCTCGCGTCGTGCTGCTCGAGCGCGTTGGTCCAGATTTCGGTGCGGACGGCGCCGGGTTCGACCAGGACGACCGGCAGGTGCCACCGCCGCAACTCGACCCGTAGCGCATCGGCCAGACCTTCGAGCGCGTACTTGGAGGCGTTGTAGGCACCGGTCATCGGCGACGACACCCGCCCACTGAGGCTCGACACGAACACCACCCGCCCACGGTTGGCACGCAGCCCGGGCAGGGCAGCCTGGGTGACGGCAACCTGACCGACCACGTTGACGTCGAACTGCCGCCGCAGGTCGGCCAGGCTCAGCGCCTCGACCGGACCGTCCAGCACGTAGCCGGCGTTGTTCACGACGGCATCGAGCGGGCCGAGGTCGGCAATCCGTGCGACGTCCTCGCCGGAGGTGATGTCGAGCCGCAGCGGCCGGATCGTCGGGCCGCCTTCGGCGACCAGCGCCGCGCCATCGGCGTCCGAACGCACGCCGGCGTGCACCGTCCAGCCCTTGGCCGCGAGCCGGAGCGTGGTGACCCGACCGATCCCGCGGGAGGCGCCGGTCATCACAATCGTGGGCATGGGATTACCTCCGTCGGGTGGGCAGGCCAGCGCCGTCGCGCTGGAACTGCATCAGCAGGTCGTTCTCGTAGGCCACCCGCCGGGCGGTGCCGTCGAGCTCGCGGAACATTCGCTTGAGCGTGCGGATCCCGTCCGGGTGCTGGCCGGCGATCTGCCCGGCCAGCTCGAGCGCCACGGACTCCGCGCCCGCCGCGGTGGCGGTGCGGTGCAGCAGGCCGAGCGCGTCGGCCTCGGCGGTGCGCACGACGCGGCCGGTGAGGACGAGATCCTTGGCCCGGGCCACCCCGACCAGCGGCGTGAGCCGGGCGGGTCCGACCGGAACGCCGAGCCGGGCGCCGGCCCAGGCCAGCTTGAGGTTGTCGCCGCCCACCCGAAGGTCGGCGCCGGCCACCAGCTCGGCGCCCGCGCCCACGCAGTTACCGACCGCGACCGCGATGATCGGGACGGGGAACACGTCCAGCCAGGTGTAGAGATCCGTGAACGCCGACATCCGGGCCACCGCGGCATCCCGATCGAGTTGCTCGCCGACATCGGCACCGGCGCACAGCGCGGCCGTGTCGGTGGTCGAGAGCACCAGGGCGCGTAGCGAGCCATCGGCGGCGAGGTCGGCGAAAGCAGCATTGAGGGCGGCGAGGGTCGGCGAGTCGAGCGCATTGCGCTTCTCCGGTCGGTTGAGCCGCACGACCGCGACATCCTCGCGCCGCTCGCGCAGCACCGGGCCGGTATCAGACGCCACGCGGTGCAGTCTGGCAGCCAGGACCGCCCCGCCTCACCCGGACGTGACACGATTAACGCGTGGCGACGCTCCTCGGCTATGGACTGCTGGCGATCCTGCTTGCCGGCGTGCTGTTCGTTCTCGCCGCGTACCTGCTGCCGTCCGGAGAACAGATCGCGCCGGTCATCCGCGACGAGCCGGTGTGGGAGCTTCCTCCCGAGCGCGCCCTGCACGCCGACGACGTGTCCGCGGTACGGCTGCCGGTCGCGTTGCGCGGGTATCGGTTCGCCGAGACCGACGTGCTGCTCGACCGGTTGGCCGACGAGTTGCGCGAGCGGGACGAGGAGTTGGCCCGGCTGCGCGGCACGCCGCTGCCGGAGTCCGGCGCTGAGGCGGCTGCCGCCGGTGTCGGACGAGGGCGCCGCCGTGTCGGACGAGGGCGCCGCCGTGTCGGACGAGGGCGCCGCCGTGTCGGACGAGGGCGCCGCCGTGTCGGACGAGGGCGCCGCCGTGTCGGACGAGGTTGCCCAGACCGGTGAACGCTGACGCCCGACCCCGCTGCGACTGGGCCGGGGCAGCCGCGGAGTACGTCGCCTATCACGACGACGAGTGGGGAGTGCCGCTGCACGGTGAGCAGGCGCTGTTCGAGCGGCTCTCGCTCGAGGCGTTCCAGTCGGGGCTGTCGTGGCTGATCATCCTGCGTAAGCGGGCTGCGTTTCGCACCGCGTTCGCCGGATTCGACCTCGACGCGGTGGCCGGGTTCGGCGAGGCGGACCAGGCACGCCTGCTCGCCGACGCCGGCATCGTCCGCAACCGCGCCAAGATCGCGGCGACGATCGCGAACGCCCGCGCGATTCGTGCCGGCGTCCCGGAGGGGCTGGACGAGTTGCTCTGGTCGTTCGCGCCGTCACAGCACGTGCGACCCGCGACCCTGGCCGACGTCCCGGCCACGAGCCCCGAGTCGGTGGCGATGGCCAAGGAGCTCAAGCGACGCGGGCTGCGTTTCGTCGGTCCCACCACCGGCTACGCGCTGATGCAGGCAACCGGGATGGTCGACGACCACGTGGCGACCTGCTGGCGCGCGAACTGAGTGACGTCCGCGCTGCCCGAGTGACGTCCCGCGAAGATCAGAGACGGCGGATCCGCCGTCTCTGATCTTCGCCAGCCGTCACTCAACGGCAACGGTCGTCACCCGATCGGTTCGGAGCGGCTAGGCAGCAGCAGCCGGCACCGGGTCAGCGGCCGAGGAACACCGGCTTCTGCTTGGCGATGAAGGCGGCGGTGGCGTTGCGGTGGTCCTCCGTCTGGCCCATGGCGGCCTGCAGGTCGGCCTCGCGGGCCAAGGCGTCGGCCAGCGTGGACGTTGCCCCGTACGCGAGCGAGTCCTTGATCGCGGCATACGCGGCGGTCGGCCCGGCGGCCAGGCGGGTGGCGAGTTCGGTCGCCGCGGCGAGCACCCGGTCGGGCTCGACGACGGCGTTGACCAGCCCCATCGCCAGGGCGGCCTCGGCCCCGATCGGCTCGGCCAGCAGCGCGAGCGCGGTGGCCCGTGCCGACCCGATCAGTCGCGGGAGCGTCCACGAGACGCCGCTGTCGAGGCTCAGCCCGACATTGGCAAACGCGAGCAGGAACCCGGCCGAGTTCGCCGCGATCCGGAAATCGCACGCGAACGCGAGCCCTGCGCCGGCACCGGCGGCCATCCCGTTCACCGCAGCGACGACCGGCTTGGGCATCGTCGCGAGCGAGGTGATGATCGGGTTGTAGTGCTGGGTGACGGTCGACAGCGGCGCCGGGTCGTTGGTCTCGAGCCCGTGCACGTGTTCCCGCAGGTCCTGCCCGACGCAGAAGCCACGGCCGTTTCCGGTGATCACGACTGCGCGGACCGCGCCGTCGTGCGCGAGCTCGGCCAGCCCGTCCACCAAGGCTTGTTTCAGCTCGACCGACAGCGAGTTCATGCTGTCGGGACGGTTCAGGGTCAGTGTCGCCACGCCCTCGGAGCGCTCGAGAAGTAGCACGTCGGCCATGCCGCTGACGGTACCGCGACCCCGAGGTTGGGACCCGTGGTGCCGATCAGGGACAATGGACAGCAGCAGCGAGGTCACGTGCGTGCGTGGCTCACCGGAGGAGGTAACGCATGGCGGCCATGAAGCCGCGGACAGGGGACGGTCCGCTGGAGGTCACCAAAGAGGGGCGTGGCATCGTGATGCGCGTCCCGCTTGAGGGTGGTGGCCGACTCGTCGTCGAAATGTCGCCGGATGAGGCGGCAGCGCTCGGCGAGGCGCTGAAGTCAGCCGTCGGCTGAGTCGACTCGACATTCTTTCCGGCCCCGGATCCTGCCGAGTGCAGGTCCGGGGCCGGATGCCGTCCGGGGCCTGGGCCGTCTCGGCCGGTGGGGCAGGATTGAGCGCATGAGCCAGGACGCACCGGTGACGATCCGGCTCGGACACGCGGCCGACGGCGTCGAGCCGGTCCACGAGGCCGGGGGACCGAGCGAGCTGCGCGATGCAGGGGGCAAGCTGGGCCGGACCCTGCCGGCGGGCACGACGGTGTTGGTCCGCCCGGGCCTGGACGGGGCGCGGCTGACCGCCTTCGTCGAAGGGCTCGCCCTCGGCTCGTATCGATTCACCCTGGCCACCGGCCGGAGGCCGCCGCGCGGCACCGTGGAGATCGCCGGCACCGAGGATTCGGCCGCGCTCGAGCGCGGCCTGCGCAATGCCGCCGCGACCGGCTGGGCGCGCGACCTGACCAACATGCCGGCAGCCACCAAGACACCGGCCTGGCTGGCTGATCAGGCGGCCCGGGTGCTGTCCCCGCTCTCGGTCTCGGTCGACGCGCGGGACGAACGCTGGCTGGCCGAGCACGGGTTCGGCGGCCTGCTCGCCGTGGGTGGCGGGTCCGCCTCGCCCCCGCGCCTGATCGAGGCGCGCTACCGGCCGCGGGGTGCCATCGCGGGCGTGCACGTCGTCCTGGTCGGGAAGGGCATCACCTTCGACACGGGCGGGTTGAGCATCAAGCTCGGTGACGCCATGAAGCCGATGAAGACCGACATGGCCGGCGGGGCGGCGGTGCTCGGGGCGGTCCGGCTGATCGCCGAACAGCGACTGCCGGTCCGGGTCACCGCGCTCGTGCCGAGCGCCGAGAACGCGGTCGGTGCAGCGTCCTACCGGCCCGGCGACGTCGTGCGGCACGTCGGCGGGCGGACCAGCGAGATCACCAACACCGATGCCGAGGGACGTGTCGTCCTCGCCGACGCGCTTGCCTATGCGGCAGCGCGGCTGCGGCCGTCGGTCCTGGTCGACATCGCAACCCTGACCGGTGCGATGAAGGTGGCGCTCGGGCTGCGGACCGGGGGGCTGTTCGCCACCTCCGACGAACTCGCCGCCGGGCTGGTCGCTGCCGGGCAGGCGTGCGGCGAACCGCTCTGGCGCCTGCCGCTCGAGCACGACTACGCCGACCGGCTGACCTCGGCGGTCGCCGACGCGGACAACGCGCCGGGAAATCCTGGTGGGATCACCGCCGCGCTGTTCCTCGAATGGTTCACGGCTGGGCTGCCGTGGGCGCATCTCGACATCGCCGGCCCGGCCCGCGCCGCCAAGGAGGACGGCAGCCGCTCAGCGGGCGCCACCGGGTTCGGCGCCCGGCTGCTCGCGACCTGGGTGGAGCAGCTCCATGGCTGAGCCGGAGTTCGCGCTGCCCCTGGTCGTGCGCATCGAGCGGGACTCGCCACCCCGGCGGACGGACGCGCTCGAAGCCGCGGCCCGTGCCGTGCTGCTCATGCTGACCAGCGACGTGGCGGACTGGCGCGCGGCGATCGAGGAGTGGGACGGCAGCAGGATTCGCAAGGTCGTGCGGCGCGCCCGCGGCGCGAGCTGGCGGCACGCCGTCCAGCTACCCGGCCTCACGCTCACCCACCGCAGCGCCGAGGTCAGGGTGTTCCCACCGCTGCCGGTCGACGACTGGCCGCCGGAGCTGGCAAAGCTGCAGGTCGGGGGTACCGAGCTCGATGATCTCGAGCCGCCGCGCCCGCCGAATCCCGATGCCCCGCTGATCCTGCTCTCGCCGCACGCGAAGATGTCGGCGGGCAAGGCGATGGCGCAGGCCGGCCACGCCGCTCAGCTCGGCTGGCGGGTGGCGTCCAGCGAGGGGCGCGCCGCGTGGCAGGAGCGCGGCTTCGCCCTCTCGGTCCGCACCGCATCGGCCGACGGGTGGCGCCAGGCGGTGGAGCTCGGGCTGCCGGTCGTGCACGACGGTGGCTTCACCGAGGTCGCGCCGGGCACCCAGACGGCGGTCTTCGTCCTCGGCTCAGCTCACCGGCAGATGCGCTCGTAGAGTTCCACCGTGCGGTGCGCGATCGCGTCCCAGCTGAACTCGTGCACCGCGCGTTCACGTCCGGCCCGCCCCATCGCCGCCGCCCGGGCCGGATCGCCGCACAGGGTGTTGACGGCCTCGGCGAGACCGGCCTCGAACTCAGCCGCGGGTACCGGTAGGCAGGGGACGAGCAGGCCGGTCAGCCCGTCCGCGACGACCTCGGGGATTCCGCCGACCGCGCTCGCCACGACCGCGGTCTCGCACGCCATCGCCTCCAGATTCACGATCCCGAGCGGTTCGTAGACCGAAGGGCAGACGAACACGGCCGCCTGCGTCAGCAGCGGGACCAGTTCGGCCCGCGGCAGCATGTCCCGGATCCAGATGACGCCACTGCGCGATTCGGCGAGCGAGCCGACGCTCGCCTCGGTCTCGGCGGCGATCTCGGTGGTGTCGGGCGCGCCCGCGCAGAGCACGAGCTGGATGTCGGGATCGAACGCGCGGGCGGCGGCGAGCAGATGCGCCAGCCCCTTCTGCCGCGTGATGCGCCCGACGAAGATCACGTAGGGACGCGTGCTGTCGATGCCGAACCGCTCGAGGATCTCGCCGGACGGATCCGGTGAGTACATCGTGGTGTCGATGCCGTTGTGGATGACGTGGACCCGGTCCGGGTCGACGAACGGGTAGGCGTCCAGCACATCCGCACGCATGCCGTAGGACACCGCGACGATTGCCTGCGCGGTCTCGTAGGCCTGCCGTTCCGCCCAGGACGACACCTGGTACCCGCCGCCGAGTTGCTCGGCCTTCCACGGCCGCTGCGGTTCGAGCGAATGCGCTGTGAGCACGTGCGGGACCTTGTGCAGTGCCGAGCCGAGCACGCCGGCCAGGTTCGCGTACCAGGTGTGCGAGTGCAACACGTCCGCTGTTCCGACGGCCGACGCCATCTCGAGGTCGGCCCCGAGCGTGCGCAGCGAGCCGTTCGCCTCGGCCAGACCTGGCGGTGTGCGGTAGGCGTGCACCCGGGGCTCGTCACGTGGTGCTCCGAAGCAGTGCACGTCGACGTCGACGATCCGGCGCAGTTCGCGCACGAGGAACTCGACGTGCACCCCGGCCCCCCCATATACCTCGGGGGGGTATTCACGGGTCAGGATCGCGGCACGCATGATGCGACCCTAGACCTGCGAGTGATCGGCTCGGCAGTGGTCGCATCGTGCGTGCGGACCGTTAGGGTTGGGGCATGGCTAGGGAGCCGCGGGTGCTGGGGATGGTTCTCGCCGGTGGCGAGGGGAAGCGGCTCTGGCCGCTCACCGCCGACCGGGCGAAGCCGGCCGTCCCGTTCGGCGGCAACTACCGGCTCATCGATTTCGTGCTGTCGAATCTGGTCAACGCCGGCTACCTGCGCATCTGCGTGCTCACCCAGTACAAGTCGCACTCGCTCGACCGGCACATCACCCAGACCTGGCGCATGTCGACCGTGCTCGGGAACTACATCACGCCCGTGCCGGCACAGCAGCGCCTCGGCCCGCGCTGGTACACCGGCAGCGCGGACGCCATCCTGCAGTCGTCGAACCTGGTCTATGACGACAAGCCCGACTACATCGTCGTCTTCGGCGCGGACCACGTGTACCGGATGGACCCGCGGCAGATGGTCGCCCAGCACATCGAGTCCGGGGCGGGCGCGACTGTTGCCGGCATCCGGGTGCCGCGTGCCGAGGCGAGCGCGTTCGGGGTCATCGACGCCGCGGCCGACCGACGCGTGATCGGCTTCCTCGAGAAGCCCGAGAACCCACCAGGACTCCCGGACGCACCCGATCAGACCTACGCGTCCATGGGCAACTACGTGTTCACGACACAGGCGTTGCTGGATGCGCTCAAGGACGATGCCGAGGACGAGGACTCCGTCCACGACATGGGCGGCAGCATCATGCCGATGATGGTCAAGCAGGGCGACGCGTACGTGTACGACTTCGACGACAACGACGTGCCCGGTGCGGAGGAGCGCGACCAGGGCTACTGGCGCGATGTCGGGACGCTCGACGCCTACTACGACGCGCACATGGACCTCGTCGCCGTCCACCCGATCTTCAACCTCTACAACAACCAGTGGCCGATCTACACCTACCACCCGCAACTGCCGTCGGCGAAGTTCATCGAAGGCGGCATCGCACAGGAGTCCCTCGTCGGCGCAGGAACGATCGTGTCGAGTGCCACCGTGCGGCACAGCGTCCTGTCACCGAACGTGCGGCTGCACGCCGGGGCCTACGTCGAAGGCTCGGTCCTGATGGACGGCGTGCAGATCGGGCGCGGCGCGGTCGTGCGCAAGGCGATCCTCGACAAGGACGTCGTCGTGCCCGAGGGCGCCCACATCGGGGTGGACACCGATCTGGACCGCTCGCGCTATCACGTGTCGGCGAGCGGCGTCGTCGTGCTCGGCAAGAGCCAGCTCGCCTTGCCCTGACCTTGAGGTTTCCGCGCCAGATGGGCGATTCGCCCAATGTTGGACCGGCTCGCGGTCACAATCTTGACGTCAAACCGACACGCTAGGCCACGTCCCTGTCGGTGGCCTGGTGTCCTGGCTAGGGTGACGCCATCTGGTCCGACTAGGAGGTAGCGGTGCACCTACGTTCTCGCGCGCTCTCGGGTGTGTTCTCTCTCGGGATGGCCGCGGCGCTCGCCCTCACTGGATGCGCGAGCAACAGCGAGGGGTCGGGGCCTACCGGGAAGGTTTCCAACTCGATCAGCCAGGACACGTCCCTTGACTCGCTCATTCCAGCGAAGATCAAGTCGGCGGGCAAGCTCGTCGTGGGGGTGAACGTGCCCTACTCGCCGAACGAATTCATCCAGAACGGCAAGGTGGTCGGCTTCGACGTCGACCTGCTCGATGCGACCGCGAAGGTGCTCGGGCTCGGCACCCAGTACCGACAGTCTCAGTTCGAGAAGATCATCCCGTCGGTCCAGGCCGGAACCTATGACATCGGGATGTCCTCGTTCACCGACACCAAGGAGCGCGAGAAGACGGTCGACTTCGTCACCTACTTCAGCGCCGGCATCCTCTGGGCGGCCCAATCGGGCAAGACCGTCGACCCGGCCAACGCCTGCGGGCTCACCGTCGCGGTGCAGTCGAACACCACCGAGCAGCAGGACGAACTCCCCGCCCTGACCAAGGCGTGCACCGCCGCCGGCAAGAAGCCGATCAAGGTGCTCGCCTACACCAGCCAGGCCGACGCGACCAACGCCGTGATTCTCGGCAAGGCGGACGCGATCACCGCTGACTCGCCGGTGACCGCGTATGCCATCAAGCAGAGCGGCGGCAAGCTGGTCCAGGCCGGCGACGTCAAGGAGGCCGCGCCGTACGGGTGGCCGATCGCCAAGGGCTCGACCCTCGCGCAGGCGATGCAAAAGGCACTGCAGTCGCTCATCGACGACGGGACCTACGACCAGATCTGCAAGAAGTGGGGCGTGCAGAGCGGCGAGATCAAGACTGCTGAGATCAACGGAGCGGTCAGCTGAGCGCTTCTACCGACCAGGACGCCCGCTCGGACCGGTCGGGGGACATCGACGCGATCCCGTTGCGGCGTCCGGGCCGGTGGATTGCTGCGGTGGTGATCCTGGTTCTGCTGGTGCTGTTCGTGTACGGCGCGGCAACCAACGACCGCTATTACTGGAGCACCTACCGCACCTACGTCTTCGACAGCCGGATCTCGGCCGGTGCCTGGGTCACGATCCAGTTGACCTTCTGGGCGATGCTGTTCGGCATCGTCCTCGGTGCGATCCTTGCGGTGATGCGGCTGACGCCGAATCCCGTGCTGCAGGGCGTCGCGTGGCTGTACTTGTGGATCTTCCGGGGCACCCCGATCTACGTCCAACTCGTGTTCTGGGGTCTGTTCACGACGCTGTACCCGCACATGTCGCTGGGCATTCCGTTCGGGCCGCAGTTGGTGCACATCGACATCCAGGGCGTGGACGCGGCGTTCTTCTTCGCCATGCTCGGACTCGCGCTCAACGAGGCGGCCTACATGGCCGAGATCGTGCGGGCCGGCATCTCGTCCGTGGGTGAGGGCCAGGGCGAGGCAGCGACGGCGCTGGGCATGTCGTGGGGGCTGACCATGCGGCGCATCGTGCTGCCCCAGGCGATGCGGGTGATCATTCCGCCCACCGGCAACGAATTGATCTCCATGTTGAAGACGACGTCCCTGGTGGTCGCCGTCCCGCTCGCCAGCGACCTGTACAACCAGCAGAACCAGATCGCCGGGGTCATCTTCCGCCCGGTCCCGCTGCTGCTCGTCGCCGCTACCTGGTACCTGGCCATCACCAGCGTGCTGATGGTCGGCCAGTACTTCCTCGAGCAGCGGTTCGCCCGCGGTTCGTCGCGCAAGATGACCGGGCGGCAGTTGCGGGCCATGGCCGAGGTGCTCGGCCGCGCCGACGACAAGAGCGGCCCGGCATGAGCGGCGCGATGGTCTCTGCGGTCGGGGTGAAGAAGCACTTCGGCGCCCTCAAGGTGCTCGACGGGATCGACCTGACCGTCGAGCGCGGGGAGGTGATGTGCCTGGTCGGGCCGTCCGGGTCCGGCAAGACGACCTTCCTTCGGTGCGTCAATCACCTCGAGCAGATCAGCGGTGGGCGGTTGTACGTCGACGGTGACCTGATGGGCTACGCCGAGCGGGGTTCGAAGCTGCACGAGTTGCATCCGCGCGAGGCGGCCAAGCAGCGGCGCGACATCGGCATGGTCTTCCAGCACTTCAACCTGTTCCCGCACATGACCGTGCTGCACAACATCATCGAGGCGCCGACGAAGGTCAAGAAGGTTTCGCACAAGGCGGCTGTCGAGCAGGCGCGCAAACTCCTCGGCCAGGTTGGCCTGGCCGACAAGGAGAAGTCCTACCCCGCGCAGCTGTCCGGCGGCCAGCAGCAGCGGGTCGCGATCGCGCGGGCGCTCGCAATGGAACCGAAGCTGATGCTGTTCGACGAGCCGACCTCGGCGCTCGACCCCGAACTGGTCGGCGAGGTGCTGGACGTGATGAAGCAACTCGCGCGCGACGGCATGACGATGGTGGTCGTGACGCACGAGATGGGCTTCGCCCGCGAGGTGGCCGACCAACTCGTCTTCATGGACGGCGGCGTCGTCGTCGAGGCGGGCAACCCGCGCGAGGTGCTCGCCAACCCGCAGAACGAGCGCACGAAGGCGTTCCTCTCCAAGGTGCTCTAGGCATGGCCCGGCCCGCTTCCCCCCTCGTCCGACCAGTTTTTCGGGCTCGGAATGGTCACACCGGGGGGGAAGCCGGGTGACGGTGGGCTGGGACGACGACCCGGTCGTCGCGTCGTGGCCCGGGTTGCCGCCGCTGCCGGGTGATCTGAGCGCCGATGCCTGCGTCGTCGGTCTGGGCGCGTCCGGACTCGCTGCGGTGACGGCGCTCGTGGACCGCGGGCTCTCGGTCGTGGGAATCGACGGGGGACGGGTCGCGGCGGGCGCCGCCGGGCGCAACGGCGGGTTCCTCATCGGCGGCCCGGAGGATGCCCTGCACACCACGATCGAGCGATGGGGCGAGCAGCCGGCCGTCTGGCTCTACCGCGAGACGCTGGCCGAACTCGAGGCGATCGAGGCGGCGCTCGGACCCGACCTCGTGCGGCGGGTGGGGTCGATCCGGCTGGCCGGGCTGCCCGGCGAACCCGAATCGGCGGCAGAGGCGGCGGATTGGGCAGCCGAGGTGACCGACTGCGTCCGCCAGGCGGCCACCCTGCGCGAGCACGGCATCGCGGTGGAGGACTACGACGGCCCGCTCGGACGCGGGTTGTTCCTGCCCGACGACGCCGCGACCAACCCGGCCCGCCGCGCGGTCGAGTTGGCGAGCCGCCTGACGGCCCGGGCCGCGCTGCACGAGCACACGCACGTGCGCTCGGTCGAGAGCAGCCGAGTCAGCACCGACCGCGGCACCGTGACGGCACCCGTCGTCATCGTGGCCGTCGACGGGCGCCTCGAAGTGCTGCTGCCGCAACTGGCCGGGTTCGTGCGTACCGCGCGGCTGCAGATGCTGGCCACCGCTCCGATCGAACCCGGCCGGCTGCCGTGCCCGGTGTACGGCCGGTGGGGATACGACTACGCCCAGCAGACCCCGGACGGCCGGCTGTTCGTCGGTGGTGGCCGCGACCGCTTCGTGGACGCCGAGTGGACGACGGAGTCGAGCCCGACAGCGGCCGTGCAGGCCTACATCGAAACCGTGGCGATGCGCATGGCCGGCGCCGCGATCGGCGTGTGTAACCGCTGGGCGGCATCGGTCGGCTACACCGAGGACGGCCGGGCCTTGGTGAAGAAAGTCGAGGACGGGGTGGTCGCCTGCGGTGGCTACAGCGGAACAGGCAATCTCGTCGGCCCGGTCGCGGCCCGCGCCGCCGTGGCGTTGCTGCTCGACGGCATCGAGCCACCATCGTGTTTCCGAGCATCGTGACACCAACCGAACGAAACCGCGTAGACGACCGTTTCGATCCGCGCGCCGCGTATCGCCTCGGTAGACTTCGCCGACTTCCCCGCCGTAGCAAAGGAATCCTCGTGCGCCGATCCGTTCTCGCAGCCCTGGCCATAGCCGTCCTCGTCCCGTCCATCGCCGCCTGTGCGAAGAGTGACGGCGGTAGCCCAGGTTCGCCTGCCGCCAGCAACGCGGCGACGTCGGCGAGCGGCTCGGACTGCTCACCGGCCACCCTCGACACCAAGACCCCCGGAACCTTGACGGTCGCCACCGACTCGCCGGCCTACGGGCCGTGGTTCGTGGACAACAAACCCAGCAACGGCAAGGGATTCGAGTCGGCGGTTGCGTTCGCGGTGGCCAAACAACTCGGCTACCCCGCAGGTGACGTGAAGTGGGTCGTGGAGTCGTTCAACAGCGTGACGGCACCCACCCCGAAGAAGTTCGACCTCGACATCAATGAGGTGTCGATCACCGCCGCCCGCGCAAAGGCGGTCGACTTCTCGACCGGCTACTACGACGTCGCCCAGGCGATCGTCACGCTCAAGAGCAACAAGTACGCGAACGCGACGTCGATCGCCGACCTGCAGGGCGCGAAGCTTGCTGCGCAGAAGGGAACGACCAGCCTCGACGCGATCACGAACGTGATCAAGCCGGGCAAGTCGCCCGCCGAGTTCCCGACCAACGTGCTGGCCGTGCAGGCGCTGAAGAACGGCCAGGTGGACGGACTGGTCGTCGACCTGCCCACGGCGTTCTATGTCACGGCAGCACAGGTGCAGGGCGCCACGATCGTCGGCCAGTTGCCCGTCGGCGGAAATCCGGAGCAGTTCGGCCTGGTGCTCGAGAAGGACAGCCCGCTGACCCAGTGCGTCTCGAAGGCGGTCGACGCGCTGCGCGCCGACGGCACTCTCGAGACGCTGCAGCAGAAGTGGCTCGCGACCGCCGGCGGCGCGCCCGAACTCAAGTAGCGCCGGTGACGGCGATCGGCTGGCAGCCCTCGGCGCTGCAGCAGGAGCGCGACGCCTACCGCCGGGCTCGGACGCGGCGGGCGAGCCTTGTTGCGCTGGCGAGTTCTGCCGTCGTCGTCATGATCCTCGTCGTTCTGGTCGGGACGAGCAGCGGGTGGGATCGAACTCGGGACAGCTTCTTCGACGTGTCGACCGGCTGGCACGACCTGCCGGCGTTGCTGCGCGCGCTGTGGATCAACGTGCAGATCATGGTGATCGCCGAGGTGTTCATCCTCGTGTTCGCCGCGACCATCGCCGTCCTGCGGACCCTGCAGGGGCCGGTGTTCTTCCCGCTGCGGTCGCTCGCCACCGTGTACGTGGACGTGTTCCGTGGACTGCCCGTGCTCATCGTGCTGTTCTTGGTGGGTTTCGGCGTGCCCAGCCTGCGCATTCAGGGCGCACCGAGCAGCCCGTTCGTGCTGTGCACCATTGCCCTCGTCCTCACGTACACCGCCTACGTCGCCGAGGTTTTCCGTGCCGGCATCGAGTCGGTCCACCCCTCGCAGCGAGCCGCTGCCAGATCGCTCGGGCTCACTCACGGCCAGACCCTGCGCTACGTGGTGTTCCCGCAGGCCGTCCGACGGGTGTTGCCACCGCTGCTGAACGACTTCGTCAGTTTGCAGAAGGACACGTCGCTCGTCTCCATCGTCGGCATCATCGACATGGTTGCGGTGGCCGGAAACCAGCAGTCGCAGGATTTCAAGTTCGTCCACTTCGTCGTTGCCGGCCTCATTTTCGTCGCGCTCACCGTCCCCCTCACCCGGCTGACCGACTGGATCGCCCGACGCCAGGGCTGGTTCGGCGCGGGCGGAAGCGTCGTATGACCGGCGCATCCGGAACCGGGGCACCGCCCGTGCTGGCCGTGCGCGGCGTGCGAAAGAGCTTCGGCGCAAATCTCGTCCTGGCCGGAATGGACCTCGAGGCCGACGAGCACACCTGCACCGTGCTGATCGGGGCGTCCGGATCGGGCAAGTCGACGCTGCTGCGCTGCGTCAACCTGCTCGAAGTCGTGGACGACGGCGTCGTGGAACTCGACGGTGAGGACATCACCGACCCGCGCGTGGACGTCAACAGGGTGCGCACCAGGGTGGGCATCGTCTTCCAGGCCTTCAACCTGTTCCCGCACCTGCGGGTGATCGACAACGTCGCGCTCGCGCCACGGCGGGTGCACGGCCTGGCGCGCGCGCAGGCCGAGGCCGAGGCGCTCGCGATGCTAGATCGGGTCGGTCTGCGCGAGAAGGCCGGGGCGCGTCCCGATGAGTTGTCCGGCGGTCAGCAGCAACGAGTGGCGATCGCGCGTGCCCTGGTGACCCGACCGCGGCTGATGCTCTTCGACGAGGTGACCAGCGCGCTGGACCCCGAACTCGTCGGCGAGGTGCTCGGGCTGATCCGCGAACTCAAGCACGACGGCATGACGATGCTCATCGCGACGCACGAGATGGGCTTCGCCCGGCAGGTTGCCGATCGCGTCTGCTTCCTGGACGGGGGCCGCGTCCTCGAGCAGGGCCCGCCGGACCAGGTGCTGGCCGACCCCCAGGAACCACGTACCCGGCAGTTCCTTGCGCGGATCATCGACGCCGGTCGCCTCTGATTTGCCAGCAGCGGTACGGGACACTGGGCAGGTGGACGAGCGACGCGACCTGGCTGTCGCGTTGCGGCATGCCGGTGTCGCGGAGGTGGACGACTCGTCGCGCCGTCGCGCCGAATACTCCTCGGACGCCTCGAACTACCGCGTCGTCCCGTCCGTGGTCGTCTTCCCGCGCCACCCGGACGAGGTCGAGGCCGCGCTCGAGGTCGCGCGGCGGCTCGGGGTTCCGCTCACCGCGCGTGGCGGCGGCACGTCCACGGCAGGCAACGCGGTCGGTAGCGGCATCGTCGTCGACTTCTCGAGGCACCTGAACCGGGTTCTCGCCGTCGACCCCGAAGCGAGGACGGCGACCGTCCAGCCGGGCGCGATCCTCGACGACATCACCGCGGCCGCGGCGCCGCACGGGCTGCAGTTCGGGCCGGACCCGTCCACCCACGCTCGTGCGAGCATCGGTGGCTCGCTCGGTAACAACGCCTGCGGCTCGCGCGCGCTGCGCTACGGCCGCACCGCCGACAACGTCCACTCCATCGACCTGCTGACCGCTTCCGGTGACCGCATCGACGCCCGCCGGTTCGATAGGGACGGACTCGCCGCGGCCGGCCCGCTCGGGGCCGCGCTCGACCGGATCGTGGCAGAGCGGCTCGGCCTGATCCGGACCGAATTCGGCCGCTTCCGGCGGCAGGTGTCCGGCTACTCGCTCGAGCACCTGCTGCCCGAGCACGGCGCCGACCTGGCCAAGTTCCTCGTCGGCAGCGAGGGCACGCTCGGCGTGATCCTCGCCGCCACCGTCGCCCTGGTCGAATCCCCCCGTGCGGTGGCGCTGGCCGTGCTCGGCTACGCCGACCTGCCCGCCGCCGCCGAGGCGGTGCCCGCCCTGCTGCCGCACAATCCGGTTGCGCTCGAGGGCATGGACGCCCGCCTGGTCGAGGTGGTGCGCAGGCGGCGGGGAGCGGCGGCCGTGCCCGAACTGCCGCGCGGTGCCGGCTGGCTGTTCGTCGAGACGGCCGGCGTCACCAGGACCGAGGCGTACAAGGCCGCCGAGAAACTCATCGCCGACGCCGGCTGCCTGGACGCCCTTGTAGTCACGGGCGCACCGGCCCGCGCGCTGTGGCGCATCCGCGAGGACGGCGCCGGGCTGGGCGGCCGTACCCCGGACGGTGCGCCGGCTTGGCCGGGATGGGAGGACGCCGCCGTCCCGCCCGAGAACCTGCCTGCCTACCTGCGTGAGTTCGAGAGCCTGATGCGCGCGCACCGCCTGGACGGGCTGGTGTACGGGCACTTCGGTGACGGGTGCGTGCACGTGCGCATCGATTTCCCGCTCGCGGACGACCCTCAGCGCTTCCGCGCGTTCGTCGAGGCCGCTGCGCAACTCGTCGGCGAACACGGCGGGTCGATGTCCGGCGAGCACGGCGACGGCCGCGCCCGTGGCGAACTGCTGCACCACATGTACAGCCACGCGGCGCTCGGCACCTTCGCGGCCGTCAAGGAGGTCTTCGATCCGGCGAACCTGCTCAACCCCGGCGTGATCGTTGCCCCGGCTGCCGTGGAGGCGGACCTGCGGGTGAGCGCCGCGCACCCGCTGCGCACCCGGTTGGCCTTCGCCTACCCGCACGACGGCGGTGACCTGTCGACGGCCGTGCATCGTTGCGTCGGCATCGGCAAGTGCCGTGCCGACACCACGGCCGTGGGCGGGGTGATGTGTCCGTCCTACCTCGCGACGCGGGACGAGAAGGACTCGACCAGGGGACGCGCCCGGGTGCTGCAGGAGCTGGCGAACGGCTCGCTCATCGACGGGTTCCGCGCGAAGGAACTCACCGACGCGCTGGACCTGTGCCTGTCGTGCAAGGGCTGCTCGTCGGACTGCCCGGCCGGCGTCGACATGGCCACCTACAAGGCCGAGGTGCTCTACCACCGTTATCGGCGGCGCCTCCGGCCGGCGTCGCACTACGCACTCGGCTGGTTGCCGCGCTGGGCCCGGCTGGCCGCGCGCTTCCCTCGGCTGGCCAACGCCGCGCTGCGCTCGGACGCGACGGCCGCGGCCGCGAAACGGCTCGGCGGCATCGACCAGCGGCGTCCGCTGCCCCAGTTCGCGCACCGAGGGTTCCGCGCCTGGTTCGCCACCGAGCCCGACGTCGTCGGCGATCCGGTGGTGCTGTGGGTCGACACCTTCACCGAGCACTTCTCGCCGGAGATCGGCCAGGCCGCGGTTCGCGTGCTCGAGAACGCCGGGTACTCGGTGGGCATCACCGAGAAGCCGGTGTGCTGCGGATTGACCTGGATCTCGACCGGACAGTTGGACGGTGCCCGCGCGAAGCTGCGCAAGACGCTGGACGCGCTGCAGGGCGCGCTCGACGCGGGCGTGCCGATCGTCGGGCTCGAGCCGTCGTGCCTGGCCGTGCTGCGCCGCGACGCCGCCGAACTGCTGCCCGACGACCCGCGGGCGGCGAAGCTGGCTGCACAGGCGCGCACGCTGGCCGAGCTGCTCACCGAGACACCCGGGTGGACGTCGCCGGATCTGCGCGGCGTCAATGCGGTCGCGCAGCCGCACTGCCACCAGCATGCGGTCACCGGCTGGGACACCGACCGCAAGCTGCTTGCCGATGCCGGCGCGCAGGTCACCGCGGTCGGTGGCTGCTGCGGGCTGGCCGGCAATTTCGGCGTCGAGCGCGGCCACTACGACGTGTCGGTTGCCGTTGCCGAGACCGCGCTGCTGCCGGCGGTGCGGTCGGCATCGCACGACGCCATCGTGCTGGCCGACGGATTCTCGTGCCGAACCCAGCTCGAGCAGCTCGCGCGCGTGCACAGCGTCCATCTGGCGCAGTTGCTGGTGCGGCACCCGACCGGCCGCGCCCCGGTTGCCGTCGAGCCGAGCGACCCGCCGCCGTTCGCGCTGGACGAGGGCGAACAATGACCCAGGTGACCCGGCCGTTCGTCCCGCCGCCCTACCCGTACGAACGACTCGGCGAGATCGTCGAGCTGGCCAACAGCCATTGGCGCCACGACGGGGGAGCGGTCGACCTGTCGATCGGCACACCCTGCGATCCGCCGCCGGCAACCGTGCTCGCGGCACTCACCAGCGGGGACACTGCCCGGGGTTACCCGCCCTCGATCGGCACGCCGTCCTTCCGCTCGGCCGCGGCGGAATGGATCGCGCGTCGCCTCGGTGCCAGCGTCGATCCGGCCACCGAGGTGGCGGCGGTCGTGGGCAGCAAGGAGTTCGTCGCGTCCACCCCGCAGTACCTGCGGTTGCGCGACCCGGCCCGCGACACCGTCCTGTACCCCGCGATCAGCTACCCGACCTACGAGATGGGCGCGATCCTCGCCGGCTGCCGCGCGGTCCCGTACGCGACCCTTGCCGACATCGACGAGGACGACGCGGCGCGGGCGCTGTGCATCTGGGTCAACTCACCGGGTAATCCGACCGGCGAGCTCGCCGACCTCGACGGTGCAGCCGAATGGGGACGTGCGCGCGGGATCCTCGTTCTCTCGGACGAGTGCTACGCCGAGTTCACCTGGACCGGCGCGCCCACCACGATCCTGAACACCGGCACCGCAGGCGTGCTCGCCGTCCATTCACTGTCCAAGCGCGACAACTTCGCCGGCGCGCGGATCGGGTTCTACGCCGGCGATCCCGTCCTGGTCCACTATCTGCGCGAGGTGCGCAAGCACGCGGGATTGATGCCGCCCGGTCCGGTCCAGGCGGCAGCGGTCGTCGCCCTGGACGACGACGCGCACGTCGACATGCAACGGGGTCGCTACCTGTCCCGGCTGCATCGGCTGCGCGATCTGCTGCACCGGCTCGGGTACGACGCCCCGCTGCCGGGTGGGGCGTTCTACCTGTGGGTTCCCGCCCCGGACGGTGACGCCTGGGCGGCGGCGCGCGACCTCGCCGTCCGGGCGGGCATCGTCGTCTCGCCCGGCGAGTTCTACGGGCCTCGGTCGATCGACCACGTCCGGATCGCGGCGGTCCAGCCCGACGACCGCATCGAACAGACCCTGCGCCGGGCTGGAGGCTGACCCGGGGGTCGGGGTGGCACGATCCGCACGGGGCCGCACGCGGCGGTCGACGTAACCCGGCCGACATGTCGCGGCCATACGATCGAGGAGATGGCCGACCTGTTCGACGACTACCGGCTCGGAGCGGCGTGGGACGAGATGATCGGCGCCGACGGTGCCCCACGCGCGTCCTACCGCGCCGTGTTCGAGTCGATCCAGCGCAGCGGCGGCCAGGAACTGCGCGCCGGGGTCGACGCACTCGCCAAGGCCTACCTCAACCAGGGCGTCACGTTCGACGTCGGCGGTGAGGAACGACCGTTCCCCCTCGACATCGTCCCCCGCGTCATCGACGACAGCGCCTGGCAGACGATCGACAAGGGCGTGCGCCAGCGCGTCCGCGCGCTCGAGGCCTTCCTCGCCGACGTCTACAGCGGGCAGTGCGGCGCCATCGCCGACGGCGTGTTGCCGCGCAAGGTCGTGACGTCCGCGAAGCACTTCTACCGGCAGGCGCACGGCATCGAGCCGCCCAACGGCGTGCGTGTGCACGTGTCGGGCATCGACCTCATCCGCGACGAGAGCGGTCGCTTCCGCGTGCTCGAGGACAACGTCCGTGTGCCGTCCGGCGTCAGCTACGTCCTTGCCAATCGCAGCGCGATGCGCCAGCAGTGGGCCGACGTGCTCGGGAAGGTCCGCCTGCGTCCGGTCTCGCACTACCCGCAGCGGTTGCTGGGCGCGCTCCGCGCCGCGGCGCCGAGTGCGGTGGCCGACCCGTGTGTGGTCGTGCTGACGCCCGGGGTCTACAACAGCGCCTACTTCGAGCACGCCTGGTTGGCCCGCGCCATGGGCGTCGAGCTGGTCGAGGGACGCGACCTGGTCTGCTCCGGCGGCGTGGTGCGGATGCGTGACACCTCCGGTGAGCGCCGCGTGGACGTGATCTACCGGCGCGTCGACGACGAGTACCTCGATCCGGTGCAGTTCCGTGCCGACTCGACGCTCGGGTGTCCCGGGCTGCTGACCGCGGCGCGCGCCGGCAACGTCACGATCGCCAACGCGGTCGGCAACGGCGTCGCCGACGACAAGCTGATCTACACCTACCTGCCGGACCTGGTGCGGTACTACCTGTCCGAGGAGCCGGTGCTGCCCAATGTGGACACCTGGCGCCTGGAAGAGGCGGACGCGCTGGCCGAGGTCCTCGACCGCCTCGACGAGCTGGTGCTCAAGCCGGTGGACGGTGCCGGCGGCAAGGGCCTGGTCATCGGCCCGCAGGCCTCGCGCGCCGAACTGGACGTGCTGCGGACCCGGCTCATCGCCGACCCCCGCGGGTGGATCGCCCAGCCGGTCGTGCAGCTCTCGACCGTCCCGACCCTCGTCGGCCACGGGATCGCGGCGCGCCACGTCGACCTGCGGCCGTTCGCGGTGAACGACGGCAACGACGTCTGGGTGCTGCCCGGCGGGCTCACCCGGGTCGCCCTCGTCGAAGGCTCGCTCGTCGTGAACTCCAGTCAGGGCGGCGGGTCCAAGGACACCTGGGTTCTCGCCGGCGACCGTCGCGTGCCCGCGCCGGTTCCTTCTGCCACGCCCGCCCCCGCCCACCACGCGCCGCTGCCTGCGCCCGACTCCGCCATCGAGATCGAGATCCGCCAGCAGCAGCAACAACAGCAGCAGCAAGGAGCTGGGTCGTGCTGAGCCGGATCGCCGAGTCGCTGTACTGGATCGGTCGCTACGTCGAGCGTGCCGAGGACACCAGCCGGATCCTCGACATCCATCTGGCACTGCTGCTCGATGACCCGTGGGCGCCCGAGGACGTCGTCTGCGCATCGCTGATGTCGGCGATGGGCAGCGACCTCGACGAGCCGGTCAACACCAGCGAGATGCTGGAGCATCTCGCGTGGGACCGCAGCAGTGCCGGCTCGGTGCTCGGGGCGCTCGGCGCCGCGCGCGAGAACTCGCGCCGCAGTCGCGAGGTGGTCTCGACCGAACTTTGGGAGAGCATCAACGTCACCTTCCTCGAAGCGTCGCGGCCGGCGCGCCGCGCCAACCCGCATGCCTTCCTGGCCTGGGTCCGCGAGCGCTCGGCGGCGTTCAACGGCACCGCGGACGCGACCCTGTCGCGCGATGAGGCGTGGCACTTCTTGGTGCTCGGCCGCTCGCTCGAGCGCGCCGACATGACCGCACGGTTGGTCGCGGCCCGCGCGCTCACCGGCGACGCGGGACCGTCCTGGGTGACCCTGTTGCAGAGCTGCGGTGCCTACCAGGCGTTCATGCGCAGTGCGAAGGGTGCGCTCGACGACCGCCGATCGGTCGAGTTCCTGCTGCTGGACCCGCTGTTCCCGCGCTCGCTGATGAGTGCGCTGGTCGTCGCCGAACGCTGCCTGGACGATCTCGCCGTGCAGCACGGCGCGGGCGAACGTGGCCGTGGGAGTGAGGCGCACCGGGTGCTCGGGATGATCCGCTCCGAGCTCGAATTCGCTCCGACGGCCGAGTTGTTCGAGGACGTCTATCACGTCATGGAGCGCGTGCAGAGCGCGTGCTCGGTCGCCAGCGACGCGATCTCGCGACGGTACTTCCCGCGCGGTGTCGTGACCGAATGGCAGGCGTCCTGACCTCATGACCGCTCGCTACCGCATCAATCACTCGTCGGTGTACGGCTACGACCAGGTCGTCACGGCCTCGTTCAACGAAGCCCGGCTCACCCCGGCGGCGACCCGGTGGCAGTTGCCGCTCGAGTCGGTGCTGCGCGTCGACCAGGCGAGCTGGCAGTACCGCTACGTCGACTACTGGGGCACCCAGGTGCGGGTGTTCGAGGCGCACAGTCCGCACCGTGAACTGGTGATCGACATGACCAGCCAGGTCGAGGTGGACGCCTCGCGCCGGGCCGAGCCCTCGCGCGAGCTGACCTGGACGGATCTGCGCGCCGAACCGGTCACCGATCGCTTCGGCGAATTCCTCACCACCGCGCGGTTCACCGCGCCACCGCCGGACCTCGTGGACCTGGCCGAGTCGCTCGCCGCCGACCTATCGCCCTGGCAGGCCGCCGAGGAGATCTCGAGGCTGGTCAACGACACCATGGCCTACCTGCCCGGCTCGACCGAGGTGCACACCCTCGCAGCCGAGGCCTGGGCGGCCAGCAGCGGTGTCTGCCAGGACTACGCCCACCTGGTCGTCGGTGCGCTGCGCCAGGTCGGCATCCCGGCCAGGTACGTGTCGGGTTACCTGCACCCGCTCGCCGACGCGAGCATCGGCGACAGCACCGCGGCCGAGAGCCACGCCTGGGTGCAGTGGTGGCTGGGGGAGTGGACCGATCACGACCCGACCAACCTGTCGACCGTTGCCGAGCGGCACGTCCTCGTCGGGACCGGGCGCGACTACGCCGACGTCCCGCCGATCACCGGCATCGTCGCGGGTGGTCCGGTGACCTCCGAGCTGCAGGTCGAGGTGACGATCACCCGGGTCGCCTAGCCGATTCATGGTTTGCCGAACCCGCTGCGGGGGTACATCGGGCGTGTACACAACCGCGAGGGGACGATGCGACATGAGCGCCACCGACAAGATGAAGAACACCGTCGAGGACATCGGCGGCAAGGCGAAAGAGGCGCTCGGCAAGGTGACCGGCGACAAGGACACCGAGACCGAGGGCAAGACCGACCAGGCCAAGGCAGACGTGAAGGACGCTGGCGAAAAGGTGAAGGACGCGTTCAAGCACTGACCTGACTGACCGCTGTCGAGAGCTCGAAGGCCCCGGGTGATTCGTCCCCGGGGCCTTCGCCATCCTCGCCGTCTGGTATTCACACAGCATGAGCGAACTCCGTCCACAACGTCGTGGCCGCAAGATTGCGATGAGCGACGCCGAGATCGACGAGTTCCTCGCCGTCGAGCCCACCTGCCGCGTCGCGACGATCGGACGGGACGGCCCGCACGCCACCCCGCTGTGGTTCGTCTGGCACCACGGCCTGCTCTGGCTCTACTCGATCACCCGCAGCCAGCGCTGGACCGACCTGGAACGCGACCCACGGATCGGCGTCGTCGTCGACAGCGGCCGCGAATACCTGGAACTGCGCGGCGTCGAGATCGTAGGCAGCGTCGAGCCCACCGGCGAAGTCCCGCGCATCGGGGAGTCGAACGACGAACTGGTCCCGGTCGAGACGGTGTTCGCGCGCAAGTACTTCGGCGCCGACGAGATGTTCCACGACGGCAGGCATGCCTGGCTGCGCGTCGTCCCCACCAAGATCACCAGCTGGGACTTCCGCAAGCTCGGCTCGCTCACCTGACGTGCCCGTACCTGGACGTCCCGATCTTGTGCAGACGTGCGGGTGGCGCGCGGCGAGTCTGCATAAGATCCGCGGTGGGGACCTGGCTCACGACGGCTAGCGCCAGCTGATCCGAGCCTTCGCCCGCCAGAGCGCGACGACGCCCCCGTCGCCTTCGACGCGGACCGCGTCGTCCTCGGCCCGATTCCACAGCCAGCGGTAGAGGTCCGCGCACGTGCCGGCGACGGTGCAGTCGGCGGCGCCGGTGGCGGCGCGGCTGATCTCGCGTCGATCGGGGTGGACGACGACCAGCCAGCTCGTCTCCGCGTCCGACGGCGCGACCCGCAGCGACACCGCGGGATCCGCGAACAGCGTTCCGCCGCGCCGGGCGTAGAAGCCCTCGAGCAGTTCGGCGATCCCGTCCAGCGCGAAGCCGGGATCGAAGTCGGGCCGGGTGCCGAGTGCCGACTCGGCGTCGGCCCGGTGCATCGCGGTCTCGTGTGCCTGCCGCCGTGCCCAGAACGTCGCGGTCTTCGGCGCGCCCGCGAGAAAGGCCCAGGCCGGTGCGTCCGCGGGCGTCGTGCGCAGGGTGGCCACGAGCTCGGCGTGCCCGTGGCGGAACCAGTCGAGCACCTGCCCGGGCGGTGCGTGCTCGAACTCGGGTTGCCCGCCGCCAGTGGGGTCGCCGGCGCGTAGGTGCGCGATCGCCCAGCGGTGCACCGTGCCGACATGGCCGAGCAGGTCATCGACCGACCAGTCCGGGCAGGTCGGCACGGGCGCGTCGAGGCCCGCCCGTTCGGCGACGTCGGCGAGGGCGCGCCCGTGGTGGTCCAACTGGTCGATCAACATGCCAGCGTCCATGGCCGACATCGTGGCACCTCAGCCGAACTGGACGCCCTGGGCCAGGGGAAGCTCGGTGGAGTAGTTGACCGTGTTCGTCGCGCGGCGCATGTAGGCGCGCCACGCGTCCGAGCCGGACTCGCGCCCGCCGCCGGTCTCCTTCTCGCCGCCGAACGCCCCGCCGATCTCGGCGCCGGACGGGCCGATGTTGACGTTCGCGATGCCGCAGTCGGAGCCGTCCGGCGAGACGAACCGCTCGGCCTCGCGCACGTTCATCGTGAAGATCGACGACGACAGCCCCTGCGGGACCTCGTTGTGCATCGCGAGGGCCTCGTCGAACTCGGCTGCGGCCGACGCTGGCGAGTCGGCAGTGCCGTAGGTCATCACGTACATGATCGGTGCGAAGGTCTCGGCCCGCACGATCTCGCTCTGCGTGGGCATCCGGATCACCGCCGGCTGCACGTAGTACGCGTCAGCGGCCTCGTCCGCGAGCACCCGCGAGCCGCCGGCGATCAGTTCGCCGCCATTCGCGACGGCCTTCTCGATCGCGGCTGTGTAGCCCTCATAGGCGGCCTTGTCGACCAGCGGGCCGACCAGCGTCCCGTCCGCGAGCGGTGAACCGATCGGCAACGTCTCGTACGCGGACGTGATCCGCGATACGAGTTCGTCGGCGATGGACGAGTGCGCGATGACGCGGCGCAGCGAGGTGCATCGCTGCCCGGCGGTACCCGCGGCCGAGAAGACGATGCCGCGCACGGTCAGGTCGAGGTCCGCCGAGGGCGTGACGATCGCGGCGTTGTTGCCGCCGAGTTCGAGCAGCAGCTTGCCGAACCGGCCGGCCACGCGCGGCGCGACGGCGCGTCCCATCCGGGTCGAGCCGGTGGCGCTGATCAGCGCTACCCGGGCGTCGTCGACGAGCGCTTCGCCGACCTCGGCGGTGCCGAGGACGACGGCCGACACCGCCTCGGGGGCGCCCACGCGGCGGGCCGCCTCGGCGATGAGGGCCTGGCAGGCCAGCGCGGTCAGCAGCGTCTTCTCCGACGGCTTCCAGACGACCGAGTCACCGCAGACAAAGGCGAGTGCCGCATTCCACGACCACACCGCCACCGGGAAGTTGAAGGCGCTGATGACACCGACCACGCCGAGCGGGTGCCACTGCTCCATCATCCGGTGGCCGGGACGCTCGGAGGCGATGGTCAGGCCGGTGAGCTGGCGGGACAGGCCCACGGCCAGGTCGCAGATGTCGATCATCTCCTGGACCTCGCCGAGACCCTCGGAGCGGATCTTGCCCGCCTCGATCGACACGAGCGCGCCCAGATCGTCCTTGTGCTCACGCAGCAGTTCACCAAGCTCGCGGACCAACCGGCCGCGGACCGGAGCCGGCACCGTGCGCCAGGCGAGGAACGCCTCCTGCGCGCGGCCGACGATGTCGCGGACATCCTCGGTGCTGTGCGCGGCGACCGTCGCGAGCGTGCCACCCGTGATCGGGGAGCAAGCCTGCAGGGTGCCGTCGGCCGGCAGTTCGGCGACGCCGAGTCGCGACAGGATCGCGCGGGTCTCGGTCGCAAGGTCGTCGTGGGTGGGAAGTGTCATCAAGCGCTCCTCGTGTCTGGCTTACGACTACACAGTCTATGCCGTAAGTTTCACTTATGGCTAATGGCGACCTGGACGTGGCCCGGTTGCGGGTGCTGCGCGAGGTCGGCCTGCGCGGCAGCATCGCCGCGGCGGCGCGCTCGCTCGGGCTCACCGCGTCCGCGGTGTCGCAACAGCTGTCCCAGCTTGAACGCGAGGCGCGGACACCGCTCGTCGACCGGACGGCGCGCGGGGTCGCGCTGACCGCGGCCGGCAGCGCGCTGGCGGCCCGGGCCGGTGAGGTGCTCGACGTCCTGCGCGCGGCCCGGGCCGATCTCGAGCGGATCGGGGGCGCACTGGGTGGTTCGGTCAGGGTCGCCGCGGTGGCGAGCGCCGCCGTGGGGTTCGTCTCGGCCGCCGTCCACGATCTCGACCAGGCCCATCCGGACATCAGGGTGGACGTGACGGCGGCCGAGCCCGGTGCCGCACTGGCGCTGCTGCTCGCGGGCGACGTCGACCTGGCCGTCGTCGACGAGTACGACTACGTGCCGCTCGCACTGCCGGACTTCGTCGTCGAGACCCACCTGCGCACCGAGCCGCTGGTGGTCACGGTGCCGCAGGGCTGGCGCGGTGCCCGCCGCCCGACGCTGGTCTCGCTCGCCGACGAGGACTGGGTGATGCCGCCCGATGATGCGGCCTGCGGGCTGGCGGTGCGGTCGGCCTGTCGCGCTGCGGGCTTCGAGCCACGGGTGCGGTGGACGAGCGATGACATGTTCGTGCTGGCCAGCGCGGTGGCCGCCGGTCACGGCGTCGCCGTCCTGCCTCGCTCGTCGGTCGCGGTGGGCGCAGCGGCGATCGAGCTGCGCGCCCTGCGCGAGCCCACATTGCAGCGGCGGCTGACCGGCGTCGCGCGTGCCGCGGCGCTGGCCCGACCAACGGTGGCAGCGGTGTTGGACGCGGTGGCCGGCGCCGCGAATCGGACGAATCGCCCGTGCGCGACACTGTGACGCGGCCGAATCGCCTCGCTCGCACAGAACGAGGCTGAAATAGCAGATCTCGCCTTGACTATCGGGAACGACACGCGTGTAATTCCTCCAATGAGATTTCCCGGGTACCGATGTCGAGTCGCTGGAGGACGAGCATGACCGACGTGACCGAACTGACGTCCGACATCCCCGACGCCGAGCTGGCTGAGCTGTTCGGGCTCCCCGACGAGGCGAGCTGGCAGGAGCGCGCCCTGTGCGCCCAGACCGACCCGGAGGCGTTCTTCCCCGAGAAGGGCGGCTCCACCCGCGAGGCGAAGAAGATCTGCACCGGCTGCGAGGTCCGCGGCGAGTGCCTCGAGTACGCGTTGCAGCACGACGAGCGCTTCGGGATCTGGGGCGGGCTGTCCGAGCGCGAGCGGCGTCGGCTCAAGCGCCGCGCCGGCTGAGACTCTCCGCGGGGGGAACCGCAAAGCGCGCTCGGTCAGTGCCTGATGCGGTGCGTGGCCAGCGCCTCGAACGCTGACCCGGGCACGGTCTTGAGCTGGTTGAGGTCCTCGTCGTCCCAGCCGGTGTAGGTGGCCCCGGAGATGAACCAGTTCGACCCGTTGTCGGCGACGAACATGCCGTACTTCTTCAGCGCGGTGAGGATCACCAGCGCCGCGCCGTGGAAGCGGCTGAGCGAGTAGCTGTCCTTGAGCCGGAAGCGGGCACCCATCGGCGGGACGTCCGGCGAGGTGGTCGAGCCCGCCTGGTGGGTGGCCGGATGCATGTAGCCACGCTGGGTCGCGGCGACCGTGAAGCGCAGCGCGTGCTCGATGTGGCCGGCCGCGATCTCGTCCGGGCGGACCAGCCCGGGCAGGATCGGCAACCCCGCGGCGTCGGCCGACGTCCACCCGTCCGGACGGAGTGCATTGGACATCAGGTCGAAGACCGCACCTGCCTTCGCGACCCAACCGGCGCCCGAGCGCCGAGCCGAATACAGCTCGTAGAGGTGACAGTTCTCGGACGCGACGAGGACGTGGCGATCGCCGCCCGCTTCGACCGGTGCGTTCAGCGGCACTGGGTAGGGGCCGGGATCGCTCTCGTCCGCGTAGTCGGTGAACCGGATCGGGACGGGTGCCTGGGTCGCGGGGACGGTGACGTACGGGATGCCGTAGGCCGCGTTCGAGCCGAAGTCCGGGTGCAGGTGCCCCGTGCGGCCGATGCTGCGTACCCACGCTGCCGAGCGCGGGTTCAGCGCCGCGGCCGAGATGTCCTTGCGCCAGTCGTTGTTGTGCGGGAACAGCGCGCAGCCGGCGATGCGCGGCGGGGGATCGGACACGGCGCGCGCCGGCGTCGAGGTGCACCCGGTCACCAGGGCGGCGGTGAGCAGGGTCAGGTTGACCCGGCGCGACCAACGACTGGTCACTGTCCACCTCCGGTGGTCGGTGTCTGTTGGTACATTCGGCAGCTCGACCCGCGACTGGAGCCTCTCAGGCCCGTGGCGGGTCGACCTCGTCGATGTCGCGGCCGAGGAACTCCGCGACGAGTTCGGCGACGACGAGGAACACCAGATCGGCACGATCCTCGCCGAGCCCGGCTCGTGACTCGACCGGCCGCCGGTAGACCACGATCGTCGGTGCCGGGACCTCGGTCGTCCCGGCGCGCATCAGCCGGCCGAGTGGCACTCCCCGGTCGACCACCGTGTCCGGATCGAGGTCGGCGTCGTCCGTGCGCGGCGGCGGAACCTCCTCCACGGCGAACTCGACGCCGGCCAGTTCCTTCGACCAGGCCAGCTCCAGTTCCTCGACCGCATCCAGCACCAGGTCGTCGAACTGCTCGCCGCGGCTCGTGCTGCGCGGCACCGACGGCGGGGCCAGCTCGCCGCGCAAACCACGGCCACGCCGGTCGCGTCGGGGGCGTGGCCGGGCCGGCCCGCCGCCGGGACGCCGTGAATCGGTGCGCACGGCGCGAGCCTAACCCGCATCCGGTCCGGCGACACGAACCGCGAGCAAGGCCCGCAAAGCGCTCCTGGCGGCCGATCGGGCACTAGTGTCGCGGCTGTGAGGGCGACTCTGCGGCGATGCACCCGCCCGGCGTGCACGCACCCGGCGGTCGCGACGCTCACCTATGCCTACGCAGACCTGACCGCCGTCGTCGGGCCGCTCGCCAGCTACGACGAGCCGCACTCCTACGACCTGTGCGAGGGCCACGCGGTGCGCCTGACCGTCCCGCGCGGCTGGGAGGTGCTGCGCCACGTCGGCGACTTCCCGGCCCCGATCCCGCACGCGGACGATCTCGAGGCCCTCGCCGACGCCGTGCGTGAGGCTGCGCGCGTCGAGCCGGCGCTGACCGGCGGCCCGGGCGAGGGCGAGAGCGGCACCGGCCGCCGAGGTCATCTCCGGGTCGTCCCGGAATCAAACTGAGGGCCCACGTCGGTAGGGTCGACCCGGTGAGCGAGCACCCGGTGGACCAGTCGGCAGCGGCACCGGTTGCAGATGCGCCCGCCGCCGTGGATCTCGGCGCGGTCATCAAGGCCTACGACATCCGCGGCACCGTCCCCGACCAGTTCAACGAGTCGATCGCGCGCGTGCTCGGTGCCGCGTTCGTCGACGTCACGGGTGCGCAGCGGATCGTCACCAGTCACGACATGCGCGAGTCCGGCCCGGGGCTGGCACGCGCGTTCGCCGACGGCGCGCTGCACCGCGGTGCGTCCGTAGTCGAAGGCGGCCTCGGCTCGACCGACCTGCTCTACTTCGGATCGGGGCAGCTCGGCCTGGCCGCAGCGATGTTCACCGCGAGCCACAACCCGGCCGAGTACAACGGCATCAAGCTGTGCCGGCCCGGCGCCGTCGCCATCGGCGCGGACACCGGGCTGGCCGAGATCCGCGAGCGAGCCGAGGCCTACCTGGCGACCGGCCTGCCGCCCGCGGCCGTCCCCGGAACCGTCGAGCAGGTCGAGTTGCTGGGCCCCTACGCCGAGTACCTGCGCTCGCTGGTCGATCTGTCCGGGGTGCGTCCGTTGACCGTCGTCGTGGACGCGGGCAACGGGATGGCCGGCTACACCGTTCCCGCCGTCCTCGGCGACAAACTCTTGCCGGCGCTGCCGCTCACCGTCATCCCGATGTACTTCGAGCTGGACGGCTCGTTCCCCAACCACGAGGCCAATCCGCTCGAGCCCGCGAACCTGGTCGACCTGCAGCGAGCCGTCGTCGAGCACGGTGCCGACCTCGGGCTGGCCTTCGACGGCGACGCCGACCGGTGCTTCGTCGTGGATGCCGCCGGCCGGCCGGTCTCGCCGAGCACGATCACCTGCCTGGTCGCAGCGCGTGAGCTGGCCCGGCACCCCGGCTCGGACGTCATCCACAACCTGATCACCTCGCACGCGGTGCCGGAGGTGATCCGCGAGCACGGTGGGACGCCGGTGCGGACCCGGGTCGGCCACTCGTTCATCAAGGCCGAGATGGCGCGGACGGGCGCGGTCTTCGGCGGCGAGCACTCGGCGCACTACTACTTCCGCGACTTCTGGTTCGCCGACACCGGCATGCTCGCCGCCATGCACGTGCTCGCGGCTCTGGGTGAAGCGGACGGCACGCTGGCCGACCTGGTCGCGCCGTACGACCGTTACGCGGCCTCCGGTGAGATCAATTCGACGGTCGTCGACGCGGCCGCGAAGGTGGCCGCGGTACGGTCGCGCTTCGGTGGTGACGCCGAGATCGACGAGTTGGACGGGCTGACCGTGACCCGCGCGGACGGCAGCTGGTTCAACGTCCGCGCGTCGAACACCGAACCACTGCTGAGACTCAACGTCGAGGCGCGCACCGCCGAGGCGATGGGCGCACTCCGCGACGCCGTGCTGGCCGAGATCCGGTCCTGAGCGAAGGGAACGATCGTGGCGCTGGACCCGCAGTTGCTCGAACTACTCGCCTGCCCGAGCGAGGACCACGCTCCGTTGCGCGAGGCCGACACCGGGCTGGTGTGCACCTTCTGCGCGTCGACGTTCCGCATCGAGGACGGGATCCCGGTCCTGCTGCTGGACGAGGCGACGCCCGGACCGAATGGGCTCGGCGTCGCCGCCGGCGGGTGACGATGATCGACGAGGCGCTGCTCGGCGACGCGGACCAACTGCTTCGCCGCGACGAGCAACGGCTGCTCTGGCACCTCGCGACCGCGGGCGCCCAGGTTCGCCGAGCCGTCGGGCTCTACGACGAGTTCGGGTTGGAGCGGCTCGGCGGCGACACGCCGCGCTCGATCCTCATCGCCACCGACGCCCCGCCGGTCACGGTCTCGCGGCTGGTGACCCGGCTGGCCTGCGAGAGCACCCCGGCGCTGACCTGGCACGGCGTGCAACTGCCGCGCTGGGCCGGCCCGGCCGATGCCCTGCTGATCGGCGCCGTCGACGGGCGCCACCCGCGGCTGGTCGAACTGGCCGAGCAGGGTGCGCGGCGTGGGCTGGCGATGGCTGTAGTCGCGCCGGCCGACTCGCCCGTGGCCTCGGCGGCCGGACGGGCGCCGCTGCACGAGCTGCCCGACGAGCTCAATCCGCGCGCCTCCCGCTGGGCGGTGCTCACCCCGCTGCTGCAGGCACTCGACGCGCTCGGCCTGCACGACGTCCCCCGGGCGCTGCTGCTGAAGGTCGCCGACGCGCTCGACGAGACGGCCGAATCGTGCCGGCCGGCCGGCGAACTGTTCACCAACCCGGCCAAGGCGCTCGCCGTCGAATTCGCCGAGTCTCGCCCGATCATCGCCGGCGCAGGCGCGCTGGCCAGCGTTGCGGCCCGGGCTACGGCCGACGCACTGCAGCTCTCGGCCGGGGTGACCGCCGTCGCCGTGAGCCTGCCCGACGGCGTCGCCAGGGCGGGCGCGCTGCTGCGCGGACCGGGACCGGCCGCGGCTGGGGACATCTTCGGTGATCGCGTCGACGAGGTCGGCCCGCCGAGGGCGCGCCTGCTCGTGATCGGCGCGGACGGCGACCCGGGCGATCCGGCGCTGGGCGAGCGGTCCGGCGCGCAGATCCAGCTCGACGAGGTCGCGGCACGCCGCGCCGCCGCGGCGCTGGGCGTGCTGGCCGACGAGCTCGGCGTGCGCTGGTCCGCCGTCGACGTGCCTGACGGGCCGCCGCTGGTCCGCTTCGCCGCCGCAACCGCGTTCGGTGAGTTCACGGCTGCCTACCTCGGCTTCGGGCTCGGGCTCGACCCCGGGGCGCCGCGTCCGGCGGAGCTGGGGCACTGACGTGAGTGCTGGGGGGACCAAGGCCGTCATCGCGGCGCTGCTCGCCAACGCCGGCATCGCCGTGATCAAGTTCGTCGCCTTCGTGATCACCGGTTCTTCCTCGATGCTCGCCGAAGCCGTCCACTCGGTCGTGGACTCGGGCAATCAGGGGCTGCTGCTGCTCGGCGGCAAACGGGCGCAGCGCCGCGCCAGCGCCGAGCACCCGTTCGGCTACGGCCGCGACCGCTACGTGTACGGCTTCCTCGTCGCGCTCATGCTGTTCTCGGCCGGCGGGTTGTTCGCGCTCTACGAAGGCATCGAGAAGGTCCGCCACCCGCACCACCTCGAATCGGCGGTCGTGGCGGTCGTGGTGCTGCTGGTGGCGATCGTGCTCGAGTCGTTCTCCCTGCGGACGGCGGTCGCCGAGTCGAAGAAGCTCAAGGGTGACGACTCATGGATCGGGTTCATCCGGCACGCCAAGGTCCCCGAACTGCCGGTGGTGCTGCTCGAGGACGCCGCTGCCCTGGTCGGCTTGACGTTCGCGTTCCTCGGCGTCGGCCTCACCGTGCTGACCGACGACCCGATCTGGGACGGTATCGGGACGTGCGCGATCGGCGTCCTGCTGATCGGGGTCGCGGTCGTGCTCGTGATCGAGACGAAGAGCCTGCTGCTCGGCGAGTCGGCCGTCCCGGCACAGGTCCGCGAGATCGAGGCGGCGCTGGTCGGGGCCGGGGTCGAGCGGATCATCCACCTGCGCACGATGCATCTCGGCCCGGAAGAGGTGCTGGTCGCTGCAAAGATCGCGATGCCGGCGGGTGCGGCGCTGGCCGAGGTTGCCGCGGCGATCGACGCGGCCGAGTCGCGAGTGCGCGCGGCCGTCCCGTCCGCGCGGGTGATCTACCTCGAACCCGACCTGGACCGCAGCCGATGACGGTGGTCGTCCTCGACGGCGTGCCGCGCGATTACGCCTGGGGTTCGACGGCGGCGATCCAGTCGATGCTCGGCCGGCCGGCCGACGGTGCGCCGATGGCCGAGCTGTGGTTCGGTGACCACCCCGACGATCCCGCCGTCGTCGCCTCGCTCGGGACGACGCTGGACCAGGTGATCGCCGCCGATCCGTCCGCAGCGCTCGGCGATCCCGTGGTCGCGCGGTTCGGATCGCGCCTGCCGTTCCTGCTCAAACTGCTCGCCGCCGAGCGGGCGCTGTCGATCCAGGTGCACCCGACACTCGACCAGGCGCGGGCGTCGTTCGCGGCCGGCGATCCGAACTACACCGACGCGAACCACAAGCCGGAACTGCTCTGCGCGCTGACGCCGTTCGAGGCGCTGTGCGGGTTCCGTCCGGTCGCCGAGACGGTCAAGCTCCTGGCTGCGCTCGATCTGGCCGGGCTGGCACCGATCGCCGCGCTGCTACCCGGCCCGGACGGGCTGCGCGCCGCATTCACCGCGATCCTCGAGCACCCGGAGCCGGCGCCGATCGCGACCGCGATCGCCGAGCGGCTCGAGCGGCTACCTCCCGGCACGGCGCGTGCCGTTGAACTCGCGGCAGGGGACTTCCCGGGTGACGTCGGCGTGATCGTCGCGCTGCTGCTGAACTACGTGCGCCTCGCACCGGGCGAGGCGATCTACCTCAGTGCCGGCAACGTCCACGCCTACCTGCGCGGCACCGGCGTCGAAGTCATGGCGTCGAGTGACAACGTCCTGCGCTGCGGCCTGACGCCCAAACGGATCGACGTGGCCGGGCTGCTGCGGATCACCGACTTCGGCGAGATCCGGGACCCACGCTGGCACGCCACGGGACACCAGCCGGTCGAGTTCCGCACGCCGGCACCGGACTTCCGGCTCGGGCGGCTCGAGCTGGACGCGGCACCGGTTGCGGTCGATCCCGACGGCCCCGCGATCGTGCTGCCCGTCGACGACGCGCTCACGCTGAGTACGCCGGACGGGGACGTGGCGGTGGCCCGCGCCCATGCCGCCTTCGTCCCGGCAGGTACCGGGCCGGTCGAGGTGTGCGGCGGTGGCCGCGTCTTCGTGGCCGGCTGCCCGCTGTCGTGAACGCGCCGGATCGCTGAGGGCTGCGCGAAAGCTCAGTCGCGCGCGAACGCGTCCAACCCGGCCAGCACCAGGTCGACCAGCGTGCGATCGCCTTCGACAGCCGCGTCGAGGTCGTCGGGTGCGAGTCGACGGGCGGCGACCCGGCACACGTCGAACGCGTCGGCCACCACCGTCGCGTCCGGGCTGCTCGAGTCATCACCGGGATGCAGGGGGACGGTGTAGCAACCGCCGGAGGCGCCGGTGAGCACGAAGCGGACGGCGCGGCCCCGTGCCGTGGTGTCCCGGTAGGCGAGGGCGAGGGGAACCGCGGCCATCAGCCGGCCCGACAGCAGGGCCATCCGCTCTTGATCCAGCCGCGGGATCGGCCGGTCGGTCGCGAGCGAGATGTCCATGGCATGCGCCCACAGTTCGAAGGTGCGCGTGACCAGCAAGCCCGACACGGTCACCTGCAGGTCGTGGAAGGTGACGGCCCGCCGCGGGTTGCCGGTCGCGGCCGCGGCCACGACGGCGAGCGCCGACTCGTGCCACTGCTGCGCGACCGTGCGCGAATCGGCGTCGGCGAGCGCGTCGACCACCGGTCTGGTCGAGCTGACATGGTCGAGCTGCGGCGGCACGTCGTCCTGCTCGTCCAGCCATCGTGCGGACAGCCGCTCGACGCCGACGAGGTGTGCCATCAGCTCGCGCACCGTCCCGTGCTCGGTGTGCGCGGGGAGGTCCCACTCGGCCTCGGTCAGCGAGTCGAGCAGCTCACGCAGGTCCTCGATGGTGCGGACGAAGGCATCGAGCGGACGACAGGCCCCGGCGGCATCCACCGGCCGCCCGGGCGCCCGGCGGGCGAGTGCGCTGCCGAGCACGCTCGCGCGCAGCCCGGTCGGGGGATCGAGGGTCACGCTCTCGGCCAGGGAGGCCACGGCGGTCAGGTACTCCGGCGGGAACGTGCCTGCTCGCAGTTCCGCGTCGGCCTGCTCGTCCGGGCCCAGCGCATCGAGGGCGAGCAGTGCCGCGAGTTCGTCGTCGATCGGAGTCACGACATCGCCGTCCGGACCTCGTCGCCGAGTAGCGTCCGCAGTCGATTCATCGCCAGCCGCAACCGCGACTTCGCGGTGCCTTCGGGAATGTCGAGCGCCCGCGCTACCTCCTGATAGGTCAGCCCGTCGTAGTACGCGAGCTCGATCGCGACCCGTTGTTCGGCCGGGAGCCGGGCCAGGCCGGCCGCCAACCGGCGCGTGCGCCACACCTGCGTCTCGGAGTCCACGACCCCGATCTCAGGACCGTCCGTCGAGTCGTGCACCGCGCCGCCGGCCTCGGCGCGCGCCCTGCGTTCGCTGCGGCGTACCTCGTCCACGGCCCGGCGATGGGTCACAACTGCAAGGTAAGCACGGATCGAGCCGCGCAGCAGGTCGACGCGATCCGGCAGCTCCCACAGGTAGGTGAAGACCTCCTGGGTGATGTCGCGTGCAAGATACTCATCGCGCGTGACCCGGCGGGCCAGCCCATACACGAGGCTCGCATGCCGGTCGTAGACGGTTTCGAGCGCAAGCTCGTCGCCCGCCTGGATGCGGGCCAACAAGACCGCGTCGTCCGGGTCCCGGCTGACCACGGGCGTGAGGCTACGCGGATGCAGCGTCGCCGTCATCGTCACATGGATGATTCGCGCCGCGGCGGCGCACGGATCACTAGGAAACATCCTCTTTTGCCGGGAATCACTCGGTATTTTCCGGTGATCCGGCCCACGCTCCCGTGCGAAACAGCGATGACAACGACGGTGCTGTCAACACACCTCAGGGAGCGACGATGGGCAAGCAGGCGCAGGACACGACACGACGCCACGCAGTGGTGATCGGTGCGAGCATGGGTGGCCTGGTCGCCGCAGCGGCGCTCGCCAGATCGTTCGAACAGGTCACGATCCTCGAGCGGGACGCGCTCGCCGACACCCCGCAGCATCGGCGCGGCGTACCGCAGAGCAAGCACGCGCACGGCCTGCAGCCCGGTGGGGTGCGCGCGATCGACGAGTTGCTTCCGGGTGTCATGGCTGACCTGATGGCGCTGGGCATGCCGTCCGGCGACGTGACCGGTGACTGCACGTGGGTGATGGGCGGGCAGCGGTTCGCCCGCGCCGACGCCGGTATCCGCACCGTTGGCGTCACGCGGCCCTTCCTCGAGCACCAGGTCCGGGCGCGCGTGGCGGCGCTGCCCGGCGTGACGATCCGCGACGAGGTCGAGGTGCGCGGACTGCTCGCCGCCGACCCCCGGCTGGTGACGGGCGTCGAGATCGCGACGGCCGATCGGGTCGAGCGCATCGCCGCAGACCTCGTCGTCGATGCCTCGGGCAAGGTGTCCAAGCTGCCGCAGTGGTTGGCGGCACTCGGGTACGCGACGCCGGATGAGGAGAGCGTGACCTGCAAGATGGCCTACCTCAGCCGCCGGTGGCGGCTGTCGGCCACCACCGCGCACACCGACATCGTCACCGTGATCACCCCGACGGCGTCGCCGCACTTCGGGGTGGCGATCGCGCAGGAGGACGGCACCTACATCGTGACCGTCGGCGGACTGCTCGACAGCGGGCCGCGGCGGACCGACGCCGACTACCTCGAGTTCGCGGCCAAGCTGCCCGACCCGGCCATTGCCGACCTGCTCGTCGGTGCGACACCGGTGACCGACCTGCAACCCTCGCACTTCCCGGCCAGCCGGCGGCGTCGCTACGACAAGCTTCGCTCGTTCCCAGCGGGTCTGCTGGCGCTGGGGGACTCGATCGCGTCCTTCAACCCGATGTACGGCCAGGGCATGACCGTGGCCGCGCTGCAGGCTGTCGCACTGCGTGACATGCTCGCGCGGGGACTGCTGGACGCGCGCAAGTTCTTCCGTCGGGCACACCGCATCGAGGACGTGGCCTGGAAGATTGCCGCGTCCGGGGATCTACGCTTCGACGCGGTCGAGGGCAGCCGCACCCCGGACATGAAGCTGATGAACGCCTACCTCGACCGGTTGACGGCTGCCGCGAACACCGATCCCGTCCTCGCGCGCCAGTTCGTGCGGGTTGCCGGGTTCATGGCCGGGCCGCAGACGTTCTTCGCCCCGTCGATCCTCTGGCGGGTCCTCGTGCGCCGCGGCAAGGTGCCGACGCCCCAACCGGTCGGTGCTGTCCGCAGCGAGGCGGTCGAGAACCGCGCCGCGTGATCAGACGGAGCGGGCGGGCCAACCGGCGCCGGGGGTCGTGACCGGTACACGGAGGACCCGCCCGTTCCACACTGCCGTCGTCCCGATCGCGGCCGTGCCGGGCCAGTCGGCCGCGGTGACGTACAGCGCGGGGTCCGCCGTCACCGAGATCGGCCCAGACCCGGCGACCGGACAGCTCACCGGATCGGTCGATGTCGAAGGCGGTGAGCCGGTTGCGATGCGACTCGGCCACCACGAGGACCGTGCCGTCTGCCGTGATCGCCATCCCGTTCGGGAAGGCCAGCCCGTCGGCGACGGTGGTCGCGGTGCCGTCCGGCCGGATGAGTGCGACGAATCCGGCGGGCGGTTCGGGCGGTTGGCCGGACCGGGGATCGTAGCCCGCGCCGTTCACATACGCGTTGCCGCGACCGTCGACCACGATGTCGTTCCCGCCGTATCCGGTCACGGTGGACATGTCGGCGTGAACGATCAGTTCGCCGGCCGGCTCGCGGCGCAGCACGGCGTGGCGCGGCCCCGACACGAGCAGCGGCGTCCCGTCCGGCAGGAAGTCGAAGCACAGCGGCAGGGACTGGTGCCGGACGACGACCTCGATCGCGCCACGGTGATCGACAGCCAGGATCTCACCGGCGATCCAGTCGGCGAACCACAGCCGACCGCCGTGCCAGCGTGGCGATTCCACGAGGCCCCGACCGGTGACCAGCGGCAGCAAGATCAGAACTTTCCGACGACCGCTCGCGCGACGAGAATCGCATTCAGTGCCGGCGCGGTGACCACGGTCTTGATCACGACCTGGGTGGTGCCGACGCTGAACGTGCAGGCCCAGTCGGCGCCCTTGTCGTACTTGTAGAAGTCGGTCTGGTAGCACAGGCCGACGTTGCCGCGCGCGATCGTCGCTTGCTGCAGGTTCCGGCCGGCCTCGGCCAGGCGGATGAAGGCGTTGTGCGCGGAGGTCGCGTCAGCGAACCGGATCGAGGTGATCTCGATGGCCGGCTGGTTGGGTCCGGGCAGGTGCTCCGACTGCGCGAGTGGCGAGTTCTGCAGCGCGTAGAAGCGGCAGCCGACCAGCTTGCCGCCGCTGCGCAACACGGTGATCCGCGCGAGCCGCATGCCGACCTTGTCCGCCGCGGCTTGCTGCGACAGCAGCGGGCAGGCCGACACGGTCCGCGCCGTGGTGGGCCCGGTGTCGATCGGACTCGGGTTCGGGACGGGGCGGGTGGCCGTGACCGTCTCGGTCGACGTCGAGGTGCGCGGTGCCGGGGCGGTGCCCGGCGACGTGCACCCCGCGGCCACGCCGGCTGCAGCGAGCAGGGCGGCCACGGTGATCAGGCGTCTCATTCGGACGAACCTACCGTCGCTTCCTCCCGGCTTTGTCAAAGCGGGCAGGACGGGCGGGCAGGACGGGCGGGGGACGAGCGCGGATATGCCGGCTGCGAACTCTGCGAGAATCACCACCGTGGTGCATCGGTCCGGGTTCGCGTGCTTCGTCGGGCGTCCCAATGCCGGCAAGTCCACGCTGACCAACGCGCTGGTCGGGTCGAAGATCGTGATCACCAGCGACAAGCCGCAGACCACACGCCATGCCGTCCGCGGCATGGTCAACCGTCCGGACGCGCAGCTCATCCTCGTCGACACCCCCGGCCTGCATCGGCCCCGGACACTGCTCGGCGAGCGGCTCAACGACGTCGTGCGCAGCACGCTCGCCGACGTGGACGTGGTCGGCTTCTGCGTGCCGGCCGATCAGCGCATCGGCCCGGGCGATCGGTTCATCGCCGCCGAACTGACCGGGTTGCGCTCCCCGCTGGTCGCCCTGGTCACCAAGATCGACATGGTGTCGAAGCAGCGGGTCGTCGAACAGTTGCTCGCCGTCAGCGACCTCGCCGACTTCGCCGATGTCATCCCGGTGTCGGCGGTATCGGGTACACAGGTCGATGTGGTCACCGACGTCCTGATCCGGCACCTTCCCGAAGGCCCGCCGCTCTATCCCGACGACGTCGCCACCGACAACGACACCGACACCCGGGTCGCCGAACTGATCCGCGAGGCGGCGCTCGAGGGGGTCCGGGACGAGTTGCCGCACTCGATCGCGGTGACGGTCGAAGAGACCAGGCCGATGGACGAGCGGCCCGACATCCTCGCCATCTACGCCACCATCCATCTCGAACGGCGCAGCCAGAAGGGGATCATCATCGGTCACGGTGGTGCGCGGCTTCGTGCCATCGGGACGCGCGCCCGAGGGGCCATCGAGGCGATGCTGGGCAGCCGGGTGCATCTGGACCTGCACGTCGCCGTCGAGCAGGACTGGCAGCGCGACCCGAAGAAGCTGGACCGGTTGGGTTTCTAATGCTCGAGAACTACCGTGCGGTGTTCCGCACACCGGGTGCGACCGCGTTCGCCAGTGCTGCCTTCGTGATGCGGATGCCGATCGCGATGTTCCCGATCGGCATCGTCCTGATCATCTCGGCGCGGACCGGGCACTACGGTTTCGCCGGCGTGCTGAGCGCGTCCTATGTCATCGGTGCCGCCGCCGGAAATCCGCTGCTCGCGCGCTGGGTCGACCGCTGGGGTCAGCGGCGGATGTTGCTGCCCGCAACCGCCGTCACGCTGGGCGCGGTCGTGGTGCTGGCCGTGCTGCTCGAGACCGGCGCGCCCGACTGGACCCTGGTCACCCCGGCGTTCGTCGCGGGATTCACCTATTTGTCGGTCGGCTCGCTGGTGCGGGCCCGGTGGTCGCTGGTCCTCGCGGGCCGGCCAGAACTGAGCACGGCGTACTCGGTCGAATCGACCCTGGACGAGGTGATCTTCGTGCTCGGCCCGCTGATCGCCACCTTGATCGCCACGAACACCGACCCGGTGATCGTCCTCTACGTGTGCTGCGCACTGATCTGTGCCGGGGCGGTGTGGCTGGCCGCGCAGCGGGCGTCCGAGCCGCCACCGCATCCGGCCGATGCGCCGGCCCACCCCTCGGCGCTCCGCGTGCGCGGCATGCTGCTCGTGACCGTCGGCGCCGTGGCGATGGGTGCGTTGTTCGCCAGTGCCGAGGTGACCATGGTGGCCTTCTGCGGCCAGCACGGTCACCGCGGGCTGAGCGGTCTCGTGCTCGCGATGTTCGCCGCCGGCAGCGCGCTCTCGGGCCTCGTCTACGGAGCGCGGACCTGGCCGGGCGACCTGTTGACCCGGTTCCGGACGCATTCGGTGGTCTTGGCGGTGCTGCCGGTCGTGTTCCTGGCAGCCACGAACATTCCCGTTCTCGCAGTCTGCTCGTTCGCGGTCGGGCTGGCCGTCTCGCCGACGCTGATCACCTCGTTCGGCCTGGTCGAGCGGCTGGTGCCGGTGACGTCGTTGACCGAGGGGTTGTCGTGGCTGGTGACCGGCCTAAGCCTCGGGTACGGCATCGGCTCTGCGTCGGTCGGGGGGATCGCGGACGCCCACGGTGCCCGGCTCGCGTTCTCGGTGACGATCGGCTCGGGTCTGCTGATGGGCGCGGTGGCGGTCGCCCTGCACCGGCGCCTGCACGGTCGGGTTCTCGAACCCGGGCTGGTCGCTGTCGGCTGAGCCGCCGCCGCCGCGGCGCAGGCCCCCGGCTCGTCGCGCCGCGCTGTCGGGCAGCGGTGCGATGATGCACCCATGCCGCTGTACCGGGACGAAGCGGTCGTGCTGCGCGTGCACAAGCTCGGCGAGGCGGACCGCATCGTCACGCTGCTCACCCGCCGGCACGGCCGGGTTCGCGCGGTCGGCAAGGGGGTGCGGCGGACGCTGTCGAAGTTCGGCGCCCGGCTCGAGCCGGGAAGTCACGTCGACATCCAGCTGCACACCAGGCTGTCCCCCGAGCAGCGTCTGCCGGGCGGCCAGCGCGGTCTCGACCTGGTGACCCAGACCGAGTCGATCGCGTCCTACGGCGCGCAGCTGGCCAACGATTACGGGCGCTGGACGACGGTGTCGGCCATCTGCGAGACCGCCGAGCGGCTCACCGAGGAGGGCGAGCCGGCGCTGCGGCTGTACCTGCTCGTCGTCGGCGCCCTGCGCACCCTGGCCGAGCGCGTGCACGAGCCGGGGCTCGTCCTCGACGCCTTCTTCGTCCGGGCGATGTCACTGGCCGGGTGGGAGCCGGCCCTGGACGAGTGCGCGTCGTGCTCGGCCCCCGGCCCGCACGCCGCCTTCCATGTTTCGGCCGGCGGTGCCGTGTGCGAGCGGTGCCGGCCACCGGGATCCTCGCGTCCGCAGCGAGCGACGTTCACGCTGATGCGCGCGTTGCTCGACGGTGACTGGACGATCGCCGACGCGAGTACCGGTGAGGTGCGACGCGAGGCGAGCGGGCTGCTCGCCGCGCACCTGCAGTGGCACCTCGAACGGGGCCTGCGCTCGCTACCGCTCGTCGACCGGGCCTGACCGACCCGAGGCTCAGCAGCCGCAGCTGTAGTAGGTGATGTCCCAGTGGCTGCCCTCGTCGCAGTAGAGGTTGCCCGATGGGGCCTGCCACTGCGGGTAGCCGTCGCTGCGCAGCCCGATGTAGGTGAAGTGGTTCTTGATGTAGTTGCCGATGCAGGTGTACTTCGAGATGTCGATCTTGTAGCCGTTCCAGTGGCTGTAGGTGCCGCTGGCGTGGCCGACCTCGGTGCCCCCGGTGATGTTGACCGCGCACCCGCTCGCGTTGTGCAGCGTGATCGCTCCCGAGACCGTGGCCTGGTTGATCTGCTCGTAGGACGTGCACGTCGAGTTGTACCGGTCGGTGCAGCCGCCCGAGGACGAGTGCGTGATGCCGGCCCCGCCCAGTTGGCTCTGCGCCTGCGACTGGGTCAGCTTGGTGACGGCCAATGCGGACGGGGCACCGATCGCGAAGGCGACGGTCGTGGTCGCGGTGGCGACGAGGGTGAGCAGCATGGCGCGCAGTCGGCGCGGTGATGAAGTAGGCATGCCCGGACCTTAGCCCTGAATCCCATCAAATGGGACGTATCAGCTCAAGCTGAGAAGCATGCCCGGGCCTGCCGGACGTGATCGATGGTGCGGGGACAGCCGGGATAATCTGACGCGATGACCTCGGCGGCCCGGACGCGCTCGCGCGGGCGCCGACCGCGCTGGCCCGACCCGCCCCCGCACCCGTCCGGTGCGAAGCCGCCGGACATCCCGTCTGCGCTCGTTCCCCAGCACGTCGCGATCGTGATGGACGGCAACGGGCGGTGGGCCCACGCCAAGGGGCTGCCGCGCACCGAGGGTCACCGGGCCGGCGAGGCCGCACTGATGGACGTGCTGCACGGCGCGATCGAACTCAACGTGTCGACGGTGTCGGCCTACGCGTTCTCGACCGAGAACTGGCGGCGGACCCCCGACGAGGTCCGGTTCCTGATGGGCTTCAACAAGGACGTCATCCGCAGGCGCCGCGACGAACTGGCTGAACTCGGCGTCCGGATCCGCTGGGCCGGGCGGCGTCCGCGGCTGTGGCGCAGCGTGATCGACCAACTCGAGGACGCCGAGGCCTACACGCGCGACAACGACCGGCTCACCCTGCAGTTCTGCGTGAACTACGGCGGGCGCGCCGAGATCGTCGACGCCGTGCGGGCGATCGCCCGGGAGGTCCAGGACGGCCGGCTCAATCCGGCCAAGATCGACGAGCGGACGATAGCGGCGAATCTCGACGAGCCGGGCCTGCCCGACGTGGACCTGTTCATCCGCACGTCCGGCGAGCAGCGGACGTCGAACTTCCTGGTGTGGCAGTCCGCGTACGCCGAGCTGGTCTTCGTCGACACGCCGTGGCCGGAATTCGACCGCCGCCATTTCTGGGCCGCCTGCCTCGCGTATGCGCGCCGCGACCGTCGTTTCGGCGCCGCCGGCGAGATCGACGCACCGCCGGTAGCCCCGTCGTGATCTCGGTGACCCACTTCGAGCAACCGGGTGCGGATTTCGCCGATCGCGCCGCGGACGCGCTGGCCGCGCTGGCCGCGCGTCCCGGCTACCTGCGCGGCACCCTCGGGCGCAGCACCGACGACCCGGGCCGGTGGCTGCTGGTCACCGAGTGGGACAGCGTCGGCGCCTATCGCCGAGCGCTCGGCGCGTTCGACGTCCGCGTCCGGGCCACCACCGTCCTGGCGGCCGCGCTGGACCTGCCCACCTCGTTCGAGTCGCTGGTGCGGGTCGAGCCGGGTGGGGAGCAGTTCAGCCGTTCCAGCGATCGCGTATGAGCGACTCGGCCACTCGCATCCGGCGGGCACGTCGGCGCGGGGCGCGACTGGTGGCGCGTCCGCGCTGGCTGTCGGACTCGGTACTGACCTGTCTGCGATGGGGCCTCGTCACCGTCTGGGCCGGCCTGTTCGCCGGCTACATGATCCAGAACGGCATCCCGTACTGGCGCTCGGACCTGCTGCTGTGGCTGGCGATCGGGCTGGTCGCTGCGAGCATCGGTCGGCGCAACCTGCTCACCGTCGTCGTCGATTTCGTCCCCTTCGCTGCCGTGCTGATCGCCTACGACTACCTGCGCGGCATCTCAGACACGCTCGGCATGCCGACGTGGTGGCACCCGCAGGTCGACGTCGACAACATCCTGTTCTTCGGTCACTCGCCCACCGTGGTGCTGCAGAAGTACCTGCGCTACCCCACCGTCCAGTGGTGGGACGTGCTCGTCGGGCTCTGCTACATCTCCTTCTTCTTCCTGCCCTACGTCACGGCAGCGGTCCTTTGGCTACGCGGACGCGCGGACTTCTACCGCTGGTCGCTGCGATTCGTGAGCCTGTCCTTCGTCGGCTTCACCTTCTTCGCGCTGACACCGGCCGCCCCGCCGTGGGCCGCAGCGAAGTGCACCGCCGCGGACGTGGCCGACCATCCGAGCAATCCCGCGTGCATGTGGGGCAGTCCACGGGTCGACGGCGGCCTGCTCGGCCGTTTCACCGACCCGCACGCCGGCGTGCCGGCCTGGATCGACCGGACGTCCACCCGCGGGCTCGGTCCGCTGCACCTGCACTTCGCCGAGCAGGTGGTCAAGGCCGGTCAGGCGGGGGCTGACGCCGTGGCCGCGGTCCCGTCGCTGCACGCCGGCGGCATCATGCTGTTCTCGATCTTCATGTGGCGCCGCGTGAACCGGTGGTGGCGGCCGGTGCTCGTCCTCTACCCGATCTTCATGGCGTTCACCCTGGTGTACACGGCCGAGCACTTCCTGGCCGACGTCCTCGCGGGTTGGCTGTTCGCAGCGCTGATCAGCCTCGGCGCCGACCGCGTCGAACGGTGGTGGGCCAGACGGGGTGCGGTGGCCGATATCCTGGAAGCTCCGCCCGTCGATGTTGTGGAGAACCCGTGCCCGCCCAAGCAGCTGCTGCCAGAAACGACGCCGTCGTCAACCTGAGCAAGCGGCGCGGTTTCGTGTTCCCCTCCAGCGAGATCTACGGTGGCTCGCGCTCGGCATGGGACTACGGGCCGCTGGGCGTCGAACTGAAAGAGAACGTCCGTCGCCAATGGTGGAAGGCGATGGTCACCGGTCGCGACGACATCGTCGGACTCGACACTGCGGTCATCCTGGCGCCGCAGGTGTGGCAGGCATCGGGCCACATCGCCACGTTCAGCGACCCGCTGACCGAATGCCAGCATTGCCACCGCCGTTACCGCGCCGACCAGCTCGAAGAGGAGTTCGAGGCACGCAAGGGCCGCGCGCCCGAGAACGGGCTCGCCGACATACCGTGCCCGAACTGCGGTACGCGGGGTCAGTGGACCGAACCGAAGCAGTTCAGCGGCATGCTGCGCACCTACCTCGGGCCGGTCGAGGACGAGTCCGGACTGCACTACCTGCGTCCGGAAACCGCGCAGGGCATCTTCGTCAACTTCCTCAACGTGATGACGACGGCGCGCAAGAAGCCGCCGTTCGGCATCGCGCAGACGGGCAAGAGCTTCCGCAACGAGATCACGCCCGGGAACTTCATCTTCCGCACGCGCGAGTTCGAGCAGATGGAGATGGAGTTCTTCGTCCAGCCGGGGACCGACGAGACCTGGCACGAGTACTGGCTCGAGCAGCGGTGGAACTGGTACGTCGAGCTGGGGATCGACCCCAACAACCTGCGCTTCTACGAGCACCCGAAGCACAAGTTGTCGCACTACTCCACCCGCACCGTGGACATCGAATACCGCTTCGGATTCGGGGGATCGGACTTCGCCGAGCTCGAGGGCATCGCCAACCGCACCGACTTCGACCTGAAGACGCACTCCGAGCACTCGGGCGCGGATCTGACCTACTTCGACCAGAACTCGGGCGAGCGGTGGACGCCCTACGTCATCGAACCGGCCGCCGGACTGACCCGTGCGGTGCTTGCCTTCCTGCTCGACGCCTACCGCGAGGACGAGGCCCCCAACGCCAAGGGAGTCCTCGAGAAGCGGACCGTGCTCGGGCTGGACGCGCGGCTCGCCCCGGTCAAGGTCGCGGTGCTCCCGCTCTCGCGCAACACCGACCTCTCGCCGGTGGCTCGCGATCTGGCGGCGGTGCTGCGCCGCAACTGGACCATCGAGTTCGACGACGCGCAGGCGATCGGCCGGCGGTACCGGCGCCAGGACGAGATCGGCACGCCGTTCTGCGTCACGGTGGACTTCGAGACCCTGGACGACCGCGCCGTCACCGTGCGCGAGCGCGACTCGATGGCCCAGGAGCGGGTCGGGCTCGATCAGGTCGAGGGGTACCTGGCCGCGCGCCTGCTGGGGTGTTGAGCGTGACGCTGACGCTCGGCCCGCTTCCCCCTCGTGTGACCAGATTTCGGGGCCGAATCTGGTCACACCGGGGGGAAGCGGGCGTTCTTCGCCGGGCCGCCCGTTGTGCTGGCACCGATGGCGGGGATCACGAACACCGCGTTCCGCCAGCTGTGCCGCGAGCAGCTGGGCGGCGGCGGCCTGTTCGTCTCCGAGATGATCACGACCCGCGCGCTGGTCGAGCGCAATCCGAAGACGATGCGCCTGATCGGGTTCGAACCGGGCGAGTCGCCACGGTCGCTGCAGCTCTACGGCGTCGACCCGGACGTCGTCGGCGCGGCGGTGCGGATGATCGTGGCCGAGGATCTGGCCGATCACGTCGACCTGAACTTCGGCTGCCCGGTGCCGAAGGTGACCCGCAAGGGGGGTGGGTCGGCGCTGCCGTGGCGCCGGTCGCTGTTCTCCGCAGTCGTCTCGGCCGCGGTGCGCGCGGCGGACGGGCGCCCGGTGACGGTGAAGATGCGGCTCGGGATCGACCGCGATCACCTGACCTACCGGGACGCGGCGCTGCGCGCCCAGGACGCGGGCGTCGCGCATGTCGCCCTGCACGGGCGAACCGCAGCGGACTTCTACGGCGGGACGGCCGACTGGGAACCGATCGCGGAACTGGTCGATCTGCTCGACGTCCCGGTGTTCGGCAACGGCGACATCTGGGAGGCCGACGACGCGCTGCGGATGGTGCGGGCCACCGGCTGTGCGGGCGTGGTGGTCGGCCGCGGCTGCCTCGGGCGACCGTGGCTGTTCGCTGATCTCGTGGCCGCCTTCGCCGGTCGTGACGACCGTGCCCGTCCCGGGCTGGCGCAAGTCGCCGCCACGATGCGGCGGCATGCCCACCTGCTCGCCGACTGGGCCGGCGAACTGCGTGGCGTGACCGATTTCCGCAAGCACGTCGCCTGGTATCTCAAGGGATTCTCGGTCGGCAGCGAACTACGGAGTGCGCTCGCGCAGTCGTCCTCGCTCGCCGAACTCGACGACCTGCTGGCTCGCCTCGACCTTGACCAGGCCTTCCCGGCGTCAGTGGTGGGACAGCCGCGCGGCCGGACCTCGGGCGCGCGGGCGGTCACCCTGCCGGACGGCTGGCTGGCCGACCGGGACTCGTGCGCCGTCCCGGCCGGTGCGGAACTGGACCACAGCGGCGGCTGACCCTGCCGATCGAATCGCGCCGACCGTTACGGGAAGGCGGGTACCCGCTCGCGCGTGGGCTCGGCGGACTTCGGCGGGGCGACGTACGGGCCTGGCTTCTTCCGCGGGCCACCGCCCGGCAGTGACAGCCGCAGGATCGTCCGCTGCACCGAACCCCACTGCTTGCGCAACGGGCCGGTGTTGTACGGCAGGCCGTACTTCTCGCAGATCTCCTTCACCCGCGGCGCGATCTGCTGGTAGCGCGAGCTGGGCATGTCCGGGTAAAGGTGGTGCTCGACCTGGAAGGACAGGTTGCCCGCCATGACGTGGAACAGCGGCCCGCCGTCGATGTTCGCCGCGCCGATCAACTGCCGGACATACCAACCGCCGCGGGTCTCGCCCTCGACCTCTTCCTCGGTGAACATGAAGGTCTGGTCGGGGAAGTGCCCGCAGAAGATGATCGCGTTCGACCACACGTTGCGCACGACGTTGGCCACCGCGTTGGCGACCAGGGTCGACTTGTAACCGCTGCGGCCCGACAGCGCCGGGTACGCGACGTAGTCCTTCAGGATCTGGCGGCGGGCCTTGCGGCCGATCGCCCTTGAGCTCGTCCCAGACCTGCTTCTGCGATTTCTCACCGCTCTTGATCTTTTCGAAGTCGAGGTCGTGCAGCGCGACACCCCACTCGAACAGCGCCATCAGCACGATGTTGCCGATCGGCTGAAGCAGGTAGCCCGGATGCCACTTCTGCCGCGCGTCGACGCGGAAGATCTCGTACCCGACGTCCTTGTCCTTGCCGATGATGTTGGTATAGGTGTGGTGGACGTAGTTGTGCGAGTGCTTCCACGCCGCGGCCGGCGAGGCGGTGTCCCAGTCCCACGTGGACGAGTGGATGTTCGGGTCGTTCATCCAGTCCCACTGGCCGTGCATGACGTTGTGCCCGATCTCCATGTTCTCGAGGATCTTCGCGATCGACAGGCCCGCGGTGCCGAGCACCCAGGCCGGCTTGAACCGCGAGAAGATCAGCACGGCGCGCGAGATCGCCCCCAGCCGTCGGTGCAGCTGGATCATGTTGCGGATGTAGCGCGCGTCGGTCTCACCGAGGTCGCTCTTGACCTGGTCGTGGAGTTCGTCGAACTCCTTGCCGATCGCGTCGAGTTGGTCCTCGGTGAGCTGGTAGAGCGGATTGGCCGGATCGTACGGAGTGACAGGACGCTTCGGCATGCAGAACCCTTCAGAGATCGATCTCGACATGGCCCTCGGGCGCGTTGATGCACACGCGCACCATCTGCCCGTTGGCCTCGGTGACAGCGCCGGTGCGCAGGTCGCGGACAGCGCCGTCCTGCAACCTGCCGACGCACGTGTGGCAGATACCCATCCGGCACCCGAACTGCAGGCTCGCGCCGGCTTCCTCGCCGCCGACGAGGATGGACTTCCCGGCGTCGCACTCGGCCTCGCACTCGGAGACCCGGAAGTGGACGGTGCCGCCTTTGCCGTCCCCGCCGCCGTTGCCGATGACCGGCTGGAACCGTTCGGTGTGCAGGTGTTCGGTTCGGCCGGCGTCCGCGTAGTGCTTCTCGATCGCGTCGATAAGTTCGCGCGGTCCGGACAGGAACGTCTCGCGCTCGCGCCAGTCCGGGCACAGTTCGTCCAGGCGGTCCGGCGCGATCCGCTTCTGCGTCGAGGTGTGGACCTCGACCAGGCGGTAGCCGTCGCGGCGATCGGCCAGGCGTCGCAGCAGCCGGCCGAAGATCATGTCGTCCTCGCTGCGCGCGCTGTGGAGGTGCACCGCGTCGGCAAGGGCGTCGCGGCGGTCGAGTTCGCGCAGCATGCTCATGATCGGGGTGACGCCGCTGCCGGCTGACAGGAACAGCAGGCGTTCGGGCAGCGGGTCGGGCAGGGTGAACTCGCCCTCGATGTCACCGAGGAACACCTGCTGGCCGGCCCGGATCTCGCGCACGAACAGCGGCGACATCTTGCCGCCCTCGGTGTGCTTGACGGTCACGCTGACGACACCCTCGGGATGGGCCGGATCGGAGGTGATCGAGTACGCGCGCCAGTGCCGGATGCCGTTGACCTCCATCCCGATGCGCAGGTACTGGCCGGGCTGGTGCGGTTCGAGGTCGAAGTTCGGCTTGACCACCACCGTCGCGGCATCGTCGGTCTCGCGCCGGATCCGGATCACCGTCCCGGTGAGTTCGCGGGTCGACCAGCGAGGGTTGATCAAGGCGAGGTAGTCATCGGGCAGCAGTGGAGTCGTGAGCGCCCGCGGGGCCCGCAGGATGCGTCGCCGAATGGAGGAGATCCTCGGCACCGCACCTGTCTCGACCACACAGCCCCCTTTGTCGACCTGTCTCTTGACGTAACCATTTCAGTGAACAGGTGTCAACTGAAAGCCAACCAGACCTCGCAAACCACGCCTTGTGGGCCAATCCCGGACCGCGACGGCCTACGCTCGTCTCACCGTCGGATGGGAAGGCATCGATGACCGCGATCACCCAGTACAAGTTCGTCTACGACTTCGCCGAGGGCAGCAAGGACATGAAGGACCTGCTCGGGGGCAAGGGTGCGAACCTCGCCGAGATGACGAATCTCGGGCTGCCGGTGCCGCCGGGGTTCACGATCACCACCGAGGCGTGCCAGGCCTACCTGAAGTCGGGCCACGAACCGCCCGAGCTTGCCGAGGAGGTCAGCGCGCACCTGGCCGACGCTCGAGCAGACGATGGGCAAGAAGCTCGGCCAGTCCGACGACCCGCTGCTGGTGTCGGTGCGCTCGGGCGCGAAGTTCTCGATGCCCGGGATGATGGAGACCGTCCTCAACATCGGGCTGAACGACCAGTCGGTGCGCGGGCTCGCCGCGCAGGCAGGCAACGAGCGGTTCGCCTTCGACTCGTACCGCCGGTTGATCCAGATGTTCGGCAAGACCGTCCTGGGCATCGACGGCGAGCACTTCGAGGACGCGCTGGATGAGGCGAAGAAGGCCAAGAGCACCGAGAACGACCTCGACCTCGACGGCGAGGACCTGCGCAAGCTCGTCGAGACGTTCAAGCAGGTCGTGGTCGAGCAGGCCGGCCGGCCGTTCCCGCAGGATCCGCGCGAGCAGATGGACCTGGCGGTGCGCGCGGTGTTCGAGTCGTGGAACACCGAGCGAGCCGTGATCTACCGGCGGCAGGAGCGGATCCCGGCCGATCTCGGGACGGCGGTCAACATCTGCTCGATGGTGTTCGGCAACCTGGACATGGAGTCGGGGACGGGCGTGGCATTCACCCGCGACCCGGCGTCCGGAGCGCAGGGCATCTACGGCGACTACCTGCAGAACGCGCAGGGCGAGGACGTCGTGGCCGGTATCCGCAACACGGTGCCGCTGGCCGATCTCGAGGGGATCGACAAGACGTCCTACGACGAGCTGCTGGAGATCATGCAGACGCTGGAGGAGCACTACCAGGACCTGTGCGACATCGAGTTCACCATCGAGCGCGGCAAGTTGTGGATGCTGCAGACGCGGGTCGGCAAGCGCACCGCCGGCGCCGCGTTCCGCATCGCCACCCAGCTGGTCGACCAGGGCCTGATCGACATGGACGAGGCGGTCTCGCGCGTGACCGGGGCGCAGCTCGCGCAGCTGATGTTCCCGCGCTTCGACGAGACGGCCGAAGACGCAAGAAGATCGCCACCGGGATGAACGCCTCGCCCGGCGCGGCGGTCGGCAAGGTCGTCTTCGACTCCTACACCGCGGTCAAGTGGTCGCGCAGTCGGCGAGTCGGTGATCCTGGTCCGCCGCGAGACCAACCCCGACGACCTCAACGGCATGATCGCCGCGGCGGGCATCCTCACCTCGCGCGGCGGCAAGACCAGCACGCAGCGGTCGTCGCCCGGGGGATGGGCAAGACCTGCGTGTGCGGCGCCGAGTCGCTCAACGTCGACACCAAGCAGCGGGTCGTCCACGCCCGCACCGCACCGGCACCCTCGAGATCCACGAGGGCGACGTCATCTCCATCGACGGCACCAGCGGCGACGTCTTCCTCGGCGAGGTGCCGGTGGTCGACTCGCCGGTCGTGCGTTACTTCGAGGACGGCGCCGACCCGAACGAGGCCGACGACCTCGTCCTCGCCGTCGACCGGATCATGAAGCACGCCGACGGCGCCCGCCGCATGTCCGTGCGGGCCAACGCCGACAACGCCGAGGACGCTGCCCGCGCGCGCCGCTTCGGCGCGCAGGGCATCGGGCTGTGCCGCACCGAGCACATGTTCCTCGGCGAACGCCGGTCAGCTGGTCGAGCGGCTGATCCTGGCCGACACCGACGAGGAACAGGCCACCGAACTGAAGGAACTGCTGCCGATGCAGCGCGAGGACTTCATCGAGCATCCTCGAGGCGATGGACGGCCTGCCGGTGACCGTCCGCCTGCTCGACCCGCCGCTGCACGAGTTCCTGCCCGACATCACCGAACTGTCGGTGCGCGTGGCCGTCGCCGAGTCGCGTGGCGAGAAGCGCGAGGACGACCTGCGCATGCTGCAGGCCGTGCACAAGTTGCACGAGCAGAACCCGATGCTCGGGCTGCGCGGCGTCCGTCTCGGCGTCGTCATCCCCGGCCTGTTCCAGATGCAGGCCCGCGCCATCCTCGAAGCCGCGGCCGAGCGGATCAAGGTCGGCGGCGTCCCGCGGGTGGAGATCATGGTGCCGCTCGTCGCGAACGTGCAGGAGTTCGAGACCGTCAAGCACGACATCATCCAGGTCGCCCGGGATGTGCGGGCCGAGACCGGCGTCCACCTCGAATTCCTCGTCGGCACCATGATCGAACTGCCGCGCGCGGCGCTCACCGCCGACCAGATCGCCGAGTCTGCCGAGTTCTTCTCCTTCGGCACGAACGACCTCACCCAGACGACGTGGGGCTTCTCGCGTGACGACGTCGAAGCCGCGTTCTTCTCCGCCTACCTCGAGAAGGGCATCTTCGGCGTCAGCCCGTTCGAGTCGATCGACGTCGAGGGCGTGGGCGAACTCGTCCGCATCGGATGCGAGCGGGGCCGCTCGCGCCGTCCCGGTCTCAAGCTCGGAGTCTGCGGCGAACACGGCGGCGACCCCGAGTCGGTCCACTTCTTCGACGCGCGTCGGCCTGGACTACGTGTCGTGCTCGCCGTTCCGCGTCCCGGTTGCCCGCCTCGAGGCCGGCCGCGCCGCACCGGCCGAGTGACGGACCGGGGGGACCGAGTGACGGATCCGCGCACCGGGTGACGGCACATTCGCCGTCTCTGATCTTCGTGATCCGTCACTCGCGGCGGGGGGCGGCGAGCGGAACGGCGGCGGGGTACCGTCGAGCCGTGTTCCGCCGACGTGCCCGTGCGCTCCTGTCGGACCGCTCGGCCAATCGGCGGCGCGATCCCGACGGCGGCACGACGGTCGTCCCGTCCCTCGGCCTGGTCGAGCAGTTGCTGGACGAGTTCGGGCTGAAGCACTCGCTCGACGACGACGGCGATCTGGTCGTGCGGTGGGAGAAGTGCAGCGTCTTCTTCTTCTTCTACGGCGAGCAGCGCGAGATCCTGCAGGCGCGGCTGTACATGAACCGGCGCTTCGACGTCGACAGCCGAGGCTCGCTGGCATTGCTGCTCGACGAGTGGAACCGCGTCAAGTTGTTCCCGAAGGCGTACACGGTGCTGCCCGACGACGGCAAGGTCGGCATCTGCGCCGAGCAGTGCTTCGACTTCGAGTCCGGGGCGACGCGCAGTCAGTTCAAGTACACGGTCGGGCTCTGGGTCGACACGCTGTTGCGCTTCACCGACTGGGTCGACGAGCAGGTCTGAGCTGGTGCACACCTACGACGCCGTCGATCGCTCGCGGCGGGTGGCCGAACCGCCGAAGCGCGCGGGCTCGGCTGCCGGCGAGGCGAGCCGCGGTGACTTCCAGCGCGACCGCGCGCGGGTACTGCACTCCTACGCCTTCCGCCGTCTCGCCGACAAGACGCAGGTCGTCGGCCAGGGCGAGGACGACTTCCCCCGGACGCGGCTGACCCACTCGCTCGAGGTCGCCCAGATCGGGCGAGAGATCGCCGATGCTCTCGGCTGCGAACCCGACATCGTCGACGCCGCCGGGCTCGCGCACGACATCGGCCACCCGCCGTTCGGACACAACGGCGAGGACGCGCTCGACGCCGTCGCGGGCGCATGCGGTGGGTTCGAGGGCAATGCCCAGACGCTGCGCGTGCTGACCCGGCTCGAGGCCAAGTTCCTCGACGAGGACGGCGCGCCGGCCGGGCTCAACCTCACCAGAGCCGTCCTCGACGCCGCCTGCAAGTACCCGTGGCCACGGTCGCCCGACGCCCGCAAGTACGGCCACTACGCCGAGGACGAGCCGGCGTTCGCGTGGCTGCGCGCCGGGATCGCACCGGGCCGACGCTGCCTCGAGGCCCAGATCATGGACTGGGCGGACGACGTCGCGTACTCGGTGCACGACGTGGAGGACGGCGTGCACTCCGGGCAGGTGCGCCTCTCGACGATCGACGACGCCGCCCGGCAGGCGCTGTGCGAGGTGGCGGCGGCCACCTACTCGACCCACTCGGCCGGCGAACTGGCGCCGGTACTCGGCGAACTGCTCGAGCTGCCGACGCTGGTCGACCTGGCCGACTACGACGGCAGCTACGCGGCGCAGGCCGCGGCCAAGCGCGCCACGAGCGAACTGACCGGGCGCTTCGCCTCGGCCGCGGTGACGGCCACCCGAGCCGCCCACGGGGACGGGCCGCTCGTCCGGTACGCGGCCGAGCTGGTCGTACCCGACGCCGATCGCCGCGGAGTGCGCGCTGCTGAAGGCGATAGCGGCGCACTTCGTGATGTCGCGGCCCGGCGCGGTCGAGCGGCAGACCGCGCAGCGCGTGCTGCTGACCGAGCTCGTCGAGGCCGTGCTCGCCGGGGCGCCGGCCACGCTCGACCGCGGCATGGTCGCCGCCTGGCGGCAGGCCACCGACGATGCCGCCCGGCTGCGCGTGGTGGTCGACCAGATCGCCCAGCTCACCGACTCGTCCGCGGTGGCCTGGCACCACCGGCTGTGCGTCCGGTGATCGTGTTGCATCCGTGCGGCGAAATGGTCTAGACATACTGGATGCTCGTTCTCGGCGTTTTGTCCGGAACGTCGCTGGACGGTCTGGACGTCGCGGTCGCCGATCTGCGCTGGCAGGGATCGACGATCGTGTTGCGCCCGCTCGGCGAGCACGAGCACCCCTGGCCGCACGAGCTTCGGGCCAGGCTGTCGGCCGTGCTGCCGCCCGCCGCGACGTCCGCCGAGGAAATCTGCCAGCTCGACACGCTCGTGGGGCAGCAGGTCGCTGCCGCCGTCGCCGGTCTGGACGCCGATCTCGTCGCCAGCCACGGCCAGACGATCTTCCACTGGGTCGAGGACGGCAGCGCCCGCGGCACGCTGCAACTCGGCCAGCCGGCGTGGATCGCCGAGGCCACCGGACTGCCCGTGGTGGCCGATCTGCGCGCCCGCGACATCGCGGCCGGTGGCCACGGCGCGCCGCTGGCCAGCATTCTCGACGTCCTCTGGCTGGCTGGGGGTCCGACACCGACCGCGGCGCTGAATCTCGGCGGCATCGCCAACGTGACGCTCGTCGACGCCGAGCCGCCGGTCGCGTTCGACACCGGGCCGGGCAATTGCCTGCTCGACGTCGCCGCCGAGCGGGTGAGCAGCGGCCGGATGCGCAGCGATGTGGACGGACGGCTCGCGGCCGCAGGGACGGTCCGCGATGATCTGCTGGCCCGGCTGCTGGCCGAGCCGTACTTCGCGGCCACGCCACCGAAGTCGACCGGGCGGGAACTGTTCCATGCCGGGCTCGTCGACAACGCGCTTGCGGGCCTGCCGCCGGTGACCGGCACCGACCTGCTGGCCACCCTGACCGAACTGACCGCCGTCACCGTCGCTCAGGCGTGCTCCGGCGTCGGCCGCGTCGTCGCATCCGGTGGGGGAGTGCGCAATCCCGCGTTGCTGGCAGCGCTGCGCCGCCGTCTGGACGGGGCCGAGCTGATCACCTGCGACGAACTCGGCCTGCCCGCAGGCGCCAAGGAGGCGTACCTGTTCGCGCTGCTGGGATTCCTGACCTTCCACCAGGTACCCGGCGTGCTGGCCGGGCTCACCGGGAGCACCACGCCACGGATCCTCGGCTCGATCACGCCGGGTGCGGCCGCGTTGCGCCTACCGCCGCCGGGCCGGCCACCGACCGGTGTCGTTGTCGACAGGAGGAGCAGTTGATGCGCCAGCTCGACCTGATCGTCGTCGTGATCTACCTCCTGGGCATCGCGGCCATCGGGCTGCGGCTGTCCGGCAGGCAGCGCTCGTCGCGGGACTACTTCGTCGGTGAGGGGCGGCTGCCGTGGTGGGTCGTCTGCTTCTCGGTGATCGCGACTGAGACCAGCGTCCTGACGGTCATCAGCGTTCCCGGCGGTGCGTACTCGAGTCAGGGGTTCGGCAATGTCGAGCTGGCGATGGGGTACATCATCGGCCGCACGGTGGTGGCGACGCTGCTGATCCCGCTCTACAAGCGCGGCGGCTTCGTCAGCGCCTACCAGTACCTCGAGCTGCGCTTCGGCCGCTACGTCCAGGGCCTGGCGTCGATCACGTTCGTGTTCACCCGGCTGCTCGCCGAGGGCGTGCGGTTGTTCGCCTCGGCCATCCCGATCAAGCTGCTGCTCGACGAATTCGGCCTGCACACGAACTACAAGGCGATCATCGTCGTGCTGACGCTGATCACGGTCGTCTACACCTACCTCGGCGGGATCAAGGCCGTCATCTGGACCGACGCCATCCAGATGGGGCTCTATCTCGGCGGGGCGATCCTGGCAATCGGCGTCCTGCTCAGCCACGTCGGGACCAGCGGCGTCGCGGACGCCTTCCATGCGGGCAAGTTCACGGTGTTCGACACCGACTTCGGGCCTGCCCACATCGCGACAAGCGCGTTCGCGCTGCCGACGGCGATCATCGGCGGGGCGATCTTCGCGATGGCCTCGCACGGGTCGGACCAGCTCATCGTGCAGCGCATCCTGTCCACGCGCAGCCTGCGGGACGGGCAGAAGGCGATGATCGGCTCCGGCATCTTCGTCGCCATCCAATTCGCCGCGTTCTCGCTCGTCGGCGCGTTGCTGTGGTCCTACAACGACGGCAAGTCCTTCGACGAAATGGGTCTGGCCAGCACCGACAACCTGTACCCGCAGTTCATCCTGCACGGGCTCCCGGTCGTGATTTCCGGCCTGCTGGTGGCCGGCATCCTGGGCGCCGCGATGGGGTCGCTGTCGTCAGCGCTGAACTCGATGTCGAACTCGACGGTCGCGGACGTCATCCGCAGTTTCGCCCGGCGTGTGCCGTCGGACGAGACGATGCTCAAACTCGGACGGGCGATGACGATCGTGTGGGCCGTCATGATGGCGGTGTTCGCGTCGGCGTTCAGCGCGAGCACGGGCAACGTCTACCTGACCGGGCTGGCGATCGCGGGCTACACCTACGGCGCGCTGCTGGGTGCGTTCCTGCTCGGACGGCTCGTCGCTCGGGCCAACCAGGTGGACGGCGTCGTGGCCTTCGTCGTGACCGTCGCTGTGATGACCTACATCGTGCGGGAGGTGAAGATCGACGTCACGACCGCCGGGTCGACCGTGCCGATGACGATCGCGCCGCAGTGGCTGGTACCGATCGGCGTGGTGATCACCCTGGTCGTGGGTGGTGTGCTGTCGCGCTTCCACGCGTCGCCCGAGGCGAGCGCCGGGGTGCTTGCCGAACGGGTGGCCGCGCGGTGAGACGCTGAGCCTGCCGAGCGGATTGCGGCGTGCCGTCCGGTCGGAACGACGACCTAGACTCAGGGCGTGGCAGGGCGGATCAGGGACGAGGACATCGCTCTTGTCCGCGAGAAGACGCCGATCGCCGACGTGATCGGCGAGTACGTCGAACTGCGCAACGCCGGCGGCGGCAACCTCAAGGGGATCTGCCCGTTCCACGACGAGAAGAGCCCCTCGCTCTCGGTCTCGCCCACCCGGGGCCTCTACCACTGCTTCGGGTGCAGCGCCGGCGGCGACGTCATCCGGTTCGTGCAGAACATGGAGCATCTGGACTTCACCGACGCGGTCGAGCGGCTCGGCGGCGCGCTCTGGCGTCCAGTTGCGTTACCTCGAAGGCGGGACGGCACCGAACCGCAACCGCGGTCAGCGCACCCGACTGATCGAGGCACACGCCGAGGCGCAGCGCTTCTACGCCGAGCCAACTCGCGAGCCCCGAGGCACTGACCGCGCGGCAGTTCCTCGCGGAGCGTGGCTTCGATGCCGAGGTGGCCGAGCGCTTCGGCTGCGGCTTCGCCCCGGCTGGCTGGGACGCGCTCACCAAGCACCTGCTCGCCAAGGGCTTCACGCCGACCAGGAGCTCACGCTCGCGGGGCTGTCGCGCGAGGGCGGCCGGGGTGGGCTCATCGACCGCTTCCACCGTCGGCTGCTGTGGCCGATCCGCGACATCGGCGGCGACGTCGTCGGCTTCGGCGCCCGCCGCCTGTTCGACGACGACCGGGTCGAGGCGAAGTACCTCAACACACCCGAGACGCCGATCTACAAGAAGAGCCAGTTGCTCTACGGCATGGACCTCGCCAAGCGCGAGATCGCACACCAGCATCGGGCGGTTATCGTCGAGGGCTACACCGACGTGATGGCCTGCCACCTGGCCGGCGTCACGACCGCGGTGGCGACGTGTGGCACGGCGTTCGGGGCCGAGCACGTGCAGGTTATCCGCCGGTTGCTGATGGATTCGGACTCGTTCACCGGCGAGGTGATCTTCACCTTCGACGGCGACGAAGCGGGGATGAAGGCGGCCGAGCGGGCGTTCGGCGACGACCAGAAGTTCATGGCGCAGACGTTCGTCGCGATCGAGGCAACGGGCATGGATCCGTGCGAGTTGCGGCAGAAGTCCGGCGACACGGCGCTGCTCGACCTGGTGGCGCGCCGCATCCCGCTCGTCGAGTTCGTGCTGCGCGCGACCGTTCGGCGCTTCGATCTCGACACCGCCGAGGGCCGTTCCGCGGCGCTCGACCGGGGCGTCCCGCTCGTCGCGCGGATCAAGGACCACGGGCTGCGTGACGAGTACGCCCGCCGCCTCGGCGGTCTGGTCGGGATCGATGACCCGATGCGTGTCGTGCACCGGGTGCGGGGGATGGTCCGCACCGGCGGTCGTCCCGAGACCGGGGCGCAACAGCGCGAGCCGGCGAAGGTCGACGATGCGGTGGTGTCCGTCGAGCGTGAGGCGCTCAAGGTCGCCTTGCAGCTACCGGCCGTCGCCGGCCCGCAGTTCGACACGCTGGACGAGGACGCGTTCCTGCTTCCGGCGCACCGCCAGGTTCGCGGCGCGATAGCCGCGGCCGGCGGCACCGGCGCGGCGACGACGGGTCCGGCGTGGGCGGCCGCCGTGTCGGCCAACCTCGATGAGACCCTTCGGCCCGGCGTGAATGCCCTGGCCGTCGAGCCCCTGCGATCGGGCAGCGAGGGCCAGGACCGCTATGCCGATGCCGTCCTGGCCCGGATGCACGAGATCGTCGCGTCCCGGGCGGTGGCCGCGCTGAAGTCGAAGCTGCAGCGGATCAACCCGCTCGAACATCCCGAGGAGCATGCTCGCCTGTTCGGCGAGCTGATCTCGATGGAGAGCTACCGGCGCGGGCTGCGCGAGCGGGCGATCGGCGGGCTGTGATGCGGTGGTTCCAGCGGCGCGACGTGCCGCCCCCCGAAGCCGTCGCGCGGCTCTCGCCCGAAGACCGCGTGGTGTCGTGGGCGGACACCGCCGACGGCTCGGTCGTCATGGCCTCGCGCGCCGGGCTGTGGTGGCCGGACGGCGCAGCGCTGCGGCTGATCGGCTGGCAGTACGTCGACAAGGCCGTCTGGCGTGAGGGCACGCTCAGTGTGGTCGAGGCCGACCTGGTCGACGAGCAGTTGCTGGTCGACCGGCCGCCGGTGTCGGTCGAGCTGGCCGTCCCGCGCGACCTGCCGCCGACGGTGCGCAAGCGCGTGGAGCAGAACGTGGTGCGCTCGCAGGTCCTCGCTGTCGGCGGCGGGTCGGCGCGGTTCGTCGCGCGCCGGGTCCCGGGCGAGGACGGGCTGCGCTGGTGGGCGCGGTTGGAGGACTCGACCCCGGACTCGCCGCAGACCCGGTCGGCGATTGCCGTGCGGCTGGCCGAACTCCGGGCCGAGTGGGAGGCCGAGAGTCAGCCGTGATAGCCGTTGGCGGTGGCCAGATCGGCTCGGCCGTGCTGGCCGTGATGCCCACCGACCTTGGCCATCAGCACGTTGCGCGCCCGCTGGCTGACGGTGTCCAGTTGGGCCTGCAGCACGCCGGCGGTGGTCTGGACGGTCTGGCTGCCGGCGAAGCGTCGGCTCGCTGCCACGATCTGTTCGTAGCGCTCGCGTCCGGCCTTGGCGCCCAGGACGTAACCGATCGCGCCACCGATGACGAAGGAGAGCTTCATCGGTCAACCCTAACCCGGCCACCCGGGCGCGGGTACGGGGTGCGGTGAGATACGCTGGGCCGCTGTGCGACGCGGTAACGCGTCCAGCGGGAACGGTCCCCCGTAGCTCAATTGGCAGAGCATTCGACTGTTAATCGAAGGGTTACTGGTTCGAGTCCAGTCGGGGGAGCCAGAGGTCCCGGATTCCGGGAACTTCTTGCATTTCTAACGCTAGTAAGCGACGTCGTCCCGGCGCTGGGCGAGCTGCGGCTGCGCGAGGTGGCGACAGGCGGGGTCAGCCGGGCGCTGCGCGCGATCGCCGATCGGCACGGCCCGAGCGCGGCCAAGTCGTCCAAGGCGTGCCTGTCGGGGATGTTCCGGATGGCGATCGAGGACGGTGCCGTGGCCGTCAATCCAGTCCGCGACTCCTCCGTGCGGATCAGTGTCGGCAAGACGTCTCCTCGGGCGCTGACACCGGAGGAGACTCTCGCCCTCACCGGGTGGCTGCGGGGGAACGATCGCGCGGCCGCGCTCGACATCCCCGACGTCGTCGACTGGATGCTGGCCACCGGCTGCCGCATCGGCGAGGCCCTCGCGCTGCGTCATGGTCCGAACGCCGACGGTCGACCGCTACTCGACCTCGAAGCCAATACCTGGGAGGTCAACGCCACCGTCGTGCGTGTGCCCAAGCAGGGGCTCGTCATCCAGCCGCGCCCGAAGACGGCTGCCGGGTGGCGCGTCGTTGCTGTGCCCGACTTCGCGGCGGCGATGGTGCGGGGCCGGGCGGCTGGTGTGCACGGCGTCGTGTTCACCGCCCCGCTGACGACGACGTCGCGCGATCCGTCGAACGCCTCCGGCGACCTGCGGCAGTTGCTCGACTCGTTCGACTGCGAGGTCTGCGCTGGCACCGGCTTCCAGCTCGATCCCGACGGCTCGTTCAAGCTCGGCCCGCGCGGTTCTCGGCTGCGGTGCGATCAAGGCCCGTGGTCGTGGGTGACGTCGCACGTCTTCCGCAAGACGGTCGCGACCCGCCGCGACGAGGCCGGCTTCACCCCGTGCCGGGTCGCCGACCAACTCGGCCACGCAAACCCGTCGATGACCCTCGACGTCTACTTCGGCCGCCACGTCGTGAGTGCTGCGGCTGGGCAAGTACTCGATCGCCGATAGGGCGACGGCGATTGGCCGTATCGAGCGCGTCCTACTCCGCAGAGCGAACGCAGGATGACTGAACGATGCTGAAACCCTTGCTGCATAGGGGTTTTCACGTCTTGCGGACCGACTGAGATCAACTTTGTGAGCCGGAGGCGGATCACGTCTCGTTGCGCGACCGCCCGAACCCGTGGCCCCGCCGGGGGCTCTTGATCGGCCGACGCCGGGTCAGCGTGAGCCGCCGGCGCCGAGTACGGGCGGAACTTCGGGCCGGAGATCGTGACGCTTTATGACGATCCGGGCGTCGAGAGCGTGCCGGATCTGCCGATCCGGGCGTCGGGAGCGTGACGATCTGCCGATAGCGTCACGCTCGATGAGCGCGGCCGGCGGCACCCCGGCGCCGTTGTGGACATCCGTACAGGACGAGGACGGGCACCACATGGTGACGGGTCTCTGCGTGGTCATGGTGCAAGCGCGCGGGTCGTGGTCAGGGTTGCCGAGCACCATCGGTCATACCCGGTTATACTCGCTGGGTGAAGACTGCGATTTCAGTACCGGATGAGACCTTCGCGAAAGCCTCGCGCCGCGCCCAGGAGCTGGGGGTCAGCCGATCTGAGTTCTTCAGCAGGGCAGCCGCCCGCTATCTCGATGACCTCGACGCGGACTCGGTGACCGACCAGATCAACCAGGCACTCGACGGACAGAACCGGCTAGACGACTCCGTGTCGGCTGCCCTCGCGCAGGGGCGTCGCGTGCTCGGCGACAGCTCGGACGATTGGTGATCGAACGTGGAGCGATCTATTGGGCTGACCTCGGCGAGCCGACCGGCTCTCGACCCGCGAAGCGTCGGCCAGTCCTGGTGGTGTCAGCCGACACCTACAACGCGAGCCGACTGGCCACTGTCATTGCTGTTGTGATCTCGTCGAACACCAGCTTGGCGACCATGCCGGGAAACGTGTTCCTACCCGCCTCGGCGAGTGGTCTGCCGAAGGACTCGGTCGTCAACATCACCGCTGTCGTGACGCTCAACAAGACAGACCTCGACCAGCACGCCGGTCACGCTCCACTGAACGTGGTCCGCGATGTCGATCGGGGCTTGCGCGCCTCCCTCGGCCTCTAAACCGTCGCGAACATGCCGCGCAGTGGCCATGCCGGATGTCTGCCGCGCAGTGGCCATGCCGGAGCGGGTGGTGCTGCCGGGTGGATCTGCCGGTGAGCGGCGGGCCCTACTATGTCCGCTCGATCCCGAGCCACACGTAGGAGGCTCAGCTCTCATCTGATGAGTCGGACTCGGATCGGCAGATCCAGGGCAGCCCATGCTCTGTCAGCGGTCAATACCTCGGGTGGGTCGCTTCGGACGGCGAGCGCTAGACAACAGCGATCACCTAGCGACAACGATCGACCGCCGGCGAGCGAGCGCATCGCACCGGCAAGTTCGCCGTCGTGCTCGAGGACCGCTTCGACCTTCACCCCGGCCGTCGCTAGCAGTTCACGCAACCGGGCGACGTCGATGTCGGCATCGATGAGCTTGCCAACCACTTCCGCGAGATTGGCGGCGCCAAGGAGGCCGCCGTCCAAGTGCGCAGCGACCTCGTCCGCACCTGGTTCGTCATGGACGAGAGCCAAGATTGCCGACGCATCCAGAACGCTCATTCGGACGCGGCGGCCAACCGGCGTTCGGCGAGCAACTCTTCGACAAGTGAGCGCGTTCGCGGAACTCCCGCGGCAAGGCCGCGTAACTCAGCAACGGCATCCTGGCCGCGTTCTAGGACCAGCCGTTGACCGCTGACGTGCAGGTGCAGCCGGTCGCCGGGCCCGAGACCTAGAGCGGCCCGCACCTCAGCAGGGATCACCAGGCGTCCTTGCTGACCGAGCACCAACGTGGCATCCATGTCCCCAGTGTGCCACGTCCCTGCCGCAGATGCCACGCCCCACCCGATTCTCCCAGCCAATGCGCGATGGTTGAAACGTGACGCTCAGGGCAGCGGCCCACGCGGATCTGGCCGCGCAGCGGCACCACGCGGATTTGCCGCACAGTGGCTATGCCGGAGTGGCCGAGCAGCGACCCTGCCGGATCCGGGACCCTCGTGTGCGACGGTGTGGCCATGCTGCGTCTGGTCGACGCGGAGTTCGTCAAGCTGCGCACAACCCAGGTGTGGTTCTGGTTGCTACTCGCGGGTCTCGCGCTGGCGTCGGTCTTGACCATCGGGCCTATTGCGTCAGGCGCCATCAAGGATTCGGGCGACCTCGCCGACCTGTTCACCGGCGCGGCTACGTCGTACCTGCCCGTGTTCGCTCTCGGAGTCCTCAGTGTGACGACCGAGTATCGCTACCAGACCATCACGCCGTCGGTCCTGACCACGCCGGCGCGCTGGCGTCTCGTCACGGCGAAGATGATCACGCTACTACTCGTCGGCGCGGTGTACGCCGCCTTGTGCATACTCGTCCAGCTCGCAATCTCGCTCCCTTGGTGGGGATCATCCTGATCCAGGTGGTCAATCCCCTCCTCGGTGCGATCCCGAAGGTCCGAGCGGTCTTCCCGTACACGCCGTTCGGCGGGCTCAGTGCTCTGCTCAACAGCGGCAACCGTGCCGAGGACGGCTTCACCCTGTTGCCGCATTGGGGCGGAGCGGTCGTCCTCGCACTCTGGGCCTTCGTCCCCGCCACCATCGGCGTCGCGTACACCATGAACCGGGACATCACCTAGGTGGCTTGGTGATCGTCGGTGGGGGCGCGATAACCCTTGCTGCTCTACGCGGTCGACCCGCGCCAACACCAGGTCAGTCCTAGACCCGCCCCTTCGGCATGAGCGTCAAGTCTGCCGAGCCGTCTGCCGCAAACGTGGGTCGCGGTGCGGGCCGGGGTCAGAGTTGGAGGTGCAGACGTAGCGCGTCGTCGAGTTCGGCCATCAGCGGTGCGGGAACTCGTCCGATGGCGGGTCCGAGCCGTTCGACGCTGACCGATCTGACTTGCTCGGACTGGGCCTTCGAGTCGACCTTCAGGCCTGTCAGCTCGGCCGGCAGCAGCGTTTGGAACGGGTAGACCCGCACGGTGTTGCTGGTGAGGGGCACGACCGTTACTACTCCACGGCCCAACCGCTCAGCGCTCGCGTTCGCCCGGTCGTTGCTGACGATGACCGCGGGACGTCGCTTGTTCGACTCGGTGCCGCGAACAGGCTCAAGATCGGTCAGGCGAACCTCACCGCGCAACATCGACCAGCCCGTCGGAGGCGGTGCCGTCCCAAGCCGCTTGCTCGCCTGATGACTCCCACTCGTCCCACGCCGCTGCGTAGTCGTCTTCGAGATCGGGCAGGCGGAGCATGCGGATCGCGTACTTGATCACGGCTGATCGTGACGGCAAGCCCGACGATCGGGCGTACTGATCGACGATCTCGACGTCCGCGTCGGGAAGGCTGACACTGAGTTTCACACCACAATGCTACCTCAGTAGTACCGACATGCTTGTCGCAGCGGTGGTCGTCGCGACGGTGTGCGTGGCACCGCTGGTGCCATACTGGCACCATGAAGCGTATGAATCTGCGCGACGTACCCGAGGACGTCTACGACACGTTGTCCGCGGCGGCGTCGGCTAATCGTCAGTCGCTGAGTGCTTACGTCGTCGATCGGCTGACCGAAGCTGCTCATGTCGCCCGTCTCGGCGACTACCTCGCCACCTACCAGCCCGCGACTGGAACCGAGGTGTCGCTAGAGGACGCCGCCCGCGCTGTGCGTGAGGTCCGCGAAGCGTCGTGAGCATGGCGGTTGTGGATGCGTCGGCTCTGGTCGCGTTCTATCTCTCCGATGATCCGCGGCGCGGCGATGTGGTGAGCCGGCTTGGTCGCGGTGATGCCCTGTACGCCCCGTCGCACCTCGATGTCGAGGTCGTCTCGGCCCTACGTGGTCTGGTGTTGGCCAATCCGGTCTTGCAGCCGACCGTGCCGGCAGCGCTGCGTCATCTCAGCGGATTCCCGATTCGTCGCATGCCGCTGGCGCCGCACCTCGACCGCGTCTGGGAGCTACGCGCGAGCGTCACCGCCCACGACGCCGCGTACGTTGCGCTCGCCGAGCAGCTTTCGGCCCCTGTCATCACCTGCGACGCCACGTTGGCAGCGGCCGGCGGAACCCGCTGCGCCTTCGATCTGATCGCTTGACCAAGATCAGGTCCGAGCACTCGATCCAGCGACGGTTGTCGGCGTCGCCCACCTCATAGCCCGACGGGGTGCGCGCTTCGCTCGCGGTCCGGCTCGATGCGGATCCGCGCCTCCATCTCCTTCAGTCGCCGGTAGTCAGCCTCGATCGCGTCCGGATCAGCGGCGGCAAGAATCACCCAGCCGAGGTAGGTCAGCAGGTCCACCGTCTCCGGGACCACGTCGCCGGTGCCGTAGACGAAGTGGCTGTCGTACAGCGTTTCGAGGGCCGGGACGCCGGCGAACACCTCAGCGTTGGTCCAGACGCCGGTGGTGGGCGCGGACAGGAACGCGGCGCACACGTGCTGGGCCAGGCGGTAGTCCGGCAGCACCTCGCCCCGCACCTGATGGGCGACCGTGCGAGAGATGTGGTTGCTGCCGGTGGCGAGCGCGGAGACCGTCTGGTGTCCGCCGCCCGCGGGCCGCTCGGCGATCTCGAGCAGTCGGGGGCCGTCCGGGGTGAGCATCACCTCGGCGTGCCCGCAGCCGTTGCGGAAGCCAAGGGCGTCCAAGACCTGCTGCGTGTACTGCCAGACGGTGACCGCGTCCGGGTCGTCCGGGGCGAGGAAGTCGACGCGGTCGTAGATGCCGATGCGGTCACCGCGGCTGCCCTTGGTGTACCGACACACGTCCACCAGCCCGTGCCGCCCGTCCACCGAGTAGGAGTCCACCAGGTACTCGGTGCCGGCGGCGAACTCCTGGACGAGCAGTGCCTCGTTGCGTTCGGCGGTGGTGTTCACCTTGCCCACGATCTGCGCGAACAGCGCCCGCCAGTCGGCACCGGCCGGCACGAGGTGGACGTCCTCAGTCCCTCCGCTGCAGGGCGGCTTGACGACGAACTGAGACAGGGCCAGCCCGGTGTCCGCGAGCCACTTCTCGATCTCGTCCGGGTCCGCCGAGCAGAACTGTCGCAGGCACGGCACGCCCGCCACGGTCAGCGCGCGGGCCATCGCCCACTTGTCGCGGCGGGCCGCCGCGAGGCCGGGGACGTTCCCGGTGCCGGGCAGCACTTGCTCGACCAGTGCCTCGTACAGCCGTACGCCGGCCTCGCAACCAGGCACGAGGCACATCGGCCGCAGTTCGCGCAGCCGGGCGGCGACGCCGTCGACGCCGAGTTCCGAGACGCGCAGTACGTGTGCGAACGCGTCCGGGTGCCACGTCGACTGGGCGTTGAGCAGTTCGTCGGAGATGCTGATCACCGCGATGGTGTCGACGCCGGCCGCGGCGAACTCGGCCGGGAACAGAGCGCCGTTCAGCAGCGGGTCCACCACGGCTGCGTAACTAGGGACGGTCATCGGTACTCCTGGAGATGGTGAGGCCGCCGAGCGCGACGGCGAGTGCGATGAGGGACAGTGCGCCCGACAGCAACCACGTCCGGTCGCCGAGCGCTGCGTAACTTGCCACGCCGAGGGTTGGGCCGATCACGGCACCGAGACTGAACATCACCTGCGTCGCGCCGATGTAGCGCGCACGCAGGTGGTCGGGCGCGACCAGGCCCGGGTAGGCGAACATCGTCGGCCCGGCCACGATCTCGGCGGCAGTCCACAGCACCGTGCCGAGAAGGAATGCGGCCACGCCCAGCGGCAGCGCATAGCTGGCGTAACCGGTGCCGAGCAGCACGAAGCCCGCTCCCAGCACGGTGCGTACCGCCCACCGCTGCGTGGCCTTCGTGACCACCAGTTCGCAGGTGATCACGAGAAAACCGTTCAATGCCACGACCGCGCCGTACCAGAGTGTCGACAGCCCGTGGTCGCGCATCGCGAGCGGAAGCACCGCGAGGTACTGCACGTAGACCATCGAGTTGACGGCCATCGCGATGAGGAAGCGCACGAACTTCCGGTCGGCGAGCACAGCGCGGTAGCCGCCTGCCGTGCGCTCGCCGCTCGGAACCGGTCGACTGCCACGTGGCGGCAGCGCTACGGCCGCGATCACCGCGAACGCCGCGGTGACGGCAGCCTCGGACCAGAACAGCAGGTCGTAGGAGATCCCGACGAGGACCGCGCCGAGCAACGGCGCGACGGTCGTCCCGAGGTTGAGCGACCAGCGGTACAGCGCGAACACCATTACCTGGCGTTCCTTCGGCGTCCCCTCGGTGAGCAGGGTCGCCGCCGCCGGTCGGTACAGCTGGCCGACGATCCCGACAGCAGTCACGGCAGCGAGCAGCGCCGGCACGTCGCGGACGTACAGCACGACGAGCAGCAACACGGCACTGCCCGTCATCGAGGCGATGGTGGCCAGCCGCGGCCCGAGCCGGTCGGCCAGGGCACCCCCGGCCAGGACGCCGACAAGTCCGCCCGCGCCGAAGCAGCCGAGCGCGAGGCCGGCTTGCACGGTCGTGAACCCGCGCGCGGTGAGGAAGAGCACGAGGAACGTCTGCAGGAACGCGCCGAGCTTGTTGACGAAGGTGCCGAGCAGCACCGCCTTGACCGGTCTCGCCGACACGCGCCAGGTGTCGACGACGCGCGGGGCAGCGGCCGGGACGGTCGCTGTCGCGGTCACCACCGGCTCCCGACCCGCAGCCCGGCGACGGCGGCGTCGATGGCGGCAGCGCACTCGGCGGCGCTGCCGGCGACGGCGGTCACGTAGGCGATCCGGCCGGTCACCGTGCCGGCGGGCGGCGGTGCGTACGTACGGCCCGGCGCGGCGAGCACCATCGTGGTGTCCACCGCCGAGGGCAGCGCGCCGGTGAACCGCACGTCCTCGACAGCCGTGGGCTCGTCCGGATACACGAAGCGCACCGCGCCGCACAGCTTCTCGTCCTGGACGGGGTCCGGCGCACGCCCGCAGGCGATCGCCGCGGCCGCCAGCCCGGCATCCATCCCTGTGGTCCGCAGGCCCAGGTACGGGATCAGGTCCCCGCCGATCCGGCCGTTGATCTCGATGATTCTCGGCCCGGCCGGGGTCAAACGCAGTTCGGTGTGGGTGACACCGGCGCGCATGCCGATCGCGGCGTGCGCGCGGGTGAGGATGTCGAGCATCTCGACGTCGGTGAGGAGCGGGTCGGCGCCGTCGACGGTGTGCCCGACCTCCTCGAAGTACGGGGCGTAGCCGAGCAGCTTGCGGGCCACACAGAGGAGCTGGACCTGCCCGTCGAACACCGCCGCGTCGACGCTGATCTCCGGACCGGTCGCGTACTCCTCGACGAGTACCGACTGCTCGTGCACCGGTGCGCCGGGCACCGTGGTGTCGTGCGCGAAACGGAACTGGTCGCGCAGCGCCGAGTCGTCCTCGACCAGGACGACACCGAGGGAAGCGGCCAGCGCGCGTGGCTTGAGCACCACCGGGTAACCGATCCGGTCGGCCGCGGCCAGCGCGCCGGCCACGTCCGCCACGAGGACGGAGGCCGGTTGCGGGACGCCGGCCGCGGCCAGCGCTGCCCGGGTCAGGTGCTTGTCGCGGCAGCGGGCGATCGCGGCCGGTGTCGGGCCGGGCAGGCCGAGCGCGGCGGACAGGTCGGCGGCTGCCTGGATCCGTCCCTCGTCCCAGCACAGGACGCCGTCCAGCGGTGCGGCCAGCCGCTGCGCCGCGGCGGTCATCGCTTCGACGTCGAGCGTGCTCGCCAGCACCGTCCACCCGCTGAGGTAGTGCCGCTCCCACGTCGGCTCCACCGTGCTGAACAGGTGGACGCGGTACCCGTCGGCGATCGAGCGCAGCAGGTACTCGCGAAACTCACGGACCCCCGTGCCGACCAGCAGCAGGTTGCGTTTCATGGTGTCTCCTCGATGATCGAGATGCCGGCGGTGCCGTCGCTGCGGCGCCACCGTTCGGTCAGCCGGATTCGGCCGTCTGCGAGTCGGGTCGGCGTCGAACGGACCGTGCCCCCGACGAACTCGCCGGATGCCAGCACCTCGCAGTAGGCGGCCGTGATGACGCCGGACTCGTCGGTGCGTCCGACGAGGGCTCCGGCCCGCACGGCCGCACCACCGATCTCGGCGCTGACCAGGCCCTCGCGCTGCATGTAGCGGCCCCAGGCCGCTGTGCCGTCGGTCGGGACGAAGGTGCGCCCGTCGTAGTCGATCAGCTCCATCGGACCGGGCACAGCTCGTCCTCGACGGTGAACAACTGGCGTTCGAGGAGGGAGTTGATGACGAGCGCGGACCGGACCGCGAGCAGCGTCAGGTTCGCGTCCGGGATACCGTGCGTGAAGCGCGCCCGGTTCATCGCGTAGATGCGATGCGTGTCCGGACCCTTCCAGCGCACCGAGTAGTCCGGTTCGATGATCATCTCGCCGGAGTCGTCGGTGTCGAGCCGCTCCTGCAGCCGCGCTGCGATCGGTACCGGCGCGACCTCGCGACCAGCCGCGACGACGACGTAGGACGCGATGTGCTCCTCTGTCGTCTCGGGCGTGACCGCGGTGAGTGCGATCCCGTAGCCGTGCAGGCCTGCGGTGACGACGTCGCGCGCGGGCAGCAGCGTGATCGGGAAGCGTCCCAGCTCGAGCATGCCGTCGTAGTTCGCGTGGTACAGGGTGCGCAGGGCACCGGGGGTGAGCGCGTCGCCGGTCGGGTTCTGCTCCTCCACGAGCCGGCGCCGGGTGGGCAGCGACAGTTGCTGCAGGAACTGCTGGTGCGCCGGCCGGTAGAACTCGTTGGCCACCGGCGAGTCGTCGATGGTCATGAACCACTGGCGGCGGCCGAGCCACCGGATGTCGCGGAAGCCCGCGCCGCGCAGCCGCAGCACGGCCTCCAGTCCGGTCTGCCCGCCACCGACGACCGCCACCGGCGCGTCCAGGTCCGCGCTCATCGCCGGCAGATGTGCCGCGAGGTGGTCGGCGACGAAGAGCCGATCGCCGGCGGCGGCCTCGAACTGCGGCGGCAGCGTGGACCGGGTGCCGACCCCGAGCACGAGGTGGTCGGACGTGCCCACGACCTCGCCCCGCGAGATCGTCACGAAGCCCACGCCCTCGACGAAGTCGACCGTGTCGACAGGCGCGTCGTAGTGGATTCCGTTGATGCGCTCGGCCGCCCAGGCGAGGTAGCGCATGTACTCGGCGCGCGGGATGAAGTCGAACTGCGCGTTGAGCAGTGCGAACAGGCGACCCTCGGTGACGAGGTAGTTGAGGAAGGTGAGCCGATGGGTCGGGTCGACCATGCTCACCAGGTCCTTCAGCCACGAGGTCTGCATGCGTGCGCCGCTGTTGAGCAGGCTCTCGTGCCACCGCGAGGCGGGGGCGCGGTCGAAGAGCGCGATGCTGCGGTCGGTGTGCGTCTGCAGGAGCGCGGCCAGGCTCAGGTTTGCCGGGCCGGCCCCCACCGCGACGACGTCGTAGTGCGTCATGAGTGCTGTCCAATCAGGATCGGTGTTGACAGGAGCGCCGTCGCGGCGCGACTGCTGGCGGCGAGTGCGGATTTCGCAGCGCCGCCGGATCCGCCGGTAAAGGTGTGGGTGCGTGCGCCGGCGGGGCGCAGGTCGAGGACGGCCTCGCGGCCGTAACAGTCGGCGGCCGACACGGTGCGCAGCGCCGGGCCGAGGTCCAGGCCGGGGAAGCGCAGGGCGGCCAGTCGGGCGGCTCGCGCCGCGAGGGACGGGTCGAACCGCGGGCAGTCCGGGTCGACGTCCCAGTCGTCGGTCGGCAGGCCGAGCAGCATCCCGTCCGCGTGCGGCCGCCCGTACAGCCCGGTCGTCGCGTCGCAGAACGGGGTCGGTCGGCGGCCGCCGGCGCGGTGCACGGCGTACTGCACGGTCTTCGTGCGCAGCGGTTGCGCGGCCAGGCCCAGGCTCGCCAGCACCGCGGGCGTCCACGCTCCGGCCGCGACCACGGTCAGGTCCGCCCGTCCCGGCGGGACGGTGTGCAGCGAGACCGTGCGCCGGCCGGCGAGGTCGTCGACCAGGGCGTCGCGGAGCGCAGCAGGGTCGAGATAACCGGCGCGCCGTTCGACGAGTGCGCCGGATCCGGCCGGCAGCCCGTGCCAGCCGAGCGCAGCCAGTTCGTCGGCAGATCGCAGGGCGACCGAACCGGGTAGCTGACGGTCGATGTCCGCGGCGGCGGGGCGCAGGGTGTCCAGGTGCGGCTCAGCCCACACCGACGACGTCTCGCGGTAGTGCGCCCAGGCGCGCAGCCGCTCGTCGGTCTCGAGTTCCAGCAGCGACGCGATCGCGAGGTTGCGCTGGGCGCGGGTGGGTTCGTAGCCCCGGATGACGCCGCCGGACACGCTGGTTGCGTCCTGGCGGCGCGCCGGCCCGAGCACCAGGTCGACCGTTGTGCCCGCACGGGCCAGCCGCCAGGCGAGCAGCGACCCCGCGATGCCGGAGCCGATGACGCAGACCCTCATTCCGCACCGCCGAGCGCGCGCAGCAGGTCGCCGCCGGGCCGACCCGCTGCGAGCGCGTTGGTCAGGCAGCGCACCGCGAGCGCCGGGTCGAACGTGCGCGGCTCGAGCGCATGCAGGCCGCGGGCGAGCTCGTCGACCGGGTCCGGGCCGCTCAGCTCCGGCGCCGCCGTGCCGTCCAGCAGTGGCTCGACCCAGGCGCAGAAGCGGCGGTAGGCCGCCAGCGTGAAGTCCGTGGCATGCGTGCCGGGACGCTGCCAGGCCAGGAACAGCCGCACCAGCAGCGGATTCTCGGTCGCGAGGAAGTCGTCGGCCCAGATCGCGTGGTCGCGGCTGGTCGAGAACTTGGCGCCGTCCAGGGTGAAGAACTCGTTGACGACGGTTCCCCCCAGCTGGTCGGGATTGGCGCCGGCGGCGAGGTACAGCGCCGGCCAGAGCAGTGCGAAGTAGAAAGCGTTGTCGATGCCGTTGAAGTGCCACAGCGTGCCGACTTCCGACCAGGCGGCACGGTCAGCGGCGAGCCCGTCGGCGGCCGGGTCAACCGACCGGGCGACGGTGTGGAACGTCGCGAGCGCGAGTTCGGCCCACACGTCGATGCGCAGCCCATCGAGCCGCACTCCCCAGTCGGTCGGGTAGGCGAGCGGGATCTCCGGAAGCCCGTCGGCGAGGTAGCCCGCGACCAGGTCGCGGGCGCGCGGGCCGAGTGTCGCCCGCGTCCACATCCGGACGAGGTCATCGCGGAAGTCGGCCAGGCGCAGCACGGGGACGGTGGCGGTGAACGCGACCGGCGACCCGCCGCACCGGGTGCAGCTGGGTGCGATGAGCGTCTGCGCCGAGGTGAACGCACCGCAGCCTTCGCACGACCCGCCGCTGGCGGCACGTCCGCACCGCGAGCAGGCGCCGCTCACGTAGGCGTGGTGCAACGTCCGTGCGCACCAGCCGCAGCGATGCAGCGTCACCGCGCGCATCGCGAAGGTGCCGTCGGCGATGAGCTCCTCGACCATGCCGGCGACAGCAACCTGCTGGGTGGGATCCAGCGGGTTGATCGCGGCATCGGGGTGGATCCGGGCCAGGGCGTAGGCGTCGGAGATCCGGTTGCTGTACTCGTCGATCAGCTTGCCAACGTCGATACCCCGGTCCTCGGCCATTGCGAGGACGTAGTTCTGGTGCACGTCCACGCCGCCGAGGGCGAGCACCCGGCGGCCCCGTAGCCGGGCGGCACGGGCCGCGATGTCCGCGCCGAGGAACGGGCCGGACAGGTGCCCGAGATGCAGCGGGCCGTTGGCAGTCGGAGGCGGTAGGACGACGACATCGAGCAGGTCAGGCATTGGACACCGCCCGGGCCGGCTGCGGCGACAGCCAGTAGGCGCTGAACACGACGAGCGGCTCGTCGCCGGGGTTGTGCACGGTGTGCGGCTCGTCGGCGTCGAGCAGGAACGCCGAGCCCGCGCGCACCGCGACGACGCCGTCCGGCGTCTCGATGCACGCGGTGCCGGTGAGGACGAGCGACAGTTCCGCCTCGGGGTGGCGATCGCGCGGGCTGCTGTGTCGCGGGGGCACCGAGTACCACATGGCACCGAACGGGATGTCGGCTGCGGGGGTGAACTGCTCCCACCGTGCGACATCGACGACGCCGGCGCTCACCGTCGCTGCGGTGAGCCGGTCGAACGCGTACATCTGCGGGCCTCCCATGCGTAGCGGTCGCTCTTGGCGGCGACCGTGGGAGGAAAACTACGATTCCGGAAGGCGGTGACGGATCGGCCAGATAACGTATTCCCACCTGCATAATCGGACATTCGTGACTTTGCGGGTCTGCTGCGCGCTCGATCAAAGGGCGGCCCGGTCTGTGGACCCGGGCCGCCCTTGATCGGAGCAGTGCTGTCAGGACACTGGGACGGCGGCTTGGACGAACGCGTTGGTGTAGGTCTTGGCGAGGTCGATCGTCTTGCCCTTCACCGCGTCGTTGAAAGCCTGCTGGACCGCGAGGCAGGTCTTGGGCCCATCTGGCGGCATCAGACCGGTGGGGTTGAAGATGCCCTTTTCCGAATCCAGCGCTTTGGCGTAGACGGTCTTGCCGACGCCGGAGTAGTAGTCAGCCGGCATCACGTCGGCGATCTGAGCCCCTGAGTGCGTTTGGATCCATGTCAGTGTCGAGACGTAGGCGTTGACCAGCCGCTGCACGACGTCCTTGTGGGCATCGACGTAGGCAGTCGTCATGTAGAGCGAGGTGGCCGGATAGGTACCGCCGAGCTCCTTCCTCGATCCGGCTGCCGTCCGCATGTCGAGCAAGATGAAGCCGGTCTTGTCGCTGAGTACCTGCGACACCGTCGGCTCGGTCGTCATGCCGCAGTCGATGGCCTTCTGCTTCATCGCGGCGATGAACGTGGGTCCGGCGCCGACGCCGACGCGGTGCGTCGAGGACGGCGACACCCCGTTCTTCGTGGCCAGGTACTGGGTCAGGAAGTCGGTCGAGGAGCCCGTGTCGGTGATGCCGAGATGCTTGCCCGCCCAGTCCGCCGGGCTCTTGATCACGCCCTTGAGATCAGTTCGGCACAGTTCGACCTCGCCGGGGATCTGCAGCATCGAGACCACCGACTCTGAACTCTTGCCGAGAGCTTGCAGTGCGATGTTGTGGTCGTAGAAGCCGCCGACGCCTTGCACCTGGCCGGCGACCATGTTCTTGGTCGCGTCCCCGCCGGCCGGCTCGTCGATCAGGTTGACCTTCACGCCGGCCTTGTCGTAATAGCCGAGTTGCTTAGCGAGCATGAACGGGAGATAGATCTGCTTGGACAGACCGCCGACCATGATCGTGAGGGAGGGGGCGCTGGCAGGGAGCGATCCGCCCCCACCAGCAGAGTTGGTGCTCGTCCGGGAAGCGCTGCTGCTGCAGCCGCTGATGACCAGGGCGGCTGCCGCGGTGATCGCCACGGCGGCGGTGGTGAGTCGTTTGTTCACGATGACCTCTCGAAGATGTTGACGGGACCGGCACGACCGGGCGTTCAGATGAGGGCATCACCACCAGTCTGTGGTGGCCGCCAGCGAAGCAGGCGCCTTTCCAGCGCGGTGATCAGAGCTTCGGCGATCAGCGCGATGACTGCTATGACGACCATTCCTGCGAGGACGCCGTTGGGGTTGAAGTTGTTCTGTGCATTGCGGATCAGCAGTCCCATGCCCTTGTCGGCGCCGAGCAGTTCACCGACGACGGCGCCGATCAGCGCGAAGCCGAAGCTGATGTGCAGGCTCGCGAGAATCCAGGTGAACGCGGACGGCAGCACGACATGTCGGACCGCTTGCCACCGCGACGCGCCGAGGATCCGCGCGTTCGACAGCAGGTTCCGGTCGACCTCGCGCGTGCCTTGAAACGCGTTGAAGAACACGCCGAAGAACACCAACACGACTGCCAGCACGACCTTCGAGGTGAGCCCGAAGCCGAATGCAATCGAGAACAGCGAGCCGAGCACGATGCGTGGGATGGAGTTCGCGATCTTGATGAACGGCGACAACAGGTCCGACAGGAACCGGTTGCGGCCGAGCGCGACGCCCAGCACCACACCGAGTGCGACGCCGATGAGAAAGCCGTACACCGCTTCCTGCAGGGTGACCAGGATCTGCTCGGACAGCGATCCTTGCGCCGTCCCATTGGTGATCCAGGTGGTGAGTTGCTTCCATACGCCGGACGGCTGACCCCAGAAGAACGGGTCGATGTGCCCGGTGTTGACCCCGATCTCCCAGGACCCGAGAGCGAGCACCACCAGCGCGACACGGCAGACATTCATCAGGACGCGCCGACGGATCCGGCGTGCCCGCAGGCCGGTGGACACCAGCTTCTCGTCGCCGTGGATTCCGGTGTTGCTCATCGAGATCAGCTCCGTTGCGTTGGCCTGCCGAACGGTGTTGGCTGCGGTCATCACCGGCTCACCTCTGTGGTGGTGCGTGCGTAGGCGGTCTCTACCTCGGAACGCAACGCCTCCCAGATCTCGGAGTACAACGCGACGAACTCGTCGGTGAACCGGATCTCCTGCGCCTTCCGGGGCCGCGGCAGGTCGATGTGGAACGTCGCCTTGATACGTCCGGGGCCGGCGGTCAGCACGATCACCTTGTCGGCGAGGGTGATCGCCTCTTCCAAGTCGTGGGTGACGAAGATGACGGCCGGCCGCGTCTGTTCCCACAAGCCAAGCAGTTCGTCGGCCATGATCGAGCGAGTCTGCACATCGAGGGCCGAGAACGGCTCGTCCATCAACAAGACCCGTGGCTCGTTGATGAGGCTCTGGGCAAGGGCAACCCGCTTGCGCATTCCACCGGAGAGTTGGTGCGGGTAGCGGTCCTCGAAGCCGGCCAAGCCGACCCGACGTAACCAGTCGCGGGCAGCGGTGTTCGCGGTGCGCCGACTGATGCCACGCAAGCATGGACCTATTGCGACGTTGTCCAGGACGCTCTTCCATGGGAAGACTGCGTCGGTCTGGAACATGAACCCGACGCCCGGCGTGATCCCGCTGACCACCTTGCCGTCGACTCGCGCCGTGCCCTTGCTCGGACGTTCCAAGCCGGACACCAGGGTCAGCGTCGTCGACTTGCCACAGCCGGTCGGGCCCACGACCGCGCAGAACTCACCGGGGGCAACCGTGAAGGTGAGGTCGCGCAGGGCGGTGTAGATGCCACCGGACGGAGTGGCGAAGCGCTTGGACACGCCCGCCATCTCGATGACGTTTCGGACCGGTTCGGCGCTCATGAGGTCGCTCGCCTTCTTGTGTCCGGTGACACATCTCGGGTTGGTGGGTTGCGCAGAGAGTCCTCGCCCGCGTCAGTGGCCGGAACGGTTGTGCTCGTTTTCCGGGAACGAACTGTTGCTCGCTGATGGCGAGTGAAATGCTCATCTCGCGAGCGTTTCGGTGTGTTGCGTGCGTTCTGTTCACGACACCTTCCGCAGCGCGGCCCGAGTGTGCTTTCATGCCGCGTCCGGTGTTCGCATGGGGACGGGACGTCAGGAGGTGGTCCGAGCCATGTGGCGGCTGAGGACGATTGCCTCGCGGTTCCTGCTCGCCGTCCTTGGCATCCTGCTGGCGACGGTGCTCATCGGCGGCTACTTGCAGGTGCAACTCACCAAGCGCACGTTCGACACGCAATACGAACAACGTGCCCGCGCAGTAGCCGACGTAGTGGCCCAGATTCCGCGGATCACCGACGCCGTCGCCGCCCACGACCCGGACCGGATCATCCCCGCTGTGGCCAGCCGGGTCGAGAAGGCCTCGGGCGCCTCCTACGTCGTGGTCACCGACCGGACCGGGGTTCGCTTCTCGCACCCCAACCCCGCACTGATCGGCCAACGGCTCGAAGAGCCGGTCGCCGTTCTTGACGGCAAGGACCACGTGGGGATCGACCACGGCAGCCTCGGCAGATCGGCCAACGGCAAGGCGCCGATTTTCGACGCGTCCGGGCGCGTGATCGGACAGGTTTCGGTGGGGATCGTGGAAACCCAGGTGGCGGCGGCGGTTCGCCGGCAGATAGTGGAGATTGCCCTCTACTCAGCGCTCGCACTTGGGGTGGGTGTGCTCGTCGCGCTCATCATGGCGAGAGACCTCAAGCGCACGACGTTCGGTCTTGAACCTGCCGAGATCGGCTCACTACTTCAGGATCGCGAGGCGATGCTGCACGGTATCCGCGAAGGGGTCATCGGCTTCGACGCCAGACAGCGGATCACGATCATCAATGACGAAGCGCGGCGCTTGCTCGGCCTGACGGACACCGCGATCGGGCAGCGGATCGACCAGGTCGTGCCACCGGGCAGGCTCCTCGACGTGCTGACCGGCCGCACCGAGGGGGCGGACCAGGCAATTCTGACCGACGATGCACTGCTTGTGGCGAACCGCAACCCGGTGATCGTCGCGGGACGGGACGTCGGCAGTGTCGTGACCCTGCGCGACCGCACCGAGCTCGAATCGCTGGTTCGCGAGTTGCACGAGACGACCGGGTTGGCCGATGCCCTGCGCGCCCAGGAACACGAGTTCACGAACCGGCTCCACGTCATTGCCGGACTCATCGATCTGGGCGAGTTCGACGAGGCCGCGCAATTCGTCGCCACCGTCGCCCACCAGGACCTCGCCTCTGCCGAGGATCTGCGCGCTCGGATCGGGCCGCCGGTCGTGGCCGCGCTGCTGCTTGCCAAGCTCACTGTCGCGGCCGAGCGAGACATCGGTCTCGTCATCACGACGTCGTCACATCTCGACGGTGCCGGCTACGACGCGCAGGCCTTGATGACGATCATCGGAAACCTGATCGACAACGCAATGGACGCGGTCGCGGATCAGCCCGCACCACGCCTGATCACCGTCACGCTCGACAACGAGGATGGTGTCCGGATCTCGGTCACCGACAACGGTCCGGGTATTGCACCAGAGACCGTCGACGCCATCTTCATGGACGGTTATTCGACGAAGTCCTCCCGTGGACAAGCTCGTCGTGGCCTCGGTCTGGCTCTTGTGCAGCGGTTGGTGCGCCGGGCAGGCGGGACCATCACGGTTCGCTCCGAGGGCGGTGCGCGTTTCGAGGTGTCGCTCCCCGTCGCGGGGCCGGCGGCCGCACCCGGCAATCTTGCGCCCGTCAGCGAGCGTGCCTGATGACGGAGCTACCCCCGATCCGCGTCCTTGTGGTCGACGACGACTATCGAGTGGCCCATATCCACGCCACGAGCGTCGACCGCATCGAGGGCTACGTCTGCGTCGGACAGGCCCACACTGCGGCCGAGGCCCGCGAGCTGATCGTCGAGGCGCGGCCGGATCTGCTGATCCTCGACATCTATCTGCCCGACGAGGACGGCCTCAGCCTGCTCCGCTCACTGACCGGCGCGGGTGCGGCACCGGACTGCATCTTCATCACCGCGGCGCGTGATCTGGACTCCGTGCGTGCGGCGATCGGGCTCGGCGCCATGTACTACCTGGTGAAGCCGTTCGGGTTCAAACAACTCAAGGACAAGCTCGACAGCTATCGACGTTGGCGCCACGAGCTCACAGCGGGTCCGAGACGCGAGGCCGACCAGCAAACAGTTGACGCGCTGTACGACATGCTGCGCGTGACCAACCACCAGTCACACCGGCTGCCACCGACGATGGCCAAGATCCTTCAGGTCGTGCAGGAGTCGGACAGCCCCGTCAGCGCAAGCGACATCGCGATGCACTTGGGCATCAGCAGGCCGACTGCGCAGCGGTACCTGACCCATCTGCACCGTCGCGGGATGCTGGAGCTCGATCTCGAATACGGAGCGACGGGACGCCCCGCGAATGTCTACCGCACAACGCGGCGCTGACCGGGTCGCGGTTGCGTGTTGCTGGCGTCCGAGCACGCGTTGACGACAGCCGGCGAGTCTCGAGACCCTAGGCGGGCGGGTCGTCGCGGTCCCGCATCTTCCGCAGAATCATCCAGGCGAGTGCGCCCGACAGCAGGACGAGCGCGATCAGGACGAAGAAGGCCCAGTGCGCCGAGCGGGGACCCGCCTGGCCGGGCACCCACGTGTTGACGCCCATGATCCCGGCGACCAGCGTGGGAATCAGGATCGCCGAACCGCCGACGGCGATGTTGCGCTGGAAGCGGTCGTCGCGGTGGCGTTCGCGCTCGCCCTCGCGAAGTTGGAGCAGGTCGTAGGCGCTGCGAAGGGTCTGGCCGAAGTCGCGCAGACCTTTGAGCGCGCTGTCGATCCGGTCGTCGATGCGCAGCGCTCGGGCGTACCCGCCGGACTCCGCGGTTCCGGTGATGCCGGGAAACCACGCGCGGTCGACGTCCTGGCGCAGGCCCGGAGGATTGAGCGGGCTCAGCCAATCACGCAGGATGGCAGCACCGGCACGGGCGTCGAGCAACGTCTCGCGGTCGATCCGGTCCGGCCGTCGGAAGAAGTCGAGTTCCCACTCCTCCTCCCAGACATACAGTTGCCGGTACGCCGGCGCGTAGGTCAGCGCGAGTTCGGCGAGGACGAGCACCGCGACGTCGCCCGCGCTTGCCACCGGCGTTGTGTGCCAGCAGCGCTCGACCTCTGCGTACAGCTTTGGTGGTGGTGCGGGCGGCTGCTCACAGATCCGATCGGCGCCGCGGTAGATCTCCGCATCGTGCCAACAGGTGATGATCCAGTCGTCAGCGACGAGGAACTCGACCGGTTCGAACACGAGAACCCCGGCCTTGGACGAACTGTCGGCGGCCGCGCCCGCATCGGACTCGGTCGCGGTCACCCGGAACGCGGCAACGCCGCGAATGGCGCCGTCGCCATAGAGTTGGACCTTCGGCCGCGGGTCGGGTGAGAGCAGGTCGTCGACCATCTCGGCCGTGAGTCGGCCGCCGCAGGACGGGTTCAGCGCCGCGAGCAGTACCGCCGCATCGACATCGGTCGAGTCAGCGATGTCGAACCAGCGAATTCCCGGCGGTTGCGGCTGGGGCAGGGTCGTCGGGTCGAGCATCCGGATCGATGTGTCCGGGCCGGCAGTGCGGATCGTGAGGACGTCGTTCAGCGCTGCAGACGCACGGTCACCGGCGTGGTCGTGGGCCTCGCCGTCCGCGCGTCCGGCCGTCCACGACAGGACGACTGTGTCGCGCCGATCCACCCTTTCCATCGGCGGGTTGGGGCGCAGCCCTACCTCGCTGAGCGAGATTGCCATCCGGCGCCGGGCCTCGTCGGACAATCGCTCGATCTCGAATTCAGCCATCAGAGTGCGCACCTCGCACCAGCTGGCGCGCCGACCGGGACGAGCCCGTAGCTGTTCGGCGATGCGTTCAGCGACAACTCGATCGGCTGGATTTTCGCTCACGACGGCCATTCGTAGTGGTCGCAGACCGTGACCGCAACGCCCCTTCGCCCTCGCACGCTGCTCGATGTCGCGGGGCCGTGACATCGCCTCGAACAGCTCCGGGCCGGGGCGTAGGTTCGAATCATGGAATACCGGACACTTGGCCACAGCGGCTGTGCCGTGTCATCGCTGTGCCTGGGCACGATGACCTTCGGCGCGGAAGCCGACGAAGCGACCGCACATGCCCAGCTGGACCGTTTCGCCGAGGTAGGCGGCACCCTGGTCGACACGGCGGACGTCTATGCCGGCGGTGCCTCGGAGGAAATCCTTGGACGGTGGCTCGCCAGCAGACCGAGCGAGGTCGTCGAGCCGATGGTCATCGCGACCAAGGGCCGTTTCCCGCTTGACAACATTCCGAATGGCAGCGGGCTCTCGGCACGCCATCTGACCAGGGCCCTCGACGCGTCACTGCGCCGGCTCGGCGTCGAGGCGGTCGATCTCTATCAGGTACACGCGTTCGATCGGTGGACGCCGCTGGAGGAAACCCTGCGCGCCCTCGACGGGTTCGCCCGCGCCGGCAAGATCCGCTACTACGGCTTGTCGAACTTCACCGGGTGGCAGTTGACGAAGGCAGTTCACCTCGCGCGCGCGATGAACGTTGCCCAACCGGTCACCCTGCAGCCGCAGTACAGCCTGCTCGTGCGTGAGATCGAATGGGAGATCGTTCCGGCAGCAAAGGACGCCGGACTCGGACTGCTTCCGTGGAGCCCGCTCGGCGGTGGCTGGCTGTCGGGCAAGTACCAGCGAGACCAGCGCCCGACCGGCGCGACCCGGCTGGGCGACGACGCGAACCGCGGGATGGAGGCGTACGACCGGCGCGGTACCGAGCGCACCTGGGACGTCATCGACGCGGTCCAACGGGTGGCCGAGAGCCGTGGCGTGTCGATGGCCGAGGTGGCGCTGTCGTGGGTCACCGCTCGTCCAGCAGTGACCTCGACGATTCTCGGCGCCCGCACGCTGGAACAACTCGAGGCCAACCTGCAGGCCGCGGACCTGGTGCTGACCGAGGACGAAACCGCCGCACTCGACGAAGCAAGTGCACCGCACACCACCGACTATCCCTACGGTGAACTCGGCGAGCAGCAACGCGCGCGCGACCTGGCTGCGGGCCGCTGAGCTCCGGTCACCGGGACGGCACGAGGTCGAGGAGCGTTTCGATTGCGCTGTCCAACCCGGTCGCGTCCGTCAGGCGCAGGTAGAACTGGTGGCCGGACGCGCTCGAGGTGAAGGCATTCGAGCCGTCGGAGTTGATGACATTGGTGCCGGGCCCGACCACCGACAGCAGCGGGTCACCCGGCCGCACCGCGTGATACACCGCGGTGAGGTCATAGGAGTAGATCCAGTTGTTCGGCCCGACGAAGGCCTCGTATGCGGCCCGGACCGGCGAGTTGGTCGGATGCGTGGACGAGATCGTCTGGCCGGTGTGCACGGCGTCGCCGACCTCGTAGCCGGACCAATCGATGCGCGTGGGCCAGTTGGTCGCGACGTCGGCCGCGGCTGGGGGGTCGCCCTGGATGTTGTTCTCCCCACTGCTGCTCGGGAAACCAGCGCCCATGATGACGAGCCGCTTCACCTTCTGAATTATCAAGTCGGCGCCGTCGAGCGGGCTGATCGCGTCCGGCCCGGAGTTGAGCAGTCCGGACAAGTTCTCTTCATAGCCGGTGGCGACGATGATCACGCTGCGATTGCCTTGTCCGGCCAGCGCACGCCGATAGGCGGCGACGGCTGGTTGCGGGGTCGGCGTCGACGGCGATGCGAAGGACGCGCACGGGCCGATGAAGTCGACCGGGTTCGACTCGGTCCCGTGGATGGGGAACGCTGCCGCAACGGGGACGTTCGGGTGGCCGTAGAACTGGGCGACCGCGGCGGCGCACTTCCACGAATTGTCGGCAACGGCCGGTCGGTCGAGCCGGGTGTTCACCCCGATCGCGATGACCCTGGCCTCGCCCCTCCGCTGCAGCGCGAAGGCCGTTGCCAGCGCGCCGACGTCGTCCGCGCTGCTGAACAGGTCGGTGTCGATGATCAGCGGGACGCGGGACGCGTCGCCCCGAGTCCGGAACGTGGACGGTGGTGACAGCTCCGCCGCGCCGCCGGGTGCCTGGCTGCGCACGCGGAAACGGTAGGTGGTGCCCGGGTCGAGACCGGCCAGCGTCTGCCGGTGCGTGGTCACCAGCCGGGCGTCGCGGGTGGTGGCCTGGTCGAGTGGGCGGCCGCGACCGTAGCGAACCTTCGAATCCGTCGGGACACTGGTCGTCCAGCCGATGGTTGCGGCGGACGAGGTGATCCCGGAAGCGGTCACCCGTGTGATCTCGGGATGGGCACGCGCGAGTGCTGCGGGATCGGCATGACTTGATGTGGCCGCGACGAGCCCGGCGCCCAATGCTGCTGCGGCAACGGTGGTGACGATCCACGCGTGGTGCGCCTTCGTCATCGTCATGATCGCTTCTCCTTCGGAACTCACGCGTCCTGAAATCCCAGCGCGTGCTTGACGACCGAACGAAGTCGGTCCTGTGCAGCGGTCAAGGGCACTCGTTCGAGCCGATAGCTAGCGCCCTGACATGACCGCGCACCGAAACCGGCCTTGAATCGGGCCAGGCTGGAATCGGGACGGCTCTCACCCATGTGGTACTCGTGGCAGCCAGCGTTACACGCTGCCTCGATGGCCAGCCGGTGCAGCAGATCGTTGGCCCGCAGCGGCGACGCGAGTTCGGCGTTCATCGCGCCGCGCCAGTACTTGGCGTGCCCGCCGTGGCGGAGCACGATGATCGCCGCGGCCGGCTCGTCCCCGTCATACGCGACCCAGACCGCGCACCGCGAGCCGAGCCGGTCGGCAACGGCATGGAATTTCGCCACCGGATTCGCCCGCCGGCTACGCCAGCGGGCCAGCGCCAGCGGTTCGTGCTGCTGCGCGGCCCAACGCTGCACCGACTGGCGGTACAGCAGATCGAACACGGGCACCAGCCGACCGCTCTCGTCGACCTCGACACGCAATCGCGACCGCTCGGCCTTGCGGACGGCGCGGCGCACGCTGCTGCGAAAGCGCTGCGACCAGACCTGCTCGAAGCCGCCGGCCAGGTCGAGCACGTGCGAGTGGTACGCCATTCGGGCGAACGCGGCGGGGGCGGCCGTCCAGGCCCGGTCGGCGCCGGGGCCGGTGCGCATCGTCACGCGCACCCGTGCGCGCCGCGCCAGGTCGGCGTAGACGGCGCCGCTGTGCCCGTACCCGATGGGGCCGTCCGCGATCGGTCCCCCCACGCCCCAGTCGAACGGCCACGACGACTCGGGCGCCACGCCCCTCGGCAGGCGGCCACTGCGTGCCAGGGGCACGACGACGCGCCGCCCGTCCTCGAAGACGTACAGCCGGCTGGCGTCCCGGTACGGGCCGACGGCCGAGACACACGCCGACCAGTCCGGCGTCTGCGTCACCACCGCGGTCGGGTCGGCGGCGAGCACCTCGCGCCAGACGGCGGTCGGTGCGGGGCTGACCACGTCCACGAGTCTCACGAGTGCCGCCCCGCCATCAGTCGGGTGGTGCTCAGTGCCAGGCGTGCGGTGCGAACCGGAAGCCCGGCCAATCCGTTGTCCCGCAGCTCGAGAACCCGCAGCACCGCGTTGGTACGGGGTGACAGCACGGGTGGACGGCACACGACACACCGGCCGACGCGGTGACCCAACAGCACCCCCACCGCGTCGGCGAGCCCGGACTGGTAGCGGCCGGGAGTGATCGTCACGCCTGCGCGCCGAACAGCTGCGTCAGCGTTCCGCGGCGCACGGGCAATCCGGGCGAGCGCGAGCATGGACAGGTCGGCCTCGGTGTCGCCCACCGCGAGCGCGCAGGACGCCCCGTCGAATGATCCGAGCAGTGCGCGCAGGCCGACTGCCTTGTCCAGCCCGGCAGGCACGAGATCGGTCTGACCCATGCCGGCGACCACGCGAACACCCGGAGCCATGGTGTGCAGGACCCCGGCCAGCTGCGCTGCCCCGAGCTGCCCACCCTGCGAGCGGGCTCGGACGGTGTACTCGTGGCCGGTGTCGACGTCGATGTCCGCGCGTGCGCCGAGGTCGGCGCGCAGGTGGCCGATCAGCTCACGCTGCGCCTCTGTCCGGAGATCGAGCACCGTGGCAGCGGCGTGGTCATAGATCGCGGCTCCGTACTCGGCCACCCCGCCGACGAGCCCGAGAGCGGTACATCGGTTGCGGACATCGGCGATACCCCGCCCAGTGACCACCACCGGACGGTAGCCGTGCGTGATCAACGCGCGAAGCGACATCACACCGGTCGGTGAGGGCGCGGGGAATCCGAGCGGGTCGCTCTCGAGCACGCCGTCGAGGTCGATCGCGCACAGCGGTCCGTCGGCGATGACGAGCCCGCTCAGGAAGTGCCCGGCCAGGTACTCGGTGACGGCGGTCGCCGAGCGACTGTCTACCGTGCCGGGGTCGATGTCGCCCGCGCGTCCCATCCGCCACAGGTGGGTCAGGCGGTGCACCAACCAGCGTTCCGGATCGACGTCGACGCCGGTCAGCCGCTGCCACTGCTCGCGCAGCTCGCGCTCGAACGTTGGCTCCGGCGGGTCGGCCGCCGCGCCCGCGAGGTCGAACAGCGGGTCGTAGCAGGCCAGTTCGAGGTGGCTGAAGGCTCGCCCGTGGCTGTTGAGTTTGACGAGGTGGCCGTCGGCCGGGTCGCGGCGCCAGGACCGCACACCGGTGTCACCGTCGACCACGCTGGGACGGTCGACGGCGAGCAGTCGCCGGACGAGTGGTTCGAGCAGAAGCGGTCGCGCCAGCGGTCCGAGAGCACCGAACATGCCGGCCAGCAGCGCGGCGCCTGCCTCCCACACCGGGTCGCGACCGCGCATGGTCGCAGTCGGGTCCCGGCGGGCGGGCAATGCCTCGTGCCGCCGGACGGCATAGTCCGCGATCGCCGCCGCGGTGGTGGCATCGGCTGGGGGCTCGGTAGCGGACGGCGGACTGTGGCTGAACAGCAACCCGTCGGCAAATCCGATCACGCGGGGGGTCAGGTCGGGCAGGGCCGTCGCGACCGCGAGGGCGTGACGGCCCAGGTAGCCGAGGCCGGCTCCCTCCACGCACACGCTGTGCGGACTGCGGTTGCCGTGGGGGCTGCCCGTGGTGCGCACCTCGAACTGCGCGCGGACGTGCCCGCGTCGCGCATCCACCGGCGACGGGTCAGCTCGGCGGACATCATCGACCTCGTCGTCGAGCATCGTCCCCAGCGCGGTCGCCACCGCAGGTTCGGCCAGCCGTCGGTGCACGCTCCACTCCGACCACGGCTGGATCACGCACGCCCACCGGGAAAGTGCGGGCAAGGGCCATTCGGTGTCGGGGAAGGACGAGACGACGATGACGATCGCGCCGGATGGGACGCCGACCCGCTCAACCGCACGCGCGGTTGCAGCCAGCGATGACCCGGAGCCGGGCGGATCGTCGGTGATCAGCACCCGGCCGCCGTCCTGTGCGACGCGGCGCAGGCGATTTCTCTCGACCGGCAGGAAACCGTGGTGTGGGCGGTGGGTCAGGAACTGCGTGTCGCGGATCCCCGAGGCGCGCAACGCCGCCGAGTGCAACGGCGCAAGGTAACTGCCCGAGGTGCGCACCCCGACGGCACACACCGGTCCGGACGTCGACGGGAACCTCGCGACGAACGCCTCGGCCAGCCAGCGCACGTCGTCGGGATGCTGATCGAAGCTGCGGAAGCACGCGGGCAACCGGACCACGTCGTCGTCGAGCAATGTCGCCGCAGCAAGGCTTTCATCCACCAAGCGGCGCAACGGTGACCGCGCAGCGGCGGCGCGCACGGGGTCGATGACGATGTCCGCGAGCCGGCCGACCAGCCGGACCAGGGCGGCCCGAACGTCGAGCAACCGGCGGTGCCTGCGCGTGCGGCGATGCCCGGCGGTCAGCAGCGTGGCCGCACCCGCTGCCCCGAGGCTGCCGACGCGGCTCGCGGCAGAGCGCTCAGAACCCAGGAACGCTGCTGCTCGGCGCATCGATCCGGTGTCGCTGTGCAGCCGGTCTTCGACCATCTGGGTCAGGCCCGCCGCGAACAGGAATGCGTCCTGCCACTGCTCGGTGGCGACCGCTCGGCGCAGGTGTGCCGCGAGCTGGACAGCACCGCACAGCAGATCGTCGAGCGCGACCTCAGCGACACCGCCTCGAGTCGGCAGGAAAGGCGTCAGCACGAGCTGCGGCCGGCTCATCCGGGCGACCCTACGAGCGGCGCGCGGTGGGTGGCGCCGAAGCGGGATCGTCGGTAGGCGCGCCACGCCCGCGTGGCCGGCCGCTCGCGCCCTGACGCCAGCGGTGCGCCGGACCCGGCGAGCCAGGCCGCGAGCGCAGTGTCCGAGGTCCGGCAGGTGACGGTCAGACGCGCGATCGAATACGGCAGGTCCTCGGTGTGGCTCAGGGAGTTCTTGACGGCGCAGGCCGAGTCGTAGCCTGCAGATCGCACCAGCCGCTGCACCTCACGATTGGAGTACCCGTGCGGATAGGCGAAACTGCGCACGGGCACGCTGAGCCGGTCCTCGAGTTCGCGGCGGCAGTCGCGGATCTCCGCGCGGACGCCCGACGCGTCGAGGGTGTCCAGCTCGGGGTGGGTGGCCGAGTGCGCGCCGATCTCGTGGCCGGCGTCGACGAGTTCCTCGACGGCGGACCACGAGAGCATCTGGTCACCACCCGGGCTGCGCCGGTCGAGGAAGCCGGTGGTTACGAACATCGTCGCGGTCAGCCCCCATCGAGCCAGTGCGGGTGCGACCACGTCGGCCCATTCGGCGAACCCGTCGTCGAAGGTCACCACCACGGTTCGGTCGGGCAGGGTCAGCTCGCCGGCCAGGCCGAGCCGCAGTTCCTCCACGCTCAGCGCCGTCCGTCCAGAAGCCATGATGAGCTCCAGATGCCGGTCGAACGTGGCGGGCGTAACGGTGAACTGCGAGATCCACGCCGAGCGGTCCGCCCCGACCGCGTGGTAGAGCAGGACCGGGATCGCTGTGCGGCCGCGGACGGTGCTCATGACAGGTCCGCCCCGGTGGACGCGGGCGTACGTCGGCCGCTGCGCTGGGACAGCACGACTGCGGGCACGCACGCGACGGCCAGTGCGACGAGCAGCGCCGACGGCGACCACCTGTGGGCCAATGCCATCGCCTCGGTCGCGAGCGTGGCGACGACCAGGCTGGTCGCGACGCCGATCACGAGTTCGCTCAGACGATCGCGCAGGCGCAGCAGACTCACCCAGGCCATCCCGGGGCAGACGGCGACGAACCAGGCGACGAGCAGCGGTCGCAGCGGGACGGGCAGGTGGCCGAGGTCGGCGAACACGGCAAGGGCGCCCGAGGCGACCGCGACGGCCGGCCACAGCTGAGCTCGGGTGGCGGCCATCAGGGGCCCGACCGATCAGCAGCCACGCACGCGCTGGGGTCGACCTCGTAGATCGAGGCGTCCCGGTTGCCGTACACGAGTCGGAAGTACGGATCGTTACGGACGGCACGCGAGATCTGTGGCACCGAACGCGGATCGAGGCTGGCCGTGTAACGGACCTCGACGTCCTGGCTCCGGGTCAGCACCAGGTACGCCGGGCGGTCGCAGCCGGCGGCCAGGAATCGCTCGAGCACCGCTGCCGGACGGGTCACCAGCGCGGCCCGCTGTGCCGGCGGAAGGTATTCGAGGAAGTCGTAGTCGTAGTACTCGTAGTGGACGAACGCCCACGGGTAGTTGCTGTTGATCGACGTGATCAACGACCCGCGCGGCGCGGTGTCGTACAGCCAGGTCGACGCCGCCCGCTCGGACGGGCTGAAGTAGTTCATCCGCTCCTTGCCGTCGTAGGCGATGAGGAACATCGGTGCCAGGACCAGGCAGGCCACCAGCGTCGCGACCGGCCGCGGGCGTTGCCGCACGACCTTGCACTGCGGCCCGGCGTCGGCCGAGACGGCCGCGTACTCGACGGCTGCGCCCGGTTCCGGCGCCTGGAACAGCCCCGAGATGAGGAACGCCAGGAACGGCAGCGCGAACAGGCAGACCCGGAACAGGATCTCGCCGCCGTAGTCGTTGGCGGCCAGCATGGGCACCGGTACCAGGGCCAGCAGGACCGGCACCGTCTCCTGCCGTCCGTAGCGCCATTGCCGCCAGAAACCGGCAGCAGCCGCCGGCCACACCAGCGCGGTGAGCAGTCGGTCGGTCCAGTCGACCACCTGCTGACCCACTGAGGCGTCCTGCAGATTGACGAAGCCGTTCTGGGTGTTGCTCATCAGCGCGCCGAACGCGCGCACGATCGACTGCATGTTCGCCGACACGTAGGTGCGGCCGAGCCACAGGATCCACGCCACGGTGATCGCGGCCATCACCCACGGCAGCCAGCGCGGGCCGCTCACGCGGACAGCCACGAGCACGCCGAGAGCAACCGTGAGCATGATCGGGGTCAGCTGGTGGCTGCTCGCGATGGCGAGCATCATCAGCACGACCGCCACGCACAACGCCCGCCGGCTCGCGGGTGACAACGTCTCGCGATCGATCGCGCCGCCGTGCAACAGCCGCCGGACGCGCTCAGCCGGTTGCAACTGCCCGCCGCGCCGGGTGGGGGTCGCCCCGAGCAGTCGCAGCGCGACGACGAGGACGACGAGGTAGAGGAAGAACGAGAACGCCTGCGGCGAGAAGTAGTCCTGCCCCACCCACGCCGTGAGGTAGTAGACGAGCACTGCGATCCAGACGCGGCGACGGTCGGTCGTGAACGTCCGGAACAGCAGGATGAGCGGGGCGAGCGCGAGCAGTTCGAACACCGGCGGGGCCCAGGCCGCGTAGCTCAGCGGGCTGGCCAGCCCCCCGGCCTGGGTGAGGAAGGCGTTCAGGGTGAAGAACCCCGGCCACGCGTGATAGACCGGAAGCTGGGCGATGTTCGGATCGACGCCGCCGTGGCGCATGACGTAGTCGACGATGCCGATGTGCTTCCAGGCCCACGAGTACCGCAGCGATCCGTAGAGGATCGTCGGCGTGGCATGCAGGACGAGGACCAGCGCGACGACGTAGCAGGCGATCAGCCGGTCCCGCGCGATGCCGCGTTGCGCGAGGACGACGATGGCCGCGACGAGGGTCATCAGCGCAGCCCAGTAGGGGATCGGCAGCACGGACACCAGGCCGAGATCGTTCATCGTGCCCAGCGCGACATGGCGCAGCGACAACGCCCACAGGGCAAGCGCCGCCACCAACGGTGCGGTGGCCGCGAGTTGCCGCCCACGAAGCGGGCCGAGCGCGGTCAACAGCCGCCACCGGCGCAGGCCGGGCCGCGACCGCCGCACCTGCCCGGTCAGGAAGCCACTGGTGGTGATCAGCAGGCCGAGCACGATGGCGGACGCCCGCCCCAGCGCGGCGGGTTCGCGGACGGCCCCGCGCACGGCCGCGCCCACACCGGCGGGCAGCACCGTGCGGACATAGGCCCGTTCGGACCGCAGCGCGCGCGACGTCCCGGCGAGTTCGGCGACGGCGGCCTTGGACCGGCCCTCGGCGAAACAGCGCGCACGGAAGTAGGACCAGAGCGAGCGTTCCTTCGGGACGTGATGGCGGACGGTGGCCGCCGGGTTGTAGACGAGCGTGCCGTCCGGCCAACGCTCGGCGACGCGGATGCACAGCTCGGTCTCTTCGCACCCGAACGGGCGGTCGCCGACCCGGCCGAGCTGCTCGCTGAACCCACCCGCCTGCACGAGGATGTCCCGGCGGAAGGACATGTTCGCGCCGATGAAGTTGCGCACCGGCGTGCGCGCGGTCGGCTGCCCGAGGTAGCTGCACCCGACCACCCAGTCGAACTCTGCCGGGAACCACCGCGGGCGCCCGCCGACCCATTGCGGGACGACCCGACCGCCGACACCGAGCACCCGGTCGTCGGTGTAGGCCGCGACCGTCTCGCGTAGCCACGTCCGGTCGGCCGCCGCATCGTCGTCGAGGAAGGCGACGACCTCGCCGCGGGCCCACTCGATACCCGTGTTGCGGGCGCCGGACAGCCCGCGGCCGTAATGGTTCGCGACGACGTCGACGTCCGGCAGTTCGCTGCGGACGAGATCGAGCAGGTCGGGCGAGTGGTCGACGACGATGACCAACTCGTGCGCGGCGACGTCCTGGCGCCGTACCGAGTCCACGGCCCGGAGCAGCAGCTGCCATCGCTGCATCGTGTAGCAGCAGATGACGACCGACACCGTCGGCGCCGGCACCGCGCCGGCCGGGCCGTTCGTCCGTTCGGCCAGCGCGGTCATGGCCGCCACTCCCGCAGCACCGGTTCGACGGTGCGTCGCATCCAGACCGGGCTTCGCCCGTACCGCCCGGACTTGGTCAGGTTGTCACTGACGTGGCACAGCCACGCGAGGAGCAGCAGCGTGTGCGGCGGCGGCAGCGGGCGGCCCGGCCCGTACAGCAGCGCCTGTTCGGTAGGTCGCCACGGCGACGTGGCGAGGCGGGACGCGACCCGCGCACCGAACCCACGCGGCCCCTCGGTGGATGAGGTGAGTAGCCAGTGCGCCAGATCGAGTGCAGGTAGTCCTTGCTCGCGCGACTGGCTCCAGTCGATCAGCCCGCATACCGTGCCCGAGCTCGACACCAACACGTTGCCGGGATGGAAGTCGCCGTGCGTCCGGCCAACGGTCACCCGGTGTCCGGCGAGCGCGTCTTCCAGATGGGGGACGAGGCGGTCGAGTGCGGCCACCGTCAGCCCGTGCCGGGCAACGGCCGTGCGCACGACGGCGGCCGGTCTGGTGACCCAGGCGGACACCTGGGTCAGCTGGGCCGTGACCTCGCCACCGTCCAATTCGTGCAACGGAGTCAGGGCCGCGAACGCGTGCGCTGTCAGGGCAGGGCCTGCGCCGGGAACCGTGTCGGCCCCACGACCGGGCAGCAGGGTCTGTACCGAATAGGCCGCCTGTCCGAACCGGCCGTGGCGCAACTCGGCGGGCAGCAGGTTGCGCCACTCGCCGAGCCGGTCGTCGGACCGCAATCCCGACAGGACCTCGTGTTCACGGGTGAGCAACCGTGCGCCGGTCGGCGTCCGACTCAGTTTGACCACGGCCGGGCCCGCCGGCTCGCTCACGATCAGCACGGCCGTGTCCGACAACGTCCTGGGCCGGTGCTGCACGACTGCCTGCGGTGCGACCGTCTCGAGTGCTTCCCGCGCGAGCGAACGCGGCACGCCCGCAGACCGGGAACGGACGCGAGAACCCAGCAGGGCGCGTACCCGCGGGCCGATGAGCAGCGCACCGGCTACGGTGCTCTCCCCAACCAGCCAGGCGACGCCGGCACCGGTGATCCCGAGGCGCGGGACGAGGACCACCGTGAGACCGACGACCGCGAGGCACAGCGGAACCAGCGTCAGCACCACCGTGCGCATGCGGCGGGTGACTCGTGCGTGGCTTACGGCGAGCGCGACGACGACGTTCGGCACCGCGGCGAGCGCGAGCAGGCGCAGCGTCGTCGTCCCTTCGGCCGAGTACCAGCGGCCGAACAGGTGCAGGACGAACGGCGCCGCGACCGTCAGAGCAAGGGCAACCGGCACGAGCAGGCGCAGCAGGTGGGCGCGTGACTGCCGATGCGCCCGCTCTGCGTCGGCGGCCTGCGCAGCGCCGTGCGCCACGAGGGACTGCCCGAAAGCGGCGGGCACGGCGAACAGCGTCAGCCCGACCGACCACGCCAGCGCGAACGCGGCCGAGTGCCTGGCGTCGGTGAGGTTGAGGACCAGTACGGGGACGAGCGCGGTGCAGGCGATCCAGGCCAGCGACCCGATGTAGTCGGGGACAAGGAACCCGCCCAGCACCCGCATCGGCGGGCGCCCGTCGCTCGGGCCGGCCGCGGCAACGAACCTCGGCAGCGCCCGCAGCCGCACGTAGGCCGTGGTCGCGATCACCGCGGCAGCGGTGGCGAGCAGCCACGAGTACCAGATACCCGATCGCGGCAACAGCACCGCGGCGACCACGAGCAGCGCGACCTTGGCCAGCCCGAACACCAGGTTCTCGACCGAGACGGCGCCGGGCCGGCCGAGGCCGACCAGGACGTTGTCCTGCATGACGAACAGCGCCCACAGCATCGTCGCCGCGACGAATGCCGCCAGTGCGGGCAGGCCGGGCAGGACGGGACGCAGGCCGGGCGCCCAGTGCTCGAGTCCCAGGACGAAGATCGTCGCGGCGACGCCGCTCGCGGTTGCACCGAGCACGTAGGCGCCGCTGATCATCCGGGCGGCGGCGCGACCTGCGGTCGGCAGGAAGCGCAGCAGCAGGCTCATCAGGTTCAGCTGGGCGATCCCGCCGAGGAACATCATCGCCGAGATGGTCGCGGCGTTCGCGCCGACGACAGCGGGGGAGTACAGCCGCGCGGCGAACAGCCAGTAGCCGAACCCGACCGCGGCGGTGAGCACCGAGTTCGCGATCAGCAGGTGCCCGCTGCGGAACAGCGGGATGCGCCACAGCGCGGCGACTGAGGCGAGACCGAGACGCGGCGCGAGCTGGCTCATCGCGCCGCCGGGGTGACGAATGATTGCGTGACCGGGTTCGAGGTCGGGTGTGCGTCCGCACGGCGCCGGTCGTGGCGGCGGCTGAGGGCGTAGGCAGCTGGCCCGAGCACGACGCCGGCGCGTTCGCGCCAGACGAGGTCGCGCGGGTAGTCCGGGCCGATGTCCTGGTTCTTCACCGAGGTCGGCGAGAGCAGGTGCTTCAGCGCCGGTACGCTGCGCCGGCACATCTCGGCGAGCAGGGCCGGTTCGGCGCGCACCGCTGCCGTCAGGTAGGCGCCCAGCCCGACGCCGTACCCGAACGCCTGGCGATGCAGCAGTGCCGCGTCGCGCTGGTGCCGGTGGCGCACGATCGCGGCGGGCTCGTAGACCAGGGTCTGTCGGTCGAGGACGACCTGAAGGAAGGCCAGTAGGTCGTCGCCGCCACGGGCCGTCGTGCCCGCGCCCGTCGCCGTGTCGAAGCCGCAGCGACGCCGCAACCAGCGCGTGCGAAAGGCCATGTTGGCCCCGGACCCGAATCGTCCTGCGGTGAACGGGAACAGCGGCTGGCCTGGATCGCCCGGCAGGCAGTAGCGGTGCCGGGAGAAACCACGCGCGAAGCCACCCGCCTGCTCGATCAATACCTGCGCGCGTGTCTCCAGCTCGACGGGCAGGATCAGCCCGGTCACACAGGCCACCTCGGGGCGGTCGAACGCTGCGACGAGGGCGGACAACCAGTGCCGGTCGACCTGGACGTCGTCGTCGGTGAATGCCACGACCTCGCCGCGGGCCTCGGGGAGGGCGACGTTGTGCGCCCGGGCCAGCCCGGGCTCCGGACAGTGCACGTACTGCACCGCGCACGGCCAGTCGGCACGTTCCAGCACGCGTGCGGTGCTGTCGGTACTCGGTGCGCTGTCGACCACGACGATGTCGAACCTCGGGTAATCGGAGCGCGTGACCGACGTCAGGCAGGCGAGCAGGCTCTCGGTCCGGTTCCGGGTGGCGATCACGACGGTGACCGGCGTCGGCTCGGCGATCACCTTCCGACGGTCGCGCAGGCACGGTGGGTGCCGTGTCGTGTCGATGCCGAACCTGGTCAGGGTCCGCACGTCGGGCAGACCATCGGCTGCCAGGTGCGCCCGAATCTTGCTGGCCAGTTCGCGCCACACGAGTCCGGCGAGGCGTTCGGCGCTCAACGGCGCGGACCCGAGCCGCAGCCGGATCTCACCGATCGGTGTGGTGTGCAGCCTGACGAGGACCCGGGCATGGCGGTACCGGGCAGGCACGATCACCAACTTCGGCAGCGGACGGTCGAGGGTCAGCTCGACGAGGAGGACCGGCGCCGTCTCGACGTCGCGGGCCGCGCGCATCACGTCGGATCGGGCTGGTCGCGCCGCAGAGCCTGCACCAGTCGACCCGACATTCCGTCGTCGTGATCGCGCACCACGGTCCGGAGCACGCGCACGCCGTCCCGGATCGCGCGCAGGTTCGAGCGACCGCTTCGCCGCGGCAGTTCCAGACTCGGCACCTCCGCGATCCGCAGACCGGCCTGCACCGCATGGACGGTCATCTGCGCCTCGATCTCGAACCCGGACGCGGTGAGATCGAGGTATTCCAGGTAGCGCCGACGGAATGCACAGAAGCCATAGCACAGGTCTGTGAGATTGGTGTCATAAAGGGAGTTCACAACGCCGAGCAGCGCGCGGTTGCCGAGACGTCTGGTCCGTGTGATATCCAGCGATCCTCCGCCGCCGATAAAGCGCGATCCCTTCACGAAGTCGTAGCCGTTGGCAAGGAAGTGCAGGTAGTGCGGGATCTCGGAGGCGGACATGCTGCCGTCCGCGTCCATCATCACCACGATGTCGCCGCCGCAGGCGAGGAACCCGGCCCGCAGCGCGTTGCCCTTGCCTGAGCCCTCCTGCACGATCACGCGACACTGCGGGCGGCACGCCAACGCCATCGCCCGGGTCGCGTCCCGGGAGTTGCCGTCCACAAGCACGATTTCGTCGACGCAGTCGGGCACCTGGTCGAGCACCCAGGCGAGGTTGCGCGCCTCGTTCTTGCTCGGGATCACCAGGCTCACCGAGTCTGTGCCCAGTGGTGCTGTCCCCGGCCGGCGAACGTCGCCGTCGATGTTGACGATCGGAGCGATGCCGTCGCTCTCGCCGATGTGCGCTGTCGTGGTCAACGCAGGGCCCCCGTTGCTCGGTGTTGTTCAATTCTTGTGTGCTCATTGCGGAATTCTTGTTTGTTCTTTGTGTAGGAAGCCAGGGTTTTTTTATTCCTATCTGACAAGTGCCCGTCCCTACCTGCGCTGATACATGCCAAGCACTTCTTTGTGAAATTTTTTCCCGGCACCGACGGGCCTGCCGCGCCGATTGTCGCTGTGTGAGAATGAGCCTGACGAAGGCTGGGGGGTCGTGCGATGAAGACGGTCGGGTCTGCCCAACCGTCGACGCCGTCGACTAGCCCTCCGAGACTGATCTCGTCCGCGCCAGGAGCGCGGATCGGATCCGATCCCGCACCATCGGCTGTGCCGTCGGATCTCGATCTCGTGCGCGCGTGCCAGCGCGGCGACGTCGATTCGTGGGGCTTGCTCGTCCGTCGCTACGAGCGGCTGGTGTTCAGCGTCGCGCTGCGTAACGGGCTCAACGCCGAGGACGCCGCCGACGCCACGCAGAACACCTTCGCCGCCCTCGTGGACTCGATCGATCGCCTGCACGACGAGGAGCGCCTCCCTTTCTGGTTGATGACCGTGACTCGACGGCAGGCGTGGCGGGTCGCGCGCCGGCGTGAGCGCGAGCAGGCGCTGGCCGAGGTGCCCGTCGAACCGGGGACACCGCTCGATCAGTGGGAGAGCGACAGCACCGTCCACGCGGCGCTGCGTCGGCTCGACGCGCCGTGCCGCGACCTGCTCCTCGCGCTCTATTTCGACCCGAGTTCGCCGTCCTATGCGACGGTTGCCGACCGGCTCGGCCGAGCGGTCGGCGGGCTCGGTCCCATGCGCGGGCGATGCCTGGCGAAGTTGCGCAGCCTGCTCGGGGACGACTTCCGCGCCTGACCCGCAGCGCCCGGTCAGCGAAGCGCGGCGAGGGCTGCCTGTACGGCGCAACTGTGGAGCAGGTCGACCAGCTGCCCCCTCGTCGGCGCCGTGTGGTCGCGGCTGGTCTGCTCCCGGCACGAGAAGCCGATGACATCCGGTCCGGCGAGCGCGGGATACACGCGCAGTTGCGCGCGCAGGCCACACGTCGGGCACGGCACGGTCACCGTGAACGGCCGCGGTGCCGGTCCGAACGCCTGCGCGGGTGGGCCCAGGTCGTGCTGCCCCAGTTCGGTGTGCTCGACGGCTGGGCGGGGCAGCCGTGGCGGGGTGAGCCGCGACAGCGCGGGCCGGATCGCGCCGACCGACGGCCGATGGACGAAGGGCTGCGTGGTCAAGCCGACCCGACCGGACGGGCACCGGGGACGCCGGCCGAACGCGGAGCACACATCAGAAGGGCTCCTGGGGTACCCGGCCACAGCCGGCCCGATCCCTCGCTGTCGAAGGGGCGGACGGCACGGCCGTCCACGCTGATCCGACTCATACCCATAATGCGCCCGATCGGCACCGACACGCCTGGGCCGGCGAGGTCACCGGTGATCGACGCAATGCTCCTCGGTACCTGCCTGCCATAGGGGAGCTGCTCCCTGCACTGCGGGAGCTGACCGGTACCTGAACCACTGAAACTGGCAATTCGCTGAGAGGCCGAGTTGCGATGCTGCCGCCGGCTGCCGATCGTCCTGGTGACCGGCCGCGCGTGTGCTCGTGCGGCCCGCTGACGATTCCGGCGGCGGAGGAGGCTCGAGATGCACACAGACGAAACCACTGTCGATGACGAGGTCGGCCACGACATCCTGACCGGCACGTTCTCGACGATGGCCATGTTGCGCCGTGCGCTGGGTGCGCTGGGTGCGCTGAGTCCACTGGATGCGCTGTTCGGCGACGAGGATGCCGCGGCGTACGGACTCGTCGACCGGGCGGCGCTCGACACCGTGCTCTAGGGATCGCATTGTCCGCGGGCCGTGCGACAGTGGTCGGGTGGACTCGCCGGTGCTGCTCGCGATCGACGGCAACTCGCTCGTTCACCGCAGCTATCACGCGCAGGCGCGCACCGGCATCCGCACTACCGACGGCCGGCCCACCTGGGCGGTGCGCGGCCTGCTGACGCAACTGGTCGCTGCTGTCGAACGGGTCCGCCCGGCGGCCGTGGTCGTCGGGTTCGACGACCCGGATTCCTCCGAGCGTCGTTCGCGGTGGCCGACCTACAAGGCGCATCGCAGCGACAAGCTCGAGACCCTGGTCGATCAGTTGGCCGCAGCCGCCGACGCCATGCGCAGTCTTGGTGTCGCCGTCGTCGTGCCGGCGGGGCTGGAAGCCGACGACGTCCTGGCCTCGGCGGCCGCGTGGTCGCGGGACCACGGGTGCTCGACCGTCGTCGCCACCTCGGACCGCGACGCGTTCTCACTGATCGACGACACCACCCGCGTGCTACGGATCATCGACGGCGGCGTCGACGCCTCGCCCGTGATCAATGCCGAGCGGCTGGTCACGCTGCTCGGCGTGCGTCCCGAGCAGTATCGCGACTACGCCGCGTTGCGCGGCGATCCGTCGGACAACCTTCCCGGCGTGCGTGGCATCGGCCCGCGGCGGGCAGCCGGCCTGCTGACCGAGTTCGGGACGGTGGCAGCCGCGTTCGCCGATCTCGACGGTGTTCGCTCGCGGCTGGGCGCGACCCTCGCCGATCTGCTGGCTGACGCGAGCGCGCAGGCGAAGTGGCGGCTCAATTGCGAGGTCATGGCGATGCGCGCCGACGTGCCGCTCGATCTGGACCTGACCGGCGGAGCCGGGGTGCTGCCCCTGGCCGCCGACCGGGTCGGGGCAGTGTTCGCCGAACAGAACCTGATCTGGTCGACCGCCGAGGCGTTGCGCGTACTGGCGGATGACGACAGCCAGCTGCCGCGGCCGGTGCCGGTCCGAGCCGAGCGGGCGTGGCCGGACACCTGGCCGGGATCGCGTCCCCGCCACCCGAAACTGCCCGAGCGCCGCCCCGCCATGGCGCAGCTGACCCTGTTCTGAGCACCGGGGCGCGGGCCCAAGTGTTCGGGTTCCGGGACTAGGCGGGATCCACCACCTGTGCGGCGAACAAGATCGCCCCGGTTGCGGTATCCCTGACGAGGAACAGGAACGGATGGTCCAGCGTGATGGCGAGCGACTCGGCCGGGACCGAGGTCGGCCGCATCGCGATGCCGGTCACGGCCGCAGCCTCGGTGCCGTTCTCGTCGACGCGCAGGTACGCCCGCTGCACAACCTGCTGGACCATGAGGTTCTCGGCGATCCCGGAGAAGTCGGCCCGGTCGCTGAACGCGGTCGGCATGCCGAGTCGGGCGAGCGCGGTGTTGAGGTCGAGCGTCGAGGACATCGTGAAGGCCGGCATCGCGAGGTCGACCTGGCGCCGCTGCAGCGCGCTGACGACGCCCGCGAGGGAGGACGAGCTCAGCGACGCGGTGAACTCGGCCAGCGACCCGGACGTCGGCATGAGGGCCAAAGCTGCGAAACGACCGCCCCGGTAGGGCAGTTGCACTGCCGAGTAGGTATCGGTGACCGCCGCGGGCAGCTCGTCGGAGGTGTTCATGAACGACGCGGCGACGCGCCCGCTGGGAGCGCTGAAGCTGGCATCGGCGGTTCGGTTCGGGTCGAACGGCGTCGCCCAGTCAGCCTTGAAGTAGACGGCGTTCGCGAGGACGAGGCGCGTGCTCGCGTCCAGCTGCCCGTCCTGGAACAGTCGGTCGATCCGGCCGTGCGTCTGCTGCGCCGCCCAGGCGTTGATGGCCGCGCCCGCGGCAGCCAGGTCGCGGGCGAAGTCGACCTGCCACACGCCGGTCGCGTACCAGCGCGACAGCGCGGCCATGAACGGCGCAGCCGGTTCGAACCCGCTCTGCGTCCAGACGCTGTTCGCGGATTCGAGGGTCAGGTCCGGGTCCGACGCCCACGCGTTGATCAGCGCCGACCACCCGGCGTTGGCGCGCTCGGCACTCAGCCCGGCCGATCGCAGCGCCGCGCCGATCTCGCTGGCGGTCCGGCCGGCCGCGCCGTTGCGCAGCATGGCGAGCGCGATCGCGAGGCTGGCGGGCGAGACGGCCACCCCGTCCGGGCGGCCGACGCCCTTTAGCAAGGCCAGGGTGAAGTCGATCTCGGCAGCGGCGACCGACCGTGCCACGTCCGGGGCTGCCACGGCGTGCGGTGCCGTCCCGATCAGCTGCACCGCCGCGCCGATGCCCTCGCCGACGCGCAGATCTGAGCGGATCGAGTGGGTACCGGCGCCGCCGGCACCGGGTCGCCGGGCCCCCGACGAGCAGGCAACCAACGAGGTGGCGGTGAGCGCCACGACGAGGGGGAGGCTGACGACGACCGCGCGGAACCGAGGCAAACGCATACCTGATCAGACGAGTCCGAGCCGGCGTTACGGTCCATCGAGAAATCTGACACGGTCGTGGTAAGTTCAGTGTCGATGCAGTCGTTCACGATCCAGCAGACCGCCGCGGCAACCGGGTGGTCCCAGCGAATGCTGCGCTATCTCGAGCAGGCTGGTCTCGTCGCCACCCTGCGCACCCCGGGAGGTCACCGGCACTACGGCCCACGCCAGGTCGAGCGGCTACAGAAGCTGCGCGAGCTGATCGACGAGCACGGGCTCGGCATCACCGACGTCGTCTTCGAGCTGCGGATGCGTACCGACCCGCAGCTGGCCCGGGCAGTCGATGACTGGTTCGGCGCCATCCACCGAAGCGCGGCACCACCGCAGGCGACGATCTTCCGCCGCCTCGCCACACCTACTGATCAGTTCGTCCCGTCCAGAGTGCATCCCGATCAAGGAGAACCCGTGAGCATCACCCTGACTCCCGACTCCGCAGGCGCCGTCCACGACTTCAAGGTCAAAGACCTGTCGCTCGCGACGTACGGCCGTAAGGAGATCGACCTCGCCGAGCATGAAATGCCCGGCCTGATGTCGCTGCGGCGCGAATTCGGCGGCGCGCAGCCGCTGAAGGGCAAGAAGATCGCCGGCTCGCTGCACATGACCGTGCAGACCGCCGTCCTCATCGAGACCCTCACCGCGCTCGGCGCGGACGTGCGCTGGGTCAGCTGCAACATCTTCTCCACGCAGGACCACGCCGCGGCCGCGGCCGTCGTCGGCAAGGGCGGCACGCCCGACAACCCGCAGGGCGTGTCCGTCTATGCGTGGAAGGGCGAGTCGCTCGAGGAGTACTGGTGGTGCACCGAGCAGATGCTCACCTGGCCTGACGGCAGCGGCCCGGACTCGATCGTCGACGACGGTGGTGACGCCACGCTGCTGATCCACATGGGCACCGAGTACGAGACCGGCGGCGTCGTCCCGCAGGCCGAGGACACCGACTCCGAGGAGTACACGGTGATCCTGAACCTGCTGCGCCGCTCGATCGTCGAGCAGCCCGGCAAGTACACGCGGATGGGCGCGGGCATCATCGGCGTCACCGAGGAGACCACCACCGGCGTGCACCGGCTCTACGAGTTCGAGCGCGCCGGCACCCTGCTGTTCCCGGCGATCAACGTCAACGACTCGGTCACCAAGAGCAAGTTCGACAACAAGTACGGCTGCCGGCACTCGCTGATCGACGGCATCAACCGTGGCACGGACGTCATGATCGCCGGCAAGCTCGCGGTCGTCTGCGGCTACGGCGACGTCGGCAAGGGTTCGGTCGAGTCGTTGCGCGGCCAGGGCGCGCGCGTCGTCGTGACCGAGATCGACCCGATCTGCGCGCTGCAGGCGGCGATGGACGGCCTCGAGGTCGTCACGCTCGAGGACGTCGTCCACAAGGCCGACATCTTCGTCACCACGACCGGCAACAAGGACATCATCATGGCCGACCACATGGCCGCGATGAAGCACCAGGCGATCGTCGGCAACATCGGTCACTTCGACAATGAGATCGACATGTCCGGCCTGGCGAAGGTGCCCGGCATCAAGCGCGTCGAGGTCAAGCCGCAGGTACACGAGTGGACCTTCCCGGACGGCCACAAGATCATCGTGCTGAGCGAGGGTCGACTGCTGAACCTCGGCAACGCCACCGGCCACCCGAGCTTCGTGATGAGCGCGTCGTTCTCGAACCAGACGATCGCGCAGATCGAGATCCACAAGAACCCGGACAGCTACGTCGTTGACGGCAAGCCGACAGTCACCACGCTGCCGAAGCACCTCGACGAGAAGGTTGCCCGGCTGCACCTGGACGCGGTCGGCGCCAAGCTGACCACGCTCAGCAAGTCGCAGGCCGAGTACATCGGCGTGGACGTGGCCGGCCCGTACAAGGCCGACCACTACCGCTACTGATCGGCTGACCGGCTGATTCTCGGCCCCGTGGCAGGGACGACACCTCGTCGGAACCTGCTGCGGGGCCAGAACTCTCCTCAGAGCGCGATGATCACGCCGAGCGCGAACCCGGCGGCGAGCAGCCACAGCAGCGTGGGCAGGAACTGCAGCAGTCGGCTCATGAGCTGTACACCTCGCCGTCCTTGAGCGTCACGGCGATCTTCGGCAGTGGCCTCGGGGCCGGACCCGCGACGACCGCCCCGGTCGCGGCGTCGAACCGGCTGCCGTGGCACGGGCAGTCGATCGTGCCGTCCGCGACCTTGTCGACCGTGCACCCCTGGTGCGTGCAGATCGCCGAGAACGCGTGCACGTCCCCGGCCGCCGTCCTGGTCAGGACCGTTGACGCGCTCGACACCACCAGGCCGCCGCCGACCGGGATGTCATCGACACGTGCGAGTGGCTTCCCCGTCGCGCCGCTGGCGGTGACCGGGGCCGGACCGTAGGCGTTGGCTGCCGTGGTCCCGTTGGCCGCGTCTGCGGCGTCGCTCGAGCGGGCGACGACGAAACCCGCTACGCCACCGACCGCGGCGATCGCCAACCCCTGCAACGCCGACCTTCGCGAGAGTTCATCACTCATGTCAGCGGCACCCCCGACCGGGTGAAGAACCACAGCGCGGACGTCAGCCACAACAGCACGAACGCGGCGAACACGGTGCCGCCGAGGACGGGCAGCAGCCAGGCCGGACCGCGGATGCGCAGGCCGAGCATCTTCGCTGCATACGCCCCGTAGAACAGGCACCCGACCAGTCCGTGCACCAGCACGCGGGTCGATGAGGTGACCAGGCCGAGCGACCACACACAGTGCAGCGCGACCGGGACGGTGAGTGTGAACGCGGCCGCGCCGCTGTAGCGGTGCACCGGTGACACCCAGGTCGGGGCGCTGCCCGCACCTGGCAGCCGGCCCCACATCCACAGCGCGGTCAGCACCTGGACCACAACCAGCACGAGTGCGCCGGTCGTGAGCCAGGTCTTCATCTGCAGCATGCCGGAGAAGCCGAACAGGAACATCGGCTTGAGCGCCGGATCGTGCACGCCCGCGTACACACCGATCGTGAGCGCGACGGCCGTCCCGAGGAGCAGCGCCGCGGGCGCCCCGAGAGCCCGTCGCGCCGATCGGTCAGCCGCCACCGTCATGGTTCCTCCGGCGCACAGATTCCCGCGGCGACCCGCGCGGGTCAATCCCCTCGCGGCACGCAAACGCCGACAGCGCCGGCCGGTGGCGCTGGATTGCGCGTGCTCAGCCGGTCGCTGCGGTGAGCACCGGCAGATAGCCGCCGGCCTGGCCGTCCGCAGTCGGGTGGTAGGACTGCACCGGGTCGCCCCAGTCGACCGAGTGCAGCCACGAGTCGCTGCCGTCACAGATCTCGTGGCCGGCAGCAAATCCCGCCCGGACGTCGGCGAAGACGAATCCGTGGCGCGCCGCCGCGTCGGCGATCACCCCGTCGAGGACGTCCGCCCCCTCATTGATCTTGCGCCGGTCCTCGTCGCTGAGCCCGACGCAGAAGTACACGTCGAGGTCGTAGAAGCGCGGGTAGTCGAGCACGACCACCCGCGCGTTCGGAGCGCCGGAGCTGATCGCGTTGTAGGTCGCATCGAGCTTGCCGGGCAGTTCGGTACGGGCCTTGTTCTCGGCTGCGTCCACCTCGCTGACACACGTCTCGGTGCTGAACAGGACGCAGTCCTGCATCACCTGCGCGAAGCCGACGTCGTTGCCGCCGACGGTGATGCTGACGAGCGTCGTCGCAGCGCTCAGCGCGGACAGCTGGTTCGCGGTGACATCCTCGGTCTTGGCGCCGGAACAGGCGAGCGAGACGTAGGACGCCGGGCCGTTCTGGTTCGCCCACAGCTGCGGGTAGGCCAGCGTGCTGCGCAAGCAGTCGCCGCTCTCGGCGGTGTAGCTGCCCGAGCCGACGCCGGAGGAGTACGAGTCACCGAGGGCGACGTAGTGGTCGGTGGCCGCGGCCGCCGCGGGCACGACCACCGACCCGAGCCCGACGACGGCGACGATGATCGCGGCGACCACCGGGTGTGCGCGGATCGTGCGGTGGGTAGTGCTGCGGTGGGTAGTGCTGTTGCTGACCTGCAAGACCTGCAAGACCTGCATGACCGGCTCCCGTCGACGCCGACAACCACCGCCGCAAGGCCGGGCGAGGGGAACCGTCCCGACGATTGTTTGTCGCTTTTAAGTAATATTTACCATTTTCTGGGTAGCTTGTCATGTGATGCGGTGGGGCGTTGCGGGGGTGGGCCCCACCGCATCGTCCAACTCCGCGCCCGAGCGCTGCCCGGCACGGCGATGATCGCCAGCCTCGCCCCGTCCAGCGGGTCGAGATGTCACGATGGACGCGTGAAACCCCGTGTGCTGGTGGTCGACGACGACTCCGCCCTCGCCGAGATGCTCGGCATCGTCCTGCGTACCGACGGCTTCGATCCGGCGTTCGTCGCCGACGGCAGCCGAGCCCTGCAAGCCTTCCGCGACACCAAGCCCGACGTCGTGCTGTTGGACCTGATGTTGCCGGGGCTGTCCGGGATCGACGTGTGCCGCCTCATCCGCGCCGAGAGCGGCACGCCGATCATCATGCTCACAGCCAAGAGTGACACCGTCGACGTCGTGCTCGGCCTCGAGTCCGGCGCCGACGACTACGTCGTCAAGCCGTTCAAACCCAAGGAGCTGGTCGCGCGGATGCGCGCCCGGCTGCGGCAGCACGAGGACGTCGCGAGCGAGACGCTCAGCATCGGGCCGCCCGACGCGCCGGTCGTCATCGACGTCCCCGCGCATCAGGTGCTGCGCGGCGGGTCGCCGATCCCGCTCACCCCGCTCGAGTTCGACCTGCTCGTCGCGCTCGCCCGCAAACCGCGCCAGGTCTTCACCCGCGAGGTTCTGCTCGAGCAGGTATGGGGTTACCGGCACGCAGCCGACACCCGACTGGTCAATGTGCACGTGCAGCGCCTGCGGTCCAAAGTCGAGCGTGATCCGGAGCGGCCGGAGGTCGTGCTCACGGTGCGCGGAGTGGGTTACAAAGCCGGGCCGCCGTGACATCTGTCCGGACGCTGTTCGGGCGCGGCCGTCCGGCGCGGGACGAGGTCAAGCGAGCAGCGGCGCCACGCCCCGCGCTGCTGGCGCGCGCGCAGGCGGTGGCAGTCGCCCCGCTGCGCGTCTGGCACGGTTCGCTGCAACTTCGCGTGGCGACGACGACGTTCCTCGTCACCGGCGTCGCGGTTCTCGTCATCAGCATCTTCATCGTCGACCAGGTGACCAGCGGCATCCTTGCCGCCAAGCGCAGCGCCGCGATCGGTCAGGCGAAGGTCGGCCTACAGACCGCGCGTGACTCGCTCACCCAGTACGACGCAGGTGTCATCCCGGACGTCGGCGGCGCTCAGGCCGACATCTCCGCGAAGCTGACGGCCAGCAATGCCAGCGCCGGCTTGTTCACGATCGCGATCGAGTCGTCCGAGAACGCGCTCACGAGCGAACAGTCGTCACCGGACGTTCCCGCGGGGCTGCGCCGCGTCGTGCGGGACGGCAACCTCGCAGTCCAGTACAGCCCGGTCCGCGCCAGCCCGGACGAGCCGTATGTGCCCGGCCTGATCGTGGGCGAGCCGGTGCCTGCCCGCACCGGTCTGTTCGAGCTGTACTACTTCTTCCCGCTGACCGCCGAGCGCCAGACCATCGAGCTGCTCAAGCGCACCATCCTGTTGTCGGGGCTCGCTCTCGTCCTGCTGGTCGTCGGGATCACGATGCTGGTCACCCGCCAGGTCGTCCGGCCGGTGCGGGTCGCAGCACAGACCGCCAGCCGGCTCGCCGGCGGTGACCTCTCGCAACGGATTCGGATACGCGGCACGGATGATCTCGGCCGGCTGGGGCGGGCGTTCAACGACATGGCCGGCAGCCTGCAGCGCCAGATCCGCCGCCTCGAGGATCTGTCCCGGCTGCAACGTCGGTTCACCAGCGACGTCTCGCACGAACTGCGCACGCCGCTGACGACCATCCGGATGGCCTCGGACCTGCTGCACGAGCACCGCAGCGAGTTCCCGCCCGAGCTGTCGCGCTCTGCCGAATTGCTGCGCACCGAACTCGACCGGTTCGAATCGCTGCTCGCGGACCTGCTCGAGATCTCCCGCTACGACGCCGGAGTCGCGCGGCTCGAGGCCGAGACCACCGACCTGCGCGGCCTGGTCGCGTCCACGGTCGATGCGCACCGCATGCTCGCGGCACGGCACGGGAGTGACGTGCAGATGCACCTACCGCGTGATCCGGTTCCCGTCGACATCGACGCACGCCGCGTGGAGCGGATCCTGCGCAACCTGCTCGGCAACGCCCTCGATCACAGTGAGGGCCGACCGGTCGTGATCACCGTGGGCTGTGACGACGACGCGGTGGCGGTCACCGTCCGCGACCACGGCGTGGGTCTCAAGCCGGGCGAGGCAGGCCTGGTGTTCAACCGGTTCTGGCGCGGCGACCCGTCCCGCAGCCGATTGACCGGCGGCAGCGGCCTGGGTCTGGCGATCAGCCTCGAGGACGCCCGGCTGCACGACGGCTGGCTGCAGGCGTGGGGCGAGCACGGGCACGGCGCGCAGTTCCGCCTCACTCTGCCGCGCCGCGCCGGACACACGCTGATGGCCTCGCCGCTGCCGCTGACCCCGCGCGACGTCGATGACGAGGACGAGGAATGACGCGCGTCCCGGCGCTCGTCGCGGTGGCAGCCGCGCTGGTGCTCTCCGCGTGCACCGGCATCCCGACCACCTCCGCGCCGCAGGCTGTCCAGCCGCAGAATGTCCAGCAGCCCGGGCAGCAGGTGATCGTGACGCCGCCCGTCGGCGCGCTCCCGCGCCAGATCGTGACCGACTTCCTACAGGTGAACTCGGCCGCTGAGCTGCGGCACGCCTCGGCACGCGCGTTCCTGACCCGGCAGGCACGCAGCGCCTGGGACGACGCGACCGGGACCACCGTCGTGGACGACCCGCGGGTCGGCGTCGTCAACCGGTCCGGCAATGTCACCGTGAGCGGGCGCGAACTCGGGTCGGTCGACTCGACCGGCGTCTACACGCCGACGCTGCGCGGGGACGGGACCGGTGCCGGCGGCTTGCCGGTCCAGCAACAGTTCCGGCTCAAGCAGGTCGACGGCGAATGGCGCATCGACGGGTTGAAGAACGGCCTGCTGATCAGCCAGTCCCAGTTCGAGCAGCATTTCCAGCCGCGCATCGTGTACTTCTACGACACCAACGAGCGGCACCTCGTCCCGGACCCGCGCTACAGCCAACTGCTGGACCCCGTCGCGCTCGCGAACTGGCTGATCGCCAGGCTGGCCGCCGGCCCGCGTGACGCGCTGCAGAGCGCCGCGACCGTCGAGCTGCCGGCCCAGACCGATCCCAAACGCATCCAGGTAGCGCTCACACCCGACGATGGGATCACGCCGACGAAGGTCGAGATACCCGGTGCGTCGCTGCTCGATCCCCGCCGGCTCAACCGGCTGGCGATCGAGATCGGGGCGACGCTGGCCCAGGTGGCGCAGATAGGGGATACCGGAGCGCTGACGCTCACCGACGCGGGTGTGCCGGTGTCGATCCCGAGCATCGGGTCGCCCCGTTTCACCATCACCGACTTCGGCGAGGGGATCCACCCGCAACCAGCCAGCCCGTCGCTGTTCTACGTCCACAACGGCGCGGTGTTCGCCGGGGACGGCACCCCGATGCCGGGTCGGCTCGGCAGCGGTGGCTACGGCCTGTCCTCGGTCGCGCTGGCCGATCGCGGCGGGGCGAGCGGGCTGCTGGTGGCCGGCGTCGTCGGCGTCCCCACCGCCGGGACGCTCGCCGTAGGAACGGTAGACGGCGGGTTGACGGCAACCAAGGTGAGCGGCCACCTGTCACGCCCGGCCTGGGCGCCGGACGTGCCGGAGGTGTGGGTCGGATCGGGCTCGAAGGTCTACCGGGTCCTGCCCACCGGGGTCGCCAAGACCGTCCCCGTCACCAGCGAGGGCGGTAACGAGAGCGGCCGGGTCATCGCGCTGCGGTTGAGCCCGGAAGGAACGCGCGTGGCGATCGTGATCTCGGGCAACGACCCGAGCGGTGGGTCACGGGTGTGGATCGGGTCGGTCGTGCGCAGTTCGGGCACCGTCCGCGTCGACGGGCTGGTACCGATCAGCCCGCAGCAGATCGACATTCTCGATGTCGCCTGGTACGACCAGCTCAAGCTGTTCGCGGTCGGCTTCAACGACGCCACCGGCGAGCCCGGCATCTACGACATGCAGTGCGACGGTTCGCTCTGGACCGCCCGCAGCATCGGCGCGCTGCCCGGCGAGCCGGACAGCATCACCGTTGCCACCACCGTCGCCGTGTCCGCTGTCGGGACGGTGTGGACCCAACAGGCGGGCACGTGGGTGAGCCCGCAGGGCGATGAGGTTCGCGGGACGAGCCCGATCTACGTCTCCTGAGCACCGTCCACACCCGGCCGGCGCTGTCCACAGCGGGCCATCGCGATGCTCGCCCGAGGCGGCGGCGGGGCATCGTCGCGGGAGTGCTGACGACGCTCGCTGACCTGATTCTGCCCCGCACCTGCATCGAGTGCCGCGCTCCCGGTGCACTGCTGTGCGCGCGGTGCGGCCCGGACGCGCCGCCACTTTTGCTGGCTGCCGGCGGCCTGGAGCTGGCAGCGGCGGCCCGATACGACGACGCCGTCCGGACGGCCCTGCTCGCGTACAAGGAACGCGGTCGGCGCGATCTGGCCGGCGTCCTCGGCGGCCTGCTCGCCGAGGCGGTAGCCGCGCTGCGACCGGGCGGGCAGGTGCGACTGGTGCCCGTGCCGTCCAGCGCCGCGGCCCGGCGCGAGCGGGGCGGTGACCACGTCCGCCGACTGGCCATCGCGGCCGCACGCCGCGGGGCGCCGCCGGTGGCCACACCGCTGCGGCTGGTGCGCGACGTCCATGACTCGGCGGGGCTCGGGACGGCAGCCCGCGAGCAGAATCTCGCCGGCGCGCTGCGTGCCGCCCCGGCGAGGGCCGACGCGGTGCTGGTCGACGCGGTGCTGGTCGACGACATCGTCACGACCGGCACCACCCTGCTCGAGGCGGCACGAGCGCTGCGCGTCGCGGGGTGGACGGTGCGGGGCGCGGCCGTCGTCGCGGCGACCGAGCGGCGCGACGGCGGGGGCCGCCTGGCGGCCCGCTTCACGCGGGGCTAGCGTGGGTATGAGCTGACCGAGTAGGCGCACCGATGCTGCGGGCCTGCCGCGCCCGTCGCATCGAGCTGGCCGACGATGCAAGGGTGGAGGTCGCATGGACGCTGCCGTCGGGCGCGCAGAGACTCACATGGAAATCGTGGTGCGCGGGCGAAACGTCGTGGTCCCGGACCATTACCGCCGGCACGTGAGCGAGAAACTCGGAAAGCTTGAACGCTACGACCACAAGATCATCCGAGCCGATGTCGAACTCCAGCACGAACGCAATCCGCGCCAGAACGGCAGTTGCCAGCACGTAGAGATCACCTGTCGCACGCGCGGCCCGGTGGTGCGCAGCGAGGCGTGCGCGCCGGACTTCTACAAGGCCCTCGAGCTGGCGGCCGAGCGGCTCGAGCGCCGCTTCCGCCAGGCTGCCGACCGGCGCCGCGTGCACCACGGGCGGCGCAATCCACAGTCGCTGAGCCGGCTTGCGGCCGAGACTCCGGTGCTGCCGGACACGATCGCTGTCGAGGACGAGACGCCCGAAGGTCCGGGCCGGATCGTGCGCGAGAAGGAACATCCGGCCAAGCCGATGACCGTCGACGACGCGCTGTTCGAGATGGAACTGGTCGGTCACGACTTCTACCTGTTCAGCGACGCCGAGACCGGCCGGCCCAGCGTCGTCTACCGCCGGCACGCCTACGACTACGGGCTGATCCGGCTCACCGACTGACCGGACCGCCGCACCCGCGTCGAGGCGGCGGGCTCGTCATCCGATGCGGTGCGCCGGGTTCACCACGGCGAAGCGGACCTCGTCGTGGAAAGTTCCGTCCGGCGCGCGCAGCCGGCCGGCCATCGTCCCGTCCGGCTCGAACCCGGCGGCCAGGGCGGCGCGCTGGGACGCCACGTTGGCGGACTTGGCGCCGAGTTCGAGCCGCGCGAGTCCGGCCGGCCCGAACGCCCAGGCGATGAGCAGGCGCAGCGCCCGTGCCGTGTACCCGCGACCGCGAAAGGCCGGGTGTACCGCGTAGCCGACACCGCCGATCCGGGGCGGGCCGTTCAGCCGGACGCGGACCGCGCCGGCGAGCGAGCCGGTCGCCGCGTCCACCACCGTGAAGCCGAGCGCGGTGCCGACCAGCCAGTCCAGCCCGCAGCGGGCCGCCATCCGCTGCACCGCGTCATCCGGCGGCGCCGTGCCGGTGAAGCCGCTGGCCAGCGTGAGCTCGTCGCGTTCCTGCTCGGCCAAGGCGGCCGCGTCAGCCGCTTCGGTTCGGCGCAACCGGACGACCCCGTCGGAGAGCCCGGTGGACGGGAGTTCGGGGAAGGCGACGGGGATCGGCGCCCCCGGGTCGGTGGCCAGCCGGCCGAACACGGCCAGGTCGTGGCGCCCGTCCGCGGTGCCGATCGCACCCCGGCGGACCCCGTCGAACGCGAAGCCGGCTGCCAGCGCGGAGCGGACCGAGCCCAGGTTGCGCACGTCGCAGCGAACCTCCACCCGGTGCACGCCGTGATCGTGTGCCCATGAGGTCAACAGCCGGGTCGCTTCGGCGGCGTAGCCGTGGCCACGAGCGTCCGCGGCGATCCAGTAGCCGACGTCGGGCGCCTGCTCCAGCCGCAGCGCGGCCGAGCCGACGAGGCGAGCGCTGTCGGTCTCGACGACCGCGCACCCCAGCCCGGTGCCCTCACCGCGCCCCTCGTGCCCTTCGCCGGTGACGTAGGCCGTCGCGTGCTCCGCCGTGTACGGGTCGGGCAGGGCCAGGAAGTCCCGCATGGACGGGTCGGTCATCGCGGTGAGCACGTCGGCGGCGTCCTCGCGGCGCCAGCGGCGAAGCGTGAGCCGCTCGCCCCGAAGTTCGATCTCGTCGAGCTCGACGCCGCGGAACCGACCCACCCGCTCAGCTTGCCAGAGCAGCCAAGCCAGTCGCCGAAACCGGTCCGTCGGATTCGCCCCGTAGGATCGTCGCCGTGGTTATTGCGAAGCTCCTGCGTGCCGGTGAGGCGAAGACGGTTCGCCGTCTGTCCACGATTGCAGAACACATCGAGGGTCTCGAGGGTGACTACGTCGACCTGACCGATGCCGAGTTGCGAGAGATCACCGACCAGCTCAAAGAGCGTTACGCCGACGGCGAGACCCTCGACGACCTGCTCCCCGAGGCGTTCGCCGTCGTTCGCGAGGCCGCCCGGCGCACGCTCGGACAGTTCCACTACAAGGTGCAGCTCATGGGTGGGGCGGCGATGCACCTGGGCAACATCGCCGAGATGAAGACCGGTGAGGGCAAGACCCTGGTCTCGACGCTGCCGGCCTACCTCAACGCGCTCGCCGGCAACGGCGTGCACGTGGTCACCACGAACGACTATCTGGCCAGCCGTGACGCGGACTGGATGGGCCGCGTGCACCGCTTCCTCGGCCTGTCTGTCGGCAAGATCCTGAACAACCTCCCGCCCGAGAAGCGCCGCGCCGCATACGCCTGTGACATCACCTACGGGACGAACAACGAGTTCGGCTTCGACTACCTGCGCGACAACATGGCGTGGTCCAACGACGACCTCGTCCAGCGTGGCCACCACTTCGCGATCGTCGACGAGGTCGACTCGATCCTGATCGACGAGGCGCGGACACCGCTGATCATCAGCGGTCCCGCCGAGGAGAACCAGCGCTGGTATCTCGAGTTCGCGCGCATCGTGCCGCGGATGCACAAGGACGACCACTACGAGGTCGAAGAGGGCAAGCGCACGGTCGCCGTGACAGAGAAGGGCGTCGCCTTCGTCGAAGACCAGCTCGGTATCGACAACCTGTACGAGGCGGCGAACACGCCGCTCGTCGGCTACCTGAACAACGCGCTCAAGGCGAAGGAGCTGTTCAAGCGCGACCGCGACTACATCGTCACCGACGGCGACGTGCTGATCGTCGACGAGTTCACCGGACGGGTGCTGCACGGCCGCCGGTACAACGAGGGCATGCACCAGGCGATCGAGGCCAAGGAGGGTGTCAAGATCCAGCAAGAGAACCAGACGCTGGCCACGATCACCCTGCAGAACTACTTCCGGCTCTATTCGAAGCTGTCCGGGATGACCGGTACCGCGCAGACCGAGGCCGCCGAGCTGCACCAGATCTACAAGCTCGGCGTGGTCCCGATCCCGACGAACCAGCCGATGATCCGCGACGACCAGACCGACCTGATCTACAAGACCGAGGACGCGAAGTTCGCCGCCGTCATCGACGACATCGAGGCACGGCACAACGCCGGCCAGCCGGTGCTCGTCGGCACGGCCAGCGTCGCGAAGTCCGAGCGGCTCTCGTCCCTGCTGCTGCGCAAGGGCATCCCGCACGAGGTGCTCAACGCCAAGCAGCACGCGCGTGAGGCTGCGGTCATCGCCAACGCCGGCCGCCTTGGTGCAGTGACGATCGCAACCAACATGGCTGGACGCGGAACCGACATCATGCTCGGCGGCAACCCCGAGTTCGCTGCCGATCTTGCCCTGCGCGAACGGGGTCTGAGCCCGGACGAGACGCCGGAGGACTACGAGGCGGCGTGGCCCGACGCGCTCGAGACGGCGACGGCCGACTCGGCGAAGGAACACAACGAGGTGGTCGAACTCGGCGGGCTGTACGTGCTCGGCACCGAGCGCCACGAGTCGCGGCGCATCGACAACCAGCTGCGCGGCCGATCGGGACGCCAGGGCGACCCCGGCTTGTCGCGGTTCTACCTCTCCCTCGGCGACGACCTGATGGTCCGCTTCAACGGCGAGCGGGTCGCGGCGATGATGAACTTCCTTCGGTTGCCCGAGGACGTGCCCATCGAGGCGCGGCCGGTGTCGAAGGCGATTCAATCCGCGCAGACGCAGATGGAGCAGCAGAACTTCGAGATCCGCAAGAACGTCCTCAAGTACGACGAGGTCATGAACAAGCAGCGCACCGTCGTCTACGACGAGCGCAAGACCGTGCTCGACGGCGCTGACCTGTCCGACCAGATCCGGTCGATGATCGAGAGCGTCGTTCGCGGCTACGTGGAGGCCGCGACGTCGGCCGGCTACGCGGAGGAGTGGGACCTCGACCAGCTCTGGACGGCGCTCAAGACCCTCTACCCGGTGTCGCTGACCGTGCAGGAGGCGATCGACCAGGCCGGGGGCGAGAAGGCCGACCTGACGCGTGAGTTCCTCATGGAGGAAGTGCTCGCCGACGCGCAGGCCGCCTACGACGCCCGCGAGGAGGATCTCGGCGCCGAGGTGCTCCGCGAGCTCGAGCGGCGCGTGCTGCTGTCGGTCCTCGACCGCAAGTGGCGCGAGCACCTCTACGAGATGGACTACCTGCAGGAGGGCATCGGCCTGCGGGCGATGGCACAGCGTGACCCGCTCGTCGAGTACCAGCGCGAGGGCTTCGACATGTTCGCGGCGATGATGGAGGCGATCAAGGAGGAGTCGGTCGGCTTCCTGTTCAACCTCGAGGTTCAGGTGGAGGACGACGCTGCCGGGGCAGGTGTCACGGTCGAGGACGATGCCGGTGCCGCGCTCCCGCAGCTCGATATCGGCCTGCTCGAGAAGGCCCAGGCCGAACACGAGACCGGGGCGGCTCCGCCGGCGCGGGCACCCCAGCTCAAGGCCAAGGGTCTCGAGCACGACAACACGGCCAAGCCGCTCGTCTACAGCGCGCCGGAGCTCGGCTCGGACACCCCGTCCGTGCAGACGACCAAGGGCGACGAGAACGGCAAGGCGACGGCGGGATCCTCGTCGAGTGCGCGCCGCCAGCAGGCGCGCCGCAACCCGAACAAGGGCAGTCGAGGGAACAAGCGCAAGCGCTGAGACGCGGCGGCATTTATCCGGGCGATGACCCGGGCTCTCACCCGAGCAGCAGGCGGGTGCAGCACCACCGGCCGTGGCGGACCTCCAGGCGCAGGGCCACGGCATGTAGCCGCGGTCCGGCCTGGACGGTCGCGCACAGCTCGGCCACGTTGTCGGTGGGTTCGCACCCGCGGACCGTCCGTACCGTCGCCTGCGCGATCCAGTGCCGGTGTCCGCTGCGTGTGGCTCGGTCCAGGTCCGCCCCGATCCCTGCAGCGACACCACGGCTGAGCAGGGCCGTGAGCTGGGGCAGCGGTCGACGTCCCGCTGCGGTCTCGATCAGCCCGACGAGCAGCCGCCGTCCCCATCCGGCCGGGTCGGGCAGCCCGTCGCGAGACGGCTGGACGACGCGCAGGCGATGCTTCGAGCGGGGCGACGGGCCGAAGGGCAGCGGCTGATCCAGCGGGCCGACCGGCCAGTAATCGGGTGCCAGCTCGTCGTCGAAGGGTGGCTCGCGCGGTGGAGCGGGCCGGACGGTGACGAGGCTGTCGCACAGGCCGGCGAGTTGCAGGGCCGTCCCGATGCGGGCGGTGTCGGCCAGGGCGCTGGTCATCGTGGGCTGCCTTCGGGGACGGGCTCGGTGAGCACCTGACCGGGCCGGATCAGCGAGGGATCCGGTCCGATCACGGCCCGGTTGGCGGCGTACCACTGCGGCCAACAGCGGGCGATGTCGGCGTTCGACGCCGAGTCGGGCAGGTGCGCCGCTGCGATCGCCCAGAGCGAGTCGCCGGGGCGCACGAAGACCGAGGCGCGCGTCGGCGTGCGGCCTCGAGCCGACGCGCTGACGCCGCTCTCGGCGGGGGCGCGCTGCCCGGTCGAGGAGCGTTCACTGGTTGCTGGGCCGGTGGGCCAGGCCGGTGCCGGCTCGGGCGCGCCGGTGGGCCACGCCGGCGCGGGGGCAGCGGCCACGGCGGCAGCACCGGTCGAGATGGCGGCGGCGGTGGGCGTGAGGACGATGCCGAGGCCCGCCGCACCCACGACCAGCCGGTGCAGGACGCCCGGCAGCACGGCGTGAGCCAGGCGGCCGGCCAGCCGACCGAGCGCCTTGCCATCGGCACTCGGCGTTGCGGCGACCAGCGCGGCCGCCAGCCCGATTGCCAGCCAAGCACCGGCACACCAGAGGACGGCCTCGGCCAGCTCGGCTCCCGCCCGGTCCGGGCCGACGCGCTCGAGCCAGGCATGGGGCGCGCTCAGCTCGGCGATCAACCGGGTGCTGGGAGCCGGGGAGCAGGCCAGGACGGCGACATCGAGACCGGCCCCAAGCAGCACGACTGTGCGTTTCATCCGTAAAAGCCTCGTTTACTTGTGTTTGTATGTGTTTAAGTATGACAACGCGCGGTCGGATCGATGTCAACCACCTGCCGGCCGGCTGTGGATGCCGCGCCGGAGTTGTCGCATTCGGGCCGTAGCCTCGGCAGGCCGGCAACGAAACGAAGTGGGGCGCTGTGCTCGCACGCGGGGCAGACGAGACGCTGGCCCGGCTGCATCCGGGCGCGCACGGGGACGAACTGGTCCTCGACCTGCAGGGGGTCGACTGGGTCCGCCCGGCCGTGATGGTCGGCGTGGCCGCCCTTGCTCACCGCGCGCACGCGGCCGGTGATCGACTTGCGGTTCGGTCTCCGGCGCATGCCGATCCGGCCGGCTACGCCACCCGGATGCGGCTGGGCCACCTGCTCGACGAGTACGGCGTGGCCCACGACCTGCCGGCGGCGCGCCCGGAGCGCGACCAGCGCGAGAATCTCATCGAGCTCGCGATCGTGGACGGCGAGCAGGCGGCCGCCCGGCTGGCCCGGCTCGTCTATCGCAAGTTGGCCCCGGTCGACGGCGCGCTGGCTCGGGCCCTGCACAAGAGCTTCGGCGAGATCGGGGCCAACGTCCCCGACCACTCCGGAACGATCGGCTTCATGGCCGCGCAGACCCTGCCGCGGCGCCGGGAGTTGCTGGTGGCCGTGGCCGACGCCGGAATCGGCATGCGCCGCTCGCTCGAACATCGCGGGGCAGTCGACGACGAGCGCGCGATCGAACTGGCCACCAGCCCGAACGTCAGCCGCTACGACGACGCCGACCGTGGCCGGGGCCTGCCGACCGCCCTGCACCTGATCGGGCTGCAACGCGGCAGTCTCTACATCGCGACCGGGACGGCGTCGATCCGGCATTTCCCGACGACGCGGCGCTACCTGAGCGCGGCGCAGCCGTTCCCGGGAACGATCGTCGAGGCGCGAATACCGCTGAGCTGACCTCGGCCGTGACGTGGGACGGCCGCGATATCATCGACCCAGAGCCAGCTCGAGACGTAGGGGGTAGCCGATGCCCACGCTGACACTGTCGCGTCTGGTCGCCGGGCGCGATCTCGCTGCTGCCGCGGTGGCGCGCCTCGGCCCGATCGAATCCGCGCCCGTCGTGGTGGACGCCCGCCCGCTGGTCAGCGGGACGGCGTCGTTCGCCGGACAACTGGTGCGCAGCATCCTCGTCGACGGTCACGCAGCCCGGCTCACCCTGGTCGGGGGACCGGCCGACTTCGCCGCGGACGTGAAGTCCGCGGGTGGTGATCTCGGCGTCGAGGCCAAGCTGGCCTTCGCGATCGACGACGGCGAGCTACATCCGGCGTCCTGACCTGCCGCGGTGCGACGCCTGCGCCGAGCGCAGCGCGGCCCCGATCATCACGTTCAGCTCGTCGAAGGCCGCCGCCTCGACCGAGGCGTCGACCTCGCCGACGTCGATCAGACTCTTCCGCGCGACGCCGTGCCACTGGTCGAGCGCGGCCACCACCGCGTCGTCCTCGAGGCGCGATCGGGCGACGTCAACGCGTCCCTCCGCGGCAGCGACCGTGGCCTCGAGCGGAGGCGGCACGCTCATCCGGAACGGCCCGCCCCGCGGGCCCGCGTCGGCCGTGCGCTGCTGCAGCGCCGCCCCGTAGGCGCGCAGCGCATCGCGCAGGTCCAGGGCGGCGTCCTGGGCCTCGACGAGGAACGCCTGCCGCCGCTCGTACCGGCGGCCGGTGGCAACCCGCAGATCGGAGCGGATCGCGCCCCCGACCGCGACCACGAGCGCAGCGGCCGAGGTGATGACGGCGCCCGCCACCGATGCGTCCATCCGTCCATCCTCGCGGTCTCGATGTTGCCGACAGGGCAGGCTCGCACATCGGGCCGACGTCCAGCAGGGTGGACCCATGCGCTGGGACGATCTGTTCGCCGATCTCGAGGCGCAGGCCGACGCGCTCGAGACCGCCGCGCGCGGCACGGAGGTCGGTGAGCGCACCCGGATCGAACTGGGCACGCTCGGGCTCGGTGAACGGCTCAGCGCCGCCGTGGGCGAGCCGCTGCACCTGCGTGTCGCCGGCGACACGCAGGTGGCCGGGACGCTGGTCCGCGTCGGAGTGGACTGGCTGCTCGTCGACGAGGGTGCGGGACGTGAGGCGTTGGTGGCGACCGGTGCGGTGCTGGCCGTGGGCGGCCTGGGCCGGGCGGCCGCCGCGCCGGGATCGGGCGGTGCGGTGCACGCCCGGCTCACGCTGCGGCATGCGCTGCGCGGGATCGCCCGTGACCGCTCGGCGGTGCGCGTGCATCTCGTCGACGGCTCGGTGCTGGACGCCACGGTGGACCGCGTCGGGGCAGACTTCGCCGACGTCGCCGTCCACCCGCCGGGCGAAGCACGACGCCGCGGTGAGGTCCGCGGAGTGCAGCTGGTCGCGCTGGTGGCGATCGCAGCGGTGCGCCGGTCGGCCTGACTCGGCGCTCAGCGGCCCTCGTCGAACGGGTGGCTGTCGATGAACTCGCGCGTCTGGTCGTACATCCGCGCGATGTAGTCCTCGAGCTTGTCGCGTTCTACGCGCCACTGGCCCCGGCCGCCGATCTTGATGGCCGGCAGTTCGTTGTTACGCACCAGCGCGTAGGCCTGTGACGCCGAGATGTTCAAGACGTCCGCGACATCGGCGAGGGTCAGGAATCGCTCCGAAGCCATGACGGTGTTGGGCACCCTTTCCGGGACGGCGAGCAGGCGATCGAAGCCAGTCTGACACCGCGAGCGCGGTGATCGCCGCTGTCCACAGCTCGTGTCGACCAAGTTCGCCCTGCGTGCCCGATTCGGGCAGTATGTCGGATGTGGAGTTCCCGTCACCCACGCCGCGCCGGGTTGCCAAGCCGAGCTGGCTCGACGTGCGCCTCGTCCTCGGCGTCGGGCTTGTCGCGGCTGCCGTCCTGCTGGGGGCGGTGGTTGTCGCGCGGGCGCGGCATACCGACCGGGACGTGGCGGTGAACCGTGACCTGGCGGCCGGGACGACGCTGCACGCCGACGACCTGCGGCTGGTCGATGTCGCCCTGCCTGCGTCCGGGCGCCGGGCCTACCTGCGCTCGACCGCCGACGCGATCGGCAAGGTGCTCACCCGGCCGCTGGGCGTCGGCGAACTCGTGCCGGTTGCGGCGCTCGAGGTCCAGACTCCGCGGACGACCGTGACCGTGCCGTTCGCGGCCGACGCGGCACCCGATCTGCACCGCGGGCAGCGCATCGTCGTGTGGTTGTCGACGCCGGCCTGCCCGTCGGTGGTGCTGCTGAACGACGTCACGGTCCAGGACGTGCACTCCGCGGACGCCGCCACGTTCGCCGGTGCCGGGGGCGGGCAGGCGGCCGTGCTGACCGTGACACCGCAGCTCGCCGAGCGCGTCGTGGGCGCCTTGGCGATCCGCGACGCGGCGATCCGTGCCGGGGTCCTGACCGGCTCGGGGCAGTCCGCGCCGGCTGACCTGCCGGCGCTGGATACCTGCGGCGCGGCTGCGCAGTAAGCCGACTCCGTGAAGCCGCCACCGTGAAGCCGCCACCGTGAAGCCGCCACCGTGAAGCTGCCAATCCTGATCGCGGCCGGAGGTGCCGACTGGGAGGCCGAACTCGTCGCGTCGCTGGCACAGGTGTCCTCGCTCGTGACGATCGCGCGGCGGTGCGTCGACGTGGTCGATCTGCTCGCCGTCGCCGCGTCGGGTCAGGGCCGGGTTGCGCTCATCGCCTCCTCGCTGCGACGCCTGGACGCGGACTCGGTCGACCGGTTGCTTGCTGCCGCGGTCGTGCCGGTCGGTGTGGTGCCTCGTGGCGACGTTGCCGCCGAGGAACGGCTGCGGGCGCTCGGCATCGAACACCTCGTACCCGACGACGCCGACCCGGCCGTCGTCGCGTCGGTGCTCGTCGATGCGGTGTCGGCACGGCTGGCCGCCGAGGACGTCCGGACGGCCCGGACGTTCGGTGATCCGGCGACCTCGATGCCGGTGCCGCCCGGTGCCGGAACACACGTGCCTACCGAGCATCCGGTCCGCGACGGAACGGTGGTGGCGGTGTGGGGGCCGGCCGGCGCACCGGGTCGCACGACGGTCGCGATCGCCCTGGCCGATGAACTCGCGCGGCTCGGAACGCAGAGTCTGCTCATCGACGCCGACGTGTACGGCGCGACGGTGGCCGCCCACCTCGGTCTGCTCGACGAGTCACCGGGACTGGCTGCGGCGTGCCGCCAGGCCGCGTCGAGCCGGCTGGACGAGGCGGCGCTGGCGGCGCTGTGCTGGCAACTGACCCCCGAGTTGCGGGTGCTGACCGGGATCTCGCTCGCCTCACGGTGGACCGAACTTCGGCCCGCGGCGGTGACCGCGCTGCTCTCGGCAGCGCGACACCTCGCCGATTACACGATCGTCGATTGCGGCTTCTGCCTCGAGAGTGACGAGGAGCTGTCCTTCGACACGCTTGCCCCGCGGCGCAACGGCGCGACACTCGCCGTGCTGGACGCGGCCTCGGTCGTGGTCGTGGTCGGTGCGGCGGACCCGATCGGGCTGCAGCGCCTCGTCCGCGGCCTGGCCGAGCTGCGCGATGCCGAGGTGAGCGCGCCGCTGCGGGTGGTGCTCAACGGCGTGCGGCGCGGCGTGGTCCCGGGCGACCCGCGGGCGGAACTGGCGCGGGCGCTCGAGCAGTTCACCGGACGGACCCCGACGGCCTTGCTGCCCTACGACCGGCCATCACTGGACGCGGCGCTAGCGGCCGGGCGCACGCTCGCCGAGCAGTGCCCGACCAGCCCGCTACGGCAGGCGCTGGCGGAGCTGGCCGGGTCCCTGTCCGGACGATCGGCCGTTGCGACGCACCGGCGGCGCCGGCGTTGAGCGGTCTGCGCCGTCGGTCTGGGAGAATGGGCGGTCTACCTACCGACGAGGTGCGCCGCGAGAATGACCGACCGTCTCAGCCCGGCCGACGTCGCGTTCCTCTATCTGGAGAGCCGCGCGACGCCGCAGCATGTGGGCGGCGTTGCTGTGTTCGAATCGCCGGTGGGGGGCTTGGACCACGCCCGGTTGGTCCGGCTGATCGAGGAGCGGATCTCGCTCGTGCCGCGGTACCGGCAGAAGCTGCGCGAGGTGCCGGGTGGGCTGGCGAACCCCGTGTGGATCGACGATCCGGCCTTCGACATCAGCTACCACGTGCGACGCTCGGCGCTGCCTCGGCCCGGTGACCGGGTTGCGCTGCTCGACTTCGTCGCCCGGATCCAGTCGCGGTTGCTCGACCGCAGCCGACCGTTGTGGGAGATGTATCTGGTCGAGGGGTTGACGGACGGCCAGGTCGCCGTGGTGACCAAGACCCACCCGTCGATGGTGGACGGTGTCAGCGCCGTCGACATCGCACAGGTGCTGCTCGACGCCTCACCCGAGCCGCGACGCACGGTGGCCGCACTGTGGATGCCCGCCACCGAGCCGACCGCGCGCCAACTTCTCGCCGACGCGGCGCTCGACGTCGCGCGACGTCCGGCGGCCGTCGTCGACGTGGTGCGGCTGTCGGTGCGCGATGCGCGCTCGACCGTGGGCTGGGCGGGCGAGGTGGTCGGCAGTGTGGCCGGGATCGTGTCCGGAGTGCTTGCGAGTGCCGTACCGGCGTCGCTGCCGGGGCTTCGCCGCGCCGCACACCCCTCGCCGCTGGTGGCCGGCCCCGGTGAGCACCGCCGGATCGCGACCGTCCGGGCCGAGCTCGATGACCTGCGCGCCGTGCGCGCCGCCCTTGGCGGGACGGTCAATGACGCCGTGCTGGCCACGGTGAGCGGAGCGCTGCGAGCCTGGTTGCTCTCGCGCGGCGAGGTGGTGCGGCCGTCGTCGGTGGTGCGGGCGATGGTTCCGATGAGCGTGGCCGGCGACGCGTTCGCTGCCGATCGCCAGCGCTCCGGCCGGGTCCGCGGCGTCCTGGTCGAGCTGCCGGTCGGAGCGGACAGCCCCCTGGCCCGGCTGGACGGCGTGCGCACGGCGATGGCCGGACATAGCGCCTCGGGGGTCGGCGCCGACTCGCTGGTGGCACTGAGCGGGTTCGCGCCGCCGACGCTGCATGCGCTCGGTGCGCGGGCCGCGAACGAGTTGACCCGGCGCGGACACAGCCTGGTGATCACGAATGTGCCTGGTCCGCAGTGGCCGCTGTATGCCGCCGGCGCGAGGATGAGCCAGATGTACCCGATCCTTCCGCTGAACAAGGGCCAGGCACTGTCGATCGCGTTGACGTCATATGACGGCGGGATGTTCTTCGGGATCAACGCCGACCGTGACGCGGTGCCCGACGTCGAGGTGGTGGCCGGGTGCGTTTCGGCCGGGCTGCAGGAACTGGTGGCATACGCGCGGGCGGCCGGGTCTGAAGCGGGGGTCAGCACTCGGCGGCGCGGGCGCGCGAAGGATGCGCACCGAGTGTTGCCGCTGCGCAACGCAGGCGATCAGCCGGTGCGGCGGCGATGACCACGCCTGACGCCGGGCCGCGGCGGGCCATCGTCCTCGGCGGCGGTGGCGTCCTCGGCTTCGCCTGGATGCTCGGAGCGCTGACCGCGCTGGAGTCGGTCGGTGGATTCGACGCGCGTGACGCGAAACTCGTCGTCGGGACGTCGGCAGGCTCGGTCGGGGCGGCCATGCTCGGGTGCGGGCTTCCAGTCGGTGCAATCGCCCGCCACCACCAGGGTTCTCCGGCCCCGGAGGACCCGCAGGTCCGCTACGACTACACCGCTGCGACGGGGGAGGCGCTGCCGCCGCGTCCCGGCTGGCGGCCTGCCTCGCCCGGACTCGCACTGGACGGACTGCGGCACCCCAAACGGATCTCTCCGCTCGTGGCGCTCAGCGGGCTGCTCCCCACGGGTCGCGCGAGCCTGGAGCCGGTGTACGAGCTCGTCGCGGGGGTCGCGGCCGAAGCCGGGCTGGCCGACAGCTGGCCGGGGGCGCCGCGTCCGTGGATCGTTGCGGTGGACTATCGCTCAGGGCGGCGCATTGTGTTCGGACGCGAGGATTTCGGCCGTCCCAAGCGTGATGACCAGCCGCCCCGCACGGTGCGGCGGGCGCGCCTGGCCGATGCGGTGCGGGCCTCGTGCTCGATCCCGGGCTGGTACCCGCCGACGGTGATTGACGGCGTCCCGTACATCGACGGCGGAGCGGTGTCGAGCACCTCGGTCGACGTGCTCGGCTCGGCGCCGATCGACGAGGCGTACGTATTCGCCCCGATGGCGTCGGTCGAACCGGATCACCCGCGTACCGCCGTCGCAAGGATGGAGCGCCGCATCCGGCAGGCGATCACCAAACGGCTGCTCGCGGAATGCGCAGCACTGCGGGCTCGCGGCGTGCGCGTGTGTCTGGTGACGCCGAACGCGGCGGATCTGGCCACCATGGGCGTGAACCTGATGGACCCGAGCCGGCGGACCGAGGTGTTCGACAGCGCGCACGTGTCGGTCATCGAGCAGCTCACCCATGAGCTGGTGAGTTCCCGCGGATGGGAACGGCCGGGGGGCGGAGCGTCGGAGTCGCGACGTGCGTCGGGTGGGCCGGGGCCGGTCCGGTGAGGGTGTACCTGCCGGCCACGGCGACCTTGCTGCGCCGGCTGGCCGACGACGAACGGCTCGAACCGCCACTGACTGCCTTCGCGGTCACGCCGGCGCTGCGCGAGTGGTACGTCGATGACGATCTCGACGAGCTTGAGTACGCGGCGATGCTCGAGGCGGCCCGAGCCTCACTGCGCCTGCTCGACGCCGACCCAGGCGCGCCGCGCCGCCGCGTCGTGGTCGCGCTCGACGCCGACGACGCCACGGTGAGCGTTCGCGACGACCTCGAGCGCGGCGTGGTCCGGCTCGCGACGGCGGTGCAGTTGGCCGACGTAGCGTCGGTGCACGTTGACGACAGCGATGCTCAGGCAGCGATCGCCGCTGCGGCTGCGGCGATTGTGGCGGCTGATCTCGGCGATGCCGATGCCCAGGACATCGCCGACGACGCGGAGGGCTACGAGCTCGCCTGGTACGCGACCCAGGAGATCGAGCACGTGCTGGGCGCGCTCGGCCGGTCCAGCCCGCCGCCGGCCACCGGCTGAGGCGCCGGCGCGTTCGAGGGCCGTACCGGCCGCAGCGGGCAGCGGGCACCACATCGGTTGCCGGCAGTGGCACGATCGGAGCATGGACGCGATCACCCACCCGCCGGTGCCGGCCAACGAGGCCGTGCGGGGGTATGCACCCGGAAGTCCCGAACGATCCGCGCTCGCCGCCACCTTGGACGAGATGGCAGGAACGACGGCCGAGCTGACCATGACGATCGACGGCAGGCAGCGGATGGGTGGCGGCGCCCGAATCGCCGTCACTGCCCCGCACCAGCACAAGCTGCTGCTCGGCGAAACTGCGCAGGCCACCGCAGCCGACGTCGAAGCGGCCATCGGTGCCGCGCTCGCAGCTGCCCCGGCCTGGCGCGATCTGCCGTTCGACGAGCGGGCAGCGGTGTTTCTGCGGGCCGCCGACCTGCTGTCGACGACCGCGTGGCGTGATCGACTCAATGCAGCGACGATGCTCGGGCAGTCCAAGTCCGTCCAGCAGGCCGAGATCGACGCGGCGTGCGAGTTCGCGGACTTTCTGCGCTTCAATGTCGGGTTCGCGCGAGAGATCCTGCAACAGCAACCGATCAGCTCGGCGGGCGTCTGGAACCGGATGGAGTACCGGCCACTCGAAGGTTTCGTCCTCGCCATCACTCCGTTCAATTTCACCGCGATCGCCGGCAACCTGCCGTCCGCGCCGGCGCTGCTGGGCAATGTCGTTGTCTGGAAGCCGTCGCCGACGCAACAACTTGCCGCTCATCACACGATGCGCCTGTTCGAGGCAGCCGGCCTCCCGCCGGGTGTGATCAACATGGTTACCGGCGACGGCGCTGCCGTGAGTGAGGTTGCGGTGCCGCATCGCGAGCTGGCGGGGATCCACTTCACCGGTTCGACACCGACCTTCCAGCACCTGTGGCGCGAGGTCGGCGCCTCGATCTCGTCCTACGCCTCGTACCCGCGGCTCGTGGGCGAGACCGGTGGCAAGGACTTCGTGGCGGTGCACCCGTCCGCCGATCCGGCCGCCCTGGTAACTGGGCTGGTCCGTGGCGCGTTCGAGTACCAGGGACAGAAGTGCTCGGCGGCCTCGCGCGCGTACGTGCCACGCTCGCTGTGGGAGACCGGGGTGCGCGACGAGCTTGCTGCCGTCACCGACTCGCTCAGCTTCGGTGACGTCGCCGACTTCACGCACTTCGGCGGTGCGGTGATCGATCGTCGCGCGTTCGACCGGCTCGCCGAGGCGGTGGAGCGGGCGCGGGGGCTGTCCACGGCCCGAGTGCTGGCCGGCGGATCGTGCGACGACGGTGTCGGGTACTTCGTCCGGCCCACTGTGGTCGAGTGCAGCGACCCCACTGACGAACTGTTCGGTCGTGAGTACTTCGGTCCGCTGCTGGCGGTCCACGTCTACGAGGACGCGTCCTGGCACGACGTCCTCGTCCAACTCGAATCCGCCTCGCCGTACGCGCTGACCGGCGCGGTCTTCGCCCGCGACCGCAGCGTGGTCGACGAGGCCTCGCGCGTGCTGCGCTTCGCCGCGGGAAACTTCTACGTCAACGACAAGCCGACCGGCGCCGTCGTCGGCCAGCAACCGTTCGGTGGCGCCCGGGCGTCGGGGACGAATGACAAGGCCGGGTCGCTGTGGAACCTGATGCGCTGGGTTTCGCCGCGAGCGGTGAAGGAAACCTTCGCGGCAGCGACCGAGCACCGCTACCCACACATGGGCTGACCACCGGATCATGGGAGCGCCACCTGGACGGTGAGCGGTCCGTGCGCGAACTGTGGTCCCCATCGAGGGTCACCGATGAGCAGGCCACGCCCCGGGGGCGCCAAGTCGCGCTGCCGCGGCAATCGGACACCCAACGCGTCGCCGTCCGCGCTGGCCGGGCGCAGGAGCAGGCCACACCGGTGCCGGCGGATCTCGGTGACCAGCCCCCGGTAGGCCGTGACCGCGTCCTCGATCGTCGCCGAGACCACGAATCCCCACTCCGGTGGATCGGCTCGCAGCAGGGACTCGATGCGCTGCCCCACGGGCGTCGCGGCGAAGGTGTCGCCGTCATCGACGAGGAACAGGCGGCGCCTGGCGGCTGGTGACGGCACTGCGTCGCACGGATCGTCGGGACCGATGAGCGTGCAGCCGCGACGGTGTGCAGCATCAGCCAGTGGGGATCGGGCCGACGCCGCGACGACGACTTCGCCGGCGCCGGTCTGCGCCAGCAGTGTCATCAGGGTCGTGCTACGGCCAGAGTGTGCCGGTCCGGCGACGAGCAAGCGACTCGGCATGGCCAACAGGTCGAGCGACACGACGGCGTTGTCCGGGGCAGCGACGCCGACGACGATCCGGTCAGCCGGCCGCGCCACCGCGGCGAGTGACACCCGCTCCGGCAGCGGGAGTAGTCGCAGCGGCGCCACCCCGGACGGGGAGCGTGCGGCCCATCGGGCGGCGCAGGTCTGCACTGCCGAAGCCACCCCGGCGGCACCCGGGTCGGGACCGGGATGGGCACATTGGATCTCCAGTCCGTCCGGTGCCAACAGACCGCGCCCTGGTGGCAGGTGCCCGGGAACGGCACCGGACGCGATGCCCGCGGCGGCATAATCGACGCGATCGGTCAGCCGCAGGATCACGCGCGTTGCGAAGACCGAGCCGATCCGTGGCGCGAGTGCCCCGCGATCACCGGCAGCGGCAACTGTCACGCCGGTCCCTGGCGCATCCCTGACAGCGGCCAGCAGCCGTTCGACGCAGGCAGTGCGGTCGGATCCGTCCGCCGTCGCGGTGAAGGTCTCCCAACCGTCGAGCAGGATCAGCAGGAGCGGAAGGCGATGTCCCCGTCGTCGAGCGTCGGCAATCGAGTCCACACCGAGTTCGGTCAGCAGCCGCCGCCGGTGACGCTGCTCGTCCAGCACCCGCGTGATCAATTCGTCAGCCGTGCTGAGGCCGTCGTCGGGCCCGGCGGTCGTGCCGTGGTGGGGCAGCGCGCCCAGCGCGGCAAGGTTGTGACCGGCGCAGTCGATCGCGTGCACGTGCAGGTCCTCGGGCGAGAGCCGCGCGGCGGCGCCGGTCGCCAGCGTGACGAGCGCTGAGGTTCGCCCCGACCGGGCCGTTCCGACGACGAGCAGCGATCCGCCGACGCCAAGGTCGACCACGAGCGGTGGCTGATCCTGGGCGTGGACGCGATCGACGAGTCCGATAGGAACCAGGGCCGGGTCATTCACGACAGGCAGGCACGGTGTCGAAATCGAGCTCGGCAACGGTTGTACCCACGGCGCGCGGGCCTCGCCGCAACCCTCCGCGCGGGCAGCATCCCGCAGCGCCGTGACGATGCCCGCCGGGCCGGTCGGGTCCGATGAACTCGCCCGGTTCGGTGGCAGCGACCGCCAGGGACCGAGCTCGGTGACCGTCACCTCGGCAGGCGCCTCGTAGCGCGCTGACGCGGTTGCGAGCTGTACCGCGACCGTCCCGGAAGCTGTTCGCACGTAGGCGCGTCCGGGTCGGTCGGCCACGATGTCAGCCGCCGCGTCATCGTCGATCACGTCGTGCGAGTCGGCCGGGTCGGTGACGCGCAGCGCGATCCGCAAGGAGGCGTTCGCGCGGATCTCGGCCGACACGACGCCGGCCGGTCGTTGCGTGGCCAGGACGAGGTGCAGCCCGAGCGACCTTCCCCGTCTTGCTACGCCGACCAGACCGGTGACGAAGTCGGGCAGCTCGGTGGTGAGTACCGCGAACTCGTCGACGACGATGACCAGGCGCGGCAGCGACGAAGCTCCGCGCAGGTAGCGGTAGCCGGCGAGATCGCGTGCGCCGACATCGGCGAACAGCCGTTCGCGTCGCCGAATCTCGGCGGCGAGCGATCGCAGCGCACGCCCGGCCAGGTCCTCGTCGAGATCGGACACGGCAGCGGCCACATGGGGCAACCGAGTGCAGTCGGCGAAGGCCGCGCCGCCCTTATAGTCGATCAGGACGAAGGCGATCTCATCCGGCGGGTGGGCAATCGCCAGGCCGAGCACGAGTGTGCGCAGGGCCTCGGACTTGCCCGACCCGGTCGTCCCCGCGAGTAACGCGTGCGGGCCGTCCCGGTCGAGATCCAGGCGGAGCGGGCCGGCTTCGGCCATCCCGATCATCACGTCCGCGCGTCCACCGCTGTGCCGCCAGGCGGTTCGGATCGCGGCGGGATCGCTCGGACTGAACGCGATGAGCCCTGCGAGCGGAACCGTCCGCGGCAGCCCAGCAGCGGCGCTCGAGCCGTCGCGCAGCGGTGCGAGTGCCCGGGCGAGGTGGTCGACCCACTCCGGGTCGACCTGATCACAGATCGCCTCCGGGTTCGGCTCGACGGCGCCCCCGTCGGTTTGCTCGACGGCGACGGCGACGGCGGACGCGGTCTCGTGGACAGCCGCGAGGCGCACCCCACTCCCGACCGGTCGTAGCGGGCGTGGCTCGACCACGATCGCGCTGACGCCGTGCGCGGTCCCGTTGACGAGAACCGCGGCGAGGGCAGCGGTCTCGGCGTCCTCGCCGAGATCGACGATCGCTACCAACCACGGCGGCGGCTGGAGTCGGTCGGCAGAACCCCGGCGACCTTCACCTACACGGCGCGCGGCTGCCTGCCGGGCATCGACGAGCGTGCTCAGTTCTTGCGGCGTCCAGGTTGCGCCGCCGGTCGCGCGCCGCAGGTGTGGCAGCCAGCGCGCCCACTGCCAGGCCCCCTCGGTTCGCCGCGACACGACGATCGCCAGCTCGAGGTCAGCCGGCGAGACCAACGTCGCGAGTTGGGCCACCAGCCAGAACGCAAGCTGTTGGCCGGCCGCCCGGGGCAGAGTGATCGTCACCGGACCGGTACGCAGGTCGACAGCCACCGGTACCGCGGTGAGCGCTCCCGCCGGGACCGGGCCGTCCTGCCCGGACACCTCCACCGCCGATCGCACGGTGCCCAGACCGATCCGGACGCGGAGAAGATCAGGGTCGTCGCGAGCCCGCTCCCACAGGCGAGCAAGCGGGCCGGCCGCGATCCGCATCACCGTGCCGGGATCGGGGTCGGCTCCCCGCCGCGCCGTCTGCTCGCTGCGAAGTCGCGCCGCTACCTCGGTCCGGAAGCGTGCCACCCGGGACCGATGTCGGGCCGCGTTGCGTGCCGATGCACGCCGTATGCGCAGCCAATCGACAGCGTCGCCGGCGAGCATGCCGAGCGGTGCCACCAGCGCGAAGGCCAGCAGCTGCACCGAGTGCAGGCTCACGGCGAGTGCGCCGCCGATCGCCGCCGGGACGGCCGCCGCGAGCCACTGCACCTTCCGGGCTCGCGCTGATGTTGGTCGAGTCGGTATGGGGACGACGGTCGGCACCGGGCGGGCGACTCGATGCGGTTGGCGCACGACGCGCGTGGTGCCGTCCGGATCGTCGCCGGTCGCCGCCATGCGCTCGTCGGCGTCGGCGAGTGACAGGAAGGTGCTGCCCAGCCGGATCAGTTCCGCCCCGGTCAGCGACCGCGGCTCGGAGGCCAGCGCCTCGCCGTCGACCGTCGTCCCGTTGGTGGACGCCAGATCGCGCACCGTGACGCCGCTCGGACTCGTGATCACGGCCAGGTGCCGACGCGACACGTCGGGATCGGTCAGGACCAGATCGCAGCCGCGGTCGCGGCCGAGGACGAGCGTGCCGGGCACCAAACGTGCGTGCTTCCCCGCGTCGGGGCCACCCACGACATCCAGGATGGGGGTCGAGCGGTGTCGCCGATCGGCCCACGGTTCGCCGCGCCGCAGCACCGCGCCGCTCCGCAGTCCTGCCTCGCCGAGGGCGGCCGCGTCGGACACGTGGCGGCCCGCGCTGCACCACGGTCGGTCGGCAGCGCCCGGGGCGCACTGATCGAGGAACGTGTGCACCGCGAAGAACGGGACGCGCTCGCGCGCTTGAATCGCGATGTCGCGCACCGTGCCGTCCGGCTCCTGGACGCTCAGATCTATTCGCACGCTCGCATCGTCGAACCGGGCACCGACGCCAGGACGGGTCCAGCGCGCGCCTGTGGACGAATTCGCGATTTCGTCCAGGTTGTCCACAGGCCGCCAGCGACGGACCGATCTGGTCGGTCCCGCTGGTTAGCGTCCGTCTGGACCGGCCGTTTGTCGCCGGGATCGACCTGTCCGGGCAGAGGAAGGGGACGCGCATGACCGGGTTTCGTGTCACTCCAAGCCAGCTGGAGGGGCTGAGCAGCAGTGTCTCGCGGGTGTCCGGCGACGTTCGCGGTCGGCATCAGGGCCTGCGCGCGCAGCTCGCACCGCTCATGGGCGCCGACTGGTCCGGTGCTGCCGCGGCGCAGTTCACCGCGTTGTACGAGCAGTTCGACAGCCACGCGCGCGGCCTGTCGGACGCACTGGACGGCATCGGTGCCCTGCTGAATCGAGCCGGGATCGCCTATGCCGAGGTCGAGCAGCAGATCGCGGCGTCGTTCCGGTGATCGGGTCATGGCGTCTCGGTTACGGTGGGCCGCGTGTCGGGGTCGCCGTCGCTACGGCTGGTGGACGAGGCGTTGCACGAGCACTTCGGGCAGCGTCCGGTGCGTGCGTCGGTCTCCTTCGTCGGTGTCGAGTCCCTCGAGGTCCTGCGGTTCGAGCCTGTTCCGGGCGAGCGGGCGTACGTGACGCTGGGTATGTCGCGGCATCCGATGACAGGTGCGGCAGAGACCGTGGTTGCGCACGACGGCCCGCGAGCGGAGCTGATGCTGCACGTGGCCGATCCGCACGACCGTCAGCAGGACGTCTGGCGACGACTCGCAGTGCTCGGCGCTGCGCCCGCAGTCGAGGCAATCGTGCACACAGAGGGTTCCACGGTCGACCTCGGCGAGCCGATCGTCACCGGTTCGCGCTGTACCGGTGGGGTGCTGGTCGGGTCCGCGGTGCCATCGGTGACGACACCGGACGGCGATGTGGCGATCCTGCAGGTGCTGCCCGCGACCGCGACCGAACTCGCCTGGTCGCGAGTTCACGGATCGGCGGCGCTGCGGGATCGGTGGGCCGCGGCGCAGACCGACCTGTTGGACCTGCTGCGAGCGCCGGTGGCGCTGGGCTGATCCAAGAACGAGGACGGTCCGGGGCTTTGGCGTACGCCACACCGGGTGCGCACGACGTTCCGCGACACGGCAGGATCGGCGTGGGAGACCCGACGACGAGGAGTACACGTGCAGTTCGGCCGCTATTTCGAGGAGTTCGAGGTCGGTGCCGTCTACAAGCACTGGCCGGGCAAGACGGTCACCGAATACGACGACCACCTGTTCTGCCTGCTCACGATGAACCACCACCCGCTGCACCTGGACGCGAACTACGCGGAGAAGACCACCGACTTCGGCAAGAACGTCGTGGTGGGCAATTACGTCTACTCGCTGGTTCTCGGCATGTCGGTGCCCGACGTCAGCGGGAAGGCGATCGCGAACCTCGAGGTCGAGTCGCTGCGGCACGTCGCGCCGACCTTCCACGGCGACACCATCTACGCGGAGACGACAGTCTTGGAAACCGCGCCGTCGAAGTCGAAGTCCGACCGAGGCATCGTCTACGTCGAAACGATCGGCTACAACCAGGACGGCACGATCGTGTGCATCTTCCGGCGCAAGGTCATGGTGCCGACGAAGGAGTACATCGACGCGCGCGGTGGCGAGCAACCCGGCCGGCCCGACCCGATCCCGCGCTGAATTCGCCTCGCCGGCGTGGCGGGTCACGGGACGCTGCCGTCAGCGAGGCAGGCAGCCCCACTCGCCGAGCGCTGCGGCCAGGCCCGGGACGAGGGGCAAGCTGTCCAGCCCCGCGAGCGTCACCCACCGCGCCTCGGTGGCGTCATCGCCGGCCCGCAGTGTCCCGCCTGTCACTGAACACACGAAGTCCTCGATGTCGTACACCACACCTGCGCCCGTGCGCTGGACTCGGCCGACCGACCGCAGCACCCGGACCGTCAGTCCGGTCTCCTCCCGGACCTCGCGCGCGCACGCTGCGGCGGCAGTCTCACCCGGATGGCACCGACCGCCGGGCACCGACCACAGGCCGGCGCCCGGAGCCTGCCCGCGACGGATCAGCAACAGTCGGTGGATCTCGTCGAAGACGATCCCGCCGGCACACGGGACCGTCGCCGGGGGCGGCTGAGTCGGTGGAGCGGGCACGCGAGGAAGCGTGCCATGCGGCGGTTGCGCGGGGGAACGGAGGTGGCGTGAGGTAGAAAGTCACTGAACGCCGTGCGCCTGCCTGCGATGCCAGGCTCGGACCATGATCGATGACAGCTGGAGGCCGAGCGCGTGCGGCAATCGCTTGAGCTGATCGGCTAGGCGGGCTGTGTTCGTCGACCTGCACACGCACAGCACTGCGTCCGACGGCACCGACGCGCCGGCGCAACTCGTCGCCAAGGCGGCCGCCGCCGGCATCGAGGTTCTGGCGATCACCGATCACGACACCACCGCGGGCTGGCAGGAAGCCCTCGACGCGCGCCCGGACGAGCTTACGATCGTGTGCGGCGCTGAGCTGTCCTGCGAATTCTGGGTCGACGACCAGCGCCGCATCGGGCTGCACCTGTTGGGCTACCTGTTCGACCCCGAGGAGCCGACGCTGCGCGCAGCGCGCCGTCAGCTGCGCCGCAGCCGGCTCGATCGCGGGCGGCAGATGGTGGAGAACATGGTCGCCGACGGGATCCCGATCAGCTGGTACCAGGTCAGTGAGCTGGCCGGGGGCGGACCGGTCGGCCGCCCGCACCTCGGGCGGGCCCTCGTCGACGCCGGCGTCGTGCCCGACGTGGACACCGCGTTCGAGGACCTGTTGACCTCGCGGCGCCCGTACTACGTGCGCAAGGTCGACCTCGATGTCTTTCGCGCGATCGAGCTGGTGCGGGCTGCCGGCGGGCTGCCGGTCTTCGCCCACCCGCAGGCGAGTCGGCGCGGCCCGATCCTGCCCGACGAGGTCGTGGCCGCCATGGCCGAGGCGGGTCTGATCGGCATCGAGGTCGATCATCCCGATCACAACGACCGCGACCGCGACCGAGCCGCAGCGCTGGCCCGCGACCTCGATCTGATCATGCTCGGATCCTCCGACTACCACGGCACGAACAAGACGACACCGCTTGCGGCTCGCACCACGTCGCCGGCGGCCTACGAGCGGCTGGCCGCGCTGCCCACCGCCCTGCGCCCGGTCGGTGGCTCGGCATGATGCCGCTGCCCGGAATGCCGCGCCGACTGTTCGCGTGCACACCGTCCAAGCTGGCCGCCTTCGATTGCCCGCGGCGCTACCGCTTCAGCTACCTGGACCGGCCCACACCGGCCCGGGGGAAGCCTTGGGCGCACAACTCGGTCGGCGCGACGGTGCACCTCGCGTTGGCGCGCTGGTGGTCGCTGCCGACACAGGCACGCACTCCGGCGCACGGACAGCAACTGGTCGAGCGGAACTGGCAGGACGACGGGTTCCGCGACAGCGACCAGTCCGCGCGCTGGCGTGAGGTCGCCGGCCGGTGGGTCTACCACTACCTCGCCGATATCGATCCGGCCCGCGAACCGATCGGCGTCGAGCGAACCGTGTCCGCACCCACGCAGGCGCTGGCGGTCAGCGGGCGCGTGGACCGTGTCGATGACCGCGGTGACGAACTGGTGGTCGTCGACTACAAGACCGGCAAGCGCCCCAGCACCGAGGACGAGGCGCGGGGTTCGCTCGCCCTGGCGCTGTACGTGCTCGCGGTACGCCGGACACTTCGCCGCCCGTGCCGCCGGGTAGAACTGCATCACCTACCGACCGGCACCATCGCCGGCCACGAGCACAGCGAGGAGTCGCTGGCCCGCCACGTCGCACGCGCCGAGGCCACCGCTCAGGACATCGTCACGGCCACCGACACCCTTGCATCGGGCGCAGCACCGGACGACGTCTTCCCGGCTGTCCCGTCGCCGGGCTGCTCATGGTGCGACTTCCGCATCCACTGCCCCGAAGGCCGGGCCGCCTCGCGCGAGCTCAGCGGGTGGGCCGCGCTCGAGGGCGAGCAGTAGCAGCGGGGTTCAGGCGCGGGCGGCCACCCGCTGCTTCGCGGCCCGGTAGAGCGGACCCTCGCGGTACTGGGACGGCAGCGCCCGGACCGCGCCGCGCAAGGTCCGCATGCCGGCCGCCGTGGTCAGGGACGCGCCGGGCAACGGCGGCAGGCGGTACATCCGCCGCGCCCACCCCGGCAACAAGCCGACCGCCAGCGACGAGACCGTCGTCCAGCCCACTCGGGCCGGCACTGCGAAGCGGCGCGGCACCGGCAACGGCGGGACGAGCACGTACCGGGCAGCCTCGCGCGCCTCGCGACTCCCGCGCAGACGCGGGCGGATCTCACCGAAGAACTCGCGCAGTTCGGCCGCGCTGTGCGGGGTCCGCTCGGCAGAAAGGCCCACCAATTCGGCGGCCACGACCTGTTCACGCACGTAGGCGTCGCGCTCGTCGCGCGACAGGCGCAGCCCCGCTGCCCGCGACGACACGAGGAACGAGCCGACCAGGCAGCAGTGCACCCAGGCGAGCTGTTCCGGGTCGTCAATCCCCAGCGCAGCGTGGACCGTGCGCACCCGCGCCGCCGCGGCGTCCACCTCGGCGACGGGTGCGAAGCAGAGCGTCCCGACGTAGCCGACCGTGCGCTCGAAACGGGCCCACGGGTCCTGCTGGAAGTTCGACCGCTCGTACAGCTTGCGCATCGCACCGGGGTGCAGTGCCTGAAGGAGCAGCGCGCGCAGCCCGCCGACCATCGCCACCGGCTCGCTGTGGATGCGCCAGGTGATGCTGTCCGGGCCGAAGTAGCCGAGGTCGGCGTGGGTCATGGCTAGAGCTTCACATGCGAAGCCGGCTGGTTCCAGAATTCGACCAGTGCGGCGAGCGTCGCACCGGGATTCTCGACGGCGGGCGAGTGCGCCGCGGCCGGTACGACCACCCTGCGCGCACCCAGCCGCAGCGCCATCTCGTCCTGCAGGCTCGGGGGCCACGCATCGTCATCGACGCCGTAGAGCACCAGGGTCCGGACGCCGGACGCGGCCAACTCGGCGACGCGGTCCGGCTCGGTGCACAGCGCGTCGCCCATACCGGCCAGCATCGCCGGGACGCCGGCGAGGAACCGTGCCTGCAGGAATTCGGCCTGCGCCGGCGGTGGCGCTACGTAGTCCGGCTGGGACTGCGCGAGCGCCTCACTCGCCGCGTACACCGCGGCCAGCCCGGAGGCGGCCAGGATCGGCGCGAGCTGGTCGATGACGGCCTTGCGCTGGCCTTCGATCGCCGCCGGTCCCGAACACATCAGCACGAGAGAGGCGAACGCGGCCGGGTCGGCGAGCACCGCAGCCCGCGCGACGAGTCCGCCGAACGAATGGCCGAGCAACTGCACCGGACCCCCGAGCTGGGCGGCCACCGCGCGCACCCATTCCTGCAACCGATGGGGCTGGTACTCGGCAGGGTCGGCCGGCCCGGGAGATTCGTACTGGCCCGGCAGGTCGATGGCGACGGCGTGGAATCCGGCGCTGGCCAGCGGGTCGAGCAGCGGCGCGAAGTCCTCCTTGCTGCCGGTGTAGCCGGGGACGAACAACACCGGGACCGCACCGGGATCGCCGGCGGTCAGCGCAGCGATCGGTCCGGACGCGGTCTCGAACGTGCTCCGGCGCGCTCCGCCGCGTGCGAGCCGGCCGGTCATCGGTAGAGCGTGGTTGTCGGGCCGGCAACGAGGAAACCGGTGCCGTACGGCCATACCCGCGCACCGTCCGGCGGGGCCGCGACGGCGTAGGCCGTATCGATCGCGCCGGTCGCCGAGGACAGCGCCGCGATCCCGCCGGCAGCAGGGACGAGCACCCGAGCGGCGCCAAGACTCGGCAGGCCCTGGCCCGACGTCGCCGTGACGGTGGGCAGCGCGCGGGTCTCTGCCTGCCAGACGAACCGCGTTCCGGAGCTCGGGACCGCGTACGTGGTGCCCCCGAACCGGATCAGGTCGGCGTCACCGGCCGGCTGCGTCTCGACCGGTCCCGTCCCCCCGTTGAGGGGCAACTGCCGCTCGGTGCGACCGGACTTCTTCGCCAGTATCGACAGCGAGCTGCCGTCGCGCGCCACCCCTGCGATGACCTGGTCGGCGACCGCGGGCACCAGCTCGTTACCGAGCAGGTTCCATTTGAGCTGGTCGGGGTTCTTGTGGTTCTTCGCGCTGTCGTTGTTCTCGCCCGCGGTCGCGTCGCGCAGCAGCAGTTGCGGCCCGTCACCGCAGAAGCGCAGGTCCGTGCAATCCCGGTCGGTGCATGTCTGGCTGATCAGCGCGCCGGCGGTACCCAGTGTCGCGTGGGTGATTGTGCACCCGTCCTCGGCGAATACCCATCGGTCCAGCCCCCCGGAGGGGTCAACCGCGTAGATCACGCCGGGAGTGGTGAACATGACCGTGAAGGGGGTGACGGCGTAGGTTGGGTGCCCGTTGAGGGGCTGGCCGTCCTTGTCGAGGGTCCGCGTCCACATCCGCTTGCCGGTAGCGGTGTCGAGGGCAGTCAACTCGTCACAGTTGCCGGCCAGCTCGTACACCGCGATCGTCACCCGCTGGACCTGGATGGCGGCGCAGACCGTGCGGTCGGTGCGCGTGTAGCTCCAGGTGATCGCGCCGGTGCGGGCATCCCGTCCGCGGACCGCACGCGTGTCGTGCGTGACGATCGTGCCGGCGTCGTAGGGGATGCCGATCGCCGCGCGGTCGGCGCTCGTCCACGCCTGGGTGAGCGTCGCGGACGCGGGGGCGAGAGGGACCGCCGGCGGCGGCGCGGCCACCGTCTGCAAGCTCGCGTGGCTGATCTCGCCGCGCGAGTAGGCGATCTTCACGATCGCGACGGCCCCCAGGACGAGCGCCACGAGTGCGACGGCGTACCCGATCCGCCAGGGTCGCATCCGGGCCTCGTACTGGCGCACGACCGGATCGGGCGGGGGCGGCGACGCGGTGCTTACCGCCTGCGGCTGTGCCGCGTCACTGTCCACGTTGTCATCGTGACGCATCCGCGTGTGGCTACTCGGCAGCGGGCTTGGGCCCGCCCCGGCCGCGGCGCCGTCGCCGGGCAGCAGCCGGCTGGCCGGTGCCGCCTGGGGCGGTGGACGCGCTGCCCTGCCCGGCCGCGCCGTTCTCGCCGGCCGGCTGTCCGCCACGGGTGCGGACGCGGCTGCGCTGCCGGGCCGGCCGGGCCGGACGTGCGGGAGCGTCATCGGAGCGTCGCGCCGGACGCTCGTCCGGGCGGCCGGGGCCGGTACGCCCCCGAGCGCGGCCCGGGTCACGTCCACCGAGATCTTCGAGTTCTTCGGCCTCGAGCCCGGCCCGGGTGCGGCCGGCGCGGGGCAGCACGCCGGTCACCTCGGGCGGGATGTTCAGTTCGAGGTAGAGGTGCGGGGACGTCGAGTAGGTCTCGACCGGCTCGTGGAACGGCAGGTCGAGCTTGTCGCAGATGAGCTTCCAGCGCGGCAGATCGTCCCAGTCGACGAGCGTGACGGCGTTGCCCTGGGCACCCGCGCGGGCGGTACGGCCGATGCGGTGGACGTAGGTCATCTCGTCCTCGGGCGCCTGGTAGTTCACGACGTGGCTGATGCCCTCGACGTCCAGACCGCGGGCGGCGACGTCGGTGGCGACCAGCACGTCGACCTTGCCGGAGCGGAACGCCCGCAGCGCCTGTTCGCGGGCGCCCTGACCGAGATCGCCGTGGACGGCCGCGACGGCGAACCCGCGCCCGGCCAGGTCGTCGGCGACCTTGGCTGCCGAGCGCTTGGTGCGGACGAAGATGAGCGTCAGGCCGCGCTCGCGCGCCTGGAGCACACGCGCCAGCACCTCCACCTTGTCCATCGCGTGCGCCCGGTAGACGAACTGGTCGACGTGGTCGGTGCTGGTGTTCTCGGCACCGTGTTCGGCGCGGATCTGCATCGGCTGGACGAGAAACGTCCGGGCGAGGGCGACGATCGGCCCCGGCATCGTCGCGGAGAACAGCATGGTCTGGCGCTTGTCCGGGACCATCTTCATCAGCTTCTCGATGTCCGGCAGGAACCCGAGGTCGAGCATCTCGTCGGCTTCGTCCAGCACGAGCGTCTGCACGGCACCGAGCACGAGGTGCCCCTGTTGCGCCAGGTCGAGCAACCGTCCCGGCGTCCCGACGACGACCTCGATGCCGTTGCGCAACGCCTCGACCTGTGGCTCGTAGGCCCGGCCGCCGTAGATCGTGAGCACCCGGGCGCCGAGCCGGCTGCCGGCCGCCTTCAGGTCACCGGAGACCTGGACCGCGAGTTCGCGAGTGGGGGCGATGACCAACGCCTGGGGGGCGGCAGCCTTGCCGCCGGGCAGTTCGAGCCGGTTGAGCAGGGGGACGCCGAATCCGAGCGTCTTGCCGGTGCCGGTGCGAGCCTGGCCGATGAGGTCCTGCCCGGCGAGCGCGATCGGCAGCGTCATCTCCTGGATGGCGAAGGTCTTCACGATGCCGACGTCGGCCAGCGCGGCGACGATCTCGGGCTTGATGTCGAAGTCGGCGAAGGCGGGGCTGTCCGCGCGAACGGGCGCGCGCGCCGCCAGCGGGGCGACTTCTTCCTCGTCGGCGAGGCCGGTGACGGTCGTTGTGGTCGTGGCAGCGGAACTGTCAGGCGATTCGGTCATGCGGAGCGGTGTCCTCGCAGCAAGGTGCGTCGGCCGCTGGTGTATCCGCTCCAGTGAGGTGGGCCTTCGGGACCGACGGTGTCTGTCGGGAGGCGCCGCACCTGAGCGCGGTCAACGCGCAGATTCGATGGTACTTCTTGCCACCGATGGTACCGGCACGACCGCTACCCTGCCGAACGTGCCCTCGTCCGACGCCGTGACCGACCTGCTCGGCGCCCTCGCGTACGGCGAACTCGCTGCCTTCGACCGGCTCGCCGAGGACGCGCGGATGGCCCCCTCGCTGGCCGGGCGTGCCGAGATGTCGGCCATGGCAGCGGGGGAGATGGCCAACTTCGACACGCTGGCCGCCCGGCTGCAGGACCTCGGCGCTTCCCCCGAAGCGGCGATGGAGCCCTTTGTCGCCGCCCTGGAGACCTACCACTCGCTCACCGAGCCGTCGACCTGGTTGGAGTGCGTGGTCAAGGCCTACGTCGGGGACGGGATGGCCGACGACTTCTATCGCGAGGTGGCCGCGTTCGTCGATGCCGAGACCAGGGCGTTGATCGAGCACGTCGTCGCTGACCGCGGCCGCGCCGAGTTCGCGGTGCGTGAGGTGCGTGCCGCGCTCGCCGCCCAGCCCGCGCAGGCGGGTCGGCTCGCGCTGTGGGCGCGGCGGCTGGTCGGCGAGGCGATCAGCCAGACCCAGCACGTGCTCGCCGACCGGGACGCGCTCATGGTGCTGCTCATCGAGGGCACCGGCGACCTGTCGGGGGTGGCGGCGCTCATCAGCCGGATCACGGCGCGGCACGAGGAGCGGATGGCGGCGCTCGGCCTCTCGACCTGAGTCAGGCGGTCAGGAGCGCCACCGTGGCACCGAATGCCGCGTGGTCGGCGAGTTGGGGGCCGACCGGCAGCGCCCGCACCGCGGCGAAGCGCGGTGCCGCGCTCAGGTGCGCCAGGCCGAGATCGACGCCCGCGATCCCGAGACCGGCCACCGCACCGGCCAGAACCCGTCGGCGCCTCGGCAGCGCGACGGTGAGAACCGCGCCCCACGCCAGCGTCAGCGCTGCATGTGCGACGCCGGCACAGGCCAGCAGCCGCCACGTCCGGGCCTCGTCCGGCGCCAGTAACCGGCCGGCCGCCCGGGTGGCCCCGAGCGGGTCGTGTCCGGACGCGAGCGCCCACAGCGTGGACGGAGCGCCGCTGACGACGGCACCCACCGCGAGCGCCCGGCCCAGTTTCACGGCCGCCCGGCTCGGCTCACTGGCTGATGAACCCCACCCGGCGCTGATCGGCCTGGGCGATCTCGACGTACGCGATCAGGTTCGACGGGACGATCACCTTGCGACCCTTCTCGTCGGTCAGCGACAGCTGCCCGTCCACGCTCTTGAGCGCGGTCGCCACGAGCGCCTCGACCTCCTCGGTGGTCTGCGGGCTATCGACAACGATCTCGCGCGGCGTGTGCAGCACGCCGATCTTGACCTCCACGCGGGTTCCACCTCTCGTCACAGCTCTGGCCGCCAACGCTAGTCGAGGCCCGGTGCGGTCAGCGCCGATACCCCTGCGCCCTCAGCGAACGCCGGGGCTATTGGCGGGGGAAGTTGGAGATCCCTCGCCAGAGCAGCGACTCGAGCAGGCGGACCGCGTCCTCCTGCGAGATGGGCTTGTCCGCGGCCAGCCACCAGCGTGCTGCCACCTGGGCGGCACCGGTCAGCGCGGTCGACAGCAATTCGGCGCGGGCCCGGTCGAGCCCGGTGTCCGCGGCCACGGTCTCGGCGACGGCCTTCATCGTCATCTGCGAGACGCCCTCGACGCGTTCACGGACCGAGGGCTCGTTGCCGAGATCGGTCTCGAAGATCAGCCGGAAGGCACCGCCGTGGTCGTCGCGGTCGACGAACTCGAAGTACGCGGTCAGGACGCGGTGCACCCGCTCGCTGTTGTCGTCTGTGCCCTCGAGCGCGTCGACGACGGCCTGGCTCAGCGCCTCGGCCTGCGTGTCGATGAGTGCCAGGTACAGGTCGAGCTTGCCAGGGAAATGCTGATAGAGCACCGGCTTCGAGACACCGGCCCGCTCGGCGATGTCGTCCATCGCCGCGGCGTGGTAGCCGTTCGCGACGAAGACCTCCTGGGCGGCGGCGAGAAGTTGCTTGCGTCGCGCGGATCGGGGCATGCGGGCGCCGCGCGAGAGCTCGGGGGCGCTCGACATTCCAGTCATCCTCCAGCGAATCGGACGGGGGCGATCCGGGACGGCCAGACTCTACTCGCGAGTAGCCATCTGCGCCGTGATCCGGGCCCGGCGCTCGTCCGAGAGGGTGTCGGCGAACAGGTCGCCGTGTGACTCGACCCGGTCGAGCACCTCGCCCGCCGTGAACCGCAGGGGCGCGCCGGCGGCGACCTCGTCCCAGGTGAGCGGGGTCGAGACTGTCGGTTCGTCCCGCGCCCGCAGCGAATACGGGGCGACGGTGGTCTTGGCCGCGTTGTTCTGCGACCAGTCGACGAACACCTTGGCCGTGCGCAGTGACTTCGTCATCCGCGAGACCACGAGCTTCGGGTGCGCGGCTTCGAGCCGCTCGGCGACCGCGTGGGCGTAGCGCGACGGCAGATCGGGATCGTCGACCACGATCGGCGCGCTCACCTGCATCCCCTTCGACCCGGACGTCTTGGGAACGAGAGTGAGCCCGTCCTCGGCTACGACGTCGCGAACCAGCAAGGCGACCTCGCAACACTCGGCGATGCCGGCAGGCGGGCCGGGGTCGAGGTCGAACACGAGCAGGTCGGTGCGTGGTTTGCGGGCGCGCCGCGGCACCCGCCACTGGGGCACGTGCAGTTCGAGCGCTGCCAGATTTGCCAGCCAGACGAGCGCGGCGAGTTCCTCGACCACGACGAAATCGATCGTCTCGCGATTCTTCGTCGATCCCGGCACGGGCAGCGTCACGGTGCGCACCCAGTCCGGCGTCCCACGGGCGGCGTTCTTCTCGAAGAAGAACTTGCCCTCCACCCCGTTCGGGTAGCGCTTGACCGTCAGTGGACGGTCGGCGAGGTGCGGCAGCAGGACCGGTGCGATCCGTGAGTAGTAGTCGATGACCTCGCCCTTGGTGAACCCGATCTCGGGGTAGAGCACCTTGCTCAGGTTGGTGAGCTGCAGGGTGCGGCCCTCCACATCGACGCCGATCTTGTCCGCCGATTTCGTCGCCATCAGCCCTCCGCCTCGTCCGCTGTCTTGTCCGGGCGCAGCCGCGCGAAGACCGGATGCCGCAAGCGGCCCTCACCCGTCCAGGCCGCGTACTTCACCTCGACCACGATCTCTGGTTCTACCCAGTGCGTCGAGCGGCCGGGGCTGCGCGGCGGTTCGGAGCGGAGCACGCAGGTAGTCCGCGGGGTCAGCCGACGGTGCAGGTCCGACGCCGTGCGTCCGGTCAGGCCGCTGCCTGCCTTGCCCGCAAAGCAGAGTTCCCCGTCGGCCCATCGGGCGAGGACCAGCGAGCTGAGTTCCTCGGGCGCCGCGGCGGGCGCCTCCCACCCGACGACGACGAAGTCGCCGGTGTTGACGAAGCGCAGCTTCACCCAGTCACGCGAGCGCACGCCGAATCGGTAACCGGAGGCGGTCCGTTTCGCCACCACGCCTTCGAGCCCGTGCTCACGCGCGGCTGCCTCGGTCGCGACCCCGTCGTCGAAGCTCGGGCTCAGCGTCCAGTCCGGCTCGTCGGCCAGCCAGCGTTCCAGCGTCGCGCGCCGGTCCGAGTACGGGCGGGGCGTCAGCTCGACGCCGAAGCGGCGCAGCAGGTCGAAGGCGACGAAGGTGACCGGAATCTCTCGGCTCAATCGCTTCGCCTCCGCCGCCGAGCGGACGTGCATGCGCGCCTGCAGCGCCTCGAAGGACGGTCGGCCGTCGACGAAGGCCACGATCTCGCCGTCCACCAGCGCGTCCTCGGCCTTCGCGGCCAGGCGGACCAGCTCCGGGTAGGCCGTCGTGACCTCGTTGCCGCGCCTGCTGAACAGGTGTACGCCGCGCTCGGACACGTCCACCAGAGCGCGCACACCGTCCCATTTGAACTCATAGGCCCAGCCCGTCCCGCGGGGCAGGACGTCGGTTGCGGTGGCGAGCATGGGCTGCACTCGTCCATTCTGGTTACATGCGTGCGATCTGGAAGGGCAGCATCTCCTTCGGGCTGGTCAGTATCGGGGTGAAGCTGTACACCGCCACCGAGGAACGCGACGTGAGTTTCCACCAGGTACGCCGGTCGGACGGCTCGCGAATCCGCTACAAGCGGGTTGCCGAGGTCGACGGCGAAGAGGTGCCGTACAGCGAGATCGCGAAGGGCTACGAACTGCCCAGCGGCGAGACCGTGGTGCTCACCGACGAGGACTTCGCCGATCTGCCCCTGCCGACGGCCCGGGTCGTGGACGTCCTGCAGTTCGTGCCGATGGAACAGATCGATCCGATCTACTTCGCGAAGAGCTACTACCTCGAGCCCGAGAACAACGCGATCAAGCCGTACCTGTTGCTGCGCGACGCGCTTGACTCGAGCGGTCAGGTCGGGCTGGTCAAGGTCGCCATCCGCAACCGCGAGCAACTGGCCACCCTGCGCGTGCGCGACGGTGTGATCGTGATGGAAACGATGATCTGGCCGGACGAGGTGCGTGAACCGGCCTTCGGCTTCCTCGATTCGGATGTGGACCTGCGGCCGCAGGAACGGTCGATGGCCGACTCGCTCGTGGCCAGCATGTCGGGTGACTTCGACGCCGAGGAGTACACCGATGACTACCGGGCCGCGCTGCAAGAGGTGATCGACGCCAAGGTCGAGGGTCGCGAGATCGTCGAGCCGGAAGAGGCGCAGCCGAGTGCCGGCAACGTGGTCGACCTGATGTCGGCGCTGCGCGCGTCGGTCGCCGCTGCCAAGAAGGGACGCGGCGAGGTCAGCGCTTCGACGACGCCGAAGCGGGCGCCGGCGAAGGCCACGGCGAAAGCGGTGGCGACGAAGGCCGCTGCGAAGAAGGCGCCGGCCAAGAAGGCCGCTGCGAAGAAGGCGCCCGCCAAGAAGGCCGCTGCGAAGAAGGCGCCCGCCAAGAAGGCTGCCGCGAACAAGGCGCCCGCCAAGAAGGCCGCTGCGAAGAAGGCGCCCGCCAAGAAGGCCGCGAAGCAGACCCCCGCGCGCAAGTCCGCCTGATGGGACGTCATCAGGCCGAGCCGCGAGTCGCCCGGTGCTCGCAGGAGGAACTGCCCGCACTCGATGACGTGACGGCGCCCTGGCCGGGCCGGCACGTCGACCTCGACGGCACCGAGATCTTCGTCCGGATCACCAAACCGCTGCGCGAAGCCGCCGAGCCGGCCCTGCTGGTGCACGGTCTCGGTGGTTCCTCGCACAACTGGACCGATGTCGCCGGGTTGCTGCGAAACCGGCTCGACATCGAGGCGATCGACCTACCGGGCTTCGGCCGCTCCGGCCCGTCTCGCTCCGGCTATTCCCTAGACCAGCACGCCCGGACGGTCATCGACTACCTGCGCGTGTCCGGCCGCGGACCGGTGCACCTTGTCGGGAACTCGATGGGCGGTGCCGTGTCGATCCTGGTCGCGTCGCGACGCCCGGACCTCGTTCGCACGCTGACGCTGATCTCGCCGGCCGTGCCGGATGTGCGGCTGCGCCTGCACCCGCTCCGGAACGATCCGCGGGTGGCCCTGATCGTCGTCCCTGTCATCGGCCCGGCGGTGCTGCGGCGGATGCGCAAGGTCTCACCGCGGACGCGCGCCAAGTTGACGATCGACGTGTGCTTCGCCGATCCCTCGCGTTACCCGCAGCGACGCATGGACGAGTCGGTCGAGGAAGCGAGCTTTCGCCTGCGCTTCCCGTGGGCCGATCGCGCGATGATCAGTTCGATGCGCGCGCTGGCCGGCTCGCAGTTCTTCCGTGGCCGGGCCGGCTGGGCTGCGATGCGCACGATCACTGCGCCGACGTTGGTCGTGTGGGGCGATACCGACCGCCTGGTCGCCCCGGACCTCGCCCCGATCGTGGCGAATGCGATCCCGGACTCGCGGCTGCTGTTCCTCGTCGGGGTCGGCCATACCGCGCAGATGGAGGACCCGACGTCGGTGGCGCGCGCGGTCCTGGCGCTCCTCGACGACGCTGCGATCCGGGCCGGAACTTGACCGGAGGGCACGCCGCACTGATGTCCGCGTACGCACAACGGTGTGTGGCACTGTAGGACCGTGATCGGCAATGACGATCCGGCGCGCTCGCTGGGGGATGAGCTGTGGTGAACAGCGTGCGTCCGGACCACGAGGAGGACGTGCTCACCGCGCGCCGCACCGCCGCGCAGTTCGGTGGCGGTGAACCGACCATGCCCTCGATGGTCCGCGAGTTCGTCCGCAAGTACGGCTGGCGGGCCTACGCGCTACCCATCCTCGTCGTCGTCACCATTGCCGCGTTGATGACCGCGCGCAGTTCGCCGGCAGCACGCACGACTGCCGGCACCGGCGGGAGTCCGGCGGCAGGTGCGTCGGCACCGCCGCTGGCTGACGCCAACATCGCGCTGAAGTCCGATCAGCCGGGGACCGGTGCCGCGAACGACGTGCTCGCCCTGGGTGCGCTGCCGTCCGGTCCGCCGGTGACGATGACCGGCACCGGCACGTTCCGGGTGCTGAAGGGAACCAGCTCGGTCGTCGGCAGCGGCACCGTCCACCGCTACGACATCGAGGTGGAGAACGGGGTCACCGGCGTCGACACGGCGCAGTTCGCTGCGATGGTGCAGAGCGTCCTGTCCGACAAGCGCAGCTGGTCGGGGCACGGCGTCGCGGTGCAGCGGGTGTCGTCCGGGCCGATCGATTTCCACGTCAGCCTGACCTCGCGCATGACGGTGCGTGACTACTGCGGTTACACCATCCACGTCGAGACGTCCTGTTACGCCACGGCCTACACCATGCCCGGACTGGACGCGAACCGCGTGGTGATCAACGTGGCCCGCTGGATGCGGGGTGCCGCGCCCTACGTCGGTGACCTCGCCGCGTACCGGACCTACATGATCAACCACGAGGACGGTCATGCGCTCGGGCATCAGCACGCGCACGACTGCCTGGCCGGCGGCCTGGCGCCGGTGATGATGCAACAGACCATCGGCCTGAAGTCGGCGTCGACGGGCAAGCAGTGCCAGGCGAACCCCTGGCCGTATCCGCCGGGCGCCACGGATGCCCCGGGGGTCGAGGGTCCGGACAACCCACAGAACAACGAGTACAACCTGCAGGACTGACCGCTCCCGGGCGTGAGGGACACTGGGAATGGCCCGGCGGGATTGTCCGTTGGACCTGCTGTACTCCCGTAACCTGCCCGGAGGTCTGTTGCCGTGACGTTCCCGCCGCTCGTCGAGCCCGCCGAGTCGTTGACCATCGAAGAGGTCCGGCGGTACAGCCGGCATTTGATCATCCCGGACGTCGCGATGGCCGGGCAGAAGCGGCTCAAGAACGCCAAGGTGCTCTGCGTCGGCGCGGGCGGTCTCGGCTCACCCGCCCTGATGTACCTGGCCGCCGCCGGTGTCGGGACGCTCGGCATCGTCGAGTTCGACACGGTGGACGAGTCGAACCTGCAACGGCAGATCATCCACGGCCAGAGCGACATCGGCCGCTCGAAGGCCGAGTCGGCGCGCGACAGCGTCCGTGAGATCAACCCGCTGATCACCGTCAACGTCCACGAGACCCGACTGGACAACGACAACGTCCTCGACATCTTCAGCGGCTACGACCTGATCGTCGACGGCACCGACAACTTCGCCACGCGCTACCTCGTCAACGACGCATGCGTGCTGCTGAACAAGCCCTACGTGTGGGGCTCGATCTACCGCTTCGACGGGCAGGTCTCGGTCTTCTGGAACGAGTACGGACCCAACTACCGCGACCTGTACCCCGACCCGCCGCCGCCCGGGATGGTGCCCTCGTGCGCCGAGGGTGGCGTGCTCGGCGTGCTCTGCGCGTCGATCGGGTCGGTGATGGTGAACGAGGCGATCAAGCTGATCACCGGCATCGGTGAGCCGCTCGTGGGTCGGTTGCTCGTGCTGGACGCGCTGGACATGACGTGGCGCGAGATCAAGGTGCGCAAGGACCCGAACACGGTCGCGATCACCGAACTGATCGACTACGAGTCGTTCTGCGGCGTGGTGTCGGAAGAGGCGCAGCAGGCTGCAGCGGGGTCGACGATCACTGCATCCGAACTGAAGGACCTCATCGACTCGGACAAGCCGATCTATCTGGTGGACGTCCGTGAGCCGGCCGAGTGGGAGATCGTGCGCATCCCGGGCGCGACGCTGGTGCCGAAGGACGAGATCCTGCGCGGCGACGCGCTCGCCTCGATGCCGCAGGACAAGCAGATCGTCATGTACTGCAAGACCGGGGTGCGCTCGGCCGAGACGCTGGCGGCCGTGAAGGGCGCCGGGTTCCGGGACGCGGTCCACGTCCAGGGTGGTGTCACTGCCTGGGTCAACCAGGTCGATCCGTCGTTGCCGTCGTACTGATTCCTGAGCGAGTTCGGGCTTTCGGAACTCGAACTGCCTGGGCTCGCCGGTTGCGGGCAATCGATCTTCTCGAGTGTCGGCCGGTGTGTCATAACACCACGCAACACGGCAACAGCGACGACGTCCACGCCCCCCGGATGCAGCAGCGGGTTCGGGTCTTCGGCGCGTAGCGACCGCGCTTGAGGTTCGTCGAGCCGCGGCCGGCAGTCCCGCCGGCCGGGGCTCGACTCCGTACGAGTTTGCGTTCTGCACGATTGTTCCTAGGTTCGACACATCCTTCCGCCTCGTTCGGCGACCCGCCTCTGGCGAGATGAGGGCCATGGAGGGATACACGGATGCGTCTTGGTCGACGTGCGGCGTCGGTTGTGCTGGCGGGCGCCATGGTAGGTGCCGGGTTGGTTGCGGCAGGAGCTCCTGCCCTCCGCGGTGGGCGACGTGTGCGAAGTGGCCGGTAACCTCGTGCACAACTGCGGATTCGAGACTGGCGACACGTCGTCGTGGACGCTTGCCGGCGCCGCCGGAGCGTGGGTTCCGGGGTTCTCTGGCTCCTATTCCATGCAATTCGGCAGCTTGGTACCCGATGACTCGCTGCTCTCACAGGTCATCGCCGGGACGGTGCCGGACACCACCTACCAGCTCAGCTTTGTGCTCGCCAACATGGCTTCGGGTGGCAGCAATCATTTCGGCTACACGCTCGACGGCATTGCCGGTGGCTCGCGGACCTACACCGTGCAGCAGGACACCAGCTCGAGTCGTATCACCTGTACACGCGGCAGTTCACGACCGCCGCATCCGGCAGCCCGACGATTACGTTCGCCGGCAGGAACCACTGCTACTACTTCGACCTCGACGATGTGGCAGTCGTGGTCGCCCCGCCGCCCCAGACGGTGACGTTCACCTCGTCCCCGCCCCCGAACGCCGTGGCCATACTGTGGTCGTTTCCGTATACGCACTACTACGTGGCGACCACGGTCGGTGGCGCGTCAGGTAACCCCGTGTCCATCTCCAGAGCCTCATCGTCGGCGGACGTGTGCGACGTCCACGAGGAGGGCAAGGTGTACTTCTTCGCGATCGGCTTGTGCCGGATCAACGCCGACCAGGCGGGCAACGCGGACTATGCGCCGGCCCGGGCTAGGCAGGTGGTGCGGTGCGCTATGCGCAGTCGATCGACACCTCGACCGCCCCGTCACACGCGATCGTCGATGACTACTACGCCGTCGCCGCGACCGGTGGTGACTCGGGCAACCTAGGTCTACGCGCCGCGCGTCCAGCAGCGGGTCCGGGTCTACGCCGGCCCGTAGCGCGTCCCCTCGGTAGCGGTCGTTGAGCCCGGCCCGGCTGTCCCGCGGACCGGGCTCAACACGTAGCCGATGCGCCTGATCAGGTGAGTTGCCCGCGGCGTAGCGACTTGTGCACGTATCGCACCGATTCGGTTCCGCCAATTTGCCGTTTCCTGACACGCCTTTTAGGTTCCCAGTCAACCTTCTCGCGGGGCGGGGTCAACACGTCATATCCGTGGGAGCGACAAGAGGGAGGAAGGGTCGGAGAATGGGTGCGATCAAGAACTCATTGGCCGCGGTTGCGGCGGCCGCGGCCGTCACGGTGGGACTCGTCGCCACCAGCACGCCGGCGTCAGCGGTAGCTCTCGATGATTGCGGCACGCCTGCCAATGTGGTCGTCAACTGCGGATTCGAGACCGGCGACTCGTCATCCTGGACGCTTACCGGCAACGTGGCCGCTACGGGCGTCCAAGCCGAGGGTCGGGCCTCGGGCTACAGCTTCGCGTTTGGCTCCGAGGGAAGCGACGCCTTCCTTTCCCAGGTCATCACCGGCACCTCGCCCGACACGACCTACGACTTCAGCTTCTGGCTCCGCAACTACCTTCCGTGCGGCGATCACTTCGCGGTAACAGTCAGCGGAATTGCCGGTGGTTCCGAGACCTTCGCGGAGATGTCCAACGCGGCAGCCTTCGATTGGACGCAGTTCACCTATCAGTTCACTACGGCTTCGTCAGGCAGCCCGACCGTGACCTTCGCCGGCAGGAACGCGTGCTTCTTCTACTACCTCGATGATGTCTCGGTGGTGTCTGCGTCGCCGGTGCTGACGCCGCAGGCGATCACGTTCACGTCGGTGCCGCCGGACGATGCGGTGCCGGGTGATTCGTACACGGTGACGGCGACCGGTGGTGGTTCGGGCAATCCCGTGGTGTTCGCTGCCGACGCGTCGTCGGTCGGCTGCACGGTGGCGGCCGATGGGTCGGTGTCGTTCACGGCTGTGGGTGTGTGTGTGATCGATGCCGATCAGGCTGGGGACGATTCCTATGAGCCAGCGCCGCAGGTGCAGCAGAACGTGACGGTGCGTAACGCGCAGACGGTGACGTTCACCTCGAGTGTGCCCATGAACGCGGTGCCGGGTGGCAGCTACAGCGCGACGGCGAGCGCGTCTGGTGGTGGGCCGGTGGTGTTCTCCGCTGCGTCGGTGTCGGCGTCGGTGTGCACGGTCGCCGGTGACGGGTCGGTGTCCTTCGACGCGGCGGGGCTGTGCCGGATCAATGCTGATCAGGCCGGGGATGCGGACTACGCGCCGGCCCGGGCTCGGCAGGTGATGCGGGTGCGCACTGCTCAGGCGATCTCGATCACCTCGACGCCGCCGGCGCACGCGATCGTCGGTGACGACTACATGGTGACGGCGTCCGGCGGCGGGTCCGGCAACCCGGTGGTGTTCTCGGCGGCGTCGGTGTCGGCGTCGGTGTGCACGGTGGCCAGCGACGGGGCGGTGTCGGTCACCGGCGTGGGCCGGTGCGTCATCAATGCCACCCAGGCTGGGAACACCAGCTACGCACCGGCGCTGCGGGTGCAACAGCGGTTCCGCACCTACCGCGCATAGCGACTGCGGAACTGCGGGTGAGATTGGTGAGCCCCGGCTCGGTGAGAGCCGGGGCTCAACGCCGCCGCGAGTGAGCGGTCGGTGTCATAACGCCACCCCAGGCCGCCAGCCCGACCTACGTCTACGTGCCACGCGTCCAGCAGCGAGTCCGGGTCTACGCCGGCCCGCAGGAACGCGCCAGCCGGCCGACGTAGCGGATGCCACCCGCGCTGATCCGCCCGGCGTCGATGGCCAGTTGCTCCGTCACCGGGCTCACCCGGTCGAGGTCGGCGGAGTAGTACGGAGTGTCGACGAGCAGCACCGTGTCGAACCGTGCCTGCAGGGCTTGGGCGATCTCGTCGCCGGTGTGCAGACGCTCGCGCTGTGCCCAGGCGTGGAAGTACGCCTCCCACGGCTGGCCCGATGCCACCCAGTCGTCCCGATGCCGGGTCAGCCAGCCGACGTGGTCGTGGTCGTGACCGGCATCGGTGTGCGTATCGGTGAGCCGCTCGAAGCACCAACGCGCGGTCGCCTCGTCGAAGCGCTCGTGGGCCCACTCAACGACCACCAGTTCCCCGTCGGGGACGAGTGCTGCGGCAATTCGGTCGACCACGTCGGCCAGGTCCGCAACGTGGTGCAGCGACGTGCTTGCGACGACGGCGTCCACCGAAGCGGCCAACTCGTGCCGCTCGAACTCGATCCGCGAGTACTCGGAACCCTCGGGAGCCGCCGGGTCGATCCCGACGGCGTCGTACCCGGCCGAGCGCAATGCCGGGACGAAACCACCCTGCGGGCCACAACCGAGCTCGACCACCGCGGCCGGTGCCGGTGGCAACTGCTCGTGCACGAATTGCCAGGTTGTGGCGAGCCAGCCCCCGTCGGCTGAGGTCACGGCGGCCCCCTCTCATGCAGGCGTCCTGGAATGAAACTCACGAGTGCGACGGTTCTGCCCACATGGTGAGCCCTGGATCTGACGAGGTAGCTGGTCCGAGGTCCGCGACACGCGACCAGGTGAACTTCTACTTCGATCCGGTCTGCCCGTTCGCGTGGCTCACCAGCAAGTGGGTCCGCCGCGTGGCCGACCTGCGCGGGTTCACCGTCGACTGGCGGTTCATCTCACTGTGGATGGTCAACTCGGCCGTCGACTACGACGCCCGGTTCCCAGCCGGGTACGCAACCGGTCACGTGACCGGCCTCAAACTGCTTCGGGTCGCCGCCGCCGCGCGAACCCAGCACGGAAACGATGCGGTGGCCCGGCTCTACGAGGCGTACGGCACCAACATCTTCGATCGGCCGGCCGGCGCGGCCGGCGACGATCTGCGCGGGACCCCAGCCTTCGTCGAACCCGTCCTCGCCGACGCCGGGCTGCCGAGGAGTCTCGCCGCAGCGCTGGACGACGACTCCTACGATGAGCAGATCCGAGCCGACACCGACGAAGCGCTCGGCCTGACCGGACGAGACGTCGGTACGCCGATCATTCACTTCGACCCGCCGACGGGAGTCGCGTTCTTCGGCCCGGTCATCAGTCGGGTGCCGTCCGACGAGGACGCGCTTCGACTGTGGGACCACGTGGTCGGGCTGGCGCGATTCCCGGGGTTCAGCGAGCTGAAGCGCAGCTTGCGCGAGCGCCCGCAATTCGTGACCGCGGGCGATCAGGTCGGCCCGGAAGAGGACTGGCACAGGGGCAGCCGACGACCGCATCGGTAGTCGACCGGCCGCGGGGATCAGTTCGGCTGCGGCCTGCCTTAGCTGGTCAGCCGCCCGCCATCGCGCCGATGACGAGCAGCGGCTCCTTGCCCGACGCGACCGGCTCAGGCAGCGGCGCGTCCGGCGATTCGTGGGACAGGTCCTGCTCGCAGGCGTAGAAGCGGACGAAGGCCCGGCGCAGGCCGGTGGCCGGATCGCGGATGGTGCCGCGCAGCATCGGGTACTGCAGTTCGAGCGCGTCGATGACGGCGCGCTGGGTCGGATCGGCTGCCACGACCAACTCGCGCTCGCAGTGGGCCAGCTGGCGCAGGTGCGCCGGTAACCGCACCCGGATCATGACAGCGTCTGCACCTCGACCGACAGCACCGAGGGCAGGTCGCGCACGATCGGCGCCCAGGTGTCGCCGGAATCGGCCGAGGCGTACACCTGACCGCCGGTCGTGCCGAAGTACACGCCGCACTCCGGCAGCGAGTCGACTGCCATCGCGTCGCGCAGGACATTGACGTAGCAATCCTCCTGCGGCAACCCGTCGGTGAGAGCCTCCCACTCGGTGCCGCCGGTGCGACTGCGATACACGCGCAGCTTGCCGTCGGGCGGGAAGTGGTGCGAGTCGCTGGTGATCGGCACGACGTACACGGTGTCCGGCTCGTGCGCGTGCACGCTGATCGGGAAGCCGAAATCGCTCGGCAGGTTGCCGCTGACCTCGGTCCAGTTGTCGCCCGCGTCGTCGGTCCGCATGACGTCCCAGTGCTTCTGCATGTACAGCGTCTCGGGCCGTGACGGGTGCATCGCCAGGTTGTGCACGCAGTGGCCGACCTCGGCCGCCGGGGACGGGATGCCGTCGGACAGCAGGCCCTTGTTCACCGGCGCCCAGGTCTGGCCGCCGTCGTCGGTGCGGAACACCCCGGCCGCCGAGATCGCGACGAAGATCCGCTCCGGGTTGGCCGGGTCGAGGACGATCGTGTGCAGGCACATGCCACCGGCGCCTGGTTGCCACTGCGAGCCGGAGCCGTGCTCGCGCAGCCCCCGCAGTTCCTGCCACGTGGCGCCGGCGTCGGTCGACCGGAACAGCGCGGCGTCCTCGACTCCGGCGTAGACGGTGTCGGGGTCGGTGAGCGAGGGTTCCAGGTGCCAGACGCGGGCGAATTCCCACGGATGCGGGGTGCCGTCGTACCACTGATGGGTGCCCGGCACGCCGGCGTAGGTGAAGTCGTTGCCGACCGGCTGCCAGCTCTGCCCGCCGTCGTCCGAGCGTTGCACCACCTGCCCGAACCAGCCCGTGGACTGTGCGGCGTAGAGCCGGTTCGGATCGGCGGGCGATCCCGCCACGTGGTAGATCTCCCAGCCCGGGAAGTGCGGACCTTGCACGTCCCACTTCTGCCGTGGCTCGTCCGAGGAGAGCACGAACGCTCCCTTGCGCGTGCCGACCAGGACCCGTACGCCGCTCATGGTCTCGCTCCGATCGAGTTCGGACAGGGTAGCCGCCGCCAAGCTAGCGGCGGATCACGACTGAGGTCCACCACGACACCCGGAATTCGCCTGCTCATCAGCATCGCTACCCATCGGCCGCAGCGTCGGCAGGTTGACTACGATCGCCTCCTGCGTGCTGCGCGCGATCACGACGATCGCCTCGGTAACGGGGTCGTTGTTCTCCTCGCGGTGCGGGGTGAACGGCGGGACGAAGACGTAATCACCGGGCTCGGGATGCAGCCGGGTCTCGTCACCACTGTGCTCGTCGAGGAACACGAACTCGGGGCGGCCGCTCACCACGTAGATGGCCGTCTCGGACTCGCCGTGATGGTGGTTGGCCGACTGCATTTGCGGCTGCACGCGCGTCTGCCCCATCCAGAGCCGCTCGGAGCCGACGGTGCTGCTGCTGATCGCTGCGTAACGCTGCATGCCGGGCGTCTGCGCGGTGTCGGCGTCGAGGCCGCCGGCGCGGACGTGGCGCAGGTTCGGGTGGAAGGCGTCGGCCATGCGGCTCCGTCCGTCGGGGAACGCGGTTCGTGGAATCTAACGCGGTGGCCTAGGCAGGTGTCCGCTCGGGCCGAAGCGGCTCATCCCGCTCGGGGTGCGGGTAGGACGGTGCGACCCGGAACAGTTTCGCGGGCCGGGCCGGCAGATACCAGTTCCACCTGCCGAACAGCGAGACGAGTGACGGCACCAGCAGGGCGCGCACGATCGTCGCGTCGAGCAGGATCCCGAAGCCGAGTCCGGTGGCCAGCACCTTGAGGTCGGTCCCCGGTCCCGAGGCGAGCGCGGCAAAGGCCAGGAACAGGATCAGCGCCGCACTCGTGACCAGCCGACCGGTGCGGCCGACACCCTCGATGATGGCCGCGTCCGTCGACCGGGCCGCGTCGTACTCCTCGCGGACGCGGGACAGGATGAACACCTCGTAGTCCATCGAGAGCCCGAACAGGAATGCGAAGAGCATCAGCGGGATCCAGAACGTCACCGCCCCGGTGCCCACGATGCCGAAGATGGCGTTCGAGCCGTGGCCGTCCTGCCAGAACAGGACCATCAGCCCGAGCGTCGCCGAGAGCGAGACCAGATTCAGGATCACTGCCTTGAGGGGTAGCAGTAGCGACCTGAATGCACGCACCAGTAGCACGTAGGTGAGCAACGCGATCAGCACCAGCATCAGCGGGAAGTTGCCGTAGACCGCCTTGAGGAAGTCGATCTGCGCGGCGCCCACGCCGGCGACGCCGGCCACGCCGGGTAGCCCGTCCACGGCCGACTTCACCCGCTTCACGACGCCGACACTCTTGGAGTTGACGGTTTCGTCATCGGGCACGACGACGAGCACGGTCTGCCCGTTCTGATTGCTGCTCGGATCGGTGGAGCGGAACACGTGCAGGACCCCGTCGACCTTCGCGACCGTGGTCGCGGTGGCGGCGGCCTGGTCAGCACTGACGAGGATCTCCATCGGGGTGAGCGTCCCGCTGGTGATGCCGCCCTTCTCGAGCGTCTGCAGGCCCTCGTAGGCCGGCCCGTTCTTCGCGAGCGAACCGGAGGACGCCAGGCCGATCTTGATGCCGAGGAACGCGCCGATCAGCGCGAACAGCATCACCAGCGCGGCGCCGGCGGCGATCCACCGACGTCGCACGACGAGCGCGGCCCACCGGCTCCAGAACCGGCTCGCGCGGTCTTCGTGGCGTAGCCGCGGCCAGTCGACCCGCGGGCCGATGCCGCCGAGGATGGCCGGCGTCAAGGTCAGCGTCGTCATGACGCTGGCCAACGGGATGAGGGCGCCGCCGTAGCCCATGCTGCGCATGAACGGCACCGGCAGGACGACGAGGGCGAGCAGGCCGATCGCCACGGTCACCCCGCTGACTACCACCGCGTGCCCCGCGGTCTGCATCGCGACGACGACCGCGTCGTGGTTGTCCCGGCCGTGGTCGCGTTCCTCGCGCCATCGATTGACGAGCAGCAGCGAGTAGTCGATCGCGACGCCGAGACCGACCAGTGCGATCAGGAACTGGACGATGAACGACACATCGGTCAGGTACGTGATCGGCAGCAGCATCAGGAAGGTGGCGAGGATCGAGACTGCGGCGACCACGAGCGGCAGCAGCGCCAGGAACGATGCGAACACGAACACCAGGACGACGAGTGCGCCGACCCCGCCGAGTAGTGTCTCGCCAAGGACGCCGGGGCCGGAGTTCTCGTCGCCGACGGCCAGGGCGTCCTCACCGGTGACGCGAACGGTCGCGCCGCTCGGCGCTGCGGCGGTGGCGGCCGCGGTGATGGCGTCGGTCTGCAGGGTGGCAGTCGGCGACGGGTTGAACCGGTAGAACACGAGCGCATACGCGGTACGCCCGTCCTCGGTCCGGAACGCCGTGTCGCCGGTGTTCGCCTCGTCCAGCACGCGAACGTCGGGCACTCCGGTCTCGACCGCAGCGAAGGTCTTGGCCACCTCGTCGGCGTGGTCGCCGACCTGCTGGCCGCTGGGCAGCGTGACGGTGACCAGGTAGGGGCTGGTATCGCCGCCGTTTCCCAGCGCGGCCTTGATCTGGTGCGCGGTCTGGGTGCCCGGCTGGCCGGGTAGCGAGAAGTCGATCGTCAGTCGGTCGCTTGTCGTGCCGGCCAGTGCCGCACCCGCGACGAACACGAGGCCCCAGAACGCGAGGACGAGTCTGCGGTGGCGCAGGACGAATTCAGCCAGCCGTTGCATCGTGACCTCCGGCAGGTTCGAGTGGCGGCGATAGTCGATCGCTGGCCGAAATCATGGCACGCTCGACCGACAACGGCAGCGGAATTTCCTCATCGACCGCCGCGACATGACGAGAGACAATGCCGGAGTCACCAGATTTCACCGACGCGGTTCTGACATGCGTCGCGGCGATCCCGCGCGGCCACGTAATGACCTACGGCGACGTTGCGGAGTACGCCGGGATTCGCTCACCCCGCACGGTCGGGCGGGTGCTGGCTCTCGACGGTGACACCGTGCCGTGGCATCGCGTGCTGCGGTCGAACGGAAGCCTGGCCGAGCACCTGTATTCCGAGCAGCGCCAACGCCTGCTGGCTGAGGGAGTCAGATTCACCGGCGACCGGGTCGACCTCGACTCGTGCCGGTGGGACGGCAAGCTGATATCGAGGGAAGCCGATCATCAAGATTTGGTCTGATGTAAGGCTGTTTCGTCGCAGTGTCTTGATCTGTCCACAAACAACCCATAGGTTGCCTCTCGCGGGCCGCGCATGACGTCGTCGCGAGCGATGCCGGTCCGCCCCCCGGGGGGCGAGCCGTTGCGCACTCCGACTCGATCTCGAAGGGCTCGGCCATGCCAACACCGTCAGCACACCGCACCTCGTCCCGGCCTGGCACCCGCTCGCGGCGCCGGTATCTCACCGCGCTGCTGGCCGTCCTGGGTCTCGTCGCCTCCGTCGCGCTCGCCGTAGCCGCGCCGTCGACTGCAGGGACGGGGTCGGGCACGGCGAGCAAGTCCGGCGCCCCGACCCGCGCGGCCTGCCCGACCGAGAACCGGCACCAGTACGCGCGCTGCTTCGCGCTGGTGCGCACCGACGTCGCGTCGCACCGCGGAGCGTCACCCCTCGACACCCCGTCCGGGTACGGCCCGAGCGATCTGCGGGACGCCTACAACCTGCCGTCCGCGGCCGGCGGGGCCGGGCAGACCGTGGCCATCGTCGACGCGTTCGACAACCCGAACGCCGAGGCCGACCTCGCCGTCTACCGTGCGCAGTTCGGTCTCGCACCCTGCACCACGGCCAACGGCTGCTTCTCGAAGGTCAACCAGAACGGCGACGCGAGCCCCCTCCCGGCTCCTGACCCGGGCTGGGCAGCCGAGATCTCGCTCGACCTCGACATGGTCTCGGCGGCGTGCCCCCGGTGCCACATCCTGCTGGTCGAATCCGATGACAACTTCCTCGACAACCTCGCCACTGCGGTCAACACCGCGGTCGACCTGGGCGCGAAGTACGTGTCGAACAGCTACGGCGGTAGCGAGGATCCCTCGCAGACCGGACTCGACAGTGCTTACGACCACCCCGGTGTTGCCGTCACCGCGAGCACGGGTGACTTCGGCTTCGGGGTCAGTTACCCGGCGACCGCGCCCGGCGTGACCGCGGTGGGCGGCACGTCACTGGTGAGCGACGGCAGCCCGCGCGGCTGGTCCGAGACGGCGTGGGACGGTGCCGGCAGCGGCTGCTCGGAGTTCACCGCGAAGCCGAGCTTCCAGCACGATCCCGACTGCGCCATGAAGTCGATCGCGGATGTGTCCGCGGTGGCCGACCCCGCCACCGGCGTGGCGGTCTACAACACGTTCGCGGCGCCTGGGTGGGATGTCTACGGCGGGACCAGCGTCAGCTCGCCGCTGATCGCGTCGGTGTACGCACTGGCCGGCACCCCGGTTGCCGGGTCGAACCCGGAGAGCTACCCCTACGCGCGGACCTCGGCCCTGAACGACGTGACCGAGGGCAGTAACGGCAGTTGCGGCGGCTCGTACCTGTGCACCGCCGGCCCCGGCTACGACGGTCCGACCGGTCTCGGTACGCCGGAGGGGGTCAGCGCCTTCCGCTCGGGGCCGCAGGGCCTGCTGCGCGGTCGGGTCGCCGACGCGTCGACGAATGCGCCGATTCCCGGCGCGGTGGTCAGTGCCGGCCGCAACTCGACGACGACCGGTGCCGACGGGCGCTACGTGTTGTCCGTCCCGGTCGGCACCTACGGCGTGAGTGTCGCGGCCTACGGCTACAGGAGCGTCACGCGGGCGGGGATCGTCGTGGCCGACGGTGCTCGGGTGACAGAGAACTTCCGGCTGCGGTCGGTCCCGTCGGTCATGGTGTCCGGCACGGTGCGTGACGGATCGGGCCACCGCTGGCCGCTCTACGCGAAGATCGAGATCGCCGGCGTTCCTGGCGGCCCGGTGTTCACCGACCCGTTCACCGGCGCGTACAGCCTGATGCTGCCGCGCGGTCAGCGCTACAGCATCACCGCGACGCCGGTGTACCCCGGCTACGCGCCGCGGACGGTCCGCTTCGACGTCGGGGCGCACGACGTGGTCCGTGACATTAACGTGCGGGTTGCCAGTTCCTGCGCGGCGCCGGGCTACCAGTTGACCTACAACGGGTTGGTGCAGCACTTCGACACCACCTCGGCGCCGCCCAGGTGGTCCGTCGTCGACAACACCGGCCAGGGCGCCTGGCAGTTCGACGACCCGGGCGCTCGCGGCAACCAGACAGGTGGCACCGGCAATTTCGCGATCGTCGACAGCGACTACTACGGTCCCGACCTGACCCAGGACACCGAGCTGATCTCGCCGTCGGTCGACCTGTCCGGCGTCGATTCGCCGGTCGTCGGCCTGAACAGCTTCTACCGGGGCTACTTCAACTCCAGCGCCACGATCGACTACACGATCGACAACGGCGCCACGTGGAAACGCGTATTCCAGGCGACCACGGACGATCAGCAGGGACCGCTGGAGCTCGCCCTGCCGCGTGCGGCACACAAGCCGGCGGTCAAGGTGCGCTTCCACTACACCGGCGAGTTCGCCTGGTGGTGGCAGGTCGATGACGTGTTCATCGGCTCCAAGGCGTGCACCACGCTGCCTGGCGGCCTCGTCGCCGGCTTCGTCAACGACGCGAATACCGGCGCGGGTGTGAACGGTGCCACCGTCCACAGCATGGACGCGCGCCGCGACACCGGCCTGTCGGCAGCAACACCGGACGACCCGGGAATTCCTGACGGCTTCTACTGGCTGTTCTCCTCGTTGACCGGGGTGCACCCGTTCACGGCGACGAAGTCGCACTACCGCAACGCCCGCCAGGACGTGAACGTCGCCCGGAACGCGACGTCTCGGCAGGACTTCACGCTGCGGGCCGGCCAACTGACGGTGGGCGACGGGGTCTCGCGCACCGTCACCCTGGGTGGCTCGGCGGCCGGATCGATCGTCGTCAGGAACACCGGCTCGGCGCCGCTGACCGCCACGGTCGGAGAGAAGCCCGGCACGTTCCAGATCGCCGGCGGCCCAGCCCGCTCGTCCTACGCGGGTGTCACCGGCGCCCCGCTGCATCGCGTGCACGGGACGTTCACACCCGGCCGCATGACCGCCTCGTCACACGGGCCGACCGCCCGGCTGGACGCAGGTCCGTCGGACGCGCCGTGGCAGGCGATCACCGACTACCCGGTCGACATCTCCAACAGCTCGGGGTCGTCCTACGACGGCAAGGTGTACAACGTCGGCGGGTTCGACGGGAACGCCGACATCGCCAGTGCCTACGTCTATGACCCGGCCACGACGACCTGGACGCAACTGGCCGACATGAGCACGACCCGCGAGGCGCCGAGCTCAGGGTGGATCGGCGGCAAGCTGTATGTCACCGGTGGTTGGGGACCGGACGGCACCCCGACCGCAGCGACCGAGGTCTACGACCCGGACGCGAACACCTGGACGACGCTCGCGGACAATCCGGCACCCCACGCCGCCGCCGGGGTCGCCGTCCAGAATGGGAGCCTCTACCTCGTCGGCGGTTGCGATGCTTCCTCGTGTGGCAGCACCGATGTCGAGATCTACGACCCGGCCAGCGACTCGTGGTCGTCCGGCCCGTCGTACCCCGAACTGGTCTCGTGGCAGGCGTGCGGCTCGCTGAGCGGCGCCATCTACTGTGCGGGCGGGGTCTCGGACGCGGGGACGACGGTGCACACCTACGCGTTCGACGGCAGCCAGTGGGGCCAGGTGGCGGACCTGCCCGCCGACGACTGGGGCGGCGCCTCGGCCGTGGCGAACGGCCAGCTGCTCGTGTCCGGCGGGGTCATCAACAACTTCGCCACGATCACCAATGAGGGCTGGAGTTACGACGCCGGTAGCGATAGCTGGTCGGCGCTGCCGAACTCGAACACCACGGTCTATCGCGGTGCAGGGGCGTGTGGGTTCTACAAGATCGGTGGCTCGAGCGACAGCGGGCCGTCCCAGGCGACGTCCGAAGTACTGCCCGGCTACAGCGAGTGCGGGGGCGCAGCAACGGATGTGACGTGGCTGCGCGAGTCGCCGACGACGGTGAGCCTCGCGCCGGGTGCCTCGCGGACGATCACCGTGCGGATGAACTCGGCGCGGGTCGCGCAGCCGGGCGTGTACACCGCCGGCATCACCTTCAGCACGGACACGCCCTACAAGTCCACACCGGCGCCCATCACCATGACGGTGCGTCCGCCCGCCACGTGGGGCAAGGTGTCGGGCCGCGTGAGCGGCCGGGCGTGCGACGGGTCGGTCGCGCCGATCCCGGGTGCGACGGTCCAGATCGAGGGGTTCGCGGGCAACCACACGCTCACCACCGGCACCGACGGTCGCTACGTGCTCTGGCTCGATGAACGCAACAACCCGCTCACCGTCATCGTGGCCAAGGACGGCTACCAGCCGCAGACCCGGCGGGTGAACGTCAGGCCGGGGTCACCACAGGTGGCGAACTTCGTGCTCAGGCCGGCCCGGGCCTGTTAGCCGAGGCGTCGCGGCGTTCCTGCGTCAGCTTCGCAGGAACGCCGCGATGCGCTCGAGGTGCCTCGGAGTCAGTCCGGTCTGACCCGCCGGTCCGATGAGCAGCGCGTCCGCACGCACGGCGAGGTCGGCCGTCTCGGCGCGGAAGACGCGCAGATCGTCGTCGGTCCAGACCAGCCGCCGCCCGGTTGCGATGGCGCGCTGCGCGGTGGGCAGCTTCCACCACCCGACGCTCGGTGGGTCGCTCCACTCGGGCGCGACCGAGATCGGGATCGTCATCGGCAGGCCGAGCGCGGGCGCGAAGGCGGTCACGGCCGCGGTGCGCCACGTCGAGTGCCAGCGGATCTCGACCGTGCCCCGCTGGTGCACCGACCGGATGAAGTCGAGCACTGGACGGGCGGCGAGGATCGGCAGGGTCATCGTGCCGCGCTCGGGAATCTCGGTGACGATGATCCGACGCACCCAGTCGCGGCGACGCCACACGTCCGGGACCGTGACGCCCAGCGCGTTGACGACACCGTCGATGTCCAGCAACCACAGCGGACGTTGGTCGGCCACGGCGTGACGTTACCCGTCCGGGTCAGCTGTGAGGGAGCATCCGGGCAGGCACGATGGTGATGTTCGAACAGTTCGGCGACGAACGCTGAGTCGTCACCAGAACCGCGGCTGGCCGGGAATCGTCTCGAGGTCGCCCAGCACCAGCTCCCGGTCCTCGTCGTCGGTGATGTCCTCGGCGGCCGCCAGCGCCTGCTCGGTGCATGCGCGCGCAGCCTCCGGGTCGCCGGCCACGGCATGCGCGCGCGCCAGCGCCTCGTAACCGAAGGCCAGATCCCAGTCGCCGACGCCGTTCTCGCGGCACAGGTCGATGACCCGCTGCGCGTGGTGCACGGCGGGCTCGCCGCGCCCGAGCACGGCGTAGACGCGCGCGCACTGCCACTCACCGCGGGCCAGGTGCGCGCCGTCGGCGCCTGAGCGTCCCCAGTGGTGGCGCGATGCGTGTGCCATGTGCAGCATCGTGTCGTCCTCGGCGGCAGTCCGGTTCTCCTTCTCCAGCAGCGCCCACGTCCCGTTGAACAGTGCCTTGCCCATCCGCCGCTCAGCATCGGTGTCGGTGTCGGTGTCGGTGGTCTCGTTCATCCGGCTCTCCAGTCCGTCGGTGATCAGGTGATGCAGGGTGTGCGCCTCGCGCTGCACGCGCGCCAGGCGGGCGTCCAGGCGGCGGCGATGCCGGTCGAGCACCGCGCCGACCTCGTCCTCGGCGTCCTCGACGAGGCAGCGCCGGACGTCGTCGAGCGGCAGATCGACCGCCCGCAGGATCGCGATCCGCCGGGCGGCGTCCACCTGGTCGGGGCCGTACCAGCGGTACCCGGCGGCGTCGACCTCGGTCGGTCGAAGCAAGCCGATGCGGTCGTAGTGCCGCAACGCCTTGGCAGTGAGACCGGTACGGCGCGCGAGCTGGCCGATGCTGAGCAGTTGAGCGGTCACGACGGCGAACGTACGAGGTTGCCCCGGGGTAGGCGCAAGGGGACGCGCCTGCGAACTGTCGGCCGGACATGCTGGGATGACCCCGTGGACGTTCCCGCCTATCGCCTGGTGCGCGCCGCGCGAGTCGCGGCGGGTGCGCCCACGCTCGACGCGGCGCAGCGCCGCGTCGTCGAGCACGCGGGCGGGCCGTTGCTCGTCCTCGCCGGGCCGGGCACCGGCAAGACCACGACCCTCGTCGAGGCCGCGGTCGCGCGGGTCCGGGCCGGGCGAGCCGGTCGACGAGCATCCTCATGCTCACGTTCTCGCGCCGCGCGGCGGGCGAGTTGCGCGATCGGGTCACCGCCCGGCTCGGCGGGCACGATGCGTGAACCGATCGCGCGCACCCTGCACTCCTACGCCTTCGGCGTGCTGCGCATGGCGAACCTCGCGCAGGGCCTCGACCCGCCGCGGCTGCTGTCCGGTCGCCGAGCAGGACTCGTGCTGCGCGAGCTGCTCGCCGACCGCGATCCGCACGCTGTGGCCGGCGGCGCTGCGTCCGGCGCTGCGCACCCAGGCGTTCGCCGGCGAGCTGCGCGACCTGCTGCATGCGCGCCGTCGAGCGCGGACTGGACGGGCCGGCGCTGACCCGCCTCGGCGAGCAGCCGCGGGCGCGCCGACTGGGCCGCCGCCGGGCGGTTCCTCACCGAGTACCACGGGCGTGACCGCGCTGGCCACGCCCGGCGGGTACGACCCGGCCGAGCTGATCCGCAGCGCGCTCAACGCCTTCGACGCCGATCCGCGAGCTGCTCGCTGCCGAGCGCGGCCGCCGGCGCCGCATGCTGGTGGACGAGTACCAGGACACCGACCCGGCGCAGGCCGAACTGCTCGCGCTGCTCGCCGAGGCGGCCGACGAACTGATCCTCGTCGGTGACCCCGACCAGTCGATCTACGCCTTCCGCGGCGCCGACGAGTCAGCGCGATCCGCGACGGTCGACGAGCGATTCGGCCGCGGGCGGCCGGTGCCGGCGTGGCGCTGACCTGTGTCCCGCCGCGCAGGCCCGGCGCTGCTCGCGGCGACCCGGCGCGATCGCCGCGCGATTGCCCGGCCGGGCCGAGCACCGGCGGCTCACCGCCGCCGACCCGGACGCCGCCGGGCACCGTGCAGGTCGGGCTGTTCCGCACCGCGAGCGAGGAGGCCGCCTACATCGCCGGCGACCCTGCGCCGACGCACACCTCGACGGCGTCGCCGTGGTCGCGCATGGCCGTCCTCGTCCGCTCCACCGCCGGCTCGCTCGGCACCCTGCGCCGCGCACTGGTCACCGCCGGCGTGCCGGTCGGCGTCCGCGGCGAGGACCTCCCGCTGGCCGAGCAGCCCGCGGTCGCGGTGCTGCTGGACGTGCTGCGCTGCGTCGTCGACCCGGCGCGCTGACCGAGGACGTCGCCGAGCAACTGCTGCTCGGGCCCGATCGGGCGCGGCGGACGTCGTGTAGCTGCGCCGGCTGCGGCGGGTGCTGCGTGAGATCGCCGATCCGGACGAGCCGGTCGCTGCTCGCGCCCGCGCTGCTCGATGCTGCCCGGCGCCGAGTTGCTGCCCGAACACGTCCGGTGGCCGGTGCGGCGCGCGGCCGGCGGTGCTCGCCGCCGGGCGGGCTGCCGTCGCGGCCGGCGGCACGCCCGAGGAGGTGCTGTGGGCGGTCTGGGACGCGAGCGGGTTGAGCCGGCGCTGGCAGCAGACCAGTGCCGCGGGCGGCGTGCTCGGGGCCGGCGCCGACCGCGACCTCGACGCCGTCGTCGAACTGTTCGACGCCGCCGCCAGATTCACCGACCGGCTGCCCGGCGCGGCATCGATCAGCGCTTCGCCGAGCACTCGCGGCGCAGCAGGTCCCCGGTGACGCGATGTCGACCGGCGCGTGACGACGTCCGAGATGCGGTGACGATGCTGACCGCGCACGCGAGCAAGGGCCTGGAATGGGACTCGTCTGCGTCGCGCACGTGCAGGAGGGCAGCTGGCCCGATCTGCGGCGCCGCGGCTCGCTGCTGGGGTCGGAACTGCTCGTGGACGTCGCTCGCCGGACGGGGCGGCGAGCGGTCCTGCGCGACGGCCACCCAGCTCGCCGAGGAGCGCCGGCTGTTCTACGTCGCCGCCACCCGCGCGCGGCCGCGACTTCTCGTCACCGCGGTGCTCGGTGACGAGGAGCAGCCGTCGCGGTTCCTCGACGAGCTCGATCCGGTCGACGGCGAGCGATCGCTGACCGAGCGCGCACCGCGGCGTGCACCTGAGCCGGTCTGGTGGCCGAACTGCGCGCCGCGGTGTGCGACCCGGACCGCACCGGCGAGGTGCGCGAGGCAGCCGCCGGCCGAGCTCGCCCGGCTCGCCGGCGCCGGCGTCCGCGGCGCCGATCCCGACGACTGGTGGGGCCTGGCCGAGCTGTCCGACGACGGTCCGGTCGCGCGATCCGGACCGTCCGGTGCCGGTCAGCCCGTCGCGCATCGACAGCGTTCCTGCGCTGCGAACTGCGCGCCCTGCTGCAGGATCTCGGCGCCACGCGACGGCGACGCGATCTCCGCCTCGCTCGGGACGCTCGTGCACGAGGTCGCTGCCACGGCGCCGCCCGACGCCGACGCTCGCCGAGCTCGAGGCGCTGCTCGACGAGCAGTGGGGCGCGCTCGACTTCGGGGCGCGTTGGTTCGCGGCGAACGAACGCTCGCGCGCGACGAAGATCCTCGACGAGCTCGCCGACTGGCTGCGCGACAGCCGGGCCGGGCTCGACCTGGTCGCGATCGAGGAGGGGTTCACGGTGCACGGTCGGCGACGCCGTGCTGACCGGGCGCGTCGACCGGCTCGAGCGCGATCGCGACGGCAACCTCGTGGTGATCGACCTCAAGACCGGGAAGTCGAAGGTCAGCGGCCGACGACGTGCCGGCAGCACCCGCAGCTGGGCGCCTACCAGCTCGCGGTCGAGGGCGGCGGCGTTCGGTGCGGGTGAGCGTTCCGGCGGTGCGGTGCTGGTGCAGCTCGCCGCCGCCGGACCGACCGAGCAGGCGCCAGGACCCGCTCGAGCAGCGCCGACGACCCTGACTGGATCGCCGACCAGGTCGCGCAGGTTGCCGCCCGGCTGCGTGGCGGCGAGTTCACGGCGAAGCTGAATCACCGTACTGCTCGCACTGCGATCTGGCGGCATGCTGCCCGCTGCAGACGGTCGGCCGCCAGGTGACGACGTGACGGCGGCGACGGGGGCGTCCGCGCCGGCCGGCGGGTCCCGCGCGGGCGAGAGGCTGATCGGGGCCCGCGAGTTGAACCGGCTGCTCGGCCTCGAGCCGACCCGACGCCACAGCAGGTGGCGGTCATCGAGGCGCCGCTCGCGCCGTCGGTGGTCATCGCCGGCGCCGGCTCGGGCAAGACCGAGACGATGGCCGCCCGCGTGGTCTGGCTCGTCGCGAACCGGCTGGTCGCGCCCGACGCAGTGCTCGGCCTCACGTTCACCCGCAAGGCGGCTGCCGAACTCGGCCGCCGGATCCGTCGTCGGCTGGCGCAGTGGCGCCTCGTGGTCGAGCGCGACCGCCCGGACGAGCAGGACCGCCTTGCCGTGCTGCTCGCCGGGGAGCCGACGGTGCTCACCTACGCCGCCTACGCCGGGCCGGCTGGTGGCCGAGCACGCGCTGCGGATCGGCGCCGAACCGGACGCCCGGCTGATCTCGCCGGCTGTGGCCTGGCAGCTGGCCGACGCGGTGTCGCGGCGCTACCCGGACGAGTTGCCCGTCCGACATCGGCGCCCCGTCCAGCATCCCGCGCTACGTGCTGGAGATGAGCGGGCGAGTTCGCCGATCACCTCGTCGACCGCCGAGGACGTCGCGGCGTTCTGCTCGGGCATCGTCGACTGGTTCGAGACGCTGCCGCCCGGCCGGGGTATCCGCTCGGCCCGTCCGGGCGAGACGGGTGCGCTGCTCACCTCGCTCGAGCACCGTGCGCGCCCTGTTGCCGCTCGTGCGCCGCGTTCGCCGCGGCCAAGGCGCGCGCTGCCTGCCGTCGACTTCGCCGACCAGATGCGCGTTGCGGCGCGCGCTGGCTGCCGTGCCCGAGGTGCAGCAGGCCGAGCGGGAGCGGTTCGGCGCCGTCCTGCTCGACGAGTACCAGGACACCGGTCACGCACAGGTCGAGACGCTGCGCGGAGCTGTTCGGCGACGGGCACCCGGTCACCGCGGTGGGCGACCCGCTGCAGTCGATCTATGGCTGGCGCGGGCGCGAGTGCGGGAAACATCGCGCCGGTTCGCGACGACCTTCCCGACCGCCGACGGCCGACCGGCCGCGCAGTTCTCCGCTCGCGACGAGCTTTCGCAACGACCGGCTGATCCTGCGACGCGGCGAACGCAGGTGGCCGCGCCACTGCGGTCGGCGGTCGCGGCGGTCGAACTTCGGCCCGCCCCGGGCGCCGGGGCGGCGAGCTCGTCCGCACGGCGCGCACGCTGACCGTCGAGGACGAGGCGCGCTGGGTCGCCGCGCAGCTGCACACGGCGTGGGACGCGCTGCGAGCCCGGCGACGCGAACGGCCGCGGTGCTGGTGCGCCGCCGCTCGCAGATCCCGCTGCTGGCCGAAGCGCTGCAGGCCGAGGGGCTGCCGGTCGAGATCGTCGGGCTCGGCGGCCTGCTCACGACACCCGAGGTCGTGGACGTCGTCGCGACCCTGCGCGTGCTCGTCCGGCACGACCTCGGTTCGGCCCTCGCCCGGCTGCTCACCGGTGCGCGGTGGCGCATCGGCGCGCGCGACCTCGCGGCGCTGCGCGACCGCGCTCGCCGGCTCGCCTCGTCCCGCGCCGGACGGAGCGACGCGGGCGCGCGGCGAGCCGCTGACGCTGATCGAGGCGCTCGACGACCTCGGGCCGGCCGACCGGCTACTCGGCGGCGGGGTACGCGCGGCTGTCGGCGCTCTCGGAGGAACTTCGGCGGCTGCGTCGCCGGGTGTCGGCGCCGTTGCCCGAACTCGTGGCCGACGTCGAGCGCACGATCGGCGTGGACATCGAGGTCGCTGCGCGTCCCGATCGGGACGGAGTCGGCCGGGCGCACCTCGACCGGTTCCTCGACGAGGCCGCCGATTTCGCCAACGAGGCCGACGAGGCGACCCTCACCGCCTTCCTCGCCTACCTCGACGCGGCCGAGGACGAGGAGAACGGGCTCGAGGCGGGCGAGATCGTCGTCGAGACCGAGCGGGTGCAGGTGCTCACCGTGCACGGCGCGAAGGGACTCGAGTGGGACGTCGTCGCCGTTCCCGGCCTGGTCGAGAAGGTGTTCCCGGCTGAGCCCCGCGACATCGACTGGACACGCACGCGCCACGTACTGCCGGTGCCGCTGCGCGGTGACCGCGCCGATCTGCCCGTGCTCGACGCTGCGCGATGCCGCGGACCGCAAGGAGGTCCGCGACCGCGTCAGACGACCACACGACGCGCTGCATCGAACGACACGCAGCTCGAGGAACGCCGGCTCGCCTACGTCGCGTTCACCCGGGCCAGCGCGACGCTGCTCGCCAGTCCGGCTTCGTGTGGGACACACACGCAGAAGCCGCGCGACCCGTCCCCGTTCCTCACCGAGCTGGCGGGCGCCTCGGACCCCGACGAGTGGGCCGAGCCGATCCCGAGTGCGGGCAACCCGCTGACCGCCGGACGAGCGCACCGCGATGTGGCCGCTCGACCCGCTCGGCCCCTACCCCGGCGACCGCGGCCCGGGACGTCGCGCCGCGGTCGAGTCCGGCGCGGCGCTGGTCCGCGTCGCCGAAGCGGCGCTCGCCGCGTCCGCGGATCAGTTGCCGTTCGATCTGCGCCCCCCGCTGCCGGGCCGGCCGGGGGAGTGGCGCGCCGACGTCGACCGGCTGCTCGCCGAGCGTGAGCGGCTGCTCGCGGCGCGGCACGGATCGACGGTCGAGCTGCCGGCGCAGCTGTCGGTGTCGCAGCTGGTCGAGCTCGACCGCGACCCGGCGAGCTCGCCCGCGCGCATCCGCCGACCGGTCCCGCGCGCGCCCGCGCCGTGGGCCCGCCGCGGCACGCGCTTCCACACCTGGCTGGAGCAGCGCTGGAACGCGCAGACGCTGCTCGACGTGGACGAGCTGCCCGGCGCCGCGGACGAGACCGCCGAGGACCGGACCTCGACGAGCTGCGCGCGGCGTTCGAGCGCAGCGAGTGGGCCGACGCGCACCCCGGCGCAGGTCGAGGTGCCGTTCGAGATGGCGCTCGGCGAGTCCGGGTCGGCGGGACGGTGTTGCGCGGGCGGATGGACGCCGTGTTCGGGCGGCCGAGGACGGCTGGTACGTCGTCGACTGGAAGACCGGACGCCGACCGACCGGTGCCGCCGCCGCGGCCGCGGCCGTGCAGCTCGCCGCCTACCGCCTGGCCTGGGCGCGCCTGTGCGGCCTCCCGGACGACGAGATCTGCACCGGGTGCGCGCCGCATTCCACTACGTCCGCAGCGACGAGACGGTCGAGCCCGCGCACCTGCTCGACGCCGACGGGCTGCGGGCACTCATCGCCGGCGGTGCGCCCGACCGGTGACGAGCCCGTGCAGCGGGCCGAGCGGACGCGTCAGAGCGACACGCTGGCGACCCGGCCGAGCGCATGCGTCGCTGAGCCGGAACCGGTCCGGGACGGTACCGGTGCCGTCGACCAGATCGGCGACGAGCTCGCCGACCAGCGGAGCGAACTTCGCGCCGTGTCCCGAGCACGGCGAGCACACGACGAGCGTTGCCGACCCGGTCGAGCAGGAAGTCCTCGCTCGGCGTCTTCGTGTAGAGGCAGGTCGACTCGCTGCGCGGTGTCGGATCGAGGCCGGGCAGCCAGTCGCGGACGTAGTCGATGACCCGCTCGCGCGAGCGCGGGATCGACGCACGCCGGTCTGCGCGTCGGCCGTCGTGGTCGTGCCGACGTCGTGCAGGCCGATCTTGCGGTCGTCGTCCGGCCCGCCGTCGCGGCCCCCGGCCAGGTGGTAGACCGCGTGCCCACGCGCCTCATGGATGACGCTCGGCCACGCCGGTGCGGCCGGGTCGCGGCGCGGGAAGTGGAAGACTGCTGCTCGGTGACGCGCAGCGGCGGCAGCGTCGACGACGCCGCGAGCAACGGGCGCGACCCAGCCGCCGGCGGCGACGACCACGACGCCGCGCGCGGCACGGCGGTCCCGTCCGCCAGCACGCACACCCGCCTCCGACGACGCGACCCGACCGGCACACGCACGTAGCGGACCGTCGCGCTCCGCGGCGCGTCCTGCGACGAACGCGGTCGACCGCGCGGCGCCGCGTCGAGCGTGCCCGCCTGCGGGTGGAACACCACGTCACCGTCGAAGCGCATACCGGGCCAGCGCGCCGGCCGCCTCGGCAGCCGGCAGCACCTCGTGCGCGACCCCGCTCGTCGGCCAGGTGCCTCGCGATCGCGTCGACCGATCGCGTCGGCGCCGAAGTCGAGGCCGCCGAGCCTCCGCAGCAACGGCTGACCCGAGCCGGTCTCGAGTTCGCGCCACAGCTCGAAGGCGCGGCCGGTCAGCTGGGTGTAGAGCGCGTCGCCGTACGCCCGCCGCACGATCCGCGCGCTGCCGTGCGAGCTGCCGCGTCCGATGACCGGGTTCGAACTGCTCGACGAGCAGGACCGATCGCCCGCGCCGGGCGAGCGACCACGCCGACGCCGCGCCCATCAGCCCGGCGCCGACGACCGCTACGTCCACGGAGTCGGACATGATCGAGCAGGTTATCGTCGTTTCTGTGAATGCCGTGCGTGCGCGACTTCGTCGACGACCATCGCCAGGACCTGCTCACCGACCTCGACACCTGGCTGCGGATCCCCGGCATCAGCGCGATGCCCGACCACCATGCCGACGTCGCGCGCAGCGCCGAGTGGTTCGCCGATGCAGCGCGGACCGCATCGGCTTCCCGACCGTCGAGGTGCTGGACGGACGGCCCCTGGCTGCCCGCCGTCTACGCCGAGTGGCCGAGCGACGACCCGGACGCGCCGGTCGTCCTCGTCTACGGCCACCACGACGTCCAGCCCGTCGACCCGCTGGAGCTGTGGCACACCGACCCGTTCGACCCGACCGTCGACGGCGACGTGCTGCGCGCGCGGGGCGCGTCCGACGACAAGGGCCAACTGCTGTTCCACCTGCTCGGGCTGCGCGCGCACCTCGCCGCGAACGGCCGCACGGCGCCCGCGGTCACGCTGAAGTTCCTCATCGAGGGCGAGGAGGAGTCCGGCTCGCCGCACTTCGAGGACACTGCTCGCCGCGCACCGCGACCGCCTCGACGCCGACGTCGTCGTCATCACCGACACCGGCATGGTCGCCCCCGACGTCCCGAGCACGGTCACCGGCATGCGCGGCATGGTCGCGTGCACGGTCGAGCTTCCACGGCCCGGACCTCGACCTGCACTCCGGCGTCTTCGGCGGCGCCGTACCGAACCCGGCGACCGCGATCGCGCGGCTGGTCGCCGCGCTGCACGACGACAGACGGACGCGTGCAGGTGCCCGGCTTCTACGACGACGTCCTCGACCTCACCGACGACGAGCGCGACCTGTTCGCGAAGCGTGCCGCACGACGACGGCGAGTTCCTGAAGGTCGCGCAGTCGCGCGCGGTCGCACGGTGAGCGCGACTACAGTCGACGCTCGAGCGCCTCGGCGCCCGTCCCACCGCGGAGGTCAACGGCATCGGCGGCGGGTACCAGGGCGACGGGCACAAGACGATCGTCCCGAGCGATGCGTTCGTGAAGCTGTCCTTCCGGCTCGTCGCGGACCAGGACCCGCGAGAAGATCATCGACGGTGTGGAGCGATTCGTCGACGCGCAATACCCCGGACGGCATCAGTCCCGGACGTCGAGTTCGAGGGCGACGGCGTGCGCGCCTGCATCGTGCCGATCGGTACGCCGGCGTACACGGCGCTCATCGACGCGATCAGCGCGCGCTTCGACGGCGCCGAGGTGCTGCCGACCCGCGAGGGCGGCAGCGGGCCGGAGGCGCTGCTGCAGCAGGCAATCGGCGCGCCGCTGGTGTTCCTCGGCGTCGGCCTGCCCGACGACCAGATCCACGCACCGAACGAGAAGGTCAACCTGTCGATGCTGCTACAAGGGCGCCGAGGCGGCCGCGCTGCTGTGGGACAACCTGGCGGCGCTGGGACGCGACGGGCTCGGGTCGGCCGCGCCGCGCTGAGCTCGCGAAATTTCTCTGCCTTCCTCTTGCCCCGGCATGCCGTAGATGATAGAAGAAATCTATAGCACACACCACAGATCGTATCCGCGATCCGTGGCCTCACCAGGAGCATCAACAGACAACACGATGGAGGTGGACACGATGCTCATGCGCACCGACCCTTTCCGTGAACTGGACCGACTCACCCACCAGGTCTTCGGGACCAACGGCACCCTGGCCCGCCCGTCGGTGATGCCGATGGACGCCTGGCGCGACGGCGACAGCTTCCACGTCGAGTTCGACCTGCCCGGGGTGGACCCGGACTCGATCGACCTCGACGTCGAACGCAACGTCGTGACCGTGCGGGCCGAACGACCCGACCGCGCCAGCGACGCCGAGCTGATCGCCGCCGAACGCCCGCGCGGGGTGTTCAGCCGCCAACTGGTCCTCGGCGACAACCTCGACACTGAGCACATCACGGCCGGCTACGACCGCGGCGTGCTGTCGCTGCAGATCCCGGTCGCCGAACAGGCCAAACCCCGCAAGATCTCGGTCACCAGCAAGGGCGGGGACCGCCAGGCCATCAACGCCTGACGGCGGCACCCATCGCATCGTGGTCCCGGCCCGTCGGCCGGGACCACGATCACGCCGCGGCCGGCGACGGCTCGCCCCGCGTCCGCTGGTCGAGCGCCGTCACCGGTCGAGAACCGCGGCACCCTAGGGTGGACGGCGTGCCGCGATCGCCCAAACTCGCAACGACGCCCTTCGACCTCACCCACCACGTCCTCGACAACGGCCTGCGCGTCGTCATCGCGCCGGACCGCTCGGCGCCGGTCGTCGGCGTCGCCGTCCTCTACGACGTGGGCTTCCGCTCCGAGCCTGAGGGGCGAACCGGGTTCGCCCACCTGTTCGAGCATCTGATGTTCCAGGGGTCGGCGACGCTGGACAAGCTCGAGCACGCCCGCGTGGTCAACTCCTCCGGAGGGACGTTCAACGGCAGCACGCACCCGGACTACACCGACTACTTCGAGCTGCTGCCTGCGAACGCGCTGGAGCGAGGACTGTTCCTCGAGGCCGACCGGATGACCTCGCCGCGACTGACCGCCGAGAATCTCGCCAACCAGCTCGACGTGGTCAAGAACGAGATCCGGGTCAACGTGTTGAACCGTCCGTACGGCGGGCTTTCCCTGGATCTACCTGCCGCGCGTCCTGTTCGACACTTTCGCCAACGCCCACAACGGTTACGGCGGCTTCGAGGATCTCGAGAGCGCGACCGTCGACGACGCCCGCGACTTCTTCCGCCGCTACTACGCGCCGGCAACGCCGTGCTTGCCGTCGGTGGCGACTTCGACGCGGACGAGACGATCTCGCTCGTCGAGCGGCACTTCGACGGCATCGCCAAGCGCCGGGCATGCCGAAACGGCCCAGCTTCGCCGAGCCGCCGCCGGACAGCGAGCGACGCGCAGACCCATCACGATCCAGCACGCACCGATCCCCGCGGTCGCACTCGGGCTATCGAGTGCCCGACCCGGTACGGCGTGCCGGAAGATCACCTGGCGACGGTGCTGCTCGCCGAGGTGCTCAGTGACGGTGACGCGTCGCGGCTGCAGCGCCGGCTGGTCCATCGCGACCAGTCGGTCACCGATATCGCCGCCTACGTCGGCGAGTTCGGCGATCCGTTCGACGAGCGGGACCCCACGCTGCTGACGATCACCGCGCACTATCCGCACACGTCCGGCTCCTGGACAAGGTGCTGCGCGCGGTGGACGAGGAGATTGACGCGCGTCGCCGACGGACGGGCTCGACACGCGGCGAACTCGACCGCGTCAAGGTCCGGCTGGCCAGCGTCCTGCTCCGCGAGACTCGACCCGGTGATGGGCCGCACCCTTGCCTTCGCCAAGTTCGAACTCGTGCACGGCCGCGCCGAACTCGTCGCTGAGCTTCCCGAGCGGCTCGCCGCGGTGTCAGCGAGGACGCGGTCAGGGCTGCGGCGGCCCGGCTGCGGCCGGACCAGCGCGCCGTCCTGGAACTGGTCGCTGGAGGGCGACCAATGACCGCGCCGCGCGGTGCCGGCGCTCACCGCGGCCGCCGTAAGCCGAAGCGACTGACCACTGCCGCAGCGCGTGAGCGCGCTCGGGCATCGACCGTCACTCGCCGTCCGCAAGCCCGGCGTCCCGATGGTCGAGGTGCGCCTGCGCATTCCGTTCCAGGGCGGCGGGCGCGACGCATCCGGCACGTGCGTCTGGTGCTGTCGGACACGTTGCTGACCGGCGCCGGTGGCCACGATCGCGCCGGGCTCGCCGCGGCGATCCAGGGGCTCGGGGCCGACCTGGCGGTGAGCGTGGACGCCGACCGGCTGATGATCAGCCGGCAACGTGCTCGCGTCCGAACTGCGGCGCATGCTCGAACTGGTCGCCACCGTCCTGACCGAGCCCACGTACGGCCGCGGCGAGGTCGCGATCGAGCGCGACCGGCTCGTCGAGAAGTTGCGCATCGCCCGCTCGCGCGCAGGCGACGATCGCCGCCGAGCGCCTCGGCGTGCGGATGTGGGGCGAGCACCCGTACGCGCTCGACCTGCCGCAGCCGGACGCCGTCGCCGCGACGACACCGCGCGCAGGTGCGCGCGCCTGCACCGCGACCGAGTGCGGCCCGGACGGCGCCGATGCTCGTGATCGTCGGCGACGTGTCGCCCAGCGCGCGTGCTCGACCAGGCCGAGGCGGCGCTGTCGGCGTGGACCGGCGCGCCGCAAGCGCGTCCCGGGTGCCCCCGCTGCCGACCCCACCTGCCGGGCCGCTGCTCGTCGTCGACCGGCCCGGCTCGGTGCAGTCGTCGCTGCGGATGGGCACCTCCGCCGTGGCGACGGGACGACGAGCGCTATCCCGCGCTGCAGCTGGCGAATCTCATCTTCGGTGGCTACTTCTCCTCGCGCTGGACGGCGAACATCCGCGAGGACAAGGGCTACACGTACGGCCCGCACAGCCGCATCGACCACAACAGCTCGGCTCGTCGCTGATGTTCGACGTCGAGGTCGCCAGCGAGGTCACGGCGCCCGCGCTGCTCGAGACGCGCTACGAGCTCGGCCGGATCGCGTCGCTGCCGGTGACCGACGGCGAGGTCGACGCGGTGCGGCAGTACGCGATCGGCGACGCTGGCGATGTCGACTGCGACGCAGGCCGGCGCTGGCGTCCACGCTCGCGGCGCTGTCCGCGTTCGGGTTGGGGCTGGACTGGATCGGGCACGCACGCGCCGCGCCTCGCCGAGGCTGACCGTCGACGCAGTGTCAGCTGCGGCCGCGCGAGTTCTTCGCGCCCGCGCGGACTGACGTCGGTGATCGTCGGTGACGCCGCGACGATCGCCGAGCCGCTGGCTGCGCTCGGTCCGATGGAGTGAGGCGACATGATCGCGGTCGACGGGCTGCCGCTCGCGCGGCCCGCTTTCGACCGCGCGGCGCACCGACGCAACGACGAGGCCTGGCTGGCCGCGGCCTGGCGCGCGCTCGGGTGGTCGCGATCAGCCCGAAGTCCTCGACCCCCGTGGTCGTCGGCGAGGACGGCGCCCCGCACATCGCCACCCGTGCCGCGGCTGACGTCCCCGATGACGCGCCGCGCCGGTTCCTCGGCGTCGCTGACGGCGACCGAGTACTTCACCGTGACCGTCCCGAGCCGGACGACAGCGGGACCTGGCAGACGCTGCGCGATTTCGGTGCCCGCGCCGATGACCTCGACGCCGGCCTGCTCGTCAGCGCGGTCGCGCTGGAGCAGTGGCATCAGCGGCACACGCACTGCCCGCTGTGCGGCACGCCGACCGTCGAGAGCCAGGCGGGCTGGACACGCACCTGCACCGTCCGACGGCAGCGAGCACTTCCCGCGCACCGATCCCGCCGTGATCATGCTGATCCACGACGGCGGCGACCGTGCGCTGCTCGGTCGGGGACACGAGTGGGGCGAGGGCCGGTTCTCGACGCTGGCCGGGTTCGTCGAGCCGGGGGAGTCGCTCGAAGCGGCGGTGGCGCGCGAGGTGTTCGAGGAGGTCGGCGTCGGTGTCACCGACATCCGCTACCTCGCCAGTCAACCGTGGCCGTTCCCGGCCTCGCTGATGATCGGATTCGTCGCGCGACTGGACGGTGATCCGGCGATCGACGCTCGATCCGGTCGAGATGGCCGAGGCAGCCTGGTTCACCCGGGCCGAGATTTCCGAGGCGCGCGACTGGACCGACGCCGGCGGTTCAGCTGCGGACCCGACGCGTCGGCTGCGCGCTATCTCGCCGCGGCTGTCGATCTCGCGCTATCCTGATCGACCGCTGGCTCGCCCGCGACGCGTGAGTCGGCCGTCGGTGCCCACGGTGACGCAACCTGCTCGGCCCCGAAGTAGTCGCGGCCCTTCGCGCGGACGTCGTCGTGCGCCCACGCGAGGGGAGCATCGGCAGCCGGGAAGTGCTTTCGGCAGTGCACGTAGCTCGTGGCCAGGTGCAGGACGACCCAGCACTGCGGAGCACGTCTGGTCGAGACCGCTGCGGCGAGGTCCGGATGCTCGTCCGCCATCGCGTCCGCGTCGATGAGTTCGACCTCGCCGCGCAGGTGGAGCCCGATGCGTTCGCCGCTGTCGAGGAACATCAGATGCGCCCACGGGTTCTGCACGAAGTTGCCGAGGGTGGTCAGCACCCCGTTTCCGCGCAGTTCCGGCCAGGCCACGGTCCGCCCGTCCAGGACGGCGACGAAGCCGGGATCGCCGAAGCGCACCGACACGTCGGGGTGGCCGTCGACGGCTGCCGAGGCAACGATCAACTGCGTCTGCCGCGACAGGAACTCGACCATGCGCGGCGTCAGGACATCGAGCATCTGGTCGCGGTAGAAGGCCTCGGCGCGATCGCTCGTACCCCACCACGACTGCAGGAATCGCTCGCCGGTCGAGCTCGGCAGATCGGCACGGTCACGGCGGTCGGCGGCGGCGCGGCCCGTTGTGTCCATTGCGGGATTGTCTCATTCGTTTTCAGCACGTACGCCCCTTTTACGGCAGGCCGGTCGCTTCCCTGACAACAGACCGTCTGCAACTATTGGGCCTCGACTGGAGGCTGAGGCATGGGATTGGGCAGCAGAATGCGGCGCTGGTTCAGCGTCGAGGGCAGCGATCGCGTGCACGGACGGGTCGCCGATCCTGCTGTCTCGGCCGACTCCGCAGCGATTCTCGATCCTGCCGTCGAGGCGGGTCCGGACGTGTCGCCGTTCGCCGGCTGGACCGGCGTCGGCGCGGAGCCCGACGGCGAGGGCGCGGACCCGAGCACCGAGCCTGCCGGCGACCGGCTACCCGCAACGCAACCAAGCACCGACGCGGCGGTCGCGCCAGATGCCGAACCGCTGCTGCCGAGCTTGACCAAGAACGTGGCGCGTGCGCTCGTGGTGGGCGACGGGCCGGCGCAGATATCGACCCGACTGCCGACCTGGTACGGGGAAGTGCCTGCCGAAGCGATGGATCCGGCCGAGGAACGCGCGCTCGTGCGCGAGGCGTGGGAGTGGGTCAGCGATCGCAGCGATGCCCTCGTGCTGGAGTTCTACGCCGAACTGTTCGTGCGGATGCCCGACGCGATGCTGATGTTCCCGTCCAGCATGGTGCGCCAACGGCACGAATTCGGTCACGCGCTGGTGCAATGGGTGGTCGCGGACACGCCACGGTCGATGATGGCGCACCTCGAACAACTCGGCTCCGATCACCGAAAGTTCGATGTGACACCTGAGCACTACGAGGTGGTGGGTGTTGCCCTGACCGCTACCTGGAAGCGATTCGCCGGCAAGGACTGGACGGATCGGCACGAGGTGGCAGTGCGCACCAGCTACTCGCGGCTGGCCACGATCATGATCGACGGGGCGCTGCGTGCTCGGCAGGAACCGGCTTGGTGGGGTGCACGCGTCGTCTCGCATGAACGCGTCTCGCCGGATTTCGCCGTGCTCCGTGTGCAGCCCGACGCCCCCTACCCGTTCAAGCCGGGCCAGTACCTGACCCTCGAGATGAGCAGTCACCGGCGCCAGTGGCGGCAGATGTCCATCGCGAGCGCACCGCGCGGCGACAACACCTTCGACCTGCAGGTTCGCGCTGTGGGCGGGAGCGGCGTGTCCGCCGCGCTGGTGATGCATACCCAGCCCGGTGACCGGCTGCGGCTCGGTCCACCCCGCGGCGGGAACCTCGTGATCGACCGGGGCGCTGCGCCCAACGGGCTGCTGTGCATCTCGTCGGGGACCGGATCGGCACCGATGACCGCGGTGATCGAGGCCGTGCTCGAGTGGCCCCAGCCGCCGCCGGTTCTCTACGCCTACCTCGGCGCGCGCACCCGCGACGACGCGTACGCCGTGATGTACCTCGAGAAACTCGTGCACGCGATGGGGAGTTCGCTGTGGGCGCACGTCCACGGTGTGCTGTCCGACGAGCCGGAGTACGGCGGCTTCTCCGGTCGCGTCGAAGCCGTCGTGCCGAGCCTGCGCGACTGGGCCGAGCTGGGTGTCGAGGTTCTCATCGCCGGCCCGAACGCGATGATCGCGTCGACTGTCGCGAGCTTGGTCGGGCAGGGCGTGTCGGCATCACGGATCCACTTCGACCAGTACGAGTCACGCAGCTGAGCCCACCGCGTCAGCCTGGCGGAAGCGCGCTGATCGCCGGATGTCGCGGATCGTCACAGCGCACGGTGACGTCGGCCAGTTCGGCGGGCTGGACGTCGCGGTCGTAGTCGTCGAAGGCGGCAAGCGTCCATTGCTCGGTCGACGGGATCAGGCGGCGTCTGGCCGCCGGCGAGACGGCGAGGTGCACCGTGCGGTCGAACGGCAAGCCGAGCCCGAACAACAGCCCGCCACTGACGAGGACGACCGTGCCCTCGGCGATCTCGCGCGGCACCGCACGAGTGGTGCGGTTGGTCGTGAGGTCGCGCAGCGAGGGCAGGTAGGTGCCTCGGCCTACCGCGGAGTCGAGGACCTCGCGGCGCAGTGTGCCGTCGTCGAGCCACCGCGCGTACGAGTCGGGATCCTCGCGGCCGTGTTCGAGTCTGATCGAGGCATCGTGCCAGAAGCCGTCAGCGTGGACGTGAACCGTGTGCCGTCCCAGCGTGCGCAGTGGTTCGACGAGTGCCTCGGCCAACTCCCCGGGATCTGCACAGGGCGGCCCGTCGACGGCCACGCGGACCGTCGCCGGGTCGTGGGCGATCCAGGCGGCCAGGCGCTCGGTCAGCGCGAACGGGGTGACGGGCTCGAACGCGCCGCGCACGGTCAGGCGGCGAGCTGGTCGCGGACCTCGGCGAGAGTCGGGTTCGTCAGCGTCGAGCCATCGGCGAACAGGACGGTCGGCACAGTCTGGTTGCCGCCGTTGAGACCCATCACGAAATCGGCCGCGCCGTCGTCGTGTTCGATGTCGACCTCGGTGAACGTGATGCCGTCACGACGCAACTGGTCCTTCAATCGCCGGCAGTAGCCACACCAGGTCGTCGTGTACATCGTCAGCATCGGTCTCGTGTCCTCTGTTTCCGTCTAGTTAAACCTGCAACTATCTCGTCCGTCCCGGTATTCCCTTCCGTACCCGGGTCCAGGCCAGACCAACCACCGGCTGGCCGTTCGTCTCTTGTGCCCACCCGGCCCGGACCTGTCGGACGGCGCTGGCAGGATCGGGGCGTGGCGCAGATGGGTGCGGGGGCCGAAGAGGTCCTCGCCGGGCTCGATCCCGAGCAGCGCGCGGCGGCGCTCGCCGTGCGCGGGCCGGTCTGCATCCTGGCCGGGGCCGGGACGGGCAAGACGCGCGCGATCACCCACCGGATCGCCTACCAGGTGCGTTCCGGCGCGGTCCCGGCGGGCCAGCTGCTCGCCGTCACCTTCACCGCGCGGGCCGCTGGTGAACTGCGGACCCGGTTGCGGGCGCTCGGCGCGCACGGCGTCCAGGCCCGGACGTTCCACGCCGCAGCCCGGCGCCAGCTGCAGTACTTCGCGCCGCGCGTGCTCGGCGGTGCCATGCCCGATCTGGTCGACAGCCCGCTGCGGATCGTGGCCAACTCGGCCGCCCGGTTGCGGCTGCGCGCCGACCGGGCCGAGGTGCGCGACCTCACCGCCGAGATCGAGTGGGCCAAGGCCGTGCTCGCGACCCCGGACACCTACAGCGAGGCCGCGCGGGCCGCGGGTCGCGAGCCGCCGGTGGACTTCGAGACGGTGGCGAAGGTGTACGCCGAGTACGACGAGGCCAAGCGGCGCGCGGGCGTCCTCGACTTCGCCGACCTGCTGATGATCACGGCGGGCGCGTTGGAGGAATACCGCGACGTCGCCGCCGAGATCCGCGCCCGCTACCGCCATTTCGTCGTCGACGAGTACCAGGACGTGTCGCCGTTGCAACAGCGCCTGCTCGACGCGTGGCTCGGCGGCCGCGACGACCTGTGCGTGGTGGGCGACGCCAACCAGACCATCTACAGCTTCGCCGGCGCGACGCCCGAGCATCTGCTTGGGCTTTCGCCGCCGCTTCCCCGAGGCGGTCCTCGTCCGCCTCGAGCGGGACTACCGCTCGACTCCGCAAGTGGTCGGCCTGGCCAACCAGCTGGTCAGCCGCGGCGGCGGCGAGGCCCGGCTGACGCTGATCGGCCAGCGGCCCGACGGCCCCGAGCCGAGCTTCGCCGAGTTCGACGACGAATCCGCCGAGGCCACGCGCGTCGCCGCAGAGTGCGTGCGGCTGATCGACGCGGGCACGCCCGCCGCCGAGATCGCGGTGCTGTTCCGGGTGAATGCGCAGTCCGAGGTCTACGAGCAGGCGCTGGCCGACGCCCGCGTCCCGTACGTGTTGCGGGGCGGCGAGCGGTTCTTCGACCGGCCCGAGATCCGCGAGGCCCGGCTGCTGCTGCGCGGAGCAGCACGGGCCGGGCAGGACGGTGACACCCTTGCCGAGGCAGTGCGCTCGGTGCTGACCGCCATGGGGTGGCACCCCGGCAATCCACCTGCCGGCGGCGCGTCCCGCGAGCGGTGGGAATCGCTGCAGGCGCTGGTGAATCTCGCCGACGACCTGGCCGCCGCCGTGCCCGAGGCCCAGCTCGCCCAGCTGGTCGCCGAACTCGACAGTCGTGCCGAGGCTCAGCACGCGCCCACCGTCCAGGGCGTGACGTTGGCGTCGCTGCACTCGGCCAAGGGCCTCGAGTGGGATGCCGTGTTCCTCGTCGGGCTGACCGACACCACGTTGCCGATCCAGCACGCGACGACGCCGGCCCAGATCGCCGAGGAGCGACGACTGCTCTACGTCGGGATCACCCGTGCCCGCGAGCAGTTGGCGCTGTCCTGGGCGCTTGCGCGCAGTCCCGGACAGCGTCGCGGCCGGCGACCGAGCCGGTTCCTCGATGGCCTGCGTCCGATCGCGGTGCGCGAGTCGGTGCGCCCGGCGAAGAAGAAGTCAGCCGCTCCCGAGGCCGCTGACGCGGAGCTGTTCGGCCGGCTGCGCACCTGGCGGCGCGCGCAGGCCGACGCGCAGAAGGTGCCGCCCTACGTCGTGTTCAGTGACGCCACCCTGGTCGCGATCGCTGACGCGCGGCCGTCGTCGCGAGGTGCACTCGCCCAGATCGCCGGCGTCGGGCCGACGAAGTTGCAGCGGTACTCGGCACCCGTCCTCGCCCTGCTCGGCGGTGCCGACCCGGCCGAGGTTCCGCTCGCCGAGATCGACTGAGTACCGCAGCACCCTTGTCGGGGTGCTCGCGTCGGGTGAATCCTCATACGCATGGGGGACGGCGAGGAACGACAGCACCTCGCTCCGGTGGTCATCGGCCTCGACGCGGCGCAGGGCTATTCCGGTCAGGACCTGACCAATCCGCGGATCGCGGCGCTGCGCGGTGAGGTGCCGTACCTGGCGGCGACCGATCTCGACTCGCCCCGCGTCCCGCTCGAACTGCGAGTGCACGGTGTCGGTGGAGCGCCGCCTGCCGACAACCTGGAATGCCCGGACACGCTGCAGGTCGCCGGCGACGCGACGGCGGGGTTCTTCCGGCCGTGGTACCCCGGCTCGAAGCCCCACCCGGCCGAGGTGCGACGGGAGGCCTATTGCTGGGGCAAGCTGAACTACAGCTCGGCGACCCGTGCCCTCTGGCTGCTGCTCATCGCCTTCATGATCGTCAACGTCGCCCACTTCGCGCTGCCGCGTGCGGGCAAGGAACCGGCGACCCGCGCGTGCCATGCCGTATGTCGGTCGATCCTGCGCCTGCTCGGACTGGCGATGACCATGGCGTTCGTCGGCACCGCGATCACGGTGCTCGCGGATCTCGCCGCCTGGCAGGCCCCGCGACGCGGGGCGTTGCCGACCTGGTTGCGCTGGTACGCCGAATTCGGCGTCGGTCCTCGGTTGACCATCGCGCTGGGCGGCGTCCTGGCCACGCTCGGCGTCCTGGCCTGGTTGAGCCGCCAGACGGCGGCGTCCTACGAGCGGTGGGACGGCGGCGCGATGGCCGTCGAGGACGACCGGTGGCCACTGACCGGCCGTGCGTTCTGGCGGGGCGAGCGGACCGTCGCCCGGCAGCGGCGGTGCCACGTGATGGCCGGCGCAGCCGAGGTCATCTTCATTGCCGTGATGCCGCACTCCTCGTTGCTCGGCCTTCGGGTGACAGCTCTGGTGGTTGCAGGCGGGGTGCTGCTGCTGGCCATCGTCCTGGTGGCCGCGCCGTGGACGGACCGCTTGGCCGTGCGTGACCGCGCGGCCGACACGAGCGACGCGATCGTGCGTGCCATCGCCGCGGGCTCGCTCGTCGTGGCGATCGGGTTCGCGGCGGCTCGGCTGTGGTGGCGGCCGGACGACCTGAGGCGCGCACTGCCGGGCGGTCAGCCGCTCGTGACCACGATCGTGCTGGTCATGTTCGGGCTGTTGGTCGCGCTCGCCGTCGTCTTGCTGATCATGCAACCGTGGCGGCAGATCGACGTCATGGGCAAGGGCTGGGCGGCGCTCTTGCTCGCCGTCCTCGGCACGGCCATCGCGACGGTGTTCGGTGCGGCGTTCACGCTCACGATCGCGAACCTGCTCGGGTCGCCCCAGGTCGCCTTCTGCTCGGCCACGATGCCGTGTGGTTCGCAGGTGCTCTATCTTCCGCCGACGATCTATGCCGGCGGCCTGGGCATGGTCGTCACGATCGTGGTCGCCGCGCTGTTCGGAAGCTGGGCGCTCGCGTGGCAGACGCCGCGGCGGACGAAGCACTTCGCGTCGGGAATCGGCGCCGACACGGTTCAGGCTCGGTACCCGGCCGCCGGTGGAAGCGGCTCGGTCAAGGCAGTCGCGCGGACGTGGGCGCGATCGGAGCTGACCGATTCCGCGGCCGCGGCGCTCGCCGTGACGGCGGTGCCGGTCGCGCTGGTCGTGCTCGGTGACCTGCTGTGGTTCGTGGTCACCTCGCGTCCGACCGCGTCCTGGCTGCAAGCGCTCTCCACCTTCGGCGGCACGATCGGCGTGCTCGCCGTCGGCTACTTCCTCGTCCAGGTGCGCTCGGCCCTGATCTCGTCGAGAGGCCGCAAGCGGTTCGGACTGCTCTGGGACGTCGGCACGTTCTTCCCGCGCGCCTGTCACCCGTTCGGACCGCCCTGCTACGCCGAGCGGTCGGTCCCGGAACTGGTCACCCGGATCCGGCGGATCACCGGCGATGCCGTCCGTGGTGCGGGCGACCCGGCGCTCGCCATGCAGCATGCGGACGAGTACGGCGCCCAGCCGGGTGATCCGCGCGAGCTGCACACCCCCGTCCTGCTGGTCGGGTACAGCCAGGGCTCGCCGATCTCGGTGGCGGTCTCGGCGCAACTGCCCGCCGAGGTGTCCGAGCGCGTCGCCCTGCTCACGCTCGCCGCGCCGGTGCGTCGGCTCTACGGCCGGGCGTTCCCCGCCTACTTCGGGCGCGACGAGCTCGGCGTCCTCTACGAGCGGTTCCGCCGCGGCGATGACGTGCGCTGGCGCAATCTCGTCCGGCGCAGCGACTACATCGGCGGATGGATCTTCGAACGGCCCGAGGACCCGGCCAGCCCGAACTGGCCGCGGATCGATCACGAAATCCTCGATCCGCCGGTGCTGTGGACCGACGAGAATCCGACTCCGCCGCCGACCCACCTGCATTCGGACTGGTTCCCCGACCCGCAGACCCGCCCGTACGCGGCGACGCTCGCCGGGCTAGTGGACCTCGGCGTCGGCGGCGAGGGCAGTCCGGGGAACGAGCGCGATCACCAGTCCTGACAGCACGATCAGTGCTGCCGACACGAGCAGCGCGACGTGCAAGCCGGAGCGGAACGCCGCCGTCGCAGCGTTGACCAGCGGCGCGATTGCCGGTGGCGGGTTCGCGATGTCCAGGCCGGCTGCGGCGCTGCCGCCGGTTTCGAGCAGACCGAGCACGAAGTCCTTGGTCGTGGCGCCCACCCCGCTCTGGTCGAGGTTGGCGCCGAAGTCGCTCTGGAGGTGGGCGTTGACGATCGCACCGAGCGCGGCGACCCCGACGACCGAACCCAACTGGCGGGCGGTGTTCGTCGCCGATGCCGCCATGCCCGAGAACGCAGCCGGCACGTGGCCCAGGACGGCAGCTGTCAGCGGTACCACGGCCAAGCCGAAGCCGACTCCGGCGACAGCGAGCACGGCTGCCAGTCTCGGATAGGAAGGGTCGGGGACGAGCACGTACCGGGCCATCACGATGCCGCCCGCACTGACCATGCACCCGGTGATCATCGGCGTGCGCACACCCGCGCGCGCCACCCAGCGCCCGGATGCGATCGAGCCGAGCGCGATGGCGACCGCCATCGGCGCGAACACCCCGGCCATGGCAGCGCCGCCGTACCCCTCGACCACGTCGAGGTAGAGAGCGGTCAGGAAGAAGATCGAGAAGACGCCGAAATAGGCGGCGAAGGCCACGAAGAGCGCGCCGGCGACCGCCGGGTCGGCGACGTAGCGAAGGTTGAGCATCGGACTGCGCGCCCGGCGCTCCACGATCACGAAGGCGATCAGCGAGCACCCGCTGAGCGCGAACAGGGCGACGATTCCGGGCGAGGCGTAGCCAGCGGTCTCACCGGTGATGCCGGCGTAGATCAGCGTGCCGAGCAGTACGGAGCCGAGCACGAAACCGGCGATGTCGAGCCGTCCCTGCTGCGGGTCCGCACTGTCGGGGACGTAGCGCAACGCGGCGCCGAGCAGGACGACGCCGAGGGCGAGGTTGAACCAGAACACCGTGCGCCAGTCGCCGAGGCCGACGAGGACGCCGCCGACGACCGGCCCGAGTGCCAACGACACCCCCGAGACCGCGGCCCAGGCGCCGAGCGCGCGGGCTCGTTCGGCCCGGTCGGGAATAGCTCTGCCGGATCACCGACAGCGTCCCCGGCTCGGACGCTGCCGCGCCGACCCCCATCACCGCACGCCCCGCGATCAACCAGCCGACGCTGGGTGCCAACGCGCAACCGATCGAGCCCAGGCAGAAGACCACGATGCCGGCGACCATGACCCACTTGCGTCCGAGTCGATCGGCGAGCGTGCCGGCGACGAGCATCAGGCTGGCGAAGACCAACGAGTACGCGTTGACCACCCACTGCAGCGGGATGACGCCCGCGCCGAGGTCGAACTGGATGTTGCCGAGGGCGACGCTGACGATCGTCGTGTCGAGGAACGTCAGGAACAGCACCGCGAGAACGGTGACGAGAGTGGCGGCCCGGGCGGGACGATCACCGGCGCTCACGCGAGCAGTCTGGCACCGCCGACCGGTCCGGTCGCGAACCGGTGGATCGGTCGCTGGCACAACTGCGGTAAATCGCTTGCACCGGCTTTCTACTCTTCGTTAGCCTGAGCCAGCGCAGCCACGCACGCGTACCCGCGCGAGCGTCGACCCGGAAGGAGGCAGCCGCGATGAAGATGACAATCACCCGCACGGCCGCCTCCGCCATGCCGTTCACGGCAACGGGACGACCGGCCTTCGCACCGAGCGGCGATCAGGGCGCGTGCGTCATGGCGCCCGTCTACCTCATCGGCCACGGGACGACTGTGCCCGCTGCCGTCGCGACCACCGCTCGCGACGCGGACGCACGGACCCGTTTCGCCAACCAGGGGATCCGACCTCGAGGAGAAACCTCGCTGACATGACATGTCAGCGACTGGCTCTCCTCGAGGCCGCGGCTCCCACAAGGGAACCGCGGCCTCGTTGTTTGTCCGACCCGTCCTGTCCATCCACCGACCGACACCGATCACAGCTCACCAAGGAGGTGACCCGACGTGTTGACCAGTTGCATGACCGAGGAAGAAGTCGTCGATCCTGCGCTCGCCGAAGCGCTGCTCGACCGCTCGACCCGCTGTCGAAGCAGTGTCCGGACGACGTGCCCTGCCGGGTGCAGGACCCCGAGCTCTGGTTCGCCGAGACCCCGGCCGACCTCGAGCAGGCCAAGGCGTACTGCCAGGACTGCCCGGCCCGGCTCGCCTGCCTGACCGGCGCCCTCGAGCGTCGGGAGCCGTGGGGCGTCTGGGGCGGCGAGATCTTCGATCGCGGCGCGATCGTCGCCCGCAAGCGTCCGCGCGGGCGTCCCCGCAAGGACGACCGGACGGGAGTGGCTGCCTGATGCGAGCCATCGCGCTGTCCTACCGAAGCACCGATCGAGCACTTACCGAGATGTACCGACCTCGTAGGGAGCACCGAGATGTACACCATGCACGAAGCGCTGGCGCGCGAGCATATGCGCCAGCGCGAACGCGAAGCACGCCAGCACCGGCTGGTCGGCGAGCTGACCGCGTGCCCGTCGCTGGCACTACCTGGAGCGGCGGGCCCACGCGGCCCACCGCCGGCACGCGAACCGTGCCGCGCGGGTGGCGCACGTACGCGATCACCATCGACTAGCTCGGCGAGGGAACGCCCCGCGCGGTCAGCCGCCGGATCCTGCGTCTCTGACGCGGGGTCCGGCGGCTTTGTCGTCCGATCCGGGCAGGCTGGCCCTCACCACCACACTTCGTCGAGCTTCGCCTCGATCGACCGAACGTGCGTCGCGGGTGCAGCTCGGACAGATCCAGCGCGTGCGTGGACCACCGCGCGCCTCGACGATGTCGGCGCACCAGCCAGCGGCGGATCGCCGTCACTCGGCCGGGTCGGCCATTCGGCCGCAGATCGAGCAGGCCTCACCCATGACCGCATTGGTACGCCGCGCCGGGCACGCGCGTCCAGCGCGCAACGCGGGCGCGCCCGGTATGTCCTGGTGCGTCGGTTACGTCAGTGAAACCGGGCTGCCAGCGCTCGGCGAGCGTGCGGAAGGGCGCGCTCGCGCCGAGCTGGCAGAGCACCCCGATCGACCCCAGGGTCACGCGGTGCACGAGCAGGTAGGACGGCGGCAGGTTGAACTGGCGACCGACGCGCGCTTCCTCCCGGCGCGGGTCGGCGAGCCGTGCTGCCTGACCGCGCATCCACTCGCGTGAGAACGTGAAGTTCGGCGTCACGCAGCGGCTCGACGATCGGGCCGAGGTAGTCGATCACCTGCTGCGCGTCGACGGACGATGTCGCGGCGCAGATGAAGCCTTCGGCGCGCATGATCGCCAGGACGGCTTCCCCGTCACCGTCCACCGCGGCGCGAGTCAGGCGGCCGAGCGGCTCGGGGTAGCCGGCAGGCAGCCGTGCGACCGCGCCGAAATCGACGACGCCGAGCCGGCCGTCGGCGAGCAGGCGGAAGTTGCCCGGGTGCGGATCGGCATGCAGCAGGCCGGCCCGAGCGGGCGCCGAGTAGTGCAGCGTCGCGAGCAGAGTACCGGCGCGGTCGCGCTCAGCCTGGTCGCCGTCGCGCGATGATCGCGCGACAGCGGCGTGCCGTCCATCCATTCGCTGACGATCGACCTTCGGTGCGCTCGCGACCACGCGCGGCACCGCGATCTCGTCGTCATCGGCGTAGGCAGCGGCGAAGGCGCGCTGCGCGTCGGCCTCGAGCCGGTAGTCGAGCTCCTCGCGCCACCCGATCCTTGAGTTCCGCGAGCAGCGGCTTGACCTCGAGGCCCGGGGACAGCCGCGAGAACAGCCGGGCCATCCGCGAGAGCTGGGTGAAGTCGGCCATCAGCGCCGGCCCGGCGCCGGGGTACTGCATCTTGACCGCGACCGGGCGCCCGTCGGCCCACACCGCCCGGTGCACCTGGCCGATGCTCGCCGCGGCCGCCGGGACGTCGTCGAAGGACGCGAAGCGGGTCGCGCCAGGTACGGCCGAACTGCTCGTCGAGGACGCGGTGGACCGTCGGCGTCGGCATCGGTGGTGCGGCCTCTTGCAGCTTCGTCAGCGCCTCGCGGTACGGCGCCGCCGTCTCTTCGGGCAGCGCCGCCTCGAAGATCGACAGCGCCTGGCCCAGCTTCATCGCGCCGCCCTTGAGCTCGCCGAGGACGGTGAACAACTGCTGCGCCGTGCGTTCCTGTAGTTCGGCGCTCACCTCGCTCGGCGGATCGCCCGCTGATGCGCTTGCCGAGGCCCAGCGTGGCCCGGCCCGGCGATGCCCAGCGGCAGCGAGGCGAGCTTGGCAGTGCGGGCCGCTCGTCGTTGCGGGATCTCGGCCACACCGATCATTGTGCCGCCCCAGGTCGCCGATCAGACCGGATCGACGATCGCGTCACTCACCTGGCTCGTCAGTCGCGCATGCAGGTGCAGTCCGGGTGATGCGGCCAGCTCCGCCGGCGAACCCGCAGATCGGGCGGCCGTGACCTCCAGCGTTGCCTCGATGCTGGCCGGCAGTCCGCCGTCGAGGAAAGCCAGCACTTCGAGTGCGGCGAGCCCGCCGATCATGGTGGCCAGGGCCACGTCGGAGCAGTCGGTGGACCGGTGCGGCACGGTCAGCTGCACCGCCAGCGCCGTCCACGCGGGGTCACGGTCGAGGCGGTGCAGGTCGGCGCAGCCGAGACAACTGGTCAGACCTGGAATCACCAGCGGCCCGACCCCGCCGAAGCCGGGGCCGAGCCGAACCAGCAGGTGCGCGCGCCTCGCGACGATGCAGCGCGGCGCGGCGATCCGGGTCGACCGGCTCGTCCACCGCAAGCACGATGAGGTCCGGGCGATCACCCAGCGACGGCGGTCGGGTGTCGGTATCCGGTGCGACGCGCGTGACCGCCTCGGCCGCGGCCTCGGCGAGCGGCGTCCCCTCGTCGGCGGGCACCGCGCCGCCGGGCATGACCTGGGTGAGGCGGACCGGTCCTCGATCGAGCAGGTGCACCCGCCCGACACCGGCACCGGCAAGGACGGCCGCCAGGTGCGGCCCGACCCGGCCGGCACCGTGCACGGCGACGCAGCGGTGCCGCCGCGCAGCCACGATCGCCGCGGCGTCCGCACCGTGCGCTGCGGTCAGCGCCGTCAACTCGCCGGCCAGCCGAGGCAGCGGTGGGACCTGCCGGCGGTCGTCGTCGGGTGGGCACGCCGGCCAGAGAAAGCCGCTGCCCAGCAACTGCCGGCGCACCGCCGCAGGCACGCGCGGGGTGCCGGTGGCCGGCGGGTCGGCGTCCGGACCCGCCCTGCCGATGAGCGACGCGACCGCCGAAGCGGCAAGACCCTCGACCAGAAGTCGGTGCGTGCCCAGCTCGAGCTGCACCGCTCGCTCCGAGCGCCAGAGCAGCCTGGCCGCCGGCGCGAGGACCGTCGAGCTGTCGTTTCGGTCCCGATCGCTCATCGACCTACCGTCACATGCCGCCGGTGGGCCGCGTCAGTTATCCACAGGCGAGGTGTCGGCTGCAGCCGCGATCGGCGGCCGATCGAGCCCAGGACTGGCAGCCGGGTTACCGCGTGATGACCGGGACCTTACGATTCGGTAAACCTGAAGTGAAAGTCCACACCTGTGGACGGAACTGTGGACGGGCCGGTCGGCCGCGGCGTCGGCGTGTGGCTGCTCGGAATTGTCCGAGTGCACGAATAGCCTCTCGAGTATGACCACAGCAGCTGTCGTGTCGGCGCCGGAGGTCGTCGTGCGACGGAGCACCCGCCGCCGCCGGACCGTGTCGGCCTACCGCGACGGTGGCCAGATCGTGGTGATGATCCCCGCCCGGTTCACCCGCGCCGAGGAGGCCGAGTGGGTCGAGAAGATGGTGGCCCGGCTGGCCACCGGCACGCGCCCGCGGCGCAACGGCGACACCGCGCTGGCCCGTCGTGCCGCCGAACTGTCGACGGCGTACCTCGGTGGCCGGGCCCGGCCCGCGAGCGTGCGCTGGGTCCGCACGATGCGGACGCGCTGGGCGTCCTGCACGCCGACCGACGCCACGATCCGGCTCTCGGAGCGGCTGCAGGACATGCCGCACTGGGTACGTGACTACGTGCTCGTGCACGAACTGGCGCACCTGCTCGTCCCTGGCCACGGCCCGGACTTCTGGGCGCTCGTGCAGCGCTACCCGCGCACCGAGCGCGCCCGTGGCTACCTCGACGGGGTCAGCGCCGCCGCCTACCTCGACATCGCCGACGACCTGGCCGATGACCTCGACGCCGAGGACGACCGGGAGTCAGACCTGGCCGGGTGAGTTCCCGTCCGCCGGCTTGCCGGGACCATCGTCGGGGCCGGACGCCGGAGCTGTGTCGTCGCTGCCCGTCTTGTCGGTGGGTGCCGGTGTCTCGGGCATGGCGTCGATCGCCTCCGCGTTGAGCACGTCTGCCCCCACCGTCTCGGCGAAGCCGAGCGGGTCGTCGAGGTCGTCGGCACTGGGCATCAGGTCAGGGTGCGACCAGAGCCCGTCGCGGCCGGTGACGCCGTGCTTCTCGGTCACGCTCCACCACAGCGCCGCCGCCTCGCGCAGCCTGCGCGGTCGCAGTTCGAGCCCGACCAGGGTGGCGAACGTCTGCTCGGCGGGGCCGCCGGCCGCCCGACGGCGACGTGAGGCCTCGCGCAGCGCGTCCGCACCGGGCATCCGCTCGCCCGCGGCTGCCGCGACGACCGCGTCGACCCAGCCCTCGACGAGGGCGAGGATCGTCTCCAGGCGACGCAGGGCGGCCTGCTGTTCCGGCGGTCGCCTCGGGCTCGAACAGCCCGCCGGTCAGCGCGTCCTGCACGCTCTGGGGGTTGGTCGGGGTCGACCTGCCCCATCGCCCGCTCGATGGCCGACAGGTCGACGGTGATGCCCCGGGCATACGCGTCGACGGTGGACAGCAGCCGCTGCCGCAGCCACGGGACGTGGGTGAACAGGCGCTGGTGCGCGGCCTCGCGCAGCGCCAGGTAGAGCCGGACCTCGTCGGCCGGGCGCTCGAGACCCTCGCCGAACGCCGCGACGTTCGCCGGGACGAGGGCGGCGACGCCGTCCGGTCCCAGCGGGATACCGACGTCGGTCGCGCCGACCACCTCACGCGCCAGGCCGGCCAGCCCCTGACCCACCTGGGCGCCGAACATCAGCCCGCCGATCTGGTTCATGATCCCGGTCGAACGGCAGGTCCCGGCGCCGACCATCGGCAGCTGGTCGGCCGGGATCGCCGACCACATCGCGGCGACGACGCGCTCGGCGACCGGGTCGCACAGCGAGCGCCACACCGGCAGCGTGCGCTCGAGCCACTCCAGCCGGGTCCACGACTCGATCGACTGCACGCCGGAGGGCAGGTCGGTGACCTCGTCGAGCCAGAGGTCCGCGAGGCGGAGTCGCGTCGGCGATGCCGGTGCGGTCGGCCGGCGAGATGCCCGGGTTGGCGCCGGCCAGGCCCGACACCGCAAGTTGCTTGCGCCAGCTCCCAGTTGACCGGGCCGCCCGACCCGGCCAGCAGCTTCTGCAGTTCGGCGAACATCGGTAGGCCGAACAGGTCGCCCGGGCCGCCCGGCCCGCTGGTTCCTTCGGGGTCGCCGCTGCCGAATCCGAACGGAAGCTGGTTGCTCATGTGGTCCACGGTAGTAGCGACGAACCATTCGGCGTCGAGGTTCCGCCCGAGTTCGTCCTGGGTGGGCGTTGCGCCGACGGCGAACGGCGGCACGCAGCTAGCGTCCACGCATGACCTGGGCGCTCTGGCTGGCCGTGCCGATCATGGCCACCGTGCTGGCCGCGCTGTGGTCATGGTGGCGCGGACACCGCGCGCGAGGCCGACGTCGGGTCAGCGTGACGTATTCGATGCGAGCCCATCAGGACTACTTGAGCGCGCTCGTCATTCCGGCGCGTGGCCTGGAGCGGGCGCTGAGTCCGGACCAGAGCCGGCCCTCGGGTGAGGGCGGTTAGTCTCATCCGGTGACATCTCCGGTGCGGGCAGTGCGCGCGCTCAGCCGCCGTGTTCGCACCCTGCTGGTGTCGGCGGTGGTGTTCCTCGTCCTGCTCACCTCGCGATGACGCTGCCGGTGCCGTACGTCATCCTCTCGCCCGGCCCGACCGTCAACACGCTGGGGACGCGACGGCAGTGGCGCGACCATCATCAAGATCACCGGTGTGACGCCGCGTAAGACGAGCGGAAATCTCAACCTGACCACCGTCGGCGTCTCGACCGACCCGCTCACCGTCATCGACGCGCTCAGCGCGTGGCTGCAGAACGACGAGGTCGTCGTGCCGCGGTCATCGGTGTATCCGCCCGGTGAGTCCAACGACCAGGTCAACCAGCAGAACAGCGCGGATTTCTCGTCCTCCCAGGACAATGCCGTCGTCGCAGCCGCCTGCGAGCTCGGCTACCCGCGTGGCTTCGGCGTGCTTGAGGTCGTCGAAAACTCGCCCTCGCGCGGGATCCTGGAGCCGGGCGATGTGCTCGTGAGCGTGGCGGGGCAGCCGACCGACACGTACCCGAAGTTGAAGGCGGTACTCGGGGCGCAGACGCCGAAGACGACCGTGCCCGTACGCGTCACGCGCGACGGGCAGGAAAAGACCGTGCAGGTCACGCTCGGCCCCGCGCGGAAGGGCGCCACCGGTGCGTCGCTGGGCATCTCGGTGCCGAACGGCTCCACCTGCCTGACGCCCTACGTCGTGACCCTGGGCCTCAACGACCAGATCGGCGGCCCGTCGGCGGGCCTGATGTTCGCGCTCGGGATCATGGACAAGGTCGGCACCGAGGATCTCACCGACGGCAGGTTCATCGCCGGGACGGGCACGATCGACCCGAGCGGCAGCGTCGGGCCGATCGGCGGGATCCAGCTGAAGATGATCGCGGCTCGCCGGGCCGGGGCAACCGTGTTCCTCGCCCCTGCCGGCAACTGCGGCGACGTGGCGGGCGCCGTCCCGGCCGGGTTGCAAGTGGTCAGGGTGGGCACGCTGCATGAGGCCGTCCAGGATCTGGAAGCCCTGGCGAAGGGGCAATCCGTCCCGACCTGCTGAGCGCAGCCCGGCAAGCCCGTAGCTCAGGAACCACCACACCGGCCGGTACGTTGATCCCGAACCACTCGAAGCTCCGACGTCCGACCCAGCACTGGAGTTGCCCGTGGCCATGCGGCCGCCGATCCCGAGCATCACGTTGTCCCGGCGCGCGAAGATCGCGCTGTGGTCGGTAGGGGTCCTCGTCGTCATCATCATCGCGCTGGTCCAGGCGACCGGCGTCTACATCAACTGGCTGTGGTTCGGCGACGTCGGCTATCGGGGCGTGTACTCGACGATGCTCTGGACGCGCCTGCTGCTGTTCTTCAAGCTTCGGTCTCGGGATGGCGCTGATCATCTGCGGGAACCTGGTCATCGCCTACCTGCTGCGCCCACCGTTCCGCCCGATGTCTGCCGAGCAGCAGAACATCGAGCGGTACCGGGTGATGCTCGAGCCGCGCCGCGTCCTCGTGCTGATCGGCATCGGGGTGATCGCCCTCTTCTCCGCTGGACTGTCGGCGCAGGGCGAACTGGCAGACGTGGCAGTTGTGGTTGCACGGCGGGTCCTTCGGTATCAGTGATCCGCAGTTCCACAAGGACATCTCGTTCTTCGCCTGGGACTACCCGGCCTACCGCCTCATGCTCGGCTTCGGCTTCACCGCCGTGCTGTTCGCGATCATCCTGTCGTCGGTCCTGCACTACCTGTCCGGCGCGATCCGGCTACAGACCCCGGGCCCGAAGATCACCGTGTCGGCGCGCCGGCACCTGACCGTGCTCGTGTTCGTGTTCCTCGTGCTCAAGGCGATCGCGTACTGGCTGGACCGCTACGGGTTCGTGTTCTCCGACCGCAGCAAGTTCACCGGCGCGTCCTACGCCGACGTACACGCGGCGTTGCCGGCTCGGACGATCCTGTTCTGGATCTGCATCATCATCGCCGCGGGAGTGCTGGCCAGCATCTGGCTGCGAAGTACCTTGCTGCCCGCGATCGGCTTCGTGTCGATGCTGGTGCTCAGCATCCTGATCAGTGGGATCTACCCCGCGATCGTGCAGCAGGTGACCGTCAAGCCGAACGCGAGCACGAAGGAAGCGCCGTACATCAAGAAGAACATCAACGCCACCCGGCAGGCCTACGGCATCTGTCACCGGCTCGGACGTCAACTACGTCGACTACCCGGCGACGTCACGTCCCGATCCGGCGGTCCTGCAGAGCGCGAACAACGCAACGCTCGGCAACATCCGAATCCTCGACCCGAACATCATCTCGGCGACGTTCAACAAGTTCCAGCAGTTGGGCGGCAACGTGTACGGGTTCGCGCCGAAGCTGGACGTCGACCGATACACGATCAACGGCGTCGAGCACGACTACATCGTCGCGCGTCCGCGAACTCGACGCCGCGAACCTGTCCGGCAATCAGACCAACTGGATCAACCAGTACACGAACTACACGCACGGGTACGGGTTCGTCGCCGCCTTGGCGAACACCGACGTGACGAATACCGGTAACCAGTCCAACGCGTTCGCGGCGGGCGGGATCCCGCAGACCGGCGTGCTCAAGCTGACCAATCCACAGGTCTACTACGGCGAACTGATGCCCGACTACTCCATCGTCGGAGCAACCGGCAGCAAGCAGGAGTACGACGGGGACGGCAAGCAGAAGATCACCTACCAGGGCAAGGGTGGGGTGTCGCTGTCGAGCGTGTTCACCCGGCTGGCTTTCGCGGTGAACTACAAGCAGACGAACTTCCTGCTCAATGACGCGGCGAGCGCCACCGGTGCAAAGATCATCTTCAATCGTGACCCGCGCGTCATGGTGCAGAAGGTGGCGCCTTACCTGAAAGTCGACGGCGACCCCTATCCGATCGTCGATTCCAGCACCGGCGACGTCGTGTGGATGGTCGACGGCTACACCACGTTGAGCAATTTCCCGTACTCCGAGCAGGAGTCGCTGTCGAGCCTGACCAACGACTCGCTGGCCGTGACGAACAAGACTGCCAAGCAGCCCGACGACACGATCAACTACATTCGCAACTCGGTGAAGGCGACGGTCGATGCCTACACCGGTGACGTCAAGCTGTACGCCTGGGACGGCAGTGATCCAGTGCTCAAGGCGTGGATGAACGTCTTCCCGAACTCGGTACGCCCGGCCACCGAGATGCCGGAATCGATCAGGGAGCACGTGCGCTATCCCGAGGACCTGTTCGAGGTGCAGCGGGCAATGCTCACGCAGTACCACGTGGACGACCCGGTGACGTTCTACAACGTCGGCGACAAGTGGACCGTGCCGGACGACCCGACCACCAACGCCGGCAGCCAGCCGCCGTACTACATCCTGGGCGCTCCCGCAGCGGAGACGTCGGCGACGAAGGACCAGTCGGTGTTCCAGCTGACCTCGCCGATGAACGTGAACAGGTCCACCTATCTCGCCGCGTACATGTCGGCGAACAATGACGCCGGAGCCGATTACGGCAAGATCACTGTGTTGCGACTACCCCGCGGCACCCAGGCGGTGCAGGCGCCGGAACAGGTCTACAACAAGATCACGACCGACGGGACGATCACCAAGGACCTCACGTTCTTCAACGCGCCCGGTGGTGGGTCGACCGTGCTGCACGGCAACCTGCTGACGTTGCCACTCGGGAATTCCTTCCTCTACGTCGAGCCGCTGTACAACCGAAGTTCGAGCGGGACCTCGGGTACCTATCCGATCCTGGTGCGCGTGATCGCCGTGTACGGCGACAAGATCGGGTACGGCACCAACCTCGCCGACGCGCTCAGCGACTTCCTTCCGGGCCACACCACCGGGCAGACCCTCGACATCGCTGGGTCGGGCAGCGGTGGCACGGGGACACCCACGCCCTCACCGTCGCCGTCGTCCTCACCCTCGTCCTCACCGGGGACCGGCCAGGGGAGTGGGCAGGTCACCATCAGCCAGATCGACACGGCGCTGTCGGACTTGCAGGCCGCATACCGCTCGGGTGACTTCGCCCGGATCGGTCAGGCCGAGGCCAATCTCAAGCGCCTGCTGGATGGCTACACGCCGGCCAGCAGCAAGACCCCGTCGCCTGTCCCGTCGCCGTCCGGCCGCTCGTCGTAGGTCCGGTTTGGATTCGGGCGACCAGGTTCGGTAACCTGAACCCAGCGACGCGGGGTGGAGCAGCTCGGTAGCTCGCTGGGCTCATAACCCAGAGGTCGCAGGTTCAAATCCTGCCCCCGCTACCACGACGAAGGCCCCGGATGCCGGGGCCTTCGTTTCATTCCCAAGATCGCCGTACTTGATCTTGAAAGTCCAAATGACCGTCAAATGACCGTCCGGCTCGCGCCCCGATCGACCACCCCGCGGCCGCGCTGGCGTACCGGGTCGCCGACACCATCGGTGACCGCACGCCCGCGACAAGCACTACGCAGGCGACAGCGACATCGACCGCCAGGAACGATGCGCCGCCCACGCCCACCGTCCGACGTCCGTACGAGCCGCCGCCTCTGCCCTCGCCGGCGCCGCCGCCCGACTACGCGCGCACCTTCGGATCGCAGCCGCGACCCGGCCCCCGCCGCTGACACGGTGGCCGTGCTGAGCGGAGACGTCTTCGGGGGTCCACCGTGCCAGAATTTCGTCAATCGCGGTTTGGGCGGGCGCCGCGTTCCCGTCATCCCGCCGGCGTCGACCGTCATACGCCACGGGCACCGAGCGCGGACGAGATCCAGCCTCGAGTTTGTCGATGACCTTCGCTGGCGCAAGGGCCGTGGCATAGGTGCTTGATCTACTCCGGTACGGGCGCAGGGCCGTGCCCGCAGTCGAGGAGGCCCCGGAGGAGATTCACGATGACGACCACCGAGAACCACCCGTTCACAATCCGGGCCACCGACAGGCTCATGACGGTGGAAGACCTGTGCGCCTACCTCGGCGTCTCGAAGGACTTCATCTATGACCAGGTACGGGACGGTCGGCTGCTGGCGATCCGCATCACTCGCCAGTTGCGCTTCCGTCCGCCCGACGTTGATGCCTTCATCGACGCCAACACCGTCACCGGTATCGACCTCTAGTCCCAGCCGCGTGCCGAAGTTCCGACCAGCACGCCGTGACGCGAGGAGCGGAGTACGCCTTATGACTCCGGATTGTGCGCATCATCAGCACGCCGGCATCCGTCCCGCGGCTAGCGCACCAGAAGTGACTCGGGCTCGCCTTGGACGCGCGCGAGCGTCGCCTGTTCTCCCATCCGGGGCGGGTAGTCCCAGCCCGCGTTGTAGGCCCCGTCCGGCGTAAGCGTTGCCTCGACACCGCAGGCCTCACACACGTGGAGATACTTGGGACTGGTCATCGAGCGAACCTCCGTGTCGGCGGTAACTCCACAATGCGACCGCCCACCGACAAGACCACGAGGGCGTTGCGGGGCCCCGAGTCGAACGGGGACCGACGGGCTTATGAGACCCATGGCGTCACCCGACACCCGCATCGGTTGATCTTGAACACGAAGACCGCTCCATCGAGAACAGTCGTCTCGTGGAGCGGCCCAATGGTGGCGGCGCACGCGGCGTGCTACATCGGCGGCTCCAGGACAGGGAATTCTTGACCTACGTCGGGCGATCGAGTTCTGCCCGACCCACGCTGCCCGTTCATCGAGGCGCTGGCTACGGTCGGCGGGTGAACGATGACGAGTTCGACCTTCTGGCCGACGCCGTGCTCGAGGTGTTGGGCGACGGCCGACCGCGAACCGTGGAGGCGATCACCGACGAACTCGAGCAACGCGGACACGACCTCGGATCCGAACCGCTCGACGTGATCGACGACGTCGTGATGGCGGACGGGCTCGGCCCGCTGCTGCTAATCGGTGAGGATGACGAGTGGGTGTACCTGCCGCCCCTCTTGCGGGGGCGCACCTTTACCCACCGGGTCACTGCGCGGGAGGTCGAACACGACTGCCTGAGCCTGGACGTCGACATGCAGGGCATTGCGCTGCTGCAGGAGGACGAGCGCTACAAGTCCCTGACCGACGGCACGCCGCTGACCGAGGTGCTGTCGACGATCGACGGGGAAATGCTTGAGCAGCGCGGCATCCCGGTCGAGGCGGTGGGAATGTCCGCCTGGCTGCTGCCTGCTGGCACCTACGCGGCACTGGGCATCGGCGCCGGCGACCTGGCGCACATCACCGTCCGCCAGGACGGCCTCGAGTTGGGCGTCGCCGAGGTGACGGCAGCGGACCCAGCACTGCCGCCACCACCCGAGAAGCCGATCGAGATCGTCGAACTTGTTTCCGTCCTCTGCGCTGACGATCCCGACGCGTTCCGAGGCCCGACCCGGCCGCTGCGCGACGTGCTGGCCGATGCCGGCTATTGCGTGCACGGTGACTACGTCGCCCGGGCCGGGTTCGACTTCGACGCATGGCACCGAGGCGGCCAGGTCCGGCGGATTGCCGATCTTTACCGGATCGACTCCGACGAGGCGTGGGCGGTGCTCGCGCTCGACGCGCTCCACCGGCAATTGCAGGAGATCGTGGAAGCAATGCGGGATGCGGCGCCCGACGCCGTCGACGCGTTGCTCGCACAGGGGGCGTCCGTCAACCCGTTGACCCCCGCCGAGCCTGGCAGTGCCAAGATGGTCGACGCACTGCTGCCGCTCGCCGATCCGACGGTGACTGAGGCGGCCGCGGTCGAGATCCTCGGTACCGGCCGCGACAACGCCGTGGCACTCGCGATCCTGGCGGACTCGATCGAGCCCGGCGTCCCGCGCCCCGTACGCCCATCACTGCGGTGGCTGCGGGGCCGCGCGCTCGAGCGGCTCGGACGGGTGGTCGAGGCCGAGCGGGCCTATGAGCGGGTGCTGACCCTCGATGCCGGCTACCCGCTCGCGCTGTACTCGCTGGCGCAGATCGCCAGCGAGCGGGGTAACGCCGAGCGTGGCCTGACGCTCCTGCGCCGCGCCGGCGCGCCGGACGATGACGGCCTGCTCGAACTGCTGCAAGCGTTCCGACCTGTCGAGCGCACAGACATCGGGCGCAACCAGCAGTGCTGGTGCGGCTCCGGACGCAAGTACAAGGTATGCCACCTGCACAACGAGCATCGGCCGCTCGAGGACCGCGCTGCGTGGCTCTACCAGAAGGCGTCCGCCTACCTGCAGGACGGGCCGTGGCGTCTCGACGCGCTGGCGCTCGCCGAGATCCGCACAGCACACCAGAGTTCACCGTCCGCACTCTGGGACGCGCTCAACGGCGGCTTGGTCGCGGACGCGCTGCTGTTCGAGGGAGGGGCGTTCGAGGAGTACCTCGCCGAGCGCGGTGCGTTGCTCCCGGAGGACGAGCGCCTGCTCGCCGAGCAGTGGCTGCTCTCCGAACGCAGCGTCTGGGAGATCGAGTCCGTAAGCGTCGGCGCAGGCTTCCGGGCCCGCGACCTACGCACCGGCGACCGCGCGGACGTGCGCGAGCGGCTGGGCAGCCGCAGCCTCAAGCACGGCATGCTCGTGTGCACCCGGGTCGTCCCGGCGGGAGAGAGCATGCAGTGCTTCGGCGGGATCGAGATCGTCTCGATGCAGGAACGCGACCGGCTGCTGGAGCTGTTCGACGAGGACTACGAGCCCACTGAGCTGATCTCCGTCCTGTCCGCGGAGTACGCGCCACCGACCCTGCAGAACACCGAAGGTGAGCCGCTGTTGCAGTGCGAGGCCGTGGTGCGACCGTCCGACCCGGCACAGTTCGCCGTGGGGTTGGACGAGCAGTACGAGCGCGACGGCGTCGGCGAGCCATGGCTTGAGCACGTCGTCACCCCCGGGATGCGGCGGATCCGCGCGTTCATCCGGCGTGACGGCGAGGACTTCGCCGTCCAGGCGAACAGCGCTACCCGGTACGAGCGGGTACTCAGCGTCCTGCGCGACATCGATCCTGATCTGCTGATCGTGTCGGAGAACCGCGTCACGGGCGCGGCCCTCGTTGCGAAGGCACGCGCCGCGGGAGCGCCGTCCGGTGAGGTTCTGGACCCGAACGACCCCGACGTGGCGGCCGCCTTGCGGGAGATGGTGCTGCAGTACGAGGCAACTTGGCTGGACGAGCCAGTTCCTGCGCTCGGGAACGTCACACCCCGGCAAGCCGCTGACGACCCGACGCGCCGCCACGACCTGATCCGGCTGCTCGGCACCTTTCCTGACACCGACGAACCCGGCCAGATGAGCCCGTCCCGACTGCGCGCCGCCCTCGGCCTCTGATCACAACTCGGAGCCAGACGGCAGGAGGCCGGCGGCTCAGGGTCCGAGCAGTGCGAGCGGGACTACGGCGACTCCGTCGGGTCGGCGGTATGCGTACTCGCCGGTGGTGACAACGACCCGGTCGACGAGGCGACGGCCGATCTGCTGGTGCAGCCAGTTCAGGTGGCGCACGTCGTGGTCGTCGATAGTCGCGGAGAGCTTCACCTCGATCGCGACTACCTTTCGATCGGTCCCCTCGACGATCAGGTCGATCTCCTGCTTGGTGTCCTTGGTCCGCAGGTGCCCGACCCGAGCGCTGGCGGCCTCTGCGTACACGCGGACGCTCTGAGCCGTCAGGGATTCGAAGAGGGCGCCCAGCCACGTACCGGTAGCGCCCTCAACACGTTCGCCTTCGCCTTGGAGAAGCCCGGCCTTGTCGACGCCGACCAGCCTCGCGGCGAGCGCGGGGTCGACAAGCTGGTGCTTGGGCGTGTGGGTCAGCCGCTTCAACGGATTGAAGGTAGGTATCCAGGCGGGAATGGAGTCCAGTACGAAGATCCTGGTCAGGTGTTCCCGGTACGAATCCACCGTGCCTCGTGCAGGTTTGTCCACCTCGCCTGCGGTGGCCGCGTCGAGAATCTTCGAGTACGACGCGTCGGTGGCGCTCGCCGCGCCGTACGCAGCGAGCCAGGAACGCAGCGCCTCGGGACGCCGCACCACGACGCCGTTCTCTGGCAGGTCGTGCTCGACTATGCGGGCGATGTAGCTGTCGAGCTGGATCTCGCGCACCCGCCCGGGCAGATCGCGGATGCCCGGAAAGCCCGAGCGCAGAATCTCGTCGACGTACCCTCCGAGATCGACAGGAGACTGCCCGGTGATCGCCGGTTGGGCGCCCGAAAGCAGCTGCTTCAGAGACACCGTCGGCTCGCTGATGCCGCGCTCGCCGATTGCGAGCGGTCGCATGTGGAAGCTGACGATCCGACCTGCGCCGGAGTGGATACGCACGCCTGGCGCCACTCCGGCCGAGCCGGCGAGCAGGAATTGCCCGCCGCTAGCGTCGTCGTCGACCGCCTTGCGAACGCGGTCCCATACGGATGGTTCGAGCTGCCATTCATCGATCAGGACGGGAGTCGGCACCTTGGTGATGTGATCGGGATCGGCGGCGAGGATCTCGCGCTGGCTCGGCAGGGTCAGGGCCAGGACCGTGTTCGCGCGCTGGCTCGCCGTGGCGGTCTTGCCCACGCCCTTGGCCCCTTCCAAGGCGATCGCGGCGAGGTGGGGGAACAACTCATCGAGCGCGTCGTCGATGATCCGCCGCCGGTACGTCACCGAGCTAATCTAGCAAACGGCCACACTTCTATTGTGCAACTCGCCACGCTGCCGTTGAGCGACTCGCCACTCCGGCGACACTTTGGGTCACGCGCGGCGGTTGCGGACGGACTCGAAAGCAGCGAGGGCGCGGTCGTCGGCGTCGGGCAGTCGGCCGAGGTACTGCTGGGTGGTCTGGATCTGCTTGTGGCCGAGGCGATCCATCACGGCCTTGAGATCGGCGCCGCCGGCGAGCAGCCAGGAGGCGTGGGCGCTGCGCAGGTCGTGGAAACGGACCCGCTGCTTGATCTTGGAGTCTGCGATCGCTGGCAGCCATATCCGCGTGCGGAACACGTTGCGCGAAATCGGCGAGCCGGTGCTGGTGGAGAAAAGCAGGTCCTCGCCCCGCTTACCGGTCGCCATCAGGTACGCACGAATGTCCCGGCAGAGCTGGTCGCCGATCCTGATCGTGCGGTGCTCGTTGTCCTTCGGGTAGTCCCGGATCGTCCACACGCTGTCCGCGCCGGTGATCTTCTTCGACACCTCGAGCACGACGCGGCGGACATGGATCTCGCCCGCGTCCAGGTCGACCTCGAGCGGACGCAGCGCCGCGAGTTCTCCCCATCGCACGCCCGTCTCGATCGCGACCAACACCATCAGCTGGTAACGCGGCGGAATGTGGGAGAGCAGCGTCTCGAACTGCTCGGGGGTGATCGACTTCTTCGGTGTCTTGACGAACTTCGGCAGCACCGTGTGCGCGCACGGATTGATCGTGACAACCCGGTCGATGATCGCCCGCTCAAAGATCGAGTGCAGCAGCGTGTGGTACTTGCGCACCGACCGCGGACTCAGCGCCGGCTTGCGCGCGCCGTGGAAGTCTTCGGCCTCGGCGCTCACTTCATTGACCCATGCCTGCACCGTCGATGCGACGATCTTGTTCATACGCAGCCGCCCGAAGCGCGGCAGGAAGTGACTGTCCAGATTCGATCGGTATCCGGCCAGCGTCGTCGATTCCAGGTGCTGCGCCGCCGGCCAGTAGTACCTCTCGATGTAACCGGCGAAGGTGAGCTTGCCGCGCGAGGCGTCGGCGAGCGTGCCGACTGCCGCCTGCCGCCTGCTGTTCGAGCTTGATCGCGGCGCGCTCGGCGTCCCGCTTAGTCGAGAAGCCGCCGCCGATGCGCTGCACCCCATCCGGGGTGTAGTAGATCGCATACCAGCGCGACGTACCGCCGCTGGTCGTACGGTGCTGCGCGTAGGCCATGAGGTGTCCTCTGGGTCGTGCTGGTCTCCGCGATGACCGTTGTGATCTTGATTCAAGAAAATGACCGTCAAATGACGGTCATGCTCGCGCCCGTTCGGGCCTGCTCGAGCCGTCTCGAACCTGTTCCCGAACTGCTTACAGCCCTTAGAATACGGGGGATCTAGCGAGAGCAACACCCCAAACCACGGCGAACGCTACAGGTCCCAAAACACCGTGTATGAAGTTCTCATAACCCAGAGGTCGCAGGTTCAAATCCTGCCCCCGCTACCAGTCTGGCCCGGGATTCAGCGCGAATCCCGGGCCAGAAAGCATTTGAGACTTGAACCTCCCACCGGAAACCCTCCTTTCGGGAGGTGAGTCGCGACCCCGACCGCCGTTCGCACGCGTCTGGGGGAGCCGTCGCCGAGATTGGCGCATGACGACTCCACTCACCGCCCCCGCCGAACCGCCGCTGCCCCGTGCCCGCGGCGGGCTCACTGCCGCCGACGCCGAACGCATCGCCACCGCCGTCGAGGCGGAGCTCGCCGCATCGACCCGAGAGACCTACGCCTGTGGGTGGCGGCAATGGGAGCGCTGGTGCCGGGGGAGGGGCATCCAGCCTCTGCCGGCACCGTCCGAGGCGGTCGCCGCGTTCCTCGCCGAGCGCGCCGAGGCCGGGGTCCACTTCAGCACGCTCGACTGCTACTGCTCCGGCATCGCCCACCGCCACCGCCAGGAGGGGTTGGCGGACCCCACCGCCGACTTCCTCGTCCGACGGGTCCGTCGAGGACTGCGCCGGATCCTTGGGGTCGCGCCGATCCGCCAGGCTCATCCGCTGACGGTTGCCGAGCTGGGACAGATCGTCGCGTCCATCGACACCGACGACGCCAAGGACATCCGCGACCGGGCCATTCTGCTCCTCGGGTACGCCTCCGCGATGAGGCCCGGCGAGATCTCGGCATCAACGTCGAGGACCTCCTGCGCAAGCCGACCGGCGTCCTGATCACCATCCGCCGCTCCAAGACCGATCCGGACGCCCAAGGACAACTGGTCGGCGTCGCCCGTGGGGACAACAGGTGCACCGACCCGATCCGCGCGCTGGACGCGCGGCTCAAGGTCCGCCCGCCTGAACCCGGTGCGCTCTTCACGCGCGTCCTGTGGAAGAACCATCCCACGAGCGAGCGGATCGGTCCGCGCGCGATCAGCAGAACCGTGCAGGAGCGCGCCATCGCCGCCGGTTTCGATGGCGTTCCGGTGTGCGGGCACTCACTGCGAGCAGGACACGCCACGACCGCTGCGGTCAACGGGGCCCCGATCGACCGGATCGCTGCGCAGACGCGGCACCGCGACCTCGGGACGCTGCTCAACCACTACATCAGGCCCGCCGAGGCACTCGCTACGACCACCAGCCGGGACCTGGGGTTGTAACGGTGCATGGGTACAGACCGGCGACTTCGCCGCGACGCTCGATGCGGTGAAAGTCGAGTCACCGGCCAGGAGTTGGCGAGCAGGACGCCGAGGACGGCGGGGCGAGAGCCTCCGTTGTGGCAGGCGAGCGGCTCTCAAGCGCGGGACTCGTAGCCGTGCCAGCCCTCGGGTGCCTGCTCCAGCGGCTGCCAGCGGGGGATGTAGTGCTCGAGGAATACCTGCCCGAGCAGCGCTCCGCGCGACCGCACACCCGTCTTCTCGAAGATCGCCTTGAGGTGGTCTTGGACCGTGTATGCCGAGAGGTGCAGGTGGTCGGCGATCTCCTTGGTGGCGAGGCCGGCGATGCACATGCGGGTCACGTCCACCTCGCGCGGAGTCAGCCCGTAGGCGAGAGCAACGAGCGGCGCGACCTCCGAGGGCGAGGCCTGCTGGATGACCACCACGGTCCGACCCTCGCCGCCGCTGAGCCGACTTCCGTAGAGCAAGAGCCAGGTGCCGTCGGCGGCTCGCAGGCGGGCGCGTGCCGCCGTCTCCAGAGGGTCACCATCCGTCGCGTTGCGGGCTCGGGCCGCTACGGCCTGAAGGACCTTGGACTCCCCGGGCGTGTCAGGTGGCGGGTTCTCGGTCATGAGCCCGATCCACTGCTCGGCCGCGGATGTGAGTGACTCGACCTTGCCGTCGGCGTCGAAGGTCACCACCCCGGGGCCAACCGTGTCGTCCATCGCCTCGGCCGCGATCGTGCTCACCAGCGCCCGACGCGCGCCGGCGGCGATAACGGCGGAAAGGCCGGCGAGAAGGGCAACGTCCTCGTCGGCGAACCAGGCACGGTCGTCGTCGCGGAGCAGCCCCACCGCGGCCCAGTAGCCGTCGCCGTCGACCATGCTTCCGCGCAGCTCGTCGCCGATTCCGCCCTGGTGCTGGGACCGGTAGCGCGAGCTGCGCGTTAAGACACCGTGCGTCGCTTGGCTCGTTGCCCCAGCCAGTTGCCCCGAGCGGGCGAGGAAGCTCCACTTGTTGACGTCCTCGACGACGTACTCGTACTCCGCCAGCCACGACCCGCTGCAGGCCACTGCGCGGTTCACGCTGCCAGTCAGCAACACCGTGCCCGGGTCGACCGTGTGCCAGCACGACCGGTCGAAGTCGATGGCTCTACCGAGCAGCTGATCGGCTGCTGCCACATAGTCGGTCCAGTCCAGACCGTCACGCGCCAAGCCGCGCAGCTGGTCGGCGAGCCGGTCGGCGTCCATGGCTCCACGATAGGCCCGCAGCAACTGTTGAACAGCCCAGAAATCTGGGAGTTACCTCCCGAGGCAGGAGCCTGATGCTGGAGCCATGGACAACATCACCCCCGACCCGATCATGCAGATCGCGAGCGGCTTCATGGCCGCGAAGTTTCTGTTCGCAGCCAACGAGTTCAGCTTCTTCGACGCGCTCAGGGACTCCCCGGTCGACCTCGCCGGGCTAGCTGCCCGGACCGGGCTGACCGAGCGCTCCGCCCGCATCCTCGCCGACGGTTGCGTGGCACTCGGCCTGCTGCACAAGCAGGACGGGGTCTACTCCAACAGCGCGCCGGCTGACCGGTTCCTGACCGGCGGCGGACTCGCGCCCGGCCTTCGGTTCTGGGACCAGATCAGCTACCCGGCATGGGCTCGATTCGCCGACACGCTCGCCCATGGGCCCAGCACGCAGGCCGTCGACCTGCCGCCCGAGACACAGCAGATCATCCTCGACGGCATCCAGGCCATGCTCGCCAGCCCGACTCAGGCCCTCACCGCGACCGTCGACCTCTCCGACCGCCGACGACTGCTCGACCTCGGCTGCGGCACAGGCTCTTGGTCGACGGCCGCGCTGCGGGTCAACCCGCAGCTGACAGCGACACTGGTCGATCTGCCGAACATGATCGGAGCGACCGAGAAGCACGTCGCCGGATCCGGCGTCGCCGACCGCGCGACAGTAGTGGTCGCGGACATCCTCACGGACCCGATCCCGACCGGCCACGACGTCGTGATGCTCAACAACGTCATCCACTACTACTCGCCGGAGACCAACCGGGCCCTCCTCACTCGCGTGGCCGAGGCCGTCGACCACGGCACGCTGCTGGTGGCGGCCGACTTCTGGACCGACCCGACGCACACCCAGCCCGTGCCCGCAGCGCTGATGGCCGGCGAGTTCGCCGCACACGTGGCCGAAGGCGATGCCTACAGCGTCGAGGAAGTCACTGGCTGGCTCGACGAGACCGGTTGGCAGGTCGACCGGCGCCAGCCGCTGGCCGGGCCGCAGAGCGCCGTGATCGCCAAGCGGGTCTGACATGCACCCCCACCAGGTCGTGATCATCGGCGCCGGCACCTCGGGCCTCTCTGCCGCGGTCGCGCTCGCCGACCGCGGCATCCAACCACTGGTGATCGACCGGGCCGACCAGGTCGGCTCCTCGTGGCGCAGCCGCTACGACCGGCTGTGCCTGAACACCGGACGGCAGTTCTCCCACCTGCCGAAGCGCCCGTACCCCAAGGGAACACCGACCTACCCCACCCGCGATCAGGTGATCGCCCATCTCGAGCAGCATGCCACCGACGGCGGCATCGAGCTGCGACTGAGCTGCTCGACCGAGCGGATCGAGCGGAGCAGGGACGGTTGGCGGGTCATCACCTCCGACGGCGCCTTCGACGCTCCCCAGGTCGTGATGGCGACGGGCTACGACCACGAGCCCTTCGTGCCCGAATGGCCCGGTCGCGAGTCCTGGACCGGTGATCTGGTGCACTCCTCGAACTACGCCAACCCCACTGCCTTCGCCGGGCGCAAAGTCCTCGTCGTCGGCTCCGGCAGCTCCGGCCTCGAGCTCGCTTTCGACCTGGCCACCGGCGGCGCAGACAAGGTCTGGCTCGCAGTACGGACACCGCCGAACATCATGCTGCGTGAAGGTCCGTTGGGCCTGCCCGGTGACGTGATCGCCATCCCTCTCCACAACTCGCCGATCCGGATCGCGGACGCCATCGCCCGCTTCGGACGCCGAATCGCCATCGGCGACCTGAGCGATTTCGGACTCCCCGCACCCGCAGAGGGGATCTTCGCCCGGAGTGAGCGGCTCGGGGTCGCTCCGGCGATCGTGGACCGGGAGGTCATCGCCGCCATCCGCGACCACGCCTTTGATGTCGTCGGCGCAGTCGAGTCGCTGACCAGTGACACCGTGCACCTGGTCGACGGCAGCACCATCCGTCCCGACGTCCTCGTCTGCGCGACCGGCTTCAGACGGGGGCTGGCGAAGCTGGTCGGCCACCTCGGCGTGCTCGACGAGCAGGGCCGACCCGCAGCCACAGGCAAGGTGCCCGCAGCGCCAGGGCTGCGCTTCATGGGCTTCGTCCCACGCGCCGCGCAGATCGGGTACGCCGCGAAACAGGCGAAGCAGGCGGCCAGGTCGATCGCCAAGGAACTTCGGACTCGTTGATCGGGCACAACCTTCCAACTCGTCGGAGCGTTCAGCCTGACTGCACACGCGACGCCCGACTTGTTCTGATCGTTGTCGCTCGGCGCGTGGCTGGAGGCCAGCTCGCGCTGGTGCGAGCCGGATCGGGTCGCGTCCCAGGTTCGGTGTAATTGACCACGGACTGGGTTCCTGGTTGGTGATGTTAGGCGACGGCTCCGACAGTTTCCTGTTGGTGCTTCGGCGGTGTCGGTTTTGGGTCGGAGCTGGGTTGGTGGGTCGAGCAGTTGGCGGCGGAGGTCGGCCAGTTGGCGGGTGGCGGTCGTGGTCATGGTGATGCCGCGCCAGCCTCGGCTGGCTCGGTCGAGGACGGCCCAGACGAGGTTGAGGCAGGATGTTTCGCCGGGCAGCCGGCCGATGACCTTGACGCGGCGGCGGGTCTCGCCGAAGGTGCGTTCGATGAAGTTGGAGTGCCGGATCCGTTTGTGGTGCTCGGTCGGGAAGCGCAGGTAGCTGGTCAGCTGCTCGCGGTCAGACAGCAGGCACTTCACCGCGGCCGGGAAGGCGCGGGCGTACTTCTCGGCGAAGGCGTCGATACGGCGCCTGCACGGCGGCGACCAGGTCGCGGCCCGGGTGTGCATCCCGGCGGCGATCAGGGTCGTCGGTGTCGAAGATCGCCCAGTAGGCGTCGCGCATCTCGGTCTGGGCCTCGGCGGGCACCTTCGCGAGGTAGTTGCGGCAGCGGTGGATCAGACAGCGTTGGCGCAGCGAGCGGGGCAGGCTGGACTCGGCGGCGTTGATCAGCCCGGCGGCGCCGTCGGAGATGACCAGCAGCGGCGGGCGCAGCCCGCGTGTGGTGAGCTCGTCGAGGAAGTCGCCCCAGGCGTCGGTGGACTCCGAACCGCCGGCGGCCAGGGCCACGAACACCGGGCGCGCCGGCGGTGGTGATGCCCCACGCCGCGAGCACCGGTTCGGCGCGGGCGCCGGGGTGCATCTTGAACATCGAGGCGTCCAGGAACAGGTAGTCCAGCTCGAGATCGTCCAGACGCCGGGCCGACCACCGCTCGAACTCGTCCCCGATGGCCTGGCAGACCCGCGACACCGTCGACTTGCGTCAGCGCGGCCTCGGCGCCGAGCGCGTCGGCCAGGGTGTTCTCCACATCGCGGACCGACAGCCCGCGCACGAACCCGGCGATCACCAACGACTCCAACGCGTTGCGACTTGGTCACCGTCTTGCCGAACAGCTGCGACGCGAACGCCTCGGTGGTGCCGCGCAGCTTCGGCCGCGCCACCGTGACCGGCCCGGCCGTGGTCTTGATCGTCACCTCGCTGAGAAGCCGTTGCGGCTACCGCGCCCGCGCGTCCGGGCAGTCGGCGGCCCGCTGATAGCGGGCCCGGCCAAGAAACACCTCGACCTCGGCCTCGACCGCCGTCTGGATGATCAACCGGGCACCCGAGGCGGGCGACCTCCTCGATGACCTCGGCCAGCTCACGCTGACCGTCGAACAGGGCGTCGATCTCGCCGCGGATCCGGTCGGTGGGAGATACTCGTGCAGACACGGGCGTAGTCCTTCCTTCGCTGAGTTGGTAGCTCTTGAAGGAACCTACGTCCGTTGTCATTTACACCAGGGCTGGGACGCGACCGCCGGATCGATCGCCTGAGCTGAGCGGCACTGAGGGATTCGGGAACCCTCCACGAACCCTCCGGATTCAGTCGGCACGGGCACGAACCGATCGGTTACAGTCGGAGGTGTTCGAGATAGCGGACACCGCATGGATACAAGCGATTCGGCTGTTTCCCGCAACGTTCGGTAGCAACCGGCAACCCCTAGAAGTTGCCCAGAGGTCGCAGGTTCAAATCCTGCCCCCGCTACTACGACGAAGGCCCCGGATTCCGGGGCCTTCGGTCTTTTCCGAAGAGCGCCGTGACGGGCCGATGTTGACGGGCTGACCTGGTCAGTGGACGCGACCTTGACGATCGCGTGCGGGAAGTGCGGTTTCTGGTCATCGACCTCCCACCCAGCCGTTCGCGCCAGCGGCATTCATCTGCGACTGGATCTCGGAGGCGACGATGCTCTTGTGCGCCGACGGATTCAGCGTGTGTCGACTCGGCGTTGGCCGGGACCCGAACCGCGCTATGTGCCGCGGCGCCGCCTTGCGGTGATCATCAATCCGAGGGAGTAGCTATGACGTGGCAGCAAGCAGGAGTGGCGTGGAGTGCGCGGGCACGGGATTGGGCGTACCTGATGGAGCCTCTGTTTGCGCCGGTCTACGCACGACTGGCGGCGGCGGCACAGCTCGGGCCTGAGTCCCGGGTGCTCGACATGGGTTGCGGCGGCGGCCTTGCGCTGCGTACCTACCACGAAGCCGGGGCACAGGTGGCCGGTGTCGACGCGGCAGAAGGTTTGCTGTCGATCGCCCGCGAACGCACGCCAACCGCTGACCTGCGTCATGCGTCGATCACCGACATTCCCTGGGACGACTCGTCGTTCGACGTCGTCACCGGGGTCAACGCTTTCGTCTACGCCGACGACGGGGCGCTGGCCGAAGCCCACCGCGTGCTGCGGCCGGACGGGATTCTCGGCATCGGATATTGGCGCGACCCCGTCGACTTCGAGTGGCCGTTCCGCGAACTCGGCGCGGCCCTCGAGGCGCACGTCAGCGAGGACGAGACGCACACGCCGATGCGCATGGCCGACCCAGGCGCCGCCGAGGAACTCCTCGCTTCAGCCGGGTTCACCGCTGTCGACTCCGGTGAGGTCAACTCGGTGAGCGAGTTCCCCGACGCCGAGATCGCGTACCGCGCGCTCGCGTCCACCGGCATGATGTACCCCGTGACCCAAGCTGGTGAGGAATCCGGGCTGCGGGCGCGGTCCATGAAGATCCTGCACGCGGAGGAACAAGCAGGCTTCGGCATTCGCATGACAGCCGGTTTCGGATGGCTCATCGCCCGCCGCGCCTGAACTCGTGCGTCTGGCCGCCGTGGCATCGGACAGCGCGCGACAGCGGTCGACAAGCGCGGATGATAGGCGTGATGTTCCCACAGTGCATATCGCGAGCGAATCCGCAAAGAACCGACAAAGAACGGGATAGCCCCATCGCGCGACACGCTAATGCGACACCGACCCAAAGATGCGAACCGCCAGCAAGGCATGGTTGAATGTCGGCCATGGCCAAGAAAACGGTTGTGACTGAGATACTTGTCGACGACATCGACGGGTCTGCCGGCGAACGCACCGTCACATTCACCTGGGACGGCACCGCGTATGAGATCGAACTCTCGAAGAAGAATGCGGTCGTTTTCGAGAAGGCGATGAAGCCTTACCTCGATGCGGCGCGAAAGGTACGCAGCGGGCGCGGGCGCCGTCCCGGGTCCGGACGGTCAGGCAAGCGCGATCTGAGCGCTATCCGTGATTGGGCCGCGCAGAACGGTTTCAGCGTGTCGACCCGCGGGCGTATTGCCGGTTCGATCATCGAGGCGTACGACGCGGCGAACTCCTAACACACCCCCTCTTCAGCAAGCGATCTCGCCCGGCCGGGAAGGCCGTGGCGAGATCGCCATTTCCGGGCTTGAATCGCCGCTGATCCGGACCTCGACGATGACCACCCAATTCGATCGGACTTAAGCGGTTTCGGTCGCACCGGACGCCGGGTGGCAATATGATCTATTGTGATCGGCAGCACGAAATGGCCGCACAGTTGTCGCCCGCGCCGGACGGTAGGAAACGAACCGAGCGGGTTCCAGCCAACTCGCCACCACGCGACGCTAGTGGTGCTACCCAGGTACGGCCTGTGTTCCCAGGAGCTTTACCGGACATGTCCCCCTAAGGTGGGGCACGTGCCAGCCATTGGCGTACCGTCCGTAACGCCTTCCCGCGATCTCACCGATGTAATCATCGGACTGCGTCGGGCCCTGCACCGCGCCATTCGGACCGACGACGAGCCCGCTCTTCGTCCCTCTGCACAGATGGACGTGCTGCAGAGCCTCCACGAGGCGGGCGCGTGCCGGGTGAGCGATCTCGCCGACCGGCTGCGCCTTGCCCAGAGCACGATCAGCGCCTTGGTGGCCAAGCTCGTCGCAGCGGGGCTCGTGGCCCGCAACGCCGAGACCGGCGACCGTCGGGCCTCGATCCTGACCCTGACCCCGACCGGCCGCTCGGACGTGGCGCGTTGGGACGCCGCGCACCGTCGCCGGATCGAGCACGCGCTCAGAGCGCTCGCTCCCGACGACCGGGACGTGGTGTTCGCCGCGGTCGTGGCGCTCAGCAAGCTGGTGGAGATCCTCGAACGCCATCCTTGACGACCCATGAGACCGCTGATACTGACACATGGAGCCGTTTCAGCCGCAGCTGCGGAATTCGATTAGGCTGCCGGCATGCCCGACTATCGCCTCCGCGAGGCGGCTGCCCTGCTCGGGGTCAGCGACGACACCGTGCGCCGGTGGACCGAGAGCGGACGGCTCGCGTCCCATTCCGACGGGTCCGGACGCCGGGTCGTCGACGGCGCCGAGCTTGCCGAGTTCGCCGAAACCAACGCCGCAGTACCGGCGCAGATCGAGCCGATCACGAAGGAATCTGCGCGTAACCGCTTCCGCGGCCTGGTGACCCGCGTCGTGCGCGACACCGTGATGGCCCAGGTCGAACTGCAGTGCGGTCCGTACCGTGTCGTGTCCCTGATGAGCCGTGAAGCGGCAGACGAACTCGGCCTCGAGCCGGGGGTCACTGCGATCGCCGCGGTGAAGTCCACCAACGTCGTCGTCGAGGTGCCGGGAGCCGCTCGGTGACGGGAAACCGGAAGGTCCTCGGCGTCGTCACCGCGATGTGCCTGCTCGCGTCCGCCTGTTCGTCCGGCGGTGGCGCAGCGGCGAACGCCCGTCCCCGGTCCGGCTCGGCGGCCGCTGCGTCCGGTTCGATCACGGTGCTTGCTGCCGCGTCGCTCACCGACACCTTCAGGGTCATGAAAGCCAGGTTCGAAGCCACGCATCCCGGAGCGAGGATCACCTACAGCTTCGGTCCGAGTTCCGATCTCGCGACCCAGATCACCGAGGGCAACCCGGCCGATGTCTTCGCCTCAGCCTCCGTCCGGACGATGGATCAGGTCGATCGGGCCGGGGACGCGGGCACGGTGGGGGACTTCGCCTCGAACACGATGGAGATCGCGACCCCGCCGGGCAATCCCAAGCACATCGCGTCGGTCCAGGATCTCGCGACGAAGGGCGTGCAGGTAGCCCTGTGCGACTTCGCGGTGCCGTGCGGGGTGGTCGCGAAGCAGGTGTTCGACAACGCGCACGTCACGGTCGATCCGGTCGCCCGGCAGCAAGACGTGAAGTCGACGATCGCGCTCGTCGAGAGCGGCGAGGTCGACGCCGGCATCGTGTACGTCACCGACGTCGCGGCGGCGGGGGACAAGGTCGTCGGGGTTGCGATCCCCGCTGCCGTCAACGCGAGGACGACGTATCCGATCGCGGTCCTCAACGGCGCGAGGAACGCCGATCTTGCGCGGGCGTTCGTCGACTACGTGCTCTCGACCGATGGGCAGCAGATCCTGCGCCACGCCGGCTTCGCGCCGGCCTGAACGCGATGCGCACCGTCAGCCGCTCGCGGCGCTCGACGACCCCGGTCCCGCTCGTTGCCCCGGCTGCGATCGGTGCCGCGTTCCTCGTCCTGCCGACGATCGCGCTGGCAATCCGTGCGCCGTGGAGCGGGCTCGTCGACGTCTACCGACGCGGCGCGGTCGCGGATGCGCTGCGCATCTCGGTGCTCACGGCGATCGAGGCGACCGCGATCGCGGTGGTCGTCGGTGTGCCGCTCGCGTGGGTGCTGGCCCGGGGACGCTTCCCCGGCCTGGCGATCGCTGCGTGCCGCCGTGATCGTCCCGCTCGTGCTGCCGCCGGTGGTGGGCGGTGTCGTGCTGTTCCTCGCGTTCGGCAAGAACGGCGTGGTCGGCCGGTACCTGGACTCGTGGTTCGGTCTGACGTTGCCGTTCAGCCAGCACGGCATCGTCCTCGCCCAGGTGTTCGTGGCGATGCCGTTCCTCGTCGTGACCGTCGAGGGCGCCTTCCGTACCGCCGACCGCGGCATCGAGGAAGCCGCAGCGACGCTCGGCGCGACCCGCGCGCGGATCTTCGCGCGGGTGACGTTGCCCGTGATCCTGCCGTCGCTGGTGGCCGGGACGGTGCTGTGCTGGGCCCGGGCCCTCGGTGAGTACGGCGCGACCCAGTTGTTCGGCGGCAACGTCCAGGGACGCACGCAGACGATGCCGACCCTGATCTACACCCGCTTCAACACCGTGCCCGAGGACGCCGTCGCGCTGAGCCTGCTGCTGATGGTCATCTCACTCGTGATCCTGGCGGGCTTGCGGGACAAGTGGCTGCGCCCGGCGGCGTCCGCATGAGCCTGCGGTTCGCGGCGTCGGTGAACCGCGGCGAGTTCCGTCTCGATGCCGACGTGTCCATCGGGCCCGGCGAGGTGGTCGCACTGCTCGGGCCGAACGGCGCGGGCAAGTCGACCATGCTTCGCGCGTTGGCGGGCTTGCTGCCCGTGGACACCGGCGCCGTGACGATCGACCAGACCGTCCTCGACGATCCGGCGCAAGCAATCTTCGTCCCGCCCGAGCAGCGACGACTCGGCATCGTCTTCCAGGACCATCGCCTGTTTCCCCACCTGCGCGTGCTCGACAACGTCGCGTTCGGGCTGCGTTCACAGGGGATGCGGCGCGGTCCGGCGCGCGCCGCGGCGCAGGAGTGGCTGGCGAAGCTGCACCTGGCCGACTACGCGCGCCGTCACCCGCGGCGGCTGTCCGGCGGGCAGGCGCAGCGCGTCGCGCTCGGCCGCGCGCTGGCCAGCCGGCCACGCGCACTCCTTCTGGACGAACCGCTGGCCGCGCTCGATGTGCAGACACGCGCCGAGGTCCAGGGCAGTCTGCGAGAGCACCTGCGCACCTTCGCCGGGCCGACGCTGCTGGTCACCCACGACCCGATCGAGGCGCTGCTGCTGTCGACGCGCATCGTCGTGCTCGAACACGGCCGGGTGGTGCAGCAAGGCGATGCGGCCGAGATCACCACGCGTCCCGCGACGCCCTACGTGGCGCGCCTGGTCGGGATGAACCTCTATGCAGGCACGTCCGCGGCCGGACTGGTGGCGCTGGACGGCGGCGGTGAAGTCGTGAGCAGCGATGCGGTGGACGGGCGGGTGCTGGTGGCGCTGCGGCCGTCCGCGCTCACGCTGCACGCGCAACGGCCGCAGGCGAGCAGCGCGCGCAATGTGTGGAGCGGGACGATCACCTCGATGGCGCCGCTGGCCGACCGCATCCGGGTCACCGTCCAGGCCGAGCACGTCCTCGTCACCGATGTCACCGCGGCCGCAATCGCCGAGTTGCGGCTCGCGCCCGGCGCCACCGTGTGGTTGACGGCCAAGGCGACCGACATCTCTGCGTACCCCGCGCCCGTGGCAGGCTGAGTTGCGTGGATGCCAAGGTGAACGTGCGCTTCTGGGCCGGCGCGCAGCGTGCAGCCGGGCACGCCGAAGAAACCGTGCGGGCCGGCACGCTTGCGCAGTTGCGGGAATTGCTCTCGGCACGGGCGGAGCTGCGCCGGGTCTGCGCCGTCGCGTCGTTCCTCGTCGACGGCGAGCAGTGCAGCGACGATGCCCCGCTGACCTCAGGCAGCGTCGTGGACGTCCTGCCGCCCTTCGCGGGCGGCTGAGCGCGAGGCGGCTGAGCGTCGGCGGCTGCCCGGTTGTTCCGTGTCGATGCTCACTCCGTCGATGCCGCCCAGATGCTCGCCGGAAACGTTTACGAAACATTGGCGGCCAACCCTGGAGTTGACGCCGGGCAAGACCTGCGCGGCGCAGACAGGAACGGACGATGCGATGCCTGACCTAGGCACTCCGATCGACGCGATCACACCCGGCCGCACCAGCACACCGGACGGCCCGACCCCCACACCGATCCCGATGAGCGAGCACGACGAATACGTCGCGAAGATCAACTGGCTGATCGAGACCGGCCACGACGAACTCGTCGACGAGGTCGCCGAGCAGTACCGCCCCGCCTGCTGACGGCCGCGGTCAGCGCTGGAACGTGGCGACCAACTCGGCGCGCGCCAGCGTGTGGAACACCATCGTGAACGAGACGACGGCCGCGCTCGCGTCGGCATCCACCCCGAGGGTGTCGACGTCGAGCGCGTGCACCACGAAGAAGTACCGGTGCGGGCGGTCGCCGTCCGGCGGGTACGGACCGCCGTAGTCCGCGCTGCTCCAGTCGTTGCGGACGTGGAATGCGTTGCCGGGCAGCGACCCGCCGGCCGAACCGGCGCCGGTCGGCAACTGTGTCGTCGTCACCGGGACGTCGACGAGCATCCAGTGCCAGAACCCCGACGGCGTCGGCGCGTCCGGATCGAAACAGCTGACCGCGAAGCCCTGGGTGTCTGCCGGGAAGCCGCTCCAGGACAGCTGCGGCGACACGTTCTGTGCCCCGTCGGCTGCTCCGTCGTAGCCGAATCGGGCCGCGATCGGCCGGCCCGGGGACAGATCCTGGCTGCTGAGGTCGAAGCCGCCGACCCGCGGCAGCTTCTCGTACGGGTGTTGGGCTTCGGGCCGTTCGAGACTCATCGATCCTCCTGGCTGATCTCTGCGTTGCCGACGACCATAGAGTGGCCTGGAAGCGCCGACGCGGGGGAGTGCCGAGTGACCGACGCCAGCGCCGGCAATCATGCGCCGACGGCTGCACGTGCGCGCCCGCTGATCGTCGGGATCGGGGGGTCGACGAGCGCCGCCTCGGTGACCAACCGGCTGCTGACCGCGTGCCTGGCCGAGGTGGCCGCACGTGGCGCCGACACGGTGGCGCTGGTGGGGTCCGAGCTGGCCGCGCTGCCGATCTTCTCGGCCGACGCCGTTGCCTGCCCCCTCGCCGACCCGCTGCTGAGCGCGGTCCGGGCCGCGGACGGGGTCGTCATCGCCACGCCGGGCTATCACGGTGGGATGTCCGGGCTGGTCAAGAACGCGCTCGATCACCTGGAACTGCTGCGCTCGGACGAGCGGCCCTATCTGGACGGTCGTGCGGTCGGTGTCGTCGTCACGGCGGCCGGCTGGCAGGCCTGTGGCACCACCCTGGTGTCCGTCCGCTCGGCCGTGCACGCATTGCGCGGCTGGCCCACGCCGTTCGGCCTCACGATGAACTCCGCTGAGCAGGACGTCGAGGACCCAGCCGTGCTCGGCGCGGTGCGGGTCCTTGCCGGCCAGCTGATGGACTTCGCCTCGTGGCGGCGGGCCGCCGTCAACGACCGGGAGCGGTGAGGCCGAGCCGGCGCTGCTCGATGACCAGGCAGCGGTTCTCGATGTACAGCAGCCCCGCGTCCTCGGCGATGCCGCGCGCTTCGGCCGACTCGATGTGCAGCTGCAGCCAGAGTGCCGTCGCCCCGGCTGCCACGGCCTGCCGGGCGATGTCCGGCGTGGCCTCGGCCGGCCGGAAGACGTCCACGAGCCCTACCCTGCCGGGAATCTCAGCGAGCGTGCGATGCGCGGGTTCGCCGACGATCACCCCGCCGCGGGGGTTCACCGGGACGATGCGCCAGCCGTGGCGCTGCATGTGTCGCGGGACCGTGTGCGCCGCCTTGTGCGGAGCATTGCTGGCGCCGACGACGGTGATGGTGTCGTACCCGGTGAGGATCTGCTCGACGAGGTCATCGATGCTGCTCACTCGCTGAGAGGTCATATCCACCACACTAAGCTCAGCCCGATGGGCCCCGGCACACTCGACTGGCAGCAGGTCACCGACTCGCTCGTGGCCGACGCCGTGCGCGATGCGCTCGCCGGATGGCACCGTGCCGCGGCCGTGCAGGTGGCACCGATCGATCCCGATCTCGCCGACACGGCTGCCTTCTGCGAGCGCTACGAAGTGCTCCCCGAGGACTCGGCGAACTGCGTGGTCATCGCCGGCCGGCGCGGTGACTCCGTCACGTATGCAGCGTGCGTCGTGCTCGCGACGACCCGCGCCGACGTGAACGGTGTGGTGCGCCGGCGTCTTGACGCGCGCAAGGCGTCGTTCGCCGCGATGGCCGACGCCGTCTCGCTCACCGCGATGGAGTACGGGGGCATCACCCCGATCGGCTTGCCGGCGCCGTGGCCGGTGCTCGTCGATGCGGCGGTGCTGGACCGGAACGTCGTTGTCATCGGCAGTGGGCTGCGCCGCTCGAAGCTGGCGCTCCCGTCGTCCGCCCTGGCCGAACTGCCCGGGGTCGAGGTCATCGCCGGGCTTGCATCCGCGGCGGGGGAGTAGCGCGTAGCGGACGCGGCAGGTAGCGCGCGCCGGGACCGTCGGTTGCGGCGACGTCCGCGGGATTCGAGATCGCACACCGGCGCAGCGACAGGCAGCCGCAGCCGATACACGAGTCGAGCCCGTCGCGCAGTTTTTGCATCGCCTGGATCTGCTCGTCGAGCCGGTGTCGCCAGCCGTGGGACAGGCGGGTCCAGTCCGCGCGGGTGGGCGTGCGGTTGTTCGGCAGGGCCGACAGTGCCGTGGCGATCTCGTCCAGACTCAGGCCGACGTTCTGCGCGGCTCGGATGAACGCCAGCCGCCGGAGGATCCCGCGCTCGTAGCGCCGCTGATTGCCCGTCGTCCGAGTCGCGGCGAGCAGACCTTCGCGCTCGTAGAAGCGCAGCGCAGATGGCGCGAACCCGCTGCGCTCGGCGACCTCGCTGACGGTGAGCCGATCTTCCGCTTTCACGCTCCTCCTTGACTTCAAGTTAACTTCAACTATAACGATAATCCACATGACAAGAGACAGCCATCCGACCGTATTGATCACCGGCGCCTCGCGGGGGCTGGGCCGCGCGCTCGCCCGCGAACTGCATGCCGAGGGCTGGCGCCTCGTGGTGACCAGCCGTCGCACGGCCGATTTGTTCACCCTGGCGGACGAGCTGCCGGGTGCCCTGCCCGTGCCGGGCGACGTCGCCGACGCGGCACATCGCGAAGAACTCGCGACGACGATCGCGCGCCTGGGTGGGCTCGACCTACTCGTCAACAATGCGAGCGAACTCGGGCCGAGTCCGCTGCGGCACCTGGCCGACTACCCGCTCGATGCGTTGCGTCAGGTGTACGAGACGAACGTGATCGCTCCGCTGGCGCTGGTCCAGGCGGTGCTGCCAGCGCTGCGCGCGTCCGGTGGCACCGTCGTGTCGATCAGTTCGGACGCTGCGGTGGAGCCCTACGAGGGCTGGGGCGGCTACGGATCCAGCAAGGCGGCGCTGGACCAGCTCAGCGCCGTTCTTGCTGCGGAGGAACCGGCGATCCGGGTGTACGCGGTCGACCCGGGTGACATGCGCACCGAGATGCACCAGCGCGCGTTCCCGGGCGAGGACATCTCCGACCGGCCCGAGCCGGAATCGGTCGTGCCGGCCCTGCTGCGCCTGCTCGGTGCGCGCCCGGCCGGCGGCCGGTACCGGGCGGCGGAATGGGCTGGCGACCCGGCAGTCGCCGAGGCACTCGGATGAGCGCCCCCGAATTCGACCTGCCCCGCGCCCGCGAGGCGTCGGCACCCCCGGTCGACCGGTCCGGCGTGCGCCTGCTCGTCGCGCGACCCGATTCCGTGTGCCACGTCCGGTTCGATCGGATCGGCGAGTTTCTCGAGCCCGGTGACCTGGTCGTGGTGAACACGTCGGCCACCCTCGCGGCTGCCGTCCCAGGGACGCGCGCCGACGGCACACCCGTGACCGTCCACTTCTCCACCGAACTCGACGATCGGAGCTGGGTGGTCGAGATCCGCCCCGGGCCGCGTGCGACGGGCCCGGTCACCGACCTACGACCGGACGAAGTCATCACACTGCCGCACCGCGTGCGGTTGGTGCCCCGCGCGCCGCACCCGGCCGGCCAGACCCGGTTGTGGCGCGCGACGGTGGCGGTCGAGGGTGCCGTGTCGCGCTACCTGGCACTCGTCGGCCGTCCGATCCGCTATTCGTACGTGCGTGGCCGGTTCCCGGTGGCCGACTACCAGACCGTTTTCGCGCGCGAGCCCGGCAGCGCCGAGATGCCGAGCGCGGGCCGTCCGTTCAGCCCGGACGTGGTGACCGACCTCGCCACGCGCGGCGTCACGATCGCGCCGATCACCCTGCACACCGGGGTCTCGTCCGCCGAAGCCGGCGAGCCGCCGCAACCTGAGCGGTATCGCGTGCCCCAGCCGACGGCGCGCCTGGTGAACATGACACGGGCGTGGGGCGGACGCGTCGTGGCGGTCGGGACCACGGTCACCCGGGCGCTGGAGTCCGCTGCCGATTCCGACGGGGTGGTCAGGGGGGCGGCTGGGTGGACCGAACTGGTGCTGGGCCCGGACCGTCCGGCCCGCGTGGTCAGCGGGCTGATCACCGGGTGGCACGCGCCGGGGGCATCACACCTGCAGTTGCTGCAGGCAGTCGCCGGCGCGCCGCTGGTCGAGCGTGCGTACGCCGAGGCGCTGCGCGGTCGTTACCTGTGGCACGAGTTCGGCGACAGTTGCCTGCTGCTGCCGTAGTGACCTATCTCAGCGCGGCGAGCAACGCGTCGTGCAGCAGCCCGTTGCTCGCCGCGGCGTTGCCACCGTGCACGCCATCGGTCCCGTCCAGCGCGCTGAACCGGCCGCCGGCTTCGGTGACGATCGGGGCCAGGGCGGCGATGTCCCACAGGGCGAGTTCCGGCTCGGCGGCGAGGTCGACCGCACCCTCGGCAACGAGCATGTAGGACCAGAAGTCGCCGTAGGCGCGCGTGCGCCACACGGCGTCCATCAGCGCGAGGAACGCGTCGCGGCGGCCGAGGTCCGACCAGCCGGCCAACGACGCGTACGACAAGCTCGCATCGGCAAGCTCGGCGACCCGCGACACACTCAGCCGACGCGGCGCGCCGCCGTCGACGCTCGTCCAGGCACCCGTCCCGCGCGCGGCCCACCACCGGCGGCCGAGCGCCGGGGCCGACACCACCCCGACGACGGCGTCGGGGCCGTCGAGCAGCCCGATCAGCGTGGCCCACACCGGCACGCCGCGGACGAAGTTCTTGGTGCCGTCGATCGGGTCCACCACCCAGCGCCGCGTTCCGTCGGCGGCGCCGAACTCCTCGCCGACGACGGCATCGCCCGGACGGTGGACGCCGAGCTGCTCGCGGATCGCGCGCTCGACCGCACGGTCGGCGTCGGTGACCGGGGTGAGGTCGGGTTTGGCCTCGACGACGAGATCGGCGGCGGTGAACCGGTCCCGCGTGATCACGTCCGCGGCGTCGGCAAGCGAGCGGGCAAGGCCGAGGTCGTCCTGATAGTCCGGCACGCGGGCAGGCTACCGTCGCCCGTGTGAACGAGCGTGTGCGCATGTCGCGCGTAGCTGAGCGCGGCGGGGTGCCGCCATTCCACGTGATGCGGGTCATCGACGCCGTGGTCGCGCGTCGCGACGCCGGCCTGTCCGTGATCGACCTCTCGGCGGGTCAGCCGTCGACGCAGGCGCCGGCGGCGGTCCGGGCCGCGGCTGCGGCCACGGTCGCGACCGATCGGATCGGCTACACCAGCGCCCTGGGCCTGCCTGCGCTGCGGGTCGCGATCGCGCGTCACTACGACCGGATGTACGGCCTGGACGTCGACCCGGCCTCGGTCGCGGTCACCACCGGTTCGTCCGGTGGCTTTCTCTACTCCTTCCTGGCCGCCTTCGACGCCGGGGACACCGTGGCGATGGCGCGCCCGGGTTACCCCGCCTACCGCAACATGCTGTCGGCGCTGGGTTGCCGGGTGGTCGAGTTGCCGTGCGGTCCCGAGGCCCGCTTCCAGCCCACCGTGGCCCAGCTCGACGCGTTGGCCGAGCCCCCCGCGGGGCTCGTGCTCGCGTCACCGGCCAACCCGACCGGGACGATGGTCGACGCCGACGAACTCGCCGCACTCGCATCCTGGTGCGACGCGCACGGCACCCGGCTGATCAGCGACGAGATCTATCACGGCATCACCTACGGCATGCCCGGATCCTGCGCCTGGCAGACCAGCCGCGACGCCATCGTCGTCAACTCCTTCTCCAAGTATTTCTGCATGACCGGCTGGCGCATCGGCTGGCTGCTCGTGCCGGAGGCGCTGAGCGACTCCGTCGACCGGCTCGCCGGCAACTTCGCGATCTGCCCGCCTGCACTGTCGCAGCACGCCGCCCTCGCCGCGTTCGAGTCCTACGACGAGGCGGACGCCAACGTCACGAGGTACGCGGCCAATCGGGAGCTGATGCTGTCGCGGCTGCCGACGATCGGACTGGACCGGCTCGCCCCGGCCGACGGCGCCTTCTACATCTGGGCGGACGTGTCGAGGTGGACAACCGACACGCTGGGCTTCAGCGCGCGGCTGCTCGCCGAGACGGGGGTGGCTGTCGCACCGGGCGTCGACTTCGATCCGGTCGAGGGTGGGCACTACCTGCGGATGTGCTTCGCCGGCGACGCGGCCGACCTCGACCGCGCGGTCGACCTGCTCGGCGGCTGGCTCGACCGGTAACGACCTCGACCCGTGACGACCTCGACCGGTGACGACCTCGAACGGTGATACGGCGAACGGCGTACGGACGGGGGACCAACGGCCCTCGTGCCGGTTACGTCAGGACGCGAGATTAGTGCAGGACGTATCCGCTTCCTGGAGGTACTCATGAATCGCCGCATCCTTGATCGCCTGCTGACCGCAGCCGGCATCGCTCTCACCGCCCTGCTGCTGCTCGGCGGAGGCCTGCTCGGCTGGGCCCACAGCTACGTCCACGGGCAGGTTCATGACCAGCTCGCAGCACAGCAGATCTTCTTCCCGCAGCGCGGGAGCGAGGCACTGACCAATCCCGCGATCGGTCCGTATCTCAACCAGTACGCAGGGCAGCAGCTGACCAACGGTGACCAGGCGAAGGCCTACGCCGATCATTTCATCGCCGTGCATCTCGACGAGATGACTGGGGGCCAGACCTACGCGCAGCTCTCGGCCAAGGCTCAGGCCGACCCGTCGAACAGCAAGCTCGCCGGTCAGGTCGACACCGTCTTCCGCGGCGAGACCCTGCGCGGGTTGCTGCTCAACGCCTACGCGTTCGACACGATGGGAACGGTCGCGATGGCCGGATCGATCGCCGCGTTCGGCGGCGCCGCGGCATTGGCGATCCTGTGTGCGCTCGGCCTGATGCACGCCCGGCGCGCAGGCAGGACACCACCGTCGGCCCGGCAGCAGGAGCTGATCAACGCCTGACGGCCGGTGCCTGCATCGAGAGCGCCTGGCCGAGATCGGTACCTGATCGCCAGGCGCTCTCGATGCGCGGTGCGCCGACCACGCACCACTGGTCGCCGGCGAAACCGATCCGGCGACCGCCCTCGGTGACGAGCCCGTAGGTCGAGTCGTGCTGTCCGGCCGGCTTGGCGAAGCGCCAGCGATGCGCATGCGTCCACGCCGGGGCGCCGGCGCCGAGCAGGTCGTCCAGCGCGGTGACAGCAGGGGCGATCGCCTGATCCGGGTCGTCCAGAAGCGCGTGCGCCCGCCGGGCCGTCGTGTGCGCGACGAGCACCGCGGCCATGTCACCACGGCGGGCGCCGTCGTCGACGACGAACTCGATGTCGGGGTGGTCGTTGACGAATGCAGCGTCGGTGAGCGCCCAGGTCCGGCGCGGGTACCCGCAGACCACCGCTACCACCGGGTCGTATTCGACAGCGTCGGGGACGTCGACCAGCCGGGCAGCCTGCGGGTCCGGCATGGCCAGGACCACATCCCCATCGGGCAGCGCGCCGATATCGGTCGCCGCGTGGACCTCGATCCCGTCCAGCAGATCGCGCACCAGTCCGCGCAGCCCGGACGGCGTGGCCCACCGCATCGGTCCCGACTTTCTGGTCGGTGGGTGTCCTCGGGCGAGCACGTCGAAGGTGTCCGTCCACGGTCGGGCGAGTCCGCGCGACGCCCACCCGTCGACGACCGCGTCGAAGTCGTGGTCGCGGACGGTGAAGTAGCCCGCGCCGATGTCCACGCGCCGACCGTGCAGGGTCGGCGACGCCATCCGGCCGCCCGGTGCCCGGCCGCGCTCCACGACACGCACCCCGACGCCGGCGTCGCGCAGGGCGACGGCGCACGCCGCGCCCGAGATCCCGGCACCGATGACCGTGACCGTCACGTCCGTTGTCATCGGGCCAGCAGCAGCAGCAGATGGTCGCGCCGGGCTTCGAGGATCTCGGCCGTCGCGGACGCGGAGGCCGGCCCCGGCACGGCGCGCCGGATCAGGCCGTGCACCTCGGCGTGCGTGCCACCGTGCCGGCTGGCGTAGGCGCTGACCAACCGGTTGACGTCGCGGCGCAGGTCGGCCGCCGCGCGCCACGAGGCCTGGACCGGCTGCGGCTCGGGGCGCCCGCGCCGGGCGGCGTGCACCCGCTTGCGCACGTCGGCGTCGCGGCGGGCGAGCAGGTTGGCCGTCTGTTCCGGGTTGAGCAGGCCGGGCAGTCCGACGAACTCCTCGTCGTCCTGGCTCAGCGCAGCCGCGACCACGGCTCGGCCGCCGTGCAGGATGTGCGCAAATTCGGCGTCGGCCCCGAGCGCCTCGTACCCGTCCACCGCCAGCGGCGCGCGCTCGAAGGCATCGTCCAGCGCATCGACGTCGTCGGACTCCGCGGACGATTTCACCGACAGCACGTGGTTGCGTTCGCTCTCCATCTCGGCGGCGAGGGCGAGCAGCGGCCGGACGGCGGGGAGGAAGACCGTCGCCGATTCGTGCCGGCCGCGCGCCCGGACCACGCGGCCGACCGCCTGGGCGAAGAACAGCGGGGTGCGGTAGGACGTGAGCCAGGCCAGCGCGGCCACCCGCGGGATGTCCACGCCTTCGGACACCATCCGCACGCACACCGCGATGCGTTCGTCGCTCGTCGCGAAGCGGGCGATCCGGTCCGATGCCGCCGGGTCGTCCGAGACGATCAACGCGGGAGCGGTGCCGGTCAGCCGCTCGATGATGTCGGCGTAGGCGCGGGCGGCCTCCTGATCACTAGCCAGCACCAGGCCGGCGGCGTCCGGCATCCCGCCTTTGCGCAGGACGTCGATCCGGTCGTCGAGGGCGGTGAGCACGTGCGGGACCCACGCGCCGCGCGGGTCGAGGGCGGTGCGCCACGCGGCCGCTTCGACCGAGCGGGTCGACGAGTCGGTCAGCGACGCGGCGACGACGTCCCCGGCCGAGGTGCGCCATCGCGCCACACCGGTGTACGCGGCGAACACGACCGGCCGCACCACGCCGTCCTGCAGCGCCTCGCGGTAGCCGTACGCGATATCGGCGACGCTGCGCAGGTCACCATCACCGCCGTCGGCGTAGCGCACGAACGGGATCTGCTCGTCGGGGCGGGTGCGGAACGGCGTCCCGGTCAGCGACAGCCGCCGCACCGCGGCGCCGAACGCCTCGGCGATCGCGTCGCCCCACGACAGGCCGTCGCCCGCGTGGTGCACCTCGTCGAGCACGACGAGTGTGCGCCGGGCAGTGCACCGGGCGCGGTGCAGCGCCGGCTTGGTGGCGACCTGCGCGTAGGTCGTGACGTAGCCGTGCGCGTCGACGCGGACCGGGCCGACGGCGTTCGACAGCGTCGGGTCGAGGTCGAGCCCCATCCTCAGTGCGGCGTCGGCCCACTGGGTGCGCAGATGGTCGGTCGGTGCCACGACGACGATGCGGTCGATGATCTTGCGGCGGCGCAGTTCGGCGGCCAGGGCGAGCGCGAAGGTGGTCTTGCCCGATCCCGGTGTCGCGGTGACCAGGAAGTCACGGGTCTGACCCGCCGGGCGGTCGAAGTACTTCCTCAGCGCGTGGCGCTGCCACGTGCGCAACCGTCGCCCGGCCGGTGGTCCTTCGGTGGTGTCGTGCGGAAGATTCAGGCCCACCGAGGTCATCGCCGGGTCACTCTAACAACCGGCACCCGCCCTCCGACGAACCGGCTGGGAGCACGCGCCGGCTCGCTTATGGCCCCCTTATGGGTCGTCGGCGATGCTGCGAACCATGATCGCAATCGAGAGTCCTGCCCCGCTGCAGGCCCGCGTGAATCCCGCCGTCGTCCTCGCCGTGTCGGCCGCCGCCGGAGTGGGGCTCGGCGTGGTCGATCTTGTCGCCCAGCGAACCGTGCCGTACCCGTTGGCCGAACTCGCGAACACCAACGCGCTCTGGGCGTTGGCCGCGTTCGCGATCGGTTGCTGGGTCGGGACCGATTCGTGGCGGGCCGCTCTGGGTGGCTCGGTGCTGCTGGTCGTCGCAGTCGGGTCGTACTACGTCGCGGCCGTCGTGCTGATTCACGACAGCGTGTTCTCCTACACCTCGTCGGCGACGCTGACCTGGATCCTGTTCGGCATCGTGGCCGGATCGCTGTTCGGCGCGGCCGGTGCGTGGTCGCGCAGCGCGGACTGGCTCACCGCCCCCGTCGGCACCGCGATCGGTGCGTCCGTGCTGTTCGCCGAGGCACTCGTGCTGGCGCACACCAGCACGACCGCCCGGTTCGACCGGATGCAGGTGGCACTGCTCGAGGTGGCGCTGGGGATCGGCGTCGTCCTGCTCGCCGGCCGGACGTCACGCAACTCGGCCCTCGCGCTGGCGCTGTGTGCTCCGTTCACCGCGCTCGGCTACTTCGCGTTCACCGCCGCCGGGTTCGCAGGTTAGAACAGGACGGCGGCCACGTCGCGCAGCGACGGCAGGACGCCAACGTCGGGCGTCCGGGGGATGGGCTGCACGGCGACGTGGTCGGCACCGGCAGCCAGATGCTCGTCGAGCTTCGCGACCACCGCCGCGGCCGTGCCGTGTGCGACGAGGTCGTCGATCAGCCGATCGCTACCGCGACCGGCCACGTCGTCGTCGGAATAACCGAGCCGGCGCAGGTTGGCGACGTAGTTGGACAACTGCAGGTATGGCGTGGCGATCGCCGGTCGGCCGAGCGCCCGCGCGACGACCGGGTCGACGGACAGCACGATCTTGTGCTCCGGGGCGAGCAGCGCTTCAGGCCCCATGATCGAGCGCGCCGAGCGGGTATGCGCGGGTGTCGTCAGGTACGGGTGGGCACCGGCACACCGGGTCGCGGCCAGACGCAGCACGCGCGGCCCGAGTGCGGCGAGCACCCGCGAGGACGCGGGCACGCCTAGCCCGTCCAAGTCGTCGAGGTAGCGCACCAGGGCCTCGTACGGCGCGGTGTAAGCCGTGATCTGTTCGCGGTGACCGACGCCGATCCCGAGCAGGAACCGGTCCGGGAACCGGTTCGCGACGCGGTGGAACGAGGCGGCGAGTTCGGCGGCGGGTGCCGTCCAGATGTTCACGATCCCGGTGGCCAGCACGAGCGTGGACGTCGCCGCGAGGGCGTCCTCGACCACTGCGAGGTCGGCTGACGGTGACGAGCCGAGCCACAGCGCGCCGTACCCGAGCGCCTCGATCTCGGTGGCGTCCCGTGGTGACACGTCGCGCCCGCGCACCCAGGCGCCGTACCGGCCGAGGTTCACCGTGGCGGACCGTCAGGCGCGGCGACCGACGACAGGATCTCGACCTCGTCACCGACCTGGATCCGCACGCCCGCATTCTCCGGGACGAGTTGCATCCCGAACCATACGCCGCCGTCCCAGCGGCGGTGCTTGGCCAGCGTGTACGTCGGCTCCTTGAACCGCTCGGCCGTGACGTGGTCGGTCGTCGGGATGGCACAGCGGTCGCAACCCTTGACCGCGCGGAAGGTCGCCGCACCGATGCGAACCCTGCGCCAGCCGTCCTCCTGCCACGCCGCGCTGCCGTCGACCACGACGTTCGGACGGAACCGGATCATCGGCAGCTGACCCTGGTCGGCGAGCCCGTCTGCTGCGATCAGCGCGTTGAGCGCGTCCAGCGAGGCAGTCGTGGCCACGTGCACCGGGTAGGCGTCGGCGAAGGACACCGGGGCGTCCGGGCCGGCGAACGCCGCGTTGGCCGTGCGCCTCGTCGGATCGTCGAAGTAGACCAGGCGCACCGGCTCGCCGATGAGTTTGGTGAACCAGGCGTGCGCCTCGTCGTCGGCGAGCGTCGCGCGAAAGGGCGCGCGCCCGAACACGGACACGTCGACGTACCCGGCTCGCGGCACGCGTACCGTCAGCGTCGGTGCGTCCGGCGCCGCGACCGCCAGGCCGCCGTCGGACTCGGCTGGTTCGACGAGCAGCATCGCCGGGTGCTCGCGGGCCGTGACGCACTCCCCGGTCTCGTCGACCACCATCCACCGTCGGTCACCGGCCAGCCCCCACGCCTCGACGAGCGCCGACGTCATCGATTGGCCGCGACAGGACTTGACCGGAAATCTGTTGATGCCGGTGAGGGTGAGCGCCACGCGGTGATTATCCAGCACTGAAGCTCGACACATCCGTAGTGCCTACGATGCAGCTCTGTCGACCCTGGACACCGGCCGGGTAGCCGACGACGATCAGGGATGAACCCCGTGTCACCGGCCATCGAGAGGACGCACGGTATGAAGACGAAGGCGGCAGTGGTCTACGAGCCCGGCAAGCCCATTGAGATCGAGGAACTGGAGTTGGACGGGCCGAAGGACGGCGAGGTCCTGATCAGGTACACCCACGCCGGGCTGTGTCACTCGGACATCCACGTCGCGCACGGGGATCTCGAGGCGCGGTTGCCGATGGTTCTCGGGCACGAAGGCGCAGGCATCATCGAGGACGTCGGTCCCGGCGTCACCCGGGTCAAGCCCGGTGATCACGTGGTCTGCTCGTTCATCCCCAACTGCGGCACCTGCCACTGGTGCGCCACCGGCCAGCAGGCGATCTGCGACATGGGCGCGACCATCCTCGAGGGGTACCTGCCCGGTGAGCGGTTCCCGATCAGCGGCCCCCGCGGCCAGTACGGCGCCATGTGCATGCTCGGCACGTTCAGCCAGTACGGCGTGATCCACCAGAACTCGGCCGTCAAGGTCGACGACGACCTGCCGCTCGAGAAGGCCGTGCTTGTCGGCTGCGGCGTCCCGACCGGCTGGGGTTCGGCCGTCTACGCAGCCGACGTGCGACCCGGCGAGACCGTCCTCGTGTACGGCGTCGGCGGCATCGGCATCAACGCCGTGCAGGGTGCCGCCTACGCCGGGGCGAAGAACGTGATCGCCGTCGACCCGCTGGAGAACAAGCGTGAGAAGGCGATGGAACTCGGTGCCACACACGCGTGCGCGACGGCGGAGGAGGCCCACGAACTCGTCACCGAGCTGACCCGCGGCGTGATGGCCGAGAAGGCGATCCTGACCGTCGGGCTGATGGAAGCTGATGTGGTCGCCGCTGCGTTCGGTGCCACTGGCAAGGGCAGCACGATCGTGCTGACCGGGCTGAACCGGCTCGACGCGCCGAGCATCCAGCTGCCGGGCACGATCTTGACCCTGTACAAGAAGACGATCAAGGGGACGCTGTTCGGCGACTGCAACCCGACGACCGACATCCCGAAGATCCTCGACCTGTACCGCAGCGGCGACATCAAGCTGGACGAGATCATCACTAAGACGTACACGCTCGACCAGGTCAACGAGGGCTACGACGACCTGCTCAACGGCAAGAACGTGCGTGGCGTGGTCATCCACGAGCACCCGTAACGGTGAGCGATCCCCTCGATGCAGCGATCGGGCGCGGGCGGGAGATCGAGTTGCTGCTCGCGGCGCTCGACAGCGGCGCGCACGTGGTGCTGGAAGGACCGCCCGGGACGGGCAAGAGCACGTTGCTGCGCGCCGTCGCGGCGGCCCAGGACGTCGCGTTCCTGTTCGTCGAGGGCAACGCCGAGCTGACTCCCGCGCGGCTGGTCGGGCACTTCGACCCCGCGCGGGTGCTGGCCGACGGCTACACCGAGGAGATCTTCGTGGACGGGCCACTGGTCGCCGCGCTGCGGACCGGCGGCCTGCTCTACGTCGAGGAGCTCAACCGGGTGCCCGAGGAGACGCTCAACGTCCTGATCACGGTGATGAGCGAGGGTGAGCTGCACGTCCCGCGGCTGGGAATGGTCCGGGCGGCCAAGGGCTTCCGGCTCGTTGCCGCGATGAACCCGTTCGACGCCGTCGGGACCGCGCGCATCTCGGCGGCTGTGTACGACCGCACCTGCCGCATCACGATGGGTTACCAGCTGGCCGCGGACGAGGCACGGATCGTCGTGCGGCACGCGCCTGCCGTCCCGCAGAGCTGGCGCGAGCAGGTCGTCGAGCTGACGCGGCGCACGCGGGCACACGCCGATGTCCGCGTCGGATCGTCGGTCCGCGGCAGCATCGACCTGACTCGGCTGGCGAGCTCGCTCGCGGCTGCCCGCCGGGTCGAGGTCACCGACTGGTACGTCGGCCTGGACGCCGCGATGGTCGCGCTGTCGGGGCGCGTCCGGCTGTCGGAGTCCGCCTCCCGATCGGCCGAGGACGTGGTGCGCGAGCTCTACACCGACGTGTTCGGCCGGCCACCGGCTCCGGCCGACGATGACCCCGGGGCCGATCCGCCGGGGGAAGCGGGAGCCCGCCAGGCGCGGGCGACTCCCAGCTAGCCCGGCCGGCGTCCTCCGGCCGGGCCCGGACGATCTCGCGGGCTGACCTGTCGCGCCGGTACGAGCAGTTCGCAGACGTCTCGCCGCAGGTGGGCGAGCTGTCCGAGGCCGACCTCGAGGCCGCGCTCCGCGCCGACCCCGGTGCGGCGCTCGAGTTGCTGGCCGACCTCACCCTGGCCACGGACGAACGGTTGCGCGCGGCCGCGACACGGATCGCTGCCCGGATCCTGCTCGACGTCGCGCGGACCGGACGCACTCGGCGCCGGGGCACCGCCCGGCTGCGGCAGGTGCCGGCGGACGTCGGCGGTGATCTCGACATCGACCTGTCGATGGACGGCATCGCGGCGGCGCGCGCCGCGTTCCGGGTCCCCGCGCTCGACGAGTTGGTGGCGCGTGACTGGGGACGTCCCGCGCTCGCGCTGTGCCTGCTCGTGGACGCCTCCGGATCGATGAGCGGCGGCCGGCTCGCGACCGCGGCCGTGACCGCGGCCGCGTGCTCGTGGCGCGCGCCGGGCGAGTTCGCGGTACTGAGCTTCGCCCGTTCGGTGAGCGTGCACCGTCCGCTGCTGGGCACCACGTCCCCGGGCGAGGTGGTCAACCGGCTGCTCGGGCTGCGCGGGCACGGTTTGACCGCGGTGGCCGCAGGCTTGCGAGCAGCATCCGACCAGCTGGCGGGTGCACGCGCCGGCCGCCGGGTCACCGTCCTGCTCAGTGATTGCCGGGCGACCGACGGTGAGGACCCGCTGCCCGCGGCGACCGGCCAGGACGAACTCCTGATTCTCGCGCCCGAGGACGACAGCACCGAGGCGGCCGAGTTCGCCGCGCGGGCCGGTGCGCGCATCGCAACGCTGGCATCTGCGGCGGATGCGCCCGCCGCTCTCGCGAGCCTGCTGGACGGGTGAGCACCTGTCGTGCACCGTGGGTCGCATGTACGAGATCGCCGAGCAGGTGCAGCGCTGGCTGACGGACGGCACCGACGTCCACGTCGCGCAGATCGTCGGTACGACCGGGTTCAGCTCGCGTGACCCCGCTGCCGCGCTGGCCTGGACGGACACCGGTGAGCACGTCGGTGCGCTGTTGTCGGTGATCGATCCCGACCTGCGCGCGGCAGGCGCTCAGATCGACGGTCACCTGGCCGAGGTGGACGTCACCGAGTCCGACGCCGCCGCCGCGGGCCTGTCCTGCGGGGGAGTCGCGACCGTCCTCGTCCAGGCGGCGACAGGGTTCCCCGCCGACACCTGGGACCGCCTCATCGCCCGCGAGCCGCTGTGCCTGGTCACTGAGATCGCCGGCGCGGCGCCGGCTCGTACCGACGTCTACGGGCCGGCCACGATCCGGGACGCCGCCGCGCGGCCGGGGGCCGAGGACCTGCCCCGCCTGTTCGCCCGCGGGTTCAGTGACACCCAGACCGTCCAGGTCGACGGTGGCACGTTGATCACGGTCGCGCTCTGGCCGGTCACGACGCTCGTGGTCGTAGGCGACGGGTTGATCGCGGGCGCGCTTGCCGACACCGCCGAGATCCTCGGCTGGACGGTGCAGCTGACGAATACCGCTGAATCCGCCGCCGCCCTCGTCGCCGACCTGCACAGCAGTGATGCGGTCGTCGTCCTCAGTCACGACCGCGCCGTCGACGCTCCAGCGCTGGCCGCGGCGCTGTCGGGCAAGGCCGGCTACGTTGGCGCGCTGGGTTCGCGGCGCACGCAGTTGGCGCGACGCGAGTGGCTCACCGATCGGGGACTCGGCGAGCAGGCGCAGGCACGCATCTACGGCCCGGCCGGGCTGGACATCGACGCCCACACGCCGGGTGAGATCGCGATCTCGATCGTCGCCGAGATCCTCGGCGCCCGCTCGGCGGGAACGGGGGGCTCGCTGCGCGACCGCGAGGGCCCGGTGCACCGTGGCGGGGTCAGCGCCCCGCCGCCGAGGTACGCCGCCCTGAATTGATCCGTGCGGTGCGCGAGGATGCGGACGCGTCGGCGCCCGGTGCTGCGCGGTGGAGGTGCGTGCTGCTCGCCGGCGTCGTCGCTGCCTCGCCCGCCGGTTGCTCCGGTAGTCCGGCCGCGCCGCCGTCAGCCGCGCCGTCCGCCCTGGTCAGCACGACCGCGGCCAGCGCGCCGGCGCCGTCGGCCGGCCCGTCGAGCAGCGCGCCGCCGCTGATCAGCCCCGGTGCCGAACACCCGACGCCGCGCGTCCCGCCCGTCTCGGCGAAGGCGCATGCGGCCGGGCTGGTCGACATCCGTTCGGTCGTTGCCGACGCGGTGGTGGACCTGCGCTATGCCACCCCGCACAACTTCGTCGGGGTGCGGCTGTACCCGCGCGACGCGCGTTGCCTGGTGCACGAGTCGATGGCCGCCGGTCTCGCCACTGCGGCTGCCCGCCTGCGCCGCGAGGGCTACCTGCTCGTGCTGTGGGACTGTTACCGGCCGCACCCGGTGCAGGTGCGCATGTTCGAGATCGTCCCGAACCCGGCCTGGGTCGCCCGGCCGGGGCCGTATGCCACCAGTCACGAAGCTGGCCGATCCGTCGACGTCACCCTGGCGCGAACGACCGGGACGTGCCCGGCGGGGCAGCGGGTCCAAACCCGTTGCCTGCTCGACATGGGCACCGGCTTCGACGATTTCTCACCACGCGCCTACGCCTACGCCACCGACGGGATCACCGTTCGTGAGCAGGCGAACCGCACGCTCCTGCGCGCTGCGATGAACGCAGGCGGCATCGTCGGGTATGCCGGGGAATGGTGGCACTTCGACGGGCCTGGCTCGAAGATCGCACGTCCGCACCTCGACGTACTGCTCGGCTGACCGGATCCGGTCAGCCGAGCGGCGTCACGAGCAGTAGCCGTCAGGACGGCGGCGGTACCGAGAACAGCCGTGCTTCCCTCGCCCCGATGTTGTCGTGTGTGACGACCATCAGGCCCAGCGGCGGCGTGACGGCGTACTCGACCGGATCGACCGTCACTGTCTCGGTCGTGGAAGCCCCGGGTGCGAGGGTGTCGTACATGCCGTTGCTGATGGCCGGCGAGAACGCGTTGTACCCGGCCGTCCCGGTGACCGAGTCGACGGTGCCGTCGCGGCCGAAGGCCACTGCGTGGTAGCTGATGCGCGGATTGCCGCTCGACAGGCACGGCGACCCGCTCGCGCACAGCTGACCGACATCGACCGGCAGCACCATCGTGGTGCTGTTGGTGGGAGCATCGGCCAGGTAGTCGATCGTCCCTGATCCCGTGCGCAGATCGAACACCGCGACAGCGGGCACGCCGGTCGGGTTACCGGTCAGGAGGCTGCCGAAGTCTGCCTCGACCACGGCGTAGTCGTCCACGCTGTCGCCGTTGACGTCGACGTAGACGTCGTACTCGTTCGCCGCAGCGTTGGACCAGCGCTTCCAGGTGTCGAGTGCGAACACGACCAGTCCCGGGAAGGACTGCACGCCGACCGCCTTGACGTCGTTCGAGCCGATGCCCGCGTCGCGCGGGTCGCTCAGACCCCACGCGTACCAGTCGGCGTTGCCCGTGACGACGCCACCGACATTCGACACGGTCGCGTCTGCCGTGTGGTTCTTGGCCAGCTGCTTGGGCGACATCGTCGTCGTCACGTTCGAAACGGCCTGCGGCACGAAGTAGTACGGGACGGCAAGGGCGACGCCCGAGTTGTCGGCACCGCTGACCGGGGTGAAGGTGACCAGGCCCGAGACGTCGTGGAACGTGCTGGAATCTGCCGTTGTCGCAGCAGGCACGTCGAGTTCGACCGGCACGGTCATGGTGCCGCGTGCCGGGACGGTCACCGTGGCCGGCAGCACGAGCGAGTGCGGGTCACCGGCGTCGTGGGAGTGCCCGATCGTGAATGACGCCGGCGTGCTGCCGAAGTTGCGCAGCGTGACGTTGTGGATGGCGGCGAAGTCACTGCTCAGTTCCTTGAACCGGTAGCTGAGCGTCGCCGTGGCGGCATCACCGAGGGCGACCGTGTCCGTCTGCACCGCAGGCGGTCCCTGGACGAAGCCGGCTCCGGCGATGCGGGCGGTGTACCCGTTGACCAGATCAGCGCTCGCGGTGTTGACGATCGCGGCCTTCCAGTACTTAACCGCGTGCCAGCGAGGATGGGCCTCGCGGACGAGGGCAGCCAGGCCTGCCACGTGCGGGGCGGCCATCGACGTCCCGGACAGGACCGTCGACTGCGTCCCCGTGCCTATGCCGGCCGAGGCGATGCTGACACCGGGGGCCGTCACGTCGGGCTTGAGCACGCTGTCGCCGCTACGGGCACCGCCGGAAGTAAAGGACGCAGGCACCAGGTAGCCGGGGTTGGCCACCGTCGAATCCGCGAACGTGGCGCTACCGCCGTCCGCGGCAAACAGGGCGCCGGTCAGTGACGACGGCACGCCGAGGAACGGAATCGTCACCGTGTACGGCACCCCGGTGTCCGGGTTGCTGGTGATCTTGCCCTCGAACGGCGGGTAGGTGGTGGCATTGTTGATCAAGACAACCGCAGCTGCTCCGGCCTGCTGGCCGTAGATCGCCCGTGCGACGCGCGCGCATGTCCCCCGCCTGACGACCACGAGGTAACCCACGACACCGGCGTCGGTGTACTCGGACGGGTTGCAGCCCAGCGAGATGTGCGCGGCGTCGTGCGGCGTGCCGGTGTACAGCACCTTGACGGGCAACGAGCCGAGCCCGGCCACGCTGATGCCGTTGGCATCGATCGCAGTCACCGGACTGCCCGGATTCGAGCTCAGCGTGATGTCGGCGCCGGGGAAGCTCTGCGTCGGGTCGCTCGCGGCGACAGTGATGGCCGCGTTCGCCGATCCGGGCGAGCCGACCAGATAGTCGCCCTGGCCGCTGTTACCGGCCGAGATCGAGGCGATCACGCCGTCGCGCCCGGCGTTGTTGATCGCAACCGCGTCGGGGTCGTTCGGGCCGCCGTAGGGCGAGCCGAGCGAGAGGTTGATGACATCCATGCCGTGGGCGACGGCCCATTCGACCGCGTCGACGACGACGCTCGTCGAACCGGCGCAACCGAACACCCGGATCGCGTAGATGCTGGCGCGCGGCGCCACGCCGGGGCCGACGAGCCAGTCGTTGCCGCTGACGGTGTCGCTGCGGTAGCTACCGGTGTAGGTGGTGCCGTCGGACAGCACGCCCGAACCTGCCGCCGTTCCCGCCACGTGCGTGCCGTGCCCGTAGCAGTCCAGCGGGTTCTGGTCCGGGTGCGGAATCAGGGCATCTCCGCTGCCCGCCGCGTCGTACGCATCGCCGACGAGGTCGACGCCGCCCTTGACCCGCGGCGCATCCGGACCGAACAACGACGGGTCCGCCGGGGCGGTATCGGTGGCCAGCGCTGCCTGGTAGGCGTCCGGCGTGCCGGGACCGCCGAAGTCCGCGTGCGTGTAGTCGATGCCGGTGTCGATGATCCCGATCTTCATGCCCTCGCCGGTCAGCGGGCCGGCGGCGCCGACTCCCTGCCAGACCTGCGGTGCTCCGATGGCCGGGACACCGTGGACGTTGCTGATCGTCTTCGGGGTGAGGTGCCGAACCGCGACCACACCGGGGATGCGGGACAGCTGCGCGACCTTGTTCGCGGCAATGCTGACGCGCAGGCCGTTGTAGGCGAGCTGGTAGGCGGCGAGGACCGTGCCGCCACGGGCGCGGACGTCATCGGCGATGGGTGCCTGCTTCTGCTTGAGGTTCGCCTGCACCTGCGCGCGCTGCGTCTTGGTCATCGGCTGCGGCGCGTTCGCGTCGACCACGGTCACCGGGTTGCCGGCGAGCTGGACGATCACCGACGTCGGCCGTCGATCCGTGCTGAGCAGGTGTGCCTTCGCGAGGGAGATCTTCCCGCCGTCGATCTTGGTGAATGCCGGACGCGGTGCCGGGTTGCTCGCAGCGTTTGCGGCGGGCAGGCCCGCAGCCAGTGCCACCGAAACGACCACGGCCGCGCCGACGCGCGCTGGAGTGAGGTGTTTGCCGTACATGAGGGGCCCTCCCGGTGACGGCGCGCCTCGTTGCCCGCCGCTGTAGAACGTTCGCGTTGCCGCACGCATTTTGCTCGACAGAACGAACCTCGTCAATCGGACGTCTTACGCAGGCCGGGACACTCCTCTCGGACTGCCAGGAATCAGAAGCACGGTTGACTCCCGGAGCCGCGGGAAGTAGCAACGAGGGTGTGGACTATCGGGTGTCCGCGGACGACCGGGCGGTGTTCAAGCGCTGCCGCCGGCAGTGGGACCTCGGGTCCGCGCATCGGCAGAACCTCCATGCCGTCGACGGCGCCGTCGGCAGCTGCGACCGTGCGGTCAAGGACGCCCTTGCCGCCTACTACTACCCCGGCATGTGGGACTGGGACAGCGCCATCGTGTTGCCGCTCGTCCGCAAGGCCTACCTGCGCACGATGGCGGCGTCCCCGCAGCCGCCGGCCGCGGTGGACCTGGGCCTCGACCTGCTCGAGCGGTACTTCGCCTGGGCGCCGAGCGTGGACGAGTTCTGTCCGCTCAGGATCGAGACCGATGTGGAAGCGCTCGTGCCGGACGTCCGCGACCCCGACCGAGGCCTGCTGACCCAGACCGGGCAGCGGGTGCTCTACACCGATCGGGTGGCGATGTTCGCGCTCGACGGCGCGGACGAGTGCTGGGTCGTGGTGCATGAGGTTGTCGACGCGTGGTGCGACCTCGAGGCGATGCTGCTCGACGAGGCGGCCCTGGCCGCCTGCTGGGCGTGGGAGGAGGCCTTTCTCGGGGTCGAGGTCGCCGGCACGATCCACAACGAGATCCTGCGCGTGCCCCCGGACAGCGCCCAACCCGTGCCGACGGCAACGCGCACCGGTCGGCCGGGGCGCGGGGGCTACTCGCAGAACGAGCCGAGCGGCGGGGGACGGTCCGTCCCGCAGTTGCAGCGGGTGGATCGGGTCAACGCCCGCGCGGGCAGTGCCGACCGGGTCACGCAGGACACCGCGGGAATGATCCGGCGCACGTGCATCCGCCGCAGCCGGGCCGAGAAGGCGATCAGCCGGCAGCAGGTGGGTACCGAGGTGCTGGTCATGCTCGACCCCGGCCTGGCGGTGTACCCGACCCCGTCCGCAGCGCAGTGCCCGCGCTGCATGTTCCTGTCCCCGTGCCTGACGATGACCGAGGGTGGTGACCCCGCACCGGAACTGGCCACGCGGTTCACGTCGGTCGTGGCCACCGAGCAGTACGAGCCACGACTGGGCGGTAGCGGTGCGGGCGGACGCTACGTCCTGATCCCGCCGTCCCCGTAGCCGGGACGCCACGGACTAGGGCTCGAGCGAACTGGGGTCGGCGGGGACGTCGACCGCGCACTCGCGAAGCACCTCCAGCGGCACGATCCGAAGCACGGCCTCGTTCGTGGCGGCGAGCACCACGGGGGCTGCGACGCCGTCGTTGTAGGCACGTGCCCAGTTCACCGCTGTGACGCACCACCGGTCGCCGGGCACCAGGCCCGGAAAGTGGTACTGCGGCTGCGGGGTCGAGAGATCGTTGCCGATGCGGCGCTGGTGGTCGAGGAACTCGGCGGTGACGACGGCGCAGATCGTGTGGCTGCCGAAGTCCTCCGGACCGGTGTTGCAGCAGCCGTCCCGGAAGAAGCCGGTCATCGGTTCGGTGCTGCACGGATCCAACTCGTCCCCGAGGACGTTGCGTTCGCTCACCGCCCCAGCATCGCAAACCGGGGCTGCCGCGCGACAGGTGTCACGGGCGAGGGTCAGCGGCTGGCGAGCAAGCGCCGGAAGGCGGCGAGGCGTTCGGCCGTCGCGTGGCCCTCGGCCACCCAACGGTCCAGTCGGCAGCCGGCCGAGTCGATGAGGTGCTCGCACCCGGGTGGGCACTGGGTCGTCCCGTCCTCGAGATCCGGGAAGGCCCACAGCAGGTCCTCGACCGTGACGTGTGCCAGCCCGAACGAACGCAGGCCGGGGGTGTCGATGACCCACCCCTCGTCGTCGGGAAGTGGCAGCGCGATGGCGGACGAGGACGTGTGCCGGCCCTTGCCGATCGCGCTCACCCGGCCAGTGGCGCGGAGCGCCGAGGGCACGATCGCATTGATCAGCGTCGACTTGCCCACGCCGGAATGCCCGACCAGTACCGACATCTGCCCGCGCAAGCGGTCGAGCAGCACGTCGAGCGGACCGCCGCGGTAGGTGACCACGGCCGGCACCGACAGCGCCTCGTAGCGCTCGAGCGTCGCGTCGGGCGGGGCGAGATCGGCCTTCGTCAGGCAGAGCAGCGGTTCCAGCCCCGCGCTCAGCGCGGCGACCAGGCAGCGGTCGATCAGCCCGTAGGACGGCTCGGGGTCGGCCAGTGCGGCGACGATCACCAGTTGGTCGGCGTTCGCGACGATGACCCGCTCGTAGGGGTCGTTGTCGTCGGCGGTGCGACGCAGCACGGTGGTCCGCTCGTCGAGACGCACGATGCGGGCCAGGGTGTCGGTCGCGCCGGACAGGTCGCCGACCACGCCGACCCGGTCACCGACCGCGATCCCCTTGCGGCCGAGTTCGCGCGCGCGCATCGCGGTGACCTCGAGGTCGCCGACCAGGACGGAGTAGCGGCCGCGGTCGACCGTCACGACCATCGCGTCCGCGGCGTCCAGGTGTGCCGGTCGCTGCTTGGACCGGGGACGCGTGCCGCGGCGACCGGGACGCACCCGAACGTCGTCTTCGTCCATCCGCCCTACGTCGCGCGAGGCAGCCACTCAGTCGCCGACCAGCGCGGCCCACATGCCGGGGAAGTCCGGCAGCGTCTTGGACGTGCAGGCGATGTCATCGACCTCGATGCCCGGCACGGCCAGCCCGAGCAGCGCGCCCGCCGTGGCCATCCGGTGGTCGGCGTAGGCGCGCCAGGTGCCGGCGTGCAGCGGCCTCGGCGTGATCACCAGCCCGTTGGCCTCCTCGACGACGTCGCAGCCGAGTCGGTGCAACTCGGTCGACAGGGCGGCCAGCCGGTCGGTCTCGTGCCCGCGCATGTGCGCCAACCCGGTCAGGTGCGACGGGCGGTCGGCCAACGCGGCCAGCACCGCGATGACGGTGCTCAGTTCGCTGACGTCCCGCAGATCTGCGTCCACACCGACGATCGGCCTGGTGCCGCGCACGGTCAGCCGGTCACCGGAGCGGCTCACGTCCGCCCCCATCGCGGCGAGCAGGTCGCGCACCGCGTCCCCTGCCTGGGTGGTCTCGGCCGGCCAGCGCGGCACCGTCACCGACCCGCCGGTCACGACTGCGGCGGCAAGGAACGGCGCGGCGTTCGACAGGTCCGGCTCGATCTGCCACCTCCGTCCGGCGATCGGTCCGGGCTCGACCTGCCAGACGCCGGCTGAGGGCACCGACACGGCTACGCCTGCGGTGCGCAACACGTCGAGCGTCATGTCGATGTGGGGCTGCGACGGGACGGTGAACTCGCCGGTGTGCACGACCTCGACGCCCTTGTCGTACCGCGCGGCCGCGAGCAGCAAACCGGACACGAACTGCGAGGACGCCGACGCGTCGATGTGCACCGTCCCGCCGTCGACCGTCCCGCCGCCGTGCACGGTGAACGGCATCCGGCCGCGGCCGCCGTCGTCGACGGCCACGCCGACCTGCCGCAGCCCGTCGATCAGGTTCGCCATCGGCCGTTCGCGGGCGTACGGGTCGCCGTCGAAGGACACCGGGCCGTCGGCGAGTGCCGCGGCGGGCGGCAGGAACCGCATGATCGTGCCGGCGAGCCCGGTGTCGATCGCCGCCGATCGCAGCGTGCCCGGATGCACGACCCAGTCCGGGCCGTCGTCGCTGATCGTTGCGCCGAGCGCGCGCAGTGCGTCGGCCATGAGCATGGTGTCGCGGGCGCGTAGCGGGGCGACAAGTCGCGACGGCTGCGCGGCCAGCGCCGCGAGGACGAGGACCCGGTTGGTGATGGACTTCGATCCGGGCAGTTCCACCCGCGCCCGCACCGGACGCGTCGCACTGGGAGCAGCCCACGACGTCACGCCGCACATCCTGCCCGATCAGGCCGCGTGTCGGAATCATCGCGACGGTAGGTTTGGCAGGCATGTGTGGTCGCTATGTGTCGGTCAAGTCCGACGGTGACGTGTTGCAGGACTTCGACGCCGTCGACGCGACCGATGAGGACGCGTACGAAGCGGATTTCAACATCGCACCGACCAAACCGGTGCGCACCATCGTCAACCGTCCGCTGCGCGACTCGGACGGAACTCCTGCGGCAACGCCCACGCGCCAGTTGCGGGTGATGAGCTGGGGCCTGGTGCCGTCCTGGGCGAAGGACCGCAAGACCCAGAGCCGGATGTTCAACGCCCGCGTCGAGAGCGTCGCCGACAAGCCCGCCTTCCGTACCGCCTACGCCAAGCGCCGCTGTCTCGTCCCGGCTGATGGCTGGTACGAATGGCGCACAGTGGACGGACCGGACGGCCCGGTCAAGCAGCCGATGTACATGACGACGCAGGACGGCCACTCGATCGCGTTCGCCGGGCTGTACGAGTTCTGGCGCGGGGCGGACGGGCCGACCCTGAGTACCTGCACGATCATCACCGCGCCGTCGGCCGGCGCGCTGGCCGAGATACACGACCGGATGCCGCTGCTGCTGTCCGCGTCGGCGTGGGCCCGCTGGCTGGACCCGGCCGTGACCGACCCGGCTGACCTGCTGGCAGCCTGGGACGAGGCGAGCGGTGAGCAGTTGGAGCTGCGTCCGGTCGCGACCACCGTCAACCACGTCGACAACAACGGCGCGGCCTTGATCGCGCGTGCCGAACCGATGCCCGAGGCGCAGACGCTGTTCTAGCCGCCTTCCCCCCCGGTCTGACCAGTTTTAGGCGCCCGAAGTGGTCACACCAGGGGGGAAGCGGGCGGATAGGCGAGACTGGACCCATGCGCCTGGACATCGGCACACCGACCGGCCCCGCGACCGTCGACCTCGACCGGCCGCCGCGTGCCTGGGCACTGCTCGTCCTCACGCACGGAGCCGGCGGTTCGGTCATGACACCGGACGTCGGCGCGGTGCGCAGGCTGGCCGCGGCGAGCGGGATCGCGGTCGCGCTCGTGACCCAGCCCTACCGTGTGGCCGGCCGTCGGAGCCCACCCGCGGCCGGCCCGCAGGACGCGGCGTGGGTCGCTGTCGTCGACCGCATCCGGCACCGGCGGGGGCTGGGCACCCTGCCTCTCGTCCAGGGTGGCCGGTCCAACGGAGCCCGGGTCGGGTGTCGGACGGCCGCGGCCGTCGGTGCGGCCGGGGTGGTCTGCCTCGCGTTCCCGCTGCACCCGCCCGGGCGGCCCGACCTGTCCCGGCTGGCCGAACTGGACGCCCCGGCGGTGCCGGTGCTCGTGCTGCAGGGCGACCGCGACCCGTTCGGCATGCCGCCGGCGGGCCCGCTGCGGCACGTGCTCGTCGTCGCGGGCGCCGGCCACGATCTGAAGAGGGACACGGCGGGGACGGCGACGGCGGTGGTCGAGTTCGTGACACGGCTGGCCGGTCGTGGAACGGTCGAAGCGTGACCCCTTCGGCTCCTGACGCGGCTACACAGCAATTGCGCTCCGCGCGCGATTTCCTGCTCGAGCACCGCACCGACTACGAAACCGCGCGTGCCGGGTTCCGCTGGCCGCGGCCAGAACAGTTCAACTTCGCGCTGGACTGGTTCGATGCCGTGCTCGCGACCGAACACCCGAACCGGGCGGCCCTGCGCATCATCGAGCAGGACGGCCGCGACGCGTCCTACACCTATGCCGAGCTGTCCCGGCGCTCCGACCAGGTCGCCGGCTGGCTGCGCTCGCACGGCGTCGCCCGGGGCATGCGGGTGCTCGTCCTGCTCGGCAACCAGGTGGAACTGTGGGAAGTCACGCTCGCCGCGATGAAGCTTGGCGCCGTGCTGATCCCGGCCACCACGCTGCTTGCCGAGGCGGACCTTCGCGACCGCGTCGACCGGGGCCACGTCGGTGCGGTGATCGCGCAGACCGAGATCGCCGAGCGGTTCGACGACGTCCCAGGTTCCTACCTGCGCATCGCGGTCGGTGGGCCGGTCCAGGGCTGGTTGCGTTACGGGGACACCGAGACCTCGCTGGCCCAGTTCAGCCCGGACGGGCCGACCGGCGCGGACGACTCGCTGTTGCTGTACTTCACGTCCGGTACCACGGCCCTGCCCAAGCTGGTCGAGCACACGCACACCAGCTACCCGATCGGCCACCTGTCGACGATGTACTGGATCGGGCTGCAGCCCGGCGACGTCCACCTGAACGTGTCCAGCCCCGGCTGGGCCAAGCACGCCTGGTCGTGCGTGTTCGCCCCGTGGATCGCCGGCGCCACCATCTGCCTGTACAACTACGACCGCTTCGACGCCCCGGCGATGCTCGACGTGCTGCGCGACGCGGGCGTGACGACGTTCTGCGCGCCGCCGACGGTGTGGCGGATGTTGATCCAGCAGGATCTGTCGCAGTGGCAGACGTCGATCCGCGAGGTGGTCGGCGCGGGCGAGCCGCTCAACCCCGAGGTCATCCAGGCCGTCCAGCGCGGCTGGGGGCTGACCATCCGCGACGGGTTCGGCCAGACCGAGACCAGCCTGCAGATCGGCAACTCGCCGGGCCAGCGGCTGCAGCTCGGGTCGATGGGCCGGCCGATGCCGGGCTTCGAGATCGTCCTGGTCGACCCGCTCACCGATCAGCCGGCGGACGAGGGCGAGATCTGCGTGACGTGTGAGCCCGAGCGGCCGGTCGGGTTGATGGTGGGTTACCGCAGCAGTGCCGGCGCGGACGTCGAGCGCAACGCGGCTGCGTTCGCAGGTGGGCGGTACCACACCGGTGACGTCGCCCAGCGCGACGGCGACGGCTACATCACCTACGTCGGGCGCACCGACGACGTGTTCAAGGCCAGTGACTACCGGATCAGCCCGTTCGAACTCGAGAGCGTGCTCATCGAGCACCCGGCCGTGGCCGAGGCCGCGGTCGTGCCGGCTCCCGACGAGCTTCGGCTGGCCGTGCCGAAGGCCTACGTCACGCTCGTGGCCGGGCAGCAGCCGAGCAAGGAGCTGGCGGGTGAGATCTTTCGGCACTCGCGCGAGAACCTGGCCGGGTACAAGCGGATCAGGCGGCTGCAGTTCGCCGAGTTGCCCAAGACGATCAGCGGCAAGATCCGGCGGGTCGAGCTGCGGACGGCCGAACGGGACCAGGCGGGCGTGCGGTCTGCGGACGAGTACCGCGAGGAGGACTTCGCGTAGCCAACCGGCGCGCGTGCGCCAGTAGGCTGACGTGGTGAGTGTCGAGATCATCAGCCGGGTGCTGCCCGGTATCGGCGTGTGCCAGGAGATCGACCTGCGTGACGGCAACCGGGTCGGCATCGTCACCCGGCGCAACGGCGTGCGCGACGTCGTCGTGTACGACGCGGACGGCGACGGCGCACTCGGCTCGATCTCCCTGGACGGCGACGAGGCGAACGCGATCGCCGAACTGCTCGGAGCACCGCAACTGGTCGAGCGGCTGGCCGAACTGCACGACCTGGCCAGCGATCTCGTCACCGAGCAGTTGCCGCTGGCGGTCGGCTCGCCGTTCGACGGTCGACCACTGGGCGACACCCAGGCCCGCACGCGGACGGGTGCGTCCATCGTGGCGATCCTGCGCGGAGGTTCCATGCACGCATCGCCGACGCCGGACTTCGAACTGCGCGGCGGTGATCTGGTGATCACCGTTGGTACGCGGGGCGGCGTCGACGGCGTGGGCAAGATCCTCGACGGGTCGGCCGGCCTGCCCGATACCGGCTGAGGTCATGCCGCTCGCGTCCGGGGGCGGGGCTGAAACCACCACCCTGCTCATCGAACTGGGCGCCATCCTGTTCGTTCTCGGGGCGATCGGACGCGTCGCCAAGGCGGTGCGCGTCCCGGTGATTCCGCTCTATCTGCTCGCCGGCCTGTTCTTCGGTCAGGGGGGATTCGTCTCCTTGAGTGCGAGCAACGACTTCCTCACCGTCGCGGCAGAGATCGGCGTGATCTTGCTGCTCGTCATGCTCGGGCTCGAGTATTCGGCGACCGAACTCGTCGCCAGCGTGCGTACGCAGGCGCCGCTCGGCCTGCTCGACGGGGTGCTGAACGCTGCTCCGGGCGCCGTCGTCGCCCTCGCGCTGGGGTGGGGTGGCATCGCGGCGCTGGCGTTGGCCGGCGTGACCTGGGTGTCGTCGTCCGGCGTGATCGCCAAGATGCTCGGGGATTCGGGCCGGCTCGGAAATCGCGAGGTGCCGGCCATTCTCGCCATCATCGTGCTCGAGGACCTGATGATGGCGATGTACCTCCCGCTGCTGACCGCGGTGCTCGCGCCCGGAAGTGCCGCCACCGTGATCGTCACCGTGCTCGCCGCGACGGGGACGGTCGCCCTGATCATCGTGCTCGTCCTGCGATACGGGCAGCACCTGAGCTCGCTGTTCTCGGCCAAGGACCCCGAGTCACTGCTGCTGGGCGTGCTCGGTCTGACGCTGCTCGTCGCCGGGCTGGCCGACGAGTTGAAGGTGTCGGCAGCGGTCGGCGCGTTTCTCGTCGGAATCGCGCTGTCGGGCACGATCGCCGACACGGCGGCCGAACTGCTGGCCCCGCTGCGCGATGTGTTCGCGGCCGCGTTCTTCGTGACCTTCGGGTTGTCGACCGACGCCGGGTCGTTGTGGCCGATGCTTCCGGTCGCGCTGATCCTGCTGGTGGTCACGTCGGCGACGAAGATCACCACCGGCTACGTCGCCGCTCGCCGGGACGGCGTGAAACGGCGGGGTAGGTGGCGTGCTGGCGTCACGCTCGTCCCGCGCGGCGAGTTCTCGGTCGTCATCGCCACGCTCGCCGTGTCGGCGGGTGTGGAACCGAAACTCGCCCCGCTCACCGCCTGTTACGTGCTGCTCACGATCGGCCTGGCTGCCGCGATCCAGACGTTGCCCGACCGGCTCCTGGCCGAATCGACCCGCACCCGGGGCCCACGCCCGGACGCCCGGAGTCGGCACCAGTTCGATCAACCGCCCGGCTGAGCCGGTCGGTCAGCCGGCAGCAGCGGGGACGTCGGCCGAGCCGAGGCGCACGGGCAACGCTGCCCAGCCGCGCAACACGCGGGTCGGCCGACGGGTGCCGGGGCCTTCGGCGGCCAGATGGGGGAACCGCTCGAACAGGCTGCGCAGGCCGATCTCACCCTCGAGCCGGGCGAGTGCGGCGCCGAGGCAGAAGTGCCGCCCGCCCGAGAACGCCAGGTGCCGGTTCGCGTTCGACCGCTGGACGTCGAAGGCGGACGGGTTGGGGAACACCGCCGGGTCACGGTTCGCCGCGGCGAGCAGCAACGCCACGAACGAGTCCTGCCCCACCCGGCGGCCGGCGAGCTCGAGATCGCGGTTCGCAACCCGGGCGGTCATCTGTACGGGCGACTCGAGTCGCAGGATCTCATCGACCGCGTTCGACCACAGGCTCGGATCGGCGCGCAGCACGTCGAGCTGGTCGGGGTGGTCGATCAGTAGCCGAATGCCGTTGCCCAGCAGGTTGACCGTCGTCTCGAACCCGGCCGCCAGCACCAGTCCAGCGGTCGCTCGCAGTTCCTCGTCGGTGAGGTGCTGCCCCTCGGCGGTCGCCTGGATCAGCTTGCTCATCAGGTTGTCGCCCGGCTCGCGTCGCAGGCTGGCCAGATGCTGACCCAGCCAGCGGTCGAAGCGCAGCAACCCCGTCTCGACCGTGCGGAACTGCCTGTAGGTCAAGGCGAAGTCGAGACTTGGGGCTGCATGTTCGCCGAATTCCAGGACGCGCTCGCGGTCGGCCTCGGCGACGCCGAGGATGTCGCTGATGATCGCGACGGGCAGCTGCGCGCAGTACCGCCCGACGATGTCGATCGGACCGGCCTCGGCCGCCAGTCGGTCGAGCAGCCGGTCGGCCACGGCCTGGACGTCGGCCCGCATGGCGGCCACCGCGCGTGCCGTGAACACCGACGAGACCAGCGTGCGGTAGCGGGTATGGGTCGGCGGCTCCACCGACAGCAGCGACGGGGCTTCGAGCGGGTGCAGGGCGCCCGAGCGCGTGCGCCGTTCGATCCACTGCAACCGGGGCAGCACGCTGGAACTGACCGAGGTGGTGCGGAAGTCGTCCGAGCGGAGCACCGAGTGCGCGACGGCGTGCGTCGCGCTGACGTAGCCGATCCGGGTCAGGCTGATGTCCCCGCCGGCGCGCAGTTGCTCATAGACCGGGTACGGATCGGCCCGGACGCTGGGATCTGCGATCAGCCGCGCCTGCGGATCACCTTGGGCGGCCCAGCGCCGGGTCGCCATCCGTCCCAGACCGTGCAGGACCACCCAGCGCGCCATTGTCCGCATGGCATCACTCTGACAGACAGCCGCGGGCGACCGCCAAGCCTGGCGCCGGCGCCGGCGCCGGCCGGGCGCTACCGCTCGGCGGCGATCCGGGCCAACGTCGCCCCGGCTGCGGCCAGCAGGTCGCCAGGGGCGAGTTCGACCTGCAATCCGCGCTTGCCCGCCGACACGTACACGGTGGCGAAATCGGCGGCCGACGCGTCGACCACGACCCGGAGCCGGGACTTCGAGCCGATCGGCGAGATCCCGCCGACGACGTAGCCGGTCGCCCGTGCTGCCGCCGCGGGCTCCGCCATGCCCGCCCGCTTGCCGCCCACGGCGGCGGCCAGGGCCCTCAGATTCAGGTGCGCCGCGACGGGGACGACAGCACAGACCAGCGTGCCGTCGACGCGCGCGATCAGGGTCTTGTAGATGCGGTTCGGGTCCACTCCCAGCGCCGCGGCCGCTTCGTCCCCGTACGCCTCGGTACGCGCGTCGTGCTGGTACGGGTGCAGCGTGTACGCGATCCCAGCGTTGCTCAGCAGCGCGGTCGCGGGGGTGCCAGTGGCCACGCCGAGACTGTAGAGGCTGCGGCGGAATGGACCGAGCCACTGCGCCGTTGTGCCCGAGTGATGTCCGCGACCCGGCTGTCGGTGCTGTCCGACCTCAGAGCCCTGCCGCCGCTCCGACTAACATCGGTGGCGGCAAGCAGCGATGAGGGGATGTCGGTGGCCGAAGAAACGGTCGAGGAGCGCCGCGCGCGGTTCGAACGCGACGCGCTGCCCTTCTTGGATCAGCTGTACGCGGCCGCGATGCGGATGACGCGTAACCCCACCGACGCCGAGGACCTCGTCCAAGAGACCTTCGTCAAGGCGTTCGCCGCGTTCCACCAGTTCACCGAGGGCACCAACCTCAAGGCCTGGCTGTACCGGATCCTGACCAACACCTTCATCAACAACTACCGCAAGAAGCAGCGCCAGCCGCTGGAGGCGGGCAACGAGAACGTCGAGGACTGGCAGCTTGCGCGCGCCGAGTCGCACTCCTCGACGGGCCTGCGCTCGGCGGAGATGGAAGCGCTCGACCACCTGCCGGACTCGGACGTGAAGGACGCGCTGCAGGCGCTGCCCGAGGACTTTCGCCTGGCGGTCTACCTCGCCGACGTCGAGGGCTTCGCCTACAAGGAGATCGCCGAGATCATGGGCACGCCCATCGGCACCGTGATGTCGCGGCTGCACCGTGGCCGCAAACAGTTGCAGCACCTGCTGGCCGACTACGCACGTAGCCGCGGGCTGATTCCCGCCGGCGTGGCGGGAGAATCATGAGCGGGTTGGGATTCGGGCCGGGGAACATCGACTGTGACGACGTCCTCGACGAGTTGTTCGTCTACATGGACGACGAGACCGACGACGCCACGAAGAGCCGCATCCGGCAGCACCTGGCCGCCTGCGCCCCGTGCCTGCGGCAGTACGGCCTCGAGCAGGATGTACGGGCGCTGATCACCCGCTGTTGCAGCGGCGACCGCGCGCCGGCCAGCCTGCACGAGCGGGTCCGCATCCGGATCACCGAGTTGACCGTCGAGAGCGCGCACCTGGAGTACCGGGCCGAATAGGACGTCGACTACGACCCGCCCGTCGTGGCCGCCTCCGGAGCGACCCGGTCGGCGAGTTGGCTGGCCGCGTACTGACCGGCGAGGACCAAGTCGTCGCCGTGCTGACCGAGCACCACGCCGTACAACTCCACGACCAGTCCACCGACCAGCCGCCGGCTCAGAAAGGCGAAGCAGCCGCCCGAGGCGTCCATCGACCCGGTCTTGATTCCCGCGAAGCCGTTCCTGCCGAGCAGGACGTCGGTATTGCGCACGGTGCCCGCCACCGGCAGGTCGTAGCGGTCCTGACCGACGAGCTCGCGGAAGAACCGATCGTGCATGGCCGCACGTGCCAGCACCAGTTGGTCGGCGGCGGTCGATCGGGTGCGGACGTCGAACCCGCTCGGGTCGGTGTAGTTCGTGTGCCACATGCCGAGATCGGCCGCCGCTGCGTTCATGTGTGCGACGAACCGCGACACCGACCCGGACACCCACGTCGCGAGCATGATCGCGACGTTGTTCGCCGAGGGCAGCATGAGCGCGGCCAGCGCGTCCCGTTCGGTCAGCCGCTCACCCGCGCGCACCGGCACCAGCGACTCGTCCCGGTCGGCGCGGCGAGCGGTGTCGGCGACGTCCGCAGCGGTCACGGTCAGCGTGAACCCGCGCTGGCCGACCGCGAGCGGGAACCGGTGCAGGACGACGTAGGCAGTCATGATCTTGGCCAGGCTCGCGATCGGGACCGCACGCTGCCGCGGGCTGATCTGCGCCGGGCCGTTTCCCAGGACGTAGGCCGCCTGCCCGTCGACCGGCCACGGCGCATGGGTCAGCAGGTAGTCCCGGCGGCTGTCGGCGTCGCGGAGCCCGACGGCCGTGGCGACGAGGACGGCGGCAACGAGGCAGAGGACGAGAACGGGCGAACGGGGCGTGGAGATCGGCATGAGCCACACGTTCGCAACGCGGGGCTATCGTCATCGTTCGGCTCACACTTATGGCGCGCTTATGGGACAACAGCGACGATCATCGCGACAGCTCAGGGAAGGACGGACGTGCGCGTGCTGCTCGCCGACGACGAGCGCCTGCTCGCCGACACTGTCGCCGAGGGGTTGCGCAAGCTCGCGATGGCCGTCGACGTCTGTTACGACGGCGAGGCGGCGATCGAGCGGCTCACGGTCAACCGCTACGACGTCGCGGTGCTGGATCGGGATATGCCCCGGCGCACGGGGGACGAGGTGTGCCGCTGGATGGTCGAGTCGCGGTTGGGCACGCGGATCCTGATCTTGACCGCAGCGGCGGGAATCCGCGATCGGGTCGATGGCCTCGGGCTGGGCGCGGACGATTACCTGACCAAGCCGTTCGCCTTCGCCGAACTCAGCGCCCGCATCCAGGCGCTCGCCCGACGGCCCCCGGCCGGGTTCGCGCCGGTACTCGACGCGTACGGCGTGGTCCTCGACATCCCGCGTCACCGCGCCCTCCGCGACGGGCGCGTGCTCGATCTGACGCCCAAGGAGTTCGCCGTCCTCTCGGTGCTCATGCGGTCGGCGGGCCGCGTGGTGAGCGCCGAAGACCTGCTCGAACAGGCGTGGGACGAGCACGCCGACCCGTTCACCAACGCCGTCCGCGTCGCGGTGATGACGCTGCGCAAGAAGCTCGGCGCACCGGCGATCGTGCACACCGTGCCGAGGGTCGGCTACCGGTTCGGGGACTGCGACTGATGCGGCTCGCGCTCACCCCGAAACTGCGATTCGCCCTGGCGATGCTGCTGAGCTGGCCGGTCGGCTTTCTCTACCTGGACTGGGCGGTCGAGAACGCGATCAACCTGCTGCGCTACTACCGCGGTGGCGACCCGGTCTGCATCGGTTGGCGCACGCTCGGCAACGGGTGCGCGCATGCCAGCTACAGCACCTGGCTGGCCTGGTTCGAACTGCTGCTCATCACCGGCGTCATGGTCGGCCTCGGGATGCTGCTCGCGCTCTGGGTCATCCGTCCGTTCCGCGAGATGGCACACGTCGTGGAGCAGCTGGGGCCGAACAGCCTCGGGCTACGGCTGCGCGCGCGCGGCCCGAACGACGAGACCCGGCGACTCTCGGATGCGATCGACAAGATGCTCGACCGGATGGCCGAGGGCTACGAGGCGCAGCGGCGCTTCGCAGCCAACGCCTCGCACGAACTGCGCACGCCGCTTGCCACCCAGCGCGCGCTGATCGAGGTCAGCCTCGGCGCCGCCCTGACTCCCGACCAGTTGGACCTGGTGTCGCGCCAACTGCTCGCGACCAACGAGCGCAACGAGCGGCTGGTCGAGGGGCTGCTCGTGCTCGCCGAGACCGAACGCGGGTTGATGGCGACCGGCCGGCAGCGGCTGGATCTGATCACGGCCGCCACCATCGAGACCTACCGGGCGAAGGCGGCCGAGCAGGGGGTCGAGATCAGCTGCGAACTCTCGCCGGTGGACGTGGTCGGCGAGCAGCCGTTGCTCGAGCGGCTCAGCAGCAACCTGGTCCAGAACGCGATCAAGTACAACGGCCAGGGCGGTTCGGTGCGGGTGGACGTATCGCGTGACGGCGTGCTGGCAGTGTCGAACACCGGACCGACCGTCGCGGCCGAGCAGGTCGCCGGCCTGTTCGAGCCGTTCCGCCGGGCGAGCGGTGACCGGCTCGAGCACGCCGGGGGTGTCGGGCTGGGCCTGACCATCGCCCGCTCGATCGTCGCCGCGCACGGTGGAGCGATCACGGCTCGGGCCAACCCCGGCGGGGGGCTCACCGTCGAGGCGCGCCTGCCCGTCGCGTCCTGACCTGCCGGCGGTCGCGCCGGCACCGCGCAGCCTGCGTCAGCCCACCCGGTCGCTCCCGGACACCTCGCGCTCAGCCTCGGCGACGACCTCCGCCGAGGCCGACTCGGAGAAGTAGTCGGACGGGACCGTGGCGTCCGTCCCCGCCGGGACGCGGCCGAGACGCAGCAGCACCGTGAGCACGACCGCGACGAGGATGTTGATGAGCAGTGCCGTGACCCCGATGTAGACCTTGGTGTCGGTGAAGGGGAAAAACGCGGTGGACGAGCCGAAGTGTTTGGTCACCGCGTTCGGCTGCCGGTAGGCCATCACGGTCCCGTAGGTCATCGCGGTCGCCCAGCCGGCGAGCAGCGCCCACCGATGCAGCCAGCGGGTGAACAGGCCGACGACGATCGAGACCAGGGTCTGCAGGATCCACACGCCGCCCAGCAATTGCAGGTTGATCGCGTTCTGGCGGTCCAGGCCGAGCACGAACAGCAGCGCTCCGAACTTGACCAGCAGCGAAACGATCTTGGATACCTGCGCCTCCTGCTTGGGCGTCGCGTCGGGCTTGACGAACTCGCGGAAGATGTTGCGCGTGAACAGGTTGGCGGCGGCGATCGACATGATCGCGGCCGGGACGAGTGCGCCGATCGCGATCGCGGCGAACGCGACTCCGGCGAACCACGACGGGAACACCTGCTGGAAGAAGTGCGGCACCGCGAGCTGCGGATTGGGCTTGCCGTCCTGGCCGATGATCGAGGTGCCCTTGGCGATCGCTGCGTAACCGAGCAGCGCCAGCAGGGCCAGCATGAGCGAGTACACGGGCAGGATTGCCGCGTTGCGCCGGATCGTGTTGCGCGACCGGCTGGCCAGCACACCGGTCATCGAGTGCGGGTACATGAACAGGGCGAGCGCGGAGCCGAAGGCGAGCGTGCCGTACGCCCAGTAGGTGGCATCGGAGGTCACGAAGGCACCGGTCGGCAGCTTGGTCGCCGGGTTCACCGTCGCCATCTTCTTGTCGGCCGCAGCGAACATGTCGCCGAAGCCGATCTTCACGCCGACGTAGATGATCGCCACCGCGATGACGATGTAGATGAGCGTGTCCTTGACGAACGCGATCAGAGCGGGGGCGCGCAGCCCGGACGAGTAGGTGTAGGCGGCCAGCACCGCGAAGGCGATGATCAGTGGCAGGTCACGGACGAAGACGTTGCCCGAGCCACCGAGGCCCATCGTGTCGAGGACGGCCTGGATACCCACCAGTTGCAGGGCGATGTAGGGCATCGTGGCGACGATCCCGGTCACGGCCACCGCGAGGGCGAGCCCACGGCTGTCGTAGCGGCCACGGACGAAGTCGGCCGGCGTCACGTACCCGTGCCGCTGCGCCACCGACCACATCCGCGGCAGGAAGACGAAGATGATCGGGTAGGCGACGATCGTGTACGGCACCGCGAAGAAGCCGCTCACCGCCCCGGTCGCGAACATCGCCGCAGGCACGGCGACAAAGGTGTAGGCCGTGTAGAGATCGCCACCGAGCAGGAACCAGGTGACGACGGTGCCGAAGCCCCGGCCACCCAGACCCCATTCGTCCAGGCTCTCCATCGACGTCGCGCGTCGCCAGCGCACGGCGATGAACCCACCGAAGGTCACGACGATGAAGAAGAACAGCACCACGCCCAGTTCGACGCCGTTGACGCCCCCGCCGTCGGCGAGCAGGCCGGTCGCGTTCATCGCCGCTCACCCCGTGCCCGGGCGATCACGACGTAGGCCGCCCAGGTGAAGCAGGATGCGAGAAACACCCAGAGCAGCTGGTACCAGTAGAAGAACGGGAAGCCGAGCAAGCTGGGCGTCCGCCTGGAGTAGGTCGGTACCAGCGCGAGGGCGAGCAGTGGGATCGCGATCAGGATCCCGGCGATGATCTTCGTGCGGATGGGCAGCGGACCGATGCGCGCGGATCGATCGCGCGGCGAGTCGGACGACATGGTTCGGGCCTCCTCGGGGTGACGCACGACACGGACGACTGGTGAGACCTTAGCTGCCATTAGTCGCGTTTGCCGCACTATCAGCTGCTTTGCTTTCCGAGCGGGTCGCGCGATCACCGCCGGGGCAGGCATGGCAGGCTGAGGCGCGTGTCGGCACTGTCGGACCTGCTCGCGGCCCGCACCGAGTTGGGCGATCCGCAGGTCGATCACCTCCAGCGGCTGGTGGGGGAGTGGCAGCTGCTCTCGGACCTGTCCTTCGCCGACCTGCTGCTCTGGGTCCCCGTCCCGTTGCACGACGGGGACGCCGGCGTGTCGACCGCCTTCCTGTGCGCCGCGCAGTGCCGGCCGACGACCGGCCCGACGGCGTACCAGAACGACCAGGTGGGGGCCGTGCAGCGAGGCGACCGCGCCACCCCGCTCTGGGTCGCGCTGAGCGAGCGGCGCACGTTTCGCGAAGTCGAGCCGGACTGGGACGGCGACCTGCCAATCCGTCGCGAGGCCATCCCGATCCGCTTCGACGGCGAGGTCATCGGCATCCTCGGCAAGGACGCCAACCTGGCCAGCATCCGCACACCGAGCCAGCTCGAGCTGGTCTACCTGCAGAGCGCAGCCGATCTGTCGGCGATGATCGCCGACGGGACGTTCCCGAGCCCGGACGCCGTCACCGAGGAGGCTGCCGGGCCGCGCGTGGGCGACGGATTGGTCCGGCTCGAACCGGACGGCACGATCATCTACGCGAGTCCGAACGCACTGTCGGCGTTCAGCCGGCTCGGTGTCGCGGGGGTGGTGGTGGGCGAGCTCATCAACGAGTTGACGAGCACGGTGGCCGACGACCCGTTCGACGCGAGTGACCTGTCCGAAGCCGTGGCTGCCGCGATCGACGGCGGCCAGCCGGCCAGTATCGAGGTCGAGGGCGGCGGGGCGATCGTGCTGTTCCGCGCGCAGCCCCTGCGGCCACGTGGCGAGACGCTCGGTGCGCTGCTGCTGATGCAAGACGTCACCGAGCTACGTCGCCGCGACCGTCAGATCATGAGCAAGGACGCGACCATCCGGGAGATCCACCATCGGGTGAAGAACAACCTGCAAACGGTCGCCGCCCTGCTGCGGCTGCAGGCCCGCCGCGTCCCGGTCGCCGAGGCGCGCGTGGCCCTCGAGGAGTCGATGCGACGGGTCGCTGCCATCGCCCTCGTGCACGAGACGCTGTCCGGCTCGATCGACGAGGAGATCGACTTCGACGCGATAGTCGACCGGCTGCTCGGGATGCTCGCCGACGTGATGGGCTCGCGCGAGCGGATCCAGCTCAAGCGCGAGGGCAGCTTCGGTGAGATTCCGGCCGAGATCGCGACCGCCCTGGTCCTCGTCATCACCGAGCTGGTCCAGAATGCGCTGGAGCACGCCTTCCCGGACGGCGCCGAGGGGGCGGTCACCGTCGACGCCGGACGCGCGCGGGGAGTTCTCACGATCGCGATCCGGGACGACGGGGTCGGGCTGCCGGCCGACTTCGATGCCGACAACTCGCAGGCATTGGGCCTGCAGATCGTGCGCACCCTCGTGTCGGCCGAGCTGGCCGGTGAGGTGCAGATCGGCCATCGCGCCGCCGGGCCCGGGGCCTCCGCCACGGTCACCGTGCCGCTGACCCGGCGCCCGCGCGTCGGGGGTTAACGCACGACGCCGACCCGAAGGCCGGCGTCGTGGTTCGTCTGGCTGGTTACCAGTCGGTTCAGGCCAAGCGAGCCCGTGCCCTGGCATTGCGGCGCTTGAGCGCGCGACGCTCGTCCTCGGACAACCCGCCCCATACGCCCGCGTCCTGGCCGCTTTCGAGCGCCCAGGTGAGGCACTGCTGCATCACTGGGCAGCGCCGGCACACGGTCTTGGCCTGCTCGATCTGCAGCAACGCCGGCCCGGTGTTCCCGATGGGGAAGAACAGTTCCGGGTCCTCGTCGCGGCACACCGCGCGATGACGCCAATCCATGGGTCTGTCTCCTTCACTGGCTCGTAGTCGGGCGGTCACGTGACCACGTCGTTGAGTCACGCTGTATCGGCTACGCTTGTGAATCCTTTCACGAGCTGCCCCCACCTACAAGTGCAAAGCTCGTGTTGGCGTGGAACTCACCTACGTCGACAACGGTCCTACCCACCAGCGTCGTAGATTTCTACCGCGTCGGCAAACTAACTGCGGACAGGGATCTAGGCCCGTAGGGCGACACTACGCCGGCGGGTACGGTCCGTCGATACCCAGATTCGTACCAAACATCACCAATCCGGACACCGCCAACGCCGCCGAGCGCCCGTTGTGCGGGAGATGAGCTGTGGTGGCGCTGAGTCAGGCCAGGACGCGGATGGCGGCTGTGGTCGAGCTGAACTCGAGCTTGCTGCGCAGTTCGAGGTAGTCGCCGTCGACCTGCACCGGCAGCGGTTCGTCCGCGATCACGGTCAACCGCCCGACGTCGTGGCCGACGAACGCGCCGCGCCGGCCGATCCGCGGGTTCTTGCCCGAGAGCCTGGCCATCGAGAACAGCATTCCCGGCATGCCCATCCGGCGGCGGGCGTAGACGCCGAGATGGTGCTCGAAGTCGGTCTCCGGAGTCGGGCGCAACGGCCGATTCTGCACGTAGGTCCAGGGGTCGGTATTGGTGACGATCACGAAGTAGAGGTCGTCCCAGCGCGTCCCGTCCGGCAACTCGACCGACAGCGTGGGGTGGCGCCGGTCGGTACGGAAGAACTCGCGTACCCCGACCCGGCTGTACAGCGCCGGCGTCGACCGCTTGCCCTTCCTGCGCCGCGTTTCGACACCGCGGACGATGGCGGCGTCGAAGCCGATGCCGGCGGCGAAGACGAACCAGCGCTCGTCGACCCGGCCGAGGCTCACCTCGCGCCGAGATCCCGTGCGCAACGCCTCGAGCAGGGCGGCCGTCGCATCGAGCGGATTGTTGGGCAGCCCGAGAGCGCGGCCGAACACATTGGTGGAACCGCCCGGGACGACGCCGAGGGCGGGAACCCGGTCGTGAACGCCGTCGGTGAGCAGCCCGTTCACGACCTCGTTGACGGTGCCGTCGCCGCCGAGGGCGACGACGACGTCAGTGCCGTTGCGCATTGCCCGGCAGGCCAACGCCGCTGCGTGACCGCGGTTGGCAGTCTCTTCGATCTCGAGGTCTGCACCGCTACCGAGCGCGTGGGTGAGCACGTCGCGCTCACGAGCGGTCGTCGCCGTCGCGTGCGGGTTGGACACCACGAGGACGCGCACTTCGAGAGCCTATACGCGTGGGTAGGGTGACCGCGTGACCGAGCACCCCGACCGCCCTGGGGAGCAGGTACCCGCGCAGGTTCGCTCAGCCGTCCTGGTCATCGCACTCGAGAGTGTGGCGCTGCTCGGTGCCGCGGGCGTGCTCATCACCAAGACCGTGACCGGGCACCCCGACGACGTCTGGCGCGCCCTGCTCGGAGCGTTGCTGGCAGTGGCCGGTGCCGCGCTGCTCGCCGTGGCGGCACACTGGCTGCTGCGGCTGCGCCCGGCGGCGCGCACGCCCGTCGTCGTCCTGCAACTGCTGGCGATCCCGGTCGCTTACAGCCTGGCCTTCCAGGCGCAGCGGGTCGAGTACGGCGGACCGATCCTGCTCGCCGCGCTGAGCGTGCTGTACCTGCTGTTCACCCCACCCGCCCGGGCCGCGCTCGACCGCGCGCCCGAGTGAGCGTCGCTCAATCGGCTCGAGCCACTTCCGCGTGCAACTCGAGCAGCGACGCGATGGTGTCCGGCGGCCGGCGTCCGAAGCCGCACTCGGTGGCGATCCCGAACGTGCCGACCGTGCCCGTCGCGGCCGCCATCCGCCGGCGCGCCCCGTCCAGGCCGTCGGTCAGGTGCACGAGGCCGAGGTAGAGCTCCGTCCCGGCGGGCACGCGTAGCGCGCGGAGCGGGGCGAAGTACTCGGCGTCGTCTCGCTCGCGGGGCACCGGCAGGTGGATCCACGCGATCGGACGCTCGATCGCCGCGATGAGTTCGTTGCCGAACTCGACCATCAACGCGGTGTCCTTGGGTTCGATGATGTGCTTGTGGCCAGGGTCGCCGTAACACAGGTGCAGGCCGAGTTCGACGCCGGCCGGCACGGCGTTGCCGACGCGAGCGATGGCATCGACGAGGACAGCCATCGGCAGGATCGCCGCCATCTCCGGGTTCTCGAGCACGAAGCAGATCTCGGCTGCGATGTCCCATTGCACGGCGAGATCCTCGTGCGGGATCCCGCCGAGGATCCGGGCCAGCTCACCGAGCAGCGCCGCCTCGTACAGCGGCCACGCCGCTGCGATGGCGTCCGGCTCGAAGAACGTCAGCACGACCGCGAGCGGAGTCGGCAGACTCACCTGGAACCGCGTGCCCGCCGGCAGGGTCCCGGCCGTACGGGCGCGAAGGAAGTCCTGGTACGAGGCGAGCGCGACGTCGGCGTAGCCGAGGGGACCGAAGACCACCTCGCCCGGTTCGCCGGCCAGGCGGTAGAGCTGGAACTCGTAGCCGCCCTGAAGCGGCCGGACGGTGCCGGGGGCGAGACCACTCGCCTGCGCCATGACTGCGCCTTGCCAGGCGACCCAGTCCTTGCGGACTCCGGTCTCACCGTCCGGAACCCGCCGAAGTGACGGGCCGAGCGCGCCCGCAGCGGCGAAGACCGCCTCGGCCGATTCCAGTGGCACACTGCCGACGAGCAGGACGTTGCGCGATGCGGTCATCGAAGCTCCGGATGTCGAAGCGAGGGACGGCCCGAGCCTAGGACAGCGCGGACCTCGCCGACCAGGCCAGTCTTCGCCGGGTGCGGACCGAGCGGGCTAGGTCTTCTCAGGTTCCGGGACGCCCAGGCTTACACGCAACTTCTTCAGCCCGCGCGCCACCAGCCGTGACACCTGCATCTGCGAGACGCCGACGATGCCCGCGATCTCGGTCTGGGTCTTGTTCGCGACGAAGCGCAGCAGCAGGATCTCGCGCTCTGCCTCGGGCAGTTGCGCGATCACATCCCGCAGCAGAGCTCGCTGCTCGACCTGCTCGAAGCCCTCGTCGATGACACCGAGTATCGGGTGCTCGGGGACGGTCTCGCCAGGGGGAGCCAGGACGTCCAACGGGACGCCGGAGTAGGCGCGCGCGGCGTCGAGGGCCTCGACCACGGCGTCCTCGGCCACGTCGATCCGCGCCGACAGTTCCGCGACCGTCGGCGCCCGGCCGAGTTCCTGGCTGAGCTCTGCCCGCGCGGTGTTCAGGGTCGTCTGCAGTTCCTGTGCGCGCCGCGGGACGTGGATCAGCCAGCCGGTGTCGCGGAAATGCCGCTTGAGCTCGCCGAGAATCGTCGGCGTGGCGTAGGTGGAAAATTCCAGCTTGCGCTCGGGGTCGAAGCGGTCGATCGCCTTGATCAGCCCGATCGAGCCGACCTGCACGAGGTCGTTCATCGGTTCGTTGCGCCCCGAGAACCGGCGGGCGAGATAGACGACGAGCGGCATGTGCAGCTCGACGAGTTGATCGCGCAAGCGCTTGCGGGCCGGGTCGTCGACCGGCAACGAGTGCAGCTGAGCGAGTAGTTGCGCGGCGGACCCACCATCTCGCGAGTCGCGCTGGCGTGCCCTGGTCACCGGGAAGCGGGCTCTCGGCGCTTGGTGACCGTGATCGCGAGCGATCCTGGGCCCTCGTGCACCTCGACGTCCGAGGCGAGCGCGGACAGCACGCTCCACGCAAAACCGCTGCGCTCGGCGACGACGGTGGCAGCGGTTCCGGAGCTCACCGATGCCGTCACGGACAGGCAGCCGGGGATCAGGGTGAAGCTGGCCTCGAGCACACTGCCGCCTGCGGCGTGGGGCAGGAGCACCGCGCACGCCTCGTCGACGGCGAGCCGAAGATCCTCGATGTCATCGATCGTGAGGTCGCAGCGCACCGCGAGGCTGGCCGCCGTGAGCCGCAGCGTGGCCACGTAGGCGCCCGTCGCGGGCACTCGGACCTCGACCACGTCGCCGTCCGGGGTATCCAGATGTTCGGTCATCGAGCCTCCTTGGTGGTCGCCGGGTTCGGTTGGTTCCACCGGCCGATGACGGGGAAACCGTACTGCGCCCCGAGCAGGCACGGCGCGGCGGAGTCGAGGAGCAGGTTGCGTCCGGCCCCGACCGGAAGTCCGATCCACCGCGCGCCGAGGACGCGGCTGATGTGGCCGTGGGCGACCAGCACCACCGGCCCGTCGCCCGCTGCTGCCGCGGCCCGCCGGAGCACGCGGTCGGCGCGGGTGCCGACATCGGCCTCGTCCTCACCGCCCGGCGCGCCGTGGGTGAAGATCGTCCACGCCGGCACGCTTTCGCGGATCTCGGGAGTCGTCAGGCCCTCGTAGTCGCCGTAATCCCACTCGGCGAGGTCGTCGGTGACCTCGTCGATGCGAAGTCCGGCGAGCTCTGCCGTGCGGTGCGCCCGCTGGCGAGGACTGGACAGGACGAGGGCCGGGTGCACCTCGCTGAGCATCGGCTGCAACGCGCGCGCCTCGTCCTCGCCGTGCGGGGTGAGAGCGACGTCCGTGCGGCCGGTGTGCCGGCCCGATCTGCTCCACTCCGTCTCACCGTGGCGCACGAGCCAGATCTGCGCGTCATCGGTCACGAAGTCGGGCATCACGAAGGCCGGTTCCGCGTGGGAACCGGCCTCCGGCTGATCGGGCATCGGGTGCGTCAGGCTGCCTGCTTGGTCTCCCAGAAGATCTTGTCGATCTCGGAGATCAGGCCGAGCAGTTCGTCACCCTTGGCCGGGTCGACCTCGCCCTTGCCGCCAGCAGCACCGGCGGCCTTGGTGGCCTTGTTGAACAGCTCGTGCAGCTGGGGGTACTTCTCGAAGTGCGGTGCCTTGAAGTAGTCGGTCCAGAGCACCCAGAGGTGGTGCTTGACGAGTTCGGCGCGCTGTTCCTTGATGAGCAGGGCACGCGTGCGGAAGACCGGGTCCTCGTTGCCCTGGTACTTCTCCATGATCGCCTTGACGGACTCGGCCTCGATGCGCGCCTGTGCCGGGTCGTAGACGCCGCAGGGCAGATCACAGTGCGCGTGGGCAGTGATCGTGGAATGGAACAAACGCATGCCTTGACCTCCGGATCAATTCGAGTTCGGGCCGATTCGGCCGATCTGTGCCGACCCTACTCCCGGTTCTCTGCCCGTCTCAGGGCACCATCTGACGGGTGGACCCCGTCATTTTCCCCTGGCAGCGCGTGCGCGTGTCCGGCCCGTCGATGGTGCCGACGCTGCGGGACGGCGACAGCGTGATCGTCCGCCGCGGAGCACGGATCCGGGGTGGGGACGTGGTGCTCGCGACGTTTGCGTCGATGCCAGGACGGTTCGTCGTCAAGCGGGCCGTGTGCCCGGTCGACGGTGGTTGGTGGCTGGCCTCGGACAACGCGGCGGCCGGCGGCGACAGCACCCGGCACGGCCCCGGCACTGCTCTCGGTCGCGTCGTGCTCCGCGTGGGTTGGCCACCACGGCTGATTCCCCGGCGCTGATCGGTCCGGCCGCGTCGCCCGCGTGTGGGAATCGGGTCAGAAGGAACCGACGCCGTTCGGCGTCCCGAGACCGGTCGGACCGTCCCAACCCGGCCGCGCCCGACACCACACGGGGACCAGGCACAGCAGCGCATTCGAGCCCTGCGTGACGTCGTTGAGACCGGCCGGGTGCGCCCATGTGTAGGCCGCGGGGTAGCCGCGGAGGTGCCCGCCCATCGCGTACGCGCTGGCGATGATCGGTGCGCCCGCGCTCGTGCCGCCGAACACCTGCCACCCGCTGTTGCCCTGGAAGCTCGTGCTGTCGTAGACCGCCACCCCCGTCGCCGGGTCGGCCACCGCGGACACGTCGGCAACAGCCTTGCCGCTGCACTGGGTGCTCGCGGTCTGCCAGGCCGGCTTGTCGTTGACGGTCGAGCAGCCGCTGCCCGAGCCCGACCACGCCTTTTCCCGCCAGCCCCGGGCGTTTCTCGCCTTGAACAGGCTGGTACCGCCGACGCTGATGACCGACTCGAACGTCGCGGGGGACGAGACGCCGTACCCGCTGTCACCGCTGGACGCCGTGATGGCGATGCCGGGGTGGTCGTACGCGGGCCGTGGTCGGGTATCGCTGCCGCCGTAGCTGTTGCTGATGGCCTGCACGTGCCGGCTGGCCGCGTAGTTCACTGCGATCGCGAGATTCCCGAACGAGGCGTTCTTCGCCTCCACGAGCAGAATGTGGCACCCCGGACACGCCGCCGAGACCATGTCGAGGTCGAGGCTGATCTCGGTGGCCCAGCCGGCGTTGGCACGCGGGTAGTTCGTGCCGCCGGTCTGGTCGACCTTCCGGAAGCAACCGTTCGCCGTCGTGCACGGTGGCAGGCCGTACGTGCGGCGGTACACGGCCAGATCGGCCTCAGCCGTCGGGTCGTCGAACGCGTCGATGATGGCCACGGTCTTCCCGGCGCCGGACGTGGTGAGGTGGTAGGCCGAGCGAACGTCGGCGGGGCCGAAGCCGTCCGGCCGTGTGGTGGCCATCGGCCGATTGCCCGAATCGGTGTTCACCTCGGCGAAGCAGGCCGCGTACCCGACCTTGGCCCGCCCGCAGGCGCGCGCCGAGTGGGCGGGTGACGGGGCAGTTGAGGAACCAGCCGCTGACGTCCCCGGCGCTGCGTCGGCCGGCAGTGCCGCTGCCAGGACGACCAGTGCGCCCGCAGTGAGCGAGCCGGCTGCGGCCGCGAGGGTGAATCGGGACATCGAACCTCCATCGAAAACGCGCGGTGGCCCTACCATCCATGACGAGATCAACCGTGTCGAACCGGATGGGTGCATCGCGCTGGCTGACGACCCATCCGGCTCGCACCGTCAGAAGCTGGTCGTGCCGTTCGGCGTGCCGAGTCCGGTCGGGCCGTCCCAGCCGGCACTGGACGTGCACCAGACGACAGGCGTGCAGGCACCGTTCGAGCCAGCCGTCACGTCGTTGAGGCCGGTGCGGTGTCCCCACGTGTAGGCGGCGGGGTTCCCGGCCAGGTTGCCGCCCATCGTGTAGACGCTGGCGATGATCGGGGACGAGGCACTGGTCCCGCCGTAGACCTGCCAACCGGACCGGCCCTGGTAGGGGGTGGAGTCGTAGACGGCGACGCCGGTGCCGGGGTCTGCGACCGCGGCGACGTCGGCGACGGCCTTGCCCGAGCACTGCGTCTCGGACGTCTGCCACGACGGCTTGGCATTCAACGACGAGCAGCCGCTGCCCGAGCCGCTCCACGCCGTCTCGGTCCAGCCGCGAGCGTTGGCGGCCCGGACCAGGCTGGTCCCGCCGACGGCGATCACCGAGTCGAAGCTGGCCGGGGACTCGACGCCGTAGCCGGAGTCACCGCTCGAGGCAGTGACGGCGATCCCGGGGTGGTTGTAGGCCGACATCGGTGCCGAATCACTGCCGCCGTAGCTGTTGCTGATCGCCGAGACTCCCTGGCTCGCCGCGTAGTTGACGGCTGCGCCGAGGTTGGCGAAGGACGCCGTTTTCGCCTCGACGAGCAGGATGTGGCAGTCGGGGCAGGTCGCGGACACCATGTCGAGATCGAGGCTGATCTCGGTCGCCCAGCCCGCGTCCTTCCTCGGGTAGGTCGTGCCACCGGTCTGGTTGACCTTGCGGAAACAGCCGTTCGCCGTCGTGCAGGCAGGCAGGCCGAAGGTCGAGCGGTAGGTGTTGAGGTCGGCCGCTGCGGTCGGGTCGTCGTACGCATCGACGATGGCGACCGTCCGGCCCGATCCGAGCGCGCTGCCAATGTTGTAGGCCGAGCGGATGTCGGCGGGGCCGTAGCCGGTCGGTGTCGCTGCTGCCACGGGTTTACCGGACCGGTCGGTGACGACTCGGGCCAGGCACGCGGCGAAACCACTGCGCGCAATCGCACAGGTGCGCTCGTTGCCGTGTGCGGCGCGGGCCATGCCCGACGAGGCGGTGGCCGACAACGGGACTGCCAAGACGCTCGCCACGACGAGGGCGCTCGCTGCGCCTGCGGCGAGTGTGATTCGGGACATCGGACCTCCAGTTCGGGCGCGACGGGTTCGCGACCTGAATCGTCGCCGATTTGGCGAGTAGTGTCCATAATGTCGCGCTTGCGGAATCACGGAAATGGAACAGACCGATTCACCGGACGTGACAGACTCAGGGGGCGGGCGATCCCCGGTTCCTTGTTGGCTTAGCGCAGGACCTGCCGCCGTACCCTCGAGCGTGGCACCGGCTCATCTGCAGCCGGACCTGCGAACAACCATGAAGTGGGGCACTCCGCAATGGAGTTCGATCCGGACGAGGCCGTGTTCCGGGTGCACGAGGGCGGCAAGCTCAGCGTGCGCAGCACGCTGCCGCTCGTCGACCGCGAGTCGCTCTCGCTCGCCTACACGCCTGGGGTGGCGCGCGTGTGTTCGGCGATCCACGAGGACGAGACGCTGGCGCGCACCTACACCTGGCGCTCGAGGCTGGTGGCGGTCGTCAGCGACGGAACCGCGGTACTCGGACTCGGCAACATCGGCCCGCTCGCCGCGCTACCCGTGATGGAGGGCAAGGCGGCGCTGTTCAGCGAGTTCGCCGGCCTGTCCGCCGTCCCGATCGTGTTGTCGACGACCGATCCGGACGAGATCGTCGAAACCGTCGAGCGGCTCGCGCCGTCCTTCGGTGGGATCAACCTCGAGGACATCTCGGCGCCTCGCTGTTTCGACATCGAGACCCGGTTGCGGGAACGGCTCTCGATCCCGGTCTTCCACGACGATCAGCACGGCACGGCGATCGTCGTGCTTGCGGCACTTCGAAACGCGGCCCGGGTCACCGGCCGCACGCTCGCCGACCTGCGGGTCGTCGTGTCCGGGGCGGGAGCGGCCGGCGTCGCGTGCACGAAGATCCTGCTCGCCGCCGGTATCGGCGACATCGCCGTCGCCGACTCGCGCGGCATCCTGCACCTCGGCCGTGAGGACCTAACCGCCGTCAAGGACGAGATGGCCCGCACGACGAACACGTCAGGTCTGCGGGGCTCGCTGCATGACGCGATGATCGGCGCCGATGTGTTCCTCGGGGTCAGTGCCGGCGCGGTGCCCGAGCCGGTCGTCGCCGCGATGGCGCCGCGCGCGATCGTGTTCGCCCTGGCCAACCCGAACCCCGAGGTCGACCCCGTCGTCGCGCACCGGCACGCCGTGGTCGTCGCCACCGGCCGCAGCGACTATCCGAACCAGATCAACAACGTGCTGGCATTCCCCGGTGTCTTCGCCGGGGCGTTCGACGCGGGCGCGAGCGCGATCACCGAGGGCATGAAGCTGGCTGCGGCGACGGCGCTCGGAGATGTGGTCGCCGACGAACTGCGCCCGGATCACATCGTCCCCACGCCGTTCGACCACCGGGTGGCGCCGGCCGTCGCCGCGGCGGTTGCTGCTCAGGCTCGGGTGGACGGCGTCGCGCTGGACCCGGTTCCCGCGCGCTGATTTTCCGCGCTCCGCCGCGCTCGTCAGGCGACGACGAGTTGCCGGGCAGTCACACCCGAGCGGCCCAGGGTGTGCCATACCTCGGCAAGGCGGCGCACCGCCTCGTCCAGGCGTTCGGGCGGCAGCGCGAACGGGATGCGCAGGAAGCGCTCGAGCGTGCCGTCGACGCCGAAGCGCGAGCCGGGAACGGCGATCACACCGGCCGGCGCGGCCAGGGTCGCGAGCGGCGTCGACAGCGGGGCGTCCAGTTCGACCCACAGCGAGAGGCCGCCCTGCGGTTCGACGGCCCGCCACTGCGGCAACTCGCGGGCGAGCGCGGCGAGCAGGGTGTCGCGCTGGCGTCGCAGCCCGGCGACCCGCTCGGGCATGAGGGCAGGCAGCGTCGGCAGGATTTCGGCGGCGATGAGCTGGTCGAGGACGGCACCGCCCATGTCGATCGAGGCCCGCATCGCCGCGAGCCGGCGGACCAGGTCGGCCGAGGCCCGCGCCCAGCCGATGCGCAGGCCGCCCCAGACCGGCTTGGACAGCGACCCGATCGTGATCACGCCCGGATCGAGCGCCGCGGCGGGTTGGACGGGCGGGACGAAACCCAGGTCGACGAAGGTCTCGTCGACGATCACGGTCGTCCCGGTCTGGCGTGCGGAGCGCAGCACCTCACGCCGGGTCGCGACGTCCATCAGCGCGCCGGTCGGGTTGTGGAAGTCGGGGATCAGAAACGCCAGCCGGGGTGCCGTCTGTCGCAGCGAGGAGTGCAGGGCGGTCAGGTCCCACCCACCGGCCGCGACCATCGGGACGGTGACCACCCGGGCACCCGCGCGCCGGATCGCGTCGAGCGCGCCGGGGTAACTCGGCAGTTCGGTCAGCACCCGGTCACCGGGTGCGATCAGCAGCCGCAGCACCAGGTCGAGCGCGTGGGACGCCCCGCTGGTGACGAGGATCTGTTCGGCACAGGTCGGGACGCCACGCGCTGCGAAGCCCTCGGCGATCGCGGCTCGCAGCACCGGCAGCCCGGCCGGCTCGTACCCCTCGCTCGCGGCGTAGGCCGGCAGCGCAGCGGCTGCGGCCGGGATGGCCGCCTGCAGCGCGCCCGGCAGCGCGGGCAGTGCGGCGCAGGACAGATCGATGACGTCGGCGTCGGCCTGCTCGGTGCGCCAGGTGATGATCGACGGCCGCGGCTGGGCACCCGCGGGGACGGTGACGTAGCTGCCCGAACCGGTGCGGCTGGCCAGGAAGCCGGCCGCGCGCAGCGCGTCGTAGGCGGCCGTCACAGTCGCACGGCTCACGTGAAGTGCGGCCGCGAGTTCGCGCTCGGACGGCAGCCGGGTCTCGGTCGAGACGCGGCCGTCGAGGACCAGCGCGGTGATCGCGTCGCGCAGCGCGACGTAGACCGGCCCGCGCTGGGCGCGGATGTCGGGCAGCAGCACGGCGAGCGCCCGGCCGCCGATCCGGGTGGTGGCCATCATGAGGTCGAGTCTGGCAGGTTATTGGCCTGGAGCACGGGCCATTCACCGACGAATGGCTCGCGATCCTGGCTCGATGGTCTGGCAGCATCTCCCACCGTGGCCCGACTGACCGCACGTGTGGTGCAGCTCTACGTCGGCCTGCTGCTCTACGGATTCTCCGCGGCGCTGCAGGTCCGCGCCGGCCTGGGGCTGGACCCCTGGGACGTCTTCCACCAGGGCATCGGCCGCCGCGCCGGCCTGGCAATCGGCACGGTCGTCGTCATCGTCGGCGTCTTGGTGCTGCTGGCGTGGATCCCGCTGCGCCAGGTGCCCGGGCTGGGCACCGTGAGCAACGCCATCCTGATCGGCGTCGCGTTGAACGCCTCGCTCGACGTGCTGCCCGACATCCACACCATGATCTGGCGAGTGCTCGCCCTTGTGGCGGCGATCGTGCTGTGCGGCGTCGCGACCGGGATGTACATCGGGGCGAACTTCGGGCCGGGCCCGCGTGACGGCTTGATGACCGGGCTGTCGCGGCGAACCGGTCACTCGATCCGGCTCACCCGTACTGCTATCGAGGTGAGCGTCCTGGTCGCGGGGTGGCTGCTCGGCGGCTCGGTCGGCATCGGCACGGTGCTGTTCGCGCTGGCGATCGGGCCGCTCACGCAGGTGTTCCTGCCGATCTTCGACTCGGCCGGCCGCCGCACGGCCGCGCTGGAACCGGCCCTCACCGGCTGCTCGGGCGCGGTCTGACCGCGGCGGGCCGTTCGGGCTAGTCGTCCTCGTCGTCGCGGGCCAGCCAGGTGGCCAGCCGCTCGACGGCGGTCTCGAATTCTGGATGTTCGTCGACGAAGGCCTGCAACCGTCCGCCGAGCCAGTCGATGCTGACCTGCTCCTCGCCGCGACGGGCGAGCAGTTCCTCGATCCCTCGGTCGGTGAAATACATCGGCTCAGCCCTCGCCTCGGTAAGCCCGCGCGACGCGGGTGACGAACTGGTACACGCCGTCCTCGGCCGGGCTGAGCGGTCCGGGCCGAGCGTGCGGCGAGGCAAGGCCACGCTGCACCGACTCGCACGCGGCCCAGTCCTGCTGATTGGTCAGGTCCCAGAAATCCACCGCGTAGGACGGGTCGAACTCGGTGGCGGCGGCGACGTCGGGCGGAAACGCCCAGGTGCACTCGACCCGGGTCCGGTCGGCAGCGAGCGGCGTGAGCACGTGCGTCAGGACGTAGTCCGGGTGCAGGCTGATCAGCACGTTCGGGTACCCGACGACATACATCACCGTGCGCAACTCGCGCTCGGACAGTCCCGCGATCGCTGTGCCCTGGCTGCGCCCGTCCAGCGACATCGTCTGCACGCCGGGAGCGAGATCCATCGACCCACCCATCCACGGGCCGGGCGTGTCCAGGTTCGCACCGCTCGCCGGCGGGCTGACCCGCGAGAGCTCAGGGTGGATCGTCGGGCAGTGATAGCACTCCTGGTAGTTCTCGGCGATGATCTTCCAGTTGCACGCCAGGTCGTAGGTGCGCCGGGTCGTGACGCTGAGTTGTTCGGGCCGGTAGGGCGCGATCACCTCGTCGAACCCGGCGACGTGGTCGGCGAACTCGCCGCCTGCGCCGCCCGGATCGACGAACAGGTAACCGTGCCATTCGCGCACCGGCAGCCGCACCAGGCCGAACTGGTCGGCGTCGAACGAGGCGACGTCGCGGAATCCCGGCGCGGCCTGCAACGACCCGTCCAGGCGGTAGGACCACGAGTGGTACGGGCAGACGATGCTGCGCCGTGTCACGGCCGGCGCAGCCGTAGTGGCGGGCAGCAACTCGTGTCCGCGGTGGCGGCAGGTGTTGGCGAACGCGCGCAGCATCGCGTCCTCACCGCGGACGAGCAGCACGCCGCCGGCGCCGGTCAGCACCGCCCGCTGCGAGGCGGGCGAGGCGATGTCGTCGGCGTGGCCGACGCACTGCCATCCGCTGAGGATGTTCGCCTGCTCCCACGCGAAGACGGCGGGGTCGACGTAGGCGGCGCGCGGCAGCATCCGCGACTGCCCGAACGGGGCGAGCGCGGCGCGCAGTTCGTCCGCCGGCACCGGGGCAGCAGTCATCGCGGCGTACTCAGGCGAGCGCGGACGCGACGATCTCGCGCTGCTGCGCTTCGTGGATCGCGAGCGAGCCGACCGCGGGGGACGCCGACGCGCGCCTGGTGACCGGCAGCAGCGGCCGTCCGCCCAGGTATTCGGGCAGCGTCATCGCGATGAACGGCCAGCCGCCCTGATTGGCGGGCTCCTCCTGAACCCAGACCAGTTCGGCATCGGGGTACCGGGCCAATTCGGTGCGCAGCTGGGCCTCCGGCAGCGGGTACAACTGCTCGATGCGAACGATCGCGATGTCTGTGAGCTGCTTCTCGGCCCGCGCGGCGGCGAGGTCGTAGTACACCTTGCCGCTGCACAGCAGCACCCGCCGTACCGAACCGTCCGCTGTGGTGTCGGCGAGAACCGGCTGGAACGAGCCTTCGGTGAAGTCGGCGATCTCGCTCACCGCGCTCTTGAGCCGCAGCAACGACTTCGGCGTGAAGGCGATGAGCGGGCGTCGCACTGGTGAGAGCCCCTGTCGCCGCAGCAGGTGGAAGTAGTTCGCCGGCGACGAGCAGATCGCGACCGTCATGTTGTTCTCGGCAGCGAGCTGCAGGAAGCGCTCCGGCCGGCCGGTGGAGTGGTCCGGCCCCTGGCCTTCGTAGCCGTGCGGCAGCAGCAGGGTCAGCGCGGAACGCTGCCCCCACTTCGCCTCGCCGGAGGAGATGAACTCGTCGACGATCGTCTGCGCGCCGTCGGCGAAGTCGCCGAACTGAGCCTCCCAGCAGACCAGTGTGTCGTCGCGGACGACCGAATAGCCGTACTCGAAGCCCATCGCCGCGAACTCCGACAGCAGCGAGTCGTAGGCATAAAAGCGGCTCTGCCCGTCGGAGAGATGGCTCAGCGGCGTGTACTCGACCCCGGTGTTGCGGTCGATCAGGGTCGCGTGGCGTTGGGTGAACGTCCCGCGCCGCGAGTCCTGACCGGCCAGGCGGACCGCCCGTCCCTGCATCACCAGCGAGCCGAACGCGAACAGCTCGGCGGTGGCCCAGTCGACCCCACCGTTGCTGGCCATCGCCACGCGCCGGTCGATCTGCGCCTTGAGCCTCGGGTGGACGGTGAAGCCCTCCGGCGGATTCGCGTACGCCTCCGCGATCCGCTTGATCACGTCCACGCCGATCGCGGTCGTCACCTGCTGCGACGGCGTCTCGCTGTCGAGTTCCGGCTCGGGGCGGGACTTGCCCGACGCATTGCGGGTCTCGACGAAGACCTTCTCGAGTTGCGACTGGAAATCCTTGAGCGCCGCCTCGGCATCCTCGAGGGTGATGTCGCCGCGCCCGACCAGGGCCTCGGTGTAGAGCTTTCGGACGCTGCGCTTGGTGTCGATGATGTCGTACATCAGCGGTTGCGTGAACGACGGGTTGTCGGCCTCGTTGTGGCCGCGCCTGCGGTAGCAGACCATGTCGACGACGACGTCCTTCTTGAACTCGCGCCGGTACTCGACCGCGAGTTTCGCCACGCGGACGCACGCCTCGGGGTCGTCGCCGTTCACGTGGAAGATCGGCGCGGCGATCATCCGCGCGATGTCGGTGCAGTAGAGCGACGAACGCGACGCCGACGGCGAGGTGGTGAAGCCGACCTGGTTGTTGACGATCACGTGGACGGTGCCGCCCGTCCGATAGCCGCGCAGCTGAGACAGGTTGAGCGTCTCGGCCACCACGCCCTGCCCCGCGAAGGCGGCATCGCCGTGCATCAGCACGGGCAGCACGGTGAAGCCCGCCTCACCCTTGTCGAGCACATCCTGCTTCGCCCGCACGATTCCCTCGAGCACCGGGTCGACCGCCTCGAGGTGCGAGGGGTTGGCCGTGAGCGTGACCTCGATCGATTTGCCGGTGCGGGCGCGGAAGTGCCCGCTGGCACCGAGGTGGTACTTCACGTCGCCGGAGCCCTGCGCCGTGCCCGGGTCGATGTTGCCCTCGAACTCGTTGAAGATCTTCGCGTACGGCTTGCCGACGATGTTGGCCAGGACGTTGAGCCGTCCGCGGTGCGGCATGCCGATGACCACCTCGTCGAGGTCCTCGTCGGTTGCCTCGGCCAGGACGGCGTCCAGCAGTGCGATGACCGTCTCGGCGCCCTCGAGGCTGAATCGCTTCTGCCCGACGTACTTGGTCTGCAGGAACGTCTCGAACGCCTCGGCGACGTTGAGCCGGCCGAGGATATGCAACTGCTCGTCCCGGTTCGGCGCCGCATGCTTGATCTCGATGCGCTGCTGCAACCAGCGGCGCTGCTCGGGGTCGGTGATGTGCATGTACTCGACCCCGACGCGACGGCAGTACGCGTCACGCAACACGCCGAGGATGTCGCGCAGCTTCATCAGCTTCTCGCCGGCGAATCCGTCGACGGGAAACTCGCGATCAAGATCCCACAACGTCAGGCCGTGACGGGTGATGTCGAGGTCGGGGTGGCTGCGCACCGTGTACTCGAGCGGATCGGTGTCGGCCATCAGGTGGCCGTTGCTGCGATAGGCGTTGATCAGTTCGATGACGCGGGCGTTCTTGCCGATCTGCCCCTCGTGGCTGAACTCGCGGTCGACCAGCCAGCGCACCGGCTCGTACGGGATCTTCAGCGCGGCGAAGATCTCGTCGTAGAAGTCGTCGGCCAGCAGCAGTTGGTGGATCCGGCGCAGGAACTCCCCGGACTGGGCACCCTGGATGATCCGGTGGTCGTAGGTCGAGGTCAGTGTCATGATCTTGCTGATTGCGGCCTCGGTGAGCCGGTCCTCGCTCATCCCGCTGAACTCGGCGGGGTACTCCATCGCGCCGACGCCGACGATCGTGCCCTGGCCGGCCATCAGCCGCGGGACGGAGTGATTGGTGCCGATCGTGCCGGGGTTGGTCAAACTGATGGTTGTGCCGGCGAAGTCGTCGGCCGTGAGCTTCCCGGCGCGGGCGCGCCGGATGATGTCCTCGTAGGCAGACCAGAACTTGGAGAAGTCCATCTGCTCGGCCGACTTGATCGCCGCGACCACGAGCGAGCGGGCGCCGTCCTTGCCGGCGAGGTCGATCGCGATACCGAGGTTCACGTGCTCGGGGACCGCCAGCGCCGGCTTGCCGTCGAGTTCGGTGAACGAGTTGTTCATCTCGGGGTGATCGGCCACCGCGCGGACGACGGCGTAACCGATCACATGGGTGAAGCTGACCTTGCCGCCCCGGGCGCGACGCAGGTGGTTGTTGATGACGACCCGGTTGTCGGCGAGCAGCTTGGCCGGCACCGCGCGCACGCTGGTGGCGGTGGGGACGGTCAGCGAGCTGGCCATGTTCGCGACCACGCGAGCCGCCGCGCCGCGCAGCACCGTCGGCGTGCGTTCGGCCGGCTTGTCGGCACTGTCCGCGGCCTTCTCGACCGGCGCCTGGGCAGCCTTCGGTTCGGCCTTTGCCGGGTCAGCCTTCGCGGCGGGCTTGGCTCCCGACTCGGCCTTGGTCACGACCTTGGGACCGGCCTCGGCGCCCCCGGCCTTCGCGGCATCGTCCTTGCTCGCGGTTTCAGGAGTCGTCGCTATGCCGTGCCCGTTGCCGCCGGCCGGCGGCGCGGATCCGGCCGAGCCGGGCTCGGGCGTGGTCGGCGCCCGGTCCGGCGGCGGACGGTAGTCGGCGAAGAAGTCGTGCCACGCTGCGTCGACGCTCGAGGGATCGCTGCGGTAGCGCTCGTACATGTCCTCGACGAGCCACTCGTTGGCGCCGAAGTCCCCGACGGCAGCGCTGGACTCGGTCTCGGTCGGGGAGTCTGTTGTTGCCACGGTGTCGGGCCATCCTCGGGTGTCGTCGCGTCCGTGATCCGAAGGCCAAGATTACGCGCTCCCGACGGGCGGCACGTCTTCACTGCCGCGGGCGCGAGGGGGGTGTCGCCCCGGCAGGGACCGGGATCGCAGCCACCGGTACCCGAGTGTGCCTCTACGACGAAACTGAGAGCGGCTCGTATCCCTGGCCCGGGCAGTAGTCGATCTGTCCGGGACCGCTTGCTACCTGCGCGGATGCGAACAGTTCGATGCGTGGCGGGCCATGCACCTGCAGGGCCGCGAGGTCGACGACGAAGATCACCGAGGTCCCGGATACCCGGGTCTGCACGACACCGGCAGCCCTGCGCGACAACGGCGCTTGGCAGCCACTGCCGCTGAACGGGTACACGTGGGTCGTCCGGGTCGGTGTGTAGACGATGCGATAGTCAGCGCCGACGGTCGCAGTGTTGCAGGGCAGTGTCAGCGAACCGGTTCCGACATCGGAGTCGGTGTCGAGGTCGATGCTGAGAAGCAACCGGTCGGTGATCGGCGTCGCCAGGTCCGCGCGCACGACGAAGCGACGGGCCAGCACGGCACCACGCAGCGCTCGCAGATCGGGGCCCCTGGTATCGCGTGCCCGGTCTCGAGCCACCTGGTAGCGAAGCCGAGGCGAGGTGGACGTAGGCGCTGCCGAGCTTGTTGGGCCACGGGTCTGCGAGCCCGTCGGTGAGGTAGCGGTCCGAGTGGAGCCTGTCGCAACGGGCGCTGTGCCTCTGAACGAGATGATGCTCAGCACGATCAGCACGATCAGCGCGGTGCCGGCGATCGCCGCAATCAGCAGGGCGGCGAGGATCCGGGCGCTGCGAGGACCCACCGTCGCAAGGGTCACCCTCGGTGACCTGGTTCGTGGCCTGACGGGCGCGCCCATTACCTGGGTATGCCCGACCAGTCAGCCCGGGCTAACCGGGCACCCGTGGTTCAGCCCGTGGAGCAGCGCCGGCCCGGTGCGGGCGGCGCGCGTGCAGCGGCTAGGTGATGTCCCGGTTCAGCGTGAACGCGGCACCGAGGATCGCCGGGACGAACGCCCAGGCCAACAGCATCAGCACCCCGCCTGCCGGTGGCAGCAGGGTGGCGCCGTTGACGTCCCGGCTGCCCACGACGGTGAAGATCGAGGCGACCGCCCCGCCCGGCAGGTACGGGAACGCATGCTTCACACCCGGGATCGCGGGCACGATGTTCTGGAGCACGAGCAAGAAGATCGTCCCGACACTGACGGCGACGATCTGGTTGCGGAGCAGGGCGCCGATGCCCATGCCGACGATCCCGAACAGGCCCACGACCAGGAACACACCGAGCAGTGCAGCGGGAATGTGGTCCTTGGTGAGTGAGACCTTGATGTCCTTGCTCGACAACCAGGGCAGCGCGATCGCGAGCTGCACCACGACGCAGGTGAGTGCGAACATGGCCCCGAGCAGCGCGTAGGTGATCATCTTCGCGGTCATCAGGGTCCACCGTGACGGCGTCACGAGCACCGTCGGGGTGATCGTCTGATAGCGATACTCCGTCGTCACGCCCAGGACGCCGAGCACGAAGACCACGATGTATGCCGTGCCGGAGGAGGTGAACACGCTGTACACGTCCTGCTCGTTTCGCACGCTGTCGTGCGGCGCCAGTTGGGCGACGACGAGCAATGCGGTTACTGCAACTGCGGCCAGCAGTAGCCAGAACCACACCTGGGTGGTGCGCAGCTTGAGCCACTCTGCTCGGACAAGCGCGATCACCGGACATCTCCGATGACCGGGCCCGGCGCTGGTGGCGTACCGCCTGGATCGGGTGGTGGTGCCGCCTGCGTGGTGAGTGTGAAGAACAACTCCTCGAGGTTGAACCGCGACACGCTCAGTTCGTGCAGCTCTACACCGCCGGTGTAAGCCAGGTGCCCGACCTGTTCGACGGGCAGCCCGCGTACCCGCAGCGTGTGCGCGTCCGGGCGGTCGATCCGGCCGCCGACCTGGCCGATGATCCCGAGCAGCGCCTCGACATTGGGGCTGCGCACGACGACGGTGTCCGAGCCTTGACTCAGCTCCGCGATCGAGCCGGAACTGACGAGCTGGCCATGGTTGAGGATCACGACGCGGTCAGCCATCGCCTGCACCTCGTTGAGCTGGTGACTCGAGACCAGCACCGTGCGTCCCTCGCCGGCCAGATGCCGGAAGAACCCGCGCAGCCAACGGATGCCGTCGGGGTCCAGACCGTTGGCGGGTTCGTCCAGCACGAGGACGCGCGGATCACCGATCAGCGCGGCGGCGAGGCCGAGACGCTGCCGCATGCCGAGTGAGTAGCCGCGGACCTTGCGGCGCGCGGCGTCGCGGAGCCCGACCAGCTCGAGCACGGCGTCGGCGCGCTGCTGGGGCAGGCGGGCAGCGGTGCACAGGATGCGCAGATGGTTGCGTCCGGTCCGGGCCGGGTGGAAGCTCGACGACTCCAGCGCCGCGCCCACCGTGGTGATCGGGTTCGGGATGCGCCGATACGGCATCCCGCTGATGGTTGCCGTCCCGGCGGTGGGCCGCACCAGCCCGAGCACCATCCGCAGCGTCGTCGTCTTGCCGGCGCCGTTCGGGCCGAGGAATCCGGTCACCGAGCCGGGCTCGACGGCGAAGCTCAGCCGGTCGACCGCCCTGATCTTGCCGCGGAAGACTTTGGTGAGTTGGTCGACGATGATGCGCCCGTCCGGCGAGAGAGCGGTCATCGGCCCATCCCACCATGATTCAGACCGGCACCGCTGTGGATTTTGCCGCTGCCGGCAGACCGCGTTGCGTTGTCTGCAGCCGCTGACAGCCGTAGGCAAACCGGTCATGATGTGTCGGTGAGCGATCCGGGGGGCAGATCTGGCGCCGCGGTGCCAGATATCCGGATCCTGATCGTCGACGATCACGAGATGTTCGCCGCCAGCCTGGCGTTCGTCCTCGAGGCCGAGGACGACTTCCGGGTGGTGGGCACCGCGGGTACGGCGGCCACCGCGCTGGAAGCGGCGGCGGCGACCCACCCGGATGTCGTGCTCCTCGACCACCGCCTGCCCGACGGTGAGGGAACCAGCCTGATCCAACCGCTGCTGGCTACCCGCGCGGACCTCCAGGTCGTGATGCTGACCGCGAGCACGTCTGATCACGTGCTCGTCACCGCGATCGAGTCGGGCGCGGCCGGATTCATCGACAAGACCCGTAGCTTGGCCGAGGTTGTCTCCGCCGTCCGCTCGGCTGCGGCCGGCGAATCGCTGGTGAGCCCGAGGTTGCTTGCCCGCCTGTTGCCGCGCCTGCGGCGCTACGAGCCGAACCCGGTGCACTCGCTCACCGATCGCGAGCGCGACGTCCTGGGGTGTCTCGCCGACGGCCTGGCCAATGCCGCCATCGCGGCCCGACTGGGGGTCAGCGTTCACACCGTGCGCAACCACATCGTGACGCTCTCGGGCAAGCTCGGCGCCCACTCGAAGCTGGAGGTGCTGTCGATCGCGATCCGCGAGGGCCTCATCGCCGGCTGACGGTCGGCACAGTCGACTGGTGCCGATGTACTAGTCGGCGAGGCCCGGCAGCGTCATGTATTCCGTGGTGAAAGTGCGTTGACTTGGCACATGGTCGACTACGAGTACTCCGCGCCCACCAACGACGCGAGTGGCCAGGGAAGCGCCCTGGCCGCTGTATCGGAGGGCGTCCGTCAGTCCTGGGTCGAAAGCTACGGGCTGGCCGGGCCCGAAGCGTGGGACGAGGTCGACCCTAAGCTCTACCGACTCGCGAACCAGGCGCAACAGCTCACCGGTGCCGACTTCGCCGCGATCAACGTCTTCGACGATCATCGGCAGTGGTCGGTCATGAGCGACGGCCGGGTGACCCTGTCGCCTCGGGAGATCAGCCTGTGTCAGCAGGTGCTGGCACGTACGAATTCGACTGAGATCGTCCTGCTCGTCGATGCCGGAAATGACCCGGAAGTGAAGAACAATCCCTGGGTCAATGGCGACGCGGGTGCGATCTGCTCATACGCGGCCATGCCGCTCACCGGTCGCGACGGCTGCATCCTCGGCACGCTGTGCGTCTGGTCGGAACATCCCCGCACGTTCAGCGAGGAGGAGCAGGTATCGCTGCGGGTCATCCGCAACAAGGTGATGCGTCACCTCAACACCGCTCTCGCCAAGGACGAAGCCGACCAGTCGCGGGCCGGCCGCAGACCGGCTGCCGATCAGCCGGCAGCGGGACCCGAGTGGTCGATTCACCAGGTGATCGCCGAGCAGAACACCACGACCGTGTTCCAGCCGGTCGTGCACCTTGCCTCGCGCAGCGTGGTCGGCTTCGAGGCCCTGAGTCGCGGACCGGCCGGTAGTTCGCTGGAGTCGCCCACCGCCCTGATCGAGGCGGCTCAGGATGCCGGAGTCCTGGCCGAGCTGGACTGGCTGTGTCGCGCTCGGGCGATGAGTGCTGCGGCCGAGTCGAGACTCCCGGCCGAACTCTCCTGGCTGGTGAACGTCGAGCTCGCCAGCCTCACGAGCGACTGCCCGGAGGAGCTCGAGCCAGCTCTGGCCGAGGCGAGTAAGAACCTGCGTGTCGTGCTGGAGGTGGTCGAGCGCGGCATCGAGGGTCGGGTCATCGATCTGCTGGTCGCGACTGACCGCGCCCGCCTCGGTTCATACGGAGTGGCCCTCGATGACATCGGTTCGGACGAGCGGTGCCTCGCCCTGATCACGCTGCTGCAACCGGACATCGTCAAGCTCGACGCTTCACTGCTCCAGGGTGAGCCGACCGCGAAAGTAGCCGCGATAACCGCGGCAGTCCGTGCCTACGCCGAACGGACCGGTGCCGTCATCGTGGCCGAAGGCGTCGAGACCGAGGCGCACGAGCAACTGGCCCGGGTGTTCGGCGCGACGTACGCGCAAGGTCGTCGCTACGGCGCCCCCGGGCCGCTGCCGCACATCCTGCCGGTCCCGGACCACGCGATCCCGTTCCGCTCACTGGTCACACCCCTGGGCAGCGGATCACCGTTCGAGACGGTGTCTGCCATTCTCGATGCTCAGCAGGCAACCATGCCGCTGCTCAAGCACATCAGTCGCTACCTGGAACAGCAGAGTGAGCACTACGCGGATGCGTCGGTGCTGCTCGCCTCGTTCCAGGGCGAACGAGCCTTCGTCGTTGTGGCCAACTGCCTGGAGTTCTACGCCGGACCCACCTATCGGACCGAACCCGTGGTCGCGTCGCCGCCCACCGACGAGTGGACGGTCATCGTGATGAATCCGCACTACGCCGGTGCCCTGGTGGCCCGCCAGTGCCCGGGAGCAGCCGACGACACTTCGCGGTCGTTCGACTACGTCTACACGCAGGACCGCGAGGCGGTCGTCAAAGCCGCGCGGGCGTTCCTCAGTTGCCTGGCGCTCCAGACTGCATCGGCGTAGTTCTGGGTCGACATTGCGAACTGGTGGTCCGCGGGACTAGGCGGGGCGGTCGCCAACTGTCACGATCACGGGGTGAGGTTCGGTCTTGCGCGCGAATTTCGGCCGACCGCGAGATCCCGCCATGAGCGGCATTTCGCGGGCTGGCCGTGACCGGAGTACGCGACGGGCGCGTGCCGGGTCACGCCACGAATCCCGCTGACGGAGAGGCTCGCCGTTGGCGGCTGGTGGCCCGGCTGGCGCAGGAACTTTCTGACGCCGGCGACGACTGCCGAGAGTGCACCCGCCGGGCCGCCGTGCTGATCGCCGACGAACTCGGCGACGTGGCGACTGTGCTCGTGCTGGATCCGCCTGGGCATGACGGCGCAGCGATCGGCATCGCGCACCGTGACCCGAGCTTGCAGGCGATGGTCGAAGGACTCGTCGCGGAGGCAACGCCGGCCGATCTGCGCGCTTTCGCCGAGGCGGTGGCCCATGGCGGCGACCCGGTGATCACAGATCTGGCCCTGGATGCCGGTCCGCCGCTGTTCGCGTCGGCCTTCGGCCGCTACCAGGAGGTTGCGGGGCCGACGAGCGTCGCGTTCGCTCCGCTGCGCGACTTGAACAAGGTCGCGGTCGGCTTCATCGCAACAGTCCGGGACGGTGCCTCCCCGCCGTACACCGACGCGGATCTCAGCGCGGTCGCGGCCGCCGCGGACAAGATCAGTTCCTTGTTGTTGGCGATGAACGCTCGCGCCTCGGAATCGGCGCTGCACCGTCAGTGGTCGACCGCCTTCAGCGCGGCACCGATCGGGATGGCGGTGTTGACTCCCGCGGGGTCGTTCGTCGCGGTGAACGCGTCCGCCTGCGTGATCCTGGGTAGGGACGCCACCGAACTGGTCGGCGGGTCGTGGGATGGGTTGGTCTCGTCCGCGGACGCTGACGACGATGAGCCTGACTTTCCGGGCCGGCCCGGTTACGGCGCGATCGGCGGCTACCGGGTTCGACGGATCGTCCGGCCGGACGGTAGCTTCCGCTGGATTCGGCTGACCATGGCGGTTGTTCCTGACCAGCGCGGGGAACCGGACGCCGTCCATGCGCAGTTCATCGACGTGACCGAGCAACATGATGCCGAGGAGCGGGCCGGGCGGTTTGTTTCACTGGTGCACTCGAGCCCTGACTTCATCGCGGTCGCCGACCTGGACGGCCACGTGGTCTTTCTCAACGAGGCGGGGCGCTGGTTGGTCGGCATGCCCATGGACGTCGACGTCGAGCACACGACGATCGCGGACTACCTGTCACCGGCGGGGGTGAAGGCGAGCGAGGAGGTCGAACGTCCGGCCATCCTGCGCGAGGGATCGTGGCAGGGCTGGAGCACGTTGCGCGATTGGCGTGACGACAGTGAAATCGCGGTGTCGGTCACCTCGTACCTCATGCGTGACCGGCTGACGGGCGCGCCGGCCGCATTCGCCACCGTTCAGCGCGACATTCGCGACAGACTCGTGACGAGGCAAGCGATCACCGACCTCGCCGAGCAGCGTCGCTTGCTATTGACCGAACTCGTGTCCGCCGAGCGGGCAGAGCAGCACCGGATCGCCACCGAGGTCCATGACGACTCGGTCCAGATCCTTGCCGCCGGTCAGCTCAGGATGCAGTTGGTCACCCGCCTGCTGGACGACGGCGACCTCGACGGGGCGCAGAAAAGTCTGCGTGCCGCGACTGAGCTGGTCAGCACGGCGCTGCAGCGGCTTCGACGGATACTCGTGACTCTCGAGCCCGCGGGGGGCCCGGATACCGATCTCGACGTTGCATTCCACGAAGCGGCCCACCAGTTCTTCGATGGCACCCCGACCGTGGTACGAATCGCCGGTGCCTTGTCCGGACTGCCCACGGATATCGCTGCGGTGTTCCACCGCGCCGGGCGGGAGGCGTTGAGCAACGCCCGGCGGCACGCCCACGCGACCACGGTGGACGTCACCCTGCTCGACGAACCCGACGCCTGGATACTCGTCGTCGAGGATGACGGCGTCGGCGTGCCCGACGAGATCGTCGGCCTGGCGGGGCATCTGGGGATTCGGGGCATGGTCAGCCGGGTCGAGGCGCTCGGCGGGGAGTGCACCATCACGCGCCGGCCCTCGAACGGGACGCGTGTGCACATTGCGATCCCGCGTGCTGGCGACTAGCTTCCCCGTCGCTCAGCCCGCGAGCGCGGGCACGACCTGATTCTCGAACAGCTCGATGCCGGCGCGGTCATAGGCCAAATCGACGAAGTTGCAGATCGCGTACCCGAGCCCGAGCCCGGTGGCCTGCTCCAGCCGTTCGACGATCAGTTCCGGCGTCCCGACGAGAGGTCCGGTCGCGTACATCTGTTCGTACCTGGCCAGCTCATCGGCGGGCACGAAGGGCTGGTAGTGGGACGTGATCCACGCCAGCTTGTCCCGCACGTCCTTGTCGGTCTCGCCGATGACGACGTTGTAGTTGCCCGAGCGCACGATGGCGTCGAAGTCGGTGCCGAGCTCGCGGCAGTGCCCGGCGAGGATCTCGGACTTCTTCGCGAACGTCTCGGGAGTCGCGTCGAAGTTGGTGTACTGCGCGTACTTGGCTGCAATCCGCAACGTCTTCTTCTCGCCGCCGCCCGCGATCCACAGCGGGATCCCGCCGTCCTGCAACGGGAGCGGGCGGCCGATGGCCCCGTCGACCTGGTAGTGCGTGCCGTCCAGCGTGGCGGTTCCGGTCGTCCAGAGCTGCCGCATGATCTGAACGCCCTCGTCGAGCATCCCGAGCCGGTCAGCTGCGCCGGGGAATCCGTAGCCGAAGGCCCGCCATTCGTGTTCGTACCAGCCGGCGCCGATGCCCATCTCGATCCGGCCACCGGACACGTGGTCGGCCGTAGCGGCGACCTTGGCGAGGTAGGCCGGGTTGCGATAGCCCATACACGTGCACATCTGGCCGAGTCGGATGCGCTCGGTGACCGCCCCGAAGGCGGCCATGAGCGTCCAGGCCTCATGGGTGGCCTCGTCGGTCGGGACGGGGACGGTGTGGAAATGGTCGTACACCCACAGGCTCTCCCAGGGGCCGCGGTCGGCAGCCTGGGCGAGGTCCTTCATCGTCGCCCACTGCCGGGCCGGTTCGATGCCGGCGAGATCGAGTCGCCAGCCCTGCGGGATGAACACTCCGAAGCGCATCGCCTTAACCTAGTGCGGCCGAGATCGGCGAGAACGCTCTAGGGTCGGCGTATGCGGCGGGACCCTGCCTGGACGCGCGAGCGGTTCGCCGAGGCGCGGGTTGCGCGGTTGGGGACGGTGTCGCCGGGCGGGTCGCCACATCTCGTCCCGTTCGTCTATGTCCTCGTGGGTGAGCGACTGATCAGTGCCGTGGACGCCAAGCCCAAGTCGAGCTCGCACCTGCGCCGGCTGGACAACATCGCCAGCAACCCGTTCGTGAGCGTCCTGGTCGACCAGTACGACGAGGACTGGACCCGGTTGTGGTGGGCGCGCGCGGATGGCTGGGCTCGCGTGCTGCCGATCGACGAGGTGCCCGATGTCGCGCTGCTCGTCGCGCGCTACGAGCAGTACCGCCGCGAACCGCCGTCCGGTCCCGTGGTCGTGATCGAGATCGACACGTGGACCGGATGGTCGGCCGCACCCGAGTGACGGATTCCCTGCCCGAGTGACGGATTCGCATGATCAGAGACGGCGGATCCGCCGTCTCTGATCATGACGATCCGTCACTCGACCGCGGGGGCGGTCACTCGACCGCGGGGGCGGTCACTCGACTGTGGGGTCAGCGCGCGGGCAGGCCGATCGCGCCGATGTACTTGCCGCCGAACTCGAAGATCCGGAACGCGAGGCCGTGCGCGTGCACGTGCTCGCGGAAGAAATCGTTGTCCTGGATGTCGTCCATGAGCAGTACCCCACCCGGACGCAGCTTCGGGGTGACCGCATCGACGGCGAACCGCCGACCGTCCACGGGCTTGTCCGAGTCGTAGTGGAACAGGTCCACCCCGTCGACCTCGGCGAGGATCTCGGGCAGGTTCGTCCGGTCACCACGGGTGCGCAGCGTCCACCTGGTACGTAGCCGGTCCTCGACGAGCACGCCGATGTACTTCTCGGGATCCTCGAGGCGGAAGTACGGGAAGTCGCTCGAGTACAGGTGCCCGTCGTCGTTGGCGGCGAGGGCGCTCAGGATCGCCCGGCTCGAGTACCCCGCGGCCACACCGGTCTCGACCACGACCTGCGGGCGCAGGTGCCGCACCAGGAAGTACAGCAGCGGGTAGTGCCCGCCGCCGCCGAGATCGATGCCGAGCGGGGGCAGTACCGCCTCGCCGCGGCGGCGCAACTCGTCGCCGGCCGCGCGCGCCTCGTCCCACAGCGCCGGGTCGATCGAGCGGGCGAACTCGTCCACGGGTTCGGCGTGGCGGGCCGCCCAGAGCTGGGACTCGGGGTGTGCGCGCCAGGATCGTTCCTTGATCCGGACGAGCACCTTGCGCGCCATCACCGGAAGGAAGCCGGGGCGCGTCGCGTTGCGCAGGGTCTGCAGCACTGGACGGTCGGACCGTCCGCCCTGCCAGGTGGGGGACTTCATCGGATGGGTGCCTCCTGCTTGCTCACGCAGCGCAACGTACTCGGCCCGGTAGGCAGCCACCATGTGCCGGGGGCTGAACCGTGTCTCGACCATCGCACGGCCGGCCCCGATCAGCTGCTCGCGGTAGGCGCGATCCGCGAGCACGCGGGCCAGGCCGTCGGCGAGCGCGGACGGTGACCCTGGCGCGACCAGGCAGGCGGCGCCCGCCAGCGCCTCGGCCATGCCGCCGACCGCCGAGGCGACGACCGGTACGCCCGCGGCGAGCGCCTCGAGCACGCTGATCGGCAGGCCCTCCCAGTCGGTCGCCAGCACGCTGACGTCGGCGGCGGCGAGCAACCGGTCGACGTCGGTGCGTGGGCCCAGCAGGCGAACGCGGCCGCTCAGCCCCGCGGCCTCGACCTGCGCGGCGATGGCAGCGCGGTTCGGTCCGTCCCCGGCGACGAGCAGGACGGCGTCGGCCGGCAAGTCGCGCCAGGCCTCGATCAGCAGGTCGTGCCGTTTCTGGTCGACCAGCCGGGCGAGGCAGACGGCCAGCGGCGCTGACACGGGCACGTCCAGCTCGGCACGTGCGGTGGCCCGGTCGTGGGTGGCCGGGGCGGGTACCGCGTTCTCGATGACGCGCACCCGAGCGCTCGGGAACCCTTCGGCGACAATGCGCTCGCCGACGTGTGCGGACACGGCGACGAGCCGGTCCGCAGCGCGCCGCAGGATCCGGGCGGCCGGGCGGTACTCGTCGTCCGGGACGCCATGCAGGGTGACCAGGGTCGGGGGACGCCGGCCCAGGCCCGCGACCAACACGACCGCCGCCGCCTTGACGTTGTGGACGTGGACGACGTCGGGCCGCTGCGCGCGCAACTCGCGCCGGAGCGCGCGGACCGAGCGGGCGAGGTCGGCGCGGTGGCGGCCCTGCATCGGGGCGGGTACCTCCCGAGCGCCGAGCCCGGCGAGCCGGTCCGCCCGAAAGCCGCCGGCACTGGCGACCGCGACGCCGTGGCCGTCCGCGAGCAGGCCGGTGGCCAGTGACTCGACGACGGCCTCGGCGCCGCCGACGCCCATCTCGGCGATGGCGAACAGCACCCTCATCGGCGGTACACCTCGACCAGCCGATCGACGCACCGCGCCAGTGAGAACTCGGCCACGACCCGGTCGCGAGCACTCGCCCCCATCGACGCGCGCAGCTCGACGTCGGTAACCAACCGACGCAGCGCCGTGGTCACCGCGGCCGGGTCGCCGGCGTCGACGAGCAGGCCGTCCACGCCGTCCCGGACGACGTCCGGAATGCCCCCGACGCGGGTGGCGACGACCGGCAGCCCGGCCGACATGGCCTGGAGCAGTGCGAGCGGGTGCGCCTCTGCCGCGGACGGCAGCGCGAACACGTCGCCGTCGGCGAACACGGTGGCCGGATCGTCGATGTGCCCGCGGAACGCCACGCGGTCGGTGACGCCGAGCTCGGTGGCCAGCGCGGCGAGTGACTCGCGTGCCGGTCCGTCGCCGACCAGGACGAGGTCGACGTCGAGATCGGCGGTGGCGCGGACCAGCAGGTCGACCCGCTTGATCGCGCCCAGCAACCCGAGCCACAGCACCGCCGGACGCTCGCGCGCCGGGTGCGGACGGGGCGCGAACCGCTGGGGGTCGATGCCGTTCGGGACGACGGCGACCGCGCCGGCCGGGACGCCGACGTGCTCAACCAGGTAGGTCGCCACCGGGGCGCACGGGGCCACCAGCCGGGCGTTCGTCAGCCGGGCCAGCCAGCGTTCGGTCGCCAGGTAGCGCAGCCGGTCGCCGCGTCGGCGCGGTCCCACGCGGGCGTTCCCGGCGACCAGGTCCGACAGGCCGTCCGGGACGCCGTGGACGGTGTAGACGATCACGCCGGCCGCGCCGATGCCGACCAGTCGCCCGACCATGCCGGCGCGCATGTCCTGGCAGTGCAGCACATCGGCGCGCATCTCGCGCAGTACCCGGCGCAACTCCCGGGCGCCGGTCACGTCGGCCTTGTGCCGCACGGCCACGTCGTACCAGAGCACGCCCGCCGCGCGCAGGCGCGCCGCGTAGCCCCCGACCGGACCGATCAGTCGGCTGTCGTGACCGCGGCCCGCGAGTTCGACCGCCACGTCCACGGCATGGTCCACCGGACCGCCGCGAGGCTGGGTGACGAGTTGCGCGACGCGCACTGCGGGGATTCCCTTCGGGGGGCGAGGACAAGGGCCCGCCGGATCCGGGATTCGAGCCCCGGAACCGCGCGGTCGAGAAGGTTCCTTTATAGGGCCTCACGGCTGTGCTCGTGCGGTGGCCGGCTTCGAAGGACAGCGCGCCCGCTCGGACCGTGTGCCGCCACACCGGGAGCCGCCTGCTGCTCGGCGGACCACGCACCCCCGTCCTGCACCGCGTCGGGGAAGTGCACTGCGGCGTGGAAGGCCGCTCGCCTGGCCCACCGGCGCAGCGTGACCAGCACGGCCGGTCCCGCCAGCACGATGCACACGAACGTCGTCACCGCTCGACCGGTGTCCCAGCCCAGCGAGGTCGTCGCGTCGAAGGCCAGGTAGCGGTGGAACTGCTCGCCGATGGGCGCACCGGGACGGTAGGCGATGCTGCTGGTCGGATCGACCGAGAACGGCCAGGACGACAGGTTGAGCACCAGCCCGACCACGTAGGCGCTCACGGCGCCGTAGCCGGCCAGGAGCAGCACCTCGGCGCGGCCGCGGGCGGCGGGCAGCCACCCGGCGCCCAGCCCGATGACCGCGCTCGCGAACATCTGGTAGGGCAGCCAGGGGCCGACACCGGCGGTGATCAGCGCCGATGACAGCAGGGTGGTGCAGCCGAGACAGAAGCCGAAGCCGGCGCCGAAGACGCGTCCGGCGATGACCACCACGAAGAACACCGTCTCGACCCCGGCCGTCCCGGCGCCGAGCGGGCGTAGCGCGGCGCCGATCGCCGACAGCACTCCCAGCATCGCGAGCGCCTTCGGATCGAGGCCACCGTCCGCGATCTCGGCGAGCACCACGAGCAGCACGAGTAGCAGCAGCGCCCCGAACAGCAGCGGCGCGGCGTAGGAGCGCGACAGGTGACCCGGCGTCGCGACGAACGGCCAGAGCACCGCGCCGAGGCCGAACAGCGTCGCCGTAGTGATCGACGCGACCGAGCGGGCCCGAAGCGCGATCACGGGGCGGGCCATCAGCCGGCCGCCGTCGACAGTGCCGCCGCGACCTGCGCGATGGTGAGGTAGCGCAGCGGCGCGAGGATCTTGCTGACCTGTGGCGCGAAACTCGGCGAGGACGTGAGGACGTCGCGCGTCGGACCGTCGGCGACGATCTCGCCGTCGGCGAGCACGACGACGCGATCTGCTGCTGCCGCAGCGAATTCGACGTCGTGCGTGCACAGCACCACGCTGCGGCCGTCGTGGACGAGGTCGTCGACGACGGCGACGAGGGCGGCCTTGGCCGCGTAGTCCAGCCCGCGGGTCGGTTCGTCGAGCAGGATCACCCTCGGCCCGGCCGCCAGTTGGATCGCGAGCACGAGCGCCAGCTTCTGCCCCTCCGACAGGTCGCGCGGGTGCGTGTCGTCGGAGATGCCGGGGGCGATCCGGTCGAGCAGGGCGCGCGCGTCCGGCGCGTCGGTCGCGGCCAGCTCCGCGCCGACCGACTCCAGGTACAGCAGATCGGTCGGCGTCTGCGGGACGAGACCGACCAGTTCGCGACCGCGTGCGGCTCCGAGCGCCTTGGGATCCCCGCCGTCGACCGACACGATTCCGGCCTGCCGTGGCCCGGAGCCCTGAAGTGCCCACAGCAGCGAGGACTTGCCGCTGCCGTTACGCCCCATCAGCGCGGTCACCTCACCGGCGTGCAGGTCGAGGTCGACCCCGCCGACCGCGACCAGGTCGCCGTAGCGCACCACGATGCCTCGCGACCGCAGCACCGTCGCCGTGTTGGCGCGGGTCGGTCGCACCGCCGGCACCGGCAGCATCGCGATCCGATCCCGCAGCGCCCCGGCGCGCCGGCGCGCGTCCCGTACCGACAGCGGGACCGGGCGCCAATGAGCCAGCCGGCCGAGTTCGACGACAGGGGGTGCGACCGGCGCGGCCGAGAACATCTCGGCGGGCGCACCGTCGCGAACCGTGCCGGTGCCGTCGAGCACGATGACCCGGTCGGCGTACTGCGCGACGCGCTCGAGGCGATGCTCGGCGAGCACGACGGTCAGGCCGAGGTCGTGGACCAGCCGGGTGATCGACGCGAGGACCTCCTCCGCCGCGCCCGGGTCGAGGGCCGAGGTCGGCTCGTCGAGCACGAGCACGCGGGGGTGGGCGGTCAGGACGGCGCCGATCGCAACCCGCTGCTGCTGTCCGCCGGACAGGTCGGCGAGTGGGCAGCCACGCAGGTCGGCCAGCCCCAACACGTCCAGGGTTTCCTCGACGCGCTTGCGCATCGCAGCGGCGGGGACGGCCAATTGCTCCATGCCGTAGGCGAGTTCCTCCTCGACGGTGTCGGTGACGAACCCGGCGAGCGGGTCCTGCCCCACGACACCGACCAGGTCGGCGAATTCGCGCGGCCGGTGCAGGGCGGTGTCACGGCCACCGACGACGACCCGGCCGGCGAGCGAGCCACCGGTGAAATGCGGGACCATGCCGTTGACCGCACCCAGCAGCGTCGACTTGCCCGTCCCGGTGCGGCCGACGACGAGGCATAGCTCGCCCTCCGCGATGTGCAGGTTGACCTCGCGCACCACCGGCGCCGGCGCGTCCGCGTAGGTGATCGTCACGTGTTCGAAGTCGATCACGCGGTGACCTCGACCCGGACGGGGGCGACGACCGGACGTCCGGCGGTGCGTCGCGACAGCGGCGGCGCGGGAGCGAGCACGCCGGCGAGTGCAGCGATGACGATCGCGGCTGCCGGCAGCCCGGGCAGGGGCGGCCAGGCCAGCGGCGACCAGCCGGGGGCCAACGCCGCCGCGCTCGTCCCGAACCCTCCGACGAGGACGACCGCTGGGACGATCCCGGTGGCGACCACCAGCGTCTCGGCGAGACCCCACCTGTCCGGACGGTAGGTCGTGCGCCGGGCCGAGCCGGTGCCGCCGATCAGGCCGGCGACGCACAGGGCGACGCCGGCGATGGTCGCGAGCAGGCCCGGCCACAGCGCGGACGACCCGTCCAGCAACCCGTAGAGGCCGAGGCAGAGCAGCACGAGTCCGGCGAGCAGCGCCGCCGTGGTAGCCCGGCGGCGCGCGACACCGAGTTCGCGACGCAGGCCGTAACCGCGGGACTCCATCGCGGCGGCCAGCAGCAATGAGCGCTCGAGCGCGTCCTCGAAGACCGGAATCGCAATCGTGCGCAGCACCCGGAAACCACGCCCGTGGCCGGCGCGCAGCCGGCGGGCGCGGTTGACGCGCTGCACGCTCTCGACCAGTTGTGGTGCGACCGAGATGGCGACGACGAGGGAGGTGGCAATCTCGTGCAGCGCGCTCGGCAGCATGCGCAGCGCCCGCTTCGGATTGGCCAGTGCATTCGCCGCGCCCACACAGCAGAGCAGGCAGCCGAGGCGCAAGCCGTCGCTGACTGCGGCGAGGATCGCCTGCACCGACACCGGACCACCGAGTTGGACGTCGGCCATCCAGTGCGGCAGCGGGATGCGCGGCATCGTGAACAGCAGGTGGTCGTGCCCGCCGACCCCGCCGCCGAACACGGCACGCAGCACGACGCGGATCGCGATGACGACCAGCGCGAGGATGAGGAAATAGCGGAAGCCACGTGCCCACGGTGCCTCGGTGCGCCGCGCTGACACGACGAAGCCCACGACGCCGAGCACGAGAACGAGAAGCAGTGGATTGGCCGTCTGGCTCGCGGCCACGGCCAACCCGATCGCCCACAACCACCAGGCCGCCGGATGCAGGGCGCGCGGCACTCGCCGGCCGGTGGTCATGTCCGTCGCCGCCTGATGCGCAGCGCAGCCAGCCCCAGGCCGACCAACACGATCGCGACCACGAGCACCGGCACGGCGGATCGCTCGGTGTGCCGGGCCGCGCCTGCTGCCGGGGACAAGCTCGGCAGGACCGCCGAGGCCGGGACGGCGGACCGGACGGAGGGCACGCTCGGCGCCGGGCTCGTGCCGGTGGAACTGCCCCGGGGACGGGCCGTCGCCGCGCGCGCCCGGGCGGCAGGCGTTGGCCGAGCTGATCGAGAGGACGGTGCTTGTTGCGAGAACGACGGCGGCGCCGAGGACGGATGCCGGCTCGGCGACGCTGCCGGCGTGGTCGGGCGGGGCGTCGGCCGCGGCGCCGTCGTCGGGGCGCTGTCGTGGCAGATGTCGGCGTAGCGCACCGGCGGCGGTGGCGTTGCGTCGTGCGCGCCGGCCACGAACGACCAGCCCTCGACCGTCCCGGCGGCCGCCTGGTACGACCCGGCCCCGACCGCGCTGTAGCGCCAGCCAGAACCCGTGTCGTGCCAGTACGACCAGTAGTGCGTGTCGTCGGCGTGGTGATCGGCTGGGAGGTCGTTGATCGCGACGATGACGCCGTCCGAGCGGTACGAGACGGCGGCGACGTCGTTGAGGATCTCGTCACCGGTCAGGCCGGTGTGCCATGTCACGCAGCGCGTGCCCTGGCCCGCGATCACGATCGCCACGTCGTGGGGGGCCACGGCCGCGTCCGCGGGCGGGGGAGCGCCCGCCGTCGCGCCGACGAGCAGCGCGACCAGCATCGACGCGGCGCGACCGGTCACCGGCAGTGCCGCCCCCGGCGCCGGGCGGCTGCCAGCAGCACGACGCCGGCGGTGATGGCCAGCCCAGCCAGCAGGGCGAGTTCGGTCAGTTGCGCGCGGTCGGCCCCGGTGTCCGCGAGTCCGCCGGTCGGCGGCGGCGTGGTGCTGTCGACCGGGTCGGTCGCGCCGCCGGTCGGGACGATCGTCAGCCCGGCGTGGACGCTCAGCCCGGACGACTGGCCGGTGAGGACGAGGTGGTGCCTGCCGGGGACCGTCGCCGCCGGAATCGGAACCGACAGCTCGACCCGCCCGCTCGGGTCGGCCTTCGCCACGCCCAGCCGCACCGGCGCCGAGTGCAGGTCGGCGCGCACGAGTTCACCGGCGGCAAAGCCCGTCCCGGTGACGGTGACCGACCGTCCGGCAGCGCTCGACGAGGCCGACAGCGCCGCAGCGGGGGCGAACGCCCGGGTGCCCGAGGTCAGGCCCGAGCCGGTGAGATCCGCGAGTGAGCCGTGCGCGGCCAGCCCGGTGAGGCCCTGAGCGGTCGCGAGCACCGAGGGTGAGGTCGCCGACGTCGTGGTCGGGGTGAAGGCATGCGCGTAGCGCAGGGCACCGGCACCGGGCTGGCCCGCGGGCACCTGCTGGGCACGCAGCCACGAACGCGAGGCGGTGACGTCGGTGCCGACACCCGCCAGCGCGGCGGTCGCCAAACCGGTGGCGTTCGTGTTCGGGACGTGCTGGGCGACCCAGTAGCCACCGGTAGCGCGCTGCCCGACCAGCCAGTCCGCCGCATCGTGCAGGGCGCTCGGGTGCCCGCCTGCTGCGGCGAGGGCCATCACGGCGTACGAGGTGGCGTCCACATCTGCCGACCCGGACCCACACGGGTCGGTGCCACTGGTGAATCCGCCGTCGGCACACTGCAGCGTGAGGAAGTAGTCCACCGCCTCGGCCGACGGCGCGGCAGCGCCGCCCGCACGCGCCTCGGCGAGCAGGACGAACGACGCCGAGATGCTCGAATAGATGTTCCTGGGTGCGCCCGGGGTGCAGGTCGTGGCGTCGGCGGGGCATTCGTCGGCCTTGAGCGCGGCGAGCAGATCGTGGCCGCCGAAGTCGGTGGTCGAGCGCCCGGCCACCTGGGCGGCGACGGCGGTCTTGGCGATCGACCCGTCGTACGGGCCGTAATTGGTGCCGCTCAGATCGGCGTACTCGTCCAGGTGCGCGGCAAGGTAGTCCAGCGCCGTGGCGACCTTGCTGCCACCCGTCCCCGATGCCACGAGACCGAATACGGCATCGGCGTTGGCGCCGTAGTCGGCGTAGTGGGTCGAGCCGTACTTCGACTCGAAGTGGTCACCGTCCGGTTGGGGAAGGTGCGTCGCGGACGCCACGAACTGGGTGGCGAGCCAGCCGGCGGCCGCCTGGATGCGGTCGACAGTCGGGGCGGTGGCGCCAGCGGTTGCGGTGCCGGCGAGCGGGCCGAGCACCGCGGCCAGGACGACGGCGGCGGCGAGCCGGCGGGTGGGATGCGGCATGACGGGGGCCTCGGGCTTCCGGTCCGCGCCGTCGAAGCCCCGAACCGTCCCGAGGAGTGAGCCTCGCCGAGGACGACCGGAACCCCTGCCGCAGACCACGACGACAATGTGGAGTGTCTGCCGAATCCAGGTATTCCGACTCATCCGCCTGAGCGGACCTACGGTTGCGGGTCAGTGCCGGAATCGGACCGGCTTCCCCTGGGAACGGCGTGCAGGAGCCATGTGACCACAGTGGGCCGAGCAGGGTCAACCGGGGCGGGGCTAGGCCACATCGCCGGCGGGCCAGTGGGTGACCACCAGCCGCCGAGGTCTGCGAAAGCTGATGTTCGGATGGAACGGGATCCGCTGCTGGGGCAGTGCCAGCGTCGGGAACCGCGCGGCCAGTCGCTCGACGGCGATCGTCGCCTCGAGCCGGCCGAGCGCGGCCCCCAGGCACAGGTGGATGCTGCGGCCGCCGAATGCCAGATGGGACTTCGCGTTCGGCCGGTCGAGATCGAAGGTGTCGGGGTGGTCGAACACGCTCGAATCGCGCCCCGCGGCGGCGAGCCAGAGGAACAGCTTGGCACCCGGGGGCAGGTCGACGCCGCCGATCCGCACCGGCCGGGTGGTGACGCGACGCCAGACGGGAACGGACGGGTCGAAGCGCAACGTCTCTTCGACGGCGGCCGGCACGAGGGCCGGGGCGGCAACGACGCGCGCCCATCGGGTGGGCTGCTCGAGTAGTCGCCGCACCGTGTTGCCGATCAGGTAGTTCGTCGTCTCGTGCCCGGCGAAGGACAGCGAGAACAGGATCGAGGCGATGTCGTCCGGGCTGAGCCGCTGCTCGTCCGGAGCGGGACGGCCCCAGGCCAATGCTGCGCGGGAGCCACACCAGCCCCGCAGTCGTGGGTAGTCCTCGCGCGGGACGCCCATCAACGAGAAGATCGTGTCCGCCGGCAGGGGGGAAGCACAATGCCTCGACCAGGTCGAAGGACGCGGCGCCGCTCACGGCGTCGAGCAGTGCGTCCACGCGGGCGCGGATCTCCGGTTCCATCGCGTGCACCCGGGATGCCGTGAACGCCCGGGTCGCGGGGCGGCGCAACCTCGTGTGTCTCGCTGTCGTGGAACACCTCGGCGATGTCGGCGTGCCGGGTGAGGATGTAGTAGTCGATGGCCGGCGCGTAGAAGAGGGGCCGGGCCTCGATCGGCAGGCTCGACCACGCGGCGAACGGATCGGCGAGGTAGCCCGGAGCGAGTGGGTCGAAGTCGGGTTGCACCGGGCAGCCGGTGACGGCAGTCACGACCATCAGTGCACACGTCCGGGCGTGCGGTGTCTACCGCCCACGGTCCACGACGTTCGTGAATCGAAATATGCGCGGGAAGTGTTTGGCCGGGACGGACAGGCACACTGGGCAGGTGCCGGGCCTGCAGCTAGCGACGAAGCCGAGTAGATGGCCGAGATTTTCCAGCACCCTGCGGTCCACGGCGGTCACCGCGCGGGTGGGCAGGTTGCTCGGCATCGCGTTCGGGATCTGCTTCGTCACCGGGTTATTGAGCCATTACCAGTACCACCCGTGGTCGTGGCTACCCGAACCGGCGAGCCCGATCTGGGGCTACCGGCTCACCCAGGGCCTGCACGTGTTGACCGGTACCGCGGCCATCCCGCTGCTGCTGCTCAAGCTGTGGTCGGTCTACCCGAACCTGTTCCGCTGGCCGCCCGTCCGGTCGGTCCTGCAAGCGTTGGAGCGGCTCTCGGTCGCGTTGCTCGTGTCGAGCGCGCTGGTGCAGTTGTTCACGGGGTTCTTCAACGCGCTGAACTGGTACCCGTGGTCGTGGGACTTCGTCCCCGTCCACCGATTCCTCGCCTACGTGGTGATCGGCTCGATCCTGCTGCACATCGCGGTCAAGTTGCCAGACATCAAGTACGGCCTGAGCGTCAAGGTGGCCGACGGTGACGTGCTGACCGAAGTGCCATGGAGTGAGAACCCGCAGGCGCACAGCAATGCCGGGCCGCTGCCCGCGCCACCCACCCCGGCGCTGTCGCGGCGTGGGGTGATGCTCGCGGCCGGCGCCGGCATCGGGCTGGTCGCGGTGACTGCGGCGGGGCAGACGGTGACGCCGCTGCGATCCCTGGGACTGCTCGCGATCCGGCAGTCGAACAAGGGTCCGCAAGGAGTGCCGGTGAACCGCACCGCCGCGCAGGCGCAGGTCCTGACCCTCGCGCGCTCACCGTCCTGGACCCTGCTCGTCAGCGGCCCCACCGGGTCGTACGCCCTGAGCCTGGCCGATATCGAGGCGATGGCCGAGCACGAGCAACACTTCCCGATCTCGTGCGTCGAAGGGTGGAGCGTCGGCGCGCAGTGGCGGGGGCTGAAGCTGCTCGACCTCGTCACGCGCGCCGGGGGCCATTCGGATTCACGGGTGCGGGTGCAGTCGCTCGAGCCGCGGGGTTCGTACAACGCCTCGTATGTGGACGGCCCCCAGGTCTCGCACGCGCTGCTCGCCACGCACCTCAACGGTGAACGACTCGACATCGACCACGGCTACCCGCTGCGACTCATCGCACCGAACCGGGCCGGCGTGCTGAACACGAAGTGGCTCAACCGGATCGACGTGCTCGGATGAGCGGCACGCGAATCGCGCTGGGCGCGGCCGGATTGCTGCTCATGGGCTTCGGTGCGTTCCGGTTCGTCACCGAGATCCCGGTGTACGACCTCGTCGTCCTCGCGTTGTGGCTCATCGGTGCGCTGGTGATCCACGACGGGATTTTGTCGCCGATCGTGATCGGGGTGGGGGTCGCGCTGACGCGGCTGCCCGTCCGCGCACGGCGCTACGTGCAAGCCGCGCTGATCGCCGGCGGGTCGGTCACGGTGATCGCGATCCCGATGATCTATCGCGAAGACACCCAGCCGCCGAACAAGGCCATCCTGCTGCAGAATTTCGCCGCCAACCTGTCGGTGCTGCTCGGGCTGATCGCGGCGGTGACCCTGGTGCTGTACGCGCTGCGCGTGGCCCGGGACGGGACGGGTTCCCGTCCTACGGCGGCACACGAAGCCAACGCTGCCGGACCGCGGCCGGGATCTGAGTAACACCACGAACGGGCCCTCGATGATCGAGGGCCCGTCCTGGCGTTCGTCTATTGCGACCTACTCGTCGAGCGCGTCCTGCTCCTTCTCGAGCGCATCGGCCTTCTTCTCGTGGGCCTGCGCCTCGGCGCGCTGCTCGTTCTCCTTGGTCTCCTGCTCGCCCTTGGTCTGCTGGGCGTCGCCTTCGGCCTGGAGCTTGTCGTCGCCGGTCAGATCGCCGGCCTTTTCCTTGATGGTGCCTTTGATGTTCTCGCCGATGCCCATCAGTTGTTCACCGCTTCCTTCGTCTTCTGTGCGCTCTTCTGGGTGCGCTCAGCCGCCGTTGCCTTGGCCTGGTGGGTATCGGCCTTCAGCTCGGCCTGGACGGCCTTGAGCCGCTCGGTGCCCTTCTCCTGCTGCACCTGACCGGCCTGCTTGAGCCGATCGCGGTTGAGCACCGTCCCGGCGATCTCCTTACCGAGGCCGACGACCTTGTCGACCAGGCCAGCGGCATTTTTCGGGTCCACGCGTGGGATCTGCATCTCTTCCTTCCAGCATCTCGGCTCGGATCGACGTCTCGTCGACCCGTCGGTGATGGCCTACCCGGCTGCGGCGTGGGAATCCCGCCCAGAAAGGTGCCTGAGGACACATTTGTCCTTGTGGCGGCTGGCTCCTACCGACAGTGCTAGGGAAGCGCCTGCCAGTCGGGAATGCCCTCGCTGTAGCGCAACACGCGAAGGTCGTGCGCCGCGGTGCCGTCCGGGCGGATGAGCCACAGATCGTCCAAGAACCCCGGGCCGCGGTCGCTGCCGAACGCGATAAAGCGCCCGTCGGGAGCGAGCACGGGGCCGGTGTCGAAGTACGGCCCGCGCGTGAGTCGCGTCAACCGAGCGCCGCCCGCTCCGACGAGGTAGATCGACGAGGACGTCTGGCCGTCGCGTTCGAACACCAGTCGCCTGCTGCCCGGGGCCCACGCGACCTGGTGGTCGTAGCCGGCCGAGTCGGTGACCCTCGTGACCGCTCCGGTGGACTGCGAAAGCAGATAGATGTCGCCGACGTCGCCGTCGGCGAAGCCACGGGTGAAGGCGATCCGGGTGCCGTCCGGCGACCAGCTCGGTTCGAAATCGAGCGCCGGCCCGGTGGTGAACCGGCGCAACTTCGCGCCGTCAGCCGCGTTCATCGTCCACAGGTGCCACCCCGTTGCGTCGACGCGGGTGAAGACAATGCGGACGCCGTTCGGGCTCCACGCCGGATCCCTCGCGTCGAACCCGGACGTCAATCGCCGCAGGTCACTGCCATCGGCGGCCACCGTCCAGATGGACCCCGGGCCGAACGGCGCGGTCGTGCGCCAGAACGCGATCCGGGTGCCGGCGGCGTTCCAGACCGGACCGAATTCGTTCAGGCCACGTGTCGTGGTGAGCCGGCGCAGGCACGAACCGTCCGCACGCATCGTGTAGATGTCGGCCTGGGTGTGGTCCCCGGCCGGGAGTTCCCGCTGGAATACGAGTACTCCGTTCGAGCCGGGGAACGACGCTCGCGCGGGCCACCCCGGGACCATCGCCACTATCAGCACCGCGACGGCAAGCGCGGCGCGCGGGATGTGGATCTTGACCATGGCCACCCCCCGCGGCGGTACGTCGATCGCACGACGTACCGCATCATCCGCGCAACCGTGTCGAAGCGGAAGGGCGTCCGGAGGTGGGCCCGTCAGCGATTGAGCAGGCGGAACGTCAACCTCGTCGAGGACCCGTCTGCCGCGCCGACGACGGTGACGGCCCCGCGCGCGCCGATGTACTGCCCGGTTCCGCCCAGCACCGGCAGGTGCGCGCCGGTGGCGAGGTCGGCCAGGTGCATCGTGCCGTTGAAGAAGATGTTGCCGTGCGGCAGTTCGACGCTGCACTCGATCATCGCGACGGCGTCGGTGTCGGTGACGCGGACGACCGTGATCACAGTTTCGACCAGGCCGACCTTGACGCCGTCCTGGTACGCGGGGGCGTCTTCGGTCGCCTGCTGGTTCGGGGCGAGCGACTGGCCGAAGTCGACCGGGGTGATCGTCCCCTCGCTGTCATGCTCGATGACCCGCAGCGAGAACGGGCGAGCCGGCGACTGCGCCGTGGCTGTCGACGCCGCGATCGCTGTCGTCGTCCCCACCAGCAACGCGGCTGCGGCGGCGATCAATGGAACTCGTTTCATGACAGGCACCTTCCACTCGCTACTCCGACGACCTCGATCGGACTCGTCGGAACGAGGCGGCGTTCGCCTCATCGACACACGCGTGAGAAGGCGCCTCACGATGTGAGCCGAACGCAGCACCCAAGCAGTCAGCGCGCCGAACGCCGCACCACTACTGCTGAATCCGCTTGGCGGCGTCGCGCGCCGGCATGTTGACCAGACCCGGTGAGCGTGCGGTAGGTGCCGAGCTGATCGACCTAGGAATAGAGGCGGGACCGACGTCAACCCGACGCTGACCTCAGCTTCGGCCCGCGAGGCGTTGCTCGGCGCGCACCTCCGCTGCGGCGACGCGTCGATCGGGCCTGAGATCGGTGGTAGCGGTCCTGCTGTGGTAGGGCTCCTGGTCGGTCGAGTACACCTGCAGCCAAGTGTTACTGGCGGAGTAGACCTTCCCGTCCGAGACCGTCACTGTCGCGTACGGGGCGTTGGAGAACGTGCCGCCCGAACCCGCTGTCCACAGCGGCGCGCACCCGGTCCAGCAGTCCGCGCTGGAAGCGAAAACGTCGTTGGCGGTCGGGACGTAGACCACCCCGTTGGCGACCGTGGGCCCGGATAGGGCACCGCGCCCCCGGTGTTGGTGGACCACTGGGGGGAGCAGGTGGTGGCGCCGCACGAGGAGTTGAAGACGTAGAGGCTGGTGCCCTGGACGACATAGATCCGCGAGCCCGCCGCCGTGACCGTCCGGAACCCCGATCCCGGCAGGGAGCCGCTCCACGCCGGTGAACAGCCGAGACACGACAGGCGCGTGCCGCAGATTGGCATGGATACGCCGTCTCCGTCGAACCCACACCCGTGCACCGACGCGGTCCAGCAGGTGACCCGCATCATCCCTGGCGTGGTGCCCCCGGCAGGATTCGAACCTGCGCCACCGCCTCCGGAGGGCGATTTTTGCGACTTTGAAGATCGTTGGCAATTGCTTGCAGGCCCCGGATCTACCGGCCTACAAGCGTTTGTTGTTGCTGATCAACATCGGCTGGTTTCAGTTCTGGTGTGTACCCGATGTGAACCCGCGAAGATCAACTTCGTGGCCGGCTGGTGTTCGATTCTCGCCCATCGACGTGCGTCAGGTGCGCAGCACGGCAAGCGTCAGCGCCCGGATCTCGGCCTGTTCGGCGCGATCCGTCGTCGCGGCGCGGACGCCGCCACCTGCCGGTCGGGCGAAGTCGGCGCGGAGGATGGCCGCGGCGTCGCCCTGAACGCCGGAGTCGCGCCACTCGACGGGTTCCGGAATCCGCTGGCGGTGCGAGCGCAGCAGCCGCCAGACATCGACGGCATCCTTCGCGGCCAGCCGGCTCGACCAGCTGAGCGCCTTCAAACACAGCGCCGAGTTGATGTCGGGAATCACGGCCGGAAATGACATGGCGGTGCCATCGAGCATTGTCACGGTGAGGGCGATCTGCTCGCCGGGACGAGCGAGCGCCAAGGACAAGCCGGGAATCTCGTCGAGCACGATGTCGCCGTGCTGCTGGTTCGGGACGAGGCGCCGGCCCCATGCCGGGGCGAGCACGTCGATGACGAGACGCAGGCCGTCGTCCGTTGTCCGGATGAATCGGTTGGACGCTTCCGGCCTGGCATAGCCGAGCACTTCGAGCGCGGGGACCAATCGGGATTGCGGGCCGACGCCGCCGCGACCCCCATGTCGGCGTCCTGCGTGACCCTGACGACCGGCTCCGGAACGTCGGCGAGAGCGACGTGCAGGCGGACCATCTGTCCGCCGACGAGTCGGTACTCGATCCCTACGTCATTGGCCACCGCCGCGAGATCGCGCATTGCAAGGAAGCCGGCCTCTTCGGCCTGAGATGACGCGCTGAGGCGAAGGGCGGTCACAGCAGCGCGCCTGACTCGATCATCCAGGTACGCCAGGCTTCCTGTGCTTCACCGGCGTCCGGGCCCGGGCTGCGCGACAGGTCGTAAAGCACTTGGAACGCGTTGGCTCTCGCGACGTCGCCGTGGCCGCGCATCTCGATCAGAACCGGAGCCTTCGAGATCGGCCACACCCCGGGGTCGTCAGCCAGCACGAGGGTCAACGTCGACGCCGAGGCGTCGCTCGGCGTGAGGCCGATGGTGGAGAAGTCGGCACCGCGCCGCGCGTACAGAGTGGCCCGCCGGGGGGTCCGCCATGGCGCCACCAAATCGGCAGCAGCGTCGCCTGAGACGACCGGGTTCGCCCGCTCGCGACCGAGCGCCTCGTAAGCGCGGTAGGCCTGCTCGTTGATCGGGTCGACCCCGAACCAGTGGGTCTCGATGCCGCCCGGTCCCGGGTAGTGCGCCAGCCACCAGGAGACCGCCCGTGCGCGATCCATCACCTCCCAGCCGTCCGGGCCTCTGGTCACCAGGTCGCGCTCGGCGAGCCGGCTGAGCGCCTTCGAGACCGCGGCCTGACCGATGTGAGCGAACTCAGCGATCTCGTCCTGCCGGGCTCCGTTCTCCAGCGCAAACAGCACGCGCACGACGGAGAAGGCGCCTCGACCGGGTCGGCCGCGGCGTCGCGTCGCCGCCTGCGGAGTGTCGGTTGAGCCCAACTCCACTCTCCGCCTGGCCAGTCGGAGCCTTCCGATTCCGTCGTCCGTGACGACAGACCACCCCTGCCTCCATGCACGCTCGAGCGCCTCGCTTGTGATGCTGTGCGCCACGAGCAATGCCCGGCGATCGGGCGCGGGTTTGATGTCGTGGGTCCGAGCCACTCGTGGAATGGTGAGCACGAAGAAGATCGCCGAGTGGTCGTCGTCGGTCAGCCGCACGTGCTCGCTGTCGACGGGCAGCACCGCGATGCCGTTCTCCTCGAGCGTCGTGATCCACACGTGACCAATGTATTCCAAATATCGATCTCAGATCGGGATTTGGAATATTCGCGGCCCCGCAGAGAGGCCTCGGCACCAGGTCGTGCGGCCCGACTTCGGGCCGAGTGACGACCACGGCACGTCGGCATGCGATTGGATCACGGCGTCGTCCGTTGTCGTCGAGCGCGGCGCGGAGCTGATCGATCAGTCGCGTGTTTAGCGGATCGTCGTGTGCCAGGCCGTCATGCACGAGTTTGTCATTCAGGCGCTCGCGCCGAGTGTGTGAGCCGGGGGCGGCGCGTATTCGAACGACGACGGGGGACCGGAGGTTGAGGCCGAAACAAGCGCGCAAGCTTGGTCCTGGTGTGTACCCGATGTGTACCCGCGGCCGATTTCGCGATCATGGACTGAGTCCAGAAACAGCTACAGGCCCCGAAATACGGGACCTGGAGCGTAGTGCCCCCGGCAGGATTCGAACCTGCGCCACCGCCTCCGGAGGGCGGTGCTCTATCCCCTGAGCTACGGGGGCGGCAACCGGTAGAGCCTAGCAGCGGCGGTGGTGCGCTCCGGTCAGTAGAGATTCACTGTGACGGGGCCGGCAGGGGGCTGCCACCGAGCTGGCGCAGCAGGCGTTCCATCTCGATGATCTCGGCCGCCTGGCCGTTGTACATCGACTGCGCCACGTCCCGTACGTAGCTCATCGACGCGTGCTGGATCGCGTACTTCGCCATGGGCAGCCCGCCCTGGTGGTGGCGGATCATCAGCTGCAGGAACAGCACGTCCAACGCCTTGCCGTGCAGCGTCTGCAGCCGGTTCATCTGCGCCGGGGTCGCCATCCCGGGCATCAGGCCGTCGGTGCCCATCTGCATGCCGTTCATCCCGCTCGCCATCCACGCCATCTGCGGGCGAGAGCTCTGTCGGCTCAGCCCCCACGCATCGAGCCAGCCCCACATCTCGCCGACCTGCGACTCCTGCGAGGACTCGATGTCGTAGGCGAGGACGCGCAGTCCGGGATCGGTGCTGTTGTCGCGCTCGTAGCTGGCCATGGTGACCGCTTGCGTGTGGTGGGTGGACATGTCGCGTGCGAAGCCGGCGTCCACCGACGAGTCGGCCACGGTCGTGGCCGATCCGGTCGAGCCGTCCCCGCGCAGCAGCCATCCCGCGGTGCCCGCGATCAGCAGCGCAGCGACGGCGATGACCGCGGCCAATATCGTGGCGAGCTTGGCGCGCCCGCCCGGACGCGGGGCTTCGGTGGTGCGTGTGGTCTCCGTCGTGGTCATGTCAGGAGGCAGGCACCCAGAGCGGGTTGCCGAACGTACTGGGCTTGTCCTTGAAGGTCGGCTGCGAGCATGAGGCGGTCGGCTCGGGAGTCGTCTTCTTGTTGTAGCGCAGCAGGTTGATGAATTCCTCGACGCGCGGATCAGACGCCTTGTCGACGAACAGCTGATAACCCCACGACTGCAACGAAATCGGCGTCTTCAGGTTCGGGTAGGGCGACAAGGCCATCCGGTCCTGGCCGTCGACCAGCTTCGTCAGCGTCGCGAGGTCGCCGGCCGGCAGTGTCTTGGCGTTGTAGGTGATCCACAGCGCGCCGTGTTCAAGCATGTGCACGGCGTTCTCGTTCGCGATCGGCTGGGCGTAGACGGTTCCGGCGCAGTCAGCCCAGTACTGGCTGTGGTCGCCGCCGACCGGGGGAGTGCGGTCGTAGGTGATGTGACCCTGGACGTGTGTGTGCTGGGCCTCGACGCGGTAGGTGACGCCGGGGATCTTCTTGGCCGCGGCGAGTTCCGGCTGGCGATACGGGTCGGCCGGGTCGACGAGCTGGCCGCCTGTGCTGTTGGTTCCGGACGAATTGCCGCCACGTGTGACCGCATAGGTCACGATGCCGCCCGCGAACAGCACGAGCACCACCGTCGTGATGATCAGCCCCCACGGCGTCTGCTTCTGGTTGACGATCGACTTGCCCGGCTTGCGCGCGGGCGGCCTGCCCCCTGCCACCGCAGCGCCCGGCTTCTTCGTCGACACGTTCGACGCCGCCTTGGCCGGTGGGCGGCGGGTGCCCGGCGCGGACGACTTGCCGGTTGCCTTTGACGGCGGCTTGCGCTGGGCCATGGGTGCAGAACTCCAGAGGTGGCGGCTGGCGTGACGACGAGATCACCGGCAGGACGGGTGACAGCAAACCCAGTCTAGGTTGCCCGGCTGTGCGCCCGGTGCGAGCGCCCGGATTGACGGCTGCGTCCACCACTACCATTGCCAGGTGACTCCGGCTGACCTGTCCGCCGCGGTGCGGGCTGCCGTCATCGCCGGTATCGACGCGGGCGATTTCACCGGCTCCGCGCCGGACGAGGTCGTCCTCGAGCGGCCGAAGAACCCGGAGCACGGTGACTACGCGACGAATGTCGCGCTGCGCCTGGCCAAGCCGGCGGGGCGCCCGGCCCGCGAGGTCGCCGAGGCGGTCGCGGCGCACCTGCGGTCCGCTGACGGCGTCGCCCGCGTGGACGTCGCCGGGCCGGGCTTTCTCAACATCGTCCTGACCGCCGGATCGCTCGGCGGCCTGGCGCGGACGATCGTCAGCTCGGGAGAGGCGTACGGCCGTGGCGACGAGCTCGCCGGCAGGCGGCTCAACCTCGAGTTCGTCTCGGCCAACCCCACCGGCCCGGTGCACATCGGTGCGGTCCGCTGGGCGGCAGTCGGCGACGCGGTGGCCCGGCTGTTGCAGGCTGACGGTGCCGACGTCACCCGCGAGTACTACTTCAACGACGCCGGCAGCCAGATCGAGCGCTTCGCACGCACCTTGCGCGAGGTCGCCAACGGCCGCCCGGTTCCCGAGGACGGGTATTCCGGCGCCTACATCGATGACATCGCCGGGGCGGTCGTCGCGGCCAACCCGGGACTGCTCCAGCTGCCCGAGGCCCAGCAGACCGAGATCTTCCACCGCGACGGTGTCGCCGCTATGTTCGCCGAGATCCGCGCGTCACTCGAGCAGTTCGGTGTCGTCTTCGACGTCTACTTCAACGAGCGGGAACTCCACGACAGCGGCGCGATGGACGCCGCCCTGAAACGGCTGCGCGACGGCGGGCACATCTTCGAGGCCGACGACGCGACCTGGCTGCGCACGAGCGACTTCGGTGACGACCGCGATCGCGTGCTGGTACGCGGATCCGGCGAATGGACCTACTTCGCGGCCGACTGCGCCTACTACCTGAACAAGCGTGAGCGCGGCTTCGACCGGGTCGTCGTGATGCTCGGCGCCGACCACCACGGGTACATCAACCGGTTGCGCGCCATGGCGTCGTGCTTCGGGGACGACCCGGACGACACGCTCGAGATCCTGCTCGGCCAGCTGGTCAACCTGGTGAAGGACGGCGATCCCGTGCGGATGAGCAAGCGGGCCGGCAACGTCGTCGTCCTGGCCGACCTGGTGGACGCGATCGGTGCGGACGCCGCTCGGTACGCGCTGGTGCGGTACTCGGTCGAGCAGAGCATCGACGTCGACCTGGATGCGTGGGCGCGGCGGACGAACGACAACCCGGTCTACTACGTGCAGTACGCGCACGCCCGGCTGTCGTCCTTGCAGCGCAACGCGGCAGAGCTCGGCATCGTCCGTGCCGACGACGCCGACCTCACCCTGCTCGCGCACGAGCGCGAGGTCGACCTGCTCGCCGCGCTCGGGGAGTTTCCCCGCGTCGTCGCGTCGGCGGCAGAGCTGCGTGCTCCGCACCGCGTCGCGCACTACCTCGAGGCGCTTGCCGGGACCTACCACCGCTTCTACGACTCGTGCCGCGTCCTGCCGATGGGCGACGAGGCGGCCACGCCGACCACCCACGCGCGGCTGTGGCTGTGTGAGGCGACCCGCGTGGTGCTCGCGAACGGCCTGCGCCTGCTCGGCGTCAGCGCCCCGGAACGGATGTAGCGGCGGTGAGCCGATCCGCACACCCGGCCGGGCCGCGCCACGGCGACGTGCTGACCGAGGCGCACCTGCTCGCCGCGCCGGATGACGTGAATGCGCTCGACCCGGCGATCTGGCCGGCGTCGGCCGAGCGGGTCGACGGCGTCGTCCGGCTCGGTGGCGTCGCGGTGACCGAGCTCGTCGCCGAACACGGCACCCCGTCGATGTTCCTCGACGAGGACGACCTGCGGGCGCGGGCCCGTGCCTACTCCTCGGCCTTCGACGACGTGGACGTGTACTACGCGGGCAAGGCGTTCCTGTGCACGGCGGTCGCCCGGTGGATCGCGGACGAGGGCCTGGGCCTGGACGTGTGCACCGGTGGCGAACTCGCGGTCGCGCTCGCGGCGGGCTTCCCGGCCGAGCGGATCGCCGTGCACGGCAACAACAAGTCGAGCGCCGAACTGACCCGCGCGGTCGAAGCCGGGGTCGGCCACGTCATCGTCGACTCCTTCGACGAGATCACCCGGCTGGCCGCGATGGCGGGAGCCGCACGCCAGCGAGTCCTCGTGCGGGTCACCGTCGGGGTCGAGGCCCACACGCACGAGTACATCGCCACGGCGCACGAGGACCAGAAGTTCGGCTTCTCGCTGCGTGACGGATCGGCGGCGCGCGCCGTGGCTGCCGTCCTCGACGCACCTGCGCTGCAGTTCGCCGGCCTGCACTCGCACATCGGCTCACAGATCTTCGAGACCGCGGGCTTCGAGGTGGCGGCGCACCGACTGGTCGGCCTGGCTGCCGAGATCCGCGACGTGCACGGTGTCGAGGTCGAGGAGCTGAACCTCGGCGGGGGACTCGGCATCGCCTACGTCCCGGGCGACGATCCCGAGACGCCCAAGCAAACCGTGGACAGGCTGGTCAGCATCGTCGAGCGCGAGTGCGATGCGGCCGGGCTGCCGCGACCGCGGCTCTCGGTCGAGCCGGGCCGTGCGATCGCCGGTCCCAGCGGCGTGACCGTCTACGAGGTCGGGACGGTGAAGCCGGTGAGCCTCGACGGCGGCGCGGTGCGCACCTACGTGTCGGTGGACGGCGGGATGAGCGACAACATCCGCACCGCGCTCTACGACGCCGAGTACACCTGCACCCTCGCCGGTCGGGCCTCGGACGCCGAGCCGCTGCGCGCCCGCGTCGTGGGCAAGCACTGCGAGAGCGGCGACATCGTCGTGCGGGACGCGTGGCTGCCGTCCGACATCGCGCCGGGCGACCTCATCGCGGTCGCCGCCACGGGTGCGTACTGCCGCAGCATGGCCAGCAACTACAACTTCGTGCCGCGACCGCCGGTGGTCGCCGTACGGGGTGGCGCGTCCACCGTCCTCGTCCGGCGTGAGACCGAAGCCGACCTGCTGCGCCTCGACACGGGGGTGCCCGATGCGTGATCCGGTGCGGATCGCGCTGCTCGGCTGCGGCGTCGTCGGTGCGCAAGTCGTGCGGTTGCTCGAGGAGCAGGCCGACGACCTGGCGGCGCGCGTCGGGGCGCCGCTCGAACTTGCCGGGGTCGCCGTCCGCAGGCCCGCTCGGCATGCCGACCTCGACCCCGAACTGGTGACGACCGACGCCGCCGCGCTCGTGGCGCGCGCGGACATCGACGTGGTGGTCGAGGTGATCGGCGGGATCGAGCCGGTGCGCAGTCTGCTGCTGAGCGCGCTCGAAAGTGGCAAGAGCGTCGTGAGTGCGAACAAGGCCCTGCTCGCCGAAGACGGCGCCGCGCTGCACGACGCGGCGGCGCGCGCCGGGGTGGACCTGTACTACGAGGCGGCGGTGGCCGGCGCGATCCCGCTGCTGCGTCCCCTGCGCGAGTCACTCGCCGGCGACCGGATCACCCGCGTCATGGGCATCGTCAACGGCACCACGAACTTCATCCTCTCGCGCATGGACGCCACCGGCGCCGGGTTCGCCGAGGCGCTCGCCGAGGCGACGTCCCTCGGCTACGCGGAGGCCGACCCGACCGCCGACGTGGACGGGTACGACGCCGCGTCCAAGGCCGCCATCCTCGCGGGGCTCGCCTTCCACACCCGGGTGACCGCGAGCGACGTCTACCGCGAGGGCATCGGCGAGGTCAGCGCCACCGACATGGCCGGAGCACAGGCGATGGACTGCACGATCAAGCTGCTCGCGATCTGCGAGCGGGTGCGATCAGCCGACGGTCGCGGTGAGCGCGTCGCCGTGCGGGTCCACCCGGCGATGATCCCGCGCAGCCACCCGCTGGCCGGCGTCGGTGACGCGTTCAACGCCGTCTTCGTCGAGGCCGAGGCAGCCGGCTCGCTCATGTTCTACGGGCGCGGAGCCGGTGGTGCGCCCACCGCGAGCGCCGTCCTCGGTGATCTCGTGGCCGTCGCGCGGAATCGGGTCAGCGGCAGCCGCGGCGCCGGTGAGAGCGCCTACGCCGCACTCCCGCTGCAGGCCATCGGCGACGTGCTCACCCGCTACCACGTCGCCCTGGACGTCGCCGATCAGCCCGGCGTACTCGCCGCGGTCGCCGGCGCGTTCGCCGAGCACGGCATCAGCATCCAGACGGTGCGCCAGGAAGGCCGCGGCGATGCCGCCACCCTCGTGCTCGTGACGCACAGTGCGGCCGACGCGGCGCTCACCAAGACCGTCGCCGTCCTGGGTGACATGCCGTTCGTGCGCGGGTCGAGCGTCATGCGCGTCGAAGGCATGTCGGCGGACTGATGTGACACCGCACCTCTGGCCCGGCCTGATCGAGGTCTACCGCGACCGGTTGCCCGTCTCCGCGGCGACACCGGTGATCACGCTGCGCGAAGGTGGCACGCCGCTGATCCCGGCGCACGAACTGTCCCGCCGCACCGGGTGCGAGGTCCACCTCAAGGTCGAGGGCGCGAACCCGACCGGCTCGTTCAAGGACCGGGGCATGACGGTCGCGATCTCGAAGGCGGCCGAGGAAGGCGCGAAGGCGGTCATCTGCGCGTCCACCGGCAACACGTCGGCGAGTGCGGCGGCCTACGCCGTGCGAGCCGGGATGACCTGCGCGGTGCTCGTGCCGCAGGGCAAGATCGCCCTCGGCAAGATGGCCCAGGCACTCGTGCACGGCGCCCGCCTGCTTCAGGTCGACGGGAACTTCGACGACTGTCTCGAACTGGCGCGCAAACTCGCGGTCGACTACCCGGTGGCGCTGGTCAACTCGGTGAACCCGTTCCGCATCGAGGGGCAGAAGACGGCCGCGTTCGAGATCTGCGACGAACTCGGCCGCGCCCCCGACGTCCACTGCATCCCGGTCGGCAACGCCGGAAACATCACCGCATACTGGAAGGGTTACCGCGAGTACCAGGCGGACGGCATCGTGACCGATGTGCCGCGCATGTTCGGCTTCCAGGCCGCCGGTGCCGCGCCGATCGTCAACGGCGCGCCGGTGCTCGCTCCGATGACCATCGCGACCGCGATCCGGATCGGCAACCCCGCGTCGTGGACGCAGGCCGAGCAGGCACGCGACGAGTCCGGCGGCCGGATCGACGCCGTCACGGACAAGCAGATCCTCGAGGCGTACCGGCTCGTCGCTCGTAGCGAGGCGGTGTTCGTCGAACCGGCGTCCGCGGCGAGCGTCGCCGGCCTGCTGCAGGCCGCCCAGGACGGCCACCTGCCACGCGGTTCGACCGTGGTCTGCACGGTTACCGGCAACGGGCTCAAGGATCCGGAGTGGGCGATCTCCGGCGCACCGAAACCGATCACCGTGCCCGTCGACGCGCACGCGGCCGCCGTCCAACTGGGTTTGTAGGACCGTCATGGGACTCGAGTTCCGCACCGATGCCGTGCGGGTGCGCGCGCCCGCGACCAGTGCGAATCTCGGACCCGGCTTCGACGCGCTCGGGCTCGCGCTCGGGCTCTACGACGACGTGATCGCCCGGATCGGCGGCACCGGCCTGCGGGTCGATGTCGCCGGCGAGGGCGAGGCGTCCGTTGCCCGCGACGAGACGCACCTGATCGTCCGCGCGATGTGGGCGGCTTTCGATCACCTCGGTGGACGGCCGACCGGTCTGGAACTGGCGTGCACCAACCGGATCCCGCACGGGCGCGGGCTCGGCTCGTCCGCGGCGGCGATCGTCGCCGGCATCCTGTTGGCGCGCGGCCTGGTCGAGGGTGGGGACGTCGCGCTGGCGGACGACGTGGCGCTCGCCATGGCCAGCCGGCTCGAGGGCCACCCGGACAACGTCGCGGCGTGCCTGCTCGGCGGCCTCACCGTCGCCTGGACTGACTGCGGCGTAGGCCGGGCGGTGCAGGTCCGCGCGCAGCCGCCGATCCGCCCGATCGTGCTGGTCGCACCGTCGCGCGCCGAGACCAGGCTGGTGCGCGGCCTGCTGCCTGACATCGTCCCCCACGCCGACGCGTCGTTCTCGGCGGCGCGCAGTGCGCTGCTGGTCGGACTGCTGTGCGGGACGCCGGAGCCCACGGATCTGCTGGCGGCGACCGAGGACCGGCTGCACCAGCCCTACCGCGCAGCCGCGATGCCTCAGACGGCGGCCCTGGTCACGCTGCTGCGCGCCGAAGGCCTTGCCGCCGTCGTGTCCGGAGCCGGTCCGAGCGTGCTCGTGCTGGCTGGACCTGACGTCGAGGTGAAGCGCATCGAGCCCCTGACGCCGTCCGGGTGGGCGGCGCTGGCGCTTGCCGTGGACGGCGGCGGCGCCCGCATCGTTCCCGGTGGTGGGAACACTCCGCGCGGAGCCGGTGTTGCTGCTGGTGAGCCGAACGTCTAGGCTTGAGGCGATCAGACCCGGCGACACCGGCCCATACCGGTAGGTGAGCCGCCCGGTCATTCCGCCCCTGAACGCCCCACCATCGCGCCGGCGCGGAACTGATCGTCCCACCCATGAACGTCCCGACCTTCTCTTGATCGGGAACGCAGATTCACCCGGGAGCCAGCCGAACAACCGGCCAGGCGCCCACACCGGCGCAGCCATTTCGGACTGCGTCCGGCAGATCGGAAGGATCCGACACTCAGGTGACAGATATCCAAGAGCAGACCTCCGCGTCCCAGAAGGACGGGGAAGGGTCTGCGTCCCCCGCACGCGGCTCCGGCCGCGGCTCGCTCAACTCGATGCTGCTCGGCGAACTGCAGCAGGTCGCGAGCGGGCTGGGCATCAGCACGTCCAAGGTCCGCAAGAACGACCTCATCGCCGCGATTCAGGCAGCGCGCTCCGGGTCGGGCTCGGCGCCCCCGTCGGCGCCCACCCAGCGTCCCAAGGGTGCGGATCGCTCGGACAAGTCCGACGCAGCTTCTGCCCCCGCCGCGGCGCCGGTCAACGGCACGGCGGCCCGGACGAACGGTCGTCCGCGGCGCGAGTCCGGCAAGGCGACCGACACCCCGTTCGACGAATCGCCGGCGAACACCGCCGGGGCGACCGGTGACGACCAGCGCGACCCCGCGGACAGCCGCGACCAGCGCGAACAGCAGCGCGACCACCGTCCGAGCCGTTCGACCCAGGGCGGCAACCAGGGCGGCGGCGGCCAGAACAACCAGGGCAACCAGGGCGGCCAGCGCAATCAGGGCGGCGGCGGCCAGAACAACCAGGGCAACCAGGGTGGCGGCGGCCAGCGCAATCAGGGCGGCGGCCAGAACAACCAGGGCGGCGGCAGGCCAGGGCAACCAAGGCAGTGGCCAGGGCAACCAGGGCAACCAGGGCAACCAGGGCGGCGGCGGCCAGGGCAACGACTACGCCGACGACGACTTCGACGGCGGGCGCCGCCGCGGCCGGCGCTACCGCGACCGCCGCGGACGCAACCGCGAGCGCCCAGGCGGCGGTACCGGGCAGGGTGGCGGCCAGAACGAGGTCGAGCCGACCATCGCCGAGGACGACGTGCTGATTCCCGTCGCCGGGATCCTGGACGCGATCGAGGACAAGAACACCTGGTTCATCCGCACCGGCGGGTACTACGCCAGTTCGGATGACGTGTACGTCCAGAACAACTACATCCGGCGCTACAACCTGCGTCGCGGTGACGCCGTCACGGGCGCGATTCGGCAGCCGCGCGACGGCGAGCGGCGGGAGAAGTACAACCCGCTCGTGCGCCTGGACACCGTGAACGGCACGGCGCCCGACGAGTCCAAGACCCGGGTCGAGTTCACCAAGCTGACCCCGCTCTACCCGCAGGAGCGACTGCGGCTGGAAACCGAGCCGCACATCTTGACGACCCGCGTCATAGACCTGGTGATGCCGATCGGCAAGGGGCAGCGGGCGCTGATCGTCTCGCCGCCGAAGGCCGGCAAGACCAGCATCATGCAGGCCGTCGCGAACGCGATCGCGACGAACAACCCCGAGGTGCACCTCATGGTGGTGCTCGTCGACGAGCGTCCCGAAGAGGTCACCGACATGCAGCGCTCGGTCAAGGGTGAGGTGATCGCCTCGACCTTCGACCGCAAGCCGCAGGACCACACCATGGTCGCCGAACTGTCCATCGAGCGGGCCAAGCGGCTCGTCGAGCTCGGCCACGACGTGGTCGTCCTGCTCGACAACATCACCCGGCTCGGCCGTGCGTACAACTTGGCCGCACCCGCGAGTGGACGCATCCTGTCCGGTGGTGTCGACTCGACCGCGCTCTACCCGCCGAAGCGGTTCCTCGGCGCGGCGCGAAACATCGAGAACGGCGGCTCGCTGACGATCCTCGCCACCGCGCTGGTCGAGACCGGGTCCGCAGCCGACACCGTGATCTTCGAGGAGTTCAAGGGCACCGGTAACGCCGAACTCAAGCTGGATCGCCGCATAGCCGACAAGCGCGTGTTCCCGGCTATCGATGTCGACCAGTCGGGAACGCGTAAGGAAGAGATCCTGCTCTCGCCGGACGAGTTGGCGGTCACGATCAAACTGCGTCGGGTGCTGCACGCCCTCGACCCGCAGCAGGCGATCGACCTGTTGCTGGACCGGCTGCGCAAGACGCGGACCAACTACGAGTTCCTGATGCAGATCGCGAAGACGACACCCGGCCAGGACTGATTGCCGGGCGCGCTCGCGCCGACGTTTCCCCGCCCGCCTTCGGGTGGGTTCCTGAACCGGTTAGGCGTGCGGAATGTTCGCGCGCGTGCCCGGCTCCTCACCAAGCATTTACCTGCCGCAGATCGGCCTAATCGTGCGGCGGGGCCGTCTGCCGACATCGTTTGGCAACAATCCGGACACGGAATCGCGAAGGTCTACCGTGCCGGAAGTGACGTGTGTCATGGTGCTGAAAGCGTTGCCGGGGCAGCTACCGGCACTCGTGTCCACCCATGGAGAGGGGACCTCAGGATGATGTTGACGAGGCCGATCACGGCCCTCGCAGCGGCACTTCTCGTGACTTCCGCTGCCGCCGCCTGTAGTAGCAGCGGCGGCGGAGGAACTACCAATACCGGCGGGAGCAACCCGTCCTCGTCGTCGTCCGGTGGCGTCGACACTTCCAAGCAACCCGCGTCCAAGATCAAGGCCGTGACGATGACCGGCGCTTGCGCGGACTACGGCGTGTACGGCAAGTACTCCGGCGCCAAGGTGACGATCTACACCTCCATCACCGACCCCGAGCTCGCCCTGCACGTCAAGTCGGTCAAGCAGTTCGAACAGTGCACCGGCATCGACGTCCAGTACACCGGCGACAAGGAGTTCGAGACCGCGCTGAAGACCAAGGTCCAGGGTGGCAACGCTCCTGACCTCGCCATTTTCCCGCAGCCGGGCCTGCTGCAGACCTTCGCGACGGCGGGCACGCTCAAGCCGGCGTCGCAGGCTGTGACGGCTGAGGCCGAGAAGAACTGGAACGCCAGCTGGGTCGGTTACGGCACCGTCGGCGGCTACTACTTCGCCGCCCCCCTTGGCGGCAACGTCAAGTCGCTTGTCTGGTACTCGCCGAAGTACTTCAAGCAGTGGGGCTACACCGTCCCGACGACCTGGGCCGACATGATCACGCTGTCGGACAAGATGGCCGCGGACGGGCACAAGCCCTGGTGCGTCGGCATCGAGTCCGGCACCGCCACCGGTTGGGTACTGACCGACTGGATGGAAGAGGTCATGCTGCGCATGTACGGGCCGGACGTCTACGACCAGTGGACCAACCACCAGATCCCGTTCAACGACCCGAAGGTTCAGAACGTCCTGAACGAGGTCGGCAAGATCGTGAAGAACCCCAAGTACGTGAACGCGGGGATCGGTGACGTGAAGTCGATCGCGACCACGTCGTTCGCCAAGGCAGGCCTGCCGGTCGAGACCGGCAAGTGCATGCTGCACGCGCAGGCGAACTTCTACGCGGCCAACTGGGACAAGGGCTACACGGTCGCGGAGAACGGCGATCTGTTCGCGTTCTACGAGCCGCCGATCAGCGACAAGTTCGGCAAGCCGGTAGAGGGCGGTGGCGAGTTCGTCGGTGCCTTCGCCGACCGGCCCGAGGTCGAGGCGACTCAGCTCTACCTGGCCAGCGCGCTGTGGGCGACCAACAAGGCCAAGGAGAACGCAGCGAGCAACACCTCCGGGTGGGCCTCGGCGAACATGAACGTCGACAAGACGGTGTTCAAGGACCCGGTCGACAAGCTGTCGGTCGACATCCTCACCGATCCGACCGCGACGTTCCGGTTCGACGCATCGGACCTGATGCCGGCCTCGGTCGGTGCGGGAACGTTCTGGACACAGATGACCCAGTGGATCCTCGGGCAGAGCACCAAGGATGCTCTGGACAAGGTCGAAGCGTCCTGGCCGAAGTAGGCGAAAGCTAGCGACACCGAAAGTAGCGACCGGGCGGTCTGGATATGGACCGTCCGGTCGCTTTCGGTGCAGACTTCGTTCATCCACTCGCGGGAGGGAAGTGATCGACCGTGCAATGGCTTTACGACCTAGCTCATTCCGGATCCGCAGCCGGCAAACTTGGCTTCGCCATCCTGATGGTGATCCTCTTCTTTGGTGTCATCGGCCTGTTGCTGCTGCTCATCGACCACGCCCCTCGACGGGGCAGGGAGAAGTGGCAGGCGCTGCTGTTCATGGTGCCGGCCTTCATCCTGCTGGGCATCGGCCTGGTAGGCCCGATCATCAAGACCGCAATCTCGTCGCTCACGTCCGCCGAGGTGCGCACGAAGGGCTTGTGCGTCCCGGTTCCCGGGAACACCTGCCTGGCCAGTAAGGGTGGCTCGTGGAACAACTTCGCGCACTTTCGCTGGGTGTTCACCAACAACGACGCCCTCTACGCGCTGTGGCACACCATCCTCTGGACGCTGGTCGCGCCCCTCGTCGCGACGCTCGTCGGCCTGGTCTACGCCTATTCGATCGACAAGATCCGCGGCGAGGCAGCCGCTAAGTCGCTGGTGTTCCTGCCCACGGCGATCTCGTTCGTCGGCGCGGCTGTCATCTGGGGCTTGATGTACCAGCAGCCGTCGCAGAACGCGCCGAGTGGCCTCGTCAACGTCGTGCTCGACTGGGTGGGTCTCGGCCCGCTGAACTTCCCGACCACCGGTGGTTGGCGACTCACGATGTTGATGATCGTGGTGATGATCTGGATCCAGGCGGGTTTCGCCACCGTGGTCCTGTCGGCAGCGATCAAGGCAGTCCCGACCGAGATCGTCGAGGCTGCCAAGATCGACGGCGCGACGCAGGGGCAGGCCTTCCGGCGCGTGGTGATCCCGAACATCCGGCCGACGCTGATCGTCGTGCTCGTGACGATCTCGATCGCCACGTTGAAGATCTTCGACCTCGTCCGGACCTTCGGCGCGGACAAGTTCGGTGGTGACACGTTGGCCAACCTGATGTTCACCACCTACAGCCAGGCCGGCCTGGGTACCGCCGCCGGGCCGTTGGGCGAGCACCGGGCCTCGGCACTGGCGATGGTGATCTTCTTGCTGGTCATCCCGTTCGTCGCCTTCCAGGTCCGACAGATGGTCAACGCGAGGGCCGGCCGATGAGCGCCCGCACGCAAGCGATCCACGAGGGAGTCGAGCGATGACCATCGTCATGGATCCGACCGGCGGGGCACCGGCTGAGCCGAACCCCGATCTGCAGACGACCTCGGCACGGCGGGTACGCAAGGGGCTGACCAATCCGGTGGCCTCGGTGATCGCCTTGGTCATCGGCGTCGTGTGGACGATCCCGACCGTCGGGCTGTTGGTGCAGTCCTTCCGCGGCAAGCAGGCGCAGGACACCAAGGGTTGGTGGACGTTCAGCGGAATGACATTCGACAACTACCACCGGATGCTGAGCGGTACGGGCAACCTGTTGCCGTTCATCGTGAACTCGATCGTCATCGTGATCCCTGCGGCGGTGATCCCGATCGTCGTGGCGGCGCTATGTTCGTACGCGTTGGTGTGGATCGACTTCCGCGGCCGCGACTGGATCTACATCGGGATCTTCGCCCTGCAGGTGGTTCCGCTTCAGGTCGCCGTCGTGCCACTTCTGCGCTTCGTCGTCAACGGAGCGCACATCGGCAGTGTCACCGTCATTCCACCGCTCGGGTTGGCAGGAACGGTGGGCGCGGTGTGGGTCGCCCATGCCTGCTTCGCACTGCCGCTCGCGGTGTTCCTGATGCACAACTTCATGTCCGAGATCCCGCGTGATCTGCTCGAGGCCGCGCGGATCGACGGTGCGAGCCACGGCCAGATCTTCCGGCAAGTCATGCTGCCGCTGCTGCGCCCCGCGTTGGCAGCGTTCGGCATCTTCCAGTTCCTGTGGGTCTGGAACGACCTGTTCGTCGGTCTGGTCATGTCCGGCGGCAACGCCGAGATCAGCCCGATCACCGTCAAGATCAACCTGCTGATCGGCTCAAGTTCGGGCGCGGGCGGCGAGGTCATCCCCGCTGCGGCGTTCATCTCGATCGTCATCCCGCTGATCGTGTTCATCGCGCTCCAGCGCTTCTTCGTCCGCGGCCTGCTGGCCGGGTCGGTCAAGGGCTGAGGCGGCGGTTCTGCCGCGACTGCCGGTCGGGAATACCCCGGCCGGCAGTGGCGGTTAAGCAGACGTTTTGGTCGTCGGCCCGCCTGCCTGGCAGACTGACACGGTTACACCCCACCCGGTTCCGGTTCACGCCACGATCGACACGGCGACCCGGCGCCACTGAAACATCGCGCGGCGCGCAGCGTCGCCGCGGTCGAAGGGATCCAGCAGTGAAGAACGACATCCACCCCGCCTACGTGGTGACCGAGGTGACCTGCTCGTGCGGGAACACCTTCACCACCCGTAGCACGGCCAAGTCCGGCCACCTGCACGCCGACGTCTGCTCGGCCTGCCACCCGTTCTACACGGGCAAGCAGAAGATCATGGACGTCGGCGGCCGCGTCGACAAGTTCGAGAAGCGCTACGGCAAGCGCGTCCGCAACTCCTAGCTCACCAACCGGCGCCTGTCGCCCGTCCTTCACGGACGGACGGCGGGCGCCGTTCTTTCGCCCGCCGACCCCGGCTTTGACCCCGCCGTGGCCGTGATCCGCGCCGAATCACGGCCAGCCCAGGGTCAACGCGAGAAAGGTGCGAGAGGTGTGACCGAGCCGAACACCGGCCGGGTGCCGGAACTGCTGGCCGAGTACGCCGAGGTCGAGCAGGCCCTGGCCGACCCGGCGGTGCACGCCGACCAGGCACAGGCGCGGCGGCTGGGACGGCGCTTTGCCGAACTCGCGCCGGTCGTCGCCGTCGCCGGTGACCTCGAGGCGGCGCGCGCGGATCTCGCCACCGCCCGCGAACTCGGGGCGGTGGACGCCTCGTTCGCCGCCGAGGCCGTCGAGCTCGAGTCGCGTGTCGGCGAACTCGAAGCCCGGTTACGCGAATTGCTGGTGCCCAAGGACCCCGACGACGGCAAGGACGTCATCCTCGAGGTCAAGGCCGGCGAAGGCGGGGACGAATCGGCGCTGTTCGCCGGCGATCTGCTGCGGATGTACCTGCGCTACGCCGAGCGGCAGGGCTGGGTCACCGAGGTGCTCGACGAGGAGCCCACCGACCTGGGCGGGGTCAAGTCGGCGACGATCGCCGTGCGCGCGCGCACGCCTGCGCACGCGGTGTGGGCCAGGCTCAAGTACGAGGGCGGCGTGCACCGGGTCCAGCGGGTGCCGGTCACCGAGTCGCAGGGACGTATCCACACCTCCGCAGCGGGAGTCCTCGTCCTGCCCGAGGCCGAGGACGTCGACATCGAGATCGACCCGAACGACCTGCGCATCGACGTTTTCCGCTCGTCCGGGCCTGGCGGGCAGAGCGTGAACACGACCGACTCCGCAGTTCGGATCACCCACGTGCCCACCGGCACCGTCGTCTCGATGCAGAACGAGAAGAGCCAGCTGCAGAACCGCGAGGCGGCGCTGCGGGTGTTGCGCGCAAGGCTGCTGGCCCAGGCGCAGGAGCAGGCCGACGCGGCCGCGTCGGTCGCGCGCCGCTCGCAGGTACGCACGGTGGACCGCTCGGAACGCGTGCGCACCTACAACTTCGCCGAGAACCGGATCAGCGACCACCGCGTCGGGTTCAAGGCCTACAACCTCGACCAGGTGCTCGACGGTGCGCTGGACGACGTCATCGATGCGCTGACCCACGCGGACGCCGAGGCGCTGCTGTCGGGTACCGGCGCCTGAGCCGTGCCCGAGGTCAGCGTCCTGCTCGCCGACGCGACGAAACGGCTCGCCGCCGCCGGAGTGGCCTCGCCGCGGGTGGACGCCGAATTCCTGCTCGCCGATGCACTCGGACTCGGACGTGGCGCGCTCGCGGCCAGAACGCAGGTGAGCCAGCCGGTGGCTGACGACTTCGAGCAGCGCCTGGCCCGCCGCGCGCGGCGCGAGCCGCTGCAGCACATCCTCGGCACCGCCGCCTTCCGTCACGTCGAGGTCGCGGTGGGCCCCGGGGTGTTCGTCCCGCGGCCCGAGACCGAACTGCTCGTCGACGCAGTGCTGGCCGACCTGACCAGCACCTCCGGGCCCACCGCGGTCGACCTGTGTTCGGGCAGCGGTGCCCTCGCCCTCGCGATCGCCGACGAGGTCCCCGGCGCCCGGGTGGTCGCCGTCGAGAACGATCACGCGGCGCTCGGCTGGCTGCGCCGCAACGCCGCGGGCACACCGATCGAGATCATCGGCGGCGACGTCGGTGACCCGACGTTGCTCAGTGCCTTGCACGGACGGGTGGACGTGGTGGTGTGCAACCCGCCCTACGTCCCCGACCGCACCCCGGTCGAGCCCGAGGTGCGCGCTGATCCGCCCGGCGCGGTCTTTGCCGGTGTGGCGGGGCTCGACCTGATGTCGACGGTGATCCGCGCAGCCGGACAGTTGCTGCGATCCGGCGGCGTCCTCGCCCTGGAGCACGACGAGACCCACGCCGGCGCCGTCCTCGACCTCGTTCGAAGCAGCGGATGGTGGACCGAGACGACCGGCCACGTCGACCTCGCCGGCCGCGACCGCTACGTCACCACCCGGCGCCGCTCCTGACGCGACACAGCGCGCTGGTGCAGGATGAGAGGTCGCGGGCCGCCAGTGGGACCGGCGCCCGCCGACACGAGGCCAGGAGGTTCGGTGGCGCTGTTCTACGACTGCAACGACGCGAGTGCGCGCGCCGCGGCGTTGTCGTCGGCGGCGCACTGCGTGTCGTCCGGCCAACTGGTCGTCCTGCCCACCGACACCGTCTACGGCCTCGGCGCCGACGCGTTCGACTCCGCCGCGGTGGCCGAACTGCTGGCGGTCAAGGGGCGCGGCCGTGACATGCCGGTGCCGGTGCTCGTCGGCTCCTGGTCCACGATCGAGGGACTCGTCGCCAGCGTGTCCGCAGAGACGTGGGACCTCGTCGAAGCCTTCTGGCCGGGCGGGCTGACCCTGATCGTCGAACAGGCACCGAGCCTGTCCTGGGACCTCGGCGACGCGCGGGGGACCGTGGCCGTGCGGATGCCGCTGCACCCCGTCGCGATCGAACTGCTCGAAACCACCGGCCCGATGGCCGTGTCCAGCGCCAACCGCACCGGGCAGCCCGCGGCCCTGACCGCGACCGAGGCGCGTGAGCAGTTGGGTGATGATGTCGCCGTCTATCTCGACGGCGGCCCGGCACGAACGGGCGTCGCGTCCACGATCGTCGATGTGACCGCCGAGGTGCCGCGGGTCGTGCGGGCGGGTGCGGTGACGGTGGACCAGTTGCGCGCAGTGGTTGCCGAGCTCGTCGGATGATCGCGGTCGAAGCCGCCGCCGTCGGCCCCCACCCCACCCTCGAGTACCTGCTCGTGGCCTCGGTGGCCGCGGCGGGGTGCTTCCTCGCCACCCCGATCGCGCGCAGTCTCGCCGTCACGTGGGGCGCGATCGCCAAGCCCCGCGACCGTGACGTCCACGCCGTCGCCATTCCCCGGCTCGGGGGCGTGGCCATCTTCGTCGGGCTGGCGCTCTCGCTGTTCGTCGCCGCCCAGTTGCCGACGCTGCGCGGTGCCTTCGACCAGGGGCCGGAGGTCCCGTGGATCCTGGTTGCCGCAGCGTTGATCTGCGCGATCGGCGCGCTCGATGACCGGTACGACCTCGACTCGGTGACGAAACTGGCCGGCCAGGTCGTCGCCACCGGGATCATGGTCACGCTCGGCGGCGTCCAACTCGCCTACGTCTACGTGCCCTGGGGTGACAGCGGGACGGTGATCCTCAGCCGGGACATCGCGATCCCGCTGACGATCCTGCTCACCGTTCTCACCATCAACGCCATCAACTTCGTCGACGGATTGGACGGCCTCGCCGCCGGGGTGACCGCGATCGGCGCGGGGGCGTTCTTCGTCTTCTCCTACCACCTCGCGCAGCGGCACTTCATCGACGTCGCCGCCGCGCCGACGCTGCTGACCGCGGCGCTGATCGGCACCTGCCTCGGCTTCCTGCCGCACAACTTCGTCCCCGCCCGGATCTTCATGGGCGACTCGGGCTCGATGTTGATCGGGTTGATGCTCTCGGCGGCTGCGACGACGGCGACGACGAGCACCGATCCGCAGGTGTTCGACGGGGCCGGGACCTACCTGCCGATCGCGCTGCCGCTGATTCTCACCCTGGCCGTGCTCGCCATTCCGTTCCTGGACCTGCTGCTCGCGGTGGTGCGCCGACTCGGCCGCGGCCAGTCACCGTTCGCGCCGGACAAACGCCACCTGCACCACCGGTTGCTGGGCCTCGGGCACAGCCATCGGCGTGCGGTGCTGCTGATGTACTTCTGGTCGGCGCTGCTGGCCTTCGGCGTAACTGCGTACTCGATCTCGCAAGGGGCGTGGATCCCGCTGCTCACCGCCGGGTGCGGTGCCGTCCTCGGTGTGCTGCTGCTGGTAGTGCCACGACTGCGCCGTCGGCACGGGGCGGTGGCGGCGTTCCCCGAACAGGCCAGGTGGACGGCCGAGTCGTCGCGCTCATCACGGGGCGGCGGGGCGTCCTGAGGCCGCGCTGAAGGCGCCCGTGACGCTGTGATACGTTCGCCGCAGCGGCGAAACCGGGTTGAAATTCCCGGTTTTTGGCGTGTGACAGCAGACCGGGACGAGAGCTCTGTCGAGACAAGACAAGTCCCCGTGACACGGAGGAGTCGCCTGTGACCGAGACACATTCCCGGGCTCTTCTCGCGCGGTAGTAAGCCGTCCCGCATGGCAACCCGTACCCCGGCTTGGCCTGAGCTGCTCGGCATGGGGGCCGCTGTCGCCGCCCTGGTCGCCCTCGGTATGGCGGGTGGCTGGCTGCTCGACAAGGCTCTCTCGACAGGTCCCGCCTTCGTGTTGGTCGGGGTCGCCGTCGGGATGGTCGCCGCTGCGGCCTATGTAGTGATGCAGTTCCGGAAGTATCTGGGTTCGGACTCGAACCCGCAGACGTAGAGACGGACGACAACAGACCCGAACGAAGGGTTGGACGAGTGGAGAGCACGCAGTTGGGCAACGACCTGGAACCGGTGGTGACTCTGCCGGTGAGCGCTGCCGGCAACCTGCGCCGGTCCGTGATCGTCGCTGCCGTGCTGGGCGGCGTGAGCGTCGTGGCGCTGTCGTTCGCCGGCCGCCCACTGCTCGGTGTGTTCGCCTGCCTGGGCCTGGCCCTGGGTGCGCTGAACAACCGGATGCTGCAGGTGTCGGTGATCCGGTACGCGACGTCCGGCGGTGCGGTCACGAAGAAGCGCTTCCGCCATGGCGTCATCGGTCGCCTGGGGGCGATCACCCTGCTGGCGTTCGGCCTGGCGTTGCTCATCCGCCCGGACGGCCTCGGCGTGTTCGCCGGGCTGGCGGTGTTCCAGATCCTGATGCTTGTCGGTGCGGCCGTACCGGTCTTCCGTAGCTTGCGGCCCTCGGCATGACGGCCGTCCCGCAGGCCATCAACATCGAGGTCGGCCACCACATCGAGTGGCACGTGTTCGGGGTGACGCTGAACGGTGACACGATCACGGGCACCCTGATCGCGGGCGCGATCATCATCGGCCTGGGCCTGCTGATGCGCCGCCGGCTGAGCGCGCGTAACCCGGGCAAGATCCAGCTGTTCTTCGAGACCGTGACGCAACAGGTCGAGAAGCAGGTGGAGGACTCGATGGGCGTGAAGACCGCGCCCTTCGTCGTGCCGCTCGCGATGACCCTGTTCCTGTTCATCCTGATCGCGAACTGGCTGTCGATCGTCCCGACCGGCCACAGCCCCGAGTACGTACCGCCGCCGGCCTCGGACGTCAACCTCACCTACGCGCTCGCGCTGTTCGTCATCATCTGGATGCACATCGCCGGCGTCCGCCGCAAGGGTGTGCGCGGGTACTACGGGCACCTGTTCCGCAAGCCGCGGATTCTCATCCCGCTGAACATCCTCGAAGAACTCATGAAGCCGGTCACGCTCTCATTGCGTCTGTTCGGCAACATCTTCTCCGGGGTGATCATGGTGTCGCTGATCGCACTGTTCCCCGCTTACATCCTGTGGGCACCGAACGTGATCTGGAAGCTGTTCGACGCCTTCATCGGGCTCATCCAGGCCTTCATCTTCGGCCTGCTGACGATCCTGTACTTCAGTTCGGTCAAGCCTTCGGAGGAAGGCGCGCACTGAGCGCACATCGCGCCAGCACCATCACAACGTTCGCCGAGTAGCGACGAAACGAGGAGAAGAGATGGCAACAGGAACAACCGGATCGATCGAGATCGCAGGCGGTCTCATCGGTGGCGGGCTCGCGCTCGGCGGCGGTGCCGTCGGCGCAGCCATCGGTGACGGTCTCGCCGGTAGCTCGCTGATCCAGGGCGTCGCCCGGCAGCCGGAGGCGCAGGGTCAGTTGCAGACGCTGTTCTTCCTCACCGTGGGTCTGGTCGAGGCGGCGTACTTCATCAACCTCGCCTTCGCGGTGCTGTTCGTCTTCGTCATCCCGACCTGATCCAGGACTGAGGACCGACGTCATGGCACAGCCCCATACCGTGCTCGCGGCCGACAACTTCCTGCTGCCCAACGCGACGTTCATCGCGGAGTTCTTCGCCTTCTTGCTGATCCTGTTCATCGTCGGCCGCTACATCGTGCCGCCGGCGCAGAAGGTGATGCGCGAGCGGCAGGCGATCATCAAGCAGCAGATGGACGACTCCGACGAGGCGCGCGTCAAGCTCGCCGAAGCCGAGTCGGCCTATCAGAACGCGCTGAAGGAAGCGCGTCTGGAGGCTGCCCAGATCCGCGAGAGTGCGCGCGCCGAGGCACAGCGCACCGTCGAGGAACTCCGGCAGCAGGCGCACGAGGAAGCCGATCGCATCATCGCCCGCGGCGACGAGCAGCTCGCCCGCCAGCGCAGCGCGATCGTGCGCGAACTGCGTGCCGAGATCGGCACGCTGGCCGTCGAGCTGTCCGAGAAGATCGTCGATCAGCGGCTGGCCGACGACACGCAGATCCGCGCCACCGTCGATGCGTTCATCTCGGGCCTGGATGCCCAGGGACGCGCGGAGGCGGGACAGCAGTCGTGATGCAGGCAGCCAGCCGGAAGGCGCTTCTCGAGCTCCGCCCACGCGTGGACGCGGCGGTCAGCCGGTTCTCGAAGCTGGACGGGCTCACCGGCCTCGCGGAGGAGTTGTACTCCGTCGCCGGGGTGCTGCAGCGCCAGCCTCGGCTGCGTCGCCTGCTGGCCGCACCCGCCTCGTCGGCCGAGGCGCGGGCGGGCCTTGCCACCTCGCTGCTCGAGGCCAAGATCGGCACCAGCGCGCTGCAGATCGTGCAGGCGGCGGTGTCGCTGCGGTGGTCCTCACCGTGGGACCTGCTCGACTCCATCGAGCAGGCCGGCAACGACGTCCTGCTCGCTGCGGCTGAGCAGGTAGGCGCGCTCGAGGCGGTCGAGGACCAGCTGTTCCGCTTCGAGCGGATCCTCGACGCGGAGACGTCACTCACGACACTGCTCGATGAGGCGAGTGCCGGAGCGGACCGTCGACGTGAGCTGGTCGGCAACGTCCTCGGCGACCGGGTCCACCCGGTCACCCGTGGGCTGCTCGAGCACGCCGTGGTCAGCGAGCGCAAGCGCAGCATCGTGCTGGCGATCGACGACCTGTTGCAGGCCTCGGCCGCCCGACGCGAGCTCTCGGTCGCCCGGGTCGTGTCCGCCACCGAACTGACCGAGAAGCAACAGCGTGACCTGGCGCGGGCGCTGTCGGAGCTGTACGGCCGACGCATCGACGTCCGCTACGCCGTCGAGCCAGCCGTCCGGGGTGGGCTCGTCGTCCGCGTCGGCGACGAGGTCATCGACGGCAGCGTGGCGACCAGGCTCAACGAGGCCCGCGCCGCGTTCGCCGGATGAGCGGCCCGCACCGAATGACCTGCACGACCCGCACCACCTCCAGCACCGACGAGAGCAAGGACTACCGCCGATGACAGAGCTGACGATCTCCGCAGACGAGATCCGGAGCGCGATCGAGAGCTACGTGTCCTCGTACTCGCCCGATGCCTCCCGCCAGGAGGTCGGCGTCGTGGCCGAGACCGGCGACGGCATCGCGCGCGTCGAGGGCCTGCCCAGCTGCATGACCAACGAGCTGCTCGAGTTCGAGGGCGGCACGCTCGGCATTGCGCTGAACCTCGACGTCCGCGACATCGGCGTCGTCATCCTGGGCGACGCGTCGCAGATCCAGGAGGGGCAGGAGGTCAAGCGCACCGGCGAGATCCTCTCCGTCCCCGTGGGCGATGCCTACCTCGGCCGCGTCGTGAACGCGCTCGGCAACCCGATCGACGGCCAGGGCGAGATCCAGGCCGAGGAGCGCCGCGCGCTCGAACTGCAGGCTCCGACGGTCGTGCAGCGCCAAGAGGTCCGCGAGCCGATGCTGACCGGCATCAAGGCGATCGACTCGATGACCGCGATCGGCCGCGGTCAGCGCCAGCTGATCATCGGCGACCGGCAGACCGGCAAGACCACCGTGTGCCTCGATGCGATCATCAACCAGCGTGACAACTGGAAGACCGGCGACCCGAAGCAGCAGGTGCGCTGCATCTACGTCGGCATCGGCCAGAAGGGCTCGACGATCGCGGCCGCCCGCCAGACGCTCGAAGAGGCAGGCGCGATGGAGTACACGACCATCGTCGCTGCGCCCGCGGCGAACTCGGCCGGCTTCAAGTACCTCGCCCCCTACACCGGTTCGGCCATCGGCCAGCACTGGATGTACCAGGGCCTGCACGTCCTCATCGTCTTCGACGACCTGTCCAAGCAGGCCGAGGCGTACCGCGCGGTCTCACTGCTGCTGCGCCGCCCGCCCGGACGCGAGGCCTACCCCGGTGACGTGTTCTACCTGCACAGCCGGCTGCTCGAGCGCTGCGCGAAGCTGTCCGAAGACCTCGGCGGCGGCTCGATGACCGGCCTGCCGATCATCGAGACCAAGGGCAACGACGTCTCGGCCTACATCCCGACCAACGTCATCTCGATCACCGACGGCCAGTGCTTCCTCGAGACCGACCTGTTCAACGCCGGTGTCCGACCGGCAGTCAACGTCGGCATCTCGGTGTCGCGTGTCGGCGGTGCCGCACAGCCCAAGGTGATGCGGGCGGTGGCCGGTCGACTGCGCGTCGACCTGGCGCAGTACCGCGAGCTCGAGGCCTTCGCGGCGTTCGGGTCGGACCTGGACAAGGCCAGCCAGCAACAGCTGGCCCGTGGCGCCCGGCTGGTCGAGCTGCTCAAGCAGCCGGCGTCCTCGCCGTTCCCGGTCGGTCGCGAGATCGTCTCGATCTGGGCCGGGACGACCGGCAAGCTGGACGACATCGACACCGGCGACGTGCGCCGCTTCGAGGCGGAATTCCTCGACTACGTCGGGCACAACGCCGACGGGCTGTTCGACACCCTCGCCTCGGCCAAGAGCCTGGACGATGAGTTGACCGAGCAGCTGGAGAAGCTGGTCACGGACTTCAAGAAGCAGTTCCAGCCGACCGAGTCCGCGTCGTCGTCGAAGGACAGCTGACCTCGTGGGTGCCCAGCTTCGCGTCTACCGACGAAGAATTCGATCGGTTCAATCGACGCGCAAGATCACCAAGGCGATGGAACTCATCGCCGCGTCGCGCATCGCCAAGGCGCAGGCGCGGATGCGGGCTGCCCGCCCGTACGCCGAGGAGCTGACCCGCGCCCTGTCGGCTGTGCTGGAAGACGCGTCGCTCAAGCACCCGATGCTGACCGGTGTCGAGAACCCGCAGCGCACCGGGATCCTGCTCATCACGAGCGACCGCGGCCTGGCCGGCGGCTACAACGCCAACGCGATCCGGCGGGCGAACGAGCTGACCCGTCAACTGGAGGCGGACGGCCGCGAGGTCGTGCGCTACATCATCGGCCGCAAGGGCACGGCGTACTTCAACTTCCGCCGCATCCCGATCGCCGGGTCGTGGACGGGTTTCTCCGAGCAACCCGGCTTCGGCAACATCCGCGATCTCACCGAGAAGCTCGAGATCGCCCTGAGCGCCACGTCGGCCCGTTCGACGGGTTCGGACGAGGACATGATGGGCCTCGACGAGCTCTACGTCGTCTACACCCAGTTCACCAACTCGGTGACCCAGACTCCGGTGGCGCAATTGCTGTCGCCGGTGAAGGACATCGTCGAGGAGGAGCGCACGAAGGCGGCGAAGAACGCCGAGAAGAAGGGCGACACGGACGCTGACGGTGCGTCCGGCAAGGACGCCGAGAGCAAGGGCGAGTCCGTGCTCTACGAGTTCGAGCCCGAGGCCGAGCAACTCATCGCCGCCCTGCTGCCGCGCTACATCAGCGCGCGCATCTTCTCGGCCCTGCTCGAGTCGGCGTCCTCGGAGTCGGCTGCTCGTCGCCGGGCGATGAAGTCGGCCAGCGACAACGCCAATGAGCTCATCAATACCTACACCCGGTTGGCCAACCAGGCCCGCCAGGCAGAGATCACCCAGGAAATCAGCGAGATCGTCGGCGGCGCCGATGCTCTTGCCGCAGCAGGGAGAGACGAATGACCGCCGTAGCAGAGAGCACCGAGAAGACCGCCGAGAGCGGGGGAGGCGTCGGTCGCGTGGTGCGGGTCATCGGCCCCGTCGTCGACGTCGAGTTCGGCCGCCACTCGATTCCCAAGCTGTTCAACGCGCTCAAGGTGCCGATCGAGCTCGGTGAGCTGTCCAAGACGCTGACCCTCGAGGTCGCGCAGCACATCGGCGAGGACATGGTCCGCGCGATCGCGCTGCAGCCGACCGACGGTCTGGTGCGGGGCGCCGAGGTGACCGACACCGGCGCCGCGATCAGCGTGCCCGTCGGCGACGTCACCAAGGGCCACGTGTTCAACGCTCTCGGCGAGCCGCTCGACGTCCCCGAGAGCGAGCTCGACATCAAGGAGCGGTGGTCGATCCACCGCGAGCCCCCGCCGTTCGCCGAGCTCGAGTCGAAGACCGAGATGTTCGCGACCGGCATCAAGGTGCTCGACCTGCTCACGCCCTACGTGGTCGGCGGCAAGATCGGCCTGTTCGGCGGTGCCGGTGTCGGCAAGACGGTGCTGATCCAGGAGATGATCTACCGCGTCGCCGAGAACTTCGGTGGCGTGTCGGTGTTCGCCGGCGTCGGTGAGCGCACCCGGGAGGGCAACGACCTCATCACCGAGATGACCGAGTCCGGGGTCATCGAGAAGACCGCGCTCGTGTTCGGTCAGATGGACGAGCCGCCGGGTACCCGGTTGCGAGTGGCGCTGTCGGCGCTGACGATGGCCGAGTACTTCCGCGACGTCCAGAAGCAGGACGTGCTGCTGTTCATCGACAACATCTTCCGGTTCACCCAGGCCGGTTCCGAGGTGTCGACCCTGCTCGGCCGGATGCCGTCCGCCGTCGGTTACCAGCCGACATTGGCCGACGAGATGGGCGAACTGCAGGAGCGCATCACGTCGACCCGAGGTCACTCGATCACCTCGATGCAGGCGATCTACGTCCCCGCCGACGACATCACCGACCCGGCGCCGCACACCACCTTCGCCCACCTGGACGCGACGACGGTGCTCTCGCGACCGATCTCGGAGAAGGGGATCTACCCGGCCGTCGACCCGCTGGACTCCACGTCGCGGATCCTCGCTGCCGAATATGTCGGCGACGAGCACTATCAGGTCGCGCAGCGCACGAAGGAGATCCTGCAGCGGTACAAGGAGCTTCAGGACATCATCGCCATCCTCGGTATCGACGAGCTGTCCGAAGAGGACAAGATCATCGTCGGCCGGGCGCGGCGGATCGAGCGGTTCCTCTCGCAGAACACCTTCGTCGCCGAGCAGTTCACCGGCATTCCCGGCTCGTTCGTCCCCGTCGAGGAGACGATCGACGCGTTCAAGCGGCTCGCAGCGGGCGATTTCGACGAATACCCCGAGCAGGCCTTCTTCATGTGTGGCGGCATCGAGGACCTCGAGCGCAAGGCGCACGAACTGCGCGGCGAGGACTAGTCCGTGGCAACGATGGACGTCCGGCTGGTGTCGGTCGAACGCGCGATCTGGGAGGGCGAGGCCACCGCGGTGTTCGCGCGCACCCCGGTCGGTGAGCTCGGCATCCTGCCCAATCACGCCCCCCTGCTCGGCGCACTCGAGCCGGGCTGGGTGGTGCGGATCGACCGTGAGGGTGACGAGCCGCTGCGCGTGGCCGCGCACGGCGGGTTCCTGTCGGTGGGCAAGGACGGGGTGTCCGTCCTCGCCGAGATGGCCGAGCAGGCCGACGAGATAGACGTCGCCCGCGCCCGCGCCGCGTTCGACCGGACCAAGGACGACGACAGTCCTGAAGGCGTGGCGGCGCACAACCGAGCCAAATCCCGGTTACGCGCAGCCGGCGAGTCCGTCTGATCAACTCGCTGCCGTGCACATCCTCGACGTCATCGCGGTGTGCTTGGCCGTTCTCGTCCTTCTCGCGCTCGTGGCCGTGCTGGCCCGGCAGCGATTCATGCTCCGGGCACCCGGCGCCGTCCCGGTCGCCGTGCGCACACATTCCAGGTGGCGCTACGGCGTCGCCCGCTACGCCGGCAACGAGCTGCGCTGGTACAGCTCGCTCGGGATCGGGACGCGCCCGAACCGGACGCTCAACCGCGGCCAGGTCTCGGTGGTCAGCCACCGCCGGCCGGTCGACTCGGAACTGACCGCCCTGCCCGGCTCCGCGGTGATCGTGGAGTGCCGGGATGGTGACACCAACGCCGTCCTCGCGCTCGGTGAGGGTGCCTACACCGGTTTCGTGTCCTGGCTCGAATCGGCGCCGTCGACGTGACTCTCGTCGTGTTCGCCGGGCTGCCGGGCACGGGCAAGACGTCGATCGGCCGGTCGGTCGCCGACTCGCTGGGTGCGACCTTCGTGCGCATCGACGCGATCGAGACCGCCGTGCAGCGATGCGGGCTCGACGCGAGCGGCGGACCGGTCGGCTACGTCGTCGGCAACGCGCTGGCCCGGGACCAGCTCAATGCCGGCCGCTCGGTGGTCGTGGACGCCGTCAACCCGGTCGAGGTCGCCCGCGCCGGCTGGGCGGAGCTGGCCGACGAGACCGGCGCCGACTGCCTCTTCGTCGAGGTCGTGTGCTCGGATCCGGTCGAGCACCGCCGGCGGGTCGAGACGCGCACCGCGGATCTCGCCGGTCACGTCGTGCCGGACTGGGCCGACGTCGCCGGTCTGCAATACGAACCGTGGACCCGGCCGCGCCTGGTGATCGACAACCTCGGACCACCCGGGCCGCAGGTGCGCCGGGTGCTCGAGCGCCTCGGCGGTTAGGCGCTCTCGAGCCCGAGCGTGTCGATGATCTGCGCGGCCTGGGCGGCCGGCGGCGGCCCGATGTCGACGATGAGCGCCTGCTCGGTCTCGTCGGGACGCTCGAGATCGGCCAGTTGCGAGTCGAGCAGACTCACCGGCATGAAGTGCTCGTGCCGAGCGCGCATACGCGTGGCGATGAGGTCCTTGCTGCCGTCGAGCAGGACGAACACCACACCCGGGCCGCGCAGCACGTCCCGGTAGCGGTGCTTGAGCGCCGAGCAGGTCACCACGCCGGGCCGGCCGGCCCGACGCTCCGCGTCGATCCAGGCGGCGATGCGGCGCAGCCAGGGCAGCCGGTCGTCGTCGGTGAGCGGAATCCCGGCCGCCATCTTGGCGACGTTCTCGGCCGGGTGCAGGTCGTCACCCTCGCAGAAATCCCAGCCGAGTCGGCCGGCCAGCAGGCCCGCGACCGTGGACTTGCCGCATCCGCTGACACCCATGAGGACCAGGACGGTCACCGCTCCCCGCCCGGCTTCCAGAGCACGTCACCGTCCGGATTCGCGACCCTGGCGAGGATGAACAGCAGGTCCGAGAGCCGGTTCAGGTACAGCAGCGCCTCCCGGTTGGTGCGGTCCGGGTCGTCCTCGTACAGCGCCCAGGCGCTGCGTTCGGCCCGCCGGGCCAGGGTCCGCGCCTGGTGCAGCAGCGCGGCGCCGGGCGTGCCGCCGGGCAGGATGAAGCTGGCCAGCTTCGGCAGCTCGTCATTGAACCGGTCACACCAGCCCTCGATCCGGGCCGTGTAGCTCGGCTCGACCCGCAACGGCGGGTACTCCGGGTCGGGGCGCACGGGCGTGCACAGGTCGGCACCGACGTCGAACAGGTCGTTCTGGATCGTGGCCAGGACCGCTGCGATCGGCTCCGGCAGGTTGCCGAGAGCCAAGGCGGTCCCGATCGCGGCATTCGTCTCGTCGCAGTCGGCATACGCACCCACCCGGGGATCGGTCTTGCGGACGCGGCTCATGTCGCCGAGTCCGGTCGTGCCGTCGTCGCCGGTTCGGGTGTAGATGCGGGTCAAGTGCACAGCCATTCCCGGACGATAGCCTTGGCCCGTGAGCGAGCGTGCGGGCGATCCGACCGGGACGACGGCCACGCCGGGCGCCCCGCAGGTGCTGCGGGTCATCGGCGGCGCCCGGCTCGCGGGTGAGGTCCCCGTTGTCGGCGCGAAGAACAGCGTGCTCAAGCTGATGGCGGCCGCCCTGCTGGCGCCGGGCGAGACCGTCCTGGGGAACCTGCCCGCCATCTCGGATGTGGGCATCATGCACCAACTGCTCGAGCGGCTCGGTTGCGAGGTCAGTGAGACGCAGGTGGGACGCACCGACGAGGTGCGGGTCACCGTGCCCGAGACGCCGATGTGGGAGGCGCCGTACGAACTCGTCCGCCGCATCCGCGGCTCGATCTGCGTCCTCGGTCCGTTGCTGGCCCGCACCGGGCGCGCGAGGGTCGCCCTCCCCGGGGGTGACGCGATCGGCTCGCGCCCGCTGGACATGCACTTTGCCGGGCTCGAGCGGCTCGGTGCCGAGATCCACGTCGAGCACGGGTACATCGTGGCCGAGGCACCGGAACTGCGCGGCGCGACGATCTGGCTGGACTTCCCGAGCGTCGGCGCGACCGAGAACATCATGACCGCGGCCGTGCTCGCGAAGGGCACGACCGTGATCGACAACGCCGCGCGCGAGCCCGAGATCGTCGATCTGTGCCGGATGCTCGTCGCCATGGGCGCGCAGATCGACGGGATCGGCAGTTCGACGCTCGAGATCACCGGTGTCCCGCAGTTGCACCCGACAACGCATGATGCCGTCGCCGACCGCATCGTCGCGGGAACCTGGGCCATGGCGGCGGTGGCGACCCGGGGCGACGTCACGGTCCTCGGCGCGGACTCCGCGCACCTCGAGATCGCGCTGGACAAGCTCGTGCGCGCCGGCGCGGAAGTAGAGGTCCGCGCGGACGGGTTCCGTGTGGCGATGAGCGAGCGGCCGAAGAGCTTCGACGTGGTGACGCTGCCGTATCCCGGTCTGGCGACCGACCTGCAGCCGCAGGCGATCGCGCTGCTGTCCATCGCCGACGGGACCGCAATGATCACCGAGAACCTGTTCGAGGCCAGGTTCATGTTCTGCGACGAGATCTCGCGGATGGGCGCGGACGTGCGCACCGACGGTCACCATGCCGTGATCCGGGGCAAGCAGCGATTGTCGGGCGCACCGGTGCGCGCCACCGACATCCGCGCCGGGGTGGGCCTGGTCATTGCCGGCCTGGTCGCCGAGGGCGTGACCGAAGTCGCCGAGGTGCACCACATCGACCGCGGCTACGTCCGCTTCGAGGAGCAGTTGCGCGCCCTCGGCGCGGACGTCGAGCGCGTCGACAGCACCTCGGGCTGAGCGCCTACTGCGCCCCTTCAGTGGCCGAGGACGCGGCGCGCTGCCTCCACGTCGGCGTGGAAGACGAGCAGGTCGACCCGTCCGTCCGAGCGGCGCGACTGCGAGGACCGGATGCCCACCTGGCCCAGCTGCGCCCGCTGCGCCAGCGCCTCGGTCCGGTTCACCGTCGCGATGACCGAGAGCAGTCCCAGTTCCCGGGCGTCGGTGGCGTCCACCGGGTGCTCGGCGCGCTTGGGCCGTGAGGACTTGAACACCCAGCGGGTGGCGAAAGCCAGCCCGGCCACCACCAGCAGGGCGATGATCGGGGCACTGCCGCTGTCGGGCAGGGCCATCTATGACTCCGGGACGCTGCGCCGCATCGTGTACCCCAGCCGGATGAACGACAGCAGCGCGAAGTAGACGCTGCCGGCGTAGAGGAACGGCCGCGCGATCCACGGGTGGTCCGGATAGGTGAACGTGCCGACGAGCATGCCGCCGATCCAGATCGCGGTCATGATCCAGGTCGGTACCCGCAGGAAGCGGGCCCGCATGATGTGGGGGAACGGCAGGTTCGTCAGCGAGAGCACCGACAGGACGATCGTGATGATGGCGCCCACCCAGGTACGCGCCTCCATCAGGAACATCACCGGAGCGACCAGGTTCCACGCCGCCGGGAAGCCGCGGAACCAGAAGTCCTCGCTCATCATGTCGCGGCGCGCGAACCAGATGGCCGAGGTGGCGACCATGAGGCACAGCACGGCGATACCGAAGTTGTTGTTCGGCACGACCCGGAACTCGTACATGAAGCACGCGGGGACGATCACGCAGGCGACGTAGTCGATGATCAGGTCCAGGGTGAACCCGTCGATGCGCGGCACCCGTTCGGACACCATCAGCGCGCGGGCGATCGGCCCGTCCACGCCGTCGATCAACAGCGTCAGCAGCAGCCAGGTGATGGCGTAGTTGGGATGCCCGGTGAGGACGTCGCGAAGGGCCAGCATCGAGGCCACGATCCCGAGGGCCGTGAAGCCGTGGACCGCCCAGGCGCTGCTGCGCTGGCCGCGGGTCGGCGGGGACGTGACAGGGGTGGCCGTTCCGGGACGCGGTCCCGCAGCGGCTGGCATCGGTCCGTCCACGCCCCGAACCCTACGTGGCGTGGATCAGCCCTGAGCCAGCCAGGCACGCAAGCCCTTCTCACCCGCGCGCATCATCAGGTCATGGTTGAACCGCAACGCCGGGCGGGCGAGCAGACCCGCGGCGCGAAGCATCCCGCGGCCGACCGCGACGTCCTCGTCGAACACCGCGACCGATCCCGCGTCGCCCGCGGCAACCGTCCATTGGCTGATGCCGCTCAGGTCACCGCTGAGCCGCGCGCGTAACACGCCCCCGTCCGGGTCCTCGATCTCACGGTGCATCGCGAAGGTGAGCTCGTAGGGCAGCAGGCTGCGGCACCGCAGTTCGCCGGACGAGTCGTCGAGCCACCGCGCGGCGCGGATCTGCGGCCACCAGGTCGGGTAGGCCGCGACGTCGGCCAATGCAGCAAAGACCCGGTCGGGGCCGGCCGCGAACCGCCAGGTGGTGCGGAAGACATAGTTGCCCACCGCTCAGGCGTCCTTGTTGGCAGAGCCGACCACCGGCGGGTCGACCGACCACGGGAAGTTGATCCACTTCTCGGTGCGCCGCCACACGTACTCACACGCCACGACCGAGCGCGGCTTCTCGTAGACCACCGCGCAGCGCACCTCGGCCACGTGCTCGGCGCAGAAGTCTTTGACCAGCCGCAGCGTGAGGCCGGTGTCGGCGACGTCGTCGGCGACGAGGACCCGCGCGCCGGACAGGTCGACCGCCTGCGGGACGGGCGGCAGGACCACCGGCAGGTCGAGGCGGGTGTCGACGCCGGTGTAGAACTCGACGTTGATGACGTGCAGGTTCTTCACGTCCAGCGCGTACCCCAGCCCGCCGGCGACGAACAGCCCACCGCGCGCGATCGACAAGATCACGTCGGGACGGTAGCCGTCGTCGGCGATCCGGGTGGCAAGTTCGCGCGTCGCGGTGCCGAATAGCGACCAGCTCAGGTCCTCACGCACGCCGCCAGCCTGCCAGACCGGTTGCGAGGTCGACCACAGCGACAAGACCGCTGAACACCCGCTGAATAGACTCATCCCGCAGCGTCCGTGGAGGTGGAGCATGCCGTTCCCGACCGACGAAGAACGTGACAGGCCGTGGATGATGCGGACCTATGCCGGGCACTCCTCGCCGGCTGAGTCGAACGCGCTCTACCGCCGGAACCTGACCAAGGGCCAGACCGGGCTCTCGGTGGCCTTCGATCTGCCGACGCAGACCGGCTACGACCCGGACGCGGAACTCGCGCGCGGCGAGGTCGGCAAGGTCGGCGTCCCGGTGTCGCACCTCGGCGACGTCCGGACGCTGTTCGACGGCATCCCGCTCGAGCAGATGAACACCTCCATGACGATCAACGCGCCGGCGATGTACCTGCTCGCGCTATACCTGGCCGAGGCAGAGGAGCAGCAGGCGGACTTCGCCCAGCTTGCCGGCACCACCCAGAACGACATCATCAAGGAATACCTCTCGCGCGGGACCTACGTCTTCCCGCCCGGGCCGTCGCTGCGGCTGATCACCGACATGATCGCCTTCACCGTCCAGCACGTGCCGAAGTGGAACCCGATCAATGTCTGCAGCTATCACCTGCAGGAGGCCGGCGCGACGCCGGTGCAGGAGGTCGCCTTCGCCTTGAGCACGGCGATAGCGGTGCTGGACTCGGTGCGCGACTCCGGCCAGGTGCCGCAGGACGAGTTCGGCCCGGTCGTCGCGCGGATCTCGTTCTTCGTCAACGCCGGGGTCCGGTTCGTCGAAGAGACCTGCAAGCTGCGCGCGTTCGGCGAACTCTGGGACGAGATCACCCTGGAGCGCTACGGCGTCCAGGACGCGAAGGACCGGCGCTTCCGCTACGGCGTGCAGGTCAACTCGCTGGGGCTGACCGAGGCCCAGCCAGAGAACAACGTGTATCGGATCCTTCTGGAGATGCTCGCGGTGACGCTCTCGCGGGATGCCCGCGCGCGCGCCGTCCAGCTGCCGGCCTGGAACGAGGCGCTCGGATTGCCGCGCGCGTGGGACCAGCAGTGGTCGCTGCGCATGCAGCAGGTGCTCGCCTACGAGTCGGACCTGCTCGAGTACGAGGACATCTTCGACGGCTCGCACGTCATCGCCGCGAAGGTTGCCGAGATCAAGGCGGGTGCGCGCGCGGAGATCGACCGCATCCTCGAACTGGGCGGGGCCGTCGCTGCCGTCGAGTCGGGCTACCTCAAGTCCGCGCTGGTGTCCTCACTCGCGTTGCGCCGCCGGCGGATCGAGTCCGGCGAGGACGTCGTGGTCGGTGTCAATCGCTACACCGAGACCGAGCCGAACCCGCTGATCGGCGGTTCGGACGGTGGCATCCTTTCGGTGGACGTCGCCGTCGAGGAAGCCGCCAAGACCGCGATCCGGACGTGGCGGGACGGGCGCGACGCGGCCGCCGTGGACGAGGCGCTGACCGTGCTGCGTGATGCCGCCAAGACCGACGAGAACCTGATGCCCGCCTCGCTCGCCTGCGCCCGAGTCGGCGTGACCGTGGGGGAGTGGTCCGGCGTCCTGCGCGAGGTGTTCGGCGAGTACCGCCCGCCGACCGGCGTTGCCGGTGCAACCGGCGGCGGCCACGAGGGCTCGCTGTCCGAGGTGCAGCGCCGGGTGCACGCGCTGGGCGACGAGCTGGGGCGTCCGCTGAAGTTCCTCGTCGGCAAGCCCGGCCTGGACGGGCATTCCAACGGCGCCGAGCAGATCGCGGTGCGGGCGCGCGACGCGGGTTTCGAGGTCGTCTACTCGGGGATCCGGCTCACGCCGGCGCAGATCGTCAAGGCCGCCGTCGAGGAGGATGTCGACGTGGTCGGGCTGTCGGTGCTGTCGGGCTCGCACTTGTCGGTCGTCCCGGACGTTGTGGCCGGGCTGCGAGCCGCCGGCCTCGACGACGTCCCGGTCGTGGTCGGCGGGATCATCCCGTTGGCCGACGCCACGTTGCTGCGCGAGGGCGGAGTGGCGCGGGTGTTCACGCCGAAGGACTTCGAGATCACCGACGTGCTGGCCCAGATCGTCGACGCCATCGAGGCCGCCCGCGCGTAATTGCGTCGCGTCATCCACTCACGGAGTCGGCCTCGACCAGCCGGGTGAGGCAATCGGTCCAGCCCTGGCGGTGCAGGTCGCGAGCGTCGGTCGACGGGTTTGCGCCGTGGGTCACGGTGACGATGGTGCCGCCGTCGGCACCCGCCAGGACGACGCTGACCTCGCTGCTCGAGTGCTCTCCGTCCCACTGCCACGACGCGACCAGTCGCTCGCTCGGGACCACCTCGAGGAAGGTCGCGGTGGAGCCCAGGTCGATGACATCACTGCGCACTCGCCAGGTGCCGCCGACGACTGGGTTGACTGCGTAGGTCGACTCGAGCCGGGCCGGCCAGTACCAACGGGCCAGTCGCTCGGCCTCGGTGAGGTCACGCCAGATCTCGACCGGCGCTCGCGCCACGGTTGCCGTGACGACGGCAGTGGTGTCGTCCGGAATCGCGCTCTCGACCGTCATCCGTTGTTCCGGTCCGGGTTCGGTCCGGTGCGCTCGTCGCGGTCGAGACCGGTGATCGCCGCGACGTCGTCGGGGTCGAGTTCGAAGTCGAACACGTCGATGTTCTCGCGGATGCGTGCCGGGGTGACCGACTTCGGGATGACCACGTTGCCGAGGTCGAGGTGCCAGCGGATCACGACCTGGGCCGCGCTCTTGCCGTACTTCTCGGCCAGGGACACGAGCACCGGGTCCTGCAGCACCGCGCCCTGCGCGATCGGCGACCAGGCCTCGGTGGCGATCTTGTGCGCGGTGTCGAACTCGCGCAGCGTCTGCTGGGTCAGGTACGGGTGCAGTTCGATCTGGTTGACGGCCGGGGTCACGCCCGATGCCTCGATGATCCGCTCCAGGTGCGGCGGCTGGAAGTTCGAGACCCCGATCGAGCGGACCAAGCCGTCCTGGTGCAGCTTCACGAGTGCGCGCCAGGTGTCGACGTACCTGTCCTGCGCCGGCAGCGGCCAGTGGATGAGGTACAGGTCGAGGTAGTCGAGCCCGAGTTTCGTCCGGCTGTCCTCGAACGCCGCGAGCGCCTCGTCATAGCCGTGCGCGTCGTTGTTCAGCTTGGTCGTGATGAAGACGTCCTCCCGGGCGACGCCGGCCGAGGCGATCGCGCGCCCGACGGCCTCCTCGTTGCCGTACATCGCCGCAGTGTCGATCGACCGGTAGCCGGCCCCGAGCGCGGTGCTGACCGCTGCGGTGGTCTCGTCCGGGGGCACCTGGAACACCCCGAAGCCGAGTTGCGGCATGTCATGCCCGCTGTTGAGGGCAATGCTGGACTGGTCAGCCATCTGTCGGAACCTCTCGTGTGAACGTGTCTGGTTAGTACCTATCCGCGCGCGGCCGAGGCCTCACCGCCGGACCCCGGTAACCTGCTGCGGTGCGGCTTGTCATCGCTCGGTGCAGCGTCGACTACGTCGGCCGGCTCACCGCCCATCTTCCACTTGCCAAGCGCCTGCTGATGATCAAGTCCGATGGCTCGGTGCTCGTCCACTCCGACGGCGGGTCCTACAAGCCGCTGAACTGGATGAGCCCACCCTGCACGCTGGTCGAGCGCGAGGGCGAGTGGACAGTGACCAACAAGGGCGGCGAGCAACTGATCGTGACGATCGAGTCGATCGAGCACGACAGTGCCCACGAGCTCGGGGTGGACCCCGGCCTGGTCAAGGACGGCGTCGAGGCGCATCTGCAGAAGCTGCTGGCCGAACAGATCCAGACGCTGGGGGACGGGTTCCGGCTGGTGCGGCGCGAATTCCCCACCCCGATCGGGCCGGTCGACATCATGGCGCGCGATGCGAATGGTCTGGCCGTCGCAGTCGAGATCAAACGTCGCGGTGAGATCGATGGAGTCGAGCAACTGACGCGCTATCTCGACCTGCTCAACCGCGACCCGCGCCTGGCCCCCGTCCGCGGGGTGTTCGCCGCGCAGGAGATCAAGCCGCAGGCGCGGACCCTGGCCGAGGACCGCGGCATCACCTGCCTTGTGTTGGACTATGACGCGCTGCGCGGGATCGACGATCCGACACAGCGGCTGTTCTGAGATAGATTTGGTTACCGGTCGGTAACTTCTGGAGAGGACACGGGATGGCACGGGAATTCCAGCGAGTGGGCGTGATCGGGCTCGGCACGATGGGGGCCGGGATCGCCGAGGTGTTCGCCCGCAACGGGCTCGACGTCGTCGCGGTCGAGGTGGACGACGACGGCATCCGTCGTGGTCGCGGGCACGTCGAGGGCTCGACGGCGCGCGCCGTCGCCCGGGGCAAGCTGTCCGAGGCCGACCACCAGGAACTGCTGGGCCGGGTCACGTACACGACCGATCTCGGCGACCTGGCTGATGTCGACCTCGTCGTCGAGGCCGTGCCTGAGCATCTGGACCTCAAGCGCGCGATCTTCGGGCAGCTGGACAAGATCTGCCGCCCGGACGCGATTCTCGCGACGAATACGTCCTCGCTGTCGGTCACCGAGATCGCCGTGAGCACCGGCCGTCCGGGCAAGGTCATCGGTCTGCACTTCTTCAACCCGGCGCCGGTGATGAAGCTGGTCGAGGTGATCCGCAGTGTGGTCACCGAACCGGACGTCGTCGAGGACGTCGAGGCGTTCGCGCAGCAGCTCGGCAAGACCGATGTGACCGTCGGCGACCGGGCGGGGTTCATCGCCAACGCGCTGCTGTTCGGCTACCTCAACCACGCGGTCGCGCTGTACGAGTCCCGCTACGCCAGCCGTGAGGACATCGACGCGGCCATGAAGCTGGGCTGTGGCCTGCCGATGGGCCCGCTCGCGCTGCTCGACCTGATCGGGCTCGACACCGCCTTCGAGATCCTCGACACGATGTACCGCCAGGGTCGCGACCGTCTGCATGCGCCGTGCCCGCTGTTCAAGCAGATGATCACGGCGGGCCTGCTCGGTCGCAAGAGTGGCCGCGGGTTCTACACCTACGACCGCGCCGATTCACCGACCGTCGTCGACGATGCGCAGACGCCGAAGGGCGCCGCGGTGGACGCCCCGGCCCGTCCGGTCTCGACCGTCGGCGTCGTGGGCTCGGGCACGATGGCCACCGGCATCGTCGAGGTCTTCGCGAAGGCCGGCTATGACGTCGTGTTCGTGGCACGCAGCGAGGACAAGACCGGCAAGGTGCTCGCCGCGATCACCCGCTCGCTCGAGAAGGCCGTTCAGCGCGGCAAGCTCGACGATGCCGCGCGTGACGCTGCCCTTGCGCGGATCACCGGTTCGACCTCGCTCGACGACCTGGCCGACGTCCAGTTGGTGGTCGAGGCGGTCGTGGAGGACCTCGCGGTCAAGCAGGTCCTCTTCTCGAACCTCGACGACATCTGCAAGCCGGGCACGGTGCTCGCCACGACCACGTCCAGCCTGCCGGTGATCGAATGCGCCTCTGCCACCTCGCGGCCGGCGGACGTGATCGGGATGCACTTCTTCAACCCGGCGACCGTGATGCGGCTGGTCGAGGTCGTGACCACGGTCGCGACGTCCGCGGATGTCGAGGCAACGGTCCTCGAGGTGACCAGCCGGGTCGGCAAGCATGCGGTGCGCTGCGGCGATCGCGCGGGCTTCATCGTGAATGCGCTGCTGTTCCCGTATCTCAACGACGCGATCAAGATGCTCGAAGCGCACTATGCCACTGCCGACGACATCGATTCGGCGATGAAGGTCGGTTGCGGCTACCCGATGGGACCGTTCGAGTTGCTGGACGTGGTGGGCAACGACGTGTCGCTGGCGATCGAGCGTGAGCTCTACGAGGAGTTCCGCGAGCCCGGTTTCGCGCCCGCGCCCCTGCTCGAGCACCTGGTCACTGCCGGGCGGCTCGGCCGCAAGACCGGCAAGGGGTTCCGCGACTACAGCTGATGGCTGTTGGGTGACGGATTCCCATGATCAGAGACGGCGAATCGTCCGTCTCTGATCATCGCGGGACGTCACTCGAGCGCGCGGGACGTCACTCGAGCGTCAGCCTCGGCGGCTCGCGCCTCGGACTTGTCGAGGGAGGCGCCGATGCCGCGGTGCAGGTCGCGCAACGACTGGTGGGACTCGTCGCGGATGTCCTGCAGGCGCCGCAGCTCCGCCAGGGCATCGTCGACGAGCTGCTTCGCGGTGGCCTGCGCCTCGGCGATCAGGTCCGCGGCCTGCTTGGTCGCCGCAGCTCGGTCCGTGTCGATGGCGCTGTACTCGGCGCTGCGCCGGGCCCGCAAGATGATCTCGAAGTCGTCCTCGGCTCGCTGGCGGGCCTCGGTCGAGGTGGCTTCGAGCCGGTCGCGCTCGGCCAGGGCCTCGGCGTCGAGCCGGTTGCGCTCAGCCTCCGCCTCGCTGGACAGCCGCGCCTCCTCGGCCTGCACGCGGGCCACCGACTCGGCGAGCTCGGCCTCCACCGCGGCCTTGTGCTCCTGCACCTCCGCCATCCGGGTTCGGAACAGCTCGTCGGCCTCGGCCTGCCGGGCGATGGCGACCTCGAGGATCCGGTCGGCCTCGGCGGCAGCGGCGGCCTTCGTCCGCTTGGCCGCGTCGACCGCCCCGTTGCGGATCACCTCGGCCTCGTCCTGGGCGGCCACCCGCACCTTCGCGGCGTCGGCCTGGGCGGACTTCAGCAGCTGCGCGATGTGGTCTTCCACGTTGGCCGCCGTGACCATCTCGCTCGCGGCCCGCACCTGACGCCGCAGCGACTCGATCTGGGCGTGCGCGCTCGCCAGTTGGGCCGCGATGTCGGCGCTGCGGGCGGCGATGTTGTCGCGCTCGCTCGCGGCCTGCCGCAAATCTGCGTCCAGCTGGGCGATGTAAGTGTCGACCTGAGCCCGGTCATATCCACGCATGGCCGGGTCGAAGGCCGGTATCGCATCGGACAAGATGGGCAGGACGTCAGAATTATGGTCGGCAGCCATGCCTCAATGTTCGCACTGCCGACGACCTGACCCCAACTTCCTCGGGTGTGTCAGTGGTCGCGGAACCTGTTGATCGCGGGCAGGTGCCGCTCACGGAGCTCGTGATCACGCACGCCGAGACCCTCGGCCGGCGCCAGGCAGAGCACGCCGACCTTGCCCTGATGCCGATTGCGGTGCACGTCGTGGGCCGCCTGCCCGACGTTGTCCAGCGAGTACACCTTCGAGACCGTCGGGTGGATCGCGCCCTTGGCGATGAGCCGGTTGGCCTCCCACGATTCGCGGTAGTTCGCGAAGTGCGAGCCGACGATGCGCTTGAGAGTCATCCAGAGGTAGCGGTTGTCGTACTCGTGCCAGTACCCGGACGTGGACGCGCAGGTGACGATCGTCCCGCCGCGCCTGGTCACGTACACCGACGCGCCGAAGGTTTCGCGTCCCGGGTGCTCGAAAACGATGTCCGGATCGTCCCCGCCGGTGAGCTCGCGGATCCGCGCGCCGAACCGCTTCCATTCCGAGGGCTGCTGCTGGCCGTCCTTCCAGAACTCGTAGCCCTCGGCACTGCGATCGATGATCAGCTCTGCGCCCATCGCGCGGCAGACCTCGGCCTTCTCGGGGGACGAGACGATGCAGACGGGGGTAGCTCCGCCGTTGAGTGCGTACTGGGTCGCGTACCCGCCCAGCCCGCCGGACGCTCCCCAGACGAGCACCGTGTCGCCCTGCTTCATCGCCGCGCCGTGATGCGAGACGAGCTGCCGGTAGGCCGTCGAGTTGACCAGGCCAGGAGCGGCTGCCTCCTCCCAGGTCAGATGGCCCGGTTTCGGCATCAGCTGGTTGGACTTGACCAGCGCCAGTTCGGCGAGGCCGCCGAAGTTCGTCTCGAAGCCCCAAATGCGCTGCTGGGGGTCCATCATCGTGTCGTCGTGACCCTGCGGGTCCTCGAGTTCGACCGAGAGGCAGTGCGCGACGACCTCGTCGCCGGCCTTCCACCTGGTCACACCCGGTCCGACCCGCAGCACGATGCCGGCCAGATCCGAGCCGACGACGTGATAGGGCAGGTCGTGCTTGGCCGCCAGGGACGAGGATCGGCCGTACCGCTTGAGGAAGCCGAATGTCGACACCGGTTCGAAGATCGACGTCCACACGGTGTTGTAGTTGATCGCGCTGGCCATGACCGCCACGATCGCCTCGCCGGGCCCGAGTTCGGGGGTCGGCACGTCCTGGATGTGCAGGCTCTTGCGCGGGTCCTTGTCGCGGCTTTCCATCCCGTCGAACATCGCCGACTCGTCCTCGCGGACCACGGCGGCCCGGTAGCTGTCGGGGACGGGCAGTGCGGCAACCGCCTCGTAGTCACCGTCAAGAATCGTGCGGCGGATGTCGTCCACGCTGTTGGCCTCCGGGGTCGTCGTGAGCGCAGATGTTACCCGCCAGTAGCAGGTTGGACGAGTTCGACCAGGACACCGCGGGCGTCCTTGGGGTGAATGAAGTTGACCCGGCTGCCCGATGTGCCGCGGCGCGGCTGGTCGTAGAGCAGGCGCATCCCCCGCTCGCGCAGGGTTGCCGACACCGCGTCGAGGTCCTCGACCGTGTACGCGACCTGCTGAACTCCGGGGCCGTTACGGCCGATGAACTTGGCGATCGTGCTCTCGGGCGACAGCGGTGCGAGCAACTGGATCCGGGTCGACCCGTCGCCCACGGCCAGCATGGCCTCGCGCACGCCCTGCTCCTCGTTGACCTCCTCGTGCACGCTCACGACGCCGAACGTGTCGCGGTAGAACGCGATCGCGTCGTCCAGGTCCGGGACGGCGATGCCGACGTGGTCGATCTTGGTGAACAGCGGATCCGAGGGGGACATCGGACAATCGTGGCAACTGCAAGCGCTTGAATGCCCCGCCGGGTGCGCTGCTTCACATCGGCAGGGGCGGGGTCGCGTCTAGAGTTGGAGCACTGCACCCGCTCCATCACCCGTTCTCTCTGGAGGATCTATCCATGGCTGGATCGGTCATTGTCGCCGGCGCCCGCACGCCGATCGGACGCCTGCTCGGCTCGTTGAAGGACTTCTCCGGCGCTGACCTGGGCGGAATCGCCATCAAGGCGGCCCTCGAACGGGCCGGGGTCAGCCCCGAACAGGTCGAGTACGTGATCATGGGCCAGGTCCTGCAGGCCGGTGCTGGTCAGATCCCGGCCCGCCAGGCCGCGCACAAGGCAGGCATCCCGTTGAACGTCCCGGCGATCACCATCAACAAGGTGTGCCTGTCCGGCCTGGATGCGATCGCGCTCGCCGACCAGCTCATCCGGGCCGGCGAGTTCGACATCATCGTGGCCGGCGGCCAGGAGTCGATGACCAACGCGCCGCACCTGCTGTCGAAGTCGCGTAGCGGCTACAAGTACGGCTCGGTCGAGCTGGTGGACTCGATGGCGTTCGACGGGCTGACCGACATCTTCGACAGCATCCCGATGGGCGAGTCCACCGACGTCGTCAACGACCGGCTCCAGATCGCCCGCGAGCCGCAGGACGAGTTCGCCGCCCGCTCGCACCAGCGCGCCGCGATCGCGCAGAAGAACGGCGTGTTCGACGACGAGATCACTCCGGTGCTGATTCCTCAGCGCAAGGGCGACCCGATCGAGTTCACCACCGACGAGGGCGTCCGCGCCGACACCACGGTCGAGTCGCTCGCCAAGTTGCGTCCCGCCTTCCGCAAGGACGGCACCATCACGGCGGGCACGGCGTCGCAGATCTCCGACGGCGCCGCGGCGGTCGTCGTGATGAGCAAGGCCAAGGCCGAGGAACTCGGCCTGAGCTGGCTGGCCGAGATCGGCGCGCACGGCAACGTCGCGGGCCCGGACAACTCGCTGCAGTCGCAGCCGGCGAACGCCATCAATGACGCGCTGCGCAAAGAGAAGCTGACCGTCGCCGACCTCGACCTGATCGAGATCAACGAGGCGTTCGCGGCGGTGGGCCTGCAGTCCATGGCTGATCTCGGCGTCAGCGAGGACATCGTCAACGTGAACGGGGGCGCGATCGCGCTCGGCCACCCGATCGGCATGTCCGGCGCCCGCCTGGCACTCACGCTCGCCTACGAGCTCAAGCGCCGCGGGGGCGGCACCGGAGCGGCGGCGTTGTGCGGCGGCGGGGGGCAGGGCGACGCGCTGATCCTGCACGTCTGAGTGGCGCGCCGCAGCGTCGACGTCCCCGACCTCGTCGAGCGCACGCGGTCGGGGGATCCGCGGGCCGTCGCCCGGCTGATCTCCCTCGTCGAGAACGACTCGCCGGTACTGCGCGAGGTTGCCGCGGCGCTGGTCGGGCACGACGGTTCGGCCCAGGTCGTCGGGCTGACCGGGGCGCCGGGCGTGGGCAAGTCGACGACCACCGCGGCCCTCGTGCAGCACCTGCGCGCGGACGGCAAGCGGGTCGGCGTGCTCGCGGTCGACCCGTCCTCGCCGTTCTCCGGCGGCGCCCTGCTCGGTGACCGGGTGCGGATGCAGGACCATGCGACCGACGAGGGCGTGTTCATCCGGTCGATGGCCTCGCGCGGCCAGTTGGGCGGGCTGTCGGCAGCCGTCCCGCAGGCGGTGCGGATTCTCGACGCCGCCGGATATGACGTCATCCTGGTCGAGACCGTCGGGGTAGGGCAGGCCGAGGTCGAAATTGCGTCGCTGGCCGACACGACCCTGCTCGTGCTCGCCCCCGGGATGGGGGACGGCATCCAGGCGGCGAAGGCCGGGATCATCGAGATCGCCGACGTGTTCGTCGTCAACAAGGCCGACCGGGACGGCGCTGACCAGGTGGCCCGCGATCTGCGCTACATGCAGTCGCTGGGAGGTCGGCACGGCGAGGCGGGCGCCTGGCGTCCGGTCATCGTCAAGACGGTGGCCTCGCGCAACGAGGGCATCGACGAGCTGCTCCATGCGATCGCTAAGCACCGGGCCTGGATGTCCGAGCACGGCCAGCTGGAGCGGCACCGCCGGATGCGCGCCGCGACCGAGATCGAGGCGATCGCGCTGGCCGAGGTGCGGCAGCGGATTGCCGACGTCCACGGCTCTGCTGCGCTCGATGCCGCGGCGAAGCGGGTGGTGGCCGGCGAGACCGATCCCTTCGCGGCCGCCGAGGATCTCGTCGCGTTGCTCTGATGTGCAGACCGTCCTGCCGGTGGTACGAGTGTCCGGCATGCCTCCGCTCCGTTGCGCGGGCTGCGGCTAGCGTGGGAGATCATTCCCGCGAGCTCGGTGAGCGCGGCACGACCGATGCGGTCGTCCATCCACGTGCCGCGCGACCGCTTGCCCGTCGCGATTGTTCAGGAGGTTCGCGGTGTCGGACACCACCTGCCACATGTCCATCTCGTTGGACGGCTTCGTCGCCGGATCGGATCAGAGCCGGGAGGACCCCCTCGGCAAACGGGGACAGGAGTTGCACGGCTGGCACATCGGCGACCCACGGGCCAACGACGCTGACAGGATCGCGAACGAGTGGCTCATGCGCCCCCGCGGTGCGTATGTGATGGGGCGGAACATGTTCGGCCCGATCCGCGGGGACTGGGATGAGGAGTGGTCGGGCTGGTGGGGCCCCGAACCGCCCTATCACGCGCCGGTGTTCGTGTTGACCCATCACCGCCATGACCCGATCCAGCTGGACGGGGGCACGAGCTTCCACTTCGTCACCGAGGGCTTCGACGCGGCCTACTCCGCAGCGTGTGCGGCCGCCGGGGACGACGGGGTCGACATCGCCGGTGGGGCCTCGACCGTCCGGCAGGCACTGGCGGCCGGAGTGATCGACGAACTCACGCTCGACATCGCGCCCGTCCTGCTCGGTTCGGGCGAGCGCATCTTCGACGGGATCGAATCCTTCGGCTTCGAGCCGGCCGAAGTGCTTCATTCACCGCTGAGCACCCACATCCGCTATCGCCGCGTCAGCTGACGTCGCGGCCCGCCGCCACCCGCTGCACATCGCGCACTGAGACGGCCACGGCCACGCTCGCCCAGCTATCTTCTGCGGGTGAAGGTCTCTACTGAGGCGGCGCGGCGGTTTCTGCTCGCGCGGCACTTTCTCGCCCCTGCGCGGTCTGTTGGGGGAGGACTCGACGGGGTGCTGACGGTCTTTCGGAAGTTCGGGTCGATCCAGTTCGACCCGATCGCCGTGGCCGGCCGCAATCACGACCTCGTGCTGCACGCACGCGTCGCCGGCTACGAGCCCGCGTGGGCGACATGTTGTACGAACGTCGGGAAATCTTCGAGGTGACCAACAAGGCGTTGTCCTTCGTCCCGACGACCGAGTTCCCCTGGTTCCGTCATGTGTGGGGTCGCAAAGGGCTCCGGTTCCACGCCGCGGCGTTAGCCGAGAATGCCACGGTCGCCGAACGGGTGCTCGGGCGGATCCGCGCGGAAGGACCGCTGTCAGCACTGGACTTCGAGCGCGAATCCGGCGCGACGGCAACCTCCGGCGCTACGACCTGCTCGAACGGCTGCTCCCAGCCGAGGTGCCTACGCAGGACGTGCCGGAGCGGGAACAGCAACTGCACAAGCTCCTGTCCCGGTATCGCGCCCACGGCCTGCTCGGCGCCGGCGGTGCGGGCGGTGCCTTCGATCGCATCGCCCCGCCGAGATCGACATCGGAGCGGGTGGGACGCAACACGATGCACGCGGAACTGGTCGAGCAAGGTGCACTCGTACCCGTCGAGGTCGACGGCGTGCGGACAAGACGCTTCGCGCTAACGGAGGAACTCGCGCTGCTCGAGGTGCCGCCGGAGCCGTCGGCCACCGTCGCCCTCATCGCCCCGTTTGACGCGCTGCTGTGGGATACCGTCCTGCTCGCGAGCCTTTTCGCCTTCGACCACGTAGGGGAGGGCTTCTTTCCGGCAGCGAAGCGCCGACGGGTTCATCGACGCGATGCGCGACGCGCTGCGCGCCTACCTGCGCTTCGCCGGCGCCGGCCGCATCGAGTGGGCCCCGCACCTCACGACGGAGAAGCAACTCTTCGGCGCCCGCCCGTGACGGGGACGAGTCGTCTGGCAAAGGCGCGAGGCCGTGTCGAGAAGGCTCGCTCGGCTCCGTCTCTTCGTCAATAGAGACGACGAGAAGGATGGATCCCATGCCACATGTACGACGTTTTGACCATGTCGGCGTCACTGTCGCCGACCTCGACACGGTGACCGCGTTTTTCCTCGGGCTGGGCCTCGAGCTCGAGGGGCGGGCGTTCGTGGAGGGCGAGTTCGTGGACACCGTCACCGGCATCCCCGACTCGCGCTGCGAGATCGCCATGCTGCAGGCTCCCGACGGCGGTGCCCGATTGGAGCTCGCGAGGTTCGTCCGGCCCGAGCATCGGCCCGGATCTCCCACTGCGATGCCCAACGAGCTGGGGTTGCGCAACGTGTCGTTCGAGGTCGAGGACCTGCAAGGCGCGGTCGACCGGCTGGCCGCGGACGGCTACGGGCTGGTCGGCGGCATCGGCGAGTACGAAGCCAGCTGGCGGATGGCCTACGTACGCGGTCCGGAGGGCATCATCGTGTCCCTGGCCGAACGGATCGGCTGACCCGGCCTGCGCCGCCGCCCCTCGCTACCCGCCGGCCGAGGCGCTGCAGCGGTCCGACCGGCGCATGCCGCGCGCGGTCAGGGTTGCTTGGGCTCGTCCGGTGCAGCCTTGGGCAGTGTCAGGAACCCCGACTCGAGCCAGTACGCGAGGTCGTGCACCTTGCCGTCGCCCGCCTCGCCGGCCAGCCCCGCTTCCGACTTGGACATCGTTGCTGCTGTTACCGACTTGCCAGTCGCGGATTTCGTCCAAGGCATGCGCATGGGCACCTTCACTTGATCGGACGCGAGCCCGGTGGGCCGCACCTCATCGTCGAACGTACGCCACTGCGCGGGATGAGCGACGTCCGGAGGCTCATGGTTGCGCGGGCGGATCCACCTGCGCCGGGGCGTCCGCGCCGGCCTCGCGACGGGTGCGCGCCCGCCGCTTGCCCGCGTGCATCGCCTGCACCCGCGCGACCGGGATGGCCCGCCCCTCGTCGACCAGCTCGGCCGGCAGCTCACGCGGTGCGGGCATGAGCGCCGTCCACGGATCACTGGCGGCGAGCAGGGCGAGCGCGGTGTGCACGGTGAACTCGCCCGGGACGACGTCGTCGAGATCGTCCCAGCGCAGCGGGTACGACACCGGCACGCCGGGGCGCAGCCGCGGGCTGTAGACGGCCACCACCGTCGCCCCGCCGGCTCGCGTCGAATCCAGGAACACCTTGCCGTGCCGGTCGTCGCGGACGAACGCGGTGGTGGGCCAGCACTGGGTCTAGACGGTATGACGTGACCGCTCGCGCGGTTGCGGGCCGGGGCCTCACTCACACAATCTCGTGGGTTACCGAGTAGGGGCTACCTGCTCGGCCTATCCGCCATGTGTGGGAGGCCCCGGTGGGTACCGTGCGTACGAGTGTTGGTCTGGATGTGCATGCACGATCGGTTGCTGCAGCGGCGATCGATGGCGTGACCGGCGAGCTGATCAAGGCGAAGCTGACCCCGTCCCATGAGCAGATCCGCGGCTGGCTGAGTGAGCTGCCGGGGCCGGTCGCGGTGGCCTATGAGGCCGGGCCGACGGGCTTCGGGTTGTTTCGGATGTTGATGGCTGCTGGGATCGACTGCGTCGTCGCGGCGCCGTCGAAGCTGCAACGCCCGGCCGGTGATCGGGTCAAGACCGACGCCCGCGACGCCGCGCATCTGGCTCGGCTGCTGCGCCTGGGTGAGGTCACCGCGGTCGCGGTGCCGAGCGTTGCGCAGGAGGCGGCGCGCGATCTGGTCCGGGCGCGCGAGGACTGCCGGGTCGATCTGATGCGAGCACGGCATCGGCTGGCGAAACTGCTGCTGCGTCAGGGGATCGTCTACTCCAACGGGCAGGCTTGGACCCGGGTGCACGACGAGTGGCTGCGCCGGCAACGCTTCGACAACCCGGTCACGACCATGGCGTTCGAGTCCGACTACGACGCGGTCCTGGCCGTGACCGCCCGCCGCGCACGCCTGGACAAGGCGATCACCGAGCTGGCCGGCAGCAGCGAGTTCACCCCGCTGGTGCACCGACTGTCCTGTCTGCGCGCAGTCTCGACACTGACCGCGTTCGCGCTCGCCGTCGAGATCGGCGACTGGCACCGCTTCACCGGCAACAGCATCGGCTCCTTCATCGGGCTGGTGCCCAGCGAACGCTCCTCTGGCGCCAGCCGAAGGCGAGGCTCGATCACCAAGACCGGCAACGGGCACGTCCGCCGTCTGCTCATCGAAGCCGCCTGGCACCACCGCGGCCGCTACGCACCCGGCAAGGTCCTGCAAGCCCGATGGGAACTGGCACCACCCGCCGCACGCGTCCGCGGCGATCTGGGTAACCGGCGACTGCACGCACGGTGGATCGCCTTCAACCTGCGACACAAGAACGTCGTCGTCGCCAACGTCGCCATCGCCCGCGAACTCGCCGGCTGGTGCTGGTCACTCGCGATGCTCGACTAACCCCCGTGGCCTGACGGCCCTCGAGCCGCTTCGTCCACGCTGTGGTGCAGCAGCGCGTGGAGCGACCCGCGTCGCGGCTATGAGCAGCCCACCGCCAAAACGGCGGGCGGCGACGCTCGGCTCTAGACACGCGGCCCGCTCCTGCCGAAAGCCCGTCCTGCGGTAACCAACCCGCGAATATCAGCCTGACCGCGCGTCGCCAACGACACGCTCACCACCACACGCAAGCGACGAAGCCGAGGCGCCCGCCCGGAGCAACCCGGACGGGCGCCTCACCCTGCCCCTTGACAAGAACGGCATACATATCAGCCGCTCGGCGCGGGCAGCCAGTGCCCGCGTCGCGGTGGCGACGTCCTCGGTCGGCGTCGGCGTGATCGGGACGAAGACGTGCACCCCCTTCGCGCCGCTGGTCTTGACCGCCCCGTCGAGGCCGGCCCCGTGCAGCGCCGCACGGACGAGCCGCGCCGCCGCGACCACCGTCGCGAAGTCGTCGTCGCCCGGCGGGTCGATGTCGAGTACGAGATGGGTGGCATGCCCGTCGGTGTCGGTCCGGAACAGCGTGGCGTGGTACTCGACCGCGCGCTGGTTGGCGAACCACAGCAGGGTCCGCCGGTCGTTGCACAGCGCGTAGGACACCTCTCGCTTGGACCGTTCCGCCCAGTACGGGACGGTCGGCACCCAGTCCGAGGCGTACTCGGGGACGTTCTTCTGCATGAACGGTGCCTGCCCGCGCAATACACGCACGACCGAGAGCGGCCGGTGGGCCAATTGGGGGACGAGCCGATCTGCCACCGCGTCGAGATAGTCGATCAGGTCGCGCTTGGTGGCACCGGCCCCGTCGAACAGCGACTGATCGAGGTTGGTAAGGCGCACGCCGTCGCGTTCGTCGTCCGGGCCTATCACGTCATCGTGCCCCGCCGCGGCGGGGGATCGTGGCGCGAGGGCTTCGCATCGCCGGGCAATGGGTGTATTAACCGTGCATCGGGCGCATGAGGAGGGGTTATGGACTACCGGACGCAGGCCGGCGACACGATGTTCGGGATCGCCGAGAAGTTCCATCTCAGCCTGGCCACGCTGAAGGAGGCAAATCCCCAGATCGTCAATCCGAGTCTCATCTTTCCGAACGAGATCATCCACGTACCGACGCCGGGCGCGGCGAACCCTCGGCCCAGGACCGTCCCGGCGCGCATCGTGACCTACCTGGTGCAGCCGGGCGACACGATGAGTGGCATCGCGGTCAGTCACGGCATCGGCCTGAGCGCCCTCGAGGCCGCCAACCCGCAGGTGACCAACCCGCACGTCATCGTGCCCGGCCAGGTGCTGAACATTCCCGGCGGCAATGGTCATCACGCCCACCTTCCCTCGCCCACCCACGTCTCGTCCGACGGTGCGATCTCGATCGACGAGGTCAGCTACGTCCTGTACTCCGGCGGCGGTGAGGTGGACTCCTGGACGAGTGACGCGTGCCAGATCCTGAGCGTCCCTGCCCGCCACTGGATCACCGGATACCGGGTGCTGTGCAGCCGGGAGTCCTCGGGAAGAGCCAACGCCATCAACAATTCCGATGGCAATGCCTGGGGCCCGATCCAGGACGACGGCTTTCCGCTGCACTGCTCGCGCGGCGTGGCGCAGTGCATCCCCGACACCTTCGCCAGCAATCACGCGGCCGAGACGAGCACGAGCATCTACGACCCGGTGGCCAACATAGCGGCGTCGATGCACTACGTGATGCAGAGGTACGGCGTCTTCTCGGACGCGTCGAACCTCGCCGCCCAGGTCCAGCAGGCCGACCCCAATCGGAGCCCGGCCGGTTACTGAGCGAGCGGGCCCGCCGTGCTCAGCCGGCCAGTCCGGCGATGAACTCGGTCGCGAGGCGGGCCGTCAACTCGGGGTGCTCGAACTGAGGCACGTGACCGCAGTCATCGAGCACGACCGACCTCGCCTCCGGCAGCGCGGCCGACACGAACTTGGCGAAACTCGACGGGACGAGGACGTCCTTGTCGCCCCACACGAACAGCGCCGGCGGCCGCAGTTCGGGCAGCCGGTCCCAGAAGCCGGTCGGGCCGAAGGGCTCGTCCAGGTACACGTGCCGCAGTGCCGAGAACGTAGCGAGCCGGTTCGCCCGGACCGACAGCACCCGCACGAATTCGTCGACCGCCGCGTCGTACCACGCCTGCGGCAGGCGGGACGGGTCGGCGAACAACGTCCGCAACCCGCGCATCGCCATCGTCCGCGGCACACGTACCGGCAACGCCGCGATCTCGTCGCGGACCAGCCGCACGAGGGGCACGAACTGCCGCAGCCGGCGGAACGCGACGGCCGGGCAGAGCAGCACCAGCCCGCGGACGAGGTCGGGTTCGTCCAGCGCCGTCTGCAGTGCGGTCCGGCCGCCGAGGCTGTTGCCGATCAGCACGGCCGGTTGGTCGCAGGTCTCGGCCAGGAACGCGCCGAGCCACTTGCCGAGGTAGGGGGCGGCGTGCGCAGCGGTGGTGGCCTGCGTCCCGCCGTGGCCGGGCAGGTCGGGCGCGATCACCCGGTAGTGCTGCGAGAGCGCCGGGATCAACGGCAGCATCGAGGCGTTCGTCGCGCCCAGACCGTGGACGAGGACGACCGGCGGCGCGTCCGGCGGACCGGACTCGACGTAGAAGGTCTCGATCCCGTCGGCGCGTACGGCGCGGGTGTGCGTCCGGGATGGGTCGTTGGGAGCGCCTGGGAACAGTCCGTCCAGTTGCAGCGCCAGCGCCAGATTGCCGCGTACGGTCAGCTCGCCGGCCAGGAACGCGGCGATGCCGCTGCGTTCGCCGGACACCACATCGTCGAGGACGGCCAGCGGGGCACGAACGGTCGTGGTCGGGGCAGCAGGCCCGCCCCGGCGCGCGGACATCCGTCCCCGGTCGATCTCGACGGTCCAGTTGGCCATCCCGCCGGCGGTGAACAACAGCGTCCCGGTGGTGTCGGCCAGCAGTGGCGAGTAGAGCCCGTACAGCCGCTCGCGCAGCAGCGGCAGCAGATCCGCACTCACCGTTCTGCTGCGCTCGGTGCCCGCTTCGCGGTTTGCTGACACGGTCATGCCCCTACGATCGGCGAGTGCCGACGACCTCTGAGGCCGCGGCGCGCACGCGAGCGCAGGTTCCGGTCCACGACCGTTGAGCCTAATCTGTCGATCTCGCCCGATGTCGTACGTCGGAAGGGATGTCGGCCCGATCGGCGGGCTGCGAGTAGGGAGCGACGATGGCCAAATACCTGGTCCTGATCTACGAGGACGAGACCCAGTGGGCGACGAACGCCCCAGGCGCCGACGAGGCGCTGGCCCAGCACTGGACGTTCTGCGAGCAGCGCGAGACCTCGATCATCGAGGGTCAGGCCCTGCAACCCACCAACACGGCGACGACGCTGATCAAGGGCAGCGACGGCACGTTTACCGTCACCGACGGCCCGTTCGCCGAGACCAAGGAGGCGCTCGGCGGGTTCTACCTGCTCGAGGCGGCCGACCTGGACGAAGCGATCGCGCTGGCCAAGGAGATCCCCGCGCCGTTCGGCGGCGTCGAGATCCGTCCCGTCATCGTGTTCGAACGTCCTGAGGGGAGCTGACCGTGTCCCAATTCCTTCTCCTGCTGTTCGAGGACGAGGCCGCGTGGGCGGCCGCCACTGATGCCGTGTCCGCCGAGGTACTCGGTGAGCACCAGGCGTTCGGCCAGAAGCACGGCCCGGCGCTCGCCGGCGGCAACGCGCTGCAGCCGAGTCCTACCGCGAAGATCGTTCGCGGCGACAGCGTGACCGATGGTCCGTTCGCCGAGACCAAGGAGGCGCTCGGTGGCTACTACCTCGTCGAGGCCGACGACGTCGACGCCGCCGTCGAGATCGCCCGCGACGTCCCCGCCCGGTTCGGGTACGTCGAGGTGCGACCGATCCGGACCTTCGGCTGAATCGCGACGACGTCGCGGCCGCGGTCGCGGAGGCGCACCGTCGCGAGTGGGGCTTCGTCCTCGCCGCGACGGTGCGCGTGACGCGCGACCTCGATCTCGCCGAGGAGTGTGTCCAGGACGCCTATGCACGGGCGCTGTCCACCTGGCCCGAGTCGGGTGTCCCGCTCAGGCCCGGCGCCTGGCTGACGACCACTGCCCGCCGGCGGGCAGTGGATCTGCTGCGACGCGATGCCCTGTTTCGCCGGGCCATGCCGGAACTGGTGATGGACGAGGTCGAACCGGCTGCGCCTGCTGACCTGGACGAGATGCCCGACGACCGGCTGCGGCTGATCTGCACCTGCTGCCACCCGGCGCTGTCGCTGGAGTCGCAGGTGGCACTGACCCTGCGCCTGCTGTGCGGGCTGTCAACGGCTGACGTGGCGCGAGCCTTCCTGGTCAGCGAACCGACGATGGCGGCGCGGATCACCCGCGCGAAGAAGAAGATCGCGAGCGCGCGGATCCCGTACCGGGTGCCCGCGGCGGCGGAGTTGCCGGGCCGCATCCGTGGTGTGCTCGCCGTCGTGCACCTGCTGTTCACGACGGGCCACACGGCGCCGTCCGGTGCGATGCTGGTCCGCCGGGACCTGGTCGAGCGGGCGATCCAACTCGCGCGGATGCTGCGCACGCTGGTCCCGGAATCGGCCGACGTGGCCGGGCTGCTGGCCCTGATGCTGCTCAGTGACGCGCGCCGGGACACCCGTACCGGCCGGGACGGCACGCTGCTGCTGCTCGCCGAGCAGGACCGGTCGCGCTGGGACCGCGCCGAGATCGCCGAGGGGATCGCCCTGGTGCGCGAGGCGCTGCGCGTCCGTCCGACCAGCCGCTACGCGCTCGAGGCGGCGATCGCGGCCGTGCACGCCGAGGCCGCACGCTGGGTCGACACCGACTGGCCCGAGATCGTCGCGCTCTACGACGTGCTGGCCACGATCTGGCCGTCCCCGGTGGTCGCCCTGAACCGCGCCGTGGCCCTCGGGTTCGCGCGCGGCCCGGCAGCCGGGCTCGCTGCCCTGGACGCCCTCGCTGGGGAGCCCCAGTTGGCCGGCTACGGCTACCTGGCCGCGGCCCGCGCCGACTTCCTGCGCCGCCTCGGCCGCAGCACCGAAGCCCGGCTGGCCTACGAGGAGGCGTTGTTGCTCACTGCCAACGAGATCGAGCGAGACTTCCTGACTGGCCGGCTGGCGCAGTTGGCCGACAACCCTCAAGTTGAACTTTAGCTTTGTTTGGCATCTGTGGTACGGGTGGCTAGCGTGCCCACTGGGGTTAGTGATGACGCCGTGACGCACGGGACGATCGCGTCCTGCTCACGGCGGCACGACAACATCGGGGGACAGCGCATGACTCGAGGACGACACCGCCGCCCGCGGACACCCATCGTGAGCGCCGCCGCCGCCACCTCGGCCGGCGCGGCGGCCGCTGTGGGCGTCGCCGCCCTCGGGATCGTCGCCGCGCCGCCAGCCGCGGCCGCTCCGGGTGATCTGAGCGCGCGGTGGAACCGGGTGGCGGCCTGTGAGAGCAGCGGGCGCTGGCACATCAACACTGGTAATCACTATTACGGCGGGCTGCAGTTCTTCCAGCCGACCTGGGTCGGGTTCGGCGGACGCAAGTACGCGCCACGCGCGGACCTGGCGACCCGGATCCAGCAGATCGCGGTGGCCAAGCGGGTGCTGGCCGACCAGGGGCCGCATGCGTGGCCGGTCTGCGGCAAGCGGGCCGGGCTGACCCGGCACAACGGTGACGCCAAGCGCACCGCCCTGCCGAACATCAGGCCCTACGTCCACGCGGTTCCGGCCGGACAGCATCAGCACCGCGCGGCGCCCAAGCGGCACGACGCCGGGCCGCGGGTCTCACGCTACGAGGTGCGTCGCGGTGACTCCCTCAGCGCGCTGGCCGACCGGTTCGGCGTCCACGGCGGCTGGCAGGCGCTGTGGCACTACAACCGGACCAACGTGCCCAACCCGAACGTGATCTTCGTCGGCCAGACGCTACAGATCCCCTGACCGGTGCGAGCTCAGCGGAAGGCGTCCTGGCCGGTCAGGTGCGCGCCGAGGACGAGGGTGTGCACCTCGTGGGTGCCCTCGTAGGTGTAGACGGTCTCCAGGTTCACCGCGTGCCGTAGCACCGGGTACTCGGTGGTGATGCCGCTGCCGCCGAGGATGGAACGCGCCTCGCGGCAGATCGCCAGCGCGCCGCTGACGTTGGCGAACTTGCCGAAGCTCACCTGGTGCGGCTTGATCCGGCCGGCGTCCTTGAGTTCGCCCAGCCGCTGTGCCGTGAGTTGCATCTGCTGCAACGACACGGCCAGGTCGGCGAACTTCTTCTGGGTGAGCTGGAAGCCCGAGATGGGCTTGCCGAACTGGATCCGGCTGGCCGCGTAGTCCAGGGTGGACGCGAGCGCGTCTCGTGCCGAACCGACGACGCCGTAGATGATGCCGAAGCGGGCCTCGGTCAGGCAGCCGAGCGGGCCGCGCAGCCCACGCACCTCCGGCAGCATCGCCGAGGCGGGCACCCGGACCTCGTCCAGGATCAGTTCGCTGGTGATCGAGGCCCGGAGCGAGATCTTGTGGTGCACGTCCTGGCGGGTGAAGCCGGGCAGATCCTTCTCGACGAGGAAGCCGCGCACCCCTTCGTCGGTGCGCGCCCAGACCACTGCGACGTCGGAGATCGACCCGTTGGTGATCCACATCTTCGACCCGGAGATGATCCAGTCGTCGCCGTCCCGGACGGCGCGGGTACGCATCGACCCCGGGTCGGAGCCGGAATCCGGCTCGGTCAACCCGAAGCAGCCGATCGCCTCGCCCGCTGCCATGCGGGGCAGCCACTGCTCCTTCTGCTCCTCGCTGCCGTACGCGTGGATGGCATACATCGCCAGCGAGCCCTGGACGCTGACCAGCGACCGCAGGCCGGAGTCGACCGCCTCGATCTCGGTGCTGACCAGGCCGTACTGCGACGGTTTAGCGCCCTGGCAGCCGTAGCCCTTCAGGTGCATCCCGAGTACGCCGAGCTTGCCGAATTCGAGGGCCAGCTCACGCGCGGGCAAGGTGCCGTCCTCGAACCACTGCCGAATGTGTGGCCGAAGCCGGTCATCGGCGAACTTGCGGACGGTGTCGCGCAGCAGGCGGTCCTCGTCGTCGAGATCGTCGTCGAGATCCAGCAGGTCTAGGCGGTCGAGAGCGTCGCTCATGCTGCCGAGGCTACTGCGCCGGAATCTGCACCGTCTGGCACAACGTGGTGTTGCCGGTCCCGGCGCGACGGTTGTGGAAGGTGAGGCACACGTCGTGTTCGCCGTGGTCGAGCGGCAGGTAGAAGTTGAACCCGTGGGTGCCGGTGATCCCGTAGCGGTCGTTGATCAGTTGGCTCGGTGCACCGGTGTGGTGGCCGGCGACCCGGGTGCCGTTGTCCGCGACGTCGTAGAACACCGACGTGGGACCGTCGTCGCGGTCGTAGGACCAGCCGTGGACGTTGGCCCCGTGCGTCCGCGCGCCGACGCCGAGGTATGCGGCTGGGTTGTGCGCCGACAGCTCGCCCCACCGGGCACCCATCGCCGCGAGAATCCCGTCCCGGGCGCGTCCGGTCAGGTAGTGCGTCGTCGGTGCGGCGCCGAACTCGATCGTCTCGGCGATGCCGAGGCGATGCGTCGTGAACCAACCGGTCATCGAACCGTGGCAGACCGACCAGCAGTTGAAGGCCTTCACCGGCAGGTCGAGATTGTGCGCCAGCCGGTCGCGGAAGGCGCGGTCGAGCGGAGCGCCGTCGGTGGCGTCCACCCCGTGCAGCGGTTGGTGCAGCACGACCAGGTAGCGCGGGTGCGCCCAGGTCAGGAACCTGGACATCGCCCGCGTCTCCGGCTCGGACGAGGGCCGCCGGCCGGAGTAGTAGGCGCCGCCCAGGTGGGCCCACTTGTCCGGCCAGTTGCGGTTCAGATCGACGCCGCGCGCGTTCTGCCGGGTGTGCGCCGCGTCGCCGTCCGGGTTCATCGTCGGCACGACCCAGAGGTTGATCCCTTCGACGGCCCGGCGGGCGTGGACGATCGCGTCGGTGAGGGTGACCCCTGCGTGCTCGTCGCCGTGCATCTGGCCGACGATCACCATGCGCGGCAGCGTCCCGTAGTCGCCGAGGTGGTAGGCGAGGATCGGCCGGCCCTCGACGCTGTGGCCGAGGACCAGTTGCCCGAGCACGGGCGTCGCGGCGGCGGCGGGGCGTGGCGAGAGCGCTACCAGCAAACCGGTGAGCGCGATGACCGCGGCCCCGACCGCGAGCACGAAGGTGCGCACGTGATCATGATCGCGGTTGGCTCACTCCCAGTCGAGACCCGTGTGCCGGCAGATGAAGGCGAGGACGTCCGCGCGCTCGGCGACCAGCGCGGTGCGTGAGCGGCCCTCCTTGTGCCCGCCCGCGGCCTCGACGCGCAGCAGCGCGATCGCCCGGTCGGGTGAGACGGCCTGCAACTGGGCGGCGAACTTGATGCTGTGCGCGGGGACCACCCGGTCGTCGTGGTCGCTGGTGAGGACGAGGACGGGCGGATAGCCGCCCCCGGCGCGCAGGTTGTGCAGCGGCGAGTACGCGTGCACGATGGCGAACTGCTCGGCGTCGGCACGCGGATCGCCGTAGTCCGAGACCCAGGCCCAGCCGATCGTCCACCGCGGGAACCGGAGCAGATCGAGCACGCCGACTTCGGGGACCACGGCCGCGAACAGGTCGGGACGCTGCGTGAGCAGTGCTCCGGCCAGCAGCCCGCCGTTGGAGCGCCCGCTCGCGGCCAGGTGTGCGGCGTCGGTCCAGCCGGTCGCGATGAGGCGTTCCGCGGTGGCGATGGCGTCGTCGAACACGTGCTGCTTGTTCGCGAGCCGTCCGCCGTCGTGCCAGGGCGCGCCGTACTCCCCGCCGCCACGCAGGCACGCGATCGCGGCCACGCCGCCGGCTTCGGCGAAGGCGAAGCGGGTCGGTTCGAAGCTCGGCGTCATCGAGATCCGAAATCCGCCGTAGCCGTAGAGCCAGCTCGGATGCGGGCCGGTGCCGGGCGTGACCTCCGGACGGTGGACGAGAAAGACCGGAACCTCGGTGCCGTCCTTGCTCGTCACCCGGATCTGCTCGGTCACCAGTTCGCTGTCCAGCGGCGCCGAGAACGCCGTGCGGAGCGTGCCGTCCCCGGTGTCGAGGCATAAGACCGACGGCGGCGCGCTGAACGAGGTCCAGCCCAGGTGGACGAGCGGCTCGCCGACGCGGCCGCTGAGCTCGGTGATCGAGCCGATGCCCGGCAGCGCAACGCTGAACTGCTCGCGCCCGTCCCGCGCGTGGACGGTCAGCCGCGAGGCCGCGTCGCGCAGCCACCGCAGCACGAGTTGCCCGCCGGCGGCGATGCCACCCTCGAGACTGTCGGGACGTTCGGCGACCAGTTCGCGCACGCTCGCGTCCACGGTCGAGAGGGCGACCACGCGCGACCGCGGCGCGTCGAGATCGGTGATCATCAGCAGCTCGTCGCCGTCCGCGTCGAGCAGCGTCCAGGTCGCCGTCTCGTCCGCGATGAGCAGGCGCAGCTCGCCGCCGACGTGGGTCAGGTCGCGCACCCACACCCGCGGGCGCACGTCGGTCCCGCGGAAGCCCAGCACGATCAGCCAGCGCTCGTCGTGGGCGACGTGCGCCTCGAAGATGACATCGGGCTCGTCGGGACGGGCGAGGACGATCTCGTCGTCGTCCTGGCTGGTGCCGAGCCGGTGCAGGGTGAGCCGCTCGGCGCCCGTTGACGCGACGAACTCGTCCGAATCGGGCGCGTCGTGCTGCAGGTACAGCAGAGCGCTGCCGTCGGGCAGCCAGGTCGGGACGCAGAACTTCGACCAGCGCAGCACGTCGGGCAGGTCGCGCCCGGTGGCGACCTCGCGCACCCGCCAGGTGCGCCAGTCACTGCCCGCTTCGCTGTAGGAGTAGGCGATCAGCGTGCCGTCCGGGCTGGGACGCCACTCGGCCAGGGACGTGCTGGCGTCATCGCTGCGCGGGGTCGGGTCGATCAGCACGCGGGGCTCGCCGAACGGTTCGGCGGACACGACGAGCACGTCCTGCTGCTGCACGCCGTCGTTGTCGGTGCGGAACCACCGTCCGCCTCGGTGCACGGGCAGCCCGCTGTGCGGCACGCTGACCGCTCGCTGCAGCGCGGTGGTGATCGCGGCGCGTCCCGGCAGCGCGTCGAGGTAGGCGCGCGTGGCGGAGGCCTGTGCCGAGAGCCATTCGACGACCTCAGGGTCGTCGGTGTCCTCGAGCCAGCGGTAGGGATCAGGGACGCTCGTGCCGAAGTAATCGTCGTGCTGCTCGACGGTTCGTGTCGGGATCCGGGTCACGAGTCACTACCCTGCCACTCATGCCTGTCCACCCTCCGCTCGACTTCGACCCGATCGACCGGGCGGGGAGGCTGTGGGAGGCCAACTGGCCGGCCGAGCAGCCGGAAGTCTTCGCGGCGATGCGTGCCGTGACTTCGATCATGCGTGCGCACCAGATCCTGATCGCCGAGCTGGACTCGATGCTGCGGCCGCACGGGATCACCTTCAGCCGGTACGAGGCCTTGGTGCTGTTGACCCACGCACGCGAGGGAGCGCTGCCGCTATCCAAGATCGGCGAGCGGCTGCAGGTGCACGCGACCTCGGTGACGAACGTGATCGACCGGCTCGAAGCGGCCGGGCTGGTGCGCCGCGCGCCGAACCCGTCGGACGGGCGAGGCACGCTGGCCGTGATCACGCCCGCCGGCCGCGACGTCGCGGCGAAGGCGACCGCGGAGCTGAACGCCGCGCGCTTCGGGCTGTCGGTGCTGGGTCCGGACGAGCTCGACGAGCTGTTCTCGGTGCTGCGCCGGCTCCGGGTGAATGCCGGCGACTTCGCCGAGTGATTCGGGTCGTCACTCGGCAGGGGGTGGGCGGCCGGGCAGTCGGAAGTGCTTGCCCAGCGTCTCGGTCTGCTGCTGGTAGTTTGACCCGATGCCCTGCCCGTAGAGCAGCGTCGGTGCCTCGATCATCCGCTCGAAGGTCAGCTTGCAGACCAGCTGGCCGTGTTCGATCATGAACGGCACGTCGTGGGCGCGGACCTCGAGCGCCGCAGTCGAGCCGGCCAGGGTTCCGTCGGGGGAGTAGCCGAACCCGGGGTCGAAGAATCCGGCGTAGTGCGTGCGCAACTCGCCGCTCGTCGGGTCGTAGGCGGTCATCTCGGCAGCCAGCTCGGGCGGGATCGTGACGGCCTCGTGGGACATCAGCAGGTAGAAGTGCTTGGGGTTGAGGACGATGCGGTCGCCTTCCTCGTGCTTGACCGCCTCCCAGAACGCATCCGGGTCGGCCGTCCCCACCTTGGTCATGTCGAGCAGCGGAGCGGCGCTGCTCCGCGCGCGGTAGCCGACGCGGCCCGCGGCGTCACCCCGCAGATCGAGGCTGAGGAACAGCCCGCCGGCGAGTGCGATCTCGTCGCGGGGCATCGGCGTGCCGCCGGAGAAGATGATCGGCTGCTCGTCGTGGAAGTCTCGGATGTCGTCGTCGCTGAGGACGGTGTGCCCGACCGACAGTCGCAGCTGGTTGAGCGAGAGGTCCTCGCGCACCTTGATCGGGAACGACAGCGGCACCACCTCGAGGTAGAGCCCGCCGGTGTAGCCGGGCGCGATCTCGTCGAAGCGCGAACTGCCGTCGGTGATGACACGGGTGAACACGTCCGCGCGTCCGGTCGAGCTCTTCGGATTGGCCTTCGCCCGCACGTCCGAGGGCAGGGTCAGCCGTTCCTTCAGCGGGATCAGGTACGGCAGGTTCGTCTCGAGCACGGCACCCTCACGGCGCAGATCCAGCTCGTCGATGATGTAGTCCTTGACCCGGTGCTCGACGGTGTTCCGGCCGGGCAGGAAACTGCACCTGATCCGGTAGGCCACCTCGCCCAGCCGCAGGTCGAGACTGGCCGGTTGGACGTTCTCGGCGGGGATGCGCCACGGCCCGGCATCGATCGCCCCACCGGCGATCGCGGCGTCGAGGAACTGATTGGGCAGCACGCCGGCGCGCCCGGCGGGAAGCTCGAGCCTCACGCGCTGGAGGCCTTCTTCGCCGACGACACGAGTTGCGCGTTGACGATCACGTTGTAGTCGTAGTCCGTGCCGTCGAGTTCGGCGCAGGTGATGATCACGACCCGGTTGGGTGTCGTCTCGTCCATCAGCGGCTTGACGAATCCGGCCTGCGCTTTCGAGACACCGTAGGCGCTGTCGACCTTGTAGCGCAGCGTCCCCTTCGGCGTCCAGAGCGTGATGATGTAGCCGTTGAGCGACTGCACCGGGTAGATCGGGATCCCGCTCAGCGTCGTCGGCTTGACCTTGAGGATCTCGCGGGTAGCGGGCGCGGAGAGCCGGTTGAAGACCTCCAGCGGATCCGGTGCCCACGAGTGGCCGAGGATGTAGGTGGTGCCGGAGGTGCTACCCGGGGCCACCCCGAAGTCGTGCTGCACCCAGCAGACCGTGTGGTGCTGCTCGCCCGGCGGGTCGAGCGGACGCACGTATTCCATCCCGCACACGTGGGCCTTGATCGTGAACTTGGGGCCGGCGATCTTGAAGTAGGTCGGGGCCGCCTTCGCGACGACCTCGTGCGGCGTCTGCGGCTTGCTGGGAGTGGGCGTGGGTGTCGCCGTCGGCGCCGTCGTCGTTGGTGTCGCGGCCACGTGCGGTCGCACCGGCGCGGCCTGCGAGGCCTTCTCGTCCGGGCGCGCCAGCACGTACGCGGTGCCTGCGCCGGCGAGCGCGATGACCGCCGCCGCGGCGATGACGATCGCGCGGCGGCGTGGGTGGGCGGGTTTCGGCAGCTCATGCATGACAGATCACACGATAGTTTGTCCGTCCAGGTGTTGGCGTTTACTAGGACGTCCTAGTAAATTTGTCTTATGGATGCCGAGCAGATCGACGAGGGCCGGGCCCGCTGGCGCGAGCGGTACGAGGCGGCGCGCAAGACCGACCGCGACTACACCACGCTGTCCGGGGTCGAGGTGGAACCGGTGTACGGCCCCGACGCAGCCGACGCGCGGATGGAGCGCATCGGCTGGCCGGGCGAGTACCCGTTCACCCGCGGCATCCATGCCTCCGGTTATCGGGGCAAGCCCTGGACGATCCGGCAGTTCGCCGGCTTCGGCAATGCGCGGCAGACGAACGAGCGCTACAAGATGATCCTCGCCGAAGGTGGCGGCGGACTCTCGGTCGCCTTCGACATGCCCACGCTGATGGGACGCGATTCGGACGACGAGCGGGCCCTGGGCGAGGTCGGTCACTGCGGGGTCGCGATCGACTCGGCCGCGGACATGGACGTGCTGTTCGACGGCATCGACCTGGCCGCCACCACCACGTCGATGACGATCAGCGGGCCGGCCGTCCCGATCTTCTGCATGTACGTCGTCGCCGCCGAGCGGCAGGGCGCCGACACCGGCAAGCTCAACGGCACCCTGCAGACCGACATCTTCAAGGAGTACATCGCGCAGAAGGAGTGGGTCTACCCGCCGGAGGGGCACCTGAAGCTCATCGGCGACCTGATGGAGTACGTCGACGCCGAGATCCCCGACTACAAGCCGCTGTCGGTGTCCGGCTACCACATCCGCGAGGCGGGAGCGACTGCCGCGCAGGAACTCGCGTTCACGCTCGCCGACGGGTTCGGCTACGTCGAACTCGGCATCTCGCGCGGGCTCGACATCGAGCGCTTCGCCTCGGGGCTGTCGTTCTTCTTCGACGCGCACATCGACTTCTTCGAAGAGATCGCCAAGCTTCGCGCGGCGCGTCGCATCTGGGCGCGATGGATGCGCGACGTCTACGGCGCCAAGACCGACCGCGCGCAGTGGCTGCGGTTCCACACCCAGACCGCCGGCGTCTCGCTGACCGCGCAGCAACCGGACAACAACATCGTCCGGACCGCGGTCGAGGCGCTTGCGGCCGTCCTGGGCGGGACCAACTCGCTGCACACCAACGCCCTGGACGAGGTGCTCGCGCTGCCCTCGGCCAAGGCCGCGCAGATCGCGCTGCGGACCCAGCAGGTGATTGCCGACGAGACCGGCGTGCTCAACGTCGTGGACCCGCTCGGTGGCTCTTGGTACGTCGAAGCGCTCACCGACCAGATCGAGGCCGAGGCGGAGAAGATCTTCGCGCGGATCAAGGAACTCGGCGGCGACTCGACGATGACGAGTGGGCTGTTGCGGGGCATCGAGGACGGTTGGTTCATCGGCGAGATCGCCGACTCGTCCTTCGCCTACCAGGTAGCGATGGAGAAGGGCGACAAGCGCGTCGTCGGGGTCAACAGCTACACCGGCGACATCGGCGAACCGCTGGAGATCCTGCGCGTCTCGCACGAGGTCGAGATCGAGCAGAAGGCCACCGTGGCCCAGCGTCGGGCCTCCCGCGACCAGGCCGCGGTGGACGACGCGATCGCTCGGATGGTGGCAGCCGCCGAGAGCGACCAGAACACCCTGCCAGCGATGCTCGACGCCGCCCGGGCCGAGGCGACCCTGGGCGAGATCTGCGCGGCGTTCAAACCGCTCTGGGGCGACTACCGCGAACCGGTGCGCTTCTGAGTGGTGCCCGCCGCGTCACCTCAGCCCTTGAACGAGCCGTGCCGGCCGGCGCCACCGGCGAAACGGGCAGCACCGTCGACGCCGGCGGCGCGCAGCGAACCCAGCCCCAGCGCGAACTCCCGCTCGAGGGCCGCAGCCTGATCCAGCGACAGCGAGTCGTACGCCGATCGGCGATCCGAGCGGACGGTCGCCTGCGGAAACGCGGCGATCTCAGCGGCGAGCGCCTCGGCGGCCGAACGTGCCGCGCCGTTCGCGACGACGCGCGAGACCAAGCCCATCGCGAGCGCCTCGTCGGCCTGGACGGCCCGCCCGGTCAGGATCAGGTCGAGCGCGCGGCCCAGCCCGACGATCTGGGGCAGCCGTACCGTCCCGCCGTCGATCAGCGGCACGCCCCAGCGACGGCAGTACACACCGAGGACGGCGTCGGCCTCGACCACGCGCAGGTCGCACCACAGCGCCAGTTCCAGGCCGCCGGCCACCGCGTGCCCGCTGACGGCCGCGATGACCGGCTTCGACAGCGTCATCCGGCTCGGGCCCATCGGGGCGTCGGAATGCGGGTCAGGGTAGAGCGCGTTGGACATGGCGTGCAGATCCGCCCCCGCACAGAAGGTGCCGCCCGCTCCCCAGAGCACGGCCACCGAGGCATCGCCGGCGGCGTCGAAGGAGCGGAAGGCATCGGCGAGGGCGGCTGCCGTCGAGCCGTCCACCGCGTTGCGGCGCTCGGGGCGGTCGAGCACGATCGTCCAGATTGGTCCCGATGGTTCAACACGTACCGACATGCGCTGACCTCATCGGTCAGCCACTTCTATGTCAACATCTGAGAAAGTGGTGAGTATGCAACCCCGAGCACCACGCCGCCCGGCCCAACCCGGCCCGGCGCAGACCGCGGCCATGGCCGGCGCGGTCGATCTGGCTGCGGTCAAGGCCCGTTCGGACGCTGCCGCTCGAGCGGCCGATGCCCCGCCCCCTGCGGCCGGCGAGTACGTCATCGACGTCTCCGAGGCCGATTTCCAGACCGCCGTCATCGACCGGTCGTTCCAGGTCCCGGTGTTGATCGACCTGTGGGCCGAGTGGTGCCAGCCGTGCAAGCAGCTGTCTCCCGTTCTGGAGAAGCTCGCGAACGAGGCGGCCGGCGCCTGGGTGCTCGCGAAGATCGACGTCGACGCCAACCCGCGGATCCAGCAGGCACTCCAGGTGCAGAGCATCCCGAGCGTGTTCGCGGTGCTCGGCGGCCAGCTCGTCCCGGGATTCCAGGGCGCCCTGCCCGAGGCGCAGGTGCGGGAGTTCGTCGACGCCGTCCTGCAGGCGGGGGCGGACGCGGGACTGACCGGCACGCCCCCCGGTGCGGGTTCGGCGGACGAGCTGAGCGAACCTGCCGAGCCTGCCGTCCCGGACGACCCCCGTTTCGACGCTGCCGAGGAGGCGCTGGCCGATGGCGACTACCCGCTCGCCAAGCAACGGTTCCAGGCCATCCTCGACGTCGAGCCGGCCAACGGTGCGGCCGCCCTCGCGCTACGTCAGGTCGACCTGCTCGCGCGTGTCGACGCCGCCGGCCCGCGCGTCGGCGAACCGGCCGCAACCGACGCCGAGGGGCAGCTCGCCGCCGCCGATGCGGCACTCGTGTCGGGCGACGCCGACGGTGCGCTTCGCCGCCTGCTCGACCTGCTCACAGCGACCACCGGTGACGAGCAGAACTCCGCCCGCGAGCGGCTCATCGAGTATTTCGAGATACTCGGCCCCGACGACCCGCGCGTGGGCCAGGCCCGCCGGGAGATGGCGCGAGCGCTGTTCTGATGGTCGGACGCTGATGGGTAGCCGCTGATGGTCCGCGCACGTCGTGCGCGGACCTCGGTCGACGACCGCGTCCGCTCGCACATCCGCGATCTCGTCGCGCTGAGTGCCGGCGATCCGCTCGCGCCGTTCGCGATGCGTCCGGAGAAGCAGTACGTCCTGTCGCCGAACGGCGACGCCGCGGTCGGCTACCGGGTGCGGCTGCGCACCGCGGTGGCGAGCGGTGATCCGGTCGGTGTGCCGGAGGAGTGGGCGTCGGCGATCGATGCGTTCGTCCAGATGGCCGCGTCGCGACGCTTGCGCGTGGCCGTGCTCGGTGCCGGCGAACGCGCCCTGCCGATGTGGCGTCGGCACGGCCTCAGCGCGGTGCCCATCGGGCGTGACGTCGTGATGCAGAGCAAGGCGCTCGAACTGCGCGGACGCCGGTACCGCAACCTGCGCCAGGCGGTGCAGCGCTCGCACAACGCGGGGGTCACGGTCGAACACGCGCGCGAGGGCGAACTGACGGCTGCCACCGTCCGTGAGTTGCGCGCGCTGATGACCGCGTCCCGCCGCGACGACGAACGCGGTTTCTCGATGATCCTCGGCCACATGTTCAACGGCCTCGAACCGGACGCCGTGGTGGCGCTCGCCCGCGATGCCGACGGCGTGCTGATCGGTGCGCAGCGCTACCTCTGGGCCGGCAAGCAGGACCTCTCGCTCGATCTCCCGATCCGTGCACGCAATGCGCCCAACGGCGTCGACGAGCGCTTGTGCGCAGACACCGTCGCGTGGGGCCGCGAGAACGGCGTGGACCGCGTCTCGCTCGCCTTTGCGCCGTGGCCGGACCTCTTCGAGGACGCGAGCCGCTACGGCATCAGCGGCCGGTTGCTCTACACGGTGACCCACGTGCTCGACCCGCTCATCCGCGTCGAGCGGCTCTACGTCTACCTGCGCAAGTTCCACGCGTTCGACCAGGAGCGCTACGTGCTGCTGCGCAAGCGCAATTCGCTGGTGGTCATCGCCGCGTTCCTGCTGCTCGAGTTCAGCAAGCGATGACGGCGCACGGCACCCACGACTTCGTCGACGATCCGCGCAATGCCGACGCCCTGGTCTACGTCAACGGCGCGCTCGTCCCTCGACCGCAAGCGGTCGTCTCGGTGTTCGACGCCGGCTTCGTGCTCGGTGACGGCGTGTGGGAGGGGTTGCGCATCACGAGCGGGCATCCCGCCTTCCTCGACCTGCACCTCGACCGGCTGTACGAGGGCGCGGCAGCGATCATGCTCGACATCGGCCGCACCCGCGAGGAGTTGACCGCAGCGATCTACGACACGCTGCGCGCCAACGAGATGGTGGACGGCGTGCACGTCCGGCTCATGGTCACGCGCGGCCCCAAGTCCACGCCGTACCAGGATCCCCGGATGTCGGCAGGCCCGGCGACCGTCGTCATCGTCGCCGAGCACAAGGACCCCTTGCCGGCAACGGTCGAGCGCGGCTTGTCGCTGTTCACGGTGCACGTGCGGCGCGCAGGCCCCGACACCCTGGACCCCAAGCTCAACGCGCACAGCAAGCTCAACGACATCACCGCCTGCATCCAGGCCTACACCGCGGGCGCCGACGAGGCGCTGATGCTCGACCCGCACGGCTTCGTCGCGACGTGCAACTCGACCCACTTCTTCATCGTCCGCCGCGGCGAGGTGTGGACGTCGAGCGGCGACTACTGCCTCGGCGGCATCACCCGGTCGAACGTGCTGCAGCTCTGCGCCTCGGCGGGGATCACCGCGCGTGAGAAGAGCTTCTCGCTCACCGAGGTGTACAGCGCGGACGAGGCCTTCGTCACCGGCACCTTCGCCGGGCTCGTCCCGGTGCACACGGTGGACGGGCGCACGATCGGCACCGGGCAGCGCGGCCCGATGGTGCAACGCCTGCAGGGGCTGTACCGCGACCTGGTGCAGGCCGACGTCGCGGGGCGCTGAGCCGATGACCGTCCGGCTGGCAATGTGGTCCGGGCCGCGCAACATCTCCACCGCCCTCATGCGGTCCTGGGAGAACCGGCCCGACTGCACGGTCGTGGACGAGCCGCTGTACGCCTACTACCTCGACCGCACCGGGCTCGACCACCCCGGCCGGGACGAGGTGGTGGCTGCGGGTGACACCGACTGGCGCCGCGTGGTCGACGGGCTGACCCGTGCGTGGCCGGACGGGCCGGCGGTCCACTACCAGAAGCACATGACCCACCACCTCATCCCGGAACTGCCGCGCGACTGGATCCGGTCGTTGCGCAACGTGCTGCTGATCCGCGACCCGGCCGAGGTGGTCGCGTCCTACGTCCGCTCGCGTGCGAACGTCGTCGCCGAGGACATCGGCCTGGTGCAGCAAAGCGAGCTCTACGACCTGCTCGGCGGCGACGTGCCGGTGATCGACAGCGCCGACTTCCTGCGACAGCCGGCCGAGCATCTGGGCTGGCTGTGCAACTACGCAGGGGTCGAGTTCAGCGAATCGATGCTGCGCTGGCCGGCCGGCCCCAGGGAGTCGGACGGCGTGTGGGCGAAGTACTGGTACGACGCGGTGTGGGCGTCGACGGGCTTCGCGCCCCACCGCCCACGCGAGACACACCTGGACGGGGCGGCGCTGGAAGCCGCCGAGCGCAGCCGGCCGCACTACGAGCGGCTGCACGCCCGGCGGGTGCGCATCTGACCGCTCGACCGCCTCAGCTCGAGGTGTGCGGCATCAGGGCGTTGTCCGGGATCACGCCGAGCCGTCCGGCCTGGTAGTCCTCGAGAGCCTGAATGAGTTCCTCGCGGGTGTTCATCACGAACGGGCCGTAGTGCGCCACCGGCTCACCGATCGGGCGCCCGCCGAGGAGCACCACCTCGAGCGCAGGCCGGTTCGAGTCCTGACCGCGGTCCGCCGATACCGTCACCCGGTCGCCCGCTCCGAATACCGCGAGCTGGCCACCGTGGATCGGCCGCTGCTCGGCACCGACCGTCCCCTTGCCCGAGAGCACGTAGCCGAGCGCGTTGTAGTCGGCCGGCCACGGCAGCGAGAGCTGCGCACCCGGCTGGACGGTGGCGTGCGCCATCGTGATGGGCGTGTGGGTCGAGCCGGGACCTCGGTGCCCGCCGATCGATCCCGCGACGATGCGGACCAGCGCACCGCCGTCGGCGGACGACACGAGCGCGGCGTCCTCGCCCTCGATCGCCTGGTAACGCGGGGCGCTGAACTTGTCCTTGGCCGGCAGGTTCACCCACAGCTGCAAGCCGTGGAACACCCCGCCGGACACGACCAGTTCCTCGGGCGGGGTCTCGATGTGCAGGATGCCCGACCCCGCGGTCATCCATTGGGTCGCCCCGTTGTTGATGACACCGCCGCCGCCGTGGCTGTCCTGGTGCTGGAAGGTGCCGTCGATCATGTAGGTGACGGTCTCGAACCCGCGGTGCGGGTGCCAGGCCGTGCCCTTCGGCTCACCCGGCGCGTAATCGACCTCACCCATCTGGTCCAGGTGGATGAACGGGTCGAGGTCCCGCGTCGCGACACCGGCGAAGGCACGGACGACGGGGAATCCCTCGCCCTCATAGGCTCGCGGGCCGGTGGAGATCTGCCGCACAGGACGCTCGGTGTCACCGAGTGTCGCCGCGGCGACGCGCGGCAGGGTCAGGGTGTCGGCGGTGACGGCGGGCATGGCGACCTCTCTAGCTGATTGCGTCTGCAACTAGATTGGCCAACCACCCTCGGCCCCGCTTCATTCCGCCGCGACGGGCCGCACGGTCAGCCGGCGAAGCGCAGCCAGAGCGTCCCGAGCGGCGGCACCCGTAGCGAGGTGGACGCCGGCTGGCCGTGCCACGGTTCGCCCACCGCGTCGACGCCGCCCCAGTTGCCGACGCCCGAACCGAGATAGGCCTCGGCATCGGTGTTGACGATCTCGTCCCAACGGCCGGTGAACGGCAGGCCGAGGCGGTAGCGCTCGTGCGGCACGGACGAGAAGTTGGCCACGCACGCCAGCACCGACCCGTCCGAACCGAAGCGCAGGAACGAGTAGACGTTGCCGGCCGCGTCGTTGGCGTCGATCCAGTGGAAGCCGGCCGGCTCCGTGTCCTGCGACCACAGGGCCGGGCTCTCGCGGTAGCGGTGGTTGAGGTCGGTGATCAGCCGGCTCATGCCGAGGTGGTCCGGTGCGTCGAGCAGCCACCAGTCGAGTGAGCGGGACTCGGCCCACTCGCCGCCCTGAGCGAACTCCTGACCCATGAACAGCAACTGCTTGCCCGGGTGTGCCCACATGTACGCGTACATCGCACGCAGCGTGGCCATCTGCTGCCAGCGGTCACCGGGGATCTTGTTGAGCAGTGAGCCCTTGCCGTGCACCACCTCATCGTGCGAGATCGGCAGCACGAAGTTCTCGGAGTAGTAGTACATCATCGAGAACGTCAGGTCGTTGTGGTGGTACTGGCGGTGGATCGGCGCCCGCGAGAGGTAGCCGAGCGTGTCGTGCATCCAGCCCATGTCCCACTTGAACCCGAACCCGAGCCCGCCCAGGTGGGTCGCGCGGGTGACGCCGGGCCAGGACGTCGACTCCTCGGCGATGGTCACAGCGCCGGGCACCCGCTTGTAGACCGTCGCATTCATCTCCTGCAGGAACGAGACGGCCTCGAGGTTCTCGCGCCCGCCGTGGATGTTGGGCTGCCACTGTCCTTCGCCGCGCGAGTAGTCGAGGTAGAGCATCGAGGCGACCGCGTCGACGCGCAGGCCGTCGACGTGGAATTCCTCCAGCCAGTACAGGGCATTCGCGACCAGGAAGTTGCGCACCTCGCGGCGGCCGAAGTCGAACACGAGCGTGCCCCAGTCGGGCTGCTCGCCGCGGCGCGGGTCGCTGTGCTCGTAGAGCGGTGTGCCGTCGAAGCGGGCCAGCGCGAACGCGTCCTTCGGGAAGTGCGCCGGTACCCAGTCGACGATGACGCCGATGCCCGCCGCGTGCAGCGCGTCGACGAGGTACCGGAACTCGTCCGGGTTGCCGAAGCGCGACGAGGGCGCGTAGTACGACGACACCTGGTAGCCCCACGAACCGCCGAACGGGTGCTCGGCGACCGGGAGGAACTCGACGTGGGTGAAGCCGGCGTCGCGCACGTAGTTGGTGAGGTGCTCGGCGAGCTCGCGGTACGACATGCCCATCCGCCACGAACCGAGGTGCACCTCGTAGATCGACATCGGTGACCGGTGGTGGTCGGTGGCCGCGCGCTGCTCGAGCCACGCGGCGTCGGTCCACTCGTAGTGGTCGGTGTGCACGACCGAGGCTGTCGCAGGCGGCACCTCGGTGGCGAAGGCCATCGGGTCGGCCTTGTCGCGCCACTGGCTGTCGGTGCCGAGGATCTTGAACTTGTAGCGCGCGCCGTCGCCGACGCCGGGGACGAACAGCTCCCACACGCCGGAGGACCCGAGCGAGCGCATCGGCAGTGCGGCACCGGACCAGAAGTCGAAGTCACCGGTGACCCGCACGCCGCGGGCGTTAGGCGCCCAGACCGCGAAGGCCGTTCCGGTGACCGGCCCGGCGGGCGTGTCGTAGGTCTGGACGTGCGCACCCAGCACGTGCCAGAGGTTCTCGTGTCGCCCCTCACCGATCAGGTGCAGGTCGATCTCGCCCAGTGTCGGCAGCCAGCGGTACGGGTCGTCGACGAGGTAGGTGCCCGTCTCGTACACGACTTGGAGCCGGTAGTCCGACGGCGGGCCGTCGACGATCCCTTCCCACACGCCGCTGTCGTGGACCAGCGTGAGCGCAACGCTGGTGCGGCCGATGACGGCAGCCACCGAGGTGGCGTCAGGCCGCAGCGTGCGCACGACCGTACGGCCGTCCGCGATCGGGTGCGCGCCCAGGACGGCATGCGGGTCGTGGTGCGCACCGCCGACGAGCTGTTCGAGTTCGTCCTTGGTGATACTGCCCAGCGTCATGCGGTGTCCTCTGTCTTGGCCAGCCGCGTCAGGGACGCGAGGGGGATACCCAGCCAGGCCGGCCGGTTACGAGCCTCGTACACCGCCTCGTACACGGCCTTGTCGGCCTCGTAGGCGCGCAGTGGGACGCCGTGCTGGCGCGGGTCGTACCCGCCCGCGTCGGCGTATCCGGCGAGGAACGCCTCGCGGTTCCGCGTAGCCCATTCCGCAGCCCGGTAGGTCAGCTGGTGCGATCCGGTCTCGAGCACGTTGTGGTGCCCGGCGTACTCGAAGGACCGCAACATGCCGGCGACGTCGCGCAACGGCGAGTCCAGCGCGCGGCGCTCGTCGAGGGTGGCCATCGGCTCGCCCTCGAAGTCGATCAGCACCCAGCGCTGCGCGGTGCGCAGCGCCTGTCCGAGGTGGAGGTCACCGTGGATGCGTTGCAGCGGAACCTGCTTGCCCGCCTCGCCGAACTCGTCGTAGGCCTCGCGCAGGCCGTCTGCGACGTCGGCCAGCTGCGGCACCACCGTGATCGCTTGGTCCAGCCTGCTGTGCATCGCCGCGGCCCGCCCGTGCAGGTCGGTGTTCGGCTGCACGCCGAACGCCTCGGCCAGATCGGCGTGCACCTGTGCCACCGCCGCCCCGAGGCGCTGCGCCTCGCCGGCGAAGTCGCCGCCGGCCTCGTCGGCGTGCAGGTCGGCCTCGGCCATCAGGTCGCGGACGCTGTGCTTGGCCAGCTCCCAGCCGTCCGTGGCGGTGGTCATGTACTCCTGCAGCATCGCCAGTGCGTACTGCTCGTCGTTGCGCGAGACCGTGACCGAACCCAGCAGTTGCGGGACGTGGCGCGAGCCCGTCGCCGCCATTGCGGCACCGATCTCGATGTCCGGGTTCACGCCGGGCTGCAGCCGGCGGAACACCTTCAGGATCGCGACGTCGCCGTACATCAGCGAGGTGTTCGACTGCTCCCCGGTCTGCACGAGGCTCGGCTGGTTGACCGGCAACGCGTCCGGGTCGCCGAAGCGCGTGAACGACAGCGACCCGTCCGCCCGCTCGTCGCGGATCGAGTCCACCCACACCTGGGTGACCTCCTTGTCGTGCAGGGCGTCGTACACCCAGGTCGGACCGTCGTCGGTGGTGACCGTTCCGAGCAGGACGTGGTCGAGGTAGTCGACCGGCTCGCGGTGCGCCACGAGCGGCAACTGGTACAGCTCGCTGCCCTCGTCGCCGTAGGTCACCCGCGCCAGCCACAGTTCGACGACGTCCGAGAGTGACGCCAGCAGCTCGACGCCGACCGAGCCGGTGCGGCCCTTGCCCGCGTACCAGCGTTGGGTGGGCAGCCAGCCGGCCACGAGTTTCTGAAGGTCTTCCTGCGGGATCATTGCTCGACCACCGTCTCCTCCGGGATGAGCACGTCGACCGGTGGTTCCGGCGTCAGTTCGGACGGGGTCTGTGGCGCCAACTCGGGCGGCGCGGCGTCGGTCAGCGCCGACGGCTCGGCATTCGGGCTCGGGACGCGGGGGATGCGCAGCCAGTAGAAGCCGTGACCCGCGACGGTGAGCAGGTAGGGCAACTCGCCGATGCGCGGGAAGTGCGCACCACCGAGCAACTCGATCGGCTCCGCGCCCTCCCAGGCACGCAGGTCCAGTTCGACCGGCTGTGGGAAGCGGGACAGGTTGTTCACGCACAGCACGATGTCGTCGCCGAACTCGCGCACGAAGCTGAGCACGCACGGGTTGCTGCCGCCGAGATCGGTGAAGGTGCCCATGCCGAACGCCGGATTGTCCTTGCGGAGGCGGATCATTCGGCGCGTCCAGTTCAGCAGGGACGAGCTGTTGCGGGTCTGCGACTCGACGTTGGTGACCTGGTAGCCGTAGATCGAGTCCTGGTTGGCCGGCAGGTAGAGCCGGCCCGGGTCGCACGTCGAGAATCCGGCGTTGCGGTCAGGCGTCCACTGCATCGGCGTGCGGACCCCGTCGCGGTCGCCGAGCCAGATGTTGTCGCCCATGCCGATCTCGTCCCCGTAGTACAGGACCGGGGAGCCGGGCAGTGACAGCAGCAACGCGGTGAACAGTTCGATCTGGTTGATGTCGTTCTCGAGCAGCGGTGCCAGCCGGCGACGGATGCCGATGTTGGCCTTCATCCGCGGGTCCTTCGCGTACTCGGCCCACATGTAGTCGCGCTCGTCGTCGGTCACCATCTCCAGCGTCAACTCGTCGTGGTTGCGCAGGAAGATCCCCCATTGGCACTTGTCCGGGATCGGCGGCGTCTGCGCCATGATCTCCGAGACCGGGTAGCGCGACTCGCGCCGCACCGCCATGAAGATGCGCGGCATGACCGGGAAGTGGAAGGCCATGTGGCACTCGTCGCCACCACTGGCCGGGTCGCCGAAGTACGCGACGACGTCGTCGGGCCACTGGTTGGCCTCGCACAGCAGGACGCGGTCCGGGTAGTCGCGGTCGACCTCCTTGCGCACGCGCCGCAGGAATTCGTGGGTCTCGGGCAGGTTCTCGCCGTTGGTGCCGTCGCGGACGAACAGGTACGGCACGGCGTCGAGGCGGAAGCCGTCGATGCCGAGGTCGAGCCAGAAGCGCAGCGAATCGATGATCGCCAGTTGCACGTCCGGCGAGTCGAAGTTCAGATCGGGTTGATGGCTGAAGAACCGGTGCCAGAAGTACTGCTTGCGTACCGGGTCGAAGGTCCAGTTCGACGGTTCGGTGTCGACGAAGATGATCCGCGCGTCCGGGTAGCGGGTGTCGTCGTCGTTCCAGACGTAGAAGTCGCCGTACGGTCCGTCCGGATCGCTCCGGCTGGCCTGGAACCATGGGTGGGCGTCGGACGTGTGGTTCATGACGAAGTCGACGATCACGCGGATACCGCGCTCATGGGCTGCGTCGAGGAAGAACTTGAAGTCCTCGATGGTGCCGAACTCGGGCAGCACGCCGGTGTAGTCACTGACGTCGTAACCGCCGTCGCGCAGCGGGGACGGGAAGAACGGCGGCAGCCACAGGCAGTCGACGCCGAGCCACTGGACGTAGTCCAACTTGTCGGTCAGGCCGCGCAGGTCACCGGTGCCGTCGCCGTCGGAATCGGCGAAGCCTCGAACGAGCACCTCGTAGAAGACAGCCCGTTTGAACCAGTCCGGCTCGATCGAGTTGTCGGCCGGCAGCGGGATGGGCGCGGTCGGGGTGGTCACGGGTCCTTCCTAGCAGCGTCGGTTGATCCGGACGTTCGGCGGGCTGGACTCAGCTGGGGAGCACCTGGAACACGTGCGCCGGGCGGTGATGCGGGTCCAGCCGGACGTAGTTGTATTCGCCCCAGGCGTACTCGGTGCCGTCGAGCAGGTCGCGCACGCGCAACCCGCTGTCCCAGTCACGGCCGAATGCCGGCAGGTCGACCCGGACGGTCGCCTCGCGCCAGTCGTGCGAGTTGACCGTGCACACCACCAGGATGGTGTCGCCGGTTGCGTCGTCGCGCTTGCTGAAGGCCATCACGTCCGGGTTGTCGACCTGGTGGAAGCGCAGGTTGCGCAGTTGCTGCAGCGCGGGGTGCTCGCGTCGGATGCGGTTGAGCGTGGCGATCAACGGCGCGAGCGAGCGACCCTCGGCGATCGCCGTCGCGAAATCGCGAGGACGCAGCTGGTACTTCTCGGAGTCGAGGTACTCCTCGCTGCCGGGACGCAGGTTGAGGTGCTCGTACAACTCGAAGCCCGAATACACCCCCCAGGTCGGCGAGAGCATCGCGGCGAGAACGGCGCGGATGGCGAATGCGCCCGGACCGCCGTGGACCAGGTATTCGTGCAGGATGTCCGGCGTGTTCACGAAGAAGTTCGGCCGCATGTAGTGGGCGGCGTCGACGAGTTGGGTGCCGTACTCCTGCAACTCGTCCTTGTCGTTGCGCCAGGTGAAGTAGGTGTAGCTCTGGTGGAACCCAACCTTCGCCAGTTCGTGCATCATCGCCGGTCGGGTGAACGCCTCGGCCAGGAAGATGATCTCGGGATTGGTGCGGCGGACCTCGGCCATGAACCACTGCCAGAAGTTGACCGGCTTGGTGTGCGGGTTGTCGACGCGGAAGATCGTCACGCCGGCGTCGATCCAGTGCCGGGTCACCCGCAGGCACTCGGCGTAGAGCCCCTGCGGGTCGTTGTCGAAGTTCAGCGGGTAGATGTCCTGGTACTTCTTCGGCGGATTCTCGGCGTAGGCGATCGTGCCGTCCGGTTTGGTCGTGAACCACTCGGGATGGCTGGTGACCCATGGATGGTCCGGCGCACACTGCAGCGCGAGGTCGAGCGCGACCTCCATGCCGAGTTCGTTGGCGCGGGCCACCAGCGCCCGGAAGTCGGCCATCGTCCCCAGTTGCGGATGGATGGCGTCGTGGCCGCCGTCGCGGGAACCGATCGCCCACGGCGACCCGACGTCCCAACTCGCCGCCGCGAGCGTGTTGTTCGGCCCCTTGCGGTTCACCTCGCCGATCGGATGGATCGGCGGCAGGTAGACGACATCGAAACCGAGGGACGCGACGTAGTCCAGGTGGTCGATCGAGTCCTTGAACGTGCCGTGCCGCAGCGGCTTGGCCGGTGACACCGGATCGTTGGCCAGTTGCGCGCCGATCGAGCGCGGGAAGAACTCGTACCAGGACCCGAACAGGGCACGCTGACGGTCGATGAACAGCGGATAGCGCGGCGACGCGGTCACCAGGTCCCGGACGGGGAACTCGTGGACGAGTCGCTGAAGGTAGTCATCGAGCGCAGGCGCGACGCGGTGCGCCACGTCCAGGCTGGTGTCGCGCAGCATGCGGGCCGCGGCGGTGGCGCGCGTGCGGTGCTCCTTCGGCAGGTTCTTCGCCAGCCGGTCGAACAGTCGGGCGCCGTCCTCGAGGTCGTTCGCGAGGTCCTCGGCGCCCTGCCCGGCTTCGATCTTGGTGGTGACGGCGTGGTGCCAGGTCGAGAGCGGATCGCTCCACGCCTCGATCGTGAACGACGCGACGCCCACGGTGTCGGCGACGACGGTGGCGTGCCACCGGTCGGTGCCGGGTTGCCCGGGCGCCATGCGGATCGCGCGGACCTTGCGGCCGGCGGCGTCGCGCAGCACGACCGTCGCCGCCACCTTGTCGTGTCCCTCGCGAAAGACCACCGCTGAGACGGGGATTGGCTCGCCGACCACGCCGCGGGCGGGAAATTCCGCCGTCGCGGTGGATCCGACGACTGGCCTGATGTCGGTGAGTCCGAATCGTCCAACCACGTGGCTACCGTACCCAGGTTTCGCTCAGCTGTAATCGCTTACAAGATCGTTCGTCCTCCCGATTGTCGCAATTTCGGTGACCCGGACCCGTAAGCCCTTTCGGAAGTGCTAGCGTCGCTCGGCGTGAAAGCACTGCGCCGCCTGACCGTTCGTGCCGCATTCCCGGCCGGATTGGACAAATTGGCCGAACTGGTAGACAACTTGCGCTGGTCGTGGCACCCGGACTCGCTGGACCTGTTCGAGTCGGTGGATCCCGAGCTCTGGCAGTCGTGCGCGCACGACCCGGGCCGGATGCTGGGTGAGCTGAGCGCGGCGCGCGTGGCCAAGCTCGCTGGCGATCGCAAGTTCCTGCGTCGCCTCGCCGACGTCCATGACGACCTGACCGACTACCTGACCCAGCCGCGGTGGTACCAGGAGCAGCAGGCCGCGGAGCAGGAGGCCGACGAGCCGGCCGGCCGGCTCCCGGCGAGCATCGGCTACTTCTCGCCCGAGTTCGGCATCACCGAGGTGTTGCCGCAGTACTCCGGCGGTCTCGGCATCCTCGCCGGCGATCACTTGAAGGCCGCGAGCGATCTGGGCGTGCCGATCATCGGCGTCGGCCTGCTCTACCGCGCCGGGTACTTCCGCCAGTCGCTGTCCGCGGACGGCTGGCAGCTCGAGCACTACCCGTCCCTCGACCCCGGCGGCCTGCCCATTCACGCCCTCAAGGCGGCCGACGGCACGCCGGTGCGCGTCGCGCTCGCGCTCCCCGACTCGCGCACCCTGCACGCGCAGGTCTGGGTCGCGAACATCGGCCGCGTGCCGCTGCTGCTGCTCGACAGCGATGTCGAGGAGAACGACGCGGCGGCTCGCCAGGTCACCGACCGGCTCTACGGCGGCGGCAAGGAGCACCGGCTGGAACAGGAGTTGCTGCTCGGGGTCGGCGGCGTCCGCGCGATCCGCGCATTCTGCGCGGTCACCGCAATGCCGGCCCCCGAGGTGTTCCACACCAACGAGGGCCATGCCGGCTTCCTCGGCGTCGAGCGGATCCGCGAACTGATCGAGGGCGAGGGTTTGTCCTTCGACGAGGCGCTGCAGGCGGTCCGGGGCGGCACGGTCTTCACGACGCACACGCCGGTGCCCGCGGGCATCGACCGGTTCCCGCGGGACCAGATCGCGGCCCACTTCGGCGGCATCCCGGGACTGCCGGTCGAGCGCGTCCTCGACCTCGGTGCCGAGGATGACCCCGCGATCTTCAACATGGCGCACATGGGCCTGCGGCTCGGCCAGCGCGCCAACGGGGTCTCGCAACTGCACGGCGAGGTCAGCCGCGAGATGTTCGCCGGGTTGTGGCCGGGATTCGACCACGATGCGGTGCCGATCGGCTCGATCACCAACGGCGTGCACGCCCCGACCTGGATGGCGCGCGACATCCTCGACATCGCCGAGCGCGAGGTCGGCGCGACGTCACTGGCACAGGGCGGCGGTTGGGGGGCCATCGACAAGGTCGGTGACTCCGAACTGGCCGGGGTGCGCCGCGTCCTGCGCGAGCGGCTGGTCGGCGAGATCCGCCGCCGCCTGCACGCGTCCTGTCTCGAGCGCGGGATGATCGAGGCCGAGCTGGACTGGACGGCCACCGCCTTCGACCCGGACGTGCTCACCATCGGCTTCGCCCGGCGCGTCCCGTCCTACAAGCGGTTGACGCTCATGCTGCGCGATCCCGAGCGGTTGAAGGCGTTGCTGCTGGATCCCGACCGGCCGGTGCAGATCGTCATCGCCGGCAAGAGCCACCCGGCAGATGACGGCGGCAAGCAACTGATTGCCCAGATGGTGCGCTTCGCCGACGACCCAGCGGTGCGGCACCGGCTCGCGTTCCTGCCCGACTACGACATCGCGATGGCGCGCTACCTGTACTGGGGCGTGGACGTGTGGCTGAACAACCCGCTGCGTCCGCTCGAGGCGTGCGGGACGTCCGGCATGAAGGCGGCACTCAACGGCGCGCTGAACCTGTCCATCCGCGACGGGTGGTGGGACGAGTGGTTCGACGGCGACAACGGCTGGGCGATCCCGTCCGCGGACGGCGTGAGCGACCCCGATCGCCGCGACGATCTCGAGGCGCACGCGCTGTACGAGCTGGTCGAGAAGAGCGTGGCCACCCGGTTCTACGACCGTGACGCCGACGGCGTCCCGACGCGGTGGGTCCAGATGGTGCGGCACACGCTCAAATCGCTCGGGCCGAAGGTGCTCGCGACGCGGATGGTGCGTGACTACGTCCGCGAGCTGTATGCCCCCGCCGCGGCGTCGGCATCGCGGCTGTCGGCCGACGGCTTCGCCGCGGCGCGCGAGCTGTCGGCGTGGCGCGGGCGGGTGCTGGCGGCGTGGCCGGGGGTGCGCGTCCTCTACGTCGACTCGCAACTGCCCGGTGACGCGCAGGTCGGTGCGGCGCTGACGCTGCGCGCCGAGGTCGTCCTGAACGGGCTGGCGTCCGAGGACGTGTGCGTCGAGGCCGTGTACGGCCCTGTCGACATGGACGATCGGCTCTCGAACACCAGCGCGGTCAAGCTCGAACTGTCCGAGTCGGTGGACGGCACGTCGTGGTTCGCGGGTGAGGTGCCACTCGACCGCACCGGGTCCTACGGCTACACGGTGCGGGTGCTCCCGACCAACGACCTGCTGGCCTCGCCCGCCGAACTCGGCGTGGTCGCGGTCGCCTGACCACCGCGCCGAGCTGGCGGTAGGCCGGCTGGGCGTCCTACCGCGTCGCGAATTTGAGCGTCTCGCGCACCAGTTCGCCCACGACCTCGGCCTCGATCAGGAAGCCGTCGTGGCCGTAGTCCGAGCGCACGACGCGCAGGCCGTCGCAGGTCGGGATGCCCGCCGCGATCTGTTCCTGCAACCGCAGCGGGTAGAGCCGGTCGCTGTCGATCCCGGCCACAACCGTGTCCGCGGTGACCCGGCCGAGCGCCGCAGCCAACCCGCCGCGGCCACGTCCCACGTCGTGCGTGCTCATCGCGTCGGTGAGCACGACGTAGCTGCCCGCATCGAAGCGTCGCGCCAGCTTGGTGCCGTGGTGATCGAGGTAGGACTGCACGGCGAAGCGGCCGTCGCGCAACGGGTCCTCGCCGTCCTGGGGGTTGTTGCCGAAGCGCAGGTCGAGTTCGAGCTCGCCGCGGTAGGTCAGGTGCGCCAGCCGGCGGGCCAGACCCAGCCCGCGGTGCGGGCCGCACTCCGCCGCGTAGTAGTCGCCGCCGTGCCAGTCCGGGTCGCTGCGCACAGCGAGGAGCTGCGCCGACTGCGTGCCGATCTGGTCGCCGGTCGCGATTGCCCCGACCGCGAGGATCAGCGCAGCCCGGACCCGCGACGGCGAGCCGATCGCCCACTCGAGCGCACGCATGCCGCCCATCGAGCCGCCGAGGACAGCCGCGAAGCAGTCGATGCCGAGGTGGTCGGCCAGCCGGGCCTCGACGGCGACCTGATCGCGGATCGTGATGCGCGGGAACCGTGAGCCCCACGGCCGGCCGTCCGGGGCGGGTGAGGACGGTCCCGTGGTGCCCTGGCACCCGCCGAGCACGTTGGCGCCGAGCACGAACCATGCGTCGGTATCGAGCGGGCGTCCCGGGCCGACCAGCGCGTCCCACCAGCCGGGGGTCGGCTGGCCCGGCCCGGCGACGCCGGCGACGTGCGCGTCACCGGTCAGCGCATGCAGCACCAGCACCGCGTTCGTGATCGACCCGCGCGCGTCGTGGACCGGTTCGCCCCAGCTCTCGTAGGCGACGCGGACAGCCGGCAGCGAGCCGCCGAGTTCGAGCTCGAGCGGGCCGAGATCGGCGAACCGGCGCCAGGCGACGGGATCGCCGTCCCTCCAGGCGCCGGTGACCGGGAGTTCCGGGCCGGACTCAGGTGAGCTTGGCGGCACGGAAACCCGAGTCGAGATCGGCCAGGATGTCGGTGATGTTCTCCAGGCCGACCGACAGGCGCACCAGACCGGGCGTGACGCCGGTCGCCGCCTGCTCCTCAGGGCTCAGTTGCGAGTGCGTCGTCGAGGCCGGGTGGATGACCAGGCTGCGGACGTCGCCGATGTTCGCGACATGGCTGTGCAGTTCGAGCGCCTCGACGAAGCGCTTGCCTGCGTCGAGCCCGCCGGCGATCTCGAAGGCGAGCACCCCGCCGATGCCGCGGGGCGCGTACTTCTGGGCACGGTCGTACCACTCGCTCGACGGCAGCCCGGCGTAGTTCACGCTCAGCACCTCGTCGCGCTTCTCGAGCCACTCGGCGACGGCCTGGGCGTTCTGCACGTGCCGCTCGACGCGCAGGCTCAGCGTTTCGATGCCCTGCGCCAGCAGGAACGCGTTGAACGGTGCGATGGCCGGGCCGAGGTCGCGCAACAACTGCACGCGGGCCTTGAGGATGAACGACAGGTTCGCGCCGAGCGCCGAGCCGACGCCGAGGTCGCGCGCGTAGACCAGGCCGTGGTAGCTCGGGTCGGGCTGGTTGAAGCCGGGGAAGCGGTCCGGGTGTGCTGCGTAGTCGAAGTTGCCCGAGTCGACGATGACGCCGCCGATCGCGGTGCCGTGACCGCCGAGGTACTTCGTCGCCGAGTGCACGACGACGTCGGCGCCCCACTCGAGCGGCCGGATCAGGTACGGGGTGGGGACGGTGTTGTCGACGACGAGCGGTACGCCGGCCTCGTGCGCGACACCCGCGACCGCCTCGATGTCGAGGATGTCGACCATCGGGTTGCTCACGGTCTCGGCGAAGAAGGCCTTGGTGTTCGGACGCACGGCGGCGCGCCACTGGTCGAGGTCGTCGGGGTTGTCGACGAAGCTGACCTCGATCCCCATCTTGGGGAACGTGTAGTGGAACAGGTTGTACGTCCCGCCGTAGAGGCGCGCGCTGGACACGATGTGGTCGCCGTTCTCGGCGACATTGAGCAGCGCGAGGGTCTCGGCGGACTGGCCGCTCGCGGTGAGCAGCGCGCCGACGCCGCCCTCGAGCGAGGCGATGCGCTGCTCGACGGTGTCCTGCGTCGGGTTCATGATCCGCGTGTAGATGTTGCCGAATTCCTTGAGCGCGAACAGGTTCGCGGCGTGATCGGTGCTGTCGAAGGTGTACGAGGTCGTCTGATAGATCGGCAGCGCGCGGGCATGCGTCACATCGTCGGGCGACTGGCCGGCGTGGATCTGGCGGGTCTCGAAGGACCAGCCCGCTGGGGCTGCATCGGTCATGTGGTGACTCCTCGGGTCGGGACGGGACGAGGCGAGCCTACTCTTGTCTACTGAACGACTAGATAAACCTAGGTACGGCGTTCGGTCGCTGCGACGGCAAGCTCGTCCAGCGCGTCCCGAGCGGCGTCGCTGCTCAGCCGGGCCAGCGCGGCGCGTGCCTCGCCCGAACGGACGGCGATGCGCTTCTCGACCAGGTCGAGCGCGCCGCTGGCCACGATGACCTCGCGCAGCGCTTGCACCCGCTCGCCGGTCATGGATCGGTCACCGAGTTCACGCCGCAGCAGGCTCGCCTGGTCGGGCTCTGCATGCTGTACCGCGAGCGCGACCAGCAGCGTTCGCTTCCCCTCGAGCAGGTCGTCGCCGGTCGGCTTGCCGGTCTCGTCCGGGTCCCCGAAGACCCCGAGGATGTCGTCGCGGAGTTGGAACGCCTCGCCCAGGGGTATCGCGTATGCCGTCAACGCGGCGAACACCTCGGGCGGGGCGCCGGCCATCGCGGCGCCGAGGTGCAGCGGTCCCTCGACGGTGTACTTGCTCGTCTTGAACTCGGCCACGCGCAGCGCGTCCTCGACCGAGAACTCGCCGCGAGCCTGCACGAGAACGTCGAGGTACTGCCCGGCCATCACCAACTGCCGCATCTCGTCGTACACGGTGCGCGCGGCCGGCGCGGGGTTCGCCGACGCAAACTGCGCATCGGCCCACGACAGCAACAGGTCGCCGAGCAGGATCGCTGCGGCGGCTCCGAACACGTCCGCGTCGCCGGACCACCCGGCTTCGCGGTGGCGCGCCGCGAAGGCGACGTGGGTGGCGGGCCGGCCGCGCCGGGTGGCCGAGGCGTCCATCACGTCGTCGTGGACGAGCGCGCAGGCGTGCAGCAGCTCGAGGCTGGCGGCCACGGTGATCAACGCGGTGTCGTCGTCGGACTCGCCGCACACGGTGCGCCAACCCCAGTAGGCGAAGCGCGGCCGCAGCCGCTTGCCACCGTCGAGGACGAACTGGCGGGCCTCGGCGGCGACGGGGGCAAGTTCGGGACCGACCTCGGCGAGGGATCGCGCGCGGGTGTCGAGGAACTCGGCGAGGGTCGCGTCCAGGCGTGCGGTGATGCCTCCGAGCGGCTGTCCGAAGGGCTCCTGCACCGGCCGCACATTACGCTGACCGGCATGACGTCAACGGTGCGGGACTGTTTGGCGCTGGGCCGTCCCACCTTCTCCTTCGAGTTCTTCCCGCCGAAGTCCTTCGAGGACGACCGCCTGCTCTGGCAGACGATCCGCGAACTCGAACCGTTGCAACCCTCGTTCGTGTCGGTGACATACGGCGCGGGTGGGACGACGCGTGCCCGCACCATCGAGATCACCGAGCAGATCGCCTCCGACACCACGCTGCTCCCGGTCGCGCACCTGACCGCGGTCGGGCACTCGGTGAGCGAACTGCGCTCGATCGCCGGGCACCTCGCCGCCGCGGGCGTGCGCAACGTCCTGGCCCTGCGCGGCGACATGCCCGGCGATCCCAACGCCGAGTGGGTCAAGCACCCCGACGGTGTCGCGTACGCGTCGGACCTGATCACCCTGTTGCGTGCGCACGGCGACTTCGCGGTCGGCGTCGCGGCCTTCCCGTACCAGCACCCTCGCTCGCCCTCGGTCGAGGAGGACACCAAACGTTTCGTCGAGAAGTGCCGGGCCGGGGCCGACTACGCGATCACGCAAATGTTCTTCGACGCCGACGAGTACCTGCGCCTGCGCGACCGGGTGAGCGCGGCGGGGTGCGACGTCCCGATCATCGCGGGGCTGATGCCCGTGACCAACATCGGGATCATCAAGCGCTCGGAGCAGTTCTCCGGTGCGCCGTTCCCCGCGCGGCTGGCGGCCCGCTTCGCCGCCGTCGCGCACGACCCGAAAGCCGTGCGATCGATGGGCATCTACGAGACGTCCAAGCTGGCCGAGCGGTTGCTCGACGAAGGCGTCCCGGGGATCCACTTCTACACGCTGAATCGGTCGAAGGCGACGCGCGAGGTGTGGGCGAACCTCGCCCTCGGCGCCCGCGTCTGAGCGACATGGCCAGCCCGGCCGCCTGGTCGGCCCTGCATCACGGCATCGATCCCGACAAGGTTCCGCTGCTGCGCCCCTGGTTGCGCGCGATGTGGTGGCTGGCGCGCCCCCTTGCCGCCGTCCCGCCCATCGCCGTGACGCTCGCCGGGGTGCTGTTCGCACTGGATGCGGTGCTCCTGGCCGGCGAGCAGCCGTGGGTGGCGCTGGTGCTGGTGCTGCTCGCCGTGCTGTGTGACGGGCTCGACGGTGCGGTCGCTCTGGTGTCGCGCCGGGTGTCGGTGGCCGGTGCCCGCGCTGACCAGTGGGCCGACCGGATCGCCGACACCGCATTCGCTGCGGTGTTGTGGCGGTGCGGCGCGCCGTGGTGGCTGGCCGCCGCAGCAGGCGCGTTGTCGTTGCTGCACGAGGGGATTCGGGCGGTACGCCGCGGTGCGTTGCTCTCGCGCATCACGGTGGCCGAACGACCGACCCGGACGATCTGCACGGTGCTGGCATGCGGCTCGGCCGGCGTCACCTCGGCAGCTTGGCCGCCGACCGTCTGCGCTGCGGTGTGGGTCGGTCTCGCCGTCGTCGGGCTGGCGCAACTGGTGCCCGGGTGAACCTGGCCGGCATCGACGAGCCGTTCCTGGTCGTGCTGGTCGGCGCGTCGGGCGCAGGCAAGTCCACGTGGGCGGCGTCGAGGTTCCGCGCGAGCGAAGTCGTCTCGTCCGACGATCTGCGCGGCGTGGTCGGGACCGGACCGCACGATGTGGACGCGTCGGTGGACGCCTTCGCCGCGCTGGATCTGGTCGTCGCGGCGCGGCTGCGGCGGCACCTGACGACGGTCGTCGACACGCTCGGGTTGGATGCGGCACGTCGACGCGACTGTCTCGCGCTGGCGCGATCAGCGGGCATGCCGGCGATCGCGGTGCTGCTCGTCACCGACCCGGCGCTGTGTCGGCAGCGCAATCGCGATCGACAGCGACCGGTTCCTGCGCGGGTGCTGACCGCACAGTTGCGGCGAATGGCCGAGGCTGCCGTCGAGGTCGAGACCGAAGGATGGGCTGCGGTCGTCCGACTGGCCACCGCCGGCACGGTTAGCGCAACCGGCTCGCCGAGCGAGTCGGCGGCGTCCGGTGCGGTGCCGGTTCAGGCTGCTGGCCCGCTGCGCTTCGTGCTGCAGCTGTCACGGTTCCCGTGGGATCGCGACCCGGCTTCCTGGCTGGCCTCGGTCGCTCTCGCCGCCGATGCGGCCGGATTCCACGGACTGGCCCTGATGGACCACCTGATCCAGATCCCGCAGGTCGGCCGAGCGTGGGACCCGATTCCCGAGCCGTGGGTGACGCTCGGATTGCTGGCCGGGTTACCCACCTCGCTGCACCTCGGCACCCTGGTCAGCCCGGCGTCGCTGCACGCTCCCGGGCGCCTGGCCAAGGCCGCGGCAACGCTGTCGGCGCTGACCGGGGGCCGCGTGTTCGTCGGCGTCGGTGCCGGGTGGTGGGAACGCGAGCACCGGGCGTTCGGGTTCGACTTCGCGCCGGCGGCCGAACGGGTGGACGAGCTCGCGCGGTGCATCGAGACCATGCGCGCCCTGTGGCGTCCTGGAACCAAGGCCTACGACGGCGCGCTGGTGTCGCTGCCCGAGACGACGTGTTACCCGCGACCGGTCGGCGACATCGAGATCATCGTCGGCGGGCGTGGGGCCCGGGTGCTGAAGGTGGCGGCTGCCCTCGGTGATGCCTGCAACGTTCCTGCCGAACCTGCTCAGATCACTCGAGCGGTCGCGGCGATGGGTGGCAAGGCGGTCACCGTCCTCGATCTGCCACTGGTGGGGGACGACCGGGACCACGCGGCCGACCTCGTCGAGCGGCTTCGGGGCAGGATCGCGCCCGTCGACTTCGCCCGGCGCCACCACGCCGGCACGGCAGCCGAGCACGTCGCCCGCTACCGCGGGCTGGCCGAGCAGGGCGTCAGCACCGTCTTCGTGGCACCACCCGACCTGGCCGGGCCGGACCAGGTCGCTCGGTTCGCGCCCGTGATCGCCGCCTTCGCGAACTAGGGGCACCAGCCGCGGTACCGGGTAGAAAACGGTGAACGTGGTTCGCTGAGATCCGGAGGTGGTTCCGTGGCATCCGTGCCGCTGCCCGACAAGGTCGTCGCGCTGCTCGTCCAGCCCAACCCGGCCGTGATGGCGACGATCGCCGCGGACGGGCGCCCGGTCACGGTTGCCACGTGGTACCTGCTCGAGGACGACCACACGGTGTTGCTGGGTCTCGACGCGCAGCGTGCCCGGCTGCAACACCTGCGCCACGACCCGCGCATCTCGCTCACCGCGCTGGCCACGGGCGACTGGTACACGCACGTGAGCGTGCAAGGACGCGCGCTCGAGATCGTCGACGACGAAGGCCTCCGCGACATCGACCGACTGGCGCGCCACTACACCGGCCGGCCGTACCGGAATCGGGAGCGGCCGCGGGTCAGCGTGCACATGGAGATCGACCGGTGGCACGGCTGGCACGCCGGCGAGTCACTGACCGAGTGAGTGCGGCAGATCCCGGCCCTTCCACAACAGAGCGCCGCGCCGGTGGAAAACGTGCGACCGGGCGGTCAGGTACCCGGCAAGCAGGATCGAGGCCGGCTGGGCGAGCGCGTCCGGCCAGACGCGTCCGCCCGTCGCCCGCGCTGCCACGGCACGCCCCGTGACACCCGCGAGATACCCGGCCAGGCCCGCGCGCGAACCGCGTAACGCTGCCGCTGCGGGTAGGACGTACGCGAGCGCCAGCGTCGCGAACAGCGCCGCGGCGCGCGGCGGCGGCCCGAACGCGCACCACAGCGATTTCGCGTACCCGTCCCGCAGTGCGGGCCAGCCGGCGTACATCCGGCACGAGGCCAGCAACGACCCGTCGACCAGCGCGCAGCGCCCGCCGGAGCGCTTCACCGCTCGCGCCAACTCGAGGTCGTCGAGGACGGCGTCGAGCCGGTGGCCGCCGGCCCGGACGTAGGCGTCACGCCGGACCAGAAGGAACTGCCCGTTCGCCGCAGACAGCGACGGCAGCGAGGAGCGTTCGGCCAGCCGCAGCGGCAGGAAGGTCAGGATCGACCACTGCAACAACGGTTGGACGACTCGCTCGGCCCACGTCGTCGCGACCTGTCGCGGGTGCGGCGAGACCAGGTCGAACGACGGCACATCGGAGGTGTCCAGCAGCTTGGCCACCGACCCGATCGCGCCCGGCGCCAGCACGACGTCCGCGTCGAGGAACACCAGGATGTCGGAGTCCGGGTCGGCGGCCGCCGCGAGCTGGGCGCACGCGTGCGGCTTGCCCAGCGCGCCCGGCGGCGGAGCGGTGCCCCGCAGCACCCGGGCACCATGGGCCGCCGCGATCTCGGCGGTCGCATCGGTGGACCGATCGTCGAGGACGAGCACCTCCGCGGCGCCCTGCGCGAGCGCGCTGTCGACGCACGCGCCGATGACGTCGGCCTCGTCCCGTGCGGGAATCAGCACCGTCACCCGGGCGTCGAGCTGCCGTACCGGAACGGGGCGCCGCAGCAGCGCGGCGTTCACCACTGCATGCACGGCTCCCGCACCGGCGACCGCGGCACCGAGGGCGGTCGGCCTCACCCGGACCGCGGTACCAGCCGGCGCAGCACCGGCACCGCCACGATGCCCATCCCGACGCTGCCCCACGCGGCGGCGGCGGGCAGGTCCAGGAACGCGGCCAGCGCCAGTGTCGAGGACGCCCAGGTCCACACATAGAGGGCCAACGGCACGCGATCGTCCCCGCTGGGCGACCGGGCCAGCGTGCACTGGATCATGAACGACATCACGGCCGCGACGAACAGCCAGCCCGCGAAGTTGGACAGCGGGACCGTCGCCACGCCCGGCAGGTGGGGCTCGGGGTCGGCCCAGCGCCAGTGCCCCGCGCCGACCATCTGCGGGTCGAGGAACAGGTCCCAGGACGCGAGTGCCCAGGTCCCGACCGCAACGCGTCCGGCGAACGTGCGCGCCAGGATGCGCGCGGCCAGCGCCGCCGGCCAGGCGAGCATCGTCCAGCACAGTGCGACCACGATCGGCACGCCGAGCAGCCGCGGACCCAGCGAGCCGGCATAGCCGTAGTGACCGAACGGCACGCCGGTGTGCACGCCGACGACCTCGACGGCGAACCCGAACACGACAGTGCACCCGAGCAGCACGACCAGGGCGGGCCGTCCCCGCGTCACGTAGGCGTGGACGAGCGAGGTTGCTGCGAAGAGCACGACGATCACCGTCGTCAGGTCGTCACGCGCGTTGCCGTCGGTGAGCGGGTAGGCGATCTGCGCGACCACCGCCAGCCCGGCGAGCGCGGGCACGGCCGCGATCCGCGTGCGTGCCGGGACGTCGAGCGTCATTGCGGTGCGAGCGGCAACCGCGCGCCCAGGACCGCGAACCGACGCGAGTCACCGGGGAACAGGTAGTCACGACGCAGGTCGACGAAACCGAGGCGTCGATACATCCGAAACGCGCGCGTGTCGGCGTCCGGTGTCGACAGCAGCATCGCCGGGTGATTGAGGTCGGCGGCCAGCCTGGTCAGCATCGTGCGGCCGAGGCCGATGCCCTGCTGCTCCGGAAGCACGTGCAACTCGGACAGCTCGAACGCGTCCGACAGCCACTGTCCGGCCAGCTCGTCGCTGAGGGCGCGGCGGACCAGATCGTGCCACCACTGGCCGCGGGCGGTCGTGTAGCCGTAGCCGAAGCCGACCAACGTCCCGTCCTCGAGCACCGCCATCCGGCAGGCGAACCCCGCGAGGTGGACGTGTCGCCGCGCAGTCAGTGCGCGTTGGTGCCCGGCGCTGTCGTGGTAACCCATGGCCTGCACGTAGATCGACATCAACTCGTCCACGTGCTGGACGAACTGCTCACCCGTCCACGACACGACGCGGGGGACCGCGCTCGAGGTGTAGTCGACGGAGTGCACACAACGATGGTGCCGTATCGGCCGGTGTTGGCGGCAGTCCCTGGCTCGAGCTCGAACGACGAGTGGGCCCGCGGGGGACCACTCGCGCGGCTGCGTGCCTACGCGACCTCGGTGGCCCGGCCGCCGGTGAGGCTCAGCAGCTCCGGATAGGACGTCGGGAACACCGCCTGCGGGACACCTCCGGCGGCCCAGATCACCGGGTAGCCGGCGAGGTCCACGTCGACCAGGGTGGGTAGCGGTGCGGGATGACCGATCGGGGCGACGCCGCCGATGCGCTGGCCCGTGGCGGCACGCACGAACTCGGCGTCGGCCCGCGCCAGTTCGGCCGTCCCGACGAGAGCGGCGACCTTCGCGACGTCGACGCGGTGCGCACCGCTGGTCAGCACGAGCAGTGCGGTGTCCTCGGCGGTGCGGAACACCAGCGAGTTCGCGATCGCGCCGACCTCCACGCCGACGAGGGCTGCCGCGATCGCCGCAGTCGGTGCCGGTTCGTCCAGGATGCGGACGCGTCCGGTCGCGCCGTGGGTTGCGAGGATCGCGTCGATCGCCACACAGTTCGGATGCACGGGCGCAGATTATCGGCCGCGCGTCAGTGGATACCGCACTCCGTCTTGGACGTGCCGGCCCAGCGACCGGCCCGAGCGTCCTCACCGGGCTTGACCCGGCGCGTGCACGGCGCGCAGCCGATCGAGCCGAACCCGTCGAACAGCAGCGGGTTGACCAGCACGCCGTGCTCGGCGATGTAGGCGTCGACGTCGTGCTGGGTCCAGGCCGCGATCGGGTTGAGCTTGATCATCGCCCGCCGGGCGTCCCACTCGACCAGCCGCACGCCGCGTCGCTCGCCGGACTCGTCGCGACGCAGTCCCGACGCCCATGCCCGGTAGCCGTCGAGCGTGCGGCGCAGCGGAGCGATCTTGCGCAGTGCGCAGCACTGGTCGGGGTTGCGCTCGAACAGCCGCGGGCCGAACGCAGCGTCCTGCTCGGCGACGCTCTGGTCCGGTGTGACCGTCCGCACGGTGACCGGCAGTGTCGCCGCCACCGCGTCGCGGGTGCCGAGCGTTTCGGCGAAGTGATAGCCGGTGTCGAGGAACACGACGTCCACGCCGGTGCGCACGCGCGAGGCGAGATGCGGCACCACCGCGTCGGCCATCGAGGACGTCACACACCATGCCGCGCCGAACTGCGCGTCCGCCCACCGCAGGACGTCGAGCGCGGTGGCTCCCTCGAGCTCGGCAGCGGCCCGCGCGGCCAGGTCAGGCATCGCGTCCACGTCGGGCAGGCAGGCCGTCACAGCAGCCAGTCCTCCTCGGCACGCGCCACGTACGCCGCGAAGGACTCACCGTCCGCACGTCGGTCGAGGAAGCCGCGCAACACGCGCTCGGCATAGTCCGGCGCCTGCTCTGCGGTGAGCTTCAGGCCGCGAAACTTGCGACCGAACTCGGCGTCGCTGCCCAGCACGCCGCCCAGGTGCACCTGGAACGCGTCCTGGTAGTCGCCGTTCTCGTCGCGGGTCACCATTCCCTTGAAGCCGATGTCCGCGACCTGGAACCGGGCGCACGAGTTCGGGCAGCCGTTCACGTGCATGGTGATCGGGGTGTCGAAGTCGGGCAGACGCTTCTCGAGTTCCTTGCGGATCGTCTCGGCTCGGACCTTGGTCTCGACCAGCGCGAGCTTGCAGAACTCGATGCCGGTGCAGGCGATCGTCCCCCGCAGGAAGGCGCTCGGGCGGACCGAGAGATCGAGCAGTTCGAGGTCATCGGCGAGTTCGTCAGTGCTGGCCTGCGGAACGTCGAGCACCACGAGGCCCTGCTGCGCCGTCAGCGCGAGCCGGCCGCCGCCGAGGCTGTCGGCGAGATCAGCGACGTGCCGCAGCACCGTGCCGGCCGTGCGTCCCGACCGCGTGGTCGCGCCGACGGCGAACAGGCCGTCGCGCAGGGGATGGATGCCGGTGTGGTCGCGATGCGCCGGCGAGGTGGGCGGGGGGTCGCCGTCGGGCAGTGCGCGGTGCAGGTATTCGTCCTGCAACACCTGACGAAACTTCTGCGGACCCCAGTCGGCCATGAGGAATTTCAGGCGCGCGTGATTGCGCTGCCGCCGGTACCCGAAGTCGCGGAAGACCGAGATGACGCCGGCCCACACGTCGCTGACCTCGTCCGGTCGCACGAACACGCCGAGCCGCTCGGCGAAGCGCGGGTTCGTCGACAGGCCACCACCTACCCATAGATCGAAGCCCGGCGTCCCGTCGCGACCTGTCACGCCGACGAACGAGACGTCGTTGATCTCGTGGTTGGTGCAGTGGTTCGCGCAACCCGAGATCGAGCTCTTGAACTTGCGCGGCAGGTTGGAGAACTCGGGATCGCCGAGGTAGCGCTCGACCGTTTCGCGCAAGGCCGGACCGGCGTCGAGGACGGAGTCCTGCGCAGCACCCTCCAACGGGCACCCGAGAATGACTCGGGGCGTGTCGCCACATGCTTCGGTGGTCGACAGCCCGACTGCCTCGAGCCGGTCCCAGATCGCCGGGACGTCCTCGATGCGCACCCAGTGCAATTGGATGTTCTGCCGGTCGGTGATGTCGGCGACGTCGCGCCCGAACTCGGTCGAGATGTCAGCGATGGTCCGCAGTTGGTCGCTGGTCAGCGCTCCGCCGTCGGTGCGGATGCGGAGCATGAAGAACTCGTCCTCGAGTTCCTCCGGCTCCAGCGTCGCCGTCTTGCCGCCGGGAATGCCGGGGCGGCGCTGCGTGTAGAGGCCGAACCAGCGGAACCGGCTGCGCAGGTCGCCGGGATCGATGCCGGCGAAGCCGGTGTGCTGATAGATGTCGATGATGCGCCGGCGAACGTCGAGACCGTCGCTGTCGCGCTTCGCGCGCTCGTTGGGGTTCAGTGGTTCGCGGTAGCCGAGGGCCCATTGGCCCTGACCGCGGCCGTGCTTGGTCGTGGGTGCGATGGATCGCGCAGACATGCGCGTAGTCCTTTCGATCTGGTGGGCAAGGGGTGGAGCGCGACGGCAGAGCCGTCGCGGGCGCGTCAACAGACGGCGCCGGCCACCCGCACCAGATCGATGTGGCGGCGGGACGTGAGCATCGAATCCACGAGCCGCATCCGCTCAGGGTGCCACAGATCGCGGTGCTGCCGGTACTTCCAACCCGTCGCAGTTCGTCACAATGCCGCACCATGGGGCGATGACTGGGTATCCGCTGCTGCTCGACGTGACCGGACGACGGGTCCTCGTCGTCGGTGGCGGGACGGTCGGCGCACGTCGTGCCGCGCGGCTGGCCGAGGCGGGCGCGGACGTTGTCGTCGTCGCGCCCGAGGCAGGTCCGATGCCGGACGGGGTCGAGGTGCAGCGCCGCCCGTTCGAGTCGCAGGACGTCGTCGACGCCTGGCTCGTGGTGGCGTGCACGTCCGACCCGGCGGTCAACGAGGCGGTCGCTGCTGCGGCTGAGGGGCGGCGCATCTTCTGCATTCGGGCCGATGCGGCGGCCGGCGGGACGGCGCGAGTCCCCGCGGTCCTGCGCCGCGACGGCATCACGGTCGCGGTGAACGGCGGGGACGACCCGGCGCGCGCCGTCGCCCTGCGCGACGCGATCTCACTGGCGTTGGACGAGGGGTTGCTGCCCGCGCGGCCGTCCCGCCCGGCAGCGCGTGGCACGGTCACGCTCGTCGGCGGCGGCCCGGGCGATCCGGACCTGATCACCGTGCGGGGTCGCCGCCTCGTCGCCGCCGCCGACGTGGTCGTCGTCGACCGACTCGCGCCGCGCGAACTGCTCGACGAACTGCCCGCGCACGTCGAAGTGGTCGACTGCGGCAAGTCCGCCCACCGGCACAACCTGTCCCAGGCCGAGATCAACGAGGTCCTGGTCGCGCGGGCGCGGGCGGGCAAGCGGGTCGTGCGGCTCAAGGGCGGCGATCCGTTCATCTTCGGCCGCGGCGGCGAGGAATGGCTGGCCTGCGTCGACGCGGGCATTCCGGTGACGGTCGTCCCCGGGGTCACGTCCGCGCTGGCCGCCCCGGCGATCGCGGGCATCCCACTGACCCACCGCGGCGTGTCGTCGGACTTCACCGTCATCTCGGGCCATCTCGATCCCGGGCGCTCACCCGAGAGCGGGATCGACTGGCCGGGTCTGGCGGCGAGTAGCGGCACGCTGGTGCTGTTGATGGCGATGGATCGGCTGGGCCTGATCGTCGAGGAACTGATCCGCCACGGCCGGGCGCCGGCAACACCGGCTGCCGTCGTGTACCGCGCGAGCCTCGCGGCACAGCAGGTGATCCGCGCCCCGCTGGTCGACCTGGCGGGGGAGGCCGAGCGTGCAGGAGTCGGCGCGCCGGCGGTCGTGGTCATCGGCGCGGTCGTGGACGTCCTCCGGTCAGGGCAGTGACCGGCACGCCCGGACGGGTCGGCCGCGGCGCAGATTGTCGTACCGCGCGGGCAGCATGCGGAGCGGGTCGACACGCGGTCACGGCCGCTGTCGATAACCGAACATGTGCGCTATACTGAGGGCGTTCGAAAGAGGTGATGACGATGCCGAACCCGGCTTCGGGCAGCGCGCTGACCACGACGAGGTCGGGGACTGCGCCGAGCCTGCTCGGTCAGGCTCGCGAGGTTCTCGGCGACGCCGAGCGGTGCGAGGACGTCGGCGAGCGCTTCCGGCTGGCGCACCTGGCGGCGCTGCGGGCGGCCGCTGCCGTCATCGCCTTCCGGGGACGCCCGGCACGAGCCCAGCGCCGGTTGATCAGCGTCTGGGTGCTCATCGAGTCCGTCGCCCCCGAACTGCGCGACTGGGCCGCCTACTTCGCGGCCGGCGCGCCCGTTCGGGCGGCGATCGAGGCGGGTGCACTGCGCGCCGTGTCCAGTCGCGAGGCCGACGACCAGATTCGCGCGGCCAGCGAGTTCCTGGCCGTCGTCGAGCACTCACTCGGGATGTTGTCCGTGCCGCTTGCCAGCTGAGGTGACCACCCGGCCGGACGACGCCACCCGAGGGCGCTGCCAGGACGGCACGCTTGTCCGACCCGGCGGATAGGGTTGCCCGCGTGCAGACCGCGGCGCACGACCCCCACGGCGCGGCCGGCCCCGCGGCCGATCCCACCTCCCGCGGCGACGCCGGGCAGGCCGGTCGGCACGGCTTGGTGGGGCAGGTGCTTGCCGCCCAACTAGCTGCCTTGGACGCCGACGCGCTGGCGCGTGGCACGGTCACCGTCCTCGACTGTGGCGGTGGCAGCGGTAGTTTCGCCGTCCCGCTCGCCTCGGCCGGGGCGCACGTCACCGTCGTCGACATCAGCGTCGACGCCCTGGCCACGCTGCGCCGCCGCGCCGACGAATCCGGGGTCGCCGACAGCGTGACCGGTGTGGCTGGCGACGTCGACGCGCTCGGTGAGGCAGTTGCGGCCGAGACGTTCGACCTGGTGCTCGCGCACGGCATCCTCGAGGCCCTTGACGACCCCGAGTCGGCCTTCACCGGTATCGCCCGTGCGGTGAGGCCCGGCGGTCTGCTGAGCGTCCTCGTCACCAACCCGGTGGCTGCGGTCATCGCACGCGCCCTCGCCGGCGATCTGGCCGGCGCTCGGCGCGAGCTGGCCGCGATCGACGGGGGCAGGCTCACCCCGCAGCGGGTCCAGGCGCTGTGCGCGGTGCACCACCTCACCGTCGAGCAGACACATGGCCTCGGCGTCTTCGCCGACATCGTGCCCGGGGCGGCACTTGACGCCACCGGCGCGCGCGGTGAGCTGGCGGCACTGGAAACCGAGTGCGCGCAGCGCAGCCCGTTCGCCGACATCGCCGGGCGCGTGCACGTCCTGGCCCGGCGCGGGTAGCCCGACGTGGGCCGCAGTGCCGACCTGCCGCGCCAGAGCGGACAGTCCGACGGCGACGACACCGGCTGCCCGATGCTGCACGTCGACATGGATGCCTTCTACGCCAGCGTCGAGATCAAGCGCCGGCCCGAGCTGCGTGGGCTGCCCGTCGTCGTGGGCGGCGGCACGCGGGGGGTCGTCGCGGCTGCGTCCTACGAAGCACGTCGATACGGCATCCGCAGTGCGATGCCGATGTCGCGCGCACTGCGACTGTGCCCACGCGTCGTCGTGCTGCCACCTGACCGCGAGGCCTACTCCGAGGCGTCGCGGGCTGTGATGGCGATCCTGCGCGACGTCACGACGCTCGTTCAGCCGCTCTCGCTGGACGAGGCCTTCCTCGACGTCTCGGGCGCGATGCGCGCGCAGGGCAGGCCGGGGCTGATTGCGCAGCACATCCGCCGCCGGGTCTCGGCCGAACTGGGACTGACCTGTTCGGTAGGTGTCGCGCCGACGAAGTTCGTCGCCAAGTTGGCCTCCGCGCGGTGCAAACCGGACGGTCTGCTGGTCGTGCCGGCTGCGCACGTCCTCGAGTTCCTGCACCCGCTGCCGGTGAGCGCACTGTGGGGTGTCGGTGCGCGAACTGAGGAACCGTTGCACCGGCTGGGGATCCGCACGGTCGCCGACCTGGCCGCGACCCCGCTGGACACCTTGCAGCGTGCCCTCGGTACGGCGATGTCCGAGCATCTGCACCGGTTGGCCCACGGCGTCGACCCGCGTCCCGTCGAGCCGGACGAGGTCGAGAAGTCGATCAGCGCCGACCACACGGTCGACATCGATCTCACCGACGAGGCCGACGTCCGGCGCGAACTGCTACGCCTGGCCGAAGAGGTCGGCCGGCGCGTCCGTGCTCGACGGTTCGTGGCGCGCACCATCGGAATCAAGATCCGCTTCGCCGACTTCAAGACGGTGACCCGAGTACGCACGTTGCCGACCGCGACCGGCTCGACCGACACCGTCTTCACCACGGCGGTCGAGCTGTACCGCAGCCTGCGGCTGGACCGACCGCGCATCCGGCTGGTCGGGGTGAAGTGCGAGAACCTCGAGGACGTCGACAGCACCGCCGAACAGCTCAGCTTCGACGACCTGGCCGGCGATCCGCGGGCGGCCCCTCGCGGCGACGCCGCCGCCCGTCCTGCCGCCGACGCGTCCCGGCTGGATGCGGTGGTCGATTCCGCCCGGCGGCGGTTCGGCTCCGGCGCGGTTGGATATGCCACCTTGCTGGGCAATCCCGACCGCGTCCGGATGTCGGAGCGACCGGTTGATGATCGCGATGACCCGTAGCGGCACGCCGCTCAGCCGAGCGGTCTAGCGTTAATGTGCGGCGATGGCTTCGCACCGTAATCAATCATCGCTTTCGATACGGCGAATCGCCTCGTATGCTCGGTAGGGAACAACCCGCGGCGACACGAAGGAGGGCCCACATGCCGCTCTCCGAACACGAGCAAAGACTGCTGGACGAGATCGAGCAGGCGCTGTACGCCGAGGACCCGAAATTTGCCTCGGCCGTCCGTTCGGCGCGAGCCCACAGCCGAGTGCGCCGCTCGCTTGTGCTCTGTGTGCTCGGTGTGCTCGCGGGATTGGGCCTGGTGCTCGTCGGCCTGCTGGCCAACATCATCGTCCTGAGCGTGGTTGGTTTCGTCCTACTCGTCGGCGCTGCCGCGCTCGCTGTGCAGTCCGTACGCACGCGCCCGGCCGCCGCACCGCCGGCCAGCCCGGGTGCCCGCCCGGCACGCGCGAGCGGCATCCGCTCGCGCATGGAGGACCGCCTCCGTCGCCGCTTCGACGAGAACTGAGCTCGCTCGAGCCAGACCGATATCCGGCCTTCGGGCGCAGTCCGGTCCACCGATCCGGGCGCAGTCCGGTCCACCGATCGGATCAGTGCCGCCGGCGCCGCAGGCCGCGCCAGCCCAGCGAGCGGGGCCACAGCGCAGTCCTGAGCCGCTGACCGAAGCTGTGACCGGCACTGAGCCCGTCGCGCACCGCCGCCAACTCGCCGGCCAGTCGGCGGCCGTCCGCGGCCGGCATACCGGGTGCGTACCTCGTGCGTTCCACGGCGGCTGCCATCGCGCGTAAGGAACCGGACGCCGACCCGGCCGGCTCGGCCAGCCAGGCCGCTACTTGGCGCGGGGTCCGCGAACGGGACCAGACGAAACCCAGATCGAGCGCCGTGTCGGACAACTCGGCCCACAGCGCATCCGTGTCGCCGGCGTGCCGTACCCGCCGCAGCCGCCCGCGGCGACGGCGCTGCCGGACCGCCCACGGGGCCAGCAGCACGACCAGGACGGACGCCACGATGCCGGTCCCGGTCAGAGCGGCGACCACGCTCGGCCCGCCGCCGTTCGCTGCGCCGGCGCGCGGACCCGGCGCAGCACTGCTGGACCCGTTGCGAGAGCCGGTGCCGGTCGACGGTCGGATCGTGGGCACATCGTTCGACGCGCCGGCCTGCCTGGGGTGCGGCGCCCACGGCAGGTCGTTCGTCGAACCGCCGGAAATGCCGGCCAGCGGCGTGGGATCGAACGGAACCCACCCGATCCCGTCGAAATAGGCCTCGACCCAGGAGTGCGCGTCGTTCGTGGTGACGGTGAAATTGCCGTCCCGGTCCGGTACCGGGTGGGCGTAACCGAGCACGACGCGGGAGGGGACGCCCGCCAGGCGCAGCATCACGCCCAGTGCCGCGGCGTACTGCTGGCAGTAGCCGACCCGGTTCTTCAGGAAGTCCACGAGATCATCGCCGGAGTCGCCGGGCGCCGTGCTGAGGCTGTAGGTGAACCGGTTGGCCGGCGCGGCGAAGAAGTCGCTGAGGGCGCGCGCGCGGTCGTAGGGCGTGATGGCACCGGCGGTGAGCTGCTCGACCTGTCGCTGCACGGACTCGGCGATGGGGGGCAGTTGGAGCCAGGGATCCATCGCCGGGTCGTGGCCGATGGCGGCTTGCAGGTCGGCGGTGGTCGGCGTGGGTTGCCGCACGATCAGGTCGTAGGCGTCGCCCTTACTCACCGTCTCGCCGATGATCAACTGGTCCTGCTTGCTCCACTGGCTGCTCGCGGCCAGGCCGCCCACCTGGGTCGGGATCGCGAAGATGGGCGGATTGGACCCGAGCGACTTGATCGACACCCGGGTCCGGAACTCGACCGTGTTCGGCGGGAAGCCGACGCCGGGCGAACTCGCGAACTGCGTGCGCACGAGATCTTCGAGCTCACCGTTGGTTCCCGGTTTCCAGCCCGAGCCGGTGAATTGCGACAACACGTTCTCGCGCAGGTAGAACGGCTGTACCGCTGCGCGCAGACCCACGAGGTCGCCGCTGAGTGACTGGACGTTGACGTCGAACAGGTCGATCGGGTCCTTGCGGTTGAGTTGGCCCTTGAGCGCGACGAACGGATCGATGCCGCCGGTGCCCGACCGGCCGAAACCGGCGCCGAGCCCGCTACCCGAACCGTCGTGGAACCAGTTCGCGATCAGGTTGCGTGAGTCGGCAGGGATGAAGGCCGGCAGCAGCACGGCCAACGCAATCGCCGCCGCGGCGATCCGTTGCGCAGACACCGACCCGCCGGCGACCGGACGGCGTCGGGCAGAGCCCGAGCGCGGGACGAAATGGCCCCACCGATGCAGGTCGTCGCTCGAGTCCAGGGCCAGCAGGATGAGGAACGCCGCGGCGGCGATCGCGAACAGCCACCACCCCACCGGACTGCGCGGTACGGCACCCGAGACGGTGAACACCACCAGCAGAGGGATGCCGGCCAACGCCCCGCGGCGGCCGACCACCGCCACCAGGTCGACCAGCGCCGCCACCAGACCGAGCAGGGCGCACAGGGCGAGCCGGATGCCGACCGTGGAATGGATCGGTGCCGTCTCGACCGTCGTCGTGTGGTGCAGGTCGGTGATCAGCGCGCCGATGTCGTGCCAGCTCGCCTGCAGCGGCACTACGTGCCCGTACGCGTGCTCCCCGACGAAGCGCAAGGTCAGCCACGGAACCATCAGCACCAGGCCGATCCAGATCTGACCGGCCGACGGCGGACGGCGCAGCCGCAGCAGCGCGGCCGGCGCGATCACGATGATCATCGTCAGCCACACGTCGATCAGCCAGCCGCGATCGGTCAGCAGCTCACACAGCGGAGCGATACCCAGCCCGCTCGCGAGCAGTGCCAGCAGGGTGCGCCGCACGTCCTCCCGGTCGCGCCGCGCCGTCACCTTCGCGGCGGGCGCTGCCGGCCGAGTCTGGGTGGCCGTCATCGTCGTCCTGCCACGGCACCTGCGGCCCGGTAGCTGAGCAGGGCGCGCCAGGCGGAGCCCACGCTGTCACCGCACCGGGCGATCGTGACCTGCCACCCTGCCGCGCGCAGAATCCGGGCCGTGGTGAAGCAGGGCGCGGTCTCGGGCGTCGGCGGGGCTTCGCGGCCGTAGGCCCACGTCGCGGTGTCGAGCACGATGGCCAGCGCGGTCGTCGCCGAGCCGCGGGGATGCACGTCGGCCAGCATGCGCAGACTGGCGGGATCGAGATCGCCGAGCACCGCGATGACCGTCGACTCGCGCGCGAGCGAGGTGACGACCGAGCTGAACGGCATCAGCGTGGGCCGGCTGGACCCGCGCACCGAGGCGAGGTAGTCCGACAGCTGGGTGGTGTCGCCGAGGTGCAGGCGGCCGGGCGCGGTCAGATCAGCGGTCAGGCCCACGTTGCGCCCGGACATGATCGTGTAGGAGCCGATGCTCGCTGCCGCGCTGATGGCCCACTCGAGGCTGCTGCGCATCCGCTCGTCCGGCTCGTCCTCCCGTGAGCTCGAGCTCGCGTCGACATGCGCGCCCACGCGCAGATCGAGCAGCATGGTGACCTCGCCCTGCCACGGACGTTCCTCCTGGCGCACCATGAGCGACCCGGTGCGTGCTGACGAGCGCCAGTGGATCTTGCGTAGGTCGTCGCCGGTGCGGAACTCGCGCGTCGAGGCGTCGTCCGCGCCGCGCACGCCGATCGAGTGGCTGCCCGCGTCGTCGCCGACATCCATCGAGCGCGGTGGCTCCAGGTGGCGCAGCGGCTCGACGACCGGCGTGATCACGACCTCGCTGGTGGCGGTGAACGAACGACGGAGGTCGACCAGATGGAACGGGTCGGTCAGCCGGATATGCAGCGGGCCGGTGCGGTAGCGGCCCCGCGGCAGGTTCGGCATGCGGTAGGACACCGTCCGGGTCTCACGGCTGCGCAGGCTGTCGAGGGCGAAGCGGGCGTGCCCGGACAGCTGCGCCGGCAGGTCGTCCTCCAGCATGAGGGCGCCCATCGGCAGGACCGAGCGGTTGGTGATCGCGAGGTTCACCACCACGCTGTCGCCGGCGGCGGCGCGCGGCGGCTCAGCCGTGCGGCGATTGGCAAGTTGCACCTGCGAACGCAGCACGACCACCGCGGACAGCAGCGGCACGGCAAGGACGAGGACCCCCGCGCGTGCCAGATCGACGATGCCCAGCAGCAGCCCGCAGGCGACCGCGGTCACTCCGGCCGCGATGAGGCAGCTGGCGCGGGTCGTGAACGCGCTGCGCGAGGCCGCCACCGGCGATCAGCCGGTCCGGGTGTGGACGGGCTCGGCCGGTGCCGCGCCCGGAACCGGGACGGTCCGCACGATCTGAGCCACGAGATCCTCGGGGCTGCGACCGGCGATGTGCGCGTCCGCCGTCATCAGCAGGCGATGGGCGAACACATGCCCGATGACGAACTGGATGTCGTCGGGCAGCACGTACTCCCGCCCGTCCACCGCCGCCCAGGCCTTGGCCGCGCGCAGCAACTGCAGGACCGCGCGCGGGGAGGCGCCGAGCCGCGCCTCGACAGCACGCCGGGTGGCCTCGCCCAGGTCGACGGCGTAGGCCTTGATCGACTCGGCGACGTGGACGGAGCGCACGGCCGCGATCAACGACCGCACCTCGGCGGCGTCGGACACCGGCCGCAGCGCGTCCAGCGGGTCGAGGGACGCGTGCTCACCGAGCATCGCGATCTCGGCGCGCCGGTCGGGGTAGCCCATCGAGATCCGCGCGGTGAATCGATCGCGCTGGGCCTCGGGCAGCGGGTAGGTGCCTTCCATGTCGATCGGGTTCTGCGTCGCGAGCACCAGGAACGGTGATTCGAGGCCGTAGGTGACCCCGTCCACGGTGACCTGGCGTTCCTCCATGCATTCGAGCAGTGCCGATTGGGTCTTCGGCGATGCGCGGTTGATCTCGTCGCCGACGACGATGTTGGCGAACACCGGGCCGGGCTTGAACTCGAAGTCGCGGTCCTCGGAGTTGTAGACGCTCACCCCGGTGACGTCGCTGGGCAGCAGGTCGGGAGTGAACTGGATGCGCCGGACCGAGCAGTCGATCGAGCGGGCGAGCGCCTTCGCGAACTTGGTCTTGCCCACACCGGGCACGTCCTCGATGAGCAGGTGCCCCTCGGCCAGCAGCACGGCGATGCCGAGGCGGATGGTCTCGTGCTTGCCCTCGATCACCCGGTCGATGTTGGCCGCGATGCGGTCGGCCACCAGCCGCACGCTCTGCACGTCGGCGGGGTTCGTGATCGCGACCGACGGTGCGGCGTGCCCGCCCGCGTAGCCGGGACCGAAGCTGTTCTGCGCCGTATGGCCGGGCGGGCGACTGGCCCGGCCACCATCGTCGCTGCGCACGGGGTGTGCCGAAGAGTTCACCGGGCAACCATCCTTCGTCTGGTGCGTAGCCCCGGGCCGGTCGCCGGGCCGGGCTGCGTCTGCCATCGAGTATTCCCGACCGTGCGCCGATCGAGGATACGGCGATCTTCCGACGATGCGCCTGGATCGAGTCCGAGCCGATATGTGGGCCGGGTGGGCGCGCCGCGGTGCAGCCGGTAGTCCGGGTGGCGCCTTGTGGGGTACGGTGGGGGACGGTGGGGACGAACAGGGAACCGGGCGCGACACGAGGGTGCGCACGGTGGAGCCGCGGCCGGAGGTGGTGCCGATGTTTCTCGGCACACACACGCCCCGACTCGACGACAAGGGCCGGCTCGCCCTGCCGGCGCGGTTCCGTCCCGACCTGGAGGGCGGCCTGGTGATCTGCAAGGGCCAGGACCGTTGCCTGTTCGTCTTTCCGACCGACGAGTTCGGCCGCTTCACCGCCGCGCTCGCCGATGCCCCGGTGACCGACCGCCGGGTACGTGACTACAGCCGAGTGCTGTTCGCGAGCGCCTCTCGCGAGAATCCCGACGGTCAGGGCCGGATCACGATCCCGGCCCAACTGCGCGAGTACGCGGCACTGGTGAAGGACTGCGTCGTCATCGGCGCCAACAGCCGCATCGAAATCTGGAACGCCGAGGCCTGGCAGGCCTACCTCGACGGTTCCGAGCAATCCTTCGCCGACATCGCCGAGGAGGTGCTGCCCGGAATCCTGTGACGGCTGTAGCGGCTGCGTGCCGGCGCGTGTCTGCGCCGACACCGGGGTCCGGTCCGGCCTCCTCCCGTCCGTCCCTGACGCACCTTCCCCGGTGTCAGGTGGGCCCCGGCCGGGACGGGTGGGGACCAGTCCGAATCTCGTGTCCAGCTCACTGTCCGTCCGCAGCACCACCGCACCGCCGCACCGCCGCACCGCCGCACCGCCGCACCGCCGCACCGCCGCACCGCCGCACCGCCAGTAGACCCCGCCACCACCCGCAGAACCGCAGCCTTTAAGGACGGCAGCCCATGTCCGACCCGCCGGACCAGCCGGACACCCCGGGTCGTCCCGCACCCGCGCACGTGCCCGTCCTGCTCGACCGGGTCCTCGCGCTGCTCGCACCCGCACTCGACGGTGAGCAGGCAGTGGTCGTGGACGCCACCCTCGGGCTCGCCGGCCATGCCGAGGCTCTGCTGGCGGCCCACCCACAGCTCACCCTGGTCGGGCTCGACCGCGACCCGGCCGCGCTGGAACTGAGCCGCGACCGGCTGGCCCGCTTCGGTGCCCGCGTTCACCTCGTCCACGCGGTGTACGACCGGATGCCCGAGGTGCTGGCCTCGCTGGGGATGCCCGGAGTGGACGGCGTGCTGTTCGACCTCGGTGTCTCGTCCATGCAACTGGACCTCGCCGATCGCGGGTTCTCCTACATCCACGACGCGCCGCTCGACATGCGGATGGACATCACGTCGCCACGCACCGCCGACGAGGTGGTGAACTCCTACCCGGTGCCGGCGCTGGCCCGGGTCTTGCGCGAGTACGGCGAGGAGCGGTTCGCGCTGCGTATCGCGCGCGCGATTGCGCGGGCCCGGCCGGTCGGCACGACCGTCGAACTGGCCGAGTTGGTGCGCACCGCCATCCCTGCCGCGACCCGCCGGCACGGTGGCCACCCGGCCAAGCGCACCTTCCAAGCACTGCGGATCGAGGTGAACGGCGAGCTCAACTCGCTGCGCGCGGCGATGCCGGCTGCGCTGGGCGCGCTGCGCGTCGGCGGCCGAATCGTGGTGCTGTCCTACCAGTCGCTCGAGGACCGCATCGTCAAGCAGGATCTCGCTGCACTGTCGGTCGACACGACGCCGCACGGACTGCCGGTACCGCTGCCCGATCGCGGCCCGCAGCTACGACTGCTCACCCGAGGGGCCGAGGCGGCGTCGGACGACGAGATCGCCGCGAACGGTCGCGCGGCGTCGGTGCGACTGCGTGCGGCCGAGCGGATCCGGATGCCGGCGTGAGCGCGGAACCGAGGCACGCGCCCAGGCCCCGGCGGATGCCGTTCGTCGTCCTGATCGTCGGGCTGATCGTGGGCGGGATGTGCGCGCTGCTCGCGCTCAACACCGCATCGGCCGCCAACGAACTGCAGCGTCACGGCTACGCCGACGCGGACCAGAGCGTCGCGGCCGCAGTCGCCGAACTGGAGAACCAGGTCGCCGCGAGCGCGGCGCCCGGCAACATCGCGGCAGCCGCAGCCCGGCTCGGGATGGTTCCCGCCGGCAATCCGGCCTTCCTCGTCATCCGGGCAGACGGCTCGGTGCGGTTGATGGGCAGCCCGGCGCCCGCCACCGGGTACCCGACCTACGTCCCGCCGCGCCCGTCCACCTCGGCGAAGAAGACCCCGGCCAGGACGTCGGCGCCAGCGTCGCCCACGAAGTCCGCCGCGTCGCCCGGGCGCGGCCGGCACGCGACCGCGACGCCGTCAGCGAAGCCGAAGCCGAAGCCGACGCCGACCCCTACTCCGACGCCGAACACGACCCTGCCCGGCGGTGACCGATGACCCGCACCCCCTCCCGCCCCCCGCAGCGCAGGTCCGCCCCGGCCCGGCGCCCGGCCAGCCGCCGCCGCCGCGGCGCTGGATCGATGCGCCTCGGTGGTCTGAACGGGCGGTTGCGGTACGGCTTCGCGGCGGTGTGCACGTTGCTCGTGGTGATCGGCGGCCGCCTGGTGCAGTTGCAGGGGCTCGACGGCAACAAGTACGCCACCGCAGCCGCCGATCAGCGCGTCGAGGAGGTCCCGCTGCACGCCCTGCGCGGGCAGATCGTCGATCGCGACGGGATCGTGCTCGCCTACACCTCGCAGGCACAGGACATCACGGCCGACCCGCAGCAGGTTCGCACCGCGGCCGCGTCGGCGGCCGTGGAGCATCACCGCACGGCCGACGAGATGATCGCCGCCTACGCCGCGACGCTCGCGCCGGTAGTCGGCCGCACCGAGAGCGACGTGCTCACCGCGCTCACCAAGAGCGGGCGGTACGCGGTGATCGCGACCGAACTGTCGCCGTTGCAAGCGCTGAAGGTCAGCGACCTGCACCTGGCCGGCATCTACACCCAGGCCACCACCGCCCGGCAGTACCCCGGACGCACCACTGCGGCGAACGTCGTCGGCACCGTCCACAGCGACGGGACCGGTGCGGCCGGTATCGAGGAGCGCTTCAACCCGGTCCTCGCCGGCAAGGACGGCAGCGTCACCTACACCGTCGACAATCTCGGCAACGTCAACCCGAGCAGCCGCACCGTCACCGATCCGGCGCGCAACGGCGGCACGGTGCACCTGACGATCGACCAGAGCCTGCAATACACGGCACAGACCTACCTCGACCAGGCGGTCGCTCAGTCGCGGGCACGTAGCGCCGAAGCCGTCGTCCTCGACGCGCACACCGGACAGGTGCTCGCGATGGCCGCGTCCGGAACGTTCGACGCGTCGAACCCGGACACCATCGATCCGAACCACCCGAGCAATCCGCCGGTCATGGCCGCGTTCGAGCCCGGGTCGGTCCAGAAGTCGATCACCTTCGCCGCCGCACTCGAGCAGGGTGTGATCACGCCGGAGACGGTGATCTCGGTGCCGAACAGCATCGACATGGGCGGCGTCACCATCAGCGACGCCTGGTACCACCCGACCGAGAACTTCTACGCCCGGGGTGTGCTCGCCGAATCGTCGAACGTCGGGACGCTGAAGATCGCCCAGCGTCTCGGTCCGGTGCGGTGGATGGAGTACGAGAAGCGCTTCGGCGTCGGAACCCCGACCGGCATCGAACTGCCCGGCGAGAGCGCCGGCTACCTGCCGGAGATGAAGGACTGGTCCGGCTCCACGTTCGCCAACCTGCCCTTCGGCCAGGGCGAGAGCATGACGGTGCTGCAGTTGGCCTCGATCTACCAGACGATCGCCAACGACGGCGTGCGCGTGCCCCCGCGGATCGTCTCGTCGGTCACGGCACCGGACGGCTCGACGACGACGACCCGTCAACCGAAGGGGATTCGGGTGATCCGCCCGACCACCGCGACGACCGTGCGCACGATGCTCGAGTCGGTGACGATGCCCGGGGGAACCGGCACCAAAGCGGCCATCCCGGGGTACCGGGTCGCGGGCAAGACCGGTACGGCACAGCAGCCGGACCCGAACCACGGCGGTGCGTACTCGAGCTTCATGAACTGGGACACCTTCGCCGGCATGGTTCCGGCCGACGACCCGCAGTTCGTCGTGGCGATCATGGTCGACAACCCGGCCCACGGGCTCGAGGGCGGGGACGTCGCCGCACCGGTCTTCCACGAGATCGCCAGCTACGAGTTGATGCACGCCCAGATCCCGCCGACCGGCTCGCGTCCGGTCCACCTGCCCCTGCAGGTGTGTGACGCCGTCACCCGCTTCGCGGCGCCAAGTACCGTCTGCTGACGTGGGAACCGCCGCGCCTGACGTGCACGGGGTTCCGCGTCCCGACCGGGTCGTGCCGGTGCCGCTCGCCGCGCTCGTCCCTGGTGGCCCCGCCGGGGTCGAGGTGACCGGCGTGACGATGAGCAGCTCGATGGTCCGGCCCGGCGACCTGTTCGCCGCTGCGCCGGGGCACGCCTGCCACGGCGCCAGCTATGCCGCCGCCGCGACGGCGGCGGGCGCGAGTGCGATCCTGACCGACCGGGCCGGCGCGGCACTCGTGCCGGACGGGGTCCCGGTGGCGGTGGTTCCCGACGTGCGCGCGGCCATCGGCCCGCTCGCCGCGCAGGTCTACGGCGATCCCAGCGCCGCGATGCAGCTCATCGGCATCACCGGCACCAGCGGCAAGACCACCTGCAGCTACTTCGTCCGCGCCGGGTTGCTCGCTGCCGGACACCGATGCGGGCTCATCGGCACGGTGGGGACGTTGATCGGCGACCGGTCGGTCTACACAGGCTTCACCACACCCGAGGCGCCGGAGATGCAGGCGCTGCTGGCAGTGATGCGCGAGCAGGGGACCGACGCCGTGGCGATGGAGGTGTCCAGCCACGCACTGGCGATGGGTCGGGCGGACGGAATCGACTTCGCGCTCGGAGCGTTCACCAACCTCTCGCAGGACCATCTCGACTTCCACGACGGGATGGACGACTACTTCGCCGCCAAGGCCCGGCTGTTCGACGGACGCTCGCGTGCCGCGGTGGTGTGTGTGGACGACGAGTGGGGTCGCCGGATGGCAGCGATCGCCGGCCCGGCGACGACGACGGTGTCGAGCACGGGCGTGGCTGACTGGACGTGTGCGGACGTGCGCACCGACCTGGCCGGGCACACCACCTTCCGAGCCATCGGTCCTGGCGTCGACGTGATGACCGGCTGCTCGGTGCCCGGCTCGTTCAATGTGACGAATGCCCTGCTGTCACTGGCGATTCTCGTCCGCTGTGGGGTCGACTCAGGGGTTGCCGCGAAGGCTGTCGCCGCCGCCGAGGTGCCAGGACGGATGCAGCGCATCGACGTCGGCCAGCAGTTCCTGGCAGTCGTGGACTACAGCCACAAACCCGCCGCGGTGGCGGGCGCGCTGCGCGCACTGCGGCCACTCACGCGGGGTCGACTCGTGATCGTCCTGGGTTGCGGCGGTGACCGTGACCGGGCCAAGCGGCCGATGATGGGCGAGATCGCCGCCCGCGACGCCGACCTGCTGATCGTCACCGACGACAACCCGCGCTCTGAGGACCCGGCCGCGATCCGTCAGGCGATGCTCGCCGGGGCGCTCGCGGTGCCGGCCGACCAGCGCGCCGAGGTGCGCGAGATCGGCGACCGGGGTGCCGCGATCGCGGCAGCGGTCGCGGTCGCCCGGCCGGGCGACACCGTGCTCGTGGCGGGCAAGGGCCACGAGCCGGGGCAGGAGATTGCCGGCGTCGTCCACGCGTTCGACGACCGCGAGGTCCTCCGTGCCGCGCTCGGGACGAGTTCGGGATGATCGCCCTGACCTTGCACGAGATCGCTGAGATCACCGGTGGGACGGTTCACGACGCCGATCCGGAACTGACCGTCACCGGACCGGTCGAGTACGACTCGCGGCTGGTCGGCCACGGCGCCCTGTTCCTCGCGCTGACCGGCGAGCACGTCGACGGGCACGACTACGCGGAGTCGGCGATCGCCGCCGGGGCTGTGGCGGTGCTCTGCATGCGGCCGGTGCCCGCGCCGCGCGTGGAAGTCGCCGACGGCGTCGCCGCGCTCACCGCGCTGGCGGCCGCTGTCGCCCGGCGGCTGCCGGCGACCGTCGTGGGCGTCACCGGGTCGTCGGGGAAGACGTCGACGAAGGACCTGCTCGCACAGGTGCTCGCGCGGACGGGACCGACGATCGCACCCGCGGGCTCGATGAACAACGAACTCGGCCACCCCTACACCGTGCTGCGTGCGGATACCGGCACCCGTTTCCTCGTCCTCGAGATGGGCGCGCGCGGGATCGGCCACATCCGCCACCTGACCGATGTCGCGCCGCCACGCATCGGCGTCGTCCTCAACGTCGGCACCGCCCACCTCGGCGAGTTCGGTACCCGTGCCGCGATCGCACAGGCCAAGGGCGAGCTGGTCGAGGCGCTGCCCGCTGACGGCGTCGCAGTGCTCAACGCCGACGACCCGCTCGTGCTCGCCATGGCCGACCGGACCCGGGCGCGGGTGGTCACCTTCGGCTCGGACGGTGACGTCCGCGCCTCTGGGATCGCGTTGGACCGACTCGGGCGGGCGGCCTTCACCGTGCACCGGGGCAGTGAGAGCGCCGAGGTCCGGCTGCAGGTGGTGGGCGCCCACCAGGTGTCGAACGCGCTCGCCGCCGCAGCCGTCGCGACCGAGGTAGGGGTAACGCTGACCGAGGTCGCGACGGCGCTGAGCACCGCCACCGCAGCGTCCCGGTGGCGGATGGAACTCACCGAGCGGGCCGATGGGGTCCTCGTCCTCAACGACGCCTACAACGCGAACCCCGAATCGATGCGCGCGGCGCTGGCGGCACTCGCCGCACTGTCGCGGGACGGCCGGGCGATCGCCGTGCTGGGCCCGATGGCCGAACTGGGGGACGCAGCGGTCGAAGCGCACCGCGCGGTCGGCGGGTTCGCGGCGCGGGTGCCGGTAGCACGGCTGGTGCTCGTGGGTGAGGGTGCCCGCGCTATCGGGGAGGGCGCCGCTCTGGAATCCTCGTGGCACGGCGAGTTGGCCCAGGTGCCCGATGTCGAGGCCGCGGTCACGGTGCTGCGTGCCGACCTTCGTCCGGGCGACGTGGTGCTGGTCAAGGCCTCGCGCGCGGCGAGCCTGGAACGCGTCGCGCTCGCCATCGCCGAGGATGCAGGTTCGGGCGAGAGGACTGGGGGTCGCAGCGCGTGAAGACGATCCTTCTCGCTGCGGTCGTGTCCCTGCTGACGTCCATCCTCTGCACGCCGCTCGTCGTCGCCTACTTCAGACGGCGCGGCTTCGGGCAGGAGATCCGCAGCGACGGCCCGAGCACCCACCTGGTCAAGCGCGGCACCCCGACCATGGGCGGCGTTGCCATCATCGGTTCGACCGTCGTCGGCTACGCGACCGCGCACACGTCGATCGCGATCCGTGGCGGCGGTGGCCCGAATGCGTCCGGTCTGCTCCTGTTGTTGCTTCTGGTCGGCATGGGCGTGGTCGGCTTCCTCGACGACTTCATCAAGATCCGCAAGCAACGCAGCCTCGGCCTGCGGGCGCGGGCGAAGTTCGGCGGCCAGCTGATCGTCGGCGTCCTGTTCGGCGTCCTCGCGCTGCAGTTCCGGAACGACCTGGGGCTAACCCCTGCGTCCACGCACGTGTCCTTCGTCCGTGACATCGCCGCGCTCGGCATCGGTTCGGTCGGCTTCGTCGTGCTGGCCTACTTGATCATTTCGGCGACGTCGAATGCGGTGAACCTCACCGACGGCTTGGACGGGCTGGCGGCAGGTGCGGCCGCCATGGTCTTCGGTGCCTTCACGCTGATCTCGTTCCTGCAGTACCGCAATCCGTGCGGGGACAATCCCATCGGCGGCTGCTACGTGGTGCGCGACCCGCTCGACGTCGCCCTCGTCGCCGCCTCGACGATGGCGGCCTGTTTCGGCTTCCTCTGGTGGAACGCCTCGCCCGCGCAGATCTTCATGGGTGACACGGGGTCGATGGCACTCGGCGGCCTGATGGCCGGCATGGCGATCCTCACCCGGACCGAGTTGCTGCTCGTCGTGCTCGGTGGTCTGTTCGCCGCCGTGACCTTGCAGCGGATCATCCAGTACACCTGGTTCAAGTACACGCGGGTCACCACCGGCACGGGCAGACGTGTGTTCAAAATGTCACCGCTGCACCATCACTTCGAGCTCAGCGGCTGGCACGAAGTGACGATCATCGTGCGGTTCTGGATCATCGCCGGCATCGCCGTCGCCTTCGGGATGGGCCTGTTCTACGCGGACTTCATCGGCAATGGCTGACGGTCTCGCGCTCGGTGGCGAGACGGTCCTGGTGTGCGGAGCGCGCTTCGCCGGCCAGGCGGCGTGCCGGGCGCTACTGGCGCGCGGCGCCCGGGTGCTGCTGTCGGACCAGGACCGCCCCGCGGGGATCGAGGACGTCCTCGCCGCCGGTGCCGAGTTCGTCGGCGCGCCGCAGTCACTACCGCCAGGGGTGTCGCTCGTCGTCACGTCGCCCGGCTTCCGCCCGGATCATCCGCTGCTCGTGGACGCCCTCTCGCGCGGTGTCGCCGTGCTCGGTGAGGTCGAGTTCGCGTGGCGGCTGCAGCGCGCCGACCGGCCGGCGGCCTGGCTCGTCGTCACCGGGACGAACGGCAAGACGACGACCGTACGGATGCTCGAGACGATCCTGCGCGCGGCCGGGCGCCGGGCGCTCGCCGTCGGCAACGTCGGCGTGTCGGTCATCGACGCGGTCGACGCGTCGGACCCCTACGACGTGCTCGCCGTCGAGATGTCGAGCTACCAGCTGTACTGGTCCTCGACGATCCACCCGCGGGCAGGCGCGCTGCTGAACCTCGCCCCGGACCACCTCGACTGGCACGGCTCGATGGCCGCCTACGTGTCAGCCAAGACCGCGGTGTGGCGGGCCGACGTCGCCATCGGCAATCTCGACGACGCCGCGGTGGCGTCCCTGCTCGACCGGGCCGACGCGCCGGTCCGCGTCGGGTTCACGCTCGGCCCGGACGGCCGGTACTGCGTCCGGGACGGGATGCTCGTCGCGGCTGGGGTCCCCGTGCTGCCAGTGGCCGACGTCCGTCCACCGGGCAGCCACAACGTCGCGAACGCGCTGGCGGCCGCTGCGCTGGCGGAGGCCTATGCCGGCCCGGACGACATCGCAGCCGGATTGCGCGCCTTCGTGCCCGACCCGCACCGCAACGAGTACGTGGGCTCGGCCGGTGGGGTCGGCTACGTCGATGACAGCAAGGCGACCAACGCCCATGCCGCGCGCGGCTCGCTGCTCGCCTACGACCGCGTGGTCTGGATCGCCGGCGGCCAGCTCAAGGGCGCACCGGTCGACGACCTCGTCGCCGAGGTCGCGCCGAGACTCGCGGGCGCGGTGTTGCTTGGTGTCGATCGAGGGCTCATCGCGGCGGCATTGCGGCGACACGCTCCCCAGATACCGGTGATCGAGGTCGACAACACCGAGGATGGAGCAATGCTGGACGTCGTGCGCGCCGCGGCCGGACTCGCGCGTCCGGGCGACACCGTGCTGCTCGCGCCGGCGGCCGCCAGCTACGACATGTTCAGCGGGTACGGCGAGCGCGGCCGGCAGTTCGCCGACGCCGCGCGAGCCCTGGGAGCAGGATGAGCCCGCGTACGTCCCCGGGTGCGCTGCTCGACCGGGTGCGCAGCTCGCTGCCGTCCTCGCTGCGGGCCGAGCCGGGCACGGAGCGGTTCCTCGACAAGCCCTTCGCGTCGGTCCAACTGTTGCTGCTCGCCGCGGCGGGGCTGCTCGGCTTCGGCGTGCTGATGGCGGTCTCGACGACGATCGCGGCCTCCAACGACGAGAGCGGCGCCGCCGTGTCGATCTGGGCGCAGGTCATCAAGGAGGGCGTGTTCGTCGCGATCGGGCTGCCGCTGTTCTGGTTCGCGATGCGCCTGTCGCCGCGGGCGTACCGGCTGCTCGCGTACCCGGTGGTCGTGCTCGGCCTCGTCGCGCTCGTGGCGGTGCTGATCCCGGGCATCGGCTTCGGTGTCTACGGTGCACGACGCTGGATCGACATCGGGCCGCTGCAGCTGCAACCGTCCGAGCTGGCGAAGGTCGGCGTGCTGCTCTGGGGCGGCGACCTGCTGGCCCGCAAACAGCAACTGGGCACGCTGCGCCGCGCGCGGCATCTGTTCCTGCCACTGGTCCCCGGCTTCGCCCTGGTGGCGGGCCTGGTGATGCTCGAGCCCGATCTCGGCACGACCTGCTGCTACATGCTGATCCTGCTCGGGTTGCTGTGGATGGTCGGCATGCCGATGCGCTATTTCGTCGTGCTGGTCGGCATGGTCGGCACGGCGATCACGATCTTCGCGATCACCGAGCCGTACCGGCTGCAGCGCCTGACGTCGTTCATCGACCCGTTCAAGGACAAGGAGGGCGCCGGCTTCCACGCCGTCGAAGGCATCTACGCGCTCGCCAACGGCGGCGTGTTCGGCGTCGGTCTCGGCCAGGGGACGTCGAAGTACGGCTGGGTGCCGAACGCGAACTCCGACTACGTCTTCGCCATCATCGGTGAGGAACTCGGCCTGCTCGGCTGCCTGACCGTCCTTGCCCTGTTCGGCCTGCTCGCCTACACCGGCATGCGGGTCGCGCGGCGAAGTGCCGATCCGTTCGTGCGGCTGGTCGCCGGCGCCTGCACGGTGTGGTTGTGTGGGCAGGCCGTGATCAACGTCGGGTACGTGACCGGGTTGTTGCCGGTGACCGGGATCCCGCTGCCGTTCATCTCCGCGGGCGGTACCTCGTTGCTCGCCTCGTTCTTCGTCCTCGGCATGCTGGTGTCCTTCGCGCGGCACGAGGCCCCGGCGGTGACCGCAGCACGGCGGGCCGAGCGGTTGGGACGGCGGTCGCGGATGGTGCGCTGGCTCCGGGTGCCCGTGCCGAAGCAATACGTCCCCCCGAAGCGGCGGCGCGAACCGCCGCCGCCGACGTGGCGTCGGCCACCGGCACCGCGCCGGCAGGCGCCGCCTGCGCCGGGACGGCAGCCGCCGCGATCGGCACGGGCCATGTCGCCGCTCCGGGCGACCGGTACCGACGGGCCGCGGAGGACGAGGTGACCACGCTGCCGGGCGCCGCGCGAATTCTGGTGGCGGGCGGCGGGACTGCCGGCCACATCGAACCAGCGCTCAATCTCGCCGATGCGGTGCTCCGCCTCGAACCGTCGGCCGAGATCGTCGCCCTCGGGACGACGAAAGGGCTCGACACCACCCTCATCCCGGCACGGGGCTACCCGCTCGAACTGGTCCCGCCGGTGCCGATGCCGCGTGCCCTCGGCCGGGCGATGTTCGCCACCCCGGGCAAGGTCCGCGATGCCGTCGCGGCCGCCGGTGCGGTGCTCGACCGGTTGCACACCGAGGTGGTGGTGGGATTCGGTGGCTACGTCGCGGTGCCGGCCTACCTCGCCGCCAGGCGCCGCAGCATCCCGATCGTCGTGCACGAGGCGAATGCTCGGCCCGGATTGGCCAATCGCGCGGCGGCCCGGATGACCACGCACGTGTTCACCGCGACCCGGCGCGGGCACCTGCCGCACGGCACCCGGATCGGGATTCCGTTGCGCACCGCGATCAGCCAGCTCGACCGTGCAGCGCTGCGGGCCGAGGCGCGCGAGCGGTTCGGGCTCGACCCCGACCTGCCCACACTGCTGGTGTTCGGCGGCTCGCAGGGCGCCCGGTCGATCAACTGGGCGGCATCGGGGGCCGTCGACGGCCTGCGCGCTGCGGGTGTCCAAGTGCTGCACGTGATCGGTCCGAAGAACGCGATCGACGTCCCGGACGGGACGCCGCGGTACGTGACCGTGCCGTACGTGGACGAGATGCGCTTCGCCTACGCCGCGGCGGATTTCGCCCTGTGCCGCTGCGGGGCGCTGACCTGCGCAGAACTCGCCGCGGTGGGCCTGCCGGCGGCCTATGTCCCGTATCCGGTGGGCAACGGCGAGCAGCGGTTCAACGCCGAGCCGACCGTCGCCGCCGGCGGGGGATTGCTGGTCGACGACGCCGAGCTGACACCGGGGTGGATCGTGTCCGAGGTGATACCTCGGATCACCGATCCCGTGCGACTCGCGGCGATGTCCCGCGCGGCGGCCTCGGCCGGCGTTCGCGACGCCGACGTCGTCCTGGCGCGCCATGTGCTCTACGTCGTGGCCGAGCACCGTCGCCTGCCCGGGCGGGCCGGATGACCCCGCCGACGCAGGACGCGTCGGGGGACCGGCCGCAGGACTGGGAGGCTCCTGGTGCCGCGCTCGTCCGCAGCGCCGCGACCGACGTCGTGCCACGGCTGGCCGATCTCGGTCGCGTGCACATCATGGGCATCGCGGGGGCCGGGACGAGCGGGCTGGCGCGCATCCTGCTCGAGCGCGGGGTGTCGGTCAGCGGTTGCGAGGCGCGCGATTCGCTCGGCGTGGCCGCGCTGCGAGCGCTCGGCGCCAGCGTGCTCATCGGCCACTCCGTCGATCACCTTGCCGACGCGGACACCTTCGTCTACACCACGGCGATCAATCCGAATCACGAGGAGTTCGCGGCCGCGCGCGCGAGCGGCATGCCGGTGTTACGCCGGGCCGCGGCGCTCGCCGCTGGGCTCGAGGACCGCCGCGCGATCGCGATCGCCGGAACCCACGGCAAGACGACGACCACCTCGCTGTTGACCGTCGGCGCGCAGGCCTGCGGTGTGGACCCGTCCTTCGCCATCGGCGGCAACCTCTACGAGACCGGACGCAACGCACACCTTGGGACCGGCGACCTTGCGATCATCGAGGCCGACGAGAGCGACGGCTCGTTCCTGCTGCTGCGCCCCGCTGCTGCAGTCGTGACCAACGTCGAGGCCGACCACCTCGAGAACCACGGTGACCTCGAAGGGATCTTCCGGGCGTTCGAGCAGTTCGTCGACCGCGTCGACAAGGACGGCCTCGTCCTCGTGTGCAGCGACGACCCGGGCGCGGCAAGGATCGGGCGGTACGCCCGCGAGTCGCAGCGCCGGGTACGCACGTACGGCACGACCGACGACGCGGACGTCCGCATCACCTCGATCGACGAGCAGCCCGACGGCGTCGCGTTCGAGGTCACCGGGCTGCCAGGCGGGCCGCGTCAGGTGCGGGTGGCCTCGCTCGTCGGCCGGCACATGGCTCTGAACGCGACCGCGGCGCTCGCGCTCGCGGCCGAACTCGACCTGGACGTCGACACCGTCGCCGACTCGTGGGTCGCCTTCGCCGGCGTGCACCGGCGCTTCGAGTCCCACGGTGAGGGCGGCGGCGTCCGCGTGTACGACGACTACGCCCACCACCCGACCGAGATCAGGGCCTCGCTGCAGGCAGCGCGTGCTGCGGTGGGTTCGGGTGGGCGGCTCGTGGCGGTGTTCCAGCCCGGGACCTACAGCCGTACGCAGACCTTTGCCCGCGAGTTCGCCGACGCCATGGCGCTGGCCGACATCGCTGTGGTGATGGACATCTTCCCGGCGCGCGAGGAACCCATCCCCGGTGTCACCGGCGCGACGATCAGCGACTTGATCGACCTGCCGGTCGGGCAGGTGGTGTACGAGCCGCGCTTCGCGGCGGTCCCCGACCGGGTCGCCGCGCTGGCCCGCCCCGGCGACGTCGTCGTCACGATGGGCATCGGCAACGTCTACCTGCTGTGCGACGACATCCGCGATGCCTGCGCCGAGCGGGCGGCGCGATGAGCACCACGCTCTCGCGGGATCGTCCGAGCGCCGAGCATGCTGGGACTCGGTGGCCACGGTGGTTACCGCGGTCACCATGGTCACGGTGGCAGTCGTCGCCGAGGCGGGTCGTCGGAGCGGCCGTCCTCGCCGTCCTGCTCGTCGTGACGGTGACCTGGGTGGTGGCGTTCAGCCCCCTGCTCGGTGTCCGGTCCGTCGAGGTGCAAGGGGTGCAGACCGTGCCCGTCGCGCAGGTGCGCCAGGCCGCCGACGTCGCCGACGGCACGCCGCTCGTGCGCGTGGACACCGAGGCGATCGCCGCGCGGGTCGAACGCATCAAGGCCGTTGCGTCGGCACGGGTCACCACCTCGTTCCCGTCCACGGTTGTCATCTCGGTGACCGAGCGGGTGGCCGTCGGCGTGGTCCCGTTCGGGTCGCGCTACCGACTCGTCGACCGGACGGGCGCGCAGTTCCGGACGCTGTCCAAAGCGCCCGCCCGGCTGCCGCGCTTCGTCGTGCCGTCCGGCCAGCAGGCCCGCCGGACCGGTGCTGCGGTGGCGACCGTCGCCGCCGCGCTGCCGCCGGAACTACGCGCGCGCGTCGCCTCGGTGCAGGCCCTCGACCCGTCGGCGATCACCTTGCTGCTGACCGACAAACGGGTCGTGCGGTGGGGCAACGCTGCCGACAGCGCCGACAAGGCGCGCATCCTGACCCTGCTGCTGCGCGAGCCCGGTGACCAGTTCGACGTCACCGATCCCAGCCGGCCTTTCAGCCGGTAGCGGGGGACGCGGGTACCGGCAACGGTGTCCGGCGGCGCGCGGATCCGAAACTTTCGGCGTGTCGTCGGCGTGCCTGCGACGAATGGCCGGCCCGCCCGCCTACCTTCGGCTTCAGCACCTCAGGTTGACATAACATTAAGCGTCTACTTGAGGGTGAGAGTTGTCGAAGCCGACGAACGAGGAGCCACATCCATGACAGCACCGCACAACTACCTGGCGGTCATCAAGGTCGTCGGCGTCGGCGGCGGAGGTGTGAATGCCGTCAACCGCATGATCGAGGTCGGACTCAAGGGCGTCGAGTTCATCGCCGTCAACACCGACGCGCAGGCGCTGCTGATGAGCGACGCCGACGTCAAGCTCGACGTCGGCCGCGAACTCACCCGGGGCCTTGGTGCCGGCGCGCAGCCCGACGTCGGCCGCAAGGCGGCCGAGGACCACCGCGACGAGATCGAAGAGGTGCTCAAGGGCGCGGACATGGTCTTCGTGACGGCCGGCGAGGGCGGCGGGACGGGCACCGGCGGTGCGCCGGTCGTCGCGAGCGTGGCCCGCAAGCTCGGCGCGCTCACGATCGGCGTCGTGACCCGCCCGTTCAGCTTCGAGGGCAAGAAGCGCGCCACCCAGGCCGACGAGGGGATCGAGGCGCTGCGCGCCGAGTGCGACACGCTGATCGTCATCCCCAACGACCGGTTGCTGCAGATCTCCGAGAGCAACGTCAGCGTGATGGACGCCTTCCGCAGCGCCGACCAGGTTCTGCTCTCGGGCGTCCAGGGCATCACCGACCTGATCACCACGCCCGGGCTGATCAACCTCGACTTCGCCGACGTCAAGAGCGTCATGAGCGGCGCCGGTTCCGCCCTGATGGGCATCGGCTCCGCGCGCGGCGACAACCGGGCCCGCCAGGCCGCCGAGATCGCGATCGCGAGCCCGCTGCTCGAGGCGAGCATGGATGGCGCGCACGGCGTGCTGCTGTCGATCTACGGCGGCTCCGACCTGGGCCTGTTCGAGATCAACGAAGCCGCCACGTTGGTCGCGGAAGCCGCTCACCCCGAGGCGAACATCATCTTCGGGGCCGTCATCGACGACACCCTCGGCGACGAGGTCAAGGTGACGGTCATCGCCGCCGGCTTCGACAGTGGTCAGCTGCCGTACAAGAAGGTGGACGTCCGCCGCGAGCTCGACGCGATCACGCGCCGCGCCGCTGCCGAGCCGGTGGCTGCCCGGACCCCTGCCGCACCGGCGGCGCCGTCCACTCCGTCGGCCGCGACCGGCGAGGCGCGCCCGGCACCGACCACCCCGGCCGGCCCGGCGTCGTATCCGAGCCCGGCTACCAACGGAGCGCGGACGGCAGTCGGCCTCGAGGACGAGCTGGACGTGCCCGACTTCCTCAAATTCTGACCAGGCGACGCGAGCGGGGAGTCTGACCGTGCCGGGCGACAACCGTCGTCGGGCGGAGATCGTCAGTGCCCTGGGCGCGGTCCGCGGCCGGATCGCCGCGGCCTGTACCCAAGCCGGCCGCGATCAACGCTCGGTGACGCTGGTCGCGGTGACCAAGACCTACCCGGCCGCCGACGTGCTCACCCTGGCGCAACTCGGGGTTCTGGACGTGGGTGAGAGTCGCGACCAGGAGGCACGGGCCAAGCGGGCCGACACCGCCGAGCTGGCCGCGCGAGGTGACACCCCCGCCGAGGTCGGCGAACTCGCGGCCGCCCTGCGGTGGCACTTCGTCGGACGGCTGCAATCGCGCAAGTGCCGCGCCATCGCGGGGTACGCGCACTCCGTCCACTCGCTCGACCGGCCCGAGCTCGTGCCGCTGCTGTGTGACGGGGTCGCAGCCGCCGGGCGCGACCGGCTCGACACGTTCGTCCAGGTCAGCCTCGACGGTGACCCGGGCCGTGGCGGACTGGTCGGTGACGACGTCCTCGTGCTCGCGGCCGACGTGGCCGAACGTCCCGAACTGCGCCTGCGCGGGGTGATGGCGATCGCGCCGATGGACGCCGACCCCGCGGCCGCCTTCGCCGCACTTGCCCGCATCGCCGCGCGGGTGGCGGGCGAACATCCCGGAGCCGACTCGATCTCGGCCGGGATGAGCGGCGACTTCGACGTGGCGATCGCACACGGCGCGACACACGTGCGTGTCGGTACGGCGTTGCTCGGCCGAAGACCGCCCGATGTCGGCTAGCGTCCGAGCCACGGTAGGCATGATCGCCGACCCGTCGATCCGTCCATAGCTACCCTTTCGCACTGGAGGAACCTCATGCCCGGAGCCATGCACCGCATGGGCGTGTACCTCGGCCTCGTCGAGGACGACGACTACGCCGATGCCGACGGCTACGGACAAGCTCCCGACCGTGCCCCGGCACGCCGTGACGACTACGCCGAGCCGCGCTACTCGCAGCACGTCCCCAGCCACGGCAGTCACGGCGCCGGCAACGGCCACGAGCCCGCGCGCCGCGACTTCGCCGAGCCGGAGCCGTACGCGAACGGATTCGGCGAGTACGCCCAGCCCAGCTACCAGATCACGGCCCTGCACCCGCGCACCTACAACGAGGCGCGCACGATCGGCGAGCATTTTCGCCAGTCCACCCCGGTCATCATGAATCTGAGCGAGATGGACGACGCGGACGCCAAGCGGCTCGTCGACTTCGCGGCCGGGCTCACCTTCGGATTACAGGGACGACTCGAACGGGTCACCGCGAAGGTGTTCCTGCTCAGCCCCCGTAACGTGACGGTGACCGCCCAGGACAAGGCGCGCATCGAGAACGGCTTCTTCAATCAGTCATAGATGCGAGCCCTGCTAGCGCGGCCTGGCACGATGGAGGTGCCAGGCCGTTGCCTGTGCCGGTGGTGCGCGACAACGCGCCGGTACGACGAGGAGGACGCAGACGATGACGCTGTTCTGGGGTGTCGTCGGCTACTTGCTCTATCTCTACATCGTGGTGATCCTGGCCCGTGTGGTCATCGAGGCGACCAGGCAGTTCGCGCGGTCCTGGCGGCCGGTGGGGGTGGCGGCCATCGGGCTGGAGCTGGTCTACGTCGCTACCGACCCGCCGATCAAGGTGCTGCGACGGATGGTGCCGCCGCTGCAGATCGGTGGGATCAGCCTCGACTTGAGCATCTTGATCCTGCTTCTGGCTATTCTTGCCCTCTACTGGGTCGTGTCGTCGTACGCGTGACGTCCTAGGCCTAGGATTCACAACCGCGAGTGAGACGTCCGAACTTCATGACCGCGCCGGGCCACCGGAACGCGACGAGCACAGAGGTGACCTGATGCCGCTAACGCCCGCCGAAGTCCACAACGTCGCGTTCAAGAAGCCGCCGATCGGCAAGCGCGGCTACGACGAGGAGGAGGTCGACGCCTTCCTCGACATCGTCGAGGTCGAGCTGGCGCGGCTGATCGAGGAGAACAACGACCTGCGCGGGCGCTCGCCCGGCGCGGCTCCCGCGGCGGCAGCCGGCGGCGGCGGCGCCGACACCGACGCCCTAACCACCGAGCTGGCCTCGGCCCAGGACGAGAATCGCCGGCTCCAGACCCACGTCGCCGAGCTCGAGCGGGCGCTCTCGCAGGGTAAGAACGGCGCGCAACAGCAGGTCGTGCAGTTGCAGCAGCAGCTGGCACAGACCGAATCGCAGCTCAACGAGTCGCGCCGCGCCCTGGACGAGGCCAAGCAGGCCGCCGCCCAGGCCCAGCAGGCTGCTCGCGCCGAGGGGCAGACCACCGGCTCGCTGCCGGCCGCCGATCAGCACATCCAGGCGGTGCAGGTACTCGCGCTCGCCCAGCAGACCGCTGACCAGCACCTGGCGCAGAGCAAGGCCGAGGCCGAGCGGCTGGTGACCGAGGCCCAGGCCAGCGCCGAGGCCGCGGTCAACGACGCGCAGCAGCAGTCCGAGCGGCACGTCAGCGAGGCCGAGGCACGCGCCAAGAAGTTGGACGAGGACAGCACGGCCACCGCGAACCACACGGTGCAGGAGGCCGAGCAACGGGCGGCAACCATCACCGCCCAGTTCGAGCAGCGCAAGGCCGCGCTGGAGCGTCGCGTCGAGGAGCTGCGCACCTTCGAGCGCGAATACCGCACTCGGCTCAAGAGCTACCTCGAGTCGCAACTTCGCGATCTCGATGCCAGCGGCAAGTCAGAACCGGCCGGCACACAGGGCGGCGAGTACGCCGACGCCCAGCAGGGTTGACCAGCCCGTCCGGTCGCGGGGGAAACGGCCGACGCGATCGGCTCGACGCGCGAATGAGGAGTAAAACGCCGTGGTGTTGATCGCCCTGCTACTGGTGGCCTTGGTCTGCCTTGCACTCGGATTGATCCTGGCCAGTGCGCCCTGGCTCATCGGTTCGCTCGCCGCAAGCGCGGCAGCCGCATACCTGCTCTATCGCCTGCGAGGACGCAGCGGCACTGCGGCCAAGGGGGACAAGGGCAAGCCCGACGTCCCGTCCGGCGAGGGGGACAAGATCAACTATCCGGACGGGCTGTTGTCCGGGACGGCGATCGAGGGATCCAGCGACATTCCGCTGACCGGCGGGCAGCAGGCGGACGAGTCCGGGGACCGCTCGATCTGGGTGGTGGACGGTAAGCCGGATTACCACCTGCAGGACTGTTCGACGCTGTCCGGCGCCGACACCGAAGAGGTCCCGCTCGCGCAGGCGAAGGAGGACGGCTTCACCCCGTGCCGAACCTGCCGCCCGGACGAGGTGCAGGCCGAGTCGCCGCCGCCGGAGGAGTCGCCGTCCCCGACCGAGGGCAAGGACGACGCTGCTGGCGGCGCCGATCGGACTCGAGGCGTGTGGGTGGTCGACGGGCTGCCCGACTATCACGTGCAGGACTGCGCGACGCTGTCCGGTGTCGAGACCGATGAGATCCCGTGGTCGCAGGCGACCGAGGACGGCTTCACCCCATGCTCGGTCTGCACGCCCGACGACGTTGCACCGGCGGCACCCGCGACTGGTTCGCCGGACGCGGGAGGCGAGCCCGAACCACAGCCCGAAGCTGAGTCGGAACCCGACGCGGAGGTGGGGGACACGTCCCGATCGGTCCTGGTGATCGACGGCAAGCCCAACTACCACCGGGCGAGCTGTTCGCGGCTGTCCGGCGACGACACGATCGACATTTCCTGGTCCCAGGCCACCGAGGCCGGCTTCGAGCCCTGCCCCGACTGCCGTCCGGACGAGGGCGAGCCGGACGCGCCCGCCGCGAGTGAGGCCGCGACTGGTGCCGACCAGCCGTCGGGGTCGGCCGGTGCCGGCGAGGATCGATCGGTCTGGGTCATGGACGGCTTCCCTGACTACCACGCCCACGGCTGCACCCGGCTCACCGCAGGGGACGAGGTCGAGATCCCGTGGTCGCAGGCGACAGAGGACGGCTTCACCGAATGCCAGGTCTGCACGCCCGACCACGCGGGGGCCGAGGCGCCCGAGTCACCGGCTGACGCCGGTGGCGTCGCGGAGCCCGAACCGGAGCCCGAGCCCGAGCCAGAGGTCGAGCTGGAGCCCGAGGTCGAGCCGGAGCCCGAGGTCGAACCGGAGCCAGAGGTCGAGCTGGAGCCCGAGGTCGAACTGGAGGCGGAGCCGAGCGTTACGCCGGAGTTCGCGGGCGATGACGGCGGCCCGGCGATCGTGGCCGAATCCGCGGTCGAGGACGACGGCGGGCACCAGTTGGTCGGCGTCGTCGACGGCCGGCCCGAGTACCACGTGCTCGGCTGCACTCGCCTCGCCGGCCAGGATGGCGTCGAGATCCCGAGCTCGCAGGCGATCGAGGACGGCTTCGTGGCGTGTGCGGTGTGTAACCCCGACGCTGCAGTGGCCGCGGGCGGCCCGCTCGACTCGGTCCCGGATTCCGCGCAGCCCGAGGTTTCGGAGGAGCCCGTCGTGCCGGTTTCCGCCGAGCCGGAGCCGGCCGTCGAGCCGGAGCCGGCGGCTGAGGTAGCGGCAGCTGCCGATGGTCCCGGCCGGCAGGTCTGGGTGGTCGACGGGCACCCGCATTACCACCGGGACAGCTGCGCGCGCCTGCTCGGCGCCGACGCTGTGTCGATCCCGTGGTCGCAGGCGACCGAGGACGGCTTCGTCCCGTGCGATGTCTGCGATCCCGAGGGCGCCGTCCGGGTCGTGCCGGACGAGCCGGTTCCGGCCGAGCCCGAGGCCGAGCCGGTCGCGGAAGCCGAGCCGGTCGCGGAAGCCGAGCCGGTCGCGGAAGCCGAGCCGGTGGCGGAAGCCGAGCCGGAGCCGGAGCCGGTCGCGGAAGCCGAGCCTGAGCCGGTCGCGGAAGCCGAGCCGGTGGCGGAAGCCGAGCCGGAGCCGGAGCCGGCGCGGAAGCCGAGCCGGTGGCGGAAGCCGAGCCGGTGGCGGAAGCCGAGCCGGTCGCGGAAGCCGAGCCGGTGGCGGAAGCCGAGCCGGAGCCGGAGCCGGTCGCGGAAGCCGAGCCTGAGCCGGTCGCGGAAGCCGAGCCGGTGGCGGAAGCCGAGCCGGAGCCGGAGCCGGCGGCGGAAGCCGAGCCGAGCCGGTGGCGGAAGCCGAGCCGGTGGCGGAAGCCGAGCCGGTGGCGGAAGCCGAGCCGGTGGCGGAAGCCGAGCCGGAGCCTGAGCCGGTGCCGGAAGCCGAGCCCGAGCCGGAACCGGCCGCGGCGAGCGACGGCGGCCGGGGTGGCAGTCCTGATCGCGTCTGGGTGATCGACGGTAGGCCGCGGTACCACCTCGCGGACTGCCTGATCATCAAGGAGCAGTCAGTGACCGCGATCCCACGCCTGCAGGCTGTCGAGGACGGGTTCCTGCCCTGCGCACTTTGCGAACCGAACCTCGCTCCGGTCAGCTGACGCGCGCCATCACACGGCGCCGGCAGGCAGGTTGAGCTGCCGGCTGACGAACCAGGCGTGGGCCGCAGTCCGTCCGGCCTGGGTCGTTACCCCCTGCCTGTCGGGAGCGAGCGCTCAGCCGGCGCGCGAAAGCCAGATCGCCAGGCCCAGCTCGTCGTCCACCGCGCTGGGATCACCGTCGCCGGCACCCTCGTGCATCGCCGTCGCCAGCACCTCTGCGGCCAGCTGGGCCTCGTGCGTCCGGATCGCCTCGGCCGGTTCGGGGGAGCCACCGACGCGCCACCACAGCTGGATGCGGTCGGTGACCTCGAGCCCGGCGTTCTTGCGGGCCTCCTGGACGAAACGCACCACGTCTCGCACCAGCCCGAGCAGGCGCAGCTCGTGGGTCAGCTCGAGATCGAGCGCGACGGTATCCGCGCCGGCCGAGCCGACGGCCCAGCCCGAGCGCGGTGTCTCGCTCACCGCGACCTCGTCCACACCGATCGGGACCGTCTCGCCATCGACCTCGACGCTCGCGGTGCCGGCGCGGTAGGCGGCGACGAAGGTATCGAGATCGGCGGCGGTGATCGCCGAAGCGACGGTCTGCGTCCGCTTGCCGAACCGTCGGCCCAGCTTGCGGAAGTTCGGCTTGACGGCCAACTCCACCAGTTCGTCGGCATCGGCCAGGGTGGCCAGCTCGACCACGTTCAGCTCATCGCGCACCTGGGCCTTGAGCTCGTCAGGTAGCCGGGCCCACCCCGGCGCCGACACGAGCGCACGCGCCAGCGGTTGCCGGGTCTTGGCCTTGGCCTCAGCGCGGGCGGACCGACCCAGCTCGACCAGCCTGCGCACGAGTGCCATCTGCTCGCCGAGCGACTCGTCGATCAGGCCGCTCCCGGCGTCGATCGACGGCCACGCGGCAAGGTGCACCGAGGACGGCAGGCCGTTGTTGTCATCGCCGTCGGCGAACAGCGCCGTCCAGACCTGCTCGGTCACGAACGGCACGAACGGCGCGAGCAGCAGCGTGAGCAGTCTCAGGCACTCGTGCAGCGTCGACAGCGCGGCTGCGTCGCCGTCCCAGAACCGCCGCCGCGAGCGCCGGACATACCAGTTGGACAGGTCGTCGATGAAGGCCGCGAGGGCGCGGCCGGCGCGCGCGGTGTCGAAGTCCTCCAATGCGGTGTCGACCTCGCGCACCACCCGATGCGCTTCGGACAGCGCCCACCGGTCGAGCACGGTGCGCTCGGCGTCGCCGTCAGCAGGCGCCCAGTTGTTCGCGCGCGCGTACAGCGACTGGAACGACGCGATCGACCAGTACGTGCGCAGCACCTTCGACGCGATCTCGTCGAGCACCTTGTGACCGACCCGACGGGAGGACCACGGTGAGCCGCTGCAGAGCATGAACCACCGCACGGCGTCGGCGCCGTGCCGCTCCATCAGCGAGATCGGCTCGAGGATGTTGCCGAGATGCTTGCTCATCTTGCGGCCGTCCTCGGCCAGGATGTGACCCAGGCACAGCACGGTGCGATAGGAACTCTGGTCGAACACGAGCGTCCCGACCGCCATCAGCGAGTAGAACCACCCGCGCGTCTGGTCGATCGCCTCGCAGATGTAGTCGGCTGGATACGCCTCGCGGGCCTGCTCGGCGTTGCGATACGGCGCCCCGAACTGCGCGAACGGCATCGATCCCGAGTCGAACCACGCGTCGATCACCTGCGGTACCCGGCGGTAGGTCCCGTCCTCGCCGTCGAGGGTGAACGTGACGTCGTCGACGAAGGGCCGGTGCGGATCGGTCAGTTCGACGCCGGACAGTTCGGCGAGCTCGGCCAGTGACCCGACGCACACCATCCGGTCGGGGTCGAGGTCATTGCGCCACACCGGTAGCGGCGTGCCCCAGTACCGATCGCGCGACAAAGCCCAGTCGATGTTGTTGTTCAGCCAGTCGCCGTAGCGGCCGTGCTTGATCCGGTCGGGGTACCAGTTGGTCTGCTCGTTCTCGGCGAGCAGGCGATCCTTGATCGCCGTCGTGCGCACGTACCAGGACGGCAACGCGTAGTACATCAGCGGCGTGTGGCAGCGCCAGCAGTGCGGGTAGGTGTGCGTGTACGGGACGTGCCGGAACAGCAGGTTCCGCGCCCGCAGGTCCGCGACCAGCACCTCGTCCGCGTCCTTGAAGAACATGCCGCCGACGTTCGGCAGACCCGCGTCGAAGTGGCCGTCCTGGCCGATCGGGTTGAGCACCGGCAGGCCGTACTCGCGCCCGGATGCGAGGTCGTCCGCACCGAACGCCGGCGCCTGGTGCACCAGGCCAGTGCCGTCGTCGGTGGTGACGTAGTCGGCGAGGACGACGAAGTTCGCGCCCTCGATGGGGACGTAGTCGAACGGGCGCCGGTAGCCCCATCGCTCGAGCTCGCGCCCGCGGTAGGTGTCGAGTACCTCGGCACCGTCGCCGAGCACCTTCGTCAGCAGCGGTTCGGCGAGGACGAAGGTGCCCGCGTCGGTGCGAGCGAGCACGTAGGTGACGTCCGGGTTCACGGCCACCGAGACGTTCGAGACGAGCGTCCACGGCGTGGTTGTCCACACGAGCAGGTCGGCGCCGGCCGCGGCCGCCGGGCCGCTGGTGACCGGGAACCGGACGTAGACCGACGGGTCGGTGACTTCCTCGTAGCCCTGCGCCACCTCGTGGTCGGACAGGCCCGTGCCACAGCGCGGGCAGTACGGGGTGACCCGGAAGTCCTCGACGAGCAGGCCCTTGTCGAAGATCTGCTTGAGCGCCCACCACACCGACTCGACGTAGTCGGGCGTCATCGTCCAGTACGCGTTCTCGTAGTCGGCCCAGTAGCCCATCCGCTCGCTCATCGCCTCGAAGGCGTCGACGTGGCGCTGGACGTTCTCGCGGCACTTGGCGTTGAACTCGGCGATGCCGTACGCCTCGATGTCGGGCTTGCCGGTGAAGCCGAGTTCCTTCTCGACGGCGAGCTCGACCGGCAGGCCGTGGCAGTCCCAGCCGGCCATCCGGGCGACGTGATGGCCCTTCATCGTCTTGAACCGCGGGAACACGTCCTTGAACACCCGTGCCTCGACGTGGTGGGTGCCGGGCATGCCGTTCGCGGTGGGTGGGCCCTCGTAGAACGTCCAGGCCGGCCCGGTCGCGGTCTGGTCGAGGCTGCGCTGGAACACCTTCTCGGCCCGCCATCGCTCGATGACCTCGTGATCGAGCGCGGCGAGATCGACGTGCGCGGGGAGTGGTTCGTACGCGGCCACCGGTCGGTCCCTTCGAGTCGTGCCTGGACTCGAGGGACGACCGCCCCTGTCGGGGCGCGGCCGCGGTACCACCCTCGTTGACCCGCCCAGGGCGGGCCCACTCGTTCGGGGTCCGGGTCTACTGAGGCGCTCGGCCCGTTCTTCCGGTGCTCGGAGGTGATGTCGCGTGCGGCTCGCGCCCCCGGGCTCACACCGTCCCCAGGTCGCTCGTGCCGATGACCGCAGCTACGTGTCCTCGTCTGTGCCCGCTCATCGTAGCGATCGGGCAGGATCACGAAACGTGGACGGACTGCGGGTGACCGTGCGGGTGCGCACCGGCGCGTCGCGTCCGGGCGTCGGCGGGCGCTACAGCGCCGACGCGTTGGTGGTCTCGGTCGCGGCACGCCCGGTGAACGGCACGGCCAACCGGGCGGTCGAGGCAGCGCTCGCCGCAGCGTTCGCCGTGCCGGTGCGGGACGTGGCGATCGTCGCCGGTCCGGCCGCTCGTACCAAGATCGTCCTGGTCGCCGGGGACCGGCCGACACTGCAGGCCCGGCTCGACGAGTTGCTGAGCGCCTGAGTCTTTCTGGCAGGCATTCGGGCGCGGCTGTTGGCTCTGGAGCGAATTCGCCCATATAGTTGCCGCCTTTGGGCGTCCGGCAGCTTGTGCCGCCGCTAGGACGACGGGTGGAGGCTCGATGGCTGCCGTAGGACGCATCGGACGCGCGCTGCGCAGGGTGAGCGGTTCCGGCGGGGCGCGGAAGGCGACGTCGGCCGCGACGTCGGCCGCGACCTCGGCACGCTCGACCACGGCGGCTCCGGCCAAGAAGGCGGCTCCGGCCAAGAAGGCGGCTCCGGCCAAGAAGGCGGCTCCGGCCAAGAAGGCGGCTCCGGCCAAGAAGGCGGCTCCGGCCAAGAAGGCGGCTCCGGCCAAGAAGGCGGCTCCGGCCAAGAAGGCGGCTCCGGCCAAGAAGGCGGCTCCGGCCAAGAAGGCGGCTCCGGCCAAGAAGGCGGCTCCGGCCAAGAAGGCGGCTCCGGCCAAGAAGGCGGCTCCGGCCAAGAAGGCGGCTCCGGCCAAGAAGGCGGCTCCGGCCAAGAAGGCGGCTCCGGCCAAGAAGGCGGCTCCGGCCAAGAAGGCGGCCCCGGCCAAGAAGGCGGCCCCGGCCAAGAAGGCGGCCGGCGCGACGATCTCGGTCCCCAGGGGCTCGGAGTGGACGAAGTCCGAACTCGCCGAGGTGCGCCGCTCCCTCGTCGCCGAACTGGGCGAGCTCCGCGCGGCCTATGACGACTCGATGCGCGACCTGAATGACCTGCAGCAGTCCGGTGCTGACGGTGCAGGCGACGACCAGGCTGACGCCGGAAGCAAGACCTTCGACCGCGAGCAGGAACAGTCGATCGCCGCGAACCGGTTCGACATCATGACCCAGATCGAACGGGCCGTGGAGCGCATCGATGCCGGGACCTACGGCTTCTGCGAGAGTTGCGGCAGGCCGATCCCGAAGGCCCGGCTGAAGGCCTTCCCGATGGCCACGCTCGACGTCGCCTGCAAGCAGCGCGAGGAACGCCGCTGATCACCGCGATCCGCGGACCGCTCACCTGATCGACCGGCCCCGCCCGCCCGGATGGACCGGGTGACCGCGGGCATGCGGGACAATGGCCAGATGACCCGGCAGACCGACGACGCAGCGCCCGGGTCGCCCCGGCAAGCCGCCCCGCGCCGCGTGCGCCTGTTCGCCGCCGTCGCGCTCACCGCCGTCGCGCTCGACGTGATTTCCAAGATCATCGTGGCGGCCGAGCTCGACGACAATCAGACCGTTCGGCTGCTCGGTGGAGCCATCTACCTCGACGAGGCGCGCAATTCCGGCGCCGCGTTCTCGCTCGGGACGGGGTTCACGGTCATCCTCACGCTGATCGCAGTGGTCGTCGTGGCCGTCATCCTGCGCACGGCCGGTCGGATGCGCTCCGCAGGCTGGGCCGTGGCGCTCGGTCTCGTCCTCGGTGGAGCGCTCGGAAATCTCGGCGACCGGTTCTTCCGCGACCCCGGATTCGGTCGCGGACACGTCGTCGACTGGATCAGCCTGTTCGGGCCGGCCGGTGAGCACTGGCCGATCTTCAACCTGGCCGACTCGGCGATCGTGTGCGGCGCGATCCTGGCCGCGCTGCAGAGCGTGCGCGGTGTCGAACTGGACGGCAGGCGTGCCGACCGATCGCGGGCGCAGAGACACGACCGTGCCTGAGACCCGGCTGCTCCCGGTGCCGAACGGCCTGGACGGGTTGCGCCTGGACGTCGCGCTGTCGCGGCTGCTCGGCTTCTCGCGTACTGCCGCGGCCGAACTCGTCGACACCGGTCGGGTGACGGTGGACGGCACCGCGGTGGCGAGGAGCGCGAAGGTGCGCGGCGGCGCGCTGCTCGAGGTATCGATGCCCGAGCCGGCCGCCGACCCGGCACCGGCGCAGGTCGTCGACGGGCTGAGCGTCCTGCACGATGACGCAGACCTGCTCGTGATCGACAAGCCGGTCGGCGTCGCGGTGCATCCCAGCCCGGGCTGGACCGGCCCGACGGTCATGCAGGGGCTGGCCGCGATGGGGTACCGCATCTCGACGTCCGGCGCTGCCGAGCGGCAGGGCGTGGTGCACCGCCTCGATGCCGGGACGACGGGCGTGATGGCCGTGGCCAAGTCCGAGCACGCCTACACGATGCTCAAGCGCGCGTTCAAGCAGCGCACGGTCGACAAGCGGTACGCCGCCCTCGTCCAGGGGCATCCGGACCCGACCCGCGGCACGATCGACGCGCCGATCGACCGGCACCCGTCCGAGGGGTACAAGTTCGCCGTCGTCGCCGGTGGCCGGCCGAGCGTGACCCACTACGAGACCATCGAGGCGTTCCGGGCGGCGACGCTGCTGGACGTGCGGCTCGAGACCGGTCGGACCCACCAGATTCGCGTCCACATGGCTGCCGTGCGCCACCCGTGTGTCGGTGACCTGACCTACGGTGCCGACCCCACCCTGGCGCATCGGCTCGGGCTGACGCGGCAGTGGCTGCACGCGCGGTCGCTGGGCTTCGAGCACCCGGCCACCGGTGACTGGCTGCAGGTCGAGTCGCCCATACCTGCTGACCTGCAGCGGGCCCTGGACGTGCTGCACGCCGAATCGTGACGAATCGTGAGGTCGGGGTAGGAGAGACAGCATGAGTTCCCCCGGCCGGTCCCCCCTGCTCGTCGCCTCCAATCGCGGTCCCATCACCGTGGTCGCGGTCGAGGAAGGCGATGACGAGATCCGGCGCGGCGGCGGCGGCCTGGTGAGCGGCATGCAGGCCGCGCTCGGCGCCGTCCCGGACGCGGTGTGGGTCTGCGCCGCGCTCAACGAGCGCGAACGGACCATCGCGCGCGCCAACGGGGACGGGCGGTTGTCGGCGGTGCCGCAGGTCGCCGAGGCGCTCCGCGGCGATTTCGACGTCCGCATGCTCCCGATCGACGCGCCCACCTTCCGCTCCGCCTACAACGGCGTGGCCAACTCGACGCTGTGGTTCGTACTGCACCAGCTCTACGACCTGCCACGCCAGCCGAGCTTCGACGTCGTCTGGCGCCGGCAGTGGAGCGCGTACACGCGGTACAACCAGGCCTTCGCGCGCGCACTCGCCGACGAGGCGGCCGAGGGCGCGACCGTCATGGTGCAGGACTACCACCTGTTCCTCGTCCCGCGCATGCTGCGCGAGCTTCGTCCCGACCTGCGGATCGGGCTGTTCACCCACACGCCGTGGGTGCCGCCGGACTACTTCGCGATGCTGCCCGACGACGTGGGTACGGCGCTGGTCGACGGCATCCTCGGGGCCGACGTCATCGGCTTTCACACCGAGCGGTGGGCGCAGCTGTTCCGCGATACCGCACGCGCCGAGCTGGGCGTCGAGGCGAAGGGCGTGCAGGCATTCCCGCTCGGCCTGGACGCGGCCGAGATGCAGCGACTCGGGTCGCGGCGCGACGTCGACAGCGCGCTGCGTGTGCTGTCGACCGAGGTGGGCGACCGGCTGGTGATCGGGCGCGTCGACCGCACCGAGCTGTCCAAGAACGTGTGGCGGGGCCTGCTCGCGTACCGCGAGTTGCTGCGGACGCGCCCCGACTGGCGCGGGCGGGTCGTCCACGCCGTCTACAACAATCCGTCCCGGGAGGACCTGCCCGCCTACCGCGAGTACACGGCGGCGATCGAACGACTCGCCGACGAGATCGCGGACGAGTTCGGCACCGACGACTGGACGCCGATCCTGCTCGACGTCACCGACGACTACCCGGCGGCTCTCGCGCTGATGCGGCGCAGCGACGTGCTGTTCGTGAACTCGGTCCGCGACGGCATGAACCTGGTCGTGCTCGAGGGCCTGATCCTGTCCGAGCGTGAACCGGCGGTCGTCCTGTCGCGCGAGACCGGCGCGGCCGAGGTGCTCGGCGACGACGCGATCACCGTCAACCCGTTCGACATCACCGCGACCGCGGCCGCCCTCGACGAGGCCCTGACGATGCCGCGCGAGCAGCGGGCGGACCGGCTCGAGCGCATGCGTGCCGCTGCGGTGCGGCTGCCCCCCGCGGAGTGGTTCCAGGCGCAACTCGACGCCCTCGCCTGACCCAGCGGCGGCCGGAACAACCAGCGCCGGCGGATCACCCAGCGATGGCACGCAGCAGGGCGACGACCTCGGCCGGTGTCCGCGCGTGGACGTCCGCGGCGTTCGCGACGTCGGTGACCCCGCTCGACAGCACGGCCACGCCCCACGCCACCAGGCCCGACGCCCGCAGGACCCGGATCTGCTCGAATGCGGGCAGGTCGCCCAGGTCGTCGCCGAGGAAGAGCACCGCTCGCGGGCTCGACGCCTCGATCAGCCGCCGCAGCGCGCCCGCCTTGTCGTAGCCCGGCACCCGCACCTCGAGCACGCCGCTGCCGGCGTGCACCTCCAATCCGAGTTCCTCGGCCAGCCGGGCGATCGGATCCTGCAGCGGCTCGAGCACGGCCTGCGGGTCCTCGGCCCGGCGGCCGTGGACGACGAGTGAGAGCCGCTTGTCCTCGATCCAGACGTCCGGATCGGCGTTCGCCTCGCGTAGTACCGCCGGCAGGCGGTCGCGGAGGCGGTGCAGGGCGTCCGGGGTCTCGGGGGTGTCGAGCGCGCCGTTGTGCCACGTCTCGAGCCCGTACAGGCCCGCGACGGCCAGGCCGGGCACCTCGGCCAGACCGCCGAGGCGCAGGACGGTACGCGCGTCACGCCCGGTCACGATCGCGACCTTCGCCCCACGCGCCGCCAGCGCGGCCAGGGCGGCCACCGCACCGGCCTCGGGCCGGGAGTGCTCGGGGTCGACGACGATCGGCGCCAGCGTGCCGTCGAAATCGGCCGCGACGAGCACATCGGGCAGCGCGGCGCGAACAGCGCGGGCGACGGCGTCGAGATCCACGGCGTCCATCCTGCCCGGCGGCCCGGGCGGCGGAGGGGCCGATTCGGGCGAATTATTTCTCTTGTTACGCTAATCACCTATTTGCCGTTGTGAAGGGAATCTCGCGTGCGCCTGTCGCTCACACTCACAAAGGTCGCTGCGGTGGCGACGGGGGTGCTCCTGCTCGGGGCGGCGGCGGGGGCGGCGACCGCTGCCGATGCAGCCACGCCGGCGTGGGCACCCGCGAGCTCCGCGACGATCCACCCCGGCACCCAGATGTTCACCGACGGCGCCCAGTGCACCGCCAACTTCGTCTACGTCGATGCCTCGGCCACCTATGTCGGGTACGCCGCGCACTGCGCGGGCACGGGTGGATCGACCGACACCGACGGGTGCCAGACCGGGTCGCTGCCGCTGGGAACCCCGGTCACGTTCAACGAAGGAGCAAGCGCCACGAGCGAGGGCACCCAGGTCGGGACCGGGACGCTCGCCTACTCCTCATGGCTGGCGATGCAGAACGCGGGCGAGACCGACGCCAACACCTGCGCTTACAACGACCTCGCGCTGGTCAAGGTGGATGCCCCCTACGTCGCGGACGTGAACCCATCCATGCCTTTCTGGGGCGGCCCGACCACGCTGGCGACCGACGGCACCACCGCCGGCGACACGGTGTACAGCTACGGCAACTCGCTGCTGCGCGGCGGGCAGGAGGAGCTCTCACCGAAGAAGGGCACCAGCCTCGGCGACGACGCGGACGGATGGACGCACGAGGTCTACACCGCCTCGCCCGGCATCCCGGGCGACTCCGGTTCGGGCTTCCTGGACGAGCAGGGCAACGCACTCGGCGTGCTGTCGACCGTGCAGCTCGCCCCCGTCGCCGGCTCGAACGGCGTCGGTGACCTGCCCAAGGAACTGGCCTACGCCAACAGCCACGGCATGGCCGTGGCGGTCGTAGCCGGCACCGAGGCCTTTGCCCCGCCGGTCTGACCGGACCCGTGGGCCGCGAGCCGTGGACCTCGGGTCCACGGCTGAGTCCGTCGTGATGTGGGCGTGGTGGCTCGGTCGTTACGCTGGTTCGGTGCGCGTGTTCATAGCTGCGGCCCTCGCTGCTGTCGTTGCCGTGCTGGCCGCCTGCACGTCGGCCGTCAACGGCACCGACAGCAGCGTGCCGCCGTCGCCGTCGGTGCGGGTGCCGCCGGCGTCTGCCCTCGCGACTGTGCCGGACAACCCGGCGGCGCAGCCGCAGCGGGTGAGCTCGGCGCCGGTGGCGCGGAAGCCGGTCAACCACTGCGCCACGAACACGGCCGATCAACTGGTCCTGGTCAGCGTGCGCGCTCAGCGCATGTGGCTGTGCCATCGCCGCACCACCGTGCGCGCCAACCCGATCACGACGGGCATGCTCGGGCAGTACACCGAGACGCCCACCGGCCACTACCGCATCGAGGGGCGCACCCGGCACACCGTCCTGACGCTGAACACGGGCGCGCAGTACTCGGTGCAGTACTGGATCCCGTTCGACGCCCCGCTGTTCGGGTTTCATGACTCGTCGTGGCAGGACTTCCCCTACGGCAGCCCGACGTACAAGACCCAGGGGTCGCACGGCTGCATCCACATGCCGCTGAAGGCGATCGCGTTCCTCTACCGCTGGGCGGACATCGGCGCCGAGGTCCGGATCGCCTGACCGCGGCCGGGTGACCTCCACCTGAGGTCGAGAGACACGCGCGGCCCGACACGCCGACGGACGTCGGTGGCCGATGAGAGGATCGGCCATCCACGCATCGACGGCAGGAGCCAAGTAGCAGTGACAGCGGGCGACACCGACACCTTCGTGCACCTCCATGTGCACACCGAGTACTCGATGCTCGACGGTGCCGCCCGGCTGACCGAACTGTTCGCCGAGACCGCCCGGATGGGCATGCCGGCGTTGGCGATGACCGACCACGGCAACGTCTTCGGTGCCTACGACTTCTACCGCAAGGCCAGCGCGGTCGGCGTGAAACCGATCATCGGCATGGAGGCCTACCTCACCCCCAACACGTCCCGCTACGAACGCACCCGGGTGCGGTGGGCCGCCGGTGGCGAGGACGACGTGTCCGGCGGCGGTGCGTTCACCCACATGACCCTGCTGGCCGAGAACACGACCGGCATGCACAACCTGTTCCGGCTGGCCTCGCGCAGCAGCCTCGAGGGGTTCTTCTACAAGCCGCGGGCTGATCGCGAATTGCTCGCCGAGTACGCCCACGGACTTATCGGGACGACCGGCTGCCCGTCCGGTGAGATCCAGACTTGGCTGCGCATCGGCGACTATCCCAGCGCCCGGGCGAGCGCCGCCGAGTTCCGCGACATCTTCGGCCCGGGCAACTTCTTCCTTGAGTTGATGGACCACGGCCTCGATATCGAGAAGCGGGTCCGTGACGGTCTGCTGCAGTTGGCGCGCGATCTGGCCCTGCCGATCATCGCCACCAACGACCTGCACTACACCCACGCCGAGGATGCCGACGCGCACGAGGTGCTGCTGTGCGTGCAGTCCGGCAAGACGATGGCCGACCCCAAGCGGTTCAAGCTCGACGGGCACGACTTCTATCTCAAGAGCCCGGCCGAGATGCGCAGCCTGTGGGCCGACAAGCACGACCTGCGTGAGGCGTGCGACAACACGCTGCTGATCGCGGAGCGGTGCGAGGTCGACTTCACCGAGGGCAACGGCACCTACATGCCCCGGTTCCCGGTGCCCGCCGGCGAGGACGAGCGCAGTTGGTTCGCCAAGGAGGTCGAGGCGGGCCTCGCGCGGCGCTTCCCCGCCGGCATCCCCGACGACATCCGCCGCCAGGCCGAGTACGAGGTCGGCGTCATCAACCAGATGAACTTCCCCGGCTACTTCCTGGTGGTCGCCGACTTCATCAACTGGGCCAAGGACAACGGGATCCGCGTCGGACCCGGACGCGGATCGGGTGCCGGCTCGGTCGTCGCGTACGCCATGCGCATCACCGATCTCAACCCGCTCGAGCACGGGCTGATCTTCGAGCGGTTCCTCAACCCTGACCGCGTTTCGATGCCTGACTTCGACGTCGACTTCGACGAGCGGCGGCGCGGCGAGGTGATTCGCTACGTCACCGAGAAGTACGGCGACGACCGGGTGGCACAGATCGTCACCTACGGCACCATCAAGGCCAAGCAGGCGGTCAAGGACGCCTCGCGGGTGCTCGGCTACCCGTTCTCGATGGGTGACCGGATCACCAAGGTCATGCCCCCGGCGGTGATGGGCAAGGACGTCCCGCTCGCCAAGATCTTCGACGCGACCCACGATCGCTACAAGGAGGGTGGGGAGTTCCGCGCGCTGTGCGAGGCCGACCCGGAGGTCGCGAAGGTCGTCGAGACGGCGAAGGGCCTCGAGGGCCTCAAGCGGCAGTGGGGCGTGCACGCGGCAGGCGTCATCATGTCCTCGGACCCGCTGCTCGACCTCATCCCGATCATGAAGCGCGAGCTGGACGGCGCCGTGATCACGCAGTTCGACTACCCGACCTGCGAAGCGCTGGGCCTGATCAAGATGGACTTCCTCGGCCTGCGCAACCTCACCGTCCTCGACGACGCGCTGAAGAACATCCACAGCAACCGCGACGAGGTCGTCGTGCTGGAAGATCTGGAGCTGACCGACCCCAGGACGTTCGAGCTGCTGGCCCGCGGCGACACGCTCGGCGTCTTCCAGCTCGACGGCGGTCCGATGCGCGCGCTGCTGCGCTCGATGCGCCCCGACACCTTCGAGGACATCTCAGCCGTCGGCGCGCTCTACCGTCCCGGCCCGATGGGGATGAACTCGCACAACGAGTACGCCGACCGCAAGAACGGCCGCAAGCCGGTCGAACCGCTGCACCCCGAACTGGCCGAGCCGCTCAACGAGATCCTCGGCGAGACCTATGGCCTGATCGTGTACCAGGAGCAGGTCATGGCGGTCGCCCAGAAGGTCGCCGGGTACTCGCTGGGCGCTGCGGACCTGCTGCGCCGCGCGATGGGCAAGAAGAAGAAGGCCGAACTCGACGCGCAGTACGCGCAGTTCGAGCAGGGCATGCAGGAGCGCGGGTTCTCGGCAGGGGCGATCAAGAAGCTCTGGGACACGCTGCTGCCCTTCTCCGACTACGCGTTCAACAAGGCGCACTCGGCCGCATACGGAGTCATCTCGTACTGGACCGCCTACCTCAAAGCGAATTTCCCGGCCGAGTACATGGCCGCGCTGCTCACGTCGGTGAAGGACGACAAGGACAAGATGGCGGTCTACCTGGCCGAGTGCCGCCGGATGGGCATTCGGGTGCTGCCGCCGTGCGTGAACTCCTCGGCCGCCGACTTCACCCCGGTCGGCACCGACATCCGGTTCGGGCTCACCGCGATCCGCAACGTCGGCGCGAACGTCGTGACCTCGATCGTGGCCACCCGCCTGGCCAAGGGTGAGTTCACCGATTTCGCGGACTTCTTGCGCAAGGTCGAGGCCGTCGTCTGCAACAAGCGCACGATCGAGGCGCTGATCAAGGGCGGCGCCTTCGATTCCATGAGCCACGCACGGCGCGGGCTGCTGAACGTGTACGAGCCTGCGGTCGACGCCGTGCTGGACACCAAGCGCGCCGAGGCCATCGGCCAGTTCGACCTGTTCGGGTCGCTCGGCGACGACGACGCCGTGGTGGACGTGTTCGCCGTCCAGGTTCCCGAGGGCGAGTGGGACAAGAAGGTGCTGCTGCAGTTCGAGCGCGAGATGCTCGGGCTCTACGTCAGCGACCATCCCCTGTTCGGCCTCGAGCACGTGCTCGCCGGCGCGGCCGACGACTCGATCGCCAGTGCCGTCGCCGAGGGATCGGACGAATCCAGGTCGGTGACGCTGGCCGGGATCCTGTCGTCGGTGAACCGCCGGGTGACCAAGGCGGGCGCACCGTGGGCCCAAGCGGTGCTGGAGGACCTCGAGGGCTCGATCGAAGTCATGTTCTTCCCGCAGACCTACTCCCAGGTCGCGCTCACGATCACCGAGGACGCGGTCGTCGCGATCAGGGGGCGCACCGACGTCCGCGAGGACACCGTCAAACTCATCGCCTCGGACATCACCGTGCTCGACACCACGCAAGGCCCGCGCGGCCCGGTGGTGGTGACCATGCCGCCGGCTCGATGCACGCCGCCGCTGGTGGATCGGCTCAAGGACGTCCTGGCGACCCACCCCGGCACCACCGAGGTGCACCTGCGCCTGGCCAGCGGCGACCGCGAGCACGTGCTGCGACTGGGGGACGCGTTCCGCGTCCGCGCGTCGGCGGCGCTGATGGGCGATCTCAAAGCGCTGCTCGGCCCATCGGCCGTTTCGGCCTGACCGAGGCGCTCCGGCCGGCCCGGTACCGTCCATGGGGTGAGCTCCGGATTGCCCGCCGTGCCCGAACCCGAGCACGGGTTCGAGTACGCCCAGGAGGGGGTGGACGTCGGCGAGTTCGCGCAGGGCTCGCCGCTGAGCCAGTGGGCGCTGGCCCGCTACCTCGTCGGCCGCGCGATCGCTGAATCGATCGGCTGGTCGATGCTGATCGTCGGTGTCGTCCTGCTGGGGCTGAGCGCCCTCGCCTGGTGGGGGCTGGACTCGACGCTGCTCGGCGTGCTGGTTCTCGTCCTCGCCGTCGGCGTCCTCGTGCTGCGCGCCCTCGTCCTCGCCGTCGTGCGACGGCTGACCGGGTTCGGCACCTACGCGCCGATCGAGGACCGGATGCGAGCGCTGGTGGACGACACCAGCGCGGACGTGTTGCGCGAACTGCGTCGGGTCGGGTTGCCCGGCCGGATCTGGACCTTGCCCCTGCTCGCGATCCGGTTGCTACGTCGCTCGCGCCGCGAGGACACCCAGCGCAGGTTGCGCCAGTTCGAGGTCGAGCGCGCCGTCCCGCGTGCCCGACTTGACGAGTTGCACCTGTTGCTGCGCGCCGCAGTCGGCCAGGCCGAGCCACCGCGGTGACCGAGCCGACGCCGGGCAACCGGCCCGCCGAGCAGTCGCCGGCCGTCGATGACGCCACGTCGGCGCTGCGCACCGACACCGCCACCACGCCGCCGCTGCTCGCCGACTCCGCTGCCAGATCGGCGCTGCGCACCGATCTGCACCGCGGCATTCTGGTCGTGGCGGCGCTGACCTTGCTCGGCGTCGTCCTCGGACTGGTGTGGGCCTGGTGGAGCCCGGCCGTGCCCGCGGGAGAGAACGTGAAGGGCGGGCTGATCCGGGCCGAGAGCGAGGCGTTCGTCGCCGCCGACGGCCGCTTCGCTGTCATCTGCATCCTGGTCGGGACACTCGCCGGCGTCGGCGCGTGGTTCCTTCGGTCCGCACGCGGAACGGTGATGGCACTCGCACTCGCGGTCGGCGGTCTCGCCGGTGCCCTGCTTACGGCGCTGATCGGCTACCTGGTGGGTGGGGGCACCACGGACGCACCGCGCGATCAGGTGATCCCCCACCTGACCCTGGTGCTGCAGATGCGCGGGTTGGTCCTGCTCGAAGCCATCGCCGCCGTCCTCGTCTACAGCGTCATCGTCGCGTTTGCCGCACGTGACGATCTCGGCCGTCCGGACGACCTGGCGGCGCTGCCCGTGGACAACCCGATGGAGCCACCCTCAGTTGGGACGGAGGGTGGCGTTCAATACGCCGGGCGCTACGGCGACGGACCTGGTCTGCCGCAACAGCACGACCTCCCGCCGCAGCAACCGGACGAGGCGTAGCAGCCGGGCCGTCGCGGTGGGCTCGGCCAGCAGCGACTGGCGGTCGTCCAGGGCGAGTGGTGCGTCGAGAGCGATCCGGTACGACAGCGCGACCGCGTCGACCGGGTATGCGTCGGCGTCAACCTCGGCGCCGGTGAGCCGGCTCAGCAGCCGCTGATACTCCCGGCCCAGCGCACGGGCGGCATCGGGCAGCGACTCGGGCAGGTCGCCGAGCACCTCGTCGAGGTAGTCGACCTCGGCTCGCGCGTACGGCGTTGCCTCGAGCAACGCGGTCACCCGGAACCGCCGGCTGCCGACAGCGAGCAGGGCAAAGCTGCCGCCGGCAAGCTCCTCGACCTCGATGATCTCGGCGACGGTGCCGACGTCGGCAAACTCGGTGTGGTGGTGGACGAAGGAGCTGTCGACCTCGAGCCCGGACGTCAGCGCGACCACGCCGAAGCGGCCGGGGCCGTCCGGCCCGGTCACGTCCGCGAGCAGGCGCCGGTACCGGGGTTCGAAGATGCGTAGCGGAAGTGGCGCGCCAGGCAGCAGAACAGTGCCGAGCGGGAACAGTGCCAGTTCCTCGCCCATGCAGTCACGGTAGCCCCGCCTGGCGCGCCGCGTCGGGCTAGCCGAAGGTGACGATCCGGACGCCGATGCTCGAGACGCTCACCGACAGGCCGACACGTTGCAGGCCCGCGCCGTGACCGTCCCGGCCGACACCACGCGGAACGGCCCGAACATGACGGCAGGTGGCAGCGCCACCGAACCGGTGAAGCTCATGATCACGGCCTGCCCGACCGCCGCGCCGCTCGACGCCGAAGTTCAGCGTCCCGCACGCATTCGCGCCGAGGCCGAAGCTGATGGCTCCGTTGACGTCCGCGCCGAGCAGGTCGGCCAGGGTGAGCGAGTTGTTGGCAACCTTGGCGCTGTCGACGCTGTTCGAGGCGAGGTCGACGTTCTGGATCGTGCCGTCGGCGATGTCGGTGCCGAGCAGCGAGTTGTTGACGATCTCCCCGCTGTCGATGGAGTTGTCGGCGATCTCGGTGGCGTTGACGCTGTCGGTCGCGAGGTCGTTGGCGGTGAGCGACTCGTTGGCGATGTCGGTTCCGGTGAGGGAGCCGTCGGCGACCTGGACGCTGCCGATCGTGCCGTCGGTCAGGTCCGCGCCGAGCAGGGTGCCGTCGGTGACCTTGTTCGAGCGCACCGAATTGTTGTGCAGTTTCGGGTAGGTGACTGCGGCGTCCTGGATCGAGGCCGTGTCGACCGAGTTGGCTGGCAGTGAGGTGACGGCGTAGGCCGTCCCGCCGAGCGCGAAGACCAGTGCAACGGTGGCGACGACATCGGCGTAGCGGGGACGGCGGGGCAGCAAGCGCGAAACCTTCATGAGAGACCCCTCAGCGTTGGAGACGATCGGAGGACGCTACGCCGCGCTGAGGACCGCACGCGAGCAACGCGGGCGGTTGTGGCACGTAAACTCGATGTCGTGCTACGCCGTCTCGACCTGACCGGCTCGAGTCCCGCCGACCTGCGCCGGGCCCTGCCGCGCGCCGCGATCGACGTCCACGCCGCCCTCGAGACGGTCACCCCTCTCATCGAAGCAGTGGCCGAGCGCGGGTACGCGGCGGTGCGGGAGGCAACGCTGCGCTTCGACGGCGTCGACGTCCCCGAGCCACGGGTGCCGGCCGGCGCGCTGACTGACGCGCTGACCGCCCTGGACGCAGACGTCCGCGCTGCCCTCGACGAGTCGATCCGGCGCGCCCGGATCGTGCACGAGGCCCAGCGGCGAGACACGGTCGAGGTGCAGGTCGTGCCGGGCGGGACGGTCACCGAGCGCTGGGTGCCGGTCAGCCGCGTCGGGCTCTATGTGCCCGGCGGGCTCGCCGTCTACCCGTCCAGCGTCGTCATGAACGTGGTCCCCGCGCAGGTGGCCGGCGTGGCGTCGATCGCCGTGTTCTCACCGGCACAGAACGAATTCGGCGGCCGGCCGCACCCGACGATCCTGGCCGCGTGCGCCCTGCTCGGCGTGGACGAGGTGTACGCCGTCGGTGGCGCGCAGGCGATCGCACTCGCCGCCTACGGCGACCCCGGGCTCGGCATCGAAGCAGTGGACATGATCACCGGGCCGGGCAACGTCTACGTGGCCGCCGCCAAGCGCTGCGTCCGCGGCCTGGTGGGCATCGACAGCGAGGCCGGGCCGACCGAGATCGCGGTGCTGGCCGACGCCAGTGCCGATCCCGTGCACGTCGCCGCGGACCTGATCAGCCAGGCCGAGCACGACACGCTCGCCGCCGCGGTGCTGGTGACCGACTCGGTCACGCTGGCCGACGCCGTCGACGCCGAGGTCGAGCGCCAGGTAGCGCTGACCAAACACCACGAGCGGATCAGCGCGGCATTGTCCGGCCGGCAGTCCGCGACGTGCATCGTGCGCGATCTCGAGCAGGGACTGGCCGTCGTGGACGCCTACGCCGCCGAGCACCTCGAGGTGATCACCGCGAACGCGCGCCAGTGGGCCGAGCGGGTCACCAACGCCGGCTGCGTGTTCGTCGGCCCGCACGCGCCGGTTTCGCTCGGCGACTACTGCGCGGGCTCGAATCACGTGCTGCCGACCGGCTGCACGGCGCGGCACTCCTCGGGCCTGTCGGTGCAGACTTTCCTCAAGGGCGTGCACCTGGTCGAGTACACCGCCGACGCGCTGGCCGAGGTGGCCCCCCACGTCCTCGCGTTGTCCGCCGCAGAGGACCTGCCAGCGCACGGGACGGCAGTCTCCGTGCGGCTCACGTGACCGACTCCTCGGTCTTGGCCTCCCCGCAGGGCGACCCGTCGCGTGACGCCGTGCAGCCCGGTTATCGGCTCGCCGACCTGCCGATCCGGGACGAGTTGCGGGGCGAGTCGCCCTACGGCGCGCCCCAATTCGACGTCGCGGTGCAACTGAACGTCAACGAGAACCCCTACCCCCCGAGCGAGGCGGTGGTCGCGGATGTCGCAGCAGCCGTCGCCGAGGTCGCGCGCACGCTCAACCGCTACCCCGACCGCGACGCGACCCGGCTGCGCGCCCGGCTGGCCCGGTATCTGAACGGCGACGGGGGCGTCGGCCTGACCGCGGACCAGGTGTGGCCCGCGAACGGCTCGAACGAGGTGATGCTGCAGTTGCTGCTCGCCTTCGGCGGCCCCGGACGCGCCGCCGTGTCGTTCGCCCCGACGTACTCGATGTATCCGGAGTACGCGCGCGACACCCACACCGAGTGGATCGTCGGTCACCGCGCCGAGAACTTCACCCTCGACCTCGACGCCGCCGTCGCCGTCATCGACCAGTACCGCCCGTCGGTCGTCCTGCTGGCTTCACCGAACAACCCGACCGGCACCGCGCTGCCGCTGGCCGATGTTGAGCGCCTGCTCGCCGTGGCGCCGGGCATGGTGGTGGTGGACGAGGCGTACGCCGAGTTCCGCCGGGCCGGCACCCCGAGCGCGCTGTCCCTGCTGGCCGCGCACCCGCGCCTGGTCGTGACGCGCACGATGAGCAAGGCCTTCGCCCTGGCCGGCGGCCGGCTCGGCTACCTGGCCGCCTCACCGGCCGTCGTCGAGGCGGTGCAGATCGTCCGGCTGCCGTACCACCTGTCGGCCGTGTCGCAGGCGGTGGCCTGTGTCGCGCTCGACCACGCCGCGGAACTCCTCGCCGCGGTCGAGAGCCTGCGGGCCGAACGTGACCGGATGGTCGACTGGCTGCGGGGCCGCGGCCTGCGGGTCGCTGACTCGGATGCGAACTTCGTCCTGTTCGGGACGTTTGCCGACCGGCACGCCGTGTGGCAGGGCCTGCTCGACCGGGGCGTGCTGATCCGGGAGACTGGGCCGGACGGCTGGCTGCGGGTGTCCATCGGTACCCCTGACGAGATGGCGGCATTCCGAACCGCGCTTGAGGAGACGACACGATGAGCAGGACGGGCCGGATCGAACGCAGCACCAAAGAGACGAAGGTGCTCGTCTCGATCGACCTCGACGGCGCCGGCCGTACGGACGTGTCGACCGGGGTCGGCTTCTACGACCACATGCTCTCGTCCTTCGGCAAGCACGGGCTGTTCGACCTCACCGTCCAGGTCGAGGGCGACCTGCACATCGATTCGCACCACACCGTCGAGGACACCGCGATCGCGCTCGGCCAGGCCTTCGCCCAGGCTGCCGGCGACAAGGCCGGCACCCGCCGCTTCGGCGCCGCGCTGATCCCGATGGACGAGTGCCTGGTGCAGGCAGCGGTCGACCTGTCCGGGCGCCCGTACCTGGTCCACCGCGAGCCCGACGGTGCCCCCGCGACCATCGGGCCGGACTACGCCACCACCCTGACCCGGCACGTCTTCGAGTCGTTCACCTACCACGCGGCGATCGCGCTGCACGTGCTCGTGCACAGCGGCCGCGACTGGCACCACGTCACCGAGGCGCAGTACAAGGCCGTCGCCCGGGCGCTGCGGGCCGCCGTCGAGATCGACCCGCGAGTGCAGGGTGTGCCGTCCACGAAGGGCGTTCTCTGAACCGGGTCGTCGTCCTCGACTACGGATCGGGCAATCTCCGCTCGGCCCAGCGTGCGCTCGAACGGGTCGGGGCCGACGTCACCGTCACCGCGGACGCGTCCGCAGCACTCGAGGCGGACGGACTCGTCGTTCCCGGGGTGGGCGCCTTCGCGGCGTGCCTGGCCGGGTTGGCCGCGGTCGACGGCGCGGTGACCATCGAGCGCCGGCTGCGCGCGCTGCGTCCGGTGCTCGGCATCTGTGTCGGCATGCAGGTGCTGTTCCAGGCCGGGGTCGAGCACGGGATCGAGACCGCTGGGCTGGGCGTGCTGCCCGGACGCGTCGAGCGACTGGTCGCGCCGGTGCTGCCCCACATGGGCTGGAACACCGTCGACATGTGTGCCGGCTCGAAGCTGTTCGCCGGGATCGAGCCCGGCACCCGGTTCTACTTCGTCCACTCCTACGCAGCGCACCACACGTCGGGACTGGTGTCGCGGTCCGAGCACGGTGAGTCGTTCGTGGCGGCGGTGGAGGACGGCCTGATCAGCGCGACGCAGTTCCACCCGGAGAAGTCCGGGGACGCCGGCGCCGCGCTGCTCGAGAACTGGCTGGGCACACTGTGAGCAAGCAACGCGCGGCGGCCAGGGCGCGCCGCGAGGCCGAAGCGGCCAGCCGTGCGGCGGACGCCCGCCTTCGCCGCGAGCGGGCCGCCGAAGTGCGGGCGCGACGGGACCGGCGCGCCCTGGCGTGGCGGCGGGTGCGGCTGTGGCAGCACGGATCGGGCTACCGGCGGCGCAAAGACGGCATCGCCGCGCTGCTCACGCTCGCGCTCGTGGTGCTGCTGCTCGCGTACCTGTTCACCAGTTCGGTTGGGGCCGTCCTGCTCGTCCTGCTGGTGCTTGTCATCGCCGCCCCGGCGATGGTCATGGTGATGTTCGACCGGAGGAAACGATGACGCTCGTCCTGCTGCCCGCCGTGGACGTGGCCGGGGGAGCGGCGGTGCGCCTCGTCCAGGGTGCGGCCGGATCCGAGACCGACTACGGCGACCCGCTCGAGGCAGCGCTGACGTGGCAGCGCGACGGCGCTGAGTGGATCCACCTCGTCGACCTCGATGCGGCCTTCGGGCGCGGCGACAACCGCGACCTGCTCGCCGACGTGGTGCGCCGTCTCGACGTTGCGGTCGAGCTGTCCGGCGGTATCCGTGACGGCGCATCGCTGGACGCGGCGCTCGCCACCGGGGCTGCGCGCGTGAACCTCGGCACCGCGGCGCTCGAGTCGCCGGACTGGGTACGCGCGGCCATCGCCGAGCACGGCGAGAAGATCGCGGTCGGCCTCGACGTCCGCGGCACCACGCTGGCCGCCCGCGGTTGGACCCGCGATGGCGGCGACCTGTGGGAGACGATGGCCCGGCTGGACTCAGACGGGTGCGCCCGGTACGTGGTGACCGACGTCAACAAGGACGGCACCCTGACCGGTCCCAACCTGCACCTGCTGCGGCAGGTCTGCGCCCGGACGGGGGCCGCGGTCGTCGCCAGCGGTGGCGTCTCGTCGTTGGCCGACCTGCGCGCGATCGCCGGCCTGGGCACGATCGAGGGAGCGATCGTCGGCAAGGCGCTGTACGCGGGCGCCTTCACCCTGCCCGAAGCGCTCGCCGCGGTCAGTGGCTAGGCCCGCGGCCTACACCGACACCGCCACCGACGGCCGTTCGGCGCGCGAGAGCCGACCGCCGCGAGCCTCCTTCCCGATCGCGGCCAGCACGGCGACCGCGATGAACACCGGGATCATCGTCGCGGTGATCGCGAAGGTGTAGCTGTGGCTGCTGGCCAGGCGCTCCTGGATCGGCAGGTTGAACGCCGCGAGGCAGTTGCCCAGTTGGTAGGTGACGCCGGGGTAGAAGCCGCGGATCTCGGCGGGGGACAGTTCGGTGAGGTGGGCGGGGATGACGCCCCAGGCCCCTTGGACGACGAACTGCATGAGGACCGAGCCGAGGCACACCAGTCCGAGCGTGTGTGATGCGGCGAACAACGGCAGGATCGGCAGGCCGAGGACGGCGCAGAAGACGACGACCGCGCGCCGCCCGTACCGCTCCGAGGCCGCCCCCATCAGCGTTCCGCCGATGATTGCGCCGACGTTGTAGAGCATCGCCACGTAGAGCGCGGTGTTCTCGGAGAACCCGAGGCCCTTCTTCATGAAGGTCGGGTAGATGTCTTGCGTGCCGTGGCTCATCCAGTTGAACGCAGTCATCAGCAGCACCAGGTAGCCGAGTCGGCGCAGTACCCCGCCGTTCGCCAGCACCTGACGGACCGTGGTCTTGTTGCGCAGGGTGTTCTGCCGGGTTTCCTGCCACGCCTCGGACTCGGTGACCTTGGTCCGGACGAACAGCGAGAGCAGCGCGGGCAGGATCGACAGCGCGAACAACCCGCGCCAGCCCCAGTCGGTCAGGTTGCTGATGAGCAGGTAGGCGACGGCTGCGAACAGGTAGCCGATCGCGTAGCCCTGCTGGACGATCCCGCTGACCAGGCCGCGGCGCTTCGGCGGCACCTTCTCCATCGACAGCGACGCGCCAAGGCCCCACTCGCCGCCCATCCCGATGCCGTACAGCAGGCGGAGCACGAGCAGCGTCGAGTAGTTCGGCGCGAACGCGGCGAGGAAGCCGACGATCGAGTAGAACGAGACGTCCGCGATCAGCGCCTTCTTCCGCCCGACCCGGTCAGCCCACATGCCGAACAGGGCCGCACCGATCGGGCGCATGAGCAGCGTGGCGGTGGTGAGGAAGGCCATCCGGGTCAGCGAGACGTCGAAGTCTGCGGCGATCTCGGAGTAGACGAGCACGACGATGAAGTAGTCGAAGGCGTCCATCGCCCAACCGAGGGTGGCGGCGAAGACCGCTCGGTAGTCGGCCGCCGTCATGCGCACCGGGGGATCGGGCGTCTCTGCGGTGTCTGTGGTCATCGCGCGGGGCCTTCGGCGAGGAGGGACAGGTCGTCCATCCTTTTGCCCTGATTCGTCCTGAACTTATCGCGTGGTTGGCTGGACGCATGCTGCCCTGGAACGTTGAGCTGGCCGGCCGCCTCGATCGCGGCACCATCGACTCAGTCCTGCTGCGTGACAACCGGCTCGGCGACCCGCACGAGCGCCCGATCTGGGTGTACCTGCCGCCGGGCTACGACTCGTCGAACCAGCGTTACCCGGCGGTGTACGTGATCCAGGGCTACACCGGCCACGTGGTGATGTGGGCCAACCGCACGCCGTTCCGGCAGCCGTTCACCGAGACGGCCGACGCGGTGTTCGCCGACGGGTCGGTACCCGGTTGCATCGTCGTCTACGTCGACGCCTGGACGGCCTACGGCGGTTCGCAGTACGTGGATTCCGTCGGTACCGGGCGCTACCACTCATACCTCTGTGACGAGGTCGTCCCGTGGGTGGACGAGCGGTACCGCACGATTGCCGATCGTGAGTCGCGGGCGATCAGCGGCAAGTCCTCGGGAGGGTTCGGGGCGATGATCACGCCGATGCTGCGGCCGGATCTGTTCGGCGCCCTGGCCACCCACGCCGGCGACACCCTGTACGAGCTGTGCTACCTGACCGACTTCGGCAAGGCTGCGCGGCTGCTGCGCGCCTACGACCACGACATCACGCGGTGGTGGGACGAGTTCGGCTCGCGGCCCGCGTTCAGCAAGGCCGAGGACGCGCTGCTGCTGAACCTCTACGGCTGCTCGGCGTGCTTCTCGCCGGATGCCGAGGGTCGTCCGCAGCTGCCGTTCGACACCCGGACCGGCGCTCCGATCCCGGACCTGTGGGACCGGTGGCTGGCCTGGGACCCCGTGCGGATGCTCGACAGCTACGGCGAGGCGATGCGCTCGCAGCGCGCCATCTGGATCGACGCGGGTACCAGCGACGAGTACTACCTCGACCTCGGCGCGACCGCGTTCCGGGACGGCCTGGCGCGGGTGGGTGTGGCCGAGGACCGGATCCGCTTCGAGCTGTTCGACGCCGGTCACGCAGCGATCGAGTACCGCTACCCGCTCGCGCTGCGCTGGCTGGCCGAACGGCTGGCCCGCTAGGACGCGATACTGGGCCGGTGCCCGTCGCCGTCCGCGTCATTGCCTGCCTGGACGTCGACGGGGGACGCGTCGTCAAGGGCGTCAACTTCCAGGGTCTTCGCGATGCCGGTGACCCGGTCGAACTCGCCCGTCGCTACGACGAGCAGGGTGCCGACGAGCTCACCTTCCTCGACATCACGGCGTCCTCGGCCGGGCGCGAGACGACCTACGACGTCGTGCGCCGCACCGCCGAGCAGGTGTTCATCCCGCTGACCGTCGGTGGCGGGGTCCGCACGGTCGAGGACGTGGACGCGCTGCTGCGTGCCGGGGCGGACAAGGTCGGCGTGAACACCGCCGCGATCATGCGACCCGATCTCGTCGCCGAGATCGCGCAGCGTTTCGGCAGGCAGGTGCTCGTGCTGTCGGTCGACGCCCGCCGTGCCGACACCTCGAGCGGGTTCGAGGTCACCACGCACGGCGGGCGCACCGGCACCGGCATCGACGCGATCGACTGGGCGGCGCGGGCGGCCGATCTCGGTGCCGGCGAGATCCTGCTGAACTCGATGGACGCGGACGGCACCAAGGACGGCTACGACCTCGACCTGATCCGGCTCGTCCGTGCCGCGGTCGACGTCCCGGTCATCGCGAGCGGCGGGGCGGGGCGGCTCGCCGACTTCGCGCCGGCGGTCGAGGCCGGCGCCGACGCGGTGCTCGCGGCGAGCGTGTTCCACTTCGGCGAACTCACGATCGGTGCCGTCAAGGACGCGCTGCGATCGGCGTCGATCCTCGTGCGCTGAACAGGGACGCCACATCGATCAACGAGAGGCTCACGGGCGGGCACCGTATCGTGTGGCGCGTGCGCGATGACGACGAACCCCGCGAGGCCCCACCGGTAGTGGTGGGGGCGGTATCCGCCGGCGTCGCCCCGCTGCCGTTCCTGCTGGTCTACGCGGTGCTGTTCATCGCGCACGGGTCGGTGCACCCGGTCGTCCCCCCGGACATCACGACCACCCGCCATGGCGAGCTGGTCGCTGGGCTGATCGCGCTCGGCATGCTGATCGTCGGGATCCTGAGCGTGGTCTGGTTGATCAGTGGTCGGCGGCGCTGGCTGTTCGTGCTCGATCAGGCCGGCACGCTCGGTGTGTGCATCTACCTGATCGTCGATCGCACGACCGGCTCGGCGCTGCTGCCCGTCCTGCTGGCCCTTGCCTCGGCGACCGCCCTCGTGCTCGCGGTGCTCCCCTCGTCGGGCCGTTATGTCGCCAGGCCGACCCGCAGGCTGTTCGCCCGGGCGCGGAGCACCTAAACTATTCTCAGCTTCCGCCCAGCGAGGTCTCAGGTAGCGCCCTCAGCCTGGTAACAGCAGGCGCTTATGACGCACCAACCGAACGGTGGGAGACATGATGAGTGCAGCCATGGCAAGCAGAGCGACCAAGCGACGGGTCCTCGTCGTCGACGACGAGGAGAACGTCACGCACCTGGTGTCCTCGGCGCTGCGCTTCGACGGCTTCGAGACGATGACGGCCGACAGCGGCACCGCCGCGCTTCACAAGATCGCCGAGTACGACCCCGACCTCGTCGTGCTCGACGTGATGATGCCCGGCCGGGACGGGTTCGGCGTGCTCCAGGAGTTGCGCGCGTCTGGCTCGCAGGTGCCGGTCATCTTCCTCACCGCGCGTGACGCCGCGACCGACCGGGTCAGCGGACTGCGGGCCGGCGCCGACGACTACGTCGTCAAGCCGTTCAGCATCGAAGAACTGCTGGCCCGCGTGCATGCGGTACTTCGCCGCTCGGTCGCCGACGACGCCCGGGACGGCATCCTGCGCATCGCCGATCTCGAACTCGACGAGAACAGCCACGAGGTCACCCGCGCCGGCGTCGAGGTGCACCTGACCGCCACGGAGTTCGAGCTCCTGCGCTACCTGATGCGCAACGAGCGGGTCGTCCTGTCGAAGGCGCAGATACTCGACCGGGTGTGGAAGTACGACTTCCAGGGTCAGTCCAACATCGTCGAGCTGTACATCGGTTACCTGCGCAAGAAGGTCGATTCGGTCGAGCCCAAGCTCATCCACACCATCCGCGGAGCGGGCTATGTCATCAAGGCGCCGCGGGCGTGAACCTGCCCTCGTGACGCCCCGATGAGCGGCGTCGAATTCGTGCCGACGGCGCCCCCGCCGCCCCCGCCGGCCGGCGCGTGGTCGGCGACCGAGCCGCCGGACGTCCGTGGCGAGCCGGTCGAGGGCGAGCCATCGGGCGCGACGGCGCCGCGGCTGGGCAGGCGCAGCCTCACGTCCCGGTTGGTGACCGGCGTGGTCGGCCTGGTCGTCGTCCTCGTCCTGGCCATTGGCGGCGGCACGTACTTCGCCCTGCGCGCGTTCCTCGCCGAGCGGCTCGACCAGCAACTACAGGGCACCGTGCGGGGCACCCCGCTCGACAGCCTGTTCTCGGACGAGTTCCGCCAGTCCGCGCTCGGGCTTCGGCCACCACAGGGCGTGTGGGCGGTCGCACTCGATACGAGCGGCAACTTCATCGGGTACTCGGCGAACAGCGTGGTGCAGCAGATGCACCTGTCCCGGATCGACCGCGCCCGGCTCGCCACCGTGCCTGCCGAGCGGCCGATCAGCGTGGAGACCACGGACGGGCACGAACTGCGGGTCCTCACCCAACAGGCGAAGGCCACCGCGAACGGCATCACCGAACGGGCTGTCGCCGTCATCGGGCTGTCGACCGATGAGGAACGCCGCACGCTCTCACGGGTGCTGGCCCTCGAGATCATCATCGGCGGCAGTGCGATCGTGATCGCGATCTTCGCGACCTACGGTGGCGTGCGGTTCAGCCTGCGCGGGCTGCGCCGGGTCACCACCACCGCGCAGGACGTGGCCGCCGAGCTGTCACCGTCCGGCGCCGGACTCGACCGGCGGGTGCCAGTGACCGAGGAGGGCACCGAAATCGCCCAGCTGACGGACTCGATGAACACGCTGCTCTTCGCCGTCGAAACCCAGTTCGCCGCACGCATCGAGAGTGAGGAGCGGATGCGGCAGTTCCTCGCCGACGCCTCTCACGAACTGCGGACGCCGCTCACGTCCATCCGGGGCTTCGCCGAGCTGGCCCGCATGCAGCGAGCCGTGGGGCAGTCGGGTGAGGACAACATCGGCCGCATCGAGAACGAGGGCACCCGGATGTCGCGGCTGGTCGAAGACCTGCTGATGCTCGCGCGCGGTGATTCGGGCGCAACCGCGCGAGCGCACGAGCCGGTCGACGTCACCCGGTTGGTGACCGACGCGGTCAGTAGTTCGCGGGCCGCGTACCCCGAGCGGGACATCTACCTCGACGTGACGCCGAGCTATGTGGTGCTCGGCGACTACGACCAGCTGCTGCGCGTCGTGCGCAACCTGATCGCCAACGCCGCCGTCCACACACCGCCGATGTCGCCGATCCGGGTGCGCGGGTTCGCGGCCGGTGCCGAGGGCAGCGGGGCTCCCGGTGTCGCCATCCAGGTCGTCGACGGCGGTCCCGGACTCTCGGCCGAGGACGCTGCGCATGTCTTCGAGCGGTTCTGGCGCGCAGACAAGGCGCGGACCCGGGCGCGTGGTGGCAGCGGCTTGGGGCTGTCGATCGTCGCGTCCATCGTGCAGGCGCACGGCGGGACGGTCCGGTTCGACAGCTCCGTCGAGGCGGGCAGCGTGGTCACGGTGTGGCTGCCGGCGCCTAGGTGAACCGAGAACAGGCACAATCGACCGCGTGGCCCCGCGTGATCCGTCCGATCTCGACCCAGCGATCGCCGCGCGCCTGAAGCGCGACGCCGCGGGACTCGTCGCCGCGGTGGTCCAGCAGCACGACACCGGCGAAGTGCTGATGGTGGGCTGGATGGACGACGAGGCACTGCACCGCACGCTGACGACCGGCCGCGCCACGTACTGGTCGCGCTCACGCCAGGAGTACTGGGTCAAGGGCGAGAGCTCCGGGAACGAGCAGCAGGTGGCCTCTGTCGCGCTCGACTGCGACGGCGACGCGGTGCTGGTGCGCGTCCACCAGGTCGGCGTGGCGTGCCACACCGGTGATCGGACCTGTTTCGACGCCGGGCTGGTCCTGGGATGACCGATGCGAGGATCACCCGCGCCGACCTCGACGGGCTGGCCCGGACGCATCGCCTCGTGCCGATCACGCGCAGCCTGTTCGCTGACGGCGAGACGCCGGTCGGGGTCTACCGCAAGCTCGCCGCGGGGCGGCCGGGGACGTTCCTGCTCGAGTCCGCCGAGGCAGGCGCATCGTTCTCGCGCTGGTCCTTCGTCGGCGTGAATTCGCAGGCGACGCTCTCGGTCGACGGCGACACCGCCGTGTGGACCGGCGCCGTCCCGGACGGGTTGCCGACGTCCGGTGACCCGCTGGACGTGCTCGGCACATCGTGGCGCTCGCTGACCGGGCCGCGCCTGCCCGGCCTGCCGCCGCTCACCGGGGGGTTCGTCGGTTACCTGGCCTACGACGTCGTGCGCCGCCTGGAGCGGCTGCCGGACAAGGCCGTCGACGATCTCGGGCTGCCCGAGTTCACCATGCTGCTGTGCACCGACCTGGCGGCGGTGGACCACCACGAGTGCACCGTGGTGCTGATCGCCAATGCGCTGCTGCACCCGGGCATGACGACCGCGGACCTGGACGCGGCGTACGCGGACGCGACCGCCCGGCTCGATGCGATGGCGCGTGATCTGGCCACCCCGGCGCCGCCCACGGTCGCGACGATCGCGGCGGCGCCGCCGAAGGACGCGACCTCGAGCGCCGCCCCGGGCGAGTACGTCGCCGCGGTCGAGCAGTGCATCGAGGCGATCCGCGCGGGCGAGGTGTTCCAGATCCTGCCGTCGCAACGGTTCGAGGCGATCACCGACGCCGACCCGTTCGACGTCTACCGCGTTCTGCGCACGCTCAACCCGTCGCCGTACATGTACTACGTGTGCCTGGACGGGTTCGACATCGTCGGTTCGAGCCCCGAGGCGCTGGTCACCGTCCAGGACGGCCGGGCGACGATCCACCCGATCGCCGGAACCCGCAAGCGCGGCGCGACACCCGAGCGCGACGCCGAACTGGTCACGGAACTGGTCAACGATCCCAAGGAACGGGCCGAGCACGTGATGCTCGTCGACCTCGCGCGCAACGACCTGGGCCGCATCTGTGCGCCCGGAACCGTCGAGGTGATCGAGTTCGGGGTCGTCGAGCGGTACAGCCACGTGTGGCACATCGTCTCGACCGTCACCGGCCGGGTTGCCGACGGCAAGGACGCGCTGGACGTCTTCGTGGCCGCGTTCCCGCACGGGACGGTCTCGGGGGCGCCCAAGGTGCGCGCGATGGAGTTGATCGACGAGTTGGAGCCGGTGCGCCGCGGCATCTACGCGGGTGCGGTCGGCTACTTGGACGCGGCCGGCGACCTGGACATGGCGATCGCGATCCGCACGGCGGTCATGCGCGACGGGGTGGCGTACGTACAGGCCGCGGCGGGGGTCGTCGCCGACAGCATCCCCGAACTCGAGGAGAAGGAGACCCGCAACAAGGCGCGCGCCGTGTTGCAGGCGATCGCCACCGCCGAGACGCTGCGACCGGTCACCGGAGCGACGGCCGAGGCATGACCGGCCGGCTGAGTGCTCGCGCGCAGTTCGTCCTGGCGCTCGTGCTCGACGTGGTCGGCGCGGGTGGAGCGCTGCTCGTGGCCGGTCGTGACTGGCAGACCCTGACCACACGGCGGTCGCGGCCGTTCGCCGACACCGTCCTCGGCGTCAGCGGGCGCACGATCGACAGCCTGCCGACGGCGCTCGCCCTGGTCGCGCTCGCGGGATCGGTCGCGGTGCTGGCGACGCGCGGACTGCCCCGCCGGGCGGTGGGCGGACTCGTCGCGCTGGCCGGTGCCGGGCTGGCGTGGCGCTCGATCATCGCCATGTCCGCGATCGACTTCGGGCGCGCGCGCGAACTGGTTCGCGCCGAGCAGCACGTCAGCATCGGGTCGTCGTTCGTGCCGAGCGTGGCAACCCATCCCGCGTGGGCGGTGCTGTCGATCGCGTGCGGGCTGGTTGTCATGGCAGCCGGCGCGCTCGTCGCGGTGCGCGGCTCGGGCTGGACCGAACTCTCCGCGCGGTACGAGAATCCGGCCGGCCGGGCCGATCCCACCGACGCCTCCGAGCGGGCGCGGGCGGACGCCCACCTGTGGTCAGCCTTCGATCGGGGCGACGATCCGACGAGTGACCCGCGCGACACAGAATGAATCTTGCGGGTTAGGCTCACCACAAGGGCTGGGCGGACGCACAGCGGGACAACTGAGTCGACGATCAGGGGGACGACCGACGTGGCCGACGTGCTGGGCGACATCGTCGCAGGCGTCCTGGCGGACGTGCAGGCGCGCGAGGCCCGGCTTAGTGTGGCGGAACTCAAAGCACGAGCAGCTTCGATGCCGCCGGCCAAGGACGCACTGGCCGCGCTGCGAGCGCCGGGAGTCGGGGTCATCGCCGAGGTCAAACGCCGCAGCCCGTCCAAGGGTGCGCTGGCGACGATCATCGATCCCGCGGCGCTCGCCTGCGAGTACGAGGCCGGCGGAGCCCGGATGATCAGCGTGCTGACCGAGGGGCGCCGCTTCGGCGGCTCGCTCGACGACCTCGACGCGGTGCGTGCCGCAGTCGGCGTCCCGGTGCTGCGCAAGGACTTCGTCGTCGGCCCGTACCAAGTACACGAAGCCCGCGCGCACGGTGCGGACGTGGTGCTGCTCATCGTCGCGGTGCTCGAGCAGAACGTCCTCATCGGCCTGCGCGAGCGGATCGAATCGCTCGGGATGACCGCGCTCGTCGAGGTGCACACCGAGGACGAGGCCTCGCGCGCGCTCGACGCGGGCGCTCGGGTCATCGGCGTCAATGCACGCAATCTGAAGACGCTCGACGTCGACCGTTCGACGTTCGAACGCATCGCGCCGGGACTGCCGAGCGGAGTCGTCAAGATCGCCGAGTCCGGCGTGCGGGGCCCGCTCGACCTGATCGAGTACGCCGCCGCAGGCGCGGATGCCGTGCTGGTCGGCGAGACTCTGGTGACACGATCGAACCCGCGCCAGGCCGTCGCAGAACTCGTCACCGCCGGCGCGCACCCGGCCACGCCACGCGCGTCGCGCTAGCCCTTCGCGCGCACCCCGTGCCGCCACACCCCGGTCACGTTCGCCGGCTCGGCCAGCACCGCTACGTCGGTCAGCGGGTCGGTGGCGATCGTGATCACGTCCGCGTCCCAGCCCTCGGCCAGTACACCGGCGTGCGGAGCCTGCGGGCCGAGCGTCTCGGCGCCGGTGGCGGTTGCCGCCTCGATGACCTCCAACGGCGTGAGCCCGGCTGCGGCCAGCAGCGGTAGCTCGCCGCCGTTCTGACCCCACCCGACCGGTCGATCGGCACCGGATTGGAAGATGTCGGTGCCGACCGCGATCCGCACGCCCGCCTCGTGTGCGCGTGCTGTCGCATCGGCGTGGATGTCAGCGATCTCGACCAGCTTGCGGTGGTTCTCGGGGCTCATCCCGGAGGCACTGCCGGCGTGCAGCAGGCGTACGACGATGTAGCGGGTCGGCACGAGGATCGCACCCAGTTCGCGCATCGCGGCGCACGCCTCGTCGTCGAGGTACGTGCCGTGCTCGATCGTCCGCACGCCCGCTTCGAGGGCTGCCATGATTCCCGGCTTGCCGTGGCAGTGGGCCATCACGACGCGTTCGGCCAGCGCGGCGGTGTCGACGATCGCGTGCAGTTCATCGTGGCTGAACTGCTGATGGATCGGGTCATCGATCTCGGACAGCACCCCGCCGGACGCGCAGATCTTGATCACCCTGGCACCGAGGCGCAGCTGCTCGCGGACCGCGCGCACGCAGTCGCTGACGCCGTCGCACAGCCGCTGCTCGCCGGTGCGCGTCGTCAGGTCGTGGACCCATTCCAGCGGGGTCGTGTGCAGGTCCCCGTGGCCACCCGTTGTCGACAGGATCGCGCCGGGGCCGTAGACCGACGGACCGGCGACCGTCCCCTCGTCGATCGCCCGGGCGAGGTGCACGCCGAGCCCGCCGGCCTCGCGGACACTGGTGAAGCCGGCCTGCAGCGCGGCCTCGGCGTCCTTGACGGTCCGCGCCGCGCGGGTGGGCAGCGCTTCGGTGTAGTAGGTGGCCAGCGCCGCGGTGCGCAGGCCGAAGAAGTGTCCGTGGCAGTCCCACAACCCCGGCATCACCACGGGCGTCTGCACGGTCACGTCGGCGGGGGTGTCGGGTGCTCCTGCCGCCGGCCCCACGTACCCGAGCACCGGGCCGTCCAGGATCACCACCGCGTTGGTGATCGGCTCGCCCCGGCCGGGGATCAGCAGGTCCGCCTCGATGCGTGTCGCCACACGGCTCAATCTGCCACGCGAACGATGGTGACGGCGAAGGCGTCCTCGGGGCACCACGGCCGCAGGTCCCAGGTGGCGAAGCGCTGCTCGACGAGCAGGCCCGCGTCGCGGCAGTCGCGGTCAAAGGCGTCGACGGAGTAGTGCCGGTCGGTCGCGAAGCCGAGGATGATCACGCCGCCGGGGCGGATGTGCCGGGCGATCGACTGCAGGACCGTTCCCTCGCTGCCGGGGGCGAGGAAGACCATCACGTTGCCGGCGAGGACGGCCGCGTCGAATCGATCACCGGGCAGGTCGAGCGTGGCCAGGTCGGCGACCAGCCAGCTCGGGCCCGGTACGTCCGCGGTCGCCGCCTCGATGAGCATCGGGTCGGCGTCCACGCCGAGGACGTCGTGGCCGCGGCGGTGCAACTCGCCGGCCACCCGGCCGGCGCCGCACCCGGCGTCGAGAATCCGTGATCCGCGACCGACGACGGTGTCGACGAAGCGGGCCTCGCCGGCGAGGTCGGCGCCCTCAGCCGCGAGCTTGCGGAAATGATCGAGGTAGTCGGACCTGTTCTCGCCGCCGCCGACGGTGAACCATCGCGGGCGGCCGGGTTCCCCGCCCTCGCCTGTCGTCACGCGCGAAACCCTGCCACATCCGGCCGGGACCCGCCGCTGGGTAGAGTGCACGACGTGCAGCAGATGTGCTCGAGCGGGCGATGGCAGGCGTGATTTTCCGCCACTGCCGTGCCTGACCCCGAGACAATGATCCGGAGCCTGCCATGACCGTTGATGCCGCACGTCCGAACGTTCCCGATGCCCAGCCCGACGCCACCGGCCACTTCGGCCGCTACGGCGGCCGCTTCGTTCCCGAGGCCCTCGTGGCGGCGATCGACGAGCTCACGGCCGCATTCCATGCGACCCAGGCCGACCCTGAGTTCTGCGCGGAACTGACCCGCCTGCTGCGCGACTACACCGGCCGCCCGTCCCCGCTCACCGATGCCGAGCGATTCGGTGCGCATGCCGCGGGAGCGCGCATCCTGCTCAAGCGCGAGGACCTGAACCACACCGGCTCGCACAAGATCAACAACGTGCTTGGGCAGGCGCTGCTCACCCGGCGCATCGGCAAGAAGCGGGTCATCGCCGAGACCGGCGCCGGTCAGCACGGCGTTGCCACGGCAACCGCCGCCGCACTGCTCGGACTCGACTGCACTGTCTACATGGGCGAGGAGGACACCCGTCGCCAGGCACTGAACGTCGTGCGGATGCGCCTGCTCGGCGCCGAGGTCGTCCCCGTCACCACCGGCTCGCGCACCCTGAAGGACGCCATCAACGAGGCGATGCGCGACTGGGTCACCAACGTCGAGGACACCAACTACGTCTTCGGAACCGTCGCCGGTCCGCACCCGTTCCCGCTGATGGTGCGCGAGTACCAGCGCGTGATCGGCGACGAGGCCCGCGAACAGGTGCTCGACCGGGTGGGCCGCCTGCCCGACGCCGTCGCGGCGTGCGTCGGGGGTGGTTCGAACGCCATCGGCATCTTCACCGCCTTCGTGCCCGACGCGGACGTGCGCCTGGTCGGCTTCGAGGCAGGCGGCGACGGCGTCGACACCGGCCGGCATGCGGCATCGATCACCGGTGGTACGCCGGGCGTGCTGCACGGTGCGCGGTCCTACCTGTTGCAGGACGAGAACGGCCAGACCACGGAGTCGCACTCGATCTCGGCCGGCCTCGACTACCCGGGCGTTGGACCGGAGCACTCCTACCTGCACGACATCGGGCGGGCCGAGTACCGGCCGATCACCGACGCGCAAGCCATGTCGGCGTTCCGGTTGCTGTCGCAGACCGAGGGGATCATCCCGGCCATCGAGTCGGCGCACGCCCTGGCCGGCGCGCTGGACCTCGGCCGCGAGCTCGGCCCGGACGCCGTCATTCTCGTTAACCTGTCCGGACGCGGGGACAAGGACGTCGCGACCGCCGCCGACTACTTCGGGATCGAACGGTGACGGCGCTGTCCGACGCGCTGGCCAAGGCCAAGGCCGACGGCCGGGCAGCACTGATCGGGTACCTGCCGGTCGGGTACCCCTCGGTGGACGGCTCGATCGAGGCGATGCGCGCGCTCGTCGCGGGTGGCTGCGACGTGGTCGAGGTCGGCGTCCCGTACAGCGACCCGGTGATGGACGGCCCGACCATCCAGGCTGCGACCGAGCATGCGGTCCGGGCCGGTGTCGGCATGGCCGACGCGTTGCGCGCGGTGGCCGCGGTCGTCGACGCCGGTGCTGCGGCGGTCACGATGGGCTACTGGAACCAGGTGGAGCGTTACGGCGTCGACCGCTTCGCTGCCGAACTGGCGGCGGCCGGCGGGTCGGGCGCGATCACTCCTGACCTGATCCCCGACGAAGCCGGGGACTGGCTGGCGGCCACCGACACCTACGGCCTGGACCGGATCTTCCTCGTAGCGCCTTCGTCCACGAGCCTGCGCCTCGCCTCGACCGCCGCGGCCTGTCGCGGGTTCGTCTACGCGAGCGCCGTGATGGGGGTGACCGGTGCGCGTACCAGCGTGGGTAGCGCCGCGGCCGCGCTGGTCGGGCGGGTCCGTGCTGTCGCCGCCGACATCCCCGTCTGCGTCGGCCTCGGTGTCTCGACCGGCGAGCAGGCCGCGCAGGTGGCCGGCTTCGCCGACGGCGTCATCGTGGGGTCGGCACTGGTTCGTTGCCTGCTCGACCACTCCGGCGCCGCCGGGACGCAGGCCGTCCGCGAGCTCGCTGGTGAACTCGCGGACGGTGTCCGTCGGGGCTGACGAGGGCCGTCGTCAGCCGCTGGCGAGTGCCTGCAGCCGGTCGTAGGCGCCGTTGAACTGGTCCTGGTCACCCGGGAAGGTTCCGGAGTCCGCGTACTGCCAGAACGTGTAGTAGCTCCACCCGGCGGGCAATGTCCCGGCCGAGGAGGCGTAGCGGGCGATCCACAGCGGGCTGTTCGACGCGAACGCCGAGGAGTTGCCCGTGCAGGTCGTCCACCAGTCGGTGGTCGAGTAGATCGTCGGGTAGCGACTGGTGCGGGCGTGGTACTCGTTGCTGAAGGCCTGGATCCACGACACCATCGACGATTGCGACAAGCCATAACAGGTTGCCCCGTACGGGTTGTACTCGATGTCGAGCGCGCCGGGCAGCGTCTTGCCGTCAGCGGACCAGCCGCCGCCGTGATCGACGAAGTAGTCGGCCTGCGCGGTGCCGCTGGAGTTGCCCGGCAGCGCGAAGTGGTAGGCGCCGCGGATCATCCCCACGTTGTAGGAGCCGTTGTACTGCTGGGCGAAGTACGGGTTGGTGTAGCTGGTGCCCTCGGTCGCCTTGACGTAGGCGAAACGGGCCCCGTTGGCGTAGGCCGTGCTCCAGTCGACATTGCCCTGGTAGCTCGAGACGTCCATGCCGTACACGACGCCGACGGCGCGTGCGGGCGCGGCCAGGCCGAGGGCCAGCACGATGCCGGTGAGCGCCGCGCCGATGGTCGCCCGCCACCGGGTTGGCCGGGCTTTGAGCGTTGCGTGCGTTGCGGTGTTCGGTTTCGTCCCCATGACTCGACCGTGGCACCGTTCGAATAACACAATCAAGGGCAAAACCGCACATACCAGATTAAACCTCGCGTGGGTCGGCTAACGGCCCGCGTCCACCAGGTGCGGGATGACCAGCAGCTTGCCGGTGCTGTGCCGGCCCTCGAGATCGCGGTAGGCGTCAGCCACCGCGTCGAGCCGATACCGCCCGCCGACGGCGATGCGCAGCGTCCGGTCCGCGATCGCCGACAGCACCTCGCCGGAGCGCCAGAGCAGCTCGTCGCGATCAGCGAGGTAGTGACCCAGCGTCGGCCGGGTCAGGAACAACGATCCGCCCGAGTTGAGCCGCTGCGGGTCGACCGGGGGCACCGCGCCGCTCGCCGCTCCGAACAGCACCAGCGTGCCTCGGCGCCGCAGCGACGCCAGCGAGGCGTCGAACGTGGCGCGGCCGACTCCGTCGTACGCGACGTGGACGCCACCACCGGAGGCGTCGCGGACCGCGGTGGCCAGCTCGTCGGTGCCGGCCAGCTCGTCGTAGCGAAGGACGTGGTCGGCACCGACCGACCGTGCGATCTCGGCCTTCTCGGCGCTCCCGACGGTCGCGATCACGGACGCGCCGCGGGACTTGGCGAGTTGGACGAGCAGCTGCCCGACCCCGCCCGCGGCCGCATGGACGAGCACCTGATCGTCCTCGACGACGCGGTAGGTCGAGCTCACCAGATAGTGCGCCGTCATCCCCTGCAGCATCGCCGCGCACGCGATGTCGGGCGGGACGCCGTCGGGTACCGGGACCAGGCGCTCGGCAGCGACCACGGTGGCGGTCGCGAGCGCGCCGTTCCCCGCGGCCGCGGTCGCGACCAGGTCGCCGGGGGCCAGCTCAAGCACGCCCGGGCCGACGGCGGCGACCCGGCCGGCGCACTCCTCACCGAGCACGAACGGGACCGGGCCGGGATAGACCCCTTCCCGCTTGTACACGTCGATGAAGTTGATTCCGGCTGCGTCGACCTCGACGACGACCTCGCCCGGACCGGGCTCGGGACGTGGCCGACGGTGTACCTCGAGAACCTCGCGACCGCCGTGTGCTGTGACCACGACGGCGCGTACCTCATCGCTACCCATGGGTTCCACCGTAGGCAGCTAACGTGAACCCGTGCATCCCCTTGCCTACCTGCCCAGCCCTACGCAGAGCGTGTGGCATCTCGGCCCGATCCCCATTCGGGCCTACGCCCTGTGCATCGTGCTCGGCATCGTCGTCGCGCTGTGGCTGACGGCACGCCGGTTCCGGGCGCGTGGGGGCACGAGCGAGGACGTGTGGGACGTGTCGGGGTGGGCGATCGTCCTCGGCATCGTCGGCGGCCGGCTCTACCACGTGCTGTCCGATCCCGAGCTGTACTTCGGCTCGGGCAAGCACCCCATCGACGCGCTGAAGATCTGGGACGGCGGGCTGGGGATCTGGGGGGCGATCGCGCTCGGCGCAGTCGGTGCCTGGATCGGCTGTCGCCGCAAGAACATCTCGCTGCGCGTCTTCGCCGATGCGGCCGTGCCCGGTGTCGTCCTCGCGCAGGGCATCGGCCGGTGGGGTAACTGGTTCAACAACGAGCTCTACGGCGGCGCGACCAGCGTGCCGTGGAAACTGCAGATCCACGACCTCGCGGTGTCCTCCGGCCTGGCCCGACCGTGCACCTTCGGCGACGTCGGCGCGTCGGTGTGCGGTTTCTACCAGCCGACCTTCCTCTACGAGTCGCTGTGGGACATCGCGCTCGCCGTCGCGCTGATCGTCCTGGATCGACGACTGCGGCTCGGTCGCGGGAACGTCATGGCGCTCTACGCCATGGGGTACACGCTCGGCCGGGTGTGGATCGAAGCGCTGCGCACCGACCACGCGAACCACATCCTGGGCCTTCGGCTCAACATCTGGACGTCGATCATCGTGTTCGCCGGCGCGCTGGCATGGTTCGTAGCGCACGGCGGGTTCCGGGCCGAACGCGAGGCCTCGCCCTACCTCGGTGCGCGGGCGCGCACCGACGACACCGCCGCACCCGACGACGAAGAAACCGAGAAGGTGGACGTCGATGGCCGACGCGACGAATGAGCTGATCGACCCGCCCGACCTGCCCGAACCGCGCAGCGCCGAGATCCACCACGAGCACCGGGACGTCACCGGTGGCTGGTTGCGCCCGACGGTGTTCGGGATGATGGACGGCCTGGTGTCGAACTTCGCGCTGATCGTCGGCTTCGCCGGCGGCCGCGCCGAGCCGCGGACCGTCGCGCTCGCAGGCCTGGCCGGGCTGGTCGCGGGCGCGTTCTCGATGGCCACCGGTGAGTACATCTCGGTACAGAGCCAGAACGAGTCCACCTCGGCCGAACTGCAGATCGAGCGCCGGGAACTTCGCATCAACGCCGCGGCCGAGCAGGAGGAACTGGCGCAGTCCTACATCGCGCGCGGTGTCGATGCCGACGTCGCACGCCTGTTCGCCGGCCAGATCTCGCGGGACCCCGTCCAGGCGCTTCTCGTGCACGCGCAGGAGGAACTCGGCATCGACCCGACCCAGCTGCCCCGTCCGCGAACGGCGGCGCTGTCGTCCTTCCTCGCGTTCAGCGTCGGTGCATTCATCCCGCTGCTGCCGTACGTGCTCGGCGCCACCTCGGTGTTGGTCTCGACCGTCCTCGCCGTGGTGGCGCTGTTCGGCACCGGTGCGCTGACCGCGCGGTTCACCGTGCGCGGGTGGGCGTTCTCAGGTGCGCGCCAGTTGCTGTTCGGCGCCATCGCGGCCGCGGTGACCTACGGCATCGGCTCGCTGTTCCACGTCGCGGGCGCCTGACCGCACCGGGGTCTTGTCAGACCGACCGGTCGGTCGGTAGGGTCCGCTGCATGGCGCAGTTGCCCGGACTCGACCTGGACGCGCTCACCCGTTGGCTGGACACCGAACATCGCGGCCTGCGCGCGGGCGAGCTGTCCGGCTCGGTGGTGGCAGGCGGCAAGTCGAACCTGACCTACCGCGTGACCGACGGCACGACGACCTGGGCGCTGCGCCGGCCGCCGCTGGCACACGTGCTGCCGACCGCGCACGACATGGTCCGCGAGTACCGGGTGATCAGCGCGCTGGAGCCGACCGCGGTGCCCGTCGCCACCGCGGTCGCCCTGTGTACCGACCCCGCCGTGCTGGGTGCGCAGTTCTATCTCATGTCCTTCGTCGACGGCCTCGTCCTCGACGACCCCGAGGCAGTCGCGCGGCTGGATCGGGCGTCGGCACGCCGGTGCACCGAGCAGTTGATCGACACGCTGGTCGACCTGCACGCCGTGGACCCGGCCGCCGTCGGGCTGGCCGACTTCGGGCGCCCGGACGGCTTTCTGGCCCGCCAGGTGCGGCGCTGGCACCAGCAATGGCAAGCTTCCGAGACCGAGCCGCGCGAGGATCTGGCGCGGTTGGTCACGCGGCTCACCGAGAGCGTGCCCGAGCAGTCACCGGCGGGAGTCGTCCACGGTGACTACCGGCTCACGAACGTCATGTTCCGCACGGATCTGAGCGGGATCGCCGCGGTTGTCGACTGGGAGATGGCCACCATCGGTGACCCGCTGACCGACGTCGGCCTGCTCGTCGTCTACCAGACGCTGTCGGCGGACGGGGACTTCGTGATGCCGCGGATGTCCGCCGACGACGGGTTCCTGACGTCGGCGGAGATGGTCCGGCGCTACGGCGCGGGCTCGGGGCGCGACCTCGACCGGCTCGCCTGGTACGTCGGCCTGGGCTACTTCAAACTCGCCGTCGTGGCTGAAGGCATCCACCACCGCTACCTGCAGGGCAAGACCGTCGGCGACGGTTTCGCGCACTTCGGGCCGGCCGTGCCGCAGTTGCTCGCCACGGCCTTGCAAACGCTCGACTCGATGACGGTTTAGACAGGACGAGATGGACTTTCGGCACAGTGAGCGGTCCGCGGCCCTGCAGGAGCAGGTTCGGGCATTCCTCGACGAGCACATCTACCCGGCCGAGCACACGTTCGAGCAGCAGGCTGCTGCCAACCGGGCCGCCGGCGAACCGTTCCGCACGCCCGACGTCCTGGCGGGACTGAAGGAAACGGCGCAACAGCAAGGACTCTGGAACCTGTTCCTGCCCGACGAGCGGCACGGAGCCGGGCTGTCCGTCCTCGATTACGCGCCGATCGCCGAGCTGTCCGGACGGTCGGCCGCGATCGCGCCCGAGGCGATGAACTGCTCGGCGCCGGACACCGGGAACATGGAACTGCTCGCGATGTTTGCGACCGACGAGCAGGCCACCACGTGGCTGCACCCGTTGCTGCGCGGCGAGATCCGCTCGTGCTTCTCGATGACCGAACCCGCGGTCGCGTCCTCGGACGCCACCAACATCTCGACCACGCTCACCCCCGACGGCGGCGACTTCGTGCTCAAGGGTCGCAAGTGGTGGTCGACCGGGGCGCTGCGTCCCGAATGCAAGGTGTCGATCGTCATGGGAGTCAGCGACCCCGACGCCGAGCGGTACGCGCGGCATTCGATGATCCTCGTCCCGTTGGACACCCCGGGGCTGACGGTCGAGCGCTCGACCAGCGTGTTCGGCTACGACGACGGTCCGCACGGCGGGCACGGGATGATCAATTTCGAGGACGTGCGCGTCCCGGCCGCGAACCTGCTCGGCCCGCGGGGTGGCGGGTTCATGATGGCGCAGGCCAGGCTCGGTCCGGGCCGCATCCACCACTGCATGCGGTGCATCGGGATGGCCGAACGGGCGCTGGAGCTGATGTGCGCGCGCGTGAGTGCGCGCACCGCGTTCGGTCAACCGATCGCCAGGCAGGGCGTCGTCCAGGAGTGGATCGCCGAGTCGCGGATCGCGATCAACCAGGCCCGGCTGCTCGTGCTCAACGCAGCGTGGCTGATCGACACCGTCGGCGCGAAGCACGCGCGCACCGAAATCGCAGCGATCAAGGTCGCCGCGCCGCGCGCTGCGTCCTTCGTCCTGGACCGGGCGATCCAGGCCCATGGTGCCGCCGGCGTGTCCGGTGACACCCCGCTGGCCGAGATGTGGGCGGGGCTGCGCACGCTGCATCTCGCCGACGGGCCCGACGAGGTGCACCTGCGGTCGATCGCCCGCGAGGAACTGCGCCCGCGTTGAGCGCCACCAAGGACCGGGTCCTGGACGCAGCGGTCGACCTGTTCGCCGAGCACGGCTACGACGGGACGAGCGTGGCGCAGGTGATCGCCCGGGCCGGACTCACCAAGGGCGGCTTCTACCACCACTTCGCGAGCAAGGAAGCACTGCTGTTCGAGGTGTACGGCGACCTGATCGCCCGCCAACTAGAGGCGATGGAGGCGATCCTGGCCCGGCGGCTGCCGCCCGCTGACACCTTGCGGGCCCTGATCGTCGACCTGGTCGAGTCGACCGCGGCCAGTTCCCGCCGCGCCCTGGTGTTCTGGCGTGAGCAGAACCGTCTCGGCGACGCGCGCACGGCCGACTACCGCGCGGCCCGCCGCCGCTACCACGACGCGGTGCGCAAACTGGTCCGCCAAGGACAGGCGTCCGGGGCCTTCGCCCGGGTGGCGTCCGCCGACACGGTGACGTTCACGATCTTCGGCGTCATCAACGAACTGCCGCTCTGGTACCGGCCGGCCGGGCGCAAGCGACCGGCCCAGATCGGCACCGAACTGGCCGACTTCGTCCTCGCAGCATTGGAGAAATGATGGGTTGGGGTCTGACCGTTCCGCAGCTCGGTTTGCCGTTGCCTGCGCACGCCGAGCTCGTGCGCAAGCTGCCCGAGTGGGGATACACCGACATCTGGTCGGCCGAGACGAGCGGCACCGACGCGTTCACGCCGCTCGCGCTGGCCTCGGTGTGGGAACCGACGTTGCGCCTCGGCACGGCGATCGTCCCCGCGTTCACCCGCGGCCCGGCGTTGATCGCGATGTCGGCCGCGTCGCTGGCTGCCGCGGCACCGGGCCGGTTCGTCCTCGGCCTCGGTACGTCGAGCCCGGTGATCGTGAACAACTGGAACGGGATCGAGTTCGACCGGCCCTACCAGCGCACTCGCGACGTGCTGCGGATCGTCAAGCAGGCGCTCGCCGGCGAGCGCGTCGACGGGCAGTTCGACACGGTGCGGATCGCACGCTTCAAACTCGAGCAGGCACCGGCCGAACCGCCGCCGGTCATGCTCGCCGCGTTGCGCCCGCAGATGCTCAGGCTGGCCGGGCGCGAGGCCGACGGCGCCATCCTGAACTGGCTGGCACCGCACGACGTCGCCCAGTGCCTGGACGCGATCGGGACGCCCACCGAGACGGTGGCCCGCATCTTCGTCTGCCCCACCGAGGACGCGACCTACGCGCGGACGCTGGCACGGATGCTGATCTCGACCTACCTCACGGTTCCCGCGTACGCGGCCTTCCACGACTGGCTGGGCCGCGCCGAGTCGCTGCGGCCGATGCACGAGGCGTGGGCGGCCGGCGACCGGAAGGGCGCGGGCGCGGCGATCCCGCAGGACGTGGTCGACGATCTCGTCGTCCACGGTTCGCCTGAGATCTGTCGCGAGCGGGTGCGGGCTTACGCCGACGCCGGTATCGGGACGCCGGTGATCGCCATGCTGCCCACCCCGCAGACCGCGACGGCCGAGGGGATCGCTGACGCGGTCCGGCGGATGGGGCCCGGCTGATGGACGTCCGCGACAAGGTGGTCGTGGTCACCGGCGGTGGCAGCGGCATCGGTGCAGCGCTCGTCGCCCGCTTCGCAACCGACGGTGCCGCGCACGTCGTCAGCGTCGACCGACTGGACGGGGACGGCGTGACCGTCTGCGACGTGACCGACGCGAGCGCGGTGCAGCGCCTGGTCGACTCCGTGCTCGCCGAGCACGGCCGGATCGACCTGTTCTGCAGCAACGCCGGGATCACGACCGGACTCGGGGTCGAGGACGAGGACGGCCGCTGGCAGGCCGCATTCGAGGTGAACGTGATGGCACACGTGTACGCGGCGCGGGCCGTCCTGCCCTCGATGCTCGAGCGCGGCAGCGGCTACCTGCTCAACACCGCGTCCGCGGCAGGGCTGCTCACGTCCCCCGGGGACGCCCCGTATGCAGTGACCAAGCACGGCGCGGTCGCCTTTGCCGAGTGGCTCGCGGTCACCTACGGCGGGCGTGGCATCGGCGTGAGCGTGCTGTGCCCGCTCGGCGTGGCGACCCCGCTGCTGATGGAACCGCTCGAGGCGGGCAACGCCGGTGCCCGCGCCGTGGCGGCGTCCGGGCCCATCGTGACGACCGATCACGTCGCCGATGTGGTCGTCGCGGGCCTGGCAGCAGGGACCTTCCTGATCCTGCCCCACCCGGAGGTCGGTACGTTCTGGGCACAGAAGGCCACCGATCCGGACCGCTGGCTCGCCGGCGTCCGCAGACTCATCACTCGCTGACAGCCCCACCCGAACAAGGAGCCACCCATGCCAGGAGTCCAGGACCGCGTCGCGCTCGTGACCGGAGCAGCGCAGGGGATCGGTGCCGCGATCGCGCGCCGGTTGGCGTCGGAAGGGGCGAAGGTGGGCGTCCTCGACCTGCAGCAGGATGCTGCGCAGGTCGTCGCCGACGAGATCACCGCAGCCGGTGGTTCTGCGATTGCGCTGGGTGCCGATGTCTCCAAGCGCGATCAGGTGCAGGCCGCGGTCGACGCCGTCGCCGGCGAGTTCGGCGGTCTGCAGATCCTGGTGAACAACGCCGGGGTCCTGCGCGACAACCTGCTGTTCAAGATGACCGATGACGACTGGACGACGGTGATGGACGTGCACCTGCGAGGTGCGTTCCTGTGCAGCCAGATCGCCCAGAAGCACATGGTCGAGGCGAAGTACGGACGGATCGTGTCGATGTCCTCGACGTCGGCACTGGGCAACCGCGGGCAGGCGAACTACTCGACGGCCAAGGCCGGCCTGCAGGGTCTGACCAAGACGCTGGCGATCGAGCTGGGTCCCTTCGGTGTCACCGCGAACGCCATCGCCCCGGGGTTCATCGAGACCGCGATGACCAAGGCCACCGCCGAGCGGATCGGGACGACGATCGAGGCGATGCGTGAGGCGACCGCAGCAGCGGTCCCGGTACGACGCGGCGGGTTGCCGGCCGACGTGGCCAACATGGTGGCCTTCTTCGCCGCCGAGGAGTCCGGGTACGTGACCGGCCAGGTGATCTACGTCGACGGTGGCCGCGGGTTGCTCTGAACTCACTGCCGGCAGCCGCCAACTACCCTGGACGCGTAGGTAGTAGCGAACCAGCCGCGGCCGAGGGGAATCCACACCGTGTTCGACACGCTCTCCGATCGCCTCTCGACCGTCTTCACCGCCCTGCGCGGGAAGGGGCGGCTGTCCGAGGCCGACATCGACGCCACGGCGCGTGAGATCCGCATCGCCCTGCTCGAGGCCGATGTCGCGCTGCCGGTCGTGCGGCAGTTCATCGCGCGGATCAAGGAGCGTGCGCAGGGCGAGGAGGTCTCGAAGGCGCTGAATCCCGCCCAGCAGGTCATCAAGATCGTCAACGACGAACTCGTGGCGATCCTCGGTGGCGAGACCCGCCGGCTGCAGTTCGCCAAGCAGCCCCCGACCGTGATCATGCTCGCGGGGCTGCAGGGGTCCGGCAAGACGACGCTGGCCGGCAAGTTGGCCCACTGGTTGCTCGAGCAGGGCCACGCGCCGCTGCTCGTCGCGTGCGACCTGCAGCGTCCCAACGCGGTCACCCAGTTGCAGGTGGTCGGCGAGCGGGCCGGGGTGAGCGTGTACGCGCCGCAGCCCGGCAACGGCGTCGGCGACCCGGTGGCGGTGGCGCGCGACTCGGTCGAGCACGCGCGCCGGGCGCAGCACGACATGGTCATCGTCGACACCGCCGGACGCCTCGGCATCGACACCGAGATGATGCAGCAGGCGTCCGACATCCGCGCCGCGATCGCGCCGCAGGAAGTGCTGTTCGTCGTCGACGCGATGGTCGGCCAGGACGCGGTGAACACCGCGCAGGCGTTCCGTGACGGCGTCGGTTTCACCGGCGTCGTCCTCACCAAACTCGACGGTGACGCGCGCGGTGGTGCGGCGCTGTCGGTCCGCGAGGTCACCGGACAGCCGATCCTGTTCGCGTCCAACGGCGAGAAGCTCGCGGACTTCGACGTCTTCCACCCCGACCGGATGGCTTCGCGCATCCTCGGCATGGGCGACATGCTCACGCTGATCGAGCATGCGCAGAAGAACTTCGACGAGGACGAGGCCCAGAAGATGGCCGCGAAACTCGTGGCCGGCAACCAGTTCACGCTGGAGGACTTCCTCGACCAACTGATGGCGATCCGGCGGATGGGCCCGATCGGCAACCTGCTCGGGATGATGCCGGGCATGGGGCAGATGAAGGAGGCGATCAGCCAGGTCGACGACCGCGACCTCGATCGCACCGCGGCGATCATCAGGTCGATGACCGCCGACGAGCGGGCCAACCCGAAGATGATCAACGCCTCGCGCCGGCTGCGGATCGCGAACGGCTCGGGGGTCAAGGTCAACGAGGTGAACCAGCTCGTCGACCGGTTCTTCGAGGCGCGCAAGATGATGTCGCAGCTCGGCGGCATGGGCATCCCCGGGATGAAGCGAAAGCAGTCGGCGACGAAGTCGTCGAAGAACAAGCGCAAGGCGGCCCAGGCCAAGCGCGGCAAGTCCGGGCGCGGCCCCACCCAGCCGCGCCTGCCCGCGGGCTTCAATCCTGCCGCGTTCAACCCGGCGGAGCTGCCGCCCGGGTTCGACCCCGGCAACCTGCCGGACCTGTCGAAGCTGAACCTTCCCGACCGCTGACCGTCCCGCCGCGAGCGTCCCCGTCCCTCGTCCGTCGGCCGTCCCATCCCCGCGCGATCTTGTGCAGACTCGCCCGCGTCGCCCGGCGGGTCTGCACAAGATCCATGCGGGGGACGGGTTAGGGCAGGATCGCGCGGCGCAACTGGCGGGCGACCACGAACTCCTCGGTGCGCACCACGACGGTGGGAAAGCGCAACACCAGCGCGTCGTCGAGGACGAGTTCGTTCTGGCGCAACTGGTCGCTCCACCAGTACCTGGGCGCGAGATGCAGCGCGCCGTCGACCTCGGCGACGACGAGACGGCCGTCGGCCCGCCGCCAGGTCGCGTCGAGGAACCGCCGCCGCCCGGTCGAATCCAGCCGCACTGCCTGCCGCACCGGTTCGGGCAACCCGTGCCGCCGGCACAGCTGCACGAAGTCGATCTCGCTCAGCGCCTGCGAACCGCCGGCGATGTCGGCCACGGCAGCCCGCAGGACCGCCCGGAACTTCGTCCGGGTTGCCGTGGCCAACGCCGCCTCGAGCGCTTCCGGGGTGGTCCTGCGCTGCTGTACCGCCGCTGCCAGCAACCCACAGCCAGGACGGGACGTGGTCCACGAGGCCGCGGCACGGAGCAGCGCGAACGGCAGCGCCTCGACCAACCGCCCCTGTTCGCGCACCGGCCTTGTTCCGGTCAGGTGCAGCCGCAGGGCCACCGGTGAGCCGGGGCGCACGCGGGTGCCGCCGGGCGCGAGCAGGTGCACCTCGTCCTGCTCCCAGCCCCGCAGGCCGACGAGCTCGGCCGCGGTGAACGCGGTGAAGACGGCGGTCGGGCCAGCGTGCACCCGGGCGACCTCGCGCTGCTGGGGCCGGCTCAACGGGCCGTTGTGCAGCACGATCGCGAGGCCCGCTCGGCGCCAGCGGCCGGCGCGGAGCTCGGCAGCGACCTGAGTGCGGCTCACACCGTCCGCCCGCAGGGTGCGCGCCGTCGTGACCAGCCGCGGATCCGAACGGGCACGCACGCTGCCAGCCTCGAGCAGAACCGACCGGCGCCACCGTCCGCGGCTCGGCTGTGGACGGTGGCGAGTGCGCATCCACAACGGCCGTGGCAGATCTTGTGCAGACGCGCGGGCCGCGCGCGGCGGGTCTGCACAAGATCGCAGCGCCCGCCCCGCCCACCCCCGCCGCTAGGCTCCCGCCATGAGTGCTGAGGACATTGCCGCGGGGTATGCCTTCACCGGGGACGCGCTCGAATTCGGCAGCGTGCTGCTGGACGGGGTGTCCCATCCTGACGCGCTGGTCCGGGTGCCGCTGTCGATGATGAACCGGCACGGGTTGATCGCAGGCGCCACCGGAACCGGAAAGACGAAGACCTTGCAGGGCCTGGCCGAGCAGCTCTCGGCCAACGGGGTGCCCGTCGTCGTGGCCGACATCAAGGGTGACCTGTCCGGCCTGGTCCAGCCGGCCGAGTCGAACGACAAGATCGTGCAGCGCTGCGCCGACACCGGCGACACCGGTTGGGCGCCGACCGCCTTCCCGGTCGAGTTCGTCGCCCTCGGCGGCATCGGCCCGGGATTGCCGCTGCGGGCCACGATGACCGACTTCGGGCCCACGCTGCTGTCGAAGGTGCTCGGTCTCAACGACACGCAGGAATCCAGCCTCAACCTGGTGTTCCATTACGCCGACGGCGCCGGGCTGCCGTTGCTCGACCTGAAGGACCTGCGCGCCGTCATCAGCTACCTGACCGACGACGAGGGCAAGGAGGAGCTCAAGCAGCTCGGCGGGCTGGCCAAGTCGACCGCCGGCGTCATCCTGCGCAACCTGATTGCGCTCGCCGACCAGGGCGGTGACCAGTTCTTCGGCGAGCCGGAGTTCGACACCGCCGACCTGCTCCGCGTCGACGCGGACGGCCGCGGCGTCATCACCAGCGTCGAGCTGGCCGAGCTGCAGGATCGTCCGCAGCTGTTCAGCACGTTCCTCATGTGGCTGCTCGCCGACCTGTTCGAGGAACTGCCCGAGATCGGGGATGCCGACAAGCCGAAGCTGGTGTTCTTCTTCGACGAGGCACACCTGCTCTTCGACGACGCGAGCAAGGCCTTTCTCGATGCGGTCACGACGACCGTGCGCCTCATCCGCTCCAAGGGCGTCGGCATCTTCTTCGTGACGCAGAACCCGCAGGACGTCCCGGACGACGTCCTCGGCCAGCTCGGCAACCGGGTCCAGCATGCGCTGCGTGCGTTCACGCCGGACGACGCCGCAGCGTTGGCGAAGGCGGTTCGGACGTATCCGAAGACCGAGGACTACGACCTCGCGCAGGCGCTGCAGGAACTCGGGATCGGCGAGGCGGTCGTGACGGTGTTGTCCGAGCGAGGTGCGCCGACCCCGGTCGCCTGGGTCCGGATGCGCGCGCCGCGGTCGTTGATGTCTCCGGTGGACGCGGCGACCCAGCAGGCAAAGCTCGCCGCCTCACCGTTGCTGGCCAAGTACGGGGCGGCAGTCGACCGCGATTCGGCCTACGAGCGGCTCGCTGCTCGGCTCGCACCCGCAGCAGCCGAGCCGACACCCGCCGCGCCCGCACCGTCCGCGCCGCCGAAGGACCAACCCAAAGCCAAGGCGAAGCAGGCGGACTCCGGCGTCGAGAAGGTCCTCAAGTCCAGCGCGTTCCGCTCGTTCATGCGCTCGGCCGCCACCGTGCTCGGTCGCGAGATCACCCGCGGCGTGTTCGGCACCCGCAAGCGCTGAAGCGTCCCGGCCATCAACCGACGGGAGCCCGCAAGGAGTCGGCGACGTTGGCCGGGACGAGGTCGTGCCGGGCGAAGCTACGGGTGAACCGCCCGGTGCCCGCGGTGAGCGAGCGCAGCGTGATCGCGTACCGGGCCAGCTCCACGTCAGGGACCTCGGCATGCACGAGCGTCCGTTCCATGCCCACGGGTGCGGTCGTGTCCGGCTCGGTCCCCGTGACGCGCCCACGCCGCCCGGACAGGTCCGAGAGCACGGCGCCGACGTGCGCGTCCGGCACGGTGATCTCCACCGCCGCGAGCGGCTCCAGCAGCGCCGGTTTTGCCGCCGGCGCCGCATCCTTGACCGCCAGCGCCCCGGCGGTCTGGAACGCGGCGTCGGACGAGTCGACGCTGTGGGACTTGCCGTCGACCAGCGTGACCAGCACATCGACCACGGGGACGTGCGCGCCGTCCAGGCCCTGTTCGAGCTGGGCGCGCACGCCCTTCTCGACCGAGCCGATGAACTGCGAGGGCACCGCCCCGCCCACGACCTTCTCGGCGAACTCGACCCCGGCGCCGCGCGGCAACGGGCTGACGATGACGTCGCACACCGCGTACTGCCCGTGCCCGCCGGACTGCTTGACCAACCGGCCGTGCCCGCGGGCCTCGGTGGTGAACGTCTCGCGCACCGCGATGCGCAGGTCGACGGTGTCGACATGCGCGCCTGTCGCGCGCAGCCGGTCGAGCACGACGTCGGCGTGTGCCTCGCCGAGGCACCACAGCACGAGCTGACCGGTGTCCTGATGCCGTTCCACCCGCACCGTCGGGTCGCCGGCGGTCAGCCGACCGAGCGCCTTCGCGAGCGCGTCCTCGTCGCCCCGGGTCGCCGCCTGGACCGCGATGGGCAGTTGGGGCACCGGCATGTCCCACGCCTGCATGAGCAGCGGCGCGGCCTTGGCCGAGAGCGTGTCACCGGTTTCGGCCGTGCCGAGGCGTCCGACCGCACAGATGTCGCCCGCGATCGCCCGCTCGATCGGACGCAGGGTCGCGCCGAGCGGGGAGAAGATCTGCCCCACCCGCTCGTCGGTGTCGTGGTCCGGATGCCCGCGGTCGCTGCCGCCGTGGCCGGACACGTGCACCGCGGTCTCGGGCGTGAGCGTCCCCGAGAACACCCGCAGGATCGACAGTCGGCCCTGGTACGGGTCGACCGACGTGCGCACGATCTCGGCCAGCAACGGCCCGGCCGGGTCGCACGACAGCGCCGGCGTCTCGGTGCCGAACAACCCCATCACAGCGGGGGGATCCAGTTCCACCGGCGAGGGGAAGCCGCCGGCCAGCACCTCCAGCAGTTCGGCCAGGCCCAGCCCGGTCAGCGAACACACGAACAGGATCGGGTGGAACGTGCCGCGTGCGACCGCGGTCTCGAGATCGTCGACGAGCACCTCGATGCCGATCTCGTCACCGGCGATGAATCGCTCGAGCAGCGTCTCGTCCTCGCTGTTGTTGATGATCGCCTCGATCAGCGCCTCGCGGCCGGATTCGACGTCCACCTGGCCGACCAGTGACGGATCCTCGACCGGCGGGAACCCGTTGGAGTAGTCGTAGCCGGTGCGCGTCAGCAAGCCGATCAGGCCGGTGGGCGCCTGCTCGCTGGCACCGCCGACGGGGACGTAGAGAGGCAACGCGTCCTGCCCGTTCGCCCCGCCGAACATCCGCTGGCACGCCTCGACGGTGGCCTCGTAGTTCGCCCGTGGCGCGTCCAGGCGGCTGATGACGACAGCGCGCGGCGTGCCGACGGCGGCGCACTCCTCCCACAGCGACACCGTGATCGGGTCGATCTCGTCGGCCGCCGAGACGACGAACAGCGCCGCGTCGGCCGCGCGCAGACCGGCGCGCAACTCGCCGGTGAAGTCGGGGTAGCCGGGGGTGTCCAGCAGGTTCACGACCACCCCGCCGGCACCGTCGTCATAGCGCAGCGGGCAGACGGCGAGGGCAACCGAACGTTGCTGCGCAGCCTCGACCGGATCGTGATCGCTCACGGTCGTGCCGTCGGCGACCGACCCCATCCGGGACGTGGTGCCGGTGGCGGCGAGCAGCGCCTCGACGAGGGTGGTCTTGCCGCTGCCCGAGTGCCCGACCAGCGCCACGTTGCGGATCTTCTCCGGACGGTCCGCGGTGTCGAATGTCGCTGCCACTGCCTTGGTGCCTGCCTTGGCGGCGGACTTCTTCGTCGACATCGTGGCGTCCTCCAAGGTTGGGATACCAGTGGACCGCGGCCCACTGATTGATCTCCGTCGGAAATCGGCGCTCCCGCATTCGACACCCGAGGCCGGGACCGAAACAAGCCCGTAGCCACACCCGGCAGCGATGCACACGACGAGATCGCGGACCGTCGGCCGCTATCGTTGTGGTCCGCGACGCCAGGAACGGCGCCGCTCCCGCTGCTGCCCGGCAAGAAACGGATGTGCCCAGAGCGTGCTGAACCTGCATGGTCGCGCGAGGATCGCCAAGGCCGTTGGCCCGCTGGGCGCCCGCCTGGCCCGGGCCGGCATCACGCCGAATGCCATCACGCTCGTCGGGACGGTGGGCGTCGTCGCGGGTGCGCTGATCTTCTTCACGCGCGGCTGGTGGTTCAGCGGGACGCTGGTCATCTGGGCCTTCGTCATGTTCGACCTCCTCGACGGGGCGGTGGCACGTGCGGGCGGGACGGTCTCGGCCTTCGGCGGCATCCTCGACTCCTCCTGCGACCGGGTAGCGGACGCCGCGGTGTTCGGAGCGCTCGCCTGGTATTTCGCCCGCCACGACCAGCCGGCCCTGCTCGCGGCTTCGCTGCTGTGTCTGGTCCTCGGATCCCTCACGTCCTACATCCGCGCACGTGCCGAGGCGGCTGGCCTCACCGCGACGGTCGGCATCGCCGAGCGCGCCGAGCGGCTGATCATCGTGCTCGTCGGCACCGGGTTGTCGGGGTCGCCGTTCGGAGTGCCATACGTCCAGGCGGGCGCGCTGTGGGTCCTGGTCGCCGCGTCGACGATCACCGTGATCCAGCGAGTGGCCACCGTGCACCGCCAGTCGCGTGAGCACGAGCGGGCACCGCGCTGATGTTCGACCGGGCGCGCGGGCGCGCGGTCGATCTGGGCTACGCGGCCGGCTGGGGAGTGGTGAAGTCCGCGCCGACCGGGATGTCCGAACGGGCCTTCCGCGCGGCTGCGGACGCCGCCGCCGTCCGCAACGGTGGCGGCGCCCGGCAGTTGCGCAGGAATCTGCGCCGGGTGGTCGGCCCGCAGGTGTCCGAGCTGCGGCTGGACCGGCTGGTCGGTGAGGCGCTGCGCTCGTACGCGCGGTACTGGCTCGAGACCTTTCGCCTGCCCAAGATGGACAAGCACGACGTGGTGCAGCGGATGGCCGGGCAGAGCGCCGGCGTCGAGCACCTCGATGCCGCCTTCGAGGGCGGCCGTGGCGCGATCGTCGCGCTGCCGCACATGGGCAACTGGGACGTGAGCGGGCTGTGGGGCGTCGCGCGCTACGGCAGCTTTGCCACCGTTGCCGAGCGGCTGAAGCCCGAATCGCTCTTCGACCGGTTCGTGGCTTACCGCGAGAGCCTCGGCTTCGAGATCGTGCCGCTCACCGGCGGTGCGCGCTCGCCGCTGGAGGTGCTGAAGGAACGGCTGCGCGAGAACCGGCTCGTGTGCCTGCTCGCCGACCGCGACATCTCGCGTACCGGCATCGACGTGCAGTTCTTCGGTGAGCCCACCAGGATGCCGGGCGGCCCTGCGTTGCTCGCCGCCACCGTCGGTGCGCCGCTGCTGACCGTCAGTTCGTTCTTCACACCCGACGGCTGGGGGCAGACGATCCACCCGCCGCTGCCCGTGCCCGACGGAAGGCTGCGCGAGCAGGTGTCGGGGCTCACCCAGGCGATGGCCGACTCCTTCGCGGCGGACATCGCCGCACGCCCGGCCGACTGGCACATGCTCCAACGGCTCTGGCTCGCCGACCTGGACGAGCGGGCGCCCCATCGGGCGGCGGCGCGCTGATGCGTGTCGGGATCGTGTGCCCGTACTCCTGGGACATCCCGGGCGGGGTGCAGGCACACGTCCGCGACCTGGCCGAGCAGTTGATCCGGCTCGGCCACACCGTGTCGGTGCTCGCGCCCGGCGACGACGACATGCCGAACCTGCCGCCCTATGTGGTGACCGCCGGCAAGGCCGTCCCGATCCCGTACAACGGCTCGGTCGCGCGGCTGCAGTTCGGGGTCGTGTCGGCGGCGCGGGTGCGGCGCTGGCTGCGCGACGGTCAGTTCGACGTCGTCCACGTCCACGAACCGGCCCCGCCCAGCCTGTCACTGCTGACCTGCATGATCCACGACGGCCCGCTCGTCGCGACCTTCCATGCGGCGACCGCGCGGTCCCGGTTCCTGTCGATGTTCGACACCGTCCTGCAACCGTTCCTCGAGAAGCTGGCCGGGCGGATCGCCGTCTCGCCCGCCGCGCGGAAGGTGATCGTCGAGCACCTCGGCGCGGACGCGGTGGTGATCCCGAACGGGGTCGACGTCGCCGCGTTCGCCACTGCCGCGCCGTTGCCCGGGTACCCGCGCGAGGGCGGCACGATCGGCTTCATCGGTCGCTACGACGAGCCCCGCAAGGGTATGGACGTGCTGGTCGAGGCCGTCGACCGGATCACCGAGGACGTACCAGGTGTTCGGTTGCTGGTCGTGGGTCGAGGCGAGGCCGACGAGTTCCGCTCGCGCCTGCCCGCCGGTCTGGTGGACCGGATCGACCTGCTCGGCCAGGTCGACGAGGCGGACAAGGCCCGGATGCTGCGCAGCGTGGACGTGTACTGCGCGCCCAACACCGGGCAAGAGAGCTTCGGCATCATCCTGCTCGAGGCGATGGCCGCGCGGACCCCGATCGTGGCGAGCGATCTCGAGGCGTTCCGGCGCGTTCTCGCCGCCGGCGCGGCGGGCGCGATGTTCCCGACGGGCGACGCGGCGGCGCTCGCGGCCACCCTGACCGAGGTGCTGTCCGACCCCGCCCGCCGCGACGCCTTGGTGACCGCGGGGGTGACTGCGGTCGCGCCGTACGACTGGGCGGTCGTCGTCCACGCTGTGCTGCGGGTGTACGAACTGGCCATCGCCGGGGCGGGCACCCTGCCCGGCTGAGTTCGCGCTCAGGCCGCCGGGTTTAGAGTCGGAGGCCATGCTCCCCGTTGGTTGGCTGATCGCGGCCGTGCTGCTCGCGATCCTGCTGTCGATGTGGGTCACCTTCACCCTCACCCGCCTCGACCGGTTGCACGCGCGCGTGGATGCCGCCCGCGCCGCCCTGGACGCCCAGCTGGTGCGCCGCGCGGCGGCGTTGCAGCATGTCGCCGAGTCCCCCGGCAGCGGCGTCGCGGCCGGTGACCGCCGCGATCTGGAGACGACTGCGCTGGCTGCCCTCGTCACCGCTGACCCGATCGAACGCCTGGGTGCCGAGAACGCGGTCGGCCGGGCCGTCGTGGAGCTGGCCGGCGCCGACACCACCCTCGCCGACTATGCGGTGGCCGAATTGCACGAGGCGGCCGCACGGGTCCAGGTGGCCCGGCGCTTCTACAACGACGCGGTGCGCGACACCCGCAGCCTGCGAACGGGCAGGATGCCGCGGCTGCTGCGACTTGCCGGACGGGTGGAACTGCCGATGTTCTTCGATATCGACGACACGCTGCCAGCCGTAGCGATCCCTGCGCAGGTCGAGCCCGTACCGTCACCTGGTCGACCCGATCCCGACAAGGACCCCGAATGACTGCTGTTGGCTCCCGTACCGCCCGGCGCGCCGGCCTGGGGTGCGCGCTCGTCGCGGCCCTGCTCGCCGCTGCCTGCACCGGAAGCGACGGCTCCGGGACGTCCCCGTCGGCGACGCCCGGCTCGCCGACGTCCAGCGCGACAACGTCGCCGTCCTCCTCGGCGTCGCGAAAGCCGCCCGCCAAGCCAGCAGCACGGCCGGTCAACCCGCTGACCGGACGTGGCGCGGTGCCGAAACTGCCGCTTGTCGCCGTCAAGATCGACGACACCGCTCCCGGCCGCCCGCAGCGCGGGATCGACCGGGCCGACATCGTGTACATCGAAGAGGCCGAAGCCGGGCTCAGCCGCCTCCTGGCCGTCTTCGGCACCTACAAGCCGGTTGTCGGCTACGTCCGCAGCACCCGGCCGAGCGACCCCGACCTGTTGCTGGAGTACGGCAAGATCACCCTCGCCGCGTCGGGCGGGGGGCACGACGCGCTGCCGCTGCTCGACCGCTCGGGCATCAAGGGGTGGATCAACGACCGCGGCGCCGCGTACTACTCGCGCGTGTACCGGCCCCAGTCGACCTACATCAATCTCGTCCTCGATCTGAAGAAGGTGGCCACGCACATCCGCACGCCACGGCCGCACAGCATCGGGCTGACCTGGAACCGATCGGTCACGGGGCTGAAGAACACGCCGCGCGCCTACGTCGTCCGGACCCGCGTCGGTAGCCAGGTGGTCGAGTTCCGGTACAACCCGAACACCAAGATGTATGTCCGCTACATCAACGGGTACCGCCAGGTCGCGGCGGACGGCCAGCCGGTGGCGACGCCCAATGTCATCGTCCAGGCTTGCACGATCGTGCCGCACCCGCAGGACACCGACGTCAACGGCAACCCGTCGCAGTTCACCGAGACGGTGGGCAGCGGGCGGGTGTCGGTGTTCCGGAACGGCCGCCGCATCAACGGCAAGTGGGAACGCACCCGCAAGCTGTCAGGGACGAAGCTGACGTCGAAGGGCAAGCCGATCGACCTCACGCCGGGCGGAGCGTGGGTGGCGCTCGTGCGGCGCAGCGTCACGACCTACTCGTCCTGATTCGTGCCGTCGGAGGCCCGGCAGGCCACCGGCGGGTGACTGGCTCCCCGCACGAGGTCCGGGTGGCGCTTCGCGCCTCGTAGACTTGTGGCCATGGCTCACCAGCAGTCTCGCGAGCACGAGAACCAGCACCAGGTCGGCACCGCGCAGGTCAAGCGCGGGATGGCCGAGATGCTCAAGGGCGGCGTCATCATGGATGTCGTCACCGCCGAGCAGGCAAAGATCGCCGAGGACGCCGGCGCGGTGGCGGTGATGGCGCTCGAACGCGTGCCGGCCGACATCCGCGCGCAGGGCGGCGTCTCGCGGATGAGCGACCCCGACATGATCGAGGCCATCAAGGCCGCCGTCTCGATCCCGGTGATGGCCAAGGTGCGCATCGGGCACTTCGTCGAAGCCCAGGTGCTCGAGTCGCTGCGCGTCGACTACATCGACGAGTCCGAGGTGCTCACGCCCGCCGACTACAGCAACCACATCGACAAGTGGCAGTTCACCGTCCCGTTCGTGTGCGGCGCGACCAACCTCGGTGAGGCCCTGCGGCGCATCACCGAGGGTGCGGCGATGATCCGGTCCAAGGGCGAGGCCGGCACGGGCGACGTCTCGAACGCGACCACGCACATGCGCAAGATCCGCAGCGAGCTGCGGCGGCTGCAGAACCTGCCCGAGGACGAGCTCTACGTCGCGGCGAAGGAGCTGCAGGCACCGTTCGAGCTGGTGCGCGAGGTCGCGGCAGCAGGTCGGCTGCCGGTCGTGCTGTTCACCGCCGGCGGCATCGCGACGCCCGCGGACGCGGCGATGATGATGCAGCTCGGCGCCGAGGGTGTGTTCGTCGGTTCGGGCATCTTCAAGTCCGGCAACCCGGCGCAGCGCGCCGAGGCGATCGTCTCGGCCACCACGTTCTTCGACGACCCGGACGTGATCGCGAAGGTCTCGCGCGGGCTGGGCGAGGCGATGGTCGGGATCAACGTCGAGGACGTCCCGCAGCCGCACCGCCTGGCCGAGCGCGGCTGGTAACGGGCCCGCCCGCGCCCGGGATGAGCCCCACGATCGGGGTCCTCGCACTGCAGGGGGACGTCCGCGAGCACGCGCGCGCCATCGAGGCGGCCGGCTGCACCGCCGTCCCTGTCCGCCGTCCCGGTGAGCTGGCCGCGCTCGACGGTCTGGTGCTGCCGGGCGGTGAGTCGACGGCGATCGTCAAACTCGCACGGCTGGTCGAGCTGATGGCGCCGCTGCGCGCGCGGATCGCGGGTGGGCTGCCGGTGTTCGGGTCGTGCGCGGGGATGATCCTGCTGGCCGATCGCATCGATGACGGCGGCTCACCCCTCGCCGAGACCATCGGCGGGATCGACGTCACCGTCCGCCGCAACGCCTTCGGGCGTCAGGTCGACTCGTTCGAGGAGGACATCGAGATCGACGGCGTGCCAGGAGGGCCGGTGCACGCAGTCTTCATCCGGGCGCCCTGGGTGCAGGACGTCGGCCCGGCCGCGACGGCCCTCGGCCGGGTAAGCACCGGGGTCGCCGCCGGTAGGATCGTGGCGGTTCGCCAGCAACACCTGCTGGCCACGTCGTTCCACCCCGAGCTGACCGGGGACGGACGCATTCACGCGTACTTCTGCGAGATGGTTAGGACGAGCGCATGAGCGGCCACAGCAAATGGGCCACGACCAAGCACAAGAAGGCCGTCGTCGACGCCAGGCGGGGCAAGCTCTTCGCGAAGCTGATCAAGAACATCGAGGTGGCCGCCCGGACCGGCGGCGGCGACCCGGACGGCAACCCGACGCTGTACGACGCCATCCAGAAGGCGCGCAAGAACTCCGTCCCGATCGACAACATCGAGCGTGCGGTCAAGCGCGGCTCGGGTGTCGAGGCCGGCGGCGCGGACTGGCAGACGATCATGTACGAGGGCTACGGACCCAGCGGCGTGGCCGTCCTGATCGAGTGCCTGACCGACAACCGCAACCGCGCCGCGTCCGAGGTCCGCACGGCGATGACCCGCAACGGCGGCTCGATGGCCGACCCGGGTTCGGTGTCGTACCTGTTCAGCCGCAAGGGCGTGATCATCGTCCCGCGTAACGACCTGGGCGAGGACGACGTGTTGCTGGCGGTGCTCGAAGCCGGCGCCGAGGAGGTCAACGACCTCGGCGACTCGTTCGAGGTGGTCTGCGAGGCGACCGACCTGGTCGCGGTGCGCACCGCCCTGCAGGACGCCGGGATCGACTACGACTCGGCCGACTCGTCGTTCCTGCCCAGCGTCCAGGTGCCCTTGGACGAGGACGGCGCGCGCAAGGTGTTCCGCCTCGTCGATGCGCTCGAAGACTCCGACGACGTGCAGAACGTGTACGCGAATTTCGACGTGAGCGACGAGATCCTGGAGTCCGTCGGCGCCGAGTGAGGCGCGCCGGCGTCAGCGCTCGAGGTGCCGGCCCACGAAGGCGAGCTGCGCGGGCGCCTGGCCGCGCCAGTACGTCGAGTCGTGCCCGCCCGGCTCGATCCCGCCGGCTGGTGTGGGTGACAGGCTGGCCCGCAGCTCGCGCGTGATCGGGGCGAAGCCGTCCTCGTCGCCGCAGTCGATGCGCATTGGGATCCCGGCGAGTAGCCGCTGCCTGCCGAAGATCGTGTGCGCGTCGAAGTCCGTGCGGTCGTCGAAGGCCCCGGCCACACTCTGGTCGCCTCGGTGCCAGATCGCCGGGCTCTCGGCCACCGCGACGGCGACCTGCGCGCTGCGCAGCACGCTGGACAGGTACAGCGCGCCGTAGCCGCCCATCGACCAGCCGAGGAACCCGACCCGGTCGCACGACAGGCCCTGCGCTGCGAGCAGCGGCAGGAACTCGTGGATCACCATCCCTGCAGGATCCCCGGCGCGCCGGGGGTGCCAGTAGTCGTGGTCGCCGCCATCCACCGACGCGATCGCGAACGGAGCGGTCCCGTGCGCCGTCGCCTGCGCCAGGAAGCGGTCGAGATGCAGGCTCGCGCCGAACGCATCCGAGTGGGTGCCGCCGCGCCCATGCAGCACGACCAGGACGCGCAGCCGCTCACCGTCGTGGCCGGGCGGCCATGCGATCGTCCAGCCGGGGTCGAGTCCGCCGCGATAGCGGGAGGCGAAGCTTCCGCTGAGTGTGGCGCCGGGCGCGAGCGAGGGCACTCCCGCGGGAAGTCCGGAACGGCACCCCGCCAGCACAGTGGCGCCCGCAGCGCCGAGTAACCCGGCCAGTACCGTGCGACGATCGATCATCTAGAGCGGGTTCTTCACCCAGAACTTGAAGAACTGGTAACCGAACTCCCACATCCGGATGGCCTGGAAGTTCGACATCGGTGAGGTCGTAGAAGTAGTTCACCAGGTCGAAGAACGCGTTGCGCAGGCCCTGCAGTTGCAGCAATACGATCACGCCGAGCATGCCCCACGGCTTGATCTTCTCCGCGCCCTGCGCGATCTTCGGGTCGAGGTAGGGCTCGATGATCGCCCAGCCGTCCAGACCGGGGATCGGCAGCAGGTTCAGCACCGCCGCCGTGACCTGCAGGAACCCGAGGAACGCGAGGCCGGACCAGAACCGCAGGTGGTCGCCGTCGGTGTGGCCGCCCGCGACGCTCAGCAGGACGGCGGCGAAGACGATGTTGGTCGCCGGTCCGGCGCCGGCAGCGACGCTCTGCATCGCGCGGCTGCGGAACGCGTGCCGGTGCAGGTACACCGCGCCGCCGGGCAGCCCGATCCCGCCCTGGACGATGAAGAACAGCGGCAGCGCGATCGACAGCACCGGGTGGGCGTACTTGAACGGGTTCAGCGTCAGGTAGCCGCGCGCTTCGACGCTGCGATCGCCGGCCCGGTATGCGGCGTAGGCGTGGGCGAACTCGTGCAGGCACAACGAGACGACCCAGCCGCCGAGGACGAAGAGGAACACCCCGAGGTCGCCGAGGCGCGATCCCGGCTCGTCCGAGGTCCAGGCGAGGGCGCCGCCGCCTGCGGTGAGCGCCACGAAGGCGAGGAACAGCGGGCTGGGCCGGACGGCGCCGCGGCGCTGGTTCAGGTCGTACAGCGACATGGCCCCGACGGTACGGGAGGTGACGGCGTGTCTGTGTCGAGCGCGTCGTGGCTCGCCCTAGGCTTCATCGAACGGTCGTTCGACACGGGTGAGGCGGTGGATCGGTGCGGGTGCTGGGTGTCGATCCGGGCATGACCCGGTGCGGCCTCGGCGTCGTCGACGGTGCACCCGGCCGTCCGCTCACGCTCGTCCACGTCGAGGTCATCCATACCGCGTCCGACGCCCCGGTCGGCGAGCCGGCTGCTCGTCCAGGCCGACGCGATCGCCGCCGCGATCGAGCGCTTCGCACCCGACGTCGTCGCCGTCGAGCGGGTGTTCAGCCAGCAGAACGTCCGCACCGTGATGGGGACGGCGCAGGTCGCCGGGCTTGCGATCGTCGCCGCGACCAGGGCCGGTATCCCGTCGCGGTGCACACCCCGAGCGAGGTCAAGGCTGCGGTCACCGGCTCGGGCACGGCGGACAAGGCCCAGGTCGGCGCGATGGTCACCCGGCTGCTGCGGCTGACCGCGACGCCGCGGCCGGCCGACGCCGCGGACGCGCTGGCGCTGGCGATCTGCCAGGTGTGGCGGGGCAGTGCGCAGGCGCGGCTGACGGCAGCTGTTGCAAAAATGGTCCCGTCGATGACTTTGGAGCACACCTACGACCCCGACACGCTGAACGAGGTCTACGCCGACCCGGACGCGGTGCGGACGCGGATCGCCGAGTTGCGCCGCGACCTGCTCGAGGCCCCCGACGAGATCGCCGAACTGCTCGCACGCGCCGACCTCGTCGACGTGCTGCGGGGGATCGGTGACCTCGACGACGCGCTGGACGAGGCGCACCGCGCCGCCGACCGTGCCGAGATCGCCGGCACCGCGGCGCAGCAGCACCTGGCCCGCCTCCGGCTCGCGCACGTGCACCAGCGCCGCGGCGAGTTCGTCGAGGCGAACCTGACTGTTGTCGAGCTGGAGGGGTCGCCGGGCCGGCTTCGGGCCGGTCATCGAGGCGCTCACCCGGCACGTGGCGGGGCTGAACGACTGTACTCGCAGCAGAACTGGACCGAGGCCCAGTTCAACTTCGCCGCGGCCATCGCGCTGCGCGAGACACTCGAGCTGTCCGCGGACGAGAACGCGGCGTCCTACGCGGCGATCGAGGCCGTACGCCGCAAGCTCGCCGAGCTCAACGAGTCGCCGTCATGATCGCCAGCGTGCGCGGGACGGTCGCCGCGCTCGGCCCGGACGGCGCGGTCGTCGAGGTCGGCGGCGTCGGGCTGTCGGTCTCCTGCTCGCCCGGCACGCTGGCCCGGCTGCGCCTGGGCGAGACGGCCCGGCTGGCGACCAGCCTGGTCGTCCGCGAGGACTCGCTCACGCTCTACGGGTTCGCCGACGACGACGAGCGGGCGCTGTTCGAGCTGCTGCAGACCGCGAACGGCGTCGGGCCGAAGCTGGCGCAGACGATGCTCGCCGTGCACTCCGCCGCGCGAGCTGCGCCGGGCGATCGCGACCAGCGACTTCGCCTCGCTGACCGCCGTCCCGGGCATCGGCCGCAAGGGCGCGGAGCGGATCGTGATCGAGCTGCGCGACCGGATCGGCTCGATCGACGGCGCGGACGCCGTCGGCCTCGGCCGGCCGGGCTGACGCCCGTCGCGCCGTGGCGCGACCAGCTCGGCCACGCCCTCGCCGGCCTCGGCTTCTCGCGGCAAGGAGGCCGCCGACGCGATCGACGTGGTGTCGGCCGAGGCCGGCGACGCCCCGGACGTCGTCGGCCCTGCTGCGCCGCGCCATCCAGCTGCTCGGACGCGCCCGATGACCTCCGACGGCCCGCTTCCCCCCACGTCTGACCAGTTCGCGGCCCCGAATCTGGTCGCACCGGGGGGGAAGGCGGCCGAGGACGTGGTCAGCCCGCTGCCGGCCTCGGACGAACGGGAGGTCGAGGCGAGCCTGCGGCCCCGGCACCTCGGGGAGTTCGTCGGCCAGCCGAAGGTGCGCGAGCAGCTGCAGCTGGTCCTCGAGAGCGCGCTCCGCCGCAACCGCCCGCCCGACCACGTCCTGCTGTCCGGACCGCCGGGACTGGGCAAGACCAGCCTGGCGATGATCGTCGGCGACCGAGCTCGGCGCGCCGATCCGGGTGACGAGCGGGCCCGCCATCGAGCGGGCCGGCGACCTCGCGGCGCTGCTGACCAGCCTCACCGACGGCGAGGTGCTGTTCATCGACGAGATCCACCGCATCGCCCGCCCTGCCGAGGAACTGCTGTACATGGCGATGGAGGACTTCCGCGTCGACGTGATCGTGGGCAAGGGGCCGGGCGCGACCGCCATCCCGCTCGACCTGGCGGCGTTCACGCTGGTCGGCGCCACCACCCGGGCCGGCCTGCTGACCGGACCGCTGCGCGACCGGTTCGGCTTCACCGCCCACATGGACTTCTACGACCCGGACGAGCTCGAGTCACGGTGCTGTTCCGCTCGGCTGCGCTGCTCGGCGTCGCCCTGGAGACCGGACGGCGCCGCCGAGATCGCCGGCCGCTCGCGCGGCACGCCGCGCATCGCCAACCGGCTGCTGCGCCGGGTGCGCGACTTCGCCGAGGTGCGGGCCGACGGGATCGGGTGAGCGCCGAGATCGCGCAGGCGGCGCTGGCCGTGTACGACGTCGACCAGCTCGGCCTCGACCGGCTCGACCGCGCCGTGCTCGACGCCCTGGTGCGCCGCTTCGGCGGCGGACCGGTCGGTGTCGGGACGCTCGCGGTCGCCGTCGGCGAGGAGGTCGAGACCGTCGAGGAGGTCGCCGAGCCGTTCCTCGTCCGCGCCGGGCTGCTCGCCCGCACGCCCCGTGGACGGGTCGCGACACCGGCTGCGTGGGAGCACCTCGGGCTCGTGCCGCCTCGTGCCGGCCCGCCGACGCTGTTCGACTGCCTAGGTCGACGCGTAGGGTCACTGTGCGTGTACTGGCCCTACTCTGATCCCTCTGGTCCTGCTCGTTGGTCTGCTGCTCTACAGCCAGCGCAACGCGTCGTCGTCAGCTCGCCGAGGAGGCGATGCGCGCCGAGCGGATCGGGGTCGGCACCGAGGTCATGACGACCTCGGGCCTGTACGGGACGGTCGTGGGGCGCCACGACGACGGCACGGTCACGCTGTCGATCGCCCCTGGCGTCGAGGTGAAGTGGGCGCTGGCGGCCCTGCGCGACGCAGCCTCGGTACCGACGCAGTACCGGCGGGCGATCGACCGCACCGCCGAATCGAGCGACGGCGACGGGCGCACGTCCACCTCCTGATCTCGGCCGCACAGTGCCGTCGGTCATACTGATGCACCGGATCGGTCGCGTTCGGCTCACGGTGCCGTAGTTGTGCCGTATGTCGCCGTGCTCCGTCCGTGCCGACCGCGGCCGCTACGGCCGTCACCACCCACCGAAATACCCGCTTGATCCGCACACTGAGACCTGAACGCCGAGGAGACAAACCCCGTGGCACCACCCGTCGGAACGTTGCGCGTCGGGCGCTACTTCCTCGCCCTGGTCGGCATTCTCGCGCTGCTGTACGCCATCGTGTTCTGGCCCGGCCAGCGGCACACGCCCAAGCTGGGCCTTGACCTCGTCGGCGGCACGCAGGTGATCTTCACGGCCAAGACCGACAACGGGTCCACGCCGTCGTCCAGCAGCATGGAGCAGGCCAAGCAGATCCTCGAGGATCGCGTCAACGGCACCGGCGTGACCGAGGCGACGGTGATCATCCAGGGCAGCGACCAGTTGGTCGTCTCGATCCCGGGCGACAAGTCCTCGGACGTCAGCAAGCTCGGCGCGGCCGCGGTGCTGAACTTCCGAGGCCTCGTCGCGCCGCCGGTCCAGCTCGCGTGCTTGTCGCCGAGCGCCAACCCGTCGGCCAGCGGCTCGGCGTCGTCGGCTCCTGCCGCGTCGCCGAGCCCGACCGCGCCGGTGTCCGGAGCGGCCGCGTCCGCGACCCCGCTGACCGTGCCGCGAGCCGCGCCGGCGAGCGGGACGGCCACCACGGCACCGACCTCGCCCTCGGCGAAGCCCACGGCGAGCAGCGCACCGGCACCGACCCCGAGCGGCAGCACCACGCCGCAGCAGCCGCCCGCGTGCACGGCCGACCCGGTCGCGGCGGCGGCGAAGGCCGGCAAGTTCACCGTCCCGTTGACCGACACCGACTTCCAGAAGCTGCCCCAACCCCAGCAGGGCGCGCTCGCCGCGGCGCTGGCCAACTTCGACTGCGCCGCGGGCCAGACCGAGAAGGACATCCCCGACAGCTACTTCCTCGCCTGCGACTCCTCGCAGCGGGTGTTCCTGCTCGGCCCGGTGATCGTGGCCGGCAAGCAGATCAGCAGTGCCTCGGCCGTGGCGCCGAACCTCGCCAACGGCCAGACAGCCTGGACGGTCCGCCTCGAACTCAAGGGCTCGGGCCAGGCGAGGTGGGCCGACTACACCGCCAAGCACAACGTGGGTGGGGTGGCACCGACCGCTGACATCACTGCGTGCGGCACAGGCACGCCGTGCGCGGACTACGTCGCGTTCACCCTCGACGGCACGATCATCTCCAACCCGTACAACAACGAGACGATCAACGGCGGGTCCACCGAGATCACCGGCAGCTTCACCTCGTCCACGGCGCGTGACCTGGCGAACAAGCTGAAGTACGGTGCGCTGCCGCTCAGCTTCAAGACCGAGCAGGCACAGCAGGTGTCGGCGACACTTGGTAGCTCGCAGCTCAAGTCCGGCCTGCTCGCCGGCGGCATCGGGCTGATCCTGGTCGTCGTCTACTCGCTGATCTACTACCGCGCGCTCGGCATCGTCACGATCTTCTCGCTACTCGTGTCCGGCGCGTTGACCTACGCCTGCCTGGTCATGCTCGGGAACCAGATCGGGTTCACGCTCAGCCTGGCCGGTATCGCCGGCTTCATCGTCGCCGTCGGTATCACGGCCGACTCCTTCGTCGTCTTCTTCGAACGGCTCAAGGACGAGGTGCACGAAGGCAGGTCGGCACGCGTGGCAGTGCCACGCGCCTGGGTACGTGCTCGACGCACGATTCTGTCGGCCGACACCGTCTCCTTCCTCGCCGCCGCGATCTTGTACTACTTCGCGGCCGGTGACGTGAAGGGCTTCGCCTTCACCCTGGGCCTCTCGACGATCCTCGACCTGGTCGTCGTGTTCCTGTTCACGCACCCGCTCGTGTCGTGGCTGTCGCGGTTCAAGTCCTTCGGCTCGTCCCGGGTCACCGGTCTGGACGCCCTGCGCAGCGGCCCCGCCATCAGCGACACCGCAATCGATTCCCGCCGGGCGCCGACCAGGGCGCGGGGGGCCGGCAAGGCCGAGCCGGCGCAGACCGGTGTCGCGGTGCTCGAACGCGACGCGGCCCCCGAGCCGCCGAGCGTCGACGCGCCCGCCGGCGCGGAGGACGACGACGATGCTGCAGCCCCGAGCGACGAGGAGTCCGAGCGCCGTCGGACGACACCGGTGGCCGGCTCGGCCGCCGAACGTGCCGCGGCTCGCCGGGCCCGGATGCGCGGCAAGAACGACGAGGAGTCCAGCTGATGTCGATCGTCACCCGGCTGTACCGGGGCGAGACCAAGATCGAGTTCATCGGCACCCGCAAGCGGTGGTACCTCGCCTCGGCGATCCTGGTGGCCATCTGCGCGCTGAGCATCGGCATCCGTGGCTTCAACTACGGTGTCGAGTTCGCCGGTGGCACCCAGTTCCAGATCCCGGTCAGCAGCACCTCGATCTCGACCTCGGACGTCGAGTCGGCGTTCGCGGCAGCCGGGAAGTCTCCGGCCGACCCGCCGCAGGAGGTCGGCTCGGGCTCCACGCGTCAGGTCGTGGTCAAGATCGAATCGGTCACGCCGGACGAGCAGCAGCGGATCGAAGGTGCGGTCGAGCAACGACTGGGCTTGGCGGCGAGGTCGATAACGATCGACTCCGTGAGCTCGAGTTGGGGCCACGACATCACGGTCAAGGCGATCCAGGGCCTGATCGTGTTCCTCGTCATCGTGTCGATCTACATCTCCTTCCGCTTCCAGTGGCGGATGGCGGTCGGCGGCATCGTCGCGCTGATCCACGACTTGATCCTCACCGCCGGCGTGTACTCGATCATCGGCTTCGAGGTGACCCCGTCCACCGTCGTCGGGCTGCTGACCATCCTCGGTTTCTCGCTGTACGACACGGTCGTCGTCTACGACAAGGTCGCCGAGAATTCGCGCGATCTGCTGGCCGGGTCGCGGATGACCTACTCCGAGGCCGCCAACCTTGCGGTGAACCAGACGCTGATGCGCTCGATCAACACCTCGTTGATCGCGCTGCTGCCGGTCGCGGGGCTGCTGTTCGTCGGCGCCGGCGTGTTGGGCGTGGGCACGATCAAGGACCTCGCGCTGATCCTGTTCGTCGGGTTGGCCTCCGGTGCGTACTCCTCGCTGTTCCTGGCGACGCCGATCGTCGTGGAGCTCACCGAGCGTGAGCCCGGCTACAAGGCGCTGACGAAGCGGGTCCAGGCCAAGCGCTCCAGCGAGGCCAGGCGCGCCGAGGAGGACCGCGAACTGACCGCAGCCGGGCTCACGCCGACCCGGACGCAGCGGCGCGCCGGAGGTCCTGCGCCGGCACCGAAACCCGGCGCGCGACCCCAGCGTCGGCGCAGGTGAGTGCGCCGAGCGGTGATGGCGGAGCGGCTCTGGCAGCGCTGATCGCGTCCCAGTTGCGCGACGTCCCGGACTTTCCGCAGCCGGGGATCTTGTTCAAGGACATCTCCCCGCTGTTCGCCGACTCGCACACTTTGGCCGAAGCCGTCACCGGGCTGGCCGCGGTCGCCGCGGGAGCGGAACTCGTCGCCGGCGTCGAGGCGCGCGGCTTCGTCCTCGCCGGCGCGCTCGCGCGCCATCTCGACTGCGGTGCAGTCATGGTGCGCAAGGCCGGCAAGCTACCGCCGCCCACCGTGCGGCGCTCCTACGACCTCGAATACGGCCGCGCCGAGATCGAGGTGCCGGTCGACGTCCTGGACGGGCGGATGGTGCTGCTGGTCGACGACGTGCTGGCCACCGGTGGCACGCTGCGTGCGGCGGCCGAACTGATCGCGCAGGCCGGGGGCGTCGTCACCGGGTTGGCGGTGCTGCTCGAACTCGGAGTTCTCGGCGGCCGCGCCGAGGTGGCCGGCCTGGCGCCGCTGCACTCACTGCTGCGGCTCTGATCGGTGTCGAGGCGCGCCGGGCCCGCCCGTGCGCTGACTGAGCGCCCGTAGACTTGCCGGTGGCAGCTATGGCCTCGACCGAGAGGGGACCTCGCTGAGTACCGACCGGGCGACCGAGCCCGCCCGCACTTCGCCGGAGGACCCGGCCGTCGTCCGCGCGGGCGCGCGCAGTGCCGCCCCGGCCCGGCACAGCGCGGCACCAGCCGACGCCACCCCAGCGGCAGACGCCACGCCGGCCGCAGACACCATCCCGGCGAGTGAGCCCGTCCCGGCGCCGGAGGCGGTCGCCGACCGCGCAGCAACCGAACCGAGAGCCGCCGAGCCGACAGCCGCCGAGCCGACAGCCGTCGAGCCCGCACCGGTCGAGCCCGCACCGGTCGAACCGGCCGTGACAGCACAGGCCCGCGCCGGCGCCGGGGTCCCCGACACGGATCCGGTCGACGCTGGTCCGCTCGACGCCGGTGCGCTCGACACGGGTCCGCTCGACACGGGTTCGCTCGACACGGGTTCGCTCGATCTGGGCACGCACCGGCGGCGGGTGCGCGACCGGCTCGCGCGCCGGCTCGCGGCAACGCCACGACAGTCCGGCGTGAAGCCCGTGCTCGAGCCGCTGCTCGCGATCCACCGCGGCGCGCACCCCAAGGTCGACGCCCGGCTGCTGCAGCGCGGCTACGACCTTGCCGACCAGTGCCACCGCGGTCAACTGCGCAAGAGCGGGGACCCCTACATCACCCACCCGCTCGCGGTGGCGACGATCCTGGCCGAGCTGGGCATGGACACCACGACCCTCGTCGCGGCCCTGCTGCACGACACCGTCGAGGACACCGGACTGAGCCTGCAGGACGTCGAAGCACAGTTCGGCGCGGACGTGAGCCATCTGGTCGACGGCGTCACCAAGCTGGACAAGGTCAAGTACGGCGCGGCCGCCGAGGCCGAGACGATCCGCAAGATGGTCGTCGCGATGGCCCGTGACCCCCGGGTGCTGGTGATCAAGCTCGCCGACCGACTGCACAACATGCGCACACTGCGCTTCCTGCCGCCCGAGAAGCAGGAGCGCAAGGCGCGCGAGACGCTCGAAGTGCTGGCCCCGCTGGCGCATCGCCTCGGCATGAACACGGTGAAGTGGGAGCTGGAGGATCTCGCCTTCGCCACGCTCTACCCGAAGCGCTACGACGAGATCGTCCGGCTGGTGGCCGAGCGCGCACCCTCGCGCGACACCTACCTCGGTGAGGTCATCGAGCGAATCAACGCCGACCTTCGCGAGGGGTCGCTGAAGGCCGCCGTCACCGGCCGGCCGAAGCACTATTACTCGATCTACCAGAAGATGATCGTGCGCGGCCGCGACTTCACCGACATCTACGACCTGGTCGGTATCCGCGTGCTCGTCGAGACCGAGCGCGACTGCTACTCGACGCTGGGTGTGATCCACGCGAACTGGCAGCCGGTGCCCGGCCGGTTCAAGGACTACATCGCGATGCCCAAGTTCAACATGTACCAATCGCTGCACACGACCGTGATCGGCCCGGGCGGCAAGCCGGTCGAGCTGCAGATCCGCACGCACGCGATGCACCGCACGGCCGAGTACGGCATCGCCGCGCACTGGAAGTACAAGGGGCAGAAGAAGCTCGACGTCGCGGACCCCGGCGGCGTCTCGGACGAGATGGGCTGGCTGCGGCAGCTGCTGGACTGGCAGCGCGAGGCCAAGGAGCCCGAGGAGTTCCTCGACGAGCTGCGCTACGACCTCGGGGCGTCCGAGGTATACGTGTTCACCCCGAAGGGTGACGTGCTGGCACTGCCGCTGGGCTCGACCCCCGTCGACTTCGCCTACGCCGTGCACACCGAGGTCGGGCACCGCTGCATCGGTGCGCGCGTCAACGGCAAGCTGGTCGCGCTGGAGTCCGTCCTCGACAACGGCGACACGGTCGAGGTGTTCACGTCCAAGGCCGAGGCCGCCGGCCCCTCGCGGGACTGGCTCAACTTCGTCAAGTCCCCCCGCGCCCGCACCAAGATCCGCCAGTGGTTCGCCCGCGAGCGCCGCGAGGACGCGATCGACGCGGGCAAGAGCGCGCTCGGCAAGGCGATGCGCAAGGCTTCGCTGCCGATCCAGCGGTTGCTCGGCGGGGACCAGTTGCTCACCCTCGCCCACGACATGCACCTCGCCGACATCTCCGCGCTCTACGCCGCGATCGGCGAGAACCACGTGTCGGCGCAGTCGGTCGTCCAGAAACTGGTCGCCCAGCTCGGGGGCGCCGAGGGCGCGATCGAGGACATCGCCGAGGCGGTCGTCCCGCAGGCCTCGTCACCGACCATCAGCCGGCCGAGCAGCGGAAACGTCGGCGTGGTGGTCAAGGGCGTCACCGACGTGTGGGTGAAGCTGGCCCGCTGCTGCAACGCGCTGCCGGGCGACGAGATCCTGGGTTTCGTCACCCGTGGCGGTGGCGTGTCCGTGCACCGCCGCTCGTGCCCGAACGCGGCGTCGTTGCTCGACCAGGCCGACCGGATGGTGGACGTCGAGTGGGCGCCGTCCCCGAACTCGACATTCGTCGTCTCGATCAGGGTCGAGGCACTGGACCGGCACGGCCTGTTGTCGGACGTGACCCGGGTCCTCTCGGACGAGCGGGTGAGCATCCTGTCCGCGTCGGTGTCGACGAACCGCGACCGGGTCGCGGTCAGCAACTTCACCTTCGAGATGGGCGAGGCCAAGCACCTCGGCCACCTGCTGCGCGCGATCAAGCACGTCGAAGGCGTGTACGACGTGTACCGCCTGCACTCCGCGGTCTGACCGGCCACGGATCGTGGCCGGGTCGCTCAGCTGTCGACGCTGATCAGGTCCACCACGAACACGAGCGGTGAGTTGGCCGGAATGTTGCCCTGCGCCTGCGCGCCGTAGCCGAGGCTCGCGGGCAGGATCATGATCCGCCGGCCGCCGGCGTGCATCGCGGGGATGCCGCTCGTGCCGCCGATCCCCTGCGTGAAGCCCTTCACGACCTGGGTCAGCGAGAACTGGGCGGGCTGGCCGCGGTCCCACGACGAGTCGAACTTGGTCCCGTCCTTGTAGAGCACCCCGGTGTACTGGACGGTCACCGTCGAAGCCGGCGTGGCCGCCTTGCCCTTGCCGACGACGAGGTCGCTGTACTCGAGCTTCTTCGGGTTCGTCGACGACTTGGACGTGACGACGGGGTAGCCCTTCAGATCGGTCGTCCCCTTGACCGTCACACCGGCGAAGGTCAGGCTCGCGCCGGTCGCCGGCGGGTAGGACTTGGACGGCGTCGGGCTGGGCGCGCTGCTCGTCGGGGTGGCGGGACGGGTCGGTGTGGTCGGGCTACTGGAGCCGCTCCCGGGCCCGGCGGCGGAGTTCGTCTTCTTGTCGTCACCGCTGCCGAGCAGCGTGAAGGTCAGGATGACGGCCCCGATCAGCACGAGCGTGCCGACGATCGAGGTGATCAGCGTGGCCTTGCGGCGGCGGATCTCACGCTCCCGCCGTCGCTCGAGCTGCCGTTCGAGATGGCGCCGCTGGGTCTCACGGCGCTGCTTGTTCGTCGGCACGGACGAGTCCTCCAGGACGGCGGTCGGGCAATGCGGTCCCCGGGAGTGTACGAAAGTCCGATCGGCGATGCCTGAGAGGCCCGTTTTCAGCGGCTCGCTAGGCTGGGAGCTCCCGTCCGAACTGGCCTAGTGGAGTGCTGCTGTGCTCATCGCGGGCTTCCCGTCGGACGCGACCGCCACGAACTGCTGGGTGATCGCGCCTGCCGACGGCGAGCAGTGCCTCGTTGTCGACCCCGGGATCGGGGTCGGTCCGCAGCTGGACGAGATCATCGCCCAGCACCGGCTGCACCCGGTCGCCGTCCTGCTCACCCACGGACACTTCGACCACACCTTCTCGGTGCTGCCGGTCTGCCAGGCCCGCGACGTCCCGGCGTTCATCCACCCGGCGGACCGCGGCCAGCTGGCCGACCCGTGGAGCGGCATCGGCATGCCCGCCGGGACGCCGCTGTTCGGCTCGCTCACCTTCGCCGAGCCCGACGACGTCCGCGAACTCACCGATGGCGAGAAGCTCTCGATCGGTGGCCTGGATCTCGGCGTGCGGCATGCGCCGGGGCACAGCGCCGGATCGGTCGTGTTCGACCTGTTCGGTGCCGACGAGCCGGTGCTGTTCAGTGGCGACGTGCTGTTCGCCGGCTCGATCGGCCGGGTGGACCTGCCAGGTGGCTCGATGGCCGAGATGGAGCGTTCGCTGCGCGAGGTCATCGTCCCGCTGGACGACGCGACGGTCGTGCACTGCGGACACGGACCGTCCACGACGATTGCTCGCGAGCGGGCCGGCAACCCGTACCTGCAGGACCTCTGATGGCGCTCAGTGGCTTCCCCGAACTGTTGCCCGCGCAGCGGTTCGTCGAGCAGGCCGTCCTCGACCGGCTACGGACGGTGTTCGAACTGCACGGCTTCGCGCCGATCGAGACGCCGGCCGTGGAGGCGCTCGACACGCTGCTGCGCAAGGGCGAGATCGACAAAGAGGTCTACGTGCTGCGCCGGCTGCACGCCGACCCCGAGGACGAGAGCGCGGCCGAACTCGGGCTGCACTTCGACCTGACCGTCCCGTTCGCGCGCTACGTCCTCGACCAGGCCGGCCACCTCGAGTTCCCGTTCCGGCGCTACCAGATCCAGAAGGTGTGGCGCGGCGAGCGGCCCCAGCAGGGGCGCTATCGCGAGTTCACCCAGGCCGACATCGACGTGATCGCCCGCGACACGCTGCCGTTCCACCACGACGTCGAGGTGGCCAGGGTGATGGCCGAGGCGCTGGCGACGTTGGACTTCCTGCCGCCCCTGCGGATGCAGGTCAACAACCGCAAGCTGATCGAGGGGTTCTACCGCGGTATCGGGGCCGGTGACGTCCCGGCCGTGATGCGGACGATCGACCGGCTGGACAAGTTGCCGCCCGACGCCGTCGAGCGGCAACTGCAGTCCGAGGCCGGGCTGAGCGCCGACCAGGCGGCGCTGTGCCTGGCCCTGGCCGAGATCCGGACGCCGGACTCGTCGTTCGTCTCCCGGGTGTGGGCGCTCGGAGTGGCGCACGCGATGCTCGACGAGGGCCTGTCCGAACTGGCCGCCGTCATCGACGGCTGCGCCTCGATCACGGGGATCAGCGTCGAGGCCGACCTGCGCATCGCGCGCGGGCTCGACTACTACACGGGGACCGTCTTCGAGACCCGGATGGACGGTTACCAGTCGCTCGGCTCGGTGTGCTCGGGCGGGCGCTACGACTCGCTGGCCTCGGACGGGAAGCTGACCTATCCGGGCGTCGGGATCTCACTCGGCGTGACGAGACTGCTGATGCCGCTGTTCCAGAGCGGTGACCTCACGGGGTCACGGTCGGTCCCGTCGGCCGTCTTGATCGCGCTGCCCGACGAGCAGACGCGCTCGGCGTGCGAGGCGATCGCGACCGCGCTGCGGATCCGGGGGATAGCGACCGAGGTCGCACCGAATCCGCAGAAGTACGGCAAGCAGATCCGCTACGCCGAGCGCCGCGGCATCCCCTTCGTCTGGTTCCCGGGCAATCCACACGAGGTCAAGGACATCCGCAGCGGTGAGCAGTTCGAGGCCGACCCGGCGTCCTGGACACCGCCCGCCATCGACCTGCGACCGCACGTTCTCTCCACGAAGGTTGGCGAATGATTCGCACGCACGAAGCCGGTTCGCTCAGCGCCTCCGACGCGGGGCAGACGGTGACCCTGGCCGGCTGGGTCGCGACCCGGCGCGACCACGGCGGCGTCACCTTCATCGACGTACGCGACGCGTCGGGGTCGGCCCAGGTGGTCTTCCGCGAGGCCGACGCGCACGCGCTGCGCAACGAGTGGGTCATCGCTGTGACCGGCGAGGTGCGGCTGCGTCCTGAGGGCAACGTCAACGCTGCGATCGCGACCGGCGAGATCGAGGTGGTCGCGTCCGCGCTGCAGGTGCTCAACCAGGCGGCGACCCTGCCGTTCCAGGTCGACGAGCACACCGAGGTCGGCGAGGAGGCCCGGCTCAAGTACCGCTACCTCGATCTGCGCCGGCCGGGTCCGGGTGCCGCGATCCGGTTGCGTTCGCAGGTGAACCGCGCGGCCCGCGAGGCGCTGTACGAGCAGGGCTTCGTCGAGATCGAGACCCCGACGATGACCCGCTCGACGCCCGAGGGCGCGCGTGACTTCGTCGTGCCGGCCCGGCTGCGTCCCGGCTCGTGGTACGCCCTGCCCCAGTCGCCGCAACTGTTCAAGCAGTTGCTCATGGTCGCGGGGATGGAACGGTACTTCCAGATCGCGCGGTGCTACCGGGACGAGGACTTCCGCGCCGACCGGCAACCGGAGTTCACCCAGCTCGACATCGAAATGAGCTTCGTCGAGCAGGACGATGTGCTCGCCATGGCCGAGTCGGTGCTGGTGGCGTTGTGGGCGTTGATCGGCTACGCGGTACCGACGCCGATCGCGCGGATGCCCTACGCGGAGGCGATGGCCCGCTACGGCTCGGACAAGCCCGATCTGCGCTTTGGCGTCGAACTCGTCGACTGCACCGGCTACTTCGCCGACACGCCGTTCCGGGTGTTCCAGGCGCCCTTCGTCGGCGCGGTCGTGATGGCCGGCGGGGCGTCGCAGCCGCGGCGCACGCTCGACGGTTGGCAGGAGTTCGCCAAGCAGCGCGGGCACCGCGGGCTGGCCTACGTCCTCGTCCAGGACGACGGGACGCTCGGCGGACCGGTCGCCAAGAACCTGTCGGACGTCGAGCGGGCCGGCCTGGTCGCGCACGTGGGCGCCGAGCCCGGGGACTGTGTGTTCTTCGCCGCCGGGCCGGCGGCCTCGGCCCGGGCGCTGCTCGGGGCGACCCGGCTCGAGATCGGCCGACGGCTGGAACTGATCGACGAGTCGGCCTGGTCGTTCGTATGGATCGTGGACTACCCGCTGTTCGCGCCGGCGTCCGAGGCGGTGGAGTCCGGCGACGTGGCGGTCGGCTCCGGTGCGTGGACGGCGGTGCACCACGCGTTCACGTCCCCGGCCCCTGAGTTCCTCGAGACGTTCGACACCGATCCTGGACCCGCACTCGCGACCGCCTACGACATCGTCTGCAACGGCAACGAGATCGGGGGCGGCTCGATCCGTATCCACCAGCGTGACGTGCAGGAGCGCGTGTTCGCGGTGATGGGCATCGACGCGGCCGAGGCTCAGTCGAAGTTCGGCTTCCTGCTCGACGCGTTCCAGTACGGCGCACCGCCGCACGGCGGGATCGCGTTCGGCTGGGACCGGATCTGCGCGCTGCTGTCGGGCACCGACTCGATCCGCGACGTGATCGCGTTCCCGAAGACCGGCGGCGGGTACGACCCGCTGACCGGTGCCCCGGCGCCGATCACGGCCGAACAGCGCAAGGAAGCCGGCATCGACTCCGTTCCCGAGGACTGAGCCCGATCCACCAACCCGCATTGACCCCGCCGTGGTCGTGATCGGGCCGGTCCAGCGGCCACCGCAGGGTCAAAGCCGGGACAACTACGGCGGGGGTTGGGCTGCGGTGGCTCCGGTCACCAGGTGCAGCAGCGCGAGCCCGTAGGCCCCCGCCGCGTCGGCGTCCTCGACCACCACGGTGCGGCCCGCGACGTGGATGGTGATCCGCCAGCCGGCGTCACACGGCTCGAGGCTGCGGAAGGTGCCCGCGAGCAGTTCGCGCAACTGCGCCTCGGACGGCAGCCACACCGATTGGCCGACCTCGACCGAGTCCAGTGCCCACTCGACGGTGCCGTTGAAGCCGATCACTCGCTGCTGACCGGGAAACTCGTGCACCTCGACGGTCATGTCCGAGAGCGTGAACACCTCGTCGTCCATGCCGCGATCGGCCACGACGAAGCGGTCGCCGACGGCCGGCTGCCACCGCACACCGCCCTCGCGCAAGCGCCGGGCGAGCCCGACCGAGATCACCCGGTCCACCGGATCGGCAGCGACTTGACGCCGCGCTGGAAGTTCGAGCGCAGCAGGACGGGTGGCCCGGCGGCCTCGAGCCACGACGTGCGGGCCAGCAACTCGCCGAACAGGGCGCGCAGCTGCGTCCTGGCCAGGTGCGCCCCGAGGCAGAAGTGCGGGCCGTGCCCGAACACGAGATGCGGGTTCGGCGAGCGCCGGATGTCGAACTCGGCCGGCCGGTCGAACACTGCCGGGTCGCGGTTGGCGGCGATGAATGAGACCACGACCTTCGCGCCGGGGCGGACGGTCACCGGGCCGAGTGACACCTCTCGGGTCGCCGTGCGGCGGAACACCATCACCGGGGTCCACCAGCGCAGCATCTCGTCGACCGCGGTCGTGAGCAGTGCGGGATCGGCACGCAGCGCGCGCTGCGCGTCCGGGTGGGACAGCAGCGCCACCATCCCGCCGGGCAGGCCGTTGCGCAGCGTCTCGTTCCCGGCCACGGCGAAGAGCCAGAACATGTTCTCGAACTCCTCGACCGAGATCGCGCCGCCGTCCTCGTCCAACTGCGCGAGCAGGATCGACATGACGTCGGCACCCGGATCGAGCCGCTTGGCGTCGGCGAGCAGGTGCGCGTACCGGTAGAGGTCCGGCATGCCGGCGTGGCTGCGCGGATCGGGCATCCGCGCGTCCGGGCCCGGTGCCGGCCGGACGGCGACCGCCTCCCGCGCCAGCGCCGAGCCGCGCGCCGGGTCGAACGAGGACGACATGGCGTAGTCGGGGTCCAGGAACCCGATCACCCGGTTGGACCAGTCGAACATCAGCCACCGGTCCTCGGGCGGCACGCCGAGGACGTCGGCGAGCGCGAGCAGCGGCAGGTCCGCCGCGACCGCCTTCGCGAAGTCGCACACCCTCGGCCCGGCCAGCATCCGGTCGACGATCCGCACGGCGTGCTCGCCGATGCGCCGTTCGAGCGCAGCGACAGCACGCGGCGTGAACGAGCGGGCGACCATCCGCCGCAGTCGCGAGTGATCCGGCGGATCCATGTTCAGCATCATCTGCCGGACGTAGTCCAGATCGCCGGTACTCGCCGGGTCGCGGATCTGCGTCCCCCCGGCGTACGACGAGAACGTCGCCGGATCCCTGAGCACGCGCAGGACGAGGTCGTGCGCGAGCACGAGGTGGTAGCCCGGCCCGGCCGCCAGCCCCGGGAGGTCGGGCTCGGCCACCCACGCGAGCGGCCCCTCGGCACGCAACGCCTCGATCGCGCCGAACGGGACCCCGTCGACGTAGGTCCCTGGATCGTGCAGCGCTGCGGTCAAGAGCCCTCGGCGAGCGTCTTCTCGATGCTTGTCACGAGCGACACCGGCGCCTCGAACATCGTGTAGTGCCCGGCGTTGGCCTGGACGTCGACCTCGCTGCCTGGCAACTGCGCCGCCCAGGTGGCGTTGATCGTCGCCTCGCCGAGTGCCGGGTCGTGCTGGCCGACGATCGCCTTGACCGGGATCGACGGCGTCGGCAGTTCGGCGGCGAAGTCGTACTTCGCCCAGGACGGCAGATAGCTGCCGAACGCCTCGCGCGTCGACGATGCGACCGAGAACGCCACCATCTGCTCGATCCAGGTCCTCGTCTGGCGGTTGCCGGTCGTCAAGTCGATGATCGCGTGCCGGTTGCCGTCGTTCTGGGCGGCGCCGTCGAACAATGCCCAGCCGTCGTCGTCGAACGGCACTCCCGAGGCGGGGACGGGGCTGATCCCGATGAGCGCGGTGACGCGGTCGGGCGCGTCGGCGAAGACGCGCTGGACGGCCGAGCCACCCATCGAGTGGCCGATGAGGGCGAAGCGATCCCAGCCGAGTTGATCGGCCAGCTCGAGGGTGTCGGCGGCGATCTCGGGGACGGTGTACGAGCCGGCCACGCTGAGTCTGGTGCCGTAGCCGCGGTAGTCGAGGAAGGCGTAGGTGTAGGCGTCCTGGTCGATCAGTTGCGGCAGCATGCCCCACCCTGTGGCCGAGCCGAACCAGCCGTGCAGGGCGATGACGTGGATGGGGCCGCGGCCGACCACGGTCTGCGGAATCGTCATCGCCGCACCGCGGGGCGTCGAAGGTCATCGCGCAAGGCGGGTGATGTCTGTCGAGGGCTCATGCGATCGACGCTAGCGAAGCCGGGTCGGTGCGACCAGGGTGGATCGGGCCACGGCGCCCGGGGCTCGGCGGCGCGAATCTAGGCTGTGGCCGTGACCTTGTTCGAGCCCGACCCGGAACCGGTGGCCGCGCTCGACCCGGCGGCGCCGCTCGCGGCACGGATGCGCCCGCGGAGCCTGGACGAAGTGGTCGGGCAGGAACACCTGCTGGCCGCCGGCTCGCCGCTGCGCCGCCTGGTCGAGGGCGACGCGCCGCTCTCGCTGATCCTGTTCGGTCCGCCGGGCACCGGGAAGACGACGCTGGCCCTGATCGTCAGCACGGCCACCAACCGGCGCTTCGAACAGCTGTCCGCGCTGAACGCGGGCGTCAAGGACGTCCGTGAGGTGATCGCGCGAGCCAAGTCCGAACTCGGCCGCAGCGGTCGACAGACGGTGTTGTTCATCGACGAGATCCACCGTTTCTCCAAGACCCAGCAGGACTCGTTGCTCGGCGCGGTCGAGGCGCGGCACGTCACGCTCGTCGCGGCCACCACCGAGAACCCGTTCTTCTCGATCGTGTCGCCGCTGCTCTCGCGCAGCCTGCTGCTCACGCTGCAACCGCTGACCGACGACGACGTGGCGACGCTCGTCGACCGCGCGCTCGCCGACGAGCGCGGGCTCGGCGGCGCCGTCGGCCTGGATGTGGACGCGCGCGCGCACCTGCTGCGGATGTCCGGCGGGGACGCCCGCCGCGCGCTCACCGCGCTCGAGGCGGCCGCCGGCACTGCGCTGGCGGAGGGGGCCGCGACGATCGACCTGGCCACGCTCGAGCAGGCCGTCGACACCGCCGCCGTGCGCTACGACCGCGACGGCGACCAGCACTACGACGTGATCAGCGCGTTCATCAAGTCCATCCGTGGCTCGGACGCGGACGCCGCGTTGCACTACCTCGCCCGGATGCTCGAAGCCGGCGAGGACGCGCGCTTCATCGCCCGCCGGCTCGTCGTGCATGCCAGCGAGGACATCGGCCTGGCCGATCCGACCGCGCTGCTGGCCGCGACGGCCGCCGCGCAGGCCGTCCAGCTGATCGGCATGCCCGAGGCGCGGATCAACCTCGCCCAGGCGACGATCCACCTCGCGTTGGCACCGAAGTCGAACGCCGTCGTCACCGCCATCGATGCCGCCCTCGGCGACGTCCGCGCCGGGCTGGCCGGGTCGGTGCCACCAGCCTTGCGCGACGGGCACTACCCGGGAGCTGCGAAACTCGGGCACGCGCAGCGCTACGTGTACCCGCACGATCGCCCGGAAGGGGTCGTCGCGCAGCAGTACCCGCCGGACGAACTCGTCGGCCGCGATTACTACGGGCCCGCCGATCGAGGCGCAGAGCGCCAGCTGGCCGATCGGCTGGCCAAGTTGCGGGCGGCCGTCCGAGGACACAACGATGGATCAGGGCGCGGGAGCTGACCGACTAGGGTCGGACCAGTTCCGGGACCGACAAGGCCGGTGGCGACGACGAACGTGGGAGGCAACACGTGTCCGGAGGGGCAATCGCGGGACTGATCGCGGCGGGCGCATTCGTGCTGCTCGTGCTGTTGCTTGCCATCCCACTGTTCAAACTCGGCCGCATGCTCGACGAGACGACGCTCGCGATTCGCAAGACGCACGACGGCGTATCGCCGTTGCTCGACGATGCGCAGGGCACCCTGACGCAGGTCAACGCGCAACTCGTCCAGGTCGAGGGCATCGCCCGCAACGTCAACTCGATGACCACGAACGTGGCCGCGTTGACCTCGGTCGTGTCGAGCACGCTCGGCTCGCCGCTGATCAAGGTCGCGGCCTTCAGCTACGGCGTGCGCCGGACGGTCACCGACCGCCGCGACTCCGAGGCGATCCGCGACGCGCGGCGCCGGCACCGCGCCGGCCGGAAGGGCAGCTGATGCGCCGCCTGTTCTGGCTCGCCATGGGCATCACGATCGGTGCGCTCGTGGTCCGCAAGCTCTCACGGGCCGCGGCGCGCATGACGCCGAGCGGCCTGGCCCAGGGGCTGACCCGCGGGTTGTCCGATCTTGCCGAGTCGATCGGTGATTTCGCCGCCGACGTCCGCAGCGCGATGTCCGAACGCGAGGCCGAGCTGCGGCAGGGAACGGGGCTCGACGGCAGGCTCGGGAAGGTGTCGACCGAATCGGGTTCCGAGCCGTCGGGACAATGACACGGTGAAGTCCGAAGAGATCCGCCGACGCTTCCTGGGGCACTTCGAGGCGAACGGGCACGCGGTGGTGCCCAGCCTGCCGTTGCCGTACGAGGACCCGAACCTGCTGTTCGTTGTCGCCGGCATGGTGCAGTTCGTCCCGTACTTCGTCGGCCAGCAGGCACCGCCCTGGCCGCGGGCCACGAGCATCCAGAAGTGCCTGCGCACCCTCGACATCGACGAGGTCGGCAAGACCACGCGTCACGGCACGTTCTTCCAGATGAACGGCAACTTCAGCTTCGGCGACTACTTCAAGGACGAAGCGATCCGCCTCGCCTGGGACCTGTCGACGAAGCCGGTGGCCGACGGCGGCTTCGGCCTGGACGGTGACCGGATCTGGGCGACGGTGTACCTCGACGACGACGAGGCCATCGACATCTGGCACAAGCAGATCGGGCTGCCGCTGGACCGCATCGTCCGGATGGGGATGGACGACAACTTCTGGTCGATGGGGATCGCCGGGCCGTGCGGGCCGTGCAGCGAGCTCTACTACGACCGCGGCCCCGAGTACGGCAAGGAGGGCGGCCCGGAGGTCGACGAGGACCGCTACATGGAGTTCTGGAACCTCGTGTTCATGCAGAACGAGCGTGGCCCGTCGACCGGTCCCGGCAAGTCCGACTTCCCCGTCCTGGGCGAACTGCCCGCGAAGAACATCGACACCGGGATGGGCATGGAGCGCGTCGCCGCGCTGCTACAGGGAGTCGGCAACCTCTACGAGATCGACCAGACCCGGCCGATCCTCGACCGTGCGGCGCAGCTGGCCGGCAAGGTCTACGGCCAGCACTCGGGCCAGGCGGCCAGCGAGTCGCACCCCGACGACGTGCGGCTGCGGGTGATCGCCGACCACGTCCGGTCCGGCTTGATGCTGATCGGCGACGGGGTGATCCCGGGCAACGAGGGACGCGGTTACGTGCTGCGGCGGATTCTGCGCCGGGCGATCCGGGCCGTGCGTCTGCTCGGCTACCAGGACCTGGCCCTGCCCGAACTGCTACCGGTCGCGCGTGACTGCATGGCGCCGTCCTACCCGGAGCTCGCGACGGACTTCGAGCGCATCTCGTCCTACGCCTACGCGGAGGAGGAAGCGTTCCTGCACACGCTGCGCGCGGGCACGACGATCCTCGATCTCGCGGTCGCGGACGCGAAGCGTGCCGGAGCGCCCGTGCTCGGCGGCGGCAAGGCCTTCCAGCTGCACGACACCTACGGCTTCCCGATCGACCTGACCATCGAGATGGCCGGCGAGCAGGGCATCACCGTCGACGAGGACGGATTCCGCCGGCTGATGGCCGAGCAGCGGGCCAGGGCCAAGGCCGACGCAGTCGCACGCAGGACGGCGCACAGCGACCTGTCGGTCTACCGCGCCGCGCTGGGCGCCGGCACGTCACAGTTCACCGGCTACACCGAGGTCGTGCACGAGTCGGTCGTGACCGCACTGATCGGGCCGGACGGGCTGCTGTCGGCGGCCCACGAGGGCGACGAGATCGAGGTCGTCCTCGACACGACCCCGTTCTACGCCGAGGGCGGCGGTCAGCAGGCGGATTGGGGCCGGATCTCGGTCAGCGCGCCGGGGCGCGAGGCGGAGCTGACGGTGGTCGACGTCCAGGCGCCCATCGCCGGGCTGGTCACGCACCGGGTGACCGTGCTCTCGGGCGAGGTGCAGCCGGGCGACCCGGTGCTCGCCCGCGTCGACATCGAGCGGCGGGCGTCGGTCTCGCGCAGCCATTCGGCGACGCACCTGTTGCACGCCGGGCTACGACGCGCGCTGGGTGACACGGCCGCGCAGGCCGGCTCGCTCAACGCGCCGGGACGGCTGCGGTTCGACTTCACCACGCCGGCCGCGGTGCCGCACAGCGTCCTCGGTGAGGTCGAGGACGAGATCAACGAGGTGCTGCTGCGCGACCTGGAGGTCCGCTGGTTCGTCACCGACCAGGACGAGGCGCGCCGGCTCGGCGCGATCGCGATGTTCGGTGAGAAGTACGGCGACCGGGTGCGCATCGTCGAGATCGGCGACTACTCCCGCGAGCTCTGCGGAGGCACCCACGTCCTGCGCAGTTCGGTCATCGGGATGGTCAAGCTGCTCGGTGAGGCCTCGATCGGGTCCGGCGTGCGGCGCGTCGAGGCGCTCGTCGGGCTCGACGCGTTCCGCTACCTCGCGCGCGAGCACGTCCTCGTCCAGTCCCTGGCGGGCGAGTTCAAGGCGCAGCCGGACGAGTTGCCCGAGCGGATCGGCGCGGTCCTCGACCGGCTCAAGACAGCCGAACGCGAGCTGGACCGGCTGCGGGTCGCCCAGGTGCTGGCGAGCGCGGGCACGCTCGCAGCCGGCGCCCAGGACGTCGGCGGAGTGCAGCTGGTGGCGGCCGAGGCTCCGGCGGGAGTCGACGGCAACGACCTGCGCTCGCTCGCCCTCGACGTCCGGGCTCGCTTGCGCCCGGCCGATCCTGCGGTCGTCGTGCTGGCGTCCCCCTCCGGCAGCGGCGCCGCCTTCGTCGCAGCCGTCAATGACGCCGGCCGGGCGGCCGGCCTGTCCGCCGGCGAGCTGGTACGTGTGTTCGCGCCCGTCCTCGGCGCCCGTGGCGGCGGCAAGCCCGATCTGGCCCAGGGCGCGGGTGGCGATGCCGCGAAGCTCGGCGCCGCCTTCGCCGCCGTGCAGAGCGCCGTCGCGCAGCGGTGACCGGGATCTGGCTCGGCATCGACGTCGGGACGGTCCGGGTCGGGGTGGCCAGGTCCGATCCGGCCGGGATCCTCGCCACTCCGGTGACCACGCTGCGCCGCGACCCGGCCACCAACGCCGACATCGCCGAGGTCCGCCGGTTGGCCGAGGAGCTCGGGGCCGTCGGGGTCGTGGTGGGGCTGCCCCAGACCCTCGCCGGCCGCGAGGGCGAGGCCGCCGCGATGGCCCGTGGGTACGCCGAGCTGCTCGCGGCAGCACTGGACATCCCGGTGCGACACGTCGACGAACGCCTGACCACGGTGAGCGCGCAGCGTAAGCTCCAGCAAGGCGGTGTTCGGGGGTCGAAGGCCACCCGGGCGGTCATCGACCAGGCCGCGGCCGTCGAATTGCTGCAGCACTGGCTCGACACGTTGCGCGCCCGGCGCTGAACGGACAAGGCCGAACACCCCGATCCGACCGGCAGGTCCGGCGAGCAGGAACGGAGCCCGCAGGCGTGACGCAACGCGAGCGAGAGTCATCCGGCACTCTCGGCGACGCAGATCCGCACGCGCTGTTGTTCGGGCCTGATCTGGGCGACACCCACGACGACACCAACGACGACCTGCTCGATGACCGGCCCCGGCCGCGGCCGAGCCGGTCCGACCGCCACCGTAACGACAACCGCAGCGACGACAACCGCAGCCACCGCCGCAACCGGACGTGGGGACGGATCAGCATCCTGCTCGTGATCGTGCTCGTCGGGGTGGTGGGTTACTTCGGCTACGGGTTGATCCGCGACTACCTCGTCACCGAGGACTACGCCGGCAACGGCGCGGGCAACCCGGTGGTCAGCGTGACCGTCCATCACGGCGACACCGCCGCCACCATCGGGACCACGCTGCATGACGCCGGCGTGGTGAAGAGCGAGCAGGCCTTCGTCGACGCCGCGTCGGTGAACGGCGCGGCCCAGAACATCCAGCCGGGCACCTACCGCGTGTTCACGAAGATGTCGGCCAAGAGCGCCGTCCTCGCGCTGCTCGACCCGGCCTCACGCGACGTGGCCCGCGACGTGCTGATCACCGAGGGCGCGACGACCCTCGACGTCGAGGACCGGCTGAGCAAGGTGCTGGGCAAGGACGCGCGCACCGAGATCGTGACCGCGTTGAAACGGCCCGGGGCATTCGGCCTGCCGATCAACTACACCGCGAACGGGAAGCCGCCGACGTCGCTGGAGGGGTTCCTCTACCCGGCGACCTACACCGTCGATCCCGGCATGAGCGTCACCGACGCGCTGCAACGCATGGTCACCCGGTTCGTCGAACAGGACCGCTCCAGCGGGTTCGCCGACGACGCCAAGGTGCTCGGCATCACCCCGTACGAGGCATTGACGATCGCGTCGATCGCGCAGGCCGAGGCGAAGTTCCCGCAGGATCTGGCCAGGGTGACCCGGGTGATCTACAACCGGATGAAGGCGGGGACGCGCCTGCAGATCGACGCGACGACCCTGTACGCCTGCCAGCTCGCCGACGCGAAGCCCTGCTACTACAACAACTACGCGAGCCCGTACAACACCTACCTGCACAACGGCCTGCCGCCGACCCCGATCGACAACCCCGGCGCCGAAGCGATGGCCGCGGCGGTGCAGCCGGCGAAGGGTGACTGGCTGTACTACGTCAACGGCGATGCCAAGGGACATCTGTTCTTCACGAGCAGCGAGTCGAAGTTCGCCGACGCCGTTGACCGGTGCCGCGCGAACAACTGGGGCTGTGGCTGAGCCGACCCGACGCGCGGCGGTGCTCGGCCGCCCGGTCGCACACTCGCTGTCGCCGGTGCTGCATCGTGCCGCCTACGCCGCCCTAGGGCTGAACTGGAGCTACGAGGCGATCGACTGCGGGCCCGCGGAGTTGCCGGCGGTTCTCGACGAGCGTCGCGACTGGGCCGGGTTCTCGTGCACGATGCCGCTCAAGCGCGCCGCCTTGGACCTCGCCGGGTCGGCCGGGACGCTCGCGCACGCCGTCGGAGCGGCCAACACGCTGCTGCCCGGCCCGGACGGCTGGCACGCCGAGAACACCGACGTGGCCGGCATCGTGGCAGCGGTGCGCTCGGCAGGCGGTGCGCCCGCGACGGCGACCGTCCTCGGGGCCGGTGGCACCGCGCAGGCAGCGATGGCGGCGCTCGCCGTGCTCGGGATCACGAGCTGCACCGTCCTGGTGCGCGACCCGCAGCGGAGCGAGCAGGTGCTGGCGACCGCCGACGCGGTCGGCGTCACGGTCACCGTCGACCGGCTCGCACCCGACGCCGACGCACTGACCGCCGACCTGATCCTCGCCACCGTGCCGGCTGGGGCGGCCGACGCGCTCGCCCGGTCACGCTGGCGTCCCGGGCAGCTCGTGCTCGATGCGGTGTACGACCCCTGGCCGACCAGATTGGCTGCGGCGGTCGCAGCGGCCGGCGGCACCGTGCTCAGCGGCGCACTGCTGCTGCTGTATCAGGCTCAAGCTCAGGTCGAGCTGATGACCGGTGTCCCGGCGCCGCTGGCGGCCATGCGTTCGGCACTGCGGTCGGCGGCACCCTCGGCCGGGCTGTGACAACCGGCAACCGGTAGGCCGGGACGCGCACCGAACGCGGGCCTACGCTCGAGTCCATGGCGATCACCACCACGCGGCGGACGGTCGTGCGCGTGCGGGTGGACCGCGAGCCGGCCGAGGCGCCCGACGAGCTTGCGGTCGAGGCGCCGCTCGTGCTCGCCCTGGACGCCACCGCGATCGCGACCCTGATGCGCACGCCGGGTCACGACCTCGAACTTGCGGCCGGCTGGCTCGTCGTCGAGTCGGGCGTGGCGTGCGCGAGCGACGTCGTGACGCTGCGCGCCTGCCGCGAGGACGACACCGACCGGGTGCACATCACGCTGCGCCCGGGTGTGCGCCCGCCGCGACCGCGCGCGTTCGTGACCTCGGCCGCGTGCGGCGTGTGCAGTGCGGACGTGCTCGACCTGGCGCCGCTGCGGACATCCGCGCCGCACACCGCGGGGTGGACGGTCCCCCGAACGGTCCTGGCCGGTCTGCCGGACGCGATGCGCCGGCAGCAGCGGGCCTTCGACCGCACCGGCGGCGTCCACGCGGCTGCGCTCGCCGATGCCGCGGGGACGGTGGGCCCGGTGCGCGAGGACGTCGGCCGGCACAACGCCGTCGACAAGGTGGTCGGCCGCGCGCTGTTCGACGGCGCGTTGCCGGCGACCGATCACCTGCTCGTCGTCAGCGGCCGGGTCTCGTTCGAGATCGTGCAGAAGGCGGTCGCCGCCGGGGTGGCCGGGATCGTGGCCGTGTCGGCACCGTCCAGCCTGGCTGTCGATCTGGCGCGCGAGCACGACCTGCTGCTGGCCGGGATGGTGCGCGGCACGCGGCTAAACGTCTACGCGGGCGCGGAATTCTTGGCCGAAAGCATCGGGCGCTGAACTCAGAGCGAGAAAAGTCGAGCTACCGGGCAGACTCCACGACATGCCGACCCGCCGCAGCTTTCTCGCCGGTGGGGCGGCGACCGCCGCCGTCGCCGCCCTGCCGTCCGCCGCCCAAGCCGCAACCGCCCGCACCGCCAAACCCCCGGGTGTCCACGCCGACGTCGTGATCGTCGGCGCCGGCCTCGCCGGGCTCACCGCCGCACGGAACCTGGTCGCGACCGGGCACCGCGTCGTGGTCGTCGAGGCGCGCGACCGGGTGGGCGGGCGGGTGCTGAACCACTCGCTCGATGGCGGAGCGGTGGCCGAGGCGGGCGGTGAGTTCGTCGGACCGACTCAGGACCGCATCCTCGCGCTGGCGGCCGAGGTCGGGGTGCCGACGTTCGACTCGTACGACACGGGCGACAACATCTACGTCAACGGGGCGATCCGGCTGCGCTACAGCGACACCAGCCCGCTCGGCACGGCGCCGCCCGATCCGCTGCTGCTCGCCGACATCATCAAGCTCACCCAGCAGATCGACACGATGGCCGCGAAGGTGCGGCCCGAAGCGCCCTGGACCTCGCCCAACGCGGCGCGCTGGGACGGGATGACGCTCGAGAGTTGGGTGCGCCGCAACGCGCTCAACGCCGAGGGCATGCTCGCGCTGCTCTCGCCGTTCCTCGAGGCGCTGCTCGGCGCCGAGTGCCGCGATGCGTCGTTCCTGTCCGTGCTCGCCTACGTGGCGGCGGCCGGGGACGCGGATCACGTGGGGACGATCGAGCGCCTGTTCAACGTCCGCGACGGTGCGCAGCAGTCCCGTTTCGTCGGCGGCTCGCAGGAGATTCCGCTCCGCGTTGCGGCAGCGCTCGGGTCGAGGGTGCGGCTCGGCCATCCCGTCCGTTCGATCACGCAAACCCCGGCGGGGGTGACGCTGCGCGCGGACGGGCTGCTCGTGACGGCCCGGCGCGCCGTCGTCGCGATCCCGCCCGCCCTCGCAGCGCGGATCAGCTACGACCCGTTGCTGCCGCCGGCGCGCGACCTGCTGACCCAGCGGATGCCGATGGGCGCGCTGATGAAGGTCGAAGCGATCTACCCCACGCCGTTCTGGCGCGCGGACGGGCTGACCGGACAGTTCCTCACCGTCAGCGGCCCCGTCGGTTACGCCTTCGACAACTCCCCGCCCGACGGTTCGGTCGGCGTCCTCGCCGGTTTCGTCGGCGGGACGAACAACCTCAGCTGGGGACCGCGCACCCTGGCCGACCGACGCGCAGCTGTGCTGGCGCAGTACGCGGCGATCTTCCAGGACGACCGGTTCCTGTCGCCCGTGGACTATTTCGACCAGGACTGGACGACCGAACGGTGGAGCCGCGGCGGGCCGACCGCCGTCTACGGCCCCGGGACGCTGCTGTCCTACGGCCCCGCGCTGCGCGAGCCGGTCGGTCCGATCCACTGGGCCGGCACCGAGACCTCGGACTACTGGCAGGGCTACATGGACGGTGCGGTCCGCAGCGGCGAGCGCGTCGCGGCCGAGGTCGCCGCCGCCCTCTGACCCGCTCCGCCCGGGGAGGTGACCGGATGCGTGTGGCCGTGCTCGCGGACACCCATTCGCCGCGCCGGTGGACGTCCTGCCCGCCCTCGGTCGCGCGGGCGCTCGAGGGGGTGGACGCGATCCTGCACGCGGGGGACGTCTGCCGCGCCGAGACGCTGGAGGAACTCTCGGCCTGGGCGCCCGTGCACGCGGTGCTCGGGAACAACGACACCGCCGACGTGGCCGCGTGGGGCGCCCCGGAACGGCTCGAACTCGACCTCGGCGGCGTGCCCGTCGCGATGATCCACGACAGCGGTGCGGCGAAGGGCCGCCCGGCCCGGCTGCGCGCCATGTTCCCTGCGGCCCGGCTGGTCGTGTTCGGCCACTCGCACATTCCGCTGGACGAGACCCACGACGGTCAGCGCATCCTCAATCCCGGATCACCGACCGATCGGCGACGCCAGCCGCGCGCGACGATGGCCGAGGTGCTGATCGAGGACGGCGTCCTGGTGCGGGCGCGGATCTTCCCCGTGACGTGACCCGTGACGTGACCCGTGACGTGACCCGTGACGTGACCCGTGGCGTGACCGGTGACGTGACCCCGCAGCGGCTCAGCCGGTCGCGGCGTAGACCGGCGCCGGCTGCGCCGGCTGGGCGAACCGGGTGCGCCACACCGACCGCACGCCGTGCACGGCCCACGCGACGGGAACGAGCACGGCGACGGCGACGATGCCGTCGGCCCACCAATGATTGCCGGTGGCGACGACGACCAGGACCGTGACGGTGGCGTGCGCCGGGCCGATCCACCGCCACCGGCTGGTGCTGACCTGCATGAGATACCAGCCGACGATGACGGCCCAGGCGACGTGGACCGACGGCATCGCCGAGAGCTGGTCGACCGCGAGCCCGGTGCTGTACACGGACTGGTTGTAGAGCAGGCCGGTGTCGATGATCCCGGGCAGCATGCGTGGCGGCGCGACCGGCACGAACTGGATCAGCAGGCAGCCGAGCGTCGTCCAGGCCATCACCGTCCGGATCGGCCGGTACCGGTCGCGGTGCCGGACGAACAGCCAGATCAGGAATGCCAGCATCGAACTGAAGTGCATCGTGGCGTAGTAGAGGTTCGCGGCCTGGACGACGAGCGGGTGGCCGAGGATGAGGTGCTGCACGCTCTGCTCGGACGGCAGACCGATGTCGGCCTGGATCCGGTCGATCCACCGGGCCCGTGCGAACGCGCCGTCGGTGCCGGTGACCGAGAGCTTGCCGACCAACTGCCACAGGGCATACAGCACGCCGATGAGCGCGGTCTCGCGGGCGAACGCGCTGGCGGTGCGGACCGCCTGCCGCGGCGAGCGGGCCAGCACCGCGCCGCCGACCGCGAGCAGCCCGGCGAGTTCTGCCGAGTGCTGCCAGGTCAGGCTGACGGTCTGCACCTGGCGACTATGCCTGATCAGCGGGGTGCGCGGCGGGAATTGCGGCGATCAGCGGTACGGCCACCGGATCAGGACGACGGGTCGATCGTCGGCAGCAGCCGCTGGGCCGCCGCGGCGGCGGCGCGAACCGCGTCCAGGTCGCCGCCGCCTGCGCCCGCCGCGAGCCCGACCAGGAAGGTGGTCAGGGGAGCAGCCGGACGCGCTACCCCGTGCGCCGCGTCCCGGGCGAGGTCGAGGACGAGGTCGCGATCGACCGCGCCTGCGTCCACCCCGAGTTCGGCGGCGAGGCGGGTCACCCATTCGGCCAACTGATCGCTCATCCGGCTCCCTCCAGCTCACGCAGATCGTCCCAGGTGTCGCAGTCGCGTCCCCAGCCTGCGGTGTCGACCACTTCGGCGAGGTCCACGTCCTCGTACAACCGGCGCGCGGCCGCGCCGTCGGCGTCGCCGAGCCGCGCGAGCGCCGTCACAAGCGAGGCCGTCCGCCACGCCGCCGCGAGATGGTTGCGCCGCCCTTCGGTCGCTACCACCGCGGCGTCCCGGCCGGTAAGGGCTGCGAGCAGCAGGGGGATCGCGGGCGCGATCCGCGGCAGGTCGGCGGCGACCACGAGGACCACGTCGGCCCGCACCTGCGTGAGCCCGGCGGCGAGTGCCGCGACCGGCCCGCCACCGGGTGGATCCTCACGGCACCAGCTCACCGCGACCGGGGTCGGCCGCCGGTCACCGACGATCACGATCCGATCGACCTCGGCTAGGGCGAGCAGCACGTGGTCGAGCAGCGGCCGCCCGGCGAGCAGCAACCCGGGCTTGTCCGCACCGCCGAGCCGGCGCGCGGACCCACCCGCTGGCACGATGGCGTCGATCGCGTGGTCTGCCACAGTGCTGACCCTAAGCCCGCCCGGGCCACGCCGTGCCGATCGTCCGTGGCAGGCTCAGGGGCCGTGTCCACCGAGGCGACCGGCGCGCTCGTGTCGGCCGCCGTATGCCTGGCCACCAGCCCCTACCTCGCCCGGCTGACCCGCAGCGTCCCCGACCGGGACGAAACGCGCTGGCTGCGCGGCCGGGCGGCGTCGCCGAACCGGACCGCCGTCACCGCGGTGATCGCGGTCGTCCTCGGGGCGCTCGCCGGCGCCGCCGCCGGCTGGTCGGCGCTGCTGCCCGCGTTCCTGGTGCTGGCCCTGGCCGGCACCGCGCTGACCGTGATCGACGTCGAGCACCACCGGTTGCCGCGCCGGCTCGTGCTGCCCGCAGCCGTCGGCGCGCTCGTGCTGCTCGCGCTCGCCGCCGCGGTCCGGGACGACTGGCCGGCCTACCTGCGGGCGGTCGAGGGCGGCCTGGCCGCGTTCGCCGTCCTGTTCACCATCTGGTTCGTCGCGCCGCGCTCGTTCGGACGGGGCGACGTCGACCTCGGCGGCATCCTCGGCGCCTACCTCGGCTACAGCGGGTGGCTGGCCGTCTACTACGGCATCTTCGGCGGGTTCGTCCTCGGGACCGTCGTCTCGATCGCGCTGCTCGCGACCCGACGGGCGTCGTTGAAGACCGCCCTGCCGTTCGGGCCGATGCTGCTGCTGGGCGCCTTGATCGTCCTCGCGTTCGACATCACGCCCTCGCTCGTAGGGTGAGTGGGTGCCCACCCCCACCGCGTTCGTCCTGTTCGGCGCAACGGGCGACCTCGCCCGGCGCATGGTGCTGCCCGCGTTCTACCGGCTGGCGACCGAACGGCTGCTTCCCCCGGACTGGGTGCTGATCGGCAACGGACGCGGCGGCGTGTCGCACCTCGATTTCCGCGCCTACGTCCGGGATGTCCTCGAGCACCACGACCTGGACCCAGCCGCCTGGCCGGCATTCGAATCGCGCCTGTACTTCGCCGGCGGCGGGTTCGCCTCGACCGACCCCGGCAGCCTGCTCGCCGTCATCGACGAGGCGCGCCGGCACGTCGGCGAGGGCGCCCAGCTGGTCCACTACCTCGCCGTCCCGCCGTCGGCCTTCGCGCGCATCACGGAGGGCCTCGGCGAGCACGGCCTGGCCACGGGTGCGCGGGTTGTCTACGAGAAGCCGTTCGGCACCTCGCCGGAGGGGTTCCGCGAGCTGGACGAGCTGGTCCACTCGGTGCTGGACGAGCGGCAGGTGTACCGGATCGACCACTTTCTCGGCAAGGAGGCGACGCAGAACCTGCACGTGCTGCGATTCGCCAACGGCCTGTTCGAGGCGATGTGGAGCAACCGCCACGTCCGCGCCGTCCAGATCGACGTGCCCGAGCGCATCGGCGTCACCGACCGCGCCGAGTTCTACGACGCGACCGGTGCCGTCCTCGACATGCTGGTCACCCACCTGTTCCAGGTCGCCGCCGAGGTGGCGATGGAACCGCCCGCGAGCCTGTCCGCCGAGCACCTGCAGGCCGCCCGGGAACAGGTGATCGGGAGCTTCCGGCCGCTCGACCCGGACGAGGTCGTCCTGGGCCAGTTCGACGGCTACCAGGACCTCGACGGGGTCAAGGCCAGGTCGAGCACCGACACCTACGTCGCCGCCCGGCTGTGGATCGACAACGACCGCTGGCGCGGCGTGCCGTTCCTGCTGCGGACCGGCAAGCGGATGGCCCAGAGCCACCAGCGGGTCAGCCTGATCCTGCGCGAGCCGGACGGGACGCTGGCCGACGTGCCCAAGAGCAGCAACGTCCTCAGTTTCGAACTGTCCGGCGACGGGTCGATCAGCCTGCGCCTGGTCGCCAAGCAGCCGGGCGCCGAACTCACCCTCGGCTCGGCCGAGACGACGATCCCGCTCGACGGGCTCGACGGCGCCGAGCCCCTGCCCCCGTACGTGCGGCTGATCCACGACGTGGTGCAGGGCGACCGGTCGCTGTTCACGCGGCCGGACGGACTGGCGGCGGTGTGGGACGTCGCAGAGCCGCTACTGTCCGCGCGCCCGCGCATCCGCCGCTACCCGGCCGGCTCGTGGGGGCCGCCGGCCGCCGACGAGCTCGCCGCCCCGGACGGCTGGCTGCTCGGCGGCTGACTTCGGCGCCGGACCGGCGGGTCTGGGAGGATCGCCACGTGCTGCGATGGATCACTGCCGGCGAGTCGCACGGCGTCGCCCTGGTCGCCGTCCTCGACGGGCTGCCGGCAGGCGTCGGCGTGACCACGGCCGACCTCGCCCGTGACCTGGGCCGACGCCGGCTCGGCTACGGCCGCGGGGCGCGGATGGCCTTCGAGCAGGACGAGGTCGAGCTGACCGGCGGCGTGCGGCACGGCGTGACGATGGGCGGCCCGGTCGCGATCCGCATCGGCAACAGCGAATGGCCGAAATGGACGACGGTGATGGCGGCCGACCCGGTCGAGGCCGAGGTCCTCGCGGCGCAGGCGCGCAATGCCCCGCTGACGCGTCCGCGTCCCGGCCACGCCGACCTGGCCGGCATGCAGAAGTACGACCTCGATGACGCCCGCGCGATCCTCGAGCGGGCCAGCGCGCGCGAGACGGCCGCCCGCGTCGCGATGGGGGCGGTCGCGAAGGCGTTCCTGCATCAGGCCCTGGACGTCACCGTGCTCAGCCACGTCGTCGGCATCGGGTCGGTCAGCGCGCCGGCCGGAGTGCTGCCGGCGCCGGGTGACGAGGACGAGGTGGACGGCTCCGAGGTGCGGTGTTTCGACACCGGCACCACGACGGCGATGATCGCCGAGATCGAGGCGGCCAAGAAGGCGGGGGACACGCTCGGGGGCGTCGTCGAGGTGCTCGCCTACGGCCTGCCACCCGGCCTCGGCAGCCACGTGCACGGCGAGCGCCGGCTCGACTCGCGCCTGGCCGGCGCGCTGATGGGCATCCAGGCGATCAAGGGGGTCGAGGTCGGCGACGGGTTCGAACTGGCCCGGCTGCGCGGGTCGCAGGCGCACGACGAGATCGTCCGCGCCGACACCGGTGACATCCGCCGCGTGACCGGACGTGCCGGCGGCACCGAGGGCGGCATGACGACCGGCGAGGTGCTGCGGGTCCGTGCCGCGATGAAGCCGATCTCGACCGTGCCACGTGCCCTGCAGACGGTCGACGTCGCCACCGGTGAGGCGGCGGTCGCGATCAACCAGCGCTCGGACGTGTGCGCCGTCCCGGCCGCCGGCGTGGTGGCCGAGGCGATGGTGGCGCTGGTCCTCGCCCAGGCGGCGCTGGAGAAGTTCGGCGGCGACTCGCTCGGCGAGACCCGGCGCAATGTCGCCGGTTACCGGGTGCGGCTGGCCGAGCGGAATCTGGGATGAGCCCGAAGGTGGTGCTGGTCGGGCTACCCGGTGCCGGCAAGAGCACCACCGGGCGTCGCCTCGCCAAGATCCTCGTCGTCCCGTTCGCCGATTCCGACGAGCTGGTCGAGCACGCCACCGGACGCACCGTGCGCGCGATCTTCGCCGAGTCCGGTGAGGCCGCGTTCCGCGCGGCCGAACACGAGGCCGTCGTCGGCGCGCTCGACCGCTTCGACGGCGTCCTGTCACTCGGCGGCGGTGCGCTCAACAGTCCCGAGACCCGCGCCGCGCTCAAGGCCTCGGGGGTGGCGGTGGTCTTCCTCGACGCCCCGCTGCCGACCTTGCTCGCCCGGGTCGGCGACGGTCACAGCCGGCCGCTGTTGCGCGAGAACCCGGAATCACGGCTGACCGCGCTCAACGAGCAGCGCCGCCCGCTCTACGTCGAGGTGGCGACCCTGCACGTGGACACCGCGAGCCGCACTCCCGGGCAGGCCGCGTCGATGATCGCGGCCCGGTTGCACGACTGGTCGGTGCGGTCGTGAGCACGGTGGTGCCGGTCGGTGGTCCCGCGCCCTACGAGGTCCACGTCGGGTCCGGGGTGCTCGGAGCCTTGCCCGATCTCGTCGGCACTGCCGCGCGGGTCGCGATCGTGCACCAGGGCGCGGTGCGTGCGCTGGCCGAGTCGGCGCGGAACGCACTGGTCGGCCGCGACGTCCACCTCATCGCGGTGCCCGACGGCGAACCGGCCAAGACTCTCGAGGTCGCCGGGACGTGCTGGGACGCGCTCGGCGCGGCCGGTTTCACCCGCTCGGACGTGATCGTCGGCCTCGGCGGGGGAGCGTGCACCGATCTGGCCGGCTGGGTGGCCGCGGCGTGGCTGCGCGGCGTGCGGGTCGTCCACGTGCCGACGACCCTGGTCGGGATGGTCGACGCAGCCGTCGGGGGCAAGACCGGGATCAACACCGCCCGCGGCAAGAACCTCGTCGGCGCCTTCCACCCGCCGGCAGGCGTGCTGTGCGACCTCGATGTCCTCGCCACGCTGCCGCCGGCCGACTACGCCGCCGGGCTGGCCGAGGTGGTGAAGTGCGGGTTCATCGCCGACCCGGCGATCCTCGACCTGGTCGAAGCCGACCCGGCCGCCGCAGCGCGCCCGGCCAGCGCCGTCGAGCGCGAACTCGTCGAGCGGACCGTGCGGGTGAAGGCGCGCGTCGTCGGGGCCGACCTCACCGAGCAGGGCGTGCGCGAAATCCTCAACTACGGGCACACGCTCGGGCATGCGATCGAGCGCGCGGAGGGCTACCGCTGGCGGCACGGCGACGCCGTCTCGGTCGGGCTGGTCTACGCCGCGGCGCTCGGCCGCCGCCTCGGTCGCCTCGACGACGCGACCGCAGACCGGCACCGCGCCGTGCTGGCCGCACTCGGCCTGCCCACCACCTACCGGCGCGCTGCGTTCGACGAGCTGCTCGACACGATGCGCATCGACAAGAAGGCGCGCGGCGCCCGGATCCGGTTCATCGTTCTCGACGGCCTGGCCGCACCGGTCGCCGTCGACGACCCCGACCCGGCGGTCCTGGCTGCCGCCTACACGGAGGTGGCTGCGTGAACGTCCTGGTCCTCAACGGCCCGAATCTCGGCCGACTCGGCGCGCGCGAGCCCGACATCTACGGTTCGGCCACCCACGCCGAGCTGGCCGAGCTGTGCGTGCGCGGCGGCACCGAGCTCGGGCTGACCGTGGAGGTGCGCCAGACCGACTCCGAGGCCGAGTTGATCGGCTGGCTGCACGAGGCCGCGGCCGCCTCGGTACCGGTCGTGCTGAACGCCGCGGCGCTGACCCATACCTCGCTGGCTGTGGGGGACGCCTGCGCGATGCTGACCGCGCCGATGGTCGAGGTGCACCTGTCGAACGTGCACCGCCGTGAGGACGTCCGCCGGCACAGCTACGTCTCGCCGCACGCGAACGGCGTCATCGTCGGTTTCGGGCCCGAGGGCTACGTCCTGGCCCTGTCGTGGCTCGCCTCGCGGGCACCGGCACCCGAGTAGTAACGCCGCGCCCGTGCTCGGGTAGCCTGCGTCGGTTGCGGGGGAATCTCGTCCGGGTACGGAGGGCGGATGGACTGGACGCTCGCGCTGGGCGCGCTGATCGTCGGCGTCGTGGTCGGTCTGACCGGCATGGGCGGCGGGGCGCTGATGACGCCGATGCTGGTGCTCTTCTTCGGGATCTCGCCCCTGGCCGCCGTCTCCAGCGACCTCGTCGCGTCCGCGGTGATGCGTCCGGTCGGCGCGGTCGTCCACCTGCGGCATGGCACGGCCCGCCTCGACCTCGTGCGCTGGCTGTGCATCGGCTCGGTGCCGTCGGCCTTCTGCGGGGTGCTGATCGCGCGCGCTCTCGGTGGTGGGCAGACCGTCCAGGACGTCATCCAGAAGGCGCTCGGAGTCGCGCTGATCATCGCCGCGACCGGACTGTTCGTGCGTGCCTACCTCCGCCTGGCCGAGCGGGCCCGGGACCGCGACGGACACCGCGGCGCGGATCCGCACGGGCCGCCGGACATTGTCGTTCGGCCCGTCCCCACCCTTGTCGTGGGCGTGCTCGGTGGCCTCGTCGTCGGCTTGACCTCGGTCGGGGCCGGGTCGCTGATCATCATCTCGTTGATGGGCCTCTACCCGACGCTTCGTGCCAGTGAACTCGTCGGCACCGACCTGGTGCAGGCCGTACCGCTGGTGTTGTCCGCAGCAGTCGGGCAGCTGATCTTCGGTGATTTCCAGTTCGACGTCACTACCGCGCTGCTCGTGGGATCGGTTCCCGGTGCCTACGTCGGGGCGCAGCTGTCGCTGCGGTTGCCGGGCGCGCTGATCCGTCGTGCACTCGCCTTCGTGCTGCTGGCCTCCGCGCTGAAGTTGCTGGGTGTGGACACCGTGGTCACCGCCGGCGTCCTGATCGCGCTCGCCGTGCTGGCCGGGCCGGCGTGGATGCTGCTGCGGCGCCGGCACGGTTTCCCGGCCTGGCCGCGCCACGAGGCGGCGGCGCAGGCGGCGCGCGCGACCTAGCGCGGAATTGCGAGTTTCTCTGTAAATCCCCTAGACTTCATCGAAACACATGGGATGGAGCGTGGGATGGACTGGACGTTGGCCTTGGGGGCCCTCGTGGTGGGCGTCGTGGTCGGGCTGACCGGCATGGGCGGCGGCGCGTTGATGACGCCGATGCTGGTGCTGTTCTTCGGCGTCGCACCATTGGCGGCCGTGTCGAGTGACCTCGTCGCCGCCGCGGTGATGAAGCCGGTGGGCTCGTTCGTGCACCTGCGCCGCAAGACCGTCCAGATGGACCTGGTCAAGTGGCTGTGCATCGGGTCGGTGCCGGCCGCGTTCAGCGGCGTGCTCATCGCTCGTTCGCTCGGCGACGGCCAGAACGTGCAGGACATCATCCAGAAGGCCCTCGGCGTCGCGCTCGTGATCGCCGCCACGGGACTATTCGTCCGCGCCTACCTGCGCCTGGCCGAGCGCGCGCAGCAGCGCGACGGGCGGCGCGCCCCTGATCCGGTCGACATGCCCCGACTGCCTGTCCGCATCGTGCCCACGCTGGTCGTGGGGATCATCGGCGGCATCGTCGTCGGCATGACCTCGGTGGGCTCCGGCTCGCTGATCATCATCGCGCTCATGGGTCTGTACCCGGCGCTGCGCGCGTCCCAGCTCGTCGGCACCGACCTCGTCCAGGCGGTGCCGCTGGTGGCGTCCGCGGCGATCGCCCACCTCATCTTCGGCGACTTCCAACTTGCCGTCACCGGTGCCCTGCTCGTCGGCTCGATCCCCGGCGCCTACATCGGTGCGCAGCTTTCCTCTCGCCTGCCCGGCGCGCTGATCCGGCGGGCACTGGCTTTCGTGTTGCTGGCGTCGGCGATGAAGTTGCTCGGCGTGGACACGTTCGTCACCGCGATCGTGCTGATCTCGCTGGCCGCCGTGGCCGGGCCGATCTGGATGCTGCTGCGCCACCGCCACGGGTTCCCCGCCTGGCCGCGGCACGAGGATCCGGCTGAGCGCGCGCGGGTGCGCGCCAACGCCTGACCCTGCCACGAGGGGCGGCCGGCCCGGTTAAGATCCGAGCATGACGATCAAGCTTGTGGTGCTCTACACCCAGCCCGAGGACCCGGACGCATTCGACGAGCACTACCTGGGCGTGCACGTGCCCCTCGTGCACGCGATCCCCGGCCTGCAGCGCTTCGAGGGCGCCCGCGTCGCGGCCGCGGCCGACGGTGGCGAGGTGACCTACTTCCGGCACGCCGAGCTGTACTTCGAGGATCAGGCCGCGCTCAAGAGCGCGCTCGGCTCGGACGAGGGCAAGAAGACGGCCGCGGACTACCAGGCCATCGCCCCGCCCGGCTCGCGGATGTTCGTCGCCGCCGTCGACTGACGACCTGACCGAGCCACATGGGGCTGGCCGGCGCCGGGCTCGACGATCGGTCCCGTCGGTCGCGCACTACAGTCGTTTGTCGTGGCAACAACCAATGACCTGAAGAACGGCCTCGTCCTCAACATCGACGGCCAACTGTGGACCGTCGTCGAGTTCCAGCACGTCAAGCCCGGCAAGGGCGGGGCGTTCGTGCGGACGACGCTGAAGAACGTGCTGTCCGGCAAGGTCGTCGACCGCACGTTCAACGCCGGGACGAAGGTCGAGACCGCGACGGTGGACAAGCGCGCGATGACCTTCCTCTACAAGGAGGGCACCGACTTCGTCTTCATGGACGGCGAGACCTACGACCAGGTGCACGTGCCGACCGAGACGGTCGGTGACGGCGCGAACTACCTGCTCGACAACGCCGAGGTCGCCATCGCCGTCCACGAGGGCACGCCGCTCTACATCGAGCTGCCGACCAGCGTCGAGTTGCTGATCAGCCACACCGACCCGGGACTGCAGGGGGATCGCTCGACCGGCGGCACGAAGCCGGCGACGCTCGAGACCGGCGCCGAGGTGCAGGTGCCGCTGTTCGTGACCACCGGCGAGAAGGTCAAGATCGACACCCGCGACGGCCGCTACCTGGGCCGCGTGAACAGCTAGGTGGCCGCTCGCTCGAAGGCGCGCAAGCGGGCCGTCGACGTGCTGTACGAGGCCGAGGCCCGCGACCTCGACCCGATGACGACGTTGGCCGACCGGGTGGCGCTCGCCGATCCGCCGGTGAACGACTACACGGTCGAACTGGTCGAGGGGGTGCAGGCGCACCGCGCCCGCATCGACGCGATTCTCACCGACTTCGCCGAGGGCTGGACGGTCGACCGGATGCCCGACGTGGACCGCGCCGTGCTGCGGCTCGGCGTGTTCGAACTGCTGTGGCGCGAGGACGTCCCGGACGCGGTCGTGATCGACGAGGCTGTCGAACTGGTCAAGGCGCTGTCGACCGACGAGTCACCGCGATTCGTCAACGGCGTGCTCGGTCGCATCGTCCGCGATCGCCCGGCGGTCGTGAGCGAGTAACTGTCACCGCCTGGTCGAACTTAGTTCGGCCGCTGACGGGCGATGGACGGTAGCCGGGCTGTCCCCGTCGATCCGGTACGCGGTGAGTTCGGCGTTACCGGTCACGTACAGCGTGCCGTTCACGACGATGGGCTGCGCCGAGCAGTCCCCGCCGCTCCAGAGCAGCGCCCCGGTGGCCGCGTCGAACGCCGTCGCGTCGGCCGCCGTGAAACTGCCGTTGCGCCCGACGCAGGCGTAGACGATCCCGTTCGCGTAGCTGACAGCCGGGATGATCGGCCCGATCGAGCTGGCCAGCCAGCGAAGTTGGCCGCTGCTCGCGCGGTAGGCACCGAGGGTGCTGCAGCCCGCCGCGTAGACCGCGTTCTTGGCGATTGCCGGGGCAGGGCGGCAACCACCGGTCGACGTCGATGCTGTCCAGGGGATGGACACGAACTCGTTCAACTTGCCGTCCGCGCTGGTGAAGTACGCGCGATTGTTCGAGAAGGCGACCGGCGAGATGATGCCGCCGTACGACGACGTCCCGGCACAGCAGTTGAGGACGAAGTTCAGGGTGGATTGCGTCCCCCAGAAATGCGAGCCGTCCGCTCCGAAGGTGATCGGGGTGCCGATCTGCGGGCCGCCGGATGTACCGACGGACGCCACGGTTGCACCGGTGGCCGGATTGAGCACGTGGAAGGTTCCGTCGGCGGTCGGGACATAGAGCAGGCCTTGGCGGGCCACGAGCGAGGTGGTCACCGCGGCGCCCATCGACCGCCGCCACAGCGCCGGGCAGTTGGACCCGTCCGTCGCGCACACCGCGTCGAAGGCGCTGACCTTGCCGGAGCTGTCACCGAAGTAGACCCGGCCGTTGACCGCGGCCGGCGTGACGAACTCCGGGTCACCAGGGGTGCTCCCCTTCCACAACAGCCGGCCGTCGTCGGCCGCGAAGGCGTGGATGCCGCCCGTGATCTCCGCAGTGAAGACGACGCCGTTGTAGGCGATGAACGGGATCCCGTTGCCGAATGGACTGGTCGGCTGCGTCCACGCGGTGTCGAGCCGGGCGACGTTGGCCGTCGTGATGACGGTCTCGTACGGATTGGCACGGCGTCCGGCCGGGCTGAATCCGGCCATCGGCCAGTTGACGGTGACCACGATCGTCGTCTGCGCGAACAGCCCCGAGTGATGACCCTCGGCCGACAGGTAGTGCACTGCCGACCCCGCCGCTGCCGGGACGGTCACCTCCACCGGTCCGAACGAACCGGCTGAATCGCTTCCGGCGAAACCGACGTCGGTCGTGTCGAAGTACACGTCGACGCGCTCGAACGGCGCGAACCCGACCCCGCTCACCGTCACCGTGGCTCCCGGGGTCACCAGGTCGGGCGATGCGGTGAGCGCCGGATCGACAGCGAAGGACGGCCTCACTGGAGCCGCCACGAAACTCGCGCAGGCGATCGCAGTGACAGCGATGATTCGCTTCGCCCGGTTGGGGATGTGGACCGCCATTTTGTGCCCCCCTCGCGTTGCCCGGAGTATGAGTACGCCGCGATGGCTGGTCAACCGAATGCGGCATGGTTGCTCCGGTTTGGGACACGCCGTGCTGCCGACCTACCGCTGCTGCGCCCGTCGTGCGCTGTTAGAGTCGGACCCGAAGTAGACGACCTTTAATGGCCCGTCCCGTGAGGCGGACAAGGAAGTCCGAGGTGCAGTGAGTTCCGTGAGCGGCAGCGCGCGCCCGTCCGCGCCGACCCCCGTCCTCTCCGCCTCGGACGTCTCCCGGGTCGTCGACCGGATCGCCCACCAGATCATCGAACATGTCGCACCCAGGTCCGGTTCGGCCTTCGACGCCGTGCTGCTCGGCATCCCGACCCGCGGCGTGCCGCTGGCACACCGCCTGGCGTCCCGGATCGCGGTGTTCGCCGACGTCATCGTCCCGGTGGGCTCGCTGGACATCACCCTCTACCGCGACGACCTGCGCCTGCGCGGCGTGCGCCCCCTCGGCGAGACGGTTGAGCCGGACGGCGGCATCACCGGCCGCACCGTGATCCTCGTCGACGACGTGTTGTTCTCGGGCCGGACCATCCGCGCGGCGCTGGACGCGATCACCGAGCTCGGCCGCCCGGCCGCCGTCCAGCTGGCCGTGCTCGTCGACCGCGGGCACCGGCAACTGCCGATCCGCGCTGACTACGTCGGCAAGAACCTGCCCACCTCCCCGCAGCAGCAGGTCCGGGTCTCGCTCGCCGAGATCGACGGGACGGACGGCGTCACCGTGACCGAGGAGAACTGATGCGCAATCTGCTGTCCGCGGCGGATCTGGATCGCGATGAGGCGCTCGCGATCCTCGACACCGCCACCCGGATGCACGCGATCCAGACCCGCGAGGTGAAGAAGCTGCCGCCACTGCGGGGACGCACGGTCGTGAATTTGTTCTTCGAGGACTCCACGCGTACCCGCTCGTCGTTCGAGATCGCCGGCAAGTGGCTGTCCGCAGACGTGATCAACGTCAGTGCCAAAGGGTCGAGCGTGAGCAAGGGCGAGAGCCTGCGCGACACCGCGCTGACCGTCGCGGCCATGGGTGTCGACGCGCTGGTGGTCCGCCATCACGCGTCCGGCGCCGTGCAACGGCTCGCCGGCTGGGTCGACTGCCCGGTGGTGAACGCCGGCGACGGCACCCACGAGCACCCCACCCAGGCGTTGCTCGACGCGTACACGCTCAGGGGCCGGCTCGGTGATCTCGCCGACCGGCACGTGGTCGTGGTCGGGGACATCACGCACAGCCGGGTGGCGCGGTCGAACGTGTTGCTGCTGCGGACGCTCGGGGCTCGGGTCACGCTGGTCGCACCCCCCACGCTGATGCCGTCGGGAGTCGGCTCCTGGCCCTGCGAGACGAGCTGGGATCTCGACGCCACGCTGTCGGGCAAGGAGTTCGGCGACGTGGACGCGGTGATGATGCTGCGCGTCCAGCGCGAGCGGATGAACGGTGGCTACTTCCCGACCGAGCGCGAGTACGCGATCGGGTACGGGCTCTCGCCGGCCCGGCTGGGCCTGCTCGGCGACCAGGTGCCGGTACTGCACCCGGGGCCGATGAACCGAGGTCTCGAGATCTCCTCCCTCGCCGCGGACGGGCCGCGGTCGGTCATCCTCGACCAGGTCAAGGCTGGGGTCGCCGTGCGGATGGCCGTCCTGTACCGAATGCTCGCCGGCCCGGACGAGGTCACCGTATGAGCATCGTGCTGCGCGGCGTCGCGCCGCTGGGCGGTGCCCGGACCGACGTCCTGCTCGACGGCGGCGTGATCGCCGAGATCGGCCGCGGGTTGTCCGGTGACCGGGACGTGGACGGGGACGGGCTGGTGCTGCTGCCCGGTTTCGTCGACCTGCACACCCACCTGCGCGAACCCGGCCGCGAGGACGCCGAGACGATCGAGACCGGATCGGCCGCTGCGGCACTCGGCGGCTTCACCGCCGTGCACGCGATGGCCAACACCGATCCGGTCGCTGACAACGCCGAGATCGTCGAGCAGGTGGCGCGACTCGGTGCCCGGGCCGGACTGGTCGACGTCCGTCCGGTCGGTGCGGTCTCCAAGGGCCTCGCCGGCGAGCTGCTCGCCGAGATCGGCAACATGGCGCGCTCGTCGGCCGCGGTGCGGATCTTCAGTGATGACGGGCGATGCGTGCACGACGCCCGGCTGATGCGGCGCGCGCTCGAGTACGTGAAGCCGTTCGACGCGGTCGTCGCCCAGCACGCCCAGGACCCCCGCCTCGCCGACGGCGCCGCGTGCGCGCACGAGGGCGAGGTGTCCGGCCGGCTCGGGCTGCCCGGCTGGCCTGCGGTCGCCGAAGAGGCGGTCATCGCGCGCGACGTGATGCTCGCCGAGCACACCGGATCGCGGTTGCACGTCTGCCACGTCTCGACCGGCGGTTCGGTGGAACTGATCCGCTGGGCGAAGTCGCGCGGCATCGCGGTCACCGCCGAGGTGACGCCGCACCACCTGCTGCTCACCTGCGATCTGCTCGTGGGCTACGACCCGGTGTACAAGGTCAATCCGCCGCTGCGTCCGTCGGCCGACGTCGAGGCGCTGCGCGCCGGGCTGGCCGACGGGACGATCGACGCGGTCGCGACCGACCACGCGCCGCACGCCTCGCACGACAAGGAGCACGCGTTCGGTGAGGCCGCATTCGGCATGCTCGGCCTCGAGACCGCGCTCGGCGTGGTGGCCGAGACGATGGTGGCGACCGGGTTGCTGGACTGGGCCGGTGTCGCCGACCGGATGAGCGTGCGGCCCGCGGTGATCGGCAGGGTGGGCACGCACGGTCGCCCGATCACGGTCGGCAGTGCGGCAAACCTGACCCTGGTCGATCCGATCGGGGCGTGGACGGTCGAGCCCGACCGGCTCGCGTCCAGGTCGCGCAACACCCCCTTTGCCGGGCGGTCGCTGCCGGCACGGGTGGTGGCGACGTTTTTGCGGGGCGAGCCGACCGTGCTCGACGGCGTCTTGGCGACAGGAGTCCGCGCATGAGCCCGCTTCCCCCCCGGTGTGACCAGATCCGGCCCCGAAATCTGGTCGGACGAGGGGGGAAGCGGGCGTGAGCGCGCTGCTGGTGCTCGAGGACGGGCGCACCTTCCACGGGGACGCGTACGGCGCGCGCGGCGAGTCCTTCGGCGAGGCGGTCTTCTCGACCGGGATGACCGGCTACCAGGAGACGCTGACCGACCCGTCCTACCACCGGCAGGTGGTCGTGCAGACCGCGCCGCACATCGGCAACACCGGTATCAACGACGAGGACTCCGAGTCCCGCCGGATCTGGGTCGCGGGCTACGTCGTCCGCGACCCGGCCCGGCGCGCGTCGAACTGGCGCTCGACGCGCTCCCTCGACGACGAGCTGGACGCGCAGGGCATCGTCGGTATCAGTGGCATCGACACCCGCGCGCTGACCCGGCACCTGCGTGAGCGTGGCGCGATGCGCTGCGGAGTCTCGAGCGTCGATGCCGATCCACGGTCCTTGCTCGACAAGGTGCTCGGCTCACCGCCGATGCTCGGCGCCGACCTGTCGGCCGAGGTGACGACGCCGCAGCCGTACCGTGTCGACGCGCTCGGCACGCACCGGTTCACCGTTGCCGCAATCGACTACGGCATCAAGGCGATGACGCCGCACCGGATGGCCGAGCGCGGAATCACCAGCCACGTCCTGCCGTCCACCGCCACGTCGGACGAGGTGATCGCGACCGGCGCGGACGCGGTGTTCCTCGCCAACGGACCCGGCGACCCGGCAACCGCCGACGATGCTGTGGCAACCGTGAAATCCCTGCTGCACAGGGGGATTCCGGTCTTCGGCATCTGTTTCGGCAACCAGGTGCTCGGACGGGCCTTCGGTTTCGGCACCTACAAGCTGGACTACGGTCACCGCGGGATCAACCAGCCGGTCCAGGACCGGGTGACCGGCAAGGTCGAGATCACCGCGCACAACCACGGCTTCGCGGTCGACGCTCCGGTCGACCAGCCGTCCGACACCGAGTTCGGGGCGGTCGAGGTCAGCCACATCTGCCTCAACGACGGCGTCGTCGAGGGCCTGCGAGCGCGCGACACCCGGGCGCTCAGCGTGCAGTACCACCCCGAGGCCGCGGCCGGCCCGCACGACGCCGCGTACCTGTTCGACCGGTTCGTCGAGCTCCTGGAAGGGAAGTAAGTGCCCAAGCGCACCGACATCAGCCACATCCTGGTCATCGGCTCGGGCCCGATCGTCATCGGCCAGGCGTGCGAGTTCGACTACTCCGGGACGCAGGCGTGCCGGGTGCTGCGCAGCGAGGGCTATCGGGTGAGCCTGGTCAACTCGAATCCGGCAACGATCATGACCGATCCGGAGTTCGCCGATGCCACCTACATCGAGCCGCTGACGCCGGAATTCGTTGAGAAGGTCATCGCCGCCGAACGACCGGACGCGCTGCTGCCGACGCTCGGCGGCCAGACGGCGCTCAATCTCGCGGTGGCCCTGCACGACGCCGGCATCCTCGAGAAGTACGGGGTCGAGTTGATCGGCGCGGACATCGACGCCATCCAGCGCGGTGAGGATCGCCAGCAGTTCAAGGAGATTGTGCGCAAGGCCGGCGGCGACGTCCCAGAGTCGCTGGTGTGCCGCTCACTCGACGACGCGGTCGCCTTCGCCGCGACCGTCGACAACAAGGTGGTGATCCGGCCGTCGTTCACCATGGGCGGGCTCGGGTCCGGTCTGGCCGACGGAGCGGACGAGGTGCGCACCATGGTCGCGCGCGGGCTCGCCGCGAGCCCGGTGCACGAGGTCCTCGTCGAGCAGTCGGTCTTCGGCTGGAAGGAGTTCGAACTCGAGTTGATGCGCGACCGCCACGACAACGTGGTCGTCGTGTGTTCGATCGAGAACGTGGACCCGATGGGTGTGCACACCGGCGACTCGATCACGGTGGCGCCCGCGATGACGCTCACCGATCGCGAGTACCAGCGGATGCGTGACCTGGCCATCGCAGTGCTGCGCGAGGTCGGCGTCGACACCGGCGGCTGCAACATCCAGTTCGCGGTCAACCCGGCCGACGGTGCGCTGATCGTGATCGAGATGAACCCGCGGGTGTCCCGCAGTTCGGCGCTCGCGTCCAAGGCCACCGGGTTCCCGATCGCCAAGATCGCCGCGAAACTCGCCGTGGGCTACACCCTGGACGAGATCCCGAACGACATCACCCGCAAGACGCCCGCCGCCTTCGAGCCGGTGCTCGACTACGTCGTGGTGAAGGTGCCCCGCTTCGCCTTCGAGAAGTTCCCTGGTGCCGACCCGGTGCTCACCACGCACATGAAGAGCGTCGGCGAGGCGATGGCCATTGGCCGTAACTTCACCGAGGCGCTGGGCAAGGCCATGCGATCGATGGAAACGACAGCAGCGGGCTTCTGGACGGTGCCCGGCGACGCCGCCTCCGTCGATGCCGTCAACGAATTGCTCGCTGTCGCCGCCGTGCCCACGGACGGTCGGCTGTACACCGTCGAGCGGGCGCTGCGGGCGGGGGCGAGCGTCGAGCAGGTGGCCGCGGCGACCGGGATCGACGAGTGGTTCATCGACCAGATCGCCCAGATCTCGGAACTCGGTCACGAAATCCGGGAGGCGCCGACGCTGACGGAATCGCTGCTACGCAAGGCGAAACGGCACGGACTGTCCGACCGCCAGATTGCCGCGCTGCGTCCCGAGCTGGCCGGCGAGGACGGGGTGCGGGCGTTGCGTCATCGCCTCGGGATCCGTCCGGTGTTCAAGACCGTCGACACCTGCGCGGCCGAGTTCGCGGCGACGACGCCGTACCACTACTCGTCCTATGACGACGAGACCGAGGTCGAGCCGCAACCAGATCGGCCCAAGGTGTTGATCCTCGGCAGCGGGCCGAACCGGATCGGGCAGGGGATCGAGTTCGACTACTCGTGCGTCCACGCCGCGATGGCGCTGCGCGCCGCCGGCTACGAGACCGTGATGGTGAACTGCAACCCCGAGACGGTGTCGACCGACTACGACACCTCGGATCGGCTGTACTTCGAACCGCTGACCTTCGAGGACGTCCTCGAGGTCGTCCACGCCGAGCAGCAGTCCGGGACGGTGGCCGGCGTCATCTGCACGCTGGGCGGGCAGACCCCGCTCGGGCTGGCGCAGCGGCTCAAGGACGCCGGCGTCCCGATCCTCGGCACGCAGCCCGAGGCGATCGACCTGGCCGAGCACCGTGGCGCGTTCGGCCGGGTGCTCGCCGAAGCCGGACTGCCCGCGCCGAAACACGGCACCGCGATCTCGTTCGAGGACGCGAAGGCGGTCGCAGATTCGATCGGGTACCCCGTGCTGGTGCGACCGTCCTACGTCCTCGGCGGACGCGGGATGGAGATCGTCTACGACGAGCAGCACCTGTCCGACTACATCAACCGAGCCACCGAGATCACGGCGGCCCATCCGGTACTTGTCGACCGCTTCCTCGACGACGCCGTCGAGATCGACGTCGACGCGCTCTACGACGGGGTCGACCTCTACCTCGGTGGCGTCATGGAGCACATCGAGGAGGCCGGCATCCACTCCGGGGACTCGGCATGCGCGCTGCCGCCGATCACGCTCGGCGCGGCGGACATCGACACGGTGCGGCGGTCCACGATCGCGATCGCCGCCGGCGTCGGGGTACGCGGGCTGCTCAACGTCCAGTACGCGTTGGCCGGTGACGTCCTCTACGTCCTCGAGGCCAACCCGAGGGCGAGCCGCACCGTCCCGTTCGTGTCCAAAGCAACCGCGGTCCAGTTGGCCAAGGCCGCGGCGCGGATCGCGGTGGGCACGAGCATCGCCGACCTGCGGGCGGAAGGGCTGCTGCCCGCCGTCGGCGACGGGGGCGATCTGCCGGCCGACGCTCCGATCGCGGTCAAGGAGGCCGTGCTGCCGTTCCACCGGTTCCGGACGCCGGGCGGCGACCAGGTCGATTCGATCCTGGGCCCGGAGATGAAGTCGACCGGCGAGGTCATGGGCTTCGACCGGACCTTCGGGACGGCGTTCGCGAAGTCGCAGGCAGCGGCCTACGGGTCACTGCCGGTGAAGGGGACGGTCTTCGTCAGCATCGCCAACCGCGACAAGCGGGCGGCGATCTTTCCGGTCAAGCGGCTCTCGGATCTGGGCTTTCGCATCCTCGCGACGACCGGCACGGCACAGGTGCTACGACGCAACGGCGTCGACGCGCAGGTGGTGGGCAAGTTCAGCGACGGGCCGGGAAACGTGGTCGAGGCGATCCTTGCCGGTGAGGTCGATCTGGTGCTGAACACACCGTGGGGCAACTCGGGCCCGCGGGTCGACGGCTACGAGATCCGCACCGCGGCGGTGACGGCCGGGATCCCGTGCCTGACCACCACCCAGGCATTCGCCGCGGCAGTGCAGGGGATCGAGGAACTCGTCCGCGGCGATGTAGGCGTGCGCTCGCTGCAGGACCTGCACGCCCAGTTGAGCGAGTGGCGGGGTTCGCGATGAGTCCGGTGCAGGAACGTGACGCCGAGATCTTCGCGGTGCAGCGCGTCGGCGTGTACACCCGATTCACGATCGTCGCGCCCGGCATCGCCGCGACGGCGGCCCCGGGCCAGTTCGTCGCGGTCGCCGTCGGAGGCGACAACACCGCGCTGCTGTTGCGCCGCGCGTTCGCCCTCTACGACGCGACGCCTAGCGGTGACTTCGCCGGGACGATCCAGTTCGTCGTCGCCGAGCACGGCGCTGGCACCCGCTGGCTGATGCAGCGTGCCGTCGGCGATCGGCTGGACATCGTTGGTCCGCTCGGTGTGCCGTTCCCCGTGCCGTCGGGGCCGGCACCGGCGGTGCTCGTCGGTGGGGGGTACGGCACCGCGCCGTTGATCCCGCTGGCCCGCACGTTGCTGGCGAACGGATCGCCGGTCGAGATGGTGCTCGGCGCGGCCACCGCCGACCGGCTGTTCGGCGAACTGATCGCCAAGCGGCTGATCGGCTCGGTGACCGTGACGACGGACGACGGCAGCGCGGGGCAGCAGGGTCTGGTGACCGACGTCCTCGGCGAAGCGGTGCGCCGGATCAACGCCGAGATCATCTACGCCTGCGGACCGATGCCGATGCTGCAGGCAGTCGGGGCCGTGGCGCGCGAGCATGCCATCCACGCGCAAGTTGCGGTCGAAGAGGCGATGGCCTGCGGCATCGGCGTGTGCATGACCTGCGTGCTGCCGGTACGCGGCGATGACGGAAAGTCGCGCTTCGTCCGCTCGTGCGTGGACGGTCCGGTCTTCGACGCGGCGCGAGTCCGGTGGGACGACGTCGGGCGCCTGCCCACGGATCTGGTCGGCGCGGATGCGATGGGTGGTCACTAGTGGATCTCACGACTCGCCTCGGCTCGCTGACGTTGTCGAACCCGGTGCTCACCGCGTCGGGTTGCGCGGCCGCCGGGCAGGAACTGCACCAGTTCTTCGACGTGGCCTCGCTCGGAGCCGTCGTCACGAAGTCGATCATGACCAGACCGCGGTCGGGCCGGCCGACTCCGCGCATGGCCGAGACGCCGAGCGGGATGCTCAACTCGATCGGCTTGCAGGGGCCGGGAATCGACTCCTTCATCGAGAACGACCTGGCCTGGCTGGCCGACCACAACGCCCGGGTAGTGGTCTCCATCGCGGGTGGTCACACCGACGAGTACGTCGAACTGACGCGGCGGCTGTCGGGACACCCCGCGGTGGCGATGCTCGAGGTGAACATCTCGTGCCCGAACGTCGAGAACCGCGGTCAGGTGTTCGCGTGCGACGCGATCGCGTCGTCGCGGGTGATCTCAGCGGTACGTCGCGCGGCCGACCCGGGCATCCCCGTGTTCGCGAAGCTGTCGCCGGACGTCACCGACATCGTCCACATCGCCCGGGCGTGCGCGGATGCGGGCGTCGACGGTTTCTCGCTGATCAACACGCTGCTCGGCATGGTGATCGACACCGACACCATGGGTCCTGCGCTGGCCGGCGTGACCGGCGGGCTGTCGGGGCCTGCTATCCGCCCCGTCGCGGTGCGCTGTGTGTGGCAGGTGCGCCACGCGCTTCCGCACCTGCCGATCCTCGGCATGGGCGGGATCCGCACCGGCTTGGACGCCCTGCAGTTCATCCTCGCGGGCGCGTCAGCAGTGTCGGTGGGCACCGCGGTCTTCGGCGACCCGTCCGCGCCGGTGCGCGTGCTGGCCGAACTCGAGGCCGCCCTGGACGAGCGCAACTTCGTGTCGGTGTCCGAGGCGGTCGGGTTCGCGCACCTGAGCCCGGCTCAGCGCAAGGCCCGCGCGGCGGTACGCGTCTGATGCCGCTGCCACCCCCCGGCTTTGACCCTGCGGTGGCCGTGATCAGGCCTGCGCAGCGACCACGGCGGGGTCGAAGCGGGGGACGGCGGTGAGGTTCGGCGCCCGCCTGGCCGCCGCCCTCGACGACCGTGGCCCGCTGTGCGCCGGCATCGACCCGCACCCGGCCCTGCTGGAGGCCTGGGGCCTGCCGAGCGACGTGCACGGGCTCGACCAGTTCGCCCAGCGCTGTGCCGAGGCCTTCGGGGCCAGCGTCGCCGTCGTCAAGCCGCAGTCGGCGTTCTTCGAGGCGTTCGGCGCGCCCGGAATCGCGGTACTCGAAACGACGATCGCCAGCTGCCGCGCGGCGGGCGCACTCGTCCTGCTCGACGTCAAGCGCGGCGACATCGGGACCACGATGGCCGCCTACGCCCGCGCGTATCTCGACCCCACCAGCCCGCTCGCCGTGGACGCGATCACGCTCAGCCCGTATCTCGGTGTCGGCTCGCTGCAGCCGGCCTTCGACGCCGTCCGCGAGCACGGTGCGGGGGCTTTCGTCCTCGCGCTCACGTCCAATCCCGACGGCCCGCAGTTCCAGCACGCCCGCACCGAGACCGGCCGTTCGGTGGCGCAGACGGTGATCGACGAGCTCGCGGCGCGCAACCTCGGGGCCGAGCCGCTCGGTGACCTCGGCGTCGTGGTCGGCGCCACGATCGGGGACACATCGGTCGAACTGGGTGCACTCAACGGCCCGTTCCTGGTGCCCGGGATCGGCGCGCAGGGCGGCACATCGGCCGACGTCCGGCGCATCTTCGGCGCAGCCGGGCGGGCCGTGCTGCCGAGCGTGTCGCGCGACGTGCTGCGCCACGGGCCGGATCCGGCAGCCCTGCGGGCCGCCGCGGTGCAGCTGTCCGCAAGTTACGGATTCCTGCGAGCCGTTTAGGTGAGCACAGGCTGACCAGGTACTGTCCACGCGGGCTGTGGCCCGATCTTCTGCACGTCCATCAACCGCTCTCTCCCCACAGGGAAGGAACCCCGTGACTGCAACCGTCACCAATGCTGTGACCAAGGCCGCGCGAGACATCATCGACCAGGGCTACTGCGTCGTGAAGCTCAGCGAACTCGACACCGACCGGCTCCAGACCGCGATCGCGACGGCCGTCGACTTCTTCCAGCGCCCCGAGGCGGACAAACTCGCCCACGGCAGTGCAGATCACAACTACGGCTACCGCCCGTTCGGGATCGAGTACTCGATCACGCCGGATCGCCCGGACATGAACGAGTGCTTCACGCTGTGGTCGAGCCGCCTCGATCTGATCCCGAATGCCGGTGATATCGACGGGCTCACCAGGTCGTTCCTGAAGTGGCGCGACTCGCTCGCCCCACTCGTGAGCGCAATCCTCGACGAGGTTGCCGCGACGTTCGCGGGCCAGGCACCGGAGTTCGAGAAGGCGTCCTACCTGCAGATCAACTACTGCTTGCTGACCCCGCCCGAGCGTGACCTGCTGCAGGACAAGCACGAGGACGGGCACATGCTGACCGTCCTGCACTCGAACGCGCCCGGTCTCGAGATCTACCTCAACGACGAGGCCACGCCGATCCAGCCCGGCCCGGACGAGGTCGTGATGATGCCGGGTTCGGTGCTCACGGCGCTCTCCGCCGGCAAGATCCAGCCGCTCTACCACCAGGTGCGCAACCACTGCCTGGACGACCGGCAGTCGCTGATGTACTTCGTCAACCCCGAGGTCGACGAGCCGCTGTTCTCCTGGGTCGACTCGCCCGACGGGTCGCGCGAGGACATCCGCGAGCACGTCCAGAACGCCCCGACCATGTTCGGCCTGCCGCCGGTCGAGTCGCTCTGATCCCGATCACCTGGTGAGTTCGTCCAGGGCCGCGAGGTCAGCCGGCGTCGGCCGCCACGACCCGGCCGCGACGTTGCGCGCCACCTGCTCGCGCGAGGTCGCGCCGGCGATGACGCTGGCCACGGCCGGCTGCGCGGCCAGACCGCCGATCGCGACGTCGAGCAGGCTCACGCCGCGTTCCTCGGCGAACGCGGTCAGGTTCTCGATCACGTCGAAGGTGGCGTCGGTGAGGACGGCCGCACGTCCCCAGGCCTGGATCCGGCTGCCCTCGGGCGGAGCCTCGCCGCGGCGGTACTTGCCGGTCAGCAGTCCGCTCGCGAGGGGGAAGAACGGCAACAGGCCGATTCCGTAGTGCTCGAGCGCCGGCACCAGGTCGGTCTCGACCTCGCGCTCGAGCCAGTTGTACTGGTTCTGCGCGCTGATGAACCGCTCGAGCCCGCGCGTGCGAGCCGTCCACTCGGCGTCGGCGACCTGCCAACCGTGGAAGTTGGAACTGCCGAGATAACGCACCTTGCCCTCGTGGACGAGGTCGTCGAGCACGGAGAGCGTCTCGTCGATCGGGGTCAGTTCGTCCGGGCGGTGCAACTGGTACAGGTCGATCCAGTCAGTCCGTAGCCGGCGCAATGACTGCTCGACCGCACGCCGGATGTAACGGCGAGACCCGCGCGCACCCCAGTCCTCGCCGTTGTCATTGCCGCGCCGGCGCGTGTCGCTGCCGAACTTGGTGGCCAGCACGACGTCGTCGCGCCTGCCCTCGAGGATCTCGCCGAGACGCGCCTCGGACGCGCCGTAGGAGTCGGCCGTGTCGAACAGCGTGATGCCTTCGTCCAGCGCCGCGTGGACGACCTCGCGACTGCCGTCGAGGTCGAGCTTCATGCCGAGGTTGTTCGTCCCGAGCCCGACGACGGACACGACGAGACCGGAGCTGCCCAGGCGGCGAAAGTCCATACCGCCGACCCTACGCAAACTCCGGTCGTCGTCGCGTCCTGCTGATCAGCGCGCGAATCAGCGCGGAGGGCAGGCAGCTATGCGCATCGCTGACCGAACCTGTAGTCGAACTGCGGCCCGCCGCTGTCGGCGCTCTCGATCAGCCCGCCGGTGGCAGGCGTGCCCTCGAGCACCTTCGACTGCGCACCCGGACCCGAGAGCACCGCGTGCAGCGGCGGCGAGCCGACGTGCGCGACCGGAACGTCGATCTCGATGACCCCGTTCGGCCCTGGTGTGAACTGGCCGGCGTCGTCGGAGTTCTGGGTCGAGTACTGGCTGCCCGATACCGTCCCGTCGCCGTAGGTCACGGTTCCGGTCGTGGTGTCGACCTCGGCGCCGGCAAAGTACGTCTGGTCGTTGTAGGACCAGAGGAAGTAGTACTCGTTGGCCGTGCCGCCTGCCGGTACTCCCGGGAGCACCGATGCCGGGTCGGTGCTCAGGTCGGCGATCGTCAGCAGGGCCCGCAAGGTCGAGCGGTCCCGGCTGAGCGACAGGTTCCCCGACACGATGTCGAGCTGCGGGTTGCCCCCTGAGTTGGAGCCGACCAGGTACGAGTCGTCTCCGGTGCCGTCGGTGAACAGCGGCGTGCAGCCGTCGGGGCGCCGACTACTCGCCGCAGGCACCTGACGGGGCAGCACCGTCCGGGTCGGGGTGATCCGGTGGTTGATGTCGCTGGCCAGGTTCGCCACTCGTGGCGTCCCCATGCCCGAGACGTAGTCCCAGCCGGGCGTGGAGATGTAGAAGCCGTTGCCCGCAGGCGGGCTCATCGGCCCACCACCGATGTCGAAGAAGTCGTTCGCCGAATGCTCCGACGCGAACTGGGCGTAGAGCGTGGGGTTGGCGAAGCCGAGACCCGGGAAGGTGTGACCGACGCGCGGCGCGGTCGCCTGGATGCGCGTCCACATGCCCATCCAGAGCGGGGAGGACAGGCTCGTCCCGCCGCCCGGGTAGTTGGTCTCACCGTCGGCGACGATCCCGAAACCGTTGGTGAGGATGTCGCCCGACTGCGCAGCCACGTCCGGTGCGCCACGGCACGGTGCACCGATGTTCTCGGTGCCGCCGCCGGGGCTGTAGATGCACACGCCGCCCACGTTGGCGATGCCGTCCTGGTAGGTCGGCTTCGCGAACACGAAGCTGGTGCCGCCACCGGTGTAGGTCCAGGTGTACTCGAGCGCGCGCGTGGCCGGGTCGCTGTCGGTCCCGTAGAGCACCGTGCCGCCGACATCCACGGCGTGCGGGCTCGACGCCGGGTAGTTGACGATCGGGACCACCTCGTTGGTCACGCCGTTCAGCGTGGCCGCCGGGACGACCGGGCAGGACGAGCCGGTGTCGCCGGAGGACGAGAAGAGCGTGCGGCCCTCCATCGTGGCCTTCAGCAACGCGGCCTCACTGCCGAGCGTGAACATCTGGGTGGCCGAGAACGCCGCCGGTGTGTCCCCGACAGCGTCGCCGAGCGCGTTCTCCTCGCACTCGCCGTAGGACGCGTTGGCCTGCAGGGGACCGTTGGCGTCATCGGCCCAGGTGTTGAACACGTTGAGCACGGACTGGTCGGACAGGTCGTGGCCGAAGTAGAGCACCTCGCCCAGGACGTCCGGCGCCATGCCGGTCGAGGACTGGGTGTCGAGATCCCACTCGACCTCGCCGGCGTTGTCGTCGTAGGGCACCCCGTTGCCGTCGGTGTGCACGACGTCGATCGGCAGGCGCGGCAGGCCGTGCAGTCGCTCGAAGGTGCGCAGGTTCGCGATCACCGGGTCGCTCTGACCCTCGCCGAACACCGCCATCGTCTGCCCCTGGCCGAAATCGACGGTCCGGTTGCCGATCGGGTTCGCGCTCGCGCCGCCGGGCTGCTCGTAGATCGACCACAGGTCCTGCGGTGTGGTCGTCCCGGTGCAGACGCCGGGGACGCACGTGTCCTGCGCCGGCTTGGCACCGTGCGTTGCGCCGGCCGGGACCGGGTTGGCCGGGCCGTTGTGGAACAGGTGCATCCCCAGCTTGTTGTTCAGGCCGATCACACCGGTGATCGACAGCCCGGCGGGAACGCTCGGCGCGCTCGTGTTGGCGTAGAACGCCTTGCTGTCGCCGCGGTAGTCGTGCAACGTGACCGCGAACGTGTGCTGCACCTGCGCGACGGTGCCGTCGAGCACGACGAGGTCACGGCTGCCGGGGGAGGCCGCCACCGTGAGCCCCTGTGCAGTGGCGAAGTTCCGCACCGCGTCGTAGGTCGCCTGCGGCACGCCGAAGCGGGCGTTGAACTGCGACGGCGACAGGAAGTGGTGGTAGGACGGGCTGCCGGGCGTGTACATCGCCTCGTAGGCCGCCTGCTCGCCCGCCGGATCAGGTCGGGCGATCGTGACGTCGACCTGGACGTGCCTGGCCGGGTCGGTCGTCCCGAGATCGGTGTAGGTCGCCAACTGGGGGAGTACGTCCCCGCGCAGCTGGACCATCGTCGTGGCGGCGCCGGACGGCGGCGCCACGAGCAGTCCGATGCAGGCGCCGGAGAGAAGGGCGCTTGCCGCCAGCCAGGCGGTCGCGCGGGCAGGTCTGATCATGATGCCGTCCCCGTGAGCAGGTGAGTGGTCGCAGAGGGGAATGTCCCTCGCCGCGACGTCCAACGACCCTTACCCCGCTGCCGTGACGGCCGAATGCGATCAATGTCGTCGCGGGCTCTCAGCCTGCGTTCAGCCGGCGGCGTGCCTCACTGCTCGGTCTGCGCGGCCCACAGGTTGATTCCCGCCTCGACGGCGTCGCTGTCGATGGCCGCCAGCTCGTCGTCGGTGAACTCGGGACCCGACACCGCGTCGATGTTCGTGTCGAGCTGCTCGACCGAACTCGCCCCGATCACCGCCGAGGTGACCCGCTCGTCGCGCAGGGCCCACTGCAGCGCCAGCTGGGCCAGCTTCTGTCCGCGCCCGGCTGCGATCTCGTTGAGCCGCCGGACGTGCCGCAGGGTGGCCTCGTCGAGGTGATCGCCGGGAATCGTCGATCCCTCGCGGGCAGCTCGTGAGTCGGCCGGCACCCCGTCGAGGTACTTGTCGGTGAGCAGGCCCTGGGCCAGCGCACTGAACACGATGCAGCCCATGCCCAGCTCGGCCAGCTCGTCGAGCAGGTCGCCCTCGATCCACCGGTTCAGCAGCGAGTAGGACGGCTGGTGGATGAGCAGGGGCGTGCCCAGCGATCGCGCGATGGTGGCCGCCTCGCGCGTCCGGGCCGCCGAATACGACGAGATGCCCGCGTAGAGCGCCTTGCCCTGCCGTACCGCATGATCGAGGGCCATCATCGTCTCCTCGACCGGCGTCTCGGGGTCGAAGCGATGGCTGTAGAAGATGTCGACGTAGTCCAGCCCGAGCCGGTCCAGCGACTGGTCGAGCGAGGCCAGCACGTACTTGCGCGACCCACCGCCCTGCCCGTACGGGCCGGGCCACATGTCCCACCCCGCCTTGGTCGAGATGACCAACTCGTCGCGGTAGGGGGCGAAGTCGTCGCGCAGGTAACGGCCGAAGTTCTCCTCGGCGCGGCCGTACGGCGGGCCGTAGTTGTTGGCCAGGTCGAAGTGGGTGATGCCGCGGTCGAACGCGCGGCGCAGGATCGCCCGCTGCGTGGCCTCGGGCCGGTCGGTCCCGAAGTTCTGCCAGAGTCCGAGTGAGAGGACGGGCAGTTTCAGCCCGCTGCGCCCGGTGAAGCGATAGCGCATACCGGTGGCGTCGGTGTCGTAGCGATCGTCGGCGGCGACCCAGGTCTGAGAGCTCACCAGCCCATTGTCCCGCACCACCTCAGGTCGCCACGTCAGAGCGCGGCGATGATGTCCTCGACCCGCTCCTTCGCGTCGCCGAAGAGCATCTGGCTGTTGTCGCGGAAGAACAGCGGGTTCTGCACGCCCGCGTAGCCGGCCGCCATCGAGCGCTTGAACACGACCACGTTGCGCGATTCCCACACGCGCAACACCGGCATGCCGGCGATCGGGCTGGTCGGGTCCTCGGCGGCGGCCGGGTTGACGGTGTCGTTCGCGCCGATCACCAGCACCACGTCGGTGTCGTCGAAGTCGTCGTTGATCTCGTCCATCTCGAGGACGATGTCGTAGGGGACCTTCGCCTCGGCGAGCAGGACGTTCATGTGGCCCGGCAGGCGCCCGGCAACCGGGTGGATGCCGAAGCGGACGGCGACGCCGCGATCACGAAGCCGGCGGGTCAGATCCGCAACCGGGTACTGCGCCTGCGCGACTGCCATCCCGTACCCCGGCGTGATGATCACCGATGATGCGTCGCGCAACATCTCGGCCACGTCCGACGCGCCGGTCTCGCGGTGCTCGCCGTAGTCGGTGTCGTCGGCCGGCCCGCCCTCGATGCCGAAACCGCCCGCGATCACCGAGATGAACGATCGGTTCATCGCCGTGCACATGATGTAGGACAGGTATGCACCGGAGGACCCGACCAGTGCGCCGGTCACGATCAGCAGGTTGTTGTCCAGCAGGAAGCCCGACGCCGCCGCCGCCCAGCCGGAGTAGCTGTTCAGCATCGACACCACGACCGGCATGTCACCGCCGCCGATCGACGCGACCAGGTGCCAGCCCAGGACCAGGGCCAGGACGGTCACCGCGATCAGCAGACCGAACTTCGGCGTGATGACGAAGGCCACCGTCAGCCCGACGAAGCCCCCGAGCGCCCCGACGTTCATCAGGTTGCGTCCGGGCAGCATCAGCGGGCTGGACGTCATCCGCGCCGACAGCTTGAGGAACGCGACGATCGAGCCGGTGAACGTGACGGCGCCGATGAACACGCCGATGAACACCTCGGCGTGGTGGATGCGCAGCAGCGACCCGGCGACCTCCTCGGACGCACCGCCCTTGGCCTCGACCGAGTAGTAACCGTTCCACCCGACGAGCACGGCGGCCAGACCGACGAAACTGTGCAGGATCGCGATCAGCTCGGGCATCCCGGTCATTTCGACGACCCGGGCGCGCCACAGCCCGATGACCGCGCCGATCGCCATGGCGATCGCGAGCAGGCCGATCCCCGTCATGGCGATGGATCGCGAGGCCAGCCCGATCGTGGCGACGAGAGCGATCACCATGCCGCCGATACCGAAGGCGATGCCCTGGCGCGACGTCTCGTGCTTCGACAGCCCGGCCAGCGCGAGGATGAACAACAGCGCAGCGACGATGTAGGCCGCCTGCGCGACGATCTCTGCGTTCATCGCGCTCAGCCCTTCGAGAACATGCTGAGCATGCGTCGGGTGACGGCGAAGCCGCCGAAGATGTTGATGCTGACGAGCAGGATCGCCACGAACGAGATCACCGTGATGACCGTGTCAGCCCGGCCGATCTGCAGCAGCGCGCCCACGACGATGATCCCCGAGATCGCGTTGGTGATCGACATCAGCGGAGTGTGCAGCGCGTGGTGGACGTTGCCGATCACGTAGTAGCCGATCACGATCGCGAGCACGAAGACCGTGAAGTTCCCGATCAGCTGGCTCGGCGAGAAAGCCGTGAGCAGGAAGAGCAGCGCGACGCCGACACCGACGAACGCGTACCTGCGTCCGGCCGACATCGGCTTCTTCTCCTCCTTCGGGGGTCGCGGCGCACCCGTCGGTGCCGCGACCTGCGCGCTCACCGCAACCGGCGGTGGCGGCCAGGTCTGCTCGCCGTCGCGGACGACGGTCAGGCCGCGTTGCACGACGTCGTCGAAGTCGACGACCAACTGGCCGTCCTTGTCCGGGGTCATCAACTTCATCAGGTTGACCAGGTTGGTGCCGAACAGTTGCGAGGCCTGGGCCGGTAGCCGCGCCGGCAGGTCGGTGTAGCCGATGATCGACACGTTGTTGTCGGTGACGACGATCTCGCCGGCGACGGTGCCGGCCACGTTGCCGCCTTGCGCGGCGGCCATGTCGACGACCACGGTCCCCGGCTTCATCCGCGCCACGTCCTCGGCGGTGATCAGCTTCGGCGCGGGCCGGCCCGGAATCAGCGCGGTGGTGATGATGATGTCGACGTCCGCGGCCTGCTCGCTGTAGATCTCGGCGGCACGGCGGTCGTAGTCCTCGGTGGTGGCGCGTGCGTACCCGTCGGTGCTCGCCTCCTGCTCGACCTCGACCGCGAGGAACTCACCGCCCAGCGAGCGCACCTGCTCTGCCACCTCGGGACGCGGGTCGGTGGCTCGCACGATCGCGCCGAGACTGCCTGCGGCGCCGATCGCAGCGAGCCCCGCAACGCCCGCACCGGCGACCAGCACCTTGGCCGGGGGGACCTTGCCCGCTGCGGTGACCTGCCCGGTGAACTGCCGGCCGAAGACATGGGCGGCCTCGATGACGGCGCGGTAGCCGGCGATGTTGGCCATCGAGCTGAGGACGTCGAGGGACTGGGCGCGCGAGATGCGCGGCACCGCGTCCATCGCGAACACCGTGATCGGACGGCGGGCGAGCGCGTCGACGAGGTCGGGTTTGAGCGCCGGACTGATCAGGCTCGCCAGCGCGGCCCCGTCGCGCAGCCGCCCGATCTCGTCCTCGGTGGGCGCGTTGATCTTGAAGACGATGTCGGCCCGCCAGGCCTCGTCCGCCGACACGATGCGCGCGCCGGCCCCGGTGTAGGCGTCGTCGCTGAACTGGGCGGTGTTGCCCGCGCCACGTTCTATCGCCACGTCGTAGCCGAGGCCGATGAGCTTCTGGACCGTGTCCGGCGTCGCGGCGACCCGCGTCTCACCGGGCAACGACTCGCGGACGACTCCGATCAGCACGCGGCACTCCAATCGTGTGATGGCTAGGCCGCAATGTAGCGTCCCAGCCCGCGTCGGCCCGCGCACGGTGCACTCGGTCACTCCGGTTTCCGCCGCGGTGTCACTACGATCCGCCGCATGAGCATCTGGGACGACATCGCCGCCGAGCGTCAGGTGTTCGCCGACCTGATCGACAGCCTGACCGAGGCGCAGCTCGACACGCCCAGCCTGTGCGGGGAGTGGACCGTGCGCGACGTTGCCGCGCACGTGCTCATGCCGCTGATCACACCGCGCGCCGAGATCGTGCGCGCGATGCTCCGCGCCCGCGGCAGCTTCCACCGGGCCAACGCCGCGCTCGCCCGATCGGTCAGCGTCCGGCCGCCGGCCGACATCGCCGCGTTGTTGCGCACCCGGGCGGCCAGCCGCTACACGCCGCCGGGACACGGGCCCACCGCGCCGCTCACCGATCTGCTCATTCACGGCCAGGACGCGCGGCGTCCGCTCGGCCTCACCCGCGAGTTCCCTGCCGAGCGCGTCCGGGCCGCGCTCGACTTCCTCGTCTCGCCGCGCGCGCGGCTCGGCTTCGTCCGCCGCGGTCGGCTCGCCGGGCTGCGCCTGGTGGCGACGGACCTCGATTGGGCCGGGGGCCAGGGCGCGGAGGTCCGCGGCACCGGCGAGGCGCTGCTGCTCGCGATGGTCGCCCGGCCGGTGGTGCTGCCGGAGCTCACCGGACCGGGCGCGGCCGTGCTCGCCGCGCGGTGACGATAGGTTGCCGCCATGTCGAGGCTGACGGTGCTGTCCGGACCGTCCGGCGTCGGTAAGGGGACGGTCGTCGCCCGGGTGCGCGAGCTGTACCCGCACATCTGGGTCTCGGTGTCGTGCACGACACGCCCGAGCCGCCCCGGTGAGACCGACGGCGTCGAGTACCACTTCGTCGACCGGGACGAATTCGCCCGGATGGTGCAGGACGGGGAGCTGCTCGAGCACGCAGAATATGCCGGGAACTGCTACGGGACGCCGCGTGAGCCGGTCGAGCAGCGGCTGGCGGCTGGCCAGCCCGCCCTGCTGGAGATCGAGTTGCAGGGGGCGCGGCAGGTGCGCGCCTCGTTCCCCGACGCGTTTCTCGTCTTCCTCGCCCCGCCGTCCTGGGACGAGCTGCGCCGCCGGCTCGTGGGCCGGGGGACGGAGCCGAACGCGCACGTGGCGACCCGGTTGGACCGCGCTCGGGTCGAATTGGCGGCCGAGGAGGAGTTCGACGCCGTCGTCGTGAACGACGATGTCGGGCGGGCAGCCGCGGAATTGGTAGGATGGATCGAGTCAGTCTGCCGCTGAGCGGCGATCTGGCTCCCCAAAAGACGTCGACAGAGAGCCGAATCGTGTCTGCACCCGCGTCCGCACCCGAGGGCATCACCAACCCCCCGATCGACGAACTGCTCGACCGCACCGCGTCGAAGTACGCCTTGGTCATCATCGCGGCCAAGCGCGCCCGGCAGATCAACGCCTACTACAGCCAGCTCGGCGAGGGACTGCTCGAGTACGTCGGCCCGCTGGTCGAGACCGCCCCGCAGGAGAAGCCGCTGTCGATCGCGCTCCGCGAGATCAACAGCGACCTCATCGAGTTCAAGGCCGCCGAGGTTCCGGTCGCCGAGTAGGCGGCCGCGACAACCTCCGCCTTCGACCCCGCCATGGCCGCGATCAGCACCTGCCGGCGGCCATCCCGGGGTCGAAGCCGGCCGGACGGTGCGCGATGAGTCGCATCGTCCTGGGCGTGTCCGGCGGCATCGCCGCGTACAAGGCCGTCGCCCTGCTGCGCCAACTCACCGAGTCGGGCCACGACGTCACCGTCGTCCCGACCGCGGCTGCCCTGGAATTCGTGGGCGCTCCGACCTGGGCCGCGCTGTCGCACCACCCCGTCTCTGCCGACGTCTGGTCAGCGGCCGAGGACGTCCCGCACGTCCGGCTGGGCCGCGAGGCCGACCTGCTGCTCGTCGCGCCGGCGACGGCGGATCTGCTCGCCAAGGCCGCCCACGGACTCGCCGACGATCTGCTCACCAACACCTTGCTGACTGCCCGGTGCCCGGTGCTGCTCGCGCCGGCGATGCACACCGAGATGTGGGATCACCCGGCAACCGTCGACAACGTCGCCACCCTGCGCCGGCGGGGAACGGTCGTGCTCGACCCGGCGTCCGGCCGGCTGACCGGCACCGACACCGGCACCGGTCGCCTGCCCGAACCCGACGAGATCGCCCGCCTGGCCGAACTGCTGCTGTGCGAGCCCCGGGCCCTTCCGCGCGATCTCGAGGGCCGGCACATCGTCGTCAGCGCGGGCGGGACGCGCGAGGCGCTGGACCCGGTGCGCTTCCTGGGCAACGCCTCGTCGGGCAAGCAGGGCTACGCGATCGCGGCCGTGGCGGCCGCACGCGGCGCGCGGGTGACCCTGGTCGCCGCCGCCACGGGGCTCCCTGACCCGGCCGCGGTCGAGCTCGTCCCGGTCGTCAGCGCGCTGGAGCTGCGCGACGCGGTGCGCAAGGCGGCCGCGGACGCCGATGCCGTCGTGATGGTCGCCGCGGTGGCCGACTTCCGCCCGGTCGCCTCCGCCGAGCACAAGATCAAGAAACTGGACGCGGTGCCGCACCCGATCGCGCTGGAGCTGAACCCCGATGTCCTCGTGGAGCTGGTCGCCGCGCGCCGGCCGGGTCAGGTCGTCGTCGGCTTCGCGGCGGAGACGGGCGACGACACCGGCTCGGTCCTCGATCACGGCCGGTTGAAACTGGCGCGAAAGGGCTGTGACCTGCTCGTCGTGAACGCGGTCGGGCCCGGAGTCGCCTTCGGCCGTCCCGACAATGCCGCCGTCATCCTCGGCAGCGACGGCAGCGAGCGCGCCGTGCCCTTGGGGCCCAAGGCCGTGCTCGCCGCAGCGGTCTGCAGCGCGATCACAGCGCGACTTGGTTAGACTTCGTCCGATTCCACCGCACCGTCCTCATCCGCCGAACCATCCGGAGCGCTTGTGTCTCGCCGCCTGTTCACGTCCGAGTCCGTCACCGAGGGTCACCCCGACAAGATCTGTGACCAGATCAGCGACTCGATCCTCGACGCCCTGCTGACCTCCGATCCGGCCAGCCGGGTCGCCGTCGAGACCATGATCACGACCGGCCAGGTGCACGTTGCCGGCGAGGTCACGACCGAGGCCTACGCGGACATCCCGACCATCGTTCGTGAGCGCGTGCTCGAGATCGGCTACGACTCCTCGCGGAAGGGGTTCGACGGGGCGTCGTGCGGCGTGAGCGTGTCGATCGGCTCGCAGTCGGCCGACATCGCGCAGGGTGTCGACAAGGCCTACGAGGCGCGCGTCGAGGGCAGCGAGGACGCCATCGCATCCCAGGGTGCCGGCGACCAGGGCCTGATGTTCGGGTTCGCCTGTGACGAGACCGACGAGCTCATGCCGCTGCCGATCGCGCTGGCGCACCGCCTCGCCGAGCGTCTCACCGCGGTGCGCAAGGACGGCACCGTCCCGTACCTGCGGCCGGACGGCAAGACGCAGGTGACGATCGAGTACGTCGACGGCAAGCCGACCCGCCTCGACACCGTCGTCGTGTCGAGCCAGCACGCGGCCGACATCGACCTCGACACGCTGCTCAAGCCTGACGTCGAGGAGCACGTCGTGCGTCCCGTCCTCGCGGACTTCGGCCTCGACAGCTCCGGTTACCGCCTGCTGGTGAACCCGACCGGTCGCTTCGAGATCGGCGGCCCGATGGGTGACGCCGGGTTGACCGGCCGCAAGATCATCGTCGACACCTACGGCGGGTACGCCCGCCACGGCGGCGGCGCGTTCAGCGGCAAGGACCCGTCCAAGGTCGACCGCTCAGCGGCATATGCCATGCGCTGGGTCGCCAAGAACGTGGTCGCGGCCAAGCTCGCGACCAAGTGCGAGGTGCAGGTCGCGTACGCGATCGGCAAGGCCGAGCCGGTGGGTCTGTTCATCGAGACCTTCGGTACCGAGACCGCCGACCCGGCCAAGATCGAAGAAGCCATCCTGCAGAGCTTCGACCTGCGCCCGGCCGCGATCATCCGCGACCTGGACCTGATGCGGCCGATCTTCACCCAGACCGCGGCGTACGGCCACTTCGGTCGCGAGCTGCCGGACTTCACCTGGGAGCGCACCGACCGGGCCGAGATGCTCGGCAAGCTCGTCAACGGCTGATCGCTGCACGCCCGCCGGTACCGCTGTCCGGATGCGCGACGTGGTGTCTGAGTGACGTCCTCGCGGGTCGGGTGACGCTTCGGTGCGCTGAGTGACGCCTTCGCGGGTCGAGTGAGGCGGTATTCGCGGTCTCTGATCATCTGAAGTCGTCACTCGGGTCGGGACGGGCGAAGCGTCGCGGCCGACTGGTAGGACTGCAACCGTGACCAGCAGGAGCCGTTCGACCGCCCCGACCGCGGGCCGTCGGCCGGCCGCGACGGTTCCGGTCGCCCGGCTCATGGTCGACGTCCCGCTCGCCCATCTGGACCGGCCGTTCGACTACCTCGTCCCGACCGAACTGGACGGTGCGGTCACCGCGGGCTCGCGGGTGCGGGTCCGGTTCGCCGGGCGGCTGGTCGACGCCTACGTCCTCGAGCGGATCGAGTACAGCGAACACGAGGGCTCGCTGGCCTACGTCGAGCGGGCGGTCGGCGCCGAACCCGTGCTGACCGCCGAGACGGCCGCGCTGTTCCGGGTGTTGGCTGACCGCTGGGCAGGCAACTTCGTCGACGTCGCCCGCCTCGGCGTCCCGTCCCGCCATGCCACTGCCGAGAAGGCACCCTCCGAACCGGCCCCGCGCCCCGACCCGCCGGGCGAGGACGGTTTCGACCGCTACACCGCCGGCCGCGCCTTCCTGGGGGCGATCGGTGCTGCCAAGCCCGCGCGCGCGGTGTGGTCCGCACTGCCGGGTGAGGATTGGCCCGCACGCCTGGCCGAAGCCGTCCACGTCGCCGTCGCCGCCGACCGCGGCGCGATCGTCGTCGTCCCCGATGCCCGCGACCTGGCCCGCCTCGACGCTGCGCTCAGGACCCGGATCGGCGCGGGCCGCCACGTTGCCCTTTCGGCCGACCTGGGACCCGCCGAGCGGTACCGGCGCTGGCTCTCGGTACGGCGCGGTGCCGTCCGCGCGGTCATCGGCACCCGTGCCGCGGCGTACGCACCCGTCGCCGACCTCGGGCTGCTCGCCATCTGGGACGACGGTGACGATCTGCACCGTGAGCCGCGAGCACCGTACCCGCACACCCGCGAGGTACTCGTGCTCCGCTCGGCACAGACCGGCGCCGGGCTGCTCGTCGGCGGGTACGCCCGCACGCCCGAGTCCGCGCTGCTGCTGTCGGCGGCCTGGGCGCACGAGATCGCGGCATCGCGCGACGCGGTGCGTGCCGCTGCGCCCCGCATCCTCGCCGCCGGCGACGACGTCGAGCAGGCTCGCGACCCGGCAGCCGCGGCGGCGCGGTTGCCCAGCCTCGCCTGGCGCACGGCCCGCGAAGCGCTCGCGGCGGGGCACCCCGTCCTCGTCCAGGTACCCCGGCGGGGTTACGTGCCCGCATTGGCCTGCGTCCGAGACCGGACCCCGGCCCGGTGCGCCTCATGTGCCGGTCCGCTCGCGGCGTCGTCCCAAGCCGGCACGCCGGCCTGCCGGTGGTGCGGCCGGCCGGCCGGCAACTGGCAGTGCCCGGTCTGCGGCGGGCGGGCCATGCGTGCCACGGTCATCGGTGCCGGCCGGACGGCTGAGGAACTCGGCCGCGCGTTCGCCGGCACGACGGTACGGACGAGCGGTGGTGAGCACGTCCTCGCCGAGGTCGAGCACCAGCCCGATCTCGTGGTCGCCACACCGGGCGCCGAACCGTTCGTCGCCGGCGGCTACGGCGCGGCGCTGCTGCTGGACGGCTGGGCGCTGCTGTCCCGCGCCGACCTGGACGCGTCGGTCGAGTCGCTGCGCCGGTGGCTGGCGGCGGCGACGCTAGTCCGCCGCGACGGCACCGTCGTGGTCGGCGCCGACGCCGCGATCCCCGCTGTGCAGGCGCTCGTGCGCTGGGATCCGGCCGGGTTCGCCGCTCGCGAGTTGGCCGAGCGGCGCGAACTCGGGTTCCCACCCGCCGTCCGGATGGCCGCGCTCACCGGGACGGCCGCCGCCCTGACCGATCTCGTCGCCACCGCGCACCTGCCCGAGGGTGCGCAGGTGATCGGGCCGGTCCGCGTCGACGCGGAAACGGAGCGCATGCTGGTCCGGACACCACGCCACCAGGGCGCCGCTCTCGCCGACGCGCTGAAGATCGCGGCGTCAGCACGGTCAGCACGAAAGGCGCCGGATCCGGTGAAGATCGAGCTGGACCCGGCCGACATCGTCTGAGCGGCTGGTGCGTGCGAGTGATCGCGCCGGCGCTGTAATCCTGGATCCGTGACCCGAGCCGGTTCGTCACTCGCCGCCCTGCTGCGGGACGCAGCTCGGCTGGACCGGACGCAGTCGGATCCGCTCGTCGCCCTGCGTAACGCGGTCGGGGTCGGGGCACCGCTGGTGATCGGTGCGCTGATGGGCAACGCGGCGATCGGCCTGCCGTCCACGATCGGGGCGCTGCAGACGGCGTTCGCCGACCGGCCCGGGCCGTACCGGTTGCGGCTGCTGCGCATGACCGGGACGGCGCTCGCGGCGGCGATCACGAGCGCGCTGGCGATCGCGTTCTCGGGCAGCACGCCGGCTTCGGCGGCGCTGCTGCTCGTCGTCGGTTTCGCGGCCGGGCTGCTGCTCAGCGGGGGACCCAGCGCGGCGCAGGTCGGTATCGCGGCCACCGCGACCGCGCTGATCCTCGGTCACCAGCCACAACCGGCCTCGGCCGCCGTCCACGTCGGGCTGCTCGTCTTCGTCGGCGGACTCGGGCAGACCGTGCTCGCGATCGCCGCCTGGCCGCTGCGGCGACACCGCCCCGAGCGGGACGCGCTCGCCGGCGTCTACCGCGAGTTGGCCCGGCTCGGCCGACGAGTGCCCGGGACCGATGTCGGGCCGCCACTCGGCCCCACGCTGGCCGCCGCACGCGCGACGCTGTACGGCCTCGGGCACGACCACGGCCCGAGCGTCGAGGCCTACCGGGTCCTGCTCGACGGGGCGGAGCGCATCCGCGGCGAGTTGCTCGTCCTGGCCGGGCAGACCGAGCAGCTGGACCGGCAGGAGGGGCAGCAGGCGGCCGCGGCCGTCCACGCCGTTCTCGCCGACGCGGCGACGGTGTTCGACGAGATCGCGACCGCGCTCGATCAGGCCCGCGAGGTCGACGAGCAGGTGCTGGCGCCGGTCCGCGGCCGGGTGGCGGACGCGCTCGAGGTGCTGGCCGGCGCCGGCCTGGCCGGCCGGTCGGTGGCGGCCCGGGTGCGGGCGTTCGCCGGTCAGCTGCGCGGGGTCGTCGAGACTGCGCGCACCGGGGCCAGCGAAGGTGGGGGCCACGACGTGGGCGGCCCGACCGGCATCGCCCGGCTGCGGGATCCGGTTGCCATCGTCCGCGCGAACCTGGACCCGGGCTCGGCGGTGCTCAGGCATGCGGTGCGCGCAGCCGTCCTTGTCGCCGGCAGCGACCTCGTCACGCGCTCGCTCGGGCTCGAGCGCGGCTACTGGATCCCATTGACGATCATCGTGACGCTGCGCCCGGATTTCGCGACCACGTTCCAGCGCTCGTCCATGCGGGTGCTCGGGACGGTGGCCGGCCTCGTCCTCGCCACGGTGCTGGTGCACTACGTCCCGGGCGGGCAGTGGTGGGGCGTCGCGCTCGTCGCGATCTTCTACTTCGGCGTCCGGCTCGCCGGTCCGGGGAACGTGGCGCCGAACGCCGTCGCGCTGGCCGCGCTCGTCGTGATCCTGCTGTCGCTGGCCGGGCAGTCACCGCGCGCCACCGTCGTGCCGCGTGGCCTCGACACGCTCATCGGCGGCGCGCTCGCGCTCGTCGCGACGCTGCTCTGGCCGGTCTGGGAACGGCAACGGGTACCCGGCCGGCTGGTCGCGCTGCTCGACGCCTACCTCGCCTACCTCGGCGCGCTCGCCGATGCGGCCGGCGACGAGGCCGCGCTGCACCGCACCCGGGCGGCCGCGCGGCTGGCTCGCAGCAACGCCCAGGCGTCCGTGGACGCCGCTCGTGCCGACCCGGTCCCGTCCCGCGGGCAGGTCGATCTCGGCGAGGCCGTGCTCGCCCACACGCACCGGTTCGTGCACGCGTTGCTCACGATCGATGCGGTGCGTGGGGACGCCGGGCTTCCGGTTCGACTGGACGAGTTCCTCGGCGCCTGCGCCGAGACGCTGCACGGGTGCCGGGCCGCGATCGAGTCCGGCCGCCCGCCGCGAGCGTCGAGCCTGCGTCCGCTCGCCGACGCGATCGCGGAGGACTTGCGCCGGCCGGGGGAGCAGGGCGAGGTGGCAGGTGCGGTGCTCGACGCGACCGACCGCATCGCGAACAGCCTCGACACCCTCGTCGCCGAACTGCGCCGGCAGTTCGGACGTGCGGGCGCAGCGCTAACGTCGCAGGAGTGAGTGATCCGTTCGCCGACCTTGCGGCATTCGCCGGGCTGCCCCGCCTCACCCAACTCGCGCTCAGTGCAGCCGGTGACCGGTTGGTCGCGGTGCTGCAGCAGCCCGACGCGAAGGGGGCGCGCTACACCAGTTCGGTCTGGCAGCTCCCGCTCGACGGCGGTGATCCGGCGCGCCTCACCCGGTCCGAGAAGGGAGAGACGGCGCCGGCCTTCCTGCCCGACGGTTCGCTGCTGTTCCTGTCCGCACGGCCCGACCCGGCCGGGGAGGAGGACGAGGCGGCGCTGTGGCTCCTGCCGCCCAGCGGCGAGCCGCGTGTCGTCGCCCGGCATCCCGGTGGCCTCGGCGCCCCGGTTGTCGCGGCGAGCGCCGGATCGGTGGTGTTGTCGGGCAGCCGCCTTGTCGGCTCGCCCGAGGCCGACGACGCCGAGCGGCGCGCGACCCGCAAGGACCGCAAGATCACGGCCATCCTGCACAGTGGCATGCCGATCAGGCACTGGGACCATGAGCTCGGCGACGTCTCGCCCCGGCTGCTGCACCTCGGCGTGCCGGGCGGCGAGCCGGCCGACCTTGCCCCGGACGCGGCGCAGGAGCTGATCGAGGCCGACTACTCGATCACCGCCGACGGGGTCACCGTGACCGTGAGCTGGCGGCCGCGCCGCCCGCGCGGTCGGTGCCCCGACACGGTCGCCGTCATCGACGTCGCAGCCGGCACGCGGACGATCATCGCCGACGAGGACGGGTACGGGCACGGCGGCGCTCGCATCGCACCCGACGGCAGGCGGATCGTCATGATCCGCGAGCGCGAGGCCAGCTTCGACGCGCCACCACACTCCCGGCTGCTGATCACCGATCCGGACGGTGCGAACCCGGTCGCGGTCGACCTCGGCGACCTCCACCCGACCGAATGGGCGTGGTCGGCCGACTCGCGCACGGTGCTCGCCAGCGGTGACTGGCACGGCCGCGGCGCGCTGGTCGCGATCGACCCGCTCACCGGGGCGGTTCGGGCCCGGCTGGCCCGCGATGCCTGCTACACGTCCCTGTGCCCCAGCCCGGACGGCCGCTACGTCTACGCGCTTCGCTCGACGATCGCCGAACCGCCCACGCCCGTGCGCCTCGACGCCACCGCGACCGACCAGCAGCCGACAGTGCTCCCCACGCCCGCTGCCGTCCCCGCCGTCGCCGGACGGCTCGAGGAGGTGTCGGTCGCGGTGGACGGCGGGACGGTCCGCGGCTGGCTGTGCCTGCCTGCGGACGCGTCCGCACCCGCGCCGTTGATGCAGTGGATCCACGGCGGGCCGTTCCTGTCGTACAACGCGTGGTCGTGGCGCTGGTCGCCGTGGGTGGCGGTGGCGCGCGGCTGGGCGGTGCTGTTGCCCGACCCGTCCCTGTCGACCGGTTACGGGGACGGGTGGCTCGAGCGAGCGTGGCCCTACCGCGCGCGCGTCGTGTGGGACGACGTCGAGGCGTTGCTCGATCACGTGCTCGAGCGTGCTGACATCGACGAGAGCCGGACCGCGTTGCTCGGTGCGTCCTTCGGTGGGTTCATGACCAACTGGGTTGCCGGGCACACCGATCGCTTCGCCGCGATCGTGACCCACGCCGGGCTGTGGGCGCTGGACCAGCAGCACGCCACGACCGACGCCGCGTGGTACAAGACCGGCATCTTCGGCGCACTGGCCGAACACCCGGAGTGGCACCAGGAGAACTCTCCGCACAACAGCGTCGACGCGATCGACACGCCGATGCTGGTCGTGCACGGCAATCGCGACTACCGGGTGCCGGTGAGCGAGGCGTTACGACTGTGGTGGGATCTCGTCAGCCGCCACGACGGCGACCCGGCCGAGCTGCCACATCGCTTCCTGCAACTGACCGGCGAGAACCACTGGGTGCTCTCGCCGGCCAATGCCGAGATCTGGTGGGACACCGTCCTGGGCTTCTGCGGGCAGCACGTCCTCGGTCAGCCCTGGACGCCGTCGCCCCTGCTGTAGTCCGCGCTAGTCAACGACCGCGACGGCAGCGGCGGCGACGGCCCGGCTGCGGTCGGGACGGATCACGAACACCACCAGCAGCCAGGTGGCGACCAGGAACAGCGTCGCCGTCCAGAACGAGTGGGTCGCGCCGACGACGAACGCGTGCCGGGTTGCCTCGGCCGGGGCCAGACCGCTCACGTCCGCGCCGTCACTGGCTGCGCCGAACACGGTCACGAGCACGGCGAGGCCGAGCGCGCCGCCGACCTGCTGCATGACGTTCACCAGCCCTGAGGCGGCGCCTGCGTCGGACGGGGCCACGCCTTCCAGTGCCGCGCTCGTCAGTGGGACGAAGGCCAGCCCGTTGCCGAGGCCGAAGATCAGCAACGGCGCGATCAACGACACGTAGCCGCTGTGCTCGTCGAGTTGGGTGAGCCACATCATGCCGAGGGTCGAGAGCGCGACGCCGACGACCATCACGCGGTGGGCGCCGAAGCGCTCGACGAAGACCCGCGCGGACAGCTGCGAGGACGTGAACACGATCGCGGTGAGCGGCAGGAAGGCGAAGCCGGTCACCAGGTCGCTGTAGCCGAGGACTCCGCGCAGGAACTGGGTGAGGAAGAAGAACATCCCCATCATCCCGGCCACGAGGAGCAGGCGGGCGAGGTACGAGCCGGTGCGGTTGCGGTCGGCGAACAGCCGCAGCGGGGTGATCGGTGCCTCCGCGCGGAGTTCGGTGACGACGAACGCGGCAAGCAGCGCGGCGCCGAGCGCGAACGATCCGACGGTCGTGGGGTTCGCCCAGCCTTGCGTACCCGCATGGACGAAGCCGTAGACGAGTGCGGTCATGCCGAGGGTCGAGGTGATCGCCCCGGCGAGGTCGAAGGCGCCGCGCTGGCGCTCGGTCTCGGGCAGCACCGCCCGGCCGAGCACGAGCAGCACCGCGCCGATCGGGACGTTGACGAAGAACACCCAGCGCCACGACACCCACTCCGAGAGCATGCCGCCGGCGATCAGGCCTACGGCCGCACCGCCGATCGACACCGCGGTGTAGAGCCCGATGGCACGGGTGCGCTCGCGGGTCTCAGTGAACATCGTCATGAGCAGGGCGAGCGCGGACGGTGAGGCCAGCGCGGCGCCGACGCCTTGCAGCGCGCGCGCGGCGAGCAGTTGCGCCGAACTCTCGGCGAACCCGCCGGCCAGCGAAGCGACGGTGAACAGGGCGATCCCGGCGAGGAACACCCGGCGCCGGCCGAGCAGATCGCCGGCGCGGGCGCCGAGCAGCAGCAGGCCGCCGAAGCTCAGGTTGTAGGCGTTCACGACCCAGGACAGGCCGGTCGCTGAGAAGTCGAGGTCGCCGCGGATGTCCTGCAGGGCGATGTTCACGATCGTCCCGTCGAGGACGACCATCAGCTGGCTGGTCAGGATCAGGGTGAGTACAAGGGTGGCGGTACTGCGCGGTGCCCGCAGCACCGTGCCGACGGAGCGGGGTCGTAGTGGGGGTGAAACGGTCACGGGCAATGCCTCGGTTCAGGTAGTAGCATCGAGCGAAACGGATGGCTCCTCCGGAAACAATACGGAGGGTTCCTCCGGTTCGCAAGTGCTTTCTACGGGCAGTCGAGAGGACGTGACCGATGGCCGACTCAGTACCGAGCGAGTCCGCTGCCGACCGTCCGCAGCGCAAGGACGCCCAGCGCAACCGCGAGGCCTTGCTCGTGGCGGCGGCCGAGGCCTACGGCAAGCGCGGTGTGGACGCGCCGCTCGAGGACATCGCCCACAGCGCCGGGCTGGGGATCGGCACGCTGTACCGGCACTTCCCGACCCGGGACGCGCTCAACGAGGCCGTCTACCGGCGCGAGGTCGAGCAGTTGTGCAACGGGGTGGACGGCCTGCTCGAGCAATTTCGACCGGCCGACGCGCTGGCCGAGTGGATGCGCGCGTTCGCCGTATACGTCGCGAAGAAGCGCGGGATGGCCGTGGCACTCAAATCCGCTCTCGGGCCGGACAACGAACTGTTCAGCTACAGCCACCGCCGGATCCGCGAGTCGCTGGGGACCCTGGTCGAGCGCTCGGTCGGGTCCGGCGCGATCCGACCCGACGTCGATGCCGAAGACCTGCTGCGCGCGATGAGCGGCATCTGCATGGCGACCGACTCGCCAGGCTGGTCGGACCGGACCGGTCGCCTCATCGACCTGCTCGTCGACGGCCTGCGCTACGGCGCGCCGACGCCGGTCTGACCGGCCAGCGCCCGGACGGACGCGGGCACGGCGATCCCGGCGCGCAGGTCGGGTGTCGGGCGCGGCTGCCCATAGCTGGTGTGCAGCGCAATGACCCCGCCCCAGGCATCGCCGGCGACATCCTCGGGTGGGTCGTCGGGCCAGCCGTCCGAGACCTTCAGCGACCACTCCTCGATCGGCAGTGCCAGCACCTGTGTCGCGGCCAGCTCCCGGTCGGTCGGCCGGCGCAGCTCGGGAACGCGTCCCGGCAGCAATGCCTCGGTGATCAGATCGAGCGCCCGCTCGCGATCGGCGACGGGAACACAGACACCGAACAGCACGGCACTGCGGTAGTGCAGCGACGACTCGAAGGCCGAGCGCGCGACGACGACGCCGTCGAGCGCCGTGACCGCCAGGCAGGTCGGCGCGCCCGCGGCCAGCGCGCGGAGCCAGGGCGAGCCGGTCGAGCCGTGGGCGAGCACGGTGTCGCCGTCGCGGACGATCGCGGTCGGGAGCACCACCGGCGTGCCGTCCCGCACGATCGCGAAGTGCCCGACGCGGCACGAGTCGAGCAGGGCGTCGAGGGCTGCGCGATCGGTGCGTGCCTTCTCGCCGAGCCGGGTGATCGCCGTCCGAGTCACTGCCCCTCCGAAAGGGTCGATGGCCGAGCTGTTACCTGCCCATCATGGCGTTCACGGCGGCCGCGACGCGGGACGGCCGGCCGCGGCGTTGCTCGGCGTGGTCGGCCCAGGTCATCGCGTGGAGTCCGGCGTTCGCGCCGAGCCAGCGCAGCGGCTCGGGTTCCCATGGCCGCGACCGGTGGCCGACCCAGGGCAGGGTCGTCAGCTCGCTGTCGCTGCCGGTGATCAGCTGAGCCAGCGTGCGCCCGGCCAGGTTGGTGGTCGAGACGCCGTCCCCGACGTACCCGCCGGCCCAGCCGAGCCCGCCGGCCAGGCCGACCGACGCGTGCCAGTCCCGGGCGATGCCGAGCGGACCGCCCCAGCGGTGCGTGATCGGCGTGCCCCGCAGGACGGGGAACAGCTCGTGCAGCGTGTGCTCGAGCGAGGCGAACACACCGTCGTGCCGGTCGTAGCCGGGCCGGATCCGCGAGGCGAAGTGGTACGGCGCGCCGCGTCCACCGAACACGAGCCGATCATCGGTCGTGCGCTGCCCGTAGATGATCAGGTGCCGGTAGTCGCTGAACGTCTCGCGCTCGGCCAGCCCGATCTCGTCCCACACCGAGGCGGGCAGCGGTGCTGTCGCGATGATCAGCGAGTAGACCGGGGCGAGTGCGCGCCGGCGTCCGCGAAGCCGCGCGGTGTAGCCCTCGGTGGCCCGGACGACGACGTCTGCGCGGACGGTGCCGCGATCGGTACGCACCACGCCCGGCGCGATCTCCCGGGCGCGCGTGCGCTCGTACAGTTGCGCGCCGCGTGCCTCGACCGTGGCGGCCAGCCCACGAACCAGCCGGGCCGGGTGGATCGCTGCGCAGTGCGGGGTGTACGTCCCGCCGAGGACGTCGGTCGCGGCGAGCCGGGCCCGCGCGGTCGCCGCGGTCAGCAGGTCGAGGTCGAGCCCGAACTCCTCGGCTTCGCCGGCCTCGTCCTCAGCGCGGCGTAGCTGCGGGTAGCTGCGCGCCAGCACCACCGTGCCGCCGACCGCGATGTCGGCGTCGATCCCCTCGGCCGCCGCGACCCGGGCCACCTCGCTCACCGAGTCGCGCATCGCGGTGTACTGGGCGATCGCGGCGTCGCGGCCGGCTTCGTCGGCCAGCTTGGAGATGCTCACCGGGTACAGCGCCGAACACCATCCGCCGTTGCGCCCGGAGGCGCCGAAGCCGGCGATCTCGGACTCCAGCACGGCGAGTCGGAGCGTCGGGTCGGCGGCCTGCAGGTAGTACGCCGTCCAGAGTCCGGTGAACCCGCCGCCGACGATCGCGACGTCGACGCTGCGATCACCGGGCAGCGGTGCGCGCGGGGACAGCGGCTCGCTCAGCTGGTCGAACCAGAGCGACAGCGAGCGATAGTCGTGCTGTCGAGACCCCACCGGCGCCGGCAGGGTCAGGACAGGACGGTGTCGAGGTCGACGGCGTCGTACCCGTGCGCCTCAGCCACCGGCGCATTGGTCAACTGGCCCTCGTGCGTGTTCAGCCCGAGCGCGAGCGGACGGTCACGGCGCAGCGCGTCCCGCCAGCCGCGGTTGGCCAGGTCGACCGCGTACGGCAGTGTCACGTTCGTCAGCGCATAGGTGGACGTGTGCGGCACCGCTCCGGGCATGTTCGCCACGCAGTAGAACACCGAGTCGTGTACCGGGTAGGTCGGGTCGGCGTGCGTGGTCGGCCGCGAGTCCTCGAAGCAGCCGCCCTGGTCGATGGAGATGTCGACGAGCACCGAGCCCGGCTTCATCCGCGAGACGAGTTCGTTGCTCACCAGCTTCGGCGCCTTCGCACCGGCGACCAGCACCGCGCCGATGACGAGGTCAGCGTCCAGGACGGCCCGCTCGATCTCGTAGGCGTTCGACGCGACCGTCTGGCAGTGGCCCTGGTAGATGGCGTCCATCTGGCGCAGCCGCGCGACGTTGCGGTCGAGCAGCAGCACCTCGGCCTGCATCCCCAAGGCGATGGCCGCGGCATTCTGGCCGGACACGCCGGCCCCGATGACGACGACCTTCGCCGCGTACACGCCCGGTACGCCGCCCATCAGTGTGCCGCGCCCGCCGCCCTGCCGCATCAGGTGATAGGACCCCACCTGCGGGGCCAGCCGGCCGGCCACCTCCGACATGGGCGCGAGCAGCGGCAGCGAGCCGTCGCTGAGCTGCACGGTCTCGTAGGCAATCCCGGTCGTGCCGGCGGACAGCAGCGCGTCGGTGCACGCCTTGTCCGCGGCCAGGTGCAGGTAGGTGAACAGCACCTGGTCCTTGCGCATGCGGTGGTATTCCTCGGCGATGGGCTCCTTGACCTTGAGCACCATGTCGCCGGTCGCCCAGACGTCGTCAGCGGTGTCGAGGATCTGCGCGCCCGCGGCGACGAAGTCCGCGTTGGGGATCGACGAGCCGAGACCGGCATCGCGCTCGAGGAACACCTCGTGGCCGTGCCGGACCAGTTCGTGGACACCGGACGGGGTGATGGCCACCCGGTATTCGTGGTTCTTGACCTCGCGTGGGATTCCAACCTTCATGAGCATCGATTCTGAAGTAGTGAGCCACGAAGCGCTAGAGACCCGCAGAAGATTCGGTATTCTCTGTCGGTGCCATCCAGAGCTTCGTCCCGTGTGCCGACTCGCGCCCTGCCGTCGAAGGATGTTCAGGTCGTGGACGAGGTCGACCGCCGCATCCTGCGTGCCCTCGTCGACGACGCCCGCCTGCCGAACAACGCACTGGCCGAACGTGCCGGTATCGCGGCCTCGACGTGCCTGGGCCGGGTACGCGCGCTGCGCGAGCGCGGCGTGGTGCGTGGGTACCACGCTGACGTCGACCCGGCGGCGCTCGGCCGCCCGATCCAGGCGATGGTCGCGGTCCGGTTGCAGGCGCATGCCCGCGGCCACATCCCGGACTTCATGGCCAAGATCGCGACGCTGCCCGAGGTGCTGAACGTGTTCTTCCTCGGCGGCGCCAACGACTTCCTCGTGCACATCGCCGCGACCGGCACCCAGAACCTGCGGGACTTCGTGGTGGTCAACCTGAGCGGCAATCCGGACGTCGCGCTGACCGAGACTAACCTGATCTTCGAGCACATCCGGGCCGGCCTCGCTCACTGAACCCGCCCGCCTCCGGCGACGTAGGAGCGGACATGCCCACCGAGTTCAACGGTCTGCCGACGCACGTCCTGTTGGTCCACGTCGTCGTCGTGTTCGTGCCCGTCGCTGCGGCGATGCTCGTGGCGCACGCGGTCTGGCCCGCTGCCCGGCGCCGGCTCGGCGTGGCGACGCCGGCAGTCGCGTTCGTGGCCATGGTTTTCGTCCCCGTCACCACGAACGCGGGCGAGTGGCTGCGCGACCACCTCAGCGTGTCGACCATCGACCGGGCGCGGATCCGCGAGCACGCGGACCTCGGTGACAGCCTGCTGCCCCTGGTGATCGGGATGTTCGTGGTCTCGGCCGTCCTCTGGTACCTGGGCCGGCGCGCCGAGTACGGCTTGGTGCCGGACCGTTCGACCCGTCCGGCTCTGCCGAAGTGGATCAGTGGCGTCATCGCCGCGGTGGCCATCGCGGTGGCCGTCGTCAACACCGTGCAGGTCTACCGTGCCGGTGACTCGGGGGCACAAGCGGCGTGGACCGGCCGGACGACCAGCGGCGGCTGACCGCGGTCAGCGTTTGGCAGCGAAGACGCCCGCCGGGAACGCGCCGCCGTGCACGATGCGGCGCGAGATCGCCTTCCCGAGTGCGATGAGGCGCTCGCTCCGATCGGCGCCGAGGTGCTCGCACGCGGCCCGGTCCATGCGGTCCGTGGCGTCCTCGACCTCTTGCCGAAGCGCGAGCCCGGCCGGGGTCAAGACGTCGCCGTCGAGCAACCCTCGAGCACGCAGCCCGTCGCTCGCCTCGGCCCACTGCTCGTCCGACCAGCCGCGGATGGCTTTGGCTGCGTCGTTGGTGAAGCCGGTGCCGGTCGCGGTGTGCGTCACTATCGCGTCGATGCCCGTCAGCCCAGCGGCCAGCAGAGCGGCGACGTGGCCGTCACCGCGGTACTCGCGCAACAGGCTCGCGGCGTGCCACAGCACGAGATGCGGCTCGTCCGGCCAGTCCAGCGATGCATGCCCCGCGTAGAGCGGACGCCCCTCGGGACGCAGTGCGGTCGTGGCCGCACGTGCCAACTCGGCCGCCTCGGCCACGTCCGCCGCGGCGACCGTGTCGCCGAGTATCCGGCGCAGCGCGGCGTCGGCGGCCGCCAGGCGAGCGTCGAGGATCGCCTCGCGAGTTGCCAACGTCCACGCCCGCGGGATGAACCGTGCAACCAGTTCCGGGTTGAAGTTGTAGAACGTCGCGACGACGACGCCGACGTCGACCGCTCCCATCGGTGCCGCGCGGCTGGCGAAGTAGCCCATCCGGCCCGGCCGCAGCCCGGCACCGGTGAGCTGTTCATCCGCCTCGGGGACGAAGTAGATCATCGAGTGCACGGACTCGAGGGCGCGTCGCACCCGGGCACTGGTGTCAGGGGGCTGAGCGGGTTCGGGGGGCTGAGCGGGCAATGTCGAGGTCACGCCGACACGGTAGGCGACGAGGAGCGCCGCGCGGACGCCGCGTGGGCTACAGGCGCGTCCACGCCTCGGTGAGGACGGCGCGCAGGATCTGCTCGATCTCGTCGAACTCGCTCTGCCCGACGATCAGTGGCGGTGCCAGCTGCACGACCGGGTCGCCGCGGTCGTCGGCCCGGCAGTAGAGCCCGGCCTCGAACAGCGCCTTGGACATGAACCCGCGCAGCAGCCGGTCGGCCTCGTCCTCGTCGAAGGTCTCCTTCGTCGCCTTGTCCTTGACCAGCTCGATCCCGTAGAAGAATCCGTCGCCGCGGACGTCGCCGACGATCGGCAGGTCGCGCAGCTTCTCCAGCGTGGCGCGGAAGGCACCCTCGTTGTCGAGGACGTGCTGGTTGAGGCCTTCGCGATCGAAGATGTCGAGGTTGGCCATGGCGACCGCCGCGGACACCGGGTGTCCACCGAAGGTGTAACCGTGCGGGAAGTAGTCGTCGCCGTGCCAGAACGGTTCGGCCACCTTGTCGCTGACCAGGCACGCGCCGATGGGCGAGTAGCCGCTGGTCATGCCCTTCGCGGCCGTGATCATGTCCGGGACGTAGCCGAACTTGTCGCACGCGAACGTCTTGCCGAGTCGGCCGAACGCGCAGATGACCTCGTCCGAGACCAGCAGGACGTCGTGCCGGTCGCAGATCTCGCGCACCCGCTGGAAGTATCCGGGCGGCGGCGGGAAGCAGCCGCCGCTGTTCTGCACCGGCTCGACGAAGACCGCGGCCACGGTGTCCGGCCCTTCGAACTCGATGGCATGTTCGATGCTGTCGGCGGCCCAGCGGCCGAAGGCCTCGAGGTCGTCGCCGTGTTCGGGGGCACGGTAGAAGTTGGTGTTGTGCGCCTTGTGCGCGCCGGGGACGAGCGGCTCGAACCACTTCTTCGCGTCCGGGATGCCAGTGATCGACAGCGCGCCCTGCGGCGTGCCGTGATAGGCGATGTTGCGGCTGATGACCTTGGTCTTCATCGGCTTGCCGACGAGCTTCCAGTACTGCTTGGCCAGCTTCCAGGCCGTCTCGACGGCCTCGCCACCACCGGTGGTGAAGAAGACCTTGTTGAGATCGCCCGGCGCGAGGTCGGCCAGCCGGTCGGCGAGGTCGATCGCCTGCGGGTGCGCGTAGGACCACAGCGGGAAGAACGCCAGTTCCGAGGCCTGCTTGAACGCTGCCTCGGCCAGTTCGCGCCGGCCATGACCGGCCTGCACGACGAACAGTCCGGCCAACCCGTCCAGGTAGCTCTTGCCGTGGACGTCGAAGATCCGTGCGCCGTCGCCCCGGACGATCGTGGGGACCGGCGTCTTGTCGTACGAGCTCATCTTGGTGAAGTGCATCCAGAGATGCTCGCGAGCGGTGGCGGACAACCGCGCCGCTTCGGGATTGGTGTCGACGGCGTGTTCGGTCTGGTTCGGGGTGGTGGTCATTTCTGCTCCATCGCTTTCCTGCGGGCGCTCATCGTGCGCCCCAGTTGTAGGTCTGTTTGACGAGCTTGAGGTAGAGGAAGGTCTCGGTGCGGACGACCCCGTCGATCGCCCGGATCGAGGTGTTGATCAAACGCAACAGGTGTGCGTCGTCCTCGACGACCACTTCGGCCAGGATGTCCCAGGATCCGGCGGTCACGACGATGTAGTCGACCTCGTCGATCTTCTCCAGTTCGGCGGCGATCGCCTCGACGTCGCCGGTGACCGCCACGGCGACCATCGCCTGACGGGCGAAGCCGGTCTGCATAGGATCGGTGACGGCGACGATCTGCATCACGCCCGAGTCGAGGAGTTTCTGCACCCGTTGCCGGACCGCAGCCTCCGACAAGCCCACGGCCGTTCCGATGGCGGCATAGGAGCGGCGTCCGTCGGCCTGGAGTTGTTCGATGATCGCCTTGGACGTGTCGTCGATACGCTCCCGGGTTGCAGTGCGCACCATAACGATCATTTTTACTTGTTCAGGGCACTTTCGGCAAGTGAATCAGTGGTCCTGGGGAACTTTGACGACGGAATCCTTTGTCGGAACCCTTGTCGCGCGTCGCTGGCCGTGTCAGGATTCGGTGACCGCGTCCCCTGGTCGAGGAGCTGCATGGACACGCCCGTATCCCCAACGGCACATTCTGCTGCCCCGCCGGCCACGGCGATCGAGCTGGTCGGGATCGCCAAGCGATTCCACTCGCGGCGCGGGGTGGTGACGGCGGTCGAGCGGGTGGACCTCGTCATCGGCGAGGGCGAGTTCTTCTCGCTGCTCGGCCCGTCCGGGTGCGGCAAGACGACGACGCTGCGGATGATCGGCGGTTTCGAGGAACCCAGCGAGGGGCAGATCCTGCTCTACGGCGACGACGTGGTCGGGGTGCCGCCGAACAAGCGCGACGTCAACATGGTCTTCCAGTCCTACGCGCTGTTCCCGCACATGTCGGTGTTCGACAACGTCGCCTTCGGCCTGCGCCGCAAGTCGGTCGATTCGCCAGAGGTCCGCACGCGGGTCGGCGAGATGCTCGAGCTGGTGCAACTCGAGGGCAAGGCCGAACGGCGCCCGAGAGAGTTGTCCGGCGGCCAGCAGCAGCGCGTCGCACTGGCCCGTGCGCTGGTGAACAAGCCGCGGGCGCTACTGCTCGACGAACCCCTCGCCGCGTTGGACCTGAAACTGCGCCAGGCGATGCAACTCGAGCTCAAGCGGATCCAGCGCGAGGTTGGCATCACCTTCATCTTCGTCACCCACGACCAGGGTGAGGCGCTGACGATGTCCGACCGTCTCGTCGTCATGAACGCCGGTCGGATCGAACAGCTCGGTTCGCCGCGCGAGGTGTACGAACGGCCGCGGACCCGGTTCGTGGCCGGCTTCATCGGGACGTCCAACCTCATCACCGGGACGGTCGAACGCATCGACGGCACGACCGCGATCCTGGAGACCGGGACCGACGAGACGCTCTACGCGCCGAACGCGGTCGAGGTCGGTGCCGTGGTCGGCAAGCCGCTCGACGTCACCGTCCGGCCGGAGAAGATCATCCTTACCGCGGCCCGTCCTGATGCGGGCCGGTGTGCCATCCGCGGCCGGGTCAGCGAGGTCGTCTACCTCGGCACCTCGACGCAGTACGCGGTCCGGTCCGCCAACGGCAGTGAACTGCTGGTGTTCGTGCAGAACGCGTCCGACTCCGAGGACATCGCAGAGCGCAAGCAGGACGTGTGGCTGTCCTGGCTGCCCGAGCACACCCTGGCGCTGGCGCCGAGTACGTCCGACGAGGTCCTGGTGGAGGTTTCATGACCGCGCCGATGCCGCCCGACCTGGTGCGCGGGCTGACCCAGTCCCGAGTGTCCCGCCGGCGCGCGCTGCAGGTCGGCGGCCTGTCGGCGCTGGGTCTGTCGCTCGCGGCGTGCGGGATCCCCGGTTCGCAGGCCGGCGGACTCGGCGGCCAGGCGTGGCGGAACGAGATCGCGAAATTCTGGGACACCCACAAGAAGACGGGAACGCTGGACTTCGAGAACTGGCCGCTGTACATCGACGTGGGTGCCAGCCAGAGTGACCACCCGACGATCGACATGTTCACCAAGGACACCGGGATCAAGGTCAAGTACAGCGAGGGCATCCAGCAGGTCGACACGTACTTCGGCAAGATCCAGCCCGTGCTGGCATCGGGGCAGAGCATCGGCAAGGACATCATCGTCCTCACCAACGGCCGGTTCCTCGACAAGCTGATCGAGCTGGATTTTCTGATCCCGCTCGATCAGCGGCAAATGGTCAACTTCTACCAGTACGGCAGTGACCTGGCGAAGAACCCCAGCTACGATAGGGGGAACGTCTATACGATGCCGTGGCAGTCCGGCATCACCGGCATCGGCTACAACCCGGCCAAGGTCGGCAAGAAGATCACTAGCTGGCAGGACCTCGCGGACCCGGCGTTGCGCGGCAAGATCGGCATGTTCGGCGACACTGAGGATCTGCCGGGTTGTGCGCTGCTCGCCGTCGGTGTCAACCCCGAGACCTCGCAGCAGGCCGACTGGCGCAAGGCCGCAGCGTGGCTGACGAAGCAGCAACCACTCGTGCGCAAGTACTACGAGCAGGACTACATCGCCCCGCTGAAGAGCGGTGACATCTGGGCGTCCATGGCATGGTCGGGCGACGTGTTCCAGGCCCAGGCCGAGGGCTCGAAACTCGAGTTCGTCGTGCCGGACGAGGGTGCGATGTTGTGGTCGGACAACATGTGCATCCCGAAGTACGCAGCGCACCCCGTGGACGCGATGATCTACATGGACTACGTGTACCAACCGAAGATCGCCGCCCTGATCACCGAATACGTGTCCTACATCAGCCCGGTGCCGGCCGCCCAGCCCATCGTGGCCAAGGACGCGGCCGAACTGCCGCCGGGCGCGGACAAGGACTACGTCGAGGCGGTGGCCAAGAGCCCGCTGGTGTTCCCCAGCGACGCCGACTACTCGAAGCTGCACCGCTACCGGACGCTGACCAAGGCCGAGCAGACGGTCTGGAACTCGATCTTCCAGCCGATCTACCAGTCATGACGCTGCTCGCCGAACGGGCACCCGCCGAACCGGCGCCGCCGTCACCGCCGCCGAAACGTCGGCGCGCGGGCCTCGGTGCGCGTCTGGCGCCGTACCTGCTGGTGCTGCCGGCCTGGCTGTGGCTGGCGATCTTCTTCGTCGTCCCGACCGTCGTGATGCTCTCGGTGTCGACGATGACCGGGGACATCGGCGTCGGTTTCAAGCAGACCTTCCACTGGCACACCTATGTGGACGCGTGGAACCTGTACCACGTCCAACTGGTCCGTTCGCTGGAGTACGGCCTGATCGCCACCGTGCTGTGCATCGGGATCGGTTACCCGGTCGCCTACTGGATCGCGTTCCGCGGCGGTGCACACAAGTCCAGCCTGCTGTTCCTGCTGCTGTTGCCGTTCTTCGTCTCGTTCGTCATCCGCACCCAGTCGTGGAACTTCATCCTGTCGGACAACGGGATGCTGCTGTCGCCGCTGAAGGACTGGGGGTTGGTCGGTAGCAGCTTCCACGTGTTGCAGACCCCCGTCGCTGTCGTCGGCGGCCTGGTCTACAACTTCCTGCCGTTCATGGTGCTGCCGATCTACGTCTCGCTCGAGCGGATCGACCCGGCGCTGCTCGAAGCCTCGGCCGATCTGTACGCGACGAAGTTCACCGCACTGCGCAAGGTGGTCTTCCCGCTGTCGATCCCGGGCGTGTTCGCCGGCGTGCTGCTCACCTTCGTCCCGGTCGCCTCGGACTATGTGAATGCGACGATTCTCGGTGGGCCGAGCACCACCATGATCGGCAACAACATCCAGACCGAGTACTTCACGAACCTGAACTATCCGCTGGCCGCGTCGATGTCGTTCATCCTCATGGCGATCCTGCTCGTCGGCGTGTTCCTCTACGCCCGGCTACTCGGCACCGAGGACGTCCTCGAAGTGGCGGGTCGCTGATGGCCACGGTCACCAGCCAGGTGCTGCGACCGCCCGAGCCGCCGGCGGCGATCGTGCCGAAGCGGCGTCGACGGATCAACGGGCGCTGGCTGCTGCCGATGTGGGGCTGGGCTGTCATCGCGTGGCTGAGCCTGCCGATCGCCGTCATGATCGTCTTCGGATTCAACAACCCGAAGGGCAAGCAGAACACGACGTGGCAGGGCTTCACGCTGAACTGGTATCGGCACCTGTTCGACATCAACGACCTGACCGACGCGCTCGTGAACTCGCTGACGATCGCGGCGTTGTCGACCTCGATCGCGGTCGTCCTCGGCACCCTGCTCGGTTACTCGCTCGGACGGCACAAGTTCCGCGGCTCGGGATCGGTGACGCTGCTGCTGTTCGCCAACATCGCGGCGCCCGAGATCGTGCTCGGCGCGGCGCTGCTGAGCATGTTCCTGACCCTCAACGTCCCGCGCGGGTATGCCACGATCGTCATCGCGCACGTGATGTTCAGCCTCGCCTACGTCACGGTCACGGTTCGCGCGCGGATGGCCGGCCTCGACCCGTCGTTGGAGGAAGCGTCGCGCGATCTCGGGGCCGGTCCGGTCTCGACGTTCTTCCGGGTGACGCTGCCCGGCATCCTGCCCGGCGTGATGTCCGGCGCGCTGCTCGCCTTCGCACTGTCGATCGACGACTACATCATCACCAGCTTCAACAACGGCAACACGATCACCTTCCCGCTGTGGGTGTACGGCGCTTCCCGTGTCGGCGTGCCGCCGCAGGTCAACGTGATGGGCACGTTGATCTTCGCGTTCGGCGTGCTGATCGCGATCGCCGGCTTCGTGTCCAGCCGCCGAAAGTCGGCATGAGCCGGTCCGCACTCGCGGATGCCCGGCCGGTCCCGTTCTGGCTCGACTCGCCGGATGCGCCGCCGCCTGCCGGGCCGCTGTCCGGGCACACCAGGTGCGAGCTGGCCGTCGTCGGAGGCGGCTACACCGGGTTGTGGACCGCGTTGCTCGCCAAGGAGGCAGACCCGTCGACCGACGTGCTGCTGCTGGAGGGTCGGACGGCAGGGTGGGCGGCGTCCGGGCGTAACGGCGGTTTCTGCGCCGCGTCGCTGACGCACGGCCTGGACAACGGGGTGGCCCGGTTCCCGGACGAGGTGTCGGTGCTCGACCGGCTGGGTCGAGAGAACCTCGACGAGATCGAGGCCGCCATCGGCCGGTATGCGATCGACTGCCACTTCGAGCGGACCGGCGCACTGGACGTGGCGACCGCGCCGCATCAGGTCGAGTGGCTGACCGAGGCCGTCGACGCGGCACAGGGTCTCGGGCACGACGCCGTCCTCCTCGATCAGGACGGGGTGCGGGCCGAGATCGATTCGCCTACCTACCTGGCCGGAGCCTGGATGCGCGATGACACCGCGCTGGTCGACCCGGCGCGGCTCGCGTGGGGGCTGCGCGCAGCGTGCCTGCGCCTGGGTGTCCGCATCGTCGAGCGGACGCAGGTCGAGTCGCTGTCGCGCGACGGCGCCGGTGTCCGCTTGCGCTGTGCGGGCGGAGGATCGGTACGCGCGGGACGGGTCGCCCTGGCGACCAACGCGTTCCCCTCGTTGCTGCGACGCGTCCGTCCCTACGTGGTCCCGGTCTATGACTACGCGCTCATGACCGAGCCGCTGTCGCCGGCGCAGCTCGACGCGATCGGTTGGCGCAACCGGCAGGGCGTCGGGGACCTCGCCAACCAGTTCCACTACTACCGGCGCTCTCGCGACAACCGGATCCTCTGGGGCGGCTACGACGCGATCTACCACTGGCGCAACGGGCTCCGCGACGAGCTGGACCAGCGCCCGGCCACCTTCGAGTTGCTCTCGGGGCAGTTCTTCGACACCTTCCCGCAACTGGACGGGCTGCGGTTCACGCATGCGTGGGGCGGGGCGATCGACACGTCCACCCGCTTCTTCGCCTTCCAGCGCACCGCGCTCGGCGGTCGCGTCGCGTACAGCCTCGGCTACACCGGGCTCGGTGTTGCTGCCACCCGGTTCGGGGCGCAGGTGATGCTCGACCTGCTCGCCGGCCGTTCGACCGCTGCCACCTCGTTGCAGGCGGTCCGCTCGCGACCGTTGCCGTTCCCGCCCGAGCCGGCCCGGTGGGCGGGTATCCAGCTCACCCGACGCGCTCTCGCCCGGGCCGACCGCCGCGGGGGTCGGCGTGGCCCGTGGCTCCGACTGCTCGACCGGCTCGGCCTCGGCTTCGACTCCTAGCCAGCGCCGCTCCGGACTCAGCGTCCCTATAGTCACCGAATGCGCATCCTCATCCTCGGTGCCGGCGGGGTCGGTTCAGCGGCCGCGCTGATCGCCGCCCGCCGAGAGTTCCCGTCCCACGTGGTCGTCGCCGACTACGACCTCGCCCGCGCCGAGCGCGTTGTCGCCACCGTGGCCGACGATCGATTCACTGCGGCGAGGGTGGACGCGTCCGACCAGTCGGCGATCGAGGCGAAGCTCTCGGCCGAGCGCATCGACGCGGTACTCGGAGCGACCGACCCGCGCTTCACCATGCCGATCTTCCGTGCCGCGCTCGCGACCCGCACGCACTACCTCGACATGGCGATGTCACTGTCGAGGCCGCACCCGTCCCGTCCCTACGCCGAGGTCGGCGTCAAGCTCGGCGACGAGCAGTTCGCCCTCGCCGACGACTGGGAGGCGTCCGGTCGGCTCGCGCTCGTCGGCATCGGGGTCGAGCCGGGCCTGGCCGACGTCTTCGCCCGCCACGCGTCCGACGAGCTGTTCACCAGCATCGACGAGGCCGGCGTGCGTGACGGTGCGAACCTCTCGGTCGCCGGCTACGACTTCGCACCGTCGTTCTCGATCTGGACGACGATCGAGGAATGCCTGAATCCGCCGGTGATCTACGAGAAGGAGCGCGGCTGGTTCACCACCGAACCGTTCAGCGAGCCGGAGGTCTTCGATTTCCCGGACGGCATCGGTCCGGTCGAATGTGTCAACGTCGAGCACGAGGAGGTGCTGCTGATCCCGCGCTGGATCGACGTCGGCCGGGTGACGTTCAAGTACGGCCTCGGTGACGAGTTCATCGAGGTCCTCAAGACGCTGCGCAAGCTCGGCCTCGACCGCACCGACCCGGTGACCGTCGGTGGGCAGCGGGTCAGCCCCCGTGACGTGGTCGCCGCGTGCCTGCCCGACCCGGCGACGCTGGGGGACCGGATGACCGGCAAGACCTGTGCCGGGCTGTGGGTGCGGGGCACCGGGACGGACGGCAACCCGCGCTCGACCTACCTCTACCACGTGGTGGACAACGAGTGGTCGATGGCGGAATACGGAACGCAGGCCGTCGTGTGGCAGACCGCGGTCAACCCGGTCGTCGCGCTCGAACTGATCGCTGCAGGTACGTGGACGGGTGCGGGTGTGCTCGGCCCGGAGGCCTTCGCCGCGCGCCCGTTCCTCGACCTGCTCGCGGGCGAGTACGCCTCCCCGTGGGGGATGGAGGAACTGCCTGCCTGAACGGTCGAGGGGCTGCACCGATGCAGGTGGCGATGCCGCGCGGCGACGAACCCGCCGCGAAGCAGCCGATACGGTGCAGCCATGGCCAGATACGGACCGCAGTTCGGACCCGACATCACCTTTCTCGGTGTCGAGCGCTGTGACTGGGCCGATCCGGCCACCTATGCCGGCGCGGACGTCGTGATCCTCGGCGCGCCGTTCGACGGCGGGACGTCGCACCGGTCCGGCACCCGGTTCGGTCCGCAGTACATCCGCCAGACCTGCTACCTCGCGCACGACGGTTCGCGTCCCTCGCTGGCGATGCGCGTCGACGGCCTGACCGACCTGAACGTCTACGACGCCGGCGACGTCGAGATGTTCTCCGGCGACGCTGCGCGGTCGGTGCGCGATCTGCAGCACGCCGTCCACACGGTCGCCGCCACTGGTGCCGTCCCGCTGATCCTCGGCGGCGACCACACGATCGCGTGGCCGGACGCCGCGGGCGTGGCGCAGCACGTCGGTACCGGCCGGGTGTCGATGATTCATTTCGACGCGCACGCCGACACCGGCAACATCGAGTTCGGTTCGCTGATCGGGCACGGGCAGCCGATGCGGCGGCTGATCGAGTCCGGCGCCGTCCGGGGCGACCGGTTTCTGCAACTCGGGCTGCGCGGTTACTGGCCGCCGCCCGAGACGCTGGCCTGGATGGCCGAGCAGCGGATGCGCTCCTACGAGATGAGCGAGATCGGGGCGCGCGGCCTCAACGAGTGCCTGACCGAGTCCTTCGGCATCGCGATGGACGAGTGCGACGGCGTATTCCTCTCCGTCGACATCGACGTGTGCGACCCCGGCCACGCGCCGGGCACCGGTACGCCCGAGCCTGGCGGGCTGACGGCCCGCGAGTTGCTCGACGCAGTGCGCCGGATCGCCTACGAGCTACCCGTGGTGGGGATGGATGTGGTCGAGGTCTCGCCGCCCTATGACCACGCCGAGATCACGTCCTTCCTCGCCAACCGGGTCGTGCTCGAGGCGCTGACCGGGATGGCCCGCCGCCGCCGCGATGCGGCCGACGGGACGGTCTGGGACCCCCGCACCCCGCTGCTCGAGCGTTAGCCGACCGGCAGTGGCGTGAGCGAACGCACGGTCCTACCGAGGGACGACAGCGCCCACCACCACGTCGACCTACGGTAACGTAGGCGTAGGTTCTATTGCCGTCTCGAGGAGCGTCATGACCCTCGCCCCACCCGATACCGCCGCCGGACGCGAAGCGCGGCTGCTGCACGAACTCGAACCAGTCGTCGCCGAGAACCTGGAGCGGCACGTGCGGCTGGCCAAGGAGTGGCACCCGCACGACTACGTGCCGTGGAGCAGGGGCCGCGACTTCGCCTTCCTCGGCGGTACGGACTGGACGCCGGCGGACTCCCCCCTCGACCCGGTCGCGCAGACCGCGATGACGGTGAACCTGCTGACCGAGGACAACCTGCCCTCCTATCACCGCGAGATCGCCACCCGCTTCGGCCGCGACGGCGCCTGGGGCGAGTGGGTCGGCCGGTGGACGGCCGAGGAGGGCCGGCACGGGATCGCGCTGCGCGACTACCTCGTCGTCACCCGTGGGGTCGACCCGGTCGAGTTGGAACGGCTACGGATGGCACACATGAGCGCCGGGTACGACTCCGGCGACAAGACCGCGCTACAGGCCGTCGCCTACGTCTCGTTCCAGGAACTGGCCACCCGGGTGTCGCATCGCAACACCGGCATGGCGACCGGCTGCCCGATCGCCGAGCAGTTGCTCGCCCGGATCGCCACCGACGAGAACCTGCACATGGTCTTCTACCGGAACCTGGTCGCAGCGGCGCTGGACCGCAATCCGGACGAGACGATGTGCGCCATCCGCGACGAGGTCGTGGGGTTCCAGATGCCAGGGGTCGGCATGCCCGGCTTCGCGCGCAACTCGGTCACGATCGCCAACGCGGGCATCTACGACCTGCGCCTGCACCACGACGAGGTGATCGCACCCGTCCTGCGCTTCTGGAAGGTGTTCGACCGCACCGACCTCGGCCCGCAGGGCGAGGTCGCGCGCGAGGAACTGGCTACCGCGTTGGCCGCGCTGGATGCCCAGGCAAGCCGCTTCGTCGAGAAGCGCGAGCGCAGGCAGGCAGCCCGCCTCGCTCGATCGGCGACCGGCTGACGCCGGCGGCTACTTGCGCCAGGCCTTCTTGCGCCGCCCGCGATCCCAGATCAGCATCACGATAAGGGCGGCGGTGAACAGCAGCAGCCAGAACGAGCCCGAGTGGTTGTAGTGCGTCGCGGTCACCATCACGGCCAGGATGATCGCGACCACCCAGCCGGCCACGCGCGCCGCGCGGCCCCACTCCCCGTGCCAGCCCCAGTCCTCGGGGTGCTCGCCCGGATGATGGATCGCGTAGTCCTCGGGGGAGCCGAGGTCGGCTTCCTCACTGTTCGGTTTCAGGGCCACGGGCACATTCTGGCACCTCCTGGGCGGTGGATAGCGTGGGGGCATGCGCATCACGGGACTCGGTCACGCCAGTGTCTTGATCGAGACGGCGCACGGCTCGGTCCTGACCGACCCGTGGGTGAATCCGGCCTACTTCGGGTCCTGGTTCCCGTTCCCCGACAACTCCCGGCTGGACTGGGACGCATTCGGCAAGGCGGACTACCTGTTCGTCTCGCACCTGCACCGGGACCACTTCGATCCCGAGCACCTGCGCAAGTACGTCTCGAAGAAGGCCACCGTCCTGTTACCGGAGTTCCCCACCTCCGAACTCGAGGACGCCCTGCGCGACTGCGGGTTCACCTCGTTCGTCACGCCCCCATCGGGCGAGCCGATCGAGGTCGACGGCCTGCACGTGATGATCCAGGCGCTCATCTCACCCACCGACGGACCGATCGGCGACTCGTCGCTGTGGTTGTTCGACGGTCAGCAGCGCGTACTGAACCAGAACGACGCGCGACCGTCCTCGCTCGAGACCTTCACCGAGCTCGGTCCGGTCGACGGCTACCTCGTCCAGTTCTCCGGGGCGATCTGGTTCCCGATGGTCTACGAGTTGCCCGAGCGCGCCAAACAGGCGCTCGGCTCGACCAAGCGGGAGCGCCAGTTCGACCGGACCCTGCGCTACATCGACGAACTCGGCGCGCGGTTCGTGTTCCCGACCGCGGGGCCGCCCTGCTTCCTCGACGAGGAACTGTGGGGGTTCAACGACATCTTCGGCGACGAGTCGAACATCTTCCCCGATCAGAGCGTGTACCTCGACTGGCTGGCCTCGCACGGCCATGACGAGGGCCGGCTGCTGCTTCCCGGCACGCTCGCGGCACTGGACGAGGTCGACTGCCCGCTCAAACACCCGTACGACCCGGACACCGTCTTCGGTGACCGGGAGGCGAAGACGGCCTACCTGCGCGAGATGCAGGTGCGCCGGCAGCCCGAGGTCGAGGCGGCGAAGTCGGGCTGGGCGCAGCCCGAGATCGACCTGATCGCCGAGCTGCAGGAATGGTTCACCCCGTTGCTGGTCGAGGCCGACCACATGGCGGCCGGGATCGACGGCGGCGTCCGGTTCACCTGCGAGGACGCAGACCGCGGCGACGTCGACGTCCTGATCGACTTCGTCGGGCGCGAGGTGCGGGCCTACACCGGTGAGAAGGTCCGGTACCGGTTCCGGACGCGGCGCGGCTACGTCGAGAAACTCGTCGCCGAGCACCAGATCGACTGGGTCAACTCGCTGTTCCTGTCGTGCCGGTTCTCGGCGTACCGGATCGGCCCGTACAACGAGTTCATCTACGTGTTCTTCAAGTGCCTGTCGGAGGAACGGCTCAATTACGCCGAGGGCTGGTTCGTCGAGCAGAACGCGGCCGAGGCAGCCGAGACGGTGACCATCGACGGGTGGGAACTGCAGCGCCGGTGCCCGCACCTGAAAGCCGACCTGACCCGCTTCGCCTCGATCGACGGTGACACCCTGACGTGCCAGATGCACGGCTGGAAGTGGCGGCTGACCGACGGCAAGTGCCTGACCTCGGCCGGGCACCCGATGCGATCAGCGCGCGCCGGCGAGCCGATGCCCCCGGCCGGGCCGCCGGTCGAGCATCACGACCATCGCGCCCAGCACGACGACGAGTCAGTCGACTGACCTGAACGTGGCGTCCGGTAAGCGCCGGCGGATGACCTCGATCGCCTCGGGATTGCTGTCGACGAGCACGTAGCGCCGGCCGAGTTCGGTCGCGACCGCGCCGGTGGTGCCGCTGCCGGCGAAGAAGTCGAGCACCCGGTCGCCCTCGCGCGACGAGGCGAGCACGACCCGCCGCAGTACCCCTTCCGGCTTCTGATTGGGGTAGCCGGTCTTCTCGCGACCGTTGGTCGGGACGATGGTGTGCCACCACACGTCGGTGGGCAGCTTGCCCCGTTCGGCCTTGGCTGCGGTGACCAGTCCCGGTGCCAGGTAGGGGATACGCTCGATCGCGTCCTGGTCGAAGAAGTGCCGCCCGGGCGTCCGCACGTAGACCAGGATCGTGTCGTGTTTGGCCGGCCACCGGTCACGCGCGCGCCCGCCGAAGTCGTAGGCCCAGATCACCTCGTTGAGGAAGGCGTCCCGGCCGAACACGCCGTCGAGCAGCACCTTGACGTAGTGGGCTTCGCGGTAGTCGATGTGCAGGTACAGCGTTCCGCTCTGGGCCAGCAGTCGCCGTGCCTCGATCAGCAGCGGCTGGAGGAAGCCGAGATAGTCGTCGTGCGCGTCGAGATAGGCGGCTCGGCCGGTCTCGACCGATCGGTAGCGGCGGCCGCCGAACCCGGTGCGGTCGCCGTCGTCGTCCTGCTCGGTTCGAAGGGTCGTGCGCTGCTGCACCCGGCCGGTGTTGAACGGGGGGTCGATGTAGATCAGCTGGAAGGACGCATCGGGCAACCTCGGCAGCACCGCTGCACAGTCACCGTGGACGACATGGTCGAGCGAGGTGTCAAGGTCGAGCACGTAGGGCCGGCGGGATTCGAACCCGCACTGTCACGGACCTAAACCGTGTGCCTCCTGCCAATTGGGCTACGGCCCCGAGGGGTGAGCCTAATGGCGAGTTCGCCAGCGCTCAGCCGATGCCGAGGTCGCGACGCAGCTTGGCGACGTGCCCGGTCGCCTTGACGTTGTACTGCGCCTGCTCGATGGAGCCCTTCTCGTCCACGACGAAGGTCGAGCGGATCACCCCGGTGACCTTCTTGCCGTACATCGTCTTCTCGCCGTACGCGCCGTACGCACCGAGAACGCTCCGATCGGGATCCGACAGCAACGGGAAGGTGATGCCGTCCCGCTCGCGGAACTTGACCAGTTTGGCCGGCAGGTCGGGCGAGATGCCGAGCACCTGGTACCCGGCCGCGGCGAGCGAGTCGAGGCTGTCCCGGAAATCGCAGGCCTGGGTCGTGCACCCGGGCGTCATCGCAGCGGGGTAGAAGTACACGACGACCTTGCGGCCGCGGAAGTCCCGCAGCGCGACAGGATTGCCGTCCGCGTCGTCGAGGGTGAAGTCCGGAGCCGGTTCTCCCGGCGCAAGGCGGGTCATGCCGATCACCGTATCGAGCCCGGCAGGCGGCGAACGCCCCCGCTCCGCTCCCGCGCTGGGTGCAATAGGCTCCGAGCACACCGAGCACACGGGCCCACCGGGCCGACCTCGCCAGCGCCACCGGCGAACGACCCGTGGACGAGCGAAGGGAATGCCGACGTGACCGAGCGGGACGCCGACCAGATCCAGCGCGAGATCGAGCAGGCCCGGGTGTCCTTGGCGAGCGCCGTCGACCAGATCTCGCACCGGGCGCACCCGAAGCGGGTCAGCGAGAACCTGAAGCAAGTCCTGCGCGAGAAGGCGGAATCGCCCGCGGGCAAGGCGGTCATCGCCGGGGCGGGCGTCCTCGTGCTGCTGCTGGTCGTTCGCCGGATCCGTATGCACTGACGCCGGTTCGCACGGCGTGCGACACCCGGACGCGAGTCGGTGCCCGGTGGGTGGGACCGGGGCGGTTACCCTTCTGCCGACCACAAACGCCCCTGCCAGCCCGTCCAAGGAGCCCTGAGATCAGTGGCCTTCCGATTCACCCCTCGTGACAACGCGTTCTACGCCATGTTCACCGAGGCCGGGCAGAACATCGCCGACAGCGCCGACGTCCTCGCGGGCCTGCTGGACCCGAACGCGAATCGCGAAGCGATTGCCAAGCAGTTGCGCGACCGCGAGCACGCCGGGGACTCGGTGACACACCGGATCATGCGGCAGCTCAACACCAGCTTCGTGACTCCGTTCGACCGGGAGGACATCTACCGGCTCGCGTCCGCGCTCGACGACGTCGTCGATGCGATGGAGGCAGCAGCGGACTTCGTCGTCCTCGCCGATGTCGGCAAGTTGCCGCAGTTGATGGCCGAGCAGATCACCCTGATCGCAACCTCCTCGCACGAGACGGCCAATGCCATGTCGCGGCTGAGCACGCTCAAGGACCTCGAGCCGTACTGGATCGAGGTGAACCGCCTGGAGAACGAGGCCGACCGGGTCTACCGCAAGCTGCTGTCGCGACTGTTCAGCGGCGAGTACGACGCCCTCACGATGGTGAAGCTGCGCGAGGTCGCCGACGGCCTGGAGGATGCCGCGGACGCGCTCGAGCACGTGGCCCACGCCGTCGAGACGATCGCCGTCAAGGAGTCCTGACCAGGTGGACTCGACCGCCCTGGTCGTCGTGATCGTGTCGATCGCGCTGATCTTCGACTACACGAACGGCTTTCACGATTCGGCCAACGCCATCGCCACCACGATCTCGACCAGGGCGCTCACACCGCGCGCGGCGCTGATCCTCGCGGCGGTCATGAACGTCGTCGGGGCCTTGATCTCGACCAAGGTCGCGGCCACCGTCGGCTCGGGCATCATCGACGCGCCGTCCGGCCGGGCGGGTCTGGTCGTCGTGCTGGCTGCCCTGCTCGGCGCCATCGCCTGGAACCTCGGCACCTGGTACTTCGGGCTGCCGTCCTCGTCCTCGCACGCGCTGATCGGCGGTCTCGTCGGCGCGGCGATCGCGGGGTCGGAGGGCGTGAAGTGGAACGGCGTCCTGGACAAGGTCGTGATCCCCATGGTGATCTCGCCGCTCATCGGGTTCGCCGCAAGCTACCTCGTCATGCTCAGCATCCTCTGGCTGTTCCGCCGGGTGAACGCCACTCGCGCGAACCGCGGCTTCCGGTGGGGCCAGATCCTCTCGGCAGCGACGATGGCCTTCGGTCACGGCACCCAGGACGCGCAGAAGACCATGGGCGTGATCGCGTTGACGCTGGTCGTGTCGGGACATCTCGCCTCCGACGGCGGCATCCCGCTGTGGGTCATCCTGGCGTCGGCAGCGGCGATCTCGGCCGGCACCTATTCCGGGGGCTGGCGGATCATGCGGACGCTGGGCCGACGGATCTTCTCGCTCACGCCTGCCAGCGGGTTCGCCGCGCAGTCGGTCGCCAGCGCGGTAATGCTCACGACCGCGCAGTACGGCCTGCCCGTGTCGACGACGCACGTGATCACGTCGTCGGTGATGGGCGTCGGGGCGACCCGGCGGTTGTCCGCGGTTCGCTGGGGTGTGGCCGGGAACATCATCACCGCGTGGGTGCTGACCATCCCGGCTGCCGGCTGCGTGGCTGCGGCGATGTGGGGTCTGCTGCACGTCACGATCGCCTGAGCCTCACCGGCCGAAGCGCACGACGTCGCCGGGACGAAGCTGCGCGGCCCGGTCGAGGTCGGCGTCACGAAGCACGGCGATGACCGGGTAGCCACCCGTTACCGGACCGTCGGGCCCGAACAGGATCGGCCGGCCGTCGGGGGGCACCTGCAGGGCGCCCGGCAGCAGGGGCTCGCTCGGGAGTTCGCCGGTGCGTAGCCGCTCGAGCGACGGACCGTCCAGGCGCAGGCCGATGCGATCGGACTCGGCGCGGACCGTCCAGGGCACGGCGGTGAGCGTTTCGAGCGCAGCGCTGGTGAACCAGTCCGCGCGCGGCCCCGGGACGATCTGCAGCGGACCGGCCACGATGTCCTGGGCCGCCACGACACCGACGACCGGCCCGGCCGTCGCGCGGCCGACCGCAAGCCGATCTCCGGCGCGGAGTGGACGGGGGCCGAGGCCACTGAGCGTGTCGGTGCTGCGCGAGCCGAGCACCGGCTCGACGGCGAATCCGCCGCGAACGGCGAGATAGCTGCGCAACCCGATGGGCGGCGGCCTGAGCGCGATCCGGCCGCCCGCGACCAGGGTCACCGCAGCACCCCAGTCGAGCGTCCCCGGGCACGCGGCGCCGGTGAGCGCGACCGTCGCGGCGTCGTGGACGCGCAGGACGAGACCGCCCAACGTCACCTCGAGCACGGCGGCGTCGGCCGCATTGCCGACGAGCCGGTTCGCGAGCGCGGCGGCGGCACGGTCGAACGCGCCCGCCGGGGGTACGCCGAGCGCCGCGTGACCGCGCCGGCCGGTGTCCTGCACGGTGGCTGACGGCCCGGGCGCGAGAACTTCGATCACGCCGGGACGAACCGCACGTGCGTGCCGGGAACGAGCAGTGCGGGCGGAGTGCGGGCCGGGTCCCACAGTGTCGCGCCGGTGACGCCGATCAGCCGCCAGCCGCCGGGGGAGGCGTTCGGGTAGACGCCGGTGAACTCGTCGGCGATCGCGACCGCTCCGGCGGGGACCTTGGTGCGCGGCTCGGCACGGCGCGGCACGTGCAGCCGCCTGTCGAGCCCGTCCAGGTAGGCGAATCCCGGCGCGAATCCGCAGAACCGCACCGTGTATCCGGCCGCCGAGTGCAGCTCGACGACCTCCGCGCTCGACAGTCCGGTCAGCTCGGCCACGGCGTCCAGGTCGGGCCCGTCGTAGCGAACCGGCAGCTCGACCGGCTCGGTGTCTGCGCCGGCCGGCTCGGCCGCGTCCATCGTGCGCAACGCGGCCGACACCTGCGCGCGGGTGCGCCCGTGGATCACCACCAGGACGGTGCTGGCGCCGGCGATCGCCTCGGCCACCCCGTCGAGTGCGGCCGCCGCGGCGCGGACTCCGGGTACGTCCGACGGATCGGCCAGCTCGCACAGCACGTGCTGCTCGCCGTAGGGCAGCAGCTGCATCCGCACGCTCATCCGAAGGCAGTCACGGCAAGGCCGGCATCGGTGAGCGCCGACCGGACCGCACGCGCCAGCTCGACGGCGCCGGGGGTATCACCGTGCAGACACAGCGACGCCGCCGAGACGCTGAGCCGCGTGCCGTCGGTCGCTGTGACCGACGAGTCGCGTGCGATCGCCAGCGCCTGCGCCACGACCTCGTCGCGGTCATGGCGAACGGCACCCGGCTCGGTGCGCGCGGCCAGCCGCCCGGCCGGGGTGTAGGCACGGTCGGCGAACGCCTCGGTCACGAAGTCGAGGCCGGCGGCCGCGGCGGCCTGAGCCAGGGCCGAGTCCGGCAGGCCGAGCACTCGCAGCGCGCCGTCGAAGTCCGCCACCGCGGTGGCGATCGCGCGGGCTTGGACCGGGTCGTCGGCCGCGGTGTTGTACAGCGCGCCGTGCGGTTTGACGTAGCGCACAGCGCTGCCCGCCGCGCGCGCGAAACCGGCCAGCGCAGCGAGCTGGTACAGCACGTCGGCGTGCAGGTCGTCCTCGGCGATGTCGATACGGCGGCGACCGAACCCGGCCAGGTCGCGGTAACCGACCTGCGCGCCGATCTGCACCCCACGCGCGGCGGCGGCGCGGCACACCCGCTTCATCGTGACCGGGTCCCCGGCGTGGAAGCCGCAGGCGACGTTCGCACTGGTCACGACGTCCAGCAGCGCGTCGTCGTCGCCGAGTCGCCACGCCCCGAAGCCCTCGCCGAGGTCGGCGTTGAGATCGATCCGCACCGTCCCACCGCTACCGCCGGTGTCGTCGCTGCCTGGTGCCACGCCCGCGACGGTAACCGAACCGGGACGCAGCGGGGGCGGCCGGCGGGCGACTACGTGCGCAAGGTCCTGTTTTCCCGACGACCGGCCGTCCTGACAGACTCGGCCGCATGGGCGTTCCCTTCTCCGTGTACAGCAGCGAGATCTACCTGAACGGCATGAGCGGAAATCGACCGGCGTTCACGACCGACACCACCGGTCTCGAGGACGCGGCGCGAGAGGTGCTGCCGGACGAGGCCTACTGGTACGTCGCGGGGGCGGCGGGCAGTGGTGCCACCTACCGTGCGAACCGGGCCGCGTTCGACGACTGGCGCATCGTTCCGCACATGCTCACCGGCTCGACCGAGCGCGATCTGTCGACGACGGTGCTCGGCACCGACCTCGCCGCGCCCGTGCTCACCGCCCCGATCGGCGTGCAGGAGATCATCCATGCCGACGCCGAGTACGCGGCCGCCCGCGTGACGAGCGAGCTCGGCCTCGGCATGGTGCTGTCGACCGTCTCGTCGTTCGCGATGGAGGACGTCGCGAAGGAGAACGGCGACGGCACGCGGTGGTTCCAGCTGTACTGGCCCAACGACAAGGACGTCTGCGCGAGCTTCCTCGAGCGCGCCGCGTCGTCGGGATTCGGTGCGCTCGTCGTCACCCTCGACACCTGGCTGCTCGGCTGGCGTCCGCACGATCTCGACAACGCTTACCTGCCGTTCCTGTCCGGCAAGGGCTTGGCAACCTACTTCACCGACCCGGCGTTCCTGGCCGGCCTCGACAAACCACCGGCCGAGGACCTGCTCGCGGCGATCGGGCGCTGGCTGCCGATGTTCACGGGCTCGGACCACACCTGGGCCGATCTGGCGTTCCTGCGCGAGCACTGGGACGGCCCGATCGTGCTGAAGGGCGTGCAGACCGCCGACGACGCGCGGCGGGCGGTCGACGCCGGCATGCAGGGCGTCATCGTGTCCAATCACGGCGGCCGGCAGGTCGACGGTGCCATCGCGTCCCTCGCCGCACTGCCCGCGGTGGCGGACGCCGTCGGCTCGCAACTCGACGTGCTGTTCGACTCGGGGATCCGCACCGGCGCCGACATCCTGAAGGCGGTCGCGCTCGGCGCGAAGGCGGTGCTCGTCGGTCGGCCATGGGTGTACGGCCTCGGGCTCGGCGGCACGGACGGCGTTCGCCACGTAGTGCGCAGCCTGCTCGCCGACCTCGAACTGACGCTCGCGCTTTCGGGTCACCGTCGGCTCGCGGACGTCACGCGCGACTGCGTGCGCGCAGCGAGGTAGCTGGCCGACGCCGCGCACGCGGATTACCCTGAACCGGTCACGTGGAGGAACCGCATGGTGGATCGACGAGTTCCGGCGCCGGCCGGCGCGCCGAATCCCACACCGCCGCCGAAGTTCGGCGAGGACGCGCTCAGTTACGTCCTCGGCAGCAGTTCCGTCGCGGACGAACCCGACGACCGGGCCAAGATCGCCGGCGTGCTCGCCGCCGCACCGGACCAGCCCATCCACCTGTTCGAACTGTCCAAGCGCGCTGACGTCGATTTCGTACACCTGTCGCGAGTCCTGCAAGAGATGGAGGACTCCGGGGCGGTGGCCGTCGAAGGCGAGCCGGGAAGCGAGACCGTCCGCGCCGTGAGCTGACGACGCGCAGGTCCGCCCGCGGGGGAGGGACGGGGCGATGACGACGTTTTTGACCGGGTTCAGTCCGGAGGCTTCTCAACGCCGCCGCCGCGCGATCATCCTCGTCGCGGTGGCCGTCATCGGCACGGTGGTGATCCTGGTCGGTCTGTTCGACGGTCATGCCGGCCATCGCCGGGCGGTCGCGGCAGGCATCCTGGGCGCCCTGGTGGCGATCGCCGAACTGGTCTCGCGCTACCGCGACGAACCAGGCCCCGCGCTGCTGTCCATTCCGGCGATCGTCTATCTGGCGGTCAATGTCGGGGCGTCGCTGGCAGCGCTGTACCTCATCAAGACCTTCGACTGGGATTTCGGGGCATCCGGGTCGAGCAAACCGATCGTGCAGGTACTCACGGCCGGGTTCGGATCGGCGGCGGTGTTCCGCAGTTCGCTGTTCAACATCACGGCCGGCGACCAGACGATCGGGATCGGTCCGAGCACCGTGCTGAACGTCATCCTGAACGCGGCCGACCGCGCAGTGGACCGTGAGCGGGCTGCCATCAGGTCAGCTCGTGCGGGAACGATCATGAAGGGCGTCGGGTTCACGGAGTCGGCTGACGCCCTGCTCGCGTACGTGTCGGCCACCATGCAGAACCTCACCGACGCCGAGGCGAAACTGGTGCGGGACCGGATCGACTCGCTCAGGGCGGACCGGAACAAGGACCTGCCCGACGAGCTCAAGTCCTACATCCTCGGCCTCGCGCTCATGCGGCTGACCGGTTACAAGCTGCTGCGGGAGTCGGTGCGGCAGATCAAGGCAACACTGCCAGCGGCCGAGGCCACCGGGTCGCCGGCCCAGACGGGCGCCGGTGCCGGCACGGACGATCGGGCCGCCGTCCTGCGCGCCCTGCGCGACGGGGGCGGATCGATGTCGATCACCGATCTGCAGCGCCGGACCGGCCTGCACTACAAGCGAGCGTCGCGGGCGATCGACGATCTGGAGAGCCAGGGCGTCGTGCGGCGCGGCGGCGAGCCGGGGGCCGAGACCGTCGAGATGGTGCACTGACGACGGCCCCGTCAATTCGCTGACAGACTGGATCGGTGAGCGCGCGCAGGCGGGTGGTCGTCCTCGGGTCGACCGGCTCGATCGGCACCCAGGCGCTCGATGTCGTCCGCGCCGCTCCGGACCGGTTCGAGATCGTCGCGCTGGCTGCCGGCGGTTCGGACGTGGCGCTGCTTGCGGAGCAGGTCGCCGAGTTCCACGTGCCCGTCGTCGGGGTCAGCCGCGAGGACGCCGCCGCCGAACTCGAGACCCGGGTCGGGGCCCGGGTGGTCGCCGGACCGGACGCAGCGGCCCGGTTGGCTGCGGTCGACGCCGACGTCGTGCTGAACGCGGTCGCGGGTGCGCAGGGCCTGCGGGCGACTCTCGCGGCCCTGGACGCGGGGCGCAGCATCGCCCTGGCGAACAAGGAGTCACTCGTCGCGGGTGGTTCGCTCGTGACCGGTCGTGCGCGCCCGGGCCAGCTCCGCCCGGTCGACTCAGAACACTCCGCGCTGGCGCAATGCCTGCGCGGGGGCCGGGCCGACGAGGTCCGCCGGCTCGTGGTCACCGCGAGCGGTGGGCCGTTCCGCGGTCGCTCGCGCGCCGACCTTACCGACGTCACCCCGCAGGAGGCGCTCGCCCACCCGACCTGGGACATGGGCCGGCTGATCACCACCAACTCGGCGACGCTGGTGAACAAGGGTCTCGAGGTCATCGAGGCCCACCTGTTGTTCGGCGTTCCCTACGACCGGATCGAGGTCGTCGTCCATCCGGAGTCACTCGTCCACTCGATGGTGGAGTTCACCGACGGGTCGACCATCGCCCAGGTCTCCCCGCCCGACATGCGCCTGACGATCTCCCTCGCGCTGGGCTGGCCCGACCGGGTCCCGGACGCGGCACCGCCGATGGACTGGGGCACGGCCCAGGCGTGGCGCTTCGAGCCGCTCGACGAGACGGCGTTCCCGGCCGTGTCGCTGGCCCGCAGGGCGGGCGCGGCGGGCGGTTGCGCCCCCGCGGTCTACAACGCGGCGAACGAGGTGTTGGTCGACGCGTTCCACGCGGGCGCGATCGGCTTCCTCCAGATCGTGGACACGGTTGCCGATGTACTGGATGAGTGGTGTCGCACGCGGCACGACCTCGCCGGGAACCCGCGTACCGTCGAGGACGTCGAGAACGCTGACGGCTGGGCGCGCGCGCGGGCGCGCGCACTGGCCACCTGACTGGACCGGAAGGGACTGGCGGATGCTCTACGCGCTGGGCGTGGTCATCTTCGCCGTCGGCCTGTTGTTGTCGATCGCGCTGCACGAGATCGGTCACATGGTGCCCGCCAAGAGGTTCGGTGTGAAGGTGACGCAGTACATGGTCGGCTTCGGGCCGACGGTGTTCTCGCGCAAGCGCGGCGACACCGAGTACGGCCTCAAGGCGATCCCGCTCGGTGGCTACATCCGCATGATCGGGATGGTGCCGCCTCGCGCGAGCGGCAAGGTCTCGCGCTGGCCGCGCCGGATGGCGACCGCGATCGAGGACTTCCGCCAGGTCAGCCGCTCCGAGGTCAAGCCCGGCGACGAGGACCGCGAGTTCTACCGGCTCACGCCCGGCAAGAAGATGATCGTGATGCTCGGCGGCCCGAGCATGAACCTGCTGATCTACCTCGTCCTCACCCTGGTGCTGCTCACGACCCTCGGCACCCCGCACGACACGCCGACGACCACGGTGGCCACCGTCACCAAGTGCGTCGTCCCGGCCACGTCCCCCGATGCCGGGAGCACCAACTGCCCGGTCACGGCCCAGGCGGCACCGGCGTTCGGCAAGCTGCTTCCCGGCGACGTGATCGAATCCGTGGACGGCGTGGCGATCACCAGCTGGGACCAACTCGTCGCGATCATCGAACCGTCGGCCGGTCGCGCGCTCGACGTCGTGGTGCGCCGCGACGGACGTGACCAGGCGCTCACCATCACGCCGGTGCGCAACCTCAAGTACGTCGACAACACCACGACGCAGACCCGGGAGGCCGGCTTCCTGGGTATCTCGCCGACCAACCACCACTACTTCCAGGCGCTGTCGATCACCGAGGTTCCCGGCGAGATCGGGCGCCAGATCGGTCTCGGCGTGCAGGCGCTCGCCAGCTATCCGGAAAAGCTGGGGAACCTCTGGGACACCGTCTTCAACGGCCAGCAACGTGATCCGCAGGGCGCGATCGGCGTCGTCGGCATCGGCCGGCTGGGCGGCGACGCCGCCGAGAGCAAGCTGCTGACGCTGCAGGACAAGGTCTATTTCCTGATCGGCCTGTTGGCGAGCATCAACCTGCTGCTGTTCTTCTTCAACCTGCTACCGCTGCTGCCGCTGGACGGCGGCCACGTGGCCGGTGCGCTCGTCGAGTCGGTCAAGCGTGGACGGGCACGGCTACGCGGTCGCCGCGACGGCACCAAGCAGCGGCCGCAGATCTTCGTCGACACCGCGCAGATGCTGCCGGTGATGTACGCGGTGGCGTCCGTGCTGATCGTGGTCACCCTGCTCACGCTGTACGCGGACATCGTCAAACCGATCAGCATCGGATAATGCACACATGGCCGTATCCCTAGGAATGCCCGCCCCGCCGCCGCCCGTCCTCGCGCCGCGCCGCGTGTCGCGCCAGATCAAGGTCGGCTCCGTGCTCGTCGGCGGCAACGCGCCGATCTCGGTCCAGTCGATGACGACGACGCTGACGTCCGACATCGACGCGACGCTGCAACAGATCGCCGAGCTGACTGCGGCCGGATGTGACATCGTCCGCGTCGCCTGCCCGTCCGCCGACGACGCCGAGGCGCTGCCTGCCATCGCGGCGAAGTCGCAGCTGCCGGTCATCGCCGACATCCACTTCCAGCCCAAGTACGTGTTCGCCGCGATCGACGCCGGCTGCGCAGCTGTTCGGGTCAATCCCGGCAACATCAAGGCCTTCGACGACAAGGTCGGCGAGATTGCCCGCGCGGCCGCCGACGCCGGCGTCTCGTTGCGGATCGGCGTCAACGCCGGCTCACTCGACAAGCGGCTGCTCGCGAAGTACGGCAAGGCGACCCCCGAGGCGCTGGTCGAGTCGGCGCTGTGGGAAGCCTCGCTGTTCGAGGAGCACGGCTTCGGTGACTTCAAGATCTCGGTCAAGCACAACGACCCGGTCGTGATGGTCCGGGCCTACGAGCAGCTCGCCGAGCAGTGCGACTACCCGCTGCACCTGGGCGTCACCGAGGCCGGACCCACGTTCCAGGGGACGATCAAGTCCTCGGTGGCGTTCGGAGCGCTGCTCTCGCGAGGGATCGGCGACACGATCCGGGTGTCGCTGTCCGCTCCGCCGGTCGAGGAGGTCAAGGTCGGGCTCGCGATCCTCGAATCGCTGAACCTGCGCCAGCGTCGACTGGAAATCGTGTCGTGCCCGTCGTGCGGGCGGGCCCAGGTGGACGTCTACACGCTCGCCGACAAGGTGACGGCCGGGCTCGAGGGCATCGAGGTGCCGCTGCGGGTCGCGGTGATGGGTTGTGTCGTGAACGGTCCTGGTGAGGCTCGCGAGGCCGACCTCGGTGTCGCGTCGGGCAACGGCAAGGGACAGATCTTCGTCCGGGGCGAGGTCATCAAGACCGTGCCCGAGTCGCAGATCGTCGAGACGCTGATCGAGGAGGCGCTCCGGATGGCCGAGGAGATGGGCGATGCCGGCGTCGCGTCCGGCCCGCCGACCGTCTCGGTGCCCTAGCCCGCCCCGGGCCCGCTCGCCCGCCGTTCACGAGCCGTGTCGGGTCCGGCTGCCGCCGCGCCGCCAAGGTAGCTTCAGCCGGTGACCTCGTTGCGGCCGGCGCTGCACTCGGTGCGGCGCAGGCAGGAACTGGCCGTCGACATCCTCGGCGAGCGGGATCGCACCGACCTGCGCGCGCTGCTCGACTCGGATCCCATCGTGAACGTCCTTCTCGCCGCCCGGATGCGGGGCGCGCGGACGATGGCCGCGGCGGCACTCGGCGGCCGGATCCTCGGTGTCCGGCGAGGCGGCCGCCTGGTCGCCGGAGCCTTCGTCGGCGCCAGCGTGCTTCCGTTCGGCGACGGGGACGGGTGCTGGGCTGCGCTCTCGTCCCGCCTGGCCGGCGACGCGCGCACCGCCACCTCGATCGTGGGCCGGGCCGAGGTGATCGCGAGCGTGTGGCCGCCGCTCACGCAGCCCTGGGGTCCGCCCCGCGCAATCCGCGCGGTGCAGCCCTTGCTGGCGACCCGCAGCCTGCCCCAAGCGGCCGCCGACCTGCGCGTCCGCGCGGTCCGCGCGCAGGAACTCGAGCGCTACCTGCCCGCGGCCATTGAGATGTTCAGCGAGGAGCTGGGCATCCGGCCGGACGCCGGCGACGCGCTTGCCTCGTACCGGCGACGGATCGGTCAGCTGATCGCCGCCCGACGCGCGTTCGCGATCTTCGCCGATGACGGCAGCGTCGTGTTCAAGGCCGACATCGGTGCGGTGTCCGACCAGGCGTGCCAACTGCAGGGCGTCTGGGTCCGTCCGGATCTGCGCGGGCGGGGGCTCGGCACCGCCGCCGTCGCTGCCGTGATCGCTCGGGGACTCACCTTCGCGCCGACGGTGAGCCTTTACGTGAACGACTTCAACGTCGCCGCCCGGCGAACGTACGCGCGGCTCGGCATGCGGGAGGTCGCGACCCTGACCACGGTGCTGCTCTGATGGCGGTGGACGCGGTCGTGTTCGACTGGGGCGGGACGCTGACCCCCTGGCACACGGTCGACCCGGTCGAGGCCTGGCTGGCCGCCGTCGGTGACCACGAGGTCGCGGCCCGGCTCGGCGCCGCGGAGGCCGCGGTCTGGCTGCGCAGTCAGGACGAGCACCGCAGCGGGACGCTCGCCGAGATCTTCGCCGCTGCCGGGGTCGAGCACACCGACGAGATGGTCGCGGCCTTCCACGACTGGTGGGAACCACACACCTTCCTCGACCCCGACGCACCCGAGCTGTTCGCCGAGTTGCGGGCACGGGAGATCAAGATCGGCGTGCTGTCGAACACGATCTGGCCGGCCGTGGTGCACGATCGGATCTTCGCCCGCGACCAGGTGCACCACCTGATCGACGCCGCCGTCTACTCGTCCGAGCTCGCGTGGACCAAGCCGCACCCCGAGGCGTTCGCAGCGATCCTCGGCGCGCTCGGGGTCGCCGACCCGGCGTCCGCGGTCTTCGTCGGCGACCGGCCCTTCGACGACATCCACGGCGCCAAGTCGGTCGGAATGCGCGCCGTCCTCGTTCCGCACAGCACCATCCCCGAACTGCAGCGCGGTCCCGTGCATGGCGATCCGGACGCGGTGATCGATCGGCTGGCCGACCTGCTCGCGCTCGTCGACTCCTGGCGCTGACCCGGGCCGGCACCCCGCTGCCGGGAGCCGATCGCCGGGTTTGGTGCGCTACGGCAAGCTGGTCTGGTGCTGATGCGTGTGTTGGGAACCTACCTGCGCCCGTACCGCCGGTGGCTGGCCTACGTCGGCGGCCTCCAATTGGTCGGGACGCTCGCCGCGCTGTACCTGCCCAGCCTCAACGCCGACATCATCGACAAGGGGATCGCGAACGGCGACACCGGCTACATCGTGCGGATCGGCGCCTGGATGCTGGGCGTGAGCCTGGTCCAGATCGCGTGCTCGATCGCAGCGGTCTATTTCGGCGCCCGGGCGGCGATGTCGTTCGGTCGTGACCTGCGCGCCGGGATCTTCAACCGGGTCGGGACGTTCAGTGCGCGCGAGCTGGGGCAGTTCGGCGCTCCGTCGCTGATCACCCGCAACACCAACGATGTGCAACAGGTGCAGATGCTCGTCGTCATGGCGTCCACGCTCATGGTCGGCGCCCCGATCATGTGCGTCGGCGGCATCGTCATGGCGATGCGCGAGGACGTCGGGCTGTCCTGGCTGCTCGGCGTGAGCGTGCCGCTGCTGGCTGTCCTGATCTGGCTCATCGTGCGCCGACTGGTGCCCGAGTTCCGGCGGATGCAGGACCGGATCGACACCCTCAACCGCGTTCTGCGCGAACAGATCGCCGGCATCCGGGTCGTCCGCGCGTTCGTGCGCGAACCGGTCGAGCGGGAGCGCTTCGCCGGCGCCAACGACCAACTCACCCTGTCCGGCCTGCGCGCCGGCCGATGGATGATGCTGATGTTCCCGACGGTGATGCTCGTTCTCAACGTGTCGAGCGTTGCGGTGCTCTGGTTCGGCGCGTCCCGGGTGGCCAGCGGGCAGATGCAGATCGGTTCGCTGACCGCGTTCCTGAGCTACCTCGCCCAGATCCTGATGTCGGTCATGATGGCGACCTTCATGCTGATGATGGTGCCGCGCGCGGCGGTGTCCGCAGAACGGATCCAAGAGGTTCTCGACACCGACTCGTCCGTCACCCCGCCCGCAAAGCCGGTGCAACAGTTGCGCCGGACCGGTGAGGTCGAGTTCCGGGACGTCAGCTTCCAGTACCCGGGCGCCGCCGCCCCGGTCGTCTGCGACATCAGCATCCGGGTCACCGCGGGGACGACGACGGCGATCGTCGGTAGCACCGGTTCGGGCAAGTCCACGCTCATCTCGCTGATCCCGCGGCTGTTCGATGCCACCGGCGGCGCGGTCCTCGTGGACGGCGTCGATGTCCGCGAGATCGACGAGGAGCAGCTGTGGCGGCGCATCGGGTTGGTGCCACAAAAGGCCTTCCTGTTCGGCGGGACGATCGCGAGCAACCTGCGGTACGGCAACCCGGACGCGTCCGACGACGAGCTGTGGCAGGCGCTCACCGTCGCCCAGGCGCGCGACTTCGTCGAGACCATGCCACAGGGCCTGGAAGCACCGATCAGCCAGGGCGGCGCCAACGTGTCCGGCGGGCAGCGACAACGGCTCGCGATCGCTCGGGCGCTCGTGCACCGGCCCGAGATCTTCCTGTTCGACGAGTCGTTCTCGGCGCTGGACCTCGGCACCGACGCGCGGCTGCGGGCCGCCCTGCGCCCGGTGACCCGTGAGGCGGCGGTGATCGTGGTGGCCTCACGCATCTCGACGATCGCGGACGCCGACCAGATCGTGGTGCTCGAGGCCGGCCGCATCGTCGGCCTCGGCCGCCACGACGAGCTGCTCGAGTCGTGCCCGACCTACGGCGAGATCGTCGCGTCCCAACTCTCGGCCGAGGACGCCGCGTGACCGCCGGGAACGGTGGCCAGAAGGCCGTCCCCGGTCGGCTACCCGAAGCGGGCGGAGCAGCCCGCCGCGGTGGCGGACCGCCGTGGATGGGCGCTGCCCTTCCGGCTGAGAAGGCGATGACGTTCGGCCCGTCCGCCGGTCGGCTGATGGGGTTGCTGCGGCCCTCGCGGCGCAACCTGTTCGCGGTGCTGGGCCTCGCGCTGGTCAGCGTCACCCTGTCGGTGCTCGGGCCAAAGTTGCTCGGGCATGCGACGGACGTGATCTTTCGCGGTGTGATCGGCTCGCGGCTGCCGTCCGGCGTCGACCTGCAGACGGCCGCTGACCAAGCGCGTGCCGAGGGCAACGGCTCGCTGGCCGATGTGATCCTGCGCTCGCACGCCGTGCCCGGGACCGGTATCGACTTCGGGGCGCTCGGCGACGTCCTGCTTGTGGCCGTCGCGATCTATGCGATCGCCGGGGTGCTCTCGTGGCTGCAGGGCTACGTGCTCAACGACGTCGTCCAGACGACCGTGCGGCGGCTGCGCTCGGATGTCGAGGACAAGGTGCACCGGCTGCCGCTGCCCTACGTCGACAACCAGCCGCGCGGTGAGCTGCTCAGCCGGGTCACCAACGACATCGACAACGTCGCGCTGAGCCTGCAGCAGACGCTGAGCCAGCTGCTGACCTCGGTGCTGACCGTGATCGGCGTGGTCACGATGATGTTCGTGATCTCGCCGCTGCTGGCGGTGATCGCACTCGTTGCCGTCCCCGTGTCGATCAGCGTCACCAAGGCGATCGGCAAACGTTCGCAGAGCAAGTTCATCGCGCAGTGGCGGGCGACCGGCCGGCTCAACGGCCAGATCGAGGAGGCGTTCTCCGGCCACGAACTGGTGCGCGTGTTCGGCCGTCGCCCCGAGGTCCAGCAGCAGTTCGCCCGGACGAACGACACGCTGTTCGAGGCCAGCTTCGGCGCGCAGTTCGTCAGCGGCATCATCATGCCGGCGATGATGTTCATCGGAAACCTGAACTACGTCGTCATTGCTGTCGTCGGCGGGCTGCGGGTGGCGTCGGGAACGATGTCGCTCGGTGACGTCCAGGCGTTCATCCAGTACTCGCGCCAGTTCACCCAGCCGCTGACCCAGATCGCGTCGATGGCGAACCTGATGCAGTCCGGTGTCGCGTCCGCCGAACGGGTCTTCGACCTGCTCGACGCACCCGAGCAGTCGCCCGACCCGGCCACGCCGACGACGCCGACGACGCGCTGCGGCCGGGTCGCGTTCGAGGACGTGTCGTTCCGCTACCTGCCGGACGAGCCGCTGATCGAGCACCTGTCGCTGGTCGCCGAGCCCGGCAGCACCGTCGCGATCGTCGGGCCGACCGGTGCCGGCAAGACCACCCTGGTGAACCTGATCATGCGCTTCTACGAGCTCGACGCAGGCCGGATCACTCTCGATGGGGTCGACATCACCGCCATGCGCCGGGATCAGCTGCGCGGCAGCATCGGGATGGTGCTGCAGGACACCTGGCTGTTCGGCGGCACGATCTGGGACAACATCGCCTACGGCCGGCCGGATGCGACCGACGAGCAGATCGTGGCGGCCGCGCAGGCAGCTTTCGTCCACCGGTTCGTGCAGGGCCTGCCGGAGGGTTACCGAACCGTCCTCGATGAGCAGAGCAGCAACGTCAGCGCCGGGCAGCGGCAGCTGATCACCATCGCCCGCGCCTTCTTGGCCGACCCGGCGCTGCTGATCCTCGACGAGGCGACCAGCTCCGTCGACACGCGCACCGAGTTGCTCGTCCAGCACGCGACCGCGGCCCTGCGCGAGAACCGGACCAGCTTCGTCGTGGCGCACCGCCTCTCGACGATCCGCGACGCCGACGTGATCCTGGTGATGGAGCACGGTCAGATCGTCGAGCAGGGCACCCATTCCGAGCTGCTCGCCCGCGGCGGCGAGTACCACGCGCTCTACACCGCACAGTTCACCGCCCCGGCCGAAGAAGCGCTCGCCTAACTCGTTTCGCCGGCGCGCGAGGATGGTGCGGTGCAGTACCCGACGCGCTACGCAACGTCGGACGATTTCGCGGACCTGGCCGAACTCGACGGCGCCAGTTTCGGCGTCATGTACACCGAGGCGGATCTCGCCGACGCGTTGCTCGAAGTCGATCCCGGCAGCTTCGGTTTCTGAGCCGCCGCGCGCGACCGGACCGACCGCCGCCCAGGGAAGGTCAAGTCGCGATGCCCGGGAACGCGACCGTGGCCCGGGTGTGCCCGGCGGCGCGTCGCCACTGCGTCGCGCGGACGGCGCTTGCGGTCAGGCCGTGCTGTGCTTCGCGACGCCGGGCGGTCGCGGGGGGATCGCCGTTCTGCGCAGCCTCGGCGTAGAGGTAGCGCCAGGCAGCCGCGCAGGCGTCCTCCAGCCGGATCGCCAGCGTCTGCGCGGCGCGCGCGCCGGCCACCGGGTACAGCGCCGGATAGTCGCCGAGCGGCGCCACCGGCGTCAGCCCGCCCGCCGCGATTCCGGCGGCGGTCGCATCGCGGAGCGCCTCGTGCGCTGCTTGGCAGCCGCGCGCCAGGTCGCGGTCGGCGCCACCGAGTTGCGGGCCGAGCAGGGGGTAACCGAACGCGGCCTGCTGCTCGGCGGCCAGCGCTGCCTGCCAGGCGTCCCCGAGGGCGGTCACGAGAGCAGCTCGACGTGCGTCGCCTCGCACGCCGCGATGCTGGCGAGCAGCGCGGCCTCGGTACCGCCGACCCGCAATGCTCGGGCCGCGGCTGTCTTGGCGGCCAGCTGCTCGGCGCGACGCAGGCCCGCAGAGTCCAGGGCCGCCGGTGGGGTCGACGGCCCGGTCGGGGAGGCGGACTCGGACGGAACGCCCACTACCGCGGCAACGCTCGCCGCCAGTGCCCCCAGATGGGCGGCATGGTCGGCTCGTACCTGACGCAGCACTGGCGCGAGCCCGGGGTTGTCGGCAAGCGAAGCATCCAGCGCCGCGATCAGCACCCGCTCGGCGTCGGCCGCGGCGACGAGCTCGGCCGGCGCAGTCACCTCGTCGGGCTTCGGACGCGTCACGAGCAGGCCCGCGGCAACCCCACCGCCTGCCGAAACCACCGCCAAACCGGTCCCCAGCAGGAACCCGCGCCGCGAGGGTCGGCCGGTGGGCGGGGGCACGTCGGTCATGGCGATCGCAAGTCTGTCAGACCGCTGGCGCGGAGCCGCTAGGCTCGTCGCCGACAACTTCACGACGGGAGCCCACGATGCCGCCCGCATCCGCCGGTAGTAGCGCAGAAGCGAACGCCGCCTCCGTGCGCGCGCACCTGCTGGGGCTGCTGGCACCCGTCGTCGAGGCCACCGGGCACGATCTCGAGGACGTCACGGTCACCCCGGCGGGCCGACGCAGCGTGGTCCGCGTGATCGTCGACGCCGACGACGGGGTCGACCTCGACGCCGTCGCCGCGGTCAGCCGGGCAGTCTCGGAAGCCATGGATGCGGCGGGCGACGACGTCGTCCCCGGGGCCTACGTCCTCGAGGTGAGCTCGCCGGGCGTCGAGCGGCCGTTGACCGAGCAGCGGCACTGGCGGCGCGCCGCCGGCCGATTGGTGAGCCTCCCGGTCGCAGACAAGCCCGTCACCGGGCGCGTCGTGTCCACCTCGCCTGCCGGGCTCACGCTCGACATCGAGGGCGAGCAGCGCGAGGTCCCCTGGGACGCGGTCGGTAGCGGACGCGTCCACATCGAGTTCAACCGCAACCGGGAGGAGTGATCCCAGTCGTGGTCAATGTCGACATCGCCGCGCTGCGCAGCATCGAGCGGGAGAAAGAAATTCCGTTCAGCACGCTGATGGACGCGCTCGAGACGGCCCTGCTCACCGCGTACAAACACACCCCGCACTCGATGCCGCACGCGCGCGTCGAGATCGACCGCAAGTCCGGTGAGGTCGTCGTCTGGGCTCAGGACGTCGGCCCGGACGGCGAGATCGTCGAGGAGTACGACGACACGCCCACCGACTTCGGCCGGATTGCGGCGATGACCGCCCGGCAGGTGATCCTGCAGCGGCTGCGCGACGCCGAGCACGACCAGACCTTCGGCGAGTACTCCGGCCGCGAGGGCGACATCGTCACCGGTGTCATCCAGGCCGACGCGTACGCCTCGCAGCGGGGGGTCGTGCTCGTCGACATCGGCAAGATCGAGGCGGTCCTGCCGCAGTCCGAGCAGGTGCCCGGCGAGGACTACACCCACGGTGTGCGGTTGCGCTGCTACGTGACGGCGGTGACCCGCGGCATGCGCGGCCCGCAGGTGACTGTGAGCCGCACCCACCCGAATTTGATCAGGAAGCTGTTCGCGCTGGAGGTTCCGGAGATCGCGGACGGCAGCGTCGAGATCGTCGGGGTGGCCCGCGAGGCTGGTCACCGCACGAAGATCGCAGTACGGACCGCGGTGCCAGGACTCAACGCCAAGGGCGCCTGCATCGGGCCGATGGGCCAGCGGGTGCGAAATGTGGTCGCCGAACTGCACGGCGAAAAGATCGACATCGTGGATTGGGCCGAGGAGGTCGCGACCTACGTGGGCAACGCGCTCTCACCGGCGCATGTCATCGAGAGCCGGGTGGTCGACCCCGACACGCAGTCGGTGCGCGTGGTCGTCCCGGATTATCAGCTTTCGCTGGCCATCGGGCGGGAAGGGCAGAACGCCCGGTTGGCCGCGCGGCTCACCGGATCGCGCATCGACATCCACAGCGACGCGGAGCAGCCGGCACCGGCCGAAACCGGTGTTGGCGACACGCCCAAGCGCGAGGGGTAGACTTGCCGATGGCCGTCCGACCGCTGTCGGCAGCCGATCCCGACCGGACCAGGGCACCTGCCCCGATCCGGACGTGCATCGGATGCCGGAAACGGGCGGTGGCCACCGAGTTGCTCCGCGTGGTCGTGGCACCGGGAACGACCCAGGTCGTCCCTGATCCGCGTCGACGGGCACCCGGTCGAGGTGCCTGGTTGCACCCCGTCCCCGAGTGCGTCGAACTCGCCGAGCGGCGCCGGGCCTTCGTCCGGGCACTGCGTGTGCCTGGTCCGCTGGATCCGGCTCCGGTCCGTGAGCACGTGGGACCATCCCGGCAGCATTAGCTCAGAAGTAGCTCAGTAGTGCAGGTTTTCGATCAGTAGACCCGACCGGCGGACCACCGCAGGGAGATATGAGTCATGGGCACTCGATGAAGCGCCAGCGATGAGCATGTCCACCGTCTGACCGGGTTCGAGCGGGAGTGCCGCCGGACCCCTGTGAAGGAGTCACGTGGCAGGCAAGGCCCGCGTTTCCGCGCTCGCCAAAGAGCTCGGAGTCACCAGCAAGGATGTACTCGCCAAACTGCAGGAGATGGGCGAGTACGTGAAGTCTGCGTCCTCGACCGTCGAAGCACCCGTCGAGCGGCAGCTCCGGGAGGCTTTCCCCGCACCGGCCGAGAAGCCGGCGAAGAAGGCACCCGCGAAGAAGGCCGCGGCCAAGGCGGCCCCCGTCGAAGCGGAAGCGGCACCTGCTGCGGCGGCTGCGCCCGCGGCTCCGGTTGCCCCCGCCCCGCCAGTGGTCCCCGAGCTGCCGGCTGCCCCGGCAGCTCCCGTGGCCCCGGCGGCTCAGGCACCCGTCGAGCCGGTGCCCGCGCCCGCCTTCGAGTCAGCACCTGCCGACCCGATCGCGCCGGCCGCGCACGCACCGGTCGACACCCGGCCGGGTGCCACACCGGCCGGCCCGCGGCCCGGCCCGCGCATCGCCAACAACCCCTACGGTGTCGGCGGCTCCACGGCGCGCCCGGCCGCCCCGCGCCCGGCGACGCGTCCGGGTAGCCCGGCCGGTCCGGGCGGTCCCCGCCCCAACCCGGGCATGATGCCCCCTCGCCCGAACCCGAACGTGATGCCGGGCCGTGCTGGCGGCCCCGGCGGCCGTCCCGGTGGCCCTGGTGGTCCCGGTGGCGGTCCTGGCGGCCGTCCCGGTGGTCCTGGTGGTCCCGGTGGTCCTGGTGGCCCCGGCGGCTTCCGTGGTGGTCCCGGCGGCGGACGCGGTGGCCCGGGCGGTCCCGGCGGCTTCCGTGGTGGTCCCGGCGGCGGTCCTGGCGGCCCCGGCGGTCCCGGTGGTGCTCCCGGCGGCGGCGGTCCCTACCGCGGTGGCCCTGGTGGCGGTCGTCCCGGTGGCCGCGGCGGACGTGGCGCCACGACAGCGGGTGCGTTCGGTCGGCAGGGTGGACGTCCCACCCGCGGCCGCAAGAGCAAGAAGCAGCGCAGGCAGGAATTCGACAACATGTCCGCGCCGTCCATCGGCGGTGTGCAGGTCCCGCGTGGCAACGGGGCGGTCGTGCGGCTGCCGCGTGGCGCCTCGCTGTCCGACCTCGCCGACAAGATCGATGCGATCCCGGCGTCGCTGGTGCAGGTGCTCTTCCACCTGGGCGAGATGGTCACCGCGACCCAGTCGGTGAACGAGGAGACGCTGCAACTGCTCGGTGCCGAGCTGAACTACACCATCCAGGTGGTCAGCCCGGAGGACGAGGACCGCGAACTGCTCGACTCCTTCGACCTGACCTTCGGCGAGGACGAGGGTGCCGACGAGAACCTCGTCGCGCGCCCACCGGTGGTCACCGTCATGGGTCACGTCGACCACGGCAAGACCCGCCTGCTGGACGCGATCCGGCAGACCAAGGTCATGCAGGACGAGGCCGGCGGCATCACCCAGCACATCGGTGCCTACCAGGTGCACGTCCAGCACGACGGCATCGACCGACCGATCACCTTCATCGACACTCCGGGTCACGAGGCGTTCACCGCCATGCGTGCCCGCGGTGCGGCGACCACCGACATCGTCGTGCTGGTCGTGGCGGCCGATGACGGCGTCATGCCGCAGACCATCGAGGCGCTCAACCACGCCCAGGCGGCCAACGTGCCGATCGTCGTGGCGGTGAACAAGATCGACAAGGAGGACGCGAACCCGGCCAAGGTGCGCCAGCAGCTGACCGAGTACGGGCTGGTCGCCGAGGAGTACGGCGGCGACACGTTGTTCGTCGACGTCTCGGCGCGGTCGAACCTGCACATCGACGACCTGCTCGAGGGCGTCCTGCTCACCGCGGACGCGGCGCTGGACCTGCGGGCCAACCCCGACCAGGACGCACAGGGCATCGTCATCGAGGCCCGGCTCGACCGGGGTCGCGGTCCGGTCGCCACGCTGCTCGTGCAGCGCGGCACGCTCAACGTCGGCGACTCGATTGTCGCCGGCGACGCGTTCGGTCGCGTCCGGGCGATGCTCGACGAGAACGGCGACACCGTCGACATCGCCGGGCCCGCGCGTCCGGTGCAGGTGCTCGGCCTGACCTCCGTGCCCGGGGCAGGCGACTCGTTCCTCGTCGTCGACGAGGACCGCATCGCCCGCCAGATCGCCGACCGGCGTTCGGCCCGCGAGCGCAACGCGCTGCTCGCGTCCTCGCGTCGTCGGATCTCGCTGGACGATCTGGACAAGGCAATCGCGGCCGGCGAGCTCCAGTCGCTGAACCTCATCATCAAGGGCGATGTGTCCGGTTCGGTCGAGGCCCTCGAGGACGCGCTGGTCAACATCGACCTCGGTGAGGCCAGGGACGAGGTGTCCCTGCGGGTCATCGGTCGCGGTGTCGGTGCGATTACCGAGAACGACATCAACCTCGCGATTGCCTCCGACGCGGTCGTGATCGGGTTCAACGTCCGTCCCGAGGGCAAGGCCCGCGAGGCGGCCGAACGCGAAGGGGTGGACGTCCGGTACTACACGGTCATCTACCAGGCGATCGACGAGATCGAGGCCGCGCTCAAGGGCATGCTCAAGCCCGAGTTCGAAGAGGTGCAGCTCGGTACCGCCGAGGTGCGCGAGGTGTTCCGCGTGCCGCGGATCGGCAACATCGCCGGTTCGCTGGTCCGCACCGGGATCATCCGGCGCAACTCGAAGGCCCGGCTGGTTCGTGACGGAGTCGTCGTCGCCGACAACCTGACCGTCGACTCGCTCAAGCGGTTCAAGGACGACGCGACCGAGGTCCGCGATGGATACGAGTGCGGTATCGGGCTCGGTTCGTTCAACGACATCAAGCCCGAGGACGTCATCGAAACCTACGAACTGCGCGAGAAGCCGCGCGCCTGATCTGCCGCTTCATCGGGAGGTGTGCCTCGTCGGCTGGGAAGAACAGCTTTTACGCCGTCGAGGCACACCTCCCGATTTCGCTGCACGCGATCGCTCGATTGGGGTGACAGGCAGTGGTGGTGGGGACGTTGCGGTGTGACCTCTTGCTCGGGGACGTGCACTCGCTGAAGGACAAGCGCGCCGTCGTGCGGCCACTGGTGGCCGAGTTGGCGAAGCGGTTCTCGGTGTCTGCGGCCGAGACCGGTGCGCTCGAGTTGCACCGGCGGGCGGAAGTCTCGGTCGCGCTCGTCGCCGCCGACCACGCGCACGTGGGCGAGGTGCTGGCCGCGTGCGAGCGACTGGTCGCCGGGCGGCCCGAGATCGAACTGCTGGGAGCACGTACGCGCGTGCTCGACGACGAGGACCTGGACTAGGAGGAGGCAGTCATGGTGGACGCCCCACGGAGTCGGCGGCTGGCCGGGCGGATCAAGCAGATCGTGGCCATCCAGCTTGAAACGCAGGTCAAGGACCCCCGCCTCGGCATGGTGACGATCACCGACGTCCGGATGACCGGGGACCTGCACGACGCCACGATCTTCTACACCGTGTTCGGGGACGAGACGGCGCGCGAGGCCTCGGCCGCGGCGCTCGAATCGGCCAAGGGCGTGCTGCGCAGCGAAGTCGGCCGGCAGACCGGTGTGCGGTTCACACCGACCCTGACCTTCCGCCTGGACGCGGTGCCCGACACCGCCAAGCACATCGACGAGTTGCTCGCCGTGGCCGCGCGTGCCGACGCCGAGGTGGACGCCGTCCGCCAAGGCGCGCAGCCGGCGGGCGACCCCGACCCGTACCGCAAGCCGCGCGAGTTGGACGACGACGAGGACGACGCCGACTCTGCGTGATCGTCGTCGATGCGTGAGGGTGGGCCGGTGAGCACGAACGTCGACGCGACCATGACGCGGCGCCTGCTCGCGCTGTCGGCGTCGGCATTCGTCGTGCTGGCGGCCGAGCCGCTCTACCTGCTCGTCGACACAGCCGTGGTCGGTCATCTGGGTTCGGTCGCGCTCGGTGGGCTCGGAATCGGCGCCGCCCTGATGGCGTTGCTGACCGTCGTCGGCACCTTCGTCGAGTACGGGACGACCGGCCGCGCGGCGCGCTGGTTCGGCGCCGGACGCGTCGAGGCAGCGGTCGGCGAAGGGGTGCAGGCCTCCTGGCTGGCCGCCGGCATCGGCACCGTGGTGGTCGTCCTCGGTGAGATCTTCGCCGGGCCGCTCACGCGCCTGCTCGCCGGTGGCCCGGGCGCGGCCCAGGCGGCGGCCGAGTCGTGGTTCCGCATCGCGGTGCTCGGGCTGCCGGGGATCCTGCTCGTGCTGGCCGGTATCGGCTGGATGCGCGGCGTGCAGCGCACCCGCGAGCCGGTGGTGATCGTCCTGGTGGCCAATGCCCTGTCGGCCGTGCTGTCACCGGTGCTGGTCTACCCGTTCGGCCTCGGGCTGAACGGGTCGGCGTGGGCGAACCTCGCCGCGCAAGGCGTCGGCGGTGTGCTGTTCCTGCGTTCGCTGCGGGCCGCTGCCGGCAGCCTGCGGCCCGACCGCGCCGTCGTCCGCGCGCAACTGCGCGTGGGGCGCGACCTGATCGTGCGCTCGCTCGCCTTCCAGATCGCCTTCCTGACCGCCGCGGGTGTCGCGGCGCGGATGGGGACGGCGCAGATCGCGGCGCACCAGATCGGTCTGCAACTGTGGACGTTCACCGCGCTGCTGCTCGACTCGTTCGCGATCGCGGCCCAATCACTCGTGGGGGCGGCCCTCGGCGCGTCGAACTCCGACGCGGCACGGGCGATGGCCTGGCACGTCGCGCGCTGGGGGCTCTACGCCGGTCTCGCGTTCGCCGCGCTGTTCGCGGCCGGCTGGCTGGTCGTCCCACGGGTGTTCACCTCGCACGCCGACGTGCTGCACCAGGCGCACCTGCTGTGGCCGTGGTTCGCCGGGATGCTGCCGGTGGCCGGCATCGTGTTCGCCCTCGACGGCGTGCTGATCGGCGCCGGCGACGTCGCGTTCATGGCCTGGCTGACCGTGGTCGCGGGAGTGTTCGCGTATGCGCCGCTGAACCTGGCCGCGTTGCACTGGGACTGGGGCATCGGGGGCGTCTGGGCCGGACTGACCGCCTTCGTCCTCGTCCGACTGGTCGGCATGGTCTGGCGCGTGCGGGGCCCGCGCTGGGTCGTGCTGGGGGAGCACCGATGACCGACGGGCTGGTGATCGTCGACAAGCCGGCCGGCTGGACCTCCCACGACGTCGTCGGGCGGATGCGGCGGCTCGCACACACCCGCAAGGTGGGCCACGCCGGCACGCTCGACCCGATGGCCACCGGCGTCCTCGTCCTCGGGGTGGGTCGGGCCACCCGGCTGCTGCACCACCTCGTCCTCGCCGACAAGGCGTACACGGCCACCGTCCGGCTGGGGCTGGCCACGGTCACCGACGATGCCGAGGGCGACGTGCTGTCGGCGAGCAGCGCCGCCGGCGTCACCGAGGACGCCGTGCGTGCGGCGCTGCAGCCGCTCACCGGCGCCATCGACCAGGTGCCGAGTGCGGTGTCGGCGATCAAGGTCGACGGGCGCCGCGCATACGACCGGGTGCGCGCCGGCGAGGACGTCGCCCTGGCAGCGCGGCCGGTGACGGTCACGCGCTTCGCGGCGCTGGCTTTTCGTGCTGACGGCGACCTGCTCGACGTGGACGTGGCCGTCGAGTGCTCGTCCGGGACCTATGTGCGCGCGCTCGCGCGCGACCTCGGCGCGGCGCTGGGAACCGGCGGGCATCTCACGGCGCTGCGCCGGACCCGCGTCGGCCCGTTCACGATGGACGCCGCGCACACGCTCGAGGAGTTGGCCGGTCTCGCCGACCCGGTCACGTTGCCGCTGCCCGACGCCGTCCGCAGCGCGATGCCGGTGCGTGAGCTGTCGGCGGACGAGGCCCGCGAGTTGGGCTTCGGGCGCAGCCTCGACGCCGGGGGCCACCCGGGCACCTACGCGGCGATCGGACCGGACGGCGTGGTCGTTGCGCTGCTGCAGGACGGCGAGGGCCGGGCCCGGCCGGTGCTGGTCTTCACCCCGGCCGGCTGATCGGTGGCGGAGACCTCGGCGGCGAGTCGTCCCGGTCGCGCGCCGCGACGACGTGCCAGGCGGGTAGAACACGAGGCGTGGACGATCCGTTGGCACCGGCCCGGGCGCTGTTCCCTGGGCGACGGCTCGCGCACGCCGAACTGATCCGTGAGGGCGATCGCGCCGACGTATGGCGGGCCTGGCTGGACGGCGACGCGCGGCAGCCGGTCGTGGTGAAGTGCTACACCACTGCCGGGGAGGGCTGGGTACGCGAGACGGCTGCCCTCTCGGTCATCGGCGGCCGGCCGGCGCTGCTCGCCGAGAGCGGTGAACCACCGCTGCTCGTGCTCACCGATCTCGGCTCCGGGCGCAGCGTCGCCGACGCCCTGCTCGGTGACGACCCGGCTGTCGCGACCGAGGCGGTAGCGCGGTGGGCCGAGGCGATCGGCCGGCTGCATCGCGACACGGTCGATGGCCGCGCGGCGTTCCGCGCCGCCCTCGACGGACGCGCCGGGCAGTTGCCGGTCGACGAGCACGTGTTCGGTCCGGCCGTGCACGATCTCGCCCGGGCGGTCGACGATCGCTGCGCCGCGCTGGGCATCCCGACCTCCAGCGCCGCGCTGGACGAGCTGCGCGGACTGGCCCACCGCCTCGGTCCGGACGGGCCGGCTGCGCTCACCCCCGCGGACGCCTGCCCGGACAACAATGTCGACGTCGGCGACCAGGTGGTGCTGATCGACTACGAAGGGGCCCAGTGGCGCCACGTCGCGTGGGACCTGGCCTACCTGCGCGTGCCGTGGCCGACGTGCTGGTGCTCGTGGCGCATTCCCGACCCGGTCGCCGACCTGGCGATCGAGCGCTACCGCAAGCTCGCAGGCGGCGCGCTGCCCTACGTCACGACCGACGCCTTCGCCGCGGACGTGGCGGCCGCGTGCACCGGCTGGGCGTTCCTGTCCTTCGACCTGTTTGCCACCGCGGCCCTGGACGGCGACCCGCCCAACGTCGCACACCGGCCGACGCCGTCCCGACGCGCGATGATCCTGCACCGGCTCGCCGGCGCGGCCGCCGAACCGCAGCTGCCTGCGCTGGCCGATCTTGCCGGCCGGTTGCGCGCCGGCCTGGTCGAGCGCTGGGGCGAGCCGCCGCTGGCCTACGCGCCGGCCTTCCGCGCAGTGGCGTCCGGCTGATCCGTCCCGGCCGATACGCTGCCTGGCGTGCAGCGCTGGCACGGCCTCGACGCCGTTCCCACCGGATGGGGGCACTGTGTCGTCACCATCGGGGTGTTCGACGGAGTGCACCGCGGCCATGCCGAGCTCATCGGCAAGGCGGCTGCGCTGGCCGCCGAGCGTGGTGTCCCGAGCGTGGTGCTGACCTTCGTCCCGCACCCGTCCGAGGTGGTGCGTCCCGGCTCCCACCCGGCCGTCCTCACCTCGATCGTGCGGCGCGCCGAGCTGGTCGAGCAGCTCGGCATCGACGTGTTCTGCGCGCTGCCGTTCACCCTCGAGTTCTCGCGGCTGGCGCCGGACGAGTTCGTGCACGAGGCGCTCGTCGATCGGTTGCACGCGTCCGGGGTGATCGTCGGCGAGAACTTCCGCTTCGGGCACAAGGCTGCCGGCGACATCGCCGAACTGGAGCTACTGGGCCGTCGATTCGGCTTCACCGCACAAGGCGTGTCGCTGCTGGCCGACCATGACACCACGCTCAGTGCGACCTACGTCCGCTCGTGCGTCCAGGCGGGTGACATGGTTAGCGCCGGCGCCGCCCTGGGCCGCCCGCACCGGCTCGACGGCATCGTCGAGCGCGGTGACCAGCGTGGCCGTGAGCTGGGGTTCCCGACCGCGAATCTGCGCACCGAGCAGTGGGCCGCAGTGCCCGCGGACGGTGTGTACGCCGGACGTGTCGTCAGCCTGGACGAGTGGGGCCGCACGGTCGACGCCCCGCCCCTCGGCCTGGCGGCGATCTCGATCGGCACCAACCCGACCTTCGAGGTGCGGCAGCGTCGGGTCGAGGCCTACATCCTCGATTTCGACGGAAACCTGTACGGGCAGGCGCTCGGGGTCGAGTTCGTCGAGCGGCTACGGGGAATGACGCGCTTCGACAGCGTCGACGAGTTGGTCGTGCAGATGCACGCAGACGTCGACCGCACGCGCGCCGTCATGCGCTGACGAACCCCACCGGACTCAGGCTGTCAGCAACCGCCGCAGCAACCGGCCGAACATCCGCCGTGAGGCCGCGGTGGTGATGCCGTCGGCGAAGCGCGGGGCGCGCCGAACCGTGACCTGCTCGCGCCACGTCGACCGCGAGCCGGTGCCACGCGGTTCGACGGTGAGTTCGGCCCACCCGGTCACGACCGTCCCGCGCTTCTCGATCCGACACCGGCCACCGGTCCCGCCCGCCGGCGGCCGCCACTCGACGACCTCCATCGGGTCGTCGAACCCGGCCCGGCCCAGGCCGGTACGGGCGACGAACACCGTCCCGGCGCCGGCCGGGGGCGCGGACGTGACCTCGATGCTCGTCAACGGCACGTAGCGGGCGTGGGCCGGCCAGTCGACCAGGCGGTCCCACGCCGCGGCGGGCGCCAGGGCGCTGTCGTGACTGACGCTGAACAGGCCCATGCCTCGAGTGTAGATTTCGGCCCTCAGCGTGGGCGCTGGTATCGTCGTCCACAGGTCGCTTCGTGCGGCCCGCGCAGCGTGCGTTTCGTCATCCACCGTGATCACGACCGGTGGAGCGTGCGGTGTCACCATCGAGAAGGAGTCGTCCGTGCCGCTGGCAAGCGACGTCAAGAAGCAGATCATCACCGAATACGGTTCCGCCGATGGCGACACCGGGTCAGCCGAGGTGCAGGTCGCGCTGTTGTCGCGACGCATCTCCGACCTCACCGGGCACCTGCAGATGCACAAGCACGATCACCACAGCCGCCGTGGGCTGCTGCTGCTGGTCGGCCAGCGCCGCCGACTGCTGAACTACCTGGCCAAGACCGACATCAATCGGTACCGGTCGATCATCGAGCGACTCGGCTTGCGCCGATAGTTCGTGGGGAGCGTCCCGACGGGGCGCTCCCTTTGCACATCAACTCAACAACAGCCGGACGCACATGCGCGTCCACGCGACATCGAGCCTGCGGACGACGCCGGTCCTCGGTAGTGGCGGTCGGAGTCGTCGAACTCGTTCATCGCGAATTCGATCCACGTCCCGCCCGCTTCGATCGAAGACCGGCACCCATTCGAGGGTGTGAGCCCGCTCGGACGTCGCCTGTGTCACCGGCACCACGAGAGGGGTCTATCCGAATGTCGGAGACCATCGACGCCGACAACGGCGTCTACGAGACCGAAGCCGTCATCGATAACGGCAGCTTCGGCACGCGCACCATCCGTTTCGAAACCGGTCGGCTGGCCAGGCAGGCCGCCGGCGCCGTCGTCGCCTACCTCGACGACGACACGATGCTGCTGTCGGCGACGACGGCCGGCAAGAAGCCCCGCGAAGGCTTCGACTTCTTCCCGCTGACGGTGGACGTCGAGGAGCGCATGTACGCCGCGGGCCGCATTCCCGGCTCCTTCTTCCGCCGTGAGGGCCGCCCGTCCGAGGACGCGATCCTCACCTGCCGGCTGATCGACCGCCCGCTGCGCCCGACCTTCATCAAGGGTCTGCGCAACGAGGTCCAGGTCGTCATCACGGTGATGGCGCTCAACCCCGACCACGCCTACGACGTCCTGGCGATCAACGCGGCCTCGGCATCGACGCAGATCTCCGGCCTGCCGTTCAGCGGCCCGGTCGGCGGCACGCGGGTCGCGCTCATCGACGGGCAGTGGGTCGGCTTCCCGACGCACTCCGAGTCCGAGCGCGCCACCTTCGACATGGTCGTGGCCGGCCGGGTCCTCGAATCCGGCGACGTCGCGATCATGATGGTCGAGGCCGAGGCCACCGAGAACACCGTCGAGCTGATCGCCGGCGGCGCCACCCGGCCGACCGAGGAGGTCGTCGCCGAGGGTCTGGAGGCGGCCAAGCCGTTCATCGCCGAGCTGTGCCGCGCACAGGCCGAACTGGCCAAGTCCGCCGCCAAGCCGGTCGCCGAGTTCCCCGTCTTCCTGGACCACCAGGACGACGTGCTCGAGGCCGTCTCCGCCGAGGTGTCCGACACGCTCACCCAGGCGCTGACGATCGCCGACAAGCAGGATCGCGAAGCCCGCCTGGACGAGCTCAAGGACCAGGTCAAGCAGTCACTCGCCGAGCGTTTCGCCGGCCGTGAGAGCGAGATCAGCGCCGCGTACCGCACGCTGACCAAGAAGCTCGTGCGCCAGCGCATCCTGCGCGACAAGGTCCGTATCGACGGTCGCGGGCTGGCCGACATCCGGACGCTCTCGGCCGAGGTCGAGGTCATCCCGCGGGTACACGGCTCGGCGCTGTTCCAGCGCGGTGAGACGCAGATCCTCGGCGTCACCACGCTGAACATGCTGGGTCTGGAGCAGAAGCTCGACACTCTGTCGCCCAACCGCACCAAGCGGTACATGCACAACTACAACTTCCCGCCGTACTCGACCGGTGAGACCGGCCGGGTCGGCTCGCCGAAGCGGCGCGAGATCGGCCACGGCGCGCTCGCCGAGCGGGCGCTGCTGCCGGTGCTGCCCGGTCGGGACGAGTTCCCGTACGCGATCCGCCAGGTGTCCGAGGCGCTGAGCTCCAACGGCTCGACGTCGATGGGCTCGGTCTGCGCGTCGACGCTGGCGCTGCTCAACGCCGGCGTTCCGCTCAAGGCGCCGGTCGCGGGTATCGCGATGGGCCTGGTGTCCGACACTGTCGACGGTCGCACCGAGTACGTGGCGCTGACCGACATCCTCGGCGCCGAGGACGCGTTCGGTGACATGGACTTCAAGGTTGCCGGCACGCGGGAGTTCGTCACCGCACTGCAGCTGGACACCAAGCTCGACGGCATCCCGTCCGAGGTGCTCGCGGCGGCGCTCAAGCAGGCCCGCGATGCGCGCCTGCACATCCTCGACGTCATGGCCGAGGCCATCGACGGCCCGGACGAGATGAGCCCCTTCGCCCCGCGCGTCACCGTGGTGAAGATCCCGATCGACAAGATCGGCGCGGTCATCGGGCCCAAGGGCGCGATGATCAACTCGATCCAGGACGACACCGGTGCGCAGATCACGATCGAGGACGACGGCACGATCTACGTGGGTGCGTCCGACGGGCTGTCCGCGCAGGCCGCGGTCGACCTGATCAACGCGATCGCCAACCCGCAGATGCCGAAAGTCGGCGAGCGGTTCCTGGGCACCGTGGTGAAGACGGCCGCGTTCGGCGCGTTCGTCTCGCTGCTGCCGGGCAAGGACGGCCTCGTCCACATCAGCAAGCTGGGCCGCGGCAAGCGGATCGGCAGGGTCGAGGACGTCGCCAACGTCGGCGACAAGCTTCAGGTCGAGATCGCCGACATCGACCAGCGCGGCAAGATCAGCCTGGTCCTCGTCGATGACGAGAGCGCCACCTCGGCACCCGAGCCGGCGTCCGCGGACGCCTGAGTCGGTTCACCGGCGTCCGCGCTTCGCGGTGCACACGCACCGCGAAGCGCGGACGACTGCGTTAAGGACGCGTGGGCGGGAATCAGGCGGCGGGGAACAGCGGATCGCCCGTCTCGAGTAGGGTTTTCAGCCCGCTCAGCACGGTCGTCCAACCCAGCCCGCCGACATGTCCGGCTGTCCTCGGCGACTGCTCGAGGCGATCGTGCGTCGTGGTGAGCAGGCAGACGCCGTCGCCGCGATCCTCGATGTCCCAGCTGACCCGGCTGGCGGGCTCGGCCGCCAGGTCCGGGTCATAGAGCGCGCGCCACGACACGACGAGCCGTCGCGGCGGATCGGACTCGAGCACGGTCTCGTCGATCACCAGTCGCGCACCGTCGGCGGACGTCTGCCGGAACGGTGTGCCCACCTCAGCGGTGGTGTCGACGAGGACCCCGTGGAAGTACCGGCGGGTGAACTCGGGTTTGGTGAGGGCAGCCCAGATCTGCTGCGGTGTCGTCTTGATCAGCACCTGGTAGATCTGGCAGGTCTGGGGAACATCGGTCGGGGACGTGATCATCGCTCGCTCTCCAATTCGCGTTTGAGCTCGATGAGCGCCGACACGTGGCGCTCGGTGTACTTGTCGATCCAGCGGTCGTGCACGAGCCGGATCGGCACCGGGTTGAGGAAGTGCAACTTCTCGCGGCCTGCTCGTCTGGTCGTCACGAGTCCGGCTTCTTCGAGCACCTTCAGGTGCTTCATGACGCCGAAGCGGGTCATCTCCGCCTCGCGCTCCAGCTCGGCGAGAGTGCGGCCGTCCCGTTCGAACAACACGTCCAGCAGGTGACGGCGAACCGGTGAGGCCAGCGCGCTGAAGACCGCATCGTCATCCGTCACACCCGAACAATAGGTGACCATTTTGTCACGTGTCAAGATGTACGCGTGGCGATGGCGGGACTGCGCGGGTTCCGCGAGCTGCCGAGCGAGGTGCGGGCCCTCGTCGGCGTCGCCTTCATGGTCGCGCTCGGCTTCGGTCTGGTCGCGCCCGCCATTCCGCTGTTCGCGCGCCAGTTCGGGGTCAGTAAGTTCGCGGCCGGCGCCGTCATCAGCGCGTTCGCCCTCATGCGCCTGCTCACCGCACCGTTCGTCGGCAAGCTGGTCAACGCCGCGGGGGAGCGGGTCGTCCTCGCGACAGGTATCGGCGTGGTGGCCGTGTCGAGCGCCCTGTCCGGGTTGGCTCAGGCGTACTGGCAACTGCTCCTGCTGCGCGGAATCGGCGGCGTCGGCTCGATCATGTTCAGCGTCAGCGCGGCGAGCCTGCTCATCCGGGTGACCCCGAGCCATCAGCGCGGCCGAGCCCAGGGTGTCTGGGCCGGCGCGTTCCTGCTCGGTCTGATCGCCGGGCCTGCCGTCGGAACCATTGCCAGTTTCTCGTTGCGGCTGCCGTTCTTCCTCTACGCCGGGACCCTCGTCGTCGCCGGTGTGCTCGGGCTCGGCAACCTGCGGCACAGCGAACTCGCGGCGAGGCAGCAGGTGCGCGCGGACCCCCTGCCGCTGCGCACCGCGCTGCGTCAGCGGGCCTACATCGCCGCGCTCGTCGCATCCTTCGCCGGTTCGTTCGCGATCGTCGGCTCGCGCAGTTCGATCGTCCCGCAGTTCGTCACCGATGATCTCCACCTGGGTTCGGGCTGGGTCTATGCGGCGTTCCTCGTGGTCAGCCTCGTCAGCGGCACGCTGCTGCTGCCGTTCGGGCATCTCGCCGACACCCGGGGACGCCGGCCGGTCATCCTGCTCGGGCTCAGCCTCGGCGCAGTCGGGTTCGTGGTGCTGCTCGCCGTCGACTCCACCGGCGGGCTGCTGATCGCGATGGTGCTGCTCGGCGTCGCCGGCGCGGCGGACTCGGTCGCGCCGGGGGCCGTCCTCGGGGATGTCGTCGGCGGACGGGGCGGGACGGTCGTCGCGGTGTACCAGATGGCGGGGGACATGGGCTCGATCCTCGGCCCGATCACCGCGGGCGCGATCGCCGACGGCCATGGCTACGGGGCGGCGTTCGCGATCAGCGCAGGGGTCGCCCTGCTGCCACTGCCGTTCGTCGCCATCGCGCGCGAGACCCTGCGCCGAACCAGCAGCGTCGACGAGAAGGTCGTGACCCTCTAGGCGATCCTCTCGGCGTTTCCTACCGGGCTTGGGATGATGGCCGGGTGCAGATCTCGGCGAAGACCGACTACGCGATCCGAGCGCTGCTGAATCTCGCGGCCAAGGAGCCCGATCTGGTCAAGGTCGACACGATCGTTCGCGAGCAGGGCATGCCCCGCAAGTTCGTCGAGGCCATCCTCGGCGAGCTGCGCCGGGCGCAACTGGTTCGCAGCCAGCGCGGGGCAGAGGGCGGGTACGCCCTGGCCCGCCCCGCGGCCGAGATCACCCTCGGGGCGGTGATCCGAGCGGTCGACGGCCCGCTGGCAGAGGTGCGCGGCCTGCGCCCGCATGAGACCACCTACGGCGGTGTCGCGGCGCACCTGCCCGACGTGTGGGTCGCGGTGCGATCCAGCCTGCGCAAGGTGCTGGACGAGACGACGCTGGACCAGGTGCTCACCGGCACGCTGCCCCCGCACGTGCGACGCCTCGTCGATGACCCGGACGCCTGGCTGCCCCGCTAGGGCGGCCTTGCCACGCGCTGCCTCGCGGGCACCATGCGACTCGACATCGTCCTCGGCGACATCACCGTCCAGCGAGTGGACGCGATCGTCAACGCGGCGAACTCGTCGCTGCTCGGCGGTGGCGGCGTCGACGGCGCGATTCACGGCCGGGGCGGCCGCGAGATCCTGGCCGCATGCCGGCAGTTGCGTGCCACCAGCCACCCCGCCGGCCTGCCGCCGGGGCAGGCCGTGGCCACCACGGCCGGACGGCTCACGGCGCGCTGGGTCATCCACACGGTCGGCCCGATCTACCCTCAGGGCGACGTCGAAACACTGCGGTCCTGCTACGTCGAGACATTGCGCGTCGCCGACGGATTGGGGGCGCGGACGATCGCCTTCCCGCTGATCAGCGCCGGCGCGTATCGCTGGCCGCTCGACGACGCGATCGTCCAGGCCGTCGAGACGATCCTGGCGGCGCCGAACGAGGGCAGCGCGCGATTGGTACTGGTCTCGCCGGTCACGCACGCCCGCGCCCTTGACATTGCAGGCGGTGAGGGGCAGCCGGCGTGATCTCGGGTTAGGGTTGGTGCGCACCCGTGAGGAGGCGACGATGGGCGACATCGGCGAGCGGCGGCAGCACTACGAGGTACTGAGCGCGGACGCTCGGGGCGCGGCGTGGACGATCCCGCAGCCCGAACCCGCTCCGGTGCCGGAGCCAGGCCCGTTGCCAGACCCCGAGCCGATCCCCACGCCGCCGCGCGGCGGTCGCGCGGACTGACGGCGGTCGTGGTGGGGCAGGCGTCCCGACACCGGTTCAGTGGCGCAGAGCCGCTGGTCGGCGAGATCGTCGGCCTGCGAACCTTCCGGGTCGACGAATCCGGATTGCTCCTGCCGCTGTACTCGAACCGAGCCTGGTACGACGGCACGAACACCGCGACCTGCTCGCCGCCGACCGGCGAGGGAGAGCGCTACGACCACGCGGTCGCGTCGCCGGACTGCGAGTGCGGCTTCTACGCCTACGGCACGGTCGAGGCCGCCGGGCGCAACCGCAACATGCGCTGGGTGCAGGCGGTCGTGTCGTGCTGGGGCAGCGTGGTCGCGGGGACGCAGGGCGTCCGCGCACAGCACGCCCGGGTGGATGCGATCTGGCTCGCCGCGGGCGTCCCCTCCGGGATGCGGAAGCGGATCGCGCTGACCTATCCGTCGGCTCGCCTCTACATCGACCGGGACGCGATGCTCGGCGAGCACCCGCTGTCGGAACTGCCCTGCTACGAACCGCCCCCGGCTCGTCGGGTGCTCCCGCGGCTGCTCGGGGTGGCCGCAGGCGGCGCGCTGCTCGGGCTCGGGTTGTTGCCGCCGGCCCTGCTGACCGGCCCGCTACGCGTCGCCTGGCTGGCCGCCACGCTGGCGACCGCGGCGCTGATGCTGTGGCTGCTGGTCGGTTCGCGCGGGACGGGGCACCTCGCCGCGTCCGCGGTGGTTGCCGGGGTCCTCGCGTGGCTCGTCGCGCCGCAGTTCGGCCTGGCCGGTTGGCTGCTCCGACTACCCGTGCTACGCGGCCTGGTGGTGTCCAGCGGAAGCTATCTGCTCTCGTTGCGACCCGGCTACTTCCCGATCGTGCGCACCGTCCGCGAGCGGGCGTTCTGCGGCGTCCGGCCCTGATCCGCGCACCACTAGGCTCGCCCCTATGGCCTCGCCCCGGGCGCTGACGCGCCGCCTCGCCGCGACCGGCGGCGGCACGATCACCCGCACCCACCTGCCCGGCGGGTTGCGCGTCGTCAGCGAGGCGATGCCGGGTGTGCGCAGCGTCAGCGTCGGGATCTGGGTTCCGGTCGGCTCGCGGGACGAGACGATGTCGCTGGCCGGCAGCAGCCACTTTCTCGAGCATCTGCTGTTCAAGGGCACGACGACGCGGTCGGCCCTGGACATCGCCAGCCTGATGGATGCCGTCGGCGGCGAGTTCAACGCCTTCACCGAGAAGGAACACACCTGCTTCTATGCGACCGTCCTCGACCGCGACCTCGCCCTTGCCGTGGAGCTGGTGAGCGACGTCGTCCTCAACGCGACGGTCACCGCGCGCGACGTCGACGTCGAACGCAGCGTCGTGCTCGAAGAGATCGCGATGCGCGACGACGACCCGAGCGACCTCGTGCACGACGAGTTCTCCTCCGCGCTACACGGTGACACGCCCCTGGGCCGGCCGATCCTCGGGACGGTCCACTCGATCGCCGGCCTCACCCGGGCCCAGGTACACGGCTACTACCGGCGCAGGTACCGCACCAGCGACATGGTCGTCGCGGTCGCGGGGAACGTCGATCACGCTCAGGTCGTGCGGCTGGTACGGCGCGCCTTCGACGGTCGCCTCGACGCGGGTGCGACGAGCGCGGCGCGGTCGGAACAACCCGTGATCGCGCGGGCGCCGGCCCGGCGGGTGTCCGTCGTCGGCGACGACACCGAACAGGCCAACCTCGTGCTCGGCGGGCAGGGGCTGTCTCGGCACGACCCGCGCCGCTTCGCGCTCGGCGTCTTGTCGTCGGCGCTCGGCGGTGGCATGAGTTCGCGGCTGTTCCAGCGCATCCGCGAGGAACGCGGCCTGGCGTACTCGGTGTACTCCTTCGCGCACGGTTACCGCGACGACGGCCAGTTCGGTGTGTACGCCGGGTGTCAGCCGGGCAAGGCGGACGAGGTGCTCGGACTGGTGCGCGAGGAACTCGCCGACGCGGCAGCGGGCGGCATCACCGTCGCCGAGATCGAGCGTGGCAAGGGGCAGATGCGCGGCGGCATCGTCCTCGGCCTCGAGGACTCCGGCTCGCGAATGACCCGGGTGGGCAAGAACGAACTCTGTTTCGGCGAGGTGCTCGGCGTCGACCAGCTACTCGAACGCGTCGATGCCGTGACCGTCCAGGACGTGGCCGACGTCGCGGCCGACGTGCTCGGCCGGCCGCTCTGCCTCACCGTGGTCGGACCCTTCGCCGAGCACGACTTCGACGGCGCGGTGTAGGGAGCGCACGATGAGCGAACCGATCCGCGTCGGGGTGCTCGGCGCTCGCGGGCGCATGGGCCAGGAGGTCTGCCGGGCCGTCGACGCCGCCGAGGACCTGGACCTGGTCGCGATGGTGGACGCCGGGGACTGGCTGTTCAGCGTGGCCGACGCGGGTGCGCAGGTGCTCGTCGACTTCACCCATCCCGACGTCGTGATGGACAACGTCCGCTTCGCCGTCGACCAGGGCATCCACGCGGTGGTGGGCACCACCGGGTTCACCGCCGAGCGCCTGGACACCATCCGCACCTGGCTGGCCGACGTCCCCGATCTCGGCATCGTCGTCGCACCCAACTTCGGCATCGGCGCCGTGCTGTCGATGAAGTTCGCCGAACTCGCCGCGCGCCACTACGACACCGCCGAGATCATCGAGTTGCACCATCCGGACAAGGTCGACGCTCCGAGCGGAACCGCCGTGCGCACCGCCCAGTTGATCGCCCGGGCCCGCGCGGCGGCCGGACTGCCCCAGGTGCCCGACGCGACGACGCAGGCGCTGGACGGGGCACGTGGCGCCGATGTCGACGGCATCCGGGTGCACGCGCTGCGGGTGGCCGGCATGGTCGCCCACCAGGAGATCGTGCTCGGCGCGACCGGTGAGACGCTCACGATCCGGCACGACTCGCTGCACCGCTCGTCCTTCATGCCGGGCGTGCTGCTGGCGGCGCGCTCGATCGCCGACCGTCCGGGCCTCACCGTCGGGATCGAGTCCCTGCTCGGGTTGTGACCCGCTTCCCCCCTCGCCCGACCATTCTGGCGGCCGAAATCTGGTCAGACGAGGGGGGAAGGCGGCGCGAACCTCAGTCGCCGCGGCCGACGTGGGTGTCGAGCCAGCTGATCAGGGGCTCCATCGCCCGCCACGACTTCACGATCTCGGTGCGCGCGCGAGCGGTCGACAACCACGCCGGCGAGCCGAACTCGCGGGTGGCGGTCATCGTCTTGTAGCGCAGCAGCTCCGCACGCGGGTGGTCCTTGTCATAGCCCGACGGCACCCGGCTCAGCTGATGCCCGCCGAACTCCAGCTTGGCCTTGGTGAGGGCGGCGAGCGCCCGCGCGAGCGCCGCACCGGCGACGTCGTCCGCGACGCCCCGCCGCATCCGGTCGACCTGCGCCGAACCGGTGTCCCAGTACCCGCCCGCGACGAACAGCCCGGCTGCGGACACCTGTACGTAGTGCGCGGTTTCGCCGAACCACATGCCCTGGTGCGTCTTGTACGGGGTCTTGTCCTTGCTGAACCGCACGTCGCGATAGGGGCGGAAGAACTTCGGCGTGCCGAATTCGGTGCTCAGCTCGGCGGCGAGGGCCTCCAGGGGTGCACGGACGGCGTCGTCGTAGGTGTCTTTGTGCGCCGTCCAGAACGCCTTCGTGTTGTCGTTCTCGAGGTCCTCGTAGAAGTCGAGGGCGGCGAGCGGGATGCCGGTGAAGCTCACCCGAGCACCTTAGTGCGGCCCGGTTCAGGACGGCGGCACGGCGGCGTGCAGGCGGACCTGGCGCAGCTCACCGCTGCCGGTGTCGAGGGCACGGGCGAGGCCGTCCGGTGCGAAGCCGGCGCCGATCAGGAACTCGCGCGATGCGGTATCGGCCTCGGGGATCCAGCTGTGCAGGTGGGTCACGCCGTCCTGGCGCGCGTGATCGACGGCGGCCGCGATCAGCCGCGAGCCGTGCCCGCGGCGGCGCCACCGCGCTTCGACCAGGAGCGGGTCGACGGCGAGCGTCGCATCGTCCCCGCCGTCGTCCGGTTCTGCGAGCGCCGCGAAGCCGACCACCCACTGCTGTTCGAGCGCGACCAGCACGCGGTTGCGTGGCGACGGCGGCGCGCTGAGGGCTGCCTGCCAGGCGGCGGCCGCGGTGTCCGTGCTGAGGGCGGCGAGCACCGGCTCGGGCAGGATCTCGCGATACCCGAAGCGCCAGGTCTCGACCTGGATGCGCGCGATCTCGGCGACGTCGCCGGGCCGGGCGAGCCGGACGCTGACGTCAGCCACCGTCGGCTCCGATCAGGTCAGGGACGGTAGCGACGGACCGGTGGATGCCGGTCACGTCTCGGAGATGGCGTCGGCCTCGGCGAAGGCCTCGCCCTCGGGCTCGCTGCGTCGCTTGCGCAGGTGCAGCACCAGGGCGACGACGATGACGACCGCCAGGATCGCGAGCGGTGCCCAGGTCAGGGTCTCGCCGACCACGCCGAGGGCGGACGCGAACGCGTAGCCGAGCAGCACGCAGCCTGGAGCCCAGATGATGCCCCCGACCGCGTTCCAGAGCAGGAAGGTCCGGTAGGGCATCCCGCTCATCCCGGCCATTGACGGCATCAACGCGCGCATCAGCGCGGTGACCCGTCCGAGCAGGACCGCCTTGCCCCCGTGGCGGTGGATGAACGCGTCGACCGCCGACCAGCGACGCTCACCCACCCACCGGCCCAGGCGGGACCGGCGCAGCCCGGGGCCGAACTTCTTGCCGAACTCGTACCCCACCGAGTCGCCCGCGATGGCGCAGAAGACGGCGATGAGGATCATCAGCCCGAGGTTGAGATTGCCGTATTTCGCGTTGCAGAAGACCCCGGCGACCAGGAGCGCGGTCTCGCCGGGCAGCACCATGCCGATGAGAATCGCGGCCTCGCCGAAGGCCAGTCCGCCTGCGATGACGTAGAGCCAGGATCCGACCGAGTCTCCGATGGTGCGCATCAGATGCTCGAACATCGACACATGCTCCCACGCGGCGGCGGGGACGTCCTGTGTCGTCGGTGTCGGCGGGGCGTCCTAGGGTCGTCGGGTGCCCGACGCAGCCCTGCCGACCGTGCGGATGTCCGCCGCCCACGCCCGCCGGATCGCGCTCGCCGCGCAGGGCTTCGCCGACGCGCGCCCGTCCGGGCGGGTGGACGCCCGCCACATCCGGCGCGTGCTGGACCGCATCGGCATCCTGCAGATCGATTCGGTGAACGTCTTCTCGCGCGCCCACTACCTGCCGTTGCTGGCCCGGCTCGGCCCCTATCCCCGCGACCTGCTCGACACGCTGACGGCCTACACGGCAGGTCCGGTGCGCCGCGAGTTGTTCGAGTACTGGGCGCACGAGGCGTCCCTGGTGCCGATCGCGTTGCAGCCGCTGCTGCGCTGGCGGATGGCTCGCGCCCAGACCGACCCGTGGCCGGCGATCCGGCGCTTCGCCCGCGAGAAGCCCGAACTGCTCGCCGAGATCGAGCAGCTGGTCCGGGACAACGGTCCCCTGGGCGCCGGGGCCACCGGCATCGAACGCATCGCGCCGCGTCCGGGACACATGTGGAACTGGCACGACGGCAAGATCGCGCTGGAGTACCTGTTCTACGCCGGCCAGGTCACGACGGCGCGCCGGATCAACTTCGAACGGCTCTACGACCTGCCCGAGCGGGTGCTGCCGCTCGGCGTACTCACCGCCCCCACGCCGACCACCGAGGACGCGCAGCGCGAGCTGATCCGCATCTCCGCCCGGGCGCAGGGGGTCGCGACCGAACCCGATCTGCGGGACTACTTCCGGCTTCCGCACGCCGCGTCGAAGGCCCGCGTCACCGAGTTGGTCGAATCCGGCGAACTGGTGCCCGTTCGTGTCGACGGGTGGCCGGCCCCGGCGTACCTGTGGCCGGACGCTCGGCGCCCGCGCCGGATCACGGCGCGCGCGCTGCTGTCGCCGTTCGACAACCTGATCTGGTTCCGCGATCGCACCGAGCGGATCTTCCGGTTGCGCTACCGCATCGAGATCTACACGCCGGCGCCGAAGCGCGTCTACGGCTACTACGTGCTGCCGTTCCTGCTCGGAGAGGCGCTCGTCGCACGGGTGGACCTGAAGTCCGATCGGCAGGCCGGCGTGTTGCGCGTCCAGGCCGCCCACCTCGAGCCGGGTCAGGACGCGGCATACGTGGCCGGCGAGCTTGCCGCGGAGCTTGTGCTGACCGCGACCTGGCTGGGGCTGACCGGCGTCGAGGTGATGCCGCGGGGCGACCTCGCGGCGGAGCTGAGCCGTGCCGTCCTGGCCGGCTGAGCGCACCGACCCTTCCCCGCGTTCGGTCGGGTTCCGGGTCCGAAGCCGGTCGATAGCGGGGAACCCGCCGGCGTTTCCCCGCGTTCGGTCGGGTTCCGGGTCCGAAGCCGGTCGATAGCGGGGAACCCGCCGGCGTTTCCCCGCGTTCGGTCGGTTGTGCCGCCGCGATCCGGTCGATAGCGGGGAAAGGACGCCGCCGGTCGCGGCTAGCCTGACCCCGTGCCCGCTCACCCCCCGCCGACCCGCCCGACCGGTCCCCGCGTCGACGCGATCGCCTGGACCCAGTTCGCGCCGCCATCCGACGTCGACTGGACGACCGACGCCGACGGCGGAGTCGCGCTGGCCGAGTTCGCCGGGCGGGCCTGTTACGAGTCCTGGTCCAAGCCGAACCCGGCGACCGCGACGAACGCCACCTACCTGCGGCACATCCTCGAGGTGGGGCACCTGTCGGTGCTCGAACACGGCACCGTCACCGTCTACGTGCGTGGGGTCTCGCGCTCGCTGACGCACGAACTCGTCCGGCACCGGCACCTGTCCTTCTCGCAACTGTCGCAGCGGTACGTGCCCGAGCGCGACGCCGCGATGATCGAGCCCGACCTCGTCGCGGCCGACCCCGACCTGCACGCGCGCTTCGTCGCCGCGACCGAGGCGGCCGCTGCGGCATATGCGGAACTGCTCGACGGCCTCGAACAGCGACTGGCCGATGCGCCGACCGCGACCCTGCGCCGCAAACAGGCCCGGCAGGCGGCGCGGGCGGTGCTGCCGAACGCGACCGAGACCCGCATCGTGGTGACCGGCAACTACCGCGCGTGGCGGCACTTCGTCGCGATGCGTGCGTCCGAGCACGCCGACGTCGAGATCAGGGCGCTGGCCGTGGCTGTCCTGCGTGAACTGCAGCGCATCGCGTCGAACGCGTTCGCCGACTTCGAGATCAGATCCCTGCCGGACGGCACCGAGATCGCGTCCAGCCCGCTCGTCAGCGAGGGTTGAGCAACTCCGCCACGGCCTCGGCGAACACCTCCGTGTGCCGGTCGACGTCCGCGGCGGTGGTCTGCGGGCACATGAGCGCCATGTTGTGGAACGGCGTCATCAGCACACCGCGGTTGGCCAGGTAGGTGTGCAGCAAATCCTCGAGGTCGTCGTCCTGCGCGGCTGCCGACGCACCGCCGGTGCGTGGCGCCGGGGCGCAGAAGCGGTACTCGACCCGGGCACCGAGCCGGCTGACCGACCAGGGCAGGCGATGCTCGTCGATCAGCGCCGAGACGTCGTCGCCGAACCGCGTCGCCAGCGCTGACGTCGCGTCCCACACGTCGTCGGTGAGCACGTGCTCGAGGGTGGCGCGCATCGCGGCGACCGAGAGCGGGTTGCCGGCCAGTGTGCCGCCCACGCCGCCCCAGTCGACCAGGTCCAGCCCGGGCATCGCCTCGATGCGGGTGGCCAGGTCGGTCGTCATCCCGTACCCGCCGCACGGGACGCCGCCGCCGATGGCCTTGCCGATCGTGACCATGTCCGGGGTCAGGCCCCACGCGCGGGTCGCCCCACCCGGGCCGGCCGAAATGGTGTGCGTCTCGTCGTTGATCAGCAGCGCGCCTGCCGCCGTGGTGAGGGAGCGGACGCCCTCGAGGTAGCCGGGTTCGGGCAGCACGATGCCGATGTTGGTGAGCGCCGGTTCCATCAGGACGCAGGCGACGTCGCCATGGGCCAGTTCGCGCTCGAGCGCGGCCAGGTCGTTGTACTCGACGACGCGCGTGGTCGTGGTCGGGTCGACCGGTGCACCGACGTTGCCCTCGCGCTCGACCTGCCTGCCGTCGGCGTCGACCTTGACCAGCACCTCGTCCACCGTGCCGTGGTAGCAGTAGGAGTTCACCAGGATCTTCGGCCGACCGGTCACCGCGCGAGCCAGCCGGATCGCCCAGCGGTTGGCGTCTGTGGCGGTGAGCGAGAAGCTCCACAGGTCGACGCCGAATCGGCGGGCCAGTTCGGTGCCCACCCAGGCGGCGTCCTCGGTCGGCATCATCGTGGTCAGGCCACCGAGCTCCTCCGCCCGCCGCCGGATCGCGGCCACGGTCGCCGCGGGCGAGTGCCCGGCCATCGCCCCGGTGTCACCGAGCGCGAAGTCGACGTAGTCGTGCCCGTCGATGTCGCGGACCCGGGCACCGCGCGCGGTGTCGACGTAGAGCGGGAACCCGCCGGCCGCCTTGTTCATCCAGGTCATCGGCACGCCGCCGAACAGCGACGTGCGCGCGGCCTGGTACGCGGCCAATGAGCGGGGGTGTCGCTCGGCGAAACTCGCCCGCTCACGCTCGAGCAGGGCCTTGAGGTGGGTCCGGTCCACAGTGGTCATCCCGGGATTTGACCAGATATCGACGCAGGACGGCAGCCCGGGTTGCACTCCCGGCCCGGGCAGAGGCGGTACTTTTCTCGCATGAGTGCGGACCCGCCCCGTCCGTTCGGACGGCTGCTCACCGCGATGGTGACGCCGTTCGACGTGTCCGGCGCGCTCGACCTCGACGCCGCGGCCCGGCTGGCGAGCTACCTCGTCGACGAACAGGGCAACGACGGCCTCGTGGTCAACGGGACGACGGGTGAGTCGCCGACGACGAGCGATGTCGAGAAGGCCGACGTGATCCGCGCCGTCGTGGACGCGGTCGGTGACCGCGCGCACGTGGTCGCCGGCGTCGGCACCTTCGACACCGTGCACACCATCCACCTCGCCGAGCAGGCCGCGAAATCAGGTGCCGACGGGCTGCTCGTCGTCACGCCGTACTACTCGAAGCCACCCCAGTCGGGCCTGCTCGCGCACTTCCGGGCGGTCGCCGATGCGACCGAACTGCCGACCATGCTCTACGACATCCCCGGCCGCAGCGTCGTGCCGATCGCAACCGAGACGATGCTCGCGCTCGCCGAGCACGAGCGCATCGTCGGGGTGAAGGACGCGAAGGGCGACCTGATCGCGTCGGCTCAGGTCATCGCCGAGACCGACCTGGCCTTCTACAGCGGCGACGACGCGGCCACCCTGCCGCTGCTGTCGGTCGGTGGCGTCGGCGTGGTCGGGACCTCGACCCACTTCAGCGGGCTGGGCACCAAGGCGATGATCGAGGCCTACGCGAGGGGGGACGTGGCCGAGGCGCTGCGCCTGCACCAGGCCCTGCTGCCGATCTATACCGGGATCTTCCGGACGCAGGGCACGATCCTGGTCAAGGCCGGCCTGCGGCTGTGCGGCCGGGACGCCGGTCCGGTCCGCCTGCCGCTCGTCGATGCGACCGAGCACGAGATCAGCCACCTGCGCGCGGACCTGGCCGCGGCCGGGCTGCCGATCGGCTGACGCACGCCCGCGCGGCTTGCCCGCTAAGTCTCGACCACAGCGTTAAGGTTGCTGCGTGGCACCTGCAACCGGCACCCGTCCCCGCGCTTCGGCCAAACGCGGCCCGGCCAAACGCGGCCCGGCCAAACGAGGGCGCAAGCGAAACCCGATCCTCTTGATGCTCGCCGCGCTGTTCGCCGCGATCGGCCAGGGGATCGCCGCGCTGTGGCACGCGCTGGCGTCGATGGTCGGCGGGCTGGCCCGCGCGGTCGGCCGCAACGCCGCCACCGCGCGCGACCTCGATGCGGCGCACCGGCGCGACGGTGCCGCGCTGGCCGTCCTGGCCCTCGGGTTGCTGTCGGCCGTCGGGATCTGGTTCGGCGCCGGGGGGCCGGTCGGCCACGAACTGGACGGTTTCAGCCGCGGCGCCGTCGGCTCCGGCGCGCTGCTCCTGCCGGTGGTGCTGCTGTTCGCGGCGGGGCACATGCTGCGTCAGGCGCCGGCGCCGGAGGCTCGCGGACGCCTCATCGTCGGGTCGGCGGCGCTCGCCGTCTGCCTGCTCGGCCTGCTCGACCTGTCCGCCGGCGGCGACGGGTCGCTGCACGGCCGCCAGGACGCCGGGGGTGTTGTCGGTGCCCTGATCGGCGCATCGCTCGCTGCCGCGATCTCGGCGTTGCTCGCGGTACCGGTGCTGCTTCTCGTCGGCATGTTCGGCGCCCTGGTCGTCACTGCGACCCCGATCAGCGCGCTCGGCGGTTACCTGCGCCGCTACGTCCTGCGTCGCCCGGTAGAGGCGGGCACGGACGTCGACCCGGTCACGCCACCCCGGCCCCGACGCTCGCGCACGGTCGCCGAGGCCGAGGCAGCCGACACCGGCGGGACCGGTGTCGTCGAAGCGCTCGACGAGACCGCGATCCCGAAGCCGCGCAAGCCGCGTCAGCCACGCACGGCACCGACCGAGGACGATCTGCCCCCGATCACCCGCCCGATCCAGCTCGAACTCGCCGGTGGCGGCGGGATGTACACCCTGCCGTCGCTGAAGGATCTCGCGCACGGTTCCCCGCACCTCGCGCACACCAAGGCCAACGACCAGGTGATCGCGGCGCTGCAGCAGGTGTTCAGCGAGTTCGACGTCGACTGCGGGGTCACCGGGTTCAGCCGCGGACCGACAGTGACCCGCTACCAGGTCGAACTCGGTCCCGGGGTCAAGGTCGAGCGGATCACCAACCTGGCCCGCAACATCGCCTACGCGGTGAAGAGCGCCGAGGTGCGCATCCTGTCGCCGATCCCGGGCAAGAGCGCGGTCGGCGTCGAGATCCCGAACGCCGACCCCGAGGTCGTCATGCTCGGCGATGCGCTGCGGTCACCGGTCGCGCAGCGCGATCAGCACCCGATGATCGTCGCGCTCGGCAAGGACGTCGAGGGCGGGTTCATCGTCGCGAACCTGACGAAGATGCCGCACCTGCTCGTCGCCGGGGCGACGGGCGCCGGCAAGTCGTCCTGCATCAACACGCTGATCCTGTCGGTGCTCACTCGCGCGACACCGGACCAGGTGCGGATGGTGCTGATCGACCCGAAGCGGGTGGAGTTCGCCGCCTACCAAGGCATCCCGCACCTCGTCACCCCGGTGATCACGAACGCGAAAAAGGCCGCGGACGCGCTGCAGTGGGTCGTGCGCGAGATGGACATGCGTTATGAGGACATGGAGTCCTCGGGCGTGCGCCACATCGACGACTTCAACCGCAAGGTGCGCAACGGCGAACTGGTGGCCCCGCCGGCGTCCGAGCGGGTGTACTCCGCGTACCCGTACCTGCTCGTGATCGTCGACGAACTCGCGGACCTGATGATGGTCGCCCCGCGTGACGTCGAGGATTCGATCGTGCGCATCACCCAGCTCGCGCGCGCCGCCGGCATCCACCTGGTGATCGCGACGCAGCGCCCGTCCGTCGACGTGGTCACCGGCCTGATCAAGGCCAACGTCCCGTCCCGACTGGGATTCAAGACCTCGTCGCTGGCCGACTCGCGGGTCATCCTCGACCAGGCGGGCGCGGAGAAGCTACTCGGCAAGGGGGATGCGCTGTTCCTGCCGATGGGCGCGTCCAAGCCGGCCCGCATGCAAGGTGCGTTCGTCACCGACGCCGAGATCAACGCGATCGTGGCGCACTGCAAGCAACAGCTGCAGCCGAACTACCGCGAGGACGTGACCGCCCCGCAGGTCGCGAAGAAGGAGATCGACGAGGACATCGGCAGCGACCTGGACCTGTTCCTGGCTGCGGTGGAGCTCGTCGTCTCGACCCAGTTCGGGTCGACCTCGATGCTGCAACGCAAGCTGCGGGTCGGCTTCGCGAAGGCCGGCCGGCTGATGGACCTGATGGAGTCCCGAGGCATCGTCGGACCGTCCGAGGGCTCGAAGGCACGCGACGTCCTGGTCGTGCCGGACGAGCTCGCGGGATTGCTCTACACGCTGCGCAACGGGGGCACCGCGGACGACCTGGTGACCCCGGACGACGACGGTTCCGATCCTGCTGCCGGCTGAGTTCGCGGCAGGTCAGCCGCGTCGGTGCCGGCCGCGGTAGAACATCCGGGCCACGCTGAGCATTCGCGTACCCGGTGCGCGATGCCGGCCGGTGTACGCGTCCTTCGCGGCGTAGCCCGAAGCGGACGGCGTCCATGGGGCGTACGCGGGTCGGATGCGGTCGACGGTGGCCATGGCGCTCACCTCCTGCCCCCGGACGCTAGCTCGCGCCCGGATCGCGGCGGGGTAGGCGCGCGGTCGCTGCCAGTGGGTGCCGGCGGTGCCGGTGGGTGCCGACGGGCGCTAGAGGTGGCGCAGCATGCGGGTGTTGCCGAGGGTGTTCGGCTTGGCGTACTCGAGGCCGAGGAACTCCGCGACACCCGGGTCGTAGGACCGGCGCAGCGCGTCGAAGGTGTCGTGGTCGACGGGCGCGTCGTCGATCGGCTCGAAGCCGTGCCGGGCGAAGAAGTCGGTGTGGAACGTCAGCGCGAACAGGCGCGAGAGGCCGAGCTCGCGTGCGGTCACGACGAGGTCGGCGAGCACGTCCGCCCCGATGCCGCGGCCGCGGTCGTTCGGGGCAACGGCAAGTGTCCTGATCTCGCCCAGGTCGGCCCACAGCACGTGCAGGGCGCCGCATCCCACGACGGTGCCGGCCCGCTCGGCGACCCGGAAATCCTGCACGTCCTCGTAGAGGGTGACCAGGTCCTTGGCGAGCAGCTTGCGTCCCGAGCCGGCGTACACGTCGACGATGGCCTTGATCGCGGGAATGTCCGCGGTGCGGGCGCGGCGGACGACGACGGGCACGTCGGCACGGTATCGCGCCGCCCGAACGTTCCCGCCAGTGTGGCCCGGGGGACTGTCGCGGTCGGGGGGCGCCGGTGCCTCACGTAACCTGCTCACGTGTCGAGTACGGGACGTCGGGTGTCGTTGGTGACACTCGGATGCGCCCGCAACGAGGTCGATTCCGAGGAACTCGCCGCGCGCCTGGGCGCCGGCGGCTGGTCGTTCACCGAGGACGCCGACGATGCCGACGTGGTCGTGGTGAACACGTGCGGGTTCGTGGAATCGGCCAAGAAGGACTCGATCGACACCGTCCTCGCTGCGACGGGCGCCGGGCGGAAGGTCGTCGCCGTGGGCTGCCTGGCCGAGCGCTACGGCACCGAACTGGCGCAGGCGCTGCCGGAGGCCGACGCCGTCCTCGGCTTCGACAGCTATGCCGACATCGCCGCGAGGCTCGATGACGTGGCGGCTGGGAACGCGGTCGCCTCGCACACCCCGCGGGACCGCCGCACGCTGCTGCCGGTCACGCCGGTGCACCGGCCCGGGGCCTCGGACACGGTTGCGGTGCCCGGCCACGCGTGGCTGCCGGCCGGTCTCGGTCGCACGCGGCTCGACAGCGGGCCGGTCGCCTATCTGAAGATCGCGTCCGGGTGCGACCGGCGGTGCACGTTCTGCGTGATCCCGACCTTCCGCGGCTCGTTCGTGTCGCGTCCGCCGGCCGACGTGCTGGCCGAGGCGCGTTGGCTGGCGTCCACCGGTGCGCGTGAGGTGGTGCTGGTCAGCGAGAACTCGACGTCCTACGGCAAGGACCTCGGTGATCTGCGCGCGTTGGAGCAGTTGCTGCCGAAGCTGGCAGCCGTCGACGGGATCGAGCGGATCCGCGTGTCCTACCTGCAGCCGGCCGAGCTGCGGCCGAGCCTGCTCGAGACGATCGCGACCACGCCGGGCGTCGCTGCCTACTTCGACCTGTCGTTCCAGCACGCCGCGCCGACGGTGTTGCGCCGGATGAAGCGGTTCGGCTCGACCGAGGCGTTCCTGGAGATCCTGGAGCGGGTGCGGGACTTCGTACCGGAAGCCGGTGCGCGCAGCAACGTGATCGTCGGTTTCCCGGGTGAGACGGACGAGGAGTTCGCCGAGCTCGAGCGCTTCCTCGTCCAGGCTCGCCTGGACGTGATCGGGGTCTTCGGCTACTCGGACGAGGACGGCTCGGCAGCGGCGCAAGCGGCCGACAAGTTGCCGACACACGAGATCGAGGCCCGGGTCGCGTCGATGAGCCGGCTCGCCGAGGAGCTGATGGCGCAGCGGGCCGAGGACCGCATCGGCACCCGGGTCGACGTCCTCGTCGATTCGGTGGACGCGGACGGCCCGAGCGGGCGGGCAGCGCATCAGGGCCCGGACGTGGACGGGATGACCCGGCTGCCCGGCGCCGAGGCCGCAATCGGCAGCTTCGTCCCCGCCTTCGTCACCGAATCCGATGGCGTCGACCTCGTCGCGCGTCCCGGTGGTGCGCCGTGGTGAAGGCGCCGCGGCTGAACACCGAACCGGTTGCCGACGATCCCATCGCCGATCCGCCGAGCCCGGCGTCGGCATGGAATGTGGCGAACGCGCTGACGGTCTTCCGCCTGCTGCTGGTGCCGGTGTTCCTCGCCGCACTGTTTCGCCACTCCGGCGACGACACGCTGTGGCGGGTGATCGCCTGGGCGGTCTTCGCCGTCGCGTCGGTGACCGACCGGTTCGACGGCGAGCTTGCGCGCAGGCGCAACCTCATCACCGAGTTCGGCAAGCTGGCCGACCCGATCGCCGACAAGGCGCTGATCGGGGCGGCCCTGATCGGGTTGTCGGTACTCGATCAGCTGCCCTGGTGGGTGACGGTCGTGATCCTGGTCCGCGAGATCGGCGTGACCCTGCTGCGCTTCTGGGTGATTCGCCACGGCGTGATCGCGGCCAGCCGCGGCGGCAAGGTCAAGACGCTGCTGCAGGCGGTCGCGATCGGCCTGTTCGTGTTGCCGCCCTATGCCTGGCTCCGCGACATCGCGTGGGTGGTCATGATCGCTGCCATCGTGATCGCACTGATCACCGGTTTCGACTACGTGGGCCGGGCCGTGCGGTTGCGGCGCGCCGCGCGGGCAGCGCGCCTCGCGCCCTGAGCAGCAGCGTGCCCGGGCAGGAATGCAGGCACTGCGGTGGTCGTTATGTTCGCTGAGAGCGGACGCACCGCGTGATGGGGACCGTCCGTGCTCACCGTCCCGGTAGCGTGGGGAGTCCGACTCGGCGGCACTGCCGCCGCCCGTGACACGACAGGGGGTCAGCGCCATGCCCGTGCTTCGTCAGGTAGTGGGACAGACCCTGCGCAGCCTGCGGCTACGCCAGCGGCGCACGCTGCGCGAGGTTTCGGCCACCGCGCGCGTCAGCCTGGGGTACCTGTCCGAGGTCGAGCGCGGGCAGAAGGAGCCGTCGTCCGAGCTGCTGGCCGCCATCTGCCGGGCACTGGACGTGGAGCTGTCCGAGGTGTTCGGCACGGTCACGACCGAGCTTCAGCGCGCGGAGAAGCTCGCGCTCGCGGGCCGGCTCGCTGCCGTACCCGGTGCCCGTAGTGCCCGGCTGGCCCCGGCACCCGAGGCCGAGGACGGCCCGCAGCTGCGCGCCATCCCGACCGTCGCCGCCTGAGCGCCGCGCTCCTGTTTCACTGTCCAACCCAGTCCCGCCAGCCACTCCAGCCACTCCAGCCACAGCTGTCACGGTGCGGCGGCGCGTCCCGAACCGCCTCCCGCACCCGGGCGCGGCAGGCCCCTAGCCTCCGGTTCATGGCCGCCAACGATCTGCTGTTCGACACGCTGTTCCGTCCGACGACGCTGCCGCCGGCCATCGCGTCGGCGGCGCCGGTCCGGGTTCGGGGCACCCGCACGCGGGCCGGTAACGCGATGAACCGCACCCGCGCAGCGCTGCACGAGGGTGCCCTGCGGGCCGTCGAGGTCAGTGGCACGAAGATCACGATGGCGCAGGTAGCCGCGGCAGCCGGCGTCGCCAAGGCCACGCTGTACAACCACTTCCGCACCAAGGACGCCGTGCTGTCCGCCCTCGTGGTGGACGAGGTGCGTGAGCTCGTCGATCGCGTCGCCGAGCGCCCGCTCGCGGATGCGCTGGCCGAGACGGCCAACGCGCTGGCGACGCACCCGGTGCTGCGTTCCCTGGCCCGCATCGAGCCGGGCACCGTGGCCGCGCTTGGTTGCATCGACCCGCGCGCCGAGGGCTGGCAGCTGGCTCGCGACGCGGTGAGTGCGGCACTCGCAGCGCAGGCGCGCGGTGGCGCCGAGCTGGTGCTGCGCTGGCTCGCGTCCTACGTGATCAACCCCGCCAGCCCGGCGGCGATCGCCGCGGAACTGGCGATCCTGATCGCCGCGCTGCCCGACGTGCCCGGCGAGGCCGCCGATCCGGTCGAGCACCCCGGTGCCGCATCCCCGGTCGCGGCCTCCCCGCTCGCACCCCACGCCGGCGCGCAACAGCCCGCCCAGTCCGCCTGAGTTAGTCCGCCTGAGCCGGTCGCCCGGCTTCACGTCCGCCCGGCTCAGCCAGCTCAGCCCGGACCCGGGCCGGGCTGGCAGGTCGGGCACCAGTAGGTGCTGCGCTGCCACGGTGGCCGGCCCTGGTCGGCGACCCTGATCGGCGTCCGGCAACGCAGGCACGCCTCGCCACGGCGCCGGTAGACCCAGTGCTCCTGGCCGCGCCCGGTACGTCCGGTGGTCGACTGCTCGGGGTGGTCACGGTTGGCCCGCAACAATCGGTGGGCGGTCGCGACGACCGGCACGAGATCGACCCGTCCGGTCGGCAGCCAGGGATCGACCCGCTCGACGAACAGCGTCTCGCTCTTGTACAGATTGCCGATGCCGGCCAGCTTGCGCTGGTCGAGCAGCGCCTCGCCGACTGCCACGTCCGGCTCGGCCAGCAGCCGCCGCAGCGCCTCGGCGGGGTCCCAGTCCGGGCCGAGCAGATCAGGCCCGAGATGGCCGACCAGGTCCGCCTCGGCCGAGGTCGGCACCAGGCGCAGGTCGTGGACGCGGTAGCCGGTCGCGAGCCAGTCGGCCGTCCCGAGTTGGGCGCGGATCATGTGTTCGGGGTGCCGTCGCGGCCGCGCGCCGGCCCGGGTCAGGAACCACGAACCGTCCATGCGCAGGTGGCTGTGCAGGGTCAGGTCGCTGTCCAGCCTCGTCAGCAGGTGCTTGCCGCGGGCCAGCACCTCGCGCACCGTCATGCCGACCAAGGAGGTCGTCGCCAGGTGAGGCACGCGCAGGTCGCCGACGGTGAGCAACTGCCGACCCAGCGCACGATCGAGGCGGTGCGCGGTCAGCCAGGCGGTGTCACCCTCGGGCACGGCTCACGCGCGCAACCGCAACCCACGCGGGGTCGGCCGGAATCCCGCTGCCTCGAGCGCATCACCCAACGGCGACGAGGCGACGGGTGCGCCGTCGGCCCGCTCGACCGCCAGCTTGCCCAGCGCGCCGTCGCGGACGGCCAGGGCGAGTGCGTCGGCCGCCGGCTGCAGCACCGCGGGATCGTCGGTGAACGACAGCAGCGTGCGTCCGCCCCGCTCGACGTAGAGCACGCAGCGGCCGTCCAGCAGCACGGCCAGCGCGCCCGCCTTGCGGGCCGGCTGGTGGCCGCGACCGCCGCCGGCCGGGGCCGGCGCCTGCGGCCAGGGGAGCGCGGCGCCGAACGGATTGCCCGGATCGGTGGCGGCCAGCACGATTGCGGGCGCAGGCTCGCGGGAGTCGTCCGGACGCGCCTGGGCCCGCAGCCGGTCCACGGCACCGGGCAGCGCGAACTGGGCTGCGCCGAGGCCGTCGACGAAGTAACCGCGGCGGGCCCGGCCCGACTCCTCGGCCGCCTTCAGCACCGGGTACACGCCCGCGAACCCGCCGGTGACCCGCTCACCGGCGACCGAGCCGCGGGTGACCAGCCCGTAGCGGTCCAGCAGCACCTCAGCCGCAGCGAGCGCCCGGCGGGTCGCGTCGAGGTCGCGGCCAGACAGCACCGACCAGCGGCCGGTCATCGTCGGTGGCGCCGGGCGAGGCGCCGACATCGGCACCCCGGCCAGGCCGCCGTACCGGCCGTAGCGCGCACGAGGCGCGCGGCGGCGAGCCGGGTGGGCGCTCCTCGAGCCGCCGCTCAGCCGGGCCCGGACGGGGGCCAGGGTGTCGTTCGTGAGCAGCCCCGCCCAGACGAGATCCCAGACCGCGGCGACCACGTCGTCGTCCGGTGCCTCGGCGGCCAGGTCGGCCAGGGCGCGGAAGAACACGGCACTGCCAGGCGCCAGCCCGCGGAGCAGCGCGTTGTGGACCGTTCCTGCCACCGCCTCGGCCGGCGGCAGGATCAGCGCGGCCGCGTCGGCGGGGGCCAGCACCAGCCACCCGTCGCTGCCGCCGAGTGCGCCGGCACCGGTCCAGACGACGTCACCGGCGAGGGTCAGCTCGTCGAGCAGTGCGGGGGAGTAGTCGCCCACGCGGGAGGGCAGGACGAGAGACTCGAGGGCCGACGCGGGCAGCGGCACGCCGGCCAGTTGCTCCACGACGCGCAGCACCCCGTCCGCGCCGCGTGCCGAGCGCGCGCCGACGCCCTGCCAGGCGGGGATGAACCGGGCCAGCGCCTCGGCCGGCACCGGCTCGACCTCCTTGCGCAGCGCGGCCAGCGAGCGGCGGCGCACGATCCGCAGGACCTCGGCATCGCACCATTCGAGCGCTGTGCCACCCGGACGGAATTCGCCCTGCACGAGCCGTCCGGTGGTTGCGAGCCGAGCCAGCGCGGCGCCGACGACAGCCACGCCGAGCCCTAGGCGCGTGGCGACGTCGGCGGTGTGGAACGGCCCGTGGGTGCGGGCGAAGCGGGACACGAGATCACTGAGCGGGTCTTTCACCGGCTCGGTGAATGCCTCGGGCACGCCGACCGGAAGGGCGGTGCCGAGGGCGTCGCGGACCCGGCCGGCGTCCTCGATCGCGATCCACCGCTGCTCGCCTGCGACGCGGACGCGGATGGCCCGGCGCTGGTCCTCCAGGGTGGCGAGATCCTGGGGGCTCGCGCCGCGCAGCAAGGCCTCGTCGGTGCTCAGGTCGCCGACACCGCGCAGCAGATCGTGCACGGCATCCACGCCCCGTGCGTGGCGCTCGGGTGCCAGGCGCGCGATTTCGCGTTCGACCTCGGCGAGCGAGTCCGCATCGAGCAGTTCGCGCAGCTCGGTCGCGCCGAGCAGCTCAGCGAGCATCGCCGAGTCGAGCGAGAGGGCCTGGGCGCGGCGCTCGGCCAGCGGCGCGTCACCCTCGTAGAGGAACATCCCGACGTAGCCGAACAGCAGCGAGCGCGCGAACGGCGACGCCGCCGGCGTCTCGACCTCGACCAGCTTGACGGTGCGGGTGGCCAGTTCACGCATCAGCCCGACCAGCCCGGGCAGGTCGTACACGTCCTGCAGGCACTCGCGCATCGCCTCGAGCACGACGGGGAAATCGCCGTACTCGGAGGCGACCTGCAGCAGCTGATTGGCGCGCTGGCGCTGCTGCCACAGTGGCGTCCGGCGCCGTGGGTCGCGTCTGGGCAGCAGCAGGGAGCGTGCCGCGCACTCGCGGAACCGGGACGCGAACAGCGCCGAGCCGCCCACCTCACCCGTGACCAGGGCCTCGATCTCGTCCGGTTCGAAGACCGCCAGCTCGGACCCGGGCACCTCACCGTCGGTGTCGGGCAGGCGCAGCACGATCCCGTCGTCGGAGTGCATCGTGCTCACGTCGAGGCCGTACCGTTCGCGCAGCCGCGCCGCGATCGCCAGCGCCCACGGCGCGTTCACGGGCGCCCCGAACGGCGAGTGCACCACCAGCCGCCAGTCGCCGAGCTCGTCGCGGAACCGCTCGACGAGCACCGTCCGGTCGTCGGGCAGGTGGCGGGTCGCCTCGCGCTGGTCGGCCAGATAGGCGAGCAGGTTGGCCGTGCCCCACTCGTCCAGTCCGGCTGCCCGGGCGCGCGCCGCCGCGTCGTCCGGGCTGGCCGAAGAGACCTCGCGCAGGAACGCACCGAGCGCCCGGCCGAGCTCGACCGGGCGGCCGGGCGAGTCGCCCTTCCAGAACGGCATCCGCCCCACTTGCCCGGGAGCAGGCGTGACAAGGACGCGGTCGTGTGTGATGTCCTCGATGCGCCAGGACGTCGACCCGAGCAGGAACACGTCGCCCACCCGCGACTCGTAGACCATCTCTTCGTCCAGCTCACCGACGCGCCGTCCCGGGCCCTCGCCCGTCGCGAGGAAGACGCCGAACAGGCCGCGGTCGGGGATCGTGCCGCCGCTGGTGACGGCCAGCCGCTGCGCACCGCGCCGTGCCGTCAGCTCGCCGGTGACGCGGTCCCAGACCAGGCGGGGACGCAGTTCGGCGAAGGCGTCGGACGGGTACCTGCCGGCGAGCATGTCCAGCGTCGCCTCCAGCGCCGACCGTGGCAGGCCGGCGAACGGCGCCGCGCGGCGGATCAGTTCCTCGACCTCGTCCACGGTCACCGACTCGAGCGCGACCATCGCCACGATGTGCTGGGCGAGGACGTCGAGCGGGTTGCGCGGGTAGCGCATCGATTCGATCGCCCCGGTTCGCATCCGCTCGGCGACCACCGCGCACTCGACCAGGTCGCCACGGAACTTCGGGAAGATCACGCCGTGACTGATCGCCCCGACCTGGTGGCCGGCCCGTCCCACGCGCTGCAGTCCCGATGCGACGGACGGCGGCGCCTCGACCTGGATGACGAGGTCGACCGCGCCCATGTCGATGCCGAGTTCCAGCGACGAGGTCGCGACGACCGCGGGCAGCCGCCCGGCCTTGAGATCCTCCTCGACGAACGCGCGCTGCTCGCGTGACACCGACCCGTGGTGCGCCCGAGCGACGATGACCTCGCTGTCGGCCCGGCCGGAACCCGATTGCCCCATGAGCTCGGCAGGGGGCGGTCCGGCGTCGGGAGCACGCCCATCGCGTCGTTCGGATGCCAGTTCGTTCAGCCGCGCCGTGAGCCGCTCGGCCAGCCGCCGCGAGTTCGCGAACACGATCGTCGATCGGTGCGTCTCGATCAGGTCGAGGACGCGTTCCTCGACGTGCGGCCAGATGCTCGCGCGCCGCCCGGCGCCGGCTGCCGGGCCGGTGAGGTCCTCGGTCAGCTCACCGAGGTTGGCCATGTCCTCGATGGGGACGACCACGTCCAATTCGAAGGTCTTCTCGATCGGCGGTTGCACGACGGTGACCGGGCGGCCGCCGGCGAGGAACGTCGCCACCTCGTCGACCGGACGGACGGTGGCCGACAGCCCGATGCGCTGGGCCGGTCGTTCGAGCAGCGCGTCCAACCGCTCCAGGGAGACCGCGAGGTGCGCGCCGCGCTTGGTGGCGCACACCGCGTGCACCTCGTCCACGATCACCGTGTCGACCCCGCGCAGCGCCTCGCGCGCGGCCGAGGTCAACAGCAGGAACAGCGACTCGGGGGTGGTGATCAGGATGTCGGCCGGCCGGCGCGCGAACGCACGGCGCTCGTCCGCGGGGGTGTCACCCGACCGCATCGCGACCGTGACGTCCGGGGTGAGCAGGCCGAGCCGGGCCGCTGCCTGGCGGATACCGGCCAGCGGCGAGCGCAGGTTGCGCTCGACGTCGACGGCCAGCGCCTTGAGCGGGCTGACGTACAGCACCCGGCATCGGCGCATCGGATCCGGCGGGACGGGCACCGCCGCAAGCCGGTCGAGGGCAGACAGGAAGGCGGCCAGGGTCTTGCCAGAGCCGGTCGGCGCCACCACGAGCGTGTGGTCCCGACGCGCGATCGCGTCCCACGCGCCCTCCTGCGCCGGCGTGGGGGCGGCGAAGGCACCGTCCAGCCAGGCCTGGGTGGCGAGGGAGAAGCGCGGCATCCCACCAGTCTGCCGGGTAGGTCCGACAGGTGGGGGCGCTCAGCCGACGCCGAGTCGAGCGGTGAGCCGCTCCCGCGCGGGCGGCCAGTCGTCGTCGGTCATCGCGTACTGCACCGTCGTGCGCCACGAACCGTCGCGGCGCAGGCGGTGCTTGCGCAGTTCGCCCTCACGCAGCGCGCCCAGCCGCTCGATCGCAGCCTGGGAGCGCTCGTTGCGAATGTCGGTGTGCCACACGACCCGAACCGCTCCGAGACCCTCGAAGGCGTGGGTCAGCAACAGCAGCTTCGACTCGGTGTTGTGCCCGGTGCGCCACCACCGCCGCCCGAGCCAGGTGTGCCCGATCGCGACCGTCCGCAGCGTGGGGTTGATCTCGTAGAGCGACGTCGTCCCCGCGACCTCCCCTGTCCTCGCGTCGAGCTGGGCGTACGGGAACCGTGTGCCAAGCGCGCGGTCGGCCAGGCTCGCAGCGATCTGCTCTGCGGCCTGCTCGACCGACTCGGGGACCGGCAGCGCGAGGTACTCGAACACCGTCGCATCTGCCGCCGCGAGGTAGCCCGGGGCGTGTTGGGCGGTGAGTGGTTCCAGCCGGATCAGCCGACCGGTCAGTACCGGCAGGGCGAACCACTCGCCGGCAGGTGCAGGTTCCACGTGTGGCACGCCGGTCATCGTTGCAGGCCCCGGTCACCACCGCGCCCGCCCGTGCTCGCGTCAGGTCTCGTCGTCCCCGTCCGGATGCGCCCGAGCCCACGCGATCGACGACGTCGGCACCGGCCGCTGGTGCAGCACCGCGCCTGCCCGTGGTGCCTGATCGAACCGGAAGGACTGCCCGTAGTCGTAAGCGGACGCATCGTTCGGTGACAGCGCGGGTAGGTGGAACGTGCGCTCGGTGAAGGCGAGTACGGACGTGAGCGAAGCCGCCTGTGAGTCGGTGAATCCTGATTTGGAGTACGGACTCACGATGACCATCGGCAGCCGGATCCCCTGGCGCGTGCCGTCCGGGTTGGCCGGCGGTGGCACGTGGTCGTAGAAGCAGCCGCAGTCGTCGTAGGTGATGAAGATCGCCGTCGAGTTCCAGTCCGGCCCGTTCTCGATCGCCGACACGACCTGGCCGATCCAGTTGTCCCCGGCGAGCATCGAGGTGTTGTTGTGCTGGCTGGTCGCGGTGCCGACCACCTGCGAACTCGACGCGGACGGCGTGACCACCGAGTACGCGGGCAGGTCGCCGTTCGCCGCGTCGGTGAGCACCTGTTGCGAGCGCACGAGGTTGTTCACCTGCTGGGTGTACAGGCAGTCGGCGAGGCTGGGGCAGATCGACCAGCCGTAGCCGCCACCGCCGACCATGCTCGCGTCGGCCCTAGTCGTCCCGTAGATCTTCCAAGGCAAGTGCGCGGTGTCGAGTTCGTTGAAGATGCTCGACACGTGGCTGACCGGCGACGGCCGGTACGGTCCGCTGCCGTCGGCGTTCGGCACGCAGGCCGGAACTTTGATGGTGGCGGCGCCGTTCGACGGCGCCCAGTCCGCGAGCCGGTAGGAGTCGCAGCCCCAGCCAGGACCGGGTTGGACGTTGGGGTCCGCCTGGGGGTTGTCCCCGGTGAAGCCGTCGACCGTGGCCGTCGCGGCGTAGAGGTGGCCACCCCAGGACGGCGAGTTGCTCATCGAGAAGGTGCGGTCGGACACCACGAAGCGGTCGGCCAGGGCCGCGAGATTCGGGATGTCCGCGCGGTCGTAGTAGGTCAGGCAGGAGTAGGTCGGCGCGGCGCATCCGTGCAAGGACGCCCAGCCGTCCATGGCACCGTTGTTGATGGCTCGTAACTGCCCCCTGCTGCCATGTTCGACCGAGGGCACGATGTCCGGGCTGTGGGTCATCGGCACGACCGTGCCGTCCTGGAGGCGGACCGGGCCGACGTAGCCGTCGCACGGGGTCGGACGCGTGGCGCAGTACGTGCCGAGCGTCTCGTCGAAGGTGTGGTTCTCCTGGAAGATCAGCACCACGTGGCGGATCGGGCTCACGCCACCTCCGCCGCGCCCGACGACACTGACGACCTGCTGCGCGCCGGCGCTCGCGTACGTCAACGTGCCCGGCTGGACGGCCACGACGGTGCACGTCCCCGCGGCGAGGTAGAGCACTCGCGAGCTACCGTTCATCCGGCACACCCCGGCCGAGTCCGCGGACACCGAGAACCGGACCGGCAGCCCCGAGCCGCCACCGGTCGCCGACACCGCGTAGCGACTGCCGACGGCCTGCGGCCAGTCCGGGGTCGAGGTGAAGGTGATCTGCTGGCGCACCCACGCCCGGATAACCTGGCGTGCAGGGGGAGCCTTGAGGTACTTCGGCGATCCTGCCTGCGAGGCGACGACGGTGCACAGGCCCGCACGGGTGAACCGCACGATGCCGGTAGTTATCACCGCACAGTTGTCGACCGTGGCCACCGCTGCCGCGAACAGCACCGGCCGGCCGGACGCGCCCCCGACCGCCTTTGCCGAGTACATGCCGCCCACCATCGCCGTTGCCGGGGGTGTGGAGGTGAACGTGATCGTCTGCGTCCCCTTGCTGACTGCGATTGTCTGCGTGGCGCGGGTCGCGTGCTCGTAATCGGCCGTGCCGTCCTGGTCGGCGTCGACGATGCAGGTGCCGACGGCGGTGAACTGCACGGTGCCGTCCGCGGAGACGGTGCACGCCGCTCCTTGCGGGTCGGCCGAGAACACGACCGGTTGGCCCGACGCACCACCGGTCGCCGCGACGAGGTAGGTGCTGCCCACGCCGGCGTGCGCAGGCGCCGTCGTCAGGAACGTGATGACCTGTGACCCGCGGTCGATGTCGAAGCTCTGTTGCGTGGTCGCGGGGTCGGTGTCGTCGGTGGCCGGTTGCGTGGCGTCGACGACACAGGTGCCCACGGCGACCAGGTCGACGGTGCCGTCCTGCGCGACGGTGCACCCCGTCGATCCAGCCCCTGCCTCGAAAACCACCGGATCACCGGTCGACGACGTCACCAGGGCGACATAGGTCTGTCCGACGACCGGATGGTCCGGCGGGCTCGAGTCGAAGACCAGTCCGGCCGGACGGCGTCCGACGGTGACGACCTGCTGCGCCTGTTCCGCAGACTCCCAGTCGTCGTCGCCGGCCTGGTCGGCGAGCACGGTGCACGTCCCGGCATGGACGAAGCTGACCGTTGCGTCCGTGCCGACGGTGCACGTGTTCGCGGACGGATCGACGCTGATCGTCACGGGTAGGCCAGACCCACCGCCGACGGCCGCCGGGACGTACCCGCCGCCGACGACGGCCGCGTCAGGGGTTCCCGAGCTGAACGTGATCAACTGGCTCCCGCGACCGATGGGCAGTTGTGCATGTGCGGATGTGGCCGGTTCCCAGTCGTCGTCGCCGGCCTGGTCGGCGGTCACATCGCAGTTTCCGACGTGGACGAAGGTGACCGTGCCGTCCGGATCGACGGTGCATCCGGTCGACGACGGACCGGCCGAGAACACGATCGGTTGGCCAGATCCACCGCCGGTCGCTGCCACGAGATACATCTGGCCCACGCGGGCGTCGACGGGAGCGCTCGAGGTGAACTCCACCACTTGGGCACCGCGGTCGACGTCGATCGTCTGCTGCACTCTCGGAGCCGCCGCATAGTCGACGGTGCCCTGCTGGTCGGCGTCGACGATGCAGGTGCCGACGTGGACGAATTCGACCGTGCCGTCGGCGTCCACCGTGCAGCCGGCGGAGTCCGGATCGGCGGAGAACGTGACCGGCTCGCCGGATCCCGTCCCACCTACGGCGGTGGCGAGATAAATCCCGCCGACCGTGGCGGCACCCGGAACAGCGCTGGTGAACGTGATGACCTGGGGCGCGACGTAGCTCGCCAACGCGACCGCGTCCGCTTCCGCGAGATCTGACTGGGTGCCGTCCGGGGCGAGTTGCACGATGCGGTGGTTGCCGGTGTCGGCCACGAAGACCGTCCCGTCCCCGCCGACGGCCACGGCTGTCGGCGCATCGAATCCCGAGCCGAGATCGCGCTGTGTGCCGGTGACGTCGACCGCGACGACCCGGTTGTTGCCCGTGTCCGCGACGATCACAGCGCCGGTCGGATCGACCGCGACACCGAGCGGATCGGCCCACCCGTCGCCGACCGGCGTGCGGGTGCCGTCCGGCGCGATGACGACCACCGAGTTTGCCGCGGCGTCGCCGACGATCAGATCGCCGGACCGCGCAAGGGCAACCGCCACCGGGGCGAGGAAGCCGCTCGCGACCTCCTGTACGCCGTCCGCGCTTACCTGGACGATGCGCCCGTGGCCCGAGTCGGCGACGAGCACAGTGTCGATCCCCGCGCTGGCCACACCGTTCGGCGCGCTCAGGCCGTCGGCGATCGTGGTCTGCGTGCCGTCAGGCCCGATTCGGACGAGCCGGTTGGCACCGGTATCCGCGACGTAGACGCTGCCGTCCGCGCCCACGGCGAGGCCGCGCGGACTCGTCAGCCCAGAACCGAGCGGCTCAGCCGGGCTTCCGCCGGCCAGCGTGGACACCGAGTCCGCCCCGGGGGTGGTGAACACGACGGTCCCCGCCGCGAGCACGGTCGGGGCTTCTGCGGCAGCGGCCGGTCGCATCAGGGCGACCGGAACAGGAAGCAGCACCGTGCACGCCACGGCGACTACACCGCGCGCACGTCGGCGGGCGATGATCGACATCAGCGTCTCCCGCCCCTCGGGTCGTGCCGAAGAAGGTGTGGTGGTAGACACGGCCTCGGAACTCGGCCGTGTCTACCACGTGCACCGCCCGGATGACCGCGGGCTGAGCCGATCTTGATGCAGTGCTGCACATCCGCGGGTACTGGCGCGCGGACAGTAGCTCGCGTCAGGTCTCGTCGTCCCCGTCCGGATGCGCCCGAGCCCACGCGATCGACGACTTCGGCACCGGCCGCTGGTGCAGCACGGCGCCTGCCCGTGGTGCCTGATCGAACCGGAAGGACTGCCAGTAGTCGTAGGCCAAGGCATCATTGGGCGACAACGCGGGCAGGTGGTACGTGCGCTCGGTGAAGGCGAGTACGGACGAGAGCGAGGCCGTCTGAGAGTCGGTGAATCCTGATTTGGAGTACGGACTCACGATGACCATCGGCAGCCGGATGCCCTGGCGCGTGCCGTCCGGGTTGATCTGCGGCGGCACATGGTCGTAGAAGCAGCCGCAGTCGTCGTAGGTGATGAAGATCGCCGTCGAGTTCCAGTCCCGCCCGTTCTCGATCGCCGACACGACCTGGCCGATCCAGTTGTCCCCGGCCAGCATCGAGGTGTTGTTGTGCTGGCTGGTCGCGGTGCCGACCACCCGCGAACTCGACGCGGACGGCGTCACCACCGAGTACGCCGGCAAGTGACCACGCGCCGCGTCGGTGAGGACCTGTTGCGAGCGCACGAGGTTGTTCACCTGCTGGGTGTACAGGCAGTCGGCGAGGCTGGGGCAGATCGACCAGCCGTACCCTCCGCCCGCATTGCCCGCGTCCGCCCTCGTCGTCCCATAGATCTTCCAGCTCAACCGCGCGGCGTCCAGTTCGTCGAAGATGCTCGACACGTGGCTGACCGGCGACGGCCGGTACGGTCCGCTTCCATCGGCGTTCGGCACGCAGGACGGAACCTTGATCCTGGCCGCGCCGGGCGACGGGGCCCAGTCCGCGAGCCGGTTCGAGTCGCAGCCCCAACCAGGGCCGGGTGCGACGTTCGGGTCCGCTCGGGGGTTGTTCCCGGTGAAGCCATCGAGCGTGGCTGTCGCCGCATACAGATGGCCGCCCCAGGATGGCGAGTTGCTCATCGAGAAGGTTCGGTCGGACACCACAAAGCGATCGGCGAGCGTCGCGAGATTGGGGATGTCGTCGCGGTTGTAGTAGGTCAGGCACGAGTAGGTCGGCGCGGCGCATCCGTGCAAGGACGCCCAGCCGTCCATGGCACCGTTGTCGATCGCTCGCAGCTGCCCCCCGCTGCCATGTTCGACCGAGGGCACGATGTCCGGGCTGTGGGTCATCTGCACGACCGTGCCGTCCTGGAGGCGGACCGGGCCGACGTGACCGTCACACGGAGTCGACCGCGTGGCGCAGTACTTGCCGAGCGTCTCGTCGAAGCTGTGGTTCTCCTGGAAGATCAGCACGACGTGCCGGATCGGGCTCCCAGAACCGGCACCGAGTTCGGCGACGCTGGCGGTGCCCGCTGCGTACCCGGTTTCAACAGCGGCGGTCGGCCGCATCACGGCCAGCGCGGGTAGGAGCAGCGCGCAGGTCACCGCGAGGGCTGCACGTGCGCTGCCACGAGCCGCGATCGACATGGTCACCTCCCGCTCCCGGCATGGTCCCGGCGAGCTTGGTCGACGTGCCGCGTGCGGGCTGGCATCGTTCCATGGCCGACGAACCGGTTGTGTCTATCACGCGCCTCGCCCCGACGACAGCCGGATGACAGAAGGTGAGCTGGTCTTGGTGCCGCCGCTACCGGGCCGGCCATGGTCCGTACGCTTGGCCGGTGCGGATGACTGAGTTCTGGGGACGGATGGACGAGCGCTTCGGGGCCGGCTACGCCCGTAGCCTGGCCGCCGACTACCGCGTCCCCCTGCTCGGCGTCACCGTGGACCAGGCGCTCGCCCGCGGCGATGAGGCCAAGGACGTGTGGCGCGCCGTGTGCGCCGAATTCGACGTGCCGTCCCACTTGCGCTAGCCAACCAATCGCCCAGCTAGTTGGCACCAGCTAGTTGGCACCAGCTGGTTAGCACCAGCTGGTCAACACCCGCGACACGCGGGCTCGACCTGCTGTCACATCGAACAGGTGTTCGCTAAAGTCTGTCCACAGCGGGATCCGCCGTCCACAGTCGGGCGGTTCTGCACCGAAGTGTCGGTGGCGGGTCCTAGCGTCGCTCGCAACAGCACCGGATCACTTGTGGGGAGAACGTCGATGGCAGCAGGATTCGACCGGGACAAGGCGCTCGACGTCGCCATGTCCCAGATCGACAAGCAGTACGGCAAGGGCGCTGTCATGCGTCTCGGCGACCGTCCGGCCGTCCCGATCGAGGTGATCCCGACCGGCTCGATCGCACTGGACGTCGCGCTGGGCATCGGCGGGTTACCGCGCGGGCGCGTGATCGAGATCTACGGCCCGGAGTCGTCGGGTAAGACGACCGTCGCGCTGCATGCTGTCGCGAACGCGCAGGCGGCGGGCGGCATCGCTGCGTTCATCGACGCCGAGCACGCGCTCGATCCCGAGTACGCCAAGGCGCTCGGTGTCGACACCGATGCGTTGCTGGTGAGCCAACCGGACACCGGCGAGCAGGCACTCGAGATCATGGACATGCTGATCAGATCGGGTGCGCTCGACGTCATCGTCGTCGACTCGGTGGCCGCTCTCGTCCCGCGCGCCGAGATCGAGGGCGAGATGGGTGACAGCCACGTCGGCCTGCAGGCCCGACTGATGAGTCAGGCGCTGCGCAAGATCACCGGTGCGCTGAGCAACTCCGGTACGACCGCGATCTTCATCAACCAGTTGCGCGAGAAGATCGGCGTCATGTTCGGCTCGCCAGAAACGACGACCGGTGGCCGGGCGCTGAAGTTCTACTCGTCCGTGCGGCTGGACGTGCGTCGCATCGAGACGCTCAAGGACGGTGCCGACGCCGTGGGTAACCGCACCCGCGTGAAGGTGGTCAAGAACAAGGTCGCGCCGCCGTTCAAGCAGGCCGAGTTCGACATCGTGTACGGGCAGGGCATCAGCCGTGAGGGTTCGTTGATCGATGTGGGCGTCGAGCAGGGACTGATCAAGAAGTCCGGGGCCTGGTACACCTACGAGTCCGATCAGCTTGGCCAGGGCAAGGAGAACGTCCGCAGCTTCCTGCGGGACAATCCCGATCTGGCCGATGAGATCGAGAAGAAGATCAAAGAGAAGCTGGGCGTCGGCCCACGGGTGGACGAGGGCGCGCCGATCGACGTGGTCCCCACCCAGGTCGACTTCTGACGGCTCGGCGGGCTTCGGTGGACCCCGCGCCGACTCAGGAGGTGCCGGACGAGTCGGTTCTCGGGCCGCCCGGCGACCCCGAGTCGGTCGCCCGAACGATCTGCCTGCGGCTGCTGGACCACCGGGCGCGGTCGCGGGCCGAACTGGCAGCTGCGCTGCGCCGTCGGGGCGTACCCGACGACACTGCTGATCGTGTCCTCGACAGGTTCGCCGAGGTCGGGCTGATCGATGACGCGGCGCTGGCCGCCGGCTACGCCGCGGCACAGCACACCGAGCGCGGACTTGCCGGCCGAGCGGTGGCGCTGAAACTGCGCCGGCGCGGCATCGACGAGGACTCTGTGCAGGCAGCGGTGGCCCAGATCGACAGCGACGCGGAACTCGACCGCGCCCGCGCCCTGGTGGCGCGGCGGCTGCGCGCGCTGCAACACCTGCCCCCGCCGGTACAGGCGCGGCGGCTGGTCGGCCTGCTTGCCCGAAAAGGATATCCGGCCGGCCTCGCCCACGCGGTGGTGCGGGAAACCCTGGCTGCGGACACACCGGTCGAGCTGGACTTCGGGACGGCCGAGCCCGACGGCTGATCTCCTACTGGGGGAACTGCCGAGCGTGTCGGACATAGCCGCTAAACCGGGCGGAATGGGCTGTGCAATCGGCACCCGCGCGATGATCAGCCACGTGATCGCTTGCTTTGCTCACGCGGCGTTAATACTGTCGGTGGTCACGGGAAACGTCCACGACTGCGGATCGGGCGCACAGCTCGAGCCGCAGGCGGTTTGCACATAGTCCAAGCGCCCTCCTGACGAAGAAAGGTCACACCCTCACCACCGGCGTGTGCCGCCGTTGCCGGACAGCGTCCAGGCAGCAGCGCGCCCAGCGGCGTTTCCCCATTAGGTACTGCGATGAGGAGGCGGTAGCGGTGGGTGGCGACCGGAGATGACGGGAGTCTGGTACGCGGCAGTCGGGGCCGGTTTCATCCTCGGACTGCTGTTTCTTCTCGCCTACAACCGCCGGGGTCTGCCGCGCGACGCGTCGCCCGGCCGACATGCCGGCCCCGCGAGCGCCGAGGGTCACGGCGACCCGGCCACCGACGGCCTCCCTGACGCGGAGCAGCTGCTGGGTGCGCACGCGAGCTTCGACGAACTGCGTCACAGCGCCGAGACCGAGGCGGCGGCAACCAGGCGGGCTGCCCGCGCCGAGGCGCAGTCGTCGGCTGCCGAAGCGGCTGCGTTGCTCAGCCGTGCCGAGGGGGAGGCCGCAGAGCTGCTCGCCGCAGCGCGGCGCACCGCGCGGGATGAGGCGGCCGAAGCCGGGGTCGAGATCCGTCGTCGGCAGGACGAGGTCGGCGAGCGCGAGCGGCGCGCGGCCGAGACCGAGAGCGCGGTACACGCCGAGCAGCGCCGCGTTGCCGCCGAGACCGGCGAACTGGACCGGTCCCTGGCCCAACTTGCCGCGCGCGAGCGGGAGCTGGAGTTGGCCGACGCGACGCTCGCGCGCCGGGCCACAGATCTCGACCGGCGCGACAGCGAACTCGGGGCCCGCGCAGTCGCCCTCGACGAGCGGGCGGTGGACTTCGAGCGCGAGCTGGAACGGATCGCCGGGCTGACGGCGGACGAGGCGAAAGCGGAGTTGCTGGCCGGGGTCGAGGCCGGCGCCCGGCGTGAGGCGGCGCTGCTGGTGCGCACGCTCGAGAACGAGGCCCGCACCGAGGGCACCCAGCGGGCACGGGCGATCGTGGTCGAGGCCGTCCAGCGGGTCGCGAGCGAGCAGACCACCGAGACCGTCGTCAGCGTCCTGCACCTGCCGAGTGAGGAGATGAAGGGCCGGATCATCGGCCGCGAGGGGCGCAACATCCGCGCCTACGAGTCGGTCACCGGCGTCAACCTCATCATCGACGACACCCCGGAAGCGGTGCTGCTGTCGTGTTTCGACCCAGTGCGCCGCGAGGTGGGACGACTGACGCTCGAGCGGCTCATCCTGGACGGCCGGATCCACCCGCACCGGATCGAAGAGGCGTACGAGCAAAGCCGCGACGAGGTCGACGAGCTGTGCCTGCGCGCGGCTCGTGATGCGCTAGCCGAGGTGGGGCTCGCCGAGATCGACGAGCGGCTGATGCCGACGCTGGGACGGCTGAAGTACCGCACCAGCTACGGCCAGAACGTCCTCGGGCACCTCGTCGAGACCGCCCACATCGCCGGGGTGATGGCCGCCGAATTGGGCATCGAACCCACGCTGATCAAGCGGTGTGCATTCCTGCACGACATCGGCAAGGCGCTCACGCACGAGGTCGAGGGCAGCCACGCGATCATCGGAGCGGAACTGCTGCGCAAGTACGGCGAGGACGAAGCGGTGGCTCACGCGGTCGAGGCGCACCACAACGAGGTGCAGCCACGCACCATCGAGGCCGTGCTGACCCAGGCGTCGGACACCTGCTCTGCCGCCCGGCCCGGAGCGCGACGCGAGTCGCTCGAGTCCTACGTGAAGCGGCTCGCCCGGATCGAAGAGATCGCCGCCTCCAAGCCCGGCGTCGAGAAGGTCTTCGCCATGCAGTCCGGCCGGGAGGTCCGGGTGATGGTGCAACCGGGTGAGGTGGACGATCTGGCTGCCTCGGTCATCGCCCGCGAGGTGGCCAAGCAGATCGAGGATGAGCTGACCTACCCCGGGCAGATCAGGGTCACGGTCGTGCGCGAGTGGCGCGCCACCGAGATCGCGCACTGACGACCACGATGCGTCCCGCACTGCTCGGGGTGCTGCTCGTCGTCGCGAGCGCCGTCGGCTGCACCTCGGCGGTGCAGGGGACACCGGGCGGCACGCCGCCCGCCCGTTCGCCGGCGCGCAGCGCCGCTGCCGACCCGGTCACTCGCTGCTCGGCCGAAGGCACGACGCGCGCGCTCACCGGTTGCCTGGGCACCGCGATCGGCCGGTATTGGAGCGCCACCCTTGCCCGCACCGTCGCCGAGCAGGTTGTCCTGGCCCCCGAGCGTGCGGCGGTGCCGGCGCAGTGTCGGGCCGGGCTGACCGAGGCCCCGGCATTCACCTGTTCGGCGGACCGAACGCTCTACTTCACCGGCGGCTTTCTGCGCACCCTGGCCGCACAGTTCACGGGCGGCGATCTCGGCTTCGCGTTCGCCGCGGTGCAGGCACACGAGATGGGCCACATCGTCCAGTTCGCGGTGCACCAGCGACAGATCGAGGCGCGTCCACCGACCCGCTCGCAGCGGGTGTTCGTCGAGCAGCAGGCCGACTGCCTGTCCGGCGTGTGGGCGGCCGCTGCGGACGTCGACCTGGACACCTTCCGCGCCGTCGCCGCCCGCCTGCTCCGCCTGATCAGCAGCCCGCGCGAGGACGCCACGCACGGGACGCCTGCGTCCCGCCTCGCCGCGATCGAGCGGGGCATCAGCGGCGCGAGCCCGCACGCCTGCCACTTGGGCACGTCGCGCTGATCGAAACCTAGGGATCGAGCAACTGGTCCAGCCGTTGCACGATCGGCCATGCCCCCGCGGCCGTGTTCGACAGCACCGTGTACGTCAGGCCGGTCAACGGGTCGTGTGCGGACCGGAACGAGACTCCGTAGTCGTAGCCCTCGAACAGGACGCCGCTGCCCGTCGCGTGCAGCCAGAAGCCGAGCCCGTAACGCTTGCCTTCCTTCGGGACGTCGTTGCGCGGTCGGGTGAACTCGGCCAGCAGCCCGGGCTCGACGATCCGGCCGTCGAACATCGCCGCCCAGAGCGCGCGGAGGTCGCTCACTGTGGTGTACGCACCGCCGTCCCCGCTGCCGCGCACGGGTACGTGGAACACATTGGTGCGCCCGTCCTCGAGGTACCCGAGCGCAGCGTCACCGGGCAGCTCGTCCGAGCGCAGGAACGACGTCGCCGACAGGCCGGCCGGCCGGCACACGAGCTCGTCCACGAGGTCGTGGAACGGTGCACCCGCCGACCGCTCGGCGATGAGGGCGAGGACGACGAATCCGCCGTTGCAGTAGGAGAATCGCGCGCCGGCAGGAAACTTGGTCGGGATCCCATCGAGGGCCGGCAGGTAGTCCTCGGTCCGGACCAGCTCCGAAACCGGCACCTTGAGCGGGACGTCGACCGGCTCGTCCTCGTCGACGTAGTCGCCGATGCCGGACGTGTGTGCGAGCAGGTGCTCGACGGTGACCTCCGCCGCGATGAGCGGTAGGTCCGCGCCCAGGACAGAGCGGGCGCTGGTGGCGAACGACAGCACCCCATCAGCGATGAGCCGGGCGACCACCAGTGCGGTCAGTCCCTTGGCACCGCTGGCAATCGCGAACCGGGTCTCGACGTCCGCTGCGATGCCGTGCGCGCGGTCGGCCAGCCCGTACGCCCGCTCGAAGTCGATCTCGCTGCCGTTGCTGACCGACACCACGCCCGAGAAGCCGTCGGCAAGAGCCTCGATGTCGACTGCGAGCCCGTTCACGACAGGTGACCGTATCCTGGACCGCGCCATGACCGCACGCACATATGACATCCGCACCTACGGGTGCCAGATGAACGTCCACGACTCCGAGCGGCTGGCCGGCCTGCTGGAGGACGCCGGGTACGTCCGCGGCGCGGGCGACGGCGTCGACCTCGTCGTCTTCAACACCTGCGCCGTGCGCGAGAACGCCGACAACCGGCTCTACGGCAACCTCGGCCGCCTCTACCCGGCGAAGGCACGGCGCCCGGGCATGCAGATCGCCGTCGGCGGCTGCCTCGCGCAGAAGGACCGCGGCACCATCGTCGAGAAGGCGCCCTGGGTGGACGTCGTGTTCGGCACCCACAACCTCGCTGCGTTGCCCGTCCTGCTCGAGCGGGCCCGGCACAACCGCGAGGCACAGGTCGAGATCGTCGAGTCGTTGCAGAACTTCCCGTCCGATCTGCCGACCCGGCGTGAGTCCGCGTTCAGCGCCTGGGTCTCGATCAGCGTCGGGTGCGACAACACCTGCACGTTCTGCATCGTGCCGAGCCTGCGCGGCGCCGAGACCGACCGTCGACCGGGCGACGTTCTTGCCGAGATCGAGGCGCTGGTCGCGGGTGGCGTCGTCGAAGTCACCCTCCTCGGGCAGAACGTGAACTCCTACGGACGCTCGTTCGGCGACCGCCTCGCCTTCGGCAAGCTGCTGCGCGCCTGTGGCGAGATCGCCGGTCTGGACCGGGTGCGCTTCACCAGCCCGCATCCGCGCGACTTCACCGACGACGTGATCGACGCGATGGCCCACACGCCGAACGTCATGCCACAACTGCACATGCCGCTGCAGTCAGGCTCGGACTCGGTGTTGCAGTCGATGCGCCGCTCGTACCGGCGGCAACGGTACCTCGACATCATCAGCAGCGTCCGGGCCGCGATGCCGGACGCCGCGATCACGACCGACATCATCGTGGGCTTTCCCGGCGAGACCGAGGACGACTTCGAACAGACGCTGGCCGTCGTCCGGGCGGCACGCTTCGCCAGCGCGTTCACCTTCCAGTACTCGAAGCGTCCCGGCACGCCGGCGGCGACGATGGACGGGCAGGTGCCGAAGCCGGTCGTGCAAGAGCGCTACGAGCGTCTGATCGAGTTGCAGGACGCCATCGCCTGGGACGGCAACAAGGCGTGGCTCGGCCGCGAGGTCGAGGTGCTGGTGAGCCGTGGCGAGGGACGCAAGGACGGCGCCACCGGCCGGGTGTCCGGCCGTGCGCGGGACGGCCGCCTGGTGCACGTCACGGGCGAGGCAACTCCGGGTGACCTGGTCACCGCCGAGATCACCCACGCCGCCCCGCATCACCTGATGGCCGATGGCGGGATCCTGACCCACCGCCGCAGCACGACGCCGGACGCTGTCACGCCTGCGCCGAAGCTGCTGTCGATCGGTTCCCGCCCGGCCTGATCGAGCCGGTCAGTGCCGTCCCGGGAGCGTGTCGAGTGAGCGTGGCGCTGCCGGGCGCAGCGCCGGGACGAGCGCGCCGAGCAGGCCCCGGAACAGCGACCGGGTCATGTCGAGGTAGTCGAAGGCGTCGCGCCACAACGTGATCTGGCCGTCGCGCACGTCGAAGCGGCCGCTCACCCAGAACTGCAGGCGAACCGGGCCCAGGCACAGCACGTCCGTTCGCTCGGTCAGCACCACGGCGCCGTCCTCGGCCACCGCGTGCAGGTACACCTCGAAGGAGCGGCCGGGGCGGTCCAGCAGGCGTAGCGCGGCCATGGAGCGGCGCCGTCCACGCAGGGTCGGCAGGCCGACGTTCGAGTACACGACGTCCGGCGCGAGCAGTGCGCCGGCGGCATCGACGTCACCGTCCGCGAGTGCGCGCAGCATCGACTCGACGACCGCTCGCGACGTTGCCGGGGCAGCCGTCCTGGTGGGGCGCATCAGTCCGGCAGCAGCGACTTGCGCGCGGCGACGTCGGCTTCGGCCTTCTCGATCCGCGCGGCATCCCCGGACTTGCGGGCCCGTTCGAGTTTCGCCTCCGCCTCGACCAGGCGAGCCCGCAACTCGGCCAGGAAGGGGTTGGACTCGATGCTCGCCACGCGCCACCCGGCGTCGACCGCCGCGCGGACCCGCTGCTCGGCGGCTTTCATCTGGTCGTCGACCCGACGGATCGCGTCGCGAGGGATGTGCCCGACCGAGTCGTAGCGCGCCTGAAGCTCGCGCAGCGCCGATTCGGCGCGCTTGGGATCGGACAGGTCGAGCGACTCGGCCGCGGAGATGATCTCCTCGCGCTTCTTCTGGTTCTCGACCTGCTCGGCGTCGCGTGCCGAGAACACGCCCGAACGCCGCTCGAAGAACGCGTCCTGCGCAGCGCGGAACCGGGTCCAGAGTTCGTTCTCGACGCCTCGTTCCGCGCGCGGCGCCGCCTTCCACTCGGTCATCAGCTCGCGCATCGCGGCCGCCGTCTCGCGCCACTCGCTGGAACCGGACAGCTCCTCGGCCCGGGCGACCAGCTTCTCCTTCACCGACCTCGCCGTGCCGCGCTCGGCGTCCAGGGTGGCGAAGTGCTGCCCGCGGCGCTTGCCGAACGCGTCGCGTGCTGCGGCGTACCGCTTCCACAGCGCGTCATCGGACTTCCGATCGATCCCGCGGATCTGCTTCCACTCCTCGACGATGGCGCGCATCCGATCACCGGCCGCCTTCCACGACGTGGCCGTCGCGGCGATCTGTTCGGCCTCGGCCAGCAGCGCTTCCTTGGCCGCGATCGCGTCGGCGCGGGCTCGCTCGCGCGCGGCAGCCTTCGCGCCGGCGGCCGCCTCACACGCGGTGAGCAGCTCGCCCAGCCGCGTGGCGAGGGAGGTCAGGTCGCCGATCACCGCGGCGGTCGGCAGCTGGTCGCGCAGGTGCTCGGTCTGGGTGCGGGTCGCCGCCGGATCACCGGCCCCGGACGCCAGCCGCTTCTCCAGCAGCGTCACCTCGGTGGCGAGGTCCTCGTACCGGCGTTCGTAGAAGGCCAGGCCCGCTGCGACGTCCCCTGCCTGCCACGAGCCGATCGCACGCTCGCCGTCGGCAGTGCGGACATAGACCGTGCCGTCCGCGTCGATGTGGCCCCACTCCGAACTCATGATTGTGCATTGAACACGATCCACGAGTGCGCGCGCGCGTCACGACTACCCTGCGAGCCGTGAAGCTGCGAAGTGCGCGCGTCCGACGGTGCCTGCCGAAGCTCGTGCGCGCGTCATGATTGCCGCCGCCGCCTTCTGTCCGCACCCGCCGCTGCTGGTGCCCGACGTGGCCGCCGGTGCGGCCGGTGAGTTGGACGCGCTGCGGGCCCAGTGCCTGGCGGCGATCACCACGATTGCCTCGAGTCAGCGGCAGCTGGTGCTGCTGGGCTCGGCGCCGCGCTCGGCCGCGCATTCACCGCTCGCCCGGGGGTCCCTGGCCGGGTTCGGCGTGCCCGGCGACATCCACCTCGGCGCGCCGACCTGCGGCGGTGAGCTCGACCTGCCGCTCTCGCTCACCGTCGGCGCCTGGCTGGTGCGGGCCGCGCTGGGACCCCGCAGCGGCGCGATCGGGTTCTCGGTCGGTCCGGATTTCGCGACCAGCCGGCCGGCGGCGCAGCTGCTCGGGCTGGCTGAGCAGGACGAGCTTGCGCTCCTCGTCCTCGGTGACGGCACTGCGCGACGGAGCACCGCGGCGCCCGGCTATCTCGACGAGCGTGCGGCGGGGTACGACGCGGACGTGGCGGCGGCGCTCGCCAGCGGGGACGGTGACCGGTTGGCTGCCCTGGACGCCGAACTGGGCGAGAGCTTGCTCGCGGCCGGCGTCCCCGCCTGGCATGCCGCGGCAGCGTTGCTCGCCGGGTCGCGGTGGACCGCGCGGCTGCTGCACGAATCCGCGCCCTACGGTGTCGCCTATACCGTGGCGGTCTGGACCGGCGCCGATGGCTGACCCGCCCCGCGTCCTCGCGGTTGTGGGGCCGACGGCCGCAGGCAAGTCCGAGCTGGCGATCGCCCTGGCGCGGGAATTCGGTGGCGAAATCGTCAACGCCGACTCGATGCAGCTCTACGCAGGCATGGACATCGGCACGGCCAAACTCGCGCCGGAACGGCGTGGCGGCATCGTTCACCACCTGCTCGACATCTGGCCGGTGACCCGATCGGCGGCCGTGGCCGAGTACCAGCGGCTCGCCCGCGCTGCAATTGCCGACATCGTTGCCAGGGGAGCACTGCCGATCCTCGTCGGCGGCTCCGGGCTGTACCTGCGCGGCGCCCTGGACCGGCTGGAGTTCCCGGGGGAGTCACCGGAGATCCGCGCCCGGCTGGCCGGGGAGTTGGAGCGGATCGGCGCTGCCGGGTTGCACGCGCGACTGGCCGGGCTCGACGCGGACGCGGCCGCCAGCATCCTGCCGACGAACGGCCGCCGCATCGTCCGTGCCCTCGAGGTGATCGAGCTCACCGGCTCCCCGTTCACCGCCCGGCTACCGGGGTTCGATTCGATTTACGACACCGTCCAGCTAGGTCTGGACCGGGACGATCTCGACGAGCGGATCGAGCGGCGCGTGACGGACATGCTCGATCAGGGTCTGGTCGCCGAGGTGCGGCGGCTGCTGCCGCTGGGCCTGCGCGAGAGTCCCACGGCGGGCAAGGCGCTCGGGTACGCCCAGATCCTCGGGTGCCTGGCCGAGGACGGCTCCCTGGTCGGGGACGTGGACGCGGCCGCGGTCGCGACGGTCCGCGCAACCCGGCGCTTCGCGCGGCGGCAGCGGTCCTGGTTCCGGCGCGACCCGCGGATCCACTGGCTCGATGCCGCCGCGCCGAACCTGCGGTGTCAGGGGATCGGCCTCGTCGCTCGCGGGCGCCCCTAGGCTGATCTCATGCGGGTGTTGAAGGGCCATGGCACGGAGAACGACTTCGTCGTCCTGCCCGACCTCGACGGCCGCATCGGGCTCACCGGCGAACTGACCCGCGCGCTGTGTGACCGGCACGCCGGGATCGGTGCCGACGGAGTGCTGCGGGTCGTCCGCACCGTCCACGTCCCCGAAGCGGCCGCGATGGCCGACGATGCCACCTTCTTCATGGACTACCGCAACGCCGACGGGTCACTCGCTGAGATGTGCGGCAACGGAGTTCGTGTGTTTCTGCGATACCTGCAGCGCATGTGCCTCGTTGAACAGGATGCGGCGGTGGCGACACGCGGCGGGATTGTGCGCGTGCGGTCCATGGTCGACGGCAACGTCGACGTACACATGGGCCTGCCCCAGATCCTTGCCGACCGGCCGGTCGTCACCGCCGCGCACTCACGACCGGTTCCCGCCCTCGGCGTGGTTCACCTGCCGAACCCGCATGTCGTGGTCGATGTGGGCACGCGCGAGGCGCTGGCGGAGCTGGAGCTCAGTCGTGCGCCGTCCGTCGTGCCCGAGCTGCCGGACGGTCAGAACGTCGAGTTCGTGGCGCTCGTGGGCGAGCGGCACCTGGCGATGCGGGTGCACGAGCGCGGCTCGGGTGAGACGCGCTCGTGCGGGACGGGCATCTGCGCGGCCGTCGTCGCGATGGCCGCGCACCTCGGCTCTTCGGCCGACGCGCAGCGGTGGCAGGTCGACGTCCCCGGCGGCACCTGCCACGTGGTGTGGTCCGCCGACGGCATCACGCTGTCCGGGCCGGCCGTCATCGTCGCCGAGGTCGAGGTCGAGGACGCCTGGCTCGCGGAGCTGGCGCGCGCGTAACCGTTATCGGCTCGCCTGCCGTGTCACCATGGACGGTGACATGAGTGCATCCGAGGCCGAGCCCACGCCCACCGCTCCGATTGCCGACCTCGATGCCCGCTTCGACGACCGAGTCGACGACACAGTTGACATGACACAGTTGACGACAGAGTCGACCACAGTACTGGCGGCTACGACCTCGAGGAGCGCCAGGCGCTGCGGCGGGTCGCCGGCCTGTCCACCGAGCTCGAGGACGTCACCGAGGTCGAGTACCGGCAACTGCGGCTCGAGCGGGTCGTCCTCGTCGGTGTCTGGACCGAGGGTTCGGCACGCGAGGCCGAGAACTCGCTGGCCGAACTGGCCCGGCTTGCCGAGACCGCGGGCTCACTGGTGCTGGACGGGCTGATCCAGCGCCGCGACCGGCCCGACCCGGCGACCTACATCGGCTCGGGCAAGGCCAAGGACCTACGCGACATCGTCCATGCTGCGGGCGCGGACACGGTGATCTGCGACGGTGAGCTCACCCCGGGACAACTGCGCCAGCTCGAGGGCGTCGTCAAGGTCAAGGTGGTCGACCGGACCGCACTGATCCTCGACATCTTCGCCCAGCATGCGCGGTCCAAGGAGGGCAAGGCGCAGGTCGAGCTGGCCCAGTTGCAGTACCTGATGCCCCGCCTGCGCGGCTGGGGCGAATCGCTGTCCCGGCAGGTCGGCGGCCGGGCCGCCGGCGGGCTCGGCATCGGCGGACGCGGTCCGGGCGAGACCAAGATCGAGATCGACCGGCGCCGGATCAACTCGCGCGTGGCCAAGCTGCGCCGTGAACTCGGCGCGATGAAGACCGCACGGGAGGTCAAGCGCGCCCGCCGGCGCACCCGTCAGGTGCCCAGCGCTGTCCTCGCCGGCTATACCAATGCGGGCAAGTCGTCGCTGCTGAACCGGCTCACCGACGCCGGAGTACTCGTCGAGAACGCGCTGTTCGCAACGCTCGACCCGACCGTGCGCCGCTGCCAGGCCTCGGACGGCCGCCCCTACACGCTCGCCGACACCGTCGGCTTCGTCCGCCACCTGCCGACCCAGCTGATCGAGGCGTTTCGCTCGACGCTCGAGGAGGTCGCGGAGTCCGACCTCATCCTGCACGTGGTCGACGGCGCGGACGCCGACCCGGAGTCCCAGATCAAGGCGGTCCGCGAGGTGCTGGCCGACATCGATGCCCTCGGCGTCCGGGAACTGCTCGTGATCAACAAGGTCGACGCCGCCGATCCCGAAATGCTCACCCGGCTGCGCCGGCTGGCGCCCGATGCGGTGTTCGTCTCGGCCCGCACCGGTGCCGGGCTCGACGCGCTGCGGGCACGGCTGGAAGAGCTGCTGCCACGCCCGCGGATCGAGGTCGACGTGCTGGTCCCGTATGGGCGCGGTGACCTGGTCGCCCGAGTCCACGACTCCGCGGAGGTGCTGGGCACCGAGCACACTCCGGAGGGCACCCGGTTGCATGCGCGGGTCACCCCCGAACTGGCCGCGGCCCTCGGCGCCTACGTGTTGTCCTCGAGCGTGCACGGATCCGCGGACGGCGCCGACACCGAATAGTGAGCGGCAGTGTGGCGCGGACTGACCTCGCTTTCGGCGGCGTCGGGTCGAGGTCCGCGTCGACCCGCTGGCGTAGGGTTGGCCGTACGAACCGGAACGGATCGAGGAGATCGACATGGGTGGATGGGAAGCTCCCTGGCACTGGGTCGTGCTCGCGATCGTGGTCATCGCGCTGTTCGGGTACAAGAAGCTTCCGGACGCAGCGCGGGCGGTCGGCAGGTCGTTGCGGATCTTCAAGACCGAGATCAAGGGCATGACCGAGGACGACAAGGCCCGGGATGCGGCGCGCGACGCCGAGGGGCCCAAGGCAGTTGAAGCCGCGCCGGTCGAGACCAACCAGCCACCTGCAGCCAGCCCCGTCGCCGCGCCCCAGCAGGTAATCCCGCCGGCGTCCGCCGAGTCGAACCCGGTCGGCAGTGCGCCCGCCGGTTCGCCCCCCGGGGTCAGCCCGGGTGTGGGCGAGAATGCGACCAACCGCACGGCGAGCGGTCAGTAGCGCACGTAGTCAGGCGGTTCGAGCAAGCGCCGTTCGAGCAGGCCGGGCGTCTGACCGGTCGCGTGCTCAGACCTTGCGCAGCACGGCCACCACGCGGCCCAGGACGGTCGCCTCGGCGCCGTCGATCGGGGCGTAGGCAGGGTTGTGCGGCAGTAGCCAGACCTGCCCGTCGCGCCGCTGCAGCGTCTTGACGGTGGCCTCGCCGTCGATCATCGCGGCCACGATCTCGCCGTTGTCGGCGGTCGGCTGCTGGCGGATGACCACCCAGTCGCCGTCGGAGATCGCGGCGTCGATCATCGAGTCGCCGACCACCTTGAGCAGGAACAGCGAACCGTCGCCGACGAGCGCCTTGGGCAGCGGAAAGACGTCCTCGATCATCTGCTCGGCGAGGATCGGCCCGCCCGCCGCGATGCGGCCGACCACGGGGACGAAGACCGGCGCCTCACCGCGCGGCGCGTCGTCGCTGACGGCCACGGCCCGGCGCACTGCCTTCGGCCGCTCGGCCTGGGCGCCCATGCGCACGTCGACGGCGCGCGGCCGGTTGGGATCGCGGCGCAGGAACCCCTTGCGCTCCAGCATCGCGAGTTGGTGCGCCACGCTGGACGTGGACGCCAGGCCCGCGGACTCGCAGATCTCGCGGATGCTCGGCGGGTAGCCGCGCCGCTGCACCGAGTCCCGGATGACGTCGAGGATGGCCTGCTGGCGCCGGGTCAGTCCGGTCTTCGGGTCAGGCAGTTCGGTGACCTTGGGCCGTCCCGGGCGACGCTTGACCGGCTGGGCGGCCTGCTTGGGGGAGCGTTTAGCGGTGGCGGCCGGTGCGTCCGGCTGGATGTCAGCCGGCCGGCGGCCCGCGGGTGTCCGGTCAGCTGTCCGGTCGGATGTCGCAGCCATGGGGTCTCCCGTTCGTGGCGGTCGCCGGTGGTGGGTCAGCCGGCGGGTACGTGGCACAGATGGCGAATATGGCGGGGTGACCTGCGCGAGCGCGGGTCGGCGAGCTAGATGATCTGTTGGCGACGGTAGCCCGAAATCGGCCGATACTCAAACACGTGTTCGAACGACACGCCGTGCCGCGCTGGAAATTGTCAGACCTCGCTGGTACACCTTTGTGAACAGGCGTTCGATAGAACGCGCGTTCGATGACTGCCGAGGAGCACACCATGTCCGTCGCCTACGACATCGGATACGACATCGGATATGACAGCGCATGCGACTGCCCGGGTCACCACCTCGGCCAGGCGGACCACCCCGCGGCGGGGCCGGCTCGGCTGGCCACTGTCACCGCGCTGTACCGCCCGGGCGAGTCGTCGAGCGCCCCGCCGATGCGGCTCACCCGGCGCGGGGTCGCTGTCGTCGCGGTCGCGGTCGCGGTGCTCGCAGCAGCCGTGATCGGCCTGGCCTGGCTGTCCGCGCCGCCGTCGGCGAGCGCACCGGTCCCCGCCGGCCACGTGGCCGCCCAGGTGGCCGCCCGCGTGGCCGTCCTGCCGGGCGATTCGCTGTGGTCGATCGCGACGCGGGTCGCACCGAACCGCGATCCGCGCGCCGAGGTCGCCCTGTTGCAGGAACTGAACCACCTGGAGGGTTCCGCCCTCGTCCCCGGACAGGTGCTGCGGACCCGCTGACGGCTGGCGCGGCGCGAAATTCGCGCGACGCGCCGGATGCTGCTCTTGCGGAACAATCCGTCTGGCTCTACGGTTCACCCCTACATGTAGTAGTTACACCGCTGTAAGTTGTCCACAGCTAGGGGTTCGCGATCCACAAGCGGGTCGGGTTCATCCACCGGATGTCGGCCTCGGCCCACACCGCGTCCCCAGGGTTGTCGACAGCTTCGTACACAGCCCGCGGCCGATCAGGTGGCCGCGCCGGAGCGGAAAGGGGAGGTCGAACCGATGCGCTGCCCGTACTGCCGCCACCCGGATTCGCGTGTCGTCGACTCCCGTGAGCAGGACGAGGGTCAGGTCATCCGCCGGCGTCGCTCGTGTCAGGACTGCGGGCGTCGGTTCACCACCGTCGAAGAGGCCACGCTCGCCGTGATCAAGCGCAGCGGCGTCACCGAGCCCTTCCTGCGGTCGAAGGTCGTCAGCGGAGTGCGCCGGGCCTGCCAGGGCCGCCCGGTCGACGAGGACGCGCTCGCCCAACTCGCACAGACCGTCGAGGACGCGATCCGCGCCACCGGCGTGGCCGAGGTGCCCAGCGACGAGGTCGGCCTGGCCATCCTCGGCCCGCTCCGCAGCCTCGACGAGGTCGCCTACCTCCGCTTTGCCAGCGTCTACAACGCGTTCAGCAGCATCGACGACTTCGAGAAGGCGATCGCCGAGCTTCGCAGCGAACTGCGCTCTGACCAGCACGGGCATCGTCCCGATCGCCCGCACGGGCCTTGACCGCCGGCCGCGCCACAACCGTCGTCGAACCAGCCACCTCGTCCTACCGCGCCCCCCGCTTCGCAGACAGAGAGAAGGAACCACCCATGACCGAGGCCGCTCACGCTCACCACGCTTCGAAGCTCGCGGACACCGCGGGCAAGCCTGCCCCGGGGTCGGCCGAGCGGGCCGAAGCCGTCTACTCGAGCAATGGCCTCGCGGTCGAGCGGGTGTACACCTCGCCCGGGGTGCATCCGTACGCCGAGGTCACCTGGGAGCGCCGCGACGTCGTGATGACGAACTGGCGGGACGGGTCGATCAACTTCGAGCAGCGCGGCGTGGAGTTCCCGGACTTCTGGTCGGTCAACGCGGCGAACATCGTCACCACGAAGTACTTCCGCGGCGCGGTCGGCACCGAAGCGCGCGAATGGTCGCTGCGCCAGCTCATCGACCGCGTCGTGCTCACCTATCGTGCGGCCGGCGAGCGGCACGGCTACTTCCGCTCCGCCGAGGACGCCGAGCTGTTCGAGCACGAACTGACCTGGATGCTGCTGCACCAGGTGTTCAGCTTCAACTCACCGGTCTGGTTCAACGTCGGCACGTCCTCGCCGCAGCAGGTCAGTGCCTGCTTCATCCTCGCGGTGGACGACACGATGGACTCGATCCTGAACTGGTATCGCGAAGAGGGCCTGATCTTCAAGGGTGGTTCGGGTGCCGGCCTCAACCTGTCGCGGATCCGCTCGTCGAAGGAGCTGCTGTCCTCGGGCGGGACCGCTTCCGGGCCGGTCAGCTTCATGCGTGGGGCGGACGCCTCGGCCGGGACGATCAAGTCCGGCGGCGCCACCCGCCGCGCAGCGAAGATGGTCGTGCTCGACATCGACCACCCCGACATCGAGGAGTTCATCCAGACCAAGGCGCGCGAAGAGGACAAGATCCGCGTCCTGCGCGATGCCGGGTTCGACATGGACCTCGGCGGTTCGGATATCACCAGCGTCCAGTACCAGAACGCGAACAACTCCGTCCGGGTCTCGGACGAGTTCATGCAGGCGGTCGACGAGGGACGCGAGTTCGGCCTGCGCGGCCGGCAGACGCACGAGGTGATCGAGACCGTCGACGCCAAGCAGCTGTTCCGCAAGGTCGCCCAGGCGGCGTGGGAGTGCGCGGACCCGGGCATCCAGTACGACGACACGATCAACGACTGGCACACCAACCCCGAGACCGGCCGCATCACCGCGTCCAACCCGTGCAGCGAGTACATGTCACTCGACAACACCTCGTGCAACCTGGCCTCGCTCAACCTGATGAAGTTCCTGAGCGACGACAACCGGTTCGAGGCCGAGAGGTTCGTCAAGGCCGTCGAGCTGATCATCACCGCGATGGACATCTCGATCTGCTTCGCCGACTTCCCGACCGAGGCGATCGGCGTCAACACCCGCGCCTACCGCCAGCTGGGCATCGGCTACGCGAACCTCGGTGCGCTGCTGATGGCGTGCGGTCTCGCGTACGACTCGGACGGTGGCCGTGCGCTGGCGGGGGCGATCACCTCGTTGATGACCGCGACCTCCTACCGGCGCTCGGCCGAGCTGGCCGGTGTCGTCGGCCCCTACGAAGGCTTCGCGCGCAATGCCAAGGCGCACGCCCGGGTGATGCGTAAGCACGCCGCGGCCAATGACACGGTCCGCCCGCTGCGCGACATCGACCGCGACGTCCTGACCGTCGCCGGCGAGGAGTGGGCGAAGGGCAACAAGATCGGTGAGCGCAACGGCTGGCGCAATGCGCAGGCCTCGGTGCTCGCGCCCACCGGCACGATCGGGCTGATGATGGATTGCGACACGACCGGGGTCGAGCCCGACCTGGCGCTGGTCAAGTTCAAGAAGCTCGTCGGCGGCGGGTCGATGCAGATCGTGAACCAGACCGTGCCGCGGGCGCTGCGGATCCTCGGATACCAGGACGAGCAGGTCGAGGCGATCGTCGAGTACATCGCCGAGCATGGTCACGTCGTCGACGCCCCGGGCCTGCGTCCCGAGCACTACGAGGTGTTCGACTGCGCGATGGGTGCCCGGGCGATCAAGCCGATGGGCCACGTGCGGATGATGGCCGCGGCGCAGCCGTTCCTGTCCGGCGCCATCTCCAAGACGGTGAACCTGCCCGAGACGGCCGCCGTCGAGGACATCGAGGACGTGTACTTCCAGGGCTGGAAGCTCGGCCTCAAGGCGCTGGCGGTCTACCGCGACAACTGCAAGGTTGGCCAGCCGCTGTCGGCGGGCAAGACGGCCAACGACGGCAAGCAGGCCGACGCCGCACCGGCAGCCGTCGCCGATCATCGCCCGACGCGCAAGCGGCTGCCGAAGTCGCGCCCGTCCAAGACCACCTCGTTCGCCGTCGGCGGCGCCGAGGGCTACATGACGGCCGGCTCCTACCCGGACGACGGACTTGGCGAGGTGTTCCTCAAGCTCGGCAAGCAGGGCTCGACCCTCGCCGGGGTGATGGACGCGTTCTCCATCGCGATCTCGATCGCGTTGCAGTACGGCGTGCCGCTGGAGACCTACGTGCAGAAGTTCACCAACATGCGCTTCGAGCCGGCCGGTCTGACCGACGACCCGGACATCCGCATGGCGCAGTCGGTGCTCGACTACATCTTCCGCCGGCTGGCGCTGGACTACCTGCCCTTCGACGATCGGGCCGCGCTGGGCATCTACACCGCCGACGAGCGGACCCGGCAGCTCGAGACCGGCTCCTACACGCCGGTCGAGTCGATGGACGAGGACCTCGAGACGATGGCGCAATCGGTGCCGATGACGAAGTCGGCCACCGAGCTCGCGGCCGAGGACGACGAACTCGATGTGGCGGCCGAACTGCCCGCGCCCGGCGGGGTGCGCAGCTCGACCGAGCTGCTCGATTCGATCATGGGCACCTCGGCCGACGCGCCGCTGTGCATGAACTGCGGGACGAAGATGCGGCCGGCTGGCAGCTGCTTCGTCTGTGAGGGCTGCGGCAGCACCAGCGGCTGCAGCTGAGCTCGGCACGCGACACGGGGGCCCCGGACCGAGCAGCGTCCGGGGCCCGCGCTCGTGCGCTACCTAGGCTGCTGACATGCCCGAGTTGCCGCACGTCGTGATCTACACCGACGGCGCGTGCAAGGGGAATCCCGGTCCCGGCGGTTGGGGTGCCTGGCTGCGCAGCGGTGCGCACGAGAAGGAACTGTGCGGCGGCGAGGCGGTGACGACCAACAACCGGATGGAGCTGACCGCGGTCATCGAGGCGCTGACGGCGCTCAACGGCCCGAGCCGCGTCGATCTGTTCACCGACAGCGTCTACGTCCGGTCCGGCATCACGACCTGGATCCACAACTGGAAGCGTCGCGGGTGGACGACCACCGATCGCAAGCCGGTGAAGAACGCCGACCTGTGGCGGGTGCTGGACGAGGCGGTGCAGCGGCACGAGGTCGAGTGGCACTGGGTGAAGGGCCACGCCGGCGATCCGGGCAACGAGCGCGCTGACGCGCTTGCCAACGCGGGCGTGCCCCAGCCCGGCTGAGTGGCTCGAGGCTCAGTCGAGCAGTTGCTCGATCAGGACGGCGATCCGGTCGCGGATCTCGTCGCGCACCCGGCGCACCACCTCGAGCCCCTTGCCGGCCGGATCCTCGAGCTCCCAGTCCTCGTAGCGCTTGCCGGGAAAGATCGGGCAGGTATCGCCGCACCCCATCGTGATCACGACGTCGGACTCGCGCACCGCGTCGACGCTGAGCTTGCTCGGCACCTCGGCGGTGATGTCGATGCCGACCTCGCGCATCGCCTCGACGGCGACCGGGTTGATCTGGTCGGCCGGCTCCGAGCCGGCGGAGCGGACGTCGATGCGGCCCGAGCCGAGCGAGGTGAGCCAGCCGGCGGCCATCTGGGAGCGGCCGGCGTTGTGCACGCACACGAACAGCACCGAGGGGTTCATCGCGCCGCGACCGGGACGAGGGACGGCACCGCCGGGAACAGCGCGCGGATCAGCCCGAGTCCGAGCACCCCGCCGGCCAGCTGCATCAGCACGAACATCGCGACCGACGACGGCGCGATGCCGGCGAACGTGTCGGAGAACATCCGCGCGATGGTGACCGCGGGGTTGGCGAAGCTGGTCGAGCTGGTGAACCAGTACGCGGCGGTGATGTAGCCGCCGACGGCGAACGCAACTCGGTCGGTGCGGCCCGCGCGGGCCGTCCCGAAGATCACGAGCAGCAGGCCAAGGGTCGCCACGACCTCGCCGAGCCACAACCCGCCGCCGGAGCGGTGCCGGCCGGACAGGTCCACGGCAGGCAGCGAGAACATGAGGTTGGCGACGACCGTCCCGAGTGCGCCGCCGCTGAGCTGAGCGAGGACGAGGGCCGCCGCGTCGCGCGACGTGAGCATTCCGAGTGCGCGCTCGACGAGCGTGACGACCGGGTTGAACGCCGCCGAGACCGGTTGCAGGGCGACGATGAGCGCCACCAGGACCGCGCCGGTGACCAGGCTGTTCTCAAGCAGTTGCAAGCCGACGTCGTCGGGGGACAACCGGGCGGCGGCGACGCCGGAGCCGACGACGGCGGCGACGAGGAACGCGGTGCCCACGAACTCAGCGGCGGCGCGGCGGGCGAGCAGCGTGGTCACGGGGTGCTGATGAGCGCGGCGAGGTTGGCGAGCGCATCGGTCCGGGCCCGGTAGTAGACCCAGACGCCACGCTTGTCGCGATCGAGCAGGCCGAATTCGTGCAGCACCTTCAGGTGGTGGCTGATCGTCGGCTGCGACAGGTCGAACGCGTCGGTCAGGTCGCACACGCACGCCTCGCCGCCGGCGTGCGAGGCGATGAGCGACATCAGCCGCAGCCGAACCGGGTCGGCGAGGGCCTTGAGCAGTGGCGCGACCGTGTCGGCCTGCTGCTGGCTCATCGGCTCGCGAGTCAGCGGCGAGCAGCAGGCAACCGTTTCGGCGGGGGACAGCACGGTCAACGACTTCGACACGCATCTATGTTGACAGACGTCGATATCTAGTGGCAACCTGGGACATGACATAGACAGTCATCAATACCTGATGATTCAGTGACTGCAGGAGGAACCGTGTCCCGAGTCCAGCTGGCCCTCAACGTCGACGACCTCGACGAATCCATCGCCTTCTACCGCACGCTGTTCGGCACCGAGCCGGCCAAGGTACGGCCCGGTTACGCGAACTTCGCCGTCGCCGAACCGCCGCTCAAGCTCGTTCTCATCGAGAACCCCGGCCAGGGCGGGTCGGTGAACCATCTCGGCGTCGAGGTCGCAGACACCGACACCGTCGATGCGACCCAACAGCGCTTGGCCGCCGCCGGGCTCGGCTCGACCGAGCAGCGCGACGTCGACTGCTGCTACGCGCGCCAGGACAAGTTCTGGGTCGAGGGCGCGCCGAACGGCGAGCGGTGGGAGATCTACACGGTCCTGGCCGACAGCCCGGTGGCTCCCGCTTGCTGCACGTCGGCAACCGGTCCCGACGTCGCCTGCTGCTGAGGCTGCGTCGAGCTAGTCCCGGATCACGCCGAGTCGAAGGTCGGCGGCTTCGTGGCCGTGTGCAGCCAACTGTGGAAGAACTCGCCAAGGTCCTGTCCGGACACCGCCTCGGCCAGCCGTTCGAACTGCGCCGTGGTCACGTTGCCGTAGCGGTGCGAACTCGCCCACCGGCGCAGCAGGGTGAAGAAGTCGTGGTCGCCGATCCGGTGCCGAAGTGCGGCCATGGTCATCCCGCCGCGGTAGTACACGGCGAAGGAGAACATCGTGTCGCGTCCCGGGTCGGCGATCGTCTGGTGCCAGAAACTCGATCCGGCCGGGATGTTCCGGTAGTAGTAGGCCGCCGTCCGGTAGGTCGAATTCCCGCCGGCGTGCTCGGCCCACAGCCAGGACGCGAAGGTCGCGAAGCCCTCGTTGAGCCAGATGTCGCGCCAGTAGTGGACGGACACGCTGTCGCCGAACCACTCGTGTGACAGTTCGTGCGACATCGTCCCCGGATCCGGGGCGAACCCGTACAGCGGCCGGGTCTGCGTCTCGAGCGAGAACCCGACGTCGGGGACGTTGTCGACGATCGCGCCCGTCGAGGTGAACGGGTACGGACCGAATTCGCGCGCCCAGTAGTCGGTGATCGCACCGGTCTTGCCGAACACCGCCGCCCGCGTCACGTCGCCGCGTAGCGCGGGGTCGTACCCGACGAACTCCGGCACGCCTGCCTTCGTGCGGCCGTGGACGAAGTTGTAGCGGCCGATGTCGATGGTGGCGAGGTAGGTGGCCATCGGGTTGGTCTCGTCCCACACATAGGTCGTGTTCGGCCCGACCGTCGTGGTGGCGGTCAGATCACCGTTGGCGATCACCTGACGCGTGCGCGGGACGGTGATCTGGAACGTGAAGCTCGCCTTGTCCAGGGGGTGGTCGTTGGCCGGGAACCACGTGTGCGCGGCGTTCGGCTCGTCACCGACGAACGCGCCGTCTGGTGTGTACTGCCAGCCGTAGTCGGCGCCGAACACGATCGGTGAGCCGGTGATCGTCTTCGGCGCGCCCGAGTAACGGACGGCCACGGCGAAGGTCGAGCCGGCCGGCAGGCCGCTCGCCGGCGTGATCTTCAGCTCGGACCGGTTGCGTGCCCAGCGTGCCGGCTGGTCGTTCACCCGCACCGCGTGGACCGTCATGCCCGACAGGTCCAGGTCGAAGCGCGACAGGTTCTGCGTCGCCTGCGCCGTGATCTCGGCGGTACCGGCAAGCCGGTGCGAGGACGGGTCGTAGGACAGCGCGAGGGTGTAGTGGCCGACGTCGTAGCCGCCGTTGCCCAGATACGGGAAGTACGGGTCGCCGAGCCCTGCCGCGCCAGGGGTGAAGTCGACGCCGGCCGCGGGCTGGGCAGGGACCGCGACAGCCAGCCCGGCCAAGCAGGCCACGGCGCAGACGGCTCGGGCGATCGTTCGCAACATGGTGGTCCTTCCGACCTCGACAGCGTGGGCGCTTCGCCCGATATGTTCACCCTCGTTGGCGCGTGCCGGATCCGTCAAGGCCGCGTCGGTTCAGTGCGGCGACGGTGGCGGCAGCGCGACCCCGAATCCGGCGACCGCCAGCCGCAGCAATACCTGCCCCGGCGCGAGCAGGTCGGCGATCCGTGCGGCGGCCAGCACCTCCAGCTCGCCCAGCCGCTGCTGATAGGTGTCCGGACCGGCGAGCCGCGCGCGTTGCAACTGCTCGGTGTTGTGCCAGACCCGCTGCCGCGCTTCGCGAAGGAAGCGCCTGGATGCGAGTCGGTTGACCGGGCTGAGCACTCGGTCGAGCACGGTCTTGCCTGTCAGCTGATCGTCCTCGGCAGCGACCCGGCCGGCCAGGACGCCGTCGATGCGCTCGTGGTCTCGGCGGCGTCTGGCCATCAGCACGGGATCGGCGAAATCGGCGTCACTGATGACCGCGAGCAGCGCCTGCGGCAGGTCGTAGTTGATGTGGGCGTTGATTCCCAGCAGCACCTGTCGCAGTGCGGGCAGCTCGGCCGGCGCGTCGAACGCGAGCCGCCACGGACGCGGGACGGGCAGATTGCCGAGGTCGGCGTCCAAGGCACGTAGGTACAGCTCGGCGAAGCGGACGTCCCATTCGCCGACCCAGCCGGGATCTTCGAAGCGGGCCTCGTCGACGGCCATACTGACCGCGAGCGTCGTACGGCGGTAGGTGTCGAGGAAGGCTCGGCGGTGCGCGAGAGCGGGGGGCATCGCGTCGCTGCGAGCCTGCAACTGCCGTGCCACGTCGTCGATCCGCCCCATCGACTGTCTGCCTTCCCCCAGGGATGATGATCTGACGGTTGGACCGACAGTATGCCCGGGGCGGGGCGACGGGGGGAGATGGTCATGTCTGGAGCGTGGTCGTTCGACCCGGTGGTCGTGGGTCAACGTGAGTGCGACGCATGGATTGCCTATTACCGGCGCGAATGGCGCCCGTTTCTGCTCGCCTCGGTCGGCATGGTCCGCGCCGGCTTCGGCATGCGCGCGCGGCGCACGCTGCTCGGGGCGTGGCTGGTACTGCGGGCCAACCAGGTCTGGGCGCCGCATCCGGACAACGACCCGGACGCCGCGCGCGAATTCATGCGTCGCTTCTACGCGCTCGTCGCGAAGGACGGCGCGCTGCGGCTCGATCCGGTCGAGGCGTCGCGTCGCGAGGTCGAGTGGTGGCGCGTGCACCGCGTGCACCAGCGTGAGAGCGGGGTGACCGAGCAGGATCTCGTGACCGCCGTGGCAGATCTCTACGCCTACGTCTACAGCGTCGAACCGGCCGCAGTCATCGAGGCGGCGCGGCTGCGGGTGCTCGCGATGGCGTTGTCGGACGCGTGGGTCGCGGCCGGCTGCTCGCTCGATGACCCGCGAGTGGCCGACGAGCGGCGCGCACTCGTCGCGTCCTACTCCGCGCTGCGTGAGGCCGCCGACCGCTCGCGCGCATCGCGGTAGAAGGCAAGCACCCCGTCAGCGCCTCGCAGCGTGCGGACCGGGCGAGCAGCGCCGAACGGCGCGTCCCAGAACGCGTCGTCGGGAACCGGATCGAGTCCGACGTACGCGTACGGCTCGTCGATGAACCCGTCCCCCGGGGACAATCCGTAGTTCACCTCATCGACCCGGATGCCGACATCGAAGTGCTCGGGCCACAGCACCGGTTCGGCATCGGGCGCAAACAGGCGCAGCGCCGCATCGCCGATCGCGAACGCCTCGGCGAGCGCGGCGGCCGCGTCGACGTCGAGGGTCAGCGTCTCGTCGAGGGACACACCGGTCTGGTCGTGGTACAGGCCCTCGGGCGCCCCCGCTGCGACGCCTGCCTCGGCCGCGACGTCGCCGATCGGACGCCCGCCGACCGCCAGCCGGCGGCCGTCCTGGGTGACGAGGTGAACGCCGTCGACACGAAGGTCCGGTGCCGCGACGGTGCAGAATCCGCCGGGGCACACGCGCAGCCGGATGGTTCCGCTGGCACGGTGTTGCGGTCCGGCTAGGACGAGTTCGGCGACGGCGTGCAGGCCACGCCGGGTCACCGGGTCAGGTCTCATGCCACTCAGTCTGCGCATCGGGTATCGCCGTTACGCGACGGGGCGCGGGCGAACCGGATGAAACGTCGGCGCCCCTTGCCGAGACAGAGACGCATGCCGGAGACGTCCTATGACAACCTGCTCGTCGTCGCGGTGCTGGCCGCGCTTGCCCCGCTCGTCCTCGGTGCGCTGCCGCGGCTCCGCGTCCCCGCGGTCGTGCTCGAGATCGTCCTGGGAATTGCGGTCGGCCCGGCCGGCCTCGGCTGGGTCGAGGCCGACCTGCCGGTGCAGATCCTGGCGCTGGTCGGGTTGGCGTTCCTGCTGTTCCTCGCCGGGCTGGAAATCGACCTTGCCCGGCTGCGCGGGCACGCGCTCGGGGTCGCCGTCGTGGGCTACGGGGTGACGCTCGTCCTCGGATTCGGTGCCGGCGTGGGCCTGCACAGTATCGGTTGGGTGCAGCAACCGCTGCTGCTCGCGATCGCGCTGTCGGCGACGTCCCTCGGTCTCGTCGTACCGGTGTTGAAGGACGCGGGCGCGGCGGGCACGGCGGCCGGGCAGACCGCGATCGCGGCCGCGAGTGTCGCCGACTTCGCCGCCATCGTCGTGCTGTCGCTGTTCTTCTCGACCGCCGGCGGCGGTGTGGGCGCCAAGCTCGTGCTGCTGGTGGCCTTCGCTGTGCTGGTCGCCGCGACGGCCGCCGTCCTGACCACCGCCGGCCGGTCGATGCGGGTCGGCGACCTGCTGGTTCGGCTGCAGGACACGACGGCCGAGATCCGGATCCGGCTCGCCGTCGTGCTGCTCGTGGCCTTCGTCGTGTTCGCCGAGCACTTCGGTCTCGAGAGCATCCTGGGTGCCTTCCTCGCCGGGGCGCTCGTCGGCCTCGTCGACCGTGACGCGACGTCCCACCCGCGCTTCCGGATCAAGCTGGACGCCATCGGGTACGGCTTCCTCATCCCGGTGTTCTTTGTCAGCAGCGGCGTCCGGCTCGACCTGTCCGGGCTGGTCGACAGCCCGAGCGCGCTCGCCCGCGTCCCGGTGTTCCTGGCCGTCCTGCTTGTAGCACGAGCGGTTCCGGCGCTGGCGGTGCGCCGCGAACTCGGTACGCGGCAAGCGCTGGCGGTGGGTCTGCTGCAGGCAACGTCCCTGCCGTTCATCGTCACGGCTACCCAGATCGGCCTCGTCCTCGGCAAGATCAGCGCGGTGTCCGCCGCCGCCCTCGTATGCGCTGGGCTGCTGTCGGTGCTGATTTTCCCGCCGCTCGCGCTGGCGCTGCTTCGTGAGGGTCAGGACGGCCGGCGGTCGTCGCGCCAGGACCGGAACGCCGTCAGCAGATCCTGACGTGCCGCCGCGGTCAACGTGTCGAAGCGCACCGAGCCGAGCACGCGCAGGGTGGATCGCATCTGGTCGAGGTAGTTCTGGCAGCCCGGGCACTCGTCGACGTGCTGCTCGAATCGCGACGTGGCGGCCGGGGCGAGTGTTCCTTCGAGGTACTCGGTGACGAGGTCGACGAAGTCCTGGCAGCTGAGCTCGTCGTTGCTCACTGCTTGGCCCGGTAGTAGTCCTCGAGCGCTTGCCTGATCCTGGCCCGGCCGCGGTGCAGCAGCACCCGCTGGTTCGCCGGAGTGAGATCGAGCAGCATGCAGACCTCGGCGGCGTCGTACCCGTCCACGTCACAGAGCGAGACCACGACGCGTTGCTGTGGCGGCAGCCGGTCCAGTTCGCGATGGACGAGGGTGCGCACCTCACCTGAGAGCAGCGACTCCTCGGGGGAGTCCGGCCACGGCTGCGGCGGCCGTTGCCAATGCTGCGGCCAGTCCGGATGGTCGTCGGGGAGGAACCGGTCGGCCGGCACCACACGTTCGGCCGCCGGCAGTGCACTGACCGGCGTGCTGCGGTGTTCGCGGATGCCGCGCGTCTTTGCGATGTTGGTCAGGATGCGGAATACCCAGGTACGGACGCTCGATCGTCCCTCGAACCGGTCGATCCCCTGCAGCACCGCTACCCAGGTGTCCTGCACGACCTCGGCGGCCACCTCGCGGTCACCGACGAAGCTGTACGCGACGCGGGTCATGACCGAGCCGTACCTGTCGACCAGCGCTGCGAAGGCCGCCTCGTCACCGGCTCGCAGCGCGGCAGCGAGATCCGCTTCGGTCTGCGCGATGTCGGACACCGGTCCTCCCGGTGGTCAACCTAGCTGCGGCGGACCTGCTCACGGCAGGGTCGGCCGCACAGGTTGTCATCGGTACTCCGGGTTCTCGTAGTCGAACCGGCAACCCGCGTCCCACTCCGAGCGCTGGTTGCCGTGCGCCGGGACGCCGCCGGCGTCCTTGAGCATCCGCGCCAGGTGCATGAGATTCCACGTCATGAACGTCGTGTTGCGGTTGGTGAAGTCGTTCTCGGGACCGCCGGATCCCTCGTCGAGATAGGACGGTCCGGGCCCGGCCTCGCCGATCCAACCCGCGTCGGCCTGCGGCGGGATCGTGTAACCGATGTGCTGCAGCGTGTACAGGACGTTCATCGCGCAGTGTTTGATGCCGTCCTCGTTGCCGGTGATGAAGCAGCCGCCCACGCGTCCGTAGTAGAGATACTGGCCGGCCTCGTTGAGCAGGTGCGATCCGCCGTAGAGGCGCTCGTGCACCTTCTTCATCACCGAGCTGTTGTCCCCGAGCCAGATCGGTCCGGCCAGGACGAGGATGTCGGCGGCCTTGACCGTCTCGAAGATCTCCGGCCAGTCATCGGTGGCCGCGCCGTGCTCGCGCATGTCCGGCCACACGCCGGTGGCGATGTCGCGATCGACAGCCCGGATGATGTCCACGTGCACGTCGTGCTCTCGCATGATGTGCGCGCTCGCGTCGACCAGGCCCTGCGTGTTGCTGACCTGAGGGGAGGGCTTGAGCGTGCAGTTGATGAACAGCGCCTTCAGATCGCTGTAGTCGGTCACGGTTGATCCCTTCACCAAAGGTTGGCCGAGCTAGAGGAGCTGGGCGTCCTGCTGGACGCACAGCAGAGCGGGTCCGTCGGCGGCGAACAGGGCGGTCATGGCGGCGTCGAGTTCCTCGCGCCGCTCGACCCGGATGCCGGTCGCGCCGCACAGGTCGGCGTAGGCCGCCCAGTCCGGGTTGTGCAGCGAGGTGTGCCAGACCGGCACCCCCGCCGCGAGCTGCTCCTTGCTGATCTTGCCGAGTGCGTGGTTGTCGAGCAGCAGGTGCTTGATCGGGATCCGGTACTTCACCGCGGTCAGGAGCTCGGCGCTGTACTGGCCGAACCCGCCGTCGCCGGTGACCGCGACGATCGGGCGCCCGGGCGCTGCCGCCCAGGCGCCGAGCGCGGCCGGGTACCCGAAGCCGATCGAGCCGAGATAGCCGGACATCAGCACTGGCTGCCCGGCCGACTCGAGGTAGCGGCCGAGCGAGTACGCGTGGTTGCCGACGTCGACGGTCACGACGGCGTCGCGGGGCAGGTGCCGCGACAGCGCGTCGAACACAGCTGCCGCAGAGACGCCGAGCCCGCGGTCGTCGTCGGCCCGGCGCGCCTTCTCGGCCCGCCAGATCGCCCAGCGCGCGGCGACGTCCGCCCGCTGATCCTCGGCGGCAACCGTCCCGAGGCGCGCGGCCAGGGCCGGCAAGGTGATGGCGGCGTCGCCGAGCAGATGTTCGGTCACGGCGTCGAAGCGGCCGATCGCCTGCGGCGTGTCGTCGATCTGGATGATCGGCTTGTACGCGGCGATGCCGGTGTGGTTCGAGAACGAGGCGCCGACGACCACCAGCAGGTCGGCCTCGTTCATCAGCCAGCTCGCGACCGGAGTCCCGCTGCGCCCGAGCACACCCGCACCGAGCGGATGGTCGTCGGGGACGAGCCCCTTCGCCTTGAACGTGGTCAGCACCGGTGCCCCGAGGCGTTCGGCCAGAGACTGCAGCTCGTCCTGCGCGCCGCGGGCGCCGTGCCCGGCGATCAGGACCGGTCGTTTCGCGGCAGCGAGAAGCGCGGCCGCGCGCTCGAGTGCTGCGCCGTCGGGCAGGACGTGGCGCGCCGACAGCCGCCCGCCGGGCGTGGCCGGTGCCTGGTCGGAGGGCTGCACCTGCACCTCGTCGGGCAGCACCAGATGGGCGACGCCGCGTCCGTCGATGGCGTGCTTGACCGCGAGTGCGGCCAGTTCGGCGTGGTTGCTGCCGGCTTCGACGGTGACCGTCGAGACCGCGACGTCCGCGAACACGGCCGACAGGTCGACGTCCTGGAACGCGCCGCGTCCGCGGACCGGCGAGGGCACCTGTCCCGATAGCGCAACCACCGGTGAACCGTCCAGTTTCGCGTCGTAGAGGCCGGTCAGCAGATTGGTCGATCCTGGGCCGGCGATGGCGAAGCACGCGGCGGGACGGCCGGTCAACTTGCCGTACGCGCTCGCCGCGAAGGCGGCGGCGCCCTCGTGCCGGATCCCAATGTAGGTGAGTTCGCCGCGCTGCTCGGCCTTGCGCATCGCCTCGGCGGCCCCGAGGTTCGAGTGGCCCACCATCCCGAACACGTGCGTGACCCCGAATCCGACGAGCGTCTCGACCAGGACGTCGCCGACCGTGCGCGGCGGCGACGGCAGGTCGGGCAGCAGGACGTGGACGCCGTCGGTGCGCTCGTCCACCTCGTAGCTCGCGACCCCGTCCGCGAAGCCCGCTGGCGGGCGACCGGTCAGCGGGTCGTAGTCGTACCCGTGCCAGGGGCAGCGCAGCCAGCCCTTCTCGATCGATCCCTCGCCGAGCGGGCCACCCTGGTGCGGGCAGTGGTCGGCAAGGGCACCGAGGCGCTCACCGCAGCGCGACAGGGCCACCGTCCGGCCGTCCACCACAACGCTGCGGACCCGCCCGTCAGCGGGGACGTCGGCCGCGTCGACGTGATGCCAGCGCTGGTGCGTTTCGGTCATGGGATGTAGTGCCCGAATCGGGCTGCACCGTTACGCCGCGAACGGAACTAGTAGCAGCTCAGTGAGTTAAATCAACATAAATTGCCGTGATTCGGAAGGGTGTTTGCGGGCAAGTGCGGAAGAGTACAGGTTGGTTCGTTACCTTCGAAGCAACGCGTCGGTAGCACCAGCGCCGGTGAGGCGTGGCCGGCCCGAGACCGGCGGGGCGCCGCTGTAACGGGGGATGCGGCGCCCCGCCGCCCGGCCGACCCGGGTGTGCCTCGGAGTCCGATTTGCCTCAACTCGGCCCACCACCGGACGATCATGTCGGTGAGCTCTGTTCCCGGCAGCTGAGGATCGTCCGCCATGACTTCCGCAATGACTGCAGTCAGCATGGGTCGCACGCTGCGGCAGCACGGCCGGTGCGCTGCGCTGTTCGCCGTCGCGGTCGGGGTGGTCGTGGCCGGCACGCTCGGCGCTCCCGCCTCGGCCGACACCCCCGACTCCCATGACCCGTTCGGGAACGTCGAGTCGGTTCGCGCTCCCTCGGCCGACACGGTCCAGTTCAGCGGCTGGGCGGCCGAGCCGGACGCCCTCACCAGCAACGCCACCGTCGTCGGCCTCGTCGACGGCGCCCAGGTCGTCAGCGCCGTTACGAGCGTGGTGCGCCCCAAAGTCCAGCGGTACAAGCACACCGGACCCACCCCGGGATTCGTGCTGCCCGTCCCGGTGCCGGTCGACGACGGCGTGCACGTCGCGTGCCTCGCGGTCGCCAACGTCGGCGAGGGCAGGTACACGGTGCTGCGGTGCGCACCCGTCCCGCTGGGGACGGATCTGACGGCCGACCAACTGGCTGCGCGCAACCCGCAGGGCAATATCACCCACGTCAGGGCCGCGCCGGCATCGATGCACGTCACCGGATGGACCGCCGATCCCGACTTCATCAGCCGTCGGCTCGATGCCGTGCTGTACGTGGACGGCGCACCCGTGGCAACGGTCATGACCGGGCCGAGCACTCCGGCGATGAGAGCGCAGGGCGCCGGGCCGCGGTCGGCCATCGACATCACCGTCCCGGTCGGCACCGGAGCACACGTCGCCTGCCTCTGGGTCGTCAACCTCGGCCTGGGTCAGAACGCGCTGCTGGGGTGCTACACCCGCGACACCCGTGGCTCCGTCGGCCGCGGCGAGGTGATCGCCCCGCCGGTGAACGCGAAGATCGTCACCGAGGCACGCAAGCACATCGGCCAGCCGTACGTGTGGGGCGCCGCGGGTCCCGACCGCTTCGACTGCTCCGGCCTCGTCAAGTACAGCTACAGCAAGTTCGACCTCGCCACTCCTCGGGTGTCACAGGACCAGTTCACCGCGGCGCGGCGGATCACCGCGGCGCGGGCCGTTCCCGGCGACCTCGTGTTCAGCTATGACGGCGTCGGCGACGTCTACCACGTCGGCATCTACACCGGCCCGGGAATGACCGTGGCCGCGATCGACGAGGACCGAGGTGTCGACAATCAGCCGATCTGGGACCCGTCGATGGTGTCCTACGGATCGTTCACTCACACCTGAGGGCACTCGGCTGGACGTGTCACCGCCCGATCTACAGGATGATGGCGGCAGATCGGACGTGACGGGGGTGCTGGATGGACCGAAAGGTCCTGATCGACCTGATCACCATCCCCGTGTTCACGGGCGTGATCGGGTACATCACCAACTGGACCGGCGTCCTCATGCTGTTCAAGCCGCTGGGCTTCCACGGCATTCGCATTCCCGGGCTCAAGGTCCTGTTCCCGCTACTCCCGCGGCGCGTGCGGGTGCTGCCGTTGATCAACTACCAGGGTGGCCTCGGCTGGCAGGGGATCGTCCCGTCCCGCGCCGACAAGATGGCCAGCATCGCCGTCGACAAGGGCCTCGGAAAGCTCGGCAGCATCAGCGATTTCTACCGCGAACTCGAGCCGGACAAGATTGCCGAGCACCTGGCACTCGTCGCACAGAACGAGATCCGCGGCGTGGTCGAGCAGATCATGGAGCAGGAGAACCCGCAGCTCTGGCACGACCTGCCCGCGGTGCTCAAGGATGCGGTGCACGCGCGCGTGCGGCAGCAGTTGCCCGGAATCGTCCGCAAGATCACCGACGAGATCGGTGCGAACGTCGATCAGCTGATCGACGCCAAGCTCATGGTGATCAGGTACTTCTCCGCGCACCCCGAGCTGCTGAACGAGTTGTTCATGATCATGGGCAAGAAAGAGCTGCGGTTCATGCAGAACTTCGGCTTCTACTTCGGCTTCCCGATGGGCATCGTGCTCTGGGCCATCCTGCAGGTCTTCCCGCACTGGTACGTGTTGCCGATCGGCGGAGTGATCATCGGCTGGGTGGTCAACTACATCGGGATAGCGATGATCTTCGAGCCGATCCACTACCGCAGATGGGTACCGTGGCACCAGGGACTGCTCATCAAGCGCCAGGGGGAGGTCACCGAGCTGTACGCCGAGATGGTGTCCGAGAAGGTCATCACGCTGCAGAACATCGGGACCGAACTGCTCCACGGGCCGCGCAGCGACCGGACGATGCAGATGCTGGAAGAGAGCCTGCGTCCCGCCGTGGACAAGGCGGTCGGACCGGCTCGGGCCGCGGTCCGGGTCGCGATCGGCGGCAAGGAGTACGACCAGATCCGGGCCTCCGTCGCGACGGAGGCGACCCAGTTCGCACCCGCGGTGTTCAACGACGCACAGTTCAACCGCCGGCAGGCAAGCAAGATCTACACCTTCATCTCCGCGCAGATGCGCAAGATGGGTCCGGACGACTTCGTCGAGATGCTGAGATCGGCGATCAAGCAGGACGAGTGGTTGTTGTTCGTGCACGGCGGGGCGTTGGGCCTGCTCGCGGGGTTCCTGCATCTGGCGATCTTCGGAGTGTGAGATGAGCGACGAGCCGGACCAGCAGTCGACAGGTGAGATCGTGCCGGCTGACGACGTCGGCGTCATCGGTGCCGCCTCGGGCGTCGCACGCTTCGCCGCGGTGTCGGCCTGGCATGCGGTGGCCTGGTCGCTGAACGCCGGGGTGTCCGGGACGAATTATGTGGTGAAGCGGGCGATGCACGGCGAGCCGGCGACGGCGATCGTGCAGGATGCCGCGACCGACCTGCGGGCAGCGGCATGGCGGGCCTTGGGGGTCTCCGAACACGGCCTCGGCCCGGAGCGTGCGAGTTCGCGCAACAGCAACTCGGCCTCGTCCGCCGCGACGACGGCCGATCTGCAACGTCGCGGGCGCAACCTGATGCGGCGCGCGGGTGATGTGCACCAGGCCGAGGACACCCACCCGGCCTTCGCGCGGATCCTGTCGGAGATCACGCCGGACGAGGCGCGCATCCTGCGCCACCTCTACCTGGACGGACCGCAACCGTCGATCGACGTGCGCACGAACCGTCCGCTCGGCATCGGTTCCGAACTCGTCGAGGGCGGGCTGAACATGATCGCCGAGCACGCCGGCTGCCGCTATGTCGAGCGGATCAGTCCCTACCTGACGAACCTGCAGCGGTTGGGCCTGATCGAGTTCTCGAAGGAGCAGGTCAGCAATCCTCAGCGCTACCAGGTGATCGAGGCTCAACCGAAGGTCACTGACGCTCTCAAGCGCGCCGGCCGGATGCCGAAAATGGTTCAGCGCAGCATCCATCTCAACGCGTTCGGCACCGACTTCGTCCGCACCTGCCTACCGGTCGACAACGCGCCGTCCGTCCACGGCCCGCAGCCAGACCATCGGCCGCGTCCCCGTCCGACCTAGTCAGCTGCGTTCGCCGCGCTCCCAGTCTTCGAGGCGGATCCGGTCGAGCGCGATCACCTCGCCGAGGGTGGCCCATTCGTTGCGTCCCAGCCGGGCGAGCGGATCGATGGCGCGCGGATCGGGACGGCCGTCCTCGGCCAGGACGTTGCGGTGCACCGCGAAGTGCACGACCTCGCCGAAGACCATCACGCACTCGCCCACGACGTGCTCGCCGGTGACGACGCACTCGAACGCGATCGGTGCCTCGGCGACGCGCGGTGGGCGCACTGCCACGCTCGGTTCGCGGGTGATCGTGGTGAAGTCGAATTCGCTGTGCCCGTGAGGGAATCCCGTGGCGGAGTCGTTCATCGCGGCGAGCAACTTCGTCGTACCGATGTTGACGACGAACTCACCTGTCGCCCGGACGTTGGCCAGGGTGTCCTTGTGGCCGACCGACGTGAAGCACAGGGTCGGGGGATCGGTGCCGGCGACCGTGGTGAACGAGTGCGGGGCGAGATTGTCGGTGCCGTCGGCCGACACGGTCGACACCCAGGCGATCGCGCGGGGGATGAGCGAGGCGGTCAGCCACGGATACACCGAGCGGCGCGGCAGGTCCGCGACGCGGTGTTCGAGTCGTTCGCCCGGGGTTCGGTTGTCGCTCACACGCTCGACCGTAGCGAGCCGGCGTCGCGGGACTCGTCCGCGCCTGCACTGCCCGCGCCAGCAACGCCCGCGCCGGTCTCGCCATCGGCACCGGCACGGCGCCCCGCGTGCCAGACGGCGTACGCGCCGCGAACCAACCACGCGCAGGCAGCAAGCACGGCGACGCCGACGATGCCGTCGGCCCACCAGTGGTTGGCGGTGCACACGACGACGAACAGGGTGAGCGCGGCGTGGCCCGCCCCCAGCCACCGCCACCCGCTGTGTCCGACCCGGGCCGCGTACCACCCGATGAGGACGGCCCAGGCCACGTGGACGGACGGCATGGCCGACAGTTCGTCCGGGGCGAGACCGAATGCGTAGACCGACTGGCCGTACTGGCTCGCCGTGTCGACGAAGCCGGGCAACAGCCGAGGCGGCGCGACCGGGAGCAACTGGATGAGCAGGCAGGCGAACGTGCTGAGCACCAGGACGGTTCGGACGTAGCCATACCGGTCGCGGTGCCACACGAACATCCAGATCAGGAACACGAACAGCGCGCCGAAGTGCATGGCGGCGTAGTAGAGATTGGCACCCTGGACGAGCGTCGGGTGGCCGAGCACGAGGCCTTGGACGTCGCGTTCGGCCGGCAGGTGCCACCGGCCCTCGACCCGCTCGATCCACCGCGCGCGGGCAAAGGCTCCCGAGGTGCCGACCACCGACAGTTCGCCGGCGTACTGCCACAGCGCGTACAGCGCCGCGATCAAGCAGGACTCGACCGTGACCGGTATGAGGCGGCGGACCCTGCTCGGCGGCGCCAGGCGCAGCGTGATGCCGACCCCGGCGAGCACGAGCGCGACCTCGGCCGACTGCTGCCACGTCAGGGCGAGGTTCTGCACCCGCTCACTATGCCGCTTTGCAGACAGTGGCGTGGTCACGGCAGATATTCGTGCGTCGCTGTCGGGGATGCGAACTACCGTCAGTACGTGCTCCGCTTCCTCCTCCGCCGCCACGTGCTTTCGACGGCGGCCCCCCGATGACGCGGCGGGCCTGGCTCCTGTTCGCTGCGATGTGCCTGATCTGGGGCGTGCCCTATCTGCTGATCCGGGTCGCCGTCCGCGACATCGCGCCGGGCACGCTGGTGTTCCTGCGTACCGGTATCGGTGGGCTGATTCTGGTTCCGCTGGCCTTCTCGCGCGGCGGTTTCGGACCCGTCCTGCGGCGATGGCGCCCCCTCCTCGCCTTCACCGTCCTCGAGATGGCGATACCGTGGCTGCTGCTGTCCGAGGCCGAGCAGCACCTGTCCAGCTCGCTGACCGGGCTGCTCATCGCGGCCGTGCCGTTGGTCGGCGTGGCCGTGGCGCGGCTGACGCGCGCGGACGAGCAGGCCGACTCCGTGCAGCTGCTCGGCCTGCTCGTCGGCGTCGTCGGTGTCGCGCTGCTGGTGGGCATCGACGTGGGTGGACTGCACATCGCGGCGCTGTTCGAGGTGCTGGTCGTCGTCGTCGGCTATGCGGTCGGGCCGGTCATCATGGCGCGCAGGCTCGCCGATCTGCCGAGCATCCCGGTGATCTGCGCGTCGCTGCTGGCCGTCGCAATCGGCTACCTGCCGTACGCGCTGCTCCGGTGGCCGAGCGACGTCCCGGCCAACGGCATCTGGTCGGTCGCCGTTCTGGGGGTGGTCTGCACCGCGCTGGCGTTCGTGCTCTTCTTCGCGTTGATCGCGGCAATCGGGCCGGCGCGCGCGACGATCATCACCTACGTCAACCCGGCCGTCGCCGTGCTGTGCGGTGTGACGCTGCTCGGTGAGCATTTCACTCTCGGCATGGCGGTCGGCTTCCCGCTCATCCTCGCCGGGTCGGTGCTCGGTGCCCGTCGCCGCACGGTTCCCGATTCCGCAGTGCCCGAAGGCGCGATCTGCGACAGCATGCTCGGCCGGGACCCCGGATCGCCGGGTCAGTCGATGCGGACCTCGCCCGCGGCCGTGTCGAAGACCGCGGCCACCAAGCCGTTGCCCTCGTCCGGGACGGTCCAGGCCACGTCGACGCCGTCGAACGGCTGACGGTTGGACGTCCCGAGGTAGGCATCCACCTCGGCCTCGTCCCCGGCGATCTCGATGCGACGCAGGGTGACCGGCGAACCGCCGGCGGACGGGTGGTCGGCGGGATCGACATGCCACTCGACGAAGAACGGCAACTGCCGATCGAGTGCGACGTCGTGCAACCCGATCTGGCGCCAGTAGAGGTCGACGCCGTCCGGACGGCGACGGTGCCCTTCCGCGGCCGGTCGCGCCAACCGCTGCTCGACGTCGGCGATGTCGTCGACACGGACCACCCAGGTCAGCCAGCCACCGCCGTCGGCGCTGCGGGCGCGGACGGCACGGCCGAACGGTGCCCGGTCGACGGCGGGGTGGTCGAGCACGTCGACGACCTCGAGGTAGCAGCCACCGGTGAGCGGCAGGACGAAATTCCGCGTGCCGAAGCCCGGGTGCAACCCGCCATCGGTGAACGCGGCCCCGAGCCGTCCCCCGAGGCGCTGAACGCAGCTGGCGAGTCCTTCGGAGCCGGGTACGTAACACAGGTGGTCGAGGTCCACGCCCCCATGGTCGCGCACACGTCGACGGGGCATCGGGGTCGGGTCGGGTTACGGGGTCGTGGACGAGCCTGCTATTAGCGGCGCTCGAGCAGAAGCTGGCGCAGATTCGGCCATGCCGCCGCGAAGCCGTGGTGCAGCGGCAGTTCGTGCACGGCGGCGACGTCGCACCATTCGACGCGCACGCTCTCGGCGTTGGCGCGCCTGATTGTGATCTGGGGTGCCGCCTGTGCCAGGACGGTCGTGTAGGACCAGCCGCCGTGTTCGTCCACCCACTGCGCGAACGGGGTCACGTCGTCGCGGTGCAATGCGGCCTCTTCCTCGGCCTCACGCAGCGCCGTGGCGACGGCATCCTCGTGGCTGTCGCGCGCGCCGCCGGGCAGCGCCCAGGTGCCCCCTTCATGGGTCCAGTCGGCGCGCAGTTGCAGGACGACGCGTGTGCCGTCGGTGATGAGGATTCCCGCCGCACCGAACCGCCCCCAATGCCGGTGCCCGAGGCTGCAGCGGACCCAGCCGTTGCCGTCGCCGCTCATCAGCATCGATTGCCGTCCGCTCGTCATCCGCGGTGCCGTCCGCAGTGTCGACGCCGACCCGCCAGGTCGCCTCTCGGCGGAAGGCCGCTCGTGGCGGCAGATGTGGGACCGGGGGCCATGGACGGGCCGGCGTCGGTTTCCACCGTACCTGCTCCCATCGTTTCGGACGTCGCCGTGACGACGCGGTGTGTGCGGTGTGTACGGAGACCGGAGCGCCCGCGCGCCGTATCGTCTGTCTGGTGAGTGTCCCGCAGCGACCGCACCGGCCGAGGCCGCAGGCTGATCTCACCGCGCTCATCGACGCGGCGGGCGGGGCGGTACCGACCTCGCGGACGGAGCTGGCCGCGGCGACGGCCGCGGTGGTCGTCGAGGCGGGGCGCGACCGGACGAACGGCGACCGCGAGTTGTTCGTCGAACTCGCCGACAAGGTGGGTCTGGACACGCTGGGCGCGCTGTGGCAGGAGGCCGAGCCGGTCAGTCTGCCGGGTGCGTTGTGGGCGCTGTACCTGCTGCGCCAGTGGTGCCGGACCTCGACCGAGGAGGTCCGGTTGCTGTGGCGCGCCGGCGAACCACTCGCGCCCGCCGACGCTGTCGTGGCCGGTGTCGCCGAGCCGGGTGACGAGCAATCCGTGCAGCGCGTTGCGGACGAGGTGCTCGCCGGGGTCTATGCCGGTGACGTCGCGGTCGCGCTGGAGCGTGCCGCGGCACTGTTCCGCGTCGTGGCAGCCGGGCGGCGTGACCTGGCCGGCGAGGACGACCGCGGCGTGACGCAACGGGAACTCGCGATCCGCAACGAACGCGCGGCCGGTGATCTCGCCGCGGCTGCACGGCAGTGGCGCGAGGGCACGCTGCGCTGACCGGCCACACGATCGCCGGCGCTGACCAGCGCGGGCCGCCCGCTAGCACAGCCCGGTGACCTTGCCCGGTCCCGCGGTCCACAGCTCCCGCGCCCGTCCACAGTCGGCTCGAGCCTCGCCCGTTCGGTCGCACCACCACGCGACGCTGCTCGACATGACCGATCGCTCCTCACTGGCCAAACATTCGCCGTCCGCACCCGTGCCCGACCCCGCGCCGCTGCGCATCCGCGGGCCGGCCGACCTCGTGGCGCTGGCACCGTTTCTGCTCGGCTTCCACCCGGCCGAGAGCTTGGTGATGATCGGGCTGGACGACTCCCGCGTCGTGGTGACCGTCAGGATCGACCTCGATGATCTGGTAACCGCGGAGTCCGGCGACGGTGGGTGTCCCGAGGTGCTGCGCTCGACGGTTGCTGCGATGAGCCGTGGGGGAGCCAGCCGGCTGGCCGGCATCGTGTTCGACAATCGGGCCACGTCGAGTGCGTCCGCCGCGCTGCCGTGGCTTGGCCTGCGTGCAGCAGTCCGCACCGAGGCCGATCGCACCGGCGTGGCCGTCGCGGACCTGATCCTCGTGCGCGGTGGTCGGTTCTGGTCCTACGAGTGCGACGACGCGGGTTGCTGCCCACCCGAAGGACGCGAACTGGCCGAGGCCGATTCGGTCGTGAGCGCCGAGGCGACCTACGCCGGGATGGTGGCGTTGCCCGACAGGGACGCGGTGGCTGCCCTGCTCGACCCACTTCCGATGGCAACGCGATGCGTGCTCCGGCCGTTCATTGCCGCACACGAACGGGCGGCTGTTCGCGCCGTGGTGAGTGGGGGTGGCCAACGTGCGTTGCGCTCGGTCAAGCGCGCGATCTTCCGAGCCGCCCGATCGGCCGATGCGATCGGACCCGTCGGGTTGCCCGCCGACGATGCCGCCCGATTCGGTGCGGCGTTGTCGGGGATCGATCTGCGCGACGCGGTGTGGGTGGCGATCGACGACGCCCGGCTCGACGGCCGCGAACTGTGGCGCGAACTCGGCCGGCGGCTCCCGCCGCCCTACGACGCCGCCGCGCTGTTCCTGTTCGGCTGGGCGAGTTGGCGTGCAGGCAACGGCGCGTTGGCCCGCATCGCCGCCGAGCGGGCTGTCGACAGCGACCCGGGCTATTCGGCCGCCGATCTCCTGCTGGCGGCACTGTCGCGGGGGCTCGACCCGCGTAGCGTGCCGAAGCTACGGACGCCGAGATCGGCCTGACCGTGCGCCAAGCGGGCGCCCGTGCGCGGTCAGAGTGGGACGGCGCGTGGCCGCACCGGCTGCGGCAGGTCGGAGGCCCCGGTGAGAACCTCGTCCACCGCCGCTGCGCAGGCCCGGCCTTCGGCGATGGCCCAGACGACGAGCGAGGCGCCTCGCGTCGCATCACCGCAGGAGTAGACGTTGTCGGCCGTGGTGCGCCAGTCATCGTCCACGATCGTGGTGCCGCGGTGCGGATCTCGGTCGACACCCAATGCGTCGAGCAATTCCGGCACGTCCGTGCCGACGAATCCGGCGGCGAGCAGCACGAGGTCGGCCGGCAGTTCGGTGCGCTGGCCGATCGGACGGAACTCGCGCCGTCCGCCGACGCGCATGATCTCGACCTCCTCGACGAGCACCCCGCGCAGGGTGCCGGCGTCGTCCCCGACGAACTCGACGACCTCGCGCGCCCAGGCCTCGTGTACACCCTCGTCGTGCGCTGGCGACGTACCGCGCGTGTTCGGCGCCGAAGGCCAGTGCGGGTTCACCAGCCCGGCCCGCGCGGCGGGGCGCGGGTTGTGGTCGAGAACGGTCACCGATCGGGCGCCCTGCCGGTTGGCGGTGCCGAGGCAGTCGGCCGCGGTGTCGCCCCCACCGATGATGATCACGTGTTTGCCAGCCGCGTCGATCGGCGTGACGACGATGTCTCCGGCCTGTACGCGGTTGCCGTACGGCAGGTACTCCATCGCCTGGTGCACGCCGTGCAACTCGCGGCCGGGGTAGGTCAGTTCACGCGCCGCCAACGCTCCGACAGCGAGAACGACGGCGTCGAACTCGGTGCGCAGCCGGACGGCATCCTCGGCCCCGATCCGCGCGCCGGTGACGAACCGGGTGCCCTCGGCCGACATCTGCTCGAGCCGGCGGTCGATGATGTCCTTGGGCATCTTGAAGTCCGGGATGCCATAGCGCAGCAATCCGCCGATGCGGTCGTCGCGCTCGTAGACCGTGACGTCGTGCCCGGCCCGGGTCAGCTGCTGTGCCGCGGCCAGGCCGGCCGGTCCCGACCCGATCACAGCCACCGACGTGCCGGTCCGTTGCGTCGGCGGCTGGGGCGGCAGCAGCCCGTCGTCGAAGGCGCGCTCGACGATCGACACCTCGACCTGCTTGATCGTGACCGGGTCGGTGTTCAGCGCCAGGACGCAGGCCGCTTCGCACGGCGCGGGGCAGATCCACCCGGTGAACTCGGGGAAGTTGTTGGTGGCGTGCAACCGCTCGCTGGCACTCACGTAGTCACCGCGGGCGACGAACTCGTTCCACTCCGGGATGAGATTGCCCAGCGGGCAGCCGCTGTGGCAGAAGGCGACCCCACAGTCCATGCACCGCGCGGCCTGTTCCGAGACGACCTCGGCGGCGGGGCGCAGGTAGATGGGTTGCCAGTCGCGCACCCGTTCGCTCGCCGGACGCTTGGGCGTGTCGATGCGAGCGAACTTCAGGAAACCCTGCGGGTCGTGTACCACCGGGGGATCGGTCCCTTCGTGCTCGGGACGCGGGTCGGCGCCGGGTGTTCGCACGCCGTGGCGCGGTCCCGACCTCCGCCTGCGGGCGGGCCCGTGCGGGCATAGACGACGACCCGACGGGCTGGATACGAGGCTGCGGTGACTCGCGTGCCGAGTGTAACGACCTGATCGGGAGGGCCGCGCCGTCGCCGCCCCCGCTCGCGCCGGAGCGCGATGATCTGCCGGGCTACACCCGACGGACGAAGACGTGGTCGGTGACCGGACGCGGGAACAGCACCGACTCGCCGGTGTCGGTCAATACGAGCGCTCCGTCGGCCGCACTGCCGCCCTCGGCCGTCGCCGGCGCGATCCGGGCGCGCAGACCGGGCCGCAGTCCGGCTCGGGTCAGGTCGTGCAGGATCGCGGCGTCCGGCTGAAGCTGCTCGCTGATCCGATCGATCACCACGGTCACCGCGCCCGCGTCGGCCGCTGCGGACAGGGTGAGCAGGCCGATCGGGTCCTCGGTCGCGGCGAGGGGCACGCCCAACTCCTCGAGCCCGGGGATGGGGTTGCCGTGCGGGCACACCAGCGGCTTGTCCAGGAGCGCGACAATGCGCCGCTCGACTGCCTCGCTCATCACGTGTTCCCAGCGGCAGGCCTCGATGTGGACGTCCTCCCAGTCCATCCCGATGATGTCGGTCAGCAGGCGCTCGGCCAGGCGGTGCTTGCGCATCACCTGGACCGCCTCGCGGCGGCCCTTGTCGGTGAGTTCGAGGTGCCGGTCGTCGGCGACGTGCACCAGCCCGTCGCGCTCCATCCGGGCAACCGTCTGGCTGACGGTCGGGCCGCTCTGGCCCAGGCGCTCGGCGATGCGGGCCCGCAGCGGGATCGTGCCCTCTTCCTCGAGTTCCCACACCGTGCGCAGGTACATCTCGGTGGTGTCGATGAGGTCGCTGTGGTGACTCATGGATGGCTCACGCCCGATCGCCTCGCCTCTGCCGGCCGCGGGGCCGGCGGGGACCATCGTAATCCGCCCAGCACGGCCCGAAGCGCAGTGCGCGCGGGCCGGGCGGCGCTGAGCACGCCGCCAGGCCCCGCGTCGCGGTCAGTCCTCGAGATAGTCGCGCAGGATCTGCGCGCGGGACGGGTGGCGAAGCTTTGCCATCGTTTCGCGCTCGATCTGCCGGATTCGCTCCCGCGACAGCTTGAAAGCCCGCCCGATCTCATCGAGCGTCTTCGGCTGCACCCCGTCCAGGCCGTAGCGCATCCGCACGACGGCTGCTTCGCGTTCCTCGAGCGTGTCGAGGACGTCGTGCAGCTGGCGACGCATCAGGCGCGCCTCGACGGTCACCTCGGCCTCGGTGCTACTCCGCTTGTCGGCGATGAAGTCCCCGAGGGAGGCATCGTCGTCACTGCCGACCGTCTGATCGAGGCTGACCAGATCGCGCGAGAGATCGATCAGCTCGCGGATGCGCTCCTCGGTGAGGTCCAGCTCATGGGCGATCTCGGCGTGGTTGGCCTCGCGACCCAGCGTCTGACTCAGTTCCCGCCGCACCCGCTGCATCTTGTTGACCTGTTCGACGAGGTGCACGGGGAGTCGGATCGTGCGTGACTGGTCGGCCATCGCACGGCTGATCGCCTGCCGGATCCACCACGTCGCGTAGGTCGAGAACTTGAAGCCCTTGGTGTAGTCGAACTTCTCGACCGCGCGGATCAGGCCGAGGTTGCCTTCCTGGATCAGATCGAGGAACGGCATGCCGTGTCCGGTGTAGCGCTTGGCCAGTGAGACGACCAGGCGCAGGTTGGCGCGCAGCAGGTGATCCTTGGCGCGATCGCCGTCGGCGACGAGCAGCTTCATGTCGCGCTTGCGGGCGGCGGTGAAGTTGTTCGACGAGCTCAGCAGGTGGCGGGCGTACAGCCCGGCCTCGATCCGCTTCGACAGCTCGACCTCGTCGGCCGCGTTCAGCAGAGCGACCTTGCCGATCTCGTTGAGGTAGACCCGAACCAGGTCGGCCGAGGTCGCGACCTCGTCGAGTTCGGCGGCCGGCGCGATGGCCTCGTCCGCAGCACTCTTGCCGGTCTCAGCCGGAGCTGTCGTCAGCGTGGTCACGCTCGTGCCGTCGGCTTCCGGTGCCGCTGCGAGGGCCTCCGCGGCAGCCTTGCTCGTTGCCTTGGTGGCGCGTCCGGTCCGGGTGGGCGTCGCGGCCGGGCGGGCGCTGCGGTGTGCGCGTGCGGTCACGCTGCGGTCGCTGGACGTGCGCGCAGGCGTCGCGGCAGTTGGACGGGCGGTCCCGGTCCGGGGACGCGACCCGCCGCGCGCGGCGTTCGGGGTGGTGCTCTGGGATGCGGTCACTGTTGCTGGCGCCCCTCAAATCCTGTCGGGTGTGAACCAATGTTCGTGTGCGAGCGGTTCATCAGTTCCGGTTCATCTGGTCCAACGCTGTTGGCGGGGTGCTGTGTTCCCTGATATGGGACGGTGCGGGTCTGCAGCACCCACTTTCTCAGCGACCACTCAGGTCTGGACGATCACCGTAAAAGGTCCGTCATTGACTGATTCGACCTGCATGTCCGCCCCGAAGGAACCGGTCTCGACCCGCGCACCCAGCGCCCGAAGCTCGTGTACGACGACATCGACCAGCGGTTCGGCGACCGCGCCCGCAGCCGCGGCAGCCCAGGTCGGGCGGCGGCCCCTGCGCGTGTCGCCGTAGAGCGTGAACTGGCTGACCACCAGCACGGCTGTCCCGGCGGTGTCGGCGACACTCGCTTCGTCGCGCAGGATGCGCATGCCGTGGATCTTGCGGGCGAGGGCTCGCGCGCTCGCCTCGTCGTCGCTGTGGGTGACCCCGACGAGCGCGAGCAGACCGGTCGCGATCTCACCGACGACCGCGCCGTTCACGCGGACGCGCGCCTCGCTCACTCGCTGGACGACCGCCCTCATCGCGTCTTCCGCCGCCGGGCGGCAGCCCGCATCATCTGCATCCGGCCATTGTGCGCAGCCGACGTTCTTACCGACTCATGACGTATCGCCCGCGATCGGATAGAAGTGACACGATGGACTCATGCGCCGCCATCAGGGTCAGCCCACGCTGATCACGTCTGCGCCCGAGAACAGTGATGACGAGTTCGACCGGCGCCGCAAGAAGTACGCGATCATGATGGCCCTGCGCGCCGTCTGTGTGATTGCGGCCGCGACGACCTACCAGGTGTCGGTGGCGCTGGCCCTCGCGTTCGTCGTCGGCGGACTGGTGCTGCCGTGGTGCGCCGTCCTGATCGCGAACGATCGGCCGGCGAAGAAGCGCCAGTCCGTGGTGCGTGAGCCGATGATCTCGACCGAGCGCGCGCTGCCGCCGGGGCAGGACGATCGCACCATCGACGGCTGACGCCCGCGCGGGGCTCTGGCAGGATCGGGGCGATGAGCGAGACCGAGGTCCTCGAATCACCGGCCACGTCGGACACTGACACCGGCGATGAACTGTTCCACTACGTCCGCAAGGCCAAGATCGCGGAGAGCGCGGTCATGGGGACGTTCGTGCAGGCGCTGTGCGGAGAGGTCTTCCCGGTCACCAAGACACCGAAGCCTGGATCGCCGGTATGCCCGAAATGCAAGGAGATCTACGACTCCCTGTCGAAGTGACCGGGTCGGAGCCGCCCCGCGGACGGGTTACTCAGATGCGCCGCTGACCTGCCTACGCCGGGCGAGTGCGCGGCCCCGGGGGTGGCGGTGGCGCCGGCGGCGTCCCCGTGGCCGGCGGGGTTGCCGGCGATGCGTCGTCCTCGACCCGCTGCCAACCGCGAGCACGCAACACCCGCGGTGTCTTGGCGCCGACCGGGTACTCCTGCTCGATGGCGGCGTTGAACTCCGCTCCGAGCAGGACGCCCAGCGCGAGGACGAAGAAGAACAGCAGCGCCGCGATGGGGGCGGCGATCGTGCCGTACACGTGGGTATTGGCCAGGACGAACGAGATGTATCCGCGCAGCCCGAACGACCCGGCGAGGAACACCGCAATCGCGAGCAGGGCGCCAGGCACGCCGCGGCGCCACGGCAGCCGCCGTGGCGGTGCCAGGTGGAACAGGGTCGTCAGACCGATCAGCAGGAGCAGGACGACGACCGGGTAGTAACCCGCGCTGATCATCGTTCCGAGGGTGTCCTGCAATCGCTTCGGCACCCAGCTCTGCACCAGGGTCGGTCCGAACACGAGCAGCGGAAGGACGATCACGCCGATGAGCACCGACCCGAGGAACAAGCCGAGAGCGAGCAGACGACTGCGCACCGCGCCGCGCAGATCGCGCATGCCGTACGCGATGGTGATCGTGTTGACGAACGTCGAGGTCGCCGAGGATCCCGCCCACAGCGCCAGCACGAACCCGATGCTGATGACATCGGCCCGCCCCCCGTGCAGCACCTCGTGCAGGATCGGCGTGACGACCTGCGACACCACTTCGGGGCTGAACGCCTTGCTGAGCGTCGTCTCGATCTTCACCTCGGCACGATCGACCGTCCGGTCGCCGAACCAGCGCGACGCGTACCCCAGCGAGGCGACAAGGGCGAGGAACAACGACGGCAGGCTGAGCAATTGCCAGAAGGCGGCTTCGGCGGACAGGCCGAGCACCCGGTCGTGCCAGGCTTGGGCCACCGCGCGCTGCAGCAGGTGCGGTATGCGGCGCACGACACGTGCGGCGCGCCTACCTCGGTTCACACTGTCCCAGTCTGCCGACTCCGGTCGGGAATGTCGTGTCCGCGGGTGTGCGGGTGTGTCGTGGCCCCCCGGCGGGCCACGGTGTGAGATCTTGGCCGGCTTTGGGCAATGTTCGAATGTCGGAATCACGGCGGCATTCTCGTCGTTGCGCCAGTGCAGGCGCGGCGACTCACCGTGACCCCCGCATTCGCGCGGGACGACCGGCTACGGAACCGAGCCAGCATGCCGATACGAATTGGCAAGAAGAACAGGCGCTACAGAACACGTAACAAGAACGAAACCGCAGCGTCGGGGTGTCGCCAGTGTCACCAGCGATTCGGTGGTTTCGTGAGCACTGGAGCATGCAGGATGGAAGACTGGCGGCCTACCGGCTGCCGGTTCGACCAACGTAGAACGACCGAATACCGCGCGAGACGACAGCGAAAGACGAGGTGCGCCGTGACCCCAACACTCGACGCCAGCCCCCTGACCGCCACCGACCGCTGCGACCGTTGCGGCGCGCAGGCCTACGTCCGCACGATTCTGGCTTCCGGCTACGAACTGCTGTTCTGCAGCCACCACTGGCACGACAACGAGTCGCGGCTGCGCGAGATGGCCGTCACCGTGCACGACGAGACCGACCGGCTCTCGTCCGTACCCGCGACCGCCGCCCTCGAGGAGCACTGAGCACAGACTGCACGAACGTCGCGGCCCCGGTGCTTCAGCATCGGGGCCGTTGTCGTCGGCGGACATGTGACGTTTCGGTCGTTCCGGTTTGCCGACGGCCGGTGCTGGGCATCCCATGGCCATGCTGAGTCTCGTTCTGGCGCCGTTGGCAACTCTGATGGTTCTCGGTGCGGGGGAGCTTGTTCGCGGCCAGTGCCGTCGCATGCTCAGCGTCCCGGTGGAAGTGACGAACGGCGTCCTACCGGCGATCGACGGCACCCAGGTCCGGGTCTGACGGGTAGCGGGCGGTAGACCACATCTCGGCCGGCATCGACCGGCCGAGCAACACCTTGTACACAGCCTCGCGATGCGTGCTCATGCCGACGCGCCAACCCGAGCGACTGCCTCCAGTGCACTCGTAGCGAGCGCGAGCGTGCCCGAGTCATGGGTGTCCGGAAGCTCGAACACCAGGTGATCCACCGAGGCGGCGTACCAGGGCTGAAGCTGAACGATCACCTCGGCGGGGTCGCCGATGAAGACGCCGCTCGTGCTATCGAAATTGTCCGGCAGCCGCCGTGCCACGCGCCAGCGATCCCACTTGTCGCGAGCAGACCGGCAACCGCGGCGAGAACGACGGGCCTTCGACCTATGGCGGTTCCTTGATCGTCGATGACATGGCAGCGCTCGTGTCTACCGCCGCGACCGGGTAGCAAGAAGTTTCCAGGCGCCGGTTACGGGTGTGCGGGCATCGGGTGTGCGGGCATCGGGCCGTGAGCCGGTGCGGCGGTGGCGGGGAGTTGGCTGGCCGGGATCAGATAGCCGGTGAACCAGACCGCTATGTAGCCATTGAATGAGTACACGCCGAGCGATGGCATGGGCAGGCCGGTGGGAAAGGCGTGCTGCTGGGTCTCGAAGCCCTGCGTTGTCTCCGCGACGTCGTAGTTGCTGGAACAGGTAGCGTCCGTCAGGTAGCCGAAGGCGTCGGTTCCGGCGGTGCCGCTGCCGATGTCGTAGGTCACGGAGGTGACGACGACGGCCTTGCCGGCGGGCGGCGTGTAGACCGACAAGCAGCTGTTGTAGGCGTATCCGCCGCTGCCGTGGATGACCTGCCGTGGTGCGATCGGGGTGGTCAGCAGCTGGTGCTGGGTGGTGACCGAGGCGGTTCTGGTGCTGGTGGTGTCGCCGATGGCCACCACCGAGCTGGCGGCGGCGTAGACGGCGGTGGGTGCGCTGACCGCGACGGTGACGGCGGTGGTGAAGATCCAGGCTCCGGTGGACATGCGTGGAGGTCGCATCGTAGGTTCCCCTTCGCGGCTCGGTGACGCTCGTTTGGTGTCGATGCCGCGCACGGTGAACCCACGGCGACGACCGCGACAGCGTGCAGCGTGAGCGCGACACACCGTGAACGAGACGGAGGTCGGCGGGGACCGGATCAGGGCGGCGGTTTGGTCGTGTCCATCCCGACCGGCGCCTTGCCCGTTACGGGTGTGCGGGCATCGGGCCGTGAGCCGGTGCGGCGGTGGCCGGGAGTTGGCTGGCCGGGATCAGGTAGCCGGTGCCGTAGATGACGAAGTAACTGCTGGTGATCCGGTAGATGGCAACGCCGGAAAGAGGCAGACCGGTGGGGAAGGTGCGTTGCTGGGTTTCGTAAGCCTCGTTGGTGTCGATGACGTCGTAGTTGTTGGTGCAGCCTGGATCGGTGAGGTAGCCGTAGGCATTGTCCCCGGCGGTTCCGCTGCCGATTTCGTAGGTCAGCGAGGTGACGACGACGGCCTTGCCCGCCGGCGGCGTGTACACCGTCGTGCACGAAGTGACCGCTCCTCCGCCGAAGTGGACGACCTGGCGCGGCGCGATAGGGGTGGTCAATAGCTGATGTTGGGTGGTGACGGAGACGGTCCTGGTGCTGGTGGTGTCACCGATCGCGACCATCGAGGTGGCGGCAGCGTAGACGGCTGTGGGTGCGATCACCGCGACGGTGACGGCGGTGGTGAAGATCCAGGCTCCGGTGGACATGCGTGGACGTCGCATTCGTGTTCCCTCCCAGCTGGGTGACGCCCCGTTGGCGTCGCTGCCGGGCACGGTAAACCCGCAGCGCCGACCGCGACAGGGTGCTACCACGTGGTGACCGGCGTGCTCGGCCGGCAGCAAATCAGAACGGCGGCGGGCCTGCTCGCGGCCCGCCGTCCGGGTTGGGTGATCGGCGCGTCAGGAGCTATAGCCACGGCACTCGGGACGCACAGTGCCGTGCGGGGGACAGGTCAGTCCAGGTAGTCGCGCAGCACCTGTGAGCGGGACGGGTGGCGCAGCTTGGACATCGTCTTCGACTCGATCTGGCGGATCCGCTCGCGCGTCACCCCGTAGACCTGCCCGATCTCGTCGAGGGTGCGCGGCTGGCCGTCGGTGAGACCGAAGCGCAGTTTGACGACGCCCGCCTCGCGCTCGGACAGCGTCTGCAACACCGACTGCAACTGATCCTGCAGCAGGGTGAACGACACCGCGTCCACGGCCACGACGGCCTCGGAATCCTCGATGAAGTCGCCGAGTTGGCTGTCGCCTTCATCGCCGATCGTCTGGTCCAGCGAGATCGGCTCGCGCGCGTACTGCTGGATCTCGAGCACCTTGTCCGGGGTGATGTCCATTTCCTTCGCGAGCTCCTCCGGCGTGGGCTCGCGGCCCAGGTCCTGGAGCAGCTCACGCTGGATGCGGCCGAGCTTGTTGATGACCTCGACCATGTGCACCGGGATGCGGATGGTGCGGGCCTGGTCGGCCATGGCGCGGGTGATGGCCTGCCGGATCCACCAGGTCGCGTAGGTCGAGAACTTGTAGCCCTTGGTGTAGTCGAACTTCTCGACCGCGCGGATCAGGCCGAGGTTGCCCTCCTGGATCAGGTCGAGGAAGGCCATGCCGCGACCGGTGTAGCGCTTGGCCAGCGAGACGACCAGGCGCAGGTTGGCCTCGAGCAGGTGGTTCTTGGCGCGCTCGCCGTCACGCACGATCCACCGCAGGTCGCGACGGGCCTGCAGGGCCAGCTTCTCGGCAGCTTCCTCTGCCTGGCGCAGCCGCTCCGCGGCGTAGAGACCGGCCTCGATGCGCTTGGCGAGATCGACTTCCTCCTCCGCGTTGAGCAGGGCGACCTTGCCGATCTGCTTCAGGTACGCGCGCACCGAGTCCGCCGAGGCGGTCATCTCGGCGTCCTTGCGCGCCTGGCGCAGCGCCTCGGACTCCTCTTCGTCGTCCCAGGTGAACTCGGCGCCTTCCTCTTCCTCGCCCTCGGCGGTCTCTTCGGCGTCGGCGTCGGCCGGCGTCTCGACCTCCTCGGCCGCGTCCTTGGCCGGCGCCGGATCGGTGGCGCCGCCAGCTGCCGCCTTCTTGGCGGTTGCCTTCTTCGCGGGCGCCTTCGCGGCAGCGGCCTTGGCAGGCGCCTTCGCGGCAGCGGCCTTCGCGGGTGCCTTCGTGGGAGCCGCGGCCGGCGCACTCACCTTTGCTGCCGGCTTGTCGGCCGGCGCGGCCTTCGTGCCCGCTGCCTTCGCCGGCTTGGCAGCGCTCTTGACCGCAGGCTTCACCGCCGCGCTCGCCCGTCGGGTCGTGCTTGCCGCGGCGACGGCGTGACTGGTCGTGGTTCGGTGGGATTCGTCGGCCGGTTCGATCTGGCTGGAAACCACGGATTGCCTTTCACCACAGGCGCGCTCGGACGGTGGTCCGGACGCGGTCGGAAAATGGTCCGCGTGACGCGGATGCGTGCGCACAGGCACTGTGCGAGCAGGCCGTATGCAGGTCGGTGGGCAACAGGCCGTCTGTTGGTCGGCTCAGTCTCGAGTCCAGTACGCGCGCTGTCCCAAATCATTGTACTGCGCGCTGGCGAGCGTGCACGGCGGACTTACTCGCCGCTGCGTTCAGCGGCCGCGATGGCCGCGCCGACGATGCCCGCGTCGTTGAGCAACTCGGCCGGCTTCACCGGGGTGTGCAGGTTCAGCCGGGGTACCCACTTGGCCGCGTCCTTGCTGACGCCACCGCCCACGACGAACAGGTCGGGCGTGAACAGCCGCTCGACATGGGACATGTAGCGGGACACGCGCTTGGCCCATTCGCGGTAAGACATGCGGTTCTCGTCCCGAACCGACGCCGCCGCCCGCTTCTCGGCGTCGTAGCCGTCGAGTTCGAGATGGCCGAGTTCGGTGTTCGGCACGAGCTTTCCGTCGACGAGCAGCGCGCTGCCGATGCCGGTGCCGAACGTCAGGAGGATGACGACGCCGGGCACCCCCCTGGCTGCGCCGAAGCGGGCCTCGGCGATGCCGGCCGCGTCGGCGTCGTTGAGGACGTGCACGTCCGTCGCGGACGGGGTGGCCTTGGTGAAACAGGCGTCCACGTCGGTGTCGATCCAACTCTTGTCGACGTTGGCTGCCGAGCGCGCGATTCCGTGCTGGATGACGGCGGGGAACGTCGCGCCGACCGGACCGGCCCAGCCGGCCCCGGCGACGAGGGCGGCGACGACCTCGGCCACGGCGTCCGGCGTCGACGGGCTGGGGGTGAGGACTCGTTTGCGGGGGATCACGAGCCGGCCGGTCGAGGTATCGACAATCGCGCCCTTGATTCCGGTACCGCCGATGTCGATCCCGAACGCCTGCACGGTGGCTCCTCTCCGCCAGGGCCGACCCTATCGCCAGCGTTGCGGGCCGACCGTGGTGCGATGGGCCGATGGCAAGCACCGATCCGAGCCGGTTGTCCGACTACGCCGCCCATCTGGCCACTGGGGCGGGCGAGCTTGTCCGGGACGCGGCCGGGCGTGCGCTCTCGATCGGATCCAAGAGCACGACGACCGATTTGGTCACCGACAGCGATCGCGCCGCCGAGCGCTGGCTGATCGAGCGGATCGCCGTCGATCGTCCCGCGGACGCCGTGCTCGGCGAGGAGGGCGGTGGTCGGCCCGGCAGCAGTGGCGTCCGCTGGGTCCTCGACCCGATCGACGGAACCGTGAACTTCGTGCTCGGGTTGCCCCAGTACGCGGTGTCGGTGGCGGCGGAAGTGGACGGGACGGTGGTCGCCGGTGCGGTGTGCAATCCGGCATCGGGTGAGTTGTTCCGCGCCGAACTCGGTGGTGGGGCATACCTCGGCGACGAGCGCCTGCGCGGTCCGCGCGACGTCCCACTCGCCGCGGCGGTGATCGGCACCGGCTTCAGCTACGACCGGGAGCGCCGGGCACGCCAGGGTGAGGTCGCCGCGCAACTGCTGCGGGTGGTCGGCGACATCCGGCGCCTCGGCGCGTCGAGCCTGGACCTGTGCGCCGTCGCCTGCGGCCGCCTCGACGGCTACTACGAGGCCGGCTTGAGTCCGTGGGACTACGCCGCGGGCGCACTCATCGCCGGCGAGGCCGGCTGCGAGCTCAGCGGCTTGCGCGGGCGACCGGTCTCGAGCGCGATGGCCGTCGCCGCGGGTCCACTGCTCGCCGCCGACCTGTTCGCCGTCCTCGAGCAGCTCGGAGCCGATGCGGTCTGACCGACTGTCAGCAGCTCGGGACGGGCGGCGGCGGAGCAGGCGGGATGGTGCTCGTCAGCGTCAGGCCCTGCTTGTCCACCTCGGCCAGCACGGTCGCCTTCGAGTGCAGGTGGGTGAACTTCGCCCCGAGCGACAAGGTGACCGTGGCCGAGGACGAGTCGTTCGGCACCATCCGCGCGGTATCCAGGTAGAGGTGCAGCAGGGCGGCGCTGGTGAAAGCAGCCGACCCGTAGCGGATCTCGCCGACGCCGGCGATGACGCCGTGCCCGCCGTAGGTGGCGTCGTCGTTCGTGGCTTGGGTCACTTTGAAGCCGAGGACCTGCAGCCGCTTCTTGGTCTCGGTCGCCAGTTTGTCGCGGTTCGTCGAGTTCAGGACGAGGACCGAGACGGCGTGCGGTTGCGGGAGCACCGTCGGCTGGGCGGGGGGCGGCGTCGAGCACGACGACGAACTCGGCCCACCGGCCTGCTCCGCGCGGTCGAGCACGCGAACCCAGACGAGCGCCGTCACCACCGTGAGCGCCCCGATGAACACCACGGCCGGCAGCGGTCGCCTGGTGAGGTGCGAAGGGCTCATGTCGGAACTGGACTCCTCGTGGTGAAGCCGACAGCGTAACGGTGGCGGCCGACTCGACACCCCGCAGAAACCAGATCGGTGCCCCGCCGTCAGCAACAAATCTCGACGCGGTACCGTTCCGCGGCCAGTCGATTTCGGCGATGAACTCGGTTGGTTGTCCGCACCGGACTGAGCAACACCTCAGAACAGGGCGGCAATCGGTTACGGGCCCCCCACAATGGGGCACGAATCGGGGGCCATACCCGTTTCAGCAAGCACACAGCGCCACGACAGTGGCACGACAGCTGGACCCGGTGGAACGACGCAGTGGACATCGTGAAACAGCGGCGGAGACAGCGGAACAAGTGACGGCCGATGAGAGTTGCATCCATCGCCGACAACAACGGCACTGAACTGGACAACACCGACGCGGCGTCGGGGAACCAAAACGACTCCGCGTCGCGAATAACGATTCACGGCGGGGATCGTGCGATGAATCGGCTGAGGAGCTGAAGCGAATGGCGACCGACTACGACGCTCCGCGTCGGGGTGACGTCGATGAGATGGGCGAGGACTCGCTCGAGGAACTGAAGGCACGGCGGGCCGAGGCACAGTCCGGCTCGATAGATGTGGACGAGACCGAACTGAACGAAGCGCTGGAGCTACCGGGTGCCGACCTGTCCAACATGTCCGGCGAGGAATTGACCGTGCGCGTGCTGCCCAAGCAGAGCGACGAGTTCACCTGTTCCAGTTGTTTCCTGGTGCATCACCGCAGCCGCCTCGCGCGGGAGCGCAACGGCCGGTTCATCTGCCGCGACTGCGCATAACGACAGCGCCCGTCACCCGGGTCACAAGCTGATGCGCAGGGCCATGCCGCCGTCGATGACGAGGGTCTGACCGGTGATCCATGACGCGTCGGACGAGGCCAGGAACGCCACGGCCGCGCCGATGTCGGCGGGCTCACCGAGCCGTCGCAGGGGGTAGGCGGCTGCTGCGCCGGCCTCATCAGCCTCGTACAGGGCGGCCGCGAACCGCGTCTTGACGACCGCCGGCGCGACCGCGTTCACGCGTACCCGCGGCGCCAACTCGGCGGCGAGTTGCACCGTCAGCCCGAGCAGCGCCGCCTTGCTCACCCCGTACCACGCTATGCCCGGGGCCGGCGACAGCCCGGCGACCGAGGCGATGTTGACGACGGCGGCGTCGTCCCGATCGCCCAACCCGCACTCGACCGCCTTGCGCGTCCACGACAGCGCCGCGATGACGTTGACCTCGATGATCTTGCGAGCCGCCGCCTGGTCGAGTTGAACGAGCGGGCCGTACACCGGATTGATGCCGGTGTTGTTGACGAGCACGTCCAGCCTGCCGAACTCGCGCACCGCGACGGCCATCGCCTCGTCCTGGTGCTCCGGGTCGTCGCCGCGTCCGGCCACCGTGCGGGCCGCGTCGGCGCCGAGGGTTTCGAGCGCCTCGGCCAGCCCTTCCGGCCGTCGGGCGGTGATCACCACGCGGCCGCCCTCGGCCACGATGCGGCTCGCGACCGCCAGGCCGATGCCTCTGCTGGCGCCGGTCACAACGGCGACCCGGCCGGCGAAGCGTGCGGACGGGGAACCCAAGGACTCGGAGTCGCTCACACGACGGAGCGTATCGGCGCCGGAATCCGCGGCTGCGGGGTCGTTACGACCCCGCGCGCACGATGTCGACCACGAGATCGGGACGTCGCGTGCTCACGACCCAGTACGGAGCCGGGTCGTCCGGATCGTCGAGCCACAGCTGCACGCCGGGACCGATCCACGGCCGGATCGACACGAACGCCGCTGGATCGCCCTCACGACCGACGACCAGACGCAGGGTGGCCGCATCGAGGGCGACTGCGCCGCTGACGTAGGTGAGCGGCACGTGCGCGCCGCGGATGCGGACCTCGCCGCCGGAAATCTCCAGCGCGCTGTGACCGAGCCACCACACGATCACGGCCGCGAGCGGCAGGAGCACACCGAACGGGATCCAGACGGTGAGCGGCAGCCCGCCGATCCGGAACTCGGCGGCGAGCAGCGCCGCGACCCCGACCGCGACGCCGTACCACCAGAGCGGTGTCCGCAGCGGCTCGCGGTACTTCACGGCGTGGTCGGCCGCGCCTTCGGGACCCGTGCCGGTAGCCATCCGGTCGAGGGTAGCGTTTGCGCCCATGACCCGACCGAGCACCGAGTGGCGCGACGGCGGCCTGCAGGTGCTGGTGCAGCGGCTCGACGATGCCCTGCCGCTTCCGCTTTACGCGCTGCCGGGTGACGCCGGCGCAGACATCGTCGCTGCCGAGGACGTCACGCTCGCGCCGGGTGAGCGGGCGGTGCTGCCTACCGGCCTCGCGATCGCGGTGCCCGACGGCTACGCGGCCTTTGTCCACCCCCGGTCCGGGTTGGCGGCACGGGTCGGGCTGGGGCTGGTGAACGCGCCCGGGACGATCGATGCCGGGTACCGCGGCGAGATCAAACTCATCGTCGTGAACCACGACCCGTCCCGGACGCTGCATCTCGAACGGGGCGAGCGGGTCGCGCAACTGGTGTTCCAGCGGGTGGAGCGGGCCGAGTTCGTCGAGGTGGCCCAGCTGCCCGCGTCGACCCGCGGCGCGGCAGGGCACGGATCGACCGGCGGCGCCGCTGCGTTGACGGTGAACAGGGTGGGGGACGAGTAAGTGGCGTTGCGTCGAAAGCAGAAGCGAACCGAGCGGTCGAAACTCGATGCCACGCCGCCGTGGGACGAACGCATCCGCGCGGAGCCGGAGCAGACGTCCGGGCCTTACGACGAGCGGGACCGGCCCGACGACGAGGTCGTGCGGGCCGATCTCGGCGCGCTGCTCGTGCCGGTCGGCCCCGGGTTGGACCTGCGGCTCGAGGTGAACGAGGCGCAGCAGGTCATCGCAGCCACGCTGGCCGCCCCCGAGGGCACCATGCAGCTGGGCGTCTACGCGGCGCCGCGCAACGAGGGCATCTGGGACGAGGTGCGCGCCGAGATCGCCGAGTCACTTCGCGCGCAGAAGGGCAACCCGAAGGAACGCCCCGAGGGCGAGCACGGGGTTGAGCTGATCGGCACCATCCCCGGCGACGCGGGGCGGGTCGCGGTCCGGTTCGTCGGCATCGACGGCCCACGCTGGTTCCTGCGAGCGATGTTCGCCGGCGCGGCTGCCGATCCGGTCCGGGCCAAGCGGCTCGAGGATGCATTGCGGCAGGTCGTCGTCGTCCGCGGAAGCGAACCGCTGCCCGTTCGCGACCCGGTGCCGCTCCGGCTGCCGAAGGACGTCGAACTGCCGGTCGCCGACGCGTCCGACGGCGACGGCATTGCAACCTGATCGACCGGAGCTAGGCTGGTCCCTGTGGGACAACGCCTGTCTTTGCTCAGCCGGCTGACGGCGAGCGCACAACGCCTCGATGCGGCCCAGCTCGAGTCCGAGATCGAGAAACTCCCGTGCGCGAAATTGAAGAACCTCAAGCTCGGTGAGCCTGCCGTCGTCGGTGGTCGGCTGCGGAACGTCGTGTACACGCCGACGGCGAACGTGCCGATCTTGACGGCCGAGCTGTACGACGGGTCGGGTTCGGTGACGCTGGTCTGGCTGGGCCGGCGCCGCATTGCCGGAATCGAGCCGGGCCGCCGGATCCTCGCCCGCGGTCGAGTGTCCAAGCACGACCGCAAGCTGGCGATCTACAACCCCTGGTACGAGCTGCAGTGCGGCGCCTGACCGGCGCAGGTAGCCACGGCGACGACGGTCGAACGCCGGCACAGGAGCAGGTCGACATCCGTGCGCTCTACCGGTCGAAGCTGCAGGAGGGTATCGGCGGCTGGCAGGGCATGGTCGTCGCGGCACTGCCGCCGCTCGTGTTCGTCCTGGTCAATGCCACCGCCGCGTTACGGCCGGCGATCATCTCTGCCATCGCCGCCGGCGTGGCGCTCACGGCATACCGGATCATCCGCAAGCAGTCGACCCAGCAGGCGCTGTCCGGTCTGCTCGGCGTGGCCATCGCGGCACTGATCGCAGCGCGGACCGGTGAGGCGCGCGGGTACTTCCTGCTCGGCATCTGGCAGAGCTTCCTGTACGCGGTGCCGTTCGCGGTGTCCGTCCTCGTGCGCCGCCCGCTGGTCGGCGTGCTCTGGGAGTTTCTCGACCCGACGCCGGGGGGCGAGGGCAGGCCCTGGCACCGCCGCCGCGGGCTGCTCGGCGCGTACACGGTGGCGTCGGTCATCGCGACCGCGATGTTCCTGTCGCGCGGCATCGTCCAGGCCACGCTCTACGAGCGCGACTCGACCGGCTGGCTGGCCTTCGCCCGCATCTCGATGGGCTACCCGTTGTTCATCGCTGCTGTCGCGGCGAGCTGGTGGGTGGTACGACGCGCTCGCATGCGGGTGAGCCCCGATCCGTCGGTCTCGGCCGTGGCGGTCGACGGCTCAGCCGATGATGGCGCGACGCAGGGCGGCCTCGGCCTCGGGAAGGGCGAGAAATAGCAGCTCGTCGCCGGACACGATCGGCTCGTCCGGGCTCGGGGTGATCACCCGCGGGCCGCGGACGATGGCCAGCAGTGCGGTGTTCTTCGGCAGGTCCAGGTCCCGCACCGCGTGCCCGGCGCACGGGGCGGTATCCGGCAGCGTGACCTCGACCAGGTTCGCCTGACCTTCGCGGATGCTGAACAGCTGGACGAGGTCGCCGACCTCGACCGCTTCTTCGACGAGCGCGGCCAGAACCCGCGGCGTCGAAACGGCCCGATCGACCCCCCACGCCTCGGTGAACAACCATTCGTTGGACGGGTGGTTGATCCGCGCCACGACGTTGCTCACCGAGAACTCGGTCTTGGCGAGCAGCGACACCACGAGGTTCACCTTGTCATCGCCCGTCGCGCCGACCATCACCTGGAAGTCCTGCAGCCCGGCGTCCTCGAGGCTGGCCAGCTCGCACGCATCGGCCAGCAGCCACGCCGCGCCGTCGATGCGGTCGGGCGTGATCTTGCTCGGATCCTTGTCGATCATAAGGACCTCGTGGCCGTTGCCGAGCAACTCGCGGGCGATGGACCGACCGACCGCGCCGGCCCCGGCGATCGCGACCTTCATTCCGTGCTCTGCACGGGTGCGGCGACAGCTTTGTCGCGGATCTCGGCGAAGTGGTCCTCGGGGATCAGCAGGTGCATCCCGTCGCCGTCCTGGATGACCATCTCGCTGGTGGCCACCTGGCCGGCCCCGAAGCGGGTGATCAGGCCGACCCGGCCGCCGGTCGCCTGCTGGAACTGGGCGACGGTCGAGCCGACCCAGCCCTCGTGCGGGGTCAGGTGCAGCATCGCGACCGCTCCGGAGGGGTCATGCCAGGCTGCCTCGCCGGCCGCGTCGCCGAGGACGGTCTTGAGCAGGCGGTTGGCCGTCCACGGCACGGTGGCGACCGTCGGGATGCCGAGCCGCTCGTAGACCTCTGCCCGCTTGGGGTCGTAGATGCGCGCCACGACGCGCGGCACGGAGAACGTCTCGCGAGCGACGCGGGCGGCAATGATGTTCGAGTTGTCCCCGCTGCTCACCGCGGCGAAGGCATCGGCCTTCTCGATGTCGGCCTCGGACAGCGTCTCGCGGTCGAAACCGATTCCCTTGATCTGGCGGCCAGGGAAGTTGTCACCAAGCCTGCGGAACGCCAGCGGGTCCTGGTCGATGACGGCGACGCTGTGTTCGCGTTTCACCAAGTGGAATGCGAGCGACGACCCGACCCGGCCACATCCCATGATCACGATGTGCACGTCCGGCACATCTCCTCTCCCTGATCTCGGCCCGATGGTGCTTGCGCGGACGGTACACACCGTATTCTCCGGCTCGTGGCTCTAGCGACGCGAGTGCTGAAGCGGCTGATCATCGGCAGCCCGATGGATTCGGACAAGGCCGGGCACACCCTCCTCGGGAAGCGCCTGGCCCTGCCCATTTTTGCCAGCGACGCGCTCTCGAGCGTCGCCTACGCCACGCAAGAGATCTTGCTCGTGCTGACCGTCGGTGGCATCGCCTTCCTGCACTTCGCGCCCTGGATCGCGATCGCCGTCGTGGTGCTCATGGGAACCGTGGTCGCGTCCTACCGGCAGTTGGTCCGCGCGTACCCGACCGGCGGTGGCGACTACGAGGTCGCGACGAAGAACATCGGCAAGGCGGCTGGGGTCGTCGTCGCGAGCGCCCTGCTCGTCGACTACGTGATGACGGTCGCGGTCTCGGTCTCGTCCGGGGTCGACAACGTCATCTCGGCGGTCCCGTCTCTGCACGACTATCGCGTCACGATGGCGGTCACGTTCGTCGTGCTGCTTGCTGCGGTCAACCTGCGGGGACTGCGCGAAGCGGGCCTCGCCTTCGCGGCGCCGACCTACCTGTTCGCCGGTGGCGTCTTCGTGATGATCGGCACGGGACTGTTTCGGGCCGCCGTGGGTGACGCCCCCGTAGCCGAGAGTGCGAAGTACGGGGTCCAGGCGCAGCACGGCTACGGCTCGCTCGGATTCCTCGCCCTGATGTTCTTCGTCCTGCGCGCGTTCTCGTCCGGCTGCACCGCGCTGACCGGCGTCGAGGCGATCGCGAACGGGGTGCCGGCGTTCAAGCCCCCGAAGGCGCGCAACGCGGCGATCACCCTGCTCGCCATGGGGACGATCGCCGTGTCGATGTTCGTGGGGATCACCATCCTGGCCCTCATCTCGAAGGTGCACATCACCGACCCGACGACCAGTAGTTGCCTGCTGCAGGGCGTCCCCGACTGTGAGCAGACGCCGCAGCGCACGGTGATCGCGCAGGTCGCCGGCGCGGTGTTCGGGGGCCCACACTCGGTCGGCTTCTTCTACATCCAGGCCACGACCGCGTTGATCCTCGTACTCGCCGCGAACACCGCCTTCAACGGGTTCCCGCTGCTCGGCGCGATCCTCGCCCGCGACCGGAACCTGCCGGGCCAGCTGAACAACCGCGGCGACCGGCTCTCGTACAGCAACGGCATCCTCATGCTCGCCGTCGTCGCTGCCGCACTGATCGCGATCTACAAGGCGGACGTGACCCGGCTGATCCAGCTCTACATCATCGGTGTGTTCACCTCGTTCACGCTCGGCCAGACCGGGATGGTGCGCCACTGGAACCGCTCGCTACGCAGCGAGCGCGATGCCATCGAGCGGCGCCGGATGATGCGCTCGCGGCTGATCAACGCCTTCGGTGCGTCGCTGTGCGCCGTCGTCCTGGTCATCGTGGTGGTCACGAAGTTCACCAAGGGCGCCTACCTCGTGCTGATCGCGATGCCGGTGCTGTACGTGCTGATGCGCGCGATCAACAAGCACTACATGCGCGTGTCCGCCGAACTGGCCAGCGACGAGGAGGACATCACCCTGCCGGCCCGCAACCACGTGATCGTCCTCGTGTCCAAGGTGCACAAGCCCACGTTGCGGGCGCTGGCGTTCGCGCGCGCGACCCACCCGGACACGCTGACCGCGTTGACGGTCGACGTCGACAAGGAAGCCACGCGAGACCTGATGAAGGAGTGGGAACGGCGCAACCTGCCGGTGCGCCTGACGATCCTCGAGTCACCCTTCCGCGAAGTGACGCGGCCGATCATCAGCTACATCAGGGAGATCCGCGCGGATCATCCGAACGACCTGATCAGCATCTTCATCCCCGAGTACATCGTCGGGCACTGGTGGGAACAGTTGCTGCACAACCAGCAGGCACTGCGGCTCAAGGGTCGGCTGCTGTTCCAGTCCGGCGTGATGGTGACGAGCGTGCCGTGGCAGCTGGATTCCAGCCAGGCAGCCATCGAGCGGGCCCTGAGCACTCCGGACGGACCGGCAGCGCCGATCCGGCAGCGGGGGACACCGGTCGGACGTGGCTGAGGTCGAGGGCGAGCGCAGCGTCGAGCTCGACGTCGGGCCGGTCGCGCACGGTGGGTCCTGCGTGGCCCGGCTCGACGGCCGGGTGGTATTCGTCCGCCACGCCCTGCCCGGCGAGCGGGTCCGCGCGGTCATCACCGAGGATCCCGGCGGCGCCTTTTGCCGGGCCGACGCGGTGGAGATCCACACCGCGTCCCCCGATCGCGTCGAGCCGCCGTGCCCGCACGCCGGCCCCGGCCGGTGCGGCGGCTGCGACTGGCAGCACGTCGAGGCGGGTGCCCAACGGCGGTTGAAGTCCGACGTGGTGCGCGAGCAGTTCGCCCGGCTGGCCGGGCTGGACGTGTCCGATCTGTTCGCCGGCGTCGAGGCGCTGCCCGGCGGGATGTTGGGCTGGCGCACCCGGATCGCCTATGCCGTCGGCCACGACGGCGTCCCCGGCCTGCGCCGCCATCGCTCGCACGAGGTCGAGCAGATCGGATCGTGCCCGCTCGGCGTGCCGGGTGTGGGCGACTGTGCCGCACTGTCGGACCACTGGCCAGGACAGAGCGGCATCGAGGCCGTCCGCGACGACACCGGCGCAGTTGCCCTCGTGGCGCACCGTCCCGGCAAGGGCCGGGGACCGCGGGGACGGCGGCCGCCGGACCGCGTCGAGGTCGTGGCCGGGCCGCGGAAGCTGCGACACCGGGTCGGGGGCCGTGACTTCGACGTCGACGCGACCGGGTTCTGGCAGGTGCACCCGCATGCGCTCGACACGATCGGGTCGGCACTGCTCGCCGCGCTGGCGCCGCGCGCGGGGGAGCGCGTGCTCGAGTTGCATGCCGGCGCGGGACCGCTCACCGCGGTGCTCGCCGAGGCGGTCGGGCCGACCGGCAGCGTCCTCGGCATCGAGTCAGCGGCGACCGCCGTTACCGACGCGGCAGGCAATCTCGCCGCCCTGCCCTGGGCCGAGGTGCGGCTCGGCCGGGCCGACGAGGCGCTGGTGGCAGCCGTGCTACCACCGCCGGACCTGGTGGTTCTCGATCCGCCGCGCGCGGGTGCGGGGCGCCGGCTGACCGCGGCCGTGCTCGGCCTGGCACCCCGGGCCGTCGGCTACGTGTCCTGTGATCCGGCGACCCTGGCGCGCGATGTGCGGGTGGCGCTCGACGGGGGTTGGCGGCTCACGGCGTTGCGCGGCTTCGACGCGTTCCCGATGACCCATCATGTCGAGTGCGTCGCCCTGCTGGAACCGGCGTGAGGGCGGGAGTCGCTGCGCGCGGAACCCGATTCACTGCGTACGCTACGGGTGAGGTGACACCGGGGTGAAGTGCGGACTGGGGGCTGTGAGCGCGCCGTGACTCGATTGCTCGACCGGATCGACGGTCCGGCGGATCTGCGGTCGCTCGATCGCGCGGATCTCGACACGCTGTGCGCCGAGATCCGGGACCTGCTCGTCCACACCACGGCGCGCACGGGCGGGCACCTGGGGCCCAACCTGGGTGCCGTCGAACTGACGATCGCGCTGCACCGGTCCTTCGACTCACCGACCGAGCCGATCCTGTTCGACGTCGGGCACCAGGCCTACGTCCACAAGATCGTCACCGGCCGTGCCGCGGCGATGTCGACGCTGCGCCAGACGGGCGGGCTGTCCGGCTACCCGAACCGGTCCGAGAGCGCGCACGACTGGATCGAGAACTCGCACGCGTCGACCGCGCTGTCCTATGCCGACGGCCTGGCCAAGGCCCTCGAGATCCGCGGCGAACGCCGCCCGGTCGTCGCCGTCGTCGGTGACGGCGCGTTGACCGGGGGGATGTGCTGGGAGGCGCTGAACAACATCGCGGCCGCGGACCGCCCGGTCATCATCGTCGTCAACGACAACGGCCGTTCCTACTCTCCGACGATCGGCGGGCTCGCCGAGCGACTGGCGGGGCTGCGGCTGCGGCCGGGTTACGAGCGGATGCTGGGTCGGGTCAAGGGGGCGCTCGGCCGCACGCCGGTCGTCGGTGCGCCGCTGTACGACGCGCTGCACGGCGTGAAGCGCGGGATCAAGGACCTCGTCGCCCCGCAGGGGCTGTTCGAGGACCTCGGCCTGAAGTACCTCGGCCCGGTGGACGGGCACGACCTGGACGCCCTCGAGACCTCCTTCGCCCTGGCGCGGGGCTTCGACGGCCCGGTCATCGTCCACTGCGTGACGCGCAAGGGCTTCGGCTACGCCCCGGCCGAGAACGACGAGGCAGACCAGATGCACCAGTCGCGCGGCTTCGACGCGCTGACCGGCGTCGCCCGGGTGAGCGGCGCTCGATCGTGGACGTCGGTGTTCGGCGACGAGTTGGTCCGCATCGGCGAGGAGCGCGACGACCTGGTTGCCGTGACCGCGGCGATGTGCGAACCGACAGGTCTCGGCGAGTTCAGCCGCCGGTTCCCCGAGCGCACGTTTGACGTCGGCATCGCCGAGCAGCACGCCCTGACCTCGGCCGCCGGGCTTGCCTCGGGCGGGATGCACCCGGTCGTGGCGATCTATGCGACCTTCCTCAACCGCGCTTTCGACCAGTTGCTGCTCGACGTCGCGTTGCACCGACTGCCCGTGACACTCGTGCTCGACAGGGCGGGGATCACCGCCGAGGACGGCCCGAGCCACAACGGGGTGTGGGACCTCGCCATCCTCGGAGTGGTCCCCGGCATCCGGATCGCCGCCCCCCGGGACGAGACCACGTTGCGCACCGCGCTGCGTGACACGATCGCGATCTCGGACGGCCCGACCATCGTCCGCTTCCCCAAGACTGCGCTCAATCCCGAACTGCCCGCCCGCCGGCGGGTCGGTGGCGTCGACGTCCTTGCCGAGCAGTCGGCCGACGCCAGCGTCGATGTGCTCGTGGTGTCGATCGGGGCGCTCGCTCCGGAGGTGCTCGCCGCAGCAGGCTCGGTCGAGCAGGCCGGGTTCACCGTCCGCGTCGTGGACCCGCGGTGGGCCGCGCCGCTCGACCCGGCGCTGGTCGGGTTCGCCGCACAGGCGTCGCTGGTGGTCACGGTCGAGGACGGCAGCGTCGTCGGAGGGGTAGGCACCCGGGTGGCGCAGCTGCTGGCGAGTTCCGGGGTGGTAGTCCCCATCAGGCAGATCGGCGTGCCGGCGCAGTTCCCGGAGCACGGTGCGGTAGCGGACGTCCGGGCTTGGGCCGGCCTCACGGGCCAGGACATCGGCAGGCGCATCGTCGAGTGGTCAGTTGTCGTTTCATCTGACAAAGAGAGCGAATCGACGCCGGGGCCCGAGGTCCCGGCAGCTCGTCACGCGAACGACTCGCGCGGCGACTGACGGACCGGAGGGGTCGGAGGAAACGCATGCGCATCCTGGTGGTTGAGGACGAAGTACAACTGGCCGAGGCCGTCGCGCGCGGCTTGCGGCGCGAGGGTATGGCCGTCGACGTCGCGAACGACGGCGAGGACGGCTACCGAAAGGCTTCGCTGACGCGCTACGACGTGGTCGTGCTCGACCGCGACCTGCCGGGGATCTCCGGCGACGAGGTGTGCCGCAAGCTCACCGACGACGGTTCGCTGACCCGCGTGTTGATGCTGACGGCGAGCGGAACCGTCGAGGACAAGGTCTCCGGCCTCGCCCTCGGCGCCGACGACTACCTGCCCAAGCCGTTCGCGTTCGCGGAGCTGGTCGCACGGGTACGAGCACTCGGCCGGCGCACCACACCGGCCGCGCCACCCGTCCTGACCGCAGGCGACCTCGAGCTGGACTCGTCGAAGCGGACCGTGACCCGGCGCGGGCGCATGATCGACCTGACACGCAAGGAGTTCGGCGTCCTCGAGACGCTGCTCACCTCGCAGGGTGCCGTGGTGAGCAGCGAGGAGCTGCTTGATCGAGTGTGGGACGAGAACGCCGATCCGTTCACCACGACCGTTCGGGTGACCATGATGACCCTGCGGCGCAAGCTCGGCGAGCCCGCGATCATCGACACGGTGGTCGGGTCGGGCTATCGCATCGACCCCGCGCTGCTCGGCCCGAGCGGTGAGGCAGCCGGTACCGGATCGTGAGGCTGTTCCGCCCTACCCTGCGCCTGCGCATGGCGCTGCTGTACGGCGGACTGGTGTTCCTCGTCGGTGTCTCGGTCCTGTTCACCTCGATCCTGCTGATCAGCAAGTCGATCAACACCAACAGCTTCTTCGGCGACGTCACGCGCGTCCGGGTCTTGGGCGCCGACGGCACGTGGACCGGCCGCCTGCCGGGCGAGATCACCCAGCAGGCGCGGTCCTCGGCGGTGAGCTACCTGCTGCACGTCGGATTGATCTACTTCGGCATCGTCGTCGTGGTGGGCGCGACCGGTGGCTACCTGCTGGCCAAGCAGGCGTTGCGTCCGATCGCGCGGCTCACTCAGACCGCGAAGCAGATGTCGACCGAGACGCTCGACCAGCGGATCAACCTCGGCGGGCCGGACGACGAGCTCCGCGAACTCGCGGACACCTTCGACGACATGTTGGGGCGCCTGGACGCGGCGTTCGAAAGTCAACGGCTGTTCGTCGCGAACGCCTCGCACGAACTGCGCACCCCGCTCGCGGTAATCAAGACCGAGCTCGAAGTGACCCTCGCCGATCCGGACGCCGACACCGACGAGTTGCGGCGGATGGGACACGAGATCTCGATCGCGACCGAGCGGGCGCAGCGCCTGGTCACCTCGCTGCTCACCCTCGCCCGGCTGCAGGCCGTCGAGGCGGGCGAGCTCGAGGTGATCGAGGAGGTCGATCTGGCCAAGCTCGTGCCCGGCGTGGTGGAGTCCGTCCGCACCGAGGCGGCCGAGAAGGGCATCTCCATCGAGATGACCGCCGAAACCGCCATCACGATGGGTGATCCGCGTCTGCTCGAGCGGTTGATCGGCAACCTGGTCGAGAACGCGATCCGGCACAACGTCCCGAACGGGTGGCTGCGCGTCACCACCGCCCAGACGCCCGAGCGGGTCTGGCTGCACGTCGCCAACGGCGGCGCGGTGATCGCCGCCTCGGACGTGGATGCGCTCTTCGAGCCGTTCCGCCGCGGTGGCCGGGTGCGGACCGCCACCCGCGGGGCCGGCCTCGGCCTGGCCATCGTCCGGCTGATCGTGGACGCGCACTACGGCAAGCTCCAGGCAGCGGCGCCACCCTTCGGCGGGCTCGCTCTGCGCATCGAGCTGCCGCGTGCCGGCGCCCAGACCTTCCATAACCGGATGGGCCGCAACATCAACCTCAACGGCGAGCGTCAGCCAGGACCTGCCGCCCAGCTCGTCGCGCGGCTGTCGGCGCGCGGCTGACGGCGAGGGCTACTCCGGCTCGGCCTCGGCCAGCGCGATGGTGAGCCTCGGCGCGGTGAGATCGATCTGCCACGGACGGGCGCCGAGCTCGGCCATCCGGGACCGGACCGCGTCCTCGGTGAGCGGGGCGGGCGGTTCCCAGGCGAGCCGGCGGATGACGTCGGAGGCCAGCAGGTTCTGCGCGAGCACCGTCCGCGACTCGACCAGCTCGGTCACGATCTCGCGGCAGCGGGCCAACCGGGCCGCGGCCACCGGATCGCGGTCGCGCCAGCGGGACGCCGGCGGGATGCCGTCGCCGCCGCCCGCCGTCAGCTGCGGCAGCTCCTCGCCGGGCAGGGTCAGAGCGCCTTCGATGGGCGCGAACCAGCGCTCGAGCTGGCGCCGCTGTCGCGGCCCGCGGAAGACCGGCAACGCGGCCAGACTCGCCTGCTCGCGAGGCAGGGCGCGCGCCGCGTCGACGATCGCCGCATCGGGCAACACCCGCCCGGGTGCGACATCGCGTGCCTCGGCATAGTTGTCGCGGGCGTGCCAGAGGGCGCGCACGACGGCCAGCTGCCGCCGGTTGCGCAGCGCGTGGATACCCGAGGTGCGGCGCCACGGGTCGACGCGGGGTGCGGTCGCGGGAGCCGTACGGACGGCCTCGAATTCCTGCCTCGCCCAGTCGAGCTTGTCGGCGTCCGCCAGCAGGCCGACCAAAACGTCGTGCAGCGGGATCAGCAGCTCGACGTCCAGCGCCGCGTAGACCAGCCAGTCGCGCGGCAGCGGTCTTGTCGACCAGTCCGCGGCCGAGTGGCCCTTCTCGAGCCGGACACCGAGGTGCTGCTCGACCATCGTTCCGAGCGCGACCCGTTCCGCGCCGAGCAGGCGGCCGGCGAGTTCGGTGTCGAACAACCGCGACGGGACGAGTCCGACCTCGGCCAGGCAGGCGAGATCCTGGTTCGCGGCGTGCAAGATCCATTCGGCACCGTCGATCGCCTCGTTGAGCGGCGTGAGGTCGGGCACCGCGATCGGATCGACGAGCGCGGACCCGGCCCCGGCTCGACGCAGTTGGACGAGGTAGGCGCGTTGGCTGTACCGGTAGCCCGAGGCCCGCTCGGCGTCGACAGCGACCGGGCCGGTGCCGGCCGCCATCCGGTCGGCCAGGCGGGCCAGGTCATCGGCGGTCTCGATCGGGTCCGGCACGCCCTCGGCCGGTTCGCGCAGCAGGGGGACGGGGTCCGGACCGGGTTCGACCGCCTCGATCGGCGCCTCGGGGACGGTCACCTCACGGCTGCGCGAGCAGCGTGACGCCCTCGGGCGGCAAGCCCGCGGCGGCGCAGAGCAGATCGACGAAGGCGTGCAGGTGCGGTGTCATGTCTGCAGTATCGGCCGTCCACGACGCCCGCAGTTCCATCGCGACCGTTGTCGAGGGCCCGGCGAGGTCGCCGAAGCGGGTGGACGTGGTCTGCGTGACCGTGCCGCCGGCTGCCCGATAGGCCGCGCCACGCTCGTCGAGCGCGCCGGCCAGCCAGCTCCAGCCGACCGCCGGCAGCATCGGGTCCACGCCCATCTGGGCGTCCAGTTCGGCGGACGCGAACGCGACGAGCCGCAGCACGCCGTCCCAGGCGTCGACACCGTCCGGGTCGTGCAGCAACACCAGCCGTCCGGTTGCGAGTTCCTCGCCGCTCGGATCGAGGACGTCGGCAGAGATCGCGTAGCTCCACGGCGCGAGCCGCTGGGGCGGGCGCAGCGGCTCGACGCGGACCTCGCGCCGCACGCTCGTGTCGACCAGGCTCAGCACGGCGGCGCGGAAGATCTGCGGCCGGTCGCGCTCGTCGGCAGGAGGGGCCGGGGTGCTGTCGGTCGGCTCGGTCATCGGGCGCAGGGAGGGTGTCGTCGGCTTCGTCACGCGGCGCCGTCCGCGAGGGCGCCGGCATCAGCGCCGTCGGCATCGAAGTCAGCCAGGCACCCGTTGATCGTGATGTACGGGTCGACGAACAGCGCGGTGCCGCAGCGAGCGCAGATCCGATCCGGGCATTCCTCGCCGTGCCCGTCCACGCAGGGCGGGGTCTCGGCCGGGCCCGGCCGCCCGCACACGGGGCAGTCGAGGTAGAGCTCGCTGATCAGGTCGATGCGCATGAGCCGCTCCTTCGCCGGCAGAACACGGACGGCACTCGTGGGTGAACTTCGCATGCCGGACCCACCTTTGCAGGCAGGCGCGCCGAAGGCACATGCGACGATGGTTGGTGATGTCCAATACTGCTTCCGCCGCGGATACCGCCGGCCCCGCTGCCCCGACGGCTGCTCCCATCCACGACCCCGGCGAATCGCTGCTCGTGCGCGCCGCGAGCGGTCGTCCCGACTCCCGTCCGCCGGTGTGGTTCATGCGCCAGGCCGGCCGGTCACTGCCCGAATACCGGGCCCTGCGCGCCGACAACGCGATGCTCGACGCCTGCCGTGACGCCGACCTGATCACCGAGATCACCCTGCAGCCGGTGCGCCGGCATGGCGTCGACGCGGCGATCTTCTTCTCCGACATCGTCGTGCCGCTGGTCGCCATCGGGGTGGGGATCGACATCGTGCCTGGCGTCGGGCCGGTCGTCGAACACCCGATCCGCACGATGGCCGACCTGGACGTGTTGCGCGCGCTCGAGCCGGCGGACGTCCCGTACGTGACGGCGGCGATCCGTGCCCTCGTCGCCGAACTAGGCCCGACCCCGGTGATCGGGTTCGCGGGCGCACCGTTCACGCTGGCCAGCTACCTGGTCGAGGGCGGGCCGTCCCGGGACCACGCCCGCACGAAGGCCCTCATGCTCGGTGCGCCCGAGCTCTGGCATGCCCTGCTCGGCCGGCTCGCGGTGATCTCGCACGAGTTCCTGCGGGTGCAGATCGACGCCGGGGCCTCGGCCGTCCAGCTGTTCGACTCGTGGGCCGGGACGCTGTCGCGGGCGGACTACGAGACCCACGCGTCGCCGCACAGCACCGCGGCCCTGACCGGGTTGAGCGTGCCCCGGATCCACTTCGGCGTCGGGACCGGCGAGTTGCTCGCGTCGATGGCCGCTGCCGGTGCGGACGTCGTCGGCGTGGACTGGCGGGTGCCGCTGGACGAAGCTGCCCGGCGGGTCGGGCCCGGCACCGTTGTCCAGGGCAACCTCGACCCGGCGATCCTGCGGGCGGACTGGCCGGTGGTCGAGCAGGCCGTGCGCCGGGTGGTCGACGAGGGCCGGCGGACGGCCGGACACATCTTCAACCTCGGCCACGGCGTTCCGCCCGACACCGACCCCGACGTGCTGACGAGGATCGTCGAGCTCGTCCATTCGCTGTGATCGTCGTCGTCGGAGCCGGCATCTCCGGCCTCGCCGCCGCCTGGGAACTCGCCGCGGCCGGCGAGCAGGTCACGGTGCTCGAAGCCAGCGATCGCGTCGGCGGCAAGCTGCGCGTCGAGCAGGTGGCCGGGGTGCCGGTGGATGTCGGTGCCGAGGCCGTCCTGGCCCGCCGGCCCGAGGGGATCGCTCTGATCGAGTCGGTCGGGTTGGCGCCGGCCCGGATCGCGCCGAGGACGACGGCTGCGCTCGTCCGGGCCGGGGGAGCGCTGCACCCGCTGCCGTCGCGCACGGTGATGGGTGTCCCGTCCGAGGCGGACGGGGTGCGGGCCACCGGCGCCCTCACCGCGCACGCGATCGCCCGGATCGAGGCCGAGCCGCACCGTGAACGCATCGCACCGCTCATCGAGGACGTCGCCGTCGGCCGGCTGGTCCGCGAGCGCCTCGGTAACGAGGTGACCGACCGGCTCGTCGAACCGTTGCTCGGCGGCGTCTACGCCGGGCGCGCCGACGACTTGTCGCTGCAGGCCACGATCCCCACCCTGTACGCAGCGCTGGGCGGCGGCGGCTCGCTGGTGGCGGCCGCAGCCGGGCTCGCCGCGCACTCGGCGCAGAACGACGGAGACGTGTTCACCTCGCTGGCCGGCGGGATCGGCCGGCTGCCGGAGGTGATGGTTGCTTCGGGACGGTTCGCCGTGCGGACCGGGGTCACCGTCCGCGCCGTGCGCCGCACCACGACCGGATTTGCGTTGGACTGCGGGCCGGTCCCCGACAGCGAACTCATCGAGTGCGATGAGCTGGTGATCGCGACACCTGCTGCGAAGGCCGCGCGCCTGCTGAGCGGTCTGGCGCCGGCGGCAGCCGCGGAGCTCGCCGCGATCGAGAGCGCGAGCATGGCGATCGTCACGCTGGCCTACCGCTCGGTGGCACTTCCGGCCGGCAGCGGACTGCTCGTCGGCGCGGGTGAAGGGCTGGCCGTGAAAGGCGTGACACTGTCGTCGCAGAAGTGGCCGCTGGACGCCGGGGTCGCCGTGCTGCGCGCATCACTCGGACGGGCCGGCGAGGCCCAGGTGCTGCAGCGCGAGGACGCGGACCTGGTCGCGCTGGCCCGCCGCGACCTGCTCGAACTGCTCGGGATCAGCGCCGACCCGGTCGACGCGCTCGTGACCCGCTGGGGGGGCGGGCTGCCGCAGTACGAGGTGGGGCACGTCGACCGCGTCGCCCGGGTGCGCGCCGGCGTTGCCGGCGTTGCGGGGCTGGCTGTCTGCGGCGCCGCTTTCGACGGTGTCGGGATTCCCGCCTGCATAGCGTCCGGCCGGTCGGCGGCGACAGCGCTGCTCGCGCAGCTCGACCGACGAGGACAATGAGGACCATGACGAAGTCCGCACGCGAACTCAATGACGTCATCCGCTACACCGCCTGGTCGGTGTTCCGGTCGGTCCGCCCGATCGGCGATGCCGACCGCGCCGGTCTCGTCGCCGAGGTGGACGAGTTGTTCGACCAGCTCGCCGCCAAGGACGTCACCGTCCGCGGGACCTACGACGTGAGTGCACTCCGCGCGGACGCCGACCTGATGATCTGGTGGCACGCGTCGACGGCCGACGCGCTGCAGGAGGCGTACTCGCGCCTTCGACGCACTCGGCTGGGTGCGCACCTGGAGCCGGTCTGGTCGAACATGGCGCTGCACCGTCCGGCCGAGTTCAACAAGAGCCACGTCCCGGCGTTCCTCGCCGACGAGACCCCGCGCGCGTACGTGTGCGTGTACCCGTTCGTCCGCTCGTACGAGTGGTACCTGCTGCCGGACGCCGAACGGCGCGCGCTGCTCGCCGAGCACGGGCAGCTGGCACGTGAGTACCCGGACGTCCGGGCGAACACGGTGGCATCGTTCGCGCTGGGCGATTACGAGTGGCTGCTCGCGTTCGAGGCCGACGAGCTGCACCGCATCGTCGACCTGATGCGGCACCTGCGCGGGTCCGAGACGCGGCGCCACGTCCGCGAGGAGGTGCCGTTCTACACCGGCGCGCGCCGCGGGACCGCCGAACTGGTCGACGCGCTGCCGTAGGCGATGCTCAGGTGATGGACTACCTCACTGACCCCCGCGTCGATGCCTACATCGACCGGCTACCCCAATGGCAGCAAGTGGTCTGCCGCGAGGTGCGGGACCTCGTCCACTCGGCTGATCCGGAGGTCGTGGAAACGATCAAGCGCACCGTCCAGCCGTACTTCGTGCTGGACGGGAACATCTGCGCGTTGCTTGCGACCAAGGACCACGTCAACGTGTTCCTCTACGACGGCGCGATCGTCCCCGATCCGGACGGCATCATCACGGCCGGGCGCGAGAACAAGACCGCGCGCACGGTGGCGGTCTACGACGGTCAGCGTGTACCGGCCGCGCCGCTGAAGCTGATGTTCGAGCAGATCATCGCCAACAACCGCGCCGGCGGCTGGCGCAAGCTCAAGCGCGGCGACTAACCCGCGGGTTCGTCCTCGAAGGTCATCGAGATCGAGTTGATGCAGTAGCGCAGGTCGGTCGGGGTGCCGTAGCCCTCGCCGGCGAACACGTGCCCGAGGTGGCTGTGGCAGTTGGCGCACAGCACCTCGGTACGGGTCATCCCCATCGCCGTGTCGGAGCGCTCGATGATCCGGTCGCCGGCGAGCGGGCTGAAGAAGCTCGGCCACCCGCAGTGCGAGTCGAACTTGTGCTCGCTGCGGAACAGCTCGGCCTCGCAGGCACGGCACCGGTAGACACCGATCCGCTTGTTGTCGGTGTACTCGCCGGTAAACGCCCGCTCGGTACCTGCCTGGCGTAGCACGGCGTACGCGTCAGGGCCGAGTTCGGCGCGCCACTCGTCCTCGGTCTTGGTGACAGGGGCAGCGGGAAGGTCGTCGGTCTTCATGCGTCGACGGTACCCAGATCGCAGGCGGCTGAGCATTACCAAACTCGGACGATGCTGACGACGCCGAGCAGGATGGTCGCGGCCGTGCCGATGAGGATCAGCCACACGACGATCTTGGCTGCGGTACGTCGCGGGGCGGACAACCGCGCCAGGCCGCCACCGAGTGCGGCGAGGTTCTGCAACTGGCCGTCGGCGGTGTTCGGGTTCGCGGTGCGTCCCCAGGCGCCGTCCACGTAGGGCGCGCGTGGTGGCTCGGGCTCGTCGTCCCAGTCCAACTCGTCGGTGCGCACGAGACAACTGTAAGCACCGCTCGGCTGGCCGCGTCCGACCGGAATCGATAGGTTTACGCCATTTGGCGGCAATGGTGCCGCCTGACGACGACGGAGGACTCGTTCATGAAGCAGATCAAGCTCGCACTGGCCGGTGCGGGGCTGTTGGCCGCCGGGACGGTCGCGCTCGCAGCACCGGCGGCGGCCTCGCCGAGCGGATGCGGGACGGCGCACTTCGTCAACAACGCGCCGGTCATGCAGTACGTCGGGACGCAGAGCTGGCGCGTCGGGACCCTCACCCAGTACTGGGGCTGGTGCAACTCGAACCTGCGCAACTGGGCACACATGCATTTCTCGGGCGAGAACTATTCGTTCGGCACCCGCGTCGCCATCCAGACGCGCGACGGGGCGCTGCACGGCGCGCACACCGCGGACGGCCCCGCTGATTTCAACTCCAAGCCCGCCGCGACGATGAACGTCGACACCCGCGGCTATGTCGACGGCAACTACTGGGGCGGTGGCGTGCAGACCCTCTACGCACAGCACACGGCGTGGAGCGGTTCCTGACGTCCTGACCCCGCGCTAACGTCCGGGCATGGCCTCGCCGAGCACGGACCTCGAGGTCGGGACGCGCACCGTGCGCATCAGCAATCCCGACCGTGTGTACTTCGCCGAGCGCGGCGAGACCAAGCTCGACCTGGCGCAGTACTACCTCGCGGTCGGGGACGGGATCGTGCGCGCGCTGCGCGAGCGCCCGTGCATGCTGCACCGCTACCCGGAGGGTGTCGCGGGGGAGAAGATCTACCAGAAGCGGCTGCCCAAGGGAGCACCGGACTGGGTCCAGACGGCCGAGGTCAGCTTTCCGTCCGGACGCACCGCCGACGAGCTGTGCGTGACGGAGCTGGCCGCGGTCGTCTGGGCCGTGCAGATGTCCACGGTCGAGTTCCACCCGTGGCACACCCGGCGCGCGGACGTCGAGAAGCCCGACGAGTTGCGCATCGACCTCGACCCCCAGCCGGGCACTGACTTCGACGACGCCAAACGCGTGGCGGTCGTGGTGAACGAGGTGCTGACCGAACTCGGGGCGGTCGGCTGGCCGAAGACGTCCGGCTCGAAGGGCGTGCACGTCTACGTCCGCATCCAGCCCCGGTTCGGCTTCCGCGAAGTGCGCCGTGCGGCGCTGGCGTTCGCACGCGAGGTCGAGCGACGCGTCCCCGACCAGGTGACCACCGCGTGGTGGAAGGAGGAGCGCGGCGAGCAGATCTTCATCGACTACAACCAGAACGCGAAGGACCGCACGATCGCCGCCGCCTATTCGGTGCGCGGGCAGCCGCACGGTCCGGTGTCGACGCCGGTCACCTGGCACGAGTTGCCCGACGTCGAGATGCGCGATTTCACCATCGCGACGGTGCCCGCGCGATTCGCGGCGCTGGGTGACGTGCACGCCGGCATCGACGACGCGGTGTGGGACATCGAGCCGTTGCTCGAATGGGCCGAGCGGGACGAGAGCGATCGGGGGCTGGGGGACGCGCCGTACCCGCCGAACTTCCCGAAGCAGGACGGCGAACCCCCGCGCGTCCAGCCGTCGCGCATGAACAAGGCCAACTGGGCCGACGATTCGAACGCGGTGCAGCCGCACGACCTCGGCTGACGATCGATCGGACCGAACACTGTTTCGGGGATCACAATGACCGCTATGCGGCCGGTGGTGTTCGGCATGAGCGCAGGTCTCGTCGGCCTGATGCTGCTCGCCGGCTGCACGAGCCAACACTCGCCCGCTGGCACCGCGAGCTCTGCCGCGTCGACGTTGTTGAGCAGCGCGACCGGATCCGCTGAACGGACCGTCACCGGTGAGCCGCTGCGATGCGACGAGGCGATCGACCACCACGCCCAGGTCCGGCCGCTGCACCTCGTGCTCGGGGTGGTTGGGTTGCCGACCAGCCCAGCCCATCGGGCGCTGCAGACAGCACGCACCGGCGAGCCGGGCCCGCTGCGCCTGTTCGCGAAGACGGGTTTGGTGATCAAGCCGGGCGCGAGCTTCAGCCTCATCGTCCCCGACGGCGTACAGCCACCGCGTCAGGATCGGGTGGGGCAGCCCGGGCACACCCAGCGTCCGGATCAACGTCGGCCGCTGTGCCGACCCCGACGGCGAATGGTTGGCCTACGCCGGCGGTTACTGGATCGACCGGCCGGCCTGCGTGCCGATCGTGGTCAGCAGTCAGCACCGACAGCAAACCGTGCATCTCGGGCTCGGCGCGCCCTGTCCCGGCCAACAACCACCCGCACGGCCGACCGACAGGTGACAGGGCTGCTCAGCCCTCGATGGATACGGGGTCGGGCAGGTCTGCGAGCAGCCAGCGGGGTCAGGCAGCGGTCGGGTCGGGGTGGTGGATGCCGAACGTGTTGCCCTCGGTGTCCAGGTAATAGCCCTGCCAGGCCATGCCGGGCAACGCCATCTTCGGCAGCGCGACCTGGCCGCCCGCGTCGAGGATGCGCCGCTCCATCGCGTCGTAGTCGTCCACCGCGATCGTGCACACGAACGCGTTGGTGCCCTGCTGCGCGGCGGGGGCGGGTACGGGGCGCGCCAGCAGCCCGCCGTTGATGCCGGGTTCGTCGTCGGCCCCGGTCACGATGCCCCAGTACGCCGATCCGACAGCGCCGCTCCAGTCCTGGAACGTCCACCCGAACGCGGCCGAGTAGAACGCCTTCGCCCGCTCGACGTCGTCGGCCTGGATCTCGAAATGCGCGACGCGTGCCATCCGTCCTCCACTCATCGGGTCCACCTACATTCTTGCGCGCGACATCGGCCGACTCGCGACGTCGTGTTGACGATCTTGGCCGCGCGTCGAGGTTCGGTAGGACACTGTTCGGATGGACCTGGATGAGCCCGTCCCGTGGGCTGCCGGAATGTCGCTGCTCGCTGATGTGCATGCCGCCGAGTGGGTGGCGAGTGCGCTGACGGCCAACACCGAGGTCGGGGTCGTCGCCGCGATGGTGCCATCCGTGTTCGCGGCCTATGCCCGCGTGCTGCCACCCACCTACAGCCCGGAGGACGAGGGCCGCCGCCATCGCTGGTCCGAGATCGCGAGCGATCGAGGCGTCGAACTGACCGCCGGGACTCGGTTCGACGAGCTGGTAGCCGGGTCCGAGGGCTGGGGCCGGCCCAGTGACGGCGGGTTCGGTGCGCCGGAGACCGAGGCCCTCGCCCGAATCCTGTCGAGCTTTACCGAGACACCGAACCGCGCCTACTTCTGCCTCTGGGAGGGCTTCGGCCTCGAGGAGACCGACGCTTGGCGAGACCGGTCGATGCGCGTCCGGACGCCTCACCGGGCCTACCACCTGCTCACCGGACCGGTCTCGGCCGCACCGGTTCTGCCGACGCCGACGGAATGGCGGTGTGCGAGCCTCTGGTGGCCCGAGGACCGCGCCTGGCTGGTCGCCACCGACATCGACGGCTACCTGACCTACCTCGGCGCCGGTCACGCCGCAGTCGAAGCCGTCCTCGCCGCGCCGGCGCTCGATGCCGTTGCGGTGCACCCGTCGACCCCACTCGACCCGAGCTACGGCTAACCCGCTTCGCATCTGTTGGGAGCGCACATTCGGAGGATGTCGATGGCTGAGTCCGCCACGCTCGAAAAGTTCCTCGCCGACAGCAGCGTCGACGCCGCCGTGTTCGCGCTGCGGCCGGACTACCGGGCGACGCTGCTTGCCGTGGGCGGGCTTGTCCCCGGCCCGAGCGACCAGGCAAGTGACGCGCTGCTGCAGGCCGCCGAGACCTCCGCCCGCGGGTTGCTGTCTGACCGCTCGGTGGAGCAGTTGCCGCACGTGGCGGCTTGGCGGGAGGCATACCGGGCGTTCGGCGCCAAGCCGCAACGCACCCGCAACAGCCTGGAGGCGTTGCTGCGCCGAGCAGCGGCGGGGCTCCCGCGGGTGAACCGGCTCACCGATCTCTACAACGCGATCTCGGTGCTGCACCAGGTCCCGCTCGGCGGCGAGGACCTAACCAGTTATATCGGATCGCCACGGCTGGCCCGCGCCGCCGGCACCGAGCCCTTCGACACCCTCGCCGGGGGCGTCGACGTGATCGAGCATCCCGAGGTCGGCGAGGTGGTGTGGTGCGACGGGGCGGGCGTCACCTGCCGGCGCTGGAACTGGCGCCAGGCACGTCGCACCCAACTTCGCGAAGGCACCACCACTGCGTTGTTCATCCTTGACGCGCTTGAGCCGATGAGCGCCGAAGCACTCGGCGCCGCGACGGATGACCTGGTCACTCACCTGGCCCGGCTCGGGCCCGACGTCCACACCGTGCACCGCTTGATCTGCGCCGACGCGGCCGCCGCGGATCATCACGGTGTGGCCGGGCCTAGCCTTGTCGACGATGCCCGGCACGACGCCGAGCCGGGTGAGCCACGAAGGGGAGCTTGAGAATGCCCACGAAGAATGCCCGGGCCGGGTCCGACGGCTTCAGCGCCGAGGAGCGGGCCGCGATGAAGGAGCGCGCCGACGAGCTACGTGCCGAGGGCAAGTCGGGCGCCAAGAAAGCCGATGGGCTGCAGGCGCTGCTGGACAAGATCGGTGAGATGGCACCGGACGATCGAGCGCTCGCTGAGCGCGTGCACGTGACGGTGACCGCGACCGCCCCGGAATTGTCGCCGAAGACGTGGTACGGCATGCCGGCCTACTCGAACGCGGACGGCAAGGTCGTCGTCTTCTTCCAGGACGCAGGCAAGTTCAAGTATCGCTACTCGACGCTGGGCTTCCAGGACGCGGCGAACCTCGACGACGGTGACATGTGGCCGGTGTCCTACGCGCTCAAGAACTGGAGCCCAGTGGTGGAGCAGCAGGTCGCCGAACTCGTGCGCGCTGCAATCTCCTGACTGGTCTCGCGAGTGCTCGCGAACTGATCGCCTGCGGCGCGGCAGCAACCTCGCGAGCAGCGGTCAGCCAGCTCCGGCGTCGAGTTGCCGGACAAGCTTGGCCGGCGCCACCAGCCGATAGGCGTCGGCCAGGATGGCCGCGATCTCGTCCCAATCCAGCTCGGCCGGGTCCGCAGGGTCCAAGAAGATGCCCACCCAGTGCTCGAAAGCTCTGCGTGACGACGTCGTCGGCCTGAAGAAGCGCAGCGGGTCGGCCGTCACCAGTTCGTCTTGGGTGCCGGCCGGAAGCGGGCACCACAACGAGACGCGGCGGTCGCCGCGGTGGTTGTCGTGCAGGTAGCACAGCGGTCGGCGGTTCTGGACGAAGAAGCAGACGGCGCCGTGGCTCAGGCGCTCGGTGACCTCGGGCAAAGCCAGCGCGAGCTCCCGCACCCGGTCGTACTCTCGCGCCCCCACGCCACCACGAAACCAGCCCGGCCCGGCGTGCACCAGCGCACCGGACTCAGAAGTCGTAGCGAACGATCGCGCGACGCAGCGATGGCACGTGCACCACCCGGAAGCCCGCCTCGAGGAAGCTGCTGAGCTTCCCGACGTGCAGCTCACCCCAGGGGATGTCCTTGCCCGCAGCCGGTTTCATCGGGTAGGCCTCGATGCTGCGCGCGCCGGCATCGCGCGCCACGTCGATCGTGCCGCCGACGAGCGCACGGCTGACGCCCTGGCGGCGGAATCCCGCTCGGATCACGAAGCAGGTGGCCGCCCAGATGCTCGCATCGTCCTTGTCCTCGTGGCGGCCCTTCCACGTGGTCTGGCGCAAGTACGTGTAGTCGCGTCGCGGTGCCAGCGAGCACCAGCCGACCGGCTCGCCGTCGAGGTAGGCGAGGACGCCGTGTCCCTCGCTCACCTGATCCCGGAGCAGTTCGCGTCGGCCCTGGACGTTGTCGGACTTCTGGTCGTACCAGCCCATGCGGTAGGCCTGGCACTGGCAGCGGGCAGCCTGCCCCCTCGTCCCGAAGATCGTCTGGACGTCGTCGAACAACGCCTCGCCGGCCGGCGCAACGGTGAGGGCCATCAGCGACGCACCCGGTACCGCAGATGGAGCACGCGGGAACCCTGGATGACCGGGTCGGGATCCTCCAGCAGGTGCCGCGCGTCGAGTGACCCGAAGTAGCGCTTGCCGGAGCCGAACACGACGGGCACGACGTCCATCGCGACCTCGTCGACCAGGCCGAGGGCGAGCGCCTGCCCGCCCATGTCGCCGGCGGCGACCGCCACGTCGCGCTCACCGGCAAGTTTCTTCGCCGCCGCGATGGCCGCGCCCACGTCGTCGACGAAGCGGCAGGACGCCTCGGGATGCCAGCCGTCCGGTCTCGGCCGGTGCGACACCACCACGATGTGTTCGCCGGCCGGCGGGGTGCCCTCCCACCCGTTGGTCAGGTCGAACAGGTGCCGTCCGATCACCGTCGCCCCGAGGCGTTCCCACATCGGGCGCACGTACCCGATCGAGGCCTCGCCGACCTTGAACGGGCCGCCGTCCACGATCTCGGCGTGGCCGTTGAAGTACCAGTCGAACAACGGACCGACGTCGTCATTCGCGTCCGCGATGAAGCCGTCGACCGACACCACCGCGTGCATCACCACAGTGCTCACGCCTCGATCCTGCCCGACCAGCCGGCCGAACAGGCAGCGCGCGGCAGAACCGATCGTCGAGATCGGTCACGATCCGTGGCGGCATTCATTCGCATCGATGCCGAGTACCTCCGCCTGTCGTTCTGTAGCGTCCTCGAAGTCTTCGTCGGGCGTACGGTTCGCGAATGAGGGTCGCCTTGCTCGGACCGATCGCGTGGCGGACCCCGCCGGTCCACTACGGTCCGTGGGAGCTGGTGACCAGTCTGCTGACCGAGGGGCTGGTGGCCCGCGGCGTCGACGTCACATTGTTCGCGACGCTGGACTCGCTGACCGCAGCCGATCTGGACGGTGTCTGCCCACGCGGCTACGCCGAGGATGACCGGCTGGACGGGAGGGTATGGGAGGCGATCCACGTCTCCCACGCGCTTGCCCGCTCGGGAGAGTTCGACCTGGTGCACAACCAACTTGACTGGCTGCCGCTCGCCCTCTCAGAGCACTGCGACGCGCCCATGGTCACGACCATCCACGGCTTCTCGGGGGCCGGAATCCTGCCGGCCTACGCACACGCGCAGTCGGCTTACGTCGCGATCTCCGACTCCGACCGCAGCCCTGACCTCGACTACGTTGCCACCGTTCACCACGGCATAGACCTCGCCGTCGTACCGTTTCACGCCGCTGCCGGTGATGACCTAGTCGTCTTCGGACGGATCCACCCGGACAAGGGCACTGCGGACGCGATCGAGATCGCTCGGCGCGCCGGCCGGCGGTTGGTGATCTGCGGGATCGTCCAGGACCAGCGGTACTTCGCCGAGGAGGTCGAGCCATACGTCAACGGCGACCGGGTGCGTTACCTCGGCTCGGTCGGGGCGGCGCAACGAGCAGAGGTGCTGGGGGAGGCCGCCGTCCTCCTTCACCCGATCCACTTCGACGAACCGTTCGGACTCTCCGTCGTCGAGGCGATGGCGTGCGGGACACCTGTGGTCGCGTACCGTCGCGGCTCGATGCCGGAGATCGTCGACGAGGGGGTGACCGGGTACCTGGTCGAGGACGTGAGCTCAGCGGTCGCTGCGGTTGACCAGGCAGCCGCTCTGGAGCGGTACCGCGTACACGCCCGCAGCGCTCAGCGCTTCAACGTGGACCGCATGGTGACCCAGTACCTGGACATCTACGCGGACCTGCTCGGCGGCCCGAGCTGAGCGGTGCGTCTCGGCGTCGGGGTCATCGCGTCGAGCACGTCGGCGAGGTTCGCACGGGCCACGCCGATGCGGGCATCACCGACGCCGAACGGGAGCCACAAGTCGCGACCGTGCAGCAGGGCGCCGCACGAGTACACGACGTGCGGAACGTACCCTTCCCGCTCGTCCGGGCCGGGTTCGAGCAACGGATCGTCCAGGCTCGCGATCACTCGGCTCGGGTCATCGAGGTCGAGCAACGCGGCGCCGATGGCGTAGGTACGCATCGGGCCGACCCCGTGAGTGAGGACGAGCCAGCCGCGATCGGTTTCGATCGGCGGCCCGCAGTTGCCGACCTGCAACATCTCCCAGCTGCGGGTCGGTGACTGAAGCACGGTTTCGGCCTCCCACTCGATGCCATCCGCTGAGCTGGTCAACCCGGTGCTCTCACCGTCGGACCGGCACAGGGCGAGGTGGCGTCCATTGACCAGACGGGGAAACAGAGCCATGCCCTTGTTCCGCGCTGCAGGCCCGGCCAACCGGCGGCCCTGGAAGCTGCGCAGATCGGGGCTGGTGAGCAGTCGTGGGGCGATGCGCTGCCCGTCATATGCCGTGTAGGTCGCTCGGTACTCCACGTCCCCTTGACCGTCGATGAACCGGGTGAACCGCGCGTCCTCCATGCCGTTGCTCTCCTCGACGGTGGCCGGGAGGAGCACGCGTTGATCGAGGACGCTGCCGGCGTCGAACTCGACGTCGTAAGCCGACGACACCAGTCGACGCACGACCTCGACCATCTCGGTCGCGCCGGGGCGGATCAGCAGGTCGTGGTGCAGCTCGCCCAGGGTGCGTTCGAGGTCTTCGTGGGTAAAGCGTTCCGGCAGCGCACGAAGCAGCGCCGTCGTCAGCTCGTCGCGGTGATGCTCGGCCGCGAGCAGGGAGGCGAGCGGCTTCTTGTACCAACAGGCCGGCGTCACCGATCCGGGTGTCGTCGGAGTACCGCGCGGCTCGAACGTCCAGCCCGTGCATGGGTCGATGACGGCGGAACAGAAGCCGATCGAGGACACGTGGCCCTCGCCGATGCAACGTACGCTGACGGCCGCGCGGACCTGTCCGTCGGCCAGCCCGGATTGGTCGGGGTGCAGAAAGGCGCTCGGATTGCACAGCGCCGCGCCTTCGGTCGCGTACTCGGCGGTGAAGGCCGCGCCGAGCACCAACTCCCGGGACGTGGACACCTCTAGGTGGTCGCCCACATGGACCCGCACGATTGAGGCGTGCCGGAGGAGCAGCTGCCGGTAATCGTGGTGACGCGCGGCGAAGTCGGCGAGCAAGGTCTCGGCGAGCCGGTCGATTTCGGCCTCGGGCACGGCCATGACCCGGTCGACGATCTGAGCCGTCCGCGATTGCATCTGGTGCAGCTCCTCGCCGGGCAGGAACAGCCTGGCGACCACCCGGCTCGGATCGGGACGCAGCGATGCGTCCTGGCGCTCGGCGAGTGGTGTCCGCCCAGGTCCCCTCACAGGGGAACGACGAGCTGTCGGGCTTGCTGAGCGGTTGACAGCATCGCCAGCGTCGACTCGGCGCCCTGGTTGTTGTTCCGGCCGGCTCGTTCCAGCCCGTCGAAGCCGCCGCCGGTCAGCGGGTCGAACATGACCGTCGCGCTGTCGTTGTCGCCGAGGAACCACGACCACGCGAGCCGCACCCCGGCGAGCCACGCGGCCGAAGATGTCACGCGGTACGCGCTGGCGCAGGCATCGGCGATCGCAGCGACCTCAATCGGCTGCTGGTCGAAGCCGGGGCCTTCGTCATCCCGACCGCGGCCACCCACCGGCGTCACCGACAGGTGTCCGTCGCGCGTCTCGGTGTCGAGCAGCAAGGCCAGCATGGTTGTGCCCTGGGCCACGGCCTTCGGCTCGTTGAGCACGTCGCCGGCGACGATCAGTGCCTCGGCGAGTGCGGCGTTGCCGTAGCGCAGCCTCGGTTCGGGCCACGGCCAGTCGAGGTCGGGTCCGACCGGACCGATCGTGTGGACGGCGTCGGTGAGCAGGGCTCGCGCCTCCTTGTCCGCGGGATACCGGGCAAGCACTTGGGCGGCGCCGAGGGCGGCGAACGCCATCGCGTGTGTGTGCGGTGAGCGGGTCTGGGCCGCGCGGTGGAACGTCTTTCGGGCTCTCGTCCGCATGCCGAGAGTGGGTCCGGCTGCAGCGGCGGTTCCGAGCGCCCAGATGGCTCGCCCCCACCAGTCGCCGGTGCCGGGCTCGTCCTGCCAGGTGCGGTCGGTGCTCATCCGGTTGTGGCACCGCCCGTCGCGCTCGACGGCGGTGATGACCAGGCTCATGTAGCAGCGCAGAAGGCGGCGCAGTCGATGCCCGGGCGACGGCTCGCGGCAGAGGACGACCACGCCACGCGCCGCGTCATCGACGCAGTACCCGTGTTCACGACGCGGGATGGTGTGCGACGCGTGCTCGAACAGGCCGCGGGCGTCGGTGAGATGCTCCAGGTGGTCGAAGACGACTACCGGCGTCGACGCGATCATGCGGGAACGCGGTCCGAGATCAGCTGATGGGCAAGGGTGCGGTACTGATCGGCCACCGCCGACCACTGCAGCGCCGGCGCAGCCGCCGCCGCAGCCTGGGCCATCGCCGCGACCAGATCCTGGCGGGTGATGACTGCGCGCAAGGCCTCGGCGATGGCCGCCGGATCGCGATGCGGAACGACGATCCCGGCGCCGTCGGCCAGCAACTCGCGGGCATGTGGGAACGCGGTCGCCACCACTGGCTTTCCCGCCGCGACTGCCTCGATCAGCACTCCCGAGGTCACCTGCTCGGTCGAGTCGTACGGAAGCAGCACAACGTCGGCCGCCCGCACCAACTGGGCAAGCGATTCAGGGTGGCGGTAATGGCCGTCGAAACTCACCGAGGTCTCCAGGCCGAGATGGCGAACCCGCGCCCTGAGGCCGTCGCGGTAGGCCTCGCCCTGATGGGCGATGACCTTCGGATGCGTTTGACCTGCGACAACGTAGTGCGGAACCGGTCGCAGGTCGCCGAGCCGGGCCATCGCCTCGATGCCCCACTCGATGCCCTTGCCCGGACCGAGCAGACCCCAGCTGAGCACGGTCGCACGTCCGCTGCGGAACGTCGCCGTCGCGGACGAATTGGGTCGGTTGGCCGCGCCGTGCGGGATCAGTCGTACCTTCGAGGCGTCCATGCGGTACCCGGCGACGAGTCGTGCCTGCGCCGTCGCCGTCATCGCGACGACCGCGTCTGCCTTGGCGATGACCGCCTCGAGCACCTCGCGCTGGTGGGTGGTTGGGGCACTCAACACCGTGTGCAGCACGACTATGGCGGGAATCTGCAACGTGTCGAGCAGGGCCAGGATCTCGTCGCCGTCGGTTCCGCCATACACGCCGTATTCGTGCTGGACGACCACGACATCCGCGTCGTTGAGGTGCCCGGCGGCGTGGCGCAGGCTGGCCGGGTCGTTCATGACGATCTGGGCGACAACCTCGCGTCCTGGGCGTGGGGCCGCGGTCTCGACAAGGCGCACGACCGACCCGTTCGTCGTCGACGGGTCGATGAGCGCGGTGCGCAACGAGGCGGTGAAGGTGGCGAGGCCGCACTGGGTGGGCGGATAGGTGCTGACGAAGTTGAAACGGGTATTCAAGGTGGACCTTCCGTCCGGACGGTCGATCGACGTGTGTTGTCGTGCGACCTCACGCGCGGGGTGGTGCCGCGGGCGGGCAGCGTGTGTGCCCGGCAACGATCGTGGCGCGACGGCGTCGAGGGCGGTCGCGCGGGACTCCTGGGCGTCGGTGGGCCGACGGACGATTCCCGTCACCTCGGGGAGCCGTCCCCGGGTGCTGATGCCGAGCCTACGCGCTCCGAGGCCGCTGCCGAGCCGCCGCGCACCGTGATCGGGCTCGGCGGCTGCGGTTGCGGCACCGCGTGTCCTGACGTCACCTCCGGTAGCTTTCGGTCCGAGCCGGGAGGGCATGTGCAACTGACAGCGGCGGGCTTGATTGCGCACCGGGGTACTGGTCGACCTGTACGGCATGTTGCGGCAGGCGCTGCGGAGCAGCAGGGAGTCGTACTCGATCAAGATGCTCGAGGCGTTCAACTGGGGACGCATTCGCAGCAACAACCCGGACGTCGCCGACGCGATGTCGAGCCGGTCGAGCGCGTGCACGATGCCGGCGAGCCGCTCCCGGCCGGACCCGTCGGCTGCCGCCGCCGCGAAGCTCGGCCCGCGTGGCCGGACGTCGATGCCTGAGGTCACCGCGCGCGACTACGACGTGGATGCGCGAAGGCTGATGCGGGTCGTCCGCATCAGCCGCGACCTGCGATTCGTGTGGCGGCTCGCGTTGTTCGGGACGCTGGTCTGGGGCGCCTTCATCCTCACCGTCGAGCGGTCGGTGCCGGAGGGATCCGCGCAGTGGGCGCGCGCGGACGCCGACGCCGGGCCGGGCTTCATCGCCCTGCTCGTGGTCGCTGGCATCGCGCTGGTCGCACAGCTGTCGGTGCGGGTGTTCGGGAAGGCCGGCAAGGCAGCGGCGTTGCTCGTGCCGCCGATCGGACCACCCGCCCCGACCGTGGCGGTCAGCGGCGCCGACAACGTCGCGGGGCTGCTGGCCGCCGTGCGCCGCAATGCTCAGGTCGGCTTCGGCGCGATCACGGCACTGCTCGTGATCACCGGGATCGTGGTGGCCGTCGCCGTCAATGCGTGGCCGGCGTTCGAGGGCAACCACGGCCGCGGCGGGCGGGTCGTCACGATCGGCACCGACGCGACAGTCACCAGCCACACCAGTCCGGTCGGTATCCGCGGCAGCCGGGGGACAGTCAACACGCTGCACACGCGCACCGGCGACGCCGACGCAGTCGGGGCAACCCCGCACGACGGCGAACGCTGGACGGTCGTCCACGATTCGGTCAGCGACACCGACAGCGCCTACTTGGTCGGCGGGCACGCCTACCTGCTGAACTTGTTCCTCGGCGTGGCCTTCCTGCTGCTCGACCTCGCCATCGCCTGGTTCATCTGGTCCGGCATCCGCAGGGAACGCCGCGTCCGCACTGCCACGGACTACACGTCACTCGCCGACTCCTACGGCGCGTTGGCCGCAGGCGGCCGGGCGAGCGTGACGATCGGCGAGGCCGCCACCGACCACCGCCGACGCCCCATCCCGCCACTGACGATCGTCCTCGGGGTCGGCTGACCCGCCGCTCGTCCCTGGCAGTGGGTCGTCAGGGCTTGGTGAGCGTCAACTGCTGGACGTCGAGATACCCGGTGCGGAAGCCTGCCTCGGAATAGGCGAGGTACAGCGACCACATGCGTCTGAACGTCTCGTCGAAGCCGAGTCCGGCCACCTGCTCGGCAGCTGCTTCGAACCGTGCCCGCCACTGCCGCAGCGTCTCGGCGTAGTGCCGGCCGAAGCTGTACCGGTCAGCGATCCGCAGCGCCGTCGAGGCGGTGAGCGCCCGCTCGATCGCCTCGACCGACGCGAGCTGGCCGCCGGGGAAGATGTACTTGCGGATCCAGGTGTAGGTGTCGCGAGTCGCCAGGACGGTGTAATCGTCCTGCAGGATCGCCTGGATGCCCACCCGGCCGCCCGGTGCGAGGCTGCGATCGATCGTGCTGAAGTACTCGTCCCAGTGGTTGGCTCCGACCGCCTCGATCATCTCGACGCTGACGATCGCGTCATAGACGCCGCTCGACTCGCGGTAATCGCGCAACTGGACGTCGACGTTGCTGCTGAGTCCCGCGGCGGCGATCCGCTGCCGGGCCAGGATGGCCTGTTCGGAGGAGATGGTGAGCGAGGTGACGTGCGCGCCGCGAGCCGCCGCGCGGATCGCGAGCTCACCCCAGCCGGTGCCGATTTCGAGCAGCCGGGTGCCTGCACCGACCGCGGCGGTGTCCAGCAGCCGGTCGATCTTGCGGCGCTGCGCATCGGCGAGGTTCTCGGTCGAGCCGTAGGGCTCACCGTTGAAGATCGCCGACGAGTACGTCATGGACTCGTCGAGGAAGGTCTTGAACAACTGGTTGGACAGGTCGTAGTGGTGGTGGATGTTCTGGCGGGCGCCGTCCACCGTGTTGTCGTGGTGTCCGGGCTGGCGGCTCAGGACCGCGTGGCGCAGCCGGTGGAACATCTCGGGGACGAGTTGGCGCATGTTCGCCGCGAACGCCGACAGCACACCGGCGAGGTCCTCGGCGGTCCAGTCACCGGCCATGAACGCCTCGCCGAAACCGATCGTGCCGGTGGAGCCGAGGCGCTGATAGAACTCGTTCGGGCGGACCAGTCGCATCTCGGGATCGGTGAGGCTGCCGCCGCCGTAGCGCCGGCCGTTGGCCTCGCGCACCTGCAGCGGGAGCCGTTCTACCGCTCGCCGGAAGATGCGGCGGGCGATCGCCGCGCGCACCGGCAGGTGGGGGACCCCGGCCACCTCGGGCCACAGTGCTGGATCGATTCCCTCGGCTGTGGCGGTGGCATTCGGTCGGTCGACGACGGTCATGCGCGGAACTCCTCTCCCGGGCCGGACGTATCGTCCTTACCCATCACACGACGAGCGCCGCCTGTCCGGCAAGTGCCTTCTTGAGAACATTCGTTGTCGCGCTGTCACCGGTTCCGTCCGGCACCGCACCGATGAGCACGGCGAGGACGTACCCGGTGGCCAGATCGTGCCAGAGTGTGGCCCGTCGCAACATCGCGTGCTTCTCGCCCGACACACCGACGTAGCTCACCGATTCCGCGTGCGGCTGCGCGGCGCGGGCGTACTGGGCGGACGCGTCGGGGTCGGTCATCCGGTCCTGCGTCCCGTGGACGAACAGGATCCGCAGGCCGGTCAGGGACGGCACGGTGGCCTCCGCATCGCCCGGCTCGACCCACGGGGCGAGCCCGACGACTGCGCGGACGCCGCTGTGACCGGCGGCGTAGAGAGCGGTGCGCCCGCCCATCGAGTGCCCGACGAGCGCGATCGGCACGCCCGGGAATTGCTCGCCGAGCCGGTCGAGTGCCCACAGCGCGTCGGCGACCGGCGAGCGCTGCACCCCGTTCCAGCCACGCACGGCGAAGCGCAGTCGCGCCACCGCCAGCCCGTGCCCGCGGCCGCCGCGCCGCAGCGAGCGGGCGAACGGCGACATCCGGAGGACGGCCAACTGGCTGCGCCGGACCGGAGCGACACTCTTCGACCGGCCACCGTGCAGCACGAGGGCAATGGCCCGGACCGGACCGTCCGGCTCGTCCACAGCCAGGACGGGTGTGCTGCTCATCGTGGGCACGTCGTCTCGTCGGGCGGCAACTGCTCGGTGACCAGGTACGCGTCGACGTAGTTGTCGACGCACTTGCTGCCCTGCAGGTAGGACGTGTGACCCTCGCCGTCCCAGGTCAGCAGTTCGGCATCGCCGATCGTGCGGGTGAGGTCCTCGGCACCGCGGTACGGGGTCGCCGGGTCGTGCAGGTTGCCGACGACCAGGACCTTCCCGGCGACGTCCGCGGTCGGCTTCGGCGGCACGACCCGGTTGGGTTGCCACTGCTGGCAGCTGAACAGCCCGATCGCGAACCACTTGCCGAGCAGCGGGAACTCCCGCACCCACGCGGCAGCCGTGCGGCGGATGTCGGCGTCGCTCGGGCCGGGCGCGGTGTCGTTGCACGAGATCGTGATGAAGGCGTCGAAGAGGTTGGAGTACTTGCCGTCGCTGGTACGGCGGTAGTAGTCGTCGGCCAGCGCGAGCAGTCCGGTGCCGTCGCCCTTGCCTGCGGCAATGAGCGCCTTGCCGAGCCGCGGCCACAGCTGCTTCGAGTACAGCGCCTGCTCGACGCCGGTCGCCGCGAGCGCCGCCGTCAGCGCGCGCCTGCTGCTCGTCGACAGCGGCGCGGCCAGCGCGGCCGCCTCGACAGCCGTCGCGGCGGTGCGGGCGTTGCCGAGCGAACTGCACGGGGACGTGGTGCGGCAGTTGGCCGCGAACTGGTCGAACGCATTCTCGAAGCCGCGCAGCTGTTCAGTGGCCTGCTCGATGCCCGAGGTGAGCGGGTCGACGGCGCCGTCCAGCACCATCGCCCCGACCCGGTCGGGGAACAGGTGCGCGTACACCGAGCCAAGTTCGGTGCCGTACGAGAAGCCGATGTAGTTCATCGTGGCGGCACCGAGCGCCGCGCGAACCCGGTCCATGTCCTTCGCGCTGTTCACCGTGTTGTAGTACTGCAGCGCGCTTCCCATGCGGTCCTTGCAGCCGGTCGAGAACTGGCGCGCGAGTGCTTTGGCCGCGCTGAAGCCGGTGGTGGTGGTCACGTCCGGCGACGCCGCGAAGAAGGCGTCCTTCTCGGCGTTGGACAGGCACGTGACCGGCGCGGAGTACTGCGCGCCGCGCGGGTCGAACCCGACGAGGTCGTACTTGGTGAGCACGCCGGCAGGGAACTTCGACAGCAGCCCGAGGGCGAGCTCGATCCCGGACCCGCCCGGCCCGCCGGGGTTCCCGAGCAGCGGCTCGTGCCCCGGATTGTCACTGTCGTGGATCCGCACGAGATTGATCGGGAGCTCCGGCCCGCTCGGGCGGGCGTAGTCGACCGGCACGGCAACCGTGGAACACTCGGCGCTCAACTTGCCCTTCAGCCCCGAGCCGATCGTCACGCCCGGCACCGAGAGCAGGGCATCGCAGTCGCGGAACTCGGCCGGTGCGACGTCGCCGCCGGGAGCAGGCGACGGCGCGGACGGCGTCGACGGGGACGCGGACGAGCGGCCGGCCGATCCGGTGCCGTCGAGGGCCTGGGTGCATGCGGTCAGGACGAGGGCGCTGCAGGTGATCGCGAGCAGGACCGGACGACGCAGGCGCACGGGTCGACCCTACGTGTTCAACGTGCAGCGAAATGTTCGAGGACCAGGGCCTGTGCCTCGCCCATGAAACAGCCGAGCAGGGCCCCGACGGTGATCAGGATCCATTCGTCCTGCTCGAAGGCAGGCCGGATCAGGGCCTCGAACTGCCGCTCGTCCAGTTGCTGCATCTTCTCCACCAGGAGGCCGCGGACGTCCATCGAATCGCGTGCGTAGGTCTCCAGGTGGGTCATGGTCTCCGGCAGTCGCTCCATGACCTTCGCGGCGATCGACTGTTTCATCTGCTGGTAGCGCGCAGTCCCGACACTGAGCACGACGAGCGGCTTCGCGATGCCGGTGCTGCGGTCCAGCGCGACCTGCACCTGACGGGTGATCATCGCGAAGACGCGGTCGGACAGCGGCCCGTTCAGGATCGCCTCGATGACCTTGCGCGGCGTGATGATCTCCTCGGCGATGAGTGCTCCGTACTCGGCCGCGACCTCCTTGCGGCGGCGCAGGAACAGCCCCTGGAACTCCAGCCCGAACACGCGGATCGGACGCTTCGGATTGAAGATCATCTTCAGGGCGAGCCAGTCGGTGAACCAGCCGACCATCAGCCCGAAGGCAGGCATGATCAGCGGCTCGTGGAAGATCACCCACAGCATCATCTGCAGCAACCCGATCGTGCCGCCGAAGTAGATGCCCGAGCGGGCGATGAAGCGGAACTCCTTGTGCCCGGCCTGCTGGAAGACCCGATTGAGCAGCGCCTTGTCGGTCACCAGGTTGGTGATGACCATGTGTTTGAGGTCGAACACCGCTTCGACGTCGCGCTGGATGTCGGTCAGGACGGCTCGAACCATCTGCGGGGTTTCCGCCTGCGCGCGGGACACGATCAGCTGGCGCGCGGGCTCGGGCAGGGCCTCCCACACGCCGGGCTGGTACTCGCGCATGACCTCGCGTGTGATGTCCGCCGTCGCTCGGCGCAGCGGTTCGTCGATCTCGCGGGCGACCAGTTCGGGATCCAGCCGCCGGATCACCTCGTCGGCCGTGATCAGGTCACGGGTCATCGTCTCGACGGCGACGCTCGCCATCCGCGCGGCTCGGCGCGGCACGATGCCCTGCCAGCCGAAGTACGGTCGCCAGCCGCGGTACTCGATCGGCGAGAACATCATCCGGATCGCGACCAGCTTGGTGACGTAGCCGATGATCGCGGCGACCACCGGAATGCTCAGATTGATGTACCAGTGCGCGACCAGGTCGTGCAGGATACCGGCCATCGCCGGGCTCAGGACGATGTCAGCGCGGGGCGGGACGGGTCGCTGGCGTCCCAGAACTCGCGTCCCAACGCCGACATGCGCACGGTCTTGCGCACCAGGGTGATCTTCACCCGGCGGCTGTTCTCGACCGTCCGCCGAGCCGCACGCACCGTGTCGTCGGCGCCGAGGATCTCGTACTGCGTGCGCAGCGAGACGTCCTCACCACCGAAGTCGATCAGGCCGAAGCCGCGCAGCCGGGTGAGGTAGGTCGGGACGTTGTCCGGCGTCGTCACGCCCACCGCGCGGCCGATCGTCGAGGCGTTGGCCAGGGCGATGCGCTGCGGGTCGCGCCGGCGGACCCGGACGACCAGGTCGGCGGCCGCATGCGCCGAGCCGTCGGACAGCGCCGCGAGGATGCGTGCTTCGTCCGGGACGAGCTGGCTCATGATCGTCCCGAACAGGTACTCGCGACTGCTGCCGCGGGTGGCCTGCACCGAGCGCTCGAGCAATTCGCGCATGGCGTTGCGCAGCGGGGTCTGCGCGGGGTCGCCACCTCTGATCAGGTCGGCGGCGCGCTGCTCCTCGAAGCTCGGTGGCGGGCCGGGCCGCGGCCGCGGGCTCGGCCGCATCCCCTGCGGGGTGTCGAACACCCGGGCCGCAATCGCTCCGACCCGCTGCACCTCGCGCTCGACGGTCTCGCCGCCGGGCAGCTGCCGGGCCAACCGCCAACCGGTGCGCGTCAGCAGCCGGCCGAGCCGGGCCGCGGTGACGACCGCGCTGCCCGCGGCCGCCACCAGCTCGCTGGGTTGCACCTGGTCGATCCGGACCAGCGACGCCGTCCGCTTGGGGGCCGGCGAGGTGATGTCGGCCGCCGGAGCGGATCGGCCCTGCGGGGTCGGTCGGGGACGGCGAGGCTGCAGCTCACCCGCGTCCTGCTCGGCCATGCGTCCCCTCGGTCATCGCGATCTCGTGTCGTCGAGTCTCGTAGAGGATAGGGGTCAGCAGGACGTGCGGGCTCAGCGCCCGAGGCCCGGCACGATCTCGTCGAGTTCGAACGTGACGGGGCGGTCCAGCTGCTCGTAGGTGCACGATTGCGGAGTTCGGTCCGGACGCCAGCGCGAGAACTGTGCGGTGTGCCGGAATCGCGGACCCTCCATGTGGTCGTAGCGCACCTCGACGACGAGTTCCGGGCGAAGCGGCACGAATGACAGATCCTTGCCGGCGTTCCAGCGCGACTGCTCGTTCTTGCGCGGCGTCCGCTCGCCTGCCTCGTGCGCCGCCCAGTTCCACGGGTGACCCTCGAACTCGGTCACCAGCGGCTGCAGTTCGGTGAACAGTTCGCGCCGCCGGGCCATCGGGAACGCGCCGATGACACCGACCGAGGCCAGCGTCCCGCTCTCGTCGTAGAGGCCGAGCAGCAGCGAGCCGATCGCATCGGGGCCGGACTTGTGCACCCGGTAGCCGGCGACCACGCAGTCGGCGGTGCGCTCGTGCTTGATCTTGAACATCACCCGCTTGTCGGGCTGGTAGGTGCCGTGGAGCGGCTTGGCGACGACTCCGTCGAGGCCGGCCCCCTCGAACTCGGTGAACCAGGCCTGGGCGGTCTCCAGGTCGGTCGTCGCGGGCGTGACATGGACCGGTGGGCGGGCGCCGGCGAGTGCGTGTTCAAGGCGGAGGCGGCGCTCGGCGAACGGCGTACGGGTCAGGTCCTCGTCGCCGAGGGCCAGCACGTCGAAGGCGATGAAGGACGCCGGCGTCGTCTCGGCGAGCATCCGGACCCGCGAGTCGGCCGGATGGATGCGCTGCTGCAGCACCTCGAAATCGAGGCCGTGCTCGGTCGTCACCACGATCTCGCCGTCCAGGACGCAGCGTTCGGGCAACTCGGCGTGGAACGCCGCCACCAACTCCGGGAAGTAGCGGGTCATCGACCGTTCGTTGCGGCTGCCGATTTCGATGTCGTCACCGTCGCGGAACACGATCGAGCGGAACCCGTCCCACTTCGGTTCGTACGACGCGCCGGGCGGAATCGTCGGCACCGACTTCGCCAGCATCGGCGCGACGGGCGGCATCACGGGCAGGTGCATGGGGCTCATTGTGTCGGCTCACCGGGTCCGGTCGGTGCGCAGGCGCAGGAACAGCGCGCCGTCCTCTTCGAGCAGTCCGGCCAGCGTCAGCCGCCGCGGACCCACGGTCCACGGTTCGCCGCCGACGATCCGCGGCCCGCCCGGCCCGACGAGCAATGGGCTCAGGCTCAGGCACAGCTCGTCCACCTCGTCCGCGGCAGCCGCCTGGGCGAAGACAGTCGGGCCGCCCTCAGCGAGTACGCGGGTCAGGCCGCGGTCGGCCAGTTCCCGCCGCAGCCGGCCGAAGTCGACCTCGTCCGCACCGCACACGACGACGTCGGCAACCTCACCGAGCCGAGCCCGGGAGCGCCGGTCGGAGGCGGCGCAGGTGACCACGATCGTTCGTGCATCCGGCGCGGCATCGACGAGCAGCGCGGCTTCCGGGTCGAGTCTCAGCGAGCGGCTGACAACCGCGATCGGCAGCTGGCGAGGCAGGCCGTGCGTCGCGCGCCGTGCCTGCCGGTCGGCGTCGGGATGCGCGGGTCGGTAGCCCTCGTCACGCGCGGTGCCCGCACCGACGAGAACCACGTCGGCCAGGTCGCGCAGCGCGGCGAACACCCGGTTGTCGCCGGCGGTCTGCAACCCACCGGACAGTCCCTGCGTGGTGGCCGCGCCGTCGAGACTGCTCACGAAGCTCATCCGCACGCCGCCGGTGTCGACCCAGTCCCGGGCGTAATGCTCGTGGACGTCGACATCGTCGACCTGGTCCGGCACGAGGGCGCGCATGTGCCTATCCCAGCAGATCCATCCGCCGACCCATCCCGCCAACCCATCCCGCGTCGTCGGCCGGCCCCGGTGAACTGCCATGATCGGATCGTGGGCACCCACCGGAAGTCGAGAATCCCCGTGCCGGCTTCGGTCGAACGGGCGCTCGACTCGGGGCTGGACAAGGCCTTGTCGATCCAGCGACCGGTCGTGCTCGCCTACCTCGACCGGGTGCGCACCAAACGCCCGGACGCCACCGGCGCCGAACTGGTCGAACTGCTCGAGCGCCGCTACCGCGCTGCGGTCGTCGGGCTCGGTGCGGCGTCCGGGGGAGCCGCCGCGATGCCCGGCGTCGGCACGGCCGCCTCGATCGCCACCGGTGCCGCCGAGATCACCGGCTTCGTGTCGGCAACGGCGATGTACGTGCTGGCGCTGGCCGAGGTGCACGGCGTAACGGTCAGCGATCCCGACGTCCGGCGAGCGCTCGTACTGACGACGCTGGTCGGCGAAACCGGCGTTGCGGCGGCGGAGGAGGGCATCGGCAAGCACTGGGCGACGGTGCTCGGCCGGCGTGGGTCCGACGAGAGCCTGGGCGGGCTCAACACCCGCCTCGGTCGGTTGCTGATCACCCGTTTCGGTGCGCGTCAGGGTGCGTTGCTGATGGGACGGGCCATCCCGCTGGGAATCGGCGCCGGCGTGGGTGCAGTTGGCAACGCTGCGCTCGCCCGCGCCGCGATCTCAGCGGCGCGGCGCACTTTCGGGCCGCCGCCTGATCGCGTCCCGCGGCGCATCGTCGATGTAGATCCGTCCAGCGTCGGGTGAGCGTCGACGCGCCTCGCGTGTGCGGGCGGACGACACGGGGTAAAAAGGGCGCTATGGATTCTGGCGCGGCAGGTGCTGAGACCCCGATCTTCGTCGTCATCCTCACCGATGCGAACGTGCCCACCCCTCGGGCGGTCGGACCGTTCAGCGACTTCGATGTGGCACAGGCCTTCGCGCAGACGCTCGTGCAGCGCTGGCACCACGAGAACCGCGAGGAGCCGAACGCCACCGTGGTGCGGGTCGAGGCCGACTACCCCGGAATCGTCGTCGGTGAGCTCTGATCGCATGGTGAAACCCGTCGAGCGCAGCGCCGGCCCCGATCCCGTCGACGTGGTCCGCAGCGACCTCGACGACTCCGCGCACCAGGCGGCGCGCAGGGCCGTCGACAAGGTGCGACCGGACCTGTCGCACGAGGCCGCCGACGGCGTTGCCCATGACGCGGTGACCGAGACGGCGCTCGAGGGTTCGCTCTACGGGCCGACGCCGGCCGCCGATTCGGATCAGCCGTTCGGGACGCCCGGTGCACCGATCTCACGCCAATCGGCGATCTACCGCGGGTTCTGGATCACGATCGGCGCCGGCCTGGCTGTGGTCGTCGCCCTCGCCGTGCGCGAAGCGGCGACCGTACTCGAGCTCATCCTGGTGTCGGTGTTCCTCGCCGTGGGCCTGAACCCGCTCGTCGAGATGCTCATCCGCCGCCGGGTGAAGCGTGGCTGGGCAGTGCTCATCGTCGCGGTGCTGATGCTCGGCGTGATTACGTTGGTCATCAGCGTGTTCGTCAGCGCCCTGCGCAATCAGATCACCACCTTCATCGACGACGCGCCGCGCCTGATCGGCGATCTGCGCCGGCACAAGGCGATCGCGCACCTCGACGACAAGTACCACGTCCTCAGCGACCTGCAGACGAAGCTGGCCGATCCCGAACTCGCGCAGAAGACGTTCGGCGGGATCTTCAACGCCGGGCTGGGCGTGCTGAGCGCGCTGGCCTCGACGGTGATCGTCATCGTGATGACGCTCTACTTCCTGTCCGCGCTACCACAGCTCAAGACGGCGATGTTCTCCCTCGCCCCGAAGACGCGCCGTGAGCGGGTCACCCAATTGGGCGACGAGATCCTGCGCCGGGTCGGGCGGTACGTGATCGGCGCGTTCCTCGTGGCCCTGATGGCCGGCACGGTCACCGTCCTGTTCCTGGTCAGCGTCGGCCTGGGGCAGTACGCACTCCCGCTGGCCTTGGTGGTTGCGCTGCTCGATCTCGTCCCGCTCGTGGGGTCGATCACCGGCGCGGCGATCGTCTGCGTCGTGTGCCTGGCCAATTCGCTTCCGGTCGGGATCGCGGCGCTGATCTTCTATCTGATCTACGAGACGCTCGAGGGGTACGTCATCTACCCGCGCGTCATGCGCTCGTCGGTGGACGTTCCCGAATACGTGACGATCGTCGCGGTGCTGCTCGGTGGCGCGGTGGGCGGTGTCCTCGGGGCGTTGCTCGGGCTGCCGCTCGCAGCCGCGATCCTGCTGCTCACGCGCGAGGTCTGGGTCAAACGACAGGACCGGAGCTGACCGGGCGTCAGTGCGTTGCGCGGTAGTACAGGACGCCGAGCGCCAGGGCGTTGAACAGCATGTGCACGATGATGGCGGCGAACAGCCGTCCGCTCCACCAGACCAGCATGCAGTTGCTCACCCCGAGCGTGAACGTGACGGCGCCGAGAACCGCGGCACCCGCGAGGGTGTCGACCTCGTAGAGGTGAAAACCCGCGAACAGCGCGGACGATGCCAGTGCCGCGACCCAGAATCCACTGCGCCGCATGAAGGTTCGCAGCAGCAGCCCGCGGAACACCGTCTCTTCGATCACCGGCGCGAGACCGACCACGACCACCGCGAGCAGGACGTAGACGGCAACCCGGTCGGTGTCCACGTGAAGGTTCTGCGACTGGTCGAGCGCCTGCTTCCCGTGCACCATGAGCGCGATCAGCCCGACCAGCAGGCGAGCGACGAACACCATGCCGATCCCGGCCGCGATCCACGCCAGATCGATCCAGGCCGGCCGACGCAGCCCGAACGTCGTACCCCAGCCGCCGTAGCGCGCCGCGATCGGGCGGCCGGCAACGTAGACGGTGTATCCCAGCGCGGCGTACAACCCGATGGTCAACGTCGCCGACACCGCGAACTGCGCCACGAAGGTGTCCGGGCGGACGAGGTGACCGACCACGTTGCCGACGACGACGAGCACGGTGAGCGCGAGGCAGGGGAGTGCCGCCGGGCGCCAACCCCACGGTCTCGGGTCGCGCTCGCGCAGCGCGTCCAGTTCGCGCGTCAGCGGCAGCCGGTCGTCCCGCTGCGGGTACCACGGCGGCGGGTAGCCGTAGCCGGCTCCGTAGCCGGGGTAGCTCGGCGGGGGGACCTCGGCCATTTCGCCGGGACTACCGGTCGACGCGCACGATAGCCGCGCTGCGCGGACCGATCTCGAGACCGGCGGGGCCGACCTCGGCGCTGCCGGTGGCGAGCACGACCTGTCCGTGTGGCAGGTCGATCGTCCGCGCCGCACCGGCGAGGTTGGCCACCACCCGGAACCGGCCGCGGTGCACCACCAGCCAGCGCCCGTCCTCGTCGTAGTCGACATCGATCCGGGTCAGGTCGCCGTCGGCGAGATCGGGCTCGGCAGCACGCAGCGCGATCAGCCGCCGGTACAGGTCGAGCACGGCTGCGTGATCCGGAGCCTCCAACTCGCTCCAGTCCAGGATCGCGGACCGGTACGCCTCCGGATCCTGCGGGTCGATCATCTGCGTGACGTCCCAGCCGTGGCCGGCGAACTCCTCGACGCGGCCCTTCCCGGTCGCCTTACCGAGTTCGGGCTCGGGGTGCGAGGTGAAGAACGGCCACCGGGTCGAGGCGGCCCACTCCTCGCCCATCCACAGCATCGGCGTGAACGGGCCGGTGAGCAGCAATACCGCCCCGATGCGGACCACGCCCGGATCGGTCAGTTCCGGCAGCCGATCACCGACGGCGCGGTTGCCGACCTGGTCGTGATTCTGCAAACAGACGACGAAGCGCCATCCGGGCGTGCGATCACGGTCGATCGGCCGGCCATGCACCTTCTCGCGGAACGTCGAGTACGTCCCGTCGTGCAGGAAGGCACGAGTCAGCACCTTCGCCAGCACCTCGAGCGAGCCGAAGTCGCAGTAGTAGCCCTGGGTCTCGCCGGTGAGTGCCGAGTGCAGGGCGTGGTGCACGTCGTCGTCCCACTGCGCGTCCAGCCCGTAGCCGGCCGGCGGCGCATCGATCATCACCGGGTCGTTGAGGTCGGACTCGGCGATGAGGGTGAGTGGCCGACCGACGATGTCTTCGAGCGCGCGGACGCGCTCGGCGAGTTCGGCGAGCAGATGCTTCGGTGAGCTGTCCTCCAGGGCGTGGACGGCGTCGAGACGCAGCGCGTCCACGTGGTAGTCGCGCAGCCACATCAAGGCGTTCTCGATGATGAACGCGCGGACGGCCGGCTCCTCGACGTTCACGAGATCGCCCCACGTGTTGCGTCCGGTCTTCAGATACGGACCGAAACGCGGCAGGTAGTTCCCGGACGGGCCGAGGTGGTTGTAGACGACGTCGAGCACGACGGCGAGTCCGCGCGCGTGGGCAGCGTCGACGAATCGCTTGAACCCGTCCGGGCCACCGAGCGGTTCGTGCACCGCGTACCAGTCCACGCCGTCGTAACCCCAGTTCCAGACGCCGTTGACGGCGTTGATCGGCAGCACCTCGACATGTGTCACCCCGAGGTCGACCAGGTGGTCGAGCCGCTCGATCGCCGAGTCGAACGTGGCGCCGCGGGTGAAGGTGGCGACGTGCAACTCGTAGATGATCGCGCCGGGCAGGTCGCGTCCCTGCCAGGCGGCGTCGGTCCAGGTGAACGCGGTCTGGTCGTACACCCGGCTCGGGCCATGCACCCCCTCGGGCTGCCAGCGCGACGCCGGGTCCGGGACCGGCTCGTCATCGTCGAGCAGGAACGAGTAGTCGGTGCCGGGCGCGAGTTCCGGCCCGGACCACCACCCGTCACCGTCGGCGGTCATCGGTAGGGCCGCGGCATCGGCGAGGAGGCGGACGGACGAGGGCAACGGGGCCCAGACACGGATCGGACTCACCCGTTCACCCTTCCCGAACGTCGCCGCAGTTGTGCATCCGGGTGGCCGATCGGCCTGTGCCGTTGGTGACCTAGGACCCTGTCGGGCTGCGTCCGCGGACGATCCACTAGTTCGTGTGGGACGGGAGCCCACCACCCGCCTGCCCCAACTGGAGGTCCTCATGGGATCGCAGCTTCTCGCGAGTGCGCGCTATCTCGACTGGGGTGTCATCCAGATCTCGCTGACGAACTTCCTGATCATTTTCGGGATGGTCGTGCTGTTCGTGGTTGCGTTGCTGGCACCCTTCCCCGGCGGACGGGACGAGCCGCCGCGTGACTACGACGACGCGGAGCGGTCTGATGTCACGCGGTGATCCTCGGTCACGTAGTTGGACAGTGCGCCTGCGTCGGCGGATCGTCACGGCGGTGCCGGAGGGGCAATGGCTGCCGGACCGTCAACCGGCCTACGTGCGGTCGTGGATCTACGTGTTCGGCGTCGCCACGCTCGCAGCATTCGTGGTCGTCCTCGGCTCCGGGGTGCTGCTGGCCGTCAAGGGCGCCTCGTGGTGGCACACGTCCGAGCTGGGCCATTTCGTCAACTCGACGCACCTGTGGAGCGTGGAACTGTTCTTCGTCTTCATGGTGATCCACCTGTGGGGCAAGTTCTTCATGGCGGCGTGGCGGGGTAACCGGGGGATGACGTGGGTCACTGGTGCCGTGGCGTTCGTCGGGTCCATCGGCACGGCGTTCACCGGCTACCTGTCCCAATCGAACTTCGACTCGCAGTGGATCTCGACGCAGGCCAAGGACGGGCTCAACGCAGTCGGCATCGGCGCGTACTTCAACGTCCTCGACCCGGGACAGATGCTGCTGTGGCACATCGTGTTGCTACCGCTGGTCGTCGGATTCCTCGTCGTCGCCCACGTGATCCTCGTGCGTCGCCACGGCGTCGTCCCGCCGTTCGACGCAGTACCGCCCGATACGGCCAATCCGGCGTCGGTACCAGTGCCATCGGCAAGCCTGCCGCCCTCGCCCAAGGAAACCGTCCGATGAGGAACAGGGCCGACCGTCGCCATCGGGACGCGACGCCGGACTCGCATCTGTTCCCGACCCGACCGTATGACTTGGTGCGCGAGTTCGTCATCGCGCTGGGTGTCGTGACCGTGCTGACGATCTCGCTGGCCGCGGTCTTCTCCTCACCTGACCGCAAGGCGATCACCCTGAAGGCATGGGCGGACGCTGCCCCCAGGGACGTCGTCGCCACGGCGACCGCTGAGCTGGCGGGCACCAGCACGAGTGCCACGTATGGGGCGCCGTACAACGCGAACAGCTCCGGCCAGCAGCTCGGTCCACTGAGCCTGCAGCGTTGGGCCGGAGTCACGATCCCGATCGACAGCGCGGCGCAACTCGTCATCGCGCCGCTGCGAACAGTCATCGGTGACGCCGCCCTGTCCCGTGCGGTGCGAACCTGGCAGTCGGCGAGCGAGCGGCAACGCCGGGCATGGGCCGCTGCCTACGCGAGTGCGCTAGCGGCGGCGCCGGGCGGCGATCCAGCGGCGGTCAAGTCCGGAGGCTACGGGCCCGTCCCCGTCCTGGCTGGACGTTTCCTGACCCTCGCGCGCACCGGCGGCCTCGAGGGCGTACTGAGCGGAACCGCGGCCTTCTACCCCACCGACCAGACCAAGGCGCTGCTGTTGCTGTCTGACGGCGCCTACCTCGAGGACCAGGCGCGAGCCGAGCATCTGGGTGGTGACCAGTGGGGGATGATGAACGAGGCGGGCAACTATCCCGGGCAGCCCTGGATGTGGCTGTACACGTTCTGGTACCAGGTCGAACCGTTCTCGACGTCGGGTAATGCGGATGCGCTGGTGTGGGGCCTGATGATGGTCGTGACCCTCGGCTTGGTGTTCCTGCCCTACCTTCCGGGCCTGCGCTCATTGCCCCGCCGGCTAGGAGTGCACCGGCTGATCTGGCGGCACTGACCCTAGGCTGCCCACATGGGACGCACCGTTCGCGACGCGCTTGCGTTTACCGCGAGCACCGGTCGCGTGGCCGACATCGACCCGGCGGGCCGTCCGGTCGAGCCGGACGAGAAACTCGGCAAGGCTCTCGACCGGTCCACGTCGCGTTTGGCGAAGTGGCAGGAACGGCTGTGGGCCGCGAGCACCGCGGGCGGGCGCGACCGCGTGCTGCTGGTACTCCAGGGCATCGACACGTCCGGCAAGGGCGGCGTCACCGAACACGTCGTCGGTGCCTGCGGCCCGATCGGCGTCCAGTACACGGCGTTCAAGAAACCCACGCCGACCGAACTGCGCCACGACTTCCTGTGGCGCATCCGCAAGCGCGTGCCACCGCCCGGGATCATCGGGGTGTTCGACCGCTCGCACTACGAGGACGTGCTCGTCGTCCGGGTCCACGACCTCGTCCCGCCCGACGTGTGGGGCGCGCGCTACGAGCAGATCAACGCCTTCGAGCGCGAACTCACCAATGCCGGTACCACGATCATCAAGTGCCTGCTGCACGTCTCGTACGACGAGCAGCGCCAACGACTGCTCGCCCGTCTCGACGATCCCGAGAAGCAGTGGAAGTTCAATCCCGCGGACATCGACGAGCGCGGGCACTGGCAGGACTATCAGGACGCCTTCCAGGCGGCGGTCGAGAAGTGCGACTCGCCGCGCGCGCCCTGGTACGTGGTGCCCAGTGACTCGAAGAAGTACCGCAACTGGGCGATCAGCGAGCTGCTGCGCGAGACGCTGGCCGAGCTCGCACCGGCCTACCCGCCGCCGGACTTCGATCCCGCCGAGGAGCGCGCCCGGCTCGGCTGACCTTGCCCCGCGTACCGACACTGGGACGCGGTCTCAGCGTCGATACGCGGGGCAATGAGGGTCGATCAGCGGGGCAAAGCGGCCGGCGGTCCACAGAACGGATGTTCGCGGCGCGACCCCTGACCGGCCCCGGCCAGGCTGGCAGGCATGCGCGACCTGCCCGAGATCCCGACTGCCCGGCACGGCGTGTTCACCTCGGCCGAGGCGCTCGCCGCCGGTTGGTCGCCCGTCGCGCTGAAGCACGCCACGCGCACCGGCGACCTCGTCCGGCTCGACCGTGGGATCTACGCCGTGCCGGTCGCCGGCTCGGACTCGGTCGCGCACCGTGCCCGATTCGCGGCGACGAGCATTGCTGCGGTGCTGGTGACCGTACCGGCGGTGGCCAGCCATCGATCGGCCGCGGCGCTGGCCGGGCTCCCGCTGTGGACGATCCCGGACCGCGCCTACGTCACGGTGCCACCGCGGTACACAGGGGATGCACGCCGCGCCCACCTGCATCGCGCGAGCCTCGCCGCCACGGACACCGTCGGCGGCCCGGTCGCTCGGACGCGTGCGGCACGCACGGTCGTCGATACTGCGCGAGAGTGCGGGGTCGAGCAGGCCGCCGTGGTCGGTGACGCCGCGCTGTCACGGCGGATGACCGAGCTCGACCTCGTGTGGCGCACCGCGCACGCGTGCCGTAGCTGGCCGGGCGGGCGGCGTGGGCTGCAGGCGGCGGCAATGCTCGATCCGCGCGCCGAGTCGCCGCTCGAGACGGTCAGCCGACTGCGCTTGCTGGCCGCCGGGCTGCCTCCGCCGGAGCTGCAGACGTCCATCGCAGATCTGGCCGGTGACGAGATCGGTCGGGTCGACCTGTACTGGGACGAGTTCGGTGTCGTCGGCGAGGTCGACGGCAAGGACAAGTTCCGGGCCGATCCGCTGGAAACGGTGTGGCGGCAACACCGGCGCCAGCAGCGGCTCGAAGAGACCGGGCTCATCGTCGTCCGGTGGGGGCGGCCCGAACTGGAGCGGATGCCGACGCTCACCGCCCGGCTGGCTGCCGCGTTCGCGCGGGGGCTGCGTCGAGCGCGAGCCGACCGGTGCTGGGTCGCCGCGTCGGTCGATCGCTTCGCCCCGCGTATCGGTGCGTGAGCGGCGTTCCCGGGTCGATCAGCGGGGCAAACCGGGTCGATCAGCGGGGCAAAGAGCAAGGGTCAGCGGTCAGCGGACGAGTAGCGCGACCGGGTAGTCGGCCAGCAGATCACCCAGCGCCACCTCGCGGTCGTGGCGCCGTCCGGACATGACGTCGGTGGACGTCCCGCCGACGTCGAGCACGGTGTCGTGCCAGCCGCCGTCCCGATCGAGCCGGACGGGCAGCCGGGTCGCCACCGCGATGACACCGCCGCGGTCGTACGCGACGGCGTGCTGCTCGGCGGGGCCGTCGGCGAACAACGGGGCGTAGCCGGTGAACAGGTCCGGCCAGTCGCGGCGCAGCCGGAGCACCCGCGAGGTGACCCACAGCTTCGCCAGCCCGTCCGCGCCGATCGGCGGGGGATCGTCGTCGGCGTCGATGCCGTCGAGCAGGGCAGAGAGCCGCTTGTAGTCCACCGGACGACGGTTGTCGGGGTCGACGAGCGAGTCCTCCCAGAGTTCGGTGCCCTGGTACACGTCAGGGACGCCGGGGACGGTCAGCTGCACGAGCTTCTGCCCGAGCGCGTTCGTCCAGCCATGGGGGGTGATCCGGGCCAGGAAGGCGTCCAGCGGATCGCGCACCCGGGTGTCCTCGTAGGCGCGGTCCACCGCGGCGTGCACGATCGCCTCGAAGTCGGCGTCGGGGTCGATCCAGCCGGTCGACTGCGCGGCCTCGCGCATCGCTTTCTCGGCGTAGGCGTGCATGCGCTCGCGTTCGATGAAGCCAGCGCCGGCGAAGGTCTGCCACAGCAGGTAGCCGAAGCTCGCGTCGGGGACGGGGACCTCGGCCATCAGGCCGCGCACCAGATCCGACCACTCGCCGGGTAGTTCGGCGAGCACCGCCAGCCGGGCCCGCACGTCCTCGCCGCGCTTGGTGTCATGCGTCGAGAGTGTGGTCATTCCCCGTGCGGCGACAAGCTGTCGCAGCGCCTGGGCTCGGTGGAAATCGGTCTGCTCGAGGCCGAACCGGGACGGGTCGCCGCCGACCTCGTTCAGGGCCACGAAGCGCGTGTAGCGGTAGTACGCGGTGTCCTCGACGCCCTTGGCCATGACCGCACCGGACGTCTGCTGGAACCGCGAACACAACTCGTCAGCCGGATCGGCCAGTCGGGGGACGAGGGCGCCGATCACGTCGGTGAGGTCGGGATGCGCCGCGCGCGCGGCCGAGATGGCCTCGGCGAGGTACTCGGCGCCGGTCGGCAGGTACGAGCGGTAGACCGGGAACGCCACCAGCAATGCGGCGATCGCCTCGTCCGCGCGGTCCACGCCGGGCACCAACCGGGCCAGGCGTGACACCTCCGCGCGCAGGATCGTGTCGACGGCGGTGCGTTTACCCGCGGCCACGTGCTCGTGGAAGGTCCGCTCGTCACCGATCAGGTCGCGGTAGAGCGAGGTGAACTCGCCCTCGCCGGCCGGGTCGACGAACAGGCCTGCGACCTCGGCGAGCGCGTCGTAACCGGTCGTGCCGTCGACGGGCCACTCCTCGGGCAACGCCTCGCCGGGTTCGAGGATCTTCTCCACCGTGAGCCAGGCGTCCGCACCGGCGAGGGCGCGCAGCCGGGCGAAGTACCCGAGCGGGTCGACCAGCCCGTCCGGGTGGTCGACCCGCAGTCCGTCGATACCGTCCTCGTGCAGCCACCGAGCGATCTCGACATGTGTTGCGTCGAACACCGCGGGATCCTCGACCCGCAGTCCGGCCAGGCTCGTGACCGCGAAGAACCGGCGATAGTTCTGCTCGGTGTCGGCTCGACGGAAGTTGACCAGTTCGTAGCCCTGCCGGTCATGCACCTCAGGCGGCGTGCCGTCACCGGTGCCGGGAGCGATCGGGAAGCGGTGCTCGAAGTACCGCAGTTCCGCCGTGTCGCCGCTGCCGACGACCTCGAGTTGGGACGGGTCGAACTCGTCGCCGAGCACCGGCAGCAGCAGCCGCCCGCGCGTCCAGTCGATGTCGAACCACGACGCGAACGCCGAGGCACGGCCGAGCTTGAGCACGTCCCACCAGGCCTTGTTCTCAGCGGGTGTCGCGACACCGGCGTGGTTCGGGACGATGTCCACGACGGTGCACAGGCTTCGTGCGCGCGCGGCGGCGAGCAGCCGGGTCCACCCGTCGCTGCCGCCGCGTGCCGGGTCGATCCGGTCGAACGCGGTCACGTCGTAGCCGTGGTCGGACCCTTTCGCCGACGGAAGCAGCGGTGACAGATATGCCGCCCCCGCGCCGAGCGTGGCCAGGTAGTCGCACACGTCGGCGGCGGCGTGCAGGTCGAACGAGTGCCGGACCTGAAGCCGGTAGGTGGACGTCGGCAGCACGTCAGTCCATCCGCCGCAGCACCACGATCGCCCGCGGCCCGACCGAGACGGATTCGCTCGCCGGAAGGGGGTCGCGCTCGGTGATTGCATCGTGGACGGTGTCGATCACGACCTCCCACGCCTCGGCGTACTCGGCGGGGGGCAACCGGAAGTCGATGGCCTCGTCGTGCGCGCTGAAGCAGAGCAGGAAGGACGAATCGACGATGCGCTCGCCACGGGCGTCCCGGTCCGGGATGCCCTGACCGTTGAGATACATCGCGATCGACCGGCCGAACCCGGAATCCCAGTCTTCCTCGGTCATCTCGCCACCGTCAGGGGTGAACCAGGTGATGTCGGGAAGGCCGCCGCCACCCCGGCGGCGCACGGGCCGGCCGTCGAAGAACCGGCGTCGCCGGAAGATCGGGTGTTCGCGGCGCAGGGTGGCGACCTGACGGGTGAACGCGAGCAGGTCGACGTCGACCTTGCTCCAGTCGATCCAGGTCAGCTCGTTGTCCTGGCAGTACCCGTTGTTGTTGCCCTGCTGGGTGCGGCCGAGTTCGTCGCCGTGGCAGATCATCGGTACGCCTTGGGAGAGCAGCAGGGTCGTGAGGAAGTTGCGCGCCTGCTGCGCGCGAAGGGTGAGGACGGCCTCGTCGTCGGTCGGGCCTTCGATGCCGCAGTTCCACGAGCGGTTGTGGCTCTCGCCGTCGCTGTTGCCGTCGTCGTTGGCCTCGTTGTGCTTCTCGTTGTAGGACACGAGGTCATGCAGGGTGAAGCCGTCGTGCGCCGTGACGAAGTTGATGCTGGCAACGGGACGGCGACCGGACGTCTCGTACAAGTCGGCGGAGCCGGTGATGCGGGCCGCGAACTCGCCGATCGTCGCCGGCTCGCCCCGCCAGAAATCACGGACGGTGTCGCGGTACTTGCCGTTCCACTCCGTCCACTGCGGTGGGAAGTTGCCGACCTGGTAGCCGCCGGGACCGACGTCCCACGGCTCGGCGATCAACTTGACCTGGCTGACGATCGGATCCTGCTGGACGAGTTCGAAGAACGTCGACAGCCGGTCGACGTCGTAGAACTCCCGGGCGAGAGTCGCCGCGAGGTCGAAGCGGAAACCGTCCACATGCATCTCGGTGACCCAGTAGCGCAGCGAGTCCATGATCAGCTGCAACGTATGGGGATGGCGCACGTTGAGCGTGTTGCCGGTGCCGGTGTAGTCCATGTAGTGCTGCGGGCTGTCGTCGACGACTCGGTAGTACGCCGCGTTGTCGATGCCGCGGAAGGACAGCGTCGGGCCGAGGTGATTGCCTTCGCCGGTGTGGTTGTAAACGACGTCGAGAATGACCTCGATGTCGGCCTCGTGCAGCGTGCGGACCATCGTCTTGAATTCCTGGACCTGGCTGCCCGCGCTCGTCCCGGCCGCGTATTTGAAGTCCGGTGCGAGGAAGCTGATGGTGTTGTAGCCCCAGTAGTTGGACAGGCCCTTGTCCACGAGGAACGAGTCGTTGACGAAGTGGTGCACCGGCATCAACTCGACCGCGGTGACGCCCAGCGCCGTGAGGTAGTCGACGATCGCCGGGTGCCCCATGCCGGCGTAGGTGCCGCGCAGCTCGTCCGGGACCTCGGGATGCAGCTGGGTCATGCCCTTGACGTGGGTCTCGTAGATCACCGAGTCGGCGTAGGTGTGCTTGGGCGGACGGTCGACACCCCAGTCGAAGAACGGGTTGATGACGACGCACTTGGGCATGTGCGCCGCTGAGTCGTCGTCATTGACGCTGTCGGGGTCGTCGAAGCGATACCCGAACAGCGATTCGTCCCAGTCGATGCTGCCGTTGATCGCCTTGGCGTAGGGGTCGAGCAGCAGCTTGTTCGGATTGCACCGTTGGCCCTTGCTGACGTCTCGGGGGCCGTAGACGCGGTAGCCGTAGTGCTGCCCCGGTTCGATGCCGGGAAGGAACGCGTGCCAGACGAACCCGTCCACCTCGGGCAGCTCGACCCGGGTCTCGGTGCCGTCCTCGGTGAACAGGCAGAGTTCGACCGCTTCGGCGACCTCACTGAACAGTGCGAAATTGGTGCCGGACCCGTCGTAGGTTGCACCGAGGGGATAGGCGGTGCCTGGCCAGATCTGCAAAACGGCTCCTCGAATGGACGTGCGCTACAGCCCCAGCCTGTCAGATGGGTCTGCTGCGCTGTCTACCCAGGAAGCCGGGCTCGGCTACGCCCGTGTGCTCGGATACACGACTTGCGCCCGGCGGACTCCCGCCGGATCGTGCCTAGGACGAACTCGGGGCCGGTGACGGCACGGTGCTGGCAGAGCCGTTCGATCCGCCGTTCGGGACTCCGTTCGGAATTTCCCGACCGCCGTGCCGGAAGTTCCAGGCCGGGCCGAGTGGGCCGACGCGGCCAGGACCGTACTGCTGGGCACGGTCGGACATCGACCCCCTGCCCTCTCGATCGTGGCCGCCGCCGGTCGCCGCGCCCACAGCGAAGCCGGCGCCGAGCAGGACGAGTGCACCCACGCCCGCCACGATGGCGGCGGGGACTCGCTTGCGCGGGTTGATCCAGGGCTCGCGCGCGACCGGGACGAACGGGTACGCCGGCGGTGGCCCACCCGGCGGCGGCCCACCCAGCGGCGGCCCACCCAGCGGCGGTCCACCCGGCGGCGGCCACCCAGCGGCGGCCCCCCCAGCGGCGGCCCACCGGCCTGGGTCTCGGGCGCGGACGGCATCCCCGGGAGCTCAGTCGTCGGTTCCCCGTCGCCGGCCGGGTGGTTGGGGGAGGGGGGTGTGGTCATTGCGCCTCGCAGCTGACTAGATCGACGGTGCTGTCCGTGGTGCTCATGTGAGCGACGGTAACCGCTGCACCGTGGAACCGCCTGTGACCCCCGCTGTCGTACCTCTCTCGTACCGTGGAGCCATGCGCGTCCACTCCGACATCACGCCGAGCACCGGGAAGTTCGAGGTCATCGCCGACTTCGAGCCGTCCGGCGATCAGCCTGCGGCGATCGAGGATCTCGAGAAACGCATTCGCGCGGGCGAGAAGGACGTCGTGCTGCTCGGCGCGACCGGCACCGGCAAGTCGGCGACCACGGCGTGGCTCATCGAGCGACTGCAGCGGCCGACGCTGGTGATGGCGCCGAACAAGACCCTGGCTGCTCAGTTGGCGAACGAACTGCGCGAGATGCTGCCGAACAACGCGGTCGAGTATTTCGTCAGCTATTACGACTACTACCAGCCCGAGGCGTACGTCCCGCAGACGGACACCTACATCGAGAAGGACAGCTCCGTCAACGACGAGGTCGAGCGGCTGCGGCACTCGGCCACGATGTCGCTGCTGACCCGCCGTGACGTCGTCGTGGTGGCAACCGTCTCGTGCATCTACGGCCTGGGCACGCCGCAGGAATACGTCGACCGCTCCCTGCGCCTGCGGGTCGGGCAGCAGATCGAACGCGAGAAGATCCTGCGCCGGCTCGTCGACGTCCAGTACTCGCGAAACGACCTGTCGTTCACCCGTGGGACGTTCCGGGTCCGCGGTGACACCGTCGAGATCTTCCCGATGTATGAGGAACTCGCGATCCGCGCCGAGATGTTCGGCGACGAGATCGAGCGGCTCTATTACCTGCACCCGCTGACCGGTGAGGTGATCCGCGAGGTGGAGGAGGTGTTCGTCTTCCCGGCCACGCACTATGCCGCCGGTCCCGAGCGGATGGAGCGCGCCATCCGGGGCATCGAGGCCGAACTGGCCGACCGGCTCAAGGAGTTGGAAGGGCAGAACAAGCTGCTCGAGGCGCAGCGGCTGCGCATGCGCACCGCCTACGACATCGAGATGATGCGTCAGGTCGGCTTCTGCTCGGGTATCGAGAACTACTCGCTGCACATCGACGGGCGGCAGCGCGGCAGTGCGCCGAACTGCCTGCTCGACTACTTCCCCGAGGACTTCCTGCTCGTCATCGACGAGTCGCACGTGACCGTCCCGCAGACCGGCGGCATGTACGAGGGCGACATGTCCCGCAAGCGGATGCTGGTCGAGCACGGCTTCCGGCTGCCGTCCGCGATGGACAACCGACCGCTGAAGTTCGAGGAGTTCGTCGATCGGGTCGGCCAGACGGTGTACCTGTCGGCAACGCCGGGCAACTACGAGATGGGCCGGACCAAGGGCGAGTTCGTCGAGCAGGTGATCCGGCCGACCGGGCTGGTCGACCCGCAGATCGTGGTCAAGTCGACGAAGGGCCAGATCGACGACCTGGTCGGCGAGATCCGCGAACGGGCCGAGCGCAACGAGCGGGTTCTGGTCACCACCCTGACCAAGAAGATGTCCGAGGACCTCACCGACTACCTGCTCGAGCTGGGCATCCGGGTCCGGTACCTGCACTCCGAGGTCGACACGCTGCGCCGCGTGGAACTGCTGCGCGAGTTGCGCCTCGGCGAGTTCGACGTGCTCGTCGGGATCAACCTGCTGCGCGAGGGCCTCGACTTGCCCGAGGTGTCGTTGGTGTCGATCCTCGACGCCGACAAGGAGGGCTTCCTGCGGTCGGGGACGTCGCTGATCCAGACGATCGGCCGCGCGGCCCGCAACGTGTCCGGGCAGGTGCACATGTACGCGGACACCATCACGCCCTCGATGCGCAACGCGATCGACGAGACCAACCGGCGCCGTGAGAAGCAGGTCGCCTACAACGTCGAGCACGGTATCGACCCGCAACCACTGCGCAAGCGAATCGCCGACATCACCGATCTGCTGACCCGCGAGTCCGAGGACACCGAACAACTGCTCGGCAGTACCCCGGTGGGTGGCTCGGGCCGCTCGCAGTCGCGCGGCAAGTCCGCAGTGCCGGGTCGCGGCGGTCGTGGAAGCTCCGGCGGCGTCGTCGGGGTGGGCGCGCACGCGGACGGCAAGCTCGACATCGCCGTCATGCCGCGCGCGCAACTGGCCGACCTGATCCAGCAGCTCAACGACCAGATGCTCGCGTCCGCCCGTGAGCTCCAGTTCGAGGTGGCCGCGCGCATCCGCGACGAGATCTCCGAGTTGAAGAAGGAGCTCCGCGGCATGGATGCAGCGGGCGTGGGCCGGTGAGCGCGCCCGCCGTTCAGCTCACCTTCGACGCGGCCGACGCGCTCGCGCTCGGCCGGTTCTGGACTCAGGTACTCGGCTACGTCGACCAGCCGCCACCGGACGGCTTCGACAGCTGGGACGCCTTCCTCGACTCGATCGGCTGGCCGGCCGACCAGCGCGACGCGCGCTGGGCGATCGTCGACCCGGCGGGCATCCGGCCGCGACTGCTGTTCCAGAAGGTCCCCGAGGGCGAGGCCGCCAAGACCGCCAAGAACCGCGTGCACCTGGACGTGAGCGTCGGCGCCGGCCTGCCTGCTGCCGAGCGACCCGCCGTCGTGCGCGCGAAGGCGGACGAGTTGCTCGCGCTGGGCGCGGCCGAGGTGCGCGAGGTGGACGAGAACGGGGAGTACTGGATCGTCCTGCGCGACCCCGAAGGCAACGAGTTCTGCCTGCAGTAGGCCGTCGCGGCAGCAGACCGGCCCGGCACACCGGCCGGCGCCTGCCCGGGTGCGCCCGCTCACCGACGGTGTCCGGCCCCGGCACAGCCTCGCGGGCCCGCCGATCCCAACATCGACGGGCCCGCGAAGGGTCGGGTCAGGACGCAGTCAGAAGGCACTCGTCCCGTTCGGTGTGCCGAGCCCGGTCGGGCCGTCGTAACCCGGGCCGGCGGTGCACAGGTACGAGCCGCCACAACTGCCGTTGCTGCCCGAGGTGACGTCGAACAGGCCGGCCTGGTTCGCATAGGGCAGGCTCGGCGAGGTCGAGCCGGCCAGCGCGAACACGCTGGCGATGATCGGCGATGACGCGCTCGTCCCGCCGACCTGCACCCAGCCGTCGGCGCCGGGCACCACCCCGATCGAGATGAGGTAGTCGCAGAAGGAACTGGTGCCGCAGCTGTTCGCGGTGTCGTAGACGGCTACGCCGGTGGCTGGGTCCGCCACCGCGGAGACGTCCGCGATCGTCCGCATCGCGCAGCCTGCGTCGTGCTGCCACGCCGGCTTCGCGTCGTAGGCCGAGCAGCCCGAGCCGGCACCGCTCCACGCGGTCTCGTTCCAGCCTCGGGTCGTCGCGGCCTTGGACAGACTCGTCCCACCGACAGCCGTCACGAAGCGCGACGCGGCGGGGTAGGACGTCCCGTAGCCGCTGTCACCCGAACTGGCCGTGATGGCAACGCCCGGGTGGTTGAAGTGCGGGTCCGACGCGGTGGTCTGGGACGCGTCCTCCGAGCCGCCGTAGCTGTTCGAGATCGCGATGACACCCGCGGTGGCCGCCGCCGTGTCGACTGCCGTGAACAGGTCCGTGTCGGTCGGCGTGTTCGCCTCGACGAGCAGGATGTGACAGTCGGGGCAGGTGGCCGAGACCATGTCCAGGTCCAGGCTGATCTCGAGCGCCCACCCGTAGTCGGTCAGCGGCAACGGCGCGGCCGCGCCGTTCTGGTTGACCTTCGTGAAACAGCCGTTCGCGCTCGTGCACGGCGGTAGGCCGAAGTGGCTGCGGTAGGCGGCCAGGTCGGACTCGGCGTTCGGGTCATCGTAGGCATCGACGATCGCAACCGTCCGGCCGCCGGACGTCGCGCCGGCGAGCTTGTACGCCGATTGGATGTCGGCCGGTCCGTAGCCCCGGACCGTCGTCGTGGTCAGCGGTGCGAGCCCACCGGACGGCGTGCGCTGGGCGCGCACCTTGCCGAAACAGCCCATGCTGTGGACGCTCGCGCGCCGGGCACAGCCGAAGTTCGCGAAAAGCCCGCCCAGGGGCAGGGCCCGGGTCAGGTTGCCGAGCGTGCTGGCGCCGGCGGGAGTGCCGCCGGTGACAGCCGCGGCGGCGGGAACGGTGAGCGCGAGTGCCGCGAGCGCGGCACCCAGGCGTAGGCGGTAGCGAGGCATGTCCGGGTTCTCCTGACCGGCAGCGGTACCGCGTCGGTCGCGGTGTCCAGAGACTAGGACGATTCCCCCTAAAACGCCAGATATTGCAAAAGTCCGGCACTGCCCGCGGGCGCGCGTCGACGCGTGCTGTCAGGATCGAGGGATGACCCGAGCCGACCGCCAAGCTGGTGCGGTCGGCATGCGGCTGGTGATCGGTCTGGTGGTCGTGGTCGCGCTGCTCGTCGGCGCCGACCAGCTCGCCCGGGTCATCGCCGAGCGGGTGGCCGGGTCCGCGATCCAGAACTCGCAGGGCCTGCCCGACCGCCCGGACGTGTCGATCGGCGGCTACCCGTTCCTCACCCAATTCGCTGTCGCCGAGTACGACCACGTCGAGATCACTGCCCGCGACGTGCCGGTCGGGCCGTCCGGGCGCGCCCTGCGCATCGACTCGATCGTCGTCGACCTGCGCCGGGTCAGTACCGCGCGGGACTTCTCCTCTGTGCACGCGGACACGGCATCTGCCCGAGCCACCATCGGCTACGCCGCCTTGTCGGACGCGCTTGGCGCTCCGATCAGCTATGCCGGCAACGGCCGGGTACGGGCGAGTGTGAGCGTCACGGTCGCCGGCCGCACGTTGCGTGGCTCGGTCACCGCCGGCGTCGGCGTCTCGGGCTCGGACCAGGCCAGCTTCGGCGAGATCGACACCGGCACGGGCGCACCGGCGCTGGGCCAGCTATTCGCGGTTCCGCTGTCTCTGGCCGGACTGCCGTTCGACATCCGGCTGGACCGCATCGTTGCCGCGCCGGCCGGACTGGTCATCACGCTGTCCGGGACGAACCTCGACTATCGCGAACCCTGAGGACGCCCCCCGACGGCACTGAGCGCTCGCGCGGCGAGGTCGTCGCCGGCGGTCAGCGACTCCTCGACCGACGCGCCGCCCGCTCGCGCCGCCAGCACCCCGGCGGCGAACGCGTCGCCGGCGCCGGTGCTGTCGACGAGGGATCGCGTCAGCGGGGTGACCCGCAGCAGCTCCGTCCCGTCCGACCACACCGCCCCGCGGCGCCCGCACTTCACGATCGCCTCTCCGCACCGCCCGGCCAGGGCCAGCGCGGCGGCGTCCGGGTCGTCGCTGCCCGTGAGGACCCGCGCCTCGTCCAGGTTGGCGAACAGCAGTGCCGGGGGCAGCCAGTCCAAGAAGGCTTCGGCGCCGAAGGCGCGCAGCGGAGCCGCCGAGGCGGCGTCGACCGACAGCGCGCACCCGCGCTCGGTGGCCAGCGTCGCCGCGCCCGTCGCCGCCGAGCGGGCACCGTCCTGGAACACCGCGTAGCCGGAGATGTGGACCAGGACGCCCGGCGCGAACAGGTCCACCGGCAGGTCCGCGTGCGCCAGCCCGGCGTTGGCGCCGGCCGACGGGACCATCGTCCGCTCGCCGTCGATGTCCACGAGCACGATGCAGGTGCCGGTGGGGCGCACGGGATCAACGCTCACGTGCAGGTCGATCCCGGCCGCCGCCAGATCGTTGAGTGCCATCCGGCCGAGGACGTCGTCCCCGACGCGTCCGATGAACGTCGTCGCGATGCCCGCGGCAACCAGCCAGGCGGCCGTGTTGGCGGCCGAGCCGCCGCCGCGCACCGTGATCGGGGCGGGTGTGTCCGAGCCCGGCGCGAGCTCGGTCGGCAGCTGCGCCAGGACGTCGACCATCAGATCGCCCAGGCACAGCGCGCGCGGAGTGCTCACGCCGCGCGCAGACCGGCGTATGCCGCCGCGACCTCGCCGGCCAAGCGGGCGTTGCCGAGCACCAGCGCCACGTTGGCCGCGAGCGAGGCCCCGTGGGTCTCGCGATGGAACCAGGCCAGCAGGAACGGCGTCACGTCCTTGCCCGTGACCCGCTCGGCCTCGGCCGCGGCCAGGCCGGACGCGAGGACGCGGTCGTGCAACTCGTGATCGAGCTCGTCCGCCGCCGAGATCGGGTTGGCGAGCACGAGACCGTACCGGTCGGTGCCGATCGCGTCGCGCGCGTGCAGGACGGCGGCTGCCTCGGCGGGGTTGTCGACGCGCCAGTCCAGCCGGTACCCCGAGTCGCGCAGGTAGAAGCCGGGGAACTTGTCGGTGCGGTAGCCGAGCACCCCGATGTTCAGCGTTTCGAGGCGTTCCAGGGTGGCGGCGACGTCCAGGATCGACTTGACGCCCGCACACACCACGAGCACCGGCGTGCGCGACAGCGTGGTCAGGTCGGCGGACTCGTCCCACGTCTCGGTGGCGCCACGGTGCACCCCGCCGAGACCGCCGGTGGCGAAGACGCGGATACCAGCCTCCGCGGCCAGGTGCGCGGTCGAGGCCACCGTCGTGGCACCCACGCCGCCGCTGGCGACGACGGCAGCGAGATCGCGGACGCTGACCTTCACCACGGCCTCGTCCCCGGCGACACGGGCGAGCGCCGCGGCGTCCAGACCGATACGGGGCTCGCCGTCGACGACCGCGATCGTGGCCGGGACCGCCCCGCCGGCCCGCACCGCATCCTCGATCTCGCGGGCGATGCGCAGGTTGTCCGGCCGCGGCAGGCCGTGGCTGATGATCGTGCTCTCGAGCGCGACGACAGGATCGCCCGCAGCAAGGGCGGCGGCCACCTCAGGTTGGATCAGCACCGGCTCATTCTCGCCGGTGCGCGACCGCGAGAACTCCGGTGGTCACCGCCGCGACAACGAACGACACGATCGAGGCGCTCATCCACGACTGTGGTGTGAAGTGCAACCAGGACTGGACGTGCCCCCACATCCGCGTCCACCAGCCGATGTAGCCGGGGTTGATCAGCTGGTACACGACGAATCCGAGCAGCCACGGAATGAGCGTGCGCGGCCGAGGACGCACGCCGGTGCCGAGGTCCCACTGGCGGTGCGAGACCAGGAAGTAGTCGACGACGAGGACGCCGAGCAGGGGCACGAACACCGACCCGATCAGCAGCAGGAAGTTCTCGTAGTCGTAGATGTTCAGGGCGAGCGCGGCCAGGGTCGCGATGGTGCCGACGACGACGGCGAGGATGCGACGGTCCCAGTTCGGCCGGATGTTCTGCACCGACACCGCGGTCGAGTACGTGTCGGCGAAGGACTGGTCGAGTTCGCGCAACGCCAGCACGGCGAAGGCCAGGGTTCCGAGCGGCACCGCGATGAAAGTGCCGAAGATCGCGTCGGCGTCGCCCTTGGCCACGGTGACGAGCGCGATCAGGCCAAGTGCGTAGCAGGCCAATTGGGTGACCGAGTACCCGACGAAGGCACCGTAGAAGGCGGCGCGCGGCGTGCGCGAGTGGCGCGAGTAGTCCGACGCGAGCGGCACCCACGACACCGACACGCCGATCACGGTGTCGACGGCGATCCAGAAGCCGGACCAGTTGCCCGCACCGAGATCGGGCAGCGGGTGCCGCAGCAACTGCACGAACAGGTAGCAGAGCACGACGAGTACCGCGACCGTGACGTACTTGCGCAACACCCGGATGAAGCCGAGCGGACGCAGCGCGAGCCCGGTGGTGACGATGCCGCCGGCAAGCACGAACGCCCAGCGCGGCACGTCGCCGGCGATCTCGTGCAGCGCCGTCCCGATGGTGACCAGTTCGAAGGTTGTCCACCCGATCAGTTGCAGCGCGTTGAGCGCCGTCGGGAAGTAGCTGGCGCGGGTGCCGAACAACCCGCGCAACAGCACCATGGACGGCGCGCCGGTGTCCGCGCCGGGGATCGCGGCCGCCGCGACAGCGAGGGTGCCGAGCGCGGTTCCCACGAGCAGGGCGACGAAGGCTGCCCCGAGCGACATCGGCGCGACGCCGTCGAGCGGGACGAGCACGAAGATCGCGCCGGTGAAGCCGAGCAGGCTGACGCCGAGGTTGCCCCACAGCCCGAGCTGGTCGGACAGGCGCAGTGTGCGCGGCGGCGCACCGGCGAGGGTGTGCGGAACCTCGGAGCGTTCGGCTGTGCTTGTCATCAGAATGCGGCCAGACCTTCCGTCGGGGACGACGCTTGAGCGTGGTTGCGGCGCGGGATCCGCCCGGCCAGTCGGGCGAGCCGCCCGGCGCGGACTGCCGCGGCCATCGCCTCGGCCATGAGCACCGGGTGCTGAGCGCGCGTCACCGCAGTTGCGAGCAGCACGCCGTCGCAGCCGAGTTCCATCGCCAGCGTCGCGTCGGATGCCGTCCCGATGCCGGCGTCGAGGATCACCGGGACGACCGCCTCGCTGACGATCAGCTCGATGTTGTGCGGGTTGCCGATGCCGAGCCCGGTGCCGATCGGCGAGCCGAGCGGCATCACCGCCGCGCAGCCGGCCTGCTGAAGTCGGCGGGCGAGCACCGGATCGTCGTTCGAGTACGGCAGGACGGTGAAGCCGAGCGCGACGAGTTGCTGCGCGGCGTCGAGCAATTCGATCGGGTCGGGAAGCAACGTGCGCTCGTCGGCGACGACCTCGAGCTTGACCCAGTCGGTCTCGAGCGCCTCACGGGCAAGCTGCGCGGTGCGCACCGCTTCGCCCGCCGTCCGGCAGCCGGCCGTGTTGGGCAGCACCCGGAGCCCGCGCCGGTCGATCACGTCGAGCACCGAGCCCGTTGCTCCCGGTGCGGCGCGGCGCATAGCCACCGTGCACATCGCTGCGCCGGAAACGCCGAGTACCTCGTCGATGACGCGAGGGCTCGGAGCACCCCCCGTACCGAGGATCAGTCGGGACGTGAGCTCGACCCCGGCTATGACGAATGGATCGTCGGTCATCCGCCCGGCACCGCCGTCACGAGTTCGACCTGCTGCCCGTCGCGCAGCACCAGGACGGGCCATTCCGCGCGGGGGATGACCGCACCATCTACGGCGACGGCGCTGCCGCGCGCGGTGCCGACGACGTCGGCGAGCAGCGCGGCGACCGTCGTGCCGCCCGACACCTCGTGCTCGTCGCCGTTGAGCGTGATCTTCATACCCGCACCGCCGCGACGAACCGGTCCGGGGTGAACGGCGTGAGCACGTCGGGCAGCACCCCGTCGACGACCAGTTCGGCGATCGCATCCGCGGTCACGGGCGCCAGCAGGATCCCGTTGCGGTAGTGCCCGGTGGCGTGGATCAGCCCGTCCAGGCCGGACGGGCCGATGATCGGTGCGTTGTCCGGTGAGCCGGGGCGCAAGCCGGTGCTGCTCTCGTCCAGCACGGCCTCGGCGAGTTCCGGGAGCAGTGATTGCGCGTCGCGCAGCAGTTCGTACACCGCCCCGGCACGCGGGCGCTGGTCGAAGCCGGCCTCCTCGACCGAGGCGCCCACCACGATCTGGCCGGTCTCGCGCGGGGCGAGGTAGATGTGGTTGCCCTTGATCGACCCGCGCAGCACGTGGGCCAGCCGCTCCGGTCCGGGCAACCGGAGCTGCAGGGTCTGTCCCTTGACCGGACGCACCGGTGGCGCGAACCGGGCCGGAAGTCCGGGCACCTGCCCCGACCAGGCGCCGGCGGCCAGCACCACCTGCCCCGCCGCGATGCGCCTGCCGTCGGACAGCGTCAGCCCGGTGACCCGGTCACCGGCCAGGTCGAGCGCGGCCTCGGCGACGAGCACGGCGGCGCCGCGTCGCTGCGCCGCATCGATCAGCGCTGCGCGCAGCCGGCGCGGGTCGACCTGATGGTCGGCAGCGGCCAGCAGACCACCGGGCAATCCGGCGGCCACGCCCGGTTCCAGCGCGCGGACCTCGCGCCCGCTCAGCAGTTGTGACTGCAGACCTAGCGAACCGATGAACGCGTGCTGGTCGCGCAATGCCGCCAGGTCGGCGGCGTCCCACGCGATCTCGACGGTGCCGCACTCGCGGTACCCGGTCGAGATGGCGGACTCCTCGGCGAGGCCGGCGACGAACTGGGGGTAGCGCCCCAGCGAGTCGAGATTCAGCCGCAGCAGCGGGGTTTCGGTGTAGGACAGTTCGGTCAGCGGGGCCAGCAACCCGGCTGCGGTGTGCCAAGCGCCGCGGCCCGGGTCAGGATCGACGAGCGCGACCGACAGCCCGCGCTGGGCGCAGCGCCACGCGGTCGCGGCGCCGATCGCGCCCGCGCCGACGATGGCGACGTCGACGTGCATCTTCGTGCCCCCGTCCGCAGGGATGGACGAGTGCTCGCTGGGGGTCACTTCCTGCGCCGGCATTACCCGGATCAGGTTCGACGGTCGGCGGCTCCCAGCCAGCCCTCTCAGCCCGGTTCACCGGGCTCCCGTGTACGGAACAGACCATACGCCTGTCGTACCGTCGCCGGGTGAACCCTGCCGAGAAACTGGCCGCCGCCCGGCTGTACCTGTGCACCGACTCCCGAGCGCGGACCGGTGATCTCGAGGACTTCCTCGACGCCGTCCTCGCCGCCGGGGTGGACGTGGTGCAACTGCGCGAGAAGGGCCTCGAGGCGAAGGACGAGATCCGGACGCTGTCGCTCGTCGCGGCGGCAGCGGAACGGCACGGCGCGCTGTGGGCGGTCAATGACCGCGCCGACGTCGCTCGTGCGGTGGATGCGCCGATCCTGCACCTCGGTCAGGACGACCTGCCGCTCGCCGTCGCACGCGCGATCGTGGGCCCGGACACGCTGATCGGCCGCTCGACCCATTCACCGACTCAGTGCGACGCGGCCCGGGTCGAGCCCGGCATCGCGTACTACTGCACCGGCCCGACCTGGGTGACGCCGACCAAGCCGGGCCGGCCCGCCGCCGGCCCGGCGTTGATCTCGCACGCGGCGGCCCATCAGGACGCCCGGCCGTGGTTCGCCATCGGCGGAATCGATAGCCTCGACCGGCTCGACCAGGTACTGGCGCTCGGGGCAACCCGCGTCGTCGTCGTGCGGGCGATCACCGAGGCAGACGATCCCGGCGCGGCCGTCCTCGAGTTTGCCCGCCGCCTGGCCAGCAACCGCGACGGGGTAGGCACTGGCCGGGGAAAGCGCTGATTCCGCACCCTGCGTGCCGAGTTTGAGTCGGTCGCGTCCGGCGGGACCAATCTGCGATCCGCCGCCGCGCCGGACCGCAGAAGTTCCACATCGACTCATCGTTGGGAGGGCTTTGTCATGCGCAGAATCCGCATTGTGCTGACCCTGCTTTCCGCAATGCTGGTCGGGGCAATCGCGGCCGGCGCAGCCGCCGGAGTCCCCGAGATCGACAACGCGAACGCAAGCGTGCGGTTGACGGCCAAGCCGGCATTCACGCAGGTGACCTGTGCCGGCGAGGACGGCACCGACTATGTGACCTTCCGCGGCCGCTGGATCGGAACCCAGGCCGAAATGACGCCCGGGTTCACCGACTACAACCTGTCGGGGTCGCTGACCGTTCGCCGCGTCGAGTGGACGATCAACCTGCGCACGCTGCGCGGCGTCCTGACCGGTGTAGCCGTGCTGGTGTCGCCCGAAGCGGGGACCACGACGTATCTGGGTCGGCTCACGCTGATCACCGAAGGCAAACCCAATGCGGATTCACCTGCGTTGGCGCGCGGTTGGTTGGCTGCGTCCACGTACACCAACGGCACGGCGGACGGCGGCAGCGTTCTCGCCAATGTCGAGATGAAGATCGACGCCACGTTCGCGGCCTCTGGAGGATTCGGCGACGCGTTCGGGACGCTCGGGACGCTCGACTACTCGGTGGCAACCGTGAACCAAACCTGCTGATCGTGGCCGCAGCACGCACCGCAGCAACGACTGCGGGCGGGCGGGATCAGAGGCGTTCACCGACTTCGACCTGGACGGGGGTGGTATTGCCCTCCGGTGCGAGCGGGCACTCCCAGCGCGGGTTGTACCGGCACGACGGGTGGTAGGCGAAGTTCAGGTCGAGGACGAGTTCGGTGAAGCTACCGCCGAGGTCTGCGCCCTTCGCCGTGTCGAGCAGGTATCGCCCGCCGCCGTAGGTGGAATGTCCGGCGGTGCCGTCGCGCAGCGGGATGAACAGGCCGCCGCCGTACTGGGCGAGCCACCACACATCGAGGTCGAGGACGAGCGGGTCGGACAGGTGCACCTGCCCGACCCGCCTGAACCGGATCGTCCCGTCGTTCGCGCTCGGCACCTCGCGCTCCAACGGCGGTGCAGCGTCGACCGGCACGGTGAACCGCAGCGCGGGGTCGTAGGGCCAGTACGGCAGACCGGTTCGGCGCAGCGGGTCATCGCTCGTGAGCGGCGACTGCGGATGCCCGCGGAACAACTCGTCCCGCCCCGCGCGCCAACCCGCATGCGCGAGTGCGGGATCGGACTCCCCGCGGACCTCCGCGTAGAGCGTGGCGACCGCTCGCCGCCACGAGGTCAGCTCGAGTTCGGTCACGGCAGCGGCCAGTCCCGGACGCGCCAGAAGTGGCCCACCGGTCCTCGCCCCGAGCCGAGCGGGAAGGATCCGCCGACCGCCCCCGTGACGAACCGCTTTCCCGCCCGAACGGCCTCCACCATGTCCAGGCCGCGAGCGAGCCCTGCCGTGATCGCGGCCGCGAGCGTGTCGCCGGATCCGTGCGTGTGCACCGTCTCGTGGCGAGGCGCGTCGAGCGTCACGAACTTCGACCCGTCGTAGAGCACGTCGATCGCGTCGCCGTCGGGCAGATGGCCACCCTTGATCAGCACCCACGCCGGCCCGAGCGCGTGCACGGCCCGTGCCGCTTCGTGCATGTCCGCAACCGACTGCACCTCGATGCCGGTGAGCAGGCGCACCTCGTTGAGGTTCGGGGTCACGATCGTCGCGAGCGCGATGACCTGGTCACGCAGCGTGTCGATCGCAGCCGGCGGGAACAACGGGTCGCCGTGCTGCGACGCGGCAACCGGATCGACCACGAACGGCACGATGTTCAGGCGCCGCACGGTGTGCGCGACGACAGCCATCGTCTCGGCCGACGCGAGCATTCCGGTCTTCGCGGCGCCGACGCCGATGTCGGTCCATACCGACTCGATCTGTTCCGCGACGGCCTCCGGGGGTAGCGGGTAGACGTTGCTCACCCCGAGCGAGTTCTGCACCGTGATCGCGGTCAGCGCCGACATGCCGTGGACGTGGCAGGCGAGGAAGGTCTTCAGATCGGCCTGCGCGCCGGCGCCCCCGCCGGAGTCCGAGCCGGCGATCGTGAGCGCGGTGGGGGGCTGGGTCACCGCACGATCGTCGCACCGGCGTGTTCGGCGATGATGGTGCGGTGCTGCGCCACGTGACAATCACCGCGTCCGGCTTCGGGGCGAGCCTCGCGTTCTACGACGCCGCGCTGGGGGCGCTGGGTCTGGACCGGCTCGCCGAGTTCGGGGACGAGGAAGAGGCGGACCCCGCCACCGAGGCGGCCGCGTGGGGGAGCGACGTGCCGGTGGTGTGGCTGGTGTCCGGTGCCCGGCCGACTCTCGGCGCGCACCTCGCCTTGGCCGCGCCCGACCGTGCCGCCGTCGACCGGTTCCATGCGGCCGCTATCGGCGCCGGCGGCACCGACCGGCACGCACCGCGGCGGTGGACCCTCTACCGGCGGGGTACCTATCACGCGATCGTCGCCGATCCGGACGGGAACCTCGTCGAGGCCGTCAGCAGCGAGTAGCCGGGTACTGACCCTGCTCAATCGAGGTCGCGGACGTGCTCCACGTGCGGGGGGTGGGCGAAGTACGGGCCGATCGCGCCGCGCCACTGCGCGAACCGATCGGTGGCGCGGAAGTTGTCCTCATGAGCCGCGACCGAGTCCCACTCGACGAGCAGGACGAAACGGGTGGGCGTCTCGATGCACTGGGTCATGCGCACCGACCGGCAACCAGGGGTACCGATCAGCACACCACGCACCCCGCGGTAGGCGGCGGCGAAGTCTGCCTCCGCGCCGGCGAGCACCTGGATGTCAGCGACTTCGAGGACCATCCGTCGAGGTTCCCAGATCCGGCCGCGGAGCCGAGCGGCGCGGTACTGGATTCACACCAGTCACACCTGGCACAATCGCCCCATGGGTTTCGGGCGCATCGCCTCGAGCACGATCGCCGTCGTGGCCGTCGGGGGCTGCGCAGCGCTCGCGCTCGGCATGGGCCGGGCCGGCGCCGATCGGCACGCAAGTGCGGCCGAGCCGGCCTCGCTCCAGACGTGGTCGTCGTCGATCCCCGCGGTGCTGCCGCGGGCCACCTCCGCCTCCACGTCCACAGCCACGTCGGCGCCGTCGGCAACCGCGTCGGCATCCTCGTCGGCCCGAGTGTCGACGCGGGCACGAGCCACCCCGGTCCCGACGACCGCGGCACCGAGCCGTGCAGCAAGCACGCCCGCGACCGCACCGGCCTCGACTCGTCCCGCAGCGAGTCCGCACCCGACGAGGACCCGGCCGAGTCCCGCGCCGGCGCCGCACTCGACACCGCGGCCGACCCCGCACACGACGAGCACCCACCGCTCGAGCCACCCGGCACCACCCCCGGCACCACCCCCGGCACCACCGAGGGGCTCGTCGTTGCCGTTGCGCGGCTTCTACACCGGATCCGCGTCGAAGATCATCACGGTCGTGGCTCATTCGGGCTACAGCACGACGGCGACGCTGCAGGCCTGGACGAAGGCGGCCGGTGGCGGCTGGCTTCGCTACGGCTCGGCGGTCACCGCCCACGTCGGGTCCGACGGGTTGTCGCGCTCGCCGAGTGAATGGCGATCGGCGACCCCGATCGGCAGCTTCTCGCTGACCCAGGCCTTCGGTCATTACGGCGATCCCGGAACGTTGCTGCCGTACTTCCGGACCAGCCCGGCCGACTGGTGGATCAGCCAGTCCGGGCCGCTCTACAACACCCATCAGCACTGCTGGTCGGGATGCCCGTTCACGCGAGGCTCGCCGAACGAGCACCTGTATTACGAAACGCCGTACTACAACTACGCAGTCGTGATCGACTACAACACCCGCAATGCCGGGACGGTCCGGCAGGGCGCAGGCAGTGCCTTCTTCCTGCACGTGACCGACGGCGCCGCGACTGCCGGCTGTGTGGCGATCCCGCAGGAGAAGCTGGTGAACCTGATGCGCTGGCTCACACCGGGTGCCCACCCGCGCATCGTGATCGGCGTGGCATAGCACAGACACCGCGGTAGGTAGGGCACGTCTCGGTGGCGATCCACACGCCCCGGCTGATGCTCCGTGCCCGGTCGGTCCGCCCGAGGTACCCGCCGACCGCCGACAGGCACAACCCAAGACCCGCCGCGGAAGAGCCGGTCACCACCGGCCGCTCCAACCTGCCGATATGCCCCCGGTGCGGGGCCGGTGCGGGGCCGGTGCGGGGCCGGGCGCGGCGCGTCACCGGTGAGGTCGGGCTGGTGAAAACCGGTCAGCCGATCCGCGCGGCCATGGACACGATGACCACCTCTGGAGGGCGCTGTCAGGCGGCGGGGGTGATGTGCACCGTCCGATGACCGCGCGCGCCGCCGAGGGTGATCTTCAGCAGCGACACGTTGTTCACGTACGAGGTCTCGAGCAGGTGGTGCTCCGGGTCGGTGGTGACCCGGACGATGTAGTGCCCGTTGGGCACCGTGGTGATGTCGAACGCCTGGCCCGCGACCGACTGGTAGTAGGTGTCGCCCCACCCGGCGGGCAGGACCTCGCGCAGCCAAATCGCGTCGGCGCCGTAGCACGCGCTCCACAACGCGGCCTGGTCCGGTTGCCAGTCGGCGCCCGGGAGGGTCAGGTCGATCGGATCGGTCGGGGCCAGGCAGAACGACTGCTTGCCGCTGAGCAGGACCCGGTTGCCGTGTGCGTCAAGCAGGTCGTACTGCGCGATGTCCTCCATGTGCCAGTGGTGGTGTCCAGGACGGGTGTCGAACTCGAACTGGCCGGCCGGATGCGACCGCACCGGATGGCCGTTGCGGTAGATGAACTGCGTCGCTGGCATGATCGCCGCGTCCCCGCTGCGGAAGCCCTCGAGCACCAGCGGTCCCGATCCCGCGTTGAAGAGCGTCGCGGCGAAGTTCAGGTAGTCGCGCTTGTCGAAGCGGCCGCGTTCGGTGGACAGGTCGTGCGCGGGCAGGGCGCGCATGTCGGGCACGCCGCTCACCCCGGTCAGCCCGTTGCTCGCGAACGTGGAGCGGGCGCTCGCGTCCGGGCCCTCACCCTGCCGGATTCGCTGCGCCGCCGTTGCTGGGCGAGGCAGCCGCGCAGGGCAGGGCGGCAGTTCCGGATTGCACCCGCCGCCGGAGTCCGTCGTGACCGTCACGCCGACCGTGGCAACGGCGGCCGAGGCTCGCACGTGCAGTTGCCGCGCGTAACGCGGGGCGATCGCGATCGTGAGGATGTAGTTCCCGTCCGGACGGTCCTTGCCGAAGCGCATGTCGAGGTCAAGCGGAAAGCCCCAGCCCGGATCGATTCCCCAGATCGCGGCGTGAGCCAGATTGCTACCGCACGACAGGGGGAACGTCGGCCTATCCGGACCGGACGAGTCGGTGCGAGCCAGGCTGAAGCTGTTGGCCGGACAGAACGGCATGGTGGTGTCCGCGACGACGACACCGCGTGCGTTGCGCAGCGTCGCGTGGAAGAACCCTGGCAAGCCCTCGCCGAGATGGATCGGCGCGGTCGCCGTGAGCGACCGGATGTGGTGGACGCCGGTGCTGTCGCGCACGACCTGGGCGATGCGGTAGGGCCCCTCGGGGCCCCCCGTCACGTCGATCTCGAACGCGCCGTTCGTCGGGCCGGCGTAGATGCCCGGCGTGATCATGATGTCCGTCGCCCCGGAGTAGTGGATGACCTCGACGTGGTGCATGACCGCGCGCACCCCGATGTTCGGCAGTGGCGTGCCGGCGGCCCCGGACGACGCCGATACGGCCGACGTGACCAAGGCAGCGGCCAGCAGGCCTGTCGCGACCGTCGCGCGGGTGAATCTCCACTGCAGCATCTGATTCCCTCCGATCTCCGGCCAGGACGCGGGTCGCCGGCCGTCGTGGCCGAACCCCGACGTCGGTAGACGAGGTGTGGGGCTGGATTGGTTGCGGTGGTCAGCTGCGGGTCTGCCGCCTACGGCACGCGAATCCTTGCTGAAGTCGTGGCCCTAGCCGACGTGAGCGCCGCGCTTCGGCTGTCGTGCAACAGCCGCTCGCGCACTCTGGCCAGCGCGGGCAGTGCCTTCTTCCTGCGCGTGACAGCCGGCGCGGCACCTGCCGGCTGTGGTGGCGATCCCGCAGGAGCGGTTGGTGACCCTGATGCGCTGGCTCACACCCGGTGCCCACCCGCGGATCCTCATCGGCGTGTCGTGACACCCTGATCGGGTGGTACGCACGTCCGGTTCGCCCGTCTCAGCCATCGCCGTGGCAGCCGCGGCCCTCGTGAGCCTGGCATCGTGCTCGACCGGCGGCGCGGCGCCGTCGCGGACCGCTTTGGTCACGACCAACGGGCCGCGCCCGGCCACGACGCGGAGCACGCAGGCCGGCGGAACCGCGAATCCGGTCACCCCGACTCCCTCCACTCCGACTCCGTCCACTCCGACTCCGTCCACCACGGCGCCGTCTGATGCGGCGCGAGGCGGGCTGCCGCTCGGCTACCGGACCGGAGCGGCGAGCCAGGTGGTGACCGTCGTGGCGGCGTCGGCGAGCAGTACGAGGGCGACCGTGACCGCCTGGCAGAAGTCGGCCGGCGGTTGGCGGCAGGTGGGACCAGCCGTCCCTGCCTACCTCGGATCGGACGGCATCGGGCCTACCAGCGAGCAGACGGCCACGACCCCGGCGGGGAGTTTCACCCTCACCCGCGCATTCGGCAGCTACGCAGATCCCGGCACCGCGCTGCCGTACCGCCGAACCACGCCGTCGGACTGGTGGATCAGCCAGCCCGGTCCGCTCTACAACACCCTCCAGCACTGCGCGGCGAACTGCGCGTTCGCGGAGGGCGAGCCGAACGAGCAGTTGTACTCCGCGGTGCCCGAATACGAGTACGCCGTCGTCATCGACTACAACGACCAGCCGGTCGTGCAGGGCGCCGGCAGCGCGTTCTTCCTGCACGTCCAGGACGGCGCGCCGACGCAGGGGTGCGTCTCGATCGCTCGCGCTCAGTTGGTGCGCATCATGCGCTGGCTCCGGCCGGCCGAGCACCCCCGCATTGTCATGGGTGTCGGCTGAGTGCGTGGTAGGCCGCCCCGCAGAGGGCGGACGTGTCCGGCGAGAGGGCAACACGCACGGGCGGCAACCTGACCCCGGCGCCTGAAACGAACCACGGCTCGAACAGATCCCAGGACGCGGACATCGAGCCGCCGATCACCACCACGTCGGCGTCGAATGCCGTGATCGACGCTGCGATGGACGCGCCGAGCGTGCGTACCGCGTGCTCGAGCACCTGCTCCGCCGGGCCGTCCCCGGCACGGGCCCGGTCGGCGATCTCGCGGACGTCGGCCTCCTCGTCGCCGGTGGCCGCGGCGTAGCTGCGCCGGATCCCGCGGCGCGACATGACCTCCTCGAGGCCGGCGCCGTCGACCTGCAGTCGATGTGCGCGTCCGCCCGGCGGCTCGGTCGGTTCGACGATGCACCCGTCGACGACCCACCCGCTGCCGACGCCGGTGCCGAGGGTGATGCCGACACATCGCCGGCTGCCGCGACCGGCGCCGCTCACCCATTCGCCGAGGGCAAAGGCGTCGGCATCGTTGCAGAACACGACATCGGCGGCCGGCAGCGCGGCAACCAGGGCCGCACCGATATCGACTCCGTCCAGGGCCTCGAACTTGGCCACGCCGGCGAAGCGACCCGTCCCGTGCTCATAGTCGAACGGGTCCGGCATGGCCACCGCCCACACCGCGTCGTCAGGGGCGCCCAGGGCGTGGCCGGCCTCGGTCCATCCGGCCAGGATCTGCGCCGCAGCCGCGGCGCCGTCGACCTCCCGCCGTCGCACCGGACCGACCGACCAGGACGTCCGATCGACGAGCGCGGCCGACACGTGGGTTCCGCCCACCTCCAGGGCGGGGACGGTCACGGGTCGGGCCACGGTCACATCGTGCCGGTTCGCATTGACGGCGGTCATCGCGGCTGGTCGAATGACGCGCACGCGCCGGAGACCCCCGTGCTCCGGCGCCCCAAGTTGCCCCCGAAGGGATCGATCATGACCGGTACCCACGTTCGTCGGCGCTTCTCGCTCGCGGTGCTCGCAATCGCTGCCGCGGCGGCGGTCTGCGCCGGGTGCAGCAGCGACAGCGGTGGCATCCCGGTCTCCAGCCAGGCGCCGAGCCAGTCGGTCGCGGCCAGCGTGTCCCCGTCGGCGCCCCAGTCCGGAGCCACGGGTGGTGCTGGCCTGCCCGCGTTCTGCGGCGAGTTCTCGTCGGCCGACCTCGCTAACATCGCCTCGGCGAAGGACCTGTCGAGCATCCTTGCTGCCTGGGACAAGTTCGCAGCCGACGCGCCCGCGGAGATCAAGGCCGACGCCAACACGATCCGTGACTACCTGCACGGAGCCGTGTCCGGCAGCCCTGACCCGAGTCTCGCGCAGAAGGTCGGGATCGCCGGCCAACACATCGGGGTCTACTTCGCGCAGAACTGCACCGGCGGTTGAGCCGGTAGCCGCTGAGACACGGGCAGATCACTGGTAGGTGATGATGTCCGGTCGGGGTCGCAGCGCATTGACCTCGGTCGGCGTCATCAGTCCGGTGTCCTGGTTCAGGAAGAGCTTGAACCCGGTGCCGTAAGGACGGCCGGGGAAGTTCAACATCCGCCAGGTGGCGACCTTCTCGCTGCGACCACCGAACCCGTCGGCGTGGAAGGCCACCTCGACGCCCTTGCTCGGCGTGATCCGGGCGCGGTCGGGAAGCATCGCCAAGGTGAACTGGTGCACCATGAGCAGCTTGTCAGGAAGCTTGTAGCGAGCCACCAGGTCGGACAGGTAGTTGCGTACGGCGAGAACCGACGCCGCCGAGGACGACCCGATCACGGTGCCAGGCACCTGGCCGGGAGCCATCTTCCACTCGGGGTCGACCGCGACCGAGACGGACGGGTCCCTCAGGAACTGCTGGAACTGACGCACCTGAGGCAGGAACTCGCCGGAGCCCGGCTGGAAGTCCAGGATCAGCAGCATCTTGTGCCGGTGCGCGGCGTCGAGGTAGCGCTGCACGTCCGGGAACGGGATGGCAGCCGAGTAGTCGCCGTCGTCACCTGCGCCGGCCTGAGCGACGGTGGCGATCAACTCCATCGCCGGTTGGACGCGCAGCCCCGGCACCTGCCACTGCTTCGCGCGCTGCGCGATCCGCGCCGCCATGTCGTCCGGATCGCCGGCGCCGAGCACGCCCAGCGCCGGGCCGCCGATCGTCCCGTAGTAGGCGACGACGCGGTAGTGGCCGAGGATCTTGGTACCGCCCATCGGCAGTTGGGCCCGGACCTCCGGCGGCGGGGTGGGGGCGGGTTCCGAACTCGGCGGTGTGGGTGGCGGGGTCGTCGGCGGCGGCGTGGTTGGTGGCACTCGGGTCGGCGCCGAACTCGAATGGGTGGTGACCGGGAGCGGGGAGCCGCTCGTCGCCGAACTGCACGCACTGAGCGCGGCCGCGGCCGCGAAGGCCACCGCCAGCGCGATGGACAGGGCACGGCGGCTCGGCGACGGCATGATCGCTGAGTTTACCGACGGGTGATGACACTCCGGGCGCACGCGCCGCGAGCCCAGGCGTCGGATCGACACCGAATGTCGACTACCAACCTCGTTCGCGCCACTGCGCCAGGTGCGGGCGTTCGGTGCCGAGGGTCGAGTCGTTGCCGTGGCCGGGGTAGAACCACGTGTCGTCCGGCAGTTCGGCGAAGATGCGGGCCTCGAGGTCGTCCATCAGCGAAGTGAAGTCCGCGGAGCTCGTCGTCCGGCCCGGACCTCCGGGGAACAGCGAGTCGCCCGTGAACAGGTGCGGGGTGCCTTCGGGGTCGCGGTAGAGCACCGCGATCGAACCCGGCGTGTGCCCTCGTAGCGCGATGATGTCCAGCGTCAGGTCGCCCACCGTGATCGTGTCGCCGTCTGCCAGCCGCTCGTCCACGGCGACGGGCAGTTCATCCGCGTCGGGGTCGCCGGCGTAGACGGCCGCATCCGCGTCGATCACGGCCTCCTCGAGCGCCTGCCAGTGATCGGCATGGCGGTGGGTGGTGAGGATCGCCGACACCGGTGCGCCCTCGAACCGGACCAGCTCGCGCAGCCGGTCCGCCTCGTTGGCGGCATCGATGAGCAGACCTTCCTCGGTCTGGGTGCAGCGCAGCAGGTAGGCGTTGTTCGACATCGGTCCGACTGCCAGCTTGACGATGGTCAATCCCGGCAGCCGCCGGACGTCCATCGGGCCGCCGACCTCGACCGCGCCGGTGTAGGTGTCGTTCATGGGGCCAAGGTATCGCTCACTCGAAGATCGGCTCGAATTCCTCGGTCGGCGGCCCGGACGAGAGGTCCACCCGGGTGTCCGGCAGTTCATTCAGGACGGTGCCGACATAGGACGCGACGGCTGCGGCACGTCCCACGTCGTGCCCCTGTGCTTCGGACAGCAGCCACCGGTGCTCGCTGATCTCGTGGAACAGTTCGGCGTCGGGCAGCTTGACCCGCAGGTCGGGCGGGACGAGGCCGACCGTGCCGTAGAACTTCTCGTCCAGCCACCGCCGCGCCGCGAGATCGTCGGGGACGCCGCTGCCGACCCCGTCCTCCCACTTGGCCTTGAAGCGCCACAGGTCCGCGAGCAGCGCCCGGGCCTGGTTCTCCTGCACCCGCAGCCCAGTCAGCTCGAACAGCCGTCGCTGGTGGTGCCCGGCCTCGACCACGTGCGTGTCGAAGCCGAGCCGCAGACCCCCGGGTTCGGTCTTGATCGTCAGCTCGGACACGTCGAACCCGAGCTCGTTCAGCCGACGGATCCGCGCGTGGATCCGGTAGTTCTCACCGCGTGGGACGAGGACGTCGTGCGTCACCTCGTCCCACAACGAGTCGTACTGTGAGCGGGCGGACCGGGCGAGCGAACCGACGTCGACCTCCTCCTCGAGCAGCCCTGCCGCCTGCAGGTCGTACATCTCGCCGGCGATGTTCTCGGTCGCGATGTCCAGGTCGTGCCCGCGCTGCCCGTCGGTCAGGCGCGGATGCAACTCGCCGGTCTCGGCGTCGACGAGATAGGCGGCGAGCGCGCCCGCGTCGCGGCGGAACAGCGTGTTCGACAGCGAGCAGTCGCCCCAGTAGAAGCCGGCCAGGTGCAGCCGGACGAACAGGCCGGCCAGCGCGTCCAGCAGCCGGTGGCGCAGCTGCGGCAGGCTGCGGCCGGTGAACAGGGCACGGTAGGGCTGCGAGAAGGACAGGTGCCGGGTCACGAGCAGGCCACCCAATTCCTCGCCGTCGTCGGTCACCCGGTTGACGACGGTGCCGTAGGCGTCCACGACCGGCACCGAATGCTCGGCGAGCGAGCGCAGCAGGCTGTGCTCGCGCAGCACGAAACGGTCGGTGGCCTCCTTGATCGCGAAGATCTCACCGCCGGCTTCGACGAAGCGGACGATGTGCCGCGAGATGCCGCGCGGGACGAACACGATCCGCTCGTCGGTCCAATCGGCGAGGGGGACGTCGAAGGGCAGGGTCAACACCTCGGTGTTGGTGCCCAGCGTGGTGACGATGAAGCTGCTCATGATGGGGTCGAGGCTAGGCGGTGTTTGTTACGCAGGGGTGTTACGCAGGGCGCTAGGCAAACTCGAGCGCGAGCAACGCGTTTTCGACAACCTCGGTCAGCGCGGGATGGATCCAGTACTGGCCATGCGCCATGCTCCGCGCGTCCAGGCCGAAGCTCATCGCCTGGATCAGTGGCTGGATGAGCGTGGCGGCCTGCTCGCCGAGGATGTGTGCGCCCAGCAGTTTCCCGGTGACCGGGTCGGCGAGCACCTTCGCGATGCTCGTAGTGTCCGCCATCGCCCAGCCGTAGGCGATGCCGCCGTAGTCGTAGGTCGCGGCCACGTAGCGGATCCCGGCGGCCCGGGCGTCGTCCTCGGACAGTCCGACCGTCGCGATCTGCGGATGGGTGAACACCGCGGCCGGGACGAAGCGGTGGTCGGCCTCGACGAGATCCCCGGGGTGGGCGAGGTTGTGCGCGACGACGCGCCCCTCGTGGTTCGCGACGTGTTTGAGCTGGTCAGGGGAGCAGATGTCACCGAGCGCCCAGATGTGCTCGGCTGTCGTTCGCTGGTGGACGTCCACCGCGACGAGACCGTTCTCGTGCACCGCGACCCCCGCGTTGTGGAGGTCCAGCCCGTCGGAGTTCGGTACGCGTCCGGTCGCGACGAGCAGCAGGTCGGCCTCGACCACCGAGGCGTCGTCGAGACGCATCGAGATCGTCGCGCCGTCCGATGTCAATGCAGTCGGCTCGACCCGGGTGCGCACGTCCCATCGTTCGCGAACCACCTTGGTGAACGTGTCCGCGATCTCGGTGTCGAGGTGCCGCAGCAATCGCTCGCCGCGGGCCACCACCGTCGTGTGCACCCCGAAGGAGGAGAAGACATGGGCGAACTCGGCCGCGACGAAGCCGCCACCGAGGATCAGTACCCGCTCGGGCAGCTCGTCGATGCGCATCACCGTGTCGGACGTGTGGCAGGCGACGCCTGAGTCCCGGACGATGTCGGGCACGACCGCACGTGACCCGGCGGCCAGCACGATCCGGTCAGCCGTGATCGAAACGCCGGACGACAGCGCGAGCGTGTGCGGGTCGGTGAAGCGCGCGTGGGCCTCGTAGAGCGTCGTGTTCGTTCCGTCGCGCCGGTAGCGACGACCGGCAGCGGAGATCGCGTCGACGCGGGCGAAGATCCGGTCGCGCAGGTCGGGCCACCGCACCGCCGTGACCTCGGCATCGACGCCGAGGCGCGCCGCGTCCTGGATGCCGCGAGCGAGATCGGCCGGGTAGACGTACATCTTGGTCGGGATGCAGCCGACGTTCAGACACGTGCCGCCGAACGTGGACTCCTCGATCACGGCGATCCGCCAGTCGTCGAACTCGGGCCCGATGATCGAGTTGCCGGTCCCCGACCCGATGATGGCCAGGTCGAAGTGCGTCACGTCCACGGCTCGACGATAACCGCCTGCCGGGCCACGACCGGGACATCAGCCGATCAGTGCCTCCGCCATCAGGTCGCCGAACAGGTGCTCGAACTCGACGCTCACATGTCCCCGCCGCGCGAACCAGGTGCACATGTTCTCGCAGTCGCGGTGCAGGTAGTCCGGACCTTGCGGATTCGCGGCGAGATCGACGATCTGGGGCAGGTCGATCATGACGAGGCGGCCGCGGTGCAGCAGCAGGTTGTACGGCGACAGGTCGCCGTGCGCGTAGCCGGCACGGGCGAGCAGGCGCATCGCGCCGACGCACTGGTCGAACAGCTCGGCGAGTTCGGCGCGACCTGGTCTCGCCTGCGCCAGGCGGGGCGCTGCGGTGCCGTCCGGATCGCCGATGAACTCGAGCATCAACTCGGTGCCGTAGAGCTGGATCGGGTAGGGGACGGGTGCGCCCACCGTCCAGAGCGTGGCGAGGGCCGTGAACTCCGCAGCCGACCACTGGCCGGCGAGCAGGTCGCGGCCGAACGTGGTCCGTCGCGCCATGGCCCGCGTTTCGCGGCTCTTGCGGACCCGTCTGCCCTCGCCATAGCCGGCATCGCGGTGGAACATCCGGTGGTCGGGGCCGCGGTACCGCTTGGCGGCCATGAGCGCGGCCCGGCCGGCGTCGGTGCCGGCCGCCGTCGGGACGTCGTCGGGCAGGGCACGCCGGACGAGGTGGACGTCAGCCTCCTTGCCGGTCTTCAGGACGCCGAGTTCGGTGTCCAAGGCGTTGTGGTCGGTGACGACCCACGACGGGTGAGGCTCTGGCCCGTGCGTGGCCACGGCCCAGGTCGAATAGGGGGGCTCGTCGTACTCGTCATCGGCGGGCCGGGGGCGGAGTTGGTCGAAACTGTTGAACTCGTGGAACTCGTGGAACTCGTCGAACTCGTTCGTGCCGTCGGGCAGGTGCATCGCAAGGGACTCCTCGGTGATCGCGCAGATCGCCGGGGCCACAGGCGGGCCGTGCGCGGCGTCAGCGCGGGAACGGTCGGGCGGCGCGCAGCGGGACTGCGGAGCTCACCCGGGCAACGGTGCTGCTCATCGCCGGACCTCCTTCCGCTCGGGTCGAGCTGCCGGCCATTCGGCTCGGCCAGGTCGACCTGCACGCATCGACCGTCGGCACCGGTTGTGTGCGCGACGTAGCCACAGGGTGAGGCCTGGCGCGGCTGCGCGCAATCGGTTTTCCGGTACGCCGATAGATTTGTCGCGTGGACGAGCTTGCGAGTGAACTTCAGCCATCGGTCGGTTCCGCACTGCGTCCGGGCGTGACCGCACCGGCGCCGGTGCTGCGGCTCTCGACGTTGTTCCTGCGGACGCTGCGCGATGACCCCGCCGAGGCCGAGGTGCCGAGCCACCGACTGCTCGCCCGCGCCGGCTACGTGCGCCGGGTAGCGCCCGGCATCTATTCCTGGTTGCCGCTCGGCATCATCGTGCAGGACAACGTGGCCCGCGTCGTCCGGGAGGAAATGGCCTCGATCGGCTCGCAGGAGGTGCACTTCCCGGCGCTGATCCCGCGCGAGATCTTCGAGGCGAGCGGCCGCTGGGCCGACTACGGCGACCTGCTGTTCCGGCTGCAGGACCGCAAGGGCGTCGGCTTCCTGCTCGGCCCGACCCACGAGGAGTTGTTCACCCTCCTGGTGAAGGGCGAGTACTCGTCCTACAAGGACTACCCGCTGTCGCTGTACCAAATTCAGACGAAGTACCGCGACGAGGCCAGGCCGCGTGCCGGCATCCTGCGCGCTCGCGAGTTCATCATGAAGGACTCGTACTCCTTCGACCTGTCGGACGAGGGTCTCGAGACGTCCTACCAGGCGCACCGCGCCGCCTACGAACGGATCTTCACCCGCCTCGGATTCGACTACCGGATCGTCTTCGCCGTGTCCGGTGCCATGGGTGGATCAGCATCCGAGGAGTTCCTCGCGCCGGCGCCGTCCGGTGAGGACACCTTCGTCCAGTGCACCAACTGCGACTACGCCGCGAACACCGAGGCGGTCGAGATCGCCGCGCCGGACCCGGTAGACGCCACCGTCCACCCCGAGCTCGAGGTCCTCGACACGCCGGACACGCCGACCATCGAGACCCTGGTCGCCCGGATGAACGAGCTGGGTCACGACACCACGGCCGCCGACACGCTGAAGAACGTGGTGCTGCGCACCCGCGCGCCGGGCGAGACCGACTGGACGTTGCTCGTCGTCGGCGTCCCCGGCGATCGGGACGTCGACCTCAAACGGATCGGCGGTCAGCTCGAGCCGGTCGAGGTCGAGCAGGCCGGCCCCGAGGACCTCGCCCGCGAACCGCGCATGGTGAAGGGCTACATCGGCCCCCAGCAGCTCGCCGAGTGGAAGGTGCGCTACGTCGTCGACCCGCTGGTGGTGGCCGGCAGTGCGTGGGTCACGGGTGCCAACGAGCACGGCAAGCACGCGGCACACGTGGTGCGCGGCCGCGACTTTGAACCTGACGGCGAGCTCGGCGCGGTCGAGATCCGCGACGGCGACCGCTGCTCGCGGTGCGGGTCGCCGCTGCAGATCGCGCGTGGCATCGAGCTCGGACACGTGTTCCAGCTCGGGCGAAAGTTCGCGGAGGTCTTCGAGCTGACAGCGCTGGGACAGGACGGCAAGCCGGTCGTCGTGACCATGGGTTCCTACGGCGTGGGGATCACGCGCGCCGTGGCGGCGCTCGCCGAGCAGACCTACGACGAGAAGGGGCTGTGCTGGCCGCGTGGCGTCGGTCCGGCCGACGTCCATATCGTGGCGACCGGCAAGGACGACGCGATCTTCACCGAAGCCGATCGGCTGGCGCGCGAACTAGCCGCGGCCGGCGTCCGGGTCATGTACGACGACCGCCGCGCCGTCTCGCCCGGCGTCAAGTTCAAGGACGCCGAGCTGATCGGCGTCCCGACGATCGTCGTCGTGGGCCGGGGACTGGCCGACGGCACGATCGAGATCAAGGACCGGCGCTCGGACGAGCGGCGCAACGTACCGGTGGCCGACGCGGTCGCCGAGATCATTCGCGAGGCGCGGCCGTGACCCTCGGCCCGCAGCGAAGCGACGCGGCGAGCCGGCGGCCTGCCACGCGACCGTGACCGGAAAGCCGCTGCACGAGCTCGTCGAGGCGGGGTGGGCCGAGGCGCTCGCACCGGTCGAGCCGAACATCGCCGCGATGGGCGAGTTCCTGCGCCGCGAGGTCGCGGCGGGCCGGCGGTACCTGCCCGCGGGTGAGAACATCCTGCGCGCGTTCCACCAGCCGTTCCGCGACGTGCGCGTCCTCATCGTGGGCCAGGACCCCTACCCGACACCTGGCCACCCGGTCGGGCTGTCGTTCGCGGTCGAACGGCACGTGCGCCCGGTTCCGCGCAGCCTGCAGAACATCTACCGCGAACTCGGCTCCGATCTCGGCCTGCCGACCCCGCCGCACGGTGACCTGACGCCGTGGACGACGCACGGCGTGCTGCTGCTCAACCGGGTGCTCACCGTCGCGCCCGGCGCGTCGGCGTCGCATCGCGGCAGGGGCTGGGAGGCGGTCACCGACCGGGCGATCGAGGCGCTGGTCGCGCGCGGGGCGCCGCTCGTGGCGATCCTGTGGGGACGGGACGCGCAGACCTTGCGGCCGCTGCTCGGCGCAACGCCGCGGATCGAGTCGGCGCACCCGTCGCCGATGTCGGCCGATCGCGGCTTCTTCGGATCGCGGCCGTTCAGCCGGGCGAACGAGTCGCTGGCCGAGCAGGGTGCCGAGAGGGTCGACTGGGCGTTGTCCTGACGGCTCCGGACGGCGACGCCGGGTGCGGCCTCACCCGGTCGCGAGGCGCGCGGGGAAGCCGCCGGTGGCGACCGGTCCCCAGCGGGTCGCGGTGATGCGGATCAAGGACTTGCCCTGCTCGCGCATCGCAGCGCGGTACTCGTCCCAGTCGGAGTGCTCACCGCTGATGCACCGGAAGTACTCGACCAGCCCGTCCTCGGCTGCCGTCGTCGGCATGTCCAGGACCTCGGCCGACCCGTCCACCTGCACCCACGGCCCGCCGAAGTCGTCCGAGAGCACCAGGACGGCGCACTCGGGGCTGCGCCGCAGATTGCTGATCTTGGCTCGCTCCGGGTAGCTGGAGATCACCAGCCGGCCGTCCGCGTCGACACCGCCGGTCACGGGGGAGGCCTGCGCCGACCCGTCCCGGCGTCGGGTGATGAGCACCATGTGGTGCCGGTCGCGCACGAAATCCAGCAGTCCGGAACGGTCGACGGCGGCGTTGGTCGCAATGGCTCTCGGCATACGTCCATCGTGCCCGCCACGTTGTCGGTCATCTCATTAGGCTGAGACCGAGCCCCGTCTATCGAGAGAAGCCGAGTGAACGACCGCCTGAGCGATCGACTGATTGTCAGAGGCGCCCGCGAGCACAACCTCAAGGACGTCGACCTGGATCTGCCCCGGGACGCGATGATCGTGTTCACCGGTCTGTCGGGGTCCGGCAAATCGAGCCTGGCGTTCGACACCATCTTCGCCGAGGGCCAACGGCGCTACGTCGAGTCGTTGTCGGCCTACGCCCGCCAGTTCCTCGGCCAGATGGACAAACCGGACGTGGACTTCATCGAGGGCCTGTCGCCCGCGGTCTCGATCGACCAGAAGTCGACCTCGAAGAACCCCCGCTCGACCGTCGGCACCATCACCGAGGTCTATGACTACCTGCGGCTGTTGTGGGCCCGGATCGGCAAGCCGCACTGCCCCGTCTGCGGCGAACCGATCACGAAGCAGACGCCGCAGCAGATCGTCGACCGCATCCTCGAGATGCCGGACGGTACCCGGTTCCAGGTGCTCGCCCCGGTCATCCGAGAGCGCAAGGGTGAGTACGTCGACCTGTTCGCGGACCTGCAGTCGAAGGGGTTCGCGCGAGTGCGGGTCGACGGCGTCGTCCACTCGCTGACCGAGCCGCCGAAGCTGAAGAAGCAGGAGAAACACACTATCGAGGCCGTCGTCGACCGGCTCACGGCGAAGGCGAGCAGCAAGCAGCGGATCACCGACTCGGTCGAGACCGCGCTGAACCTGGCCGGCGGCCTGGTGATCCTCGACTTCGTCGATCTGGACGAGGCGGACGCGCACCGCGAACGGCGTTACTCCGAGCGGCTGGCGTGCCCGAACGACCACCCGCTGGCCATCGACGAACTCGAGCCGCGCTCGTTCTCGTTCAACTCGCCCTTCGGCGCCTGCCCGGTCTGCCTCGGGCTCGGCACCCGGAAGGAGGTGGACGCCGAACTGGTCGTCCCGGATCCCGAGCTGAGCCTCGCCGACGGGGCAATCGCGCCGTGGGCGACCGGCCAGACCAGCGAGTACTTCCTCCGCCTGCTGCAGGGCGTCGCGGATGCGCTCGGCTTCGACCTGTCCACGCCCTGGGACCAGCTGTCCGCGCGCGCGCAGAAGGCCGTCCTGCACGGCACCACCGACCAGGTGCACGTCAGCTACCGCAACCGGTACGGCCGCGAGCGCTCCTATTACGCGAACTACGAGGGGATCGTCTCGTGGATCGAGCGCCGTTACGCCGAGACCGAGAGCGACTGGTCGCGCGAGAAGTACGAGGGCTTCATGCGCGAGGTGCCCTGCCCGACCTGCCAGGGAACCCGGCTCAAGCCCGAGATCCTGGCCGTCACCGTGCACGGCCGCTCGATCGCCGAGATCGCGGCGCTGTCGATCGGTGACGCGGCGCAGTGGCTGCAGGCGCTGGCCCTGAACGAGCGCGACGCGCTGATCGGCGAGCGGGTGCTGAAAGAGATCAACGCCCGGCTCGGGTTCCTCGTGGACGTCGGCCTGCACTACCTGTCCCTGGACCGCGCCTCGGCGACCCTGGCCGGCGGCGAGGCGCAGCGGATCCGGCTCGCGACCCAGATCGGGTCCGGGCTGGTCGGCGTCCTGTACGTCCTCGACGAGCCCTCGATCGGCCTGCACCAGCGCGACAACCACCGCCTGATCGAGACCCTGATCCGGCTCAAGAAGCTGGGCAACACCCTCATCGTCGTCGAGCACGACGAGGACACCATCCGCACGGCCGACTGGGTGGTCGACATCGGTCCGCTGGCCGGTGAACACGGCGGGCGCATCGTCGTCAGCGGCCCGGTCGACGACCTGATCACCAGCAAGGACTCGATCACCGGCGCGTACCTGTCCGGACGCCGCCGCATCGAGGTCCCCGCGCTGCGCCGGCCGCGGCAGACGGGCCGTGAGGTCGTCGTGGAAGGCGCTCGCGAGCACAACCTGCGCAACATCGACGTCGCGTTCCCGCTGGGTTGTTTCGTCGCGATCACCGGGGTGAGCGGATCGGGCAAGTCGAGCCTGGTCAACGACATCCTCTACGCCTCGCTCGCGAACAAGATCAACGGCGCCAAGCTGCCGCCCGGCCGGCACAAGCGGGTGACCGGCGTCGAACACCTCGACAAGGTGGTCGGCGTCGACCAGTCGCCGATCGGGCGCACACCGCGGTCCAACCCGGCCACGTACACCGGCGTCTTCGACCACATCCGCAAGCTGTTCAGCGAGACGACCGAGGCGAAGATCCGGGGCTACCAGCAGGGCCGGTTCTCCTTCAACGTCAAGGGTGGCCGCTGCGAGAACTGTGCCGGCGACGGCACGATCAAGATCGAGATGAACTTCCTGCCGGACGTCTACGTCCCGTGCGAGGTGTGCAAGGGCGCGCGCTACAACCGCGAGACGCTCGAGGTGCACTACAAGGGCAAGACGATCAGCGAGGTGCTCGAGATGCCGATCGAGCAGGCCGCGGAGTTCTTCGCGCCGATCGGTCGCATCGCCCGGCACCTCGACACCCTGGTCGACGTCGGCTTGGGCTACGTCCGCCTCGGCCAGCCGGCGCCGACGTTGTCCGGTGGTGAGGCCCAGCGGGTCAAGCTGGCCTCGGAATTGCAGAAGCGATCGACCGGGCGGACGATCTACGTACTCGACGAGCCGACCACCGGTCTGCATTTCGAGGATGTGAGCAAGCTGCTCGGCGTGCTGCACTCGCTCGTGGACAGGGGGAACACGGTGCTGGTGATCGAACACAATCTCGACGTGATCAAGACTGCCGATTGGGTCGTCGACATGGGGCCCGAGGGCGGTGCCGGCGGCGGCACCCTCGTTGCCGAGGGCACGCCCGAGGACATCGCGCGGGCGCCCGGGTCGCACACCGGCGAGTTCCTCGCCGGCGCCCTCGGTCTGCAGCGTCCTGCGGCCAAGTCGCCCCGCAAGCGAACGGCCGCAGCGGCGAAGCCTCGGCCGGCGAAGGCAGCCGCGAACCGGTCCACGACCAGAGTTCGGTGACCCGCGGATCGCCTCCCCCGCCGTCCGATCGGCCCGCATCACCCCCGAACCTCGCCGGGCGCTCGCACACGGTGGGCGGACGGCTGGGCCGCGACCGGTTCGCCCGTGCCGTGCTGACGTGCATCGCCACCGCGGCAGCGCTGCTGGCCGTGAGTCCGGATCGGCCGGGCGAGTCGCGGGCCGGTGGTGCGAGCAGCGCAGCGGGGCACGCGATGCACATGGTCCAGGTACCCGCGGCCGCTTACCTGCCGCTGTCCTCGACCCTGCCGCGCGAGGGGTGGACTGCCACCGCCAGCGACTTCGAAAATGCGAGCGGGAACGGGGCGCCGGCGAACGTCCTCGACGGTGATCCGGCGACGAATTGGCACAGCCGGTGGTCCGGGACGCCGGCCGAGCTTCCGCACTGGATCACGATCGACATGGGTGCGGCGCAGACCGTGTCCGGCCTGCGTTACCTGCCCCGCCAGGACGGGTCGTCGAACGGCCGGATCGGCGAGTTCTCGGTGCGACTCAGTCTCGACGGGACCACGTGGACGGCACCGGTCGCGACCGGCACCTGGGCCGACGACGCGACGGTCAAGACCGCAGCGTTCGCGACCCAGGGCACCCGGTACGTCCGACTCACCGCGATCACCGAGGCCGGCGGACGCGGACCGTGGTCGAGCGCGGCCGAGATCGACCTGCTCGGGGTGCCGGACGACATCGCCCCACCGCCACGCATCGACGTGCCCCGTCGCGGATGGACGGCAGTCGCCAGCGACGAGGAGATCGCGACCGAGGCCGACGTCGCCTCGAACGCAATCGACGGTGACCCGTACACGAACTGGTCGAGCCGGGTCTCCGGAACGCCGGCCGCCTTGCCGCACTCGATCACGCTCGACATGAAGCGGTCGTGGCCGGTCGGCGGGCTGACCTACCTGCCGCGCCCGGACGGCACGGGCGGGCGAATCGCCCAGTACGAGATCAGGGTGAGCACCGACGGGACGCACTTCGGGACCCCGCTGACTGCGGGCACGTGGAGCGACGACACGGACCTGAAGTTCGCGACGTTCCGGACGACTTGGGCGCGGTATGTCCGGCTGACCGCGGTGACCGCGGCGGACCCCTCCGACCCGCGCGTCTCGGCAGCCGAGATCACCGTGTTCCGGACCCCAAATCCGGCCGCCGCGGGGCAGTGGGGACCGGTGCTCACCTTCCCGATCGTGCCGGTGTCGGCCGTGCTGCTGCCCGGCAACCGGGTGCTGAGTTTCTCGGCCTACTCGGCGACCGCCTTCGGCCTCGGCGACGGCTACACCCAGACCGCCATCCTCGACCTGACCACCGGCACGGTCAGCCAGCGGACGGTGGCCGACACCGGACACGAAATGTTCTGCTCCGGCATCGCACTGCTGCCCGACGGGCGTGTCCTGGTCAACGGCGGCAGCGACAGCGGCAAGACCTCGATCTACGACCCGAGCACGGACGTATGGACCGCCGGGCCGACGATGAACATCCCGCGCGGGTACGAGGCCGACACGACCCTGTCCAACGGGCGCGTGTTCACCCTCGGCGGATCGTGGAGCGGGGGTGAGGGCGGGAAGAACGCCGAGGTGTTCCGGCCGAACGGCACCTGGCGCGTGGTCAAGCGGGTCACTGCCGCGTCGATCCTCACCAAGGACCCCGCCGGGGTGTACCGATCGGACAATCACGGCTGGTTCTTCGCCGTCGCGGACGGCGGGGTCTTCCACGCCGGCCCGAGTCGTCAGATGCACTGGTTCACGACCGCCGGTGCCGGCAGCGTGACCAGGGCCGGCCCGCGCGGTACCAGCAAGGATGCGATGAACGGCAACGCGGTCATGTACGACGTCGGCAAGATCCTGACCGACGGCGGTGCCACCGCGTATCAGGACGTCCCGGCGTCGAACCGGGCCTACACGATCGACATCAGCGCGGGTCCGACCCAGCCGGTGTCGGTGCAGCGGGTCACCAACATGGCCTTCGCGCGGTCCTTCCAGAACAGCGTGGTGCTCCCGGACGGCAAGGTCGTCGTCGTCGGGGGACAGGACGATCCCGCCCCCTTCAGCGACCGCAAGGCCGTCATGTCACCCGAACTGTGGGATCCGGCGACGGGCAGGTTCACCCTGCTCGCCACCATGGCGGTCCCGCGCACCTACCACAGCGTTGCGCTGCTGCTGCCCGACGGCCGGGTGTTCTCCGGTGGCGGCGGGCTGTGCGGTACGTGCGCGACCAACCACGCGGATGCGCAGATCTTCACCCCGCCGTACCTGCTCCGCCCGGACGGCAGCCTGCGCTCGCGTCCGGTCATCCGGGCCGCGCCGGCGGCGGCGGGGTACGGGACGACGATCACCGTGCGGGCCACCGCCGGGCTCACGTCGTTCGCGCTCGTGCGCACGGGCGCGGTGACGCACACCGTCGACACCGATCAGCGACGCATCCCGGTGACACCGACGAGCATCACCGGCGGCCGGTACCAGCTGCCGATCCCGGCCGACGGCGGCATCGCGCCGCCCGGGAACTACCTGCTGTTCGCGCTCACCTCCGCCGGCACCCCCAGCGTCGCGTCGATGATCAGCATCAGGTGATCGGCCGACTCGAGACGTACGGTCGCGAACTCTGACACGGTCGTGTCAGAATCGCTGGCATGAGTGACCTGACCGCGTTCATCGCAGGGCTGCCGAAGGCCGAGTTGCACGTGCACCACGTCGGCTCGGCGTCGCCCGAGACCGTTGCCGCCCTCGCCGCGCGGCACGCCGGCTCGACCCCCGTCCCGGCCGATGCGAGCCTGCTGGCCGACTACTTCACCTTCACCGACTTCGCGCACTTCATCGAGGTCTACCTCTCGGTGGTCGATCTGATCCGCGACCCCCAGGACGTCTGGACGCTGACCTACGACACCGCCCGGGACCTGGCCGCCCAGTCGGTGCGCTATGCCGAACTGACCCTCACGCCGTACTCGTCGATCGTGCGTGGCATCGCTGCCGAGGCGTTCTGCGAGAGCGTCGAGGACGCCCGGCACCGCGCCGCCGCCGACTTCGGCATCGAGCTGCGCTGGTGTTTCGACATCCCCGGCGAAGCCGGATTGCCGGCTGCTGATCTCACGCTCGACACGGCCTTGAGGCTTCGTCCGGCGGGCCTGGTCAGCTTCGGGCTCGGCGGCCCGGAGGCCGGCGTCGCCCGGGGGCAGTTCGCCCCGCACTTCGCTCAGGCCCGTGCGGCCGGGCTGCACAGCGTCCCGCACGCCGGCGAGTCCAGCGGCCCGCAGACGGTGTGGGACGCGTTGAGCGAACTCGGCGCCGAGCGGATCGGGCACGGCATCGGCGCCGTCCACGACCAGCGCCTGCTCGACCACCTCGCCGAGCACGCCATCCCACTCGAGATCTGCCCGACCTCGAACGTGTGCACCCGGTCCGCGCCGTCGCTCGCCGAGCACCCGCTGCCTGCCCTGGTCGCGGCGGGTGTCACGGTGTCGATCAACTCCGACGATCCGCCGATGTTCTCGACCACCCTCAACAACGAGTACGCGGTCGCCGCGGACCTGCTGGGCCTCGACGAGGCGGGGGTGGCCGAACTCGCGCGCGCGGCCGTCCGCGCCTCGTTCCTGGACGGCGGCGGCAAGGGCCGCCTGCTCGCCGAGATCGACAGCTACCTTGCAGGCCCGGAGGCCGTCGGCCCACGCGACTAATCTCGAGGACGTGCCCGATCCGTCCAGCTACCGGCCCGCGCCGGGCACCGTCCCGCTCGGACCCGGCGTCTACCAGTTCCGCGACGCCCGCGGCCGGGTGATCTACGTCGGCAAGGCCAAGAGCCTGCGCCAACGGCTGAACTCCTACTTCGCCGACATCGCCGGGCTGCACCAGCGCACCCGGCAGATGGTGACCTCGGCGGCATCGGTCGAGTGGACCGTCGTCCGCACCGAGGTCGAGGCGCTGCAACTGGAGTACACCTGGATCAAGGAGTTCGATCCGCGGTTCAACGTCCGCTACCGCGACGACAAGTCCTACCCCTCACTCGCGGTGACCCTGTACGAGGAGTTCCCGCGGCTGCAGGTCATGCGCGGGCCCAAGCGCAAGGGCGTGCGGTACTTCGGCCCGTACTCGCACGCCTGGGCGATCCGCGAGACCCTCGATCTGCTGCTCCGGGTGTTCCCGGCGCGGACCTGCTCGGCCGGGGTGTTCAAGCGGGCCGGGCAGATAGGGCGGCCGTGCCTGCTCGGCTACATCGGCAAGTGCAGCGCTCCGTGTGTCGGACGGGTCAGCGCCGAGGAACACCGCGCGATCGTCGACGACTTCTGCGACTTCATGGCCGGCCGCACCGATCAGATGATGCGGCGCATCGAGCGGCGGATGACCATGGCGAGCGCTGAGCTGGAGTTCGAGTTGGCGGCCCGCATGCGCGATGACCTCGAGGCGCTGCGCCGGGCGATGGAGAAGCAGGCCGTGGTCTTCGGTGACGGGACCGACGCCGACGTGGTCGCCTTCGCCGAGGACGACCTCGAGGCTGCCGTCCAGGTGTTCCACGTCCGCGGCGGTCGGGTGCGTGGGCAACGCGGCTGGGTGGTGGACAAGCTCGACGACGAGACGACGACCGACGTCCTCGTCGAGCAGTTCGTCACCCAGTTCTACGGCGGTGACGCCGAGGCGGACGACCCGTCCTCGATCCCGCGTGAGGTGCTGGTGCCGGTGCTGCCGGAGGACGCCGACGCGTTGACCGAGTGGCTCTCGGTGCGGCGAGGCTCGCGCGTCCAACTCCGCGTCCCGCAGCGGGGCGACAAGCGGGCACTGGCCGAGACCGTGGCCCGCAACGCGGCACAGGCGCTGAGCCAGCACAAGCTCAAGCGCGCGTCCGACCTGACCGCTCGCTCGCGCGCCCTCGGTGAGTTGCAGGACACCCTCGGCCTCGGCACCGCCCCGTTGCGCATCGAGTGCTTCGACATCAGCCACGTCCAAGGTACGAATGTCGTGGCGTCGATGGTCGTGTTCGAGGACGGGCTGGCCCGCAAGGGCGAGTACCGGCGCTTCGCGATGCGCGAGGGCACGGGCGACACGGACTGGATCGGCGAGGTGGTCCGCCGCCGGTTCGCGCGCTATCTCGACGAGCAGGTCGAAACAGGCGCGCAGGCCGATTCGGTCCCGGACGACGACGAGGCCACCAGACCGGGCATCGACCCGACGACCGGCCGGCCGAAGAAGTTCGCCTACGCGCCGAATCTCGTCGTCGTCGACGGCGGCGCACCCCAGGTGGCGGCGGCGCAGGCCGTCCTCGACGATCTCGGTATCGACGACGTCGCCCTCGTCGGGCTCGCCAAGCGATTGGAGGAGGTGTGGCTGCCAGGGGAGCGTTACCCTACGATCCTGCCGAGGACGTCCGAGGGCCTGTACCTGCTCCAACGCGTCCGCGACGAGGCGCACCGCTTCGCCATCGCCTACCACCGAGAGAAGCGGTCGCGGACGATGACCGCGTCCGCGCTCGACGGCATCCCCGGGCTCGGCGACACGCGCCGCAAGGCGCTGCTGCGACAGTTCGGTTCGCTCAAGCGGCTGCGCAGCGCGAGCGCCGCCGACATCGCCGAGGTACCCGGGATCGGGCCGCGCACGGCCGCGGCGATCGTCGCCGCCCTGCACTCCGCGGACGCACCCGCGCCCGCGGTCAACGTCAGCACCGGTGAGGTACTCGAATGACTCGACAGACCTGCGAGCCGAGCGGATGACCGAGACCACCCCCGGCGCGCTCGAGACCGTCGTGATCACCGGCCTGTCCGGCGCCGGACGCAGCACCGCCGCCAAGTGTTTCGAGGATCTCGGCTACTTCGTCGTCGACAACCTGCCGGCCGAGTTGATCGCGACGCTCGTCGAACTCGGCAGCCGCACGCACGGTGCGGTCACCCGGCTGGCCGTGGTGCTCGACGTCCGCAGCCGGGCGTTCACGTCCGACCTGCGCGGCGTGATCCGGATGCTCGACGAGCGCGGCATGCGCCCGCGCGTGCTGTTCCTCGAGGCCTCCGACGAACTGCTCGTCCGCCGGTTCGAGAACGTCCGGCGTGAACATCCGCTGCAGGGCGTGGGACTGCTCACCGACGGCATCGCTGCCGAGCGCGAACTGCTGCGCCCGTTGCGGGACGAGGCCGATCTGGTCGTCGACACCTCCAACCGGTCGGTGCACGACCTGCGGCACGTGATCGAGTCCGCATTCGCGTCCGGCGGCCGCCTCGAGGGCGGGCCTGATCTGCGCGCGACCGTGGTGTCGTTCGGGTTCAAGTACGGGCTGCCGCTGGACGCAGACCTGGTCGTGGACGTGCGTTTCCTGCCCAACCCGTTCTGGATCCCCGAACTGCGCGAGCACACCGGCCTGGATCAGGACGTGCGTGACTACGTCCTCGCGCAGCAGGACGCGGTGACCTTCGTCGAGCGCTACGCGGCCGTGCTGGAGGTCATCGGCGCCGGGTACCAGCGCGAGAGCAAGCGCTACCTGACCCTGGCCGTCGGCTGCACCGGCGGCAAGCACCGCTCGGTCGTCATGGCCCAGCAGTTCGCGGATCGGCTGGCCGCCGCGGGCATCCGTGCCACGGTGGTGCACCGGGATCTCGGCCGTGAGTGACGGTGACGGTGAGCGGTCCCTTCGCGCCGTCGCGCTGGGCGGCGGGCACGGCCTGCACGCGTCGCTGTCGGCACTGCGGCTGATCACGACCGATCTCACCGCGATCGTCACCGTGGCCGACGACGGGGGTTCGTCGGGACGGATCCGGCACGAGTTGGGCGTCCTGCCGCCGGGCGATCTGAGGATGGCGCTGGCGGCGCTGGCCGGCGACGACCCCGACCACCGGGCCTGGGCGGACCTGCTGCAGCATCGGCTGGGTGGCACCGGCGTGCTGGCCGGTCACCCGGTCGGCAACATCATCCTGACCGGCCTGCTGGACCACGACAACGCTGACGCGGTAGCAGCGCTGGCCCGGATGGGCGAGTTGCTCGGCGCGGTCGGCCGGGTGTTGCCTATGAGCCCGTTGCCGCTGGAGTTGATCGCCGAAGCCGACCGGTTCGACCCGACCGACCCGGGCCGCACCCGGCGCATCCGTGGACAGGCGTCGATCGCCTCGACGACGGGACGCGTGCGCTCGGTGAGCCTGCTGCCGTCCGGGGCCCCGGCCTGCGCTGCCGCGGTGGATGTGGTGCGCGAGGCTGACGTCGTGGTACTCGGGCCAGGCTCGTGGTTCACCAGCGTCGTGCCGCACCTGCTGTTGCGCGAACTCGGCACCGCGTTGGCGACGACGAACGCACGGGTGGTGGTGACGCTGAATCTGGTGCCGCAACCCGGCGAGACCGAGGAACACTCGCCCTCGGATTTGCTGCGCACTCTGATCGAGCACGCCCGACCGGTGGGTGGATTGCGTATCGATGTCGTCGTAGCCGACGAGGAAGCCGTCCTGGATGCGAAGGATCTCGAGGACTACACGCGCAGTATCGGCGCGAGTCTCCTATTGTCGAGACTCGCGGCCGATGACAGTGCCGAGCGACACGACCCCGAACGTCTCAGCGCGGCGTACCGTGCGGCCGTCGGTGCACGGGTACGGGAAGGAGCACCGCGCGTATGGCGATGACTGCGGCAGTGAAGGACGAACTGAGCCGGGTGCCGGTCTCACGGCTGTCCGCACGAAAGGCCGAACTGGCCACCATGCTGCGATTCGCCGGAGCGTTGCACCTGATCGGTGGGCACATCGTGATCGAGGCCGAACTCGACACCGGGTCGGTCGCACGCCGGCTGCGGAAAGAGATCGCCGACATCTACGGTCACGGGTCCGAGGTGCAGATCGTCGCCGGCGGTGGGCTGCGCAGAGGCAGCCGTTATCTGGTCCGGGTGACCAAGGACGGCGAGGGGCTGGCCCGCCAGGCCGGGCTCGTCGACCTGCGCGGGCGTCCGGTCAAGGGCCTGCCCCACCACGTCGTGGCCGGCGGCATCGCCGACGCCGAGGCCGCCTGGCGCGGAGCATTTCTCGCGCACGGGTCGCTGACCGAGCCCGGCCGCGCATGCTCGCTCGAGATCACCTGCCCCTCGGCCGAGGCCGCGCTCGCGCTGGTCGGTGTCGGACGTCGGCTGGGCGTATCGGCGAAGGCCCGCGAGGTCCGGGGCAGCGACCGCGTGGTGATCCGCGACGGCGACATGATCGGCGCGATCCTGACCCGCATCGGCGCGCACGAATCGCTACTGGCCTGGGAAGAACGCCGCATGCGCCGCGAGGTGCGCGCGACGGCGAACCGGCTGGCCAACTTCGACGATGCGAACCTGCGCCGGTCGGCACGCGCGGCGGTCGCGGCCGGTGCCCGAGTCGGCCGGGCGCTGGAGATCCTGGGCACCGAGGCCCCCGAGCACCTGCTGCAGGCCGGCCGGCTGCGGATCGAGCACAAGCAGGCCTCGCTCGAAGAACTCGGCGCGCTGTCCGACCCGCCGATGACCAAGGACGCGGTCGCCGGACGGATTCGCCGCCTGCTCGCCATGGCCGACAAGCGCGCAGGCGATGTCGGGATCCCCGACACCGAGTCCGCGGTGACGCCGGAGATGCTCGCGCCCTGACCCTGGAGGTGGCCCGAATGTCGATCCGGTCGATCGTCACGCTGATCGTCGCCGCCTGCCTGAGCGCATTGACCCTCGCGATGGATGCCGCGCCGGCGGCCGCGGCGAGTTCGTGGGCCGTCCAGACACCACCTGACCCGTACGACACCGGCGGCGTGCTCACTGCGATCGCCTGCACCAGCAGCACCGACTGCTGGGCGAACGTGAGCACCTACTACCCCCAGGACGACCCCGTCTTCGAACACTGGGACGGCTCGGCGTGGACGCTCGTCCCCTCCGCCGCCGCCGCGAACGACATCACCTGCGTATCGGTCACTGACTGCTGGGCGGTTGGCACGCAGATCCAGCACTGGGACGGCGCGAGCTGGGCGCTGGTCGGCGGCCCGGCCACCGCACTGCTCGGAGTGTCGTGCGTCGGCACCGACGACTGCTGGGCGGTCGGTAGCTCCTTCGAGCCGGACGGGCGGCAGTATCCGGCCACCGTGCACTGGAACGGCGCGCAGTGGCAGTTGACCAGACCGCCCACCCGGAACAACAACGTCTTCTTGCAGGCGCTCGCGTGCTCGTCGGCGACGCAGTGTTGGTCGGTGGGCTACCGGGGCCGGTCGGAGGCCCGCTCGACCGAGATCTTCGCGCGCTGGGACGGGCGTCGCTGGGACTACCAGCCCAGCACCGCGCCGATCGCCCGGCTGTTCGGTGTCAGCTGCCGCACCGGGGCCGACTGCTGGGCGGTCGGGTACGGGCAGGTCGACGGGGCGCGAGGGCCGCGGACCGTCCACTGGGACGGGACGACGTGGACGCCGGCGACCGTCCCGGCGACCGGCCGCACGTCACTCGTCCTGACCGGTGTGTCCTGCCTCGGCCATCGCAACTGCTGGGCGGTGGGAACGCCGACGAACGTGTTCTCCTTCGACATGATCCCGACGATCCTGCACTGGGACGGGACGAGTTGGACGCTGGCCCGGACCCCGCCCGTCGACTATCCGGCCGCCCTCGCGGACATCGCCTGCGTCCCGGCGACCGCCTCGCAGCCGGCCACCTGCCGGGCGGCCGGCGGCCTGGACCAGCCGCGCACCGGTGGCGGCACCTACCATCCGTTCGTCGAGTCCCGAGCAGGCTGACCGGCGCTCGGCTACTGGCGGGTAGTCCGCGCCCGGTCACCCGGCGACGCGAACCCGATAGGGTTTTCGGCAGACCACCAGCTGTCTCTCGAGGAGTATCGCCGTGACCGTACGTGTGGGCATCAATGGCTTCGGCCGGATCGGCCGCAACTTCTTCCGCGCCATCACCGCGGCAGAAGCCGACGTCGAACTCGTCGCGGCCAACGACCTCGGCGACGTGGCGACGATGGCGCACCTGCTCAAGTACGACAGCGTCCTCGGCCGCTACCCCGCCGACGTGTCGGTGACCGGCGACGGGATCAGCGTCGGCGGCACGACGATCAAGATCCTCGCCGAACGCGACCCGGCCAAGCTGCCGTGGGGCGACCTCGGCGTCGACGTGGTCATCGAGTCGACCGGTTTCTTCACCAAGGCCGCCGATGCCCGCAAGCACCTCGATGCGGGCGCGAAGAAGGTCATCATCTCCGCACCCGCCAGCGGCGAGGACGTCACCATCGTCATGGGCGTCAACGACGGCGACTACGACCCGGCGAAGCACTCGATCATCAGCAACGCGTCCTGCACGACGAACTGCCTCGGCCCGCTGGCCAAGGTCCTCAACGACGCGGTCGGCGTCGAGCGCGGGCTGATGACCACGATCCACGCCTACACGCAGGACCAGAACCTGCAGGACGGCCCCCACTCGGACCTGCGGCGCGCGCGGGCGGCTGCGCTGAACATCGTCCCGACGAGCACCGGTGCTGCCAAGGCGATCGGGCTCGTCCTGCCGGAACTGAAGGGCAAGCTGGACGGCTTCGCGCTGCGGGTGCCGATCCCGACCGGGAGCGCCACCGACCTGACCGTCATCACCAGCCGCGACACCACCGTCGAGGAGGTGAACGACGCCTACCGGGCCGCGGCGAGCGGAGCGCTGAAGGGCATCCTCACCTTCACCGAGGCGCCGATCGTGAGCAGTGACATCGTCAGCGACCCGGCGTCGTGCATCTTCGACTCGGGCCTGACCAAGGTGATCGGCAACGAGGTCAAGGTCGTCGGCTGGTACGACAACGAGTGGGGCTACTCCAACCGACTGGTCGACGTGACCAAGCTCGTGGGCTCCTCGCTCTGACCGCGATGCGAACCCTCGACGACCTGATCAAGCACGGCGTCCGGGGCCGACGGATCCTCGTCCGCTCCGACCTCAACGTGCCGCTCACCGACGGTGCCGTCGCCGACGACGGGCGAATCCGGGCGTCGCTGCCGGTACTGACCAAGCTGCTCGATCACGGGGCGCGGGTGATCGTCACCGCTCACCTCGGCCGGCCGAAGGGAGCGCCCGAGGACAAGTACTCGTTGCGCCCGGTGGCCGACCGGCTGGCGCAGTTGCTGGGACGTCCCGTCGAGTTCGCCCTCGACACGGTCGGGGAGAGCGCCCGGTTGCTCGCCTCGGACCTCAAGGACGGCGAACTGCTGCTGCTCGAGAACGTCCGCTTCAACCCGGGTGAGACGAGCAAGGACGACGCCGAGCGGCGCAAGTTCGCGCGCTGCCTGGAACTGCTGACCGGCGGCGAGGACGAAGGCGGGGCGTTCGTCGAGGACGCGTTCGGTGCGGTGCACCGCAAGCACGCGTCGGTCTACGACATCGCTCAGTTGCTGCCGCACTACTGCGGTGATCTCGTCCGCGACGAGGTCGAGGTGCTGCGCCGCCTGACCGAGGACGCCGACCGGCCCTACGTCGTCGTGCTCGGCGGGTCGAAGGTGAGCGACAAGCTGGCCGTCATCGAGTCGCTGCTGCCGAAGCTCGACTCGCTGCTGGTCGGCGGTGGGATGTGCTTCACGTTCTTCAAGGCCCAGGGCCACGAGGTCGGTGACTCGCTGCTCGAGCCGGACCAGGTCGAGAACTGCAAGCGACTGCTGGCCGAGAGCGGCGACAAGATCGTGCTGCCCTCCGACATCGTGGTCGCGGCGGAACTGAGTGCGGACGCGGCCACGCAGACGGTGGCCGCCGACGCGATCCCGGCCGGACAGAAGGGGCTGGACATCGGCCCGGCGTCGGTCGCCGCGTTCGCCGAGATCCTGACCGCCGCGAAGACCGTGTTCTGGAACGGCCCGATGGGAGTGTTCGAGGTGGCGCCGTTCGCCGAGGGAACCCACGGCGTGGCCGAGGCGGTGGCCGCGGTCGAGGGGCTGTCGGTGGTCGGCGGCGGAGACTCCGCGGCCGCCGTGCGCGCGCTCGGGCTCGACGCGAACGCCTTCGGCCACATCTCCACCGGCGGTGGTGCCTCGCTGGAGTACCTCGAGGGCAAGACCCTGCCCGGCGTCGCCGTCCTGGACTCACCATGAAGTTCCTGAAGGTGGGCGAGGACGCCTACAAGGCGACGAGCACCAAGCCGCTGCCGCCCTACGACGGCCGCAAGCCGCTCATCGCCGGCAACTGGAAGATGAACCTGAACCATCTCGAGGCGATCGCGCTCACCCAGAAGCTCGCGTTCAGCCTCAAGGAAGAGGTCTTCGTCCAGGCCGAGGTGGTCCTCATCCCACCGTTCGTCGACATCCGCAGCGTCCAGACCCTCATCGACGGCGATCGGCTGCTGCTCGACTACGGCGCCCAGGACCTGTCCCCCCATGACTCCGGCGCCTACACCGGCGACATCTCGGGACCGATGCTGGCCAAGCTGGGCTGCTCGTACGTCCTGGTCGGGCACTCCGAACGCCGCGAGTACCACGCCGAGGACGACGCGGTGGTCAACGCGAAGGCGGTCGCGGCCTTCCGCAACGGCATCACGCCGATCGTGTGCCTCGGCGAGACCCTCGACGTCCGCCAGGCCGGCACCCACCTGCCGCACTGCACCGCACAGTTGGACGGGGCACTGGCCGGGCTGCCCGCCGAGCACGCCACGTCGGTCGTCATCGCCTACGAGCCGGTGTGGGCGATCGGCACCGGCGAGGTGGCCACGCCGGCGGACGCGCAGGAGGTCTGTGCGGCGTTGCGGGGCCGCCTGGCGTCGCTGTACTCGACCGAACTGGCCGACGGCGTCCGGATCCTCTACGGCGGCTCGGTCAAGGCGACCAATGCCGCCGAGATCCTGCGCCAGCCGGATGTGGACGGGGCCCTGGTCGGCGGGGCGAGCCTGTCCGGCGAGGAGTTCGCCGGAATCTGCCTCGCCGCGGCCACGCCGGCTCGGGCCGGCTGATCAGCCAGGTATCCTGTACCGGCTAGCACCCGCTGCATCAATCGGTGCCGGCGGAGCACCTGCGCGAAGTCCATGAAGCTGAGTATGCGAAAGATGTCGACATGATCCTGACGTTGTCCATCGTGCTGATCGTCGCGAGCCTGTTGCTCGTGGTGCTCGTGCTGCTGCACCGCGGCAAGGGCGGTGGGCTGTCATCGATGTTCGGCGGCTCGTTCTACTCGAACCTGTCCGGGTCGTCCGTGGTCGAGCGCAACCTCGACCGGCTTACGATCATCGCCGGGGTGGTCTGGGCGATCTGCATCATCGGCCTCGGGCTGCTCTACAAGAACACAGGCTGAGGGGACGGATCACTGTGGCTGGTGGGAGTGCCATCCGGGGTAGCCGGGTCGGTGCCGGTCCGATGGGCGAGAAGGAGCGCGGCGAGTCCGCGCCCCGGCAACGGGTGTCGTTCTTCTGCGCGAACGGGCACGAGGTCAAACCTGCCTTCGCGCTCGACGCGGTGCTGCCCGACACCTGGGACTGCCCCAAGTGCGGGTTCCCGGCCGGTCGGGCATCCGAGGCGCCGCCGAACGCGCCACGCAACGAGCCGTACAAGACGCACCTCGCCTACGTGAAGGAACGCCGCAGCGACGAGGACGGCGCGGCGCTGCTCGAAGAGGCGCTGCAGAAGCTGAAGGCCCGGCGCGGCGAGAGCTGAGCTGACGTGACCACCCTCGCCCGGACCATGATCGCGTCGGGCCGAGGCAGACGACCAGCTGACACGAAGTCCTGAGCCACGGCGTCGATACGCCTACCCGATCGCCGGCCCGATGACCATCGCAGCGCGGCTGTGGTCGATGAACCGACGCTCGTCCGCCAGCAGCGGCCCGGTGATGTCCGGGTTCCCGAGGATGCCGCGCAGCGCCTCGTCGGAGGAGTAGTACGCCAGGGCCACCCCGTCGAACTGCGGCCCACCCAGACCGAGCACCGTGCGCGCCCGGTCGGTCAGCGCGACGTCGAGGTGCACCTGGCGGTAACCCTCCGAGCCGGGCACCTGTCGTCCCAGGTCGGCGTGCTTGGTGCGCCAGTACTCGGTGAACGCCGCGAGATCGAGCGATGGCAGGCGGGTCAGCGCCATCGCCAGGGTGATCGGCTCTTCGCCGGGCACCACGGTGAGCTCGCGGCCGGCCACCACGCTCGAGGTGGCGGCGTCGAGCCAGTCCGCCACCGAGAGCGCCGCACCAAGATCAGTGAGTACCGCGGCTACGCCGGTCGCGACGTCGAGCGCGACGTCCACGATGCCGACATACGCCGGCGCCTCGGCGGTCTCGTCCGCGTGCGCCGACCCGGTGAGCACGGTGTCGTCGTGCGGCACTGCACGTACCCGGCCGCGACCTGCGAGTGCACGCACCACATCGCGGGTCAGCGCGGCGAGGTCGGGCTGACTGCCCGCTCGCGCCGCGAGGAAGACCACCAGTTTCGACACGTCAGGCTCCGGTCGGGATTTACTGGTGGAAGGCTACAGTAAGTCGATGACACAGACCGACTCGGTCTGGCGGCTCGACCATCGCGAACGGGTAGCGATCGAGAGGGTCGCTACTTCTGCCGCCGGGGCAGCTCGGCAGCGGCCTCCCGGTCGAGCAGCCACACCGTGCGCCGCCGGCCCCAGGCGCCGGCAGACGGGACCTGGACTCGGTCGGCCCCGCCGAGGGCACGTGCTACCGCGGTCGCCTTGCCCGAGCCGGACACCACCGCCCAGACCTCGTCGGCCGCGTTGAGGGTGCCGAAGCTGAACGACAGCCGCAGCGGCGGCGGCTTGGGCGAGTCACGGACCGCGAGGATGCTCGCGTCGTCCTCGAGCCCCGGATGTCGCGGGAACAGCGAGCAGCAGTGCCCGTCCGGTCCGATCCCGAGCAGGACCAGATCGAGGTGCTGCCCGGCCAGTTGGTGCGCGTAGCCGGCAGCCGCGGCGTCCAGATCGTCGCCGTACTCGCCGTCGGCAGCGGGCATGGACACGCGGCGGGCCGCCGAGAAGGGGGCGGTCGAGAACAGCACGCGCTCGGCCGGCCGGTCGTTGCGTTCCTCCGAGTCGTGCGCGACGTAGCGCTCGTCGCCCCAGAACACGTCGACCCGGTCCCAGTGGACGGTGTCGGCGGCGGGGGACTCGGCCAGTCGGGTCCAGACCCGCTCCATGATCGAACCGGCGGTCAGCGCGATCGCCGCGCGCCCACCGGCGTGCTGGGCCCGAGCGAGTGTCGCGAGCGTGCGCGCGGCCACGTCGGCGGCCAACGCGTCGGCGTCGGGTAGGACGACGACGTCACGCTCGGGCATCACGCGTCCTGGGCGAGTGCCGGGTCGTGCCAGATGTGTGTGCGCACCGGCGACCGTTCGGACAGCCCGGTCTGGCCGGTGACGGCGCCGAGCGCGGCGGCGTAGGTGTCGTCCGGGTCGAGGCGGCGCAGTTCCTCGGCCAGCATGTCGCCCGTGCTTCGAGCGGGGAACGGCGCGATGGAATCCTGCTGGTTGGGCCGGCTCATGACCAGCTTGTACCCCTCGTTGCGCAACTCGACCTGTCGGTCGCCGCCGAACTCGAGGTCGACCGAGGAGATGTACTTGCCTTCGGCCTTGGCGACCGGCACCTTCATGTCCAGCCGGCTGGTCAGCCATCCGGCGAGCAGCTGGGCGGACGGGTCGGCCGGATTGCCGTGGACGGTGACTGCCGAGGCGGGGACGCGGACGGTGTCGAAGGCCGACGCGAGCGCCGCGCGCCACGGGGTGATGACCGTCCAGGTCAGGTCGGTGTCGCCCGGCGCGTAGTCCTCGGCCCGCTGACGCAGCGCGGCCGCCGGATCGGGGTCGCGGATGACGTTGGTGATCCGCCGGTCGGCGAACACGCCGAGCGGGTCGTGGGCGATGACCTCCGGGGTCTGCGAGTAGAACCACGCGACGACGGGCGCGTCCGGTGCGAGCAGCGGCAACGTCACCGACTCCGCGTGCAGGGCCAGCCGACCAGCCATCCGCAGCACGACCGATTCACCCGGGCCGTACCGCCCGCCGATCGACACCTCGGCGTCGAGGCGGGGGACCGCTGCGTCGATGTTGTGCCGGACCACCATCAGCACCCGGGCGGGATGCCGGGACGCAGCCGTGGCGACGGCGGCCTCGACCTCGGCGGCGTGCATCTCCTCCATGACGACGACGAGCGTCAGCGCCAGACCGCTGGTCACCCCGCCGCCGGTGCGCCGCTCGGCGGCCAGCGCCTTGACCACGGCCGTCCCGGTGGTGTCCCAGAGCGTGGTCATGGCCGCCGCCAAGTCCGGCCGTCGCGTTCGAGCATCTCGTCGGCGGCCTTGGGTCCCCACTCGCCGGCGCGGTACTTCTCCGGCGGCCGGTCCGCCCAGAAGGCCTCGAGCGGGTCGATCACCCGCCAGGACGCTTCGACCTCGGCGTTGCGGGGGAACAGGGTCGAATCGCCGAGCAACACGTCGAGGATGAGCCGCTCGTAGGCCTCGGGCGAGGCCTCGGTGAACGCCTCGCCGTAGAGGAAGTCCATCGACACGTCCCGGACCTCCATCATCGACCCCGGCACCTTGGAGCCGAACTTCAGCGTCACTCCCTCGTCCGGCTGCACCCGGATCACCAGCTGGTTGTGGCCGAGTTCCTCGGTGTCGGTCTGGCTGAACGGCAGGTGCGGAGCCTTCTTGAACAGCACCGCGATCTCGGTGACCCGGCGCGGCAGGCGCTTGCCCGTCCGCAGGTAGAACGGCACGCCGGCCCAGCGCCGGGTGTCGATGCCCAGGCGGACCGCTGCGAACGTCTCGGTCGTCGAGTCGTCCGGTACGCCGTCCTCCTCGACGTAGGCCGCGGCCCGCTCACCGGCCTGCCAGCCCTGGTCGTACTGGCCGCGCACGGCGTAGGACGCGAGGTCGGGGGGCAGGGTGATCGCCCGCAGCACCTTGAGCTTCTCGACCTGGATGGCTTCGGCGGTGAACTCGACCGGCTCCTCCATCGCGGTGAGGGCGAGCAGTTGGAGCAGGTGGTTCTGCAACACGTCCCGCGCCGCGCCGGTGGCGTCGTAGAAGGTCGCGCGGCCCCCGATGCCGACGTCCTCGGCCATCGTGATCTGCACCGAGTCGACGAAGTTCGCGTTCCAGACCGGTTCGAACAGCTGGTTGGCGAAGCGCAGCGCCATCAGATTCTGGACGGTCTCCTTGCCCAGATAGTGGTCGATGCGGAACACGTCCGGCGGGGTGAAGACGTCGTCGACGAGCTTGTTGAGCTCGAGCGCGCTCGCCAGGTCGTGGCCGAACGGCTTCTCGACCACGACGCGGCGCCAACCGCCGGATTCCTCGTTGACCGACATCCGGGTCCGTCGCATCTGTCCGAGCACGACCGGGAACATCGCCGGTGGGACCGACAGGTAGAACGCCGCGTTTCCCTTGATGCCGTGGGAGTCACACAGGTCGCCGAGCGCCTTGTGCAGGGTGTCGAACGAGTCGTCGTCGTCGAAGGATCCGGGGACGAACATGATCTCGCCCGACAGCCGGGCCCACACGTCGTCCTTCCACTCGGTCCGGGCGTGCTCCTTGGCCGCCGTGCGGGCTAGTTCCTCGAAGTCGCCGTCACCCCAGTCGCGCCGGGCGAAGCCGAGCAGGACGAAGTCGGCCGGCAACAGCCCGCGGTTGGCCAGGTCGTACACGGCAGGGAGCAGCTTCTTGCGAGCCAGGTCGCCGGTCACGCCGAAGACGACGAGCGCGCACGGCTCGGGAACCCGCGGCAGCCGGCGGTCGCGCGGATCGCGCAGCGGGTTGTGATCGAGCGTGGGCGTCGGGATCGGGGCGCTGTTGGCCACGGGCGCCTCTGCCTCGGTCTCGTCGAGCGCCGTCGCGGTAGTAGCCCCGTCGTCGGTCATCTGCGGATCAGGAGGTGACACGGTCGAGCTGGGCCTGGACGCTCTCGGCGAGCTGCGCGTACGAGTCCTCGAACTTCTGCACGCCCTCGACCTCGAGCAGTTCGATCACGTCGTCGTACTCGACGCCGAGTCCGGCCAGATCGTCGAGCACCTTGCGCGCCGCGGCGTAGCTGCCACTGACCGTGTCGCCGACGATCTTGCCGTGGTCGGCGACGGCGTCCATGGTCGCCTCGGGCATGGTGTTGACCGTGTTCGGGGCGACGAGCTGGACGATGTACATCGTGTCGTCGTAGTCGGGGTCTTTCACCCCGGTCGAGGCCCAGAGCGGGCGCTGGGTCTGCGCACCGGCTGCGGCGAGGGTCTGCCAGCGCTGTGACCCGACGACCTTCTCGTACCGCTCGTACGCAAGCTGGGCGTTGGCGATGCCGGCCTTGCCGCGCATCGCCTTCGCGCCGTCGGTGCCGATCTTGTCCAGGCGCTTGTCGATCTCGGTGTCCACCCGCGAGACGAAGAACGAGGCGACCGAGCGGATCGTCGACAGGTCGATGCCCGCCGCATGCGCCTGCTCGAGGCCGGTCAGGTAGGCGTCCATGACCGCGTCGTAGCGGTCCAGCCCGAAGATCAGCGTGACGTTGACGCTGATGCCCGCCGCGGTCGCCGCCGTGATCGCCGGCAGCCCGGCCTTGGTCGCCGGAATCTTGATCATCACGTTCGGCCGGTCGACCAGCCACCAGAGCCCCTTGGCCTCGGCCGTCGTCCGGTCGGTCTCGTGGGCCAGCCGCGGGTCGACCTCGATCGACACCCGGCCGTCCTTGCCGTCGGTGCGGTCATAGACCGGACGGAGCACGTCGCAGGCCCAGCGGATGTCGTAGGCCATCAGGTAACGGACCGCGCCGTCGACGCCGATGCCGCGCACCTTCAACTCGCGGCACTGCTCGTCGTAGGCGTCGCCCTTCTCGAGCGCCTTCTGGAAGATCGTCGGGTTGCTGGTGACCCCGACGACGTGCCTGGTGTCGACGAGTTCCTTCAGGTTGCCGGTACGCAGTCGCTCACGGCTGATGTCGTCGAGCCAGACGGACACATCCTGCGCCGACAGTTCGGCCAGTGGATCGGACATAGTGTGTTCTCCCTTGTCTTCTCAGGCTTGTCTTCTCAGGCTCCGGCGTGCTGGAGCGCGGAGTGCGCGGCGGCGACGACCCGGTCGGGGGTGAAGCCGAACTGCTCGAACAGCACGTCACCCTCGGCGCTGGCACCGTAGTGCTCGATGGACACGATCTCGCCCGCCTCGCCGACCCACTCGCGCCAGCCTTGCTTCACGGCGGCCTCGACGCTGACGCGCGCCTTGATCTCGGGCGGCAGGATCTCCTGCCGGTAGGACGCGGGCTGCGCCTCGAACCACTCGACACACGGCATCGACACGACCCGCGTGGGCGTGCCCTCGGCCTCGAGGGCCGTGCGGGCCTTCAGTGCCAGGCCGACCTCGGAGCCGGTCGCGATGATGATCACCTGCGCCCGCCCGGTGGACGCCTCTTCCAGGACGTAGCCGCCCTTGCCCGCATCGGCCACCTTGACCGGGTCGAGCACCGGCAGGTTCTGCCGCGACAGCGCGATGCCCGCGGGTCCGTCGGTCTTCTCGAGGATCACGCGCCAGCAGACCGCTGTCTCGTTCGGGTCGGCGGGGCGGACGACGTCCAGGCCGGGGATGGCGCGCAACGCGGCTAGGTGCTCGATCGGCTGGTGGGTCGGGCCGTCCCCGCCGAGGCCGATCGAGTCGTGCGTCCAAACGAAGATGGACGGCAGGTGCATCAGCGCAGCCAGCCGGACCGGCGGGCGCATGTAGTCGCTGAACACCAGGAACGTCCCGCCGTAGGCGCGTGTCCCACCGTGCAGGTTGATCCCGTTGAGGATCGCGCCCATCGCGTGCTCGCGGATGCCGAAGTGCAGCGTGCGCCCGTACGGGCCGCCCGGCCACATCTTGGTCTGGTGCTCGGCCGGGATGAAGCTGGGCTGACCCTCCATGGTGGTGTTGTTGCTCTCGGCCAGGTCGGCCGAGCCGCCCCAGAGTTCGGGCAGCGCGTCGGCGAGCGCGCCGAGCACCTCGCCGGACGCCTTGCGGGTGGAGATGGAGTTCGCCTTGCCGTCCTTCTCGGCCGGCCAGCTCGGCAGCGCGCTCGTCCAGCCGTCGGGCAGGGTGCGGTTCTTCAGCCGCTCGTGCAGCTGGAAACCCTTCGGATTGGCCTTGGCCCACGCGTCGTATCCCTGCTGCCACTCGGCATGGATTTCGCGGTTGCGGTCGATGACCGAGCGAGTGTGCTCGAGGACGCCGGCCGGGACGGCGAAGTGGATGTCCGGGTCGAAGCCGAGGATCTGCTTGGTGTTGCGGATCTCGTCCTCGCCGAGCGCGGATCCGTGCGCCTTGCCGGTGTTCTGCAGTGTCGGTGCCGGCCAGCCGATGATCGTGCCGACGGAGATGAACGACGGCTTGTCGGTCACGGCCTTGGCGGCGTCGACGGCCTGCTCGAGTGCCGCCACGTCCTCACCGGAGTCGACCCGGGCGACGTGCCAGCCGTAGGCCTCGTAGCGGGCCATCACGTCCTCGCTGAAGGCGACCGCGGTGTCGTCCTCGATCGAAATGTGGTTGTCGTCGTAGAAAAGGATCAGGTTTCCCAGTTGCTGGTGCCCGGCGAGCGAGGACGCCTCGGACGTCACGCCCTCCTGCATGCACCCGTCACCGGCGATGACGTAGATGAAATGGTCGAACGGCGAGGTCCCCGCGGGGGCATCCGGGTCGTACAGGCCACGTTCGCGGCGAGCCGCCATCGCCATCCCGACGCCGTTGGCCACCCCCTGCCCGAGCGGGCCGGTCGTCACCTCGACTCCCGCGGTGTGGTGGTACTCGGGGTGCCCCGGAGTGCGGGACTCCCAGGTGCGCAGCGATTCGAGGTCGGACAGTTCGAGCCCGTACCCGGAGAGGAACAGCTGGCAGTACTGGGTGAGCGAGGAATGCCCGTTGGACAGCACGAAGCGGTCCCGACCCACCCATTCGGGATCGGTGGGATCGTGGCGCATCACCCGCTGGTGCAGCAGGTACGCGAGCGGAGCCAGGCTCATCGCCGTTCCCGGATGGCCACTACCGGCCTTCTGGACCGCGTCGGCCGCGAGCAACCGGGCGGTGTCGACGGCCTTCGTGTCCAGGTCGGCCCACCACGACGGGTAGGCCTGCTCGACGGGTGCCTTGTTGCTCTTGGTCGCGTTCGTCTTAGCCACTGTGTGCGTGGTCCCTTCCGTAAGGGCGGTATGGGGCACGAATCGGGTCCCACGAGGCGGCCCTGCCGCATGGCTGACGTACCCGCATCCAGCGTAGCGATCCCCATCCCGGCCGTGCGCCGTCCTCGACCGTGAGCGGTGTCGGGTGGCTCGCGGCACGGTGGACGGCACGCTCACCAGTGGCGCTGGCCGCGTGCGGGAACGGTGATCGGCCTAGCTACTCTGTAGTCGTGAGTGAAGCCGGCGAGCGAAGCACCCTCGGTGGGTTCCGCCGTCCGGTCCGCCGCCGGCGCCGCGCCGTGGATCGGACGTGACGCAGACCCCGGTTGCGCCCGCTCCCATCGGCTCGGACGAGGCCCGCACCCTGCCCCACGCGAAGCCGGTCACCGGCGGCCGCAGCCGCGTCGCCGCGTACGTCGCGCTCACCAAGCCGCGGATCATCGAACTGCTTCTGGTCACCACGCTGCCCGCGATGGTGCTCGCGGCCAGGGGCCTGCCGGAGTGGCGCGTCGCAGTGTTGACGATGCTCGGCGGAACGCTCGCCGCGGGCTCGGCCAATGCTCTCAACTGCTACCTCGATCGCGACATCGACTCGATCATGCGGCGCACGACCCGGCGTCCACTGGCCCGGCACGAGGTGTCGCCGACCGGAGCGCTGGTGTTCGGCGCGGTCCTCGGCGTGGTGTCGGTCCTGATCATCGGCCTGTCGACCAACTGGTTGGCCGGCTCGCTCACCTTCGCCGCGATCGCGTTCTACATCGTCGTCTACACCATGGTGCTCAAGCGCCGGACCGCCCAGAACATCGTGTGGGGCGGGGCCGCCGGCTGCATGCCGGTGCTGATCGGGTGGTCCGCCGTCACCGGCAGCCTGGCCGTGGCGCCGTTCGTCCTGTTCGCGGTGGTGTTCTTCTGGACGCCGCCGCACACCTGGGCGCTGGCCACCCGCTATCGCGACGACTACGCGCGCGCCGGCGTCCCCATGTTGCCGGTGGTAGCGAGCCCCGCGCGGGTGACCCGCGACATCCTCGTCTACACCTGGCTCACCGTGGCGGCGTCCGTGCTGCTGTGGCCGCTCGCCACGTCCTGGGTCTACGGCGTGCTCGCGATCGCCGCCGGCGTGGTGCTGCTGGTCGGCGCCCACCGGTTGCACCGCGACACGGTCGCCGGCCGGTCGGCCAAGCCGATGACGTTCTTCCACCTGTCGAACAGCTACCTGGCCTTCGTCTTTGTCGCTGTCGCGATCGACACGTTCCTGCGCTGAACCGCCCCGCCGTCGCCGAGAACACACCGTGGCCCGACCGTAGGCTGGCGGGCATGGTGGAGGTGCTGCTGGCGACGTGTGCCGACTTTCCGGACGGGGACGAGGACGGTCCCGAGATCCTCATCGCGCTGGACGCAGCGAGCGTCGCGGCGCGGTGGTGTGTCTGGGACGACCCGTCCGTCGACTGGTCGGCCGGCCTGGTGGTGCTCCGCGCGACCTGGGACTACACCCTGCGGCGCGAGGAGTTCCTCACCTGGACCTCGTCGGTCCCACGCCTGCTCAACCCGCACCCGGCCGTGGTCTGGAACTCGGACAAGACCTACCTGCGAGCAGCGGCCGCGGCCGGAGTGCCGGTCACGCCCACGGCCTGGGCGGCCCCGGGCGAGGACGCGGTCTTCCCCGAGCGCGGCGACTTCGTGGTCAAGCCGTCCGTCGGCGCCGGCTCGCGCGGGGCCGGCCGGTTCGCATCGGGGTCGGTGGACGAGGCCCGCGCGCACGTCGCGACGTTGCACGGTGCGGGTCGCACGGCGATGGTGCAGCCCTACCTGGACCAGGTCGACGGCGAGGGTGAGACCGCGCTGATCTACCTCGACGGGGAGTTCAGCCACGCGGTCCGCAAGAGCGCGATGCTGGCGCCGGGCATGACGCACGGCGTCTTGGACGACTCGCTCTACGTCGAGGAGGCCATCACCGCCCGCACGCCGTCCGAGACCGAACTGGCCGCAGGCGCCAAAGCCATGGGGTTCTTGCACGAACACTTGGGCGAACTCTTGTACGCGCGCATCGACCTGCTGCCGGGTGCCGACGGGCCGGTCGTCGTGGAACTCGAGGTCACCGAGCCGTCGCTGTTCCTCTCCTTCGCCGACGGCGCCGCGGACCGGTTCGCGGCCGCCGTCGCGGCCCGGCTGCGATGACGATCGCGGCGCCGAGCGCCGAGCGGTTGCGTGCGCTGCGGCAGATGAAGGGCATTGCCGCCGGCTTGCTCGTCCTCGCCGCGCTCGTGTTCATCCTGTGCCGCACGGTAGGGGACGGGTCCGGGGCCTGGGGTTACCTGCAGGCGACCGCGGAGGCGTCCATGGTGGGCGGGCTGGCGGACTGGTTCGCCGTCACCGCCCTGTTCCGGCATCCGCTTGGCTTGCGGATCCCGCACACGGCGATCATCCCGATGAAGAAGGACCTGATCGGCGAGGGCCTGGCCGGCTTCGTCCAGGAACACTTCCTCACGACGGCGATCGTCGGCGAGCGGGTGGCGGCCGCGCACGTCCCCCAGCGCACGGGCGCCTGGCTCGCCGACCCTGGTCATGCGCGCAAGGTCGCCGCCGAGATCGGCAACGCGATCGGCGGCATGGCATCGGTGCTGGAGGACAACGAACTGCGCGATGCGGTCGCCATGATCGCGGACAAGCGGCTGCGTGAGCTCGAGGCCGCCCCGTTGCTGGCGCGCGTGCTCGACGCGGTGTGTGACTCGGGGCAGCACCAGAAGGTCCTCACTGCTGCGCTGAAGGGGACGATGCGCTTCCTCGACGAGAACCGTGGTGTCTTCCGCAAGCGGCTGGCCGAGGAATCACCCGAGTGGGTGCCCGAGTGGGTCGACGATCGGGTGTTCGCGCGCGGCTTCACCGCGCTGCAGGCGTTCCTGGCCGACGTGTCCAGTGATGACGGCCACGAGTTGCGCGGCGGGTACGACTCGCAGCTGCGCAAGTTCGCCGAGCGGCTGCGTACCGATCCGGTGCAGGCCGCGAAGGTGGAGGCCGCGAAGCTGGAACTGCTGGAGCATCCCGAGGTGCGGGCGTGGCTGTCGTCGCTGTGGGTCCGCGGCAAGTCGCTCGTCGTCGAGGGCGCGGCAGACCCGGACTCCGACCTGCGCCGCGGCGTCGAGCGGCTGGTCGTCCGCGCGGGTGAGACGCTGCGCGACGACCCGGCGGCCGGCGCGAAGGTGGACGAGGTGCTGCTGCGGGTCGCCGAACACGTAGTAACCCACTACGCGGATGATCTGGTGGCGGTCATCTCCTCGACCGTCCAGCGATGGGACACCGACGAGACCAGCCGGCGCCTGGAGTTGCAGGTCGGGCGGGATCTGCAGTTCATCCGCATCAACGGCACCGTGGTCGGCGCGCTGGCCGGCCTGGCGATCTACACGATCAGCCAGCTGCTGTGACCGCCTCCGGGGACGTTCCCGGAGCGGGCGTGGCCACCGGCGCCGCAGCCGGCCGCCTCAGCAACGTCGCGGCGATCACCGCGGCGGCGAGCAGGAGCGCGGCGCAGATCTCGTAGGCGCGGGCGTAGCCACCGGTCTGGGCCGCTGCCGGACCTGCGCCGGCCAGGTCGGCGGCACGTGACGCCGCGACGGTGAGCAACGCAGCGAGCCCGAGCGAGCCGCCGATCTGCCTCGTGGTGTTGATCAGTCCGGACGCCAGGCCCGCGTCGCGCACGTCGACCCCGCCTGTTGCCGCGAGCGTCACCGGGACGAAGGACATGCCGATACCGAACGTGGTGATCGCCCCGGGGATGCCGATGTGCGTCAGGTAGGAGCTGTCCGCGGTGATGCGCGAGAGCAGCAGTACCCCGAAGGCGGCGATCGACGTGCCGGTGACGAGCAGCGCGCGTACGCCCACCCGCTCGACCAGCCTCGACGAGAGCTGGGTGCCGATGATGACTGCCAGCGGCATCGGCAGGAACGCGAAACCGGTGCGCAGCGGGCTGTAGCCGAGCACCTCCTGCAGGTATTGCGACAGGAAGAAGAACAGCGCGAACATGACCGATCCGACGACGACCATGACGAGGTTGGCGCCGGTGAGATTTCGTGACCGGAACAGCCGCAGCGGGACCAACGGCTGGCGATGCCGCGATTCGATCACGAGGAACGTCGCGATCAGGGCCAGCCCGATAGCAAGGCAACCGAGGACCAGCGGCGAACCCCACGAGTGCGACTCGGTCGAGACGATCGCGTAGACCAGCGCCAGCAGGCCGCCGGTGATGGCCACGGCGCCGGCCCAGTCCAGTGTCGGCCGTTGCCCCTCCGCCCGGGACTCGACGACCACGACCCGAGCGACGACCAGGACCAGGAGGCCGATCGGGACGTTGATGAACAGGATCCAGCGCCACGACAGCAAGTCGGTGAGCAGCCCGCCCGCCAGCACGCCCGTGGCGCCGCCGGCGCCCGCGACCGCGCTCCACAGTCCCAGTGCCCTCGCGCGTGCCCGCGGCTCGGTGAAGGTGGTGGTGAGGATGGTCAGGGTGGCCGGCGACAGGATCGCCCCGCCGAGTCCCTGCAGGGCGCGCGCGCCGATCAACTCGTTGCCGCTCTGCGCCAGGCCGCCGATGAGCGAGGTCAGTGCGAACACCGTGACGCCGATGAGGAACAGCCGGCGACGGCCCCAGAGGTCGGCGGCGCGGCCGCCGAGCAGCAGGAAGCCGGCGAAGGTGAGGGTGTAGGCGTTGAGAACCCAGCCGAGCGAGGTCTGGGACATGTCCAGGTCGCTCTTCATCGACGGCAGCGCGACGTTCACGATGCTCACGTCCAGGACGACCATGAACTGCGCGACGCAGACCACCGCCAGGACGATCGCGGCGGGGCGGCGGTGGGACGCGTCGACGCCGCGTCTGACCAGGTCTGCCGAGGACATCATCGAGATCGCTCCTGTCGCAGTGACAAGCCGCATCGTTGCGACGGGCAGGAACGCCGAACGTCCCCCGGAGCCAACGCGGCGCCGGGGGACGGTTATTCCGCGGCTACTCCACGGCTACTTCGCGGCGGGCGACGTTGCCTCACGGCCGTGGGGGAAGCGCGGGCGCGGCACGGTCGGGTCGGGTCTGCACGGGCGGCGCCTCGAGCGGGTGCGCGGTCTGTAAGGCCTCGGCCAGCACGCGCAGGCCCTCGTCGAGTTGCGGGTCCTCGTCGGCCGCCCAGGCCTGCGGTGGCATCGGCACCTCGATGTCGGGCTCGACACCGAAGTTCTCGACCCCCCAGCCCGCGTCCCGGAACCAGAACGAGTACCGCGGCTGGGTCACCTCGGTGCCGTCGACGAGTGCATACCTTCCGTCGATGCCGATCACGCCGCCCCAGGTGCGGACCCCCACGATCGGCCCGAGGCCGAGTTCGCGGAAGGCCTCGTTGACGATGTCGCCGTCCGAGCCCGCGTGCTCGTTGGCGATCGAGACCATCGGTCCGCGCGGCGCCCCGGTCGGGTACTCCTCCGGGGCGGCGGCACGGGAGTGGGTGCCCGCGAGTGGCCGGCGCGCCAGCCGCTCGATCACCAGTTCCGACACGTGCCCGCCGCCGTTGTCGCGGGTATCGACGACGAGTGCGTCGGCCCGAAGCTCGCGGCGCAGGTCACGGTTGAACTCGGCCCAGCCGGTGGACATCATGTCGGGCACGTGCAGGTAGCCGATCCGCCCGTCGCTTGCCTCGTGTACCGCGTGGCGCCGGCTTCGAGTCCAGTCGTGGTAGCGGATCGCGGTCTCGTCGGCCGTCGGCACCACGACGACGGTGCGCCGGGTGCCGTCCTGCTCGACTGTGAGCTCGACCGGCTTGCCGGCCAGCCCGGCCAGCAGCGGTGCCGGCCCGGCAGGCGGCACGGAACGCCCGTTGACTGCGACGAGGACCGCGCCGTCCGTGACGTTCGCACCGGCCGCGCGCAACGGCGAACGAGCGGCAGGCACCGACGATTCGCTCGCCAGCACCCGGTGCACGACCCAGCGGCCGTCGTCGTCGCGGACCAGGTCGGCGCCGAGGAAGGCTGCCTCGCGGCCGGGCGGCGGCGGCGGGACGACCGGCCGCTCGTAGGCGTGTGACGCACCGAGTTCGCCGATCATCTCCCACAGCACCTCGGACAGGTCGTCGCGCGTCGCGACGCGGTCGACGAGCGGCAGGTACCGGGCGAGCACGTCGTCCCAGTCGACGCCCCCCATGTCCTCGATCCAGAAGTGGTCGCGCATCAGCCGCCACGTCTCCACGGCCATCTGCCGCCACTGCGCCGGCGGGTCGGTCACCACCCGCACCCGGCTGAGGTCGACCGTGACCAGTTCGGCCGGACCGTCGTCGGCGTCGCCCGGCTTCACCCGGTGATCGGCCGGCCCGACGCGTAGCGCGTCGCCGTCACGCACGAGCACCCGCGTGCCGTCGCCGCTCACCGCATACCAGTCGAGTGCGTCGACGATCGTGCTGCTGCGGCGCTGGGCGAGATCCCAGCGCTCAAGGGACGGTCGTGGCATCTTGCCGCCGTCGGGCAGGCCTGCGCCGATGACGCCGGTGATCTCATGGTTGAGCCAGAGCAGGCCACCCTTCGCGGCCCGCAGGTCGGTCAGCCGTCCGGCAGCGACCGGCATCACGACCGCGCGTTCGGTGAGCCCGTCCGGCTCGACCCGGGTCGTCGGCACGGTCGGCTGCCCCGAAGGCGGGTCGTGCTTGTCCGGTTCCGAGGGCGCAACGCTGCGCCCGCCCGCCTCGGGATCGAAGGGTGACGGGGTGTCGGCGGCGAGCGGCAGCAGGTAGGGACGCACGCTTGCGGCGAAGGACAGGTCGAAGTTGTGCGTGTCGTAGATGGGGTCGAAGGTGCGCGCCGAGAGGAACGCGAGGTGCCGGCCGTCGAGCGTGAAGATCGGATCGGTGTCGACGAAGCGTTCCGGGGACGCATCGTGCACCGTGCCCGAGGCGAGCTCGGCGAGGCGGATCGAGCGCAGCTGCGAGCGGTGCGCACGCGACCAGGCCAGCCAGGCCGAGTCCGGCGAGAAGGTCAGGCCGGTGGCGTGGCCCTGGTCGCTCGTGTCGAGTTCGCGCACCGAGGCGTCGGCCAGGCTGAGCACCAGCACCCGCCCGTCGTGGGCGGCAACGGCTGCCTGCTCGCCGTCGGGCGAGACGACGAGTTCGAGCACCCTGCCGAGCGCGCCGGCGCCCGTGCGCCGGGTCTCGGTCCCGGTGCCGGTGCCGGCGTCGGTGCCGGCGTCGGTGCCGGCGTCGGTGGTGAATTCGACGGCGTCGTCACCCTCGGCGTCGGTCACCCAGACGGCCGACCGATCGTGGCCCGGGCGGACCCGGGGCAGCCGCGTGCGGACGCCGGGGGTGTCGGCCAGCGCGCGTACCGGCCCGTCACGGTGCGTGAGCCACTGCACCGTGCCGCGGACGTCCACCGCGCTGGCGCGGCCCGTGGTGTCCACCGAGACGAGTTCGGCGGACGTCAGCGCCGCTGCCACATCCACGATCGCCGGCTGGCGCGCCACCCGGGCACCGGCAAGTTCCACCTCGACGTGCACGGGCTGCGCGTCGGCGTCGAGGGCGTCGAGGCGGTACAGCTCGCCCGCACGCTGGTAGACCAGCCGGGTCGAACCTCCCTCGAGGTCACCGGCGAGATCCCGTGCGTAGTTGCCGGTGTGGTCGCTGTGGCGACGCAAATCGCTGCCGTCGGCCAGCACCGAGTAGACGTTGCCGTGGCCCTCGTGGTCCGAGACGAACGCGAGCCGGTCGCCGACCCACACCGGGTCGGCCAGCTGGCCGTCCAACTCTGCGAGCAGCCGCTCGAACGTGCCGGTGCCGTCGGGGTCGATCCACAGCCGTCCGCGGGTCCCGCCGCGGTAGCGCTTCCACGTCGCCGGCTCGCGGTTGATCGCGCTCTGCACGACGGTGGCGCCGTCGGGGCGGCGGGCCAGCCCGTGGATCGGGCCGTACGGCAGCCGCTGCGCCGGACCGCCGTCGGTCGGCAGCGCGTAGGCCCACGCTCGTGAGCGGAACGGTTCGAGCACCGGGCTCGCCACGGCCACGCGGCCCTCGCCGGTCCAGCCGAGAACGCGGGTGTACAGGTTGTTCCAGTAGGTCAGCCTGGTCGCCGGGCCGCCCGCGACCGGGGCGAGGTAGACCTCGGGATTGCCGTCGCGTCGCGTGGCCCAGGCGAACTGAGTCGCGTCGGGGGACAGCTTCGGCCGCGACACCGGCACCCGGTCGGACGTGAGCCGCTCGGCCCACCCACCGGTCGCCGGCACTCGCCAGATGTCGTCGTCGGCCACCAGTACGAGTTCATCGCCGGCCAGGTGCGGGAAGCGCAGATACGTCATGAGGGGCGAATCTACCCACCCGCTCGGACAGTCGTGCAGCGCTTATGCCAGCAGCTGACGTGATGCTTCGGCGCCGAACACCAGCCGCAGCGCCGCTATCCACACCAGGCACGCTCCGAGCATGTGCACCGCGACCAGCAGCGGTGGGACGTCGAGGAAGTACTGGGTGTAGCCGACCGCGCCCTGGGCGAACTCGACGCCAACCAGCACCAGCGCGGCGCGGCGCAGCGGCTCGTCGGCGTGCAGCGCGTACAGCAGTGCCGCCAGACCGAGCGTCAAACCGATCAGGACCATCACCGCGTCCGCGTGCAGTTGCGACATCGACGCGACGTTGAGTCCGGTCCGGCGGACCTTGCCGTCCACCCGGTCGCCGGCGTGCGGTCCGCTGCCGGTCACGATCGTGCCGAGGACGAGTACCGCAGCCGTCACCGCGACCGTGATCCGGGCGAGCAGGCGGGCGGCGACCGGGAGCTCGGCCGGGCGGCGCGGCCGCAACCGGGTCCACAGCAGCAGGGTCACCGCAATGAGGCTCATCGACAGCAGGAAGTGCGCGGCGACCAGCCACGGGTTGAGGTGGGTGAGGACGGTCAGGCCGCCGAGCACGGCCTGGGCCGGCACGCCGAGGGCCGCAGCAGTGGCCAGCGCCCGCTCGCGCCGCAGCGCCATGGCCACGAGCCAGGTCCCGACCGCGATCACCGCGAGGACGAAGGTGAGCTGCCGGTTGGTGAACTCGATGATCCCGTGGACCGCATAGGCCTTGGTCGGGGTGAGCGAGGTGTCGGTGCACCGGGGCCAGGTCGGGCAGCCCAGGCCCGAGTCGGTGAGGCGCACGGCGCCGCCGGTGACCACGATGACCACGTTCGACACGACCGATGCCAGGGCGAACCCGCGCAATGCGCCCAGGGTCTGCAGCCGCCCGGGCAGCCAGCGCACGAGCGGCGGCCGGTCGTCCACCGGTCCGCCCGGGTGCGTCGACGGGCCGAGGTCCGTGCTCACTCCCAACGGAACCACCGGGCCGCGGCCGGGACCGAGATGGCAGCCCACGCGACCAGGGTCACCAGGTCGTGGACGGGAATCGCGTCGCCGTACTGGAGCACCCGGTGCAGGCCGTCCGACAGGGCCGCGGACGGCAGGTACTGCAGCACCTGGGCCAGCCCGTGCGGGTACTTCGACAGCGGGATCGCCATCCCGCCGGCGAACAGCAGCACCAGCCAGACCAGGTTGGCGGCCGCCAGCGTCACCTCGGCCCGCACCGTGCCCGCGAGCAGCAGTCCCAGCCCGGCGAACGCGGCCGTACCGAGCGCGATCAGGACGAGGACCAGCAGCGGGTCACCGTGCGGGTGCCAGGCCAGCGCCAGCCCGAGCGCGCAGATGAGCGCGACCTGCACGATCTCGAGCAACAGCACCGAGAGCGCCTTCGCACCGACCAGCACCCCCCGCGGCAGGGCGGTGGCCCCGAGCCGTTTCAGGACGGCGTACTTGCGCTCGAAGCCGGTGCCGATCGCGAGGCCCGTGAACGCCGCGGACATCACCGCCAGCGCCACGATGCTCGGCACCACGAAGTCGATGCGGCGCGCGACGTCGAGTGAGTACAGCAACGGCAGGTTGAAGAAGACCAGCAGCAGCAGGGGGATGACCAGGGTCAGCCCGACCTGCTCGGCGTTGCGCAGTTGCAGCCGGAACTCGAGCGCGGTCTGGGCGGCGAGCATGCGCCGCGCCGGTGCCGCGGCGGGGTCGGCGACGAAGCTGGTCCGCAGAGCCGGTTCGGTCATGCTGACAGCTCGCGTCCGGTCAGTTCGAGGAAGACGTCCTCGAGCGTGCGCCGCTCGACGGCCAGGTTCTCGGCCAGGACGCCCTCGCGCGCGCACCAGGCCGTCAGCGTCGCCAGCAGTTGCGGGTCGACGGCGCCGCTGACGCGATACCTGCCCGGCTGGTCCTCGACCGCGCTGGTACCCGCGGGCAGCGTGGCCAGCAGCGAGGCCAGTCGCAGCCCGGGAGGGGCGCTGAAGCGGATCTGGCCCTCGCTGCCCGCACGGGTCAGCTCGGCCGGCGACCCGCAGGCAACGACCCGGCCGGAGTCGAGCACGACGACCGTGTCGGCCAGTTGCTCCGCCTCGTCCAGGAAGTGTGTCGTCAGCACCACGCTCACCCCGTCGCGGCGGAGTTGGCGGATGAGTTCCCACGTCGCACGCCGTGCCCGCGGGTCCATTCCCGCAGTCGGTTCGTCGAGGAAGACCAGCTCGGGACGGCCCACGAGCGCCAGCGCGAGCGACAGCCGTTGCTGCTGGCCACCCGACAGCCGCTTGACCGCGGTGGCGGCGACATCGGACAGCCCGACGATCTCGAGCAGCGTCTCCGGCTCCTGCGGGTGGGCCGCGTACGAGGCGAACAGGCGCAGCAGCTCGAGGGCACGTGACTCGCGATAACCGCCGACGCCGTCCTGCAGCATCACCCCGACCCGGGGCCGCAGCGCGGCCGAGCCCGGCTCGAGGCCGAGCACGCGCACCGTCCCCGCATCGGGTCGCCGGAAGCCCTCGCAGATCTCGATCGTGGTCGTCTTGCCCGCCCCGTTCGGGCCGAGCAGGGCGAGCAGGGTGCCGCGCTCGACCTGTAGCGACACGCCGTCGACGGCGCGTCGCGAGCCGTAACTCTTGACGAGGTCGCGCACCTCGACGGCGGCGGACGCGGCGGACACCCCGTCAGTCTAGGAAGCAGGCGCAGCCGGGCGGCCGTGGACGACCGCGCGGGTGCGCCAGATCTCCGCGGCGCGGGCTCAGCCCTTGATCGAGGATGCGTACCCGTCCACGTAATCCTGGCCGGACAACTGCTGCACGGCAGCGCGCACGGTCTCGGTCACCTCGCGCAGGACCCGCGCGCTGCGTTCCTCGGCGGCGCGGTCGCCGAAGTACAGCGGCGTCCCGAACCGGACGGCCACCGGGGCGCGGTGCCAGCGCTGCTCACCGGGCGGCTGGACCGCGCGGGTCCCGACCAGGCCCACCGGGACGACCGGCGCGCCGCTGCGCAGGGCCAGCCGCGCGACGCCGGTCCGGAACTTGTACAGCTGACCGTCGGGGGAGCGGGTGCCCTCCGGGAAGATGCCGAGCGCCCGGCCGGCACGCAGCAGGTCCACACCGATGTCGATCGACCCGGCGGCCGACCGGGTGTCGGCACGCGCGACCGGGACGTGCCCCATGTCGCGGAAGAACGCCGCCATCGCCCGGCCGCGCAGGCCAGGGGTGGTGAAGTACTCGGCCTTGGCGAAGTAGAAGACCTGCCGGCGTAACGCGAGCGGGGTGAAGATTTCGTCGGCGAAGGACACGTGGTTGGCGGCCAGGATGACCGGCCCGAGGTGGCGCACCCGCTCGGCTCCGGTGACCTCGGGGCGGTACACGGCCCGCAGCGCCGGGGCGAGCGTCAGTTCCAGAGCGCGGTAGAGCACAGCCGCAACCTACCGGGGTGCCCCGGATCGGACCGCCTTCGCACAGCGCCGGCAAATACGTCATACTGGTGTTGTGAAATTCGGCGCCGACGACCGCACGCGGGAAAAGGTCGCGCGGCTCGTCCTCGAGGGCGGACCGCAGACCGCAGCCGCGCTCGCCGCAACGCTCGAATTGTCGCCGGCCGCGATCCGGCGCCATCTCGACGCGCTGGTGGCCGACGGCCTGCTGGCCGAATCACGGGCCCGCCCCGCGCTGCACCGCGGCCGAGGACGTCCGGCTCGGGTGTACGCCCTCACCGACGCGGGCCGGGCTGCGTTCCCCCACGCCTATGACGACCTGGCCACGACCGCGCTCCGGTACCTGCGCGAGACGGGCGGTGAGGACGCGGTGCAGGCCTTCGCCGAGCACCGCGCCGACACCCTCGCCGTGCTGCTGGAGGCCGACGTCACCAAACGCGACGGTGCTCGAAGCCGTGCGGACGCGATGGCGCAGGCTCTGACCGAGAACGGCTACGCCGCCACGACCGAAAGCGCCAGCGCCGGGGTACAGATCTGCCAGCACCACTGCCCGGTGGCCCACGTCGCCGCGGAGTTCCCGGAACTGTGCGAGGCCGAGACCCGCGCCTTCGAGCGCGTCCTCGGAACCTACGTGCAGCGCCTGGCCACGATCGCCCACGGCGACGGGGTCTGCACCACGCACGTACCCGTACCACCCGCACGAACAGCACAACCGAAAACAGCCGCCCACTCCGGAAGGCATTGATCACCTATGACGACGACTCCCGAGCGCGTCCTGACCCAGGACGAGCAGATCGACGCGCTGTCGCGCTACGGCTACGGCTGGGCTGACGCCGACGATGCCGGCGCGACCGCGCTGCGCGGCCTGTCCGAGGCAGTCGTGCGTGACATCTCGTCGAAGAAGAGCGAGCCGGCCTGGATGCTCGAGCGTCGGCTGAAGGCGCTGTCGATCTTCGGTAAGAAGCCGATGCCCACCTGGGGCTCGGACCTGTCCGGGATCGACTTCGACAACATCAAGTACTTCGTGCGCTCCACCGAGAAGCAGGCGGCCACCTGGGACGACCTGCCCGCGGACATCAAGAACACCTACGACCGGCTCGGCATCCCCGAGGCCGAGAAGCAGCGCCTCGTCTCCGGCGTGGCCGCGCAGTACGAGTCCGAGGTCGTCTACCACAAAATCAACGAAGAGCTCGAGCGGCAGGGCGTCATCTTCATGGACACCGACACTGGCCTCAAGGAGCACCCCGAGCTGTTCCAGGAGTACTTCGGGACCATCATCCCCTCCGGTGACAACAAGTTCTCGGCACTCAACACGGCCGTGTGGTCCGGCGGGTCGTTCATCTACGTCCCCAAGGGCGTGCACGTCGAGATCCCGCTGCAGGCGTACTTCCGGATCAACACCGAGAACATGGGCCAGTTCGAGCGGACGCTGATCATCGTCGACGAGGACGCCTACGTGCACTACGTCGAGGGCTGCACCGCGCCGATCTACTCGAGCGATTCGCTGCACTCGGCCGTCGTCGAGATCGTCGTGAAGAAGGGTGCGCGCTGCCGGTACACGACCATCCAGAACTGGTCGAACAACGTGTACAACCTCGTCACGAAGCGGGCGAAGGCCGAGGCCGGCGCCACGATGGAGTGGATCGACGGCAACATCGGTTCCAAGGTGACGATGAAGTACCCGGCCGTGTGGCTGATGGGCGAGTACGCCAAGGGCGAGGTGCTCTCGATCGCGTTCGCAGGCGAGGGCCAGCACCAGGACGCGGGCGCGAAGATGCTGCACCTGGCGCCGCATACGTCCTCGACGATCATCTCGAAGTCGGTCGCGCGCGGCGGCGGCCGCACCAGCTACCGCGGCCTCGTCGAGGTGCACAAGGGCGCGCACCACAGCGCGTCCACCGTCAAGTGCGACGCCCTGCTCGTCGACGAGATCAGCCGATCCGACACCTACCCCTACGTGGACGTCCGCGAGGACGACGTGTCGATGGGGCACGAGGCGACGGTGTCGAAGGTCAGTGACGACCAGCTGTTCTACCTGATGAGCCGTGGCATGTCCGAGGACGAGGCCATGGCGATGATCGTGCGCGGGTTCGTCGAGCCGATCGCGCGCGAGCTGCCGATGGAATACGCGTTGGAGCTCAACCGCCTGATCGAGCTACAGATGGAAGGAGCGGTTGGCTAGATGACCGCGCTACTCACTCCGACGGGATCTCCGGCGGAGCGCTTCACCTCGCGCGATCCCGACGACTTCCCGCTCCCACGCGGGCGCGAGGAGGAATGGCGCTTCACGCCGGTCCGCCGCATCCGCGAGTTCTTCGAGCCGTTCGAGCCGGACGGGGTCGTCGACGGCGACCACACCGTGCCTGCCGGCGCCCACGTCGAGACGGTCACCCCGTCCGAGCTGGCGGCGTTCGGCAGTGCGCTCACGCCCGCCGACCGGGTCAGCGCGCTCGCGATGGCACGCGCCACCCGCGGCCTGCACATCCGGGTCGACGCCGGTGCCGAGCTGACCGAACCGATCGTCGTGCGCCGGGTCGGGCGCAGCGGCCGCGGTTACACCCACCACGTCGTCGAAGTCGGCGCCAACGCCCGGGCCACGCTGGTGATCGATCACGAGGGCCTGACCGAGGTGGCGGCGAACATCGAGTTCGTCGTCGGCGACGGCGCACACCTGACCGTGGTCTCGGTGAACCGGATGGACGAGGGGGCGGTGCAGCTCTCCTCGTACGCCGCGCTGGTCGGCCGCGACGCCACCTATCGCCACGTCAACGTCACTCTCGGCGGATCGGTCGTGCGCATCGTCCCGACCGTGCGCTTCGGCGGCCCGGGCGGAAACGCCGAACTGCTCGGCGTCGCGTTCGCCGGCGAGGGCCAGCACTTCGAGAGCCGCCTGTTCGTCGACCACAACCAGCCGAACTGCACCTCGCACGTGCTGTACAAGAACGCGCTGCTGGGCGAGTCTGCCCGGACGGTGTGGATCGGGGACGTCCGGATCCGGCCCGAGGCGACCGGTACGAGCACCTACGAGATGAACCGCAACCTGCTGCTCTCCGACGGCGCGCGTGCCGACTCGGTGCCCAATCTCGAGATCGAGACCGGCGACATCGTCGGGGCCGGGCACGCGAGCGCCACCGGCCGCTTCGACGACCTGCAGCTGTTCTACCTCCAGTCGCGGGGCATCGAGGCCGAAGAGGCCCGGCGCCTCGTGGTGCGCGGGTTCTTCGCCGACGTGGTGAACCGCATCGGTGTGCCCGACCTGCAGGACCAGATCATGACCACCATCGAGACCCGGCTGGGATTCGAGCCGGAGTTGGAGAACCAGTGAGCACTCTCGAAATCCGCGACCTGCACGTGAGCGTCGGCGGTGACGCCGACCGCGCCGAGATCCTGCGTGGCGTCGACCTGACCGTGTCGTCCGGTGAGACGCACGCGATCATGGGGCCGAACGGCTCCGGCAAGTCGACCCTGGCGTACTCGATCGCCGGTCACCCCAAGTACACGGTCACCCAGGGCACGGTCACCCTCGACGGCGAGGACGTGCTGTCGATGACCGTCGATGCCCGGGCGCGCGCCGGTCTGTTCCTCGCGATGCAGTACCCGGTCGAGGTCCCCGGCGTCTCGGTGTCGAACTTCCTGCGGACGGCGGCAACGGCTGTCCGCGGCGAGGCGCCGAAGCTGCGCACCTGGGTCAAGGAAGTCAACACCGCGATGGCCGAACTCGGCATCGAGAAGTCCTTCGCCGAACGCAGCGTGAACGAGGGCTTCTCCGGCGGGGAGAAGAAGCGGCACGAGATCCTGCAGCTGGAGCTGCTCCAGCCCAAGATCGCCATCCTGGACGAGACCGACTCGGGGCTGGACGTCGACGCGCTGCGCGTGGTGAGCGAAGGCGTCAACAAGGTGCGCGCCACCGGGATCGGCACCCTGCTCATCACCCACTACACGCGGATCCTGCGCTACATCGCGCCGGACTTCGTCCACGTGTTCTTCGACGGTCGCATCGTCGAGTCCGGTGGCGCCGAGCTCGCCGACCGGCTCGAGGCCGAGGGCTACACCCGCTTCGGCGTGAACGAGCCCGCAAGCGCCTGAGTGACGGATGCCGCGAATGAGTGACGGATCGCGAAGATCAGAGACGGGAAAAACTCCGTCTCTGATCACGCGAATCCGTCACTCGACGGCAGAGGGGGAGCGATGACATTCGACGTCGAGCTCGTGCGGAAGGACTTCCCGATCCTCTCGCGCGACATCCACGGCGTGCCGCTGATCTATTTGGACTCGGCCAACAGCGCGCAGAAGCCGCAAGTCGTCATCGACGCCGAATCGGACCTGTACGCGAACCACTACGCGAACGTGGCGCGCGCGGTGCACACCCTCGGCAGCGAGGTCACCAACGCCTACGAGGGCGCGCGCGACAAGGTGGCCGCGTTCCTGAACGCGCCCAGCCGCGACGAAGTGATCTTCACCCGCAACATCACCGAGGCGCTGAACCTGCTCGCGTACTCGCTGTCCAACGCGTCGACGTTCGCCGGAGCGGAGCAGTTCGCGCTCGGACCCGGTGACGAGATCGTTGTCACCGAGATGGAGCACCACAGCAACATCGTCCCGTGGCAGCAACTCGCCCTGCGTACCGGCGCCACCTTCCGCTGGATCCCGATCGATGACGAGGGCCGGCTGGTCGAGTCGGCGATCGACGAGGTCATCACCACGCGGACCAAGCTCGTCAGCTTCGTGCATCAGTCCAACGCGCTCGGGACGATCAACCCGGTCCAGCGCATCGTCGCCCGCGCGCACGAGGTCGGGGCGCTCGCGATCCTGGACGCCGCGCAGTCCGCGCCGCACCTGCCCCTGGACGTCCAGGAACTCGGCGCCGATTTCGTCGCCTTCACCGGGCACAAGCTCTACGGCCCGACCGGCGTCGGGGTGCTGTGGGGGCGCTACGACCTGCTCGCACAGTTGCCGCCGTTCCTCGGCGGCGGCGAGATGATCGAGACGGTCACGATGGCACGCTCGACCTTCGCCGCGCCGCCGCACCGCTTCGAGGCCGGGACGCCGATGATCGCGCAGGCGGTCGCCCTCGGCACCGCGATCGACTACGTCACCGCACTCGGCCGGGACGAGATCCGCGAGCACGAAAGGGCGCTCACCGCGTACGCCCTCGACGGCCTGCAAACGGTTCCCGGGCTGCGCATCATCGGGCCGGCCATACCGGTCGACCGGGGGGCGACCATCTCGTTCACGCTCGATGCTGCCCACCCGCACGATGTGGCCCAGTTGCTCGACGAGCACGGCATCGCCGTGCGAGCCGGTCACCACTGCGCCCGTCCGGTCTGCGTCCGCTACGGAATTCCGGCGACCACGCGCGCGTCCTTCGGCGTGTACACCACGACCGACGAGATCGACGCCCTCGTCCGCGGCGTCGAGCAGGTGCAGGCGGTGTTCAGCCGATGACGAGCGCAGGCAGCCTGTACCAGCAGATCATTCTCGATCACTACAAGCACCCGCACCACCGCGGACTGCCGGACGAGTTCGACGCCGAGGTGCACCACGTCAACCCGACCTGCGGCGACGAGGTCACGGTGCGGGTCCGGCTCGCCGACGGCACCGTCGCAGACCTCGGCTGGGACGGTGAGGGCTGCTCGATCAGCCAGGCGTCGACATCGGTGATGAGCGACCTGGTCGTCGGCAAACCGGTGGACGAGGCGCTCGCGCTGCAGCGGAAGTTCCTCGAACTGATGCAGTCGCGTGGTACGGCCGAACTCACCGAGGCCGACGAGGACGAACTCGAGGACGCGGTCGCGTTCGAGGGAGTGTCGAAGTACCCGGCGCGCGTCAAGTGCGCGCTGCTGGGCTGGATGGCCATGACCAGCGCCGTGGCAGAAGCCGGCTGGAGCTCGGAGGACACATCATGACTGCACCAACGCTGCCGACTCGTGACGAGATCGACGAGGCGATGCGTGACGTCGTCGACCCCGAACTGGGCATCAACGTCGTCGACCTCGGTCTGCTCTACGACGCGCAGGTCGAGCAGACCGACGCCGGCCTGCTGGTCACCCTCGACATGACGTTGACCTCAGCTGCGTGCCCGCTGACCGATGTCATCGAGGACCAGACCAACAGCGCGCTGACCGGTGGGCCGAAGCCGCTCGCCGCAGAGATCAAGATCAACTGGGTGTGGCTGCCGCCGTGGGGGCCGGACAAGATCACCGACGAGGGCCGCGAGCAGCTTCGTGCCCTGGGATTCAATGTCTGACACTGCCCTCCGCCCGGCGCTGACGCCGCAAACCTTTCGCGTGGTCGCGGTTGCCGAGGCGATCTCGTGGCCGGCCCTGATCGCCGCGACGATCGTCAAGTACGCCGCCGACGCGCCGCTCGGCGTGCACATCCTCGGCCCGGTCCACGGCGTGCTGTTCCTCGGCTACGTCGCCCTTGCGCTCGGCGTGCGGCGTCGGCTGCAGTGGGGCCTGCGCACCACGTCGATCGTCCTCGTCGAGGCGTTCCTGCCCTTCGGCGGCCTGCTGGCGGCACGCCGGCCGGAATTGCGCCGCTAGCCGAGGCTCCCCGTGGCGAACGTGTCGCAGGCCTTGGGGTTGCCGGTCCGGTAGCCGGTGCTGAACCACTTCTCGCGCTGCGCGGACGTGCCGTGGGTGAAGCTGCTTCGGTCGACGCGCCCGCTGCCGAGGTTCTTCTGGATGTAGTCGTCGCCGATTCGCCCGGCAGCGTCCAGGGCTCGTGCGATGTCGTCGGCCGTGATGTCGGTGATCAGCACCTCGCCGTCCGGGCCGGGCGTCGTCGTCGCATGCTTCGCCCAGACCCCGGCGTAGCAGTCCGCCTGCAGTTCCAGGCGCACGGACCCGGACGTGGGCCCGGTTCCAGTACCGACGCGATCCGAGGTCCCGAGCAGGTCCTGCACGCGGTGGCCGTACTCGTGGGCGAGGACGTAGGCGTCCACGAACAGCCCGCCTTGGGCGCCGAACTCGGTCCGCAGGTCGTCGTAGAAGGACAGGTCGATGTAGACCGTGCCGTCCGGTGGGCAGTAGAACGGCCCGGCGCCACTGGTCGCCGAGCCGCATCCGGTCGACACGCGGCCGGTGAACCACACCGTCGGGGCCGGGCGGTACTTCACTCCCAGCGCAGGCAACTGCTCAATCCAGTACGCCTGGATCGAGTCGATGTCGGCGACAACGGCGCAGTCCAGGTTCTGCTGCGCGTCTGCCCCGGTCTTGCACTCGGCGCTGACCTCGGAGTTGTCTGCCGTGGCCGGGCCGCCGGACTGCCCCAGTTGGCCGAGGACGTCGTTGACGGCCCGGCCGGCATCGCCGCCGCCCAGCACCGACACCAGCAGGTAGATCGCGACACCGACGATGCCGACCCCACCGCCGCCCACGGCGAGCCCGCTCCGCCCGCCCGTCCGGCGAGCGTCGCGCACCTGCGAGGTGTCCAAACGTGCCCGTTTGTTGTACTTCACTATCGCACCCTAAGCGGCGCGATGCGTCACGTCGCCGCCACGGTCAGGGCTTGGCCTTACCAGGTCGCGCCTGACCGGACAGGTCGATGAGTTCGTAGACACGGGCGAGCAGATCACCGGCTCCCGGCCGGTCTGAATCGCCGGCCGCCGCCTCCACCCGGGTGGCGATCTCATGGATGATGAAGCCCGCGTGCTTGCGCAGCGCGACCATCAGCGCGGCGAACTCCTCGGACTCGCGCAGCGACAGCAACGCGGTGTTGATCTCCTCGATCCCCTTCACCCCCGAGCGGGCTCCCATCGTCCATCCCAGGTAGAACGCCAGCAGTGCTTCCATCGCTGTCTCAATCCTCTAGGTCGTTGGTCGACACTGCCCGGACGCGGTACCGCACGGTGACTTCCGGATAGATCTGCAGCATGAACAGGCGGGGCAATTCGATCTCGAAATCTCGTACGTCGATCAGTTGCGTCCCGGACACGACGACGGCGACGTCGGACGATTCCGCGTCCACGTGCACGTCGAGCGCCATCGCCCCGGTCTGGGTCTGGCTCTTCCCGTGGATGGTCACGTCGCCGAGCACCGAGTAGCGCCCGCCGCCGAGTCCCTCGGTGCCGCGCAACTCCGCGGTGATCGTGGGGTAGCGCCTTTCGTTCAACCGGCTGCGCACTTCCGAGTCCCACAGCTTGTTGCCCGACGTCAGTGACGCGACGGGCAGGGCCAGGGATGCCTCCGGAAGGCGCTCAAGCACGAGCGCATCGCCGTCGAGCGTCCCGTGGAAGCGACCCGTGACGGTCGCGCTGCCGAAGACGATCGGGCCGACACTGCTACGGGCCTCGACCAGGATCGCCGACTCGAGGGGAACCACCGTGAGCGTCACCGTCTGCTGGCGCGACACGATGTGATCCGTCGGGGATTCGGCCGCGCGACGGTGTCAACAGTCACCGAACCCCCCTCGCTGGTTGCGCTGAGCCTACGCCGATCCCGGCTTGCCTTACGGAAAACTTACATCGATGGGACGGGCGGAGTAGCCTGCGTTCTGTTCACCTGCCGGAAGGGGCCCGGAGATGTCGATTCTGGTTCGAGCTGCACTTGTCCTGTTGCTACTGATCATGGGATCGCTGATCCCTGGCCTGGCTCGGTACTTCTCCTTCCGAGAGATGTAGCGCGGGCCGGGTGCTGGCCGGTCGGTCGCCATGTTTGCCCCCGATGGGGTAGGACCCGCCGCAACACCCTTGCGCGCCCGCGGTCCGGACCTTGCTCGGTATCGTGGCGGCGTGCGTTCGCGTGTTCCGCAGACGCCGTTGCGGGCGATCGGCGAGGTGTCGTCGGACGGCCTGATCGAACTCGACGACGCGGGCTCGGTGCTGGCGGCGAACCGGGTCGCCCGGCGGCTGTTCGGTGTCGCACTCGCCCCTCTGCCGAGCAGGCGGCTCGACCACGCGTTCGCGGACCGCAGCGGCTGGATCGAGATCCTGACTCGGGCCCTGCGTGGTGAGCACGTGCAGGGCTACCGCGCCGAGTTGGTTCCCGGCGCCCGGCCTCGCGTGCCCGTCCAACTCGCGCTGGTGCCGCTGCGCGAGGCGCCCGACCGGGCGCTCCACACCGTGCTGGTCGTCGTCCGCGACCTCAGCGAGCAATTAGCCTCCCAGCAGGCCCTCGCGGACAGCGAGCAACGGATCCGCCGGGCCGAATCGCTCGCGCGGACGGGCAGCTTCGTGGTCGACGCCGCGCAGCGCTCGGTCCAGTGGTCGCACGGCGTGTTCGACATCTTCCGCACCGACCCAGGCCGGTTCGACTCCACTCTGGACGGTCACCTCGCGTTGGTGCACGAGGACGACCGCGAGCAGGTCGCGGGCATGCTCGCGCAGGCGCTGGCGGGGCAGACGCCGACCGGGGTCGACCACCGGATCATCACCCCGCAGGGCGAGCAGCGGTGGGTGTTCGTTGCGGTCGAACCGCGCTTCGACGCCGACGGTGCGGTGCTCGGGCTCAGCGGCGCCTGCCAGGACATCACCGGACGGGTCGCGACCGAGCAGATGCTGCAGAGGGCGCTCCAGCGCGAGCAGCAGGTGAGCGAGGAATTGCGGCGCCTGGACGCGATCAAGGACGAGTTCCTGGCGACCGTCTCGCACGAACTGCGGACGCCCCTGACCTCGATCGCCGGGTTCGCGGCCCTGTTGGGCGAGCGTGCCCCCGAGCAGCACCTGCTTGTCGAGCCGCTCGAACGCAATGCGCGCGAGATGCGCGATCTCATCGAGCGGCTCCTCGACCAGGCCCGCGTGGAGTCCGGGCGCGTCCTGCTCGAGCCGCAGGAGTTGCCGCTGGCCGAGGCGCTCCGATCGGTGCTGGCGGGCCTGCCCGGGGTGACGCGCGACAGGGTGGTCGTGGACGTGCCTGACGACCTCGCGATCTTGATGGACCCGCCCGCCTTCGGTCACATCGTGAGCAACCTCGTCACGAACGCGATCAAGTACGGCGGCGACGGGGTGATCACCGTGAGTGCCGGCGTCGTCGACGGGTCGGTCGTCGTGGCGGTCTCGGACCGCGGGCCGGGCATCCCGCTCGAGTACCAGCCGAACCTGTTCGACGCGTTCTTCCGCGTCCCGGGCACGGCCGGGACGGCGCGCGGCAGCGGGTTCGGGCTTTCGATCGTGCGGCGTTACGTCCACCTGCACGGAGGATCGGTCTGGTGTGAGAGTGCGCCGGGGGAGGGGACGGTCTTCCGTTTCAGCGCGCCGCTCGCCAGCAGCGCCGGGCGATGACGACCGTCGCGCTCGTCGAGGACGAGGCCGACATCAGGCTGCTGTGCCGGATCGCGCTCGAAGGCGGCGGGCACGAGGTGAGGGAGGCCGACTCGGGGGACGCTGCCCTGGCGCTGCTGGCGACGACGCTGCCGGACGTCGTGCTGCTCGACATCCAGTTGCCCGGCGTGTCCGGTTGGGTGGTACTCGCCCACATCCGTGCCGATCCCCGGTTGCGCGGGGTCAAGGTGATCGTCTGCTCGGCCCATGCCGGCCCGCGCGACCAGCGCCGAGCGACGGCCGACGGGGCCTTCGCATTCCTGCCCAAGCCGTTCCTGCCCGCCGAACTGCTCAAGCTCGTCGCCGCGGCCCGGACCGGCGAACCGGCCGAGCCGGGATATTGCTGAGCGTCGGACGGTTACGATGGAGGGCGTGAGACCCCTGCTGCAGTAGCCGACGGGCCGTTGTCACGCCACCCCTCTGCCCTCTGCCTGGGAGTTCTACGCAATGATCTCCGCCAGCGATCTCGAGCTGCGCGCCGGCGCACGCATCCTGCTCGAACCCACCACCTTCCGCGTCCAGCACGGTGACCGCATCGGTCTGGTCGGGCGCAACGGCGCCGGCAAGACCACCAGCCTGCGCGTACTCGCCGGCGAGTCGCTGCCACACGCAGGCAAGATCGAGCGGTCCGGTCCGGTCGGCTACCTGCCGCAGGATCCGCGCACCGGCGACCTCGACGTCATCGCCCGTGACCGCGTGCTGTCGGCGCGCGGCCTGGACGTGCTCGCCACCGACATCGCCAAGGTGCAGGTTCGCCTGGAAGAGACACCGCACGACGAGACGCTGCTGCGCCGCTACGGCAACCTCGAGGAGCGCTTCACCGCACTCGGCGGGTATGCGGCCGAGAGCGAGGCCGCGCGGATCTGCGCGAACCTCGGCCTGCCTGATCGCGTCCTCGTCCAGTCGTTGCGCACGCTGTCCGGCGGCCAGCGCCGGCGGGTCGAGCTCGCGCGGATCCTGTTCGCCGACACCGCCGGCGAGCCGACGACGTTGCTGCTCGACGAACCGACCAACCACCTCGACGCCGACTCGATCACCTGGCTGCGCGACTTCCTGCGCCAGCACAACGGGGGATTGATCGTGATCAGCCACGACGTCGACCTGCTCGACGCCGTCGTCAACAAGGTGTGGTACCTCGACGCGAACCGCACGACGCTCGACGTCTACAACCTCGGCTGGAAGAGCTACCTGCAGCAGCGCGAGACCGATGAGCGGCGCCGCCACCGCGAGCGGGCCAACGCCGAACGCAAGATCGACCAACTGCGCTCGCAGGCGGACAAGATGAGGGCGAAGGCGACCAAGGCGCGTGCCGCGCAGCAGATGTTGCGCCGCGCCGATGCGCTCGCCGGCGGCCTCGAGGCGGTGCGGACGGGCGACAAGGTGGCCCGCCTGCGCTTCCCGGCGCCCGCGCCGTGCGGACGCACGCCGCTCACCGCCGAGGGGTTGTCCAAGAGCTACGGGTCACTCGAGGTGTTCACCGACGTCGACCTCGCCGTCGACCGGGGTGCGCGCGTGGTCGTCCTCGGCCTCAACGGCGCGGGGAAGACGACGTTGCTGCGGCTGCTGTCCGGGATCGAAGCGCCTGACACCGGGGCTGTCGCACCTGGTCACGGCCTGCGGCTCGGCTACTACGCGCAGGAGCACGAGACGCTCGATCACGACCGCACGGTGCTCGAGAACATGCGCACGTCCGCGTCGGCGGTAGGCCGGGCCGACCTGACAGACACAGATCTGCGCAAGATCCTCGGCGCGTTCCTGTTCAGTGGCGAGGACGTCGACAAGCCGGCGGGGGTGCTGTCCGGCGGCGAGAAGACCCGGCTCGCGCTGGGGATGCTCGTGACCAGCGCCGCAAACGTGCTGTTGCTCGACGAGCCGACGAACAACCTCGACCCGGTCAGCCGCGAACAGGTGCTCGACGCGCTGCGGACCTACGCCGGGGCGATCGTCCTCGTCACCCACGACGAGGGCGCCGTCGAGGCGCTCACGCCGGAGAAGGTGATCCTTCTGCCGGACGGCGTGGAGGACAACTGGAGCCCAGATCTCGCGGATCTGATCGCGCTGGCCTAAACTTCCGGGCAGCTTGTGGTGACACGTGGGTGTGGCACGAAATATCCGGATGGTCTGCCAAGATCACCGCTAACGACGACAAAACGACCGGGACCCAATTATCGACGGCACGTATTGGCCAACTCGATCTTGCCCCGTGGACTGCTGTGCTGCTATCAACACCCCTGCTGGACTAGCAGGTGCGCGCCGTGTCCCGCCGAGGCGCCGCACCCCCGAACAAACGAGGGGCGCGCAATGGCAGTGCTGAAGAAGGGCGCTCGGATCACTGGATCCGACCGCAACAAGCTCGCGATCGATCTGAAGAAGCAGTACGACAAGGGCAAGAGCATCCGAGAGCTGGCGGCCACCCACGGCCGTTCGTACGGCTTCGTGCACCGTGTCCTTTCCGAGTCGGGAGCGACGTTGCGCGGCCGCGGCGGGGCCACTCGCGCGAAGTCGAAGAAGTAGCGCTGGACGCGACAGCGCCGGCCACGCAGCTCGACGTCCCGCCCGAGGCGGGGCTGTCCGCTGTCATCACCGGTGAGGTCGCCACGATCACGCTCGATCGGCCGGACCGGCTCAATGCCCAGACCCCGCACACCTGGCAGGGGCTGACCCGGATCGGCGAGCAGCTGCCCGGGACGGTGCGCGTCGTCGTGCTGCGCGGCGCCGGTCGGTCGTTCTCGGCCGGGCTGGATCGGTCGATGTTCACGGCCGAGGGCGTCGAGGGCGCTCCCGGCATCCTGACCATCGCCGGCGGGTCGCAGGCCGAGGCAACGGCGCAGATCGGTGCGTGGCAGACAGCGTTCGACTGGACGTCGCGTCCGGGCATCGTCAGCATCGCCGCGGTCCAGGGCCACGCGATCGGCGGCGGATTCCAGCTCGCGCTCGGCGCAGACATCCGCATCCTGGCCGACGACGCCCAGTTCTGCATGGCTGAGCCAACGCTCGGAATCGTCCCCGACCTCGGCGGCACCAAGCGACTCTGCGATCTCGTCGGGTACTCGCGCGCCGCGGAGATCTGCCTCACCGGCCGGCGGGTTGGTGCCGAGGAGGCGCTGCGCATCGGCCTCGCGTCCCACGTCGTCCCGCCGGCCGAGCTCGACGCCGCGGTGCAGCGGACCGTCGCCGCCCTGCTCGCGGTCAACCGCGACGCGGCGGCCGAGACCAAGGCGCTGCTCATGGCCGCCGCCCGGCGGACGCAGGCCGAGCAGCAGGTGGCCGAGACCGAGGCGCAGTACCGCAGGCTGCGCGCACTCACCGGACTCGACGCCGAGGACTGAGGACGTTCGCCCGGTTGTTGATCGGGGTCCTGTACCTGGTGTCGGTGGGAACACCTACGGTGGCAATGATGTTGCGCTGCCGGAGGTAATACATGACGGGTCCGTCCATGCACGCGTACGCGTGGCGATCGATGCCGCGCCGGGGTGACCCAGCCGCGGGTACCAAGATTCCGCGCGGCACCTGGCGGCGGGTCCTGCGTTTCGCCTCGGCCTACCGCAACTCGCTGCTCGTGTTCCTCGCCCTGATCGTCGCGGACGCGCTCGTCGGCGTGGCGACGCCGGTGCTGGCCGGGCGCGTGGTCAATGCGATCACCTCCCAGGAGGCCGCGCATGTCGTGGTCTGGATCGCGGTCATCATCGCCGGGTTGGCCGTCGTCGACGCGATCCTGTCCTTCGCGCAGCGCTGGTACTCCGCGCGTATCGGCGAAGGGCTGATCTTCGACCTGCGCACCGCCGTCTTCGACCACGTCCAGCGGATGCCGCTCGCGTTCTTCACCCGCACCCAGACCGGTGCTCTCGTCAGCCGGCTGAACAACGACGTGCTCGGTGCGCAGCAGGCGTTCACGTCCACCCTGTCGGGGCTGGTCAGCAATGTCGTCGGCCTCGTGCTGACTGCAACGGTCATGTTCACCCTGTCGTGGCAGATCACGGCGATCTCGCTGGTGATGCTGCCGGTGTTCGTGCTGCCTGCCCGTCGAATCGGGACCCGGCTGCAGGAGATCACCCGCGAGTCCTACAACCTGAACGCGTCGATGAACGCGACGATGACCGAGCGGTTCAACGTCGCCGGTGCCCTGCTGGTCAAGCTGTTCGGACGTCTAGGCGACGAGGACGCCTCGTTCCGCGGGCGCGCGGCCCGCGTGCGCGACATCGGCGTCACGTCGGCGATGTATGGCCGGGCCTTCTTCGTCGCGCTCAGCCTGGTGGCATCCCTCGCCCAGGCGCTCGTCTACGGGCTCGGGGGCTACTACGCGATCACCGGCCAACTCTCGGCCGGCACGGTCGTGACCCTCGCGCTGCTGCTCACCCGCCTCTACGGGCCGTTGACCGCGCTGTCCAACGCCCGCGTCGACATCATGAGTGCACTGGTGAGCTTCGATCGGGTCTTCGAGGTGCTCGACCTCGATCCACTGATCTCCGACGCCCCTGACGCGGGCGAATTGCCGGCCGACGCGCGCTCGATCGAGTTCGACGAGGTGCGCTTCTCCTATCCCTCCGCGGACGAGGTGTCGCTGGCCTCGCTCGAAGACGTCGCCGTCCTCGACAACGCGGCCCCGGTCGAGGTGCTCCACGGCATCTCGTTCCGTGCTGCGCCGGGCGAGATGATCGCGCTGGTGGGGCCTTCCGGAGCGGGCAAGACCACGATCAGCCAACTCGTTCCGCGTATCTACGACGTGCGCTCCGGCGCGGTCCGGGTGGGCGGTCTCGACGTCCGCTCGGTGACCCAGGACTCGCTGCGCGACCGGATCGGCGTGGTCAGCCAGGAAGCGCACATGTTCCACGACACGATCCGCGAGAACCTGCGCTACGCCCGGCCCGAGGCAACCGAGAGCGAACTGTGGGCTGCGATCGAGGCGGCGCAGATCGGCGAGCTGGTGACGGCACTTCCGGACGGCCTGGACACCGTTGTCGGTGACCGCGGCTACCGGCTCTCGGGCGGCGAGAAGGCACGCCTGGCGATCGCCCGGCTGCTGCTGAAGCAGCCGCAGATCGTGATCCTGGACGAGGCGACAGCGCATCTCGACAGCGAGAGCGAGGCGGCGGTCCAGCGCGCGCTGGAGGAAGCTCTCGCCGGCCGGACGTCACTGGTCATCGCGCACCGGTTGTCCACCGTGCTGTCCGCCGATCGCATCGTGGTGCTCGACGCGGGCCGGGTCGTCCAGACGGGCACTCACCGCGAACTGCTCGCCGCGGGCGGGCTGTACGCCGAGTTGTACCGCACCCAGTTCGAGCGTCAGGCGGCCGGCGCCGGCCTGTCCTGACCCGGCTCCGTCAGCGGGGGAGCAGCACCTGATCGCCGACCGGGTCGTCGAGCAGGGCGGCGAAGGCCAGTTCGGCGGCGCCGAGCAGCGCCGAGTCCGCGCCCAGGCTAGGTACGGCGAGTTGCACGCTCTGCTCGGGGACGTCGAGCGCGTACTGCTCGAGGGCGCGTCCGACGTCGGGTGCGGCGATCTCGAGTACGTCGGCGAACGACCCACCGAGGATCACCTGCTGCGGGTTGAGCGTGTTCACCAGGCTGCCGAGGGCTCGCCCGAGTGACGCCGCCACCGCGCTCACGGCGCGCAGTGCCGCGCTGTCACCGGCCCGGGCGTCGGCGAACAGCGTTCGTACGCTCGTCTCGTTGGCCGGGCCCTCGCGACCGGCAAGGGTCAGTAGCGCGCCATCCCCGATGTAGGTCTCCAGGCAGCCGCGCTTGCCGCAGTGGCAGGCCGGGCCGGTCGGGTCCACGACGTTGTGCCCGATCTCACCGGCATGCCCCTCGTGACCGCGCAGCGGCCTGCCGTTGACGATGATCCCGGCGCCGACGCCGATCCGGCCGACGAGGTAGACGAGATCCTCGTAACCGCGGGCGGCACCGCGCTGGTATTCGGCGAGTACTGCCAGGTCGGCGTCGTTGCCGATGACCACCGGTGCTCCGACGGTGTCGAGCAGGTCGCCGAGCGCCACGTTGCGCCAGCCGAGGTTCGGCGCGAGCCCGACCACGCGGCGGCCCCGATCGACCGTTCCGGGAACGCTCACGCCGACCCCGACCGGGACGCTGTCGCGGCACGCCTCGGCGGCCAGCGCCGGGATCGACCGGGTGATCAGTTGCGCCACCTGGACGGGCGTGGCCGGGCGCCGGCCGGCGGCATGCACCCGCCGGGCGAGGATCTGCCCACCGATACCCACCGCCGCGGTCGTGACCCGGCTGAGGTCAATATCCACCGCCACCACGAACGGTCCCTGCGAGTGCGGCCCGACCAGATGCGAGGGGCGGCCGACCCGGTCGCCGCCGCTCGGCACGGACTCCTCGATCAGCCCGAGCTCGGCGAGGTCGGCCACGAGCGCACCGATCGTCGAACGCGACAGGCCGAGCCGCTGGGTCAGTTCGGCTCGGGTGAGCGGGCCGTCGCGGTGCACGTGGCCCAGCAGCAGCGAAAGGTTGTGCCGCCGCATCGCGTCCGGTCGAGCTGCGGCCGAGGCCATCGCGATCCCTGGGCCGACTCGACGATCAGCGCCGCGAGGCCGACCGACGCCGGGACAGGGCGTCCACGGCCGCAGCCAGCAGCAGCACTGCGCCGGTGATGATGTTGTTGTACTGGGCCGGCAGGCTCGGCTTCAACCCGATGCCGTTCGGGATGATGACGATGACCAGACCGCCGATGATCGCGTCACGCGCCTTGCCGCGCCCGCCGAACAGCGACGTTCCGCCGATGACGGCGGCCGCGACCGAGAACAGCAGGACGTTGCCCGCACCGAGGTCGAGCTGCACGCCGCCGGTGTAGGAGGCGAGGAAGATGCCGCCGAGTGCTCCGAACGACGAGCACAGCACGAACGCGGACACCTTGATCTTGACGACGTCGATACCGGCGCGCCGGGCGGCTTCGATGTTGCCGCCGATCGCGAACAGGTGCCGGCCCCACGACGTCTTCGTGAGCGCGATGCTGCACAGGATCATCAGGGTGACCGGGATCGTGGCCGACCACGGCAGGCCCTGGATCTTCGGCCCCGGGTTCGGGTTCCGGTTCTGGTTGGCGAAGACGACGATCACGACCGCGATCGCAGCGAGGATCCCGGCGCGCCAGAGCACCAGCGCCATCGTGTCGGCCGACAGGCCCTTGGCCTGCGATCGCACCGCCTTGATCGCGGTGAACGCCAGGTACCCGCCGACCAGCACGAGCACGTAGACCCAGCTCCACAACGGCGCCATCGTGTAGTTGGCCAACCCGTTCCAGAATGTGTAGCTGCTGACGGCGATCGCTTGGGAATTGAGCTCGAAGATCAGCACGCCCTGCCAGGCGAGGAACAGGGCGAGGGTCACGATGAAGCTCGGGATCCCGACGCGCGCGACGAGGAACCCGGTGAACAGGCCCACAGCGGCACCGACCGACACGGCAAAGATGAGTGCGGTGATGACGTGCTCGTCCTGGCCGGTCAGCGTGATCACCAGGCCGACGAGAACCACGGCCGGCCCGACATAGGTCTTGAGCCAGATGCCGAGCCCGATCGCGGCGGCCATGGCGATGATCACGATCGTGTAGAGCAGGCCGGGCACGCCGTGCCGCAGGCCCGAGGACACGACACCTTGGGCGGCGAAGCCGGCGCAGATGCCCCCCGTGGTGCCCGCGGACAGGTCGATCTCGCCGAGGAGCAGGACGAAGACCAGTCCCAGCGCGATGAGCGCGATGTAGGCGCCCTGTCCCGGCAGGTTGCCGAGATTGCTGCGGCTGAGGAAGCGGTCGCTGACCTGGCTGAAGATGAGCACCAGCACGATCAGGCCGAGAATTGACGGCAGCGCGCCCGGGTCGCCCGCACGCAGCCGACCGGAGTAACTGCGGACGGCGCTGGCGATGGTGCGGTTGTCGGTGTCGAGCGAGAAGCTGCCCGCGCGCCCGGCACCAGCGCCAGCGGTGGTCGGCGTTGTCGAGTCGGCCATCACATCTCCTCGTTCGCGGTGGCGCGTGAGAGCCCGATGTCGCCGCTGTGCCCAGCGGTGATCAGCTCGACGATCTGGGTCGTGCTGCTGTCCTTGGTCAGTACCTCGGCTGCGATGCGGCCGAGGAAGAGCGCGGCGACCCGGTCGGCGACCTCCATCACGTCGTTCATGTTGTGCGAGATGAGCACGACGCCGAGGCCCTGGTCGGCGAGGCGACGGACGAGATCGAGCACCTGGCGCGTCTGGGCGACACCGAGCGCTGCCGTGGGCTCGTCGAGGAAGACCACCCTGCTGTTCCACAGCACGGCTTTCGCGATCGCGACGGTCTGTCGCTGGCCACCGGACAGGCTGGCGACCAACTGCCGGACCGATGACACCGTGCGCACCGACAAGCCGGCGAGCACCTCGCGCGCCTTGCGCTCCATCTCACTGTCGGCGAGAAAACCGAAGCGCCGGATCTCGCGGCCCAGGAACATGTTCTGGGTGATGTCGAGGTTGTCGGCCAGGGCCAGGTCCTGGTACACGAATTCGATGCCGAGGGCGGCGGCGGCACGCGGGTCGTGCAAGGTGACCGGCTTGCCCTCCCAGAGGATCTGGCCCGAGTCGATGCTGTTGATGCCGGCGACGCACTTCACCAGCGTCGACTTACCGGCGCCGTTGTCGCCGACCAGAGCGGTGACCTCGCCCGGATAGACGGCGAAGTCGATGTCGTGCAGGACGTGGACGGGACCGAACGTCTTGTTCAGCCCTCGAACCTCGAGAATCGGTGTCGTCACAGCGTGATCCCCTCTGCTGGTCGCCAGGTGGCGATGGCCGGACGGTTGTCCGCCCGGCCATCGCCCAGATACTGCCGTATTTCTCGCCGGTGCGAGGCGGTTACTTGACCCCGGCCTTGTCGCACAGCGACTGGATGCCCTTGCAGATCTCTGCAGCCGTCAGCGCACCGGCGCTCACCACGTCCTGGACGTTCTTACTGGTGATCACAGTGGGCTTGAGCAGCAGGGCCTGGATGGCGTGCGACGGGCTCGACGGGTCATCGAACTTGGTCAGCGTGAGGCCGGCCGCTGCCGGGTCCTCACCCTTGATCAAGGCGATGGCCAGCTTCGACGCCGCGTCCGCCTCCTGCTTGACGTCCTTGAACACGGTCATGCACTGGTCGCCGCGCAGGATGTTCTGCAGACCGTTGATCCCGGCGTCCTGGCCGGTGACCGGCACCTGCAGACCCTTGTTCTTGAGCACGGTGATGACCGCGTTGGCAATGTCGTCGTTCGCGGCGAGGACGCCGTCGACCTTGCCACCGTTGGCCGTCAGTGCCTGCTGGAAGGCCGGTGCGGCCAGGTTCTTGTCCCAACCCTTCACCGTCGTCGCCGACACCACCTTGAGCTTGCCCGCGGCCTGCAGCGGTGCGAACACCTCGCCCGCGCCCTTCGCGAACAGCACGGCGTTGTTGTCGACGTCCTTGCCGCCGTCCATCTCGATGATCTGCGGGTTGCTGACGGCCTTGTCGGTGAGGCACTGCACGAGGGTCTGGGCCTGGAGCCGGCCGACCTCCTCGTTGTCGAAGGAGACGTAGTAGTCGGCGGTCCCGCCGAGGTTGACTCGGTCGTAGTCGATGACCTTGATGCCGGCGGCCTTCGCCTTCGCCTCGATCGAGGCGCCGTTGGTGGCGTCGATCGAGTCGAGCAGGATCACCTTCACGCCCTCACCGATCATCGCGTCGGCGATCTGGCTGGCCTTGGCCGTGCTGCCACCGGCGTTCTGGATGTCGTTCTTGATCCCGGCGTCGTCGAAGGCCTTCTTCAGCAACGGGGCGTCGTAGAGGGTGTAGCGCGTGGACGACGTCGTGTCGGGCAGGATCACGCCGACCGAGCCACCCGCGGCGGTCGAACTGGAACCGCCGGCCGGTGCGGACGTCGGAGCACCGCTGGAGCTGCTGCCGCCCCCGCTCGAACTGCAGGACGTGAGGACGAGTGCGGCGCCGATTCCCAGCGCTGCGACGGACAAACTGCTCTTACGCATGCAGTCACGCCTTTCTGTCTGGGCCACCACGGCACGGCTAGCGTCCAGGGTTATCCCGATGAATGTTGTGTGCGCGAACATATACCGAGTGGCGTGACTCACGCGGTAACGACACCAATTCGTTACCCGAACCTTGCTGTCTTGCAGGTCTCTTGAGCCGATCTGGGGCGAGCGTTGCGAGTCGGCCTGACGCGGCTGCGCCGGGTGCGAACGGGTCAGAGAAGGGACCGCAGCACGTACTGCATGATGCCGCCGTTGCGGTAGTAGTCGGCTTCACCCGGGGTGTCGATGCGCAGCCGCGCCTCGAACTCGAGCTCGCCTGCGCGCACCGTGACCGTGCGCGGTGCCGCGCCGCTGTTCATCGCCTCGACACCGGTGATGTCGATCGTCTCGTCACCGGTGAGACCCAGCGACTCGGCCGTCTCACCGTCCGGGAACTGCAACGGCAGCACGCCCATCCCGATCAGGTTCGACCGGTGGATGCGCTCGTAGGACTCGGCGATCACCGCGCGGACGCCGAGCAGCGCCGTACCCTTCGCGGCCCAGTCGCGCGATGACCCCGACCCGTACTCCTTGCCGGCCAGCACGATCAGCGGTGTGCCCTCCGCCGCGTAGTTGACCGAGGCGTCGTAGATGGACGAGACCTCGCCGCCGTTGGTGAAGTCGCGGGTGAACCCGCCTTCGGTCCCGGGAGCCAGCTCGTTGCGCAGGCGGATGTTCGCGAACGTGCCGCGGATCATCACCTCGTGGTTGCCCCGGCGCGAGCCGTAGGAGTTGAAGTCCTTGCGCTCGACGCCGTGCTCGGTCAGGTAGGCGCCGGCGGGCGAATCGGTCTTGATCGCACCGGCGGGACTGATGTGGTCGGTGGTCACCGAGTCGCCGAGCTTGAGCAGGACCCGCGCGCCGCTGATGTCGGTGACCGGTGACGGCTCGCGCTGCATGCCGTCGAAGTACGGGGGCTTGCGGACGTAGGTGGAGTTCGCGTCCCATTCGAAGGTCGCGCCCTCCGGTGTCGGCAGCCCGCGCCACTGCTCGTCGCCTGCGAACACGTCGGCGTAGTCGCGCGAGTACATCTCGCTGGCGATCGCCTGCTCGATGACTTCCTCGATCTCGTGCACGGTCGGCCAGATGTCGCGCAGGTACACCGGGCCGTCGGTGCCCTCACCGAGCGGTTCGTTGAGCAGGTCGATGTCCATCGAGCCGGCGAGCGCATAGGCCACCACGAGCGGGGGCGACGCGAGGTAGTTCATCTTCACGTCGGGGTTGATGCGGCCCTCGAAGTTGCGATTGCCGGACAGGACGGCCGTGACCGCGAGGTCACCCTCGTTGACCGCGGCCGACACCTCCTCGATGATCGGCCCGGAGTTGCCGATGCAGGTCGTGCACCCGTAGCCGACGAGGTTGAAGCCGAGCTTCTCCAGATACGGGGTCAGGCCGGACCGGTCGTAGTAGTCGGTGACGACCTTCGATCCTGGCGCCAGCGAGGTCTTCACCCACGGCTTGCGGGACAGGCCCTTCTCGACCGCCTTCTTGGCGAGCAGCGCCGCGCCGATCATCACCGAGGGGTTCGAGGTGTTGGTGCACGAGGTGATCGCCGCGATCACGACGGCGCCGTGGTCGAGGACGCCCTTGCTGCCGTCTGCGAAGTCGACGGGCATCGGATGCGAGGTGCGACCAACCGCGCCGGCCGCGGCCGAATGGGCGACTGCTGGTGCGTGCTCGCCGGGAGCGGGCGGGTCGGAGGCCGGGAAACTCTCGGCGCCGGCCTCGTCCACCCCGTTGCGCAAGCCGTCGCCCTCGACGTACGAACCGAGCGCCTCGCGGAACATCGGCTTCGCAGACCGGAGCGGGACGCGGTCCTGCGGGCGCTTCGGCCCGGCCAAGGACGGCTCGACGGTCGACAGGTCCAGTTCCAGCGACTCGGAGAACCGCGGCTCGACCGAGGGATCGTGCCAGAGCCCGTTGTCCTTCGCGTAGGTCTCGACGAGGGCGATGTGGTCGTCCTTGCGGCCGGTGAAGCGCAAATACTTCAGCGTCTCGTCGTCGATCGGGAAGATGGCACACGTCGAGCCGTATTCGGGGCTCATGTTCCCGATGGTGGCGCGGTTGGCCAGCGGCACCGCGCTCACACCGGAGCCGTAGAACTCGACGAACTTGCCGACCACGCCGTGCTTGCGCAGCATCTCGGTGATCGTGAGCACGAGGTCGGTGGCCGTCGACCCGTCCGGGAGTTCGCCGAGCAGCTTGAAGCCGACGACGCGGGGGATGAGCATGCTGACCGGCTGTCCGAGCATCGCCGCCTCGGCCTCGATGCCGCCGACGCCCCACCCGAGCACCCCGAGGCCGTTGACCATCGTGGTGTGCGAGTCTGTGCCGACGAGGGTGTCGGGGTAGGCCAGCCCGCCGCGCGAGAACACGACGCGAGCCAGGTACTCGATGTTGACCTGGTGCACGATGCCGGTACCCGGCGGCACGACCTTGAACTCGTCGAACGCGGTCTGGCCCCAGCGCAGGAATTGGTAGCGCTCCCTGTTGCGTTCGTACTCGAGTTCGACGTTTCGGGTGAACGCGTCGGGGGTGCCGAACAGGTCGGCGATGACGGAGTGGTCGATCACGAGTTCCGCGGGAGCGAGGGGATTGATCTTCGTGGCGTCGCCGCCGAGGTCGACGACGGCTTCACGCATCGTGGCCAGGTCGACGACCGCGGGAACACCGGTGAAGTCCTGCATGACGACGCGGGCCGGGGTGAACTGGATCTCGGTGTCCGGTTCTGCACCGGGATCCCAGGACGCGACGGCTTCGATCTGGGCTGTCGTGATGTTCTTGCCGTCCTCGCAGCGCAGCAGATTCTCGAGCAGCACCTTCAAGCTGAATGGCAGCTGTTCGGCACCGTCCACGGCATCGATCCGGAACACGTCGTAGCCGGCACCGGCGACGTCGAGCCGGCTGCGGGAACCGAAGCTGTTCTTGCTCTGTGCGCTCACCCTGTGCTCCTCCGTGCGGCAAAGTATCTTGACGTCAAGATACCACCGCGTCGCCGGCCGGTGCTGCCAGCGCCGACGCGTCAGCCGGGCGCGGCCTGCGGACCGCGCGCAAGTTCGCCCAGTCCGAGCGCGAGGTGGGTCAGGCTCTCGGCGAACCGGTCGCGTTGCTGCGGAGCGACGGCGCTGCTGATCACCCGCTCCAGCTGTTCGACACTCTTCTGCAGCGCCTGCCGGCCCGACTCGGTGAGTCGCACGAGCACGCTGCGTCGATCGGTCCGGTTGGGCACCCGCTCGACCAGGCGTGCCGCTTCGAGCCGGTCGAGCATCGTCGTCATCGTGCCCGAGACGAAGCTCAGCCGGGTTGCCAGTTCGCTCGGCTTCATCGGCCGCCCGGTGAGCAGGAGCGTGGTCATGACCAGGCTGTCGTTCACGGTGATCTGGTGCCGATTGGCGAAAGCGGCCCGGGCGGATTCCATCATCAGGTCGAATTGACGCATCGCGTCCAGCACCGCGGCGACGCCGCTGGTGCCGTCCGCCGGGGTCGATATGACTGGATCGGGGCTGCGCCGCACAGGCATGCCGCCTCCATTTCCGGTGACCGGTCCCTACTTCGGAAACTACTTCATCGGCCGGGTAATACGACAGAGGTGTATCCAGGTTTTGAGATAACTCGACAACTTGACATTGCAGATATGGGTTCTAGGGTAGGCAATGGCTGCCCAGCGCCGTACAGCCGGAAGAATGTGATGCCGATGGCGCGTAACCCCCGTATACCCGACGGCGTTGTACGCGACGGCGTGGAAACGGGGGTCCTCGATGAGCATGGTGTTGCGCCGCCGTCGCGGCCGCACGAGCCAGCTGCGCCGATCAATCGTGCAGGCACAGCTCGAGGCGCTGCTGCGGGCCGCCGGCCAACAAGCGGTCTTCGCCACCGATCGCGACGGAATCATCACCACGTTCGGTCCGGGTGCAGAACGCATCCTCGGCTACGCCTCGGACGAAGTCGTCGGCCGGGTCTCGGCCGATTTCTTCCATGAGCCGACCGAGGTGGCCGTTCGCGCGGACGATCTCGGTGTCAGCCCCGGGTTCGACGTCCTTGTCCATGCAGCCCGGCGTGGTGCGCCCGAATCCCGGGAATGGACCTATGTGGCGCGTGACCGGACCCGCCGCACAGTCGCGCTCTCGATGAGCGGGATTCGCGGCAAGCGCGACAACCTGGTCGGGTTCGTCGGAGTGGCCACCGTGGTGCCCGAACAGCTGCAGGCGGAGCGACTGTCGATGCTCTCGCACGATCTTGCGACGCCGTTGACCAGCGTGCGCGGCTACCTCGAACTGCTCACCGAAGGCGTCGCCGGCGACCTGACGAGCGAGCAGGACCGGCTCGTCGACGTCGCGCTGCGAAACGCCTATCGGGTCGCGGAGCTGATCGCCGACCTGGTGACGACCTCGATTCCGCCCGTGGAGAGCAGTCCGAGGATCTGATCGGCGCCGGCGCCGGCGCCGGCGCCGGCAGAGCTTGCGGCGAGCCGGGGACGGGGACGATCGAGGATAAAGTCGCGCTCGTGACTGCGCCCTACCGACTGCTGCTGCGGGGCATCCACGCCGCCGGTTGGCAGCGGATCCGCATCGGGGCGCTGGTCGTCTACGCGTGCGTCGTGGTCGCCATCGTCGTCGAGACCGGCGTGCCGACCGGGCGGCAGGCGATCGCGATCCTCATCGTCACTGGCCTGGCGCTCACCAGGATCGGGCGCGGCTGGCGTGCGCTCGGCCGGGTCGTGCTCGACTGGCTCCCGTTCACGCTCGTGCTGGTCGCCTACGACAAGACGCGCGCGGTGGCCGATGCGCTCGGGATGCCGTTGCACCAGTCGGACATCGTGAGCGCCGAGAAGTGGCTGTGCGGCGGGATCGTCCCGACCGTCTGGCTGCAGCAGCACTTGTTCGACGTGACCCACGTGTACTGGTACGACGTGCTGATCACGCTCGTCTACACGACGCACTTCCTGGCCACACCGGTCCTCGCGGCCGTGCTGTGGCTGCGTGATCGGAGCTTGTGGGTGCGCTACATCTCGCGCGTCATCGTCCTGTCTGCGGCCGGCCTGATCACCTACATCTTCTTCCCCGAGGCGCCGCCGTGGCTGGCCGCCCAGGACGGCGACCTGTCCTATCCGGTCCAGCGGTTGTCGGCACGTGGCTGGGAATGGCTGCACCTGGGCAACGTCCAGGCCACCCTCACGCACGCGCAGGAGGCCGGGTCGAACGCGGTGGCAGCGATGCCGTCGCTGCATGTGGCCTTCGCCTGCCTGTTCGCGATGTTCGTCGCGGCTCGGCTGCGCAGCCGCTGGCGGCTGTTGCTGGGCCTCTACCCGCTCGCGATGGGCTTCACGCTGGTGTACGCCGGCGAGCACTACGTCCTCGACCTGATCGCCGGGGTCGGCTACGCCTGGCTGGCCCACGTCGCCGTCCGGGGCTGGGAACGGCGGCATACCCGGCTCGCGGACGCCGTCGTGACGGCGGACGGCGCGGCTGTCCGCCTACGCGACCCGGCGACGGTGGTCAGCGCTCGCTGAGCGTGCCGCACGCCTCAAGTCGCCGCAGCGCGCGCCGATTGTGCCGATGAGCGCACGGTTGGCCTCATTTTCCCGCCTTGTACTCCTGTTACTGGTGTTTCAGTCGTGGCCACTGGCGTATTTGTGACAGAAATGGCACTCTGAGTCTGCTGAAGCGCTCGAGAACCGCGGCAGAGTCTGGCCGCACGAGGTCCGCGAACCTCCAGAGAGGTCCATGTGTTGTGAACCTGACCCGCCTCCGCTCGAGGTTGAGCACCCGGTCCGCCGGTCCGCCGCGCTGGCGCGCGGCGCTGGCCATCACCGTCGTGGTGGCAGGGCTTGCCGTCCCCGTCGTCGGCGCGGCGGCCAAGCCGCCACCGAACCCGACCGACGGGCAACTGTCCTCGGCGGCACAGCAGAAGGCGGCACTCGCCGACCAGGTCGGCCAGCTCGGCGCTCAGGTCGCCTCGATGCAGACCCAGCTGCAAAAACTGCAGGCGAGCATGGAACTCGCCGAGCAGAAGATGGCGTACGCGCTGTCCCTGCTCGAGCAGGCCAAACAGGAAGAGGCGACGGCACAAGCCAACGTCATTGCCGCTCAACAGCAGGTCGCCGACGCGCAGGGCCAGTTCCGCGCGTACGTGCAGGCCGCGTACATGAGCGGTGACATCGGCGGCACCACCGGCTCGCTGCTGACGGCGGCCGACCCCAGCGTCCTGTTGCAACGCAGCGCCCTGCAGCAGTACGAGGCAGCGCACCAGATCGATGCGATCGGGAACCTGCAGCGCGCCACCGTTGCCAAGTCCAACGCCGATGCCGAGGCGCGGCGCGCGGTGCAGGCTCGCGACGCCGCAGCGGCCCGGGCCAAGGCGGCCGAGGAGGACGCGGTCGCGGCCGTCACCGCCGCGCGACAGCAGGAACAGCAATTGCAGGTAAGCCTGGCCGATAGCCAGACGCAGCTCTATCAGGCGCAGGAGAAGCTCGCGACGCTCAACCACCAGCGCGCGACGTTCGTCGCCTATCAGCAGCACCAGGCGGAATTGGCCCGGCAGCGCGAACTGGCCCGCCTGGCCGCCATCAAGCGGGCGAAGGAACTCGCGGCCAAGCGGGCCGCCGAGCAGCGGGCCGCCGAGGAGCGGCTCCGCCGCGAGCGTGAGCGCCAGCAACGCGAGCACCCGTCCGGTGGGTCCGGGTCGGGTGGTTCGAACGGCGGCTCAGGCAACGGCTCAGGCGGCGGCTCGGGCGGCGGAGCCAACCAGCCCCCGCCATCGGGCGGAGCCTGGAGTGCGGCGAAGGGCGCCGCGGCGGTGAGCCGGGCGCGGCAGTACCTGGGCTGGATGTACGCCTGGGCCGGGGGTAATGCCTACGGTCCGACGCGCGGGCTGTGCGCGGGCGACGGCGCGTGGAACGACTGCAACGTGACCGGCTTCGACTGCTCGGGCCTCACCCTTTATGCCTGGGCGAACTACATCAGCCTGCCGCACTACTCGGTGACGCAGTTCTACTCGGCGGGGTCCTATCACCCCAGCACGAGTCAACTCATGCCCGGCGATCTGGTGTTCTGGAGTTCGAACGGCAGCCTGTCGGGTGTGCACCACGTGGCGCTGTACGAAGGCAACGGGATGGTGATCCAGGCGCCGCAGAGCGGCGACGTGATCAAGGAGACGCCACTCGGTTCGGTGTCGTGGGGCTACTACGGGGCGACTCGTCCACTGACCTGATCCCACTGACAATCCCACCGACCTGATCGGCGCACGCTCGCGCTCAGGCGGCTGTTAGTGAGTAGCCTGGACGAGATGAGCATGATCAACGGCGGTATCGATGGCGGCGCGGTGCCCGAACAGGTGCTGCGTGACTCGTTCGGCCGGGTGGCCACCGATGTCCGGCTGTCGCTGACCGATCGTTGCTCGCTGCGCTGCACCTACTGCATGCCCGCCGAGGGACTCGACTGGCTCAGTCGCACCGACCGCCTCGACGACGACGAGCTGCTGCGGCTCGCCGGGGTCTTCGTGGGCCTGGGCGTGCGCAGCTTCCGGCTCACCGGCGGCGAACCGCTGGTGCACAAGAGCGTCGTCGACGTCGTCGCCCGGCTGGCTGCCCTGCAGCCCCGGCCGGAGATCTCGCTGACGACCAACGGCATCAGCCTGGACCGCAATGCGGCCGCTCTCGTGGCGGCCGGCCTGGATCGGATCAACATCTCGATCGACACGCTCGACCGTGAACTGTTCCGGACGCTCACCCGGCGCGACCGCTTGCCGGACGTCCTCGCCGGCGTGGCTGCCGCTTGCGCGGCGGGGCTGGAGCCCATCAAGATCAATTCAGTGCTGATGCGTGACAGCAACCTCGAGCAGGCCCCGGAACTGCTCGGCTGGGCGCTGCGCCACGGCTACCGGCTGCGCTTCATCGAGCACATGCCGCTGGACGCGGACCACATCTGGTCGCGTGCGTCGATGGTGACGGCTGACGAGATCCTGGCCCTGCTCGGGACGGTGTTCACGCTCCGCCCGCACGGCGATCGCGGACACGCACCGGCCGAGGAGTTCGACGTCCTGGCCGGCCCCGGTTCGGACAGCTGGGCCACCACGCCGGGCCGGGTCGGCGTCATCGCATCGGTCACCCGGCCGTTCTGCCGCGAATGCGACCGGCTGCGGCTGACCGCGGACGGCCAACTGCGTACCTGCTTGTTCGCGCAGACCGAAACCGATCTGCGTGGCCCGCTGCGCGCCGGTGCGTCCGACGGCGACCTGGGCGAGATCATCCGGACCGCTGTGCGTGGCAAGCAGGCCGGACACGGCATCGACAAGGCCGACTTCGTCCAGCCGGCACGGACGATGTCCGCGATCGGCGGTTGAGCCGGCGCTAGCGTGCGTCCGGCACCGGATCGCGCGTGACCGGACAGGTCATGCACCGTGCCCCGCCGCGCCCACGGCCGAGTTCGCCGCCCGAGACGGCCAGCACCTCGATGCCGTGGTCCTCGAGCAGGCCATTGGTCACGACGTTGCGGTCGTAGCCGACCACGACCCCCGGCTCGAGCGCGAAGTAGTTGTTACCGTCGCTCCACTGCTCACGCTCGGCCGTGCGGGCGTCGTCCCCGGCGCGCAGGACGCGGACGGTGTCCACCGCGAGGGCACTCGCCAGCGCGGCGACCAGCGTGCCTGCCGGTTCGACGTGCAGCGGTTCGCTCTCGTCCGCCCCGGGCGTCAGCCGCCACGCACGCAACTCGTCCAGGTCCAGGTTGGGGTACGCGACGAAGGTCGCCACGTCGACCATCGTGAGGACGGTGTCGAGGTGCATCGTGGCGCGTGCCGGCGGGATGTCAACGGCAAGCACGGTGTCCGCCCGCCCGGCAGCGAACAGCCGGCGCGCCAGCAGTTCCACCGCGGTGGGGGTCGTCCGCTCGCCCATGCCGATGAGTAACAGGCCGGGCGCGAGGACGAGGACGTCGCCGCCTTCCAGGGTGGCCGGACGGTGGTCGCGGTCGTCGTCGCCGTAGTAGAAGGCGAAGCCCGCCTCGCGGAAAAGCGGGTGGTAGCGGTAGACGGCGCGCGTGTGCAGCGACTCGCGCTGGCGCGCCAGCCGCGCCATCGGGTTCACCGTGACGCCTGCGCCGATCCACGCCGAGTTGTCCCGTTGGAACAGCGTGTTCGGCAGCGGTTGCAGGACGAGGTCGTCCTCGTCGAGCGCGGACCAGCGCAGGCTGGCCGGTGGTGGGCCGGTGAGGTCGGACTTGAGGACGCCGCCGATCAGGAACTCGGCCAGCGTCGCCGCGTCGACATCCTCGAGCAGGCGGCGGACCGAGTGGGCCATCTGCTCGCCGAAGCGTTCGGCCGTGCAGGTCCGGTCGACGACGAAGTGCCTGCCCTCCGGGGTGTCCAGCGCGCCCGCCAGCAAATCGGCGAACAGGTACACGGCCGCGCCGCGGCTGCCGAGCACCTCGACGAAGCGGTCGTGCTCCTCACGTGCCCGCGAGGCCCAGGGGACGTCGTCGAAGAGCAGGGTCTGAATGTTGCTCGGTGTCAGCCGGTCGAGTTCGCGGCCGGGGCGGTGCGCGATGACATGCCTCAGCCGCCCGATCTCGGACTCGATGCACGGCGCCAGCGGCGTGGACCCTGGTGCTGCGGACACGTCGCCTCCTGACGGGTGGACACCAAGAATGGCAGGCCGAGCCCGCTACCGGTTGAGGTTCTCCCGGCCGAGCAGGAACCCGCGCGCCGACAAAAAGGCGCTCAGGTGCTCGACGTGCTCGTCGCAGCTGAGCCAGTGCTTGACCCGAGCCGCGTCGTGCAGTCGCGGATTGCGCCAGTGCAGGTCGATCGTGGCGGCCGCCCGACACCCCTTGGCCGAGCAGCGGGGCGGGTCCGGCGCAGACACTCACGAACCGTACAGCCGCACCTGCTGCACTCGTCCCGTACCGTGAAACCCGGCTGATCCATTGCACGAGGCGAGGAGACCTGACAGGTGAGTACCCCGTCCGCCGCACACACCCCGGCCGGCGACGCCGGCGCGCTCGAACGGGTGATGTTCGAGATCAAGCGCGTGATCGTCGGTCAGGAGCGGCTCGTCGAGCGGATGATGGCCAGCCTGCTGGCACGGGGCCACTGCCTGCTCGAGGGCGTTCCGGGTGTGGCGAAGACGCTGGCCGTCGAGACCCTGGCGCGCACGGTGAGCGGTTCATTCTCACGCTTGCAGTTCACCCCGGACCTCGTCCCGTCCGACATCGTCGGCACGCGGATCTACCGGCCGGGCGCTGAGCGCTTCGACACCGAACTCGGTCCGGTGATGGCCAACTTCGTCCTCGCCGACGAGATCAACCGGGCACCGGCCAAGGTCCAGTCGGCGCTGCTCGAAGTGATGGCCGAGGGCCACGTGACGATCGCCGGACAGCGCTTCGACGTGCCGCAGCCGTTCCTGGTGCTCGCGACGCAGAACCCGATCGAGTCCGAGGGCGTCTACCCGCTGCCCGAAGCGCAGCGTGACCGGTTCCTCATGAAGATCTCGGTCGACTACCCGAGCGCCGCCGAGGAACGCGAGATCGTGTACCGGATGGGTGTCGACCCGCCCGTCGCGAACGCGGTGATCAGCACCGACGAGTTGCACCGGCTGCAGCGCACGGCGGGCCGGGTCTTCGTCCACCACGCCATCGTCGACTACGTGGTGCGCCTGGTGGTGTCGACCCGTCGCCCCGCCGAGCACGGCATGCCGGACGTCGCGCAGTGGATCGGCTACGGCGCCAGCCCCCGTGCCAGCCTCGGCCTGATCGCGGCCGGACGGGCGATGGCCTTGCTGCGCGGGCGCGACTACGTGCTGCCGCAGGACGTCCTCGACATCGCCGTCGACGTCCTCGCGCATCGCATCGTGCTCAGTTACGACGCCATCGCCGACGGCGTGCCCTCGACGCACGCGATCCGGCGGGTGCTGCAGACCGTGCCACTCCCGCAGGTCGCACCGCGGCAGCGCGCCGGCGGGCCGCCCGAAGTGACGACGCCGCAGACCCACCCGGGTCAGCCGCTCGTCTACGGGACGGCGGCGAACGTGACGCCACCGCAGCAGAACCCGTGGGGTGAGCGCTCAGCGTGAGCGGGCCGCTCGTCACCGACCACGGGCCCGGACTGGATCTCGGCGCGGCCGAGGCGCTGCTGCGCCGGCTGGAGCTCACGGTGCGCAACCGGCTCGACGGCCTGCTGCAAGGCAACTACGTCGGCCTGGTGCCCGGCCCGGGCAGCGAGGCGGGCGAGACGCGGCGGTATTCGCCCGGTGACGACGTCCGCCGGATGGACTGGCCGGTCACCGCCCGCACGACGGTGCCACACGTGCGGCAGACGGTCGCCGACCGTGAACTCGAGACGTGGTTGGTCGTCGACCTGTCACCGAGCATGGACTTCGGGACTGCTCGCACCGAGAAGCGCGAACTCGTCCTCGCCGCGATCACGGCCATCGTGCACCTGACCGTCCGCGGCGGTAACCGGATCGGCGCGGTCGTCGGCAACGGCCGCGACACGTATCGGATCCCGGCGCTGGGCGGCCGCAGTCACGCGCGGTACCTCGTCCGCAAGATCGCCTCGACCAGCCGCGCCGAGTCGGCCGAGGACCAGGGCCTGGCCCAGCTGCTGGAATCGATGCGCCGCCCGGTCCGGCGCCGGGGCATGGTCGCGGTGATCTCGGACTTCATCGAGCCCGGGACGCCGGCCGAGGCCCCCGGCTGGGAGCGCGCGCTGCGAGCACTGTCCGAGCGGCACGAACTGCTCGGTGTCGAGGTCCTCGACCCGCGCGAGTTGGAGCTGCCTGCCGCCGGGCTGGTCACCTTCGTCGACCCTGAGAGCGGACGTCAGCTCGAGGTGCAGACATCGCGGGCGAGTGTGCGCCGCGACTACGCGGCGGCCGCGCAGGACCAGCGGACGCGGATCGCGACCGCGCTCCGGCACGCCGGCGCGGGGCACCTTCAGCTGCGCACCGATCGCGACTGGATCTCGGACGTCGTGCGCTTCGTCGTTGCCCGCCGCCGGCACACCGGCGCCCGGCTGGCGGGACTGCGCTGATGAGGTTCCTGTCGCCGGGTTGGCTGCTCCTGCTGCTGGCAGTGGCCGCGCTGCTCGCGGCCTACGTCGTCGTCCAGTTGCGGCGAACCACGTTCGTGGCGCGGTTCAGCAACCTCGACCTGCTCGGGACGGTCGCGCCGCGCCGTCCCGGCTGGCGGCGGCACCTGACCTTCGCCCTGCTGCTCATCGGGCTGGCCGTGCTGTCGGTCGGCGTGGCGCGACCGGCTGCCACGGTCAGCGTGCCCCGCGAGCGCGCGACGGTGGTGATGGCGATCGACGTCTCGCTGTCGATGGAGGCCACCGACGTGCTGCCCTCGCGCATCGACGCCGCGAAGACCGCAGCGAAGAAGTTCGCCGAGCTGCTGCCGGCACGTATCAATCTCGGGCTCGTCAGCTTCGCGCGCGGCGCCAGTGTGGTCGTGCCGCCGACGGTCGACCGCGACGCCGTGGAACGCGGCGTGACCGGCCTCAGATTGGACAACTACACCGCGATCGGCGAGGCCATCTTCGGCTCACTCGACAGCATCCGCACCTTCGCCCAGGCGACGACCGCGAAGGGCGACACGCCGCCGCCTGCGCGCATCGTGCTGCTGAGCGACGGCTCGAACACGACCGGACGCAGTGTCTCGTCAGCGATCGCCGCGGCACGCAAGGCGAATGTGCAGGTGTCGACGATCGCGTTCGGGACGCCCACCGGCACCGTCACCTACGAGGGGCAGACGCTCCCCGTCCCCGCCGACGATCAGGCGCTGGGCGCGATCGCCGCGCAGACCGGCGGGTCGTTCCACACCGCCGAATCGGTGCAGGAGCTGGAATCGGTGTACAAGAACATCGGCTCGCAGATCGGGTACACCACGACCCATCGCGACATCAGCTGGCGGTTCCTGGTCTCCGGGCTGCTGGTGCTGCTCGCCGCCGGAGCCACCTCGATGTTCTGGTCCGGCCGGCTGGTCTGACGCCGGTCAGGCCTGCGGGTCGAGGATCAGCTTGCCGGTCGAACTGCGGTCGAGCAGCGCGCGGTGCGCGTCGGCTGCCGCAGCCAGCGGGTAGCTCGCGCCGACCACCGGGCGCAGCTCACCGGCGCCGAGGAGCTCCAGCAGGTCCAGGACCGCGGTGGCGAACAGGTTCGGCTTCTGGATGACGTGCACCAGCCAGAAACCGATGACCGCCTGGCTGCGCGCCATCAGCTGCCGCGGGTCGACCGGTGTCGGCGCCGTGCGGGACGCCATGCCGAAGGTGGCCAGCCGGCCGAGGGGGGCGAGCGCGGCCAGGCTCTGGTCGAACACGCTGCCGCCGGTCATCTCCAGCACCACGTCCACGCGCTCGCCGCCGTTGGCCTCGCGCAGCGCGGCTGTCAGGTCGTCGCTCGTCGAATCCACCGCGACGTCGGCACCGAGGTCGAGGGTGAGCTGCCGCTTGTCCGCACTGGACGCGGTGGCGATGACCCGCCCGGCACCCCAGCGCTTGGCCAGCTGGATCGCGAGCGTCCCCACGCCGCCGGCGCCTGCGTGCACCACTACCGACTCGCCACGTTGTAGATGCGTGCTGGTGCGCAGCAGGTGCCACGCGGTCGCGCCTTGGACGAGGGTGGTCAGAGCCTGGCCGTCGTCGACCCCGTCCGGCACCGGGAACAGCAGCCGCGGGTCGGCTGCGATCCGTTCGGCGTACCCGCCGCCGGCGAGCAGGCCGACCAACCGCTGCCCGTCCGCCTTGCGGACGACGATCTCACCGCCGGGGATCATCGGCAGTGACTGCTTGGCGAGGTAGGAGTCCTCGGTCTGGTGGGTGTCGGCGTAGTTCACGCCGGCGGCGATGACGTCGAAGACCTGTTCGCCGTCGCGGGGCGTGGGATCGGGCAGCTCGCGCAGGACGAGGGTCTCGGGTCCGCCGAACTCGGTGATCTGGATGGCGCGCACATCCGCGACGCTACCGCGTGGTGGACATCAGCTAGCTTGGTCGACGTGGGTGCGCCAGACGTAGCGAGTGGCAGGACCGTCTTGGTCACGGGCGGCAATCGCGGGATCGGCCTCGCGATCGCGCGGGCGTTCGCGGCGAACGGTGACCGGGTCGCGGTGACACACCGGGGCAGCGGCGCCCCCGACGGCCTGTACGGCGTCACCTGCGACGTCACCTCCGGCGAGCAGGTGGACGCCGCGTTCAGCGCCGTCGAGGCGGAGTTCGGGCCGGTCGAGGTGCTGGTCTCCAACGCCGGGATGACCGACGACACGCTGCTGCTGCGGATGAGCGAGGAGTCGTTCCAGAGCGTCATCGACGCCAACCTCACCGGGGCCTACCGGGTCGCCAAGCGCGCGGCACAGGGGATGCTCCGCCGGCGACGGGGCCGGATGATCTTCGTGTCCTCGGTCGTCGCCTTCGCCGGCTCGCCCGGCCAGGCCAACTACGCGGCGAGCAAGGCCGGGCTGGTGGGCCTGGCGCGTGCGATCGTCCGTGAGCTCGGCAGCCGCTCGATCACGGCGAACGTGATCGCTCCCGGATTCATCGACACCGACATGACCGCGGCCCTGGCCGATGCCCGCAAGGACGAGGTGCTCGCGAACATCCCGCTCAAGCGTTACGGCACGGCGGACGAGGTGGCCGGCGCCGCGCTCTACCTCGCGTCCGACGCAGCGGCGTACGTGTCCGGCGTCGTGCTGCCGATCGACGGCGGCCTCGGTATGGGGATCTGAGGAGGTCCGATGGGACTGCTCGACGGCAAGCGACTGCTCATCACCGGCGTCATCACGGACGCATCGATCGCGTTCACCGTCGCGCGACTGGCTCAGCAAGAGGGTGCGCAGGTCGTCCTCACCGGCTTCGGCCGGATGTCACTGGTGGAACGGGTCGCCCGCAAGCTGCCTGAGCCGCCACCGGTCGTCGAGCTGGACGTCGCCGATCCGGGGCAGCTCGAGACCCTGGCCGACCGCGTCCGTGAGCACGTGGACGGCGTCGACGGCGTCCTGCATGCGATCGGCTTCGCGCCGCCGTCCTGTCTCGGTGGCGGATTCCTCGATGCGCCGTGGGAGGACGTGGCGACGGCGATGCAGGTGTCGGCGTTCTCGCTGAAGTCGCTGGCGATCGCGACCCTGCCCTTGTTCGGCGAGAACGGGGGATCGATCGTCGGGCTCGACTTCGACGCGCGCGTGGCTTGGCCGGCCTACGACTGGATGGGTGTGGCGAAGGCTGCGCTGGAATCGACCACCCGCTACCTCGCGCGTGAACTCGGTCCGCGGCGGATCCGCGTCAACCTGATCGCGGCAGGCCCGATCCGGACGATGGCGGCGAAGAGCATCCCCGGGTTCGCCATGTTCGAAGAGGCATGGGACGGCCGGGCGCCGCTCGGGTGGGACAACAGCGATGCCACCGCGGTGGCGAAGAGCACGCTCGCGCTGCTGTCGGACTGGTTCCCCGCGACGACCGGCGAGATGGTGCACGTGGACGGCGGATTCCACGCGATGGGCGTCTAGGTGGCGTCGTACGACGCGTTGCTCGTGCTCTCGTTCGGCGGGCCGGAAGGCCCCGACGACGTCATGCCGTTCCTGCGCAATGTCACTCGCGGGCGCGGCATTCCCGACGATCGGCTCGACGCCGTGGCCGGGCACTACCTGCACTTCGGCGGCGTCTCGCCCATCAACGCGCAGAACCGCGCGCTGATCGCCGCGGTGGAGCGGGACTTCGCCGAGCACGGCATCGAGCTGCCGATCTACTTCGGCAACCGCAACTGGAAGCCGTACGCGGCCGAGGCCGTGCGCCGGATGCGCGATGACCACGTCCAGCGCGCGCTCGTGTTCGCCACCAGCGCGACCGGGTCGTACTCGGGATGCCGCCAGTACCGCGACGACCTCGTTCAGGCGCGGACGGTCGCCGGTGACGGTGCGCCGGACCTGGTCAAGCTGCGGCACTACTTCGACCACCCAGGCTTCGTCGCCGCGAACGTGGCCGGCGTGCGCGCCGCGCTCGACAGCCTGCCGGCCGACGTGCGCGACGAGGCGCGGCTGGTGTTCACCGCCCACTCGATCCCGGTGGCGATGAACGACACGTCCGGGCCGTCGGCCGACGGGCTGTACGCACGCGAGCATCACGAGACGGCGCGGCTGGTCGCCGAACTGGTGCGCGGACCGGGGACCGGCGTCGATTTGGTCTGGCAGTCCCGTTCAGGGCCGCCGGAGGTGCCGTGGCTCGAGCCGGACATCAACGAGCACCTCGAAGGACTGGCCGTGCGAGGCGTGCGCGCCGTCGTCGTATGCCCCACCGGTTTCGTGTCCGATCACCTCGAGGTGCTCTGGGACCTCGACACCGAGGCCCGCGCGACCGCGGCGCGGCTCGGGATCGCGTTCGCGCGCGCGGCCACCGCGGGCACCCATCCAGGATTCGTCACGATGGTGCGTGAACTGGTCGAGGAACAGCTGCACGGCGCCCCGGCGGCGTCGATCGGCTCGCTCGGACTGTGCGGGATCGACTGCCCCGTCGGCTGCTGCCCGCAGCCGGCCCGTCGCGCTGGATGAGCTTCCCGGACGGGCCGGAAACCGAGCTGCCGGCGGGTGACGTCACGGTCGGCGTGGTCCGCATCGGCGACACCGTCCGCCGCCCGCGGCAGCCGACGAGCGACGCCGTCGCGGCATACCTGACGCACCTCGAGCAGGCCGGCTTCGACCGTGCGCCGCGGTATCTCGGCATCGATTCGCAGGGCCGCGAGGTGCTGTCCTTCCTCGCCGGCGACGTCCCGGGTGACCCCGTCGAGGCGTGGGCCGCGGCCGATGACGTCCTGGCCGGTGTCGGTCGGCTGGCCCGGCTGCTGCACGACGCGAGCGCCGGCTACCGGCCGGCCACGCCACTCCAGGACCGCGCCCCGGGCCGGCCCGCGCCCGCCTTCCCGCCCGGCGAGGCGGTGCTGGTCGCCCAGCGTGACATCACCCCGCAGAACACGGTCTTCCGGGACGGGGCGGCGTGGGGCCTGATCGACTTCGACCTGTCCGACTGGACCACGCGCTCGCTGGATCTGGCCAACACCGCCTCGCACTGGGTGCCGCTGCGCGATCCGGTCGACCGGGCGCCGGTGTACGAGGGCATCGACGTCGGGCGGCGGCTGCGCCTGCTGCTCGACGGGTACGGACGCGACGCGGTCACGGCGATGCAGTTGCTGGCGGCGATCGAGCTACGGGCCCGCGACAGCTATGCGGCGATGGAGTGGAACGCCGAGCATCTCGGCGGCGGGTGGCGGCGGATGTGGAACGAGGGCGTGGGCGAGGTCATCCTGCGGCGGGTCGCCTGGCTCGAATCGGTGTCCGAGGAGCTGGCCGAAGCGCTCGGCTGACCGGCCCGCCGGCGCGGGTGCTGCTCGAACCCCGCGGTGCTGCCGATCAGGGCTAGGGTCGCGAAATGCGCATCTTTCCCCTCCTCGCCGCCGGGGCCGGTCTCGGTGCGGGTGTCGCCGTGACCAGGAACGCCCACGCAAAGCCGCTCTCGCCGTGGTGGGACGCCCGGGTCGGCACCTCCGGCCTGCGGCGATCCGATCTGCCGGTCGGCGGGGCCTTCGCCGCGCTGGTCGCCGCGCGCCAGCTGATGAAGGGTCGGCGTCGGCTGGCCGCCGTCGCCCTCGGCCTGGCCGTGGGCAGCGCCGCCGGCGCCGTCGGAACGGGACTGATGGACCCGCTCCCGCCCGTGTGATCCCGTCCTGACCCCGAGCGGTCCTGCGTAGGCTCGACCGTGGACGCAGACGACCAGGCGAGGGGCCGGTGATGATCAGCCGATCCACACGTCGACGCCTGGCGATCGCCGTGGGGCTGGTCCGCACCTGGCGGCCGACCGGAGCACGGCTGGTCGGCCTGCTGCGCGCCACGATCACGAACTTCATCGCCCTCGGCGTCACGCTGTTCGTGTTGCCGGGACGACAGTCCTCGGGCCCCGGCGCGGTGCTGCTGCTCGTCGTCACCGTCGCGGCCGTCGGCGTGCTGTTGCGGCCGGTACTGCTCGGGCTGACCGCATTGCTCGGGTCGTTCGGACTGCTGCTCGTGGGATTCCTCGCCCAGGCCGTCGTCCTGGCCGTGGCGATCAGCCTCGCGCCCGACGTCCACGTCGAACGGTTCACGACGATCGTCGGTGCGGCCTGGCTCGCCGCGACCATCGCGGCGGTCGTCAACTGGCTGCTCGACGCCGGGAGCCAGGACGTCTACCTCGCGCATGTGATGGGTCGGGTCATCCGCATCACCCATCGCCGCCGGCTCGGTGGGACGTCGCTGACCGGCGAGCCGGGACTGCTGATCGTGCAACTGGACGGTGTCGGGCAAGCGCTCATGCGGCAGGCGATCGTCGCCGGTGCGGTGCCGACGATGTCCCGCTGGTTGCGCGAGGGCACTCATCGCGAGTACCGGTGGCACACGGGACTGCCGGCCACGACGCCCGCCGGCCAGGCGGTACTGCTGCACGGCGATACGACGCGCGTTCCCTGCTTTCGCTGGTACGACAAGTCGGCGGGACGCGTGGTGGTCGCGAACCGACCGAGCGACGCCGCTGCCATCGAGGCGGAGCTGTCCGACGGGCGCGGGCTGCTCGCCGATGACGGGGTGAGCATCTCGAACCTGCTGTCCGGGGACGCGCCGACTCGGCTGCTGACGATGAGTGACGCCCACCTGCCCTCCCGCACGACCCGTGGCGTCGCCACGTTCGCCACGACCTCGCTCGGCTTCGTCCGCACGCTCGTCGTGTTCGCCGGCCAGGTGCTGGTGGAGCTGTACCAGGGCCGGCGGCAGCGTCGGCGTGACGTCCATCCCCGCGTCGACCGCGGCCGGGTGTTCGCGCTGCTGCGCGCGGTGACCGCAGCGCTGCTGCACGATTTGAACGTCGCGCTGGTCGCCGAGCAGATGGCGCGGGGTGCACCGGTCATCTTCGTCGACTTCCTCGACTTCGACGAGCTCGCGCATCACGCGGGACCGAGTCGCCCCGAGTCGATGCGGACGCTGGACGGGCTGGACCGCGTCCTCGGCTTCTTCGCCGAGGTGGCCGCCGAGACCCACCGGCGCTACGAGATCGTGGTCCTGTCCGACCACGGCCAGGCGCAGGGTGAGCCGTTCGCCCAGCTCACCGGCCGCACGCTGGACGAAGTGGTCGCCGCCCTCGCCTCCGAAGCGCCGGCCAACCCGAACACCGAGCCGGTCGAGCAGTGGGGACCGGCCAACCTGCTGCTGACCGGCGCAGCGCGGTCGCGGGCACGCGCCCTGGCCCGGCTGGCCCGGCACCGGGCCGTCGCGGGCGAGGGGGAGGGGGAGCCGACGGTCACGCTGGGTCATGACCAGGCCCGGGTCCCGGAGGCGCCGGTCGTGATGTCGGCCGGCAGCCTTGCCCATGTCTACCTCCCGGACCTACCCGGACGTGCCGACCACGACCGGGTCGAGGCTCGGCACCCGGGGTTGATCGGCGGGCTCGCCTCGCAGCGCGGGATCGGCGCGGTGCTGGTCCACTCGCCCGCCGGTGTGCCGGTGGTGCTCGGCGGCGCGGGGTGGCGCGAGCTCGGTCCTGACGGTGCTGCCGCGGGCGAGGGCGTCGACCCGCTCGCGGCATTCGGTCCGGACGCGGCGCGCGATCTGCTCGACCTCGATGCGCGCGACGACGTCGGCGACATCGTGGTGCTGGGCCGCTTCGATCCCGACACCGGTGAGGTCGCGGCATTCGAGGAACTCGTCGGCTCGCACGGCGGACTGGGTGGCGACCAGACCGCGGCCATCCTGCTGGTGCCGGACAGCTGGCCCAGGCTGCGCCCGTCGCGCACGTTCAGCGACGGCCGCTCGCTGAGCGGCCTGGACGTGCACGAGGCCCTGCTGGCCAGGCTGCGTGAGCTGGGACTTCGCCCCGGCGACGTTCGGGTCGAGGCCGAGCGCGTGGATGTGCCGAGGTGAAGGTGACCTGGTGGGGGCATGCGAGTGCGACAGTGACGATCGGTGGGGTTCGCGTGCTGACCGATCCGGTGCTGACGGCCCGGGTGGCACACCTGTACCGCCCGGTCGCCCCGACGCCGCCGCGGCTCGCCGCCGAGGCGGAGATCGTGATCGTGTCGCACCTGCATGTCGACCACCTGCACCTGCCCTCGCTGCGCCGCCTGCCGCGGCGGGCCCGCGTGATCGTGCCCCGGGGGACGGTGGGCCTGCTGCGGCGGCAGGCGCCTGACCTCGCCGCGCGGGTGGAGGAGGTCGTGCCCGGGGACGCCGTCCGGATAGGCGAGGTGGAGATCTCGGTGAGCGCCGCCAATCACGACGGTCGGCGGCTGCCCGGGTCGCGCCATCACGGGCCGGCGCTCGGCTTCGTGCTGCGCGCGGGCGGCGAGTCGGTGTGGTTCGCCGGGGACACCGGCCTGTTCGACGAGATGAGCTCGCTCGGTCCGGTCGACGTCGCGCTGGTCCCGGTCGGCGGATGGGGGCCAACCCTCGGCCGGTACCACCTGCATCCGGAACAGGCGGCCGAGGCGGTCCGGCGGGTAGGCGCCGAGGACGCCGTCCCGGTCCATTACGGCACGCTCTGGCCGACGGGGCTGAGGCAGCTCGCCCCCGCGACGTTCCGGCACCGGTGCCTCGAACCGGGTGCCCGCTTCGCCCAGGCGCTGGCGGGGACTGCCCGCGCGCACGTCCTCCTGCCGGGATCCTCGGTCGATCTCGAGGGGCTCAGGGAACCTGGCGTGAGCCGGCCGTGACGTTCGGCGTAGGTCCCCTCGCGGGGATGTTCGGCGTGGTCGCGTTCGGCGCGGTCGTGCCTGTCCTGCCGACCGGCGCAGCCGTGAGTGTCGCTGCCGTGCTGGCCGCAGACGACAACCCGCTGCTGCTGGTTGTCGTCGTGCTCGTCGGGGCGGCCGGGGCGTACGTCGGCGACATCGTCACCTACGGCGTGCTGCGCTATGCGGGCGACGCGCTGTCGAGCCGGGTGCCGTGGCTGCGAGCGGACGCCCGTGCCGCGGCCCTGGACCGGTTCGGCGAGGCCATCGCCGCCCACGAGTTGCGGACGCTGCTGCTGTCGCGCCTTGTGCCGGCCGGCCGCATCCCCGTCCTGCTGGCAGCCGCGATCGGCGGCTACCCGTTGCGCCGGTACATGACAGCCGACGTGGCCGCGGTGCTGCTGTGGTCGCTCGTCTACTCGGCGATCGGAATTGCCGGCGGCTCGCTGTTCGCCGAGCCGTGGCAGGGCGTGGTCGCCGCCATCGCCCTGGTGCTGCTGATCAGTGCCGCCCCGGCGCTGTGGCGCCGCGTGACCGCCTCGCGCCAGCAGCCGGTCACGTAGCGCTGCGCTCGCTCTCGAGGCGCAACTCGGTCGTGAACCCGACCGGGTCGGACTGGGCGCACGTCCCGAGGCGTCCGGTGCGCAGCAGTTCGCGCCAGGTCTCGACGCTCCAGTTCGCCGGCTCGGTGCTCGCGCAGAAATCCTCGAGCAGCCCGACGAAGCGGGCCGGGTCCGACCGGAACGGGAAGTGTCCGGCAGTCGGGAAGATCTCCAGCCTGCTACCCGGCATCGCGGCGTGCGCGCGCCGGCCGTGATCGACGGGCAGCACGCTGTCGCGCGCACCCCACATCAGCAACGTGGGCATACCGGTGGCGAGATAGCTGCGATCGAGCATGGTGACCACCTGCCCCCGCCAGTCGACGACCGAGCGCAGCGTGCGGATGAACGCCGACCGCGACGTGTGGTCGGGCAGCGCCTCGACCACCCGCCGGAGGTCGACCGCGTCCAGGCCCAGGCCGGTGTCCAGCCGGCGGAGCACCTCGATCGCGGCGTTGACGGCGAGCCTGGCGAACGGCAGCCGCAGCGCCGACAACCCGACGTGCGCACCGGGCAGCGTGACCGCGCGGAGAACGGGTGACACGCCTCGCCCGGCCCCACCACTGGCGACCAGCACGAGCCGCTCGGTGCGTTCGGGGAACTGGTAGGCGAACTGCATCGCGACGCCACCGCCGAGCGAGTGCCCGACCAGGGTCACCCGCTCGATCCCGAGGACGGCCAGCAGGTCCCTCATGCCGTTGGCGTAGGCGGCGACGGAGTAGTCGGCCCGAGGCTTGTCCGAATAGCCGTGGCCGAGCAGGTCGGGGGCGATCACGGTGTGCTCGCGTGCGAGTAGCGGGATCACCTCCTGCCAGGTGCGCGAACTGTCGCCGATGCCATGGATGAGCAGCAGCGGCGGCCCCTGCCCGGCGATGCGGAACGCGCGCCGGTACCCGTGCACGAGCCGGGTGCGGACCTGGACGCGCGTGTCGGTGAGCCAGCGGGAGTTCACGTCGTGCGCGAGTCGCAGCATCGTCGGCTCCTAACCGCGCGGACCGATGGAAGACCTGACGCTAGAACGCTCGCGGGTCAGCGGTGTTTCAGAGATGTTGCTAGTCGGCCGCGGCGTTCCAGCCAGCCAGCCGCGCGCGCCGCACCGCGGTCTCGAGCGGACGCAGCGCCTCGCGCCGCGCCGCGACGCCCCCGGTGTCGATCGCACCGCCGGCTGGATCTTCCGCGGCCAGGTCGAGGACTGCCTGCAGCCGTTCGGCCTGACCGAGCAGGCCGACTGCTCGCTGCGGGTGGCCCGGCGGCAAGGTCAACCGCTCACTCGCACGCCGGGCGTCCAGCAGCGCCTCGCCGGCACCGGCCAGCGCACCGGCGACGTCCGCACGGGCCAGTGCGCTGGCGGAGTCCCTGATGGCGGCCGCGAGTTCGTACTGCGCGTCGCCGAGTTGCAGGTGGTCCGGCGGCACCGCCTCGATCTCGAACGCGTGCCAGAGCACGGTCGGCGGTGCGCTGCTCGGCTCGTGCTCGATCACCTCGGGCACCACCGCGAGACCGGCGCCGAACGCGGCCTCGCCGGCGTCGAGCGCGGCCGCGCGGAAGCCGGCGGGGCCGGGGACGCCGCGCACGTCACCGGGTGCGGGAAGCACGCACCGCACCGGACCGCCACCGCTGCGCCAGCGGGTGAGCAGGTCGAGCAGCGGGACGAAGTCGAATTCGGGTGTGCCGTACACCTGATGCCGCAGATCCGTGCCGGTCACCACGTCCACGACCTCGTCCGGGCCGACGGCGCCGCGCAGCCACGCGGCCGTCCACGCGGCCAGCATCCCCGACAGCAGCACCCGCCCAGATTAGGCGTCAGCCCTGGTCCTCGACCCACGCGCCGAGCAGGCCGCGGTAGTGAGCGATGAAATGGTCGTGCTCGTGCGCAGGAAAGGTCGAGCGGACGGTGTCGACGAGCAGGCGGTCGAAGTCCGGTCCGCCGAAGTAGTCGAGCGCGATGTCGTCGAAATCGGCCAACCTGCTCGCGCAGAAATCGTGGTAACGCTCGACCTCGAAGTAGTCGTCGGCCAGGGAGCGGTAGGCGGCGAGCTTCTCGTCGTAGTCGAGGTCGGTGCGGTCGGCGATGTCGAAATACCGTCGCGTGTCGAGGTCGTAGCGCGGGCGCCGACCGGTGACGGTACAGAACACCGACCACTTCACCAGCGCCTTCATGGCCCACGGGAAGTAGTAGTGCAGGCTGGTGATGGCGACGTCGGGGCAGGCGTTCGCGTAGTCGATCGGATAGACCACGCCGTCCTTGACCAGCGTCTCGCAGGAGTTGAACTCCCAGCGGAAGAACGCGTTGACCAGCCGCCCGATCGTCACCGCCTCGTCGCCGGTCTTGGCGTCCAGAAAGCCGTGCGAGATGGAATACCGCGCATGCATCGGCTGGTCCGGGTCGAAGTTCATCACCATGGTCTCGGCGCCGATCGACAGGCTGCGGGCGAACACCTCGTAGTCGGCGACCGCGGACTGCAGGTGCATGAGGCGCTGGCCCGACTCGTCGTAGGCGCGGTGCAGTTCACCGCGGTCGCGGATCATCGTCACCCCGACCCAGGCGCCGCCGTCGTAGGGCTTCATGAACATCGGGTAGCCGAGCCGGTCGGCGATCGCATCGAGATCGAAGGACCGGTTGTAGCGGGCCGCGGTGTAGGCGTACTTCGCGTGCTCCGGCGGGTTCTTGAACGGGACGAGCACCGTGTCCGGAACGTGCAGGCCGAGGCGCATCATCGCGCAGTAGGCGGCATGTTTCTCCATGCTCTGGAAGGTAAACGGGCTGTTGAGCAGGTAGGTGTCGTCCATGAGCGCAGCCTTCTTCAGCCACTCACGGGGGTGGTAGTACCAGTAGGCGAGCCGGTCGATCACGAGGTCGGTTCGTGGCTTCGAGCGCAGGTCGAACGGCTCGATCGTCATCCGTTCGACGTCGAAGCCGTGGGTGGCGTCGGCCGCGTCGGTCACCGTCCCGATCCGCCGCACGAGGGCCTCGAACGCGGTGGGCCAGTCCTCTTCGGTACCGAGCAGCAATCCGAGCAGATGGTCGGCCATGGTGCCTCCTCAGCAGAACCGCGGCAGGTGATGACGCAGCTGGCGCTGCCACGACGGCCAGTCGTGCGGGACATCGTGACCCCACACGTCCAGCTCGTGACGGATCTGTTTGCGCGTCAGCAGGTCGGCGAACGCGTAGGTGCTGGAGATCGATCGCGTCGGTGACTCCTCGAACGCGCCCTGGCCGACGACGAGCAGCAGGCTGACCTGGCTGCGCAACCAGTCGAGGTGGTCGCCGTGTGCGTGCTCGAGATAGGCCATCGGATTATTGAAGTAGGTCGCGTCACCCTGCTCGCCCCACGGGTGCCAACCGGTGGGGTCGTAGTTGCCCGACAGGCAGATGGCCATCGGAAACACGTCGGCGCGCTTGAGGGCGAAGTTCGCTGCGTGATACGCGCCGAGGCTGCACCCCAACGTGGTGATCTCGACCGGGCCGCCGCAGTCGGAGTGGATCCAAGGCACGGCTTCGCCGTGGATCCAGGCCTCGTAGTCGTTGTGCCGCCGCGCCCGTTCCTCGGTCGGGATGGAGTCGTCCGACCACGTCCACCCGTCGGCGCTGTCGACGCAGTAGAGCTTGAGCCGGCCGCCGTCGATCAGGTCGGCGAGCGCGTCCACCATGCCGTTGTTCTCGAAATCCCAGGCCCGCCCCTGCTCGGACGGGAAGACGATGACCGGCCGGCCCCAGTGGCCGTACGCGACCAGCGTGGCCGGTCCGAGGTCGACCTGATCACGTCGCACGGGCACCCACCACCGTCGTCACCAGTTCGGTCAGCGTGGGGTGCAGGGCGTCACGCCAGGCGGTGAAGTTGTGCGTGTCGCGGACCTCGCGCAGCGAGAGCCGGTAGCCGAGCCGGTGCAAGGTGGCGGCCATCGCCTGGTTGTTGGCCAGGTTCTCTTCGCGGAGCCCGCACGTGATCGCGACCGGCACTGCGTGTTCGTCCGTGTGGGCGTCGTGCACCGACTGGACGAAGCGGGTCACCGCGCCGAACCCGGCGAACCCGGTCTCTTGCGCGTCGAGGGCAGGAGTGAAGAAGCTGCCCGACTGCAGCAGCATCCCGTCGAGCAGGCCCGGATGCGTCCGGTGCAGGTGCAGCACGGCGAGCGCGCCGAGGCTCACGCCCACGCCGATGCGGACGGTGGCGGGCGCGAGATCCGGTACCGCCGCCGCGAGCGCCGCGGCGTACCCCTCGTGCGCGGAGTACCACGCATTGCGATCACCCGGCCCGAGCAGCGCGGCGCGGACGGGCGGCAGCGTGCGGGCGGCCACGCCGGACGCGAGGTAGCTGGTGAATGCGCCGAGCGACGCGAACTCCGGACCGTCGTGGACGACGAGCAGCGGCGCGGGTTCGTCGGGTGGCAGGTCGGCCGGTGACCACAGGTCGCCCGAGAGCGGCGCGCCGAGGTCGGGGCACTCGATGTGCACCGCGGACGTCGTCCCCTCGACGGTAGGTGCGTCCAACCAGTCCGGGGGCTGGTAACCGGGGAACACCACGACCGACTTGTCCCCGAACGCGCCCGGCGCGCGCAGCGGGTTGCCCGGGTCGGTGATGGTGGTGCGGTGGCCGTTGTGATCACGGACCTCGAGCAGGTACTCCATCCGGTCGACCTCGGGACGGGGCAGCTTCAGCCGCCACGCGGCGCCCTGCCGCCGAAAGCGCAGCCCGCGCCGCAGTCCCAGTTCCTGGGCCAGACGAACGCCGATGAGCCGTCCGTGCGGGTCGGGCAGGGCGAACTCCACCCCGCGGTCGGACACATCCGGGGCGGCCATGTCACGAACCTATCGACGCGCGCGCCTGCCCGACCAGCACCGGGTCAGCACCTAGCCTCATTGCGGTGCCTGACTACACCGACGTGCTGGCGCAGCCGGGACGCCGCCGCCGCAGCGTGCCGGAGGTTGTCGCCGAGCAGGATCTCGTCGTCGAGACCGCGGACGGGCGGTTCTGCGGCGCCGTCGTGGCGATCGGACGGGCCGTGGACGCGGGGGAGCGCCGCGACGTCGTCACGCTCGAGGACCGGCACGGCCGGCAGCGGGTGTTCGCGATGTTGCCGGCCGCGTTCCTGCTCGACGGCCGGCCGGTGACGCTCGTCCGTCCGGCTGTCGCGCCGGCGAGCGCCACCCGGCGGCGAAAGACCGCATCGGGCTCCTACGCGGTGGCCGACGCGCCCGTGCGGGTAGCCCGCGCGGGCCGGATCTGGGTCGAGGGGGTGCACGACGCGGCGTTGCTCGAGCGCATCTGGGGCGATGACCTGCGCGTCGAGGGCGTCGTCGTCGAACCGCTGGACGGCATCGACCACCTCGCCGAGGCGCTGCGGTCCTTCGGCCCCGGGCCGGGACGGCGCGTAGGCGTGCTGGTCGACCACCTGGTCGCCGGCAGCAAGGAGACCCGCCTGGTCGGTGCGCTGCGTGACCCGAACGTCCTTGTCACCGGCCACCCGTACGTGGACGTATGGCAGGCGGTGAAGCCGTCGGCACTGGGCATAGCGCAGTGGCCGCGGGTGCCCCGCGGACAGGACTGGAAGACCGGGATCTGTGCTGCGCTCGGGGTGTCGGACCCGCGCGAGATGTGGCGCCGTGTGCTGGCGAGCGTCGACAGCTTTGCCGACGTCGAGGTGCCGCTGCTGCGCGCGGTCGAGGAACTGATCGACTTCGTGACCGGCTGACGGTCTCGGGCCGGGGCCGGCAGGGCCCGCAGGGCCGGTCGGCGCCGTTCGGCCCGAATCGAAATGCGGACGGTGTGCGCATACCGTCACCTAGTTCGCCCGCCTCGACCCGCCGAGATGCCACTATGGACCCATGCCCGCCTGGTTGATCTGGTTGATCGTCGCGGGGGCGCTCGCGGCCGGCGAAGCCATGTCCGGGACGTTCATCCTGCTGATGGTGTCCGGCGGTGCGGTCGCGGCCGCAATCACTGCGACCTTCGCGCCCGCCGTCATCCAGGTGATCGTCGGCGTGCTGGGCACGCTCGCACTGCTGTGGCTGGTGCGCCCGATCGCCGTCCGGCACACCAATCCCGGCCCGGCGGCCATCACCGGCACCGATGCGCTCGTCGGGCGCGACGCGGTCGTGCTGTCGGCAGTCAGTCAGGACGGCGGCCGCGTACGGCTGAACGGGTCGGAGTGGTCGGCCCGGGCGCAGGACCCGAAACAAGACCTGCCGGCCGGGACCAGGGTCACCGTCGTCGGGATCGACGGCGCGACTGCGGTCGTCTGGCAAGATCCGTTCGGCTGAGAGGAGCCTTCATGGACGCGGGAGTCATTGCCGCGATCATCGTCGCCGTCGTGGTGATCCTGGTGATCTCGCGGATGGTGCGGATCGTCCCGCAGGCACGCGCCGGTGTGGTCGAGCGGCTGGGCCGCTACGTCCGCACCCAGGGCCCGGGCCTGACGCTGTTGCTCCCCTTCGTCGACCGGATGCGGCCGCTGATCGATCTGCGCGAGCAGGTGGTCAGCTTCCCCCCAGCCGGTGATCACGTCCGACAACCTGACCGTCGGCGTCGACTCGGTGATCTACTTCCAGGTCACCGATCCGCGCGCGGCGTCCTACGAGATCCAGAACTACATCCAGGCCGTCGAACAGCTGACGATCACCACGCTGCGAAACGTGATCGGCTCGCTGAACCTGGAGCAGGCGCTGACCAGCCGCGACGAGATCAACAGCAAGCTGCGCGGCGTCCTCGACGAGGCGACCGGGCCCTGGGGCATCCGCGTCGCGCGCGTCGAGATCAAGGCGATCGACCCGCCGCCGTCCATCCAGGACGCGATGGAGCAGCAGATGCGCGCGGACCGGAACAAGCGCGCGATCATCCTGACCGCAGAGGGGCAGCGGGAGTCCGCGATCAAGTCGGCTGAGGGCGAGAAGGCCGCGCAGATCCTCGCCGCCGAGGGGCAGAAGCAGGCCGCGATCCTGGCAGCCGAGGCCGAGCGGCAGTCACGGATCCTGCGGGCCGAGGGTGATCGGGCGGCGCGGTTCCTGACCGCCCAGGGCCAGGCGAAGGCGATCGAGACCACCTTCGGGGCGATCCATGCGGCCAAGCCCGACCCGGCGCTGCTCGCGTACCAGTACCTGCAGACGCTGCCGTTGATCGCGCAGGGCGACGCGAACAAGATGTGGATCGTGCCGAGCGAGTTCAGCAAGGCGCTCGAGGGCCTGTCACGGCTGTCCGGCGGCTCGGACGAGGGCCCGTCCTGGCTGGATCAGACCGGGACGCAGACCAGCCCGGCCGAGGGTCTGGACACCTCGGACTGGTTCGAGTCGAGGATCCCGCCGGCTGCCGCGCAGCCCGAGGCGATCAACCTGCGACCCTCGGACGGCGACGCCGAGACGCGGGAGGCGCACGAAGGCATCAGCGACTCGGGGCTGCCGAGCGTGCCGCCGCTGTCGAAGGCGATCCAGGACGTGAGCAGTACCCCTGCCCTGTCGACGGCGCTTGGGGATGCCGGCGGCGAGCCGGCGGCGGCCCAACGGCCCCTGCCCGAACCTGACCAACCCGGCACGTGACCGACCCGCGGCTCCGAGTGACGGTTCCCCGAATCGGGTGACGGATCCCCGAGTCGGGTGACGCGGATTTTTCCGTCTCTGATCTTGGAAAGTCGTCACTCGGCGCGCGGGCGCGGCGGACCGGGATGTGCGAGCGCAGGTCGGTCAGAAACCGGTCGCGTTCCACGGGGCGAGCGGGGTCCGGAACATCGCATCGGCACGTGCGAGGGCTCCCGGGCGAAGCTCCGCGACGCCTCCGCCCGACGCGAGCTGGCTGAACGAGAACCCGCCGAGGTAGGTCGAGGCCAGCACCCGCTGGGTCACCCGCAGCTCAGGCGAGGTGTCGGTCGGCGCGCAGCTCACCTCGTCCGCGTCGGCCTCGAGGACGACCCGCGCGGCGCCGTACCCGCCCAGATCGGCATCGGTGACGTCGAGGACAAGCCGGCCCGGGACGGCGTAGCGGCGCGCGGCCAGCGCGGCGGGGACGTCGAGCAGCCGCAGCCACAGGTCGTCGCCGGTGTAGGTCTGCCGCAGCGCCCGGCCGTCGGCGAGCATCCAGCGCAGCGGCTCGTCCACCGGTCGTTCGTGCAGCAGGATCTCGTCGATCGCGTCGATGCCGGACAGGTAGGCGAACAGGTCGCGGTAGGCGTCCTCGGACGCCGCGGCGAACTGCACCACCTCGATCGACCCGAGCCGGCCGTCGAGCTCGAAGTCGCGCTCGCGCTTCCAGCCGAGCAGGCCGTCCGGGCCGTCCGCGCTCTCGTGCAGGATCCAGGTGGCCAGCCGATTCGGCACCGGCTGGTAACCGTCGGTGGCGAGCCGGCGCGGCCACCACTCCCTCTCCCGATCGACCTGCCCGGGCCGCAACCGGCGGAACTTCTCGAAGATCGACTCGGCCACGGTGGCCAGCTCGGCCGGCTCGACCTGTCGCACCGTGCCGGTGCCGGACGGCGCGAGCCGTGCCAGCGGCGAGCGCGGACGGTAGGTGTACTGCGCGGACTGGGTCGCGGGCGCATAGCCGTAGCGCCCGTAGATCGGCCACTCGGCGGCGATGAGGATGCTGACCGGGTCGCCGCGGTCTTTCGCATCGTGCAGTGATTCGGTGATCATCCGGGTGAGCAGACCGCGCCGGCGGTGCGTCGCTGCGACGCTGACCGCGCTCACGCCGTCCGCCTCGATCTCGGTGGTCGCCGTCCCGAGTCCGGGGACGGTCAGCCGGTGCGGCTCGGTCGCCAGGGTCGCCACCCACCGGTCCCGATCGCGGACGCCCCATACCCGTCCCACCGGCCAGCTCCTGCGCCACGCCTCGACGTGCTTGTCGAAGTCGCTGCTGTGCGGATCGCCGAGCAGGGTCGTGACGAGCTGGGTCAGGTAGGGCTTGGCCTCCTCGGCCGGAATGTCACGCACGATCTCGAGCTCGCTCATGGGACGAGACGATGCCAGCAAACTCCGACCGCTGCAGCCGGATTAGATCCAGTCGACGTGCGGGGCGAGGTAGACGTAGCCCAGGAAGCTGAACGCGTCGAGCAGGAAATGGGCGATGACCAGCGGCAGGACGCGACGCGTCCGGGTGAACCACCAGCCGAAGATCAGCCCCATCACCATGTTGCCGGCGAAGCCGCCGAAGCCCTGGTAGAGGTGGTAGCTCCCGCGAAGGATCGCGGCCGCGATCACCGCACGTTCGGCGCTCCATCCCAGTTGCCGCAACCGGGTCAGCATGAACCCGATGACCACGACCTCTTCGGCGAGGCCGTTCTGGAACGCAGACCCGAGCAGGTACGGCACCCGGTACCAGACATCGGGGAAGTCGACCACGGCCAGGGACGCATTCACGCCGACCCGGTGGGCGACGTAGACGAGGGCGAGACCGGGCAGCCCGATGAGGGCGGTGAAGCCGACGCCCTGCAGGCCCTCGACTCGGCGCCGGGTGAGATCCAGGCCGACGGCGAAGCCCCGGCCACCCGGCCAGCGGGCGAGCAGCACCAGGGCCAGCAGCGGCGGGGCGAGGCCGTTGAGCAGGTTCGCTAGGTCATCGGCGAGGTCGAGCCACGGGTGGCTGGACTGCGCTCCCTGCACGACGGTCTGGGTGGTGGCACCGATCCCGCCGACGACGGTGACCTCGGCACGGACCAGGTGCAGCAGCGCGTAGATGCCCGACATGCCGAGCGACACCCCGAGCACGGCCAGCAGTTCCAGGCCCGGACGTTCCCGGGCTGACCGCACTACCTCGCCGTCCCCGACGACGACCCCGCCGGACGGGACGTCGGCGGGGTTGTTCACCCGGCCAGTGTGCCGGATTCTCTCGCCAGGCCGAGCCGGCCGGACACATCAGCACAGGCCTCACATGCCGAGGCGGGGATCATCCCGACCCGCATGAGCTGGGCGAAGAGCAGGCAACCCAGGCACAGGCCGAAGATTGACTCGAGCGTCGCCGCTACCGCGATCATCGCCACGAGCACGAGCGCGGCTCCGTCGAAACCGGCTCCCAAGGACAGGACGAGCGCACTCGTCGACAGCGTCGCCCCGATCAGCTGCGCGAACCGCTTGGGCGGCCCAGGGACCGGCCGGGACGACCCGAGGCGCGGTGCGATGACCCGGGTCGCGAGTTGACCGAGGGGGCTCAGCGTCGGCCCGGTGGCCACCCGGGCCAGGAACCCGTACGCCAGCGGGACCGTCAGCCAGAACCACGCATGGCCGAACACGGGGGCGAGCACGAGGATCAGCACGCACTGCAGCAACGCACCGGCGGCGACCGTGCGTGCCGCGAGCTCGTTCACCGGGTTCGGGAATGTGAACAGGCGGGGAGTCACGCCGACGATTCTAGGCGCTGCCTTCGAGGTCGGCGGGCCGTCGCGGCGCGAGCACCAGCGTCTGGGCAGTGCAACCCACCAGACCGGCCACGTCCGACACCGTCGAGCGGGTCAGACCCGAACCGTGTGCGCCGAGTTGGGTGACGGCATCGACGTGCACCCAGTCACCGTCGAGCGGCCGGACGAGATGGACATCGAGGTCGATATTCAGGAACGACCAGCGCGTCACGTCGAGCTCGCGCGAGATGCCGCTGGCCGAGTCGCCGACAAGGACGGTCCGCTGCAAGCCGGTCGGATTCTCGCCGTCGATCACGTCCACGAGTGGTCGAGCCCACATCGCGGCGGGCCCGATCGTGGCCATGGAGCCGCGCTCGGCACGCCATTCGACGGTGTCGGCGTACGGGAACGACATGCCGAGGCCGGGCAGATCGTCGGGGACTGGGCGCGTGCGCGTCGGGTGCGCCACGCTGCCGGTATCAGCATCACGGACCAGCCACACGCGGGCCTGCAGGCAACTACGTCCGGCCGCGGTGAGCTCGACCTCGGCGAGCACGCCGCTTCGCGCGGCGCGAACGAGCCGGGCGCCGACCGCGAGGTCCCCGACCGGCACCGGACCGACGAACTCCGCGGCGTATCGCAGCGCCACGACGTCGTCCCGGCCGCTGGCGACGGCCAGACGTTCGGCGGCTCGGACGAGCAGCGCGCTCGGCGGTCCGCCGTGCTGCAACCGGGGGTCCCACGGCCCCGCCGTGTGCGGGCCGGCGCGGTAGCTGCCGCCGTCCCCGCTTTCGGTCACGCAGTCGAAATAGGCGTTGCCCATGAAGGACAACGTAGTTGGCTGGTGGTTAACCGATCTTTGACCCCATGCCCTACACTTGGTCGTGAAAGGGCGAGCGGCACATCCCTCCCGTGCCGCCGCCCTTTCGTAATGCCCGGCCCGCCCCGCAGCGGCGCCGCGGGTCAGTGCTGTTGCTCGCGGTGGGCGGCCTCGATGTGCTTGCGCAGGGCCTCATCGCTGTGCCGTACCGACAATGCCACGATTGGCTCGAAGGCACGGCCCATCACCTTGCCGGCGATGCCGCCGGGCAATTCGTAGGAGAACACGACCTGGATGCGGGTGCGTCCGTCCCCGTTGTCGATGAAGCGCCATGACGAGGTATTACGGAAGCCCTTAATCGACTCGAATTCGATGAGTGCATCGTCGTCCCATCCGGTCACCTCGATTCTCGAGTGCAGTTTCACCGGGGCGATGTGAAAGGTCGCATCGAAGACCGATCCCAGGCCGTAGTCGCACTCGCCGGAGGGGGTGAATGCCGACAGTCCGAACATCCAGTTCGTCGCGTTCCGGTAGTCGGCGAGGTAGGCGAAGCTCACGCCTACCGGGGCATCGGTGAGTCCTTCGTGATGGATGTCGACCATGTGGGCAGAAGCTACCCGACAACTGCTCTGGTGTGCGGCAGCGCTCCCCAAGGAGACTTGTGGCAGCCCTTTCGCATGGAACCGCCACCCCCGCGCGTAACGAACGAGTAGTGAACAGATCAGAATCGAGAAATCGCCATCCACCAGGCGATCAACGCACGGAGGGCTCCGCGTGACGCGACGCAGGATGGCTGTGGTTGGCAGTGGTGTCGCGGGACTCACCGCGGCGCACGTGTTGCAGCGCACGGCTGACGTCGTCCTCTACGAGGCCGACGACCGGCTCGGCGGGCACGCCGACACGCACGAGGTGGCAGACCTGGACGGACGTGTGCTCGGCATCGACACCGGCTTCATCGTCCACAACCGCCGCTCCTACCCGACCCTGCTTCGGTTGTTCGCCGAACTCGAGGTCGAGACGCAGGAATCGGACATGAGCATGTCCATCGCGTGCGCCGGTTGTGGCCTGGAGTACGCGGGGGGACGCGGACTCAGTGGACTCCTACCGACGCTGTCCGCAGTGACCAATCCGCGCTACCTGCGCATGCTGGCGGCCGTGCGCCGATTTCACCGTGCCGCGCACGATCTGCTGGCCTCGGACGACGATCGCATGACGCTGGCGCAGTTCCTGCGGGCGAACCGCTTCACGCCCTACTTCGAGAACCACTTCGTCACCCCGCTGGTCGCCGCGGTCTGGTCGACGGCCCCTTCGCACGCCGGCGAGTACCCGGCCCGATTCCTGTTCGCGTTCCTCGAGAACCACGGCATGTTGACGGTCAGCGGGTCGCCCACCTGGTACACCGTCGCGGGTGGGTCGGCCCGTTACGTCGAGAAGATCGCCAAGGGGCTGACCGCGGTCGAGACATCCACTCCGATCCGGTCGGTGACCCGGACAGCGAGCGGTGTCGACATCCGCGACGACTCCGACACGGTTGAGCACTTCGACGGTGCCGTGCTGGCCACGCACCCGCACCAGGCCCTCAACCTGCTCGCGGAGCCCACGTCAGCAGAGCGCGACGCGCTCGGTGCCATCGGCTACACCGTCAACCCGACTGTGCTGCACACCGACGTGTCGGTGCTGCCCCGTGCGCGCCGGGCGCAGGCTTCGTGGAACTACGCGATGAAGGGCTGCAACGCCGCGCCGACGTCGGTCGAAGTCAGCTACAACATGAATCGGCTGCAGCGCCTGTCGGCCGGCAAGACCTACGTCGTGTCGCTGAACAGCGAGCACCGGATCGATTCGCGGCACGTGATCGACCGCATGCAGTACGAGCACCCGGTGTACACGACCGAGTCCGTGGCCGCGCGCGAAGCACTGCCGCAGCTCAACGACGGCGTGCTCGCCTACGCCGGCGCGTACCACGGTTGGGGATTCCACGAGGACGGCGCCCGGTCCGGGGTGACGGCGGCGGGCAGCCTGGGCGCGTCGTGGTAGCTGCGCGTCTGTACGAGATCGAGATCGCGCACATGCGCGCCAGTCCGGTTCGGCACGACGTCAGGCACAGCAGCGTCCAGTGGTTCGTCGACCTGGACGAACTTCCCCGCCTGCCGCGCGGGCTCGGGTGGCTGGCCCGGTTCGAGTCACGAGACCACCTCGGTGACCCGGGGCTGTCGCTGCGCGAGAACGTCGACATCTACCTGGCCGAGCAGGGAATCGACCTGCGCGGCGGCCGGATCACCATGCTCGCCTACGCGCGCAGCGCCGGCTATGTGTTCAACCCGCTGTCGCTGTTCTGGTGCCATGACCCGGACGGCGAACTCGTCTGCGTCATCGCCGAGGTGCACAACACCTACGGGCAGGGGCATCGGTACCTGCTTCGCACCGACGACGCCGGCCGGGCCGAGACGGACAAGCAGTTCTACGTCTCGCCGTTCTATCCGGTCGACGGGTTCTACCGGATGAGCCTGCCGGAACCGGGGGACCGGTTGGCCGTTACGGTCACCCTGCACCGACCCGACGGAAAGCCGTTCACGGCGTCCGTGCGTGGTGTGCCGGTGGAGGTACGGCTGCGCACCGTGCTGAGCAACGCGCTGCGCAAACCGTTCGAGACCTGGCTGGTGCGCGCTCTGATCACCGTGCACGGCATTCGCCTGTGGCGTAAGGGATTACCCGTCCAAGCCCGTCCGCAACACCCGTCCGACCCGGAGGAATCAATGGCCCCCACCGCCGCGCAGCGCCTGGCCGAACTCGTCCGCGCGACTGTCGGGGTCGAGCTGCCGGTACGGCTGCGAGCGTGGGACGGCAGCGAGACCGGGCCGAGCGACGGGCCGGTGCTCGTGATCAGCTCGCGTCGGGCGCTGCGCCGGTTGCTGTGGGCTCCCGGCGAGCTCGGTCTCGCGCGCTCGTACGTCACCGGTGACCTCGACGTCGAGGGTGACCTGGCCGAGGGATTCCGCCGCGCGTGGCGAACCGCCCGCTCCCGCCCGACGTCCGGCATCGCACTCGACGCGCGCGGCAGGGCCAAGGCGGTACTCGCGGCCCTCCGGCTGGGGGCGATCGGAACCTGTCCGTCCCGGCCGGCGACCGAGGCCCGGCTCAGCGGGCGGCTGCACACGAAGCGGCGCGACCGTGCCGCCATCGCCCACCACTACGACCTGTCCAACGACTTCTACGAATTGCTGCTGGACGAGACGATGGCCTACTCGTCGGCCTACTTCACCCATCCCGGCCAGTCGCTGGTCGACGCGCAGCGGGCCAAGCTCGACCTGATCTGCCGCAAACTCGACCTCAAGCCGGGCATGCGGCTGCTCGACGTCGGCTGTGGCTGGGGATCGCTGATCCTCCATGCTGCCGAGCACTACGGCGTACACGCGACCGGCATCACTCTGGCCGCACAGCAACGCGACCTCATCGCCAAGCGCATCGCCGACCGCGGGCTCAGCGACCGGGTGGACGTGCGCCTGCAGGACTACCGCGAGGTGGGCGAACTCGCCGAGAGTTTCGACGCCGTCAGCTCGATCGAGATGGGCGAGCACGTCGGCGAGGGGCAATACCCGGTGTACGCGAGCATCCTGTTCCGGGCGCTGAAGCCGGCCGGCCGGCTGCTGCTGCAACAGATGTCCCGGCACGCCGACACGGCTCCTGGTGGCGGTGCGTTCATCGAGGCCTACATCGCGCCGGACATGCATATGCGCCCGATGTCGCGAACGCTCGCCCACCTCGAGGGTGCCGGGTTCGAGGTACGAGACGTCGAGGCGATGCGCGAGCACTACGTGACCACGGTCGGACACTGGATCGAGACGCTCGAAAGCAACTGGTCCCGCTTCGTCGCCTTGCTCGGCGACGAGGTCGCCCGCGTGTGGCGGCTGTACCTCGTGGGCGGTGCGCTCAGTTTCGAGGAGGGCCGGATGGGCGTCGACCAGTTCCTCGCGGTGAAGCCGACCCGCGACGGGGCCAGCGCCATGCCCGCCACGCGACCGTGGGCGGCTACCGTCGAGGAATGAACCCACCCGCGCCTGATGCAGTACGCAGATGAGCGAGTTCGACACCGGCGCGTTCGGCACCGGACTGGCGTGGGCGGCGGGCGCGGTGGTCATCGTCCTCGCCGCCACGTTCGTGGTCGCGAAGATCGCCGGCAAGCACAGCGTCATCGACACCGCCTGGGGCCTGCTCTTCTGTGCCATCGCCGGCGCGGTGTTCGTCCACTCGTCCGGGCACGGGGACGGCCTGCGCCGGACGCTGCTGCTCGTACTGCCGTTGCTGTGGGGCTTGCGCCTGGCCCAGCACATCGGCCGGCGCACGGTCGGCAAGCCCGAAGACCCGCGCTATGAGGACCTGCTCGGCAAGGCGAAGGGCAACCAGGACCTCTACGCCCTGCGGATGATCTATGCGTTGCAGGGCATCCTGGCGCTGGTGATCGGCTCGCCGATCCTGGTCGGTGGATACGAGTCGGGGACCGTCGGGGTGATCGCCTGGCTCGGCGTCGCAATCTGGTTGGTCGGTGTCGTGTTCGAGACCGTCGGGGACCGGCAGATGGAACGCTTCCGCGCCGACCCGGCGAATAAGGGCCAGCTGATCCAGTCCGGGCTGTGGCGCTACACGCGCCACCCGAACTACTTCGGCGACGCCTGCGTGTGGTGGGGGATCTTCCTCGTGGCCGCCGACGCGTGGCCCGGCGTGCTCACCTGTTACGCGCCGATCCTCATGACGCTGCTGCTGACGAAGGGCTCGGGCGCGCGCATCCTGGAGAAGCACATGTCGCGGCGCGAGGGATGGGCGGACTACGCCGCACGGACCAGCATGTTCTTCCCAATGCCACCGAGGGTCAACAAGAACCTCGGTTGACCCGCAGCCGGGCCGATCAGCCGTAGTCGCCGCGCAGCACGCTGATGTTGCTGTAGTCGTAGGTGCGGGACGCGACGTCCTGGACGCTGACCTCGATGTCGGTGTAGTGCGCCATCAGGTCCGCCGGCACGGTGAGGGTCGAGCGACCGTCCGAGCCGATCCAACCGATCGGCTTCATCTCGCTGCGGGTGTGGTTGGTGAGCCACACCTCGTAGCGCTTGCTGACCAGCTTGGGCAGCGACGTCGCGTCGATGCGCATCTCGCCGCCCTCGACGGTCACCGTCGCGGACGTCGTGCCGCGATCGAAGGCGGTGAGCTGGATCGTTCGGCTCGAGCCGGAGTCGCCGCTGACCGCGACGATGGTCGCCGCGCCGCCGCCGATGATGACGGCTGCCGCCGCGGCGCCCAGCAGGTACCGGGTGCGGTTGGGGTGCTTGCGGGGTGCAACCGTGAGCTCGTCCCGGACCTGCGCGAACATCGCCGACAAGTCAGGCAGCAGCGCCGGCGACTCGGCGATGCCACCGGCGCTCACCTCGCGCTCCGGGCCGGAGACGATCTCGGGGGCGAAGCGGTGCGCCGAACTGAGGGAGGAGTGAGCTACAACCGCCGAGACCAGTTCCTGCTGGCAGTCGACGCAGATTCGCAGGTGGGCCGCCGCGTCGAGGACGACGTCTCGTGAGGCCTCGCCGGTCAGCAAACGGGGCAGTTCTTCGGACACATGCGTGTTCATCGGTTACCTCGCGAACTCTCGAGCAGGCCGGCCATGCGTTGCATCCCGCGCGCTGTGCGGGTCTTGACCGTGCCGAGGGGGATGTCGAGCGCGACCGCGATCTCGGACTGGGTGTAGCCGTCGAAGTAGGCCAATTCGATTACCTGGCGTTGCGGGTCGGGAAGCTTGTCCAGCGAGGTCCGCACCTCGTCGGCCCACACGAGGCGCTCGGCGACCTCGCGCCCGTCCTCGCCGGTGATCTCGCGCATCGAGTCGAGCGGGACCACCACATCGCGCCGCTTGCGCAGGTGGTCGATCGCCCGTTTGCGGGCGATGCCGAGAACCCATGCGCGCAACGGCTGCCCGGGGTCGTAGCGCTCGTGGACGCGCCACAGTTCGTAGAAGACCCGCTGCATGACGTCCTCGATGTCGTTCTGCGGGACGTAACGCGACAGGTAGGACATGACGAGTGGCCCGAGCGTGCGGTAGGCGTCCTCGAGCGCGGCAGGATCGCCTTGATTGAGGCGGACGCCGATGTCGTCGATGGAGTCCACAGCCAGGTTCACGTCCTCAATTCGTGTGCGAGGGCCTCATCGGTTCCATGAAGTGTGTCAGTTGGCGCGCAAGCGCACTGTCGGGCGCCCTGTCCGGAAATTGGTGGTACCTGGCTGTTGTCCGGTTCGCGCCGGGCGTGGCATGGTCGGAGCACCGTCACCGCCTGTGCCCTGTCCGGCCCGGGCACGACCCATGCTCGAAAGGACCCGCTCATGCCCGAAAGCCCTGTCCCTCCCGCCCGGCCGCACACCCGGCTGCGCCGCACCCGGCGTCGCCTCGGCCCGATCGGTGTCGGCGCGCTCATAGCAGCGGCCGGCCTCGTCTTCGGCGGACTCACGACCGCGAGCGGCACGACGGCCCACCCGGCCTCGGTACCGACGCGCGGCGACTCGATCCCGAACGTGACCACCGTCGAGAGCACGATCAAGGCCTACTACGGCAGCGCGTCCGCGACCTACCCGAACGTCGGGACGGTCACGATCCCGTCGCGGACGGGCAACTACGCCAAGGAGGTCGCCAAGATCCAGGATCGGGCGAAGACCTACCTCGAGGGCGTGCTGGCCGACCCGGGCTCACACGGCCCGAACCCGGCAGTCGTGTTCGACGTCGACGACACGACGCTGAACACCTTCGACTACGAGGTGTACGTCAACTTCGCCTACACCCCGGCGAGCAACCAGCTCTTCGTCGAGAACGCTGCGTTCCCGTCCGTGTACGGCATGCCGAGGCTGGCGAACTGGGCCGCGAAGGCCGGGTTCACCGTGTTCTTCCTGACCGGCCGGCCCGAGGCGCAGCGCGCCCCGACCCTGCAGAATCTGCAGAACGTCGGGTACGGGCGCGCCGCGCTCCGTGATGCGCGGGTGTACCTGAAGCAGCCCACGCCGCCGGCCTACCTGCACTGTTCGGCGTCACCGAACTGCACGACGATCGAATACAAGTCGGGTACGCGCGCGCACATCGAGGCGCTGGGCTACGACCTCGTCGCGGACTTCGGGGACCAGTACAGCGATCTGCTCGGCGGGCACTCCGGGCACAAGTTCAAGATGCCCAACCCGATGTACTACCTGCCCTGACCAGGCGTGACGGCGGCTGATCCGCTCCGCCGGATCAGCCGCCGACGATGCGCCCCCGCACCTCGCCGAGCTCGATCCGGCCACCCGGTGCGGGGGCGGACGCCGTCATGAGCACCTCATCGCCGTCCTGCAGCCAGGTCCGGGTGGTGGCGTCGTCGAGCTGGATCGGTACGCGGCCGTTCCAGCCCAGCTCGAGCAGACTGCCGAAGTCACCCGGCGCCGAGCTCACCGTGCCCGAGCCGAGCACATCGCCGGTGCGCACGTACGAGCCGTTGGACGTCAGGTGGGCGAGCAACTGCGCCGGTGTCCAGTACATCGAGTCGAAGCGTGGTCGGCTCAACACCGTCCCGTTGAGACAGACTGTCAACTCAAGGTCGAGACCAGCGGCACTCGCCGAGTCGTCCAGATACGGCAACGGCGTCGGGTCGCGGCGTGGCGGCGCGGTCCAGGCCGCTCCGAGCGCATCGAGCGGCGTCAGCCAGCCCGAGACCGAGGTCGCGAACGACTTGCCGAGAAACGGTCCGAGCGGCTGCGACTCCCAGGCCTGGATGTCACGCGCGGACCAGTCGTTGAGCAGGCACACGCCGAACACGTGCTCGGCGAGCTCGGTGACCGGTACCGGCGCGCCCGGCTCGCTCGCCGTGCCGACGACGAATCCGAGCTCGGCCTCGAAATCGAGCCGTCGGGCCGGCCCGAAGCCGAGTTCGCCGTCGGCGTCCTTGCGCTGCCCGCTCGGTCGACGCACCTCGGTGCCGGACACGACCACCGAACCGGCGCGGCCGTGGTAGCCGATCGGCAGGTGCTTCCAGTTCGGGGTGAGCGCTTCGCCGTCGGGACGAAAGATCCGCCCGGCGTTGGTGGCGTGCACCTCGGAGGCGTAGAAGTCGACGTAGTCGGCCACCGTGAAACCCAGGACGGGGACGGCACCGGCGAGCGGCAGTAGCGCGTGGTCATCGGCGGTGATCCGGTCGATCGCGGCCAGCCGTACCTGCGTCCAGGTCTGGCGGCCGGCGGCGAGAAACGCGTCGAGGGTCCCGGCACCGAACAGTTCCGCGTCGACGAGCGCCAGATCGAGCAGCGCGTCCTGGTAGCGCGTCACGGCGCGGGTCGGGCCGTCCGGCATGCGGACGCGGGCATAGGGCAGGTGGTCCAGCCCGTACCCACCGGCACCGGCGGTCATTGCGCGGGCGGTGCGGCGGGTGCCGGATCGAGCGGCCCGTCCGGGCCCCGTCCCGACCAGGTCCAGGCGTACCGGCCGTCGTCGCACGCCCGCGCCCCTTCACCGAGGCGCAGCGGGCGGAACGTGTCGACCATGACCGCGAGTTCGTCGAAGTACTCGACCCCGATCGAGCGCTCGTAGGCCCCTGGCTGCGGCCCGTGCGAGTGTCCTCCCGGATGCAGCGAGACCGATCCCTGAGCGATGCCCGACCCCTTGCGCGCGGCGTAGTCGCCGCCGCAGTAGAACATCACCTCGTCCGAGTCGACGTTGGAGTGGTAGTAGGGCACAGGGATCGAGAGCGGGTGGTAGTCGACCTTGCGCGGCACGAAGTTGCAGATCACGAAGTTGTTGCCCTCGAACACCTGGTGGGCCGGTGGCGGCTGGTGCACCCGGCCGGTGATCGGTTCGAAGTCGGCCACGTTGAACGTGTACGGGTACAGGCAGCCGTCCCAACCGACGACGTCGAACGGGTGGTGCGGGCTGACGTAGGTGGTCCCGGCGATGCCCCCCGGGCCGGTGCCACGGTGCTTGACGTAGACCTCGACGTCGGTGCCGGTGCCCGGCTGCGGCTCGCCCGGCCCGTGCAGGTCGCGCTCGCAGAACGGGGCGTGCTCGAGCAGTTGACCGTACTTCGACAGGTACCGCCGAGCCGGGACGATGTGGCTGTTCGCCTCGATGCAGTACAGCCGCAGGGGGATCTCGCCGACCGGCTGCCACGAGTGCGTGGTCGCGCGTGGCAGCAGGACGTAGTCGCCCTGGCCGGCCCGCAGCGTGCCGAAGATCGTCTCGACAACTGCCTCGCCCGACTCGACGTACACACACTCGTCACCGAGGGCGTTGCGGTAGAGCGGTGACGGCGCGCCGGCAACGACGTAATAGATGCGGACGTCGTCGTTTCCGAGCACCAGCCGCCGCCCGGTCACCGCGTCGGTCGAGGCGAGGTCGGCGTCGCTGTCGGGGTACTTGAACAGTTCCGGCAGCACCAGGTGCCGGGGAAGCAGCGGTTCGTTCGGCATGGTGGCCTGATCCGGCAGCACCCACGGCCGGGCGTCGACCAGTGCCGACGGGATCGCACGGTGGTACAGCAGTGACGAGTCGGAGAAGAACCCCTCCTCGCCCATCAACTCCTCGAAGTACAGCGCCCCGTTCTCGTCGCGGTGCTGGGTGTGCCGCTTCGGCGGTACGCTGCCGCGCTGCTGGTAGTACGCCATCGTCGTCCCCTCTCCTTCCGACCACACTGTCGATTCGACCATTGTCCCCTCGGCGTTGCTTCGCCCGCGCAGGTAACCGCCGCGGGACACTCGGCGGCCCGGAGGTGATGCGGCGTGCTCGTCAGGTTGGCGGCGGCAGCGGTGGTCGTGCTGCTGTGCTCGTGCGCCTCGGTCGTGGACGGCAGCGGCACCGGTCGTCCGGCGGGCACGCCGCCTGCGCCCACCTCGACGTCGACGTCGACGTCGGCCGGCACGAGCGCGGGTGGGACGAGCGAGGCGCCGTCACCGTCGCTGTCCGCGCCGCCGACCGGACCGACCCCGCTGCCGGCTCCAGCGGCCTGTGCCGGGGGCCGGTGCACGCAGCACGCCAGTGCCGACCTCGGCGATGGGTACGCGGCCGTGCTGTGGGCCGCGCAGGGCCAGGGCGGGTCGGGGGGTTCCACCGTGCTCGAACTGACCAGCGAGGACGTCCCGGTGTTCTGGCGGGTCACCGCCGACCAGCTTGCCGGCGACATGGTGTGCTCGCCACGCCCGGTGCCGAACTGTGTGGTCACGATGGGTGCGGGCGCGCACGCGTCGGTGGCCGAGGGGTACGTCCGGCGCGCCGACGCCCTGGTCCGCGTCGGCGAAGTCCCCTCCGACACGCCGAGTACCGACCCGCTCGATCTCGACGGCGACGGGCTGATCGACGTGGTGACGGCGATCAACACCTACGAACCCACCTACGCCACCGGCACGGTGTACTGGCAGACGTTCCGGTCGACCGGACGAGGATTCGCATCCTCGGGCTGTACCGCGCCGGATCACAATCTGCCCGCCGAGCCGACCACCCTGCTGACCGGCAGCTGCCCCGCCTGACCGTTACCGGGAGGGGATCAGCGCTTCTCGATCGGCTCGTACGCCCGCTGGGTCGGGCCGGTGTAGAGCTGCCGCGGCCGGCCGATCTTCGTGTGCGGGTCGTTGATCATCTCCTGCCACTGGGCGATCCAGCCGGGCAGGCGGCCGATCGCGAACAGCACGGTGAACATCTTCGTCGGGAAGCCCATGGCGCGGTAGAGCAGTCCGGTGTAGAAGTCCACGTTCGGGTACAGCTTGCGTTCGACGAAGTAGTCGTCCTCGAGTGCGACCGCTTCGAGCTGCATCGCGATGTCGAGCAGGTCGTCACGCTGGCCGAGCGAGGACAGCACCTCGTCCGCCGCCTCTTTCACGATCGCCGCTCGCGGGTCGTAGTTCTTGTACACGCGGTGCCCGAACCCCATGAGCTTGACGCCCTTCTCCTTCTTCTTCACCCGCTCGACGAAGGACGTGACGTCACCGCCCTCTTCCTTGATCCGCTCGAGCATCTCGAGCACCGACTGGTTGGCGCCACCGTGCAGCGGGCCGAACAACGCGTTGATGCCCGCCGACACCGACGCGAACAGGTTGGCCTGCGACGAGCCGACGAGCCGGACGGTCGAGGTCGAGCAGTTCTGCTCGTGGTCGGCGTGCAGGATGAACAGCATGTCGAGTGCGCGCACGATCGTCGGGTCGGGCTCGTACGGCTCAGCAGGGAAGCCGAAGGTCATCCGCAGGAAGTTCTCGACCAGGCCCAGCGAGTTGTCCGGGTAGAGGAACGGCTGGCCGACGGACTTCTTGTAGGCGTAGGCGGCGATCGTCGGCAGCTTCGCGAGCAGCCGCACGATGGAGAGTTGGACGTCCTCCTCCTTGAACGGGTCGAGCGCGTCCTGGTAGAACGTCGACAACGCCGACACCGCCGACGAGAGAACTGGCATCGGGTGGGCGTCGCGAGGGAAACCCTCGAAGAACCGCTTGAGGTCCTCGTGCAGCAGCGTGTGCCGGCGGATCGACTCCTCGAACTCGGCGAGCTGATCGGTGGTCGGCAGTTCGCCGTAGATGAGCAGGTAGCTCGTCTCGAGGAACGTCGATCCCTTGGCGAGCTCGTCGATCGGGTACCCGCGGTAGCGCAGGATGCCCGCCTCACCGTCGATGTAGGTGATCGCGGACGTGCACGAGGCGGTGTTCGCGAACCCGGGGTCGTAGGTGACGAGCCCGGTTGTGGACAGCAGCTTGCCGATGTCGGCGCCGTCCGATCCCTCGGACGCGCGGGAGACAGGCAGGTCGAGGCCCTCACCGTTGGGCGATGAGAAGCGTGCTACGGCGGCGTCCGACATGGGTGTCCTTCTTTCGCTGGCGGCAAACCGGACCCTACTGCGCGCCCGGCCCAGCCGTCCCGTGCAGGTTCTGCAGGCGTACCTGCCCGCGCGCGACGAGCCGGTCCTCCGCGTCGGTGATGTGCACCGCCCACAGCTGCTGGCTGCGTCCCCGGTGGACCGGGGTGGCGGTGGCGGTGAGCACGCCTTCGGTGACGGCGCGCAGGAAGTCGGTCTGGTTCGACACGCCGACGACGCGGCCCCGCTCGCCGAACCAGATCGCCGCGCCGAAGCTGGCCGCGCCCTCGATCACGGCGCAGTGCACGCCGCCGTGGACGATCCCGTAGGGCTGCAGCAGGTCCGCCGTGACCGTCCAGCGGGCAACGACCCGCTCGCCGCTTGCCTCGAGGTATTCCACCCCGAGCAACGCGTCGAACCCGGGCAGCGTCGAGGAGGGCTCGGCAGACACGCCGCCGACCGTACGGCACGAAGGCGTCGCGCCGGGCTGGGGCATGCTTTGTCTCATGCTTGGGCTGCCCGACACCGTGACCGTGTGCCTGTTCGATCTCGACGGAGTGCTCACCGACACCGCCTCGGTGCACCGCAAGGCGTGGGGAGCGACCTTCGATCCCCTGCTCGCCGAGCGGGGCCAGGCACCGTTCACCGACGAGGACTACGCCGAGTACGTCGACGGCAAGCCACGCGGCGACGGCGTCCGTGATTTCCTGCATTCGCGCGGAATCGACCTGCCGGACGGATCACCGGACGATGCGCCCGACGCCGACACGGTGATCGGAGTCGGCAACCGCAAGAACGACTTGCTGGTCAAGGCGATCCGTGACGACGGCGTGACGGTCTTCGAGGGGTCGCGGCGCTATCTGGAGGCGGCGCGGGACGCGGGGCTGCGGCGGTGGGTGGTGTCGTCGAGTGCGAACACCCGCGAGGTGCTCCGCGTGACCGGCTTGGCCGAGCTGATCGAAGGACGGGTCGATGGTGTGACGATCGCCGAACAGCACCTGGCGGGGAAACCTGCGCCGGACTCGTTCCTCGCCGGGGCCCGCGGCGCCGGCGTTGCGGCCGGCCACGCGGCCGTCTTCGAGGATGCGATCGCCGGGGTGCAGGCCGGCCAGGCCGGCGGCTTCGGTTACGTGGTCGGGGTGAACCGGTACGGGGACGATCATGAGGCCGAACTCGCGCAGCACGGCGCGTCGGTCGTCGTCGGCGATCTGGCCGAGCTGCTGTGAAGCCGGGCGCGGATCGCTTCCCGGTCGAGCCGTGGGCGTTGCACGAGGTCGGCTTCGACGTCGATGACCTGTCCAGGTCCGAATCGCTGTTCGCGTTGTCCAACGGGCATATCGGCGTGCGCGGCAACCTGGACGAGGGCGATCCGCACGGGCTGCCCGGGACGTACCTGAACTCCTTCTACGAGACCCGCCCGCTGCCCTACGCCGAAGCCGGTTACGGCTTCCCGGAGGACGGCCAGACGATCCTGAACGTCACGAACGGCAAGCTCATCCGGTTGTTGGTCGACGACGAACCTCTCGATCTGCGCTACGGCGACGTGCTGCACCACCAGCGTGTGTTGGACCTGCGTGGTGGCGTGCTGCACCGGGTGGTCGAGTGGCGTTCACCGTCCGGGAAGGTGGTGCGGTTGCGCACCCAGCGGCTCGTCTCGCTCACGCAACGCTCGATTCTCGCGGTGCGCTGGGAGGTCGAGGCGGTCAGTGACTCGGTACGGGTCGTCGTGCAGTCCGAGATGGTGGCGAACGAGCACGTCCCTGCTCAATCGAAGGATCCTCGGGTAGCCGCGATCATGGAGAGCGCGCTCGAGCCGTTGCAACACAGCGGTGAGGGCACTCGCGCCTTGTTGGTGCACGGCACCCGGGCCAGCAAGCTGCGCATGGCCGCCGCCATGGACCACGAGATCGAGGCCGCGGACGGGCACGCCTACGAGCTGACCGTGCGCAGCGACTGGGCGCGGCTGATGGTCGGCTGCAAGCTCGAGGTGGGTGAGCGCTTGGGCCTGACCAAGTTCGTCAGCTACGGCTGGTCGAGCCAGCGCTCGTTGCATGCGCTCAGCGATCAGGTCTCGGCGGCGCTCGTCTCGGCAAAGCACCAGGGCTGGGATCAGCTGGTCGCCGACCAACGCGCCGCGCTGCAGTTGTTCTGGGACTGCGCCGACGTCGAGATCGAGGGCGCCCCGGCGATCCAGCAGGCGGTTCGGGTCGCGCTGTTCCACACCTTCCAGGCCGGGGTGCGTGCCGAGCAGCGGGCCATCCCGGCAAAGGGGTTGACTGGCCCCGGTTACGACGGGCACGCCTTCTGGGACTCGGAGATGTTCGTGCTTCCCGTCCTCACGGCGACCAGCCCGAACGCCGCGCGCGACGCGCTCCGATGGCGCTGGGCGACGCTCGACCTGGCCCGCGAGCGGGCGCGCACGTTGCACGTCGAGGGAGCGGTGTTCCCCTGGCGCACGATCCGCGGTCAGGAGTGCTCGGCCTACTGGCCGGCCGGAACAGCCGCGATGCACGTCAACGCCGGTATCGCCGTCGCCGCGCAGCGTTACGTCGACTGGACCGGCGACCTGGACTTCCACCGCGACTACGCGCTGCCGCTCCTCGTCGAGACCGCGCGGCTGTGGATGTCGCTCGGGTACTACGGCCCGGACGGCAAGTTCCACATCGACGGCGTCACCGGGCCCGACGAGTACAGCGCCATCGTGCGCGACAACATCTACACCAACCTGATGGCGGCGCGGAACCTCGTCGCAGCAGCCGACGCGGCCGACGCCTGGCCGAAGGTGGCGCAGGCGAACGGTGTCGCGGCAGACGCGATCGCTGCGTGGCGTGCGGCGGCGGACGACATGGCGATGCCTTACGACGACGAGCGTGCGGTCCACGAGCAGGACCTCGGCTACACCTCGCGCGAGATCTGGGACTTCGAGGCGACCGAGCGCGACGACCGGTACCCGCTGCTGCTCACGTCTCCCTACTTCCAGATCTATCGCAAGCAGGTGCTGAAGCAGGCCGATCTGGTGCTCGCCATGCACTGGTGCGGCGATTCGTTCACGCCGGAGCAGAAGGCGCGGGCGTTCGCGTACTACGAGCCGCTGACGGTCCGTGACTCGTCGCTGTCCGCATGCACGCAGGCGGTGCTCGCGGCCGAAGTAGGCCAACTCGACCTGGCCGCGGACTATCTTGCCGAGGCGGCGATGATGGACCTGCACGACCTCGAGCACAACACCGGCGACGGCCTGCACATCGCGTCGCTGGCCGGCACCTGGCTCGCCGTCGTGGCCGGCTTCGGCGGCATGAGGGACCACCGGGGGCAACTGTCGTTCCGCCCGCAACTTCCGCCGGGGTGGACGTCGCTGCGGTTCCGGTTGGTGTGGCGCGACGCGCGCATCCTGGTGGCGGCCGGACCGGACGAGGTCACCTACGAGGTGACCCACGCGCCCGAGGAAGGTATCGAGATCAGACACGGCGAGACGGTGCTGACCCTGCGCGAGGGGCACCCGGAGACCGTCCCGGTCGAGCGCGTGGAGCCGGTGACCGAGCGCCCGCGACAGCCGGCCGGACGCGCACCGATCCGGGCCGACAGCCTGGACTGACCTGGATCGACGGAGCCCCGCGGACCTTCTCGATGGTGCCCAAACGGCGCCGACCGAGCCGCCGACCACCTAAGTGGGGTCGACGGCCCGGCCGGGCTGTCCGACGGCTACGAGGAGAGGATCGTGGCCGTCTGCGGTGCTACGTAAACCCCACCGTCTACGCGCGCACCGGACATCGTGTGCATGGCCGACCCGACCGGAACGTGGGCGGCGCGACCGCCGCGGTTCGGGTTGAGCAGGACCATGCCGGATTCGAAATTGCGGGTGAGGACGCCGTCCGAGCGGGTGACGACCGGCCCGGTTGGCTGGCCGAGGTCGGTCGTCCAGTTGCGGAACGCCGTGTCGTTCACGCCGCAACGGCGGTAGAAGTACGCACTGCCGTCCGTCCCGTCCCAGCTGAGCAGGAAGAAGGCCCGGCCGTAGGTCATCGTCTCGGCGTCCTCGGCCGTCGTCGTGGTGTAGCCGTAGTCGACCCCGGACACCTTCGTGCCCTGGCTCTGCAGCCGGGTCGCGTAGTCCATCATCGAGCTCAGCGGCGGCGTGCCATTGGTGGCAGTGGTGTTGAACCGCTCGCCGAACGGCCCGCAGATGTCGCCGTACCGCACGAAGTGTTCGCGGTTGACGCCGGTGATGTGCTTGCCGAGCGCGAGGGTGTCTGCCATCTGGTACGGGACCCACGGCTGCATTCCGATGTTGGCGAAGACTGTCATCCCGCGGCTGCGGAAGTAGTCGCCGACCCGGGTGGCCCAGGTGGTGGTGGCGGCGCCGTACTGGACGTCGCTGTACTTCGCGATGCGGCCGTTGAGGCCGTGGCCCGGATCGATGTTGACGTCGTCGATCCAGATGCCGTCGAACCCGTCGGCACGGACGTTGGGGTACGTGCCGCGAGACCAGGCAGCGGCGAAGCCGGCCGACCCGACGTCCATCGGCATGAGGAACGAGTAGTCGACAGTGCGCAGCCGGGTGCCGGACCGATCGGTCAGGAACCAGTCCGGGTGGTGCCGGTTCGCGTAGCAGTAGCTGACGCCGTACGAGTCACCCCAGAGGTGCTGGGACGAGGTGTTCGAGCAACTGTCGTAGTAGTGGGTGTTGCCGCCCTGCATGTAGGCCAGAACCTTGGTGTTCGGGTTCTGGGCCTTGATCTCGGCGATGTGCGCGAACTGGTTCTCCTGGAGGACCACGTAGGCGTAGCGGCTGGTGTCACCGAGTGCGGTCGGCTGGCCGGTGTCATAGGCGAGCAGTCCGAGCGTCGATGCCGAGCCACCACTCGGCGGCGGCGGTGGCGGTGGCGGAGGTGGCGGCGGTGACGGTGCGCGGGCCGCGGGCGAGGACACGGTCAGGATGGCCGCGTCGGCCAGGAACGCACTGCGCGGGCTCGGACGGCTGAGGTAGACGTAGAGGTCGATGATGTCGCCGGCGCGCCGTGACAGCATCGTGATGCCGATCCGGTGGAAGCTCTTGCGCAGGTGGTGGGTGTTCGATCGCGACGCGACGTACTTGCCGTCGGGCGAACGCTCCCGGATGACGAGCGTGATCGGGTAGTCCCACGCCGCGTAGGCGGTGGCCACGGCCATGGACGCGGTGTAGACCTGGCCCGCCTTGGCGACCTTGGTGCCCTGCCAGTAGTTGGCGACCGCTCTGCCGCCGCTGGTCAGCACGTGCAGGACATGCCTGCCCTGCGGCGCGCGCCGGCTGGACATGCGGTGCTGCTCGCTGCCGACCCAGGGTGCCCGGTGGTATTCGAAGTTCGGGGTCTGCAGCAGGTTCTTCTGCGTGCTCACCGGCGCCTTCATCGGTGCAGCCAACGCGACCTGCGTCGTCGACCGGGGGACCTCGGCACCGGCCGGCCCGACGGTGCCGAGCACGAGCGCTGCGCTGAGGGTGGTGGTGACGGTGATGGCCAGCAGACGGCCTTTGGCAGTGGTACGAGCGGATGTGGGTGGGGATCCGGTCCGGCGGGACATCTCGATGCCTCTCCGCGTCGAGCGTGCGGACCGAGTACCGGGAGACGTGTGCCGGGGGCGGGCCATGGCGGCAGCGGGGGAGCCGCCATGGCCCGGGACCTCGAGCAGCCGTCGCAACGCCGGGGGGAGCGCACGCAGCTACCGAACTGCTCGACCATGGCTGACCGCGGATAGTCAATGGCGGGGGACGTTCAGTGGGGGAACGCGGGCTGCCATGGTCGATCGGTGTGGCCGCCCCGGTGACGCACATTCGGGGGTGGGTGGGGCGACACCGTATGAATCGGGCACCACGGCACGGACTTGAGGTGTTCTTGAGGCAAGGTTCGGGCAATCTTGTCGGCGCGCCTGGGTTCAGCTGGCCTCGGCTGCCGCGGTTCGGACGGAACGGGTCGTGCTCAGTTCCAGCACGCCGTCCTCGAGGGTCCCGTGCCTGAGCATCGGTGCGTCGCGCAGGTAGTTGTTGCCGACCCGCCACGGCTGGCTGCGCCCCTGGCGGGGGAGCTGGTCGTTCCCGCGGCGGACGTAGCCGGAGGTCAGGCTGCCCAGCACTGAGTCGTCGGTGCGCTCGCCGGCATCGGCGTGCACGACGGCTTGGGTGTAGCTGTTGGCCCGCATGTGGTTGACCAGGCGGCAGACGTACTCGCTGGCGATGTCGGCCTTCAGCGTCCACGACGCGTTGATGTAACCGAAGATCACCGCGGCGTTCGGGATGCCCTCGACCAGCACGCCCTTGTACGTGAGGCGATCCTTGAGCGACACCGGTGCGCCGTCCACGTCGAGGCTGGCACCGCCGAGCAGGCGCACGTTGAGCCCGGTCGCGCTGACGACGATGTCGGCCTCGAGTTCGCGTCCTGAGGCGAGCCGGATGCCGTTCTCGGTGAACGTATCGATGCGGTCGGTGACGACGTCCGCCTGCCCGCTGCGGATCGCCTTGAACAGGTCGCCGTCCGGGACGACGCACAGCCGCTGCTCCCACGGCCCGTAGGCGGGTGCGAAGGCCGACAGGTCGGCGTCACGGCCGAGGAAATGCCGAACACCGGCGCGGAACAGCCGCCGCGTCGGCTCGGGGAAGGAACGGGCGAACGCGTAGAGGCCACGCTGCAGTGCGATGTTGCGCACCCGGGCCAGGCGGTACACCACGGCCTCGGGCAGCACCTTCTTCAGCACTGCGGAGATCTTGTCCTCCGCAGGCAGGGCCACCACGTAACTCGGCGTGCGTTGCAGCATCGTCACGTGGGCGGCGTCCGGCGCCATCGCGGGGACGAGCGTCACCGCGGTCGCGCCGCTGCCGACCACGACGACCCGCTTGCCGGCGTAGTCGAGATCGCTCGGCCAGTGTTGCGGGTGCACGATCGTGCCGGCGAACGACGTCTCGCCCGGGAACTCGGGCCGGTAGCCGGTGTCGTAGTCGTAGTACCCGCTCGCCGCGATGAGGAAGTTGCTCGTGTACTGCTCGACCGCTCCGGTGGCGGCGTGGGTCGCGGTCACCGTCCACTGATGGTCGGTACTCGACCACGACATCGTGGTGACCATCCGGCCGAAGGTGATCTGGTCGGTGACCCCGAACTCGGCGGCCGTCGCCTCGACGTAGGCCCTGATGGACGCGCCGTCGGCAAGCACCCTCGTCCCGTACCACGGCCGGAAGTTGTAGCCGAAGGTGTACATGTCCGAGTCCGAGCGCACGCCGGGATAGCGGAACAGGTCCCAGGTGCCACCGATGGCGTGCCGGCGTTCCAGAACGCGATAGGTGACGCCCGGGCACTCGAGGCTGAGCCGGCACGCGGCGCCGATTCCCGAGATACCTGCACCCAAGATCAGGACGTCGACGTGATCCGCGCTCATGGCTACCCTTCGTTCCGCCTGAGCCGGACGTTAGCGCGAGGTCGGGCTATTGTCCCGGCGGGGTGTAGGTCAATCCTGACGCGGCACTCAGCGCGCCCGCGAACTCGCTCGCGTCGAAGAGTTCGTGCGTCTCGATGTGAGCGAACGCCCCGGTGCTGCTCACCGCCAGGCTGATCGATGCGGCCGAGGCGCTGTCGGGCAACTCGGCGATGGTGAAACCGTCCCACGCCCCGAACATCACGTAATAGGACTCCATCCGCCCCCCGACCGCGTCGCAGAGGCTGCTCACGACCGCGGCGCGATCGCTCGGCGTGTCCATCAACCCCTTGATCGTCTCGCCCTTGAACGTGAAGAAGACAGCAAACTTTGCCATCGCTCCCACCCCCTCAGTGATCGAGCGTCTCGCCGATCCACCGCACGGTCAACGGTGTTAGCGTCCACGCATCGATGCCGAATTGCTCGACCTGCGGAACCGGACGTACGCCGCGTTCGTCGATCGCGGGCGCGCGCCGTTGGCCTACGAACTGGGGGACGAGGCTCGCATCCGCGCGGGGTGGCGCAGCCTGCATGAGGTCCACGCACTGGTTCTCGATCCGGACACCGGTGAGATCCGGATGGCCAACCCGTTCTCGGCCGTGCCGACGCCCTACCGGGTTCAGGCCGACGAGCGCTGGTGGTACGCGAACTGCGCATGGGACGCATTCGGCATCCTCGCCGCCTTCGATGTGGACGGGCGGGTTGAGGGGACGTGCCCCGACTGCGGCGAGCCCTATGCCGTCAACGTGGCCGACCGGCGCATCAGCAGGCCAGATCTGCTCTTCCACTGCGTCGTGCCGGCCGCTCGATGGTGGGACGACATCGTCTTCACCTGAAGCGCGATGAACCTCTTCCGGTCGGAAGAACACATCGCACACTGGCTCGGCGAGCGATCACCCGGCGCGACGATCCCGGCACAGAAACTCAGCGATCTGGCCCATGCCTGGTGGGACACCCGGCTGCACCCCGACTGGCGACCCCGCACTCGCGACGAGAACCAGGACATCCTCACCCGGCTCGGCCTCGTCGGTCCGTTCTGGACGCTGCCGTAGCGCGGCAGCGGGCTAGGTCCACCGGATGTCGACGTTGCGCCACCAGGCGTCGAGTGCCGTCGCGTTGCCGCTGACGTCGACCTCGCCGGCGCCCGCGCGGTGCCACACCAGGCGATACAGGTCGGCGGCGGGAGCACGCACGACACAGTCCGCGTCGTGGTCGGCGGTGGTGGCGATGTCGTAGCGCTGCGGAGTCAACCGCACCGTCCAGCCGCGATCGGCATCGGTCGCGACGAGGCTGAGCGTCACCGGGGCGGCCACGTCCGGTGCGGAGGAGCGGCCACCGACGACGCCGCAGACCAGGTCATCGACCCCGTCCACGGCGAGGTCGGTCGGCACCGGGGTGCGCCGCCCAGCGGCCGCGTCGGCATCCATGGCGTGCACCGTCGTCTCGTGCGCCATCCTGGCCACCCAGAAGCTGTACTCCGTTGGGGCGGCGCGCCACGTCCAGTAGGGGTAGTCGCGATCGGCGTCCGTCAGCACCGTCATCAGCTTGGCGTGTTGGATGCGGAACCAGGTGGTGAGGTCCTCGTCGCTCGGCCAGCCGCCGACGACGTCCACGAGCTCACCCTCGAGTTCGGACTCGCGCCGGTCCCGGACGTGCGCCGTCGCCCAGAAGTGCACCGCACCGGTGTGCTGCAGCAGGTCGCGGACCCGCCACTCAGGACACGTCGGCACGGCAGCGTCGAGACCCGCTCGTTCGGCTGCGTCCGCGAGCCAGGTGCCTGCCGAACCGACGGCGGCCAGTTGCGCATCCACCAGCATGCGGCTGAGGGTAATGCTCAGCGGTCCCGGCACGCTTCCTCGGCGTGCGCGCTGCTCGGGCTCGGATTTGTGACGGCGCGACGCTGCGCGAGACTCTGAGCCATGCCCTTGCCAGACCCGCTGCCCGGACGGATCCAGCGATGGCGTGAGCAGGGCGAGCGGCTGGAGGTCGGCGGCAACTCGATCTTCACCGTCGACCTCGGACCGCGTGACGCGGAAGCGCTCGTGATCGTCCACGGCTTCCCGGGATCGTCGTTCGACTTCGCCCAGACAGCCGCGCTGCTCTCGTCCCGGCATCGGGTGGTGCTGTTCGATCTGCTCGGCTACGGGCTGTCGGACAAGCCGCGCCGGGCGAAGTACTCGCTGTTCGAGCAGGCCGATCTCGTCGAGGCCCTGCTCGCGCAGCTGAAAGTGCAGCGCTGCGTTCTTCTGGCCCATGACATGGGTGACACGGTCGTGGCCGAACTGTTGCACCGGCACAACCACGGGACGTTGTCGTTCGAGCCGTGGCGCACGATCCTGACGAACGGGTCGATCTTCATCGATCTGGCTCGGCTCACTCCCGGTCAGCGCCTCGGTGCACGAGCGCCTGGTCTGGCCCTGCCGTTCGACGTTCCGCGCTGGATCCTTCGGCGGCTGGTGGGCGAGAGTTTCGCGCGGACGGCGCCACCGCCCGCGCATGCGGTCGACGACCTGGTCACGTTGGTGCGTACCGGCGGCGGGTCCCGGCTGCTCGTGCGACAGACGCAGTACCTGAACGAGCGGCGCGCGAACCAGCCGCGCTGGACCGCGGCCCTGGTCGACTACCCGTCGCCGCTGACCGCGATCTGGGGCACTCACGACCCGATCGCGGTGCCGGCGATGGCGCACCGGTTGGTGCAGTTACGCCCGTCGACCGAACTGGTCGAACTCGATGTCGGGCACTGGCCCAGCCTCGAAGACCCGGCCCGGCTGGCGGACGAGGTCGCGGCCCGGCTGTGATCCGTCCACGCCGTCAGCGTGCCGCCGTTGGGTCATCTTTGGGTGCGTGTGCCCGACTTGCGATGGACGCCGTGCCGCCGCCTCTCTAGCCTGCAGCTACCAGACCGCCCGCCGCTGCAGCGGCCTAACCCTCGGACGCGCCATGAACCTGCGGTGGACCCCACCCGCCGACGAGGTACGCCAGGCCGACGCCGAGCCGTGGGACGGTCCGGCCGCCTTCGTCCTGCGCCCGATGCCCTACGCCGTCATCGTCCGCGCGGCGTCGGCGGCAGTCGTGATGTACGGGCTAGCCGGGGGCGCCTCACTGACACTCCTGGGCACGTTCCCCAGCTCCACCCTGCGGGTCGGCGCACTCGTGCTGCTCGCCGTTGCGGCCGTCGCTATCGCGATTGCCGTGCTCACCGTGATCGTCACCTCGCCGCCGCGGATCATGCGGCGGTACACGCCGCTGCTGGCTCTCACGACGCTGACCGGCGCCGGAATCCTGATCACCGTGGGGCTGCTGGCGCTCGGCCCCGGTCACGGCGTCTTTGCGACGCTCTACGTGGAAGCGGCCATCTTCGCGTTCTACATGTTCCGGCGTCGCTACGCCGTGCTGTCAGTTTCGCTCATCGCGACTGAGTACGCAGTCGTAGTGGCTGCACAGAACGATCTTCACGGCGGGATCGCGCGGTGGGTGGCTCTCGTCACCACCGTCGCTGCCACCGGCATGCTCGTCGGCGGGATTGCTGCGCGCGCGGAAGAGCTGTCGGCGTCCGAGCATGCAGCCCGTACCGAGCTTGCGCTCGTCAACGACACGCTCGAACAGCGGGTCTCGGTTCAGGTCGAGGAGCTCGATCGCCTTGGAAGGATGCGGCGCTTCGTTTCACCGCAGGTCGCTGACGTGCTGCTCTCCGCCGGTTCCGACGAGACGCTGCAGCCACATCGTCGCCGGATCGCCACGGTGTTCTGCGACCTGCGCGGATTCACCGCCTTCACCACTGGCGCCGAGCCGGAGGAGGTGGTTGCCGTCCTCGACGAGTACTACCGCGCGGCGGGCGAGGTGCTGCGTCACCACCACGCGACGATCGGTGGTTTCGCGGGCGACGGGATCATGGCGTACTTCGGCGATCCGGTGCCGAGCGAGGCGCCCGCGGTGGATGCAGTACGCATGGCCCGCGACCTGATGCCGGTTCTGGACGCGCTCGTCGAGTCGTGGTCACATCGTGGATACCCGCTCGGCTACGGAGTCGGCATCGCACACGGGTACGCCACGCTCGGCGTCGTCGGCTTCGACGGCCGCTACGACTACACGCCGCTCGGTTCAGTCGTGAATCTTGCCGCCCGGCTGTGTTCGCAGGCACAGCCCGGCCAGGTCCTGCTCGACCAGCAGGCCCATCTGGCTACCGCGGACCAGTACCTGTCGCGTGAGATCGGGAGGGTGGAGCTGAAGGGGTTCGGCACCGATACGCGGGTCTACGCGCTGGAGCGGATCACCCTGCAGTCCGTCCCTTCCCCCGAGGCGCGCGCAGATCCGGTCGCCGGCTGAAGGCACGTACCTCGCACGACCGGGAGTGCAAGCTGAGGGGGTCAGCGGTGAGCTGGATCGCGGTGGTTGCCTACGACGATGCCGACGATCGCCTCAAGCGGCTGTACGACCGGGTTGCGGGACCCGGCGGCAATGTCGACAACATCATGGCGATGCACTCGTTGCGGCCGCACACGATGGAGGGTCACATGGCTCTCTACAAGAACGTGCTGCACCACTCCGCGAATACCGTCCCGGTCTGGTTCCTGGAAACGCTGGGAGTCTGGGTCAGTTCGCTGAACCGTTGCTCGTACTGCGTCGAGCACCACTATGCCGGCCTGCGTCGGCTGCTTCGCGACGATGCGCGAGCCGACGCGCTGCGCGCGGCGATCGACGCCGGCGAGCTCGACGCGGCCCCGCTGGACAGCACGCACAAGGTGGCGATGCAGTACGCCGAGAAGCTCACCGTCTCGCCGGCCGAGGTCACCGAGACGGACGTGCGGCAGCTCCGGGATGCGGGCTTCTCCGACGGCGAGATTCTCGAGATCAACCAGGTCTGCGCCTACTTCAGCTACGCCAACCGGACCGTGCTGGGCCTGGGCTGCTCGACCGACGGTGACATCCTCGGACTGTCGCCCGGCAATGTCGAGGATCCCGACAGCTGGCAGCACGGTTAGGGTCGCGCCCCTGACGAGCGCACTGTGACGGCCGCGACGGTCAGCCGCCTCGTCACCAGGGCAGCTGCTGGTCAGGGGAGCGGGTGCCTGAGGTGGAGCCGGAAGCGGTCCACCTCGGCGAAACCGAGCGCGTGATACACGTTTTCACCGAATTCGGTTGCCTGCAGGACGGCGTACCCGGCCCCCCGCGCGCGCGCCTCAGCGACTACTGCGGCGGTCACGGCTGCGCCGAGGCCCTGGTGCCGAGCTTCGGGGACCGTGCCGATGTGGATCAATTGGCAGATGTCCCCGTGCAGGTAGCCCATGCCGGCCGCGACCGCGCGCCCGTCCCGGTTGGCCACTACGGCCACAATGTCCTGCCGGTGCAACGATTCCACGTCCCGGTACACCAGCGGCCAGGTCGTCGCGAGGGCGCCGATCGTTTCGAAGGCGGCTGCCGAGACCGCGACGAAGGCCTCGCGGCCGCGCTCGTCCGTGACGGTCTCGAACGTCACGTCGCTGGTGTGTGGCTGCGCGATCGAGTCGCTCGCCGCGACCATGTGCGGAGCGTCGTCAATGGCGGGCGCGCCGCTTCGTTCGAGCAGTTCCGCCATCGCAGCGTCCTCGGAGCCGACGATCCAGAACCCGTACGACTCCCGATCGCTGAAGAAGGAGTCGGCCAGCTCGAGCAGACGCGCCGGGTCCCGTGTCGGGGAGAGCAGCATCGCGCCGTTCCAGACGACCGGATCAGGTACCGGCGTGCGGTACATCAGCAGCTCGTCCTCCTGGCGCGCGGTACCGCCGCTTCGCTCAGCGATCTGCCGGAAGCCGTGAGCAATTGCGGCTGAGGTAGCCGTCCGGTCCGGAAGCGTTGGCATGCCGGACAGTTTTGCATCGGGCCGGTCCGGGCGCAGGATACGGCGACGACGCGGGCCGGCCTCCTCTCATCTGTCTCTAAGCGCCGCCCGCCGCAAACCGCACTGGGCGAGGTACGTCCGCGGTCTTGCGGCGGGCGTCAGACGGATCGCTTCGGGTCCGGACCGGCGTAGATGCAGTAGCCGGAATCCGGGGCCTCAGCGTGTGTCCGAGGGGGGACTTGAACCCCCACGCCCCGTAAAGGGCACTAGCACCTCAAGCTAGCGCGTCTGCCATTCCGCCACCCGGACGAGTGCGTCGACCACATTAGCCGATGCCCCCGGACGGCTCGGACGGCAAACCGGCGGCGTGTCTGGAAGCCCGAGATGCGCAAAGACCTAACACTAAGCTAACATCAGCGACCTCGGGGTAGCTGAGTAGCGAGGCACGGATGCACGTTTCCCCCAACGTGCGCCCGCGGTGGCGATTGGTCGCCGTCCTGGGTGCACTTCTCCTCGTCGTCGCGGGCACACTGCTGCCCAGCGACGCTGCGAGCGCGCGGGGACGCGAGCCCGGCCGGCAGCCGCACGCCCAGCAGGGCGGCCCGGTTGGCGGGGTACTGAACACGGTCGGCCAGACCGTCCAGCGGGTGACGACGACCCTGAACCAGGTCGGCTCCCTGCTGGGAGTGCCGACCGTCCAGCCACCCACCCCGGTGCCGACGCCGCGTCCCACCCCGGTGCCGGCGCCCACTCCGGTCCCGCGACCGACGTCCACGCCACCCGGGCGGCCGGACCCGTCCACCCCGCCGCCGTCGCAGCCAACGCCGCCCCCGACCAGTGCGCCGCAGACGTCCGAAGCGCCGGTACCCGCGTCGGGCTCGGGTGGTTCCGGCACGACGATTAGGCAGCCGGTCCCGGATCCCGGCCCGACGACCGCCCAGCACACGGGCAAGCACACACCCCGGACCGTGCCGCAGGCCTTCGACCACCTGCCACGTCCGTTCGGGATGGACGCCACGGTCGGGCTGGCCATCGTGATGATCACCCTGGTCGTGTGCGTCGCGGCGATGGTCTACGGCGCGGGTTACCGCGGACGGCGCCGCCCGGCGTAGGCGGACTGGTAGGAACGCAGCATGACGGTTCCTACCGCGCAGGACGAGGTCGCCGGGCTGCTCAGTGACCTGATCAGGATCAACACGTCCAATCCGACGCATCCCGAGCGGCCCGCGGCCGAATGGGTCGCCGAGAAACTGGACGAGGTCGGCATCGGGTCCCGGATCATCGAGGCCGAGCCGGGCCGGGCGTCGACGATCGCCCGCATCGAGGGCAGCGATCCCGATCGCGCGCCGCTGCTGATCCACTGCCATCTCGACGTGGTACCGGCCGACGCGGCCGAGTGGACGGTCGACCCGTTCGGGGGCGAGATCAAGGACGGCTACGTCTGGGGACGTGGCGCGATCGACATGAAGGACATGGACGCGATGGTGCTCGCGCTCGTGCGCGACTGGCAGCGCACCGGTCGCAAGCCGCCGCGCGACATTGTCCTTGCCTTCGTCTCGGACGAGGAGGCCGGCGGCCGCAAGGGGGCGCACTACCTCGTCGACAACCACGCCGACGTGTTCGCCGACTGCACGGAAGCGATCGGCGAGGTCGGGGGATTCAGCATCTCGCTCAACGAGCACGCGCGTCTCTACGCCATCCAGACGGCGGAAAAGGGCATCAACTGGCTGCGCCTTAAGGCGTCGGGCACACCCGGGCACGGCTCGATGGTGCACGAGGACAATGCCGTCGTGCGGTTGGCCGAGGCCGTCGCCCGCATCGGCAACCACGAGTGGCCGCTGGTCATCACCGACACCGTCCGCGCGACGGTGGCCGGGCTGAGCGAAGTGACCGGCCGTGACCTCGACCCCGAGAAGGTGGACGAGTGGCTGCCCCTGCTCGGCGGCGCGGCCCGCATGATCGGGGCGACGATCCGCAACACCGCGAACCCGACAATGCTCAGCGCCGGCTACAAGGAGAACGTCATTCCCGGCCGGGCCGAGGCGGCGATCGACGCGCGCTTCCTGCCCGGCCAGGAGGACATGCTGCTCGAGACGATCGACGAGTTGATCGGTGCGGACATCGAGCGCGAGTTCATCGTCCGTGACATCGCCGTCGAGACCGGATTCGACGGCGACCTGGTCACCGCGATGACCGACGCGCTGAAGGCCGAGGATCCGGGAGCGGTGGCGCTGCCGTATCTGATGAGCGGCGGGACGGACGCGAAGTCCTTCTCCACGCTGGGGATTCGCTGCTTCGGATTCTCGCCGCTGCTGCTGCCCGCCGACCTCGACTTCATGTCGCTGTTCCACGGCATCGACGAGCGCGTCCCGGTCGAGGGGCTGCAGTTCGGGGTGCGGGTGCTCGACCGGTTCCTGCACTCAAGTTGAGCTGTCGGTGGTGCGTGCTCGGATGATGTCGTGACTCTCGTTGCCGACGTCGCCGCCGCGAGCGCGGACGTGGGCGCCACCTCGTCGCGGTTGGCGAAGGCGGCGCGCATCGCGGACCTGCTTCACCTCAGCGACCCAGCCGACATCGCGACCGTCGTCTCGTGGCTCGCGGGGGAGTTGCCGCAACGCCAGATCGGGGTCGGCTGGGCGGCTCTGCGCTCGCTGCCCGACCCCGCCGAGACTCCGTCGCTCGCGGTCGGGGACGTGGATGCCGCATTCACCGAGATCGGTGTCACGTCCGGCGCAGGGTCGCAAGCACGGCGAAAGGCCTTGCTTGCCGGCATCTTCGCAGCCGCCACCCACGGCGAGCAGGAGTTCCTGCGCAAGCTGCTGGGCGGCGAGTTGCGGCAGGGGGCGCTGCTCGGTGTCATGTCCGAGGCGATCGCCAAGGCAGCCGACGTCCCGGCGGCCGAGATTCGCCGGGCCGCGATGCTCGGCGGGGAACTGTCGACGGTGGCCGCCGCGGCACTGACCGGCGGCCGCGCTGCGCTTGCCGAGTTCGCGTTGCAGGTCATGCGTCCCGTCGGGCCGATGCTGGCCCAGACTGCGACCTCGGTCGCGGACGCCCTCGATCGCCTCGGTGGCGAAGCGGTGTTCGAGGCCAAGCTGGACGGTGCGCGGGTGCAGTTGCACCGGCACGGCGACGACGTGGCGATCTTCACCCGGTCGCTGGACGAGGTCACGTCCCGCCTGCCCGAATTGGTCGAGGCCGTGCGCGCACTGCCGGTCACCTCGCTCGTCGCGGACGGCGAGGCGATCGCGCTGCGCGAGGACGGCCGTCCACACCGGTTCCAGGTCACGGCGTCGCGCTTCGGCACGCGCGCCGACGCGGTCGACCGGTTGCCGCTGTCGGTGTTCGTGTTCGACGTGCTGCACGTGGACGGCACCGATCTGCTCGACGCGCCGACGTCCGAGCGGCTGGCCGTTCTCGACCGCATCGTGCCTGAGCATCAGCGCGTCGACCGGCTCGTGACCGCGGACGCGGGCGCAGCGGCCGACTTCCTTCAGCGCACGCTGGCCGCAGGGCACGAGGGGGTGATGGCGAAGGCGCTCTCGTCTCCCTACGAGGCCGGCCGCCGCGGTGCCGGCTGGCTGAAGGTCAAACCGGTGCACACCCTGGACCTCGTCGTTCTCGCCGTCGAGTGGGGGTCTGGACGCAGGCGGGGCAAGTTGTCCAACATCCACCTCGGCGCACGCGCCGCGGACGGGGGATTCGTCATGCTGGGCAAGACGTTCAAGGGCATGACCGACGCCATGCTCGACTGGCAGACGTCCCGGTTCCTCGAACTCGCCGACGGTCCGACCGACGGATACGTGGTGCGGGTGCGCCCCGAGCAGGTCGTCGAGATCGCCTTCGACGGCCTGCAGGGCTCGACCCGCTACCCGGGCGGCATGGCGCTGCGGTTCGCTCGCGTGGTGCGCTACCGCGAGGACAAGCGAGCCGACGAGGCCGACACCATCGACACCGTCCGCGCCTTCTACGACGAGTAATCGCCTGTCGTGGGCTGGAAAACTGACGACGAGCAGAGGATCGTTCATCCGGATCGGGGGTGGGCGAAAATGAGTGCAGCTCAGCCGATCACCGCGGCGCAGTTGGACGTCGCACTCGGCGAATTGGAGCAGCTAGCCGCGGCCGAGTACGGCGAGACGCTTGCAGACCTGCTGACCGGCGACGAACCCGTACGTGGCGACGAACCAGCCACGATGAACGTGCGCGACTCGCACGACGCGTTCTGGCGCCTCGGCCGCCTGGTGGGCATCACGGTCAAGGAACCGTTCGCGTCCGCTCGCCCGGCGACGGCGGCCGACCTATCCCAGACAGGTGCCCGTCGGGTGTGGGACCTCGATCGATCGGACGTGGCGGCAGCACAACCCGAACTGTGGCAGTACCGACTGCTGGCGGAATTCCTGGCCACCGAGAAGCGGGCCGGCTATTTCGACTGGCTGCCGCCGACGGACGAACCCGAAGCGCTGCAGATCGTCCACTTCCTCGGCGCTGCGCACAGTGAACGCGGCGTCTTCGGTGCGCTGATGAAGAGTGCCCGCAAGTATCTCTGCGCCAACGCGGACGTCCAGGCTGCCTTCCGCGAGCCCGAGCAGCCCACCGACGGTGACGACTCGCCCGATCCGTCGAGTGATCGCCCGGTGGCAGGCAGCAAGGGCAAGGTGCGGGGGGAGCCGGTGCAGATCGTGGCAGCCGGCATGACGTCGAGTTCGGCCGGAATCTTGATCGACGCTGTGCCGTGGCTCGGTCCTTCGATGGCACCGTTCGTCGCGGGGTTGCTGCTGCTGATCACCGTCAAGGGTCTGGATGACTTCTGCTCGCGCACCGTTCCCTCGCCCGTCACCGGGGTCGTCGAAACCTGACCCGGCACCGGTTCGGGCGGGCTCGCTCGCGCTGCCATCATGGTCGCCATGGGTGAGTTCGACGTGGTCGTCGCGGCGGGGTCGTTACGCAGCACGGCGGGTGACGTCGTGCTGTTCCCGCATCGGTGGACGGCGCAAGGGGTAACGGTCGAGGCCGCGTTCACCGGTGCGCACCTGCTGCACCTCGCGACGGCCGGCTGCGTGCTCAACGACGTCTATCGCGAAGCCGAACGGCTCGGCGTACCTGTCGACGGCGTGCGTGTGACTGCAACCGGTGATTTCGACACCAGCACCTGGCAGTCGACCGGCATCGGATATGCCGTCGAACTCGACAGTTCAGCGTCCGCAGCCGAGGTGGACGCCGTGCTGGAAGCGGTCGACGCGGTCGCGGAGATCCCCAAGTCGATTCGTGCGGGTGCGACCGTCGAGCGCATGCCCGCCCATCGATGATGCGCTCAGCAGCAGGCATGCTGCACTCGGGTCAACAAGTACCTTCGTGTTCTGGTGCTGCGATCGCTAGCTGGAGGGCCGATGCCGAGCGGCGATGAGATCCGAGACGCTCAGCGAGCGACGTGGGCCGGGCTCTCTGCGGGATGGGAGAAGTGGGACGCGGTCATCATGGATCAGCTCGGTCCAGTCGGCGCCGCGATGATCGAGCATCTCGACATCGCCGATGATCAGCGGCATCTCGACATCGCCACGGGCACGGGTGAGCCGGGGCTGACCGTCGCGAGGCTGGCGCCGAGGGGACACGTGGTGCTGACCGACCTCGCCGCGGAGATGCTCGACATCGCCACGCGGCGAGCGCACGCGCAGGGAATCACCAATCTCGAGACCGAGGTGTGCAGCGCCGACGACCTGCCCTTCGGTGACGCGACGTTCGACAGCATCTCGGTGCGGTTCGGATACATGTTCTTTCCCGACGTCGCCCGAGCAACCGCGGAGTTCGCGCGCGTGCTCAAGCCGGGCGGACGTGTCTGCTCGTCGGTGTGGGTCAAACCCGAGGAAAATCCGTGGACGACGATCCCCATGCAGGCGATCGCGACCGAGGCGGTGCTGGCGCCACCCGACCCGGACGGGCCGAACATGTTCCGGTGCGCCGCCCCGGGCTATGTCAGTGCCCTGTACGAGGCCGCGGGGCTGCGCGACATCGCCGAGTGGAACGTCGGCGTCGAACTCGTGACGCGATCGGCAGCGCAGTACTGGCAGATGATCAGCGAGCACGTCTCGCTCGCCGTCTCGGCGCTTCAGCAGATCGACGAACAGGCACGGAAGCGCATCGCGAAAGCCGTCATCGCCAGGGTCAGCCCCTACGAAGTCGACGGCAAGGTACGGATTCCGGGCGTGGCCCGCTGCATCGTCGGCACGAAGTAGGGACCTCAGTCCTTGTCGACCGCATCGCGCTGTGCGGTGAGGACGCGCTCGACCCGCCGGTCGGGGACCAGCCACATCAGCGCGACGACGATGTAACTGGCGAGACCGAACCAGCGGTCGACGGCGGTCAGGCCGATACCCAGGCAGTAGATCAGCGGCGACGCCTTGCCCTTGGCATCCGAGCCGATCGCCGCGCCGAGATAGGACTGCTCGGTGTCGGCGCGCAGCAATGTGGTCTGCAGAATGTAGTAGGCGATCGCGGCGGCGAGCAGCACGATGCCGTACACCGCAGTCGGTACCGGCGGAAAGTGGTTCTCGCTCATCCATGCCGTCGAGAACGGGATCAGCGAGAGCCAGAACAACAGATGCAGGTTGGCCCACAGCGACGCGCCGGAGACGTGTTTGACGGCCGACAGCATGTGGTGGTGGTTGTTCCAGTAGATGCCGAGGTTGACGAAGCTGAGCACGTAGGCCAGCAGGATCGGCACATCCTCACGCAGCGCCTCCCAGCTCGTCCCGTCGGGTGTGTGCAGTTCCAGCACCATGATCGTGATCAGGATGGCGATGACGCCGTCGCTGAATGCCTCGAGTCGACCCTTGGACATGTGCGCAGGCTAGTAGCAGGCCCTGATGCCTGCGGCTCAAACGCGCCGTGCTGCCCGAATGCCGAGAACTCCGATCGCCGTGCCGAGAGCGAGCGAGACGACCGTCAGGACGAGGTGGACGGCGAAGAAGCCGGTCATGCCGTGATCCCAGGATCGCGAGTCCTTCCAGATGTTTTTCAGGAAGGTCGGCCAGATCACCCAACTCCACCCGCCGAACGCAATCAGGAACCAGGCGACGCGTTTCGAGATCACCACCGCTCAAGTATCGGGGTCCGGTGGCCCCGTGGTCTCGGCACGGGCATCGGCCGCAATGATGATCGCGTGAACTTCGAGTTCAGCGGCGAGTTGTTCCACTGGCGCGGACCGGCGCCGTTCTACTTCATCACCGTGCCCGCCGACGCCTGCCGTCACATCAAGGACATGTCATCGGAGGTGAGCTACGGGTGGGGGGTGATTCCAGCGAGCGTCCATATCGGCTCCACCGAGTGGACGACCTCGCTGTTCCCGAAGGACGGTCGCTACCTCGTCCCGATCAAGGACCGGGTCCGCCGGGCCGAACAGCTCGAGGACGGTGAGAGTGTCTCGGTGCACTTGCGGGTGGGTCCGTAGTCGACGGCTGTCACCCTGATCGATTACCAACACCGATTGGTTGCCAAAACTCTATGGCTGGCCGACATTCATTACCGACTGCTCGTCGCTATGCCTGTCCGAGGGAGATCACGCCATGACCGCACTGCCGCCACGACTGCGCGAGCTGATCGAGTCCGGCCCGCTGGCGCACCTGAGCACCATCAACGCCGACGGCAGTCCGCAGGTGAGCGTCATCTGGATCGGGTTGGACGGCGACGACATCGTCAGCGGGCACATGAGCCATTCGGTCAAGGTGCGCAACATCGAGCGGGACCCGCGGGTCGTGTTGTCCTTCGAGGGGGCGCGCGATCGCGGCACCTTCCTGAACGAGTACGCCGTGGTGCGGACCCGCGCCACGGTCGAGGCGGGCGAGCAAGCCTGGGAGCTGCTGAACCGCCTGATGCGGGTGTACACGAACATGGACGCCGCCTTTCCCGCGCCGAAGGGCCCGGGGTTCGTCCTGCGGTACCCGGTCGAGCGGGTCGGCGGCGTCGGGCCGTGGGCCGCGGCGTCCCACTGATCAGACCTGCGGCTCTGCCACCCGGTAGACGCGCGCGGGGGTTCCGCCGCCCGGCGTGGCGGCCGCAGGTACGGCGGACGCTTGCACCACGAGTTCCCCGATCCGGGTCATGATCAGCTCGGTCATCGCCCGGTAGTCCGGCTCGGCCGGCCCCGCGACGGCGCGCAGTTCGCCGGCGGTGATCGGCTCACCGACGATCAGTTGGCACACCGGACGACGTGGCACGCGGTGGGAACGAACCCAGCCGAACATCCGCGGCGCGCGCAACGCGGCGACCCGGCCGGTCGGTGTGAGCGCGAGATGCGGCCCCCACTGGCCGATCGGGACGACGGAGACGCCGGCTGCGTAGGCCAGCCGGGCGACGCCCGTCCGACCCGGCAACAGCCCGAGTTCCGGGGTGGTGTTGATCGTGCCCTCCGGGTACATGCACAGCACCTTGCCCGCCCGAAGTGCGTCTGCTGCCGGCGCGAGCGCGGCGGACGGGGTCACCGCGGCCCGGTCGACCGACACGTGCCCGATCTTGGCGAACCAGCCGCCCACGACCGGCAGGCGGAACAGTTCGACCTTGCCCATGCCGAGCGGATTGCGTCCGGCGCTGCGCACGGCGTGCGGCAGGGCGAAGGCATCCAGGTGCGAGATGTGGTTGGACACCACGAGCACTCCGCCGGCATCGGGGATGAGATCGAGACCGGAATAGCGACGCCGCGCAGCCAGCAGCAGGACGAAGTTCAAGATGCTGATGATGATGTGGTTGACCGCTCGCCAGAACCGAGCGCCCACCTGCGATGTCGCACTGATCACGACCTCACCGTCCCGTCGGCTCACGCCGCGTCTTGGTGACTGCCGGCTCCCCGGGGTGCGGTCTGGGGTCGAGCCTAGAGCCCTGCGGCGCACGACCGCCGCGGTCGCAACCCAACCACGGCTGCCTTCCCCCCTCGTGTGACCAGAATCCGGGACCGAATCTGGTCACACGAGGGGGGAAGCGGGCTCCTCAGACGGGAAGCACCGGCAGTGGCAGTACGCCACCTGGCCGGCGTTTGCGGCGCAGCGTGACCCGGCGGGTGCCGTCGGTGTAGCGCACGACGCGGGCGAGCTCCCAGCCGCCGAACTCGGCGTGCAGAGACAGTTGCGCCGCTGCAGACACCCGGCCGACGTCGGCCGGGATCCGCAGCGGCGCGTACTCCCAATCGGGGTCTGCGCCCTCCCTGGGCGCGGCTGCTCGGTCCATAGCCGACATTCAACGCCGATCAGCACCCGATCGCCAGATCGGCGTGCCGCTAGCTGCCGAACGACATCCGGAACTCGCCCAACGTGAACGCGACCAGTGGCCGGCGACCGGCGAGGAAGGCCAGCGGCCCGCCGGGATCGGCCTCGAACGTGGCGTCGGCGAGCGACACGCGCGCGGACGAGCGCACCGGACTGATCTTCGCCCGCCCGTCCAGCCACTGCGCGACCGAGAAGCGCACCGGCCAGCGCCCGGGCAGGGTGAACCGGGTGCGCACCGTGCCGGCGGCAAGCGGCCCCCCGTCGTCGTGGGCGGCCAGGTGCGCGCCGTCGAAGCTGAACGCGGCCAGCTGCTTCGGGATGCCCCACAGCGCCCGCCCGCCGTCGCGCGAGGCCACGCTGTCGACCCAGATGTGGGTGATCGTCGGCAGCAACCGGAACCCGCGTCGCACGAGCAGCGTCGTCATCAGCTCGCGGTAGGCCAGCACCCCACCCGACTGGTAGTCGACCCATACCGCACCGACGATGCCGCGCCGCCCGAACCGGATCGGTCGGCACCCCGGTGGCAGGTCGACGGGCACCTCGTCCACCGGGACGGTGAACAGCGCGGCGTGCAGTTGCCCGCGCAGGTCCCACGGCTGCGGGGGATAGCCCGTCGCGCTCGTGGTGGTCTCGGGTTTCATGCCGGCTCCTTCGTGCTGACGGGCGAGATGGGCAGGCGCAGCGCACCGGGCGCAGCCTCGGGGACGACCGGGTTCTTCGGCGCGATCGGCACGAGCTGCCGATACGCCTCCCCGAGCGGCGGCCGCGGGTCGGGTTCGCCGAGGTTCGGCCACAACGCCATTGCCCGCTCGGCCTGTGCGGTGATCGTCAGCGACGGGTTGACGCCGAGATTGACCGAGACCGTCGAGCCGTCGATAACGTGCAAGCCGGGATGGCCGAACAGCCGGTGATAGGCATCGACGACCCCGGTGCTCGGCGAGGCGCCGATGGCGCAGCCGCCGATGAGATGGCCGGTGACCGGGACGTCGACCAGGTCGGCAGTGGTGCCACTCGCGATTCCGTCGATGCGTTCCGCCACGCGCCTGGCGACCTCGTGCCCGGCCGGGATCCACGCCGGGTTGGGCTCGCCGTCACCCTGCCGGCTGGTCAGCACCCGGCGACCCAACCGCCTGCGCAGGTACGTGGTGATGGAGTTGTCCAGCGTCTGCATCACCAGCAGCACGATGGTCTGCTCGGACCAGCGCCGCGGGGTGTGCAACCGGCGCAGGTCGCGCCGCGCGCGCCACATCTCGCGGACGCCGGCCAGCCACCGCGGCAGTCGCGTGTCGCCGTCGACGAGCACGGCGCCCAGCAGCGACAGCAGATTGCTGCCCCGGCCGTAGCGCACCGGCTCGACGTGGGTCTGCGCGTCCGGGTGGATGGACGAGGTGATCGCCACGCCCTGCGTGTAGTCGACGTCGTCGCGGCGCGAGCGGGCGGCGAGGATCGCCTCGGAGTTGGTCCGGGTGAGGTATCCGATCCGGTCGGACACGTTCGGCAGCACGCCGTCCGCGCGCATCGACTGCAGCAGCCGCGCGGTACCGAGCGCCCCGGCGGCCACGATCACCTGGTCGGCGGTGAACGTGCGGGCTTCGGCGCGGCGGCGGCGGCCGTGCGCCCCGGTGGGGACGGTGTCGGCCGAATACCCGAGTGGCGAGCGCCGCAGCCGGTGCACCGTGGTCAGCGGGTACACGACTGCCCCGGCCCGCTCGGCGAGGTACAGGTAGTTCTTCACCAAGGTGTTCTTCGCATTGTGGCGGCAGCCGGTCATGCACTCGCCGCAGTGGAGGCAGGCGTTGCGGGCCGGGCCCGCGCCGGCGAAGTACGGGTCGCGGTGTTGCTCGCCCGGACGCGAGCCGAAGAACACCCCGACGTCGGCCGGGCGGAAACTGTCGCCGACCCCGAGGTCGGCGGCGACATCGCGCAGTACCACGTCGGCGGGGGACAGGCGCGGGTAGCGCGCGACGCCGAGCATCCGGCGCGCCTGGTCGTAGTACGGCGCGAGCTCGGCAGCCCAATCCGTGATCGCGGCAAGCTGGGGATCGCCGAACACGGCGTCCGGCGGCTGGTACAGCGTGTTCGCGTAGCCGAGCGAGCCGCCGCCGACCCCGGCACCGCTCAGGACCAGGACGTCCCGCAACGGTGTGATCCGGAAGATGCCGTAGCAGCCGAGCGATGGTGCGAACAGGTAGTCGCGCACCTGCCAGGACGTCCGCGGGAAGTCCCTGTCGGCGAACCGGCGGCCGGATTCGAGGACGCCGACCCGGTAGCCCTTCTCGACCAGCCGCAACGCGCTGACGCTGCCGCCGAATCCCGACCCGATGATCAGGACGTCGAAGTGCTCGGCCGTCATGCCGGCACGACCGCCGGCGCGAGGACGGCCGAGACGAGCCGGCGTGCGCGGGTGGACCTCTGTCGCCCAGTCGTACCGAACAGGGCCAGCCCGGCGTCGAGACCTGGCTCGAACGGCGCCAGCGCGAGATGGGGCAGCAGCAGCACCAGTAGCGAGAGCAGGGCGTCGACATCGGTGTCGGGACCGAGCTCGCCGCTGGCGACGGCGCCGTCGAGCAGCGGCCGCAGGCCCTGCGCGTAGAGCCGGTGCACCGGTTCGCGCACCGCCGAGCGCACCTGGGCGTCCAACTCCATCGTGGTCGCCGCGGTGACGCCGCGTTCGAGCGGATGGCTGCCCATGTAGTCGATCCAGATGTCGACCAGGTCGCCGAGATGGTCGACGAACGACCGCCCGGGCGGCGGGGGTGTCAGGTGCGGCGCCAACGCGGCATAGATCGTGATGGACGCCTGCTCGGCCACGTGGGCGAAGAAGTCGAACTTGTCGTCGAAGTACTGGAACAACGAACCCTTCGCCACGCCCGCCTCGCGGGCGATCACGTTCAGGCTGCCGCCGGAGTAGCCGTGCCGGCCGAACTCGGCCAGCGCCGCCGCGAGCACCCGCTCACGACGCTGCTCGTCCAGGTTGTGCCACGTCGGCTTCGGCATATAGTCATCATATGACCACCCGGTCATACGTGGGCAAGCGGAGGAGCAGGATGAGCGAGCGGGTGTGCGTCATCGGGGCCGGGTCGTCCGGCATCACCGCCTGCCAGGTACTGCAAGCCCGTGGCATCGAGTTCGACTGCTTCGAGGTCGGGTCGCTGGTCGGCGGCAACTGGCGCTACCTCAACGACAACGGGATGTCCTCCGCGTACAAGTCGCTGCACATCAACACCTCGCGCCAGATCATGGAATACGCCGCGTACCCGATGACCGACGAGTACCCGACCTATCCGAATCACGTGCAGATCGCGCACTACTTCGACAGCTTCGTCGACCACTTCGGCTTCCGCGACCACATCCAGTTCTGCACCGAGGTCACCGACGTACGGCCCGCGGACGGCGGCTGGGACGTGACGGTGAGAACGGTCGGTGCGAACGCCACGCGGACCTACCGCTACGGCGCCGTCCTGGTCGCCAACGGTCATCACTGGGATGCGCGCCTGCCCGAACCGGGCTTCCCTGGTGCCGAGACCTTCGCGGGCACGCAGATGCACTCGCACGACTACAAGAACTTCGACGGGTTCGAGGGCAAGCGGGTGGTCGTCCTCGGCATCGGCAACTCCGCGTGCGACATCGCCGTCGAGACGTCGAAGGTGAGCGAGCGGACCTTCCTCGCCATGCGGCGCGGTGCGCACGTGCTGCCGAAGTACGTGTTCGGAATCCCGACCGACCACCTCACCACCTCGCCGTTCGCCCGCATGCCGTACTTCTGGATGCGGCGGCTGAGCATGCAAGTGATCCTGCGATTGGCCCGCGGCAGCGTCACCAAGTACGGGCTGCCCCGACCGGACCACCGCCTGCTCTCTGCACACCCGACGATCTCCGACGACCTGCTCACCCGGCTCGGCCATGGCGACATCACGGTCAAGCCGAACATCGCACGCATCGACGCGGACACCGTCCACTTCACCGACGGGACGAGCGAACGGGCCGACGTCGTCGTCTACTGCACCGGGTACAAGATCACCTTCCCGTTCCTCGACGACACGCTGATCGCGCCGCGCGACAACGAGATCTCGCTCTACCACCGGGTCGTCGCACCCGATCACCCCGGCCTGTACTTCATCGGGCTGGTGCAACCGCTCGGCGCGATCATGCCGCTGGCCGAGATCCAGTCGGAATGGGTCGCCGACCTGCTGACCGGGCAGGCGGCGCTGCCGTCGCGGGCCGCGATGCAGCGCGAGATCGCGCGCTACCGCCGCGACCAGGCCAAGCGGTACGTGTCGTCGAAGCGGCACACGATCCAGGTGGACTTCCTCGAATACCTCGCCGAGGTGAAGAAGGAGCGCGCCGACGCCGCGGCCCGGCGTCGTCAGCCGGCGATGAGTTCGAGCAACTGAGCGCGGTCCGGTCCCGGCGTCGCGGGCGGTAGGTCGGCGTCCCGGTAGGCATCGATCTTCTCCCGCACGGCGGGGCGCGCGAACACCTCCTGCGGCAGACCCAGGCACAGCACCGTCTCGAGCAGGGCGCGGAAGACGTCCGGCTCGTGCGACGCTGCCGCCATGAGTGCACCCGCGTCGGGATCCATCGGCGGTGGTTGCCGGCCCTCGCGCAACGCGGCCATCTCGGCGATGCGGATCTTGTCGGCGGCGATCTGATTGCGGTAGAACGGCGCCACCAGGCGCTCGGTGTGCTCGTCCCAGGCGTAGGCGAACCCGGCCGGGTCATCGAGGTACTTCTGGGCGACCGTCCGCAACTGCTGGGCGTGGATCAGGCCGATGCTCAAGCCGCGGCCGGCGGACGGGTTCGTGCACGCCCATGCGTCGCCCACCGCCGCGAGCCCGGTGACGATCGGCATGCCGTCGACGACGAAGCGACGGTAGCGATCCAGGATGCCGGCCATCGGCAGCACGTCGGTGATCGGCGTGCCGTCCAGCCAGTGTTCCTGCAGCGGACAGGCCCGCACCACCCTGGTGAACACCTCCGGGTCACGCAGCGACTTCAGCGGCGCGTCGCCGGTCTGGGTGAACAGGGTGAGCGACCACGTGTCGTTGTCACCGTCGAGGGTGAGCAGCGAGATCGTGCCCAGTGGCGTCAACGCGCCGGCTCGTAACCGCGGCCGCACCGGGCCGCTGAAGTAGCGCGTGTAGTAGACGAAGCCGCAGTCCTCGGACTCGATGTGCAGCGGCCGGGCGCCGTGGTCGGCGAGCCAGGCGGCCGATGCCGACTTCCGCCCACCGGCGTCGACCACCAGGTCGGCGCGCAGTTGCTCGCCGGTGCTGGTACGCACGCCGGCGACATGCGGGACGCCGGGAAGCGCGTCGGCACCGACGCGGAGTCCGGCCACCCGGACACCGCGCCGAATCGTCACCTGAGGGTGCTCGGCTGCGGCCGTGGCGACGACGTACTCGAGCACCGGCCGCCGTCCGGTCACGAACGGGATCCGGTCATCGCCGGGACGGGGTCCGGAACCGGCCAACGAGGGCGGCGCGTTGCGCAGGTAGTCGACCCACACGCAGCCGGCGGCCGCCAGCCGATCGGTCAGTCCGGGCAGGTCGGTGTCGCAGATCTCGCGGAAGCGCGAGAACAGGTTGTGCGGCTGGTGGAACTGGGCGACCCCCTTGCGCGGCCACCGCTCCCAGGCTTCATCCGGCGACGTGGGAATGTCGTACGGATCCGCCTCGAGCACCGTCACGTCGTGCCCGTCGTCGGCAAACATCATCGCGACGCACAGCCCGATCATGCCGGCGCCGCAGACCACCACGTCTGACATGCCCTACCTCCGTCGGCGGATCGTCACATCAGGCAGCGCGGCGGTCAACGCTTTGTCACGGATTGTCAGACAGCAGGGCCTGCAGCCCGGTCCGCCGGGGAAGGGTTCCGATCTGCCGGACCGCGCGCGCCAGCGCCGGCCCGGACGCGTGGACGACCGACAGGTGACGCTGTGCGCGGGTCATCGCCGTGTAGACGAGCGGCCGCGACAGCATCCGGCCGGCTTCGGGCGGCAGCACGACCACCACGGCGGGGAATTCCGACCCTTGCGCCCGGTGGACGGTGATCGCCCACCCGTGCAGCAGATCGCGCAGGGCCTTGCCGCGGATCGCGGCCGGCCCGGACGCGAACTCGACGATGACCGTGCCGTCGGACTCGACGTCGTCGACCACACCGACCTCGCCGTTGGCGTAGCCGAACGGCTCGGCCTCGAGATGGTTAGCCGTGGCGACGACCCGGTCGCCGGGGTCGAAAGCCCGGAACCGGCTGCCCGGGTTCAGCGCGGCCTTGAGTGCCGCGTTCAGCGCCTGCGTACCGGCCGCGCCGCGATGCACCGGTGTCACGACCTGCACCTGATCGGTCGCGATGCCGAGCGCTCGTGGGATCGAGTCGGTCACCAACTGCACGACGCGATGGGCCGCCTCGGCCGACCCGCGTGCAGGCACCACCACGACCTCGTGCGTCGGGTCGTCGATCGGGGGCAACTCGCCGGTGCGCACGGACGCGGCCAGCCGCGCGATCGTCCCGCCGGCATCCTGCCGGTACAGCGTCGTCAGCGACGTCACGTGGACGGCGCCGGAGTCGATGACGTCGCCGAGCACCCGGCCCGGCCCGATCGAGGGCAGTTGTGCGGCGTCGCCGACGAGAACCAGATGCGTGCCGTCCGAGCAGGCCGACAGCAGCGCGTCGGCGAGTTCCACATCGAGCATGGACGTCTCGTCGACGACCACCACGTCCTCGTCGAGCGGCCACCCGGGGCCGCGCGCGAAGCCGCCGTCGAAGCGGACGCCGTCCTCGGACTGGCGCGGCTGCGCGCCGAGCAGCCGGTGCAGCGTCGAGGCAGGCGACGAGCAGAGTTCCTCGAGCCGCTTGGCGGCACGCCCGGTCGGCGCGGCCAGCGCGACGCTCTTGCCGGCGCGCTCTGCCAGCGTGACGATCGTGGCGACCGTCCGGCTCTTGCCGGTGCCGGGTCCACCGGTCAGGACGCTGACCCCTTGGGTCAGCGCGGCCTCGACGGCTGCGCGCTGCGCCTCGTCGAGGTCGGCGTCGGACTTGGTGAATCGGGCGCGGATCGGCGACGCCGTCGCCAGCAACCGCTGGATCGCCTCGGCCACCGCGTCCTCGGCTTGGACGTAGCGGGCCAAACCGAGCAGCGACTGGCCGGCGGTGAGGACGGCGCCGCTGTCGAGGGCCGCCTCGATCGCGTCGCCCGGCCCGCCCGTCGAGAACTCGCGCAGCCCGTCGACGACCACGTCCCGCGGCGTGAGCGTGTGACCCTCGCGCGCCTCGAGCGCCAGCAGATGGCCGACCAGCGCGCGAGCTCGTCGCGGGTCATCCGGTCGCACGCCGGGCAGCACGGTGCGGGCGAGCCGGTCCGCATCGGCCACGGTGACACCGACGATCGACAGCAGTTGCCAGGGGTCGTCGCGCAGCAGGCGCGCGGCCGGCGGTCCGAGGGTGTCCACCGCGCGTCCGGCCAGGCGTGCCTCGAGCCCGGCCGGCACGACCAGCCCGGCCGACTCGTACACCGGCGTCGCCGCGATGAACGACGACAACAGCCGGCCGGCCCGCTTGGGCCCGACCTTCGGCAGGTCGACCAGCTTGGATGTGGTGACGTCCTCGGGCCCGTTGATCCCTGCGGCGGGCAGTTCGTCGACGAGCTTGCGGCCCAGACCGGGCCACAGCCCGGCCGCGCAGAATGCGGCGAAGACCGGATCGCTCAGCTCGCGTCCTCGGGGTAGCTGATGGACGGCGCCGACACGTCGTCGAGCGCCAGCCGGATCTCGTCGGGCAGATCGAGGGTCTCGCAGGCCAGCGCCGCCGTCAGCTGTCCGAGCGTGCGGGCACCCAGGACGGGTGCGGTGACCCCGGGACGATCACGCAGCCAGGACAGCGCCACCGCTACCGGTGAGGTCGCCAGGCCTTCGGCTGCCGTCGCCACCGCCTCGACGATGCCCGCCGCGCCGGGCCGGTCGAGTCCGACGAGATCGCGCCTGCTGCCGGTGGCGACCCGCGAGTCGGACGGCACGCCGCCGCGGTACTTGCCGGTCAGCATTCCGCCGCCGAGCGGGGACCACGGGAACACCCCGACACCCAGCTCGATACAGGCCGGCACCACCTCGCGCTCGACCCCGCGGTCGACGAGGGAATAGCGCACCTGGTTCGCGACGATCGGGGCACGGCCGGGGACGGCCTGCTGCCACGCCGCGGCCCGGCCGATCCGCCAGCCGCAGTAGTTCGAGACGCCGGCGTAGCGCACCTTGCCGGCCGCGACGGCCGCGTCGAGCGCCGCCAGGGTCTCGGCGAACGGGACGGTGTCATCGACGTAGTGCACGTGCCACAGGTCCACGTAGTCGGTGCCGAGCTTGCGCAGCGACGCGTCCAACTGGTTCAACAGGGCGCCACGCGAGCAGTCGACGATCCGTTCGCCGTCGGGGGTGCGGGTGATCCCTGCCTTTGTCGCGATCGTCACGTCCGCGCGCGGCACCACGTCGGCCAGCAGGGCGCCGATCAGCGCCTCGGTCTCGCCGAAGGCATAGGACGCCGCGGTGTCGATCAGCGTCCCGCCCGCATCGTGGAAGGCCACCAACTGGGCTGCGGCCTCGTCCGAATCGGTCTCCGCGCCCCACGTCATGGTGCCTAACGCGAGGTGGCTCACCTTCAGCCCGCTGGTGCCGACTCTGCGCAATTCCACGCTCAGAAAGCTACCGGCTGGCCGATCTGGCCCGCCCGGCGGTGACGGCTATGGTTGCGCGGTGAAACTCGCGGTGAACCTCGGCTACTGGGGGATGGGCACCGACGCCGACAATGTCAGGGTGGCCCAGGAGGCCGACCGGCTCGGCTACAGCGTGGCCTGGGTGGCCGAGGCGTACGGCTCGGACGCGGTGACCGTGATGACCTGGGTGGCCGCACACACCGAGAACATCGACATCGGCAGCGCGATCCTGCAGATCCCCGCGCGCACACCGACCATGACCGCGATGACCGCTGCCACGCTCGACACTCTGTCCGGTGGCAGGTTTCGGCTCGGGCTCGGGGTCAGCGGGCCGCAGGTGTCGGAGGGCTGGCACGGCGTCCCCTTCGCCAGACCGCTGGCGCGCACGCGCGAATACGTCGACATCGTCAGGCTCGCACTCTCGCGCCAGCGGGTGAGCTACGACGGGCAGACCTACCAGATGCCGCTGCCGGACGGTCCCGGCAAGGCGCTGCACCTGATGGTCCACCCGGTGCGCGAACGAATCCCGATCTACATCGCCTCGATCGGGCCGAAGAATCTCGAGCTCACCGGTGAGATCGCCGACGGCTGGCTGTCGGTGTTCTTCGCGCCGCAGTTCGCCGCCGAACTGCTCGACAACCTGGCGACCGGGCGGGCCAAGGTCGGCAAGACGCTGGACGGTTTCGACATCGTGCCGTCGGTGCCGCTCGTCGTCGGCGATGACATCGATGCGTGCGCGAACGCAGTGCGCCCCTACGCGGCCCTCTACGTCGGCGGCATGGGCAGTCGTGACCAGAACTTCTACAACGCCCTCGCCGTCCGGATGGGCTACGCCGACGCCGCCGAGACGATCCAGGAGAAGTTTTTGGCGAAGGACTACGAGGGCGCGGCGAAGGCCGTCCCCACCGACTTCGTCGACTCGACGGCACTGCTCGGCCCACCGGGCCGGATCGCCGAGCGGATGGCCGAATTCGCCGCTGCCGGTGTCACGACGCTGACGATCGCACCGGGCGCCCTCGACATGAACGACAAGCTGCGCGCGCTCACGGTCGCCCGTGAGGCTCTCGAGCAGTCCGGCACCGCCGAATGAACAACCCGACCTCACCGCAGACCCCCAGGGTGGCCGCATGACGTTGTTGCAAGCTGTGGTCCTGGGCATCGTCCAGGGCCTCACCGAATTCCTGCCGATCTCATCGACGGCGCACCTGCGCATCGTCCCCGCGATCTTCGGCTGGCACTTCTACGACGGCACGACCAACGACCCGGGCGCGCCGTTCACCGCGGTCGTCCAACTCGGCACGACGCTCGCGATCGTCATCTATTTCTGGCGGGAACTGCTGCACGTCGTGGTGGCCTGGGTCCGTGGCCTCTACGACAGGTCGGTCCGTAGCTCGCTGGAGTACAAGCTCGGCTGGTACCTCATCCTGGCGACGGTGCCGGTCGGGGTCTTCGGGTTGATCTTCAGCCACCCGATCGAGACCGGAGCGCGCAACCTCTGGGTCATCGCGACGACGCTGATCGCCCTTGCGGTCGTGCTCTACGCGGCCGAGAAGGTGGGCCGGCGTGACCGCGAGGAGGAGCAGATCACGACGACCGACGCCGTGGTCGTGGGCGCCGCGCAGGCACTGGCGCTGATTCCCGGCGCTTCCCGCTCGGGCACCACGATCACCGCGGGCCTGTTCCGTGGCCTGACCCGCGAGGCGGCGGCGCGCTTCTCGTTCCTGCTGTCGATCCCGGCCGTGGTCCTGTCCGGCGGGTACGAGGCGGTCAAGTCGACCGGCGACACACCCGGTGTCGGGCTCACCGGCATCGCGGTCGTGTTCGCGTTCATCGTCGGCCTGGCGTCGATCCACTGGCTGATCCGCTGGCTCAGCAACCACAGCACGCTGGTCTTCATCGTGTACCGCATCGGGCTTGGAGTGCTGCTCATCGTGCTGCTCTCGACCGGCGTCATCAGCGCGACCAACTAGATGTCGACGCTGCTGCTGGTCCGGCACGGCCTCACCGCGATGACCGGGCCGGTCCTCGCCGGCCGGACTCCTGACGTCCACCTCGACGAGCGCGGGCACAAGCAGGCGGCAGCAGTCGCGGAACGGCTGGCCGACGTGCCACTGGCCGCCATCGTGACCAGCCCACTGGACCGCTGCGTCGAGACGGCCGGGTACATCGCGCAGCCGCGCGGCGCCGAACCGGTCGTCGACGAGCGGATCATCGAGTGCGGTTACGGGGATTGGACCGGCAAGCCGATCAAGGCCCTGCTCAAGGACCCGGTGTGGAAGGTCGTGCAGACCCAACCGTCGGCCGCGCGGTTCCCCAACGGGGAGTCGCTGTCGGAGGTCTCGGCCCGTGCGGTGGCCGCGGTTCGCGACTGGAACGCGCGGCTCGGGGAGGACGCGGTGTGGGTCGCCTGCAGCCACGGCGACGTGATCAAGGCCATCCTCGCCGACGCCCTCGGCCTGCATCTCGACCAGTTCCAGCGCATCGTCGTCGACCCGTGCTCGGTCTCGGTGATCCGCTACACCGACACCCGTCCGTACGTACTGCGGTCGAACGACACGGGCGGTGACCTCCGCGCGTTCATCCCGCCCAAGCGCAAGGGCCGCCGCAAGGTGACCCCGGACGCGACCGTCGGCGGTGGCGCGGGCGGCGGGTCGGTCTGAGCACCTGGACCGACCACCTGGCTCGACCACCTAGAATTGGGCCATCATGCCCCGACAGTTCTTTCTCTTCGAGCGCCCGGCCCGGTTCGTGGCCGGCACCGTGGGCACGCCCGGTGACCGCACGTTCTTCCTGCAGGTAGCCGACGGTGCGCGGATCGTGTCGGTCTCGCTCGAGAAGCAGCAGGTCGCCGTCCTCGCCGACCGCCTCGAGCAGTTGCTCGACGAGGTCGTCGCCCGCACCGGCACCGCGCTGCCCGCGTCGGAGTCGGACACTGCGGCCCTCGAGCAGCCGATCGACGAGGAGTTCCGTGTCAGCGCGATGGGCCTGGCCTGGGACGGGGACGCCGGCCTGGTGATCATCGAGGCACAGGCACCGGTCGAGGACACGACGGTCGCCGAACAGACCCTGCTCGAGGACGTGGACGAGGGCCCGGACGCGCTGCGCGTGCGGATCGAACCGACCCGTGCCCGCGCGTTCGTCGAGCGTGCCCGTCGGGTCATCGCGGCGGGCCGTCCTCCGTGCCCGCTGTGTGGGCAACCGCTCGACCCCAGCGGGCACGTCTGCCCGCGCCAGAACGGGTACCACCGCGGCACCTTGCTGGAACCGTAGCGACCGTGGTGCCGGACGAGCTGACGCCGCCTCTCGAACTGCCGGCGGACGAGGCGTTGGTGCTGCTCGCCTGCGGTGAGATGGCCATCGAGGGCCGATTGCTCGACGCCTCCAATGCCACGCTGTACTGCTCCGTGACCGCCGAGGGTGTCACCGCGGCCTGCGTGTACAAACCGGTGGCCGGCGAGCGGCCGCTCTGGGATTTTCCCGACGGCACGCTCGCCGAGCGCGAGGTCGCCGCGCACGTCGTGTCGGCTGCGAGTGGTTGGGCCATCGTGCCGCCGACCGTCTACCGCGAGGGCCCGGCCGGCCCGGGGATGGTCCAGCTGTGGATCGCCGAGGACGAACGCATTGACGTGCGGAGCTTGCTGCGCCGCCGCGACAACACCGAGCTGCGCCGGATCGCCGTGTTCGACGCAGTGATCAACAATGCCGACCGCAAGGGCGGGCACCTACTACCGACGCCGTCGGGCCACGTCTACGGCGTCGACCACGGCGTGAGCTTCCACGCCGAGGACAAGCTGCGCACCGTGCTCTGGCAGTGGGCCGGTCGCGCGCTGGACGACGAGTGCACCGACGCCCTGCGCGCGCTGCGCCGCGGGCTCGACGGGGCGCTCGGCGAGCAGCTGGACGGGCTGCTGACCCGTCGTGAACTCGGCCGGACCAAGGCCCGCATCGACCGGTTGCTGTCGACCGGCCGGCATCCCGAGCCGAGCGACAACTGGCCGGCCGTGCCATGGCCGCCCATGTGAGCGTGCTTACGCCGGCGTCTGGGCCGTGGCGAGTTCGTCCAGCCGGGCGAGCGTCGCGACGATGCCCTTACGGTTGCGGGCCGGGAAGCCGGACAGCCGCAGCACGAGCTTGTTCTTCGCCGGGCGGGCGTCCCACTGCTCGGTGACCTTGGTTCCGCCGTCGACCTGCTCGAACAGGTAGCGCCAGACGTGACCGTTGAAGTGCCGCCAGGCAAGCACCTTCGGCTCGTCGAACTCGACGACCCGGTTCAGGATCTTGTACGGCGCGCCCATCTTCATGTCCATGCCGAACGTGGCGCCGAGGGCGAGCCGTGGGGGAGCGCCGTCGCGAATCTCACGAACCGTGCCCGAGCCATCGATACGGGGGTGCATCGCCGGATCGGCGACGATGTCGAACAGCTTCTGCGCATCGGCCGCAATGATCCGGCTCTCAGAGACTAGGTAGGCGCTCATGGCGTGAAGTGTGCCCGATAGGTTGACTGCGATGGACGCCTGGCCCACCGTGACCGTCCCCACCCTGCCGGGACGGGGCGGCCCCCTCCGGCTGTTCGACACCGCGGCGGACGGGGTACGCGCGAGCAGTCCGACCGGAACCGCGCGTATGTACGTCTGCGGGATCACCCCGTACGACGCGACCCACCTCGGTCACGCCGCCACCTATCTCGCCTTCGATCTCGTGCAGCGGGTGTGGCGCGACAGCGGCCATCCGGTGCGGTACGTGCAGAACGTCACCGACGTCGACGACCCGCTGCTCGAGCGGGCCGCGCACACCGGCGAGAACTGGGTCGAGCTGGCGGTCCGCGAGACCGAGCTGTTCCGTGCGGACATGTGCGCGCTGCGGGTGCTCGCCCCCGACGAGTACATCGGCGCGGTCGAGGCGATCCCCGAGATCACCGATGCCATCGAGGTGCTGCTCGGCAAGGGCGCCGCGTACCGGGTCGGCGAGGACATCTACTTCGACGTCGCGAGCGCGTCCGGCTTCGGCAGCGAGTCGAACTACGACCGGGCCACGATGATCGACCTGTTCGGGCAGCGCGGCGGTGACCCGCAGCAACCAGGCAAGCGCGACCCGCTGGACTCGCTGCTGTGGCGCGGCCGTCGTCCCGGCGAGCCGTTCTGGGACAGCGTGGTCGGCGCGGGCCGGCCGGGCTGGCACATCGAGTGTTCGGTCATCGCGCTGAACCGGCTGGGGATGGGCTTCGACGTCCAGGGCGGCGGATCGGACCTGATCTTTCCGCACCACGAGCACTCGGCGGCACACGCCGAGGCACTGACCGGTGAGGCTCCGTTCGCCCGGCACTACGTGCACGCCGGGATGATCGGGCTGGACGGCGAGAAGATGTCCAAGTCCCGCGGCAATCTGGTGCTGGTGTCAAAGCTGCGTGCCGCCGGAGTGGACCCGATGGCGGTTCGCCTGGCACTGCTCGACGGCCACTACCGCGACGACCGCGAGTGGACCGGCGGGCGGCTGCCCTCGGCCGAAGCTCGGCTGGCTCGCTGGCGTGCGGCGCTCGCGCGAACCGGGGCACCGTCTGCCGAACCGATGCTCGCCGAGGTCCGTGCGCGACTGGCCGACGATCTCGACACCGACGCAGCGGTGGCCGCCGTCGATGCCTGGGCTGCCGCGACCGTCGCCCACGATGCTGCCGACGCCCACCCGGACGCACCTGAGTTGGTACGCGACACGGTCGACGCGCTGCTCGGCATCGCCCTCTGACCGCACGCCGAACCATGCGAACTACGCGGCGTCGAGCACCTTCTGCAGCGCATCGTTGGTGACCGTCTCGATCTTCGGAAGCGTGGACGTGTCGACCGAGGGCGCCGAGCCGAACGACAACACGATCAGGTGCCGACCGATCTGCGCCACGATGAGCGTCGCGTCGATCACGCTCGACGACAGGCTCCACAACGCGCACTGGTCGACCTGAGCGATGAGCTGGTCGGTGAGGTCGGTCGGGCCGTCGATCGTGACCTCGACCGAGGTCGATCCGCTGGTGATCGTCGCGGTCCCGCAACTCAAGCCCTTGGCACCAGCCGAGAGCGCGCGCCGGACAGTCGCCTCGTCGGCGAAGGTCTCGATCTCTTCGGCGAACTGGACGGCCCCGGCGGCGGCGGCGAACCCGGACTGCACCTTGACCTGCGGCGGGAACCGCTGGGCAAGCGTCGGCGCGTTCGGCGTGCAGGGCAGCGGAGTGTCCTCGGTGGCGGGCGCGGTCGCGGTGAAGCCGGGTCCGATCTCAGCAGCGGTCAGCAGGGCGGCCTGGGCCTGCGCCTCGGTCAGTCCGCCGGTTGCTGCCGGACTCGACGGGAAGCCGGTCGGGCTGCTCGGCGCCGGCTGCGTCGCCGTCGGCGTGGACGGTCGGCCGGTGCCCGCCGTCCCGGACCCGCTCACCGTCGACGAGCAGGCCGCGCACACCGCGGCGGCACCGACGAGGGCGAGGACGCGGGCGATCATTGCGACGGGCCGGCGTGACCGGTCCCGCGGTCGCGTCGGCGTAGGTAGCGCTCGAACTCCCGCGCGATCGCATCACCCGAGGCAGCCTTGAGGGCCGTCTGGTCGATCTCGTCGTCGCGTTCCTCGAGGTTGCGGATGTACTCGGTGACCTCGTCGTCCTCGGCGGCCATCTCGTCCACGAGCTTGAGCCATTCGTCGGCCTGCTGCGGCAGTTCCCCGAGCGGCACCGGCAGGTCGAGGACCTCCTCGACCGCGTGCAGCAGCGCGATCGTGGCGCCGGGGTTCGGTGGCTGCGACACGTAGTGCGGGACGCCGGCCCAGAACGAGACCGCCGGGATGCCGGTCGCCACGCACGCGTCCTGCAACACGCCGACGATTCCCGTCGGGCCCTCGTAGCGGGACTTCTCCAACCCGTAGCGGACGGCGGCCTCGGCGTCGTACGCGGTGCCGGTGACCTGCGTGGGCCGGGTGTGCGGTGTGTCGGACAGCAGGGCGCCGAGCGTGACGACGGTGCGGACGTCGAGCTCCTGGATCAGCCCGAGCAGCTCGGCGCAGAAACCGCGCCAGCGCATGTTCGGCTCGATACCGCGCACGATCACCAGGTCGAAGTCGGCGCCGGGCGGGCGGCACATCGACAGCCGGGTGGTCGGCCAGCTGACCCGCCGCGTCACCCCGTCGACGAGTGAGACCGTCGGCCGGTTGACCTGGAAGTCGTAGTAGTCGTCGGGGTCGAGTTCGGTGAGCGGCTGCGCGTCCCAGATCAGCTCGAGGTGCTCGACCGCGCCGGTCGCCGCATCGCCGGCGTCGTTCCACCCCTCGAACGCGGCAACGACGACGGGAGCGGTCAGTTCCGGCCACCAGTCCTGGGTGCCTGGGCTGCGCTCGGTCATGGCTTCCACCCTACGTGTGACGCGCCCGCCCGGGTGGGCAGCGACGCCGCGGTGCGGACGCGTCCGTCGGGGCCGAGGTCAGCCGGGCTACCGGCTGTGTGGCAGGTCATGGCAGTCGAACCCGGTCCAGCCGGGCATTGAACCCGATTCGGGTGGGGCGCGGACGTATGATCCGGGTACTTTCCGCCGGCTCGGCCGAGCCGACTCGCCGACCCCCGACCGCATGAGGATCCGCTTTGCCTCAGAGTGTGCCCGACAGCTCCGCGCACCGCCCCGACGCCACGGACGACCTGCGCGCCGCGCTCGAGCAGCGGCTGCTCGTCCTCGACGGGGCGATGGGCACGATGGTGCAGCGCCACACGCTCGTCGAAGCCCAGTACCGGGGAGAGCGCTTCGCCGACTGGCCCAGCGACGTCCAGGGCAACAACGACCTGCTCGTCCTGTCGCAGCCGGACCTCATCCGCGAGATCCACCGCAGCTACCTCGAGGCCGGCGCCGACATCGTCGAGACCGACACGTTCAACGCCCAGCGGATCTCCCTCGCCGACTACGGCATGCAGGAACTTGCGTACGAGATGAACGTCGCGGCGGCCCGGCTGGCGCGCGAGGCGTGCGACGTGGTGGCCGCGCGGACGCCGAACAAGCCGCGGTGGGTTGCCGGGGCCATCGGGCCGCTGAACCGCACCGGCTCGATCTCGCCGGACGTCAACGACCCCGGTGCGCGCAACATCGACTTCGACTCCATGGTCGAGGCCTACCTCGAACAGGCTCGCGGGCTCGTCGACGGTGGCGCAGACCTGTTGGTGATCGAGACGATCTTCGACACGCTGAACAGCAAGGCGGCGATCTTCGCGGTCGAGACGCTGTTCGAGGAGCACGACCGACGCTGGCCGGTGATGATCTCGGGGACGATCACCGACGCGTCCGGCCGGACCCTGACCGGTCAGGTGACCGAGGCGTTCTGGAACTCGATCCGGCACGCCCGCCCGCTCGTCGTCGGGCTGAACTGTTCCCTCGGTGGCAAGGAACTGCGCCCCTACGTGGCCGAACTGTCGCGGATCGCGGACTGCTTCGTCCACGCCTACCCGAATGCCGGTCTGCCGAACGCGTTCGGCGAGTACGACGAGGAACCGGACGAGACCGCCGGGGTACTCGGCGAGTTCGCCCGTTCCGGGCTGATTAACCTGGCCGGCGGTTGCTGCGGCACCACCCCCGAGCACATCGCCGCGATCGCACGCGAACTACACGCGGTCACGCCGCGCGTACCCCCGCGGGTCAAGCCGGCACTACGGCTGTCCGGACTCGAGCCGCTGACCGTCGACACGGACTCGCTGTTCGTCAACGTCGGCGAGCGTACGAACATCACCGGCTCGCTCCGGTTCCGCAACCTCATCCGGGACGGCGACTACGGCACCGCGCTGTCCGTCGCGCGCCAGCAGGTCGAGAGCGGCGCGCAGATCCTCGACGTCAACATGGACGAGGGCATGATCGACGGCCTCGCCGCGATGCGCCGCTTCCTGCGCCTGGTCGGCAGCGAGCCGGACATCTGCCGCGTGCCGGTCATGATCGACTCGTCCAAGTGGGACGTGATCGAAGAGGGCTTGAAGAACGTCCAGGGCAAGTCGATCGTCAACTCGATCTCGCTCAAGGAGGGCGAGGAGCCGTTCGTCAGGCACGCGCGGTTGTGCCGCAAGTACGGCGCGGCCGTGGTCGTCATGGCCTTCGACGAGGACGGTCAGGCGGACAACCTCGAGCGCCGCAAGCAGATCTGCCGGCGCGCGTACGACATCCTCGTCGACCGGGTGGGCTTCCCGGCCGAGGACATCATCTTCGATCCGAATGTCTTCGCGGTGGCCACGGGCATCGAGGAGCACGCCACCTACGGCAGCGACTTCATCGAAGGCACTCGCTGGATCAAGCAGAACCTGCCGCATGTCTCGACCTCCGGCGGCATCTCGAACGTCTCGTTCTCCTTCCGCGGCAACAACGCCGTCCGCGAGGCGATCCACGCCGTGTTCCTGTTCCACGCCATCCAGGCCGGACTGACGATGGGCATCGTCAATGCCGGCGCCCTGATCGTCTACGACCAGGTCGACCCCGAACTGCGTGAGCGCATCGAGGACGTCGTCCTCAACCGGCGCGCCGACGCGGCCGAGCGGTTGCTCGAGATCGCGAGCAACTTCGCCGGCAGCGGTCAGCAGCGCGAGGTCGTCGACGAGCAGTGGCGCTCGCTGCCCGTCTCGGAACGAATCACCCACGCCCTGGTAAAGGGCATTGACGAGTTCGTGCAGGACGACACCGAGGAACTGCGCGCCGAGATCTCCGCGCGTGGCGGTCGCCCGATCGAGGTCATCGAAGGCCCGCTCATGGACGGCATGAACGTCGTCGGTGATCTGTTCGGCTCGGGGAAGATGTTCCTGCCCCAGGTGGTCAAGTCGGCGCGGGTGATGAAGAAGGCCGTCGCTTATCTGATCCCATTCATCGAGGCCGAGAAGTCCGTCGATGACGTCGATCGCAGCAACGGCCTCGTCGTGATGGCAACGGTCAAGGGCGACGTCCACGACATCGGCAAGAACATCGTCGGCGTCGTGCTGCAGTGCAACAACTACAGCGTCATCGACCTCGGTGTCATGGTGCCGGCACAGAAGATCTTGGACGCGGCGAAGGAGCACGGAGCCGACATCATCGGGCTGTCCGGACTGATCACCCCGTCGCTCGACGAGATGGTCAACTTCGCGGCCGAGATGGAGCGCCAGGGCCTCGAGATCCCGCTGCTGATCGGCGGCGCGACGACCTCACGCGCGCACACCGCGGTCAAGGTCGACAAGCAGTACCACGGCCCGGTCGTGTGGGTGAAGGATGCATCGCGCTCGGTGCCGATGGTGGCATCGCTGCTGTCCGACGAGCGACGGCCGGCGATGCTCGCCGAGTTGCAGGCCGACTACGACTCGCTGCGCGAACGCCATGCCGCACGCGACGGCGCCCGCGCGCTCATCTCGATCGAGGCGGCGCGCGAGGATGCGACGCCGATCGACTGGGACGGGTACCGCCCACCTCGTCCGCACCTGATCATGCGGCAGACGCGCGATGCGCACGGCGACGACTACCACGCGCCGGCCGAGCCCACCCAGTTCGTGAAGGCACTGCGTGACTTCCCGCTGGCCGAACTGCGCGACTACATCGACTGGCAGCCGTTCTTCGCGACGTGGGAGATGAAGGGACGCTTCCCCGACATCCTCAACCACCCCACCTCGGGCGAAACGGCCCGCAAGCTGTGGGAGGACGCCCAGCGGATGCTCGACCGGATCATCGAGGAGCGCTGGCTGCGCGCCTCGGGGGTGCTGGGGCTGTTCCCGGCCAACTCGGTCGGCGACGACATCGAGGTCTACACCAGCGAGAGCCGCGGGGACGTCCGCACCGTGTTGCACCAGCTGCGCCAGCAGTCCGAACACCGCCCGGGCGTCCCGCACCGCAGCCTGGCCGACTTCATCGCACCGAAGGAATCCGGCATCGCCGACTACGTCGGCGCGTTCGCCGTGACGGCAGGCATCGGGAGCGCGGCGAAGGTCGAGGAGTTCAGGGCGGCGCTGGACGACTACAGCGCGATCCTGCTCGAGTCGTTGGCGGACCGGCTCGCCGAAGCGTTCGCCGAGCGGTTGCACCAGCGGGTCCGCGCCGACTTCTGGGGCTTTGCCCCTGACGAGGCGCTCGACAACAAGGGCCTGCTCAAGGAGCAGTACCAGGGCATCCGTCCGGCGCCGGGTTACCCCGCCTGCCCCGAGCACACCGAGAAGCAGGTGCTGTGGGACCTGCTCGACGTCAAGGCCAACGCGGGCATCGAACTTACCGAGAGCATGGCGATGTGGCCCGGCGCCTCGGTCAGCGGCTGGTACTTCTCGCACCCGCAGTCGCAGTACTTCGTCCTGGGCCGGGTCGGGCGTGACCAGGTCCACGACTACGCGCGGCGCAAGGGGTGGACGGTTGCCGAGGCGGAGAGGTGGCTGGCCCCCAACCTCGGTTACCGCTCCGACAACGAGTAAGGGGCGGCGGCCGGCCGGGAGTGGTCCCGCTTGTCCACAGGCGTGTGCACAATTGTGCGTTTTTGCGCTGATCTGAGCAGCGGACCTGTCCGTGCGCCGGGTCGGTGCATACAGGCGGGCGATTGGAGTGCTGGCACCCTGTGCTTCACCGTTGGCCACGCGAACGCTGACCTGCATGAACTCAGCAGGTGGGGCAGGCCGGCGCAGGGTGGGAGCGCCGAAGCAGTCGGGTCGCGTGCGCGCTCGTTCTGGGCTGCCCTCGTGGTGAGTAGTTGCAGTTCACCCAGTACGCATGAATCGCCGGGCGGCGCCGGTCCTGATCGTCCGACTCCGACTGTGCCGGCTACCTCGGCACCGGCGTCCGCGCTCGACTTGCCCGGCCACATGGTGTTCACCCGCGCCGGTCGTGCGTTCGGTGAGGAGACCGTGTTCACCGCCCAAGCCGACGGGACCCACATCAAGCAGGTCGGCGAGCCGATGGTGACCTGCTGCCCGCGGCTTTCGCCCGACGGCCACAAGATCGTCGTCTCAGTTCCGGCGCCGGATGGCCAACGAGTGACGGCTGAGGTGTTCAACTACGACGGCACCGGGGCGAGGAAACTCGCGCTCCCGTCGCCGACGTTCAATCTCGGCGTCGGCGCGTGGTCGCCGGACGGCGCGCACCTCGCGCTGCAGGGTTGGGACGACACCCACCCGGAGAGAGCCGGCATCTTCACCGCAGACGCCGACGGGACTCACCTCACCCGGATATCGACCACGGCGAGCGACGCAGGCGCGGACACACCGATCGACTACGCACCCGACGGGCACACACTGCTGGTGTTTCGCGAGTCGGCCGTGCAGAGCGTCGGATCGCTGTGGACGCTCAAGCTCCGCAACCGACACCGGAACCGACTCACTCCGCCGTCGGTGAAGGTAGCTATCGGCGGCAGGTGGTCACCCGACGGCTCCACAATTATTTTCGCCGCGGGCCCGACAGCGCGCTGTACACGATATCCACTCGGACGGGACTGGCCTCACGGTGGTGTTCCCGGGCGAGGGCGGGCGGTTCGCGCTGACACCCATCTGGTCGCCGGATGGCACGAAGATCATGTTCTCCATTGACCCGTCGTCGGCCGAGTTCTCCCACCCCGACAACGGCCTCTACGTGATGGGCGTCGACGGCACCGGACTGACCCTTGTCATCGGCGGCGCCGACTTCAAACGCGAGGCGGACTGGGCTGCGTGACACGCTGACATCCGCGCATCGCGCATGATGACACCGAGCGTCGAATCACTGCAGCCCGGTATCGCTGAGGCCGGTGCGTGCGGAAAGGCCAATAGATGGTGGGTTCGCTGCAAGCCGTCCTGTTCGACATGGACGGCACGCTGGTCGACACAGAGCCGTACTGGATCGCGGCCGAGTACGCGCTGGTCGAGTCGTTCGGCGGGACGTGGACCGACGAGCAGGCCCACTCCCTGGTCGGCAACGCGTTGCTCGAATCCGGGCGCTACCTGCGTGACCACGGCGGCGTCGAACTCGAACCGTCGGTGATCGTGGACCGGCTGCTGGACGACGTCGTGCGAGCCGCGACCGAGTCGATGCCGTGGCGTCCCGGCGCGCAACGCCTGCTCACCGACCTGGCCGCACAAGGTGTCCCGTGCGCGATGGTGACGATGTCCTACGAGCGGCTGGCGTTCACCGTCTCGGAACACCTACCCGACGGCGCCTTCGCGGCCATCGTCACCGGCGACCAGGTCAGCGACGGCAAGCCGCACCCCGAGGCATACCTGACCGCGGCCGCCCGGCTCGGTGTCGACCCGACGAGGTGCGTGGCGATCGAGGACTCACCGACCGGAATCGCCTCGGCCGAGGCCGCGGGCTGCGTGATCGTCGCGGTGCCGCACCACGTCCCGATCCCGGCCGGGCCGGGACGCACCTTCGCCGCCTCTCTCGCCGAACTGGACGTGGCGATGTTGGATCAGCTGGTGCGCGATCGGATCGCCGGGTGAGCTCCGGGCCTGCCGGACCCAGCTTGGCCGAGGTGCTGCCGAGCGCGTTCTCGGCGCTGGGAGTCGAAGACAGCGTCGACTCGCTCGGGCTCGCCCCGTACCTGGCCGGTGTGCGGCGGATCGCCGTACTGCTGGTCGACGGCCTCGGTCACCGGTTGCTGCCGCTCGCCGCGCCGCACGCGCCACTACTCGCGGACGTCCTCGGCGGGTCGGCCGGCTACCTGGCCGAGCTGTCCTGCTCGTTCCCGTCGACCACGCCGACGAGCCTGGTGACCCTTGCCACCGGCGTGCTGCCCGGGGCGCACGGGGTGCTCGGGTTCACCGTGAACGTGCCCGGGACCGATCGGGTGTTGTCGCACATCCGGTGGCGCGATGATCCCGATCCGCACCAGTGGCAGCCGGTCCCGACGATGTTCGAACGCGCTGCGCGCGCCGGCGTCGCGTCGGCCGTGGTTCTGCCGAAGGACTTTGCCGGCAGCGGCCTGACGGTGGCCGCCTACCGCGGTGCGCGCTTCTGCGGCCTGGACCGGCACGCCGACCTGGTGTCTGGGATGCTCGGCGAACTGCGCGCCACCCCGCCGGGCGAGCCGGCGCTCGTCTACGGCTACACCGCCGCCGTCGACACCGCTGCCCACGTCCACGGGATCGCCTCGGCACAGTGGGCAGCCGCGGTAGCTGCCACGGACACCCTGTTGCATCGGCTGGTGGCCGGGCTGTCGTCCGATACTGCGCTGGTGGTGACGGCCGACCACGGCGGGCTGGACGTCCCGATGGACCGTCGGGTCGATCTGGCCACGGCGCCGCACCTGGCCGAGTCGATCCGGGTGCTCGCGGGCGAGCCGCGGGTTCGGTACCTGCACACGATGCCCGGGACGACCGAGGACGTCGTCGCGGCCTGGCGCGCGACACTCGGCGAGCGGGCCACTGTCGTGACGCGCGCGCAGGCGGTCGACGAGGGCTGGTTCGGGCCGGTCACACCGTCCCATCGGGATCGCATCGGCGACGTGGTGGTCATCTGCACCGGCGACGGCGCGATTCTCGACACGGTGCGGGAACCGCGCGAAGTGGCACGGTTGGTCGGCATGCACGGCGGCCCGACTCGGGCCGAGTTGGCGGTCCCGCTCATCGTGTTGCGGGCGACCAGCGGCGGCTGACGCCGGGCCGACTCAACTGCTGGCCACTACCGGGACCTCTCGGCGGTCGGCGGCGGCATCGACATCGGTCGGGAACGGCGGCGGCGTGCCGCCGAAGGCCGGGCACAGTGCCTGATGGTCGCACCAGTCGCACAGCCGGCTCGGGCTCGGCAGGAACTCGCCGGACGAGGTCGCGCGCTCGATGGCCGCCCAGATGGCCTTGAGCGTGCGCTCGAACCGGGTCAGTTCATCGGCATCAGGCGCGTAGCTGAGGGTGTCGGTGTCGGCGAGGTACATCAGTCGCAACTGTCGCGGCACCACGCCGCGCAGGCGCCACAGCACGAGCGCGTAGAACTTCATCTGGAACAGCGCCTTGGCCTCGAACGCCTCGCGCGGCGTCGAACCGGTCTTGTAGTCCACGACACGGATGTCGCCGGCCGGCGACACGTCCAGCCGGTCGACGTACCCCCGCAGGCGCAGCCCGTCGATCACCACCTCGACGAGTTCCTCGCGGCCGGCCGGCTCGAGGCGGGACGGGTCCTCGAGGACGAAGTAGTTGCCGAGCAACGTCGCGGCGGATTCGAGCCAGCCGGCCAGTTCGGCGCCGTCGCTGTCGGCGGCGAACAGTTCGGCCACCCCGGGCGACTCGTCGAGGATCTGCTGCCACGCGCCCGGGATCATCGCGCGCGCCGAGTCCAGCGTCCGCTCGGCAGCGGGCAGGTCGAACAACCGCTCGAGGATCGAATGCACCAGTGACCCGCGGGTGGCAGCGAGCGACGGTGCTTCCGGCAGCCGGTCGATCGTGCGGAACCGGTAGAGCAGCGGACAGGTCTTGAAGTCGGCCGCGCGAGAGGGGGACAGCGAGCCAACGACCACCGACGGCAGCGCGTCCGCGTCGGTCGCGGGCACCTCGTTGCCGGGCAGTGGGCTCATGCCAGGGACACTAGGTGGTCCGTCTGACAGTTCCAGCCGGTCGGCGTCCTCATATGTAGTGGATACGTCCCAACGGCCAGATGATGACGAAGGCGCGACCGACGATGTCTGCCGTCGGGACCGGGCCGAAGGCGCGGCTGTCCTCGGAGTTGCACCGGTTGTCGCCCATGACGAACACCTCGTCGTCGGGGATGGGGCCGACCGACGTGGTGGTGTCCATCGGCGGTTCGGACAGGCTCGTCATCGCCGGGCACTTCGCATTCGTGTACGGCTCGTCCAGCTTCCGGTCGTTCACATAGATCGCGCCGCCGCGCACCGAGAGCTGGTCGCCGGGAAGGCCGATGACGCGCTTGATCAGCACCTTCTCGCTGACCTTCCAGCTGTCCGGACGGTCGAACACGACCACGTCGCCGCGGTGGACCGGGTGCAGGTCGTAGGACAGCTTGTCGATGAGCACGTGGTCGTTGTCGCAGCCGGCACAGCCGTGCAGCGTGGGTTCCATGGACGCGGACGGGATGAAGTACGGCGTGACGACGTAGCTGCGCAACAGGATCGCGGCCAGTGCCGCGACGGTGACGACGATCAACAGTCGCACCGCCGAGGTGTAGTGGCGGCGGGCGGTCGGTGACAGCGTCCGGCGCGTCGGCTTCGGCTCGTCGTCGTCGTCGTCGTGAGTGCGCTCGAAGAACGCCCTCCCTTGGGTCGCCTGCTCCCAGCGGGCGGCGGCAATGTCCGCGGAGATGGTGCGCCCCCGCTGCGGGCGCGGACCCGGTGGGCGGCTCACCGCCGCTGCCGAAGGACGTGCGGCCGGACGACCCGCGGGCCGCGGTGTCGGCGCTGCCCCGCCGGACCGGCTGCCCGGGCGAGGGGAGGTGTAGCTCGGTGCCGGGAAGACGCGGTGGGGACGGTCCGGCGTGCCGGCAGGTGTCTCGGTCGTCCACGACACCGTCGGACGTGCCGCGGCCTCGCTCTGGTCGGCTCGCGCGGACTCGAGTCGTCCGCGCAGATCGTCGGGGCCGGACGGACGAGGTCTGGGCCGCTCGCCCGCAGCCGGCTTCGGCCGGACTGGGGGTCCCGATGTGGCGGGTGGTCCGACCGGTTCGGGTCGCGCCGTCGGCACGGGTCGCGCCGGGGCGGCCGGTGCGTCGGCAGCCGGGACCGGGGTGGCCGGTGCGTGGGGGGCCGGGACCGGAGCAGCCGGGACCGGAGCAGCGGAGACCGGTTCGACGACCCCGTCCGCCGGATCGGCCTCGAGGGGAACCGGTGCCCGCGTCAACACCCACCTGGCTGCGCGACGAAGGCCCGTCGGACGCTGGGCTCGCGCTGCAGCGGCCGGGACGGGCTCGCTGGTCGGGGGTGTCGGGACAGGGGGAAGTTCGGCCGGCGCGTCGTCGGTGGTTGCGGCCGACGGGTGCGGCGCAGCTGCATCGCTCGGCTCGTCGGATCCGGCCAGGTGCAGCTGTTCGAGTTCGGCCACCGTCCGGGCGCCTGGTACGACCGCGTGCCTCGGTTCGGGCGGCGGCTCGGTCTCCGCGCGACGCCGGCGGGGGAAGCGCCGATCCCGCAACGCCTCCACCGACTCGGCGCCAAGCTCGGCACCGCTGCCCGTTTCGAGTTCGGTCGCGACGTCGACATCGCCCGGCGCCTCGATGGCAGGCTCGGCGACGCGCGATTCGATCGGAGGCACCGCGCCGGTCGGCAGGGACGGCTGAGCCATCGACGGATGAGGCGTGACCTCGGCAGCCGCCGAAGCGGCAGCGGCGGCCTCGAGCTCGGCGAACCGACGCGCGTGCTCGGCTCGCTCGTGCTCCAGGAGCCGCTCCGCGGCGGCCTGCCGTGCCGCGGCGATCAACCCCTCGTCGTCGGCCCGACGCTCGGCGGCGGTGAGGGCCTGGGCGTGGGCTGCACGCTCGGACTCGAGCCGACCCTGAACCTCGGCCAGTTGCGTTGCGACGGCGTGGGCGGAGCTCTCGAGTTCGGCGATGCGGCGCGCGGATTCGGCCGCCTCGGCCTGGCGCTGCTGCGCGGCGATCCACTCGGTGTCGGCGAGGCGGGCAGCGTCCTCATCCTGCCGAGTTCGGGCCGCCCGCTGCTCGGCCTGCCGCGCCAACTGAGCGGCCGACAGCTGGTCGACGAGGCTGTCTCGCTCGGCTTCGGCGCGGGCGAGCCGGTCGGCCAGTTCGGCGTGTTCGGTGGCAACCGCGGTTTCGGCATCGGCGATGCGTTGCGCGAGCTGCGCTTGCTCGCCCTCGGCGACACGGCGGGCCCGTTCCAACGCGATGAGTCCGGCGGCTCGGTCGGCCTCGGCCGCGCGCTCGGCGGCGGTGAGCTGTTCCTCGAGTTCGTTGCGGCGCGCATCGAGGGACTCGACGCGCTCGATCAGCACCGTGCGTTCGGTCTCGGCGGCATGCTGGGCCTCGGCGTGTGCGGCGGCAACGGCCTCGACCACGCGCTCGCTCTGCGCGAGGCGCTCGGCCAGCTCGTCGTAGCGGGTCTGGGCCTCGGCCTCGGCAGCTGCGAAGCGCTCGGCCAGCTCGTCGTAGCGGGTCTGGGCCTCGGCCTCGGCAGCTGCGAAGCGCTCGGCCGTCGCGCCCCGTTCGGCCTCGGCGGCGAGCTGGGCCTCGGCGAGCTCCTCGGCGTGCGTCTGCGCCCGTGCCCGTGTCTGCGACACCGCCTCGGCGTGGGCATCGATCGCCGCCCGAAGGTCGCCCTCGACCGCAGCCAACCGCGCCGCGTGCTCGATCCGGTCCTGCTCGGCCGAGGCGTGTGCCTGCGCCAGCGCATCCTCGTAGCCGACGTCGAGCGTCGCGACGGCGCGCTCCGCATCGATCAGGCGCGCCGACAGATCGTCCCGCTGGGCCTGCGCCTCGCTGACAGCAGCCGTCATCTCCGCGAGCAGGGTTGCCTGCTGCTGTTCGGCGGCGAGCTGGGCCTGGGCGAGCGCCTCGGCGTGGGCTGCCTGCTGCTGTTCGGCGGCGAGCTGGGCCTGGGCGAGCGCCTCGGCGTGGGCTGCCTGCTGCTGTTCGGCGGCGAGCTGGGCCTGGGCGAGCGCCTCGGCGTGGGCAGTCTGGTCGGCGGCGCGCAGTTGCCGCAGCTCGGTGACCTGGTCGACCGCGCTTTGCCGCTCGAAGCCCGCCACCTGTTCGGTCTCGGCGAGCCGCCCGGCCAGCTCCGCCGCGTTGCGCTCGAACCCGGCCAGCGCGTCGATAGCTGCGGTCCGTTCGGCCTCGGCCGCCCGCAACGCCTCGGCATGCGCTGCGGCCTGCGCGTCGCGTTCTGCTTGCTGCGCGGTCCGTTCGGCCTCGGCCGCCCGCAACGCCTCGGCATGCGCTGCGGCCTGCGCGTCGCGTTCTGCTTGCTGCGCGGTCCGTTCGGCCGCTGCCGCCGCCTCGGCCTCGACGAGCTGGTCGGCGAGCTGGGCGCGCTGACGCTCCACCTCGTCGAGCCGGCCGGCGAGCTGGGCGCGCTGACGCTCCACCTCGTCGAGCCGGTCGACCACCGATCCGCGCTGGAACTCGAGATCGGCCAGTCGAGCCGCGGTCTTGGCCCGCTCTGCATCGGTTTCCGCGACGATCTGCGCGATCCGCTCCTCGGCCGCGTCGCGTTCGGCAGCAACGGCTGCCTGCGCTCCCGCCAACTCAGCGGCGAACTCGGCACGCTCATGCTCGAGTTCGGCGAGCTCACCGGTGAGCCGCTCGGTCTCGGCCGAAAGCTCGGCGGCTTCGTCCAGCTCGGCCTGAGTGCGAGCCGCTGTCTGCGCGAGCTCCTGCTCGCGTGCGGCTCGCTCGAGCGCCACGGCCGCCTCGGAGGCCGCCAGCTTCGCCGACAGGCCGGCGCTGCGCTGCTCCACGACGGCAAGCCGGTGGGTCAGCTCGGCGGCATCGAGAGCCGGCTCGGGGTCCGCTGGGGCCGGCACGCCGGGCAGCTGGGCACCGACTCGCGGCGCGGCCGCCGGCGGACGCTCCGGCTCGCGGTTGCGGCCACGTCCGAACAGCCGTCTCCGCCGGGTGCCTTCGGCGACGTCCGGGTGCGGGTTGGTCAGGTCTTCGGCCAGCACGCGAAGCACCGAATCCTGGCTCGAGGGCTCGGGCCGGGCAGCCTCGGACGGCTCGCTCGGTGCCCGGTGCTGGGGTTGCGTGCCTGAGGTCGGTCGGTCCTCCCACGGGCGCGCGGGGTCGAGTCCGCGTTCACCGGGCTCGTTCGACTTCCCGGGACTCGCCTGGCCCGGTGACGGAGGCGCCGGTGGCGGAACGCTCTCGGCCCGTCGGGACTCCCACGGCCGGGCCGGGGTCAGGTGCGGCGGCAGGGTCGACGGTTGCGTGTCGCTCGCGTCGCGCTGGGCTTCGACGTCGTCGTCCGAGCGCGGGTCGCCGGTGGGCTCATCGGCGTTGATCTGCTCCACCTCCCACCGCAGCGGACGACGCTCCCCGAACGGCATTCGCCCCGGTAGAGCCTTTCACTGCCGTACGGTAACCGGTTCGGGAAGTGATGAACGCCGTAGCATCGCAATCGTGAGCGATGCGCGGCGTTCGCGACGGCCAACCAGGATGTTGCCCGTCGGTCACTTCCGCGGCGTCCCGATCTATTTCGCTCCGTCCTGGCTGCTCGTTGCCGGCGTGGTCACCGTCTTCTACGGGCCTATTGTCGAGGACGCAGTGGCCGACATCAGTGCGAGCTCTGCGTACTTGCTGGCCTTCACCTACGCGGTGCTGTTCGCGCTGTGCGTGCTTGCGCACGAGTTGGGGCACACCGCAGTGAGCCTCGCCCTGGGCAAGCCGGTGCGGCGGGTCGTCATCTTTCTGCTCGGCGGCGTGTCCGAGATCGAGCGTGAACCCGACCGGCCGCGTGATGAGTTCCTGATCGCCGCTGCCGGGCCGCTCGTGTCCGCTGCGATAGTGGGCGGGGCAGCCATCGCCGCACAGTTCGTCACCGCTCACTCGATGCTGGGCGTGCTCGTGGCCCTGCTGTTCTGGGGGAACCTGATCGTCGCCGTGTTCAACCTGTTGCCCGGCCTGCCCCTCGACGGTGGCCGGCTGCTGCGGGCCGCCGTCTGGGCAGCGTCGCACTCCCGGCTCACCGCCACCCGCGCCGGTGCGTGGACCGGGCGCGGCGTCGCCGTGGTGGTCGCCGGGACCGGATTGGTCGTCGACCGCTCGGCGCTCGGCCTGACGGCGGGGGTGTTCAGCTTCCTGCTCGCGGCCTACCTCTGGTTCGGCGCCGGGCAGTCGCTCAAGGCCGCTGAGGTGATGGACCGGGTGCCGACCGTCAATCTCGAGCAGTTACTGCGTCCGGGCCTGCTCGTGCCGGCCGACATCTCCGTCGCGGAGGCGCTGCGCCAGATCTGGACCGGCTCGGCACGCGGGATCGTCCTGGTTGATGCGTACGACCGGCCGAGCGCGATCGGCGACGAGGCCCGCATCACCGCCGTACCGCCCGAACGTCGTTCATGGACCCAATTGTCGTCGGTCGCCCGCCCGCTCGAGGCCGGCCTGGTGTTGCCGCTCGGGCTGCGCGGTGAGGCGCTGATAGACGCGGTGCGGGCGACCCCCGCGAACGAGTACCTGGTGGTGAACCCGGACGGTTCACCGGCAGGGATCCTGTCCACCATCGACCTGGCTGCCGCGCTCAAGGCGGCTACGTGAGCGATCCCGGCTCCGGCCCGTTTCGGGTGGGGGAGCGGGTCCAGCTCACGGACCCGAAGGGCCGGCTGCACACGGTCACCCTCGAGCCCGGCAAGCAGTTCCACACCCACCGCGGAGCGATAGAGCACGATGCGCTGATCGGCGCGCCCGAAGGCAGCATTGTCGCCTCGGGAGCGGGGACGCTGTATCTCGCGCTCCGGCCGCTGCTCACCGATTTCGTGCTGTCGATGCCGCGCGGCGCGGCCGTGATCTACCCGAAGGACTCGGCGCAGATCGTCGCCATGGGCGACATCTGCCCTGGCGCCACCGTCGTCGAGGCAGGCGCCGGCTCCGGCGCGCTCACCTGCGCCTTGCTGCGGGCGGTGGGGCCGACCGGCCGGGTGTTGTCCTACGAGGTGCGCGAGGACCATGCCGAGGTCGCCGTGCGCAACGTCGAGACCTTCTTCGGCACGCGCCCCGCGAACTGGGCGCTGCGCGTCGCAGATGCCCGTGACCACGAGCCGGACGAGATGGTCGACCGCGTCATCCTCGACATGCTCAGCCCGTGGGACGTCCTGCCCGCGATGGCCGCTGCGCTCAATCCCGGCGGTGTGCTGATCGGCTACGTGGCGACGACCACGCAGCTGTCACGCCTGGTCGAGGCGCTGCGTGAGCGCGGCGGTTTCACCGAGCCGCTGGCGTGGGAGACGTTCGTGCGGACGTGGCACGTGGTGGGGCTGGCCGTGCGTCCTGAACACCGGATGATCGGGCACACGGCGTTCCTGGTCAGCGTCCGCCGGCTCGCCCCGGGGGTCACTGCACCGGCCAGGCAGCGCCGTCCGACCGCGACCCGCTGAGAGCCCGGTCAGGCGTCCGGGCCGGCGACCTCGACCCCGTCGCCGGTGCGGACCACGTGGATGCAGTCGCCCGGGCACTCCTTCGCCGAATCTATGACGTCCAGGCGGAAGGATGCCGGGACGGGAGCGCGCTCGCCCGGCGCCGACAGCAGCTTGCCCGCGCCGTTCTTGACGTAGGCAAGGCCGTCGACGTCGAACTCGAACACCTCCGGCGCGTACTGGACGCACAGACCGTCACCGGTGCACAGGTCCTGATCGATCCAGACCTGGACGTCCTCAGTGGCGTCCTCGGTCACGTCCTCAGTGACATCCTCGGTGAGATCCTCAGTCACGATGCTGCCGTCCTCATCTCCTGGCCACGGATGTCGACGTACTTGGCAAGGGTAGATGGCGATCCGGAGCACCTTCGCTGTGTAGGGTTGGGTCTCGCGATCACCCGCCGACAGTGGAGGTGTCCGCATGGCTTCCGAGCCGCGCGAACCGAATCCAGGCTCGCGCTCGCACTCGTCCGCGACAGACTCCGACGTTCGCCGGCGCGCTGCGCTGCTCGAGCAAGAGGTCGAACTGCTGCGCAGCAAGATCGCGGACTCGCCGCGACACATGCGCATGCTCGAGGACCGCCTCGTCGAGGCGCAGGCCCGGGCCGCCGCGCTCACCGACCGCAACGATCGGCTGGCGCAGACGCTGCGCGAGGCGCGCGAGCAGATGGTGAGCCTGAAGGAAGAGATCGACCGCCTCGCCCAGCCGCCGAGCGGCTACGGCGTGTTCCTCGAACTGTTCGACGACGGCACGGTCGACATCTTCACCGCCGGCCGCAAGCTGCGGGTCGCAGTGTCACCCGAGGTGCCGGTCGAGGAGTTGCAGCACGGCCAGGAAGTCATGCTCAACGAGGCGATGAACGTCGTCGCCGCGCGGGGCTTCGAGCGCGCCGGCGAAGTGGTGATGCTCAAGGAGATCCTCGACGGGGGCGACCGTGCGCTCGTCATCGGGCACACCGACGAGGAGCGCGTCGTCTTCCTCGCCGACATCCTGCGTGAGAAGCCGCTGCGCGCGGGGGATTCGCTGCTGCTCGAGACCCGATCCTCGTATGCGTACGAGCGGGTGCCCAAGAGCGAGGTCGAGGAACTCATCCTCGAAGAGGTCCCCGACATCGACTACGGCGACATCGGCGGCCTGAGCCGTCAGATCGAGGCGATCCGGGACGCCGTCGAACTGCCGTTCCTGCACGCGGACTTGTTCCGCGAGCACCAGCTGCGCCCGCCGAAGGGCATCCTGCTCTACGGCCCGCCCGGCTGCGGCAAGACGCTGATCGCGAAGGCGGTGGCGAACTCGCTGGCCAAGCAGGTGCAGAAGGTCAGCGGGGGCGATGAGAAGGCGACGTCCTACTTCCTCAACATCAAGGGCCCCGAGCTGCTCAACAAGTACGTCGGTGAGACCGAGCGGCACATCCGGCTGGTCTTCCAGCGCGCCCGTGAGAAGGCGTCCGAGGGCACACCGGTCATCGTCTTCTTCGACGAGATGGATTCGATCTTCCGGACGCGTGGCTCGGGAGTGTCGTCCGACGTCGAGAACACGATCGTGCCGCAACTGCTGTCCGAGATCGACGGCGTCGAGGGACTCGAGAATGTCATCGTCATCGGCGCGTCCAACCGCGAGGACATGATCGACCCGGCGATCCTGCGTCCCGGGCGTCTCGACGTCAAGATCAAGATCGAACGACCCGACGCCGAGGCGGCGCGCGACATCTTCAGCAAGTACATCCTGGCCAACCTCCCGATCCACGAGGAGGATCTCGCCGAGCACGGCGGCAACGCCGACGCCACGGTCGAGGCGATGATCCAGAACACCGTCGAGCGGATGTACTCCGAGGCCGACGAGAACCGCTTCCTCGAGGTCACCTACGCCAACGGCGACAAGGAAACCCTGTACTTCAAGGATTTCAACTCCGGCGCGATGATCCAGAACATCGTCGACCGCGGGAAGAAGATGGCCATCAAGGACCTGCTGACCACCGGCCAGCGCGGGCTCCGGATGCAGCACCTGATGTCGGCCTGTGTCGACGAGTTCCGCGAGAACGAGGATCTGCCGAACACGACCAACCCGGACGACTGGGCGCGGATCTCGGGCAAGAAGGGCGAGCGCATCGTCTACATCCGCACGCTGATCTCCGGCAAGGGCACCGAGACGGGGCGTTCCATCGACACGGTCGGCAACACCGGCCAGTACCTGTAGCCCGTGGCTGTCACCCGGATCGTCCCCAACCTTCCGGTCGCGGACGTTTCCGCCGCCAACGCGTTCTACGCAGCTCTGTTCGACCTCGACATCGGCATGGATCTCGGCTGGGTCGGCAACGTCGGTCCCGCCGCGATCCCCGCGACCCAGCTGAACACGTTGACCCAGGACGTCGGCGCTTCGGTGAACCCGGTGATCAGCATCGGCGTGACCGACGTGGACGCGGTACACGAGCGGATCGTCGCCGCCGGCGTCGACATCGTCCATCCGCTCACCGACGAACCGTGGGGAGTGCGCCGGTTCTTCTTCCGCGATCCGGACGGCAACGTGATCAACGTCGTCGCGCACTCGTCCTGATCGTCACCGCCCCGCTGGCTACCTGATCAGCGGCTGACAGACTCTGCACGTGACGTGGTGGCAGGGCGTGTTCGTGTTCGTCGCGGGCATTGCAGCCGGCGGGATCAACACCGTTGTGGGTTCCGGGACCTTGATCAGCTTCCCCGTCCTGCTCGGCGTCGGACTGCCGCCCGTCACCGCGAACGTGTCCAACACCGTCGGCCTGTTCCCGGGCTCCTTCGTCGGTGCGTACGGCTATCGACGCGAGATGACCGGTCAGCGAGACCGGATCGTCGTTCTCGGCAGCGCTTCCGTGCTCGGCGGAGTCGGGGGCGCGATCTTGCTGCTGACCCTGCCTGCCGAGGCGTTCAAGACGATCGTCCCGGTGCTGATCGTGCTGGCACTGGTCCTCGTCGTGGTCGGGCCGCGCCTGACCGCGTTGGTGAGCCGCACGAGGCACGAAGCCCGCACCCGGGTCGGTCCGGCGCTGTGGCTCACGACGCTCGGCACGGGTGTGTACGGCGGCTACTTCGGCGCCGCGCAAGGTGTGCTGCTGATGGGGTTTCTCGGCCTGTTCCTCGATGAGACGCTGCAGCGGCAGAACGCGGTCAAGAACGTGCTCGCAGGGCTGGTCAATCTGGTTGCCGCGATCGTGTTCATCGCCACCGCGCACGTCGACTGGGCGGCGGTCGGTCTGATCGCCGCAGGTTCGATCATCGGGGGTGTCCTCGGGGCACGGGTAGGTCGTCGGCTGTCCCCGAACGTGCTGCGCGCGACGATCGTGGTCGTCGGGCTCGCCGCAATCATCAAGTTGCTCTTCTTCTGACCCGCTCGCGCCGGGGAACCGGCCCGATCCGGCAGCACCGATAGGCTCACGACTTCCGAATCAAAAGGTGGTGCGCCGTGGGCGTGGTGATCGGGATCGTCGTGGCGGTCCTCGTGGTGGTCGTGGTCATCTGGGTGATCGCCGGCTACAACGGGTTGGTCCGCGCACGTAACGGGTTCAAGAACGCCTTCGCGCAGATCGACGTGCAGCTGCAGCGTCGATTCGACCTGATTCCGAACCTGGTCGAAACCGCGAAGGGCTACATCGCCCACGAGCGGCAGACGCTCGAAGCGGTGACCCAGGCACGCACGGCCGCACTGGCCGGCCTCAGCGCCGCCCAGGCCAAGCCGGGCGATCCGGCGGCCATGCAGCAACTGGCCCAGACGCAGGGCACGCTGTCGGCCGCGCTGAGCCGGTTCACTGCCGTGGCCGAGGCGTACCCCGACCTCAAGGCGAACCAGAACATGATGCAACTGTCGGAGGAACTCTCGTCCACCGAGAACCGGGTCGCGTTCTCGCGGCAGGCCTACAACGACTCGGTGCTGACCTACAACAACCGGCGCGAGACGTTCCCGACGAGCATGCTGGCCGGCATGTTCAACTTCGGGCCTGCCGCGCAGTGGGTGATCGGGCCGGACCGGCCGGACGTCCGCGAGGCGCCGAAGGTGCAGTTCTAGCAGCGATGCAGAGCTAGCCGGATGCGATGAACTTCTTCGAGCGGCAGCGCGCTGCCCGCGGCACGACCGTCAAACTCGTGCTGCTCTTCACCACCGCTGTGGTCGCGATCATTGCCGCGATCGACGCGCTTGTCGTCGTGCTCGCGCGACAGCAGCCCGTGTCGACCGTGGTGGGGTACGTGATCGCCGCGTCGGCCGGAACGGTGCTGCTGATCTCACTCGGCACGCTGTCCAAGATGCTGGCACTGCGAGCCGGCGGTGCTGCGGTGGCGCTGTCAGTGGGCGCAGTGCCGATCGATCCCACGACGAGCGATCCGCGGCTGCGGCGCTTCGTCAACGTAGTGGAGGAGATGTCGATCGCGTCCGGCGTGCCGGTGCCGCGGTTGTTCGTCCTGGAGCAGGAGGACGGCATCAATGCGTTCGCCGCGGGCTACGCACCGGCCGATGCGGCGATCACCGTGACCGCGGGGGCTCTGCGGCGGCTCAACCGCGACGAGTTGCAGGGCGTCATCGGCCACGAGTTCAGCCATGTGCTCAATGGCGACATGCGGCTGAACGTCAGGCTGATCGGGCTGCTCAACGGCATCCTGCTGCTCGGCCTGGTCGGGCTGCGGTTCCTGCAGTTCGGGGGCGGGCGCGGCGACTCGAAGAAGGGCAATCCGATCCTGATCATCGCGATCGCCCTGCTGATCTTCGGCTTCATCGGCCAGTTCTTCGCGGGACTGATCCAGGCGGCGGTGAGCCGGCAGCGTGAGTGGCTGGCCGATGCCTCCTCGGTCCAGTTCACCCGCCAGAGCGCGGGTCTGGTGGGTGCACTGAAGAAGATCGCCGGTCTGCCGGCCGGCTCGGCGCTGCACGATGCGCACAGCCAGAAGCAGATCAGCCACATGCTCTTCGGGGACGGCACGTCGTCGATGAGCCGGCTCTACGCCACGCACCCGCCACTGGTGGAGCGGATCGCGGCCCTCGACCCGACCTTCAACCCGGACGAGGTCCGCCAACTGCAGCAGCGATGGTCCGCGCAACCACCGGACGGGCTCGCCGAGGACGCCGCGCTCGGGCTGGTCGCGGCGGCGCCGCCGGCGCCCCCCAGCCCGGCCGCGCCGCTCGACCCGGCTGCCGTCATAGCCCGGGTCGGGACGTTCTCGGTCGCCGACCTCGACCGCGGCCGAGCGATCAGCGCGCAGATCCCGCCGCAGTTCCGGCAGCTGGCAATGCAGGGCAGCACCGCAGTCCCGCTCGTCGTCGCGCTGCTGCTCGATGAGCGGGCCGACGTTCGTCAGCGTCAGCTCGCGACGGTGCGCAACCGACTGGGCGGCGCGATGGCCGACTCGGTCACCGGACTCGAGGCGTCGCTCGACTGGCTGCCGCCACTGCTCCGGTTGCCGGTGGTGTCGCTCGCCGCGCCCGTGGTCACGGCACGCCCGGTCGCCGACCTAGATGCGCTCGCGGGCACGCTGGAGGAACTGGCCGCGGCGGACGGTTCGATCACGCTGTTTGAGTACTGCCTGACGCGGCTGGTCGCGAGCTACATCCACGACGTCCGCGATCCGGCCGGGCGCGCCCGGCCGGGACGAGCTGCCCTTGCTCCGGTCCAGGACGCGGCGCTGACCCTGCTCGCGGTGGTCGCCGCCGCCGGCAACGCCGATCACGCTGCGGCCGAACGTGCTTTCCGGGCCGCCGCAGGGCACCTGGTGCCGCGCAGCGCGCCGCCGCAGTACCGCGTACCGGCCGACTGCGCCGCCGCCCTGGACGGCGGCTGGGCAGCGCTCGATGCGCTCGACCCGCGCCACAAGCAGCAACTGGTTGAGGCGATCGTGGTGGCCGTGCGCGACGACGGCATCGTCGCCGTGGCCGAGGCTGAATTGCTGCGTACGGCCTGCGCGCTCCTGCACTGCCCGCTACCTGCCGTGCTGGGCTGATCCGGTCAGGAGTTCCGTTCCGCCGGGCTCGGGCCGGCGCCTTCGATGACCAGGGCCTCGGCGAGCGGTTTGCGCTCGAGAGCAGGCACTTCCGCATCGCGGGCCGGGTAGCCGACCGGGAACAGGATGAACGGCCGCTCGTTCGATGGCCGCCGCAGCACCTCGTTGAGGAAGGTCATCGGATTGGGAGTGTGGGTGAGCGTGGCCAGGCCCATCGTGTGCAGGGCCGCGATGAACAGTCCACATGCGATGCCGACGCTCTCGTTCACGTAGTAGTTCTTGCGCATCCTGCCGTCGGGCTGCGGAGTGTGCTTCTGCGCGAAGGCGACGACGACCCACGGGGCGATGTCGAGGAAGTCCTTGTGCTCGTCGGTCTCGAGGCGGGCCAGCGAGCGAAGCCACTCGGGCACCTCGCGTTCGCGGTAGAACGCCCGCTCCTCGCGCTCGGCGGCCAACCGGATCCGGTGCTTGATCTCCGCGTCCGCGGTCGCCACGAAGGTCCACGGTTGGAAGTGCGCGCCCGACGGCGCGGTGTTGGCCGCGGCAACGGCCAGCTCGATCATTTCCTGCGGGACCGGGGCATCGCTGAAGAACCGCACACTGCGCCGTCCGGCGAGGAACGCGCAGAACTCACGGCCGCGTCGAATGCCCTCATCCACGGCGACGACCGGGGGACGGTAGGGCACGAACGGGTAGGTGTGCTCGCGTGTCGGCTCGATCCAGTAGCTGACCGCTTCGACTGGCATCTGAGCGACTCCCCACGCCGGCAACGCCCGACTTGCTCCGTGAGCTCACGACGATAGCCGCGGGACGGGCGACCACAGGTCGCTCAGGGGCCGTGCGGGACCGTGAGTTCGACGAGCGCGCCGCCGTCCACGCCCCGGCCGATGCGCAGGTGACCGCCGTGACTGTCGACGACCGCGGCCACTAGGCGCAATCCGAGGCCGGATCCGTCCAGCTCGCTCGGATCGAAGCCAGGGCCGTTGTCGGTGACGGCGATCCTGACCTCGTCCTCTGCCCAGGCGCCGGTGAGCAGCACCCGGCCACCATGCGGTGTGTGGCGCAAGGCGTTGGCCACCAGATTCGTGAGTGCCTGTCGAAGCCGAACCGGATCGGCCTCGACCGTCCGGGCCGGGGCCGACACCTCGAGCTCAATCCGGCCCGCGTGCGCCTGAGCCGCGAACAGCCGGGCCACCGATCCGAGCAGCTCGTCCAGGGGAACCGGGACGCGCTGCACCGGCAACCGGCCGTCGGCCGCGCGGGCCAGCACCAGCAGATCATCGGCCAGCCGGGCCAACCGGTCGGTCTCCTGCGAGACGCTCTGCAGCGCGGCGGTGAGTTCCTCCGGTGTACGTCGGCGCCGCAGGGCCAGGTCGACCTCGGCACGCAGCGCCGCGAGCGGCGTCCGCAGTTCATGTCCGGCATGTTCGAGGAACGCGCGCTCACCGGCCATCGAGTGGGCCAGCCGGTCAAGCATGTCGTTGAGGGTGAGCGCCAACCGCTGCACCTCGTCTCGGGTGCGGGGGACGCTCAGCCGCCGGTCGAGCCCGGAGGCCGTGATCGCCGAGGCTTGCACGCGGAGCCGTTCGATCGGCCGCAATGCCCAGCCGGCGACGAGCCACGCAGCCAGGCAGGCGAGCGCAATCGCGACCGGCCCGCCGATCAGCAGCACCTCCGCCAGTTCGTGCAGCGCGTCGCGCCGGTCGGCCGTCGAGGCACCGACGATCACGATGTCGCGCGATCCGGCCACCGGGACAGCGAGCAGGCGAGCCGACCCGGCGACGCCGGGCACCGCGCGACTCAGAAAGACGGGAGTGTCGATCCGCGCGAGTTCCGAGCGATCGAGCAGCGGCGAGGCGAATCCGCGAGTGGCGCTGCGGACCGTCCCGTCCCGCGACAGCACCTGGACGAACGCCTCGGTCGGCTCCTGCAGGCGCCGGTCCGGAGTGAGGACCTGTGGGGACGGCAGGGTCTGGAGCACGCTCACTGCGCGGAACCGCAGCGCCGAGTCGATCTCGTCCTCGAGGGCGATGCCCATGGCCCGGTAGGCGAGCACCGAGACGGCGCTGAGCAGCACGAGCATCACCGCGCCGAACGCCGCGGCGACGCGGGCCCTAACGGGTGCTCGCACCGGCTCGACGCGAGACGTCATCGTAGAGGCGATACCCGGCGCCGCGGACGGTGATCAGCGAGGACCGGCCGAAGGGACGGTCGATCTTCTCGCGCAGGTACGCGACGTACACGTTCACCACGTGCAGGTCGCCGTCGTAGGCGCTGTCCCACACGTGTTCGACGATCCTCGTGCGGCTCAACACCTCACCGCTGTTGCGCATGAGGTACTCCAGCAGGGCGAATTCCTTGGCGGTCAGCTCGATGGGCTGATCGCCGCGGTGCACCTCGCGGGTCGCCGGATCCAGCCGCAGATCGCCCACCTCGAGCAAGGACGGCCGCGGAACGGCGTCTCGTCGGACCAGTGCACGCAGCCTCGCGACGAGCTCGGCGAAGGCGAACGGTTTGACGAGGTAGTCGTCGGCACCGACATCGAGGCCACGCACCCGATGTTCCACGCCGTCCAGTGCGGTGAGCATCAGCACGGGTGTCCAGCAGCCCGCGGAACGCAGTCGCCGGCACAGCGTGATGCCGTCGACATCGGGCAGACCGAGGTCGAGCACGACAGCGTCGTACTCGACCTCGGTCGCGCGCCACAGGCCGTCCTCGCCGCTACCGGTCGCGTCGACGGCATAGCCGTCTTCGACGAGCCCGCGGCGCAACAGCTCACGCAGCTTCGCGTCGTCCTCGATCACCAACAACCGCACAGTCGTCACCGTCCGTGCGTCAGTATCGCCGGGATCGGAGTCAGCGGACCACGTCAACGAGCACCAGCGTTTCGACCGGTCCCTTCACGGCTTTCTCCACGACCTCGCCGATGCCGTACGCATACACCTTGTTGTCCACGACGTTCGGCTCGAGCGCGGTGGTCTCGCGGGTGCGCAGCGCGTTGACGTACGTCCCGTACGGCACGCTGATCCGCGCGTGGAGCGACACCGCCGAGTACTGATCCTCGGCGTTGCCGGGCGACCATTCCTGCCGGAACTTGCGGCCGAGCTGCGGTCGCGCCTGCATGAACACGCCAGGTTCGGCGCCCTGGACGCCTGCGTGGAATGAGCCTTCCCGGGAGACGACGTGACCGTTGCGGTCGAGTTCAGCGGTGTCCTCGCCGAAGTACCAGACGTTGCCGCAGTCATCCTGTGCGTAGTAGTCCGACGTCCGCTCCTCCAGCCTGCCGTCGAGCAGCAGTCGGTCGAGGACAACCCGCGTGCGGACTCCGTCGATGACCCGCGTCCGCCGCGACGGGGCGAAGATGTCGATCGCGTGCTTGCCGTCCTTGCGTCCTGAGTAGACGTAGGTGGTGCCCGGCGGAAGCGGGAACCACGGGTTGTTGACGTTCGCACTGAATCGTGTCGGATCGATACGCGGGTGGTAATCGGCGCCCGGCCCGAACACGGGCAGCGGACATCCGGCGGTGTGCGGTGCGGTCGGCGACGCGGCAGAAGCGGTGATCGGCGCCGCGATGGTGCCAACGGCCAGCGCGATTGCGGCGATGGCGGTGCGGGGTTTCATAAGCTCTCCTCGATTGTCGCTTGCATGACGAACGGACCGTAGATCGGCAAAGGTCAGAGAACCGTCAGTACCGCGATAGGCCAGGCGCGTCACGCGCCGTCCCGTAGCCTGGCGGCATGAGCGTTCGCCGGGTCATGGGCACGGAGGTCGAGTACGGCGTCAGCCTGCCCGGCCAGCCCACCGCGAACGCGATGCTGCTCAGCGCCCAGATCGTCAACGCCTACGCGACCGCGCTGCCGGCCGGCCGCGCCCGGCGGGCCAGCTGGGACTTCGAGGAAGAGTCGCCGCTTCGGGATGCTCGCGGCTTCGACCTCGGCGGCAGTGGCAGCGTCGCCCAGGAGTTCATCGACGCCGAAGAGGACACCGGGATGGCGAACGTCATCCTGCCCAACGGGGCCAGGCTCTACGTCGACCACGCGCATCCCGAGTACTCCAGCCCCGAGGTGACGAACCCGCTGGACGTGGTGCGCTGGGACAAGGCCGGCGAGCTGGTGATGCTCGAGGCGGTCCGCCGGGTCGCGTCGATGCCAGGACGTCAGCGACTCCGATCAACCTGTACAAGAACAACACCGACAACAAGGGTGCCTCCTACGGCGCGCACGAGAACTACCTGTGCGCGCGCGAGACCCCGTTCGCCTCGCTCGTGCGCCACCTCGTCCCGTTCTTCGTCACCCGCCAGGTGATGTGCGGCGCCGGGCGCGTCGGGACCGGACAGGACGGGCGCGGGACCGGCTTCCAGCTCAGCCAGCGGGCCGACTTCTTCGAGGTCGAGGTCGGGCTCGAGACCACGCTGAAGCGGCCGATCGTGAACACCCGCGACGAGCCGCACGCCGACGCCGACCGGTACCGGCGGCTGCACGTGATCATCGGCGATGCGAACCTCGCCGAGATCTCGACGTACCTGAAGGTCGGGACGACGGCGCTCGTCCTGGCGATGATCGAGGCGGGCTTCCTCGCCGACGATCTCGGCATCGCCCAGCCGGTGCGCGAACTGCACGAGGTCAGTCACGACCCCTCGCTCGCGGCACGCCGATCCAGCTCGCCGACGGCCGGACGATCACCGCGCTGGACCTGCAGGGGGAGTACCTCGACCGCGCGCGCAAGTTCGTCGACGACCGGATGGGCGACGACGCCGACGAGCAGACCAGCGACGTGCTCGCCCGGTGGGAGTCGGTGCTGGCGCGGCTCGCGTCCGACCCGATGCAGCTGGCCGGCGAGCTCGACTGGGTCGCGAAGCTGCGGCTGCTCAACGGTTACCGCGACCGGGACGGGCTGGACTGGGACGCACCGCGGCTGCAGCTGATCGACCTGCAGTACTCCGACATCCGTCCTGAGAAGGGGCTCTATCACCGGCTGGTCGCGCGCGGCGCGATGACAGACGCTGCTCGCGCCCGGAGCCGCGCGCGCTGCTGTCGACAGCCCGCCCGAGGACACTCGCGCGTACTTCCGCGGCGAGTGCCTGCGCCGGTACGGCACCGCCGTGGCCGCGGCCTCCTGGGATTCGGTGATCTTCGACGTCGGACGCGAGTCCCTCGTCCGCGTGCCGATGCTCGAGCCGCTGCGCGGCACGAAGGCGCACGTCAGCGAACTGCTCGACCGGTCACCGACGGCTCAGGCGCTCATCGACGCGCTCGTCGGCCCGAGTTGAGTAGCGCGCGAGCGCCGGGAAGCTGAGGGCGACCAGTGCCGCCCCGACGGTGGCGGCCAGCCCGCCCGATACCGCGCTGAACCCGGGGGAGGTGAATCCGGCGACAACGCCGGCGCGGAAGTTCCCGACCTGCGGAAAGCCGGCGCCCACTACCATCTCGGCCGCGCTGATGCGGCCCCGGTACGAATCGGGCGTCGCTACCTGAATGATCGTCGACCGCAGCACGACGCTGGTGACGTCGGCCACGCCCGCGATCGCCAGAAGCGTGAGGGTCGGGGCGAGTGCGTTTACCGCGCCGAAGCCGGCGAGCGCCGCACCCCAAACCGCGCCGGCGAGGAGCATTGCCCGGCCCTGCCGATGCACGTGGCTGAGCGGCCCGGAGAAGACGGTGCCGATGATCCCTCCGATCGCGACGCTCGCGCTTAGCAAACCCAGTGTGCGTGGCGAACCGCCGAAGCGTTCGTCGTTGATCGCGGGGAACAGCGCGAACGGCATGGCCAGAACCGTGGCGCTGAGATCGGCGAGAAGCGCGCCGGACAGCACGCGGCTGCCGGCCAGAAATCGCAGACCGTCGGTTACCGCGCGGACGCCCGGCCGCAGCGGTTCCCCCTCGGGACGCATCGACGGCAACCGGTAGGTGGCGTACAGCGCCGCACCGAAGGTGCTGGCATCGATGAGGTAGCACGTCTCGAGTCCGCCGACCGGCACGATCAGGCCGGCGAGCATCGGTCCGGTCACCATCGACAGGTGCATCGTCAGCATGGTCAGCGCCATGCCCGCCGGAAGGAGTTCCCTGCGCAGCAGCCGCGGCATGAACGTCCGCCGGGCGGGACCGTTGACGGATGCCAACAGCGACTCAACGCCGGTGAGTGCGTAGAGCAACCAGAGTTGGTTGACACCGGCGATTGCCTGGACCGCGAAGAGGATAGAGACCGCCATGAGGCAACTCTGGGTCACCAGCACCAACGCACGTCGATCAACAGCATCGACGATCGCTCCGCCGAACAGCCCGAATGTTATCGCCGGCACAGCCATCGCGAGCCCGACGCCACCGACCGCGATCGACGACCCGGTGATGAGATACACCTGCAGGCTGACGGCGAACATCGTCATCCCGGTCCCGACGCCAGACAGCGTCGACCCGATCCACAACCGGCGGTAGGCGGGTGACTCACGCAGCGGACGAAGGTCAGCCAGTACCCGCCGCCGGGCGCCGTTGACCTCAGCCACGACGCGGCGCCCTGCCGAGCAGAGCTGTGCGGTACCTGCTTCGCGGCAACTCGGCGGCGGCGTCAGCAATGCGGTCGCGGAACGAGCGCCGGCGCAACGCTTCGGCAAGCTCGACCGCGATCTGCTCGAGCGGCACCGACAATTCCTCGCCGAGGGCATCGATCGCCTTCGAGGTAGCCGTCCACTCGGCCTGGATTCGTGGCATCAGCGTCAGCGACCGGTCGGTGAGCTCCACCAGGCGTTGCCGCGCGTCCGTGGCGCCCGCCTCCAGCCGGACCAGCTCACGATTGACCATCTCCGAAACGGTCTGGCTGGCCGCCGAGTGCGTCACGTGAATCGCCGTCGCGATGTCGCCGATGGTCATCGGTCCTCGGCTGTCTACGAGACGTAGCACTGCTGAGAACCGCGGCCGGTAGTCGTCCAAGCCCAGATCGAGGAGGGCGCGGCCGACGTCGGCATCCATCTCGGCGAGAGCGGCGGTCAGTCGCGTCCCGAACGCACCGGTGAGCGGCTTCGACGGCACAGCCGGGAAATATAACAGTTCTTAAGCAATTCCGGCCGAAGCGGCTCGGTCAGGTCGCGACTGGATCTCGCGCGATACGTTATTTGAACCAAATGTCTGGGAAGCGTAGATAGTCGGAACGGGGTTGCGCATGCTGGCGGACTACCAACAGGTCTACGACCCGCTCGGCCACTCGCTCGGGCTGTCCTCGATCGTGGCCGCGCTTCCGCTGGCTGCGCTGTTCGTGCTGTTGGGCGTGATCCGGATGCGCGCCTGGCTGGCCTCGGTCATCGGCCTCGGCGTCGCCCTGATCGTCGCGATCACCATCTACTCGATGCCGCTCGGCGATGCCATGAACAGTGCCGCGCTCGGTGCCGCGTTCGGGTTCTTCCCGATCATGTGGATCGTGATCAACGCGATCTGGGTCTACAACGTCACCGTCGAGACCGGGCACTTCGACGTGCTGCGGCGCTCGTTTGCCACGATCAGCGATGACCAGCGCATCCAGGCGATGATCATCGCCTTCTGCTTCGGCGCGCTGCTCGAGGCGCTCGCCGGATTCGGCACGCCCGTGGCGATCAGCGCCGTGATGCTGATCGCCCTGGGCTTCGAGCCGCTGAAAGCGGCGACGGTGGCGCTGGTGGCCAACACCGCACCGGTCGCGTTCGGCGCACTGGCGGTGCCGATCACCACGATCGCGACCGTCACGACGCTGCCGGTCGACGACCTGGGCGCGATGGTCGGCCGGCAGACCCCGGTGCTCGCGGTGCTCGTGCCGCTGGCGCTGGTGTTCATCGTCGACGGGCGGCGGGGTGTGCGTCAGATCTGGCCCGCGGCGCTCGTCTGCGGGCTGACCTTTGCCGTCTTCCAGTACCTGGCGTCGAACTTCTGGTCGATCCCGCTCACCGACATCATCGCCGCGCTCGCGTCGGCACTGGCCGTGCTGGCGTTCACCCGGGTGTGGAGCCCGGCGCACACCTACGTCGAACAGGCCGAGAGCGGCCCCGTCGAGGGCGGGTCGGCACCGTCCAGCACGACCAACGGCAAGGGCGGACGAGATGGCGGGGTCGCCACCGCCCGCCGGACGACGACCGACGTCGGCCACCGCGATCGCCCCGGCGACGTGCTCAGGGCCTACGCGCCGTACCTGATCATCGTTGCCGTGTTCGTCATCGCGACGAGGGTGCCGGCAATCACCGGCGTCGCGCCCAAGGCACCGGGCTCCGGCGGCACCGGGCTGGAGTCGTTGACGCGCATCTTCACCTGGCCGGGCCTGCACATCACCAACGGCAGTGGCGACCCGGTTGCCACGACGTTCAAGCTGAACCTGCTGTCGGCCGCAGGTACCCTGCTGTTCATCTCGGGACTGCTGACGATGGCGGTGTTGCGCGTCGGTCCGGGTCGGGCGCTGCGCTCGTACGCACGCACGGTGGACCAATTGAAGTTCCCGATCCTCACGGTCATGTCCGTGCTCGCCCTCGGCTTCGTCATGAACGAGGCCGGCGAGACGGTCACGCTCGGCCTGTGGCTCGCCGGGGCCGGCGGGTTCTTCGCCGTGCTGTCACCGATCCTGGGCTGGCTCGGTGTCGCCGTCACCGGATCGGACACCTCGTCGAACTCGCTGTTCGGCGGGCTGCAGGTCGCGGCCGGGATGCACGCGCACCTGTCGCCGACGCTGCTCGCCGCGGCCAACTCGTCCGGTGGCGTGCTCGGCAAGATGATCTCGCCGCAGAATCTCGCGATCGCTGCGGGCGCGGTCGGGCTGCAGAACCGCGAGGGTGACATCTTCCGGCGAGTGATCGGCTGGAGCGTCGCCTTCCTCGCTTTCATGTGCCTGCTGGTCTATCTGCAGTCGACGCCGGTGCTGTCGTGGATGGTCGTCTGAGCCGACCGCGCCGGTTCGCCGTAGCGCGGCTCAGCCGGTCGCGGCCGTGCGCTGCCCGAGCAGCAGTGAGATCGTCAGTTCCAACCGGTTCGCGACGTCGGTGGCCGAGGCGCGGCGGGTCACCCAGGCAACCAGGTTGGACAGCCACACGTCGCTGATCACGCGGGCGATCGCGAGTTGCTCCTCGGTCGGCTCGTCCTCGCTCATGGCGCGCGCGAACATGGAGTCCATCAAGCGGCCGACGGCGTCGACCTCAGCGGCCACCGACGCGTCGGCGAACATGAACGCGCGCGTCATCGCCTCGGTCAGTTGCGGGTCACGCTGCATCGCCTTGGTGATGCCGCCGATCATGAACACGACGCGGTCATAGCCCGTCTCGCCGCGCAGGGTGGTCCGATCCGCGCGGTCCTGGGCGCGCTCGAACTCGCGGGCCAGCGCCGAGACCAGCAGGTGGATCTTCGACGGGAAGTAGCGGTAGAGGGTGCCCAGCGCAACGTCGGCTCGTTCGGCGACCGCGCGCATCTGGACGGCGTCATAGCCGCCCTTCGAGGCGAGGGCGAGCGTGGCATCGAGAATGCGCTTGCGGCGCTCGCGTTGCGCCGACGAGCCGAGTTCGTCGCGGGCCACCGACGTCCGCGGACGGGCGGTAGTCATCAAACGTCCCCTTCCGGGAGTCACAACATCGCTTTCCCCAGCCTCGAGGCTAGCACCTCAAGATTCGAGAAACGTGTTTCAGTTCTTAGTCAGCCTGGCGCAGAATCGTCTTGTGCTTGACGGTGGACGGCAGGTCGGGCATACATAGAACAAGTTCTAACCTCGATAGGTCTCAGAGTTCAGGAGCGTCCGTGCCCATTGCCCTCACCGCCGAGCACCGGGCCGCGGGCGACGCCGTGCGGGCCTGGGCGAAGCGCGCTGACCCGATCCAGGCCGTGCGAGCCGGTGAGCAGGATCCGCACGCGTGGCGCACCTGCTGGGCCGGTCTGGCCGACCTGGGCCTGCTGGCCGCCGCGGTCCCCGAGACCGAGGGGGGAGCAGGCGGTTCGCTGACCGATCTCGCCGTGCTCGTCGAGCAGGCAGCGGTGCACCTCGCGCCGGGCCCGATACCCGGCACCGTCCTCGCCGCACTGCTGCGACCGGAGCCTGCCCTGCTCGCCGGCAAGCACACGGTGGGCCTTTCGCTGACCGGGGTCAACGCGGAACGCACGGACGCCGGGCTGCTGCTCACCGGAACCGTCCCGAACGTGCTCGGAGCTCAGCACGGATCGTCTGTGCTGCTGCCTGCACACACCGACGCCGGTGAGGTGTGGACGCTGCTCGGACCTGACACGCCAGGTGTGAAGATCGGCGAGGCGCGCGGCGCCGACCTGTCCCGACCTCTGGGCGAGGTGCAGCTCGACCACTGTCCGGCCGACGTGCTCGCGGTCGACTCCGAACGGGTACGTGATCTCGTCGCCGTTCTGTTCGCCGCCGAGGCGTCTGGCGTCGCGTCGTGGTGCCTGCGCACAGCCGTCGCGCACGCGAAGTTGCGCGAGCAGTTCGGCCGCCCGATCGGCTCGTTCCAAGCCATCAAGCACCTCTGCGCGGAGATGCTGTGCCGGGCCGAACTCGCTACCGCCGTGGCGTGGGACGCCGCACAGACCGCGGATGACCCTGCGCAACGCCCGATCGCCGCCGCGGTGGCGGCCGCCGTCGCCCTGGACGCTGCGGTGGAGAACGCGAAGGACTGCATCCAGGTGCTGGGTGGCATCGGCTTCACCTGGGAGCACGACGCGCACCTGTACCTGCGCCGTGCGTTGTCGATCCGGCAGTTCATGGGCGGGTCGGCGCGGTGGCGTCGCCGCGTCGCCGCGCTGACCGCGACCGGGTCGCGGCGAACACTCACGGTGGACCTCGGCGACCGCGTGGCCGACCGGGCGCGGATCCGAGCGGAGGTCGAACGGATAGCCGCCCTGCCCGGTGCCGCCCGCCGCACGGCGCTCGCCGAGACCGGTCTGCTGGCCCCGCATTGGCCCGCGCCCCACGGTCGCGATGCCGACGCTGCCGAACAACTGCTCGTGCAGCAGGAACTGGCGCGCGCAGGAGTGTCCCGTCCGGATCTGGTGATCGGCGCGTGGGCCGTCCCGACGATTCTCAAGCACGGCAGCGCCGCCCAGGTCGACCGGTTCGCCGCCCCGACCTTGCGCGGCGAACTCACCTGGTGCCAGCTGTTCAGCGAGCCGGGCGCGGGCTCGGATCTCGCCGCACTGCGCACCCGAGCCGAACGGGTCGACGGCGGCTGGCAGCTCACCGGCCAGAAGGTGTGGACGTCAGCAGCCCGGCAGGCCGACTGGGGAATCTGCCTGGCCCGCACCAATCCCGACGTAGCCAAGCAGAAGGGCATCAGCTACTTCCTCGTCGACATGCGGGCGCCCGGTATCGACATCCGCCCGCTGCGCGAGATCACCGGCGAGTCGCTGTTCAACGAGGTCTTCCTCGACTCGGTCTTCGTCCCGGACGAGATGCTGGTCGGCGAGGTGGACGGCGGGTGGCCGCTCGCGCGAACGACACTGGCCAACGAGCGGGTGGCGATGGGCGGTGGTTCCAGCCTCGGTGATGCCGTCGAGCGGCTGCTGGCACTGGCCGCCGAACGCGGGGCCGCCGAACGCGGGGCCGCCGAACGCGGGGCCGCCGAACGAGGGGCCGCCGAACGAGGTTCGGACGACGCGATGACCGATCGGCTCGGCGCGCTGGTCGCCACCGGGTTGGCCGGCTCCCAGCTCGAGCTGCGCACGACCCTGATGCGGCTCGACGGTCGCGAACCCGGCGCCGAGTCGAGCGTGCGCAAGCTCGTCGGCGTCCAGCACCGGCAGGACGTCGCCGAGGCAGCGCTCGAACTGCTCGGGGCCGACGGCACCGCGGCCGGACCCGAAGTTCAGGAATTCCTGCTCACCCGATGCCTGTCGATCGCCGGCGGGACCACCCAGGTGCTGCGCAACGTCGCCGCCGAACGGATCCTCGGCCTGCCGCGCGGCTGACTGCTACGCCGGGCCGTGCGACCTGCGGGCCCAGTCGAGGAAGCGTTCGACGCCCTCGGCCACGTGTGCGCTGCGGATGGACAAGAAGATGTCGAAGGCGTGCTGGGCACCCGGGATCTCGGCGTATGCCACCGGCTGGGTCGACACCGACCGCAGCCGCTCGACGAAGGCGCGGGCGTCGGCCACCGGCACGAGAGTGTCGTTGCGGCCGTGGATCACGAGGAAGGGCGGGGCGTCCGCGCGCACCTGCGAGATCGGGGAGGCCGCGCGGTAGTCCTCCGGGTAACGGGCATCGCGCGCCATCACGTAGCGGCGCAGCAGCGACTCGAGGCGACGGCGAGACGCGGGCGTGCCGTCGTCGTCGGTGAAGTCGTACACGGCGTAGTGCGGTACGCAGGCCTGCACCGACGTGTCGACGTGCTCGAAACCGGGTTGGAGTGACTGGTCGTCGGCCGTGAGCGCGGCCATCGCGGCCAGGTGGCCGCCGGCCGATCCGCCGGTGACCGCGAGAAACGACGGGTCGGCGCCGTATTCAGCGGCGTGCTCGCGCAGCCAGCCGATAGCGCGTTTGACGGCCACCAGGTGCTCGGGCCAGCGCGCACGCGGGGACAGTGGGTAATTCATCGCTGCGCAGACCCAGCCCCGGGCGGCCATTCGCATCATCAGTGGGACGCCCTGCTGCTCCTTCTCGCCGATCACCCAGGCACCGCCGTGGATCTGAAGCAACATCGGCGCATCCGGTGGCGCGTCCCGGTGGTGGAAGATGTCGAGTTCGAAGCGCCGCCCGCCCTCGGCGTAGGGGAGCCTGCGTGCGACGACGACATCCTCGTGCGCCATCGCGAACGGGTTGACCAGCGTGCGCCACGGCGTGGCGGACGTCCCGTCCCCCGATCGGCCGTACGTGGCCCCGAGGGCCGAACGCAGCGCGTCCTCGACCGCCTCGCGAGCTCGCAACCCGCCGGCCATGAGCGAGACGTAGCCGCCGGCGGCCGCCCCGGCGACCAGCAGCCCGCTGGTGCGGCGGTGCCGCGCGACCTGCGTGATGCTATCCGCGACGGTCAGCGCGAGCAGGTGCGGAGCGAGTTCGGCGGTGAGCCACCCGGCGAAGAAGACCGGCACCGAGAGCGGCCAGCCGGGCACCGGACGGGTGGCATTGGCGACCAGGCCGAGGTTGGCCAGTTGCCGGACGAGGAAGGCATCACGCACATTCTCGAGTTTACCCAGAACTAGAACGTGTTCTACCATCGGGAGCGTGGAACGGTTGAGCGGTCTGGACGCGAGCTTCCTCTACTTCGAGACGCCCGCGCATCTCATGCACGTCTGCGGGCTGCTGACCCTCGATCCGTCCACGATGAGCGGGGGCTACGACTTCGCGACGGTCCGGGCCAGCCTGCGCGACCGGCTCGAGCACAATCGCGCCTTCCGGCGGCGCCTGCACAACCCGCTGCTCAATATCGATCACCCGGTATGGGTGGATGACGACGATTTCGACATCGAGCACCACGTCCGGCGGATGGCGGTTCCGGCCCCGGGCGGGGACGACGAACTGGCCGAGGTTTGCGCCGACATCGCCGGGCAGCCCCTGGACCGCTCGCGGCCGTTGTGGGAGATGTGGCTGCTCGAAGGCTTGTCCGACGGCAGGCTCGCGGTGATGACGAAGATGCACCACGCCACGGTGGACGGCGTCAGCGGCGCCAGCCTGGTCTCGGAACTGTGCAGCCTCGATCCGGACGCACCGCCGTTCGGTGCGCAGGAGCGGCAAGCCACCCCGCCCCGGCCGCGTGATCGCGACATCGTCCTCGACGGGCTGGTGAACGTCGCCACGCGGCCGCTGCGATTCGCGCAGGTCCTGCCGCGCACACTCACTGCCGTCCCGGCCTGGGTGCGGCGCTCCCGCAGTGGGACGGCGATGCCGGCACCCTTCAGCGCGCCACGAACCTCGCTCAACGGGACGGTCACCGGACACCGCACGGTGGCCTTCACCCGGCTCGACCTGAGCGAGGTGAAGCAGATCAAGAATGCTTTCGACACGACCGTCAACGATGTCGTCCTCGCGCTGTGCTCAGGTGCGCTGCGCAAGTACCTGGCCGACCGCGGCGAACTTCCCGACGACTCGCTCGTCGCGATGGTGCCGGTGTCGGTGCACGGCCGGACCAAACGTGGCGGCACCAACAAGGTGTCGGGCATGTTCACCAGCCTGGCCAGCGACATCGTCGACCCGGTCGAGCGGTTGCGCAGCATCGCCGCGGCCGAACCGGATCGCCAAGGAGCACCACAAGACGCTGTCGGCCTCGCTGCTGCAGGACTGGGCGCAGTTCGCCGCACCGAACACATTCGGGCTGGCTGTACGCGTCTACTCCAAGTTGCGGCTGGCCGAGCGGCACCCGGTCGATGCACAACCTGGTGATCTCGAACGTCCCTGGGCCGCCGATGCCGATCTACTTCATGGGCGCGCGAATCACCGGCTTCTTCCCGTTCGGTCCGGTCTTCCACGGTGCCGGGCTGAACGTGACGGTGCTGTCCAACGACGGACGCCTGGACGTCGGCCTGATCGCCTGCCGCGAGCTCGCCCCCGACCTCAGCACGCTGGCCGAGGACCTGCCGATCGCGGTGGCCGAACTGCTCAGCGCCGCGCGTGCGGCGACGAAACCCGCGCCGCGACGGACGCGCAAGCAGCCAGCAGAGCCGGCCTGAACACGTCCGCTCCGAGCACGCAGGACGCATGACCGGCATCCACCTCGTACACCGTCGCGTCCGGTAGCCGGCGCGCAAGATCACGCTGCCTGGCCACCGCGACCGTGTGATCGCGGTTGGTGATCACGACCGCTGACGGCACGCGAACCGCGCTGATCCACGGCGTCGAGTCGAACCGGCTGATCGCGGCGAGCGCGCCCGCCACCTCGGCGGTGTTCGTCGAGCGGAACTGCTGCAGCGCCCACTGCTCGCCGTCCACGAGGCCGTCGGCGAGGACGGGCGCTGTGCGCAGCCGGCGTTCGGCGGCCCTGGCGACCCGGTTGCCGACGACGCGCAGCGCGACCGGGTCACTGGCGCCCCGGCGGAATGAGGTCGTGCTGGCTGCGAAGACGGCGCCGGCGATCCGGTCGGGGTGCCGGTGCGCGGCAAGTTGAGCGACGAGCGAGCCCATCGAGTACCCGACCGGGACGATCCGGTCGAGCCCGAGCGCGTCGGCGACCGCAACGACGTCGTCCGCGCAGTCCTCGAGGGAGAAGCGGCGCGACCGGATGCCCTGGCCGTGCCAGCGCTGGTCGAACACCACGACGCGGTATCGCGCGCGGAGGGCGGCCAGGCACGGGTACCAGGTCAGCAGCCCGGTACAGGCCAACGCATGCAGCAGGACCACCGTCGGCCTGGCCGGCTCCGCTGCGTCGGCGCGACCGGTGTCGGTGACGAAGGTCCGGCCACGCCCGGGTAGCTCGACCATCGCGCCGGTCGGGATCTCGGGGACCGGCGCGATCTTGACCACGCGACCGGTCACCGCCCAACCCGCATCGGTGATGCGTCCCATCGACCCTCCATCACTTGCCGCCCGGCCGTCCTTGGCCGATACTAGAACATGTTCTAGTTCGTGGTGAGGAGAGGCGCGTGGATTTCGCGCTCGACGAGACCCAGCAGTCGGTCGCCGACCTGGCGCGCACGGTGCTGCGCTCGGACGCCGACCATGGCCGGAGCGTCCAGGCGCTGTCGTCGGCAGCCGGGTACGACGAGGCCCTGTGGAAGTCGATGGCACAGTCGGGGTTGCTCTCGCTGTGCGTACCCACCGCTCAGGGCGGCGACGGGCTCGGTGCCGTCGAGGCGGCCGTGGTGCTCGCCGAGGTGGGCCGCCAGACGATCCCGGTGCCCGCACTCGCGACGCTCGCGCTCGGCGTGTTGCCGCTGGCCGCGCTCGGCGGTCATCCTGTGCTCGCCGATGTCGCGGACGGTGCGGTGCTCACGGCCGCGCTGCACCCGATGTCGATGCTGGACGGGGCGCTCACCGGCCGCGTGCGCGGCGTGCTCTACGCCGACCAGGCGGTGCTGATCCTGGTCCCGACGCCGGACGGCATCGCGCTGATCTCGCCCACCGCGAGCGGCGTCACCCTGGTCAGAACGCCGACGTCCACCGGCGCGCCCGAGTACACGCTGAGCTGCGACCGACGTCACCCCGGACGACCTGCTGGCCGGTGATCCCGCGTTCGTCGACCGATTCGCCGTCGCCGGGGCCACGGCAATGGCCGACGGCGTGCTGGCCGGCGCCCTCGCGCTGACCGCCGAGCACCTGCGGACCCGGCACCAGTTCGGCAAGCCGCTGGCCACCTTCCAGGCGGTCGCTCAGCAGATCGCGGACGTGTACGTCGTCGCCCGCACCGTGCACCTCGCCTCCTGCGCCGCGAGCAACGGGCTCGACGACGACGACCTCGACATCGCGGCGTACTGGGTCGCCACCGAACTGCCCGCCGCCCTGCAGACCTGCCATCACCTGCACGGTGGGCTCGGTGTCGACATCACCTACCCGCTGCACCGCTACTACGCCCAGGCGAAGGACCTGGCCCGGCTGGTCGGCGGGTCGGCGCTGCGGCTGGACCGGATCGGAGCACGGTGTTCATCTCGCTGACCGAGGAGCAACGCGCCCTGCAGGACGAGCTACGGGCCTATTTCGCCGACGTCGTCACCCCGGACGAGGCGCGGGCGATGCTGACCGAGCGGCACGGCCCGACCTACCGCGAAGTCGTGCGGCGCATGGGCCGTGACGGGTGGCTCGGTGTCGGCTGGCCCACGTCCGAAGGCGGGCGCGGTTTCGGCGTTCTCGAGCAGACGATCTTCGTCAACGAGGCGTCGCGCCGCGATGTACCGCTGCCCTACGTCACGCTGCAGACGGTGGGACCGGTGCTGCAGCAGTACGGGACGCAGGAGCAGAAGGACTTCTTCCTGCCGCGGATCCTCACCGGCGAGCTGCACTTCGCGATCGGCTACACCGAGCCCGAGGCCGGCACCGACCTCGCGAACCTGCGCACGGCGGCGGTGCGCGACGGTGACCACTACGTCGTCAACGGGCAGAAGGTGTTCACCACCGGCGGGCACGACGCCGACTACATCTGGCTGGCGTGCCGGACCGACCCGTCCGCTGCGCGCCACCGCGGCATCTCGATCCTGATCGTCGACACGACCGATCCGGGGTTCTCGTGGACGCCGACGATCACCGCGGACGGTGCGCACCACGTGAACACCACGTACTACCAGGATGTCCGCGTCCCGGTCTCGATGCGGGTTGGCGCCGAGAACGCCGGCTGGAAGCTGATCACGACGCAGCTCAACCACGAGCGGGTGATGCTCGGCCCGGCCGGCCGTCTCGGTGGGCTCTTCGAGCGGGTTCGCGGCTGGGCTGCGGACGCCGGCGTGCTCGACGAGCCGGACGTCCGCCGCGCGCTCGCCGAGGTGCACGCGAGCTTCCGGATCAACGAACTGCTGAACTGGCAGGTGGCGTCCACCGGGGTGGACGAGGTGGATGTCGCTGACGCGTCGGCGACGAAGGTGTTCTCGTCCGAACGGGCGCAGCGGGCGTTCCGGCTGCTGGAGGAAGTCGTCGGCCGCCACGGTGACCCGGCCGACGAGGCGACGGCGGAACTGATGCACTGGCTCGACGTGCAGGCCAAGCGCACGCTCGTCCTCACCTTCGGCGGTGGGGTGAACGAGGTGCAGCGAGAGCTGATCGCGCAGTTCGGGCTCGACCTGCCCCGGGTGCCGCGATGACTCACCCGCAGCGGCCGGCATTCTCGAGCAGGCCGAGCGGATCAAGGCGCTCGGCGAGAGCGCGCCGCGGTTCGCGCGCGACCCGGTGAACCAGGCAATGATCAACAACTGGACCGAAGCACTCGGCGACGAGAATCCCGTGTATTCGCAGGGGATTGCGCCGCCTGCGATGATCCAGGTGTGGACGATGCCGGGCCTACACGGGAGCGCGTACGGCTGACGACCCGCTCGGGCTGATGATGACTGTGCTCGACGTCGAGGGCTACACCTCGATCGTCGCGACGAACTGCGAGCAGACCTATCACCGCTATCTCGAGGTCGGCGAGCAGGTCGCGCTGACCACCCATCTCGAGAGCGTCGTCGGACCGAAGACCACGGCGTTGGGCGAGGGGTGGTTCGTCACCGTCCGCAACACCTGGCTCGTCGGCGACGAACCGGTCGCCGAGATGCTGTTCCGGGTGCTCAAGTACCGGCCGGCCGCGCCCGTGCCCACGCCGGCCGACGGTCGATCCGTCCGGTCGTCAGTCACGACACCGCGTTCTTCTGGGACGGGACCGCTGCCGGGGAGTTGCGCATCCAGCACTGCCCGTCTGCGACTCGCTGCGGCACCCACCCGGTCCGATGTGCCCGCGCTGCGGCGCCGACAAGCAGGACTACATGGTGGCGTCCGGTCTCGGGACGGTCTACAGCTTCGTCGTGCACCACGCCCCGCCGGTGCCCGGCAAGCAGTTGCCCTTCGTCGTCGCGCTCGTCGAACTTGCCGAAGGGGTGCGGATGATCGCCGAACTCATCGACGTCGATCCGGCGTCGGTGTCGATCGGGATGCCGGTGCGGCTGGCGCTCACACGGATCGACGACACGTTGACGATGCCGTACTGGACGCCGGCGTGATCGGCACCGAACTGCCGTCGCTGACGATCGAGGCGACGCCGACCTTCGTCGTGTGCACTGCGCTCGCGACCCGCGACTTCCAGGACGTCCACCACGACCGCGACCAGGCGATCATGCGTGGCAGCAAGGACATCTTCCTCAACATCCTCACCGACACCGGCCTCGTGCAGCGCTACGTCACCGACTGGGCCGGGCCGGCGGCGCGGGTCCTCGCGATCTCGATCCGGCTCGGCGTGCCGTGCTACGCCTACGACACGCTCGTGTTCAGCGGACGGGTCGAGGCGGTGGACGGCGACGTCGTGACGGTGGCGGTCACCGGCCGCGGTTCGCTCGGCGATCACGTGGTGGGAACCGTGCGTGTCTCCGGTGTTCGGCCGCCTTCCCCCTCGTCCGACCAGAATCTGGCCCCGAATCTGGTCACACCGGGGGGGAAGCGGGATGAGTGGGCTGTCGCGACGGGCGGCGATCACCGGGATCGGCGCGACCGAATTCTCGAAGGACTCCGGCCGGTCCGAGCTGCGACTGGCCGCCGAGGCAGTGCTCGCGGCGCTCGCCGACGCCGGCCTGCGACCCGCGGACGTCGACGGGCTGGTCAGCTTCACCCAGGACACCAACACCGAGATCGCGGTGGCGCGCGAGGTCGGCATCCCGCACCTGTCGTTCTTCAGCCGCGATGCACTACGGCGGCGGGGCAGCGTGCGCGACCGTGCAACAGGCGGCGATGGCGGTCGCTACCGGGGTCGCCGAGGTCGTCGTCTGTTACCGGGCCTTCAACGAGCGGTCGGGTCAGCGCTTCGGCCAGGTGATGACCGGGCTCGCGGGCGCACCGACGTCGTCGGGAGTCGATGCCGGCTGGGCGTACCCGATGGGCCTCGGCACGCCCGCGGCGTGGGTGGCCATGGTTGCCCGGCGCTACATGCACGAGTACGGCGCGACGTCGGCAGGACTTCGGCGCGGTCGCCGTCGCCGACCGGCGTCATGCGGCGACGAATCCGGCCGCGTTCTTCTACGGCAAGCCCATCACGCTGGCCGACCACCAGGCCTCGCGCTGGATCGCCGAGCCGCTGCACCTGCTCGACTGCTGCCAGGAGAGCGATGGCGGCGTGGCGATCGTGGTGACGTCCGCCGAGCGGGCGCGCGACCTGCCGAACGTCCCGGTGGTGATCGCGGCGGCGGCGCAGGGGAGCGGACCGGACCAGTTCGTCATGACCTCGTACTACCGCGACGAACTCGCGGCGCTGCCGGAGATGGACGTCGTCGGCCAGCAGCTTTGGCGCCAGGCCGGCATCGGGCCGGCCGACGTGGACGTCGCCGTGCTCTACGACCACTTCACGCCGTTCGTGCTGATCCAGTTGGAGGAGCTGGGCTTCTGCCCCCGTGGCGAGGCCCGGCACTTCATCGCCGACGGGGCGATCGAGCTGGGCGGGCGGCTACCGCTCAATCCGCACGGCGGCCAGCTCGGCGAGGCCTACATCCACGGCATGAACGGGATCGCCGAGGCCGTGCGGCAGGTCCGGGGGACCGCGGTGAACCAGGTACCGGCCGCCGAGCGGGTGCTCGTCACGGCAGGGACGGGCGTGCCGACGTCGGGCCTCGTCCTGACCGCGTGACCGTCAGCCGTAGGTAGCGAACCCGGCCGTGACGTCAGCACCGGACGCGAGCAGCAACATCAGCAGCAGCCGCGCCTGGTACGGGTTCAGCATTCCGGCGCCGATCAGGCCGCGAGCGAGCAGATCGGTCTCGGAGCCGATCGCGCCATAGGTCCGGCGCAGTACCGGTCCGGCGCCGATGCGGCTGGCGAGCACGACCGGCCGCACGGCGGCGATCGCGCCGAGCTGTGATGCGACCCGTTCCGGTACGTGGCCCACACCGAATCCCGCGACGACGACGCCGTCGCAGCGCTCCGCGAGGCCGTCGAGCAACGCGCCGTCGTCGTCGAACACGCTGGTGACGACGGGTACCCGCACGTCGACCGCGTCCGGCATCGGCAATGTCGGCCGGCGTGACACCGGCATCGTCAGGACGGCCACGCCCTCGACGATGCGTCCCAGCGGGCCGGCGTTGGGTGACGAGAACGCCGCGACGCTGGACGTGTGTCGCTTGGCGGCATGTCGCGCCGCGTGAATCTCGTCGTTGAGCACGACGAGCGCACCCAGGCCACGGCACGCCGGGCTCGCGGCGACGGTGACCGCCCCGAGCAGGTTGGCCGGCCCGTCCGGCCCGGCCTGGGACGGATTGCGCATCGCGCCGGTGAACACGATCGGCGTGTCACCCGACCAGAGCAGATCGGCGAGGAACGCGGTCTCTTCGAGCGTGTCGGTGCCCTGCACGACGACGACACCGTCCGCTGCGGTCCCCGACGCGGTCGCCAGCAGTTCGAGGACGTCCACGAACCCGAGCGACGCGCTGGGCAGGCGGCGGAAGTCGTGCGGGTCGAGTTTGCAGTCGAGTCCGGCCAGTCCCGGCACCGACTCGATCAACTCGCCCGGGCCGAAGCGGACCACCGCGCCCGCGGCACCGGCCATCCCGATCGTGCCGCCGAGGAAGAACACGCTCACCGATGCTGGCATGGGCACGACGTTAGCCAGGACGTGCAGGGTCGTCCTCATCGGCGCGCGTAACCCACCCCGAGAACACCGGCAGGCCGCGCCACGGCTCGTCACCGGTGGCGACCGCCACCACCGCGAAGGGGTGGGTGAACTCGAGTGCGGCCCGGCGGACGACGACCTCGCCGCCGACGAATGCCGACGTGGCCCGCGCCAGCGTGGTCACCGCCGCCGCCTCGAAGCCGGTTCGCGTGTACCGCGCGACGGCTACCTGCCTGGCCGCGGGCACCAGGTCGGGACGGCCGAGCAGCGCGGCCAGGACGTCGGCCGCAGCGCGGAATCCCAGGCCGACGTGCTCGAGCAGGCTGTAGTCGCCGGACGCCGACCAGGCCGGCAGGATCGCCCGGTACTGCTCGTGGGATGGCGCCGGCCCATGGTCGACGTGCTCGGTCAGCGTCCAGGAATGGCCTTGCCCCAGCGGCAGGTCCGCGAGCGGGACGGCGCCCGGAACGGGCAGCCGGTTCGCGCTGGCGAGGGCGAGCGGATGCGCGGCGGCGAGCACATCAGCGGCAGGCACCCCCGGTTCGGCGATCACCGAGGTCACCGCCAGTTCGTTTCCACGTGACACCGCGGTGTGGACGGCGACCAGGCCGACCGGTGTCGATGCGATCGCCCGGGTACGCCGGCCCGTGGCGTCCGCCAGAAACCCACGCACCGAGCTGAAACCCGCGCTGCGGGGCAGCGCCAACGCCGTTGCCGGTGTCGGTGCGAACGGCTGATCCCAGCTGATCTTCGTGGCGAGCGCACTGGTCAGGGCGAGCACGACGTCACGCAGCGTGACCGGGAATCGCTCGATCAGCCCCGCAGTGTGCTCACGGGTCCACGCGTCCGCGACGTCCTGGGACGGGACCGGGCCGCGCTCGACGTGTGCGCCGAGCGCGCCCAGCCACGACGCCAGCTCAGCTGTTTCGACGGGCGGATCGTGCCAGGCCGCCACCGCCAGCTGCACGACCGGATGCGGCGTAGCAAGCAGCGCCCGAGCGAATCCGGCTGCCTGCTCGACATCGCTGCCGAGGGCCCGTTCGATCGCCGATCGCGATGCACCGGCTGCGGCCGGTCCGACGAGTGCCAGCACCAGCCACGCACCGAGCGGGGATGCGAGGTGGTGATCCGTCCCCGCGGCTCGGTGGAACGTGTCGGCGAACCGGCAGATCGCGGCGGCCGGGTCGCTCACGCCGACGCGTACCGCTTCTGGGCCCTGGCCCGGGCCTTGACGGCTTCGACCTCGCGGTTCTTCGGCGGCGCCGACGTCACGAGCGCGTCCAGCAGGTGCTCGGTGACATGCGCGATCTCGGCCACTGCCTCGTCGAACGCGGCCTGGTTCGCAGTCGACGGGCGGGTGGTGCCACTCACCTTGCGGACGTACTGCAGGGCGGCCGCCTGGACCTCCTCGCTGGTGGCCCGTGGCTGGAAATTGTGCAGGGTTCGGATGTTGCGACACATGCGTCCAGAGTGCCACGACACGACACTCCCGACACGTCCGCGAACTTGACATCGCCGCAGGCCATCGACAAACGTCGGGCGGGTACGGCCAGCACGACTCGACACGAAACCACACACACACGACGAGAAGGAGTCCGAACCGTGCTCACCCTGACCGACACCGCCGCGACCGAGATCCGCACGCTCACCGCGAACCCCGAGATTCCCGAGTCCAGCGGCCTGCGCATCGCCGCATCGCCGGAAGGCGACAACCTGCTGCTGTCGCTCGCGGCCGGACCGGCCGACGGTGACGCCGTCGTCGAGAACGAGGGTGCGCGCGTGTTCCTCGAGCCCACGGCCGCCGTGATGCTGGACGGGCAGGCTCTCGACGCCGGCGTCGATGCCGAGGGCAAGACGCGGTTCTCGGTCACCCCGCAGACCGGCCCCTGAGCGGGGTCAGCGCACCAGGCCGCGCCCGGTGATCAGCGGCAGCTCCAGTGCCGTGACCAGTCCCGGGGGCGCGGCCACGACCGCCTCCACCGCGTTCACCAGCCGCATCGCGGTCGCCTTGAGCCCGGCCGTGTTGTGGTCGCCGTCGCTCCCGAGCAACTGCAGGTCCAGGGTGTAGTTGGGCTCGCCGGTGACGCTCACCCGGTAGCAGCCCCGCCCGGCCGGCTGCGGCCAGTCCGGACCGAGATCGGGACGCAGCCGGGTGACGTGCTCGAGCACGCACACCGGGCGCCCGCCGCGCATGCCCAGGACCTCGAAGCGCAGCGCGGCTTGGGTGCCCTCGGCGATCGTCCCGGAGGCGATCTCGAACGTCTCGGGCGCGGGCAGCCGGACGACGGTCTCGCGCACCTCGTCCACTTCGACGTCGAGGCCGGCCGCCAACTGGCGCACCACCGAACCCCAGGCCAGCGACAGGATCCCCGGCATCAGCAGCATCGGCGTCTCGTCGAGTGGCTTGCCGAACCCCATCACGTCGAACAGGACGGTGGCGTTGTCATAGGTCGAGTAGTCGAGCACCTCGAAGCAGCGCACCTCGTCGATCCGCTCGGACACCGACGTCAGCACCAGCGGCAGCCAGTCGTTGGCGAAGCCGGGGTCGACGCCGTTGACGAACAGCGATGCGCCGCCGGCCTCGGCCGCCGCCCGGATCGGATCGGTCACCTCGCGCGGGACGGTGCCGTCCGGGTACTGCAGGAACACCGGGCAGGACGACACGACGTTGATGCCGGCTGCGAGGAAGCGGGTGAGGTCCGCGACCGCGTCCGGCAGCCGGTTGTCAGCCATCGCGGTGTAGACGATGCAGTCCGGACGCAGCGCCATCAGCGCGTCCGCATCCGTCGTCGCCGCGACACCGAGCGTGCGACCCAGCCCAGCCAGTTCGCCCGCGTCTCGCCCGGCCTTGGCGGCCGAGGACACCCACACCCCGGCCAGTTCCAGTTCAGGACGTGCCGCGATGCCCGCGATCGCGTGCCTGCCGACGTTTCCCGTGCTCCACTGCACGACCCGTAACGTCATGCCAGGTCCGGAATCGGCAGGGCCATGTTCGGCTGTTGCAGCCCGCCGTGGACGTCGAGTACCGCGCCGGTGAGGTACGACCCGGCGGGGGACGCGAGATAGACGACGGCGGCGGCGATGTCCTCGACGGCACCGATGCGGCGCAGCGGGGTGGCCTGCTCGATCCCCGTCCGCAGCTCGTCGTTGCTCATCACGATGTCCAGCGCCGACGTGGCGATCGAACCCACCGCGATGGCGTTCATGCGCACCAGCGGCGCGAGATCCTGCGCGGCGAGTTCGGTGTAGTGGATCAGTGCACCCTTCGCCGTCCCGTAGGCGAGATAGCCGCGACCGGCGAGCTTGCCGACCACCGAGGCGATGTTGACCACCGCGCCGCCCCCGTGTTCGAGCATGATCGGGACGGCGGAGGTGGTCAGCGCGTGCGCGACCGACACGTTGAAGTGGAAGGCGCGCTCGAGGAACCCGACGGAGGTTTCGAGATAGGTGCGCGGCATCGTCCCGCCGACGTTGTTCACCACGATGTCGATGCGGCCGAAGACCTCGTGCGCAGCGGCGGCCAGCCCGCGGGCCTGGTCGACGTCGTTGAGGTCAGCCGCCACGACAAGGGCCTTGCGCCCGAGCTGCTCGATCCGCGCCGCGGTCGCGTGTAGCTGGTCCTCGGTGCGGGCGGACAGCAGCACGTCGGCGCCCGCCTCGGCGAGGGCGATCGCTGCGGCTGCGCCGATGCCACGCCCGGCGCCCGTCACGATTGCGAGGCTGCCGTCGACTCTGAACCGGTCCAGCACGCTCACGATTTCGCTCCCGCCGCTGCGAGTCCGGCCAGTCTGCCGAACAGGGTCGAGTCGCCGAGCGAGACGCCGCTGCAGTATCCCTGCGCGGCGACTCCCGACGTAGTCCGCCCGGCGGCGTAGAGGCCCGGGATCGGCTCGCCGGCCAGGTCCACCACCTCGCCGTCGACCGTCGTGTGCAAGCCACCGAGCGTGAACGGGGCGTAGATGAAGGTCGTCGACCGCAGATCGAAGGCGGCGAGTGGCGCAACGAGCGGTTCCAGCGTCGGGCGACGCTTGTGGAACAGCGGATCCTCACCCGCGGCCGCGTGCGCATTGAAGTAGTCGAGGGTGGCGACCAGCGCGCCGGGCGGCAGGCCGATCTCGGTTTCCAGTTCACCCGCGCTCTCGCAGACCCACGTCGCGGCAATCCCGAGCCAGTTCGGCGCGTAGTGCGCCTCGTCCACGATCAGGTACGCCTCGCCGAGTTCCTTCACGAGGGCACGCTGGCCGACGCGACCCATGTAGGTGTCCTCGTTGACGAAACGCTGCCCGAGCCGGTTGACCAGGATGCCGTACTTCAGCCCGCGCGGGGCGTTGAAGGGCAGCGCGCACTCGATCGAGTCCATCCGCTTCACCTGCGCGCCGACCGCCTGCGCCATCCGGATGCCGCGACCGTCGTCGCCCTCGGTGCCCAGCCGCAGCGCGGTCAGCGCGAGAACCGGTGCATACTGCTCGACCATGTCGGGGTTGTTGACGAACCCCCCAGCTGTCAGCACGACCCCGGTGCGGGCGCGGAACGCGACCTCGTCGCCGTACCGGTTGGCCACCACGCCGCAGACCCGGCCGTCGTCGTCGACCACGAGCCGGTCGGCCCGGGTGTCGTAGCTCGCGCGCGCGCCGGCATCGAGCGCCGCCCTGCTCAGCACCGTCATCAGGATCGACCCGCCGGGGCGGGCGCCCTGGGTCACGTGTCCGCGGGGGACGGCCGGCACCAGTTCGTCGAAGGGGTAGCCGTTCTCGCCGCCGGTGAACATCAGCCCCTCACCGTCCACGGGGGACGTGCCGCCGCCCTCGGGCAGGTGCACACCGAGGAACTGCACGCCGCGAGCGATTAGCCAGTCGTGGTGTTCGACGCTGCGTTCGCAGTAGACCTCGATCTTGGCCACGTCCGGCGCCGGGCCGCAGGCCGCGGTGAGGAAGCTCGCCATGTTCTCGACGGTGTCGTCGAAACCGGCTTCGCGCTGGGTTGCCGTCCCGCCGCCGAGGTAGACCATCCCGTCCGACATCGCTGCGGCACCGCCCGCAGCCCCGGCCCGTTCGAGGACGAGCACCGACGCGCCCGCTGCAGCCGCTTCGTAGGCGGCGGCCGCACCGGCTGCGCCGAACCCGACGACGATGACGTCCGCCTCGTCCGCCCAGGACTCGATCTCGGCTGCACGCCGAGACCTGTGGTTCATAGCGCGACCAGCGTGGCGCCGGACAGCGCGGGTGCGCCGTCGCGCTCATCGACGGTGGTGGTCACGACGTGGCGGCCGTTTTCGTGCCAGACCGAGGTGCGCAGCGTCTCGCCGGGGTACACCACACCGGCGAAGCGCACTTCGTAGCCGCCGACCCGGGTGACGTCGCCGTCGAACAGTTCGTCGACGAGCGCCTTGCAGACCATGCCGTAGGTGCACAGGCCGTGCAGGATCGGGCGCGGGAAGCCGGCCATCGCTGCGAAGTCCGGGTCGGAGTGCAGTGGGTTGCGATCTCCGAGCAAGCGGTACCAGAGCGCCTGCTGCGGCACGGTCGGCGTCACGATGACCGCGTCCGGTGCCCGCTCGGGCGGTGGCGGCGGACCGGACGGCCCCCGGTCACCACCGAAGCCGCCTGCGTCGCGGGCGAAGATGCTCGAGGTGTTCGTCCAGAGGGCGGCACCGCCCGCGTCCTCGACCCTCGTCTCGGTGACGATCACCGCAGCCGACCCCTTGTCGTAGATCGCGATGATGCGAGCCGACGCGCGCGCCGAACCGCTGGTCGGGAGTGGACGGTGCACGTCGACGCGCTGCGTGCCGTGCAGCACCTTGGCAAGGTCGACCGAGATGCCGGGAAACGCGACCTGCGGCGCTGCGGTCTCGTGCACGCTCGGTGCCACCACCGCGAAACTCGGCAGCACCTGCAGGTTCGCTTCGGTGGCGTACCGCAATTCCCGCGGACTGGTCGGATCACCGCCGGCACCGAGAGCCAGGTGGTAGAGCATGACGTCCGACGCCGTCCACGAGAAGTCGAGAACGGCGGGGGGCGCGGCCAGTGCCGCGTCAGGGTCGATCGGCACCGACGGCCTCCTTGGTGTGTGCACGCTGCGCGATGTGCAACGCGGCGAGGTAGCCGAAGGTGAGTGCCGGCCCGATGGTGGCGCCCGGTCCGGCATAGGTATGGCCCATCACCGGGCTGCTGACGTTGCCGGCTGCGTACAACCCGGGGACGACCGAACCGTCGGCACGCAGGGCCCGGCCGTGGACGTCGGTGCGCAAACCGCCCTTCGTGCCGAGATCCCCGGGCACCATCGTGATCGCGTAGAACGGCGCCTGGTCGATGCGATGCAGGCACGGGTTCGGTTTGACCGTCGGGTCGCCGTAGTAGCGGTCGTACCCGCTGTTGCCGCGGCCGAAATCGCCGTCCCGCCCGGTCGCGGCGAAGCTGTTGAATCGCTCGACGGTAGCGGCGAGCGCTGCGTCGTCGACGCCGATCTTCTCGGCCAGCTCGGTGACCGTCGCCGCGCGCACGACCACGCCTGCCTTGTACCACCGGCCGGGGAACGGACGGCGCGGCGGCTGGCCGGCGAACACGTACCGATTGCGGTAACGCTGGTCGATGATCATCCAGCACGGGATGTTCTCGCCCGGACCCTCACCCTGGCCGTACTCGCCGCCGTACATGCGGTGCACGGCCTCGACGTAGGGCAGTGCCTCGTTCATGAACCGTTCGCCCCGGGCGTTGACCATGATCCCGCCGGGCAGGGTCCGCTCGGCGAGGCAGAACCACGGCCCACCGGTCAGCGGTACCGAAGGTCCCCACCAGGCGTCGGCCATCAGCTCGAGCGCGACGCCGACCTGCTCGCCCGCGCGGATGCCGTCACCGGTGTTCGCCGGCGCGCCCACCGTCCACTCGCTGCCGATCGGTTCTCGCTGGTACTGCTTGCGCATCGCCTCGTTGTGCTCGAAACCGCCGCTGCCGAGGATCACGCCGTACCGTGCGCGGATCAGCCGCTGCTGCCCGCCGTGCGACGCGCGCACTCCGGCGACCGCGCCGTCCTCGACGAGCAGTTCGTCGAGCGCGGTCTCGAGCAGCACCGGCACGCCCGCGTCGGCGAGTCCGGCACGCAGGGCCGCCGCCAGCGCCTGGCCGCGCACAGCGAGGGCCTTGCCGGTGAGCATCGCCGCGATCCAGCGCAAGCCGATGCGCAGCACCCGGAGCACCCCGCGGGGGTGACGCATCATCAGCGTCGCCCAGCGGAAATCGGCCTGGGTCACGGACACGTTGAGCGGCGCCTTGCCGTAGTCGGGTTCGAGTTGGGTGCGCAGCGGGCCGAGCCGGTGGAGGTTGAACGGCCGCGGCTCGACCGACCGGCCGCCGAGCCGCCCGCCCGGTGCCTCGGGGTAGTAGTCGGAGTAGTCCGGCACCCACCGCATCCGCAGCGGGGAGTTGGCGAGGACGAACGACAGGGCCTCCGGCCCGCGGTCGAGATAGGTGTCGATCCGCTCGGCCGGCACCGCGTCGCCGATGATGGCGTGCAGGTACGTGCTGGCCGCCGCAGGCGTGTCGGTCACCCCATCGGCGCGCAGCACCTCGTTGTTGGGGATCCACACGCCGCCGCCGGAGCGTGCCGTCGACCCGCCGAAGTGGGCGGCCTTCTCGATCACCACGCAGGACAGCCCGTGCTTGGCAGCGGCGAGTGCCGCGGTCATCCCGGCCGCGCCGCTACCGACCACGACAACGTCGTAAGCCTCGTCCTGCATGCGCTCAGGTTATCGGAGAAGTAGAACACGTTCTACCCAGCGGCCAAGGTCGGCGATAGGGAATGCTGTACGGCGTGGACGGGGTGCTCGAGCGCATCGAGGCGATGCCCGGGACGGGCCGCTACGCCGTGACGTTCCGTCGCCGGGACGGCGGCGAGCACACGGCGGTCGTGCACACCGACGGCAGCGATGTGCACATCGCCGAGGCGAACCTGCCGGACGGGTGGTCCCGCGGATCCTCGGCATTCCTCGCGTTGACCGAGGCGCTCAGCGCGATCGAGCGCGCCCGGTCGGTGAGCGCCGGCCCCACCGTGCTGCGCGATGTGGACGGTGGCTGGGACGTTGGCCTGGGCAACGTGATCGTCGACGAGACCGGACTACCCGTGTGCACGGCGCACGGGCCGATGGTCGGGACGGACGGCGTGTTCGAGTGCACCGAGTGCGGTGCCCGCGCGGCGTACGCCAGTTAGCCCGCCGACTCAGCCCGGCTGCTGCACCCGATAGATCGCGTGGCCGCCCGCGCTGGCCAGCACGCGGCCGGACTCGACCGTCCGCAGCGTGCTGCGATCGGCACCGGTGGCGCCGGGACGGACGAGCAACACCGCACCGCCGGAGCGCAGGTAGGCCGTCAGGTCACGCTGCCAGCGTGGGTTCTGCCCGCGCGGTGCGCCCGCCGCCGACCGGTCCGGGCCGTACGTGCGGCCGGTGACGTCCACCCAGTTCCGGCACCCGCCGCGGAAGCTGCGGTCGAGCGCGTTTACTTCGATCAGGCCCATCGGCGAGTCCGACTGCACGCAGCGCACGCCGGACACAGCAGCCGTGAGACGCGCGCGGCCCGGGAACGCGGTGACCAGCGCGAGTGGCATCGTGGCCAGGATGAAGGCCGTGAGCCCGGCCGTCATGGCGGGAACGGCGACCCTCAGCCGCGGCGTCGGCGCTGCGGCGACCAGGATCGAGGCCGTGATCGCCGCGAAGTCGGCGTAGAACGGGAACCAGGACGGCTCGACGAGCAGGAGCGCCACCTGCGCGGCGCCCACGACGACAACGGGACGTAGCTGCGGCCGTTGCCAGGCCGATCGGCACAGCCAGGCGAGCACCAGGCCCACCGCCACGATCGCCGCGCCGAGCACTTCGTGCGCGAGGTGCGGGTCGACCTGCCGGAGGCCGGTGAGTTCGCCCAGCCGGGTCACCAGCGAGCCGTCGTGCCGGTTGCGGCCCAACTGATCGGTCACGACCATCGACCACATCTGGGTCGGAGCGAGCGCGGCGAACGGCCCGTCGATCAGCACCGCGGCGCTCGCCGCACCGACCAGGACGAACCCGGCCCGGCGCGGGCTGCGGACGGCGAGCAACTGCCACCCGGCCACCACGAGTAGTGGAACCGCCCACCAGATCTTGACGCTCACCGCCACGCCCAGGCCGACCCCGCCGAGGAACATCGCCGTGCGCTCTGCCCTGGTCGAGGTGAGCGCGAGCAGTCCCAGCAGCGCGGCGAGGTTGCCCAGCGGCTCGAGGCGGATCAGGAACTCCGAACCGACCGCGCCGAACCAGAGCGCGTAGAACAGGCCACCAGCGATCGCCGCTTTCCGCTCGAGGCCGAACCGGGTGCACAGGCGAAGGACCAGTACCGCGTTGACCGCACCGATCAGGCAGAAGAACAGGTTGGCCGCGATGAATCCGGACTCGTCGGTCGTGAGCTTGCCGAGCCAGGCGAACGGCACCACCACCAGGCTGACGACCGGGGGGTGCAGGAACGTGAAGTCGCGATAGGGGAGCCGGCCGTTGATCAGGGCATCGGCGCTGGAGTAGTAGACGCCCGCGTCGTACCCGTAGTCCCCGGTCAGTCCACCGCCGCGCACCGCGGGAAGAACTCGGACCAGGACGGCCAGGGTGAGGACGACGGCCTCGGCCGGGATCAGGCGTGCGTGCACCCTCGCGATCACGACACACCGTACGAGCTTCCGGTCAGCTCAATGGCGGACGGCCGGGCCGATTCTCAGCTGTAGCGGATCGACACTTTCTCGCTGAGCGGCACCGACTGGCAGGCCAGCACGAAACCCTCGTCGAGGTCGTCCTGTTCGAGGATCTCGTTGGTCAACATCTTCACCTCGCCCTCGGCCAGGATGCACGCGCACGCGCTGCAGGCGCCCTGGCGGCACGAGAACGGGGCCTTGAGCCCCTTTTCGAGCAGGAAGTCGAGCAACTTCTTCTCCCGCGGCCACTCGAACTGGTGGGTCTCGCCGTCGAGATCGACCGACAGTTGCGTGGTCTGCCCGCCCGCCCCGACGACCTCGACCAGGGCTTCCGCCGCCGGCATCGTGAACGGGTCGACGGCGAGCGAGCGGAACCGCTCGATGTGGATGCGCGCCGGCGGCACCCCGAGTTCGCGAAGCACGTGTGAGACGGACTCCATGAACGGGCTCGGGCCGCAGACGAACGCCGTGTGGGCCACGAACGGCTCGGCGAGGGAACGCAGTTGCGGACGCGACGGCAGGCCCTGCACCGAAGCCAGCCAGTGCAGCACGTGCAGCCGGTCCGGGTGCCGATCGGCGAGCTCACGCAGTTCGGCAGCGAACATGACCGCGTTTTCATGCTGGTTGGCGTAGACGAGCACCACCCGTCCCGTCCCGGTCGCCAGCGCCGACTTCAGGATCGACAGGACCGGCGTGATGCCGCTCCCGCCCGCGAACAGCAGCAGGTCGTCGTCCAGCGAGCGGGGCGTGAACATCCCGGTCGGGGCCAGCGACTCCAGCTCGTCGCCCACCGCGAGGGTGTCGTTGATCCAGTTCGAGGCGACGCCGTCCGCGACCCGCTTCACCGCGATTCGCATCGGCTCGTCCAGCACGGGGGAGCTGCACAGCGAGTAGCAGCGGCCGACTGCCCCGCCCGGTGCCGGGATCCGCAGCGTCAGGAACTGCCCCGACTGGTAGCTGAAATCCGTGTCGGCAGGGGCGTCGAGCACGATCGAACAGGCGTCCTCGGTCTCGCGCACGATCTCGCGCACCGTGAGCCGGGTCGAGGGAATCGCCGTGTCAGCCATCGGGTACCACCACCTGGCCCTCGCGCACTGCGTCCTCGATGCTGGCCTTCATCCGCGGGCAGCCGAGCATGCGTGAACTCGGGCGCTCGGGGTTGGTGAGTTCGGGACACGCGGCGACCGCGGCCCGCGTCCACTGCACGCTCGTGTGGTGCCGGCTGTTCTTCTTGACCGCGACCTCGGCACCGCAGGTAGCGCAGCGCACCGGGACCAGCCCGATCTCGACGTAGAGGCGCTTGTCCGCAGCGGTCTCGCGCTCGCGCTCGGTCAGCCCGCGCGTGGTGGCGGCGCCGGGCCGGTTCGGCGCGCCCACAGCTACGGAACTCCTGCCTCGGCTGAGGATTCCTCGGCACGCCGGCGCAAGTTCTCGGCGACTTCCTTCTCCCAGCTCTCGACGGCGTGGCTGGTGTCGATCTCGAACTCGAAGCGACCGATCATGTCGTCGGTGACATTCGCGGCGTCGACGTAGAACTGCTCGTACCAGCGGCGCAACTGGTAGACCGGGCCGTCCTCCTCGCAGAGCAGCGGGTTGTCGATGCGGCTCTTGTTCTTCCAGATCGCGACGTCCTGCTCGAAGCCGAGCTTGAAGCTCTTCGCGAACTTCCCGGCGATCTTGTTGGCCATCTCGCGATCGACACCGGGCAGCTTCTTGACCATCACGCCGTACTGGAGCACGAAGGAGTTCTTGTCGATCGGGTAGTGGCAGTTCACGAGGATCGATTCGACGGTGGCGCCCTTGAAGTCGTTCCACAGCCAGTTGATCATGTACGACGGGCCGAAGTAGGACGCCTCTGACCGCAGCAGCGTGTCCTCGCCGGCGTACTGGCCACCCTTGCCGCCACCGCCGACGTCCGGGCGGCCGCGTGACTGCATGAACTGGGTCGCGACGTGTCCTTCGAAGACGTTCTTGAAGTACGTCGGAAAGGCGAAGTGGACGTAGTAGAAGTGCGCCATGTCCGAGACGTTGTCGATGATCTCGCGGCAGTTCGAGCCCTCGATCACCAACTTCGTCCAGACCCAGTCACTCCAGTCCTCGGAGCCGACGGAGTCGATGTCGGGGATCTCGAGTTCGGCGGGCGGCGGGTTGCCCTCGGGGTCGTTCCACACGAGCAGCTGGCCGTTCTTCTCGGCCGTGGTCCAGGCGCGGGTGCGGGCGCGCAGCGGAACACGGCGGGCGTAGGGGATGCCGACGCACCGACCCTCACCCGACCAGCGCCAGTCGTGGAACGGGCAGGCGATGGCGTCGCCCTTGACCGAGCCTTGGGTCAGGTCACCGCCCATGTGGCGGCAGTACCCGTCCAGCACGTGCAGTGCTGCGTCGGAGTCGGCGAACACGACGAGTTTGGTGCCGAATGCCTCGATGGCGTGCGGAGCACCGTCGCGGAAGTCTGCGCTCAGGCCGAGGCAGTGCCATCCGCGGGCGAAGCGATCCGGCGGCGCGCCGGCGTCGATCGTGCGGACCGAGACCGTCTCGGCCCCGTTCCCCTGCGTCATGTGATCTCCTCGCCGCGGTTCGCCGATCTTCTCGTCTGAACGAGAACACGTTATAGAAATGGTCTCTCATCCGCACGCGCAGCGCAACCGCCACCTGATGAATACTGCACTGGAAGGGCAGTCAGGCTCGCTCGACACGTGTGAGAACTTGTTCTAGTCTCGATGCGAGCAACCCTTCCACGGGGACGGAGAAGACGATGAGCGTGTCCACGCCTACTGAGGTGCTCGCCGCGGTTGAGGACCTGCTGCCCGCGCTGCGGGAGCGGGCCCAGCAGACCGAAGACCTGCGGCGCATACCGGACGAGAACATCGCCGCGCTGCAGGACAGCGGGTTCTTCCGGTTGCTGCAGCCGGTGCGCCACCACGGCTTCGAGGCCTCACCGGTCGACTTCTACCGCGCCGTCCGGCTGATCGCCAGCGCGTGCGGCTCGACCGGTTGGGTGTCGTCGGTCATCGGTGTGCACCCGTGGCAACTGGGCATCTTCGACGACCGCGCTCAGCAGGAGGTGTGGGGCGAAGACCCGGCCACCCTCGTGTCGTCCTCGTACGCGCCGATGGGACGGGCGACCGCGGTGGAGGGCGGCTTCCGGTTCAGCGGCCGATGGAGTTTCTCCTCCGGCTGCGACCACGCCCAGTGGGTGTTTCTTGGCGGCCTGGTCATGGGGGCGGAAGGTTCCCCGGTGGACTTCCGGACATTCCTGCTGCCGCGCGCGGACTACGCGATCGACGACGTCTGGGACACCATCGGCCTGCGCGGTACCGGCAGCAACGACATCATCGTCGAGGACGTGTTCGTCCCCGAGTACCGCACCCTGAGCTTCATGGACACCGCCCGCTGCTTCGGCCCGGGGCAGGCTGTGAACACCGCGCCGCTGTACAAGCTGCCGTTCGCGTCGGTCTTCTCGTGCTCGATCTCGACGCCCGTGCTCGGCATGGCGCAGGGTGCCTACGAGGCCTACGTCGGCTGGACGAAGGAGCGGGTACGGGCCTCGACCGGCGGCAAGGCGGCGGACGACTCGTTCAACCAGGTGCGGATCGCCGACGCGGCCGCGCGCATCGACGGTGCGGTGCTGCAGATCGAACGCAACCTCGAAGAGGCGCTCGATCTCGCGACCAAGGGCGAGAAGATCCCCATGCCGCTGCGGGTCCGGGTGCGTCGCGACCAGGTGAACGCGACCGCTGCGGGCATCGCGGCCGTCGACCGGCTGTTCGAGAGCGCCGGCGGCCGGGCGCTGCGCACGGGGACGCCGATCCAGCGGTTCTGGCGGGACGCGCACGCCGGGCGCGTGCACGCGATCAACGACCCGGAGAAGGCGCTGGCGATGTTCGGCCAGTTCGAGCTCGGCCTCAAGGTGCACGACGCGTGGCTGTGAGTGCCGAGCCGCAGCTGTCGCTCGATGCCGAGTCGACGAGTCGGTTCGTCGAACTGCCGTCCGGGCTGCGGACTGCACCTGCACGAAGCCGGGGATCCGGCGGCCGAGACGGTACTGCTGTTGCACGGCGGCGGTCCCGGCGCGTCGGCGTGGTCGAACTTCGGCCGCACGCTCGGCGTGCTCGCCACCGGCTTCCACGTCCTCGCCGTCGATCAGCCCGGCTTCGGCCGCTCCAGCAAGCCGGCCGAGTTCGACCGCCAGTTCTTCACCTTCAGTGCTGATGCGATCGCCGAGCTGCTCGCCGAACTCGGCATCGAGCGCGCCCACTGCGTCGGCAACTCACTCGGCGGCGGCACCGCGGTGCGCCTTGCACTCGACCACCCCGGCAAGGCAGGGCGGCTGGTGCTGATGGCACCGGGCGGGCTCGGCCTCAACGTCCTCGCCCCTGACCCGACCGAAGGCATCAAGAAGCTGTACGCCTTCGCGGCACCGCCCGGACCGTCCAAGGAGAAGCTGGCCGACTTCCTGCGGACGTTGGTCTTCGACCAGTCGATGATCACCGACGAGCTGGTCGCCGAGCGCTACGAGCACGCCGCAGACCCCGAGACCCTCGCCTCGATGCGGGCGATGGGCGCGTCGTTCATGCGGCCCGGCGCCGCCGAGCAGGCGATGCTGTGGCGCGAGGCCTACCGGCTGCGCCAGCGCGTCCTGCTCGTCTGGGGCCGCGAGGACCGGGTCAACCCGCTCGACGGTGCACTGACTGCGCTCAAGCTCATCCCGCGTGCTCAGCTGCACGTGTTCGGCGGATGCGGGCACTGGGCGATGCTGGAGAAGTTCGACGAGTTCAACCGGCTGACCGCCGACTTCTTGTCCGCGGACTAGGAGGCGCCACATGAGCGTTCGCTCACTCGGGTACTTGCGGATCGAGACGACCGACGTGTCCGCCTGGCGCGACTACGGCCTCAAGGTGCTCGGCATGGTCGAGGGCAGTGGCACCGTGGACGGTGCGCTGTACCTGCGGATGGACGACTTCCCGGCGCGCCTGGTCATCGTGCCGGGCGTGCACGACCGGCTCGCCGCCAGCGGCTGGGAAACGGCGAATGCCGCGCAATTGCAGGACGTCCGCGACCGCCTGGACGCGGCCGGCGTCCCCTACAAGGAGGGTTCGGCCGACGAACTCGCCGAGCGGCGGGTCGCGGAACTGATCAGCTTCGAGGACCCGTCCGGCAACACGTTGGAGGCCTTCCACGGCGTTGCGCTGCAGCACCGCCGCGTCGTGAGCCCGTACGGCCACACGTTCGTCACCGGTGAGCAGGGCCTCGGCCACGTCGTGCTGTCGACCAAGGACGACGAGGCTGCGCTGCGCTTCTACCGCGACGTGCTCGGATTCCAGTTACGTGACTCGATGCGGGTGCCGCCGCAACTGGTCGGCCGTCCCGCGGACGGGGCGCCGGCCTGGCTGCGCTTCTTCGGCTGCAACCCGCGACACCACAGCCTGGCCTTCCTGCCGATGCCGACCCCGTCTGGCATCGTCCACCTCATGATCGAGGTCGAGCGGGCCGACGACGTCGGGCTGTGCCTGGACCGCGCCCTGCGCCGCAAGGTCCCTATGTCGGCCACCCTGGGCCGCCACGTCAACGACCTGATGCTGAGCTTCTACATGAAGACGCCCGGGGGGTTCGACGTCGAGTTCGGCTGCGAGGGCCGCCAGGTCGAGGACGATTCGTGGATCGCGCGCGAGAGCACCGCGGTGAGTCTGTGGGGTCACGACTTCACCCTCGGCGCCCAGTACCGGTGACCGGGACGGGCGTGGAGGCGGCAGCATTCCGCCGCGCGCTCGGGCACTTCTGCACCGGCGTCACCGTGGTCGCGGCGATCGGGGACGGCGAGCCGGTCGGGTTCGCCTGCCAGTCCTTCGCGGCGCTGTCGCTCGACCCGCCGCTGGTGCTCTTCTGCCCGGGCAAGTTCTCGAAAACGTGGCCACTCATCGAGGCGGCGGGCTCGTTCTGCGTCAACGTCCTGGCCCACGATCAGCGTGACGTCAGCGCCGTGTTCGGCAAGTCCGGATCGGACAAGTTCGCGTCGGTCGCCTGGTCGCCGGCCCCGTCCGGTGCCCCGGCCCTCGATGGCGTCCTCGCGTGGATCGACTGCACGGTCGAGCACGTCGTGGACGGTGGCGATCACTGGATCGTCGTGGGGCGAGTCACCACGCTCGACGTCTCGGGCACTGACGGGGCGCGTCCGCTGCTGTTCTACCGCGGCGCGTACACCGCAGTAGAAGCCGCCGAGCCGACGCCGGCCATCCTCGACAACCTGATCACCTGGTCACGCGCCGACGACTGGTTCTGATCGCCGCGTTCCCGGCTCGCGACGGGTGGGGCGGCCGCGGACCGGACGCGGACGCGGACGCCCGTCGCTAGCGGTGCTCGATCAGGACGCACACGTACTGAGCGGTTGCCGGGTGGTAGGCCCAGCCCACCTCGACCGACGACAGTTGCGGATCGAGCAGCCAGTTCCCCTGACCTGACGCGATGTCGGTGATGGCCAGCCGGCCGTTCTGGCTCGGTTCCGGCACGACCGCGAACGGCTGTGCGCACTGGGGCCCGTCGCCGCGCGTGACCGCGCACTGCTGCGCGGCGTTCGTCTCGAGGACCGGCGTCGTCGCTTGCCCGTGACCCGCGCGGTACTCGTTGAGCGCCGACTGCACGCCCCCGCGGCCGCTCACCGAGCACGGCTCGGCGGTCGGACACGGGTAGCTGCTGGCAGGCTGGGACGACGTGCTCGGCGGTGGCGACGTCGGCGGGCTGGATGTGGTCACGGTGCTGCTGGTGCGCGTCCGGGCAGGCGTCGATGCGGACGCGCTCGTGGACCGGTGGTGGGAGGTACTGGCCGAATGCGACGCGGCGTGAGTGGACGGCGCGGCGGTCCGCGATCCCGGAACCTCGGTGAGCCGGAACGTCGGCCCGGCGACCGGGTGGTGTTTGCCGTTCGTCCCGAGAACGAAGATCAGCAGCGCCGCGGCGGTCGCGCCGATCAGGCCGATCACGAGCAGGCTCCAGGTGTTGCGCCGCCGCCGGTCCGCGTCGGTGCGGGCCGGTCCGGGGGTGGGCCGGGGGGTCGGCAGGTCGGTCATTGTGGTCGCTCTCGCAGCAGGCGCACGGTGGACAGGGTAAGAGATCGAGGTTTCGGCAGCACTGCCCGGTCAGCCAGGTAGGCCGTGGAGGTAGCCCAATTCCTGGCTGCGGGCGCTGATCCGCCAGCCCTCAGGCGTACGCACGAAGACGTCGCGGTACCAGAGGCCGGCGAACAGCACCTGCTGCTTGCCGTCCACGTCCAGGTACATCGGGTTGTGGCACATGGTGCGGCCGTGGGCGCTGTCGCCCGCCAACGTGATCATGCTTGTCGCGATCAGGTGCTGGTGACCGGTGAAGATCTCCAGCGTGCGCGCCAGCCACCCCTTCATCGTCGACAGGTCACCGGACTCGCCACCCGTCGCGGTGAGGTCGAGAACCGCGTCCGCGCGTGAAGAGCGCATCGAGTTCGTCCCACTGGTGGAAGTCGATCGCGTAGCAGTACGCGACGAGCAGGTCGTTGATCTCGAGCCGGTCGGACAGTTCCTGCTGCGACTTCACAGGCCCGCCGCGCCTTCGAGCCGGCGCAGGTGGACGTCCGGCGAACCGAACAGGTGCGCGCTGCCGTGCGCCCGCTTGAAGTACAGCTGCGCGTCGTGCTCCCAGGTGATCGCGATGCCACCGTGCAGCTGGATGCACTCGCCGGCGACGCGCAGGAAGGCCTCGCTGCAGAACGCCTTCGCCGTCGACGGGTCGAGCACTCCCGTCGGCAGCCCCGTAGGCCGCGGAGCGCGCCGCCTCCACGAGCACGTGCAGGTCGGCCATGCGATGTTTGAGCGCTTGAAAGCTGCCGATCGGACGGCCGAACTGCACGCGCGTCTTGGTGTAGTCGACGCTCCGATCGAGGATCCGTGCCGCAGCGCCGACCTGCTCGGCGCTCAACGCGACGATCGCCGCGTCGACTGCCGCGCTCAGGGCGCCCTCGGCCGACCCGCCGATCCGGGTGCCGGGGACGCAGGCGAACGTCAGTGTCGCCAACCGCCGGGTCAGATCCATCGCCGGGGTGTGCCGGCGGTCCACCGCGGCGGCGTCGACCTCGTACACACCGACGCCGTCGGCCCCGCGAGCCGCGACCAACACGATGTCGGCGGTGTCGCCGTCGAGGACGTAGTGCGCGGTTCCGGTGATCGCGCCCGCGTCGGCCGTGCATGCGATGTCCGCAGGCGTCCAGGCACCGTCGGCTCCGACCCAGGCCAGCGCGGCCACCTCACCGGCAGCGATGCGCGGCAGCAGCCGCTCGCAGGCGTCGGGGTCGCGGAGTTCCAGCAGCGTCCGCGCGGCGAGGACGGCCGAGCCGAGCAGGGGAGTCGGGGTGAGCGTCGCGCCGAGTTCGGCCAGCACCACCTGGATTTCCGCCATTCCGGCACCCGCGCCGCCGTACTGCTCGGGGATCGCCAGCGCGGCGACACCGATCTGTTCGCAGAGCACCCGCCACAGTGCCGCGTCGTAGCCGCCCGGGGCCTCGATCGCGGTGCGGACGTCGGACCGCTTGGCGAGCAGCGTCCGCACCGCCTCGCGCAACCCGCGCTGCTCGTCGTTCACCGCTCGGTCCGCTCGGCTCGCAGGGCGGCCAGGACGCGTGCCCGGTGCCACGACTGGGTGCCCCACGGCGAGACCAGGGCGCGGACCTTCGTCAGCCACAACGACAGGTCGTACTCGGCGGTGTAACCGATGGCGCCGTGCACCTGCAGCGCGGTCCGTGCGGCCCGGTACGCGGCGTCGGTGCAGGCGACCTTCGCCGCGGACACGTCCCGCCCGGCACGTGATGCGTCCCCCGAAGCCGCCAGCGTGAGCGCAGCGCCGAACAGCAGCGGTCGCGAGAGTTCCAGGCCCACACTCGCATCGGCAAGCTGGTGCTTCACCGCCTGGAACCGGCCGATCGCTGTACCGAACTGGGTGCGCTGCTTCGCGTAGTCGACGCTGCGCTGCAGCAGCGCGCGCCCGGCGCCGTGAATCTGCGCCGCCGTCGCGAGTGCGCCCAGTGCGAGGGACCGCTCGGTGTCGACCCGCGCGATCGGTTCAGCTGCGGTGACCTCCGCCAGAAGCCGCGCGGCGTCCACCGAGGTGTGGCACAGGCCCACGGCTGCCCGGCTCAGCTCACCGTCCGCGACGAGGTACACGGCGTCGCAGACCTCGGCGTCGAGGGCGAACGGGACGTGCGGCGGCAACGCGACGCTTGCCAGCAGCGTTCCCGAACCGATCGCGTCGAGCTGGTCCGCGGCGGGTGTGCCGGCAAGCAGTGGTGGCAGCGCAGCAATCGACTCGACGAGCGGCCCGGGGACCGCGAAGCGTCCCAGCTGTTCGAAGGCGAGGACGAGCTCGACCGGACCGGCTCCGAAGCCACCGTGCTCGGCCGGCAGGCCCAGCGCATGGACCCCCAACTCGGCCAGCCGCGCCCACAGCTTGCGACCGGGGGAATGGTCGCCGGCCGCCCAGGATCGCGGTGACGGCTGGGGTGTCCGCGGCGCTGAGCAGGTCGGCGAGCGAGGCGGCGAAATCGCGCTGTTCGGTGGACGGCAAGAACCTCATCGCGGCAGCCCGAGCAGGCGTTCGGCGACGACATTGCGCTGGATCTCGTTCGTGCCGGCATAGATCGGCCCCGCGAGCGAGAACAGGTAGCCGGCCATCCACTCGTCGAGCAGTTCACCGCGCGCGCCCTGCAGGTCGAGCGCGGTCTCGTGCAAGGCGACGTCCAGGTCGGACCAGAACAGCTTGCCGAGACTGGATTCCGGCGCCCAGTTCGCCCCCGTCGGCCAGTCGGGTCACGGTCTCGAAGGTGTGCAGCTGATAGGCACGCGCGCCGATCCAGGCGTCGACCACGCGGTCGGTGAGCGCACTGTCGGTCGTACCGACGGCGAGGGCGACGAGACGGTCCGCGGCGGCAAGGAATCGCCCGGGCGAGCGCAGGGACAGCCCGCGTTCGTTGCTGGCCGTCGACATCGCGACCCGCCAGCCGTTGCCGATGCCCCCGATGACGTCCTCGTCGGGTACGTGGACGTCATCGAGGAAGATCTCGGCGAAACCGGGCCCGCCGTCGAGTTGCGGGATCCCGCGCACGCTCACGCCGTCGGCCCGCAGGTCGAACATGAAATAGCTCAGTCCGCGGTGCCGCTCGGCGTCGGGATCGGTGCGGAACAGGCCGAACCCCCGGTCGGCGTAGGTCGCGCGGGTCGACCAGGTCTTCTGCCCCGACAGCAGCCAGCCACCGTCGGTCCGCACCGCACGGCTGCGCAGTCCGGCGAGGTCGCTGCCCGCCTCGGGCTCGGACCACGCCTGGGCCCAGATCTCGTCGGCGCGCGCCATGGGCGGCATGATGCGCGCCAACTGCTCGGCCGTCCCGTGCGCGAACAAGGTCGGTGCCAGCAGGAAGATCCCGTTCTGGCTGACCCGGAGCGGCGCGCCGGCAGCGAAGTACTCCTCCTCGAAGATCACCCACTGCAACAAGGACGCGTCGCGGCCGCCCAACTCGCGCGGCCACGACACGACCGACAGCCTCGCGTCGGCCAGGGTGCGCTCCCACTGCCGGTGCGCCTGCGAAACCGTCGGCAGTGTCCATCGACGGCAACGCCTCGGCCGGGACGTGCGCATGCAGGAACTCGCGGACCTCATCGCGAAAAGCCTGAGTCGCCTCGTCGAGGTCGAGATCCATCAGGTCGCCGAGGACTTCATCGACTTGGGATCCATGCCGCCGAGGGAGTCCGTACCGACCTCGGCGTTGTGGGCGTGCGCGAAATGGTGCAGTCCGAAGACCGAATCCATCCCGGTGCGCATCCCCATCGCGTCCTCGCACTGGTTGACCGCACGCTTGGTGAGTGCGAGGCCGAACTGGGGCATCGCGCCGATGCGCTCGGCCAGCGCCAACGTCTCGGCCTCGAGTTCGCCGCGGGGTACCACCCGATTGACCATGCCCCACTCGTACGCACGCTGTGCGCTGAACCGGTCACCGGTGAACAGGATCTCTTTCGCTGCGCGGGATCCGAGCACCCAGGGGTGCGCGAAGTATTCGACACCGGGGATGCCCATCCGCACGACCGGATCGGCGAAGAAGGCGTCGTCGCTGGCCACGATCAGGTCGCACACGAATGCCAGCATGAGGCCGCCCGCGATGCACGCGCCGTGGATGCTGCCGATCACCGGCTTCGGGATGTCGCGCCAGCGCCGGCACATCCCGAGATAGACCTCCATCTCGCGCGCATACCGCAGGTCGCCGCCCTCACGACCGACGTGGTCCCACCAGATGACCGCGGTGTTCTCGTAGTGGACGTCGATGTCCCGGCCCGGCGTGCCGATGTCGTGCCCGGCGGAGAAGTGCTTGCCTGCCCCGGCCAGGACGATCACCTTCACCGCGTCGTCGTCGACCGCCTGCTGGAACGCGCGGTCGAGCGCGTAGGTCATCACCGAGTTCTGCGCGTTGCTGTACTCGGGCCGGTTCATCGTCACGAAAGCAGTGCTCCCGCGGACCTCGTAGCGGACGGCTTCGTCGGTCATGAGAGCTCCTTGCGCAGTTCGGTCTTGAGCACCTTGCCGGACGGGTTGCGCGGCAGCGCTGTCACGGAAGCTAACCGTGCGCGGCACCTTGAAGTTCGCCAGCCGCTCGCGGCAGTGCGCGAGCACGGCTTCGGCGTCGAGCGCTGAACCGGGTGAGCGCACGACAAGGGCGACGCCGACCTCGCCGAGGCGATCGTCGGGTACCCCGACGACGGCTGCGTCGGCAACGCCGGGCAGCCGGGCCAGTGTCTGCTCGACCTCGGCGGGGTAGACGTTGAAGCCGCCGCTGATGTACATGTCCTTCAGCCGGTCGGTGATGCGCAGGTACCCCGCCTCGTCCAGTGCGCCGACGTCGCCGGTGTGCAGCCACCCGGCATCGTCGACGGCGGCCGCCGTCGCGTCGGCGTCGTCGAGGTAGCCGAGCATCACGTTCGGGCCCCGCAGCAGGACCTCATCGTGCTCGCCGATCCGGGTCTCGAAACCTGCAGTCGCGCGTCCGCAGGTGCGTGCCACCAACTCGGGCGGGTCCCCGCGACGACACATCGTCACCACCACGGCTTCGGTCATCCCGAAGGCGGTGAGCACGAGCTCGAAGCCGAGTTCGGTCTGCAACTGCTCGACCAGCGCGACCGGGACGACCGCGGCGCCGGTGACGGCCAACCGGAGCGACGAGAGATCGCGTGCCGGGCCGCGACGGGTGATCGAGCAGGGTCCGGAACACGGTCGGTGCCCCGGGCAGCACACTGATGCGCTCGGTTTCGATCAGCGTGATCGCCGCTTCGACGTCGTAGACGGCTTGCGGCACGATCGTCGCGCCGGTGAGCAAGCAGGCCAGGATGCCGGCCTTGTAGCCGAAGCTGTGGAAGAACGGGTTGACGACCAGGTACCGGTCGCGCGGGTCGAGCTCGCCGCACTCGGCCCAGGCCCGCGCCACGTCGAGGGCCTGCCGGTGCGCGCTCAGGACGCCCTTGCTGCGTCCGGTGGTCCCGGACGTGAACAGGATGTCCGACACCGCCTCGGGGTCGACGGCAGCGGCGCGCCGGTCCATCTCGTCGAGGGGGACGCCTGCGCCGAGAGTCGTCGACATCCGACCAGTCGAGCGCAGCGTCGGGCAGTGCGGACGAGTCGGTCGCGATGCGCAGCACCGCCTGCAGGTCCGGCAGGCCGTCCGGCCCCGCGGCGGCCCTCAGCTCGGCGAGCCGGTCGACACCGAGGAACGGGCCGGTGACGACCAGGACGACGGCGCGGCTGCGTTGCAGGATGTCGAGTGCCTCGTGCCCGGTGTAGCGCGTGTTGATCGGGACGAGCGCGGCGCCGGCGTGATGCGCGCCGAGCGCGGCGACCACCCAGTCGTGGGTGTTCGGCGCCCACACGGCGACCCGGTCGCCGGCGCGGACGCCCGAGCGCGGCGTAGCAGGCGGCGGCGGCGCGCACCCGGCGATGCAGCTCGCGCGAAGGTCAGCCGGACCGGCCCGTCCACGACCGCCTCGTGGTCGCCGAAGCCGGCGTGCGGCCTCGGCGACGGCGAGCGGAATCGTCGACAACGCAAGCCTTCCGGAGTCCGTCGGCATACCTAGCAAGTGCTTGGTAGGGTAGCCTACGCGCATGACGGCGGACCGAGCACGCGGACTTCCGCAGCGAGGTCCGCGAGTGGCTCGAGACGAACCTCGGTGGCGGCTTCGCGGGCGTGCGCGGCCGAGGCGGACCGGGCCGCGAGCACGAATCGTTCGACGAGCGGCTGGCCTGGGATCGGCACCTTTCCGCCGCCGGCTGGACCTGTCTCGGCTGGCCGGTCGAGCACGGGGGACGGGGTGCCAGCACCGCGCAACAGGTCATCTTCCACGAGGAGTACGCGCGCGCCGACGGGCCGGCGCGGGTGAACCATCTGGGCGAGGAACTGCTCGGCCCGACCCTGATCGCACTCGGCACGGCGTCCCAGCAGCAGCGGTTCCTGCCCCGGATCAAGGCCCTCGACGAACTGTGGTGCCAGGGATACTCCGAGCCCGGCGCGGGATCCGATCTGGCCGCCGTGTCGACGACGGCGACCCGCGACGGTGAGGAATGGACGATCACCGGCCAGAAGGTCTGGACCTCGCTGGCACATGTGGCCGACTGGTGCTTCGTCCTGGCACGCACCGAACCAGGGTCGAGGGGCCACCAGGGGTTGTCGTACCTGCTGGTCCCGATGAAGCAGGACGGCGTGGACGTCCGGCCGATCCGGCAATTGACCGGGACGTCGGAGTTCAACGAGGTCTTCTTCGACGGTGCGCGCACCGCTGCCGATCTGGTCGTCGGCGAGGTCGGCGAGGGTTGGCGCGTCGCGATGGCAACGCTGGGCTTCGAGCGGGGGGTCGCCACGCTCGGCCAGCAGGTCGGCTTCCGCCGGGAACTCGACGCGGTGGTCGCGCTGGCGCGTGCCAATGGTGCGGCCGAGGATCCGGTCGTCCGCGAGCGGCTCACCCGCGCTCACGTGGCTCTGCAGGTGATGCGGGCCCACGCCCAGCGCACGCTTCAGTCCGGTATCGGCGGCACCGAGGCGTCCGTGGCCAAGCTCCTGTGGGCGCACTGGCACCGCGATCTCGGTGAACTGGCGATGCAGGTACGCGGCGCCGCCGGCATGGTCGCCGGGGACGACCTCGACGAGTGGCAGCGCCTGTTCCTGTTCACCCGCGCCGACACCATCTACGGCGGTTCGGACGAGGTACAGCGCACGATCATCGCCGAGCGCACGCTCGGCCTGCCGCGTGAGGCACGCGGATGACCGTTCCGTCCTACGTGCCCGGCCACCAGTTGGCGGCCGGCAAGGTCGTCGTCGTGACGGCTGCCGCCGGCGCGGGAATCGGTCAGGCCGCGGCCCGACGGTTTCTCGAGGAGGGCGCGCAGGTCGTCGTCAGTGACGCACACGTCCGGCGCCTGGCCGAGACCGTCGAGGCGCTCAGCGTCCACGGTGAGGTCGCGGGAACGCCGTGCGACGTCACCGATGACGACCAGGTCCGCGCGCTCATCGCGTTCGCGGTCGAGCGCTTCGGCCGGCTCGACGTGATGGTGAACAACGCCGGGCTCGGCGGGACGGCCTCGATCCTCGACATGACCGACGAGCAATGGACGCGCGTTCTAGACGTCACGCTCAACGGCACGTTCCGGTGTACGCGGGCTGCCCTGCAGCAGATGGTCGCGCAGGGCGGCGGTGGCGCGATCGTCAACAACGCCTCGGTCATCGGCTGGCGGGCACAGGAGGGTCAGGCGCACTATGCCGCGGCAAAGGCCGGGGTGATGGCGCTGACCCGCTGCGCCGCCCTCGATGCAGCCCCGCACAACATCCGTGTCAATGCGGTCTCGCCCAGCCTGGCGATGCACCCGCACCTGGCGAAGGTGACGAGCGACGACCTGCTCGCCGAACTGACCCAGCGCGAGGCGTTCGGCCGCTACGCCGAGCCGTGGGAGATCGCGAACGTGATGGTGTTCCTCGCCAGCGACTACGCGTCGTACCTGACCGGTGAGGTCCTGTCCGTGAGCAGCCAACACCCATGACAGTCGGAACCGATCGCCGCAGCGAGGTCCTCGCCCTGGCCGCTGACCTGTTCGCCGAGCGCGGGCTGCGGGCGACGACGGTACGCGACATCGCCGACGCCGCCGGCATCCTGTCGGGCAGCCTGTACCACCACTTCGACTCGAAGGAGTCGATGGTGGACGAGATCCTGCGCGGCTTCCTCGACCCCCTCTTCGAGCGCTACCACGAGATCGTCGAGACCGACCGGTCGCCGCGGGCGATGATCGAGGCGCTCGTCGCGGTGTCGTTCGCGGCGATCGAGGACCACCACGCCGCCGTCGCGATCTACCAGGCCGAGGCACGACGGCTGTCCGAACAGCCGCGCTTCGCCTACGTGCTCGATCTGCTCTCCGACTTCCGGCAGTTGTGGTTCCGGGTGCTGCGGGCCGGAGTGGCGGACGGCACCTTCCGGCCTGACCTCGACATCGAACTCGCCTACCGGTTCCTGCGCGACACGGTCTGGGTCGCGGTGAGCTGGTACCGGCCGGGCGGCAAACTCGGGATCGACGAGATCGGACGCGAGTACCTCTCGATCGTGCTCGACGGAATCGCCGCGCCGCGGCCGCGCAGCCGACGCGCAGCCGGGTAGTTGCAGGACAAGGAGAAACCGTGCCCGAGGCCTACCTCATCGATGCCGTACGTACCCCGGTCGCGCGCCGGCGGGGCGCGCTGTCGGAAGTGCACCCGGCCGATCTGGCCGCGCACGTCATCAGCGCGCTGTTCGACCGCAACCCGTCCGCTGACCCCGACGCGGTGGACGACGTCGTGCTCGGCTGCACCGACACGTTGGGGCCGCAGGCAGGCGACATCGCGCGCACGGGCTGGCTGGCAACCGGGTTCGCCGATCACGTCCCTGGTGTCACCATCGACCGGCAGTGCGGGTCGAGTCAGCAGGCCGTCCACTTCGCAGCACAGGCGGTCATGAGCGGTACGGCAGATCTCGTCGTCGCGGGTGGCGTGCAGAACATGAGCATGATCCCGATAGCGTCCGCGATGATGGTCGGCCCCCAGTTCGGGTTCGAGACCCCGTTCACCGGGTCGGTCGGGTGGGACAAGCGCTACGGGCAGCAAGAGATCTCGCAATTCCGCGCCGCCGACCTGATCGCCGAACGCTGGGACATCAGCCGCGAAGAGATGGAGCACTTCGCGCTCGAGAGTCACCGGCGCGCGCTGGCTGCCACGGCACAGGGGCGGTTCGACCACGAGATCGTCGCTGTGGGCGAGATGACCACGGACGAGGGACCGCGCGCGGACACCGATCTGGACAAGATGGCGGCGCTGAAGACGCTGCGTGCGGGCGGCCGGATCACCGCCGCTGTCGCCTCGCAGATCTCGGACGCCGCGAGCGCGGTACTGGTCGCCTCCGAAGCCGCGGTCGCCCGGTTCGGATTGACGCCGCGGGCTCGCGTGCACCATCTCTCAGTGCGTGGCGACGACCCCGTCCTGATGCTCACCGCACCGATCCGCGCCACCCGATACGCCCTCGAGCGCAGCGGAATGACCCTCGACGACATCGACCTGGTCGAGATCAACGAGGCGTTTGCGTCGGTCGTCCTGGCCTGGCAGAAGGATCTCGGCGCCGATCCGGCGAAGGTCAACGTGAACGGCGGAGCGATCGCGCTCGGCCACCCGATCGGCGCGACCGGGACGAGGCTGATGAGCACGCTGCTGTGCGAACTCGAACGCACCGGCGGCCGCTACGGGCTGCAGACGATGTGCGAGGGCGGCGGGCAGGCGAACGTGACCATCATCGAGCGCCTGTAGGTTCAGAATCGTGCCACTCGTCGAGCTCGCCGACCGTTCGCTGTCCTACCTCCGCCGCGGTAGCGGTGACCCGCTGCTGCTCGTGATGGGCATGGCCGGTCACGTCGGCGTGTGGGGTGAACCGCTGCTCTCACGACTCGAGCAGGATTTCGACGTCGTCGCTTTCGACAACCGCGGCATCGGGTCGAGCACGGACGTCGAGGGTCAGTGGACGATCGCCGAGCTGGCCGAGGACGCCGTCGCCGTGCTCGACCACGTCGGCTGGGACACCGCACACGTCATGGGTATCTCGCTCGGCGGGATGATCGCCCAGGAACTCGTCCTGCGGCACCCCGACCGGGTACGGCGCCTGGTGCTCGGATGCTCCTACAGCGGCGGAGTCGGAATCGTCACTGCTGGCGCCCGGACCGCTGCGGATGATGGAGGCGATGAACTCCGGCGATGCCGACCGCGCGTTCCGCGCCGGCTACGAAGCCAACCTCTCGCCGACCTACGTGCGCCGACGATGCCCATTGGCCGCCGTTCCGCGAGGTGGTCTCGAGCGGAGTCGTGCCCGTGCCCGTCGTGTTACGCCAGGCCCAGGCAGCCTTCACGCACGACACCAGCACACGACTGCCGACCGTCACCACTCCGACGCTGGTCATGGCCGGCACCGCCGACCAGATGCTCGTCCATGCCAACAGCGTGCTGATCGCCTCGTTGATACCGGGTTCCCGGCTGGAGATCTTCGACGACGTGGGGCATCTGTTCTGGTGGGAGCGACCGGACGAGACCGCGAACCTGGTCCGCGAGCACTGCCTCAGCTGACGGTCGCGAGCACCGGTTCGTCGACCAGGTCGGCGGCATGGTCGCGCACCAGTCGGAACAGCAGGTAGGCCATCACTCCCAGCCCCGCGCCGGCGATGACGAAGACAGCCGGTATCCCGAACACGTGCGCCAGCACGCCGCCGAGCAGCGCGCCGACGGGGATGGCACCCCACACCACGGTCCGGTAGGCACCCTGGACGCGGCCGAACAGCTCCTGCGGAATCAGCGCCTGCCGCAGCGACATCGTGATCACATTCCACAACATCACGCCGAACGCCGACGCGCCGAACAGCGCGGCGCCGACGTAGCCGTTCTCCGTGAACCCCATCGCGGCGAGCGTCGCCGCACTCAGCGCGGCGCCGCCGACGAGCACCGCGCCGCGCCCGTAGGCGCGGACGAGCGGGGGAGTGGCGAGCCCACCGAGCAGTCCGCCCAGGCCCGCCACCAGCAGCACGAAGCCGAAGTTGCCGGCCGGTAGGTGCAGGACGTCCAGCACGTAGAGCACGAACACCCCGCTGGCCATCGTGCTCGTCAGCGCGGTACCCGCCGACACGATCGTGAGCCGGCGAAGCAGGTCGTGCTGCCGCAGCCAGTGCACGCCCTCGGCGATGTCGGCGCGTACCGAGCTGTTCGCCACGGGGCGGGCCGGGCGGTAACTTCCCCGCAGCGTGAGCACGAGCAGCGCGGCGATCGTGAAGCCTGCCGCATTGACGAGCAGCGGAAAGCTCGCGGCAAGCGCGAACATCGCCGACCCGACCGGTGCACCGAGGAACGTCTGGCCGAGCGTCTCTTCCACGGTCAGCAGGCTGTTGGCGCGGTCGAGGTCGCGAACCCCGACGAGCTGCGGCAGGATGGCCCGGCTCGCGCTGTCGTAGACGGTCTCGGCGAGACCGAGCGCGAACGCGACCACGTACAGCGCGACGATGCCGGCGGTGTCCGTCAGCACCAGGACAGCAAGCACGGCAGCCGACAGTCCGCGCACCGCGTTCGCGGCGGCCATCGCATGGCGGCGATCGAGCCGGTCGACCAGGGCGCCGCTGGGCAGGGCGAACAGCAGCCAGGGCAGGAACGCGAAGGTGATCAGTCCCGAAATCAGCACCGGGTTGCGGGTGAACGACGCCGCGATCAGCGGAATCGCCGTCCGGCCGACGCCGTCGGCCAGGTTGGACGTCGCGCTACTGGCGTAGAGCCGCCAGAACCTCGGCTCGAGAGCCGTCATGCTCGTGTGCCGTCATCGTGCGGGAAGACGGCGTACTGGACGTCGATCATTCGCGCGCCGCGCCCGGGCTTCATGACGCGGTACCTGGCGAACACCTCTGCCAGCTCGTCGGCGATTGCCCGCGTCTGCTTCTGGTTCAGTTCGATGAACCCGTCGGCATCGCTCGAGGCGCGCTGCCAGCCTTCGGACCACTGGGTCGCAGTGGCGAACCAGTTGGCCAGGCGGCGACTGCGATCGGCCTGGATCTCGCGCAGGACGAAGCCCGCGGCCTCGCGGGTGTCGGCGTTGGCCATGAACTCGAAGCCGGACATGTGGATCCAGTCGACGGCCATGCGCCACCAGCGTTGCTTCCGCCCGGCGCCCGGACGCTCGGTGTCGTCGTCGGGCACGAACTGCTCGACGAACCCGTGGGCGGCCAGCTGGCGCAGGTGATAGCTCGTCGCCCCGGTGGTCTCGCCCAGTTCCTCGGCCAGGCTGGTCACGCTGACCCGCTTGCGCAAGGTGAGGATGCGCAGGATCTGCACGCCGCAGCGGGTGGGCGAGCGCCTTCAGTGCAGAGGCGTCCAGCTCCAGCTTGCGCTCGTCCATGCCGTCAAAGATAGATATCCAAAGAAATCTTTGCAAATAGATTTCGGGCTAGGCTGGACGGTGTGGTGATCTACACCGACGGTGCGTGGCCGTTATGGCTACGCGTGCTGGTCACCGTGTTCGCACTGGGCCTGTTCGGCGCTCTCGCGTGGCGCTACTACGTGCATTTCTGGCGGCGCCGATGACGCCGCGGGGGAGCGGTGCTAGCTCGGGATGCCGTTGCGGTAATAGCTTGGCAGGCTCCACCCGACGCCGTTGTGGAAGTTGACCTGCGCCCGGTAGGTGCGGCCGCCGCCCAGACCGCTGAAGGTGGTGGACGTGCGGCCCGCCGCCAGGTAGCGATACGACTCGGTACCCCACGTGTTCGACGACGGGTGGAACAGCTGCAGCTTGACCATCGACGAGGTCCCGCCCGGCTGACCGGTCCACGACACGCGGAGGGCATGCGCACCCGACCGCGCCACCGCCGGCGTAGCCGGCCTGCTCGGTGTGGCGGGCGCGGTCGTCGGCACGCACGAACCGGTCGGTGCGGTGAACGATGCACTCGGGTTCGGCATCGGTGTCGACTGCGGGACGTCGTTCCAGGTCGGGTATTGCGGGTACTGGGCCACTGGCCAGATCTGCGTCGCGCCCGCGTCATCGCAGGCACGCAATGTCGGGAACTCGACGAGCGCCGTGCCGCGCTGCACCTGGAAATCGAGGTAGGGCAACGTGCAGTTGGCATTCTTGCCGGTGGTGCCCATGACACCGATCGCCTGACCCGCGGCGACGAGGTGGCCATCGGTCGCCAGCACGCTGGACAGGTGGCCGTATCGCGAGACGACACCGCCACCGTGATCGATCTCGACGGTCGTCCCGAACGAGGTCGGGTGCCCCGAGTTGCACTTGTACCCGATACGGATGAGGTGGAAGATGCCCGCCCCCATCGCGTAGATCGTGTCGTTGCCAGGGGAGCGGTCGCGCATCACCGAGAAGTCCATCGTCCAGACCGTGTGGTAGCCGGGACAGCCGGGATTGCCTTTCACGCAGTCGACCTTCATCGGCTGGTGCAGCGGGTAGTACTTCGGGTCCGAGAACGGGTGTGCCGAGCTGACGGTCGCCGGGTGCATATCGGCCGCGTGCGCGGACGTGTCGCTGACAACTGCGGCGGTGATCGTCCCGCTCGCGAGCAGGACTGGCGGCCGTGGCCAACGTGCGCATGCGAGCACCGAATCGGTTCACTGGGCCTCCTGCGATCATGTCCGGGCGCACCCTGATTTGCCCCGGAGCATGTTGATCATACGCAAGATCCACCCCAGCGGGGTGGCAGGGCCGGCGCCTGTCCTCGGCAGTGTCGACGTAACGATGCATTCTCGATATTGCTCGCCTATACACATCGGCATTGCCAGCTCGACTGACAGGCATTTGGACAGCAGTTTGCCGCCCGGGCGGGTGGCCCGGGCGGCAAACCGATCAGTCGATCAGTTACTCGATCAGATACTCGATCAGTAGTTGTGCATGAACGTGTTGGTGAACTTCGTCGTCGGGACGATGCTGGACTTGATCTGGACGAACCGGTCCGTCTTCAGGTTGGTCTGATACGGACCCCAGTCGCCGAGGTAGAAGCCGTTCGCCGTCGCAACGCTGAAGTTCATCTTGTTGAACGTGGGAACGGCGCTAACGCCGAACTGCGACGGACCTGCGTTGCCGAAGAGCACCGAGTTGCAGCAAGCCCCCGGCGTGCCGTAGACGACCGCGACGGTGTTCTGGGTGTGGTTGATGATCTCGCCGGCAGCCGTCGAGGCGGTCTGCACGTACGTGGCCTCGATGACATCGCCCGGGTAGACCGCCATCGACGTGTCGCAACTGCCGCCGTAGATGCAGATGACATCGCCCATGTACGAGGACCCGGCGTTGCAGTTGAAGTTCACATCGACCTGGCTGACGAGGTTGCCGCTGCCGTCGTAGATCCAGAGGCCGGGGAGCAACCACTCGTAGTCGCTGGGCGATGCGCAGCTGATCGACGGCATCGTGAACGTCACGCCTGCGCTCGCTAGGTCCAGATACACGGTGTGGCCCGCACCGAGCGCTGAAGTCGCCACGACCGCGGGTCGTGCGCCGGCCTGGGCCGGCGACAGCGGCGCTCGCGTACCCGCGACCTTGAGCGAGGAAACGTGGGCCGACAATCCTGCTGTGCTCGTCGGGTGAACTGCCGGTTTCGCGGCTCCGTTAGCCGCGCTGGCCGACGCGCCCGCGGCGAATAGCGAGACTGTTCCAGCGGCGACGCAGAGCAGCGCCAACTTGTGTTTACCGTTCATGAATCGGATCCCTCCACCGAATGCGTCCGGCTATCGCTCGGACGTCGGCGGAATCATGATCCGGCGGAGCACAGGTGAGCAACCAATCTGGCACGATATCGCCGAATGCGCACTTATTCCCGTCACAGGATGACTGTCGCGCCGATACCCCAAACCCGGACTGGGTGTCGCCATTAGCCCGTAGGGCAGGTACGCCTCGTCGGTGCGGGGGTGGGACGATCTTGCCGATGACGAGCAGACCCACGTTGCCCACTGCCGACAGCCACGACCTGATCCGCGTCCACGGCGCTCGCGTGAACAATCTCAAGGACGTCAGCGTCGAGATCCCGAAGCGGCGGCTGACGCTGTTCACCGGCGTGTCCGGCTCGGGCAAGAGTTCGCTGGTCTTCGGCACGATTGCCGCGGAATCGCAGCGGTTGATCAACGAGACCTACAGCGCCTTCGTGCAAGGGTTCATGCCGACGCTGGCGCGACCCGACGTCGACGTCCTCGAGGGGCTGACGACCGCGATCCTCGTCGACCAGCAGCGGATCGGGACCGACCCCCGCTCCACCGTCGGCACCGCAACCGACGCCAACGCGATGCTGCGCATCCTGTTCAGTCGCCTCGGGAAGCCGCACATCGGCTCACCGCAGGCGTTCTCGTTCAACGTGGCCTCGATCAGCGGCGCCGGCGCCGTCACGGTCGAGCGCGGCGGCCGCACGACGAAGGAACGGCGAAGCTTCAGCATCCTCGGCGGCAGGTGCCCCCGGTGCGAGGGCCGGGGCTCGGTCACCGACATCGACCTCGCCCAGCTCTACGACGACAGCCTGTCGCTGAGCGAGGGCGCTCTCACCGTCCCGGGCTACAGCATGGACGGCTGGTTCGGCCGGATCTTCCTCGGCTGCGGCTACTTCGACCCGGCCAAGCCGATCACGAAGTTCACCAAGCGGGAACTCAACGACCTGCTGTACAAAGCGCCGACCAAGATCAAGGTCGACGGCGTCAACCTCACCTACGAGGGCCTGATCCCGAAGCTGCAGAAGTCGATGCTGTCCAAGGACGTCGACGCGCTGCAGCCGCACATCCGTGCGTTCGTCGAGCGTGCGGTCACCTTCGCCACCTGCCCAGAGTGCGAGGGCTCCCGGCTCAGCACGCACGCTCGATCGTCGCGAATCGACGGGAACAACATCGCCGACGCGTGCGCGATGCAGATCAGCGACCTGGCCGGCTGGGTCCGCACGCTGACCGAACCGTCGGTCGCCCCGCTGCTCCAGGCGCTCGGCGAGACCCTCGATTCGTTCGTGGACATCGGGCTGGGCTATCTCAGCCTCGACCGGCCCTCGGGCACGCTGTCAGGTGGTGAGGCGCAGCGCACCAAGATGATCCGCCACCTCGGGTCCTCGCTCACCGACGTCACCTACGTCTTCGACGAGCCCACGATCGGGCTGCATCCGCACGACATCGTGCGGATGAACGATTTGCTGCTGCAATTGCGCGACAAGGGCAACACCGTGCTCGTGGTCGAACACAAGCCGGAGGCGATCGCGATCGCCGACCACGTGGTCGACCTCGGTCCCGGCGCCGGCACGGCCGGCGGCCAGGTGGTCTTCGAGGGCACCGTTCACGGGCTGCGGGAAAGCGGCACGATCACCGGCAGGCACCTCGACGACCGGGCCGCGCTCAAGGACCAGGTACGGACGAGGTCGGGGGTGCTGGAAGTCCGCGGCGCCCAGACGCACAACCTGCAGGACGTCGACGTCGACATTCCGCTCGGGGTGCTGGCGGTCGTCACCGGCGTGGCGGGCTCGGGAAAGAGTTCGCTGATCCACGGCTCGGTGTCCGGTCGGGACGGGGTGGTGTCGGTCGACCAGACCGCGATCCGCGGCTCGCGGCGCAGCAACCCGGCGACCTACACCGGCCTGCTCGACCCGATCCGCAAGGCGTTCGCGAGCGCCAACGGGGTCAAGCCGGCGCTGTTCAGCGCCAACTCCGAGGGAGCCTGCCCCAACTGCAACGGCGCCGGGGTCATCTACACCGACCTCGCGATGATGGCCGGCGTCGCCGTCCCCTGCGAGGTGTGCGGCGGGAAACGGTTCCAGGCCGACGTCCTGGATCACCACTTCGGCGGCAAGGACATCAGCGAGGTGCTGGCCATGCCGGTCACCGAGGCGGAGGACTTCTTCGCCGCCGGCAAGGCGAAGACTCCTGCGGCGCAGAAGATCCTGACCCGGCTCGTCGAGGTCGGGCTGGGCTACCTCAGCCTCGGCCAGCCGCTCACGACGTTGTCCGGTGGCGAGCGGCAGCGGCTCAAGCTCGCCGCGCACCTGGGGGAGCGGGGTGAGGTGTTCGTCCTGGACGAGCCGACCGCCGGTCTCCACCTCGCCGACATCGAGCACCTGCTCGGCCTGCTCGACCGGCTCGTCGACTCCGGTAAGTCGGTCATCGTCATCGAGCATCACCAGGCGGTCATGGCGCACGCCGACTGGATCATCGACCTCGGTCCCGGCGCCGGGCACGACGGCGGCCGCATCGTCTTCGAGGGCACACCCGCAGACCTTGTCGCCGCCGGCTCGACGCTCACCGGCGAGCACCTCGCGGCCTACGTCGGCGGCTGAGCATGCGAGCGTCCGGGCGATCAGGTCATGTGCCGGCGAGGATGACCAATTGCTGGGTCGCTCGGGTCATCGCGACATAACGGTCCACCGCTCCTTCGATGCCCGTGCCGAACGCCTCGGGATCGACGAGGACGACCAGGTCGAACTCGAGCCCCTTGGTCAGCTCCGGGGTCAGCGACCGGACGCGCGAGGTCGCCTGGAATGTGCCGACCGCACCGATGACGCAGGCGATGCCGTCGGTGTGCGCGGCGAGCCAGGTGTCGAGGATCGCACCAAGTTCCGACACCGCTGCATGTACGACGGGCAGGCCGTTGCTGCGGATGGAGATCGGCACGTTGGCGTCGGGCAGCGCGGCCCGGATGACCGGCTCGGCCTCGGTCATGACCTCTTCGGGCGTGCGGTAGTTGATGCTCAGTGAGGCCAGGGTGATCCGGTCGAGCCCGATGCGCTCGAGCCGCTCCTGCCACGACTCCGCGAACCCGTGCCTGGCCTGGGCCCGGTCCCCGACGACGGTGAAGCTGCGGGACGGGCAGCGGAGCAGCAACATCTGCCACTCTGCGTCGGTCAGTTCCTGCGCCTCGTCCACGACGACGTGTGCGAACGGGCCGGCGAGCAGGTCCGGGTCGGCGCTGGGCAGTGCGGACTCATCGATCAGGCTGGCCTGCAGATCCTCCCCGCGCAGCATCGTCATCGCCAGCATCTCGGAGTCGTCGGCCGCGATCAGGTCGTCGACCACCCTGTCCATGACCTCCCGATCGGCCGCGACGGCGGCCGCGTGCCGCCGCTTGCGTCGCGCCGCCTCCGGGTCGCCGAGCCGCTGCCGCGCTGCGTCCAGCAGCGGCAGGTCGGACACCGTCCAGCTCTGGGGGTCCTCGCGCTGCAGCGTGCGAACCTCATCCGGACGCAACCACGGAGCGCACTTGCGCAGGTACGCGGGCACCGACCACAGGTCTGCGACGAGGTCAGCTGCTTCGAGCAATGGCCACGCGCGGTTGAACGTCGTCACCAGTTCCCCGTTCTGCAGCAGCGCCTTGCGGACCAGGTCGGCCGAGGCGTCGCCGACGAACTTGTCGACCAAGATCGTGAGCAACTCGTCCCAGACTTGATCGCGCGCATCGTTGTGGGGCGTGCCAGGTTCTGCTGCTCCGAACGCCTCGGCCCAATCCTCGGCGCTCAGCCAGATCTCGGACCAGTGCGTGGTGACGGTCATGCCCTTGGTCGGCGGCTCTTCGTAGAACCGGACGGCCGGCTCGATCGCGTGCACCAGGTTCGCGGACGACTTCAGCCGCACGATCTCCGGGTCGGTCTCGACGGCGGCCGCGGCTCCCTCGATGACGAGGTCTCGCAGGGTGCAGGTCTGCACGCCCTCCTCGCCGAGGCTGGGCAGCACGTCGGCGACGTAGGCCAGGTAGGGCTGGTGCGGGCCGACGAAGAGCACACGGCCCCGGCGGTGACCCAGCCGCGGGTCGGAGTAGAGCAGGTAGGCGGAGCGGTGCAGGGCGACGACGGTCTTGCCCGTACCGGGGCCGCCGTCGACGACGAGGGCGCCGCGCGAGCCCGCGCGGATGATGGCGTCCTGGTCGGCCTGGATGGTGCCGAGCACGTCGCGCATCCGGGGCGATCGGTTGCTGCCCAGGCTGGCGATGAAGGCAGACTGGTCGTCAAGCGCGGCGTGCCCGACCAGGCCGTCCGCGGTGAACACCTCGTCCCAGTAGTCACTGATCCGTCCACGTGTCCACCGGTATCTGCGTCGGCTCGCCAGCCCCATCGGGTTGGCGTGCGTCGCCCCGAAGAACGGCTCAGCCGCGGGGGAGCGCCAGTCGAGCAGCAGCCGACGACCCGCACTGTCGGTGAGGCCGAGCCGTCCGATGTAGACCGGCTCGGGGCCGTCTGCGCTGACGATACGGCCGAGGCAGAGGTCCAAGCCGAAGCGACGCAGGCCACGCAGGCGAGCCGTCAACCGGTGGATCTCGATGTCGCGGTCCATCGCCTCCTGGCCGGTGCCGCCGGGCGCCCTGCGCTCGGCATCGAGGCGGTCGGACAGTTCGGCGAAGGTCTGCTCGAGACTCACCGCTATCGCCGCGAAGTGCCGCTCGTCGCCGGCGATCAACAGCGGGTCGGCCTTGTGCGCGAGATTGTCGGGAAGGTCGAACGCGCTGGCAGTCACGGGTTTCAAGGCATCAACTCCGGTCTGAGGATCGTGACCCTAGATCGAAAATTGGATCCTCATGAGCTCGGCCGAAACCTGTTATAACTGAAAGTGAGCCGCAGCGTTCACCGTCGCACAGCCACGTGGGGGACGCACCCAAGGATGACCACGCCGCCTTCCCGAGCCTGACATAACGGATGCACATCGGGCTGGTGTGCGGCGGACGCCTAGGGAGCGACACAGGTCAGGTGCACCGTCACCGATCCGCTCGGCGTCGAGTCGACGCTGCTCGGAGGTCCGCATGGGTCCGCGGCATGGACCGCGTAGCTGCCAGGCCGGACGTGCAGCTCAGCCCAGCCGCCTTTCGTGGTGGTGGCGGTAGCGCGTCCAGCGGTGCCGCTCGCGTCGACCTGTTCGCCGGCCATAGGGCCGTCGTAGCGCGTCTCGGTGCCATCGGCGGGGTGCGAGTACACGAGCCGGACGTGCACACGGATCGTCGCCTGCGTGATGTGCGAGCTGACCGGCGGTGTCGGTGTCGGCGACGCGGTCGGGTTTGACGTCGTACACGCAGACAGCAGTACGGCACCAGCTGAGAGCCATGCCACGATGACGGTCGCACCATGATGCTCGGGGCCGGGTGTCATGCGCTCATCCTGGCCCTGGCGCGGTATGTCGAGCTATCCCGCTGAATCGCCGATAAGTGACATTATGTCAACTCAATCGTCAGCGGTCCGGGTCCGGGTGCGGCACGGCGCGAACCTCGAGGCCCTCGATCCCCCCGAAATCGTCAGGATTGCACGTGTGGATCGGTATGTTCTCGGCCAACGCTGAAGCGGCGATGAGCGCGTCGTACGCGCGAGCGGCGGGTTTGCGGCCAGCAGATCGCAGCGATGCCGCGACGCGACCAAATGCGCGGGCCGCCTCGGGCCCGAACGGAATCGTGTCAAAGTCAGATTCGGCCTGCTGAAGATGTGCCTGGCGAGCCGCGCGCTCCTTGGCTGTGCGAGCCATGTGCGGACCGACGGACAGTTCAGCAAGGGTTATCGAGCTGATGACCGAATCCGTCGGCAAGGTCGTGGGATCGGTGAGCCGACCGAGCAGGATCACCGTCGAGGTGTCCAACATTCCCCGGCTATCCGGCTCGGTCACAGCTGTGCGTCCACGACTGCGTCGAGATCCCTGCGTAGGGAATCAGGATCAACGGCCGGAAGATGGCGTCGTCGAGCGATGAGGTCGGCCGGCGCCGGACTCCGGCGGGTACGTGGTCGCAATTCGGCAACCTCGGCACCGTCGCGCGTGACGACAAGAGACTCGCCGCGCGCCACCCGGTCGAGGACCTCTCCCCCGTGGTTGCGCAGCTCGCGAACAGTTACCGAATCCATGGACGGATCGTATCACCGGTGATACGAGCGGCGGCAGTTCGTGCACCGAGTAGTGCCGAAGGCGTCACGGCCGTCCCGCGTCCCGGGCCTTACGGGTGAGAATCAGAAGATGCGTTCGTTCCTTGATCGACTCGGCGGACCCCTGCCCGTCCTCGCCGCGCCGATGGCCGGCGGACCGACCACGCCGGGGCTGGTCACGGCTGCCGCGCGCGCCGGCGGGTTCGGGTTTCTCGCCGGCGGCTATCTCAGCGCCGCCGCGCTCGCCGACCAGCTCGCCGCCGTCCGGGCCGACACCGATGCCTTCGGCGTCAACCTGTTCGCCCCGAATCCGGTACCCGTCGACCCGTCCGCGTACCGGCAGTACGCGGACGCGATCCGCGTCGAGGCCGATCGGCTGGGCGTCGAACTTCCGGTCGAGCCCGTCGAGGACGACGATCACTGGGCCGAGAAGCTCGCGCTTCTGAGCAGCGAGCCGGTGCCGTTGGTCAGTTTCACCTTCGGTGTCCCGGACGCGGCCGCGGTCGGCGCGCTGCGGCGGGTCGGCACGCTCCTGGCCCAAACCGTCACCTCAGCCGCCGAGGCACGAGTCGCGGCAGCGGCCGGCATGGACGCGCTCGTCGTGCAGGCGCTCGCGGCGGGCGGGCACTGCGCCACGTTCACCCCGGACCGGATCCCCCCACCCACGCCGATCACCGACCTCGTCCGCGAGATCCGGGCCGTCACGGATCTGCCGGTCATCGCGGCCGGCGGGCTGGCGTCTGCGGCCGATGTCGAGGCGGTCCTGGCTGCGGGTGCCGACGCGGCGATGGTCGGCACCGTGCTGCTGCGGGCGACCGAGAGCGGCACCTCGGCCCCTTACCGCGCTGCGCTCGCCGCGGCTCGTGACACCGCGACGCTGCTCACCCGGGCGTTCACCGGGCGACCGGCTCGCGCGCTGCCCAACGACTTCCTCGCCCGCTACGACGCACTCGCCCCGTCCGGCTACCCCGCCGTGCACTACCTGACCCGACCGATTCGCCGGGCCGCCGTGTCGGCCGGCGACCCCGACCGGATCAACCTGTGGGCCGGCACCGGCTACGCCGCCGCAACCGCAGAACCGGCCGGGGCGATACTGAACCGCCTGGTGTCGAGGGCCTGACCGCATCCTGCGTGTGGCTGGCACCGGCGGTGCCACGATGGTGGGCGAGGATGGTCGAGATGACCGACATGGCTGGGACGACGACTCGCACCACACCTGCCCCCCGGGCCGGCGACGAGCTGATCCTTGCCCAGTTCTATCTGGGTTGCCTGTCGCAGGCCTCCTACCTCGTCGCCGACCCGATCAGCGGACGGGCGGCCGTCGTGGACCCGCGCCGCGACATCGACGAGTACCTGGCCTTCGCCGCTGAGCACGGCTTGACCATCGACCTGGTGTTGCTCACCCACGTCCACGCCGACTTCGTCCCGGGCTACAGCGAACTGGCTGAGCGGACGGGCGCGACGGTCGCGATGGGTGAGCATTCCCCGGTGGAATTCCCGATCCGGCGCCTGCGTGACGGCGAGCGGATCCTGCTCGGTGACGAGTCCGGCACGGCCCTTGAGGTGATCGCAACGCCGGGGCACACGCCCGAGTCGATCACGGTGGCGGTCTACGCGCACGCACCCGATCGACAGCCGTACGCAGTGCTGACCGGTGACACACTGTTCCTCGGTGACGTGGGGCGGCCGGACCTGCTGGGGGCGGCCGGCCGCACCGCCGAGCAGATGGCCGCCGAGCTCTACCGCTCGCTGCACGAGCGGCTACTCCCCCTCAGCGACGAGGTACTGGTCTACCCCGGGCACGGCGCGGGTAGCGCGTGCGGCAAGGCGCTGTCGACCGACACCGTCAGCACGCTCGGCGCGCAACGGCGCGAGAACTACGCGCTGGCGCCGATGCCGGTCGACGAATTCATCGCGGTGGTCACCGAAGGGCTGGCCGAGCCGCCCAGCTACTTCAGCGACGAGGTCGCGCTGAACCGCGCCGGGCACGCGCCGATCGACCCGCACGCCGTGCTGCCGCGGGTGCCGGCCGACGCTGCCGCGACCGACGACGCGCTGCTGATCGACGTCCGTGATGTGCAGGCCTTCACCGCCGCCCACCTGATCGGCTCGGTCAACGTCGGGCTGTCCGGGCGCTTCGCCGAGTACGCAGCCGCGGTGCACGAACCGGGCCGGCCGATCATCCTCATCGGCAGCACGGACGAGGTGGCCGAGGCCCGGCTGCGCCTTGCCCGGGTGGGTATCGACACCGTCCGGGCCGCGTGCACCGACCTCGACGTGCTGGTGTCGCGGCCCGAGCTCGCCGAGCGCAGTTCGCGCCTGACCGCACCGCAGGCGCGCGAGCGGCTCGCCGGCGACGCGCACGTGCAGGTGATCGACGTCCGCAACCCCGGCGAGGTGACCGACGGCGCGCTCCCCCACGCCCGTAACCTGCCACTCCCCCGGCTGCGGGCGCTCGCCGCCGACATCGACCCCGAGCGTGCGGTGCTCGTCTACTGCGCCGGTGGTTACCGCAGCAGCGCCGCGGCCAGCTACCTGCGTGCGCTGGGGGTGCGCGACGTGTCCGACGTGATCGGCGGGTACGACGCCTGGGCTCGCACGGACTGACGGCGCGCGCCGAGCAACTCGTCGACGCGTACGAGCGTCACCCCGGCGATGATGAGGACCGCCCCGGCCAGCTGCATCCCGCCGGGCAGTTGTCCCAGGAACAGCCACGCGAACAGCACGGCGAACAACACCTCGCTCAGGCCCACGAACGAGGCCAGGCGCGCCCCGAGCACCCGAGCGGCGCCGATGCCCGACACGTACCCGATCACCGTCGAGATCAACGCGACCCCGATCACCGGGACGATCCAGCTGACCTGGTGGTCGGCCAGGCGGACGTCGACGAAGCGAGCGTGCATGGGCAGCGCACCAACCACTGCGCCGAGCGTGAGCGCCGCACCGCCGACCACCAGCCCGGCCCAGGCCATCGCCACCGGAGGGACCGGATTGTCGGTCGCGGACGACAGCACGAAGTAGGTCGCCAGGCCGACGCCGGCACCCAGGCCCCACAGGACGCCCACCATGTCGACGTGGTGCGAGCCGGTCAGGTCGATCACGAAGGCGAGCCCGGCGATCGCCACGACGGCGCCGAGCACCGTGAGCCGGCGCGGACGCTGGCCGTGCCGAACCCACATCCACCCGACCACGAGGACGATGCCCAGGTATTCGAGCAGCAGCGCAATCCCGACCGACAGGTGCTCGACGGCGTTGAAGAAGAACAGCTGCGCGCCGACGACGGCGACCAGTCCATATGCGGCGATGCCGCGACCGCCGCGGCGCAGCAGGCCCCATCTCCCCCGCAGCGAGAGCAGGGCCGGTCCCGTCAGCAGGGCGGCGGCCAGCGTGATCCGCGTCGTCACCGCGGCTCCCGGCGTCCACCCGGCGTCGATCAGGGCCGTCGCGAAGGTCCCGGACGTGCCGAACGTTGCCGCCGAGCCGAGCGCGAGCAGCAGGCCGGTGCCGCCGAATCGAGTTGTCATCACATCCGGTCCGTAAGGAGTAAAGTTCGCTATGGTGATGTCGACGGTAACCAGGGCGGTGAAAGGAGTCAAGTTGTTATTTGCCCATGACACCGAGGTCGCCCTCGGGGCCGCCGCGGCGCTGGTCAACACCGCCCGCGCGGCCGACGACGCCCTGCCCGATCTCCCGGCGCTGGACGAGTTCGTGCGCACCTGGGGCTGGACCGGTGACCGGACGCGCGACCTGGCCGAACTCGACGCGGTACGCGCGCTGCGTCCCCGGCTCGAGCAGTTCTGGACCGTCGACAAGGATGCCGCCGCCCAACTCGTCAACGACCTGCTGCGCGAGGCCCGCGCGCTTCCGTACCTGGTGAAACACGACGAGTGGGACTACCACCTGCACGCCACCCAGCCCGACGCGCCGCTGGCCGATCGGATGGCGGTCGAGGCCGCCATGGCGATGATCGACGTGATCCGAACCGGTGAACTGGCCCGACTGCAGACGTGCGCCGCCGACGACTGCAACGACGTCCTCGTCGACCTGTCGAAGAACCGGTCGCGCCGCTTCTGCAGCACCTCGTGCTCGAACCGCACCAACGTGGCGGCCTACCGGGCGCGACAGCGCCACGGATGACGGCGTGCCGCGGCTGATCCTGCTCAACGGCCCGCCGGGCAGCGGCAAGTCGACGTTGGCCCGGCGCTACGCGGACGAGCACCCGCCGACCGCCGACCTCGATGTCGACGTGATCCGGTCGCTGATCGGCAGTTGGCGATCACGGCTGACCGAAGCGGGCCTGCTCGCTCGCGCGATGACTGTGGCGATGGCGCGCACACATCTCGAGGCGGCCCACGACGTGATCGTGCCGCAGTACCTCGGCCGGGTGGACTTCGTCGTGCAACTGGACGAGCTTGCCGCCGCCACCGGCGCGGACTTCGTCGAGCTCGCGCTGCTCGACGACGCCGAGGCGTCCTACCGCCGGTTCCAGGCACGATCGGCCTCGGGAGTCGCCGATGTCGAGGCGGCGGTGTCCGGGCTGGCCGACTACCGCCTCATGTACTCGCAGCTGCAGGGCGTGCTCGCTGCCCGCCCCGCAACGCGGAAGGTCACCACAACGGACGGCGAGATCGGCGCCGCGTACGCCGCGGTGCTCGCCGCCGTCCTCGGCTGAGGCGTTATTCCGGCTGGATCCGGCCGTCCCGGTCGTAGCTGAACGGGTCGGGCAGGCTGCCCACGTAGTCGAGCAACGGTACGAGTTCGGTGTCCGCGGTCTGCACGATGTCGTGCGCGGACTCGAGCACGGTGAACCCGTCGCCACCGCCGACCATGAACGAGTTTGCGGTCGCCGAGTATGCCGTCGCAGTGCTGTTCGGGATCGGTGTCGAGTCATCCCCCACCGGGCCTAGGTACACCGCGGTGATCGACCCGCCCGGTACCGGGCCGGTGTAGCTGAAGTGCAGCCCGGACACCTGCATGATGCCGCCGGTTCCCGGCTCGAGCTGCTGCTGAAGCAACGCCCAGACCTGCCTGCCGGTCAGCGTGAACGTGTCGACGTAGTCGTCCTGGAACGGTTGCATCGTGAACAGGTCGCCGTAGGTGACCGGGCCAGCGAGCAGGCCGGCTCGGATGCCGCCCGTGTTCGCAAACGCGAGTTGCTGACCGGTGTAGACGCGTTCGGCGTCCGCGACCAGATCGCCGGCGGGTGAGTCCGTCCCCTCGTACGCGGTCGGGTCCTCACGCTGGGACGGGACGTCGGCGCTCGCGTGGTTGATCACCTGTTGGGTGATCGGGTTGGTCCTGCGCACCGCGGCGCTCACGATCCGCTGCACGTCCCGGTCCGGCCGGACGAGCGGCGCGCTTGGATCGGTGCTCCGCGGCGGGATCGAGTGCGAGGTCGGCTGCACCGATCCCCAGGTGTAGTCGATCGTGCCTGCCTGCCGGTTGAGCAGCAGGTGCACCTGGTCGTATGCGCGCGTGAAGGAGGACGCCTGGATCACCAGGGCATGCTTCACCCGCGTGTCGACGACGCTGTGGCTGTGGCCCGAGATCACCACCGACACCGCGCGGTCGAGCTTGCGGGTGATGCCGTAGATCCGGTCCCCCACCGTGCCGACCGGGTAGGTGTCCTGGAATCCGCCCTCGTGGATGAGCACGACGAACGCGTGCACCCCCTGCCCCTGCAACTGGGTCACGTACTTGTTGATCGCCGTCGCTTCGTCGACGAAGTGCACGCCTGCCGTCGCGCCGGTGGTGACGATCGACGGCGTCGTGATGGTCGTGGCACCGATGAAGGCGACCCGGACGCCGCCGACCCGCTTCACGACATACGGACTTAGTAGTGGTTCGCCGGTCCGGTCGCTGATCACGTTCGCATCCACGACCGGGTAGTTCAGGCCGCTGAAGGTGATCTTCGGGTCGATCGTGGACGTGCCGCCGCGCACCTGCTTCAGCATCTCGTGCACGCCACGGTCGAACTCGTGGTTACCGAGGGTGCCGACGTCGATGCCCATCAGGTTCAGCGCGTCCAGCGTCGGCTTGTCGCGCAGCAGCGCCGACTCGGGCGGACTCGCCCCCACCATGTCCCCGGCCTCGACGGTGACCGTGTTCGGCTCGCTCGCCCGGGCCCGGTTCAGGTAGGTCGCGAGCGTGGCAATGCCCCCTGCCGCGTCGCGTACCCCGGTGTAGGGATCGGCGTAGCTCAGCCCATTTCCGGTGAGATTGCCGTGGACGTCGTTGATGCCGAGCAGTTGGCCGGTGACGTATTTCGAGCCGCCCGCGATGATCCCGGTCAGCACGCGTCCCTGCGCCTGAAGCGGCGGGTTGAAGCCGCCGAGCACTGCCAGCGTCGGCGCGAGGTCGACTGCGCGCACGCCCTCGACCGAGCGGTCGTGGACGATGTCCGGACCGCCGGCCACGAACGTCGCGTGCATGTTGATGTTGTGGGCGAGGTCGACGTCCTCGGGCAGGTAGCCGTGCTGGCCGAAGAACCGGGACGGCGCGACCAGGGTGCCCGCGGTCTGCCCGTCGAACTGGTAGGGCACCTTCGTGACCACCACGACGTCGCCGGACCTCGTCGGATTCAGCGAGTCGCTGCCCTGGACATCACCGAGTTGGGCCTTGGTCATGACCTTCTCGACGATCCGCTTGCCCGTCGTCGGATCGGTCAGCTTGCGGTAGGCGGCGACGATCTGCGCCACGGTCGAGCGGTAGTCGGCGGGGCTGAGGACGGTGCCGGCTCCGCGTCCTGCCACGTCGAGGTAGATCTGGGCTGTGGCACCGGCCCAGCAGGCCTTGGCCACGGTGCCGCCGGGAGCGCTGGCCACGTTCGGCCGGCAGTTGGAGGTCTGCTCGACGTCCTGCAGGCCGAGCCGCTTGAGCGGCAGGCCCGCGTCCACTGCGTACCACTGTGGGGCGAAGCCGTGATCGCTGCTCGCGAGAATGTCCGCGTCAGCGCCGATCAACGACTGCACCTGGCCGAGCCGGTCGTCTGCGGAGTGATAGGCCCCGCGCAGGTATCCGAGGCGCTGCGCGATCCGTCCGTCCCGGGGACCGCTGCCGGCGACCCGGTCGTAGTAGGGGTTTGCGCTGCCGTCCGGCGCTTTCGGCGTGATCAACGCCAGCACCTGATGGCTCACTTCGTCGGTCTGGTCGGTGCCGGCCAGCAGTACCTGCGTGTCCGGTTGCAGCGTGCCCAGCACGTAGGTCAGTACCGCTCGGTCATAGGTCTGGTTCAGGCCGACGACCTGCTGGTACCAGGTGTCCTCGTCGATCAGGCCGGCTTCCTCGGGCGCGAAGTCGCCGAAGATCGCGGGCGGCAGGTTGTCGGCGAGGTACTTCTCCAGCCGGTCCTCGCCGGGCGCGCCGGCCGGCAGCGCGGCACATGCGGCGGTGGCGCAGTGCGCCTTCGGCCGGGTGAGCGAGGTGAAGTACAGCCCGAAGTGCGACAGGTCAGGTGCCAGCCGCATCAGCTTGACGTAGAAACCTGCTGACTCGCGCGCCGCCGCACCGATCAGCCCGTTGCGTCCCCGCAGCTTGATCGCGCTATAGCGGCCCGGCACCAGATTGGCGCTCTTGTGTGCACCGTCCTTGCCGGCCGTGGACGGGACGAGGTACGCGCGGTCGTACCCGCCCGCCGAGCGCGCGTAGACGTAGAGGTCGAAGGTGCGCGTCGGGTTCACGGAAGGTGCGGTCGAGGTGAGCGTCAGGACAGCCTCCTGCGCGGGCAACGCGCTGGCCGGAACGTGCGTCCACCCGGCGGCCGGCGAGAAGTCGGCAACCTGGTAGGACAGGCCGAAGCCTGCGGCACCGGATTGCTTCGCGGGGTCCAGCGGGTACTCCAGCAGGCCACGCTGGGAGTAGAAGTTTGCGTAGTCGACGGTCGGGCCCGCGATGTTCGCGTTCAGCCCGCCCGTCCACTCGATCTGTGCCACCGTGCGTCCGGCCCGCTCGGCCGCGGACGCGACCGACTGGGCCTCGAGCACGTTGCTCGGATCGGAACCGGGGCTCGACCCGTTGCCGTGGAACGCGAACGACGTCGCGGTCTTGAAGTCCTGCCGGACGTCGTAGAACGTGTTGTTCGTGCTGCCGTGCACGCCCGGCCACGCGCCGGTAGCGAGGGTGTACCAGCCCTGCCCGGTGTTCGGCGGGAAGCCCTGCGTAAGCCCGTTGTCGCCGGTGGCGCCGGTGCGCATCAGGCTCGCGTAGGTGGGCAGTTGCCCGCCCTGGGCGAACAACTGCATCAGGTCCGGTCGCATGCCGTCCGCACTGAACAGCACCACCGGATGCCGCTGGTGCGTGGTGACCGCGGGACGCACCCCGTTCGCAGCGGCCGCCGAGGCGGGCAACAGCAACGCGCCGACGACGGTGGCAGCGAGCAGGACGGGCAAACGAGTAATCACGACGGACCTCCGCAAACAAGCACGAGCCGACCAGACCGGCCCAAACGACCCTACGGGGCATCTCGGGCAGCCTCGCGCGTCACCGTGCCTCACGTCAATCACCGTGAGTTGTCCGCCCCGCGGCCGGCCGCAGACCGGGTCGCGCCAGGCTGGCCGACGCGCCGCGCGCCCGATTGACACCGCCCACCCGGTGTCGCATAGTCAGGCGCAACCTATATGTGACAGTGAGTCTCAGCAAAGGTGGGTTCGTGATCGAACGCAGGGTGTGCTCGGCCGACCAGACCTCGCTCGCGGTGTACGAGTCGGGCAACAGCGCTGGCCCCACCGTGCTGGCGGTGCACGGCTACCCCGACAACCACAGCGTCTGGGACGCCCTCGCCGCCGAACTCGGCGACCGGTACCGGGTCGTCTGCTACGACGTCCGCGGCACCGGCGAGTCCGACAAGCCGCGCGAGCGAGCCGCGTACCGCATGCCCCACCTCGTCGACGACCTGGTCGCCGTGGTCGACGCGGTGTCCGACGGGCGCCCCGTGCACCTGCTGGCCCACGACTGGGGCTCGGTGCAGAGCTGGCCGGCGCTGACCGACCCTCGTCTGGCCGGCCGGATCGCCAGCTTCACCTCGATCTCGGGTCCGTCCCTCGAGCACACCGGCGCGTGGATCCGGACGGCCCACAAGCACCCGCTCTCGGCGGCGCGCCAGCTGGCCCATTCGTTCTACATCGAGCTGTTCCTGCTGCCTCGCCTGCCCGAACTGGCGGCACGTCGGGGCTTGCTCGACCGCGCGGTGGCGAGCGCCAATGCTCGCTCGCGCAGTTCCGTGGCGCGAGCGGACAGCTCGCACCGAACCGAGGCCGACAAGGTCAACGGCCTCGAGCTCTACCGGGCGAACATCGTGCGCGAGCTGACCCGGGCGCGGCCGAAGCAGATCGACCTGCCCGTCTTCGTCATCGCGCCGGCTCGCGATGCGTATCTGACGAGCGAGCTCAGCCTGCAGGCGCCGGTGCCGTTCGTCCGCAACCTGTCCACGCGCACCGTTGCGGGCGGGCACTGGGTGGTCAACGAGCGGCCGGACGTGATCGCGCGCTGCGTCGACGAGTTCGTCGGCCAGGTCGAGCACGGCACCCCCATGCGGAGCCGCGAACTCGTGCTGGTCACCGGTGCCGCCCGCGGTCTCGGGCGAGCCACGGCGCTCGAGTTCGCCGGCGCCGGCGCCGACGTCGTGCTCGCGGACGTCGACGAGGTCGGGGCGAAGGACACCGCCGGGGCGGCGCAGGCGCTCGGTGTCGACGCCTGGCCGTACCACCTCGACGACGCCGACCTCGAGGACTGGGACCGGTTCGCCACGCTCGTGTGCCGCGAGCACGGCGTCCCGAACGTGGTCGTGAACGTGCTGAGTGCCGGTTTCGCTGCCCGAATTTTCGCTCGGCACATGGTCGCGGGCGGCGAGGGTGGGCACCTGGTCACCGCGGCCGTGATGTCCACAGCCACGGCCCGAACGCTGACCAACGGCATGCGGGCCGAATTCGGCCGGGACGGCGTGGGCGTGACGGTCGTCGCGCTGCGCCACCCCGAGCGCAACGCCGAACGCCTCGCGCGGCGAATCGTGCGCGCGACGCGCGGCACGCCCGCGCGCCGCCGGTTGACCACGTTCAGGCGTCCGATCGCCGGCCGCTGAGCGCAACCGTCAGCCGCGACGCGACCATCGGTCGCTCGGGCCGTCCGGTTCCTCGTCATCGGGGAAGCGGTCCTCGTAGAAACCCAGCCGGTTGCCCCAGGGATCCTCGAAATCGGCGAAGGCGATCACGCCGTCGATGCGCGTGATCGGATCGACGTCCACGCCGAGTTCCGCGGCGGCCCAGGCGGCCGCGGCATCGACATCACCGACCTGCAACCGGGCTCGTGTCTGCATCGGTTCGACCGGCATCGGCAGGTGCACGATCTGCCACCACACCGGTGCGTCCGGCACCACGCGCCACTCCATGAAGTCCTCGATCGGTGCCGCGTCCGGTGCCCTGCCGAACAGGCGGGTGTAGAAGATCCGTCCCTGAATGGGGTCGCCGACCTGGATCTGCACGGTCAGGCCGGTGAACCGCGAAGGCTCCGAGGTCGGGGGCACGATCGGAATCACATTCGCCGGTAGGTCCACCTCGTCGTCCTCCTTGGTTCGGCGTTCGGTCTGGGCATACATCCGGGTCGGGGCCCGATCCGCGGACCGAGCCTGGCCCTGCGCTCGCTGCGCCCCCGCCGCACCGCCGCTGTCCGCGGCGACCTGCGTGCCGGCGCGGGCCGCTTCGATACGGGCTGCCTCGGCGTGCGCTGCCTGCATGCCCGGATGCTCCGAGCCGGTCGGAAATGCGCGATAGCCGCGGGCTGCGGCGGGGTGCCTGGGAAACTGCGGGATCGCGACCCCCGAGAGCTTCTCGGGCAGGCGCCGCAGCGGGCGTGGCGCCCACCAGTTGGCGCCGGACAGGACGCGCATCGCCGAGGGCAGGAGCAGCACCCGGACGAGGACGGCGTCGAGCAGCACCGCGACCACGGCGCCGACGCCGACCTGCTTGACGATCAGCACCGACGAGGCCGAGGACGCGCCGATGGCGACCGCGAGCACCAGCGCCGCCGAACTGACGACATGCCCGGTCGAGCCGATGCCGATGGGTATCGCCTCAGCGTCCTGGTGCCCCTCGTCATGCGCCTGCTTGATCCGGGCGAGCACGACCACGCCGTAACCGGCCGACAGGCCGAACGCGATGATCGCGACCACGATCGGCACGGTGAGGTCGATCCGGCCGGTGCTCGCGAAATCGAGCAAGTTCGTGAGGTGGCCGGACTGGAACACCCAGACGAGGACGCCGACGCTCATCAGCGCGCTCAGGCCGCTCAGCAGCACCGCCGTCACCGGCACGACCACCGAGCCGGTCAGCAGAAAGATCATCACCAGCACCACCAGAGCAGCGAGGACGAGCGCCCACGGCAACAGCGATGTGACGCTGTCGCGAAGATCGAGGTAGGCAGCCGCGTCACCCCCCACGAGGACGGGGAGGCGTGTCGGCAGCGCCCGGAGTGCCCGGATCGAATCCGCTGCGCTGGTGGTGAAGGGCCCGGTACCGATCCGTGCGCTGATCACCCACTCGTCGCTGCCGAGGTAGGACGTCGACACCGATCGGACACCGGGCTGCGCGGCAACGCGCTGCGACAGGGCGAGCACTCGGGGCGCATCCGCACTCGGTGTGGCGTGCACTGCGAGCCGGACGGTGGTGCCCGACTGTTGCGGGAAGTCACGCGCCACGGTGTCCGAAACCGTCCGGGCCGAGCTCGAGACCGGCAGTGACGTCGCGTCGGGGCTGCCGCCGCGGGTAGTGAACACCGGCAGGGCGATCAGCACGCACACCAGCGCAGCCGCGGGGAGCACCCACCGCGCCTGCGCCGTCACCCAGTGCGCGAGGCGTGACCACCGCCCGGCCGTCGCCTCGATCGGCGCGCGTTCGACCACTCGCTGTCGACGGCCTAGCGGGAGGGCGTCGATCCGCGGGCCGAGGACGGCGAGCAGCGCCGGCACGACGACCACGGCGGCGCTCGCCGCCGCGAGCGTCACGATCACGCCACCGACACCCATCGAATACAAGAGCTTCTGCGGGAACAGCAGAAGTGACGACATCGCGGCGACGATGGTCACGGCACTGAACACCACCGTGCGCCCTGCGCGTATGCCGGCATGCAGCGCTGCCTCGCGTCCGTATCCGCCCGTCGCCACCTCGTCCCGGTAGCGCGACACGATGAGCAGGCTGTAGCCGCTGCCCAGGCCGAGACCGAGGCCGAACATCAGGTTCAGGATGTACTGCGACACGCTCGCGAACTCGATCACCCCGCGCAGCGCGGCCATCGTCACCACGACCGCCAGGCTGCCGACCACCAGTGGGACGAGCGCGGCCACGAGCCCGCGAAAGATCCAGGCCAAGAGCAGGAACAGCAGCGGCAGCACGATCCAGACGGCCCGGGAGAGGTCGGTACCGACTCGCTCGCCGAGTTCGAGGGCGACGACGGCTCGCCCGCCGACCGCGACGTCGGGCCGCCCGGCGAATGCTGCGCGGACCGCGTTCGCGACGTCGTCGGACGACCGGTTCGCCGAGACGGACGCGGTGATCAGCGCACGCGTGCCCAGACGCGAGATGAGCGAGCCGGGATCCTCGCTCGGAGTGAGCCCGTCGACAACCCCTGGGACGCGCGACAGCGTCGCCGACACCCGCCGCACGGCCGATCGATCGGCGGCACTCGGCCAGGTGTTGGGCAGCCGGACCAGGATCAGCAGGTCGTGTCCATCGGCGGACACGCCCGAGGCGTGTGCGATGGTCCGGTCGGCCCGTGCGCTCTGTGCACTCGGATCGCCGACCTGGCTGGACATCGCCGACAGGACGGTGCCGCCGAGGATGGCCGAGACAGCCGCGACGAGGACGGCGACAGCGAGAACCGCTCTCGCGCGCGCGAGCACCAGTCGAATCAGCCGACTCAGCACTCGCGTCTCCAGGGACCGTTTCGGGGGCACGGACACGGCACCTGCCGCGCCGCCGTCCGTCGTTCGAATTTCCGCAAACATAAACGCTTTCGACGTTGCACGCAAATGTGGTCGTACCATTCCTGTGCAGACATTTACCACACACCGATCACACGCGTTACGTGATCGGGTGACCTACAAACACGGTCTTGACATCGACCGCCGCGTTCCCGCACGGGCAGCGCACCTATCGCCGCTGAGGTGAAACACACAGTGGCAAAGCCGCATTATTGCTATTTCCGGCCGAATCCCGGTGCTGACGATGAATGCGTACGTTGCGGCATTATCGGCGATCACAGGACGATATCGATAATGAATGCCGGGCCAACGGCGTCAGGCACCGACCGCCATTTCCAGCGCCGCGAGTTCGTCATCGAGATAGGTCAGCAGACGCTGCAGGTGCGGCACGGTACGCCGGCATCCGGTCAGCCCGAAGGCGATCTCGGTGGCATAGCTCGTCACGGTGATGTTCAACGCCTGGCCGTCAACCGGGATGGACAACGGGTACAGCCCGTCCAGCCGGGCGCCGTTCCAATATCGCGGGTTGCGCGGGCCCGGGACGTTGGAGATGACGAGGTTGAACGGCGGGCGCGCCTTGCCGTCCAGACGCAGCAGTGGCAGCAGCGCCAAGGGCGCGACACCGAGGGCACTCATCGCGAGGATCTGTAGTTGCGACATCCCGCGCAACGACTCCTTGCCCTCGCCCATCGAACGATGCACGGTGACCAGTCGCTCGGCCGGGTCGGCCAGGTGCGTGCCCAGGTTGCACATGATCACGCCGACCGCGTTACCGCCGCCGTCACCACTCTCGGACTCGCCGTGCAGGGACACCGGGACCATCGCGATCAGAGGTGAGTCCGGCAAGGCGTCCATGCTGTCGAGGTAGGCACGCAGCGCGCCAGAGCACATTGCGAGCACCACGTCGTTCACGGTGGCGTCGGCCGCCTTGCCGACCTGCCGGATCCGCTCGATCGGCCACGACTGGGCCGCAAATCGCCGCGCACCGGTGATGGGGACGTTCAACATCGTGCGCGGTGCGGACAGCGACATCGCACCGGCCTGTTCGTTGATCGCCCGCCGGATCGCCCCGGCCATGGCCGGCACGGCGCCGGCGGCGTGCGCAGCGACGCCGAGGGTGTCGCGCAGCATCTCGACCGGGCCTCGGTCCGGCTTCGCGCGTACCCGGGGTGCGCGGGGAGCCCAGAACGCCGGCATGTCGCGGTCGTTCGGGTCCTCGGACAGCATGCGGGACAGCAGTCGAAGCGCCGACACCCCGTCCACGAGGGCGTGATGGGACTTGAAATACACGGCAAAGCGGCCGTCGGCCAGCCCCTCGATGAGGTGCATCTCCCACAGCGGTCGGTGGCGGTCCAGCAGCGACGAGTGCAGGCGAGAGCACAGTGCCAGCAACTCCAGCACCCGGGCCGGATGTGGCAGGGCGTTGCGACGGACATGATGTTCGAGGTCGAAGCGACGGTCGACCTCCCAGCCCCACTGCCCGAACGAACTCAGCGACCGGCGGGCGCGCTTGCGAAACAGCGGCGCGACCTCGCTCACGCCCTCGGCCGCCTCGGCGATCGTGGCGTCGAACTGGGCCCGGATGTCGAGCGCGTCGGCTCCGTCTGGAGGCGTGAACAGCTGCAGGCCACCGACGTGCATCGGGTGCTCTCGGGATTCGGCGAGCAGGAACAGCGAACTGGTCGGCGACATCGGGCGCAGCATGCTCTGAGTCTGGCATTAGCCACCAAGCGGTCACACTCTGCGCGCGTACAGTCCGACGTGGCAGAGGGGAGCCACCATGGACATCGACGGGCTGCGGGACAAGGCCGAGGATCTCGCCAAGGACCACGCCGACAAGATCGAGCAGGGCATCGACAAGCTCGAGGACGTGGCCAAGGACAAGATCGAGGGCCACGACGACAAGATCGACAAGGCGGCCGACACGCTGCGTGGCCTCGTCGATCGTGACTGAGCGACCGCGCCGTCAGGTCCGGTGCTGCGAGGTGTGCACCTCGCCGTGCGCGTCCACGCAGGTCTCCGCGTCGTGGCCGGGCGCGTCGGCGTGGTCGGCCTCGAGCGTGACGTGCCCGATGCCGTAGTTCGAGCGCAGTAGCTGGCGCAACCGGGCGCTGACCTCGTGGCAGTCGTGCGACGCACGCACGAGCACGTGCGCCGAGACAGCGACATCACGCGGGCCGAGTTGCCACACGTGCAGGTCGTGCAGTTGCGCGACGCCGGCCACCTCGGCGAGCTCACGGCCGAGGTCGTGCGGGTCCACGCCGCGGGGCGCCCCCTCGAGGAACACCCGTCCCGCGGCTCGTACCAGCTGCGCACCCGTCCACGCCATCACGGCCGCGACCACGAGCGACGCGACCGGGTCGGCGCGGGTCCAGCCGGTCGCCAGCACGACCACGCCGGCCACCAGCGTCGCCCCGAAGGCCCACATGTCGGTGATCAGGTGCGCGACGACCCCTCGGATGTTGAGGCTCGAGCGGTCCGCACGCGATACCAGCGCGGTTGCCAGCGCGTTCATCGCCAGGCCCGCCACGGCGACGATCGTCACGACGGCCCCGTCGACGTCGGCCGGATGCACGAGCCGGCGCACCGACTCGACGGTGAACCACACGGCGAGCAACAGCAGAGTGATCCCGTTCGCCTGGCCGGACAACGCGTCCACCCGCGCGTAGCCATAGGTGTAGGCGCCGCGTGCCGGGCGGCGCGCGATCCGCAGCGCGATCAGCGCCACCGCGATCGCGGCGGCGTCGGTGACCATGTGACCGGCGTCGGTGAGCAGGGCGAGCGAGTGCGCGAGAACACCGGCGACGACCTCCGCGATCATGAAGACGACGATGACCACCAGGGCGGCCACCAGCCAGCGACGGTCGGCAGACGACGACCGCGGCGCGTGCTCGTGACCGTGCCCGTTCACCGGTCCACTGTCACATATCCCCGCTCGTATGCCATGCCCATCGCGGCCCGTACTTCGTCCAGGGTCCGCTCGGCCTCAGCCGTCGCGATCGCGGTGCCTCGACGCAGCAGTTGATCGACGTCGGCCGCGCCGAACTGACGCCGGCGCTCGCGCAGCGGTGCGAGCAGGGCGTCGACGGCGTCGGTCACGCACGCCTTCAGCGCCGCGGCACCGCCGGCGCCGATCTCGTCCGCGACCGCCGAGGGCGACCGGTCAGCGCACAACCCGGCGAGGTCGAGCAGGTTCGCGACCTGCGGGCGAGCGTGCGGGTCGTACTCGATGCGCCGCTGCGAGTCGGTGCGGGCGCGCCGGATCTTCCGCGCGACGGTGTCGGGGTCGTCCGCGAGACCGATCGCGTTGCCGAGACTCTTGCCCATCTTGCGACCGTCCAGGCCGAGCAGGCGCGGCGCCGCACCGAGGAGTGCCTCGGGCATCGGGAAGGTCGGCCGGTACCGGTCGTTGAACCGGCGCGCGATCGTCCGGGTCAGCTCGAGGTGCGGCAACTGATCGACGCCGACCGGGACGAGATCGGGCTTGCAGAACAGGATGTCGGCCGCTTGGTGCACCGGATAGGTGAGCATCAGCCCGCTCACGGTGTCGCGGCCGGCCAGCCGGATCTCGTCCTTGACCGTCGGATTGCGCGTCAACTCCCCCACGCCGACCAGCGAGAGGAACGGCAGGAGCAGTTGGTTCAGCGCGGGGACAGTGGAGTGCGCGAACACGACCGTGCTCTCCGGATCGACACCGCAGGCCAGATAGTCGAGCACCAGGCCGCTGACCGTTGCGGCCAGTTCGCCTGGGTGATCGCGGTCGGTGATCACCTGGTAGTCGGCCACCACGAGGAACAGCTCATGCCCCTCGCGCTGGAGCCGGACCCGGTTGGCCAGGGTGCCGAAGTAGTGTCCGAGGTGCAGCGGACCGGTCGGGCGATCGCCGGTGAGAACGCGTGCCATGGTGTTGCCTTCCGTGAAGGAGGGCGTCCGGGTACACGGCAGCGGAAAGGGCCCGTCCGGGTACACGGACGGGCCCTCGAGGGGAACGTGGCGGGTCAGCCGTCCGAGTCGGACGGCCACCACAGCGCCACGCAGGTCATGTCGGCAGAATACCGCTCACCAGCCGGTGTAGACGGGCCGTCCTTCGGCGAAGCCGGACGCGGATTGCACGCCGACGACCGCGCGCTCGTGCAGCTGCTCCAGGGTCGTCGCGCCGGCGTACGCGCACGCCGACCGCAGGCCCGCGGTGATCGAGTCGATCAAGTCCTCGACGCCGGGACGGGCGGGGTCGAGGTACTGGCGCCCGCTCGAGATGCCCTCCTCGAACAGCGCCTTGCGTGCCCGTTCGAACGCGCCCTCGCCGCTGGTGCGTTGGGCCACGGCTCGCGCCGACGCCATCCCGAAGCTCTCCTTGTACGGACGGCCGTCCGGGGTCGTGTGCAGGTCCCCCGGCGACTCGTAGGTACCGGCGAACCACGATCCCACCATCGCTGCCGACGCGCCTGCGGCGAGCGCCAGCGCGACGTCGCGCGGATGCTTGACGCCGCCGTCGGCCCAGACGTGGCGCCCGAGCGCTCGCGCCGCAGCGGCGCACTCGACGACCGCAGAGAACTGCGGCCGGCCGACGCCGGTCATCATCCGGGTGGTGCACATCGCGCCTGGCCCCACACCGACCTTGACGATGTCCGCACCGGCTTCGATCAGGTCACGCGTGCCATCGGCAGAGACGACGTTGCCCGCGACAACGGGGATGGCCGGCCCCAGGGCGCGGACGGCCGCCAGTGCGTCGAACATCCGCTGCTGGTGGCCATGCGCGGTGTCGACGACGAGGACGTCGATGCCGGCAGCGATCAGTTCGGCGGCCTTCGCGGCGACATCGCCGTTGACACCGATCGCCGCGGCGATGCGCAGATGACCGGCGTCGTCCACGGCCGGGCGGTAGATGGTCGAGCGCACGGCACCGGTTCGCGTGAGCACCCCGATCAACCGCCCGCTGGCATCGACGACGGGGGCCAACTTGCGCCGCGCCCGGTCGAGTTGGTCGAAGGCCTCGTGGGGGCGGACCGGATCGGTCAGGGTCAGCGGGTTCGCCGACATCACCTGGTGCAACTGGGCGAAACGGTCGGCACCGGCGCAGTCCGCGTCGTTGACGACACCGACCGGCCGGCCGTCGTCCACCACGATCACGGCGCCGTGCGCGCGCTTGTGCAGCAGCGCCAGCGCGTCGCTGACCGGGCTGGTCGGTGAAAGGGTGACCGCGGTGTCGACCACGACGTGCCGGGCCTTGACCCAGGCGACGACGTCGCTCACGACCTGAACCGGGATGTCCTGCGGGAGCACCGCCAGTCCCCCGCGACGGGCCACCGTCTCCGCCATCCGGCGCCCGGCGACCGCGGTCATGTTCGCGACGACGAGCGGGATCGTCGCGCCGCTGCCGTCCACGGTCGTGAGATCGACGTCGAAGCGGGACGAGACGTCCGAGCGCGCCGGCACCATGAAGACGTCGTCGTAGGTCAGTTCGTGGGGCACGTTCGGGTCGAGGAAGCGCACGAGGGCATGAGTCTAATCGTCCGGCGGTCTCTCACATACCCTGCACCGGTGCTCGCGGTCTTCGACATCGACGGAGTGGTCGCCGACGTGCGCCACCGCCTGCACCATCTCGACCGCGGCCGCTGGGGTTCGTTCTTCCGGCACGCCGGCGCCGACACACTGCTGCCCGAAGGCGCCCGCCTCGCCGCGACCCTGGCCGGCGAGCACGAGATCGTCTGGCTGACCGGGCGCCCCGAGTGGCTGCGCACGACGACCGAGGACTGGCTTGCGGCGCACGAGCTGCCCGGAGCAGAACTGCACATGCGTCCCGACCACGACTACCGGCCCGCCCGCATCTACAAGCTGGCCGTACTGGGCCGGCTGCGGCCGCGCGGCATCGCGGCGTTCATCGACGACGACAACGAGGTCATCGACGCCGCGGTCGCCGCGGGCTACCCAGCGGTGCTGGCGGACTGGGTGCCGAGAGCTCGGTCGCTGCGTGAGGCGCAAGACCGGTGGGGGCGCACCTGATCGCTCCCAGTTGACATCCGTGCCGCATTGATGATCACAACGAGATAACGATCTACCGGGCACGGTCCGGATATGTCCGGATCGCGTACAAATCAGTTCGCGCGCCTCACTGGACTTTTGCCCGGCCCGGCGCACACTTGTGACGGCAGTCTCTCCGTAAGCGGTTACAGTGCCGACAGGAGGGGTACCCCACCCGAAGGATCGAGCACCCGAGCGATCCGAACTCGAGATAACCAGGACACCGACGATGAACGCGATCAAGGCCACCACGAACTCGGCCCACGCTGCCTGCCCGCACCTGCCCGCCTGCCCGTCCGTGGACGCGAGCGACCGCGATGCGGCCCACGTCATATCGGCGCACCCGGAGCAAGGCTGGAGCCTGCTCTGCAACGGCATCGTCCTGTTCGAGGACTTCGGCGAGCTGCTACCCGATGGCCAGAGCTGTGGCGCCCGGCGCGCCGAGTTGCTGATGGCCTCGCCGCACCGCCGCGCGTCCTGATCCCTGCCTACCCGCCTCAACAGCGCCCCGTCGGCAGCGCCGGCGACCGGTCCCGCATTCTCGGTCCACCGCATCGTGCTACCGTCCGTTATTGAACATCGTTATCAATATCGGATTCAGTCCCGGTTGCAGGTGACCCATGCTCCGCCGCACGTCCGCGCGACGCACCGCCGCAGTGCTCGTCCTCGCCGGTGTCGCGACCGCCCTCGCCGGCTGCGCCCCGTCCGCCACCCCGTCCGGACGGCTTGTGGTGGTCGCCTCGAGTGACGTCTACGGCAACCTGGCCCGGCAGGTCGGCGGCCGGTTCGTGGACGTCCAGTCGCTGCTCGATGATCCGAGCCAGGACCCGCACTCCTACCAGGCCACCGTGCGCGACCGCCTCGCGGTCTCGCGTGCCCGCATCGTCATCGAGAACGGTGGCGGCTACGACGACTTCATGCACTCGTTGCTGGGTTCGGCGCGCGAGGACGTCACGGTCATCGACGCCGTGCGCGTGGCCGGCGCGAGCGCCCGCGCGTACGGCGAGCCCAACGAGCACGTCTGGTACGACCTGACGACCGTGCGGAAGATCGTCACCAGGATCGCCGACGGGCTCGCAGCGGCACAACCGCGCGACCGGGTTCAGTTCGACGCAGCGGCAGGCCGGGTGCAGCGCGCGCTGGCCGGGCTCGAACGCACGCAGGCCGGGCTGCGCGCGCGATTCGCGGGCACCGGCGTGGCGATCACCGAGCCGGTGCCCGCCTACCTGTTGGCCGGCTGCGGGCTGGTCGACCGCACGCCGGCGAAGTTCAGCGCGTCCATCGAGGCCGGCAACGGAGTCCCCGCGTCAGTCCTGCAAGCGACCCTGCGGCTGTTCGCCGGCCGGCCGAGACCAGCGGTGTCGGCCCTGGTCTACAACGCGCAGACGGGCGGGACGGAGACCTCGGCCGTGATCGCCGCGGCCCGAGCCGCAGGTGTGCCGGTCGTGCCGGTCACCGAGACCCTGCCGGCCGGGGACGACTACCAGGGCTGGATGGCGGACAACCTCGCCGCGATCGGCGTCGCATTGACCAGGAGCCAGGCATGACCGCGGCTGTCCTTCGGCTCGCGCACGCCTCGCTCGGCTATGGCGAGCGAGTGCTGTGGTCAGATCTCGATCTGGAGGTGTCGGCCGGCGAGTTCGTCGCCGTCCTGGGCGCGAACGGGTCGGGGAAGACCAGCCTGCTGCGAGCCGTCCTCGGCTTGGAGCAACTGAGCGCAGGGCGCGTGCTGGTCGGCGGCCGGCCGGCCCGACGGGGCAGTCGCCTGATCGGCTACGTCCCGCAGCAGCGCCGGATCGACCCATTGACCCCGCTGCGGGCACGGGACGTGGTCGGGCTCGGCATCGACGGTCACCGCTGGGGGGTCGGGCTGCCCAGCCGCGATCGCCGCCGACGGCTCGAGGCTGCCCTCGATGCTGTCGGTGCCTCGGGCTACGCCAACCGGCCGGTCGGCCTGCTGTCCGGCGGCGAGCAGCAGCGGGTGCGGATCGCGCAGGCCCTCGCCACCGAGCCGCAGTTGTTGCTGTGCGACGAGCCGTTGCTCTCGCTGGATCTCAATCATCAGCGCGAGGTCACCGCGCTCGTCGACGGGTACCGGCGCACACACCCGACCGCGGTGGTGTTCGTGACACACGAGATCAACCCGATCCTGCCCTACGTCGACCGGGTCCTCTATCTCGCCGGCGGAAGGTTCACCGTCGGCACGGTCGACGAGGTAATGACGTCCGAGACACTCAGCCGGCTCTACGGGGTCGGCGTCGACGTGGTGCGCATCGGTGATCGGATCATCGTCGTCGGCGCCCCGGACGAACACGTGCACGAGCACGACCATGTCGACGCGGCGGTCCGACTGTGAGCGTCTGGCACGAGATCTTCAACTTCTCGGACTACGGCGCGCTGCTCGGCCTGGTGCAGAACTCGTTGATCGCCGGTGCCGTGCTCGGTGTGGTCTGCGGGCTGATCAGCACCTTCGTGATGATGCGCGACCTGCCCTTCGCCGTGCACGGGATCAGTGAACTGTCGTTCGCGGGCGCGGCAGCCGCGCTGCTCGCGGGCACCAGCGTCCTGATCGGTTCGCTGCTCGGCTCACTCGTCGCCGCCGTGCTGATCGGGGCACTAGGCGTCCGGGCCCGCGACCGCAACTCGATCATCGGTGTGCTCATGCCGTTCGGTCTCGGACTCGGCGTGTTGTTCCTCGCGCTCTACAAGGGACGCAGCGCCAACAAGTTCGGCTCGTTGCTGGGTCAGGTCGTCGCGGTCGACACCGTCCAACTCGACTGGCTCATCGCGATCTCGGTCGTCGTCGTCGTCGCCCTGGCGGTGATGTGGCGCCCGCTCACCTTCGCCAGCACCGATCCCGAATCGGCGGCTGCGCGCGGAGTCCCGGTGCGGCTGCTCTCACCGGTGTTCATGCTGGTCCTCGGCGTGACCGTCGCCATGTCGATCCAGATCGTCGGCGCCCTGCTCGTGCTCAGCATCGTCAGCACCCCGGCCGCCGCCGCGATGCGGGTGACCGCCTCGCCGGTTCTCGTCCCCGTCCTGAGCGTGGTGTTCGCGACGGTATCGACGGTCGGCGGGATCATGCTTGCGCTCGGCGGCAGCGTTCCGGTCAGCCCGTACATCACGACGATCTCGTTCACGATCTACGTGGTGTGCCGCGGTCTCGGGGCCACGCGCCGCGCCACCGTCGCTGTTGCCTGAGCCCCGCGATCAGCCGACCGCGGCGCGCGCGAGGATCGTCGCGGTGTCGACTCCGGTCGGCAGCGTGCCGTAGGCGACGCCCCAGTCACGGGCCAGCCGCGAGGCGACGAACGCGTCCGCGACCGCCGGGTCGCCGTGCCGCAGCAAGAGCGATCCCTGCAGCAGCAGGGCCATTCGCTCGACGATGTGCCGGGCCCGGTACTCGAGTTGGTCGAGGTCCGAGAACTCCTTGCGCAGCAGCGCGAGCGCGTCGTCGTAGCGCTCGTCCGTTCCGGTCGCGAGATCGAGCTCGGCGAAGAACGCGTCGATTGCGGCGGGTTCGCGGACCATGGCGCGCAGCGTGTCCAGCGCCGCGACGTTGCCCGAGCCCTCCCAGATCGAGACGAGCGGGGCCTCGCGGTAGAGCCGCGGAAGTCCGCTGTCTTCGACGTACCCGTTGCCGCCGAGGCACTCCAAGGACTCGGCCGCGTGGGTGGACCAACGCTTGCACAGCCAGTACTTGGTCACTGACAGTCCGACGCGACGAAACGCCGCTTCGGCGCTGTCCCCGCGGGCGGCACGGTCGACCGCACCGGCGAGCCGCAGCACGACTGACGTCGCGGCCTCGGAGTCGATCGCCAGGTCCGTCAGCACGTTCACCATGGCCGGCTGATCGAGCAGTCGCTTGCCGAACACCTGACGGTGGGTCGCATGGTGGACGGCGTGCGCCGTCCCGACCCGCATCCCGCCCGCGGCCATCAGGGCGCAGTCCAGGCGTGTCATGTTGACCATCTCGATGATGGTCCGGACGCCGCGACCCTCCTCGCCGACCAGCCAACCGGCCGCGTCCTCGTACTCGACCTCGGACGATGCATTGGACTTGTTGCCGAGCTTGTCCTTCAACCGCTGCAGGAAGAACGCATTGCGCGTTCCGTCCGGCAGCACGCGCGGAACCAGGAAGCAGGACAGCCCGGCCGGCGTCTGCGCGAGCGTGAGGAACAGGTCCGACATCGGCGCGGACGTGAACCACTTGTGCCCGGTGAGCCGGTAGCTGCCGTCGTCGGAACGGACGGCGCGGGTCGTGTTGGCCCGGACGTCCGAGCCGCCCTGCTTCTCGGTCATCGACATGCCGGCGATGAGCCCGCTCTTGCGCAGCGGTGGCCGCAGCCCGGGATCGTAGGTGCGGTTGGTCAGCAGCGGCTCGTACACGGCGGCCAGCCCGGGTGTGGTGCGCAATGCCGGGACGACGGCGTAGGTCATCGAGATCGGGCACAGGTGCCCTGCATCCGCGACCCCCCAGGCCATCACCTTCGCCGCCCGGGCGACGTGCGCCCCTGGACGTTCGTCCGTCCACGGCGTGCCGTGCAGACCCTGCTCGACGGCTACGCGCATCAGCTCGTGGTACTGCGGCAGGTAGTCGACCTCGTCGACCCGGTTGCCGAACCGGTCGTGGGTGCGCAGCACCGGGGGGTGCTCATTGGCGAGTCGGCCCCACTCCTGCGCCTGCTCGCCGCTGGCCAGCGCCGCGAGGTGACGGACGTCCGCCTCGGCCCAGCCGGCGCCTTCGCGGTGCAGCCCCTCGACGAGTGCGGGGAACGTGGCCAGGTCGGCGGTCTGCGGCGGGACCTGGTTGGTCACCTCATGAGTGGGTCGCATCGGTGTCTCCCATCGGATCTACTCCCAGCGCGCGCAGCACGAACGTCACCAGGGTGGGCACCGCGTCGGGACGCCCACGCCCGGCCAGCGGGCCGACCAGTGCCTCACCGATGGCGCCGACGACGGCCGCCGCGACGACGGTCGACTCCTGCGGCGGCATCTCGCCGGCCGCGACCGCGTCGACGATCGATTCGGCGATGACGTCACGGAACGCGACCCGGAACTCCCGCCGCAGCACGTCGACTGCCGCATCGACCGGTTCCGCGAGCAAGGCGTAGGCCAGTCGCGGCGACTTCAGGGCGCGTCCGGCGAAGGTCTCGACGATGTTCACGGTGCGCTCGAGCGCCGTCCCGGGCGCGGTCGCCGCCGTGCGAACGGCAAGGACCTCCCTCGTCACGACGGTGCGGAAGACCTCGGCGACCAACTCGGACTTCGCCACGAAGTGGTTGTAGACGGTGCCGGACGAGACACCGGCCCGCGTCGCGACAGCGGCGACCGTGCAGCCTGCGTAGCCCCGAGTCGCGACGATCTCGACTGCCGCCGCGAGGATGCGAGCCCGCTGGCCGTCGAGCCGGGTTTGCACCTGGGTTGTGCGCCGGTAGGCCATCGAAGAAGTGAATCAGGATTCATGCCTTGCCGCAATCAGAGCCGAGCCGCGCTCAGAAGTGGCGCAGCACGGCGTCGGGACGGAAGATGGCGCGCGTGTCGCTACCTCGCATCCGACTGCAGTCCGGTGTCTGGTTGCCGGTCGTCGGGATGGGGACGTGGCCGATGAACAACGTCGCGACGCACCGTGCCGTGGCAAGCGGGCTGGATCTCGGACACCGCCTCGTCGACACCGCTGCCGCATTCGGGAACGAAACCGGCGTGGGCTGGGCGGTGCGCGCCTCGCACGTGCCGCGCGAGGAGATCGTGGTGGTCACCAAGCTGCGCCGCGATCGGCACCGCCGCGCGCTAGTGGGCCGCGCTCTGCGCGAGAGCATTGCCCAACTCGGCGACGGCCAGGTCGACCTGCTCATGGTGCACTGGCCCAATCCGGCCGACGGCCGGTATGTCGACGCGTGGCGCGGGCTCGTCGCCCTACGCGATGCGGGCGCGGTCGGCGCCATCGGGACGTCCAACTTCTCCCCCGCCCACCTCAGTCGCCTCATCGAGGAGACCGGTGTCGTTCCCGAGGTCAACCAGATCAAGCTCAACCCGTACCTGCCACGCGACCTCGAGCGCGCATTCCACCGCGAACACAACATCGTGACGCAGAGCTGGTCACCACTGGGCGGACCGGGAGCACCGATCCTGCACGAGTCCGTGGTCTGCGACATTGCGCAGGCACATGGTCGGACGCCTGCGCAGGTGGTGTTGCGCTGGCACATCGATCTCGGTAGCGCACCGGTGGTGAAATCGGCCGACCCGTCGCATCAGCGCGAGAACCTCGAGCTGTTCGACTTCACCCTCGAGGCCGACGAGATCGCCGCCCTCGCCGCGCTCGAGCGTGGCGCTGCGCCGGCCCTCGACAATGGCGGCGTCAGCCGCTGAGTCAGGAGAGCACCGCGATCCACATCGCACTCAGGTGGTCGACCACCTCGTCGCGGGACAGGCGTAACGATCCGGACAGCACTGCACTGATCAACTCTGCCGCGCCACCCATGAGGAACAGTGCCGTGGCCCGCGCGGCTCGGTGGTCGGTGCGGGTGAGCACCCCGAGCACCGGCAGATTTGCCAGCGCCAGCTCGGCGTAGTCCATGACGATGCGCTGACGGCGGTCGACGAGTGGGCCATGGCCAGCTGCGGCGACCAGCAGTGCGGTCGCCTTGCGCGGATCCGCGGCGACCACCCCGTAGCCGGCGTCGACGAGCGCGCGGACCTGCGCGGGCAGAGCGTCCGGTGCGGTGGCGATCGCAACGAGCGCGGCCTGGGCGACCTCGACCGCGACCGCGTCGACCACCGCGACCAACAGCTCGTCCAGGTCGGCGAAGTTCTCGTAGAAGTACCGGGTCGTGAGCCGGGCCCGTGCACAGATCGAGCGAACGCTCGCGCCGGACAGCCCGTCGTCGTGCAGCGAGTCCAGGGCCGCCTCGATCAACGCTGCGCGGCGGGCCGCGATCCGTTGGTCCTGCCCGATCCCCCGATACGGCCGCGGCTCGCTCACCGAACATTCCCCTCATTGACAACGGTCGTCATCACAATATGGTTTTCTCATGACGCTGCGCGAGCAGGCCCACCCGACCGGGACGCTCAAAGACGTTCCCGGCGACTTCGGCAAGCCGCTCATCAACCACACCTTCGACGTGCTGTCGGGCCGGCTCTACACCAGCCGGGAGCACTACGACCGGTTCGGGCCGGTGCACTGGAGCAAGGCCTTCGGCCGAGCGTCGGTCACCGTCGCCGGACCGGACGCGGTGGGCGAGGTGCTGCAGAACCGCGACCACGCGTTCGCGAGCGGGCCGGGCTGGGACTTCTTCATCGGCAAGTTCTTCCCGCGTGGGCTGATGCTGCTCGATTTCGACGAACACCACCGGCACCGCCGGATCATGCAGCAGGCGTTCACCAGCGAGCGGCTGGCCGGCTACCTCGAGCCCGATGAACACGACGCTCACCGCCGGCATCGCCGGCTGGGATCAGCAGCGCGACTTCCGCGTGTACCCCGCGCTCAAGCAACTCACCCTCGACGTCGCCACCCGCACATTCATGGGCGGCCAACTGGGCGAGCGCGCCGACCGGCTCAACCGCGCGTTCACCGACTCCGTCCGGGCGGCGACCGCGGTGTTCCGTTTCCCCGTCCCCGGCCTGCGCTGGAAGCGTGGCCTGGACGGGCGCAGGTTGCTCGTCGAGTACCTGTCGGCGCAGGTGCCGGCCAAGCGGGAAGGGCGACGGCGCGGACCTGTTCAGCGCGCTGTGCCACGCGCGCGACGAGGACGGCGCCCAGTTCACCGACGAGGACGTCGTCGAACCACATGATCTTCCTCCTGATGGCCGCGCACGACACGACCACCATCACGATGACGACCATGGCCTACTACCTCGCCAAGCATTCCGACTGGCAGGAACGCTGCCGCGCAGAATCCCTGGCCCTGGGCTCGGAAACGGTCCCGTACGACCAGCTGGACGAGTTGGTCAGTCTCGATCTGGTGATGAAGGAGTGCATGCGACTGGTGACAGCGGTGCCCGGCGTTGCCCGCAAGACCGTGAAGGACACCCACATCCTCGGGCTACCGGGTCCCCGCCGATACGTACGTCTCGGTGAACATGCACCTCACCCAGAATCTCGAGCGAGTACTGGCCCGAGCCGCTGCGCTTCGACCCCGAGCGCTTCGCCGACCGACCGCCGCGAGGACAAGGTGCACCGCCACGCGTGGATCCCCTTCGGCGGTGGCGTGCACAAGTGCATCGGCCTGCTCGTTCGGCGCCATGCAGATCAAGGCAGCAATGCACCAGATCCTGCTGAGCTACCGCTGGGACGTGCCGGCGAGCTACGAGATGCCGATCGACTGGACCTCGCTGCCCCGACCCAAGGACGGCTTGCCCGTCCGGCTGTGCGCCCTCTGAGGTCACCGTGCGGCCCGGTCCGTGGCAGGATTCGGCACGGCCGTACGGAGCTGAACCGAGAGAGGCGAGATGCTGAAGAAGTCCGATCTGGATCTGGCGTTGCAGCAGGTTCGCAGGCTGCCGACAACTGCCCGCGAGGCCGGCGTGCTGTTGCAGATCGGGCCTCGCCAAGCCCAGCCGCCCGGACGAAGCTGCCGTACTGCGCTGTTCGCGATGCGGCGCTGGGGCATGGTCGCCGGCGCCATCCGGATCGCTGCCCACCGCGACCCTGATCTCGTCGGTCTGATCGACGACCGCGGCGAGCTGACCTTCGGCGAGCTCGACCGCCGGTCCACTGCGCTCGCCAACGCCTGGCGGGAACGCGGGCTCGATCACGAGTCGACCATCGCGGTGCTGTGCCGCGACCACCGCGGACTGCTCGATGCCATGTTCGCGGCCGGCAAGATCGGCGCAAAGCTGCTGCTGATGAACACCGGCTTCGCCAAGCCTGCGTTCGCCGCGGTCGCCGAGCGTGAGGGCGTCGACACGCTCGTCTACGACGTCGAGTTCAACGACATCCTCGGTGACATCGACGAGTCGATCCCCCGTTACCTCGCCTGGGTCGACGAGGACGACAACCCGCACGACACGCTCGACGACTTGATCGATTCCGCGTCAGGTGACGACGTCCGCCAAGCCCAAGTCGGTCGGCGGCCTGGTGCTGCTGACGAGCGGGACGACCGGTACGCCGAAGGGGGCGCCGCGGCACGTCAGCTCGCCGTTCGCCGCCGCCCAGTTCCTCGACCGCGTCCCGCTCAAGCTGAACGAGCGCACCGTGTTCGGGGCTCCGCTGTTCCACGGCACCGGGCTCTCGCAGTTCCTGCTGACCCTCGCGATGGGGTCGACCACGATCACCCACCGCAAGTTCGACCCGAAAGGAACCCTCAAGACCGTCCAGAAGCACAAGGCCGAGGTGCTCGTCCTCGTCCCGACCATGCTCCAGCGCATCCTGAACCTGGGCGACGGACGTGATCAAGGAGTACGACACGTCCTCGCTTGCGCATCATCTTCGTCGCCGGTTCGGCGCTGTTCCCCGAGGTGGGCAACAAGACGATGGAGCATCTTCGGCGACGTCCTCTACAACCTCTACGGCTCGACCGAGGTCGCGGTGGCCAGCGTCGCCACCCCAGCGGACTGGCGGCAGGCGCCCGGCACGGTCGGCCAGCGTGCCGGTCGGCTGCAAGGTGCACCTCTACGACGAGAACGACAAGCGCGTCACGGCGAGCCGAACGTCACGGCACGGGTGTTCGTCGGCAGCGGGCTGAAGTTCTCCGGCTACACCGGCGGCGGGTCAGCAAGGACGAGATCGACGGGCTGTTGTCCTCCGGCGACGTCGGGCATTTCGACGACGACGGCCTGCTGTTCATCGACGGCCGTGACGACGACATGATCGTGTCCGGCGGCGAGAACGTCTTCCCGGCCGAGGTCGAGAATCTGCTGCTCGAGCACGAGGCGGTCGCCGACGCGGCCGTGATCGGCGTGGCGGACGAGGACTTCGGCAAGCGGCTCAAGGCGTTCGTCGTCCTCAAGCGACGGCAAGAGTCTGTCGAGTCGACGAGGTCAAGGGGCACGTCAAGGCCGAGCTGGCGCGCCACAAGGTCCCCCGCGACGTCGAGTTCGTCGACGCCCTGCCGCGCAATGCGACCGGCAAGCTGCTGCGCAACGAACTGGAGTAACCCACCGACGCCGAGTGGGTAGCGTCGCGGGCATGAGCGAGTTCGCCGGCCTTGCGACAGGGATGTCGGACGCGTGGTTGCGCCGCCACCCCGGCGAAGCGACCTACCTCGGCGAGCACCGCTACGACGACCGGCTCGACGACCCGTCCGCCGAAGCGGCCGACCGCGATGCCTCGACGATTCGTGATCAGCTCGCGCCCTCGAGGGCACCGCGAGCCCGGGATCGGCCGAGGAACAGGTCGACGCGGAGGTGCTGCGGACGACGCTGCGCGCCGAACTGCTCGATCTGGCCGATATCGCCGAGCCGACGTGGGATCCGATGCTGCACAACCCCGGCGCGGCGCTGCATGCGCTGACCTCTCGGCCGTTCGCCCCAGCGGCGGATCGGGTCGAGTCGGTGGTGGCACGGCTGCACGCCATCCCCGCGTACTTCACTGCCGCCCGGAACCGGCTCGGGACGGCCACCCGCATCCACACCGAGACGGCCCTGCGCCAGCTCGCCGGAACCGCCGACCTGATCGACACCGTCGTCCCGGCACTGGCCGCTGAGGTCGGCCGCCCGGTCGAAAGCGCGTGCGCGCAGGCGCGGTCAGCGCTGGGTGAGCACCGCGACTGGCTCGCGGCACAACTCGCAACGGCGACGCGCGACCCGCGGCTGGGCCGAGACCTGTTCACCGCGAAGCTGGCGCTCGCGCTCGACACGTCCTTCGAACCGGATGCTCTTCTCGCCGACGCACAGGATCGGTCTCGAGCAGGTCAGCGCGCAGATCATCGCCGAGGCCGGCCGACTGGCCGCTACCAGCGCACCCGACGCGGGGACCGTGCACGCCGTCCTGGCGGGGCTTGCGCAGGACGCGCCGACCGACGCCACCATTCTCGCGATCTGCCGTGCTGCGATGGCCGAGGCGACCGACGTTCGTCCGCTCCCGCGACCTGGTGACCGTCTACGACGATCCGATCGAGATCATCGAGATGCCCGAGATCGACCGCGGTGTGGCCGGGGCGTACTGCCGCTCCTCCGGCCCGCTGGAGCAGGTCACGCTCGCCACCCAGTACGCGGTGTCACCCACCCCCGAGGACTGGTCGGCCGAGCAGGTCGCGTCCTACTACCGCGAGTACAACACGCACATGCTGCATGAGCTCACGGTGCACGAGGCGATGCCCGGTCACGCGCTGCAACTGATGCACTCGAACCGGTACCGGTCCTCGACGCCGGTCCGGGCGGTCTTCGGCAGCGGTTCGTTCATCGAGGGGTGGGCGGTGTTCGCCGAGGAACTCATGGCCGACCGCGGCTACCGCTCGGATGTCTCGGCGCACGCTGCAGCCGCGCTTCGGATGCAGCAACTGAAGATGCAGCTGCGGACGACGCTGAACACCATCCTCGACATCCGCTTCCACTGCTTCGACCTGGACGAGGCGGCAGCGATGACGCTGATGACCGAACGCGCGTTCCAGGAACACGGCGAGGCACTGGAGAAGTGGCAGCGGGTGCAGCTCACCTCGACCCAGCTGTGTACCTACTATGTCGGCTATCGCGAGGTGGGCACCTCGCGGCAGACCTGCGCCGTGCCCGTCCCGGCTGGACCGACCGGCAGCTGCACGACGCCATGCTCGCCCACGGCTCGCCACCGGCTCGCCACGTCCGAACCCTGCTGGGTCTGGGCTGACCGCAACGATGGCCTTCCTGGACCGGACCGGCGTGGTCGCGTTCGCGCACCGCGGGTACGACCCGGGGGGCGCCGAGAACACGATGCGCGCGTTCGCGCAGGCAGTGGACCTGGGTTACCGCTACATCGAGACCGACATTCGGGTGTGTGCCGACGGCGTCGCCATCGCCTTCCACGACGCCCGACTCGATCGGGTCACCGACCGCCGGGGCGCCGTCGCGGCGCTGCCGTGGGACACGGTGCAACACGCCCGGGTGCGCGGCACCGAACCGATCCCGCTGCTCGAGGACGTGCTCGGCGCCTGGCCGGACCTGTGCGTCAACCTCGACGTGAAGTCCGACGATGCCATCGCCGCGACGGTGGCTGCGATCGAACGCACGGGATCCCAGGACCGGGTCTGTGTCGGGGCGTTCTCGGATCGCCGCGTGGCTGCCGTCCAGGCGGCCTTCGACGGTGCCGTGTGCACATCGCTCGGCCCGCGTGCGGCCGTCAGCCTCCGGTTGGCCTCGCGCGTCGGGCGGCGGGTCGGTCGGCTTCGGGCCAATTGCGCGCAGGTGCCGGCCCGGCTCGGCGCGGTCCAGTTCACCGATGCCCGGCTGGTGCAGACGGCCCATGAGGCCGGCCTGCCGGTGCATGCGTGGACGGTGAACGACCCGGCGGAGATGCGGCGGCTACTCGATCTTGGCGTCGACGGCGTGATGACCGATCGCGCGGACGTGCTGCGCAGCATCCTGCGCGACCGTGGGCAGTGGCACGACTGAGATCCGACTGACAACGGTGCAGGTCAGCGGCGGCGAAGGCGCCAGGCGGCGTACAGGCCCACTGCCGCCGCGACCGCTGCCGCCGGGACGGTTCCCGCCGCGGGCAACCCCCGAACCGTCCCCTGTCGCAGCGCCGCGCCGATCGCGACCGCATCGACGGCGTCGGCCGCGGCGCCCATCGCCAGCCACAGCGACCGGTCGCGACCGACCAGCGTCCCGACGCCGAGCCCGATGTCTCGAGCGGCGGCCATCCGTGCCAGGTAAGCCGTGCGTTTCGCGGTGGCCGAGTCGACCCCGTAGGCGCGGGTCGCGGCGACCGGTGCCGCGAGCAACCCGCCCCCGATGACGAGCCGGGCGACTCCGATCGCCCGCGCGGTCGAAACCGGATCCGACAGCGTCCCGACCAACCCGTGCCGCGCGCTCAAGAAGTGAACCCAATGTGTCGATGCAACGAATACATGACTGGCGTCGCTCCTCGTTCGAACTGGTGCCAGGTACTGGCAGGTAGCTGGCAGGACCATGAGGTTTAGCTCACCGCTAGGTTTGCTCGTGGATCATATCGGGAATCATTAGTCAAGACCGTTCGTTGAATTTTCCGGGACAACCAAACATCCCCCGAGGAGGTGCCCGCCATGGCAGACCGGACGCTACGAGGTAGCCGGCTGGGCGCGATCAGTTACGAGACCGAGTACGGCGCCGAACCGGCGCCACGCAACGTTGCTGCGTACCGCTGCGCACGAGGCCACGAGTTCAGGGTCCCGTTCGCGGAGGAGGCCGAGGTTCCCACGATCGTGGGAATGCCGGCTCGACGGCACCAACGGCCTGCTCGTCGACGGGCCCGAGCCGGAGGCGAAGAAGGTCAAGCCGCCGCGTACGCACTGGGACATGCTGATGGAGCGGCGCACGATCGCCGACCTGGAAGAAGTCCTGGCCGAGCGGCTCGACGTGCTCCGCGCCCGACGCGGTCAGAAGAGCGCCTGACCAGATCCCGACTCACTCAGTGGCCGTCCGACTCGTTCGGGCGGCCACTGACGTGTGTGGGGTGCTGCGTGTGCTCACCGGTCGCAACCGGCGCCGCGTGGTCGCGGCGGCGGCCGATGGAACGCAACTGCGCGCCGCGGTGCCGCAGCCCCCAGCCGGTGACGCGCACCCAGGCCTCGCGCACGATCTCACCGCTCATCTTCGACTCGCCCTGCTCGCGCTCGACGAAGGTGATCGGCACCTCGACGACGGTGAAGCCGGCCCGTACCGCTCGCCAGGCCAGGTCGACCTGGAAGCAGTACCCCTGCGAGGCTGCGCGCCCGATAGTCGATGCGCTCGAGCGTGTCGCCGGCGGAACGCCCGGTATCCGCCGGTCGCGTCGCGCAGGTCGAAGCCGAGCGCCATCCGCGCGTACAGATTGCCGCCACGCGAGAGCAGCTTGCGCGAGGCCGGCCAGTTGACGACTGCCCCACCCGGCACCCAGCGTGATCCGAGCACGAGGTCGGCACCGAGCAGCGCAGCGAGCAGGCGCGGCAGTTGCTCAGGAGCGTGGGATCCGTCGGCGTCCATCTCGACCAGCACGTCGTAGCCGCGGGCCAGTCCCCAGTCGAAGCCGGCGATGTAGGCGGCGCCGAGCCCGGACTTGGCCGCCCGATGCAGCACGTGCACGTGGTCGTCGTCAGCGGCGAGTGCGTCCGCGAGTTGTCCGGTGCCGTCCGGACTGGCGTCGTCGACGATCAGGACGTGCGCGGAGGCAACCGATGCGCGCACCCGCCGCACGATCGATTCGATGTTCTCGTACTCGTTGTAGGTCGGGACGATCACCAGTACCTGCTCGTCCGAGGTCACCGCGCCACCATCTCATCGACCGGGTCCTGGGCGTTCGTCCGGTCCGCGCGCCTGCGGCGCGACACCAGCACGGAGGCGGCCGCCGCCAGCGCCGCAACGGCCGCGAGCAGGTACTCGGGCAGCGGACCGAGTCTGGTGGCGAGCGTCTGCGTGGTCAGCGGGGTCACCTCGGCGCCGAGAAGCGCTGGTTCGAACAGTGCGCCCGACCGGGTGCGGGTGCCGCCGTCCGGGCCGATGATCGCCGAGACGCCGGTCGTCGAGGCCTGGACCACGGTCCGGCCGGTCTCGACGGCGCGTAGCCGGCTCATCGCCAGCTGCTGATAGGTCTCTGACGTCTGTCCGAAGGTGGCGTTGTTGGTCTGGACGACGAGCAACTCGGCGCCGGTCCGCACCGAGGAGCGGATCAGGTCGTCGTAGGCGACCTCGAAGCAGATGGCGTCGCCGATCGGTACCGGTCCGCCGAGCACCAAGCCGTTCCCCGAACCGGCGACCATGTCCTGGGTGACCAGCTTCGCCGCCGAGCTGACCTTCTCGGCGATGCTGCGCAGCGGCATGTACTCGGCGAACGGGACCGGGTGGCGTTTGATGTATCGCGCGCCGGGACCGGACGTCGGTGACCAGAGGATCCCGGCGTTGCGCCGATGATCGGGCCCAGGGCCCTGCAGGATCGCGCCGACGAGCACCGGCGCGCCGATCGCCTGCACCGCGCGATCGATCGCTGCTGCAGCGCCGGCGTCGGTATACGGGTCGACATCGGACGCGTTCTCGGGCCACAGCACCAGGTCCGGCTGCGGAGCGCGACCGGCGGCGACGTCGGCCGCGAGGCGCAGGGTCTGGGTGACGTGATTGTCGAGCACCTCGCGGGCCCGTGATTCGAAGGCCAGCCCGCGGTCCGGGACGCTCCCCTGCACGACCGCGATCTGCAGCCGGTCACCGTTCTGCGCGGGCGGGCCCGACCAGGCGCGAAGACCGCCGAGGACCGCAACGGCGACCACCACCGCGCCGCACGCCACCAGCGGACGCCACCGCAGTGGCCGTACCGAGCGCGCTGCCACGGCAATCGCCGCACCGAGCAGCGCGACGGCGAAGGTGAGCAGCGGTTGACCGCCGATCGCTGCGAACCACCGCAGCGGCGAATCGGCCTGGCTGAACGCGAGCCGTCCCCACGGGAATCCCCCGAACGGAGCGCGGTCACGCACCGCCTCTTGCAGGACCCAGGCCGATGCGACCCACGTCGGTGCTGCCGGCAGGCGCTGGACGAGCGGCAGCAGTGCGCCGAGCCCGGCCAGGAAGGCAGCCTGCGAGGCGGCGAGCAGCAACCAGGGCACCGCGCCCACGTACAGGCTGGCCCAGTGCAGCAGCGGGCCGAAGAACGACGCACCGTAGAGCAGCCCCAGCCACGCTCCGGTCCGGCTCCGGCGCCCGTCGACCGCCCACGACAGCCCGGCCACGCTCAGGACCGCCAGCGGCCAGATGCCGAGCCTCGGAAAGGCCGCCGCACCCGCGAGGCCGGCCAGCACCGCGACGAGCGCGGCCCAACCGACTCGGAGCGGCGCGACGGACACAGCCGGGTGCATCGGACCAGTATCGTCCGCCGTGCCGCACGGGCCGGCGAATCCGGGGGCCAGCACGCCGAGCCCTCAGCCGGCGGCCAGCGACAGGGCGCCCATGTCGTGGATCGTGACACCCGACCGGACCGTCGCCAGGCACACCGGATTCTCAGCGCCGGCCGCCACCAGGGTGGCCACGTCGTCCGCGTCGGTCTGCCAGACGGCGAACGTGGCCGACGCGCCGATGGTCAGCAGGCCGCCGTCGCGGCGGGCCGCTCGCCAGCCACCGATGGTGTGTGCAGCGAAGGCGGCACCAGCGTCCAGCGCCGCCGACGGGTCGCTCGGATGCACCGCAGCCCGGACGGCTGCCCACGGCCCGAGGGGCGTGACCGGCGCATCGGAGCCGAAGGCCAGCGGAACCCCGGCGGCTGCGAGGTCGGCGAAGCGGTTGAGCGCCCCGGCGCGTGACCCGAGCCGCTGGGCGTACATCCGCTCCGGCCCGCCCCAAGTGGCGTCGAAGACCGGCTGGACGGACGCGAGCAGGCCCGACGCGAGCGAGCCGGGCCGGCGTCGTGGACGTACTCGACATGCTCGAGCCGGTGTCCCGGGCGCAGCGGGCGGCCCAGTTGCACCGCAGCCAGCTCGGCCGCGTCGAGCAGCCTGGTCGACGGCTGCGTCGCCGATCACGTGGAACCCGGCCTGCAGCCCGGCCTCGTCACAGCGACAATGTGCGCGGCGAGCTCGGCGGTCTCGAATCGCAGCGCGCCCGCCGTGTCTGGCCGGTCGCGGTACGGCTCGTGCAGCGCCGCCGTGTGCGAGCCGAACGACCCGTCGCAGAACAGATCGCCAGCCGCCCCCGACGGCCCCGAGTTCGCGTGCGGTGTCGACGCCGACCGAGTTCGCCCCAGTAACCGATCACCTCCGGCAGCGGTTCCTGCGCGGCCAGTTCGAGCAGGCCGGCGAGGTCCTCGGCGCTCGAGATGGCCGGGCCGGCCATCTCGTGGACGCAGCGCGATGCCGAGCGACGCTGCGTGGCGCAAGCGCGATGCGGTGCAGGTCGCGGGTCTGCCCCGCCGTCAGTGCGCCGAACGCCGCCGTCCGAACGGCGTCGTGGGCATCGCGGGTCACCCAGCCGTCGCCGCGGTAACCGGTCAGGTTCCGCAGCCCGGGCACGCTTGCCGCGAGCAGCGCCGACGACACCACCGCCGAGTGGGCGTCGACCCGGGCGAGGTACACGGCTCCCCCGTAGCCGGCCCGGTCGAGCTCGCCGGCGGTCGGCGCGCGTCGTTCCGGCCAGTCGCGTCTCGTCCCAGCCGCCGCCGAGGATCGGACGGCCACGACCGGATCGGGCCGCCGACTCGACCGCGCCGAGCGCCTGGGCGAGCGAGGTGCAGCCGGACAGGTCCAAGCCGGTCAGCGCCAGGCCGGTGCCGGTCGCGTGGACGTGCGCGTCCACGAAGGCGGGGCTCACCAGCGCTCCGTCAAGGTCGACGACCCTCGTCCCCGCGCCGGCCTCGGCGTCGGCATCCGGGCCGATCCAGGCGATCCGGCTGCCGTCGACCAGCAATGCGGCACGGAAGGGCCCGGGATGCTCGCCCGCCGCCGCGATGAACCGGCCATTGCGGTAGAGGGTGCGCACGGTGGACAGTCTGCCAGCGGGCTCCGATAGCGTTACCGGTGATCCGACCGGCGTACCGGCTGGCCGGCGGGAAGGAACCGTGGCCGCAAGCATCGAGGACGTCGCGCGACGGGCGGGCGTGTCGATCGCGACCGTGTCGCGAGCGCTGCGCGGGCTGCCCGACGTGGCCAGTGCCACGCGCGAACGTGTTCTCGAAGCGGCCGCCGACCTCGACTACGTCGCCTCGCCGTTCGCCGCCCGGCTCGCCAGCGGCCGCACGGCAACAGTCGGGGTGGTCGTCCCGTTCGTCAACCGCTGGTTCTTCGCCGAGGTCATCGACACCGTCGAGACGGCGCTGCGGACGGCGGGTTTCGACCTGCTGCTCTACAACCTCGGCGACTGAAGCCGGCCGGTCGCGGTTCTTCGATGTCATGCCGATGCGCAAGCGCGTCGACGCCGTCCTCGTCGTCAGCCTGGTGCATCGAACGACGAGGAGATCGCGACGCTCGCGTCGCTGGGCTGCCCGGTCGGCCTGCTCGGATTCGACCACCCCGGGTTCCTGTCGACCCGCATCGACGACGTCGGTTCGGCGCGCACAGGCCGTGCAGCACCTGATCGAGCTCGGCCACCGGCGGATCGGGCTGATCGGCGGCGACACCGACGACCCGATGCGCTTCACGCCGCCGTTGCACCGCCAGGACGGCTACCACCACGCTCTGCGAGCGGCGGGCATCGAGCCGGAACCGGCTCTCGAGGTGCTCGGCTATTTCACCATCGACGGCGGCAGGCAGGCGTGCGAACGCCTGCTCGCCCATGCCCGAGCGGCCGACCGCGATCTTCGCCGAGAGCGACGAGATGGCCTACGGCGCGCTGTGGACGCTGCGCACGCACGGCCTGCGGGTGCCTGAGGATGTCGCCGTCATCGGCTTCGACGACCACGCCAACGCCGAACTGATGGACCTGTCGACCGTGCGGCAGCCGGTTGCCGAACAGGCGCTGGACGTGACGACCCGGCTGCTCGCCGCCATCGCGACGGACCCCGGCGACGAGGCCTCGACGACGTGGTGCTGCCGACCGAGTTGATCGTGCGCGGCAGCACCGACAGCTCGCGGTCGGTCTTCTGACCGTGGCGCGAGCGCCGCGTGCCGGACGGGCGGGCACGTTGATGCTCGTCGACGCGGCCAACCTGTATTTCCGCGCGTTCTACGCGCGTGCCCGAGTCGATCACCGCCCCGGACGGTCGGCCGGTGAATGCGGTGCGCGGGTTACCTCGACATGACGGCCGACGCTGATCGAGCGGCGCCGCCCGACCCGGCTACGTCGCCTGCCTGGACCTGGCCTGGCGCCCGGCCGTTCCGCGTCGCGCTCATCCCCTCCTACAAGGCGCACCGGGTCGCGCCGCGGCGGCGGAGAGCAGATCCCGCCGACGCCTGGTGCCGCAGGTCGTCCAGCTGCTCGACGTCCTCGGCGCGCTCGGGCTGGCTGACGGCCGGGGCCGAGGGTTTCGAGGCCGACGACGTGATCGCGACCCTCGCCGCGCGCGACGCCGACCGGGTCGAGATCGTCAGCGGCGACCGCGACCTGCTGGCGCTCGCGACCGACCGGGTCACCGTCCTCTACACCGGTCGCGGCATCGCCAAGATGGCCGAGATGGGGCCGGCCGAGGTCCTGGCGAAGTACGGCGTCCCCGCCGAGCACTACGCCGATTTTGCCGTGCTGCGCGGCGACCCGAGCGACGGCCTGCCCGGCGTCGCCGGGGTCGGCGAGAAGGCCGCCGCGGCGATCGTGTCGCGCTTCGGTGCGATCGAAGACATCCTCACCGCCGCCGCGCAGGGTTCGCGCGGGTTTCCACCCGGCGCGCACACCAAGGTGCTTGCCGCACAGGACTACCTCGCGCACGCGCCGGACGCGGTGCGCGGTCGACTCGACGTCCCGGTGCCCGACCTCGACGACAAGCTACGCGTCGAGCCCGCCGACCCGGACCGGCTGGCGGAGCTGGTCGACCAACTCGGTATCGACGCGCCCGTGCGGCGGCTGCAGGCAGCGATCGCCTCGGCGCTTCGCTAGCTGCGCGCCCTCGCCGGCGCGCGGGTCAGCCGCCGGTGACCTGGTACTTGCCCTTGTCATCGAGCAGCTTCACCGAGAACGTCTTGCCGCCCGTCCCGTGCAGGTGAAGGTCTTGCCCTTCTCGACCTTGATGTCCGCGCCGCCGTTGCACGTGACGGTGGCGACCGAGAAGGTCTTCTCGATGTAGCCCTCGACCGCGGTATGGCGCAGGTTCGTCGTCACCAGCCAGCTCGGCTTGACGACGACGAACAGCACCACTGCTGCGACGGCGACCGCGACGAGCAGCACGAGCAGGGACCAGAGCAGACCCCTGCCCCGCTTCTTGGGTTCGGCCACCGGCGTGAACGGCTGGCTGGACTGGACGTAGCCCGGCTGGGCGTAGCCCGCTTGCGGGTAGCCCTGCTGCGGGTAGCCCTGCTGCTGGGCGTAACCCTGCTGCGGGTAGCTCTGCTGCGGGTAACCCTGCTGGCCGTAGCTCTGCTGCGGGTAACCCTCTTGCGGATAGCCCTGCTGCCCGTAGCCCTGCTGCCCGTAGCCCTGCTGGCCGTAGCCCTGTTGCCCGTAGCCCTGTTGCCCGTAGCCGGCTGCTGTGCCCGTAGCCCTGTTGCCCGTAGCCCTGTTGCCCGTAGCCCTGTTGCCCGTAGCCCTGTTGCCCGTAGCCCTGCTGCTGGTCATATGACGGTGGCTGCGCGTAGCCCGCCTGGCCGTAGGGCGGCTGCTGCCCGTAGTCGGGCTGCGCGTACCCGCCGTCGGGCACCGGGGGGTACACGCGGGTGTGGCCGTCGTCCTCAGTCGGCATCGAGGTGGTGTCCGCCGCCGGCTCAGGCGAGGGCCGTCCCGCCTCGAAGTACTGCGTCGGGCTCTCGTCCTGACTCGGCCACGGCGCGGCCGGTGCGGCCTCGCCGGCCATCGGATAGGCGGTGGTCGCGCCCTCGGAGTCGACCGGCAGCCCACCGGTCTCGTGCGGCGCGGACTCCACTGGCCACTGCTGGGTGGCCTGAGGGTCCGGGGCGGGTTGGGGGTCCGGGGTCGGCCACGCGGGCGCGGGCGCCGGCTGTTCCGGCTGGGTCCGCTGCCCGGCGGGTGGGTCGGCCGCGGGCTGCTCGGACCAGGTGGGCTCGGGCCGTTCCGGCTGGTCGGTGTCCCCGTCCTTGGCCCGGTCGCTGCCCTGATAACCCTGGTCGCCCTGGTCGCTCATCGGTGGGTCCTCGTCGTGAGTCGGTGGATCGTCTCCGGTCCCGGACGTGGCTCACCAAGAGTCGTCGGCGTGTCCGCCCGGCTGCGGCACACGCTACTGCGAATAGCTGGGCACCCGCAGCCGACCCTGCCGCTCGCCGTCCGGCCGAGTCGATCTTCAGGCCTGCATGCTCTGCGCCACGACGCCGCGCCGCACCGCCGCAGCTGCCGCCCGCGCGGTGGCGGCGATCGGCGCGACTTCGCCGCCCGGCGCAGGCAGGCCCGACAGCTGCTCCAGCAGGTCGAGCACCTGCTTGCACCAGCGCACGAAGTCACCGGCCGACAGTTCCGATCCGGCCTGGGCAGCGGCAGCCAGCGCCCGGTCGAGGCGTTCGCCGCGAGCCCATCGGTACAGCGCCCACACGACCCCGAGTTCGGGTTCGCGGCTGGCCGGCAGGCCCGAGCTCGTCCTCGTCCGTCGACGACGGCAGCCCAGACCCGGACGGTCTCAGCGAGCGCGTCGCGTACCGCCTCGTCGGGCATCCGCTCCAGTGGCCGCTCGTCGCGCCGCGGCTCGTAGATCAGTGTGGAGACGACGGCGCCAGTTGCGCGGGGTCCAGCCCGTCCCAGATACCGGCCCGCAGGCACTCGGCGATGACCAGGTCGCTCTCGGACCAGATCCGGGCCAGCTGCCTGCCAGGCGGCGTGGTCTCGTCCGCGGCGAGGAAGCCGCGCCGGTCGAGCATCCGGCAGATCTGGTCGAAGCGGCGCCCCAGCGAGCCGGTGCGGCCCTCGATGCGGCGGCGCAGGTCGTCGGTCTCGCGTTCGCAGCCGGGAACGCCGCTCGGCCCAGCGCATGTGCTGCTCCCGGTCGGCGCAGCCGTGGCACGGGTGGGCCCGCAGCTCGGCCCGCAGCCGATGCACCTCGCCGTCCTCGCCTTCGCTGCCGTTCGGCCCGCGGCGGCGCCGGCCGGCGTCCTCCGGCAGGTCGAGCGCCCGCAGGCTGGACACCAGGTCGCGCCGGCCTGCGGCGAACGGTGATCGACGTGCTTGGGCAAGCGCACGTGGCCGAGCACGTCGGCCGCTACGGTGAAGTCGACGATCGACAGCCGTCCGGCCCAGCGTGCCTCGGTCACGACGAGCGGGATGCGGGTCGTCGCGCGACCGCGACGCCCGGGTCGACGACGACGGCCAGCCCTGCTCGGCGGCCGGACGGCACGCGGATCACGTCGCCGGGACGCAGCGCCTCGAGCGACTGCGCCACGGCCACCTTGCGGGCACGCGCGCCCTTGCGGGACAGCTCGGCCTCGCGCTCGGACAATGCCCGCCGCAGCGCCGCGTACTCGTCGAGATCGCCGAGGTGGCACGACATCTGCCGTTGGTGCTCGCCGCAGGGTGTCCTCGTTGCGGCGGATCTGCTTGGCCAGCCCGGCGACGGCGCGGTCGGCCTGGAACTGGGCGAACGACGACTCGAGCAGGTCACGCGCGGCCGCGCGGCCCATCTGGCCGACGAGGTTGACCGCCATGTTGTAGGACGGGCGGAACGAGGAGCGCAGCGGGTACGTCCGGGTCGAGGCCAGGCCGGCCACCCGCGCCGGATCGACGTCGGGCGACCAGACGACGACCGCGTGGCCCTCGACGTCGATCCCGCGGCGCCCGGCGCGGCCGGTCAGCTGCGTGTACTCGCCGGGTGTCAGGTCGGCATGCGTCTCGCCGTTGAACTTCGACGAGCCGTTCCAGCACCACCGTCCGGGCCGGCATGTTGATGCCGAGCGCGAGGGTCTCGGTCGCGAACACCGCCTTCACCAGCCCGCGGACGAACAACTCCTCGACGGTCTCCTTGAACGCCGGGACCAGCCCGGCATGGTGCGCTGCCACGCCGCGGCGCACGCCGTCGCGCCAGTCCCAGTAGCCGAGCACCTCGAGGTCGTCGGCAGCCAGGGTCGCCGTGCGCGCCTCGACGATCTCGTCGATCTCGGCCCGCTCGTCCTCGTCGGTGAGCCACAGCCCGCCGTCCACGCACTGCCGCACGGCCGCGTCACACCCGGTCCGGCTGAAGATGAACGTGATCGCCGGCAGCAGGCCGTCGGCGTCGAGCCGGGCGATCACGTCGGTGCGGTACGGCGGGCGCCATCCCCGCGGCGGTCTCCCGCTACCGCGGCGGTTGTACGAGCCGGGATCGATGATGCGTAGCCGCTCGCCCACGTGCCGTTGCAGTTCGGGATCGACGACGGTGCCGTCCCCGCTGAACAGATCGAACAACCGGCGGCCGACGAGCATGTGCTGCCACAGCGGCACCGGACGCTGCTCGTGCACGATGACGCGGGTCTGGCCGCGGACGGAGACCAGCCACTCGCCGAACTCCTCGGCGTTGGACACCGTCGCGGACAGGCTGACCAGCCGGACGGCGGCAGGCAGGTGGATGATCACCTCTTCCCACACACCGCCGCGGAAGCGGTCGCCGAGGTAGTGCACCTCGTCCATGACGACGTAGCCGAGCCCGGCGAGCGACCGGCTGCCGACGTAGAGCATGTTGCGCAGCACCTCGGTCGTCATCACGATGATCGGGGCGTCCGCGTTGACCGAGTTGTCACCGGTGAGCAGTCCGACCTGGTGCGGGCCGTAGCGCAGCACCAGGTCGTTGTACTTCTGGTTGGACAGCGCCTTGATCGGCGTCGTGTAGAAGCACTTCTGGCCGGCAGCGAGCGCCAGATGGACGGCGAACTCGCCGACCACGGTCTTGCCGGCCCCGGTCGGGGCGCAGACCAGCACCGAGTAGCCGTCCTCGAGCGCCTCGGCAGCGGCAAGCTGGAAGTCGTCGAGGTCGAACGGGTAGCCGGCGCGGAAGTCCGCGAGCGCGGGCCGGGCCTGCCGGTCACGTGCCGCCGCATATCGATCACTCGGCGACGACATGCGCTCAGCGTAGTGAGGCTCGGGTCCGTCGACGTCCTCGGCGGATCGTCAGGTGGTGTCGTTCCACCCGTCGTCGCCGCCGATGCGCTGCGGCAAGGGATCGATCTGGGACGGGACGTCGTCCTCGAGGTGCTCCTGCTCGCGCGCGGCAGCGACCCGCTTGGCCTTGCGCCGGTCGTGGACGACCGCGAACAGCACGGCCACCTCGAACAGCAACACCATCGGCGCGGCCATCGCGATCATCGTGAACGGGTCGGTGCTCGGCGTGGCGATGGCCGCGAAGGTGAAGATCAAGAAGATGCCGAGGCGCTGGGACTTCACCAGCAGCTTCGCGGGCAGGACTCCGGCCATGTTCGCCATGACGACGATCAGCGGCAACTCGAACGCCGACCCGAACACCACCAGCATCAGCGTGACGAACGAGAGGTACTCGGTGATCGTCAAGATGGCCTGGGTGCCCTCGCCCGCGGTCTTGAGCAGGATGTTGAGACCCTTCGACAGCACGACGTAGGCGAGGGTCATGCCGGCGACGAAGAGCACCGTCGACGCGGCGATGAAGATGATCGAGTACTTGCGCTCGTTCTTGCGCAGCCCGGGCGTGATGAAGGCCCAGATCTGGTACAACCACAGCGGCCCGGTGAGGACCGCCCCCGCGATGACCGAGACCTTGAGCCTCGCGGTGAAACCGTCCAGCACGCCCTGGTAGGTGAGGACGCATTCGGTGACACCCTGTGGCTGGTAGCGGTACTTCGCCGGCACCGAGCAGTAGGGGTTCTTCAGGAAGTCCAGGATGGGCAGGTAGAAGATCCACCCCAGCACGGCACCGGCCACGATGATCAGGACCATGTAGATCAGCCGCCGGCGAAGTTCGCGCAGGTGGTCCATGACCGCCATGCGTCCCTCGGGATTGTGCCGCCGACGCCGCACCGGCCGGGCCACTCGGGCCATCAGCCAGGTCCGGGTTCGGTGGCACGGGCCTGCAACGTCGCAGCCTCGGCCTGCAGGCCCTGCGCTCGCTCGGCCAACGCCTGCAGGCGGGCAGCTTCCCGCCGCAGCCGCTGCGTCTTCCAGCGCACCTCGTACAGCACGAAGCCGAACACCACCAGCGCAAGCACGACCGCGCCGATCCACGATCCCAGCACGATCCAGCCCACACCACAGACCCTACTTCGCGACCTCAGTCCGATGCGTAGGCGGCGAGGGCGGTACCGGCGTCGGACCGGATCGACTCGGCCAGCCAGCCGGGCGAGAGCACCTCGACCTGGGCGCCGGAGCCGAGGACGAGGGCACGCACCCACGCCGGCTCCGACACGCGCAGGCTGACCTGCAACCCCTCGTCCAGCTCGATCACCTCTTCGGTCGGGTAGTAGTCGGCGACCCAGGCGTAGGCGGGCGCGACGCGAAGTACCGCCAGCAGGTGCTCGGAGGCAGGCTGGAAGACACCCTCGGCCAGATCGCGTAATTGCAGGTCGGCGGGCGGGCGGGCCGGCTCGTCGAGCAGCCGCACGTCCTCGACCCGGTCGACGCGGAAGATCCGCACGCCCTCCGCCCGGCGGCACCAGGCCTCGAGGTAGGCATGACCGTCGAGCTCGAAGACGCGCAGCGGGTCGACGATGCGCTCCGTGCTCTCGTCCCGCGCCGCGGTGTAGTAGCGCAGTTCGAGCGCGCGCGCCTGGTCCACCGCGCGGCGCAGGACCGGAAGCAACCGCGTCACCTCGTCGAGCTGGACGGCGACCGTGGCATCGTCCACCACACCGCCGGCGGCAGCCTCCACCTTCGCCAGCGCCCGCTGGACGGCGTCCAGATCCGCCAGCCCGGGCGTCTCGGCGAGGGTGCGCAGGGCGACCACGAGGGCAAGCGCCTCCTCGGCGGTGAGGCGGAGCGGACGCGACATCCCCGCGTCGAAGATCACCGAGACGGTGTCACCCTCGAAGGACAGGTCGATCAGGTCACCGGGCGAATGACCGGGCAGCCCGCACATCCACAGCAGCTGCAGATCGCGGCGCAGCTGTCCCTCGGTGATGCCGAAGTCGGCGGCCGCATCGGCGATCTTGATGCCCGGGCGGGCCTGCAGGTACGGGACGAGGGCAAGCAGCCTGGGCAGCCGCTGCTCGTTGCCCGCGTTGGCCATCAGTGCTGGTCCCCCGCCGCGGCGGCCAGCCGCTCGACGACGGCATCGACGAGGTCGGGCGGGTCCAGGACGCGTGCGCCCGCGCCCACGCTCGCGATCTGGCGTGCCAGCCGGCGGGTGTCGGTGAAGGTGATCGCCAGCACTCCGTCGTCGTCGGTGTTCGCGATGCGCCGCAGCGACGCAGCCGGACCGCTGACGCGCACATGTGCCAGCCGACCCTCGTCGGGACGCCGACCGGCGACCATGTCCAGCAGGTCCACCTTCTCGGGGCGTTCGAACGCTCCTGCCGGCCCGTCGAAGTCGACCGGCCCGACGATCCGGGAGAGGCGGAAGCTGCGCGGCTCGTCCCGTCCGCGGTCCTGGCCGGCGGTGTACCAGCGCCCGCGCCAGGACAGCACGCCCCACGGCTCGAGGCGGCGCTGCTCGGCTGAATCGGCGCCGGCCTTGATGTAGGCGAAGCTGACCGGACGTGCCGTGCGGGCGGCTTCGAGCAGAGTGGGCAGGCTCGGGTCGCTGGTGTCGAGGTTGGGCATGCTGCCCGGTGGCGCGTCGTCCTGGACGTCGGTGCCCGCCGCACGCAACTTGATCAGCGCGGCCCGTGCCGGTGCGCCCAGGGTGGCCGAGCGCCACAGCCGCGAGGCGAGTCCGACCGCCGCCGCCTCGTCCGCGTCGAACTCGATGGGCGGCAACTCGTAATCGCGCCGCGTGATCCGGTAACCGTCCTCGGCATCGAAGTGGCTGTTCCGGCCGGTCTCGAGCGGGATGCCGAGATCGCGCAGTTCGGCCTTGTCGCGTTCGAACATCCGCTTGAACGCCTCGTCGGTCGACCGCGAGCCGTCGGCCGCCTCGTAGCCGGGCACCGCATCACGGATCCGCTCGGCGGTGAGGAACTGGCGGGTCGAGAGCAGGCAGATCACCAGGTTGACGAGTCGCTCCGCGCGCCGGGCAGCCATATCGTCAAAACTAAGTCCTCGGCCGACCCGGCGGGGCTGCGACACGACTGCTGTCCGCTTCGTCGCCATCCCACGATTGTGACCGATCCGGCCGCACGGGTTTACATCGAGGCGATCAGCTTCTCGACCCGTTCGTCCACACTGCGGTACGGGTCCTTGCACAGGACGGTCCGCTGCGCCTGGTCGTTGAGCTTGAGGTGCACCCAGTCGACGGTGAAGTCGCGGCGCTTTTCCTGTGCCCGCTTGATGAAGTCGCCGCGCAGCTTGGCCCGCGTGGTCTGCGGTGGCACGCTCTTGGCCGCGAAGACCGCCAGGTCCGAGACGATCCGGTCGACGGTTCCGTGCCGCTGCAACAGGTAGTAGAGCCCGCGCGTGCGCGAGATGTCGTGATAGGCGAGGTCGAGCTGCGCGATCCGCGGTGACGACAGCGGCAGTTCGTTCTTGGCGCGATATCGGTCGATCAGCTTGAGCTTGGTGGCCCAGTCGATCTCGCGGTCGATCATGGTCAGGTCCTGCGCCTCGACCGCGTCGAGCGTGCGGCCCCACAGCTCGAGGACGCGCTTGGCCGACGGGTCGTCACCCGCTCCGTCGACGAATTCCACGGCGCGGGAGTAGTACTCGCGCTGGATGTCGAGCGCGGACGCGGTGCGGCCGGCGGCCAGCCGGATCGCCCTCGTCCCGGTGAGGTCGTGGCTGATCTCGCGGATCGCGCGGATCGGATTCTCCAGCGTGAGGTCGCGGAACACGACCCCCTGCTCGATCATCCGCAGCACGAGATCGGCCGAGCCGACCTTGAGCATGGTGGTGGCCTCGTTCATGTTCGAGTCACCGACGATCACGTGCAGCCGCCGGTAACGCTCGGCGTCGGCGTGCGGCTCGTCGCGCGTGTTGATGATCGGCCGGCTGCGGGTGGTCGCCGACGACACGCCTTCCCAGATGTGCTCGGCACGCTGGCTGAGGCAGTAGACCGCGCCGCGCGGGGTCTGCAGCACCTTGCCGGCACCGCAGATCAGCTGGCGGGTCACGAGGAACGGGATCAGGACGTCGGCGAGCCGGCTGAACTCACCGTGGCGGCCGATCAGGTAGTTCTCGTGGCAGCCGTAGGAGTTGCCGGCCGAATCGGTGTTGTTCTTGAACAGGTAGATGTCGCCCGCGATGCCCTCGTCGTGCAGGCGCTTCTCGGCGTCCACGACCAGGCCTTCGAGGATCCGCTCCCCCGCCTTGTCGTGCGCCACCAGCGTGTCGAGCGCGTCGCACTCTGGCGTGGCGTACTCGGGGTGGCTGCCGACGTCCAAGTACAACCGAGCGCCGTTCTTCAGGAAGACGTTGGACGACCGCCCCCACGACACCACCCGGCGGAACAAGTAGCGCGCAACCTCGTCCGGGGACAGGCGGCGCTGGCCGTGGAAGGTGCACGTGACGCCGTACTCGTTCTCGATGCCGAAGATGCGCTTGTGCACGAGCCCAACACTAACGCCGCCGGGAGCCCGACCGCAGACTCCGCGGCGCCCAGTCCGGCTCGCGACGCGCCTGGCGCCTAGGGTGACCGCTGTGCCGGATCGAGGACGAAGCCTGCTCGGCGGGCTCGCAGCAGCACGCGGGTGGCTGCGCACGCAACTCTGGCCGCTCCCCGTGGTCACCGTGGTGCTGGCGCTCGTCATCGGGACGGCGCTGCCGAGGATAGACGCCCACATCGACGACGAGCTGCCGCCGTGGTTGCGTGATCTGCTCTTCGACGGCGGTCCGGACGCGGCCCGCAGCGTGCTCTCGTCGATCTCCAGCTCGCTGATCACGGTGACGTCGTTGACGTTCTCGCTGACCGTCGTCGCGTTGCAATTGGGCAGCAGTCAGTTCTCGCCCCGGCTGTTGCGCATGTTCACCCGTGACCTGTTCGTGCAGGCCACCCTTGCGCTGTTCCTCGCGACGTTCACCTACGCACTCACGGTGTCGCGCAGCGTGCGCTCGACCGCCACCGACGGTTCGGGCGGGTTCGTCCCGCGAGTGTCGACGACCGTCGGCTACGTCCTGGCGATCATCAGCGTCGTCGGGCTCGTGCTCTTTCTCGCCCACCTCGCGCGTCAGCTGCGGGTCGAGACGATGCTGCGCAACGTCCGCCGCGACGCGAGCGATACCGCGCGCCGCGTCCTCGGTGATGAGCCCGACGGGACCGTCCCGCCCTTCCCGCCGGGTGACGGCGGTGTCGCGGTGCTCGCCCCGGCCTCCGGATTCCTCGTCGACGTGGACGAGCGCGAACTCGTCCGCGCAGCGGCCGGAGCCGAGGTGGTCGTCCGGATCGACGTGGCTGCCGGCAGCTTCGTGATTGCGGGTACGCCGATCGCGACGGTGTGGGCGAGCGGGGGTGTCGCGGTGCCGGACGACCTACTCGCAGCCGTGCCGGACGCGCTGTCGATCGGGTTCGAGCGCACGGGCGGGTCCGATGTCGAATACGGGCTGCGGCAGCTCACCGACGTCGCGGTGAAGGCGCTCTCCCCCGGGATCAACGACCCGACGACGGCCATCCACGCGCTCGGGCACAGCGCGGCGCTGCTGTGCGAACTCGCCGAGCGACCGCTCGGCCCTCGGGTGCTCGTGGACGAGTCGGACCAACCCCGCGTCGTGCTGACCGGCGTGTCCTTCGACGGGCTCGTCGACGTGGCGATGTCGCAGCCTCGCCGCTACGGGGCAAGCGACCCGGCCGTCCTTGAGCGGCTCTACCAACTGCTGCGCGAACTGGCCTGGAGCGCGCATCCACGCCACCGCGCGGTGGTCGAGGCGCAGCTGGAGCGGTTGGACCGCACAGCCCACGAACAGGACTTCGACAGCACCGAACGCTCGGCTCTCGCTCGCCGCGGAGCGCTCGTCCGTGGTGCACTGGACGGCCGCTGGTGACCGGTCGCCGAGGCGGACGCGCGAGCAGGTATTGCCCCGCCGCGCTGAATGTTGCTGAATGTTGCTGATTATTGCTGGTTGTTGCTGATTGTTTCGGCGTGACACCGCCGTCGCTGTTGCCAAATCACTTTACAGATGGCATCTTTGTGTAAATCACGCGAGGAGGCGGTGTCGATGACCACGACCACCCGGCTGTCCGGTCAACTGGCCGGCCGCGCCCGCACGGTCGGCGAGCGGCCGGCCTGGCGCGACGGCAAGCGTTACCTCTGGCTGATCGGGGCAGCAGTCCCGCTGTTCCTGTTCCTCGGGTGGGGGCTGGTGAATCTCACCGGTCTCGGCGTGTTCTGGTGGATCGGACCGATCTTCATCTATCTGCTGATCCCCCTGATGGACCTAGCGTTCGGCGCCGACTCGACCAATCCGCCCGAGGACGTCGTGGCCTGGCTCGAGCAGGACCGCTACTACCGCTGGGTCACTTACGCCTTCCTTCCCGTGCAGTTCATCGCCATGTTCACCGGCTTCTGGCTGATGACGCGGCACGGCGGGCTGGCGGTGGTCGACCGGCTCGGTATCGCGTTCACCCTCGGCGCCCTCAACGGCGTGGCCATCAACACCGCGCACGAACTCGGCCACAAGAAGGAGCACCTCGAACGCTGGTTCGCCAAGATCGCGCTCGCCCCGACCGGCTACGGGCACTTCTTCATCGAACACAATCGCGGGCACCATGTGCGGGTGGCGACACCGGAGGATCCGGCGTCCGCACGGCTCGGCGAGTCGTTCTGGGCGTTCCTGCCCCGCACCGTCGTCGGGTCGTTGCGCAACGGCTGGTCGCTCGAGCGCAGCCGGCTGCGACGGATGGGCAAGCCCACGTTCTCGCCGCGCAACGACATCCTCAACGCCTGGGCGATGACCGTCGTGCTCTGGGGCGCCCTGCTCGTCCTGTTCGGTATCGGCATCGCGCCGTACCTGCTCATCCAGGCCGTGTTCGGGTTCTGCCTGCTCGAGGCGGTCAACTACCTCGAGCACTACGGCCTGGTTCGGCAACGGCTGGACAACGGTCGCTGGGAGCGGGTGAACCCCCGGCACAGCTGGAACAACAACAACGTGACGACGAACCTTTTCCTGTACCACCTGCAGCGCCACAGCGACCATCACGCGAATCCCACCCGGCGCTACCAGGCTCTGCGTCATTTCGACGAGTCGCCACAGCTGCCGAGCGGGTACGCGACGATGATCGTGTTGTGTTACCTGCCGCCGCTCTGGCGCCGGGTGATGGACCGCCGCGTCCTCGCCCACTACGGCGGGGACGTGAGGCTGGCCAACATCCACCCGCCCAAGCGCGATCGCATCCTCGCGCGGTACGGGCAGGCGGCGGCCGACCAGCGCGCAGCATGACCCGGTTCCGCTGCGAGGTCTGTGCCTACGTCTACGACGAGGACGCGGGCGACCCGCGCGAGGGCTTCGCGCCGGGCACCGCCTGGTCGAGCGTGCCCGACGACTGGTGCTGCCCCGACTGTGGCGTCCGCGAGAAGGTCGATTTCGTGGCCGTGGATCCCGACGTGAGGGTTGAGCCGTGACCGTCCCGTACCCCCAGGCTGCGCGGACGCTCCTGCACGCCACGATCGTCGCGGCGGTGGACGAACTGGTCCGCACCCGCGGCTGGGCCGGCACCACGATGGCCGACGTGGCTCGCGCAGCGGGTGTGAGCAGGCAGACGGTCTACAACGAATTCGGCAGCCGCAACGACCTCGTCCGGACCTACGTTCTGAGCGAGGTCGAGACGCTGGTGGGCCAGGTCGAGGAACACGTGCGCGCTCATGCCGCTGACGCGCGGGCTGCGCTGTCCGGCGCGTTCACCCTGTTCCTCAAGTTGGCCTCCGACGAGCCACTGGTGCGGGTGATCGTCGCCGACGCCGGGGGCGGCGAGTTGATCCGGCTGCTCACCGAGACCGGCCTGGCCGTGGCCACGGAACGGGTCGGCGCGCTGATCACCGACGTGTGGCCGCAGGTCGCAGTGGCGGACGCGCGGCTACTGGCCGCCTCGCTGGCCCGGCTCGCCATCAGCCACGCGCTGGTGCCCCGGGCCGAGCCGGACGAGACCGCTGCTGCCGTGACCCGCCTGGTCGGGCCGTTCGTCGACACCGTCGTCGGCCACGGCGAATCGACCTAGTTCGACAGCCGCAGGATCGGCGTCCCGTCGAGCAGCGCGATCTGTACCTCGACGATCTGGTCCGGATGCAGCGCGGTGACCGCGGTGAAGGTGATGTCCCGGCCCGGCGACAGCTGCCAGCTGCCGAGGTCGTCGCTGTCACCGGCGGTGTCCAGGACGCGCAGCCGGTACGGCCAGGCCCCGCCCGCACCGGCTGCATAGCTGCAGTGCACCTCGATCCGGGTGCCCCACGAGGTTTCGACCAGGGCGGCGTCGGCGTGCACCGGCGTCGCCTGCACGGCGACGAAGGCACGCGGGGCCGGGGACCCGCGGCCCGACGTCCCGAACGGCCAGGCGAGTGCGGCGACGGCGATCAGGCAGGCCGCAGCCGCCGCGACCAGTGCGCCGGTCAGCCGGCGCCGGCGACGGCGCCGCGCCGACGCACGTCCGAGCAGACCCGGGAGCAGCGTTTCCGGCGGCCCTTCCTCCAGTGCATCGGCCACATCTGCCGCGGTCACACCGGCGAGCAGAGCCGGGACGCCCGAGACCTCGTGGACGCTCGCCGAGCACTCGGCGCACGAGCGCAGATGCTCCTCGTAGGCCTGCCGCTCGGGGGCGCTGAGCGCGCCGAGCAGGTACACCGCGTCGTCGTGGCCGAACGGATCGCCGGCCGGCGGGCGCGTCACTGCAGTCCCCCCATTTCCTCCAGGGCAAGGCGCAACGCCCGCAGCGCGTAGTGGGTGCGCGATTTCACCGTGCCGGATGGGATGCGCAGCGCTTCGGCAGCTTGAGCCACCGTCGAGCCGCGGAAGTAGCACTCGTGCAGCACCTCGCGGTGCTCCGCGGAAAGGCTGCGCATCGCGGCCACGACCAGGTGGTGGTCCACTGCATGCTGGCCGACCGGGTCCGGACCGTCGACACCCGGCGGTTCGGGGACCGCATCGGTCACGAACTCGCGACGGCGAGTGCTCGCGCGCCACTCGTCGATGACGATCCGCTTGGCCACCGTGAACAGCCACCTGCGTGCCGACGTGCCGGACTGGTCGAGGACGGTCGGGTTGCGCCACGCGCGCAGCAACGTCTCCTGCACGACGTCCTGGGCCTTGGCCCGGTCACCACGGGTCAGGGTGACCACGTAGGACCAGAGCGCGTGCGCATGATCGTCGTGCAGTGTCCGCAACAGCCGCTCGTCGTCCAGGGGTGCCAGTGTCGCACTCACGGCCATCGGCCCACCGCACCCGCCGCGGTCATGCGGACACCCCGTGCCGGCCCATACCCACACCACGACGGGGGTTGCCGCCCGGTTCACGAACGGGCCCGATGAACCGAAATCGACCCCGGGGCGTAGGAGGAGGTGTGACCGCAACCAGGCCCCGTCCGATCTCCCGTCGCGCCGCACTCGCTGCCGGGCTGGCCGGAGCCGGTGGCATCGTGCTCGCATCCTGCGCGAGTGGCGGTTCGTCCTCGACCGCACCCCCGGCGGCCGGCGGCGTGACAGGCTCCGACCTGGCGACCCTCGCCGACATCACGATCGGCGAGGCGGTGTCGGCGAACCTGGACGGCAAGCCGGTGATCGTGGCCCGTCCCACCGCCACGACCGCGGCCTGCTTCAGCGCGATCTGCACGCATCAGGGCTGCACCGTCGCCCCAGCCGGAAAGCAACTGCAGTGCCCGTGCCACGGCTCGGTGTTCGACGCCTCCACGGGCGCGGTGATCAGCGGCCCGGCGCCGCGCCCGCTGGCCCGAATCGGCGTGGCGGTCGACGCCGGAAAAGTGGTCCCTGCCGGCTGATACCCCGGCGCTTCCTCGGTCGTTATTACTGACAAGTAACTGACCCGCCGAGGAGGAATCCCCCGTATGCGTCGTTCTCGTATCGCTGTGCTGCCCGTTGCGCTCGCCCTGGTGGCGACAGTGGCTGCACTGCAGCCCTCGGCAGAAGCCGCAGCCCCGCCGTACTCGGTCCGAACGCTGCACTTCAGCGTCCTGATCGGCCCGGACCACGACCAGCAGTGCGACATCGTCGGTGACCTGTACACGCCCCGCTCGGCATCGAGCACGCGTCGCGTCCCGGCCATCCTGACGACCAACGGCTTCGGCGGCTCGAAGGACGACCAGGCCGGAATCGGCAAGGCCTTCTCGACCCGCCGGTACGAGGTGCTCTCGTACTCCGGTCTCGGCTTCGGCGGATCCGACTGCAAGATCACCCTCGACGACCCCGACTACGACGGGCAGGCCGCCCGGCAACTGGTCAGCTTCCTCGGTGGCGCCGGCGGGATCGCCTTCACCGACGCCGCACACACCGATCCGGTCGCGCCGCTGGACGTGGTTCGCCTCGACCCCGTCGACCATGCCGGCGTCGCGCGCGTCGACGATCCGCGAGTGGGCATGATCGGCGGCTCCTACGGCGGCAGTATCCAGTTCGCCGCGGCGTCGGTGGATCCGCGGATCGACACGATCGTCCCGCTGATCACCTGGAACGACCTGTCCTACTCGCTGAGCCCGAACAACACCGACCAGACCACCGGCGTCAGCACGGCGACGTCGGGTGCGGTCAAGCTGGTCTGGGGTGCCCTGTTCTCGGCCGACGGGGTGCTTGCCGGCCTCGAGGGCGGCCAAGGCGACCCGGCTCGGCTCTACGGATGTCCCAACTTCGCCGACTTCGTCTGCCGGGCGCTGCTCACCGGCGGATCGACGGGCTACTTCCAGGACAACGACGTCGCGGCCCTGCGCCACGCGTCCGTGGCCAGCTTCGTCGACCGGGTCACCATCCCGACCCTGCTCATGCAGGGCGAGAACGACACGCTGTTCAACCTCAACGAGGCCGTCGCGACCTACCACGCGCTGAAGGCGCAGGGCACCCCGGTCAAGATGATCTGGCAGTCCTGGGGCCATTCGCGCTCGACCCCGGCGCCCGGCGAACTGTCGCTGAGCAACCCCGACCCGGTGACCCAGTACGAGACGGCGCGGGTCCTGAACTGGTTCCGTCACTACCTGCTCGATCTGCCGGTCAACACCGGCCCGGACTTCAGCTACTTCCGCGACTGGATCAGCTACAGCGGCATCGCGACCCCGGCCTACGCGAACTCTGCGTCCTATCCGGTCGGTCACACCCGCACGATGTACCTGTCCGGTGACGGGACGCTGGCCGCACGCAGGAACGGGGTCACCGCGGGCTCGCAGAGCTTCGGTACGCCGCCTGCCGGCGCCCCGACGAGCCTTGATCCCTTCGACGTGATCGGCAGCTACGCACCGCCCGACCAGCCCGATCGCGACCTGCCAGGGACGTTTGCGACCTGGCGCAGCGGTGTGCTCGCCGCCCCGATGGACGTGGTCGGATCGCCGAAGCTCACCGTCTCGGTCCAGGCCCCGGCTGCTGCGGCATCGCAGACCGCAGGGCCGCCCGGGGAGTTGGTGTTGTTCGTCAAGGTCGCCGACGTGGCGCCGGACGGCACCGTCACCCTGATCAACGGGCTCACCGCTCCGGTACGGATCCCGGACGTGACCAAGCCGGTTCAGGTCACGCTGCCCGCCATCGTGCACCGGTTCGCGGTCGGGCACAGCATCGCGCTGACGCTGGCCGGCGGTTCGGTCAACTACCGCGGCGGACTCACGCCGACCGCGGTGACCGTCGACGGCGGTATCGGCCAGCTGTTCACCTTGCCGGTCGCACACTGACCGGCGAGCGGTCTGCGTGTCGCGCCCGGTGGGCGCGGCACGCGGGCCGCTCGCTCAGCTGTCGTGCGGCGGGGTGTCCGCAGATGCCTGCTCGCCACGGACCGCGTCGGCCTCGGACGAGCCGGCCGGCAACAGTTCGGTCAGCGCCGCGCCGACCAGTCGGCGGAACTTGCGCTTACCGCGGGTCCGGTCGAGGACGGCGACCTCGAGCTGCGCAGCCGGCAGAACGCGCGCCTTGCCCTGTTCACCGCCGACGGAGCCCAGCGCCGTCACAGCGACGGTCAGGGCCTCCTGCAGGCCGAGTCCCGTCGTGAAGTCGGTGCGCACGGCGGTCGTCAACGCCTCGACCTGGCCGCCCATGACCAGGAAGTCCGGCTCCTCGACGATGGTGCCGTCGTACGACAGCCGGTACAGCTGGTCGCCCTCGGGTAGGTCGGCTACCTCGGCGACGCAGATCTCGACCTCGTACGGCTTCTGCTGCTCGGTGAAAATGGTGCCGAGAGTCTGCGCGTACGCGTTGGCCAGCGCCCGCGCCGTGACGTCGCGGCGGTCGTAGGAGTAGCCCCGCAGGTCGGCCAGGCGGATCCCGGCGACGCGCAGATTTTCGTACTCGTTGTACTTGCCGACGCCGGCGAAAGCGATCCGGTCGTAGATCTCGCTCACCTTGTGCAGCGCCGAGCTGGCGTTCTCGGTCACGAACAGCACGCCGTCGGCGTAGGTGAGCACGACGACACCGCGCCCACGCGCGATCCCCTTGCGGGCGTATTCGGACCGGTCGCGCATGATCTGCTCGGCCGATGCGTAGAAGGGCATGGACATGACGGTGTCTCCCCTCTACGCGCCCGGCCGGGAACCGCGGTCGGTGATGATCGCCCGGACGACGGGATCGAGCTCGTCGTCCGGCACCCGCTCGACACCTGCCGCCGTCGCCAGCATGACGACCGGGTAGATGCCACGCGGGATGTCAGGCCCGCCCGTCGCCGCGTCGTCGTCAGCGGCGTCGTAGAGCGATTCGACGACCACGCGGACGACCCCGAGACGGTCGAGGCCGGGATGCCACAGCTTCTTGAGCGCCCCGCGGGCGAACAGCGAGCCGGATCCGACCGAGTGGTAGTACTGCTCGGGGTAGCGACCACCGGCCACGTCGAAGCTGTAGATCCGGCCTGCTGAGGCGATGTCCGGGGCGTCGACGTCGAACCCGGCGAACAACGGCACGACCGCGAGGCCCTGCATGGCCTGGCCGAGGTTGCCCCTGATCATGGTGGCGAGCCGGTTCGCCTTGCCGTCGAGGGTCAGCGGGATGCCCTCGATCTTCTCGTAGTGCTCGAGTTCGACCTGGTACAGCCGGACGATCTCGACGGCGAGGCCGGCCGTACCGGCGATGCCGACGAGCGAGAAGTCGTCGGCGGCGAAGACCTTTTCGATGTCGCGCTGCGCGATGAAGTTACCGGACGTCGCGCGCCGGTCCCCGGCCATCACGACGCCACCGTCGAACAGCGCGGTGACGATGGTCGTGCCGTGCGGGGCGTCCGGGTGAACCGGAGCCCGCCCAGGCAGCAGATCCGGCGCCGCGGCAGACAGGAACTCCGCGAAGGACGAGGACCCGGGTGAGGTGGCGTAGCGCAGGATCCCGTGGTCGGGCCCGCCCGCTCGCTCGATGCTCAACGCCGCTCCTGCCTGTTACGAATCCGGCCTGTGTCCCGACCCTATCGACAGGCTGCGGGCTCTCGCGCCGAGGTCAGCCGACGTGACACATGGGCGGTGTCGCAGGCGCGCAGGGCACCGGTCACTGGCCACCCTTCTGGACGAATGCGCGCACGAAGTCCTCGGCGTTGGACTCGAGTACCTCGTCGATCTCGTCGAGGATCGCGTCGACGTCCTCGTTCAGCTTCTCGTGCCGCTCGGCGACGTCGCTGCTCGATTCGACCGAAGCGTCGACCTCGTCCTCGTGGGTGCGCTGCGGGCGGCTCTGGCCACCTTCGTGAGTCGGCATCGTCGTCCCTCCTGTCCTCGCCACAAGCCTAGTCTGCGATGCGTCGGCACACCGGGCGAAGGTGCTTGTCGCATAGTTTCTCGTTACCGTGTCGGGGCATGACCGTCCCCGCTGCGATCAGCCTCGTCACACTCGGCGTCCGCGACATCGTCAGGTCGACCCGGTTCTACGGGGCCCTGGGCTTCCCGCTGTCGCCGGCCTCGGTAGCCGGTGAGGTGAGCTTCTTCCGGACCCGTGGCGGCCTGCTGGGTCTGTACGGAACGGACGCCCTCGCCGCGGACATCGGCATCGACGCGCCGTCCACCGGAGGCTTCCCCGGTGTGACCCTCGCGATCAACGTGGCGGCACCGGACGAGGTCGACGCGGCACTGCGGACGGCGATGTCGGCCGGGGCGCACATACTCAAGCAGCCGCAGGCGACCGAGTGGGGTGGCTACCACGGCTATTTCGCCGACCCGGACGGTCACGCCTGGGAGGTCGCGCACAACCCGTTCTGGCCCCTGGGCGAGGACGGGCTGCCGCAGTTGCCGTGACGGATGCGACCGATCAGCCCATGTAGAACGAGTGCGTCGCGGTCGCGCCGCCGTCAGCGGCGAATTCGCCGCCGTTGCAGTACGAGCTGCGGTCACTGGCAAGGAACAGGACGAGTTCGGCGATCTCCTCCGGCTGCCCGACCCGCTTGAGCGGGATGCGTTTGGCCACCGGGGTGAAGTCCACGTCCGCACCGCCGGCGACGTCACGAACCATGTTCGTGTCGATCATCCCGGGATGGACGGAGTTCACCCGCACACCGTGCGGGCCGAGCTCCACCGCGGCCACCTTGGTCATGCCGCGGATCGCGAACTTGGTGGCCGTGTACCCGACCAGGTAGGACATGCCGGCCAACCCCTCGACCGAGGAGATGTTGACGATCGAGCCTCGGCCGGCCGCCATCATCGGCTTGGACACCGCGCGCATGCCGAGGAACGTCCCGACCTGGTTCACGTTCACCAGGCGCAGGTACTGCTCGAGCGTGGTGTCCGGCAGCGCCGAGAAGTCGAGCAGTCCGGCGTTGTTCACCAACACGTCGACGCCACCGAGCGTCTCGACCGCCTCGCCCACAACGGCGGCCCAGTCGTCCTCGTTCGAGACGTCCAGATGGCGGTAGTACGCGTTGCCACCGAGGGATTCGGCCAGTTCCTTGCCGTCCTCGTCCCGCACATCTGCCACGACCACGCGCGCGCCGTGCTCGACGAACAGTCGGGCAGCGGACGCGCCCTGCCCGCGTGCCGCGCCGGTGATGATCGCGACCCGCCCGTCCAGATCGTTCACGAAGTCCCCATCGACTCGCCGGGACGGCATACCCGGCAGGTGGTGGTCGCGCTCCCGGTGTTGCGGTACGCGACGAGGTCGTCGCGGCTGGCGATCAGCGGACAACTGCGCAGGTGCACCGTGGTGCCGTCACCAGCGAGGACGAATTCCGAAGCCGCCGGCTGGCCCGCGGCAGGGCTCTCGGCGGCGGAGACGCGCTCGGTGACGGCGTTGCTCAGGGCGAGCAGCGCGTCGGTGAGCGCGCGAGTGCCTTCGCGCTGATCGGCCGCCATCCGGGCCAGCCACGCACCGAAGTAGACGAAGCCGCCGAAGAAGGTCAGCCCCAGGCCGAGGATCCCGCCTGAGATCAGGTACGTGTTCTGGTCGTAGGTGTAGTGCGAGTGCGCGCTGCCGTACCAGCCGAGGCAGATCGCCAGGACGCCGAGCGGCATGAGCGCCGCGCCGCCGATGAACATCCCGATCTGGATGCGCCGGACGCGCGGGTCGATGAGTGGCGCGGCCGTGACCGGGCGCGGCGCAACAACACCGGCCGCGGACGGGCTCGGCCGGGGTGATGCGGTACTCGCCGAAACGCCCGCCGTCGTGGTCGCCGTCATCCGCGTCATCCTTCTCGTAGGTTCGGAACGCCCTTGCTCAACCCGAATCGGCAGGGTGCAGCACCACCGAGCAACGAGCCGCCGGCCGTCTGGAGCAGCCACGCGAACGCAGCGGCCAGCACCAGGCCGAGGAGCACCAGGAACTTGGGCACCGTGCCGAGCGTCGGCAGGTTGAAGCCGGTCGGCTGGGCCCCCACCGGCGTCGTCCCGCTGCCGGTGCCCGTGCCGCCGTCGAAGCCACCGGTCGATCCAGTACCGCCGTCGAAGCCGCCCGTGGACCCGGTGCCGCTGCCGAAGCCACCGTTGCCGCCGTACGAGCCACCGCCCGTACCCCCAGGCGATCCGGTCGGTCCGGACGGCGGGGGTGTGGACGAGCCGCCACCAGACGGGTAGACGTACGCGGGCGTAGCGGAGGTGTTTGCCGTGACCTGGCCGAGGTTGATGACGAACTTCGGCTTGAGCTGCAGCAACGGCGCGAGGTTGGTGGCCGCGTCGGGCCCGAGCAGCTTGACGATCGCGCCGAGGGGGCCGTTGATCGCGTCCTTGAGCGTGGCCGTGTCGATAGTGATCACGAGGGCCGTGGCCGAGTACGAACCCGCGGCGGCCTCGACCTTGCGTTCCACCGGCGCGGCGGCGATCGTCACTCCGAGTTTGGTGATTGCGTCGGTCGCGCTCTTCGGCAGCTCAGGAAGCTTGACCGCCTTGCCATCACCGGTGAGCACGCCCTTGTCGCCGAGCCCGATCTCGATGCCGGCGATCGTCAGGCCGCCGATGCGCACCGACCCGGTCGCGGTCGCCTTCTTGCCGTCACTGGTGATCGTCGTCGAGGACTTGAAGCCGTCGATGCCCAGCACTCCGTGCAGGATGCTGATCGATGACGCTGCTGCGGTGGCGGTGGTCTTGACGAGCTTGTCGCCCACGGTGATGGTCGTCGTGCTGGTCATGTTCTCGGCCGTCATCAGCTGGGCCAGCGTTGCCGACACCGGCACCGGCACCTTGGGCGGCGCCTGCTGTCCCGCCGAGGGCTTCTGGCCGGTCAGCGATCCGAGGCCGTCGCCGAGTCCACCGGACAGGTCGGTGTGCGGGCCGGCGATCCCGAGCCCGGTCACCTTCGCGGTGGTGGTGACGCCGTCGGTGGAGGTGCTCATCCCGTTTCCGTCGGTGAGCTGCGCGCGGTTCTTCGCCGGTGCGGACTCGGTGGCCGGGTACCGCGAGTTCACCTGGACGGGGTAGGTGCTGCCAGGCCGCCCGGTGATCTGGTCGAATCCGTCACCGAGGACGTATCCGGGCCAGAGGTAGCTCGCGGTGGCCCGCGTGGACGGGCCGGGTGAGGCGGTCGCATTCGCGTACCCGAGCGTGAAATCGCCCTGCGGGTCGGACGGCAACGGAAACACCGGTTCGTACATCTCGAGACGAATGACATTCGCCATCGCCGAGGCGGAGTACCCGCCCAGGGACGATCCCGTGCTGGCCGCGGGACCGGGCCAGGCCAGCACGCCGATCGCGATCGCCGTGCCCGCCGCCAGCACTACGCGTCGAGATCTCATGCCGCACCCCCGAAATAGAGTTCGCTGAGCTGCCGCTCGATCTCTGCCGGTTCACCTGTGGCCACTATGCGGCCACCGTGCATGACTGCTGCGTAGTCCGCAACTCGCAGCGCACTGGCCGCGAACTGCTCGACCACGAGAATCGAGACGCCGGCATCGGCGATTTCGCCGACGGTGTCGTAGAGGCTCTCGACGATCAACGGCGCCAGACCCATCGACAGCTCGTCGAGCAGCAGCAGCGCCGGGTCCGAAGCGAGTGCGCGGCCCAGTGAGAGCATCTGCTGCTCACCGCCGGACAGGCTGCCGGCCAGCTGCCGGCGCCGCTCCTTCAGCCGCGGGAACCGCGCGTAGGCCTCGGTCAGGATCTTCTCGACCGGCGTGCCCGAGTAGGACGCGAGCCACAGGTTCTCTTCCACGGTGAGGTTCGGGAATACCCCGCGCCCCTCGGGCACCATGCACAGCCCGGCCCTGGTCAGCTCGTCGGGTCCGGCGCCGCTCACGTGCACCCCGGCCAGGTGGATGTCGCCGTCGGTCGCCGGCATCAGCCCGCTGAGCACCTTCAGCAGGGTGGTCTTGCCCGCGCCGTTCGCGCCGAGCAGCGCCACGACGGCACCTCGCGGCACGGACAGGTCGACCCCGCGGAGCACCTCGATGCGTCCGTAGGCGGCGCGGACGCCGATCAGTTCGAGGATGGGGGGCGGCGTGGCTGCGGTCATGAGACACCCCGCACGGCCGGCAGTTCCATCGTGCGCTCGGTAGGTCGATCCGGCTCGGCCTCAGCCGGACGCCGGGCCGCGGGCAGCGGCTTCGGACGAACCGCTCGGGTGGTGTCCTCGGAGCTGAAGCCGAGGTAGGCGGCCTGCACCGCGCGGTTGCCTCGGATCTCGGCCGGCGTTCCGGTCGCGATCACCTTGCCGAATTCGAGGACGTGGATCAGGTCGCAGACCCCCATCACCAGTTCCATGTCGTGCTCGACCATCAGGATGGCGGTGCCGTCCTTGGCGAGATCACGCAGCAGCGCACCGAAGCTCTCGGTCTCGGCCTCGTCCAGGCCCGAGGACGGTTCGTCGAGCAGCAGCAGGCTCGGTTCGATGGCGAGGGCACGGGCCATCTCGAGCAACCGGGCGACGCCTGTCGGGATCGAGTCGGCCCGCTGCTGCGCGTAGCGCGCCACGCCGACGCGTTCGAGCAGCGCATCGACGACCGCGTCGTGGCTACCGCGGCGGAACCAGCGACTCACCCCGCCGTGGATCTCGCGTGCGACGAGGACGTTCTCGCGGACGGTGAGCGAGCCGAATGCCTCCAGCCGCTGGAAGGTGCGGCCCATGCCGCTGCGTGCCCGCGCGTTCGGAGTCGACCGGCTGATGTCGCTGTTGCGGAAGCGGATGCGGCCCGCCGTCGGCGGCTGCAAGCCGGTGATCACGTTGAACAGGGTCGTCTTTCCTGCACCGTTCGGGCCGATCAGGCCGGTGATCGTCCCCGGCTCGACCGAAAGGCTCGCGTCGTCGACTGCGGTCACGCCGCCGAAGCGGACGATGACACCGGTGACCTCAAGCAACGCCATGGCCTGCCACCTGCTCGGTCTCGTACGGCTCGACGGTGACGGCCGCGGCGGCGGGGGGCCGCGAGCGCAGCAACGGCAGCGCCGACAGCCGCGGTTGCACCAGGCGACCGGTCTTGAACAGCAGGTTCGCCAATCCATTAGGGTCGCGGCCGAGCGTGACGGCGCCGACGGCGATGATCAGGAACTCCAGTCCGCCGAGGGTGGGGAACTGCGATTGCAGCACCGGCAGAAGCATCAGCAGGATGCCACCCGCGAAGGCGCCGGTCATGGACGTCACGCCGCACACCACGGCGAGCAACAGCAGCAGCAATCCCTGGAACGGTTGGAAGTCCAGCACCGAGACAGTGCCGCGCAGTCCCGCCAGCAGCGCCCCGCCGAGTCCCGCGATGCCGGCCGCGACGCTGAACAGCCCGACCCGGAACCAACGCTGATTCAGGCCCAGCGTCCCGCAGGCGGCCTGGCTGTCGCGCATGGCGATGAGGACGCGCCCGATGGGTCCGCGCCGCAGGACAAGCAATCCCAGCGCGACGAGGACGAAGGCCACGACCATGAGAACGGAGTAGGACGTGGTGCTGCCGAACTGGTAGCCGAACAGCGACATCCGCTGGGCATGCAGGCTGCCGTTGAAGCCGAACATGATGTTGGTCTGGAAAACCAGCTTGTCCATGAGTTGGGCGAACGCGAAGGTCGCCAACGCGAGGTAGAGGCCGGTCAGGCGCAGCACCGGCAGGGCAACGAGGGCGCCTGCCGCCGCTGACACGAGTACCGCGGCGATGACGGCCAGCGGAGAGGTGGTGTCCATCTTGCACACGACGGTCGCGCCGATGCCCATGAACGCCAACTGGGCCAGCGACACGTAACCGCCGTACCCGGACAGCAGCACGAGCGACAGCATGACGATCGAGAACGCGAGCGCGATGCCCAGGCGCTGCACGTTGGTCTCGGAAAGCAGTTGCGCGATGATCCCGACCACGACGACGAGCGCGACGCCCACCTGCAACGACCGGGTGCGGGTGGGCACCGGCGCGGCCAGGATGCCCTTGATCTGGCCCACGCGCAGCCGCACCTGCGGCACGAAGATCAGCACGATGAACAGCACGATCGTCGGAAGGGCCTGGCGAATCCCGTCGAGCAATGTCGATGACGGCAGGTAGAACACGTAACCCTGACCGAGGCCGAGCACCATCGCGCCGAGGAAGGTCAGCGGCAGGCTCTGCAGCCGGCCGAACATCGCCGCTGCGAAGGCATCGACGACCAGGAAGGTGAGCAGGTAGTAGTCGAGGCCGACCTTCGAGACCAGCAGCACGCCCGCGAGCGCTGCGAGCGTCGACCCGAGCGCCCAGCTGAACATCGAGACGCGGCCGGGACTGCCCCCGTAGAGCGCGAGCATCTCGCGGTTGTCGACCGCGGCGCGCATCGCCGTGCCGAGCCGCGTCCGGTTGAGCAGCACGTACAGGCCGAACGCAACGACCGCCGACAGCACGATCGGGATCGACTCCTGGTAGCTGAGCTGGTACGAGCCGATCCTGATCGAGTGCCCGGAAAAGAACGGCTCGACCGAGCGGCCGACCGTGGCCGGCCAGACCTGCTGGGCGACGCCGACCAGCCCGACGAACAGGCCGACCGTCACCACGAGGCTCACGCTGACCGGCGCGTCACCGAGATTGCGGGCGATGACGCGTTCGATCACGATGCCCGCCGCCGGTGCGAGCAGCAGCAGGATGATCGCGATCGCCAGCAGTTGGTTCATGTGCGCCTGCACGGTGAGCTGCCAGTAGGTGAAGGCCGCGATCATGCTGATCGCTCCGTGACCGAGGTTGAACACGCGCGTCGTCGTGTAGGTCACGACCAGTCCCGAGGCGGCGATCGCGTAGGCGGCGCCGTAGAACAGCCCGGTGAAGGTGAACGCGAGGAACGTCGTCATGGTGGCGTGCGCTACCCGACGTCCGTCGTGCCGCCGCAGATGTAGGAACTCGGGCCTTCGCGAACCCACTTGCCGTTCTGCAGCGTGATGAAGTTGTAGCAGGACCCGGTCCGCTTCGCGCCGACATGCTGCGGGCCGAACAGGCCGTTACCGGTGTAGTTGTCCACCGTCCGCAGCGCCGCGAGGAGGGACGCCCGGGTCAGCTTGCCCCCGAGTTCGATCGCCTTCTGCGTGAACAGTGCGCCTGCGGACCAGGCAAACAGGCCGAAGTAGTCCGGTGGCGCACCGGGCGAGGTGCGGTTGAGCCATTCGATGTATTTCTGCATCTCGGGACTTCGCGACGCCTCTTCGAAGGGCAGCGCGTTGATGTAGATGTGCGTGCCGTCGACCGCGGACCCCCCGGACTGGACGAAGCTCGGGTTGTAGGCCTCGGGGTCGAGCACGTAGACGGGGTGGAACGACTGGGCGTCCATCGCCTTGGCGATACCCACTGCCTGCTGGGCGGAGCCGACGTACTCGACGTACTTGACGCCGGCCGACTGCATCTTCGCGACGTACCCGGTGTAGTTGATCTCCGTCACCGGAACGGCCGAGCTGTACACGATGTTGTACCCGCGAGACTTCAGCATCTTGATCGTCGCGGTGCCCTGCGCCGCGCCCGCGCCGGCGCCGATGTAGAGGAAGGCTGCCTTCGCGGCGACGCCCGGGAACTTCGACTTGTAGAAGTCGGCGAAGGTCGTCGGCTGGTAGCGCACGTTGAGCGACTGCACCGCGTAGACGACGGGCGAGGACAACCGGTCGCTCTCGGTCACCGCCGTGCGCAGGTCAGGGATGCCGCAGTTGGTCACGGTCTGCGCGCCGCCGTCGTCGAAGGCGCCCATCGACCCGATCACCGCGAAGGCGTTGCTGCAGGCCGTGGTCGCTGCCTGCTGGTCACCGGTCGAGCTGGTCTGGCTATCGAGATTCTCCAGCGCGAGCTTGCGTCCGCAGATGCTCGATGTCGCGTTGAAGTAGGCGACGTAGGCCTTGATACCTTGCTGCGCACCGGTGAACAGGCCTGAGACCGGTCCGCTCGTGTCCGAGATGTTCGCGATCGGGATGGTCGCATTGCTGATGTGATCGGTGTTCTTGAACCCGGCACAACTCGCCGCATGCGCGCCCGAACCGGAACCGCTGCCGCTACCGCTACCCGAACCAGAGCCGCTGCCACTGCCACTGCCCGAACCGGACCCGGAGCCGCTACCCGAGCCGCTGCCGCTACCCGAACCAGAGCCGCTGCCGCTGCCCGAACCAGAGCCGCTGCCCGAACCGGAGCCGCTACCGGAGCCGGAACCTCGACCCGAGCCGGTTGCCGTGCCGCTGCCGGCACCCGGACCGGCACTCGACCCGGTTCCGGGGACGCCCCCCGGACCGTCTGGGCCCAGGGAGGTGCCGTACAGCCTGGCCTGATCGCCGATGTAGGCCGACGGCGGAACCTGAGACCCGCAGGCGACCAGAACGGCGCTCGCCGTTGCGAGCAACACGACGGTGGCTGGGCGCGTGCGACGCGCCGATCGCCGCTTCCCTGAGTCGGTCATGACAGGTTCAGCACCTCCGTGCTCGCGAACGTCCGGGCGGGGTCGCGCCCGACGAAAAACGTACCCACCGTGCGGTCGAGGTCGTCCGCGGTCCACGTCGACTGCCCGTCGGGCCCGGGTGCGGCGTCGAAGCGCTGCTCGACGCCTGGGGCGGCCATCAGCGCGACCATCCCGCCGTAGACGACAAAAACCTGTCCGTTGATCGCATCGGCGGCCGGCGAAACAAGATAAGCGACGAGCGGAGCGACCTTCTCGACCGAAAGCGGGTCTGCGCCCTCCGGCGCGGCACCGAAGACACCGGCGGTCATGGCCGTACGTGCTCGCGGGCAGATCGCGTTCGCTCGCACGCCCAACCGGGCCAGGCCGCGTGCCGAGGCCAGCGTGAGGGCGGTGACGCCGGCCTTCGCGGCGGCGTAGTTGGCCTGGCCTTCCGATCCGGTCAGCCCCGCCTCGGACGAGGTGTTCACGATCCGCCCGTAGACGGGGGTGCCCGACGACTTGTACAGCGCGCGCCAGTACGCCGCAGCGTTGCGCGAGAGCAGGAAGTGTCCGCGCAGGTGCACGTCGATGACGGTGTCCCACTCGTCGTCGGACATGTTGAACAGCATCCGGTCGCGGGTGACGCCGGCGTTGTTCACGACGACGTGCAATCCGCCGAAGTGTTCGGTGGCGGCGGCGACAAGCGCGTCTGCGGTGTCCCGTTCGGCGACGCTGCCGCCGACGAACAGCGCCTTGGCGCCGAGCGATTCGATCTCGTCGACCACGTCGTTCTCGTGCAGGTCGTTGACCACGACGTGCGCGCCGGCGGCCGCGAGCGCCAGTGCCTCGGCGCGGCCGAGACCTGCCCCGGCACCGGTGACGACCGCGACGAGGCCGTCGAGACCTGTTCCGGACCGTGGGACGCGCGCCGGGGTCTCAGCCATCAGCTACCGACAGTGCGTTCTTGGGGCACCGTGCCACGGCGAGTTCGACTCGGGGCGTCAATTCCGGCGGAACCGGCGAGATGACCAACTGCTCGTCGTCATCGAGAGCGAAGACGGCAGGAGCCAGGCCGCAGCAGACCGCGTTGGCCTCGCACAGATCGCGGTCGACGCTGACCTGCATGCGCTCCTCCTCGATGGTCGGCGTGCGCGACATGCTCGCCGCCGGCCGGCAAGCACTCCGCCGTCTCGGTGGGAGTAACGAGCGGAGCACATCCCGGTCACTGCACTGTCGCGTCTGCTTCGTGATGGTAGAACGCGTTCTAGATACATGCAACGCGGCATTTCTTGCACGCAACGCCCGATTTACGCGTACCGGTCGACGTCACCGGGGCCCTGCCGGTAATCTGAGTAGAACGCGTTCCACTGTTGCCACCCCAATCGTCACCCGTGCCCAACACCCCGAACAGTCTCCGGAGCGGCCCGATGTTCATCAGCTACACCGCCGAGCAGGATCGGCTGCGGCAGGAACTGCGGGAGTACTTCGCCACGCTCATGACGCCGGAGCGGCGAGCCGCGCTCGCGTCAGGCGGCGACTACGGCGACGGCACGGTCTACAAGGACGTCATCAGGCAGATGGGCGCCGACGGCTGGCTGACGCTGAGCTGGCCGAAGGAGTACGGCGGACGCGGCGCCTCGATGCTCGAGCAGCTGATCTTCACCGATGAGGCCGCGATCGCGGGCGCCCCCGTCCCGTTTCTCACGATCAACACCGTCGGGCCGACGATCATGCGGTTCGGATCGGAGGAGCAGAAGCAGTTCTTCCTGCCGCGCATCGCGTCCGGCGACCTGCATTTCGCGATCGGCTACTCCGAGCCCGGGGCCGGTACCGACCTCGCCTCGCTCCGCACGCGGGCCGTCCGGGACGGGGACGAGTGGGTGATCAACGGACAGAAGATGTGGACGAGCCTGATCCATTACGCCGACTATGTCTGGCTGGCCTGCCGCACCGACCCCGACGCGCCCAAGCACAAGGGCCTGTCGATGATCATCGTGCCGACCTCGGCGGACGGTTTCTCCTGGACGCCCGTCCACACCATGTCCGGGCCGACGACGAGCGCCACCTACTACCAAGACGTGCGCGTGCCCGCGTCGTCCGTCGTCGGTGAGGTGAACAAGGGCTGGCCGCTGATCACCAACCAGCTCAACCACGAGCGGGTGGCGCTGACCTCGGCAGCGCCGATCACCAACGCGCTGCGTGAGGTGCGCGAATGGGCGCAACAGACCAAACTTCCCGACGGGCGCCGGGTGGTCGACCAGGAGTGGGTCCAGGTGCACCTGGCCCGGGTGCATGCCAAGGTGCAGTTCCTGCGGCTGATGAACTGGCGGATCGCATCCGGCGGCAGCGTCGGGCCGGCCGACGCATCGGCGACCAAGGTGTTCGGCACCGAGTTCGCCACCGAGGCCTACCGGCTGCTGACCGAGGTCCTCGGGGCGAACGGCACGCTGCGAACCGGCTCCCCCGCCGCACTGCTGAATGGCCGGGTCGAACGGATGGCGCGGGCCTCGCTCATCCTGACCTTCGGTGGTGGCACCAACGAGGTGCAGCGCGACATCATCGCCGGGGTCGGCCTGAAACTGCCCGCGAGCGGACGGTGACCACGATGGACTTCGCCATCCCCGAGGACGCGCGCGAGCTGGCCGGGCTGGCCCGCGACATCATCGCCGACCGGCTCACCCCCGTGCGGCACAAGGCGGTCGACCTCGAGCCGGACCGGTTCGACCGCGAGCTGTGGACGGCCCTCGGCTCGGCCGGCGTCCTCGATGCCGAGATCGGCGTACTCGGTGACTGCGCGGTCCTGGTCGAGATCGGGCGAGCCGTCGTTCCGGTGCCGTTCCTCGCCTCGGTCGCCGTCGGGGCGCGCGCACTGGCGGCGTTCGCTCACCCGGAGCTGGCCTCGGCGGCCGCGGCAGGCACGTCGGTCGTCAGCGCGGCGCTGAGCGAGGATCTCGGCGAGGGCGCCGACGGACTGCTCGCCCGCGCCACGGCTGATTCGGACGGCTGGGTACTGACCGGCACCAAGACTGCGATCGCGCACGGGATGCTCGCGGACCTGTTCCTCGTCCCGGCCGCGACCGAGGACGGTCCTCGGGTCTTCCTCGTGCGCCCGGACGACCCGGGCGTGACCCGCGAGCGCCAGGTCGGCGCAGACGGCGACGGGGCAGCTGCCCTCGAACTGGCCGGCACCCGCGTTGGCGCGGACCGGCTGCTCGGTGGCGCGGACACGCTCGACTGGCTGGTTGCCCGGCAGACCCTCGCGAGCTGCGCCCACCAGCTCGGTGTGCTCGAGCGTGCGCTGGAGCTCACCGCCGCGCATGCCCGCGAGCGCGAGCAGTTCGGCCGGCCGATCGGCAGCTTCCAGGCGGTCGGGCAGCGGCTGGCCGACGCCTACATCGACGTCGAAGCGGTCCGGCTGACGACGTGGGAGGCCGCCTGGCGCCTCGCCGAAGGCCTGCCGTGTGCCGCCGAGCTCGCGACGGCGAAGTTCTGGGCGGCAGACGCCGGGCACCGGGTCGCACATACCGCCGTCCACATCCACGGCGGTTCCGGGATCGACGTCGAGGGAGCGCTGCACCGGTACTTCACCGCGTCGCGACGCAACGAGTTCGCCCTCGGCGGCGCCACCGCGCAGCTGCGCCGGCTGGGTGCCGAACTGGCGGCGACCCCGGCGTAGCCGTCAGTCGAGTTCGACGCAGCGGGTGCCGGTATAGATCGTCGGCATGCAGCGGTTGCAATGACTGCACGCCGAGCTGACGGTGGCGTCAGCCTGCATCCGGGCGACGAGATCGGGCTCGCGGAGCAGCGCCCGGGCCATCGCGACGAACTGGAACCCGGCTGCCATCGCGCGGTCGATCACTGTCCGGCTCGTCACCCCGCCGAGCAGCACCATCGGCAGGGTGATCGCCGCCCGCACCCGGCCGGCGTCCTCGAGCAGGTACCCGTCGGTGTAGGGGTAGCTGTGCAGCCGGGTCCGGCCGAACAGCCGGACGCCGGTACGGACCGGTTCACGCATGGCCGCGGCGAACTCGGCGAGCGGCGCCGGACCCTTGAACAGGTACATCGGGTTGAGCAGCGAGCTGCCGGCCGTCATCTCCAGCGCGTCCACCGACCCGTCGGCGGCGAGCCACTGCGCGACCCGGATCGATTCGTCGACCTGCAGGCCGCGGCGTACCCCGTCCTCGAGGTTGAGCTTGGCCAGGACGGCGATCCGATCCCCCACCGCGTCGCGCACGCCACGGGCGATGTCGCGGGCGAACCTGGCTCGGTTCTCCAGCGGACCGCCGTAGTCGTCGCGGCGGTGATTGAGCCGCGGACTGAGGAAGGCGCTGGCGAGGTAGTTGTGGCCGAGGTGGATCTCGACGGCGTCGAACCCCGCGTCGATGGCATGCCGGGCCGCGGCGGCGTGCGCGGCGACGATGCGCGCGAGATCGTCCGCGGTGGCGCGTCGGGTGAACTGCAACGACAGCGGCGAGAACATCCGTTGCGGCGAAATCGCGCGCACGCGATTGCTGCGACCGTCGGCGACCGGACCCGCGTGGCCCAGTTGCGCTGACACCGCGGCCCCCTCGGCATGCACGGCGTCGGTGAGCCGGCGCAGCCCCGGCACGGCGTCGGCCGTCAGCCAGATCTGGTGCCGGTCGGTACGGCCCTCCGGCGCGACCGCGCAGTAGGCGACGGTCGTCATCGCGACCCCGCCGGCGGCAACCCGGCGGTGGAACCCGATCAACTCGTCGGACACGTGACCGTTTCGGGTCATGCCCTCGAAGGTCGCGGCCTTGATGATCCGATTGCGCAGCCGCACCGGCCCGAGCGAGGCGGGTGCGAACGGATCGGCCGGCGCCGCAACGCCGGTCACCGGAACTTGTCGAGCCGTCCCATGGTCTGCTCGACCTCTGCGACGAGGTCGGCGATGAGGTCCGCGACCGGGCGGACCGCATTCATCCGCCCGACGATCTGGCCCACCGGCATCGCCACGACCTGGGGATCGTCGGCCTCCGCGATGCGCTGATGCGCCTCACTGACAAGCAGGTTCTGCAACGGCATCGGCAACGGGTCCGGCGCATCGTCCGCGGCCCACGCCTCGGTCCACCGGGTCTTGAGCAGCCGGGCCGGCTTGCCTGAGTAGATGCGGGACCGGACGGTCTGATCCGAACCGGCGGCGACGAGCGCGCGCTTCATCGCATCGCCCGTGCCCAGCGTGTACTCCGAGGTGGTCAGCCAGTACGAGCCCATCCAGACGCCGCCCGCGCCGAGCGCGAGAGCGGCCGTGATCTGCCGGCCCGAGCCGATGCCACCCGCAGCAAGGACGTAGGCGTCCTCGCCCACGGCATCCACGATCTCGGGGACGAGCACCATGGTGGCGATCTCGCCGGTGTGCCCGCCCGCCTCGGTGCCCTGGGCGATGACGATGTCGACGCCGTTGTCGACATGGCGCCGCGCGTGCTCGGCCTTTCCAGCGAGCGCGGCGACCGGCACCGCGTGCTGGTGTGCCTCGTCGATCACGTCCTTGGGCGGTGAGCCGAGCGCGTTCGCGATGAGCGCGATCGGGTGCCGAAGCGCGACGTCGACGTGTGCGCGCGCCACCGAGTGCAGCCAGCCCAGGACGCCTTCCCCCGCGGGGTCGCCGTCGGCGGGCAGCGGCGGGACGCCGAGTTTGCGCAGCGCCTCCTGCACGAAGTCCTTGTGGCCCTGCGGGATGAGGGCACCGAGGTCGAGCGAGCTGCCCTCGGTCGGCACCTTCGCCGGCATCACGATGTCGACGCCGTACGGCTTGCCGTCAGTGTTCTCGTCCATCCACGACAGCACCGAGTCGAGCTCGTCCGGATCGTTGAAGCGGACGCAGCCCAGCACGCCCATCCCGCCCGCGCGGCTGATCGCCGCCGCGACGTGCTCGGACGGCGTGAAGCCGAAGATCGGGTGGGCTAGGCCGAGCTGGTCGCAGATCGGGGTGCGCACAGGTCCTCCCCTGAATGCTCGTCGGCGTAGGTCCTGGCCCACGTGAAGTCCGTCTTGCCGGTGTGCAGTCGCTGGATCTGCTCGACCACCCAGACGCTGCGCGGCGCCTTGTATCCGGCGATCACCTCGCGCGCGCTGGCCAGGATCTCCTCGACAGAGGGGTGCGTTCCGGGGCGCAGTTCGACCAGTGCTGCGACCCGCTGGCCGAGCAATTCGTCGGGCAGGCCGATCACGATCGCATCGAACACGTCGGGGTGGGACTTCAGCGCTGCCTCCACCTCCTCGGGGAACACCTTCTCGCCGCCCGTGTTCACCGAGGTGTTGCCGCGTCCGAGCAGTTGGGTGGTTCCGTCGGCCTCGACGATCGCGAGGTCACCGGGCACCACGTAGCGTTTGCCGTCGACCTCGACGAACATCGCCGCGGTCTTCTCGGGGTCCTTGTAGTAGCCGAGTGGCACGTGGCCGCCGCGGGCAATGCGGCCGATGACCCCCGAGCCGGGAGCGACCGGACGGTCGTGCTCGTCGATGACGATCGACTGGGAGTTCAGATTCACCCGCGGACCGCCGGCGGACTGCTCGCTGTCCTTGGTCACCAACCCGAGCCCGGTGAACCCGGTCTCGGAGGAACCGATCGCGTCGGTCACGACCGTGTTCGGCAGCGAGTCGACGTACTGCTTCTTCACCGTCGGTGAGAACACGGCTGCGCTGCTGGATATCGCATAGACCGTCGAGGCGTCGTAGTTGCCGGCGAGATACGCGTCGATGATCGGCCGCGCCATGGCGTCGCCGATCAGCACGACGACGTTGACCTTGTGCCGCTCGATCGCGCGCCAGATCTCGTCGGGATCGAAGCGCGGGACGAGCACGACGCTGTCGCCGCCGAACAGGGCGGCCAGGGTGGCCCATTGGGCGTTGCCGTGGATCAGCGGGGCGATGCACAGCCTGGTCATCCCACCGGTGACCGAGCCGGTCTTGGCCTGGTCCCACTCGTCGGCCAGCGGCTCGCCGGTGACGAAGTTGATGCCGCCGCCGAGGGTGCGCCAGATGTCCTCGTGGCGCCACATCACGCCCTTCGGCATCCCGGTCGTCCCACCGGTGTAGAGGATGTAGAGGTCGTCGGGGCTGCGTTCGCCGAAGTCGCGCTCCGGTGACGCGCCGGCCAGCGCTGCCTCGTACGGCGTACCGGTGAACGCGACGGTGCTGCCGTCCTCGATCACGACGGTGTGGCCGAGACCGGGCACCCGCGCCGCGGCTGCCTCCACCTGCGGGGTGAACTCGCGGTCGTGGACGAGCGCCACCACGTCGGCGTTGTCGACGACGTACTCGATCTCGGCGGCGGTGTAGCGGTAGTTGATGTTGATCGTGACCGCGCGCAGCTTGTAGATGGCGAGCATGGTCTCGACCGCGAACACGCTGTTGCGCACGCAGAAACCGACGTGCGAGCCGGCGCGCACGCCATGCGCGGCGAGGTGATGGGCCAGCCGGTTGGCACGCTGTTCGAGCTCGGCGAAACTGCGGCGGTCGTCGTCGCAGGCCACCGCCATCCGATCCGGGTGGAGGTCGGCCGCATGTTCGAACAGGTCGGCAATCGTCAACGCCATGAGCAAAAACTAGAACGTGTTATCGTTTCGTGCAAGCCTGAAGCGACGAGCGAGGACGCCTGATGACCACGCCGGATGACCAGCACTGCCTCGTCGAAAAGCGCGAGCACGTCCTCATCGTGACGATGAACCGGCCCGAGGCTCGCAACGCGCTCTCCGGCCCGATGCTCGCCGGGATGACCCAGGCGTGGAACCGCGTCGACAGCGACCCCGACATCCGGGCCTGCATCCTCACCGGCGCGGGCGGTGCGTTCTGCGCCGGCGCCGACCTGAAGGCGATGACCACCTCGCATCCCGGTGAATCGGCCCGAGCGATGGACCTGTCGGTGATCGAGTCGCTGCTCAAGGGCCGGCGGCTCACCAAACCGCTGATCGCTGCCGTCGAGGGCGCGGCGATCGCCGGGGGCACCGAGATCCTGCAGGCGACCGACATCCGGGTGGCCGGCGAGAGCGCGCGGTTCGGCGTCAGCGAGCCGCGGTGGGGCCTGTTCCCGCTCGGCGGGTCGGCTGTGCGGCTGGTCCGCCAGATCCCGTACACGGTGGCCGCGGATCTGCTGCTGACCGGCCGCCACATCCGCGCGGCCGAAGCCCAGTCGCTCGGGTTGATCGGGCACGTCGTCCCCGACGGCCAGGCACTGGACAAGGCGCTCGAGATCGCGGCGCTGATCGCCGCGAACGGGCCGCTTGCCGTCCAGGCGATCCTGCGCACGATTCGCGAGAGCGAAGGGCTGCCCGAGAACGACGCCTTCCGCCTGGAGGCGAAGCTCGGCATGGCCGTGTTCCAGAGCGAGGACGCGCGCGAGGGCCCGCGTGCCTTCGCCGAGAAGCGCACGCCGGTCTTCCGCGGCGTCTGACCGCGGTCTGCTCAGATCGCCCGGGAGCGGCCCGCCCAGCTCTCGTCCCGTAGCTTGCGCTTGTACAGCTTGCCGTTGTCGTCGCGGGGCAGCTCCGCCATGTACTCCACGACCTTCGGCAGCTTGTACTTGGCGAGGCGGGCCGCGGCGAACTCCTGGATCTGCGCGGTCAGCTCCGCCGAGGCCACGACGCCCTCGGCGGGCTGGATGACGGCTTTGATCGCCTCACCCCACTGGTCGTCCGGGATGCCGAAGACGGCGACGTCGGCCACCGCCGGGTGCATGACCAGCTCACCCTCGATCTCGGCGGGATAGATGTTCACCCCGCCAGAGATAATCATGTCGCTCTTGCGGTCGCAGAGGAACAGGTAGCCGTCCTCGTCCAGGTAGCCGATGTCCCCGACGGTGAACAGGTCGCCCACCCGGGACTCGCGGGTCTTCTCGGCGCTCTTGTGATAGTCGAAGCTGGACTGACCCATCCGCATGTACACCAGCCCGGGCTGGCCGGTCGGCACCTCGTTGCCGTCGTCGTCGAGGACCTTGATGACTGAGTACGGCCACGCCTTCCCGACCGAGCCGCGCTTGGTCAACCACTCGGTAGCGGTGATCGACGCGCCGCCGCCTTCGGTGGCCGCGTAGTACTCGATGACCACCGGCCCCCACCAGTCGAGCATCGCCAGCTTGACCTCGTCCGGGCACGGCGCAGCGCCGTGGATCATCGTCCGCAGCGACGAGACGTCGTACCTTGCGCGGACGTCCTCGGGCAGCGCCAGCAACCGGGTGAACTGCGTCGGCACCATGTGGCTGTGGGTCACGCGGTGCAGGTCGATCAGGCGCAGCATCTCCTCCGCGTCGAAGCGCTCCATGAGGACGACCTTGTGCCCCAGCTGCAGGGAGATTCCGACGAAGTTGAGCACCGCCGTGTGGTAGAGCGGCGACCCGCAGATGTGGACGTTGTCATCGAGCGGCGCGATGCCGAAGATCCCGAAGAACGCCGACGATGCCAGCGGGACCTCGTCCGGATCGGCACCCGTGAGCGGGCGCTTGACGCCCTTGGGCCGGCCCGTCGTCCCGGACGTGTAGACCATCGGCGCGCCGTGGGTGCGCTGGTCGGGACGGCCGCCGTCGGCCTCGAGTTCGACCAGGGGGCGGAACCCGTCGACCGCGCCCACCGCGAACCGGGCTCGTGCCGGCAGGCTGGCCGCGGCCACGGATGCCGCCGCCGCGAACTGCTCGTGACCGACGAACGCCTTCGCCTCGCAGTCCTCGACGATGTAGGCGACCTCGGGACCGGTGAGGTGCCAGTTGATCGGCACGATGTAGAGACCGCACTCGATCGCCGCGAAGTACAGCGCAACCAGTTCGATGCTGTTGGGCAACATCACGACGAGGCAGTCACCGGCTGCCAGCCCCAGTTCCTGCAGCCCGCGCCCGTACCGGTCGGCCGTCGCGGCGAATTCGCCGTAGCCGATCTCGCGCCCGTCGGGGTCGACGACCGCGGTGTGGCCGGGTTGCTGCCGGGCGATGTTCCAGAGTCCGATGTCAGCCACGCTGCGCTCTCCCGTCCTGGCCAGTTGCCGCCAATCTAGAACGTGTATCAGTTGCGGACAAGCGCACCGACCTCATTTCTACCGGCACTTGCGGCCTCCCCTTGTCGACAATACGAGAACATGTTTCACTTTCGGGGTGACTGCCGTCGAACCGCTCCGCGCGTCGATCGAGCTCAGTTTCGACTACACCCGCTCGCTGGGCCCGACCTTGGGTCGGTTCATGACCGGGCTGGCCGGTCGGCAGATCGTGGGCGTTCGCGGCTCGGACGGCCGCGTGTACGTCCCGCCCCCGGAGTACGACCCCGACACCGCGGAACCGCTGACCGACTTCGTCGACGTCGCCGACGAGGGCGTGGTCGTCAGCTGGACCTGGGTGGCCCAACCGCTGGCGGGTCAGCCACTCGAGCGCCCGTTCGCGTGGGCCCTGATCCGGCTCGACGGCGCGGATACCACGATGCTGCACGCGCTCGACGTGACCTCCCCCGCCGACCTGGCGAGCGGCATGCGGGTGCAGGCACGGTGGGTCGAGGAGCCGGTCGGACACATCCGCGACATCGTCTGTTTCGAGCCGGCGCGCCCCGGCCGGGCCGAGGCAGCGCCCGATCACCATCGGCCGAGCGCCGCGCCGGACGTGACGATGGTGACCACCCCCGTCACGCTGAAGGTGCAGCATTCGGCCGCCCCGCAGGAGACCCGGTACCTGCTCGGCCTTCAGGACGGCCGGATCCTCGCGCAGCGGTGCCCGGTGTGCGAGAAGGTCTACGTCCCGCCGCGCGGTGCCTGCCCGGTCGACGGTGTGCCCACCGACGACGAGGTCGAACTGCCCGACCGCGGCATCGTGACGACCTTCTGCATCGTCAACGTCCCGTTCCTGGGCCAGCGGATCGCACCGCCGTACGTCGCCGCGTACGTCCTTCTCGACGGCGCCGACATCGCCTTCCTGCACCTGATCCTCGACTGCGCGGCCGAGGACGTCCGGATGGGCATGCGCGTCGAAGCGGTGTGGAAGCCGCGCGCGGAGTGGGGTCCGACGCTGCAGAACATCGACCACTTCCGCCCCACCGGCGAGCCCGACGCCGCCTACGAGTCGTTCCAGGAGCACCTGTGAACCCGGGCCGCGAGGTTGCCGTCGTCGGGTTCGCCCAGTCCCACCAGGTGCGCAGCAGCGATGCGACGACGAACGGCGTCGAGATGCTGGTGCCGATCTTCGGTGAGATCTTCGGCGCACTCGGCCTGACCAAGCGCGACATCGGTTTCTGGTGCTCCGGATCCTCGGACTATCTGGCCGGCCGTGCGTTCTCGTTCATCTCCGCCATCGACGCCATCGGCCCGGTGCCGCCGATCAACGAGTCGCACGTCGAGGCCGACGCGGCCTGGGCGCTGTACGAGGCGTGGGTGAAGATCCAGACCGGTGAGGTCGACACCGCGCTCGTGTACGGATTCGGCAAGTCCTCGGCCGGCGACCTGCGGCGCACGCTCGCACTCCAACTGGACCCCTACTCGGTCGCCCCGCTGTGGCCCGACTCGATCGCCCTGGCGGGATTGCAGGCCCGGCTCGGGATCGAAACCGGGCAGTGGGACGAGCGGGCGATGGCCGAGGTGGCCGTCCGCAGCCGGCGCGATGCCGAGACCAACCCGTACGCCCAGCTGACCGGCTCGAAGGACGTCGATGAGTTGCTCGCCGAGCCCTATCTGGCCGATCCGTTGCGCCGCCACGACTGCGCGCCGATCACCGACGGGGCGGCGGTCGTCGTCCTGGCCGCGGGTGACCGGGCGCGGGAATTGGTCGAGCGGCCGGCGTGGATCTCGGGCATCGCGCATCGCGTCGACTCGGCGAACCTCGGGGGCCGCGACCTGACCAGCTCACCGTCCACCACCGCGGCCGCAACGGCAGCCGGGGCCGGCGGGGTCGACCTGGCCGAGCTGCACGCCCCGTTCACGCATCAGGAACTGCTGCTGCGCTCGGCACTGCGTCTCGGGCCGGACGTCCGCCTCACGCCGTCCGGCGGCGCCCTGGCCGGGAACCCGATGTTCGCCGGCGGCCTGGTCCGCATCGGCGAGGCGGCGCGGCAGGTGCACTCCGGTGCATCCGGACGGGCCCTCGCGCACGCGACGTCGGGTCCATTGCTGCAGCAGAACCTGGTCTGTGTGTTGGAGGCCCGATGAGCAAGCAGCGCGCCGCCGTCCTCGGGACCGGGCAGACGCACCACAAGGCCAAGCGGGCGGACGTCTCGATGGCCGGGCTGCTGCGCGAGGCGATCGACCGCGCGATGACCGACGCGCAGGTCGGCTGGGATGACATCGACGCGGTCGTCGTCGGCAAGGCGCCGGACTTCTTCGAGGGCGTGATGATGCCGGAGCTGTTCCTGGCCGACGCCCTCGGAGCCGTCGGCAAGCCGCTGCTGCGCGTGCACACGGCGGGATCGGTCGGTGGCTCGACGGCAATCGTCGCAACCAGCCTCGTCCAGGCCGGCGTGCACGAGCGCGTGCTCGCCGTCGCGTGGGAGAAGCAATCGGAGTCCAACGCGATGTGGGCGCTGTCGATCCCGATTCCGTTCAGCATGCCGGTCAATGCCGGTGCGGGCGGGTACTTCGCTCCGCACGTGCGCTCCTACATTCGCCGATCGGGCGCGCCGACCCACGTGGGCGCGATCGTTGCGGCGAAGGACCGGCGCAACGGATCACGCAACCCCTACGCGCACCTGCGTCAGCCGGACATCACCGTGGAGTCGGTGCAGGCCTCGCAGATGCTGTGGGACCCGATCCGGTACGACGAGACCTGCCCGTCCTCGGACGGGGCGTGCGCGATCGTCATCGGCAACGAGACGGCCGCAGCCGCCGTGGACCGCCCCGCCTGGATCCACGCCACCGCGATGCGCTCAGAGCCGACGACCTTCGCCGGCCGGGACCAGGTGAATCCGCAGGCCGGCCGCGATGCCGCGGCGGCGCTGTGGCAGCAGGCGGGCATCACCGATCCACTGAACGAGATCGACGCGGCCGAGATCTACGTCCCGTTCTCGTGGTTCGAACCGATGTGGCTCGAGACGCTGGGCTTCATGCCCGAGGGCAAGGGCTGGACGCTGACCGAGTCAGGCGGGACGGCGATGGACGGCACCCTGCCGGTCAACCCCTCCGGCGGCGTGCTGAGCTCGAACCCGATCGGGGCATCGGGCATGCTGCGCTTCGCCGAGGCGGCGATGCAGGTCATGCAACGCGCCGACGGACACCAGGTGGACGGTGTGCGGAAGGCACTCGGTCACGCCTACGGCGGCGGCTCGCAATTCTTCGCGATGTGGGTCGTCGGGGCGCAGCGGCCGTGACGACACCGAAGGAGCCAGCGATGGACCAGAAGTTCTCGCTCGCGATCGCGATGAGCCCGCTCGATCAGATCGTCGAACTGGCGCGCTGCGCGGAGGAGTGCGGCTTCGCCTCGATCGCGATGCCGGACTCGCTGTTCTACTCCGAGACCGTCTCGGCCGACTACCCCTACACCGCCGACGGCAGCCGGATGTGGTCGGCCGACACACCGTGGCCGGATCCGTTGATCGCTGCCGCTGCGATGGGCGCGGCAACATCGACGATCCGCTTCTACACCCAGGTGCTCAAACTCGGCTCCCGCAATCCGCTGCTGCTGGCCCGCCAACTGCTCACGGTCGCGGCGCTCACCGGCAACCGCTTCGGCTTCGGCGTGGGCATCGGCTGGTCGCCCGAGGAGTTCCGCTGGTGCGGCGTCCCGTACGAGCGGCGCGGCAAGCGGGTCGACGAGATGATCGAGGTGATCGAACTCGTCCTCGGTGGGGGGATGGTCGAGCACCACGGCGAGTTCTACGACTTCGACAAGCTGCAGATGTCCCCCGCGCCCGCGACGCGGATCCCGATCTACGTCGGTGGCCACACCGACGTCGCCCTTCGCCGGGCGGCACGGATCGGCGACGGGTGGACGTCGGCGATGATCACCTACGACCAGCTCGTCTCGACGATTCACCGGCTCGCCGACCTGCGTGCCGAAGCCGGCACCGCGGAGCGGCCGTTCGAGATCCAGGCCGTGTGCATCGACCGGTTCGGCGTCGACGGCTACCGACAGCTGTTCGCCGCCGGCGTCACTGACGTGATCGTCGTCCCCTGGCTGTTCTACGGCGTCGGCTTCGACGGCGAACTCGAGGCGAAGAAGGACGGTATCCGCCGCTTTGCCGCCGAGGTCATGGCGCCGTCCCTGGAAGGAGAGTTCGTCCGATGAGCGATCTGCCGACCTCCACCGTCGAGTGGCTGGCGCCCTCGCGCGCGGCACACCCGGCGCGCGACGCCGCACTGGCGTCCTATGACGCGGTGTGCCGCAAGGATAAGCCGGGCTGGCTCGCGCTGTTCGCCGAGGACGGCTGGATCGAGGATCCGGTCGGGTCATCGGTGTTCGACGCCGAGGGCGCCGGGCACCACGGGCCTGAGGGCCGGGCCGGCTTCTGGGACCTCACGATCGCCAACGTCGAACGGTTCGTGTTCGAGATCCGCGACTCGTTCGCGGCCGGGAACGAGTGTGCGAACGTCGGGACGATCCACACCACTCTCACCAACGGCTACACCGTCGATACGGACGGCGTCTTCGTCTACCGCGTCGACGACGCCGGGAAGCTGGTCTCGCTGCGGGCGATCTGGGAGTTCGACCGTGCCATGAAGACGGCTCGTGCCCCCGACGCCTGACCTGACGCCCCGCACCAGGCGGGCTGACCAGGTCACGCCAGCTCGCTCGCCGAGCGGGCGACACGGAGCACCTCGGCCACCGGCCAGCGATGGCGGTCGAGCAGCACCGACACCGCCAGCCCGGGACGCACCAGCCAGAACACCTCGTCGCGGCATACCCAGCCGGGCCGGCCGTGGATGCGGACGAACCGGTACCGGGCCTCCGCGGGGGGCCGCTCCTCGTAAGGGATGAACCAGTCGTGCAGTGCCCGGCCCGAGCGCAGCCGGCTGCCCCGCATGACGGTGAGGTCCAGGTCGATCCGCCAGCCCGCGCCGAAGCGCGACTCCCAGTCACGCGACACGAAGTCGACGTCGTCGTAGGCGTAGGTGAAGTCGGTACTCCCGCCCAGCGCGGCGGGCAGGTGGTCGAAGCCGATTCCATCGACGACCGTGGCCGGTGAGTGCGCGAGGGCGGGCGCCGAACCGACACCCGCTGTCAGCAACGCCACCAGCATCGTTACCAACGTCATGACCAGTGGGCCGGCGTGCCGCGGCCGTCGTATCAGTGTGCTCATGTCGATCCCCCATCACCCGCCACCGGCGTGGCGTCATGAGGGCAACGGTCGCTCAGCGGGCCGGCGTGCACGGGGGCAAATGGCGCCGCTGTGGACGACGGAGCGGCGTGTGAACTGTTCGCGTCCTACCGTCGGACCGGCGTGCTAGCGCGCGGCGGCGCAGGTTCCTACGCCGGCGGCCGTCTCAGTGCGCGACCGGGCAGCCACCGGTCGAGTACTGGACCGGCAACTCCTTGATCCCGTTCAGCCAGCCCGAACGCAGCCGCTTGGGATCGCCGAGCAGGCTGATGTCGGGCAGGTGGTCGGCAATCGCGTTGAAGATCAGGTTGATCTCCATGCGCGCGAGGTTGGCGCCGATGCAGTAGTGCGCACCCGTGCCGCCGAAGCCGAGGTGCGGATTCGGATCCCGCATGATGTCGAACGTGTACGGGTCGTCGAAGACCTCTGGGTCGAAATTGGCCGCCGCGTAGTAGAGCCCGACGCGATCGCCCTGCTTGATCTGCTGCCCGCCGAGAACCACGTCCTGCTTGGCCGTGCGCTGGAAGACCACGACCGGCGTCGACCATCGCACGATCTCGTCCGCCATGGTTTCCGGACGCTCGCGCTTGTACAACTCCCACTGCTCGGGGTGTTCCATGAACGCGACCATGCCGTGGCTGATCGCGTTGCGGGTCGTCTCGTTCCCCGCGACCGAGAGCAGGATCGTGAAGAACCCGAACTCGTCGGACGTCAGCTCCTGACCGTCGATGTCGGCAGTCACCAACTTCGTCACGATGTCGCTGGCCGGGTTGGCCTTGCGCTCCTCGGCCACCGCCATGAAGTAGCTCAACATCTCGAACACCGCGGTGTTGCCGTCCTCCGGGTCGTAATCGGGGTCGTCGTAGGAGACCATCCGGTTCGACCAGTCGAAGATCTTGCCGCGGTCCTCCTGCGGCACGCCGAGCAGCTCGGCGATGGCCTGGAGCGGGAGTTCGCACGCGACGTCGCGGACGAACTCGCCGGCGCCGGACGACAGCGCGGTCTGCACGATGTTCTTCGCTCGGGCGTCGAGTGCCTCGCGGAGCCCGTTCACCGCTCGGGGGGTGAACCCGCGCGAGATGATCGCTCGCATCCGCGTGTGCTGCGGGGCATCCATGTTGAGCAGGATCACGCGCTGCATCTCGATCTGCTCGCGCTCGATGCCCTCGGAGAACCGGATGATCGCCGTGTTCTCGTAGGCGGAGAACATCGCGTCGTTGCGCGAGACCTCCTTGACCTCAGCGTGCCGGGTGAGCACCCAGTGCCCGCTGTCATGGAACCCGTCGCGTCCCGTGGGTTGTGCCTGCCACCAGATCGGCGCGGTGCGGCGCAGTTCGTCCCACTCGGCCCGCGGCAGCCGCTGGGCGTACAGATCCGGGTCGTTCACGTCGAATCCATCGGGCAGCTGTGGCAGGGCCACTGCGGGGCCTCCTATCGCCGGACGATCGCAGCCGTGCGCCGCGCAGAAACTGGAACAGGTTCTAGTAGAATTCAAGCACAGCGGCGCCTGTCAGAGAAGTCAAGACCCCCATTTGTTGCAGCTATTCAGGAACGTGTTCTAGTTTGAACCGACTCCGCTCTTCGCTCCAGGAGGACTTGTGGGCACTCCCGTGATTGTCGAGGCAGTGCGCACCCCCATCGGCAAGCGTGGCGGGTGGCTGTCCGGGCTGCACGCCAGTGAACTGCTCGGGGCCGCACAGCGCGCCGTTGTCGAGCGTGCAGGCGTGGATGCGAACCTCGTCGAGCAGGTGATCGGCGGCTGCGTGACGCAGGCCGGCGAGCAGTCCAACAACGTGACCAGGACCGCGTGGCTCGCCGCCGGCCTGCCGTGGCGTACGGGGTGCCAGACGGTCGACTGCCAGTGCGGCAGCGCGCAGCAGGCCAACCACCTGGTCGCGGGTCTGATCAGCGCCGGAGCGATCGACGTCGGCATCGCGTGCGGGGTCGAGGCGATGTCGCGCGTGCCGCTGGGTGCGAACGTAGGCGACACCGGACTACCCAAACCGGACTCGTGGGACATCGACCTGCCCAACCAGTACGTCGCCGCCGAGCGCATCGCCCAGCGTCGCGGCCTCACCCGCGCCATGGTCGACGAGTTCGGCGTCCGCTCACAACGCAACGCCAAGCGAGCCTGGGACGAGGGCCGCTTCGACACCCAGCTCGCGCCGGTGACGGCTCCGGTCCTGGACGAGGACGGCAAGCCGACCGAGGCGACCCACAGGGTAGGCCGGGATCAGGGCCTGCGCGACACCACCGCAGAAAGCCTCGCGCGGTTGCGGCCGATGCTCGAGGACGGGCTGCACACCGCCGGCACGTCGTCGCAGATCTCCGACGGCGCCGCCGCGCTGCTGCTGATGGACGCCGACTGCGCCCGCAGGCTCGGACTGCGTCCGCGTGCGCGCATCCGCACGCAGTGCCTCGTGGGAGCCGAGCCGTACTACCACCTGGACGGTCCGGTGCAGGCCACCACGCGCCTGCTCGAGCGCAGCGGGATGAGCCTGTCGGACATCGACCTGTACGAGGTGAACGAGGCGTTCGCGTCGGTCCCGATGTCCTGGTTGCAGGTGCACGGTGCCGATCCTGACAAGCTCAACGTCAACGGCGGGGCGATCGCGCTCGGGCACCCGGTCGGCAGCACGGGTTCTCGGCTGCTGACTACCGCCTTGCACGAACTGGAGCGGCGCGACGGCACGACGGCCCTGGTAACGATGTGCGCGGGCGGAGCGCTCGCGACCGGCACGATCATCGAGAGGATCTGACCGATGGGCACAGATACCGGCGGCCTGAGCGACGTCATCGCGGCACCACCGGACAAGGTGATCGATGCACTGCTCGATTTCGACTCCTACGCCGACTGGCAGGGCAGCGTGCTCGAGTGCACCGTCCTCGAGCGCGACGCCGAGGGCCGCGGTTCGCTGATCAAGATGAAGGTCGACGCGAAGATCCGCAAGGTCGAGTACATCGTGCGCTACAGCTACGACCTGCCCAATGAACTGTCCTGGGACCAGGTGAGCGGCGATCTGAAGGACAACCACGGGCGCTACACCTTCACGCCCCGCGCGGACGGCGGTACCGACGTGTCCGTCGACATCACCTTCGAGGTCGGCTTCTTCGTGCCAGGCCCGATGAAGAACCTGATCCGCGACCAGTCCCTGAAGAACTCGATGCGCGAGTTGACGAAGCGCGTCGAAGGCTGACACACCGACTGTCCGGTCAGGTTCGCCGATGTGACGACGGCAGGGCTTGCCGCGCGGCGCCCGGCGATCGCGCCCGCGATCTTGCGCATGTCGCGCCCGTTGTCCCGCGACGTACCGGCCCGGTGTCGGTAACGTCGCGGTGGTGATCGAACAGTGCCCGGCGTGCACCGAGGACGGGCGGCCGCTGTCGCTCGTCGTCGAGGGCCAGTACCGGCTGTACCGGTGCCGTCGCTGCCGGACGCAGTTCTTCCGGCAGGACGTCGCCGCCGCCGGCAACGAGCAGAGTGAGTACTGGGAGGCGCACAAGTTCGCGTTCTACAACGACCCCGCCACCCGGGCCGCGTTCGCCGCCCGCTACGACCGGATGGTCGACGTCGCCGAGCGCCACATCGGCCCGGTCCGCACCGTCCTGGACGTCGGCTGCGGTACCGGCAACTTCCTCGCCTACGCCCACGGCCGCGGCCTGGAGGCGGTGGGCGTGGACCCGGACCGCCACGCCGTGGCGGAGGCTCGCGAGCGCGGGCTCGAGGCCCGGCTCGTGGACGAGATCGACAAGGACGACCTGCCAGAGCACTTCGACGTGCTGACGATGTGGGACGTCATCGAGCACATCATCGACCCGCTGGCCGCGTTGAAGGCGCTGGTCCCCCGCATCCGCCCGGGTGGTGCGCTGCTGTTCGAGACGCCGGACGGGGGCTTTCCGCTGCGCCGGGCGGTACTCGCCGTCCACCGGCTGACCGGCGGGCGAGCCGACTGGACGATGCCGCTCTACTACTGGGAGCACAAGATCTACTTCACCCAGCAGGGGTTCCGGGCGCTGATGCAGCCGGCTCGGCTGCGAGGTCGTCGACGTCCAACGCGCGACCAGTGTCCGCGAGAAGATGAGCGCGGTCTTCGCCTACGAAGCCGAACAGACCGGATCACGGCTGCTGACGACCCTGAAACGAGCCTGGCCGCTGCTGCAGCGCGCCGCCGAGAGCGCGCACCTCGGCAACAAGCTGCTCATCGTCGTCCGGGTCGGCGACCGGCTCAGCTGAGGTAGGACGTACCGGTCAACCCGGTCACCCGCCACCCGCGCGCGGTCCGGTGCAGCACCAGCGTCTCGCCCTGCGCGCACCACGGCCCGCAGGCGGTCTCGACGGTTACCGTGGCCCGCTCACCGGTGATCCGTGGGGCGCCGAGCGTGACGACGATGCGGGAGCGGGAGTCGAGACGCTTCGGCGGCGCGGCGGTGAACCGCGTCTGCGGGCCGAGGTGTGCCAGCACCTGGCGTTGCACGTCGTCCTCGATGCGGACGGGAGCGCACGGCCGTACTTGCAGCGGCTGGCTGCAATAGGTGTGATCGCGGATGAGGGTCAGCGGGCGATTCTGCCTGCCCTCGGGGTGCGAGCGGTGGGTCACGGCGGCCGCGAAGATCTCGGCCAGGTCCGACCGCGGCGCGCTCGACCCCGGCGCGCTGGTCAGCGGCCCCCCGCCTGCCGGCGCGCCGCCCGTCGCCGACGCGCAGCCCGCCACCGCGGCACCGGCCGCGAGCACCAGGGCCCATGATCGGATCACCCGGGCCGGCAGTTTCATCGGTCATCCTCCTCATCACGAACGACGAGGTGGCCCGTCCACCGGGTTCTACGCGCCGTAGACCGGCGCCGGCGCCGGGGCACGCGCGAGCAGGTCGGCGACCACCGGGCCGAGTTCGTCCGGTTCCCAGCGTGTGCCCTTGTCCCGCGCCGGGCCGTGCTGCCAACCGTCCGCTACCGAGATCGAGCCGCCCTCGACCTCGAACACCCGACCGGTGACGCCGGCCGACTCGGCACTGCCCAGCCAGACGACGAGCGGCGAGACGTTCTCGGGCGCCATCGCATCGAAGCCCGAGGCTGGGGCCGCCATCGTCTCGGCGAACGCCGCCTCGGTCATCCGGGTACGGGCCGCCGGCGCGATCGCGTTCACGGTCACCCCGTAGCGGCCGAACTCCGCCGCCGCGACGAGCGTCAGGCCGATGATGCCGGCCTTCGCCGCGGCGTAGTTGCCCTGGCCGACGCTGCCGAGCAGTCCCGCGCCGGAACTGGTGTTCACGACCCGCGCGTCCGGTTGCCGGCCCGCCTTCGACTCGGCCCGCCAGTACGCCGCGGCGTGCCGCATCGTCGCGAAATGCCCCTTGAGGTGAACCCGCACGACCGCGTCCCACTCCTGTTCCGAGAGGTTCGCGAGCATCCGGTCACGCAGGAATCCGGCGTTGTTGACCAGCACGTCCAGCCGGCCGAACGAGTCGAGCGCCGTCTGCACGAGCGCCTGGGCCCCTGCCCAGTCGGCGACGTCCGAGCCGTTCGCGACGGCAGTCCCGCCCGCGGCCACGATCTCGTCCACGACCTGCTGGGCCGGCCCAGCGCCGCCACCGGTGCCGTCCAGACCCACGCCGACGTCGTTGACGACCACCTGCGCGCCCGCCGCGGCGAAGGCAAGCGCGTGTGCCCGCCCGATGCCGCGTCCGGCGCCGGTCACGATCACGACCCGCCCGGCACACAGGGTCATCGTTCGTCCCTCGCGTTCGCGGCGGCCAGGAAGGCCGGGATCTCGCCACCACCGTCCACGACCAGCGTTGCGCCGCTCACATAGGACGCGAGCGGGGACGCGAGGAACGCAACGCACGCGCCGATCTCGCCAGGATCGGCGAGCCGGGCGAGCGGGACGGTGCGCGCGATCGCGGCAATGCCGTCCTCGTCGCCGTAATGCAGGTGCGCCTGCTCGGTGCGCACGAGCCCCGCGACCACCGAGTTCACCCTGACCTTCGGTGCCCACTCGACGGCAAGGCTCGCGGTCAGGCTGTCCAGCCCGGCCTTGGCTGCCCCGTAGGCCGCCGTCCCCGGGGACGGCCGGTGCCCGCTCACGCTGCTCACCATGACGATCGCCCCGCCTCGTGGTCGCTGCTGCATGATCGCGTTCGCCGCCTGGGCCATCAGCAGCGGAGCGAGCAGGTTGAGCTCGACGATCTTCGCGTGCAGCCGTGGGCTCGCCGTGGCCGCCTGCGCGTAGGGTGCGCCGCCGGCGTTGTTGACGAGGATGTCCAGCCCGCCGAACCGGTCGAGGACGGTCGCCATCAGCGCGTCCACCTGCTCGGGGTCGCGCACGTCGCACGGCACGAACTCGGCCGGGTCGGCCGGAGGGGTGCGCGCGCAGGTGACGACGCGCGCCCCCGCGGCCCGCAACACGGCGCTGATGCCGCGTCCCACGCCGCGGGTGCCGCCGGTGACGAGCGCGACGGCGCCGTCCAGGTCGAGGTCAAGGGCCACGGCTGCTAACCTACCAAGCAATTGCTTGGTCAGAAAGGTGGAGGCATGGGCATCCGGACGAGCACGGCCGAGGCCGGGGTCGCGGTCGTCACCGTCGACTACCCGCCGGTCAACGCGATCCCCGTTCAGGGGTGGTTCGATCTCGCCGACGCGGTGCGCACGGCAGGTCGCGATCCCGCGACGCACGTCGTGGTGCTGCGCGCCGAGGGCCGCGGATTCTGCGCCGGTGTCGACATCAAGGAGATGCAGCGCACCGAGGGTTTCGACGCCCTGATCGGGGCCAACCGCGGTTGCCACGCCGCGTTCGGCGCGGTGTACGACTGCGCGGTGCCGGTCATCGCCGCGGTGCAGGGCTTCTGCCTGGGCGGCGGGATCGGGCTCGTCGGCAATGCCGACGTGGTGGTCGCCGCTGACGACGCGACCTTCGGCCTGCCCGAGGTGGACCGCGGCGCACTCGGGGCGGCGACCCACCTGGCGCGGCTGGTGCCGCAGCACCTGATGCGGGCCCTCTACTACACCGCTTCCACCGTCGACGCGGCGACGCTGCACCATCACGGCTCGGTGTATCGCGTCGTCGCCCGGGACGCGCTCGACGACGCCGCCCTCGAGGTGGCCCGCGCGATCGCGGCGAAGGACACCCGCGTCATCCGTGCCGCCAAGGAAGCGCTGAACGGCATCGACGTGCAGCACGTCCACCGCAGCTACCGCTACGAACAGGGCTTCACCTTCGAGCTCAACCTGGCCGGGGTCGCGGACGAGCACCGCGACGCGTTCGTCGGCCGGTGAAGGACAAGCGCGTCACCGTCGACGACGTGGTCGCCGAGATCGAGGACGGCATGACGATCGGCATCGGTGGCTGGGGTTCGCGGCGCAAGCCGATGGCCCTGGTGCGTGCCTTGTTGCGCTCACCGGTCCGGGACCTGACCGTCGTGTCCTTCGGTGGTCCGGACGTCGGCCTGCTGTGCTCGGCGGGCAAGATCCGCGAGGTCGTGTTCGGGTTCGTCTCACTCGACTCGATCGCCTACGACCCGTGGTTCGTGCATGCTCGCACGACCGGCGCCGTCACGGTCCGAGAACTGGACGAGGGCATGGTGGTCGCCGGACTGCGCGCCGCAGCGCAACGGCTGCCGTTCCTTCCGATCCGGGCCGGTCTCGGGTCCGATGTGCCACGTCACTACCCGGGCCTGCGCACCGTCCGCTCGCCCTACGACGACGGCGAGGAACTGATCGCGATGCCTGCCCTGTCCTTGGACGTGGCGCTGGTGCACCTCAACCGCGCGGACGCGCACGGGAACGCGAGCTATCTCGGCCCCGACCCCTATTTCGACGACCTGTTCTGCCTGGCCGCCCGGCGCCGGTTCGTGTCCTGCGAACGGATCGTCCCGACCGCCGAACTGGTCGCCGAGGCGCCCCCGCAGGCCCTGCTGCTCAACCGGATGATGGTCGACGGCGTGGTCGAGACGCCGCGGGGAGCGCATTTCACCTCCTGCGTGCCGGACTACGACCGCGACGAGCAGTTCCAACGCGACTACGTTGCCGCGGCAGCCGACGCCGATGCCTGGGCCGAATTCAGCGGGCGGCTGTGATGGCGACCCGGGCCGAGGTGTGCGTCGCCGCCTGTGCTGACCTGTTCGCCGACGACGGTGAGATCCTGGCCAGCCCGATGGGGACGATGCCGGCTCTCGGTGCGCGGCTGGCCCGGCTCACGTCCAATCCCGACCTGCTGCTGTCCGACGGCGAGGCCTATCTGCTCGCCGAGACGCCCGGGCTCGGTGCAGCCGCCCCCCTGGAGGGCTGGCTGCCGTATCGCCGCGTCTTCGACGTGGTGGCCGCCGGCACGCGGCACGTGGTGATGGGCGCCAACCAGCTCGACCGGTTCGGCAACCAGAACATCTCGTGCCTCGGCCCGCACGACCAGCCGACCCGGCAGATGTTCGGCGCGCGCGGGGCACCCGGCAACACGATCAACCACCGCACCAGCTACTGGGTGCCCAAGCACTCCGCGCGCGTGTTCGTGGCGGCCGTCGATTTCGCCTCGGGAGTCGGGTACGACCGCGCCGTCGGCGTGTCAGCTCGCTTCCACGACGTCCATCGGGTCGTCACGAACCTCGCCGTGCTCGACTTCGGCGGCGCGCAGCACTCGATGCGGCTGGTGTCGGTCCATCCCGGTGTGTCCGTGGCGGACGTGCAGGACGCGACCTCGTTCGACCTCGAGACCGCGGACGTCGGCACCACCCGGCTGCCGAGCGAGGACGAGCTGCGCCTGCTCCGCGACGTCCTCGACCCGAACCGGTTGCGCGACCGCGAGGTACCCGCGTGATCTCGACGGCGCTCACCGAACTGGTCGGGGTGCGGCACCCGATCGTGCAGACCGGGATGGGCTGGGTGGCCGGCCCGCGCCTCGTCGCCGCGACGGCGTCGGCCGGCGGCCTCGGGATCCTGGCGTCGGCGACCATGACCTTCGACGAGCTGGTGAGCGCGATCGCCGAGACGAAGTCGCGCACCACGGCGCCGTTCGGGGTGAACCTGCGCGCGGACGCGGCGGACGCTTCGGACCGCGTGGACCTGCTGATCGAGCAGGGCGTCCGCGTCGCGTCGTTCGCGCTCGCCCCCAAGCAGGAGTACATCGCGCGGCTCAAGGCCGCCGGGTCGGTCGTGATCCCGTCGATCGGCGCGGCCAAGCATGCCCGCAAGGTCGCCGACTGGGGAGCGGACGCCGTCATCGTGCAGGGCGGCGAGGGCGGCGGGCACACCGGCGCGGTCGCGACGACGCTGCTGCTGCCGTCCGTCCTGGACGCGGTGGACATCCCGGTGATCGCAGCCGGCGGGTTCTTCGACGGACGCGGGCTGGCGGCGGCGCTGGCCTACGGGGCTGCCGGCATTGCGATGGGCACGCGGTTCCTGCTCACCCGCGAGAGCACCGTCCCGGACGCGGTGAAACAGCTGTACCTGCAGCGCGGGTTGGACGGCACCGTGGTGACCACCAGAGTCGACGGCATGCCACACCGGGTGCTGCGCACGGGTCTGGTCGAGCACCTGGAGGGCTCCAGCCGCGCCGTCGGCTTCGCGCACGCGGTGCGAAACGCCACGCGGTTCAAGAAGCTCACCCGGCTGAGCTGGCGTGACCTGATCAGCGAGGGGCTGGCCACCAGGCGCAGCAAGAATCAGACGTGGTCGCAGGTGATCATGGCCGCCAACACGCCGATGCTGCTCAAGGCGGGGCTGGTCGAGGGCAACACCGCCGCGGGCGTGCTCGCGAGCGGGCAGGTGGTCGGCATGCTCGACGACCTGCCGTGCTGCGCCGAACTGATCGAGTCGATCATCGCCCAGGCCGAGCAGATCATCACCGCGCTCCCGTCCCGGCTTTGACCCTGCGGTGGTCGCTGTGCGCGTCCGCTGGCGACCACGGCGGGGTCAAAGGCGAGAAATGGCGTCAGGGGGACGCGCAGGGTGCGCACACGCCGAACAGTTCGACGGTGTGGTCGACCTCGGTGTAACCGTGCTGCTCGGCGATCTCGCCAGCCCAGCGTTCGACCACGCGGCCCTCGACCTCTTCGGTGCGCCCGCACCTCCGGCAGACCAGGTGGTGATGGTGCCCCGTGCCCGGGTCGCCGCAGTACCGGTAGGTCGCCTCGCCCTCGGGCGTGTGGATCACGTCGACCACGCCGCCGTCGACGAAGCGACTGCAGATGGCGGTACACCGTCGACAGCCCGACCGACTCGCCCTGAGTCCGCAGCGCTGCGTAGACGTCCTGCGCGCTGCGGAACCCGCCGGACTCGCTCAGGGCGTCACGGACGGCAGCGCCCTGCTTGGTGGCGCGCTGCCGGTTCGCCGCCATCCACCCAGCCTAGGCGATAACGGTTACCACTAGGCGTAGGACTCGACCGGCGGGCAGGCGCAGACCAGATTGCGGTCACCGAACGCGCCGTCGATGCGGCGCACCGGCGGCCAGTACTTCGCCGCGGGTCCACGCCGGCCGGATAGGCGGCCTCGGCCCGCGAGTACGGGTGCTCCCACGTCGCCGGCGAGCATGCTCGGCCGTGTGCGGGGCGTTGACCAGCGGGTTGTCCTTCGCCGGCCAGTCGCCGGCCGCGACCTGCTCGATCTCGCCGCGGATGGCGATCATCGCGGCGACGAACCGGTCCAGCTCGGCGAGATCCTCCGACTCGGTCGGCTCGACCATCAACGTGCCGGCCACCGGGAAGGACATCGTCGGTGCGTGGAAGCCGTAGTCGATCAGCCGCTTCGCGACGTCGTCGACGGTCACCCCGGTTCGCTTGGTGATCTCACGCAGATCGAGGATGCACTCGTGCGCGACCAGGCCGTGCGCGCCCGGAGTAGAGCACCGGGAAGTGCTCGCCGAGGCGGCGCGCGACGTAGTTCGCCGACAGGATCGCCGCGCCCGTCGCCGCAGTCAGCCCGTCGCCGCCCATCATCCGGATGTAGGCCCAGGTGATCGGCAGGATCGACGCCGAGCCCCACGGTGCGCGCCGCGATGGCGCCGGCGCCGGTCGCCGGGCCGGCCGCCGGCTGGAGCGGGTGGTTCGGCAGGTACGGCGCGAGGTGCTCGCGGACCCCGATCGGTCCGACACCCGGGCCCACCGCCGCCGTGCGGGATGCAGAAGGTCTTGTGCAGGTTCAGGTGCGACACGTCGGCGCCGAACTCGCCCGGGACGGGCCAGGCCGACCATCGCGTTGAGGTTCGCGCCGTCGACGTAGACCTGCCCGCCGGCGTCGTGCACGAGCGCGCACACCTCGCCGATGTGCTCCTCGAACACCCCGTGCGTGGACGGGTAGGTCACCATGATCGCGGCGAGGTCGTCGGCATGTGCGCGCGATCTTCGCCTTCAGGTCGGCCAGGTCGATCTCGCCCTGCTCGCCGCTGGTCTTCACCACGACGACGCGCAGGCCCGCCATCACCGCCGACGCGGCATTGGTGCCGTGCGCGGACGCCGGGATCAGGCACACGTCGCGGTGCTCGCCGCCGGTCGCCAGGTGGTAGTTGTGGATCGCGAGCAGCCCGGCGAACTCGCCCTGCGAGCCGGCGTTGGGCTGCAGCGACACCGCGTCGTAGCCGGTGATCTCGGCCAGCCAGGTCTGCAGGTCGGCGAACAGCTGCCGGTACCCGTCGAACTGGTCGGCCGGGGCGAACGGGTGGATGTTGCGCGAAGCCCGGGTTGGTCACCGGCTCCATCTCGGTGGTCGCGTTGAGCTTCATCGTGCACGAGCCGAGCGGGATCATGCCGCGGTCGAGCGCGTAGTCGCGGTCGGCCAGGCGCCGCAGGTAGCGCAGCATCGCCGTCTCGGAGTGGTGTGCGGTGAAGACCGGGTGGGTGAGGAAGTCGGTCTCGCGCGGTGACGCCCGAGCGGCGCCGTCCGCGTCGAGCGTCGGCCACCTGAGCGCTGACACCGAAGGCATGCCAGACCGCTTCGACGTGCTCGCGGCGTGGTCGCCTCGTCGCACGCGACCGAGACCGTGTCGGCGTCGACGAGGCGCAGGTTGATCCCGGCTGCCCGGGCGGCGGCCGTGACGGCGCTCGCGCCGGCCGGGGACGCGACGCGGTGACGGTGTCGAAGAACGGCCCGTCCGCGACGTCCTCGCCACCGCCGCGCAGGCCCGCTGCGAGGATCGAGGCCAGCCGGTGGACGCGGCGGGCGATCGCGCGCAGCCCGTCCGGGCCGTGGTAGACGGCGTACATCGAGGCGATGACCGCGAGCAGCACCTGTGCGGTGCAGATGTTGCGAGGTCGCCTTCTCGCGGCGGATGTGCTGCTCGCGCGTCTGCAGGGCGAGCCGGTACGCGGGCGCGCCGGACGCGTCGACCGAGACACCGACGAGGCGGCCGGGCAGCTGGCGCTCGAGGCCGGTGCGGGTCGCGAGGTAGCCGGCATGCGGGCCGCCGAAGCCCGAGCGGCACGCCGAAGCGCTGGGTGGTGCCGACGGCGATGTCGGCACCGAACTCGCCCGGCGTCCGCAGCAGCGTCAGCGCCAGCAGGTCGGCGGCCACGACCACCAGCGCGCCGCGCTCGTGCGCTGCGGCGACCAGCGGGGCGAGGTCACGTACCGCACCGGACGCGCCGGGGTACTGCGCGAGCACGCCGAACACGCCCTCGTCCGGGAGCGGCTCGGACGAGGTCCTGGACGACGACCTTGAGCCCGAGCGGCTCGGCGCGGGTACGCACGACGTCGATCGTCTGCGGGAAGGCGTCGGCGTCGATGACGAAGGTGTCGCCGGTCTTCGACCGGCGCGGTGCGCCAGTGCCATCGCCTCGGCGGCCGCGGTCGCCTCGTCGAGCATGGACGCGCCGGCGACCGGCAGGCCGGTGAGGTCCTCGACCATCGTCTGGAAGTTGAGCAGCGCCTCGAGCCGGCCCTGGCTGATCTCCGGCTGGTAGGGCGTGTACGCGGTGTACCAGGCCGGGTTCTCGAGCACGTTGCGGCGGATCACCGGCGGCGTGATCGTGTCGTAGTAGCCCAGGCCGATCATCGAGGTGAGCACCTGGTTGCGCGCGGCCAGCGCCCGCAGTTCCGCGGCTGCCTCCGCCTCGGACGCGCCGGCCGGCAGCGCGAGCGCGAGCTTCTCGCGGATGCCGGCCGGCACGGCGTCCGCCAGCAGGTCGGCCATCGAGCGCGTAGCCGACGGCCGTCGAGCATGCGCTGCTGGTCGGCGTCGCCGTCGATGCCGATGTGCCGGTCGGCGAACGGGTCGGCCGTCTCGAGGTCGGGCGAGGGTCGGTCATCGAGGCGCTCCACGGGTCGGGAGGAAGCCGAGTCGCGTCGCTCGGTCTCCCCGTCTGTCGGGTGGATGCCCTTCAGAGTGGCCTGGTCGCGCGCGGTCCTGGTGCCTGAGAGGTTCCGGGGAGGTTGCCCCTTCGGCGCCGGGCGTCGCTGGTCATCCCAGCGGACGCGGTCGGCTCTCCCGTGCGCGTTCAGCAGCCGGGCTCGATGCTACCTGGCGCCGGCCGTCAGCCGGTGGCGGTGCGCTGCTGGCGGCGACGGGACAGCTCGTCGTCAGCGCCGCCCGCGGCCGGGCCGTCCGTCGATCGCGCCGTCGGCACGCTCGCCGGGCAGGTGCGCAAGCGACACCGCGCAGCTCGCGCAGCGCGCCGCTCACGGCGATGCCGAACACGCCCTGTCCGCCGCGCAGCAGGTCGACGACCTCCTCGGAGGACGTGCACTCGTAGACGGTGCTGCCGTCGGAGAGCAGGGTCATGCTGCGCCAGATCGTCGACGCCGCGCAGCTCGCAGCGCGTCGACCGCGGTGCGGATGTTCTGCAGCGAGACGCCGGCGTCGAGCAGTCGCTTGACGACCTTGAGGACGAGGATGTCCTTGAACGAGTAGAGCCGCTGGCTGCCGGAGCCGGTGGCGGTGCGCACGGTCGGGGCGACCAGGCCGGTGCGTGCCCAGTAGTCCAGCTGGCGGTAGGTGATGCCGGCGGCGGAGCAGCGCGGTCGGGCCGCGGTAGCCGATGGTCGCGTCCTCGGTCGCCGGCGCACGGGTCGTCGAACAGCGCGCCCTGTTCGGGACGCGACGGCTCGCGGGGACTTGTCGTCGATCCACCGCGTGCACCTTCCGCCTTGACCGCCGGTGCCTCGATCGCACCGCGGTAATTTCACGTCCGTCATTCGCGAACGCCTGACGGTAGGACGCCGGCGGGTACCCGGGTCAACGCGACGCGCCGTAACCATCACCCTCAACTCAAGGTCGAGGGTGATCTGCAGTCAGCTGCCGGCTGCGAAATCGTCCGGCGAGATGTTGTCGAGGAACTCGCGGAACTTCTCGACCTCGTCCTCCTGCTCGTCCGGGATCTCGATGCCGCCCGGCGTCCAGGACGGCGTCGCTGCCGAGGATCTCGACCTCGCAGCGCAGCGCGAGCGCGATCGCGTCCGAGGGTCGCGCGCTGACCGTGACACCGCCGCTGAACCGCAGTTCGGCGAAGTAGATGTCATCGCGCATCTCGGTGATGTGCACGGCCTCGAGCCGCGCGCCGAGCGCGCCGATGACGTCCTTGAGCAGGTCGTGGGTGAGCGGACGCGATGCCTGCACGCCCTGCTGCTGGAACGCGATCGCCGAGGCCTCGGCAGCGCCGATCCAGATCGGCAGGTAGCGGACGCCGTCCTCCTCGCGCAGCAGCACGACCGGGCTGTTCGCGGGCAGCTCGACCCGTACCCCGACGACTCGCATCGGATGCACGACTACCTCCGCCTCAACGCCTGCCCAGCTCGAACCACGTCGACGCTACACGTGCGCGGACGTCGCGACGGCGGCTGTTCCGCGCGAAGGCCTACGTGCCGCCGCGACGACCTCGCGCAGCCCGATCTGGACGAGCGCGGCGTGCAGGCGAACCGACAGCGCGGCGAGCTCGCGCACGGTCTCCTCCGCGCGTACCTTCGCCTCGCTACCGCGCTGGCGCGCCATCGGCCCGACGACCTGCGAGAACAGGCCGACCTCGCGCTCGGCGGCGGTGCGGAACGCGCGCAGGTGCCGGCCCTCGAGGCCGAACCGCGCCAGGTCGGCGACGATCTTGCCGACCGCCAGCGCATCGTCGTCGTAGTGCCCGCCCGGCTTCTTACCGATCAGCCCGAACTGCTCGAGCTCGGCGAGCTGGTCGGTGCGCAGCCCGGCGGCGTTGAGCAGTTCCTCGCGCGAGAGCCGCATCGCGGCCTGGGCCGGACGGAAGTGCTCGGCGGTCGGCGCGTTGTCTGGATCGAGGCCATCGCGACAGTGCCGACGCGCGGGCTGGCCGTCGTCGAGTTCGGGCACCAGGCCGCGGTCGATCGCCTCGAGCTGGTCCTTGATCACCTTCAGCGGCAGGTAGTGGTCGCGCTGCTGGGCGAGGACGTAGCGCAGCCGCGACACGTCCGACGGCCGAGAACTTGCGATACCCGGACGGCGTGCGCTCGGGACGGATCAGGCCCGCGTCCTCGAGAAAGCGGATCTTGCTGATCGTGAGATCCGGGAAGTCCGGCTTGAGGTGGCGCCAGGACGTCGCCGATGGTCAGCGTCGCCGAGGTCGCCTTGCTCCCGTGCGCTGTGGCTCCGGCCGCGGTCATGCCCGTGCCCCGGTGCGCTCGCTCACGCCGAGGACTCCTGCGCGTGAACTCCGGCCCGAACCGCGGCGGTCAGGTACACGAGCCGGAACTTGCCGATCTGCACCTCGTCGCCACCGGACAGCGGGGCCGCGTCGATGGGTTCGCGATTGACGTAGGTGCCGTTGAGCGAACCCACGTCGTGCACGGTGTAGCCGCTGCCTTCGCGGCGGAACTCTGCATGCCGGCGGGACACGGTGACATCGTCCAGGAAGATGTCGCTGTCCGGGTGGCGACCCGCCGTGGTGACGTCCTGATCGAGCAGGAATCGGCTGCCCGCGTTGGGCCCGCGCTTCACGACGAGCAGCGCCGAACCGGGCGTGAGTGCGTCGACCGCGCCCTGGTGCGCGTCGGTCGAGAAGTCACCGTCGGCGTCGGCGAATCGAGCCGCGCCGTGGTGATCGTCCTGGTCATGTCCGCACCGGACGCCGCGGCCGGGAGTCGCCGGCCGCCGCAGCTCGCGCAGAAATGGCTGCCGGGAGGATTCTCAGTGCCACAAGCAGTGCAGAACACTCGGCATGCCCTTCGAAAGTGAGGTCTAGCGCAACGCACATCGGCCGAAACGTCGGCATGGGCCGACCGCGTGCTTCGTCAGGAGGATTCGGTTGCTCGGTCCGCCGAGCCTAGGCCGCGCCGTCGATACGAGGGTCAATCGGTGGCCGGTCACGCGGCGCGACCGGTCGCCGATCACGGTCGGAACGCAGCGGTGAGCGATCAGCAGGACGATCAGCCGGACAGCGCGCCGTAGGCCGCGCGTCGAGCAACGAGTCAAGATCGGCGTCGTCGGCGAGATCGATCTCGACGACCCAGCCCTCGCCGTACGGGTCGGAATTGATCAGCTCCGGCTGATCGTCGAGCGCCTCGTTGCGCGCACTGACCGTTCCGGAGACCGGCGCGAACACGTCCGACACGCTCTTGGTCGACTCGACCTCGCCGAACGCTGCGCCGGCGGCGACCGCCGTCCCGACCTCGGGCAGCGACACGTACACGACGTCACCGAGCGCTTCCTGCGCGTAGTCGGTGATGCCGATGCGCACGGTCCGCGATCCCTCACTGACCTGCACCCATTCGTGCTCCGCGGTGTACTTCAGATCGGACGGGACGTCGGCCATGCTCGTACCTCTCCTCGCGTAGTCGATGTTGCGCGCCGACCATACCGAGCCGCGTCCGAGTTCAGTTGCCCGACGGGGTCGCGTACACCTCTGCGGGCAGGGTGCGGATGGCCCGGATAGACACCCGCCGCTGCTCGTCGACCGACAACGTGCCGCCGGCGGCGCGGACCGTCGCGGCCACACCGCCGGGAATGTTGAGCGCGGTGTCGAGCGTCTTCGGGTCGCCGATCGCCAGGACGGTGTAGGGCGGGGTCAGCGGCGTCCCGTCCACGACCACCGTCGCGTTCCGATCGACGAACGCCGTCGTCGTCGATGACCCGGACCGAACCGAACTGGATCGCCTCGGCACCGGCGCCGCGCAGTTCCTCGACGACGTCGAGCAGGTCCTCCGCGCCGAGCGCTCGGGCGGGATCGGTGATCCGGGCAGTGATGCCCGGACCGTGGGCCTTGACCGTGCCCAGCAGCACCTGCAGCGCGGCGAGGTCGGCGTTGGCCTGCGCTCGCGCGGCGGCCGACTTGTCGTCGCTGTCCTGCAGTTGGCGCAGCGACTGCTCGAGATCGGCGATCTGCTGCCGCAACCGGTCGGTACGGGCGTTCTGGTCGTCGAGGATGCCGATCAGGTCGTCCTCGCGCAGGTTCGCGAGATGGTCCGAGCCGGAGTTCGGCGCGTACCTGGACGGCGATCGCGAACCCGAGCAGGCTGAGCAGCACGAGCGCGATCACGCCGGCAGCGACACGCACCGAGCGCGGTCCGCGCTTCCCCGCCGTCGGCTTCGGGGCGGGCATCGGGTCAGGCATCGGGTCAGGCATGGAACAGGTGCCGGCGGATGGCTGCCGCGTTGCCGAAGATGCGGATTCCGAGGACCACGACCACGGCTGTCGACAGCTGGCCGCCCACGCCGAGCTTGTCGCCGAGATAGACGATCAGCGCGGCGACGAGGACGTTGGACATGAACGAGACGACGAAGACCTTCGCGTCGAACACGCCGTCGAGTCGCGCCCGCACCCCGCCGAACACCGCGTCCAGTGCGGCGACGACGGCGATCGGCAGGTAGGGCTCGAGCCAGGTGCGGGACGGTCGGACGGAGCACCAGCCCGGCGACGATGCCGGCGAGCAGCGCGAGGGCGGCGATCACGGTCCGCCGACCGCGTACCGCAGCGCCGCGCCCGGGCTGGCGGGCAGCACCATGCGGGACTGCTCGGTGAAGCGAAATCCGATGCCCTTGGCGCTGGCCAGGGTCTGGTAACGGCTGGCCGCCTCGCTCGTCGGCGAAGGCGACGGCCAGCCGGTCGGCGCCCCGATCGCCCGCACGGTGTACGGCGAGGTCGATCGGCTGGAAGTCGACGAGCACCGCCTGCGCCGGCGAACCGGATCGCCGAGGTCGGCGTGAGTCGGATGTCGTTCACCGAGATCGCCTCGGCGCCGTCGTGCCACAGCTCGTTGACCACGCTGCGGACGTCACGGTCGGTGAGGATAAGGCCCCCGGATGTGGGAGCAGGCGTGGGGCGCCCGGGTCCCTCGGTCGGTGTGGGGGCCGCCGGCTCGGCCAGCTCGACCAGCAGGCCGGGCCCGGTGACGGCCTGCTGGCCGGCGGCCGCCTGGTCGCGCAGCAAAGTCTGGGCGAGCGGCCCGGACCCGGCCAGCGCCTTGTCACGCAGCCGGTTGAGCTGGGCGGTGAGCACCTGCGTGTCGGCGGACAGGCGGTCCGCGCTGTCGCGGGCGGCTCGGACCCGAGCGACGAGGTTGTCATGCACCTTGGCGGCCTCGGGTGCCCCACGGTTGGTGTGGACGTATGCCGCGGCCAGCACGAATCCGATCACGAGGCAGCCCGCGATCACCGCCGGCCGGTCGTACCAGCGCCGCGCCGTCGCACCACCGCGACGCGCGGCGGCCGCCTCGTAACCCGGGTCGCGGGGGTCGAGCACCAGGTCCACGAGCTGCTGCGTCGAGTCCGGCCCGCGCCGGCGCGGTTCGCTCACACCGGTGCGTGCCGCACGAGCTGGGCCGCCTGACGCAGGTACACCGCCCCGGCCCACAGGTACAGCCCGGTTCCCCAGATCGTCAGCGCCCAGGCCATCGGCTTCGCAATGTCGGACCACGTCCCCTCGTTCGCGCCGAGCAGCAGCAGCGGGAATGCGTAGAGCAGGCAGAACGTCGCTGCCTTACCGAGGTAGTGCACCGCCGGCGGCGCGTAGCCGTGTCTGCGCAGCACGAGCAGCGATCCGGACAGGATGACGTCGCGACCCACGATGACCAGGGCCAGCCACAGCGGGATCACATCGCGCAGCACGAGACCGAACAGCGTCGCGAGGATGTAGAGCCGGTCAGCGAGGGGGTCGAGCAGCGCCCCGAAGTCACTTTGCTGGTTGAGCGCGCGGGCGAGCACACCGTCGAGCCAGTCGGTGAAGCCGGACAGGGCGAGGACGAGCAGCGCCCAGCCGTCGGCGTGCGGGCCGAGCAGCAGCCACAGGAACAGCGGGACGCCCAGCAGGCGCAGGATGCTGAGCAGGTTCGGAATGGTGAGGATGCGATCGGGGCGGTCCCTGCTCCCGGCCGGCGCCGCTCGCTCGGTCACTGGCCCCCCGGGTCGGCTGCTAAGGGTGTTGTCGGGACGGCGGGATTCGAACCCACGACCCCTTGACCCCCAGTCAAGTGCGCTACCAAGCTGCGCCACGTCCCGGTCGTGCTGCGGGCACACCCTATCGCAGCCGTCAGTGCGGCTTGGGCCGCTTCTCGCGCACGCGCACCGAGATCTGGATCGGGGTGCCGGTGAAGTCGAAGTCCTCGCGCAGCCGCCGCTCGATGAAGCGGCGGTAGCCACCCTCGAGGAAGCCCGTGGTGAACAGCACGAAGCGCGGTGGCCGAACGTCGGCCTGGGTCGCGAACAGCACGCGCGGTGCCCGTCCGCCTCGCGGCGGTGGTGGCGTCTGGGCGACGACGTCGGACAGCCAGGAGTTGAGCCGGCCGGTGGAGATGCGGCGATCCCAGGACTCGAGGCTGGTGCGCAGGTGCGGGGCGAGCCGGTCGACCGCGCGGCCGGTGCGGGCGGACACGTTCACCCGCGGTGCCCAGGCGACGCGGGCGAGGTCGCGCGAGATCTCGCGTTCGAGGGTCAGGCGTCGGTCCTCGTCGAGCAGGTCCCACTTGTTCAGCGCCAGGACGAGCGCACGACCGGCATCGACGACGTCGGCGATGACGCGCTGGTCCTGCTCGCTGAGCGGCTCGGACGCGTCGAGCAGCACGACCGCGACCTCGGCGGCCTCGATCGCCGCCGCGGTGCGCAGGCTGGCGTAGTACTCCATCCCGCTCGCGTGGCTGACGCGGCGCCGCAGTCCGGCGGTGTCGACGAAGCGCCAGGTTTCGCCGTCGAGTTCGACGAGGCTGTCGACCGGATCGATCGTGGTGCCGGCCACCGAGTCGACCACGGCGCGTTCCTCGCCGGTGAGCCGGTTGAGCAGGCTGGACTTGCCGACGTTGGGACGACCGATCAGCGCGACCCGCCGCGGACCGCCGACGGCGTCGGTGTCCAGCGGTGCCGCCACCGGAAGCGCATCGAGGATGGCGTCGAGCAGGTCGCCGCTGCCGCGCCCGTGCAAGCCGCTGACCGGGTGCGGTTCGCCCAGGCCCAGCGACCACAGTTCGGCCGTGTCGGGCTCGCCGCGCTCGTCGTCGATCTTGGTGGCGACCAGGATGACCGGCCGGGTCCCGCGACGCAGCGTGCGGGCGACGACCATGTCGGTCTCGGTCGCGCCGATCTTGCCGTCGACGACGAAGACCACGAGATCGGCCGTGACGACGGCGCGCTCGGCCTGGGCCGACACCATTGCCTGCAGCCCGCGCGCGTCCGGTTCCCAGCCGCCCGTGTCGACCAGGGTGAAGCGCCGTCCGTTCCAGATCGCGTCGTAGGCGACACGGTCGCGGGTGACCCCCGGGACGTCCTGCACGACCGCTTCGCGCCGGGCGAGGATGCGGTTCACCAGCGTCGACTTGCCGACGTTGGGTCGCCCGACGATCGCCACGACCGGGACCACGACGTCGGGCTCGGTGCTCGTGTCCAGCCCCGTGTCCAGCGGTCTGGCGTCGTCCAGCGCCGCCGGCTGAGTCTCGTCGGTTGTCATCGCGCCCTGTCCTCGACTCGGAGCATCGCCAGCTCGACCAGCCGGTCGATGACCTCGTCGACGTCGAGGTCGGTCGTGTCGAGGTCCACCGCGTCCTCGGCCCGCGCCAGCGGGCTGACGGCACGCGTGCTGTCGATGCGGTCGCGGCGCTCGATGTCGGCGGCGACGTCGGCCAGTTCGGCCAGCCTGCCGGTCTCGCCCGCACGGCGTTCGGCACGCGCTTCGGCACTGGCGGTCAGGTACACCTTCGGCTGCGCCTCGGGCCAGACCACGGTGCCGATGTCACGGCCCTCGACGACGATCGCGCCGTCGCCGATCAATTCTCGCTGGGCCCTGACCAGGTGGGCGCGGACCGCTGCGATGGCCGACACCGCGCTGACCGCCGCCGTCACCTCGCCGGAGCGGATCTCGGCATCGACCGGTGTGCCGTCGAGTGCGACCGCGGGCTGGTCTGGATCGGTCGAGATGGTGATCGTGCTCGACTCGACCCGGTCCACCACCGCGACCACGTCGTCGAGCGCCACGCCCGAGCGCAGCACCGCAAGCGTCGCCGCCCGGTACATCGCCCCCGTGTCGAGGTAGCGCGCGCCCAGGCGGCGGGCAATGCCGCGCGCCACCGTCGACTTGCCGGTGCCGGACGGGCCGTCCAGGGCCAGCACGCCCACGAATGGGTCGCTGCACCCTGCGCTCTGGCTCAGCGCATCGCCGGTCACGGCAGCGCTCCCCTCGGTTCGCGGGACGGACATGATGGACAGTGCGGGCGCACGGGACGAAGCGGCGAAGCCCGATCCGGGTTCATCGATCGCGCCCCGACCTCGAGGATACGGACGTATGCCGGGCGCCCTCGCCACGTCCGGCCGGCGCTACTGCGGCAGGTCGCGTCGCAGCGCGGCGGCGCCGCGCAGGTAGGGGTGGTGCACCTCGGCCCGGCTGCGGTGGGTCTCGACGTGGGCAAGCACCCGGATCACCCGCGGCATCGCACCGGGGACCGCGATCTCGGTGGCACACAACAGCGGGACGTCGGTCATGCCCATCAGCCGGGCCGCGTAGGCGGGGAATTCGGCGGTCAGGTCCGGCGTGGAGGTGAACACGACGCTGATCAGCTCGTCGTGGGTCAGGTCGTTGCGGGCGAGCACGGCCGACACCAGTTCCGAGGCGCCTTCCAAGATCGCGTCGCGGTCGTCGCCGTCGATCTGGATCGCTCCACGAATGGCGCGCACTGCCACGGTTGCGGCCCCTTCCGCTCGATTCGGCCGGTCCGACCCTAGCCGGGCGGGTGCTAGTCCGGTGCCTCGGACGGCGCGTCCACGAGGCGGTGCAGCCCGCTCAGCTCGGCCCGGGTCAGCTCGCGCACCGATCCGGCCCGCTGGCCGCCGAGGTGCACCGGCCCGATCGAGGTCCGGACCAGCCGCTGGACCGGGTGCCCCACCTCGGCCAGCATCCGGCGCACGATGTGGTTGCGTCCCTCGTGCAGTTCGATCTCGACGATCGCGCGGGCGCCGCTGGTCTGCACGACGCGGAAGCGGTCCGCGCGTGCCATCCCGTCCTCGAGTTGCACCCCGGCGAGCAGGCGCTTGCCGACCTCGCGCGCGACCGGCGCGTCAACGGTCGCCAGGTAGGTCTTGGCCACCCCGAAGGACGGGTGCATCAACCGGTGGGCGAAGTCACCGTCGTTGGTCAGCAGCAGCAGCCCCTCACTGTCGCCGTCGAGGCGCCCGACGTGGAACAGCCGCTCCGGACGGTCGGCGACCAGGTCGGCGACGGTCGGCCGGCCGCGGTCGTCGGACATGGCCGACAGCACGCCGCGCGGCTTGTTCACGGCCAGGTACACCAGGTCGGCCCGCACGTTGATGCGGTCACCGTCCACGCGGATCACGGCCGTGTCGGGATCGACCCGGGTTCCCATCTCGTGCACGGTGGCCCCGTCGACCGACACCCGACCGGCCGCGATCAGGTCCTCGCAGACCCGCCGTGACCCGATGCCCGCGCCGGCGAGCACCTTCTGCAGCCGGACGCCCGGGCTGGTCATGGTCTCATCCTCGAGTTCAGAGTTCGTCATCCTCGAGCATCGACAGCTCCGGCAGCAGCGGGGCCAGCGACGGGAGTTGGTCCAGCGACTCCAGCCCCATCCGCTCCAGGAACAGTTCGGTGGTGCGGAACAGCCCGGCACCGCTGTCGGCCTCGGTCCCGACCTCGACGATCAACCCGCGGGCGAGCAGCGTGCGGACGACGCCGTCCACGTTCACCCCCCGGATCGCCGCGACACGAGACCTCGTGACCGGCTGGCGGTAGGCGATGACGGCCAGCGTTTCGAGCGCGGCCTGGGACAGCCGGGTGCGCTGGCCGTCCAGCAGGAACTGCTCGACGTGGGCGGCGTAGGCCGGCCGGGTGTAGATGCGGACCCCCGACTCGCTCTCGCGCACCTCGATGCCGGCTCCGCGCTCGTCGTAGGCAGCGCCGAGGGCGGCGACCGCGGCCCGGGCGTCGGCGGTCGGGACCCGCAGCGCCGAGGCGATCGACTCGATCGGCAGCGGGGTGTCGATCACGAACAGGATCGCCTCGAGCGCGCCGATGAGCTCGCCCTGTTCGATCGGCCCGTCCTCGGCGTCGTCCGGCCCGTCGACCTCGGCGTCGGGTCGCTGCTCGTCGGGCGCGTCGACCTCGGCATCGGGTCGCTCCTGGTCCGGCAGATCCTCCTCAGCGGGGCTCACCGGTACTCCTCGTCGATCGTCACGTCGGCGCCGCTCGGATCCGGCTGATCGGGGTCGCCGGTCCACCGCACCCGCAGCTCCGCGAGGGCGGCGGCCTGGTCGAAGGCGATCACCCCGTCACGGTAGAGCTCGAGCAGCGCGAGGAAGCGGCCGACCACCTCGGCCGTGGACGTGCAGTCGGCGACCAGGCCGCGGAACGTCGCCGACCCCGGGCCGCGCAAGCGCTCGCGCACGATCGCCATCTGCTCGCGCACGCTCACCTTCGGCGCGTGGACATGGTCGATCGCGACGGTCGGGGTTGGCCGCGGCGTGAGGGCCAGCGCGGCCAGCGCGGCGAACTGGTTCGCGGTGAGGGTCAGCACGACCTCGGGCAGCAGCGCGGCGAAGTGCGGTTCCAACTCCACCGATCGGCCGTAGCGCCGCCCGGCCGACGCGACCAGGCCGGCGAGGTGGGCCGCGGCCTGCTTGTAGGCCCGGTACTGCAACAGCCGCGCGAACAGCAGGTCACGCGCCTCGAGCAGCGCGAGATCCTCCTCGTCGTCGACGTCACCGGCGGGCAGCAGGCGCGCCGTCTTCAGGTCGAGCAGCGTCGCCGCGACGACGAGGAACTCGGTCGCCTGCTCCAGGTCGAAGCCGGCGCCGGCGAGGTGGGCGATGAAGTCATCGGTCACCTGCGACAGCGCTACCTCGGTGACGTCCATCTGGCGTCGCGCGATGAGGTTGAGCAGCAGGTCGAACGGGCCCTCGAAGTTGTCGAGCCGGACGTGGAACTCCCCCGACGTCGCCGCGGCGCTGTCGCGGGACGGCTCGGTCGAGAGCACCTCGATCTCCACGGCGTCCTCGGCCGAGAGTTCCGGGCTGGTGCTCGACGTCACGACCGGTTGCCGGTCATGGACCCGCCTCGCCGGCGTTCGAGCGGGCCAGGACCTCGCGGGCGAGCGCCCGGTAGGCGACGGCACCGGTCGAGGTCGGCGCCCAGGACGTGATGGGCTCACCGGCCACGGTCGTCTCGGGGAACCGGACGGTGCGGGTGATCACCGTGTCGTACACGGTGTCGCCGAACGCCTCGAGCACGCGGGCGAAAACCTCGCGCCCGTGCAGGGTGCGTCCGTCGTACATGGTGGCCAGGATGCCGTCGATCTGCAGGGCCGGGTTGAGCCGCTCGCGGACCTTCTCGATGGTGTCGATCAGCAGCGCGACGCCGCGCAGGCTGAAGAACTCGCACTCCAGCGGGATGAGCACGCCGTGGGCCGCCGTCAACGCGTTCACCGTCAGCAGGCCGAGCGAGGGTTGGCAGTCGATCAGGACGAAGTCGTAGCCCGCGACGGCCGGGGCGAGGGCGCGGGCCAGGGCCTGCTCGCGCGCCACCTCGGTCACCAGTTGCACCTCGGCGGCGGACAGGTCGATGTTGCTCGGGACGAGGTCCATCCCGGTGACGCCGGTCTTGTGCACGACGTCGTCCAGCGTGGTGCCGCGCTCCATCAGCAGGTTGTAGATCGAGCGGTCCAGCTGGTGCGGCTGGACGCCCAGGCCCACCGACAGCGCTCCCTGGGGGTCGAAGTCGACGAGGAGCACGCGCCGGCCCAGCTCGGCCAGCGCGGCGCCGAGGTTGATGGCCGAGGTGGTCTTGCCGACCCCGCCCTTCTGGTTGCACAGCGCCAGGATGCGCGCGGGACCGTGGCGGGTCAGCTGCGGCGGATCGGGGATCGTCGCGCTTGTCACGGGCGATGGCCGGGTCCGGCGACGGGGGCGCGGGCACCGTGAACAGCGCCTCCGTGGGGACGTCCGCGGGGGCGTCGGTGCCGGCATCGCCGTCGGGCCCTGTCGACATGTCCATGGAGCAACGAGCCTCTCTGTCGATGGATCGCCCGGACGACCGCGAGGTTACCCCGCCCGCGTCCGCTCCGACGGCGCCGCGCTGCCCGCCACGGTGGATCAGCCCCGCGCCCGCGGGTGCGCGGTCGCGTACACCTCGCGCAACGCGTCGACCGTGACCAGCGTGTAGATCTGGGTCGTCGTCACCGACGCGTGCCCCAGCAGTTCCTGCACCACCCGGACGTCGGCCCCGCCCTCCATCAGGTGGGTCGCGAACGAGTGGCGCAGCGTGTGTGGCGAGATCCCGGCGGCCAGCCCGGCGCGCTCGGCCGCCGTGCGCAGCACGGTCCAGGCGGACTGGCGCGACAGCGGGCCACCCCGGGCGTTGAGGAACAGCACCGGCGTGCCCGTCCCCTTGGCGGCCAGGCCCGGGCGCGCCTGCACCAGGTAGGCGTCCACGGCTCGCGCGGCGTACGAACCGAGCGGGACGCGGCGCTGCTTGCCGCCCTTGCCGTGCAGCAACACCGACCGTTCCGTGAGGTCCACGTCGTCGACCGCCAGGCCGACGGCCTCGGAGATGCGGGCGCCGGTGGCGTACAGCAGTTCGAGCAGGGCACGATCGCGGACGGCGAGGGGGGTGCCCAGGTAGCCGGCGGCGTCGAGCAGCCGCTCGACGTCATCGACGGTGATCGCCTTCGGCAGCCGTCGGGGCGCGGACGGTGGCCGGATCTCGCGCGCCACGTCCACCTCGACCAGCCCGTCGCGCAGCGCGAAGCGGTGCAGGCCCCGCACCGCGACCACGGCCCGCGCCGCCGAGGTGGCCGACAGCGGCGAGTGGACGTCATCCCCGGCACGCAGGGCGGCCAGGAAGCCGGTGACTGAGCTGCCCGTCCACGTCCGCGATCGAGTCCACCGACGCGGCGTGCAGGTGATCGAGGTAGCGGTTCAGGTCGCGCCGGTACGAGGCCAACGTGTTCGTGGCGACCCCGCGCTCGATCGCCAGGTGGTCCAGGTAGGCGCGTACCACCACGGCCGGGGCGAGCCTGCGGGCGGCGATCGCGGTCATCCGGGCGGCCCGGCTGCGGTCGAGGAGGCAGCCCGGTCCGGCCACGGCGCGTCCGCAGGCCGCAGGCCGGACCAGCCGCCGCTCCGGGCCAGTTCGGCAGCGATGATTCCGGCCACGGCGGCGGCGTTGGTGATCTCGCCGGCCTGCACTCTGGCGACCGCGGTGGCCAACGGCACGCGGTGCACGCTCATCGAGACCTCTTCGTGCTCGGGCTCGAAGCCGTCCGGTCCGCCGACCTCAGAAAGCTCCCGGGCCAGGTAGAGCCGGATCGCCTCGTTCGAGAAGCCGGGCGAGGTGTTGAGGTCGAGCAGCACCGACCACTGGGCCGCCGCGAGACCGGCTTCCTCGGCCAGCTCGCGTTGCGCGGCTCGAAGCGCCGGCTCACCGTCCACGTCGAGCAGCCCCGCGGGCAACTCGTCCAGCCGCCTGCCGAGCGCCGGTCGGTACTGGTTGACCAGGACGATGCAACCGTCCTCGTCGAGCGCCACGACGCCGACGGCGCCGGGGTGGTCGACGATCTCGCGCTCGGCGGTGGACCCGTCCGGCATCTGCAGGGTGTCGATGCGCAGCGAGAGGATCCGGCCGTCGAAAATCGTCCTCGACTCGGTGACCGGGTACTCGCCGCCGCTCATCGCGAGATCGAACTGACGACGCCGACCCCGTTGCGGGTCGAGTCGTCGGTCGCCGTCGTCACGGCCACGGCCGGCTCGGCGATCTCGACCGGCAGCCGCTCGGCGTCGCTGTAGTCGAGCGCGGCCGCAACCAGTGCACGGAACAGCGGGTGCGCGCGCGTCGGGCGTGACTTGAGTTCGGGGTGGGCCTGGGTGCCGACGTAGAACGGGTGCACGTCCGTGGGGAGCTCGACGAACTCGACGAGGCGGCCGTCCGGCGAGGTGCCGGAGATGACCAGACCGGCCCGTTCCAGCTGTGCACGGTAGCCGTTGTTGACCTCGTACCGGTGCCGGTGCCGCTCGGAGACCGAGGTCGCCGCCGTAGGCGGTGGCCACGACCGAGCCGGGACGCAGCGTCGCCGGGTAGGCCCCGAGGCGCATCGTGCCGCCCATGTCGGCGCGTCCCTCGACGATGTCCACCTGATCGGCCATGGTCGCGATCACCGGGTCCGGGGTGTCGGCGTCGAACTCGGCGGAGTTGGCGCCCTCGATGCCGGCGAGGTTGCGTGCGGCCTCGATGACCATGCACTGCAGGCCGAGGCACAGGCCGAGCGTCGGGATCCCCCGCTCGCGGGTGTAGCGCAGTGCGCCGAGCTTGCCCTCGATGCCGCGGATGCCGAACCCGCCGGGGACGACGACGGCGTCGACGCCGGCCAGCGCAGCGGCGGCGCCCGCCGGGGTCTCGCAGCTGTCGGAGGTCACCCACCGCATCGGTCACGTGGGCGCAGTGCGCGAACCCGGCCGCACGCAGGGCTTCGGACACCGACAGGTAGGCATCGGGCAGATCGATGTACTTGCCGACCAGGGCGATCGTCAGCTCGGCACTGCGGGTGGTGCACCCGCTCGAGCAGGTCGCCCCAGACGGTCCAGTCGACGTCGCGGAAGGGCAGGCCCAGCCGACGCACCACGTACGCGTCGAGGCCCTCGGCGTGCAGCACCTTCGGGATCTCGTAGATCGACGGCGCGTCCACAGCGGCGACGACGGCCTCGGGGTCGACGTCGCACATCAGCGAGATCTTGCGCTTGAGCCCCTCGGGCAGGTCGCGGTCGCTTCGGCACACGATTGCGTCCGGCGTGATACCGATGCTGCGCAGCGCCGCGACGGAGTGCTGGGTCGGCTTGGTCTTCAACTCACCCGACGGCGCGAGGTAGGGCACGAGCGACACGTGCAGGTAGAAACAGTTGTCGCGGCCCACGTCGTGGCGGACCTGACGCGCGGCCTCCAGGAACGGCAGCGACTCGATGTCACCGACCGTCCCGCCGATCTCGGTGATCACCACGTGCGGGGTGAGACCGTCCGGGCCCGGTGCGGCCATGGCCCGGATGCGTGCCTTGATCTCGTTGGTGATGTGCGGGATGACCTGGACGGTGTCACCGAGGTACTCACCGCGGCGTTCCTTCGCGATCACCGACGAGTAGACCTGCCCGGTCGTGACGTTGGCCGAGGCGACGAGGTCGGTGTCGAGGAAGCGCTCGTAGTGGCCGACGTCGAGGTCGGTCTCGGCGCCGTCCTCGGTGACGAAGACCTCGCCGTGCTGGAACGGGTTCATCGTCCCGGGATCGACGTTGAGGTACGGGATCCAGCTTCTGCATCGTCACGCGTAGGCCGCGGGCCTTGAGCAGGGAGCCGAGGCTCGAGGCGGTCAGCCCCTTGCCCAGCGAGGAGGCGACGCCTCCGGTGACGAACAGATGCTTCGTTGGCTGGGCGGTTTCCGGGCGGCGTCCGATCCACGGAAGCCCACCCTAACACCGGTTCAACACCCTCCGCGCATACGATGCGCGACGCGCCGAACGCTCATCCGGTTGCCTCGGTGTCGGACGCGAGCGCAGCGTCTGCCTGCGGCCCCTCGTCCTCGCTCAGCAGCCCGCAGGCGTGCATCTGCCGGAGCAGCCGGGCGCGGGCATACGACGTCGTCGCGAACGGCGCGGCAGCACCGACGATCGCGGTGGCCAGTTGCCGGGCCGCCGCGGGCATCTCCTCCGGCCGCGACCACGGGCCGACGAGTGGGCCGAGCGTGTCGGTGACGGTGTCGCTGACGGCGTTCGAGCCGCTCGCGCACGAAGGCGGCCAGCGCCGCCAGCGCCTGCTGCGGGTTGGGCAGGTCCATGGTTGCGACGCTACTTCGGGACCGTCGGGAACAGTGCGTCGGCACCCTTCTGGTTGCCGTAATGGCCGGTCTGCGACGAGTCGGCGACGGCCACGGCGAGCGGGGTGGACACCTGACCGAAGGCGGTGTTGGCGTTGTCGACGGTGGAGACCGTCGACTTCGTCGGGCCGTTACGCACGAGCGAGACGATGCCGTTGCCCTGGGCCGAGCCGGTGTCACCGGCGACAACAACCCGCCCGCCGGCCTTGCTCAGCCAGGCGACGAGATCCAGTTCGCTCTGCCCGGCGTAGGTGGCCTTGGGCTTGCGACCCGGCGCCGACGACCACCACGGTCTTGGCCGGCTCGACCCCTTGCGGGTCGGACGTGATCATGTGCAAACCGGAGAAGCCACTGAGCACGGTCTTCAGGTCGGTGGCCTCGCCGAGGCCGATGAGGACGTAGGCGAGCAGCGCCCCGCCGAGCTGACCCGGATCGCTCGTCTCGGGCAGCGTCAGCCCGAGCGGGTGGCCCGGCCCGGTGGCCAGGGTGACGATGCTGCCGCCCTGGGCCGGGTCGACGAAGCTGGGGGCCAGCTGCAGCCGGCCGGTGATCTTGGCACCGGCGGCGGTCGAGCTGGGTGGCGATGCCGTCGAGCATGCCCGGTGGGGGCGCCGGGCAGTGCCACCATCAGCACCTTCGTGTCGGCGAGCGTCCCGGCGACCAGCTGCGAGCCGAACGTGGCCGCGAACTGGCCGGCGTCGTCGACCTGGCCCTGCAGCGCCTTGACCTGGTCGGCCAGTTGGCTGCGGTCGCTCTTGAGGCCGTTGACCTGGTTGCGCAGGTCCGTCGTGATCGGTCCGTTCAGCGCGGTCGTGCCGACGACGATGCCGACGGCGAGCGCGAGGAAGACGGCGACGAGCGAGACGATGTGGTAGCGGAAAGAGATCACGAGAACAGGTCCTGAATCCAATCGACGGCGTGCTGGTACGTGTGCTGGATGGTGTGGCCGAAGTCGGTCGAGGTAGGCGCGGCCGCTGTCCGACGCGGCCAGCGCGGCCGACCACCGCGATCAGCGCCGCGAGCACGAGCAGCAGCAGCGCGGCCGACGAGATGCGGTTGCGGTAGAGCCGGGTCACGCCGCGCGCGTCGACGAGCTTGCCGCCGACCCGCAGCCGGGTCAGGAACGACGAGGCCATCCCGCCGATCGACCACGGTCGAGGAACTCGTTCAGGGTGGCGTGCGCGCCGACGGCGACGATCAGCGCTGGCGCCGCACTCGTCGGCGAGCAGCATCGCGGCGTCCTCGCTGGTCCCGGACGTCGGGAAGGTGACGCGCCTCGATGCCGAGGTCCTGCACTCTGGCCAGTCCGGGCGCGCGACCGTCCGGGTAGGCGTGCACGACCACCTCGGCGCCGGTTGCGAGCGCGGCATCGGACACCGCGTCCATGTCGCCGACGATGAGGTGCGGCTTGTAACCCGCCTCGAGCAGCGCGTCGGCACCGCCGTCGACGCCGATCAGCACCGGCTTGTACTCGCGGATGTAGTGCTTGAGCGACTTGAGGTCGCTGTCGTAGTCGTAGCCGCGCACGACGACCACGAGGACGTGCTTGCCGGCGAACTTCGTGCGGACCTCGGGGATGCCCACCCCGTCGAGCAGCAACGCCCGCTCGCGGGTCATGAACTCGGAGGTGTTGACGGCGAAGGCCTCGAGCTGGGCCGCCAGGCCGGCCCTTCGCCTCGATCATCAGGCTGCGCGATCGATGGCGCTGTCCTGCAGCGATGCCGGTGGCGACCGCGGTGTCCCGCCGACGTAGACGGTGTCCCCGTCGACGCGGATCTTCGTGCCTTCCTTCACCGCGGCGAACATCTCGCTGCCGACGTTGTCGAGCAGCGGGATGCCCGTTGGCGAGCGAGGACGTCCGGGCCGAGGTTGGGGTAGCGACCGGAGATGCTGGGCTGGGCGTTGATGACGATCGCCGGCTTGGCCGCGACGAGCGCCTCGGCAGCCACCCGGTCGAGGTCGACGTGGTCGATGATCGCGATGTCGCCGGGGTTGAGCCGACCGGCCAGGCGGGTGGTGCGCCGGTCCAATCTGGCGACGCCGCTGATGCCGGGGAGTGCATCGGACTTCCGGCGCAGGGTCGCGAGCTTCATGAGGACCCATCGTGCCACCGCTGCACGCCGGTGCACGGCCTTCGCCACGCGGTCAGGACCCGGTTTTCGCGCTCCGCGGCCGGTCCTTCGCCCGCTGCGCGTCGGCCGCGACCAGCAGTTCCGCCGCGTGGTCCAGTGCGGTGCGCGTCGCGCTCCCCGCGAGCATGCGGGCGAGTTCGGCCAACCTTTCGTCACCGGTCACCGGTCGCACGTCGCTGGTCGTGACGCCGGCGGGGTGCCCGCCGTCGAGTTTGTCCACCAGGACGTGGTGGTCCGCGAACGCCGCCACCTGGGCCAGGTGGGTGACGACCAGCACCTGGTGTCGCGGTCGACAGCCGCGCCAGCCGCCGGCCGACCTCGATCGCGGCCTGTCCCCCGACCCCGGCGTCGACCTCGTCGAACACCATCGTCGGCACCGGGTCGGTGCCGGCCAGGCACACCTCGAGGGCGAGCATCACCCGCGAGAGCTCACCGCCGGAGGCCCCGCGCGCGAGCGGCAGCGCGGGAGCGTCCGGGTGCGGCTGCAGCAGGAACTCGACCTCGTCGGCGCCGTCCGGCCCGATCGCCACCTCGGCGCCGCCAACCTCGAGCGTCGGGCACGCCGGCGACCGGCTGTCGGCTGCGCACCGCGATGTCGAATGCCGCAGTCGGCATCGCCAGGCCGGCCAGTTCAGCAGTGACCGCAGCCGCGAGCCGCGCACCGGCGACGCGGCGACGCTCGGCCAGGTCGGCGGCCTGCGCGGCAACCTCGGCCGCAGCCGCGTCACGCCGCGCCGCCAGGTCGGCGAGCGCCTCGTCGGAGACATCGAGTTCGTCGAGGCGGGTCGCGCGCCCGCCCGGCCCAGTGCAGGACCGCTGCCACGTCGGCGTCCGGTCCATCGGCGTACTTGCGGATCAGTGCGCCCAGCACGGCGCGGCGGCTCTCGATCTGCTCCAGACGCGCGGGATCCGCGTCCAGGGTTTCGGTGTACGACCGCAGGTCACTGCCCAGATCGGCGGCGATCGCAGCCAGCTCGGCCACCCGGGCAGTGAGGGCGTCCAATGCGGGGTCGGCTCCTGCCTCTGGTCGAGGGCCCGCCGGGCCGTTCCCAGCAGGGAGAGCGCATCAGCGCGCGTCGCGGGCCGGGTCGTCCGACGTCGCCGAGCATCGCGTCGTGGGCGGTGCGGGCGGCGATCCGCAGGGCGTCGGCGTGCGGCGAGCCGCGCCGCGCAACCACGGCGAGTTCGGTGTCCTCGCCGGGGCGGGTCGCGGCAGCCTCGATCTCGGCGATGCCGATGGGCGAGCAGGTCGGCCTCGCGCCGCAGTTCGCCAGCGCGCGCCCGCCGGTCGGCCAGCTCGTCGGCTGCGGCCCGCCACGCCCGGAACGCCGCGCGCGAACTCGATCAGTCTCGATGCCGGCGAAGCGGTCCAGTGCGCCGCGCTGCTCCGCCGGTCGCGTCAGCCGGACCTGGTCGGACTGGCCGTGGACGGCCACCAGCCGGTCCGCGAGTTCGCCGAGCACGCCCACCGGCGTCGCGGCGCCGCCGACCTACGCGCGGGAACGTCCGGCCGAACTGACCGTGCGGCGCAGCACCAGCCCGGTGCCGTCGTCCAGGTCGCCGCCGGCGGCGACGACCCGCTGGACGGCGGGCGAGGACGGCGGCAGTTCGAGCCGGCCGTCGACGCTGAGCCTGGTCCGCGCCCGCACGGACCCGGGCGGCATCGGCCCGTCCGCCGAACAGCAGCAGCAGGCCGGTGACCACCATCGTCTTGCCCGCGCCCGTCTCGCCGGTGACCACGGTGAGCCCCGGGCCGAGGGTCAGCACGGCCTCGTCGATGACCCCGAGCCCGCGGATGTGCAGCTCCTCGAGCACGGTCAGCCGATCCTGTCCACGCCACTCGAGTCGGTGCCGGGTGAGGCTTCGCGCAGGCTGCGGACGGGAAGCTGGAACTTGCTCACCAGCCGGTCGGCGAAATTCCAGCGAGTCGGTGCGGACGATGCGTACCGGGGTGGCGCCGCGGCGCACCTGGACCCGAGCACCGGACGGGCACCGAGATCGAGCGGCGCCCGTCGCAGCTCAGCACCGCCTCATGGCCCTGGCTGATCAGGTCGATGTCGACGACCGACGTCGGCGCGACGACGACCGGACGGGCGAACAGGGCGTGCGCGGCGTTCGGCACCAGCAGCAGCGCTTCGACGTTCGGCCACATGATCGGACCACCGGCCGAGAAGGCGTAGGCCGTCGAGCCGGTGGGCGTCGCGCACAGGATGCCGTCGCACCCGAAGCGCAGCAGCGGCCGCCCGTCCACGGCCACACGCGATCTCGAGCATCCGCTCGCGGTTGGTGCGTTCGAGGGACACCTCGTTCAGCGCCCAGGCGCGGGAATGGACCGCTCCGTCGACGAGGATGGTCGGCCTCGACGGTCATCCGCTCCTCGACGGTGTAGTCGCCGCGGACGATCGTGTCGACGAGTCGAGCGCAGCGCGTTCGGTTCGGCCTCGGCAAGGAATCCGACGTGGCCGAGGTTGACGCCGACGCAGGGGCACCCGGCCGGGCGCGCGAGTTCGGCCGCGCGGAGGAACGTGCCGTCCCCGCCCAGGACGAGCACCGCTTCGGTGCCCTCGGCGGCGCGGGCGGGATCGGTGATGACCCGGACGCCGTCGACGTTCACGTGCACCGACTCCTCGGCGAGCAGCCGTACCTCCAGTCCCGCTTCGAGCAATTGCAGGCAGGCGAGCGAGGCGTGCTCGCAGATCGTCTGCCGCTGCGTGTGCGGCGACGAGCAGGATCGATCTCACTGCCGCTCCCACCTCCGTTGCGCTGACGATCTCGGCGATCCCCGCTGCGTCGAGCGGCTCGGACACCTCGCGACGCAACCACAGGAAGAATTCCACGTTGCCCGACGGGCCGGGTAGCGGGCTCGGGCATACCCCGGCGGCGCGCCAGCCGAGCTCGGCGGCCTGAGCAGCAACGGCAGCAACGGTCTCGGCCCGAAGCGCGGGATCGCGGACCACGCCACCGCTGCCCAGCCGCTCGCGGCCGACCTCGAACTGCGGCTTGACCATCGGGACGAGGTCACCGCCCGGCGCGGTGCACGCCGATCAGCGCGGGCAGGACCAGCCGCAGCGAGATGAACGACAGGTCAGCGACCGTGAGCTCGGCCGGTCCGCCGATGTCGTCGGGTGTCGAGCGCGCGGACGTTGGTGCGGTCGTGCACCCGCACGCGCGGGTCGGTCTGCAGCGCCCAGGCCAGCTGCCCGTAGCCGACGTCGACGGCTACGACCGTCGCGGCGCCGCGCCGCAGGAGGACATCGGTGAAGCCGCCGGTGGACGCCCCGGCGTCCAAGCAGCGACGGCCCATGACGGTGATGCCGGTGAACGTGTCGAGCGCGCCGGCCAGCTTGTGCCCGCCGCGCGAGGCGTAGGACGGGTCGGTGTCGTCCGCGCGCACCCGAACCGGAGTGTCGGCCTCGACGCCGGAGGCCGGCTTTCGGGCGACGACGCCGCGCACCTCGACCCGCCCGGCCGCGATCAGGTCGACGGCGTGCTCACGGGAGCGCGCCAGCCCACGCCGAGTCAGTTCGGCGTCCAGGCGGTGGACGCGACGGGCCACTGCGGTGTGCTCCCGCGACCTCAGGCGCTGTCGATGTCGGCGAGCACCGCGGTGAGGTCGTCGTGCAGCCGTTCGTAGGCGGCGCCATGTTCGCGCAGCGGACGCCGACGAGATCGGATCGAGCGCGGCCAGCCCTGACCGGAGCCGGGTCTCGACGTCGGCCGCAACGGGATCGGCCGCGGCGTCCTCGTGCGAGTTCTCACTCACCGTCAATCCCTGTCCTTCGGTGTGGCCGGTGCGATCGGTGCGTGCACCGACGTTACCGGTCCGGCGGGGCCGGGTAGCGTCGCCACGTCGGGGGCTGTGGACGGTCCGGTCCGGATCGTCCCTGTCGACTGCCCGATGATGACCCGACAGTGTTGCCCGACGCCGTGACCCGGCACGTCGAGAGGAAGCGCATGCCCACCGTCACCGACTGTGAGCGTGCCTTCGTCGCCCTTGCCGAGCGGCTGGCCTCGGCCGACCCCGATGTGCGAAAGCGAAACAGCTTCGATCGCACGCTCTCGTGTCGCCTGCCGGACCTCGACGTGATCTTCGGAGCCCGGCTGAAGGACGGTCAGCTCAGCGACATCCGCAAGGTCGACACCGCGGACGCGCAGGTCAAGCTGACGATGAGCAGCGCCGACCTGATCGACCTGGTCGACGGCAATCTCAATCTCGCCGCGGCGTGGGCGAGTGGTCGGGTGAAGGTCGACGCGCGGGTGTTCGACCTGATCAAGCTCCGATCGATCTTCTGACCCGGCGCACTCGTCGGGTGCATTGGTTGGCGCAGGTCAGTCCAGCCCCAGCCGGGTCAGGGCCGCGCGCGCCGCATCGTCGCCCGACCGGCACCTGCTGTCGATGCCGGGTGCGTCGGGTAGCCACGCGGCAGCGCACAGGGCTCGGAGCGCGTCGAGCTCAGCCGCACCCATCCGATCACCAGGTTCGTCGCCCCCCGTCGCGTCCGGATTGCCGTCAGCGTCGCTCCCTTGCCTGCCCCCGCCATCCACGCGCTCGAGCACGATGCCGTCATCCGAGCGCCACGCCTGCCACTGTCCGCACCGGGCGGTGCCCGCAACCAGCTCGGGTGCGTCATGCGGCTCCAGCAGGCCGCGCAGATCCGCGGCGACGAAGTCGGGGCGCAACTGGTCCGGCGCGGTAAGCAGGGCGCGGGCATCGGTGACCCCGGTGAGGACCAGCAAGCTCGCGCAACCAACGGCGTTCGCCCCCTCGATATCGGTGTCGAGCCGGTCGCCCACCACGAGCGGATGCTGCGCGCCCGAGCGCAGGACCGATTCGCGATGCATGGTCGGATCGGGTTTGCCGGTCGCCACCGGCTCGACGCCGGTCGCATGTCGAAGCGCCGCTACCAGTGACCCGTTGCCCGGTAGCGGGCCCCGCGGCGACGGGACCGTCGGATCGAGGTTCGTCGCCACCCACGGCACCCCGCGCCCGATCGCGACCGCGCCCTCGGCCAGTTGCTTCCAGCTCAGCTCCGGGGAATAGCCCTGAACGACTGCGGCCACGTCGTCGGCGTCGGTCAACACAGCCCGCAGCCCGCGGTCCTCGAGCGCCTCGATCAGCCCAGTCGTCCCGATGACGAGCACCGCCGAGCCGGGCCCGAGCAGGTCGGCCAGGTAATGGGCGGCCGCTTGCGCCGAGGTGGTCACGTCGTCCGCCGACGCCGGCACGCCGAGGCGGGTCAGGTGTGCGGCGACCGCGCCCGGCGGGCGGGCCGCGTTGTTGGTCACGAACGCCAGCCGCATACCCCGCTCCCGAGCGGCTGCGAGTGCCTGTGGTGCTGTCCGGACGGCGTCGGCGCCGACATAGACAACGCCGTCCAAGTCCAGCAGCGCGACGTCGAAGGCCTCGGTCAGCGGCCTGGCGCACGCTTGCAGGTTGGTCCGGGCCACACGGCCGATCCTTGCACCTCATGGTCGCTGCGTACGATCGGTCGTCGTGACCGCACCGAGCGATCCCGTCCACGCCGGGCAGTCCCAACATGGGCTGTCCCTGCTGCCGTTCCGAGCCGTCCGCCCGGCCGCTGACTCCGTCCGGCTGGGGAGCCTGCTCTGCCCGCCGTACGACGTCATCGGGCCGCAACAACGCGCGGACCTGCTCGAGACCGATCCCGAGAATGCGGTGGCGATCGTCCTGCCCGAAGCCGACGGTGATGCCGACCGCTACGAACACGCTGCGCACCTGCTGCGGGACTGGGTCGACAGCGGCAACTACGCCGTGGACACCGACCCGGCGCTGTACGTCTATCAAATGACCGATCCCGGCGGCGCCAGCACCCGCGGGCTGGTCGGCGCGGTAGAGCTTCGTGATCCTGCTGACGGGGTGATCCTGCCGCACGAGAACACGATGGCCGGCCCGGTCGCCGACCGGCTCGCGCTCATGACCTCGACCAGGGCCAACGTCGAACCGATCTACCTGGTCTACGACGGCGGCGGTGCCGCGTCGCGGGTCGTCGCCGACGCCCACCGGAGCGAACCGATCGCCCTGGCCCGCACGCCGGACGGGATCGAGCACACCCTGTGGGCGATCACGGACCCAGCCGTGCACGAGCAGGTCGGCGCCGACCTGGGTGCGCGCCGGGCATTGATCGCCGACGGCCATCACCGCTACGCCACCTACCGCGAACTTCAGCAGCAGTGCCGAGCGACCGACGGACCCGGTCCTTGGGACTATGGGCTGACCCTGCTGGTCGACTCGACCAGCTACGGCCCCCAGGTCCACGCGATTCATCGGGTCCTGCCCCGGCTCTCGCTCGACGCGGCGCTCGACTCGCTGTCCGGCTGGGACGTCGGGATCCAGGTGGTTGCCGACCCCGACGAAGGTCTGCGGTTGGCGGGCGACCAGGACGGCTTCGCCGCGGTGCTCGCCGACGCCACGCGAGCGGTGCTCATCACCGATGCGGCAGCGAAGCTCCGCGGCGCCGTGCGGCTCGACGACGAGCCGGCCGAACTCGCCGACCTCGACGTGACCGTGCTGCACCGCGGGCTGGTCGAGCAGGTCTGGCAACTGGAAGACACAGTGGACACGGTCGGCTACGCGCATTCGGTTCACGAAGCAGTCGCCGACGCCGCCGCGGCTGGCGGAACGGCAGTGCTGTTGCGTCCGACACCGGTAGCCGCGGTGGCCGCGGTGGCCGCGGCCGGCGCGCGGATGCCGCGCAAGTCGACGCTATTCACGCCGAAACCGGCGTCAGGGCTGCTCATGCGCCGGTTCGCGGACGCCGGCTGACTCGCGCAGCGCTCACCTGCACCTCGTATCGGCTGCCGAGCCCGGCGGACGAACGCCAGAACCGGCGGTGTAGCGCACCGGTGACCTCGATCAGGTCCCCCGCGGCGGCCGTGCCCACAATGCGCCGGACCTGGCCGCTGCCCGAGGCACAGTCGATGCTGTCGACCCGCGTCCGCTCGCCGTCGGGACGGCGCACATTGATCCGGAAGACGAGCAGTTCGTCACCGCTCGGGAGCGCACGCACCTCGGGGACGGCGGCGAGCCGGCCACGCAGGAACACCTCGTTGTCCCGGGGGATCACCGAGCCGTTCGGCTGAGCCTGAGCCGCCTTAGCCGCTTGCCTCGTCGGTCGTTGAGTCGTCGGTGCTTGCGTCGTCGGTGCTTGAGTCGTCCGCGCTTGGCGCTTCGAGCGCGGTGCTGCTGGGGGAGCCATGTCCCGACAATGGCCATCCGCCCCGTCCCGACGGGAGCAGAAACGGTCGGCCAGTGGACAACCACAACTCTGTGGACGGACGCCGACCGAAATGACGGCCCTGCGTGCTAAGGCTCCCGCGGCTCCGAGGTAGCGGTCAGAGCAGGTCGGCGGCCCGTTCAGCGGCATCGGTCTCGCCCTCGCGGTCCAAGGCAGCGGCCGCAGCGAACCAGGTCGCCGCCTCGTCGGATCGGTCCATTACGACGAGCGTGTCGGCATAGGCGTACCAGAGCCGCGCCGCACCGGGCCGCGGCCGGTCTCGGTCGAGACCACCGCGTGCGAGCACCGCCAGCGCCGCATCGAACTGTCCGAGATCGCGACGCGCTCCGGCCACCACGATGAACAGTTCGGCACGCGTCTCGGGATCGAGCCGGCCGACGTCCGGGTCGCTGAGCGCTCGAACGGCCTGCGCCGGCCGTCCCAGAGCACGCTCGGCGTCGGCGATCAGCGGAAGGTTCCGGGCGTCGCCGGAGATCCGGCGCGCAGTGCGCAATTCGGTGATCGCTTCGGCCCACTCGGCGGCGTGGTAGGCGGCGATACCCGCGGCTTCGCGGACCGCCGCCACGCGAGCAGCACGAGCCCGGGCGGCGTGGGCGTGTGCCAGCGCCCGCACCGGGTCGCTGTCGAGCGCCATGCCCGCCGCGACCAGGTGCCCGGACACCACCTCGGCGGTCAGTTTGCTCAGCGAACGCAACTGCGCGCGGACCGAGCGATCCAGCATGGTGATGTCGAGCCCGTCCGGAACGGGTGGTTCTCCCGGCCGCGGACCCAGACCGCGATCGGCGGAGCCGGCTCGCGACCCGCCGCGGCTATCGGCATGATCATCCCGGTGCGGGCTGGATCGGCGCTCGCTACTCGGCCGGAACGTCCCGCTGCGGGGACCGGCCCGGTCCGGCGCTCGCCGTGCGGACGGGCCCCCGCGCCGATCGGACGATCGGGCCGGTGCGCCCGTGCGACGATCCGAGGGAGCACGATCCGGGTAGTCGGACGAAGCGCGGCGTGTGGACGCAGCCGTCGGGCGCTCGCTGCGGCCATGTCCGGAGCCGGCCGGACGGGAATCCTGGCCGGGACGCTCGGGACGACTGCCCCTGGCCGGCTCGCCGGCGCCTCGAGGTCCAGACCCGGCAGTGCGCGGCGCACCAGTGCGGGGCGCACCGGTACGCGGGCCGTCCGAACGGGAACCACCGGTGCGCGGCGCACCCGTACGCGGCGCACCCGTACGCGGCGCACCGCGTACGCGGGCCGTCGGAACGGGAACCACCGGTGCGCGGCGCACCCGTGCGCGGCGCACCCGTACGCGGGCCGTCCGAGCGGGAACCACCGGTGCGCGGCGCACCAGAACGGGGCGCACCAGTGCGCGGGCGCTCCCGTACGCGGGCCGTCCGACCGGGAACCACCGGTGCGCGGCGCACCAGAACGGGACCCCCCTCCCGCGGAGTGCCGGCCGCCTTGGCCCGATCCTGTTGTCTTTGGCATAGCAGCTGTCATCCCGATTCCACGTACTGAGCTAGCGAGGGCGGCACCAGTCCGGCTATTCCCTCATGGACACGAAAATGCGACGAGGGCCGTCCGCAGAACGGACGACCCTCGTCGAAGTTGTGTCCGGCGACGTCCTACTCTCCCACGCAGTGGCCCGCGCAGTACCATCGGCGCTGAGAGGCTTAGCTTCCGGGTTCGGGATGGGACCGGGCGTTTCCCTCTCGCTATGGTCGCCGAAACTCTATGGAGATTGGGCCCGCACCGTCTGCTGCCATGGCAGCAGACGGGGGCCCGTACCTCGGGAACCGCACAGTGGACGCTAGCGCCTCGTCGAAGTCGAAGAACCCGACGAAGTGGATGTATGTGGCAAGTCCTCGGCCTATTAGTACCGGTCAGCTGCACGCGTTACCACGCTTCCACTTCCGGCCTATCAACCCGGTGGTCTAGCCGGGGGCCTTACTCCATAAAGGATGGGAGATCTCATCTTGAAGCGGGCTTCCCGCTTAGATGCTTTCAGCGGTTATCCCTTCCGAACGTAGCCAACCAGCAGTGCTCCTGGTGGAACAACTGGCACACCAGAGGTTCGTCCGTCCCGGTCCTCTCGTACTAGGGACAGCCCTTCTCAAATCTCCTGCGCGCGCGGCGGATAGGGACCGAACTGTCTCACGACGTTCTAAACCCAGCTCGCGTACCGCTTTAATGGGCGAACAGCCCAACCCTTGGGAGCGACTCCACCCCCAGGATGCGACGAGCCGACATCGAGGTGCCAAACCATCCCGTCGATATGGACTCTTGGGGAAGATCAGCCTGTTATCCCCGGGGTACCTTTTATCCGTTGAGCGACACCGCTTCCACTTGCCGGTGCCGGATCACTAGTCCCAGCTTTCGCTCCTGCTCGACATGTCTGTCTCACAGTCAAGCTCCCTTGTGCACTTGCACTCGACACCTGATTGCCAACCAGGCTGAGGGAACCTTTGGGCGCCTCCGTTACTTTTTGGGAGGCGACCGCCCCAGTCAAACTACCCACCAGACACTGTCCCTGATCCGGATTACGGACCGAGGTTAGACACCCAATTCGACCAGAGTGGTATTTCAACGTTGACTCCACAAACACTGGCGTGCCTGCTTCACAGTCTCCCACCTATCCTACACAAGCCGAACCGAGCACCAATATCAAGCTATAGTAAAGGTCCCGGGGTCTTTCCGTCCTGCCGCGCGTAACGAGCATCTTTACTCGTAGTGCAATTTCGCCGAGTCCGTGGTTGAGACAGTCGAGAAGTCGTTACGCCATTCGTGCAGGTCGGAACTTACCCGACAAGGAATTTCGCTACCTTAGGATGGTTATAGTTACCACCGCCGTTTACTGGCGCTTAAGTTCTGAGCTTCGCACCGAAGTACTAACCCGTCCCCTTAACGTTCCAGCACCGGGCAGGCGTCAGTCCGTATACATCGTATTGCTACTTCGCACGGACCTGTGTTTTTAGTAAACAGTCGCTTCTCGCTGGTCTCTGCGGCCAGCCAACGCTCGGAGAGCAAGTCCCGTCACGCTAACGGGCCCCCCTTCTCCCGAAGTTACGGGGGTATTTTGCCGAGTTCCTTAACCACGGTTCTCTCGATCGCCTTGGTATTCTCTACCTGACCACCTGTGTCGGTTTGGGGTACGGGCCGCTCAGAGCTCGCTAGAGGCTTTTCTCGGCAGCATAGGATCATCAAATTCGCCGCAATCGGCTATGCGTCGCGTCTCAGGCTCATGTTGTGCGGATTTACCTACACAACGCCCTACACGCTTGCTCCAGTATTACCACTGACTGGTACGACTACCTTCCTGCGTCACCCCATCGCTTGACTACTACTAGTTCGGGTCGCGCGATCCACCATGTCGGACCCGAAGGTCCTTCCGGCTTCTGGCGCTTAGCATCGCTAGATTCGACATGGGCGCTCTTTTGCGGGTACGGGAATATCAACCCGTTGTCCATCGACTACGCCTGTCGGCCTCGCCTTAGGTCCCGACTTACCCTGGGCGGATTAGCCTGGCCCAGGAACCCTTGGTCATTCGGCGGGGGAGTTTCTCACTCCCCTTTCGCTACTCATGCCTGCATTCTCACTCGTGTGCCGTCCACGGCTGGGTTACCCCGCCGCTTCCTCCGGCACACGACGCTCCCCTACCCATCCGCACACCTGGCCGGCCGTCCGTAGACGACCGACGGGCTATAGCGCGAATGTCACAGCTTCGGCGGTGTGCTTGAGCCCCGTTACATTGTCGGCGCAGAATCACTTGACCAGTGAGCTATTACGCACTCTTTAAAGGGTGGCTGCTTCTAAGCCAACCTCCTGGTTGTCTGTGCGACTCCACATCCTTTCCCACTTAGCACACGCTTAGGGGCCTTAGCTGGTGATCTGGGTTGTTTCCCTCTCGACTACGAAGCTTATCCCCCGCAGTCTCACTGCCGCGCTCTCACTTACCGGCATTCGGAGTTTGGCTGATTTCGGTAAGCTTGTGGGCCCCCTAGACCATCCAGTAGCTCTACCTCCGGCAAGAAACACGCGACGCTGCACCTAAATGCATTTCGGGGAGAACCAGCTATCACGAAGTTTGATTGGCCTTTCACCCCTACCCACAGCTCATCCCCCAGGTTTTCAACCCTGGTGGGTTCGGTCCTCCACGCGGTCTTACCCGCGCTTCAACCTGGCCATGGGTAGATCACTTCGCTTCGGGTCTAGATCACGCGACTATTCGCCCTATTCAGACTCGCTTTCGCTACGGCTACCCCTCACGGGTTAACCTCGCCACGTAACGCTAACTCGCAGGCTCATTCTTCAAAAGGCACGCGGTCACGACTATGCCTCAAGGCATGGCGACGCTCCCACGGCTTGTAGGCGCGCGGTTTCAGGTACTATTTCACTCCCCTCCCGGGGTACTTTTCACCTTTCCCTCACGGTACTTGTCCGCTATCGGTCACCAGGGAGTATTTAGGCTTAGCGGGTGGTCCCGCCAGATTCACAGCGAATTTCACGGGCTCGCTGCTACTTGGGGTATACGCAAAGGAGGCGTCGAGTTTTCGTCTACGGGGGTATCACCCTCTATGCCGGACCTTCCCAAGTCCTTCGACTAACTACGACGCTTTCTGACTCCTTGCTGGTTCGGCAGAACCAGCCAAGCGGCCCCACAACCCCACATACGCAACGCCTGCCGGCTATCACGCGTATGTGGTTTGGCCTCTTCCGCTTTCGCTCGCCACTACTAACGGAATCGCGGTTGCTTTCTCTTCCTGTGGGTACTGAGATGTTTCACTTCCCCACGTTCCCTCCACATGCCCTATGTGTTCAGGCATGGGTGACAGGACATGACTCCTGCCGGGTTTCCCCATTCGGAAATCCTCGGATCAATGCTCGGTCGGCAGCTCCCCGAGGCTTATCGCAGCCCCCTACGTCCTTCTTCGGCTCCTGGTGCCAAGGCATCCACCGTGCGCCCTTATTAACTTGGCCACAAAGATGCTCGCGTCCACTGTGCAGTTCTCAAGGTACGGACGACCAGATCGGATGCTCACCGCGTACCCGTCCACGCTTGCGTGTGACGCGCCGTTCGGTGACCGAAAGGCCGGACCAGTGCCGATGCCGCCCGAGTTACCGGACGACAACAGCCTGAGGGCGGAAAATTCCGCTCCCTCAGGACTCAACAGCGTGCCTACGCATCGGGGCCGGCCCGGGCACCGAGGTTCCCGCGACGCTGCTCGAGAGCAGGGTCGCTGTACTGACGGCACCGGTAACGGTTGATACGAACTAGTTAGTGTTCCACCCTTGAGCAGGCCCACGAGACAGAGCTCGTGATGGCCGCCTGGACGCCATCATGCGCATCGACCATGTCGATCCGCGACGCCAGATGCTCCTTAGAAAGGAGGTGATCCAGCCGCACCTTCCGGTACGGCTACCTTGTTACGACTTCGTCCCAATCGCCGATCCCACCTTCGACGGCTCCCTCCACAAGGGTTGGGCCACCGGCTTCGGGTGTTACCGACTTTCGTGACGTGACGGGCGGTGTGTACAAGGCCCGGGAACGTATTCACCGCAGCGTTGCTGATCTGCGATTACTAGCGACTCCGACTTCATGGGGTCGAGTTGCAGACCCCAATCCGAACTGAGACCGGCTTTATGAGATTCGCTCCACCTTGCGGTATCGCAGCTCTTTGTACCGGCCATTGTAGCATGTTTGCAGCCCTGGACATAAGGGGCATGATGACTTGACGTCATCCCCACCTTCCTCCGAGTTGACCCCGGCAGTCTCCTATGAGTCCCCGACATTACTCGCTGGCAACATAGGACGAGGGTTGCGCTCGTTGCGGGACTTAACCCAACATCTCACGACACGAGCTGACGACAGCCATGCACCACCTGTGCAAGGCCCAAAAGGACCCCGTATCTCTACGAGTTTTCCCTGCATGTCAAGCCCAGGTAAGGTTCTTCGCGTTGCATCGAATTAAGCAACATGCTCCGCCGCTTGTGCGGGCCCCCGTCAATTCCTTTGAGTTTTAGCCTTGCGGCCGTACTCCCCAGGCGGGGCGCTTAATGCGTTAGCTACGGCACAGACCACGTGGAATGTGGCCCACACCTAGCGCCCAACGTTTACGGCGTGGACTACCAGGGTATCTAATCCTGTTCGCTCCCCACGCTTTCGCTCCTCAGCGTCAATATCGGCCCAGAGACCCGCCTTCGCCACCGGTGTTCCTCCTGATATCTGCGCATTTCACCGCTACACCAGGAATTCCAGTCTCCCCTACCGAATTCTAGCTTGCCCGTATCGGCTGCAGGCCCGGGGTTGAGCCCCAGGTTTTCACAGCCGACGCGACAAGCCGCCTACGAGCTCTTTACGCCCAATAATTCCGGACAACGCTTGCACCCTACGTATTACCGCGGCTGCTGGCACGTAGTTGGCCGGTGCTTCTTCTGCAGGTACCGTCACTTTCGCTTCGTCCCTGCTGAAAGAGGTTTACAACCCGAAGGCCGTCATCCCTCACGCGGCGTCGCTGCATCAGGCTTTCGCCCATTGTGCAATATTCCCCACTGCTGCCTCCCGTAGGAGTCTGGGCCGTGTCTCAGTCCCAGTGTGGCCGGTCGCCCTCTCAGGCCGGCTACCCGTCGTCGCCTTGGTAGGCCATTACCCCACCAACAAGCTGATAGGCCGCGGGCTCATCCCTAGCCAGAATCCTTTCCACCTCCAGAGGATGCCCTCAGAGGTCATATCCGGTATTAGCCCCGGTTTCCCGGAGTTATCCCAGTGCTAGGGGCAGATTGCCCACGTGTTACTCACCCGTTCGCCGCTAGGGCACCCTCTCCGAAGAAAGGGGCCTCGCTCGACTTGCATGTGTTAAGCACGCCGCCAGCGTTCGTCCTGAGCCAGGATCAAACTCTCCGTGAATGTATGTTGACTCGCCGGCCGTCCGAGGACGGTCGGGGTGTCGTCACAGAAAGTGCCGTCCGAAGACGACAGTGATGCTGGTTCCATCCGAGCTGGTCGTTTCTGATTTCGCTCGTTCTACCAAAGGAATCTCTTGACGCCTGCCGCGAACGGCAGCCGTCGACGAGAGTTGTTACTTGGCACTAACTTTCGGCACGCTGTTGAGTTCTCAAGGAGCGGACGCACACCATTGCAGCCCGGTCAGGCGGCGCTGGGGCAACCGACGAAACGTTACTCCGGTCGGAGGTGCCGGGTCAAACGCCCGGTTCCGCCCGCTTCCCACTTGGACGTGCGCGGCAGGGTGAAACCCCGCTGCGTCGCACTTGGGGGATGTTCGACCGGCTCCCGTTGGGCTCCGTTGCTCGAACAATCAGAACAGTAGTCAGCCCGCGCAAGCAGAGTCAAATTCGCCGCCAGTTGCTCAGGCCACACTTCAGTACCGCCGGGTTTGCCCGGTTGTGGCGCGGTCGGCCATTCAGACGAACCTGGCTGCACGCCGCTTACCGGACGTAACCACCTGCCCGAGCAGGGCCGACCTGGGCAGGTCGTAGCTGCCCTGCGCGAGAGCGGTTCCGGCGATCTTGACCGCGCCCGCGTCGATGTCGCGCCGTGCGGCACTCGTACTCGCCGCCAGGCCGGCGGCCACCAGCGCGGCGGGCAGGTGAACCGGGTCGCCTGCGGGCAACGGGTGTTCGGGCGCGTCCTGCTGAACCTCGCCCCGCTTGAAGACCGCATCGAAGCGCTCCTCGGCCGCCCCCGCCGCATCCGCGCCGTGGTAGAGCGCGACGATCTCACGCGCCATCCGCCGCTTTGCCCGGTTCGCCTGCCCGCCACCGGCAGCCACGGCTGTCTCGAGCTCGTCGACCTCGCGCGGGTGCAGCGCCGTACACAGCCGCGCGTACATGCCCACCACCGAGTCCGGGACGCTCATCAGCTTGCCGAACTGCTCGGGTGCCGGATCGTCGATGGCGACGTAGTTGCCCAGCGACTTGCCCATCTTCTCCACGCCGTCGGTCCCGACGAGCAGCGGCACCGTCAGCACCGTCTGCGGTGCCTGGTCGTGGGCACGCTGGAGTTCGCGGCCGACCAGGTTGTTGAACGTCTGGTCCGTGCCGCCGAGTTCGATGTCGGCACGGATCGCGACCGAATCGATGCCCTGGAGCAGCGGGTAGAAGAACTCGCTCAACGTGATCGGCTGGTTGGCTGCGAAGCGGCGGGCGAAGTCGTCGCGCTCGAGCAGTTGGGCGATGGTCATCAGCCGGGTGTAGCCGAGCAGTTCGGACAACGACATCGTCCCGAGCCAGTCGGCGTTGTTCACCACCTCGGTGCGGTCGCGGTCGAGGATGCGCATCAACTGGTCGAAATACCCCTTGGCATTCTCGACGACCTGGTCGGCCGACTGGGCCGCCCGGGTCGCCGTGCGCCCTGACGGGTCGCCGACCTGGCCGGTGAACCCGCCGACGACCAGGACGGCGGTGTGGCCGAAGTCCTGGAACTGCCGCAACTTGCGCAACACCACCGCGTGACCGAGCGTCAGTTCCGCGCCCGAGGGGTCGATGCCGAGCTTGACCCGCAGGGGGCGCCCCTCCCGATCGGCCGCGATCAAGCGCTCCGCGAGCCCGTCCGCGGGAAGGATCTGCGCCGCCCCGGACGAGGTGACCTCGTACGCCTCGCGGAGGTGGGCCGGCAACTCATCGATGCTCACGGACGCTGAGTCTGCCGGGTCCGCCCGCCGGCCTTGTAGACCGACACCGTCGGCTGGCCCTCGAGCCAGAATCGCCACGGTCGCTCGACCGCCACCGCGATGCCCACGCGCGGCCCGCAGAGCACACCACGGGGCCGGCGCGACGGCAGCGACTCCAGCCGCACCGGGGACCCGCGATCGCACAGGTCGAGCCCGTTGGTGGCGCGGTCGAGGCCGAGGCAGGTCGCCAGGCGGGCAGGTCCGCGGGCCAGTTCCGCGGCCGAGCGGGCAGCGGGACGGCGGCCGGACGCGGTGTCGCTCCCCCGCACGATCTCGCCGGCGCGCAGCAGCACCGCGGACGCGCGACCGGCCCGGTCACAGACGACATTCGCGCACCAGTGCATGCCGTAGGTGAAGTAGCAGTAGAGGTGGCCGGGCTCGCCGAACATGATCTCGTTGCGGGCCGTCGGCCCCCGGAACGCGTGTGACGCCGGGTCGTCCACACCCTCGTAGGCCTCGACCTCGGTGAGCCGGACGGCCACCTGCGCGCCACCGACGTCGGACACCAGGACGGCGCCGAGCAAACGCGGGGCCAGGCGCAGCGCCGGGACGCGCAGCCGGGCCCTCAGGTCCGCGTCGCCCACGCCGTCTGGTCACCGATCACGTCGGCCAATTCGGCCTGTTGCTCGACCACGCGGTCCGGCGACGTCCCGCCCACCGCCGATCGTGACCGCAGCGCCCCCGACACCGACAGCACCTCGCGCACCGCCGGGGTGAGCCGCGGATCGATGTCGGCCAGTTGGTCGTCGCTCAGCTCGGGCAGCTCGAGGCCACGCTGCTCGCAGTAGGCCACGAAGGCGCCACTGATCTCGTGCGCCTCGCGGAAGGCCACCCCGTGGCGCACCAGCCACTCGGCCACGTCCGTCGCGAGCGCGAACCCGGCGGGCGCGGCAGCGGTCAACCGGTCGGTGTCGAATGTGAGCGTGGCGACGAGCCCGGTCACGGCCGGTAGCAGGACGAGCAGCTGTTCGACGGTGTCGAAGACCGGCTCCTTGTCCTCCTGCAGATCCCGGTCGTACGCGAGCGGGAGTGCCTTCAGCGTGGTCAGCAGGCCGACCAGGTTGCCGATGAAGCGCCCGGACTTGCCGCGCGCGAGTTCGGCGATGTCCGGATTCTTCTTCTGCGGCATGATCGACGACCCGGTGGACCAGGCGTCGTCCAGCCGGGCCCAGCCGAACTCGGGGGTCACCCACAGAATGATCTCCTCGCCCAGGCGCGACAGGTGCACTCCGAGCAGGGCCGTCACGAACAGGAACTCCGCCACGAAGTCACGGTCGGCGACGGCATCGATCGAGTTCGCGGCCGGACGGTCGAAGCCGAGTTCGGCGGCTACCGCGGCGGGATCCAGCGGCAGGGACGACCCGGCCAGCGCGCCCGAACCGAGCGGCGACACCGCGGCCCGGCGGTCCCAGTCGCGCAGCCGGTCGATGTCGCGGGCGAGGGCGTGCACGTGCGCGAGCAGGTGGTGTGCGAGCAGCACCGGCTGGGCGTGTTGCAGGTGCGTCAGGCCGGGCATCGCGACGTCCGGGTGGGTCAGCGCCTGGCCGACGAGCGCGTTCTCGACCTCGACGATCGCCAGCGTCAGCTGACGCACCTGATCGCGCAGGTACAGCCGCAGGTCGGTCGCCACCTGGTCGTTACGGCTGCGGCCGGCGCGCAACTTGCCCCCCAGCGTCCCGAGCCGCTCGATCAGCCCGCGCTCCAGGGCGCTGTGGACGTCCTCGTCGCCGGCCGTGGGCACGAAGTCCCCGGATTGGATGGCCGAGCCCAACTCGTCCAGCGCGCCGAGCAGCGCCGCGAGCTCGTCGTCGGTGAGCAGGCCGGCGCGATGCAGCACCCGCGCGTGCGCCCGTGACCCGCGCAGATCGTAGGGCGCGAGTCGCCAGTCGAAGTGCACGGACAGCGACAGGGCGACCAACGCGTCGGACGGCCCGGACGTGAAGCGGCCGCCCCACAGCCTGCTCTGCCCACTCATCGGCTGGTGCTCACCCACCGGCCAGGTCGCGACGGGCCGCGATCCGGCTCGGCAGTCCCCACAGTTGCACGAAGCCCTTGGCCAGCGTCTGGTCGAACGTGTCGCCCGTGTCGTAGGTGGCCAGGTGGAAGTCGTACAGCGACCCGGCGCCCCGGCGCCCGGTCGGCACCGCCATCCCACCCGCGAGGCGCATCCGGATGTCGCCGGTGACGTGTTGCTGCGAGGACTCGATGAACGTGTCGAGCGCCCGCTTGAGCGGGCTGAACCACAGCCCGTCGTAGACCAACTCGGTCCACCGCTGCTCGACCTGGAACTTGAACCGCCGCAGGTCCCGCTCGACGGTGAGGTCCTCGAGTTCCTGGTGCGCGGTGATCAGCGCGATCGCACCCGGCGCCTCGTACACCTCACGGCTCTTGATGCCGACCAGCCGGTCCTCGACCATGTCCAGTCGCCCGACCCCCTGGGCGCCGGCGCGGGCGTTCAGTTGCAGGATGGCGTCCAGGACGGACACCGGCTCGCCGTCGATCGCCGTCGGCACCCCGTCGGTGAACGACACGACGACCTCGTCGGAGGTGTCCGACGGTGGTTTGGTGTAGTCGTACAGGTCCTCGATCGGCGGGTTCCACGGGTCTTCGAGGAACCCGGTCTCGACGGCGCGCCCCCACAGGTTCTGGTCGATCGAGTAGGGCGAGCGCTTGGACTGGTCGATCGGCAGCCCCTTCTCCTCGGCGAAGGCGATCGCCTTGTCCCGGGTCATGCCCGAGTCGCGCACCGGCGCGATGACGGTGAGGTCCGGTGCGAGGGCGCCGATACCGACCTCGAAGCGGACCTGGTCGTTGCCCTTCCCCGTGCAACCGTGCGCGACCGTGTCCGCGCCGTGCATCGTGGCGGCCTGGACGAGGTGTTTGGCGATGATCGGACGCGACAGCGCGGACACCAGCGGGTAGCGCTCGAGGTACAGGCCGTTTGCGCGCAGCGCGGGCAGGCAGTAGTCCTCGGCGAACTCGTGCTTGAGGTCGAGGACGATGGATTCGGCAGCACCGCAGTCGAGCGCGCGCTGGCGGATGACGTCCATGTCCTCACCGCCCTGGCCGACATCCGCGGCGACGGCGACGATCTCGGCTCCCGTCTGGTCGGCGATCCAGCCGATGGCGACCGACGTGTCGAGACCGCCGCTGTAGGCGAGGACGATCCTTCTCTTGGACATGAGGCTCCGATCAGGCGCTGGACGAGAGGGTAGTGAAGTGTTCGACGAGGCCTGCACCGCCGGCCGGATCGCGCGTGACGACCAAGATCGTGTCGTCGCCCGCGACGGTGCCGAGGACCTCGGGCAGGCGCGCGCGGTCGATTGCGCTGGCAAGGAAGTTCGACGCGCCGGGCGGGGTGCGCAGCACCACGAGGTTCGCGCTTGCCTCTGCCGAGACGAGCAATTCGCCGAGCAGGCGCGCCAGCCGGAGCGGTGGGCCGTCCTCGGCTCCGCGCGCCGTCAGCGGCGATCCGTCCTCGGGCACGACGTACACCGGGACACCACCGTCGGCCGAGCGCAGCTTCACCGCGCCGAGTTCGTCGAGGTCACGCGACAGGGTCGCCTGGGTGACCGAGTGCCCGCAGGCCTCGAGCGCATCTGCCAGTGCCGCCTGCGAACCGAACCGCTGCTCGGCCAGCAGTGCGATGATCCGGGCGTGCCGCGCCGCGCGGGTGGCGGGAGCAGGCAGCACGCCGCCGTTGCGATTCATGCTCGCTCCAGCAGCCACGTCAGCAGGGCCTTTTGCGCGTGCAGTCGGTTCTCGGCCTCGTCCCACACGACGCTTTGCGGGCCGTCGATGACATCGGCGGCGATCTCTTTGCCCCGGTAGGCGGGCAGGCAATGCATGACGATCGCGTCGGGTGCAGCACGCGTCAGCGCTGCCGCATCGACGCCGTAGGGCCGCAACGGCGCCTCACGCGCGTCCCGCTCGGCCTCGCGCCCCATCGAGACCCACGTGTCCGTGACGACGACGTCCGCCCCGTCGAAGGCGGCATCGGCGTCGGAGGTGACCGTGATCGACGCGCCGGTCGCTGCGGCGATCCGCTCGGCGTCCGCGACGATCACCGGGTCCGGCAGGTAGCCGTCCGGGCCGGCGATGCGCACGTGCAGGCCGGCCGCTGCTCCCCCGAGCAGGTACGAGTGCGCCATGTTGTTCGCCGCATCGCCGGCGTAGCAGAACGTCAGGCCCGCCAGGCGGCCCTTGTGCTCGCGGATCGTCTGCAGGTCGGCGAGGATCTGGCACGGGTGGAACTGGTCGGTCAGGGCATTCACGACCGGGACGCTGCTGTGCGCGGCCATCTCGTCGATACGGTCCTGCCCGTACGTGCGCCACACGATCGCGGCGACCTGACGGGTGAGGACGCGCGCGGTGTCCGCGATCGACTCGCGCTCGCCGATCGCCGCCAGCCGCGTGTCGAGGACGAGCGGCATGCCGCCCAGTTCGGCGACACCCGCCGAGAACGACAGCTGGGTGCGCAGCGTCGGCTTGTCGAAGATCAGCGCCACCGACCGCGGCCCGTGCAGCGGCTGTTGCCGGTGCGGGTCGGTCTTGAGCGTGTCGGCCAGATCGAGGACGGTGAGCAGCTCGTCCGGCTCGAGGTCGTCATCGCGCAGGAAATGCCTGGTCATCGGCTGGTCGCGATCGCTGCAGCGAGCAGGTCGACGGCTTCGTCGATCTCGGCCGTGGTGACGATCAGCGGGGGCGCCAGCCGGATCACGTCCGGCTTCACGGCGTTGACGAGCAGGCCGGCGTCGCGTGCCGCGGCCTCAACCGGGCCTGCCTCCGGGCTGGTGAGGACGAGCGCCCGCCACAGTCCACTGCCCCGGGCGCCGGAGACCAGCGGCGAGCGCAGGCCGTCGAGCCGGACGGCGAGGTGTTCGCCCGCGTGCTTGACGTGGTCGAGCAGGTCGTCGTCGCGGATGGTGTCGAGCACAGCCAGTGCGGCCGCGCACGAGACCGGGTTACCGCCGAACGTGCTGCCGTGGTCCCCTGCGGCGAACAGCTCTCCGGCGGCACCGACGCCGAGGCACGCGCCGATCGGCAACCCACCACCGAGACCCTTGGCGAGCGTGACGACGTCCGGGCGTACGCCTTCGGCCTGGCTGGCGAACCAGTGCCCGGTGCGGCCGATGCCGCTTTGCACCTCGTCGACGACGAGCAGTGCACCCGCGTCGTCGCAGATCGTCCGCGCCGCGGCGAGGTAACCGCCCGGTGCCGGCACGACGCCGCCCTCGCCCAGCGTCGGCTCGACGAACACCGCAGCCGTTCGTGGCCCGACGGCCGCACGAAGCGCGGCCTCGTCGCCGTAGTCGACGAACCTGACGGGACCGGGCAGCGGCTGGAACGGATCGCGCTTGGCAGCGGTCCCGGTGATCGACAGCGCTCCCATCGTCCGGCCGTGGAAGCTGTTGTGGCACGCGACGATCTCGCCGCCGGGCCGGTGCTTGCGGGCGAGCTTGAGCGCACACTCGTTGGCTTCGGCACCGCTGTTGGCGAAGAAGACCCGGGCCGGTAGGTCGAGCAGCGCGACGAGCCGCTCGGCGAGCGCGATGCCGGGTTCATGCATGACCAGGTTGGACGTGTGCGCCAGGCGAGCCACCTGGTCGCTGACGGCACGCACGATCGCCGGGTGCGCGTGGCCGAGGCTCGAGGTGGCGATGCCCCCGACGAAGTCGAGGTACGCGCGGCCGTCGGTGTCCCAGACGCGGACGCCGCTGCCGTGCTCGAGTGCGATCGGTGGTGTGCCGTAGTTCGGCATCATCACCGCGTCCCAGCGCTGCCTCATCGTCATGCCGACTCCTTCGTCGCGACCACCATGGTGCCGATGCCCTCGCTGGTGAACATCTCGAGCAGCAAGGCGTGCGGTAACCGTCCGTCGAGGACGTGCGCACGCGGCACGCCGCCTTCGACCGCGCGCAGGCACGCCTCCATCTTCGGCAGCATCCCGGTAGCGAGGCGCGGTAGCAGTTCGGCCAGGTCACCGGCGTCGATCTCGCTGATCACCTCGGCGCTGTTCGGCCAGTCGGCGTAGAGACCCTCGACGTCGGTCAGCACGATCAGCTTCTCGGCCGCGAGCCCGACCGCGATCGCAGCTGCGGCAGTGTCGGCATTGACGTTGTAGGTCAGCCCGTCACGCCCGCGCGCGACGGTGGCGATGACCGGAATGCGGCCGGCCCCGATCAGCGCGAGCATCGCCGACGGGTCGACCGCGACGACCTCACCGACCTGGCCGATGTCGATCACCTCGCCGTCGACGATGACCGACCGGCGCTCAGCGGTGAGCAGGCCGGCGTCCTCGCCCGACATGCCGATCGCGAAGCTGCCGTGGTCGTTGAGCAGGTTGACGATCTCGGCATTCACGTGGCCGGTGAGCACCATGCGGACGATCGCCATCGTCTCCGGGGGCGTGACGCGCAACCCGCCACGGAACTCCGAGGTGATCCCGAGCCGGCCGAGGAGCTCGGTGATCTGCGGCCCGCCACCGTGGACGATCACCGGGCGCAGACCGGCGTAGCGCAGGAACATCACGTCCTCGGCGAAGCTCGCCTGCAGCGCGGGGCTGGTCATGGCGTTGCCGCCGTACTTGATCACGACGATCTTGTCGTGGAAGCGCTGCAGCCACGGCAGCGCGTCCACCAGGACGGCAGCCTTCTCGAGGGCACGGTCGCGGCTCACGAGCTGTAGGCCGAGTTCTCTTCGACATAGGCGTGGGACAGATCGTTGGTCCAGATCGTCGCGGACTCGGCGCCGGCGTGCAGGTCGACCCGGATGTGGACGTCGCGTCCGGACAGGTCAACGCCGGACCGGTCGTCACCTGCCGCCCCGGCCCGGCACACCTGAACGCCGTTGATGGCGACATCGAGCGCGTCGGGATCGAATTCGGCGGACGTGGTGCCGATGGCGGCCAGGACGCGCCCCCAGTTCGGATCGCAGCCGAACAGCGCGCACTTGAGCAGGTTGTTGCGGGCGATACTGCGTCCCACCTCGACGGCATCGGTCTCGCTGGCGGCACCGGTGACCTCGACGCGAATCTCCTTCGTCGCACCCTCGGCGTCGGCGATCAACTGCCGGGCCAGGTCGGCGCACACGGCGAGCAGCATCTCGGCGAAGGCGTCCGGCTCGGGCGTGATCCCCGACGCCCCGCTCGCGAGAAGCAGCACCGTGTCGTTGGTCGACATGCAGCCGTCGGCGTCCACGCGGTCGAAGCTCTGGCTGGTGGCCGCGCGCAGCGCCAGGTCGGCCGGGACGTGGTCGAGTACCGCGTCGGTGGTGATGACGCACAGCATCGTGGCCAGCCCCGGGGCGAGCATGCCGGCGCCCTTGGCCATGCCGCCCACCGTCCAGCCGTCGCGTGACCGAACCGCCTGCTTGGCGACGGTGTCGGTGGTCCGGATCGCGTCGGCCGCCGCCAGGCCCCCGTCGTGCGCGAGGTGGGTTGTGATCGTTGCGACGCCGGACAGCAGCGACCGCATCGGCAGCCGCTCGCCGATCAGTCCGGTGGAGCAGACCGCGACCTCGCCGGCGCCGATGCCCAGTGCCGTGGCTACTGCCTCCGCGGTGTCGTGGGTGTCGGCGAAGCCGGCCGGCCCGGTACACGCGTTCGCGCCGCCGGAGTTCAGGACCACCGCGCGCACACGCTGGTCAGCCAGCACCTGCTGCGTCCAGAGCACGGGTGCGGCCTTGACCCGGTTGGCGGTGAAGACCCCGGCGGCGAGCTCGGACGGCCCGTCGTTGACGACGAGCGCGAGATCCGGGCCGCCGTTCGCCTTGATTCCGGCCGCAATGCCGGCAGCACGGAAGCCCTGCGCGGCGGTCACGCTCATGGCGCGATCCCGTCGGTGGCGAGTCCGGCCGTCTCGGGCAGCCCGAGCATCAGGTTCGCGTTCTGGACGGCCTGGCCGGCCGCGCCCTTGCCGAGATTGTCGAGCGCGACGGTCACGACGATCCGGCCGGAGTCGAGGTCGAGCACCGCCTGCAGGTGAGCGGAGTTCGAGCCGGCGGTCGCCGCCGTGTGCGGTTGCTGACCGGTAGGCAGGACGTGGACGAACGGTTCGCTGTCGTACGCGGCAGTCAGCGCGGCGCGCACATCGTCGGTCGTGACCGGCCGCGCCGGCCGCAGCGCTATCGAGGCCAGGATGCCTCGGGGCATCGGTGCGAGCACCGGCGTCATCGTCAGCGAGGTGATCCCGGCGGCCTGCTTGATCTCGGGCACGTGCCGATGCGCGCCGACCCGGTACCCGGACAGGTCACCCATGACCTCGCTACCGAGCAGGTGTGCCAGCGCCGCGCGCCCCGCACCGGATGTCCCGCTCGCAGACACCAGCACGACGTCCTCGGCCGCGACCAGCCCGGACGCGACCAGCGGGGCCGCGCCGAGGATCGCGGCGACCGCGTGACAGCCGGTGTTCGCGACTCGGGTCGATGCCGTGATCGCGGCCCGCTGGCCGGGCAACTCGGGCAAGCCGTAGGTCCAGGCCCGGTGGTACTCGCCGCCGTAGTAGCGCTCGTGCGCAGCCGGATCGGTCAGCCGGTGGTCCGAACCGAGGTCCACGGTCGGCTGCCCAGGGTCGAGCGCGCCGGCCAGCGCCGCGGACGCGCCGTGCGGCAACGCGAGGAAGACCAGGTCGGCATCGCGCAACGCCTCGGGGGTGGTGTCGGCGAGGACGAGACCGGCGACCGAGCGCAGGTGCGGGTGCACGTCCGCGATCCGCTGGCCGGCATTGCCGTGGGCAGTGACGGCGCCGACGTCGAGTTCCGGGTGTGCCGCGACGAGCCTGAGCAACTCGCCGCCCGCATAGCCGCTGGCGCCCGCGATGGCGATCCGATAGCCCACCAGCAGAATTATGCACTACGCCGCAACTTCATGCATCGAGACGCAGGTCTCCCGGCCATCGCTGCCCGCCGGCGCGCAGCGAACAGTGCGGTTCCCAGGGCCAGGCACCCCGGCGATCGGGATAGACCGCTTGCACGGCCGGTAGCGACTCCCACGGTGCGCGGGCATACACCCGGTTCGCCGTCAGGATGACCGCACCCGGGTGCGGTAGCGCGAACATCCGCACCGGGCCCACCCCGGCACCGGCGAGAACCGGCACCTCGGCGCCGTCGGGCAGCACCGCCCCGGAACGGACCAGCTCGCCGAGGTAATTGAGCAGGGTGGCCGCGCGGGACGGCCCGAGACCGAACACCACGATCTCGGGATGCTCGAAGCCGGCCAGGCCGACGGTGTAGGCGAACGCAGTCGCCGACCGGTCGGCATCGACATGCTGGATCGCCCAGCCGACGCGCCTGATCGTGTCGCGGTACCACGCATCCTGCTGATCGAGCCACTGCCGCACCTGTACCGGATCGTCGCCGATACCTGCATCGCATGCGTCGCACATCCGTTCCCCTTCGGTCGTCACCGAAGCTACGGTCGGGGTCTGACAATCGTGCAGCTCACCGCGCGTGCGGGAAGCTCATCCGCGCAGGCGCGCTCCGGTGCGCTCGCCAGCGGCGGCGACCGCGTCATCGCGCATCGCGGTCGCCTCGTCCAGGGTCAGCGTGCGGTCGGGCGCGCGGAAGCGCAGTGCGTAGGCCAGCGACTTCATGCCGGTTCCGAGGCGTTCGGCATCGGTGTAGACGTCGAAGAGCCGCACCGATTCGAGCAGCTCCCCCGCTCCGCCACGCAGCGCGGCCTCGACGTCGGCGGCCGCCACCGCGTCGGGCACCACCAGGGCAACGTCCAACAGCACCGGTGGGAACGGGGACAGGACAGGTCCGCGCGCAGGATCCGGCGGGGTGAACGCGTCCACGTCCAGTTCCATCGCGCAGGTGCGCTCGGGCAGGCCGAGGGCCTCGACGGTGCGCGGATGCAGCTCCCCTGCATGCCCCACGACCGTGCCGTCGAGCAGCAGCTCGGCACAGCGGCCGGGGTGCCACGGCGCGAGCCGCGCGGGTCGAGCGACGAGGTGCGTCCGGGCGCTGCGCGCGACCTGCTGGGCCGCTTCGACCGCGTCCGCCCAACTAGCGGCTCGAGCACCGCCCCACCAACCGGCCCGCTCGAGATCGCCGCACAGGACGGCGGCGACGCGGTGCGGCTGGGCGGGGACGGCTGCGTACAGCGCAGCGATCTGCACGTCGGTGGGGCGCCGGTCCACCCCGAGTACGGGCGGCGGCGTGGCGTTCGGGCCGGGCAGGAACACCAACCCGCTCTCGAAGATCGCCCCGTCACGCGAGCCACGGCCGATGTTGCGCAACAGGGTGGCCAGCAGGCCCGGCAGCAGCGACGTGCGCAGGTCCGGGTCGGTGTCCGAGAGGGGATTCACGATGCGCAACGCCCGGCGCCGCGGATCGTCAGCTGCGTAGCCGAGCGCGTCGTAGCTGGTGGGCGACACGAACGGGTAGCTCAGCGTCTCGACGAAACCGGCCGCGGCAAGAGCACGCGACATCACCCGGCGCAGTGCCTGCGCCGGCGTGAGCCCGTGGCCGGAGGGCGGGAGCGGCAGGACCGAGGGCAGCCGGTCGTAGCCGGCCAGGCGGACCACCTCCTCGATCAGGTCCGCCGGCTGCAGCAGATCCGGCCGCCACGTCGGCGGGCGTACCTGCAGCACGTCGGTGCCGGCGACCTCGCAGCCGACCGCACGCAAGTGCGCGATCACCTCCTCGCCCGAGATGGGCATCCCGGCGAGCGTCGCGGCGCGGGAGGCACGCATCGCGATCAGCGGTGGCGGGGTCGGTGACCCCACGACGGTGTACCCGGGCGCGGCAGCAGCGCCGCCGTGCTCGACTAGCAGGTCGACGCAGCGCTGCAAGGCGACGCCGGCGATCTCAGGATCGACGCCGCGCTCGAACCGGCGCGAGGCCTCGCTGGGCAGCTTGTGACGGCGCGCCGTGCGCGCGATCGAACCGGGCTCCCAGTGCGCGGCCTCGAGCACGATGTCGGTGGTGCCGGCATGGATCTCGGTGGTCTCACCACCCATCGTCCCGGCCAGCGCGATCGCACCGCTGTCGTCGGTGACCACCAGATCGTCCGGATCCAGCGCGCGGACCACACCGTCGAGCGTGGTCAGCCGCTCCCCCGGACGTGCTCGCCGCACCCCGATCGACCCGGCCAGGCGCGCGCGGTCGAAGGCGTGCAGCGGCTGGCCGGTCTCGAGCATCACGTAGTTGGTGACGTCCACGGGGAGTGAGATCGCCCGCATGCCACTCTGGCGCAGACGCTGCGCCATCCAGTCCGGCGTGGACGCGGACGGGTCCAGACCGGTGACGACCCGGGCGGAGAAGCGGTCGCAGCCGACCGGGTCCTCGACCCGTACGGCGTGTGCGCCGCCGTCGACCGGCGGGAGGTCCGGCATCAGGTCGTGGAAGCTCACCCCGAGCGCGGCAGCCGCCTCACGGGCCAGGCCGCGGATCGACAGGCAGTAGCCGCGATCGGTCGTGACCGCGATGTCGAGGACACCCTCGCGCAACCCGAGCGCGTCGAGCGCGTCGGCGCCGGGCTTCGCCGAGTCCGGCGGCAACACCAGGATGCCCTCGTGGTCGGTGCCGATGCCCAACTCACGGACCGAACAGATCATGCCGTCCGACACGTGGCCGTAGGTCTTGCGCGCTGCGATCGCGAACCCACCCGGCAGCACGGCACCGGGCAGCGCAACGACGACCAGGTCGTTGACCGCGAAGTTGGCCGCACCGCAGACGATCCCGCGCGGTTCGCCGTCGACGTCGGGTGAGCCGACGTCCACCGAACACCACCGGATCGTCTTGCCGTTCTTCTGTGGCTCGTCGTCGAAGGACAGCACCCGGCCGACCAGAAGTGGACCGGACAGCCCGTCCGCACCGGATTCGACGCGCTCGACCTCCATCCCGACGCGCAGCAACGCATCACCGAGTTCATGCGCGGTGATGCCGGCCGGCAGGTCGACGAGTTCAGCCAGCCAACTCAGTGGAGCGCGCACGCTAGCCTTCCATCCCGAACGCGAGCGAGAAGCGGATGTCGCCCTCGACGATGTCGCGCATGTCCTCGACGCCGTTGCGGAACATCAGGCTGCGCTCGATACCCATACCGAACGCGAAGCCGGTGTAGCGATCCGGGTCGATACCGCAGGCCACGAGGACGCGCGGGTTGACCATGCCGCAGCCGCCCCACTCGATCCAGCCCTCACTGCTGCACGTGCGGCACGGGCGATCGAGGTTGCCCACCGACTCGCCACGGCAGACGAAGCAGACCAGGTCCATCTCGGCGCTCGGCTCGGTGAACGGAAAGTAGTGCGGGCGCAGCCGGGTGCGGATGCCCTCACCGAACATCGCCTCGGCCATGTGGTCGAGCGTCCCCTTGAGGTTGGCCATCGTGATGCCCTCGTCGATGACGAGGCCTTCCAACTGGTGGAACACCGGGGTGTGGGTGGCGTCCAACTCGTCGGTCCGGAAGGTCTTTCCGGGGCACACGACGTAGATCGGCGGTTCACGCTCGAGCATCACCCGGATCTGGACGGGCGAGGTCTGGGTGCGCAGGACCAGACCGGAGTCGGCGGACTCGACGAAGAAGGTGTCCGACAGCTCGCGCGACGGGTGGTCCGGCGGGGTGTTCAGGGCGTCGAAGTTGAGCCACGCCGCCTCCACCTCCGGGCCTTCGGCGACCTCGTAGCCCATCGCGATGAAGATGTCGGCGAGCCGTTCCTGGATCGTGGTGAGCGGGTGCCGGGCTCCGGGCAGCCGCCGGTCGGTCGGGACGGTGACGTCGACGGCCTCGGCGACGAGTACGGAGGCGTCCCGTTCGTCGCCGAGCACGGTTTCGCGCGCCTGCCACGCGGCGCGGACGTGACCACGCGCCGCGCCGACCCGCTGCCCCGCGGCCTTGCGGGCGGCCGGCGGCAGGGCGCCGATCTCACGGTTGGCCAGCGCGAGCGGCGATCGGTCGCCGTCGTGGGCGACCCGGGCAGCCTTCAGTTCATCGAGCGTCCCCGCCTCGGCGAACGCGGTAAGGGCGGCAGCCAGGGCGGCGTCGATCGCCTCCTGCTGCAGCGTGGCCACCTCGACGGGGTCGAAGCTCGGGTTGGACATGCGGCCAGCTTATTGGCCCGCGGCCTACGCTTTGTCCGCGTGTCTGGCGCGCCGCGCCGCCCGGGCGCGGACAATCGCTCGAATGCAGAGGCGAACCCGCTGGTGGGTGACCGGGGCGGTGGTCGTGGTGGCCGCGGCAGCGACGACCACCGCGGTCGTCTACTCCCGGTCCGATCATCCCCGGGGCCTGGCCAGCCCGCAGCGTGCGGCCGCGCGGTTCGTCACCGCCGTCAACGACGGCGACAAGGAGGCCGCGGTCGCCGTCGCGTGCGCCGCGTTCGCCGACCAAGCACGTGCCGCCGCCCACACGGGCGGCGAGAACGGGATCGATTTCACGATGGGAGCGGTCGAGCGGACGGGCACCTCGGCAGCGATCGCCGAGGTCACCCAGCGCCTGGACCTGCAGGGCGGTCCGCAACGTGTGACGCTCGTGCTCGAGCTGGCCGGCGCGGACGGCCGGTGGCTGGTCTGCGGCCAGCACTGACCGCACCGACAGCACCGACAGCACCGGTCCCGGACACACGAACGCGGGGCCGGTCGGATGACCGGCCCCGCGTCGCGTGCAGTTACTGGTTGACGGTCAGGGTGTCCTGGACCGCCGTCGTCCCCTTGATAGCCGGGGTGGTCAAGCTGGTGACCAGCTTGAACACGCCCGCTGTCCTACTCGACGCGGCATAGTCGAAGCTCACCGCACCCCCCGCACTCGGCGGCGAGGTCTGGATCGAGTAGTCCGTGTCCGAGCTCGGCGCCGGAATGTTGACGCCACTCGTCCCGGTCCGGTTCTCGGCGCCGTAGGACGCCGGCTGGCCGTTGGTGCCACCCAGGGTCCCGTAGGCGAAGGACGTGCCTTCCGTCCCGCCGAGCGTGATCCACACCTCGAACGAACTCTCCGGGCCGGTTCCCCCACCCTGATACGCGCGGATGTGGTCGTAGTCGATCACCAGGAAGTCGTTCACGCCGTCGGTGAGGATTGCCACCCGCAGGAACCCGCCACCTGAGGCCGGATCGAAGCTGAGATCAGTCCAGTACGGAGCGATCACATTGTTCGGCCGGGTGGTGTCGGGGAACGTCTGCGGGTTACAGCAGTCGTTGTCCGCCGAAGTGCCACCACCGATCACGACATAGCCGTTCGAGTCGACCCCCACGCTGCCGTAGGGCTCGCCCCCGTAGAGGAACGTCGGCACCGAGAAGTTCGTGATCGTCTCGTCACCGACCCCTGGTGTCGGCGCGATGCCGAAGGCGCTCAAGGGCAGGTACCCGCCGGCGGGGCTGCCGCCGGGCGTGATCGAGTCGATCGTCGGTGGCAGCGAAGCACCCAACGTGCCGTCCCAGCGTGCGCCGTACGCCGTCCGATGTGCCGGTGCCGAGACATCGGTGACGGCAACCTCGGACGGCGTCGTCACCTTGATCGTGGCGTCAACCGCGACCGGAGCGTTGTTCTGTGCCGCCACGGTGCAGTACGCCTTCTCGCCGCGCAGCACGTTCGTCGGATCGCAGCTCTGCGAAAGGTCGACCGAGGCCTGCTTCTTGTTCACCACGACGGGCAGGACCGCGTCGTTTGCGGTGGACGAACGTGGCCGGATCGTCATCGACGCGAAGTGCCAGCCGTCCGGCAGTCCGGTCCCGTCGATAAGCAGCTTGATCCGCTGCTGGCGGTTCGGGGCGAGCGTGAACGTGCTCGGAGTTGCGGTGATCGTCAGACCGTCCGGGGTCCGCGTGGTCACGTCGAACGTCTGCGTTCGCGCGGACACGTTGCGTGCGGTCCGGTAGGTCTTGACCGCGCCGGGCAGCGGATCGACATTGATGCTCGGCACGTTCAGGTCGACCCGGTTCATCGGGTCGGACGCGCTGTCGTAGTACGCCGAGGCCGGGACGTCGAAGGTGAGCGTCGGCGACACGGCTCGGTTTGCACGGATCGACCCCGCACCGCGATCCCACGGCGTGGCCTGGCTGCCATCGGCATTCAGCACGTCCTGGACCGACGAGGTCATCAGCGCCGACTTGATCTGCCCTGGCGTCCAGGACGGGTGTGCCGCCTTGACGAGGGCAGAGATACCGGCGCTGTGCGGGCTGGACATCGAGGTGCCCGCGATCGCCTGGTAGTACTGACCGGGCGGGCCGTGGACGGTCGAGCCCGGGATCGGGGTCGGGGTGTTTCCGGCCAGGACCTGGACGCCAGGTGCGGTGACGTCGGGCTTGACGAAGTTGCCCAGCGGACCGCGTGAGCTGAACCCGGTCATGACGTCGCCCCGTACCCGCGCCTTCTGACCCTCGGTCCACGTGGCGCGCACGACTCGGTGGTCGGTCAGGAAGTTGACCAGCCGGCTGTTCGGGCCGTCGAGGTGAATGGCGGGAATCCAGTGGTTGTCGGTTTCGACGTCACTGCGGACGGCGTTGTAGAGGATGACGCCCGCCGCACCGCCTTGCATCGCGTTGTAGCCCTTGTCCACGCGCGCGTTACCGCCGCGCTGACACGCGACGACCTTGTTGTTCACCGAGCCGGGCGCGAACGGCGTCAGGCAGAACGGCCCGCCGTCGTAGCCACGCACCCGATCGGCCAACAACACCCGCTTGTTGGACACGCCATCGGTCACCGTCGCGCCGATCTTGGCGAAGCGCGACCCGTCGTCGGCGGTCAGCACGAGCCGGGACTGGAACGCGCGATCGGAGGTCGACGCGCCGACCGTGGTCACCCACGGACCGGCGTGGTCCGCGGTGGCGGCACCCGGGCCGGAGTTGCCGGCCGACGCACTCACACTGATGCCGGCCGCGTACGCGTCCAGGAATGCGAGCTCGACCGGGTCGGAGTAGGCCTGCGCTCCGCCGCTGATCGAGAAGTTGATCACGTCGACACCGTCTTCGATCGCCTGCTGGACGGCATTCACGGAGTCAGATCCGTAGCAACCGTCTTCCAGGCAGACGCGGTACATGATCACGGACGCGCCGGGCGCCATGCCGCTGATCGGACCGCGGTCGACGCCGAGCAGGTCGGCGTGCGCGACGGCGTCACCGGCTGCGGTGGTGCTCGTGTGGCTTCCGTGTCCGTCGGAGTCGCGTGCGCTGCAGACGCCGGCCGGAATGTCGCAGTACTCGCCCGGCTCGATCGTCCCGAACGCGATGTTCGTGTCGAGGAAGGCGTACGCGCCGATCAGCTTGTTGTTGCACGAGAACGCGGGGCCGAGGTCGGGGTCGGTGCCGTCACCGAACTCGCAACCCCATGGGCCGCCGGCCGGGGTGGGCATGCCGGTGTCGCGCAGCATCGGGTGCTCGGGCCAGATACCGGTGTCAAGCACACCGACGATGACGCCACGACCGGCGTTGGCCTTACCACCCAGGCTCGGCCACACCTTGCTCGCGCCGACGAACTTCGTGCTGTCGTTGCCGACCGAGGCATCGGCAGGGGCGGCGAGGGGGTGGTTGACCGCATCCCGCTGGACAGCAGCGACACCTTGAACCTTGAGCAGGTCCTTGGCCCGGTTGGCCGGCAGCCGGACGAGCAGGCCGCCGTACACGACGGTGAAGCTCCGCAGCACGCGTGCGGCCGGAACTGCTGCCCGGATGCGCTTGCTGGCGTCGGCCGAGACCGCATTCACGTGCTGGAGGTACGCCGCGACGCCCGGGTCGCTCTTGGCAAACGAACGGCCGGTGACCGATGGGCTGGTGGCGGCGTAGCCACGCACACCCCCCTTATAGCTCGCGGCGGGGTCGACGTCGAGCTTGACCATGACGTTGGCCATCGACCGGTCGGTGCGCGCGAGTAGCCGCTTGTCGCTTCGAGCGAGCTGGCCGCTCACCGACTTCGCGGTGGTGATCGTCTTGCTGGTCAAGGACTTGTTCTTGACGGTCAGGTTGCGCGTCTGCGCCCCCGCGCTGCTCGTGGCAACGCTGGCGAGCCCGACGGTCAGCAGCGCGGCGCCGGCAATACCGAGCGCGCGAGCCGTGATTCGCTGTCGCATGTGGCGGATTCCCTCTCCTCGATTGCACGCATCCGGGCCGCCGGGTCGGCGAGACGTGCGGATCGTGCCAAGCGGACGCTAACGCAGGGTTGAGAATTCGGAAAGAGCGATCGCACAATTTGCTCAAACGCGGTGTATACGAGCACTTGCATACAGGCAAACGGCGGCGGTGACCGCCAAGTTGAGGCTCTCGGCGCGGCCGTAGATGGGCACGCGGACGGTACGGTCGGCCATCGCGATCACCTCGTTCGGAAGGCCGTGCGCCTCGCTGCCGAACAGCCACATCGTCGGGTCGGCAAGCGTCCCGTCGGCGGCGAGATCGTCGAGCAGGTCCGTACCACGGCTTGTCGTCGCGAAGGTGGCGATGCCGGTCCGTCGTGCGGCACCGAGGACGTCCGCGGCCCGCTCTTCGAGGACGGGCAGGTGGAACAGGCTGCCCGCGGTGGCGCGCACCGCCTTGCCACCGTAGGCGTCGGCACCGCCGTCGAGGATCACCGCGTCCGCGCCGGCGGCATCTGCCGTCCGGATGACCGCGCCGAGATTCCCGGGATCGTTCGGATCGACGAGCACTGCGAGCAGGCGCGGTCCACCCGAGAGAAGCTCGGCCAAGGACGGTTGGGTGAGGGCGCAGACGGCGACCAGGCCCTGCGGTGCGACGGTCTCGGACAGCTGGGCGGCGTCCTTCGCGCTGATCGTCTGGGCCCCCTCGACCAGGTCCGGGTGTCGCTCGGCGGCCTCGGCTGTGGCGAACAGTTCGAGCACGACACCGGCCTTGAGCGCCTCGCGGACGCCTTGCGCTCCCTCGACGAGGAAATGCCCGGCCTCGCGGCGCGCGGACCGTCTGGTCAGACGGCGCGCGGCCACGAGCCGGGCATTACGTGAGCTCAGCACGTCCCTCGCCGATCCCGTGCAGTAACTACCTCACGATCATGGGTTGCGGAGTGTCAGGCTGCCGACGATGCGGCGCCGCCGATACCTTCTGCGAGTACCGCGTCCTTGGCCACCTTCGCCAGTGCGGCGAACGCGGTCGGGTCGTTGACTGCGAGGTCGGCGAGGACCTTGCGGTCAACGGTCACCCCGGCCAGTCGCAGCCCCTGGATGAAGCGGTTGTAGGTGATGTCGTTCGCGCGGGCCGCCGCGTTGATGCGCGTGATCCACAGCTGGCGGAAGTCGCCCTTGCGGGCCTTCCGGTCGCGGTACTGGTAGGTCGCGGAGTGCAGCAGTTGCTCTTTGGCCTTGCGGTAGAGCCGCGAGCGCTGGCCCCGGTATCCGGATGCCGCTTCGAGCGTTGTCCTGCGCTTCTTGTGGGCGTTTACTGCCCGCTTGACGCGTGCCACGGTGTGTCCTTGATCAGTAGGGCCGGCCGGCGGGGCCGGGCGGCGAGGGGGTCGAGACGGGCCGGGGTCAGCGGCCGAGGAGCTTCTTCACACGCGGCACGTCGGCCGGCGCGATCTCGGTCGTTCCGGACAACCGCCGGGTGAGCTTGGACGACTTGTGCTCCAGGTTGTGGCGCATACCGGCGCGCTGGCTGCGGAGCTTGCCGGAGCCGGTGATCTTCACGCGCTTCTTGATCCCGCTGTGTGTCTTGTTCTTAGGCATTCGAGGGTGTCCTACTCGCTCGGTTGGGCTGGCGCGTGCTCGCCCTCTCGGGGAACACGCGTGATCTTGCCTGCGCTGCGGTGCGGTGCGACGACCATGACCATGTTGCGTCCGTCCTGCTTGGGCGAGGACTCCACGAACCCGAGGTCCGAGATGTCTTCGGCCAGGCGCTGAAGCAGCCGGAACCCCAGCTCGGGGCGGGACTGCTCGCGTCCACGGAACATGATCGTGACCTTCACCTTGTCGCCCTGCTTGAGGAACCGCTCGACGTGACCCTTCTTGGTCTCGTAGTCGTGCGAGTCGATCTTCGGGCGGAGCTTCATCTCCTTGATGACGGTCAGCGCCTGGTTACGGCGAGCCTCGCGAGCCTTCTGCGCGCTCTCGTACTTGAACTTGCCGTAATCCATGAGCTTGCAGACGGGCGGGCGCGCCATGGGCGCTACCTCGACGAGATCCAGGTCGGATTCGGCCGCCAGGTCGAGGGCCTTGCCGATCGGCACGATGCCGACCTGCTCACCCTCCGGGCCGACGAGGCGTACCTCGGGAACGCGGATCCGGTCGTTGATCCTGGGTTCGGAGCTGATGGGACCTCCAAGGTCGTCGTGCTGTTCAGTGGTGCATCCGATCGTGCGCCTCTCGTCCGGACGAACGAAAGGCCCCGCTGCGAATGCAGGCGGGGCCGCGGGATCCGACCGGTCCGTGCCACGCGTGCTGCGTGGCCGGCGAACTGCCCGAAGGTCGCCCGCCGTGAACCGGACCCGGCGCACTCGAGGTGGCGCGGGTGGGAAACCGCGAGGTTTCCGCTTGCACACCCCCGCTGTGAACGGAGGCTGGTCGCGATGACAGGGTAACAGCGTGGCCGATACCCAACCAAAACCCGCGACTGACGATCCCGACCCACACGCCGCAGCGGGTATTCCCGAATCCGGTGTTGCGGAGGGCTCCGGACTTGCTGGTAGCGGCTCCAGCCCACATCCGATCGATGCGATCCCGTTGCCGGCACACGGGTTCGCCAGCCTGGACGCCATCCCCGACGGTGCGGGTGGCGTGCCCGCGACAGAGGTGATCACCCGCGCGGCAGTGCTGCTGATGAGTGCCTCCGCCGATCGGTTGGGGATGAGCCCCGACGGCGAACCCTCGCTCGACCTGGACGAGGCGCGCAGCTTGATCACCTCGCTCGCCGGGCTGCTCGCCGCGTCCGAACCGCACCTCGGTGAGCGGCACGACGCGCTTCGCGACGGCTTGCGGTCGCTGCAGGGCGCGTTCCGCGCGGCGTCGCGCTACCCCGACGCGCCAGGGTCAGGGCCGGGCGAGCAGTACCTCGCCTGATCGGATCCCATGACCGGAACGGCCCGCATCGGCATCTCCGGATGGACCTACCCGCCGTGGCGCGGCGTGTTCTACCCCCCGGGACTGGCCCATCGGCGGGAACTGGAATACGTGGCATCGCACCTGGCCACGGTCGAGGTCAACGGCACCTTCTACGCCCTGCAACGACCGGACAGCTTCCGATCGTGGTACGAGCAGACCCCCGCCGGGTTCGTGTTCTCGGTGAAGGCCGGCCGGTTCATCACGCACATGAAGAAGCTCGGTGACATCGACGTCGCACTGGCGAACTTCGTCGGGTCCGGCCTGCTCGCGCTGGGCGACAAGCTCGGCCCGATCCTGTGGCAGCTGCCGCCGACGCTCGGTTTCGACGTGGCCCGGCTGACCTCGTTCTTCGCCCGGCTCCCCCGGTCCACCGCTGAGGCGTCGTGGCTGGCGCGTCGGCACGACGACCGGATCACCGGTCGGGCGCTGGTCGAGACCGACGCTGACCGTCCGCTGCGGCACGCGCTCGAAGTGCGTCATCGCAGCTTCGTGACCCCGGCCTTCACCGAGTTGCTGCGAGAGAATGCGGTCGCGGTCGTCGTCGCCGACACGGCCGGAAAGTGGCCGTTGATCCGCGAGGCGACGACCGACTTCGTCTACGTCCGCCTGCACGGCGACAAGGAGTTGTACGCGAGCGGCTACACCGCGGCCGGCCTCGACAACTGGGCTGCCTCCGTGCGCGAGTGGCTCGCCGACGACCTGGACGTGTTCGTGTACTTCGACAACGACATGAAGGTGCGCGCCCCGTTCGACGCGCTCGCGCTCACCGAACGGCTGGGCTGACCCGGTCGGTCACGCCCCGGCGCGGCTCGCTGCCCACAGTTCGCGGAGCTGGTTCATTGTCTCGACCGCGCGCGCGCGGTCCAGCCGCTGCACCGCATAGATGGCCAGCGCCTCGTCGGCGGGCAGCACGATGCGAGCGAAGCGGACCCTGGCCGGGAAGTCCACGCGGACGATGAGGTCCCACGGGATGACCCGCCAGCCACCGAGGAACGATCGCAGCCGGACGCCGTCGGCGTCGGCGTACAGGCGGGGCCGCGTCGGCATGATCAGCAGGCCGGCGAGGATCACCCCGACGACGAAGGTGCCGATCTGGTCCTTGGTCGTGAACGTGGCGCCGGCGTTGGCGTGCCGCATCACGAAGGCCGTCACGGTGAACGCGGCGAGGACGACGCCCGAGCAGGCCCACGCGATTCGCGCCATCACGACTGGGCGCGAGGTCACCTTCACGGTCACGGTCACAGCCGGCACGCGTGGATGTCGGTGACGAGAATGCCACGGGCGCCGAGATCCCAGAGCTCGTCCATCACCTGGTTGGTGGCCTTGCGCTCCACCATCGACCGGACGGCAGACCAGCCGCGCTCGTGCAGCGGCGAGACGGTGGGCGACTCGATGCCGGGCGTGATCTGCACCGCCTTCTCGACGAGCTCGTTCGGGATGTCGTAGTCCATCAGCACGTACTGCCTGGCGATGATGACGCCCTGCAGCCGCCGCACGAGCTGCTCGACCTGCGCGTTCACCGCCGCGCCCTGTCGGCGCACCAGCACGGCCTGGCTGGTCAGCAGCGCCTCGCCGAAGATCGACAGGCCGGCGTTGCGCAGAGTGGTTCCGGTCGACACGACATCGGCGATCGCGTCGGCGACGTCGAGGCGAACGGCGGTCTCGACCGCGCCGTCCAAGCGGATCACCTCGGCTGTCACGCCCGCCGAGCGCAGATAGGACTCGACGACCCCCGGGTAGGCCGTCGCGATCCGCTTGCCGGCGAGGTCGTGGACCGATTCCGCCGTCCCCGGGCGGGCCGCGAACCGGAAGGTCGAGCCAGCGAACCCGAGTTGCAGGATCGGCTCGGCGTGCGCGCCGGAGTCGAGCAGCAGGTCCTGGCCGGTGATCCCGGCATCGAGGCGCCCCGAACCGACGTACACCGCGATGTCCCGCGGACGGAGGTAGAAGAACTCCGCGTCGTTGTCGGCGTCGATGAGGACGAGTTCACGGGTGTCGGTGCGCTGCCGGTAGCCGGACTCGGCGAGCATCTGGCACGCCGGTTCGGACAGCGATCCCTTGTTGGGTACTGCGATGCGAAGCATGAAAAGGCCTGCCTGTGCGTGTCTGGTCGGGGACGGGGGCGCGCCTACAGATGTCGGTAGACGTCGGCGAGGTCGATCCCCTTGCCGAGCATGATGACCTGCACGCGGTAGAGCAGCTGGCTGATCTCCTCCGCTGTGCGTTCCGCGGACTCGTGCTCGGCAGCCAGCCATACCTCGGCGGCTTCCTCGACGACCTTCTTGCCCTGCTCGTGGACGCCTGCATCCAGCGCGGCGACGGTGGCCGAGCCGGGGGGCCGGGACTGTCGCCGGTCGGTGAGTTCGGCGAACAGCTCATCGAAGGTCTTCATCTCGAAACCGAGCCTACCGGCGCCGCCCGAGCGCCTCGTCCGGGTCGCGGTCGGACCGGCTGCCTTCGGACCGGCCGTCGGTGGAGCGGCGCAACCGCCACTGCCGCAGGTTGCTGTAACCACGCACCGACTCAGCGCGTTTGGACCGCAGCGTGAACCGCGGATCCTCCCCGATCGACTCGGCCATGACCCGGTCGACGAGCGCCGAGCCCGGGCGCGCCAGCGAGGTCAGCCTGCTGGCAACGTTGACGGTCGTCCCGTAGACGTCGCCGAAGCGCTCGACGACCGGCCCGGCCGCAAGGCCGATGCGCACGTCGGGGAGCTGCTCCACCCCCTCGACCGCGTCGAGCAGGTCGAGCGCGATCGCTGCTGCGTCCTCCGGCCGGTCGGCGACGAACAGCACCTCGTCGCCGATTGTCTTCACCACCCGGCCGCGGTGCTCGCCGACGATATCGTTGGCGAGGGTTTCGAACTCCTCGAGTACCTGCCGCAGTTCGGCTTCGGTCCACCTGCGGCTCAACGAGGTGAAGTGCGACATGTCGGCGAAGCCCACCGCGAGCGAGGATTCCGCGCCCAGTGCGCCGCCCTGGGCGGCATTGGAGGCGATTCGCGAGAACGCGCCCGCCAGCTGACGGCGCCATACGTAGGTCTGGACGCGCTCCATGACCCCGGCCAGTTGCTCGACCATGTCGACGATGCCGTCCTGCGAAGCCAGCAGCTCCGGATTCTCACCGAGCAGTTCCACGACCATCTGGCCCTGCCAGGACGCCAGCCGTGAGTACGACTGCCCGAGCATCCGCGTCATGGCGTGCAGCAACTCCTCGTCCATCGGCACCGCACGGGTGAGTTCGCGGACGAGTCCCAACGCCTCGACGTCGCTGTCGGTGAACACCACGTCGTCATCGCCGACAGTCGGAAATCCCAGTGCGCGCCAGAGCCTGGTGCCTTCCTCGAGCTCGGTACCCGCCGACTTCGTGACCTCGACGCGGGTGTACTTGCGGGGACCACCGAGCAGGGTCCGCTCGACCTGCTCGACGAGATTGGCGATGTCGAGATGTTCAGGTACCGCGGGGTCGCCAGTGGCAGCCCCGTCCGAGCCGGGTTCGGTCATCGGGTAGCCGCCACGAGTCAGGTCGTGTGGACGATGAGCACGTCCACCCCCGAGTGCCGGGCGACGTCGAGCGGCACCGAGCCCAGGATCCGTCCGGCGAGCGAGTTCAGCCCGCGGTTCCCGACGACCAGCAGATCGGCGCCGGTCTGCGTCACGACGGCGCGCAGCGAATCAGCCGCCTTGCCCTGGACGGGGACCATCTCGATCGGGTCGGCGCCCGCTGCAGCAGCGCGGTCGCGCGCGGTACGCAGGGTGTCCTCGGCCGGAGCGGAACCGACGACCTGGTAGGCGGCGTCCGACCCCAACACGTCCTGTGCCTCGGCGACCTCACGGCCCGCCGCCGGGACGTAGGCGCACGCGATGACGAGTTTGGCGCCGGCGTCCGCTGCGAGCTGTGCCGCGCGGTCCACCGCCACGAGGGAGGTGTCGGAGCCGTCGGTGCCGACGACCACGATGGAGTAGGCGCTCATGGGGGAATCCTCGCTTTGCTCAGCCGTCTCGAGGCGACGATAGTCGCTCGTCGGGTACGGGTCTCGGCGGCTCAGCCGGCCAGACCTGCCGGGACCGTCAACCGCAGGTCGGGAAGTCTTGCAGCGTCACGGCTGTGACGAGCGCTGCAGCGGTGGCTTCATAGCCCTTGTCCTCGCGCGATCCGGGCAGGCCGGCCCGGTCGAGGGCCTGGTGCTCGTCGTCGCACGTGAGGACGCCGAACCCGATCGGCACGCCGGACCGCGTGGTGGCAAGGGTCAGCCCGATGGCCGCGGCCTGGCAGACATAGTCGAAGTGCGGCGTCCCGCCCCGGATGACGACACCGAGAGCGACGACTGCGTCGAAGCCGGCGTCGACGAGCCGGGTCGCTGCCGTGGTCAGCTCGAACGTGCCGGGCACGCGTAGTTCGGTGACGTCAGCGACGTCCGAATCGCGCAGCGCCCGGCGCGCGCCGTCGAGCAGTCCGTCCATCACCTCGGTGTGCCACAGCGAGGCGACCACGGCGACGCGCAGACCGCTCGCGCCCGCCACTGGTCCGATCGCCGGCGCGCCGTGCCCACTCACGTCGAAGCCAGCGGGTCCGCGTCCGGCGCCGAGTCGAGGTCGAGGTCGTGACCCATCCGGTCGCGCTTGGTCTGCAGGTAGCGCAGATTCTCGGGATTGGCGTGGACCGGCAGCGGCTCGCGGCCGACGATGCTGAGCCCGTAGCCCTCGAGACCGGCGCGCTTGGCCGGGTTGTTCGACAGCAGCCGCATCGAGTGCACGCCGAGGTCGACGAGGATCTGTGCGCCGGTGCCGTAGTCGCGTGCGTCCGCGGGCAGGCCGAGCTCGAGGTTCGCGTCCAGGGTGTCCGAACCGGAATCCTGCAACTGGTAGGCCTGCAGCTTGTGCAGCAGGCCGATCCCGCGACCCTCGTGCCCACGGATGTAGAGCACGATGCCGCGACCCTCACGCGCCACGGCGCCGAGCGCGGCGTCCAATTGCGGACCGCAGTCACACCGCAGCGAGCCGAACACGTCGCCGGTCAGACACTCGGAGTGCACGCGCACCAGCACGTCCTCGCCGTCACCGATGTCACCGAAGACGAAGGCGACGTGCTCGCGGTGGTCGTAGCTCGACGAGTACCCGACGGCGGTGAACTCGCCGTAGCGCAGCGGGACCCGTGCGGAAGCGATCCGCTCCACGAGCTTCTCGAATCGGCGCCGGTAGGCGATCAGGTCGGCGATCGAGATCATCGCCAATTCGTGCTGGTCGGCGAAGACCCGCAACTCGTCGGCGTGTGCCATCCCCGCGGGGTCCTTCTCGCTCACGATCTCGCACAGCACGCCGGCCGGGCGCAGCCCCGCGAGTACGGCCAGGTCGACTGCCGCCTCGGTGTGGCCCGGGCGGCGCAGCACGCCGCCGTCCTTGGCGCGCAACGGCACGACGTGACCGGGCCGGGTGAAGTCCGCGGCAGTCGAGTTCGGATCGGCGAGCAGTTGGATGGTGTGCGCCCGGTCGAGCGCCGAGATGCCGGTGGAGACACCCTCGCGAGCGTCGACGGTGACCGTGTACGCAGTGCCGCGCCGATCCTGGTTGGTGTGGTACATCGGGGGGAGGTCGAGCCGGTCCGCGTCACCCTCGGTCACCGGGACGCAGATGTAGCCCGAGGTGTAGCGAACCATGAAGGCGATGAGCTCGGGCGTGGCCAGCTCGGCGGCAAAGATCAGGTCGCCCTCGTTCTCTCGGTCCTCGTCGTCGATCACGATGACGGCACGGCCCGCCTTGATGTCGGTGATCGCGCGCTCGATCGAGTCCAGCATCATGCGCGATGCTCCATAAGCCGTTCGACGTACTTGGCCAGCACGTCCACCTCGAGGTTGACCGGGTCACCCGGCGCCTTGGCACCCAACGTGGTCGCCCGCAACGTCTCGGGGATCAGGCCGACCTCGAACCAGTCCGCACCGACCGCGCTCACGGTCAGCGAGACACCGTCGACGGTGATCGAACCCTTCTCGGCGACGTAGCGGGCAAGGTCGGTGGGCAGGCCGAAGCGGACTGTCTCCCACCCGTCGCCCGCCGTCCGCTCGAGGACCACACCGGTGCCGTCGACGTGGCCCTGGACGATGTGCCCGTCCAGGCGGGCGTCGACGCGTGCGGCGCGCTCGAGATTGACTCGCGAACCGGCCTGCAGGTCGCCGAGAACAGATCGCTTGAGCGTCTCGCCCATCACGTCGAAGTTGATCCGGGTGGGGGCGGTGCCGGTCCAGCCGGTGACGGTGAGGCATACCCCGTTGACCGCGATGGATGCGCCGTGGACGAGGTCCTGGGCGATCCGCGACGCGGACACGGCGAGCACGGCAGAGTCGCCGCGTGACTCGATCGCGGCGACCTCGCCGATCTCCTCGATGATCCCGGTGAACACCGGTTAGTCCCCTTCCGGCCAGGACGGTCTGCCGACGACCTTGACATCGTCACCCATGCGCCGCACGTCCTGCACGTCCAGTGTGACTGCTTGCACGATGGACGTGATCCCGGCGTTGCCGAGCGCGGGTGGGCCGGCACCGAGCAACTTCGGCGCGAGGTAGGCGACCACCTCGTCGATGCAGCGTGATTCGAGGAACGCGCCGGCGAGTGTCGGCCCGCCCTCCAGCAGGACGTGCCGCACGCCTCGATCGTGCAGCGCCTTGAGCGCGAAGCGCGGGACCGCGGTATCCAGGACGACCGTCTCGGCCGCGGCGTCGAGGACCCGCGCGTGTTGCGGAATCCGGTGCCTGCGGTCCAGAACTACGCGCAGTGGCTGGCGCTCGTTCAGCACGTCATCGAGGTTCCGGACGGTCAACTGCGGGTCGTCCTCGATCACCGTGCCGCTACCGACGACGATCGCGTCGACGATGCCGCGCAGGTCGTGGGCGTCGGCGCGAGAGGCCGCCGAGGACACCCAGCGCGAGGAGCCGTCCGCGGCGGCCGACCGGCCGTCCATCGTCGCGGCGTACTTCCAGGTCACGAACGGTCGGCCGGTGCGCACTGCGTGCAGCCACGGCCGCAGCGCGCCGCCGGCGGCCAGTGCGGCGTCGAGCCCGGCATGGACGGCGACGCCGGCGGCGCGCAGCCGATCAGCGCCGCCTGCCGCTTCGGGATTCGGGTCGTCAACGGCGTAGACGACCTTCGCGATACCGGCCTCGACCAGGGCGTCCGCGCACGGACCGGTGCGACCAACGTGCGCGCAGGGTTCCAGCGTGATCACCGCGGTCCCGCCGCTGGCCGCGGCCCCGGCCGCCGCAAGGGCGACGATCTCGGCGTGCGGGCCACCGGCCGGCGCCGTGACGCCCTCGCCGGCCAGCGATTCGTCCGCGCCGAGGATGACCGCGCCCACCGACGGATTCGGGCTCGTGCGACCACGCGCGGTCTCGGCGAGCGCCAGCGCGCGGTGCATCGCGGCCTGTTCGGCCTCAGTGATCTGCACGGGGGTCCTCAGGGCTGGCAGTTCATGGCTCTACCGGCGATAACGCGCAACGCCTCGACGGCCTTCCCGGGGTCGTCGGCTCCGAACACGGCAGACCCGGCGACGAAGACATCGGCGCCCGCCTCGGCGGCGGCCGTGATCGTGTCGGCGTCGATCCCACCGTCGACCTCGATGAACAACCGCAGATGGCCGGCGCGGACGTGCTCGCGCGCGAGGCGAACCTTCGGCAGCACCTCGGCCATGAACGCTTGGCCGCCGAATCCCGGTTCGACCGTCATCACGAGCAAGGTGTCGAATTCGCGCAGGACGTCCAGGTACGGCTCGAGCGGGGTGCCCGGCTTCACCGACAGCCCGGCGAGCGCACCCGCTGCCCGGATCGCCCGTGCTGTCTGCACGGCGTCGGCGGCGGCCTCGACGTGGAAGGTGACGTTGGCCGCACCCGCCTCGGCGTAGTCGGGCGCCCAGCGATCCGGATCCTCGATCATCAGGTGACAGTCGAGCGGGATGTCGGTCGCCCGTAGCAGGCTCTTGACCACGGGCAGGCCGAGGGTGAGGTTCGGGACGAAGTGCGCATCCATCACGTCGACGTGCAACCAGTCCGACGTCGCGACGATCTCGGCTTGCTCGGCCAGCCTGGCGAAGTCCGCGGCCAGGATGCTGGGTGCGATCATCGGCTCGCGGGCGCCTGGGCGCGCGACGCCGGCCGTTCCGCTCATCCGTGACTCGTCGGCGCCTGCACGGACGAAGTCTACGGCGTGACCGGAATCGCCTGGCCCAGCAAGGGTCAGCGCCGGCCGAGCAGTGCGAAGAACATGGCATCGGTGCCATGCCGGTGCGGCCACAGCTGCACCGTGGGGCCGTCGCCGAGGTGATCGACCCCGGGGAAGCAGGTTCGGGCGTCGAGCAGGTCGCGGCCCGCGACGACGTTCGCGGTCTCGGCGCGGTGCGGTGAGCAGGTCACGTAGGCGACCACCCCGCCGGGGCGCACCAGGCGCAACGCCGTATCGAGCAGTTCGCCCTGCAGTGCGCTCAGCGCGGTCACGTCCGCGGGCTCACGTCGCCACCGTGACTCCGGCCGTCGCCGCAACGCCCCGAGTCCGGTGCACGGCGCGTCGACGAGCACGCGGTCATAGCCCCCATCGAGCTCCGGTAGGTCGCGGGCGTCACCGACGGTGACCGCCACCTGCCACGGCGCGGTGGCGGACCGGACGAGTTCGGCGCGGTGCGGGCGCAACTCGTTCGCGGTGACGGTTGCGCCGCGGTCGGCAGCGAGCGCGGCGAGCAGCGCGGCCTTCCCGCCCGGTCCGGCGCACAGGTCCAGCCAGCGTTCGTCGCGCCCGTCGATCGGGGCGGCCGCGAGTGCGAGCGCGCACACCTGGCTGCCCTCGTCCTGGACTGCCGCGCGGCGTTCCCGGACCGCCGCCACCGACCGGGGGTCACCGCCGTCGAGGCGCACCGCGAACGGCGAGTACGGGCCGGGTGACCCGCCGGCCTGCTCGATCAGCTCGGCGCGGTCGATCCGCCCCGGCCAGGCCACCAGATGGGTCAGCGGACGGGTGTCGTCGGCCGCGAGTGCCGCGGCAGTCTCGGCCGCGTCGCCGCCGAGCGCGTCGGCGAACGCGGCGGCGATCCACTCCGGATGTGCCGTCCGCAATGCCACGGCCCGCAGTGGGCCGGCGCCGGCGGCGAGGTGATCGGTCCAGCCTGCCCAGTCACGGGCGCCAACCTTGCGCAGCACCGCGTTCACGAAGCCGGCTGCGCGGGCGAGCCCGACCGTCCGGGCCAGGTCGACCGTCGTGGTGACTGCAGCATGCGGGGGAACGCGCGTACGCAGCAGCTGATAGGCGCCCAATCGGAGCAGGTCCCGGACTTCGGGTTCGACCTCGGTGACCGAGCGGGTCACACACGCGGCGACGATCTCGTCGAGGGTCCCGGCCGCACGTACCGCGCCGTAACCGAGTTCGGTGGCCAGGGCGGCGTCGCGGCTCGACATCCGGGCCGCCGAGATCAGTTTGGGCAATGCGAGGTTGGCATAGGCGTGGTCGGCGTCGACCGCGCGCAACAGCCGGTACGCGATCAGCCTCGGGTCAGCCAAGACGTTCCTCCGGATGCACTCGCGCGCCGCGGGCCCAGTCCGCCGCGGGCATCGCTCGCTTGCCCGGTGGTTGCACCGTGGCCAACTGCACTGCCATCGTCGCGGTGCCGACGGCGACACCGTCGCGGTCGACGCGCAATTGTCCGGGCGCGAGGTCGTTCGCGCCGCGCAACCGCACCGGTCCGAGCTTGAGCCGCTCCCCGCGGAAGGTGGTCCAGGCGCCCGGCGCCGGGGTGCAGGCGCGGACCAGTCGCTCCAGGTGGCGCGCCGGAGCGGTCCAGTCGAGTTCGGCGTCGGCGACGGTGAGCTTGCCGGCGATCGAGACGCCGTCCGAACCCTGCGGCCGAGGCTCGAGGGTGCCGTCCTCGATGCCGTCCATCGTGGCGACGAGCAGGCTCGCGCCGGCCTCGGCGAGGCGGGCGAGCAGGTCACCGGACGTGTCCTCGGGCCGGATCGCCTCGGTGAGGACGCCGTACACCGGACCGGTGTCGAGACCGGCCTCGATCCGGAACGTGGACGCGCCGGTCACGTCGTCCCCGGCGAGGATCGCGTGCTGGACGGGAGCCGCGCCACGCCATGCGGGAAGCAGGGAGAAGTGCAGATTGACCCAGCCGTGCCGAGGGATGTCGAGTGCGTCCATGCGCAGCAGGGCGCCGTACGCGACGACGGGGCAGCAGTCCGGGTGCAGACCGGCGAGCTCGGCCAGGAAGGCGGGCTCGCTCGGCTGCTGCGGCGCGAGCACCGGTATGCCGGCCTCGGTCGCGAGGGTGGCAAGGGGCGAGGCTGTCTCGCGGCGGCCACGTCCAGCCGGTTTGGCCGGACGGGTGATGACGGCGAGCACCTCGTGGCGCGAGTCCAGCAGCGCGCGCAAGGACGGAACTGCCGCAGCGGGGGTCCCCGCGAAGACCAGCCTCATCGCGGGCGCTCGGACGGCACGGCCGAACGCGATTGGTCAGCCGTCATCGGCCGGCGTGGGGGCTGACCTTGACGGTGGGAGTGGCCAGGCCCGACCAGGGCGCCTCGCGGATCGCCTTCATCGCGGCCTTGCGCGTCTGGACGTCGAGCCGATCGACGAACAGCACCCCGTCGAGGTGATCGGTCTCGTGCTGGATCGCGCGCGAGAGCCGGGCGGTGCCCTCGATCGTCACCGGGTCGCCGTACTGGTTCTGCCCGTGTGCGACGACATTCGCCCGGCGCAGGCAGTCGAAGGCCAGGCCAGGGATGGACAGGCAACCCTCCTCGCCGTCCTGCATCGCCTCGTCGGGGAAATGCAGGACCGGGTTGACGAGATGGCCGGACTGGCTGTCGTCGACGTGGTAGGTGAACACCCGCAACCCGACGCCGATCTGGGGTGCGGCCAGGCCCGCGCCAGGGGCGTCGAGCATCGTCTCGGCCAGGTCGGCGACCAGCTTCCGCAGCTGCTTGTCGAAATCGGTCACGACCTCGGCCGGGGTGCGCAGCACGGGATCGCCGAACAGCCGGATGGGGACAACCGTCACACCACCAGTCTAGGGAAACACTGGACCCGTCCTCGCCAAACTAGTTAGCATGGCTAACGAAGGAAGGACGCCTGTGCTCGAACACTCCCCCCGGCACGAACGCCGCGTGGCGCTCAGCGTGACCACAGTCGGCATGCTCGCGGCCACGCTGAACGCCTCCATCCTGCTGATCTCGCTGCCGGCGATCTTCAACGGCCTCGGCCTGGATCCGCTCGCCCCGCAGAACATCTCCTACCTGCTGTGGATGTTGATGGGGTTCCTGCTCGTCACCGCCGTGCTGGTGGTCACCTTCGGCCGGCTCGGCGACCAGTACGGACGGGCGCGACTGTTCAACCTGGGCTTTCTCATCTTCACGATCGCGTCGGTCGCGTGCGCGCTGGTCCCGAACTCCGGCTCGGCAGGCGCGCTGGAACTGATCGGGTTGCGCGTGGTTCAGGGCGTCGGCGGCGCGATGATCATGGCGAACTCGACGGCCATCATCACCGACGCGTTCCCACCCGACCGCCGTGGCTTCGCGCTCGGGCTCAACCAGGTGTCCGCGCTGGCCGGTTCGTTCCTCGGCCTCGTGATCGGCGGCCTGCTCGCAGAATGGCATTGGCGCGCGGTGTTCTGGGTGAGCGTCCCGGTGGGCATCTGGGGCACCTGGATCGGCTACCGCAACCTGCACGACAAGCCGCGGACGTCCTCGGCCAAAGTGGTCGTGGACTGGTGGGGCAACCTGACCTTCGGCATCGGCCTGGTCTCGCTGCTCATGGCCGTGACCTACGGGCTGCAGCCCTACGGCGGGCACACGATGGGGTGGACGTCGCCGGCAGTGCTGAGTGGCGCGGGCATCGGTGTGCTGCTGCTCGTCGCCTTCGGATTCATCGAGACCCGGGTCACGGACCCGATGATCGACCTGCGCCTGTTCCGAGTCCGCGCCTTCGCGGCCGGCCAGGCGGTGAACCTGCTGACCGCGATGTCGCGGGGCGGCCTGCAGTTCATGCTGATCATCTGGTTGCAGGGCATCTGGCTGCCGCTGCACGGGTACTCGTTCGCCGACACGCCGCTGTGGGCCGGTATCTACATGCTGCCGTTGACGATCGGTTTCCTGATCGCGGGACCGGCCTCGGGCGCCATCTCGGACCGGTTCGGTGCCCGGACCTTCGCCACCGGCGGGCTGCTGCTGACCGCGGTGACCTTCGTCGGCCTGATCCTGCTGCCAGCCAACTTCGATTACCGGACTTTCGCAGTGCTGCTCGCGCTCAACGGCGTCGGTACCGGACTCGTCGCCGCGCCCAATGCGGCCGCGATCATGAACTCCGTCCCCGCCTCGCAGCGCGGAGCCGCGTCAGGAGTGCGCGCGACGGGCATGAACGCCGGCATGGTGCTGTCGATGGCCGGATTCTTCAGCCTGATGGCGGTCGGCCTGGCGGCGCGACTGCCCTCCGCCCTGACCTCCGGGCTGACCGCTGCCGGCGTCGACCCGGCGACGGCCGCGCAGGCGTCGCACACCCCGCCGGTGGGCACGCTGTTCGCCGCGTTCCTCGGCGACAACCCGATCCGCCGACTCGTCCCGCATGCCGGCGCAGGGGTCGACACGGACCTCATCTACGGACGCTTGTTCTTCCCGCACCTGATCGCCGATCCGTTCCGCCACGGCCTGCTGATCGCCTTCCTCGCCTCGATCCTGATGCTGGTGATCGCGGCCGGCGCGTCGCTGCTGCGCGGCAAGCGGTTCGTCCACGCCGAGGCCGGCATCGAGCGCGAACCCGTTGCCGCGCTGCCCTCCGAGGCTGCGATCGCCGGTTCCTGACCGCCGGTTACGGCGCGGCGGCCAGTTGCCCGCAGGCGCCGTCGATGTCGCGGCCGCGGGTGTCGCGCACGGTCACGGGCACGCCGCGGGCCTCCAGGCACCGGACGAACTCGCGCTCGACCGGCTTGGACGAGGCGTCCCACATCGAGCCCGGCGTCGGGTTGAGCGGAATCAGGTTCACGTGGGCAAGGCGAGGGGCGAGCAGGTCGGCGAGCAGTTCGGCTCGCCAGGACTGGTCGTTGATGTCGCGGATCATCGCGTACTCGATCGAGTACCGGCGCCCGGTGCGGGCGGCGTAGGCATCGGCCGCGGCCAGCACCTCCTGCACCTTCCACCGCGTGTTCACCGGCACCAGCGTGTCGCGCAATTCGTCGTCGGGGGCGTGCAGCGAGACGGCGAGGGTCACTGCGAGGCCCTCGTCGGTGAGTTTGGCGATCGCCGGCACCAGCCCGACCGTTGAGACGGTGATCGAGCGCCGGGACAGCCCGAACCCGCCCGGCGGCGGCTCGACCAGCCGATGCAAAGCGGCGGCGAGGTGCCGGTAGTTCGCGAGCGGCTCGCCCATCCCCATGAACACCACGTTGGACAGCCGCCCCGCACCGTCACCGATCTCGCCGCGGGCGGCGGTTCGCGCGGCCGCGAACACCTGCTCGACGATCTCGGCCGTGGACAGGTTGCGCGTCAACCCGCCCTGCCCGGTCGCGCAGAACGGGCAGGCCATCCCGCAGCCGGCCTGACTCGACACGCACGCGGTGATCCGGTCCGAAGACGTAGCGCTGCTCGGCGGAGTCGAATCAGGCTCGGCGGCGCCGAGGTCGATGTGCCGGTCAGCTCGACGCATCCGGCGCGGATACCGCATCAGCACGCTCTCGACGAGAGCCCCGTCGTGCAAGCGCCACAGGGTCTTGCGGGTCGTCCCAACGTCGGTGGCGACCGTGCGCACCTCGTGCAGCAGCCGTGGCAACAATGCTCGTCCGACCATGTCTCTCACGGCGGGCGGCAGGTCGGTCATCGCGGCCGGGTCGTTCTCGAAGCGCGCGAAGTAGTGCCGTGAGAGCTGGTCGGCGCGGTAGCCGGGCAGGCCCAGTTCGGCGACGGCGTCGCGCCGGGCGGACGCGTCGAGGTCGGCCAGATGCCTCGGCGGGCGGGCGCGTCGGGGCGCGTCGAACACGAGCGGCAGCGAGGTCATGGCCAGTCGATTGTCGCAGTCGCCTCGAACTCGACCGCGTTCAGTGGCTGCGGGCGTCGATCTCGGCCTGCTCCTCGGCGGTCATCGCGAACGCGACCAACCACCGTGCGTCGATGCGGCTGTAGGCGATAGTGCCCCAGGTTTCGGGGTCCGCGCCGTAATGCCCGATGAAGTGCTGCCGAAACATCTCGCGCTCGGCACCGTCGAGGCGGGTCTCGTAGCCGTGGCAGAACACGCCGTATCCGTCACGCGGGGTGTACGACGCGCTGATCGCCGGGCGGGCCGCGAGCTGGCGTGCCTTCGGCGAGCCGGCGTCGGTGCTGAAGTACCAGTGCCCGTGCAGGAAGTGCCCATCGACGGCGGACAGCCGCGGCTCGCCGCGCGCGGTGACCGTCGCGATGTTGAGGACGGCCGGCGTGGGCAGGTCAGCGACGAGGCGCTCGGCAGACAGCCGTCGTTGCGGTGTCATGATCGAGAGCAGGTGCGGCGACGATCGGGCGAAGCTGTCATCGAGCAACTGCTGCAGGTTCGCCAGTTCGGCGGCCGTCTCGCGCATGAGGTCAAGGGTGCCACCGCCCACCGACACCTGTCAGCGAAGCGGACCGGTGACTCACTCGATGCCGCTGACGATCGCGTCCACCCGCTCCTGCGGATGCTCACGGGCGATGTAGCGCTCCTCGGACGGCATCCAGTCCACCAGCCACCGCGGCATCTGCTCGGCTCCGTCGCGAGCACGGGCCCGGGCCAGCCGGACCTCGCGCGGAGCCTCCACCCAGACGGTGTAGTCCCACGCGACGTCGACCTCGGCGCGGGTCGCCGAGACGCCTTCGACGACCACGACCTGCCTGGTCTCGATGTCGTGCCACTCGGCACCTTCGTTACGGTCCCAGTCCCAGCGCTGGTAGTGCGCCCAGCGGCCGGCACGCAGCGGCAACACGATCTCGTTGCGGAACCGGTCCCAGTCCCATTCCGGCAGGCACGGTCCGGCGAAGTCGTCGACGTGGACGACCACCGCGCGCGGTACCACCGCAGCGATGAGGTCGGCGAACATCGTCTTGCCGGCCGCGCCGCACCCGTCCACGCCGACGTACACGGTGCGGCGCGGGAACTCGTCGGCGAGTGCGCCGATCTCGACCACGCACTGCGCGCGGCTCAACTTTCGCGCCGTCACGGCGAACTACGCAGGCGCGAAGACCGACAGCAGCAGATAGGCCACGGCCGCGCACGGCAGCAGCGAATCCAAGCGATCCATCAGTCCGCCGTGGCCGGGTAGCAGGTTCCCCATGTCCTTCAACCCCAAATCGCGTTTGATCAGTGATTCCCCGAGGTCACCGATCGTGGCGACTGCCGCGATCGCGATCCCGAACAGCAGGCCCTGCCACCATGCTTGGTGGAAGGTCAACGTCATGAACAGCACGCCCGCGGTCGAGCAGGCGATGACCGACCCGGCGAATCCTTCCCAGGTCTTCGCCTTCGACACGATCGGCGCGAGCGGATGCTTGCCGAACAGCACGCCACTGACATACCCACCGGTGTCGCTGCACACCACAGTCGCCACGAAGGCGATCACGCGACCGGCGCCGTCGTCGGCGTGCGCCAGCAGGACGGCGAAACCGCCGAGCAGTGGGACGTACAGCAGCACGAACAGCGAGGCGCCGACCTCGCGCAGGTAGCCGTGTGCGCCGTCACCGATCCGCCAGATGAGCACGCCGCAGGCGGTGAGCAGGATTGCGACCACGAGCCCGTCCGGTCCGCGCTGCCAGGCGGCGACGAGGCTGGCCACCCCGCCGACCAGGATCGGCAGGATCGTCGGCCGGGCGCCCGAGGTGGTGATCGCGCCGGACAGTTCGATCGTCCCGTACGCGACGGCCAGCCCGACCACGATCGCGAAACTCGGCCGGTACACGAACAGCGTGGCGATGATCAGGGCACCCAGTGCGAGTCCGACCGCGATCGCGGCGGGCAGGTTGCGCCCGGCACGTGACGGCGCCGGCGAGTCCGCGGGGGCCGGCTCGACCCGTGCGGGCGGGGGCGCTACCGGCACGATGCGGCGCCCGCCGATGCGCCGGGCGCGGGCGGTGCCGCTCGTACCGGACCCGGTGGCCGGTGCCGCGCGCTCGTCCTCGGCCATCAGAACTCGAGCAGCTCGGCTTCCTTGGCGCGGACCGCGTCGTCCACGCCATCGGTGTAGCGGTGGGTCACCTTGTCCAACTCGCCCTCGGCCCGGTGGACGTCGTCCTCGCCGACCTCGCCGTCCTTCGCCAGCCGGTCGAGCGCGTCCTTGGCATGCCGGCGGATCGAGCGGATCGAGATCTTCGCGTCCTCGCCCTTGGCGCGCGCGACCTTGACCAGGTCCTTGCGGCGCTCCTCGGTCAGCTGGGGGAACACGACGCGGATGATCGTGCCGTCGTTGGTCGGGTTCACGCCCAGGTCGCTGTCGCGGATGGCCTTCTCGATGGCGCCGAGCTGAGTCGGGTCGTAGGGCTTGATGACCGCCATCCGGGCCTCGGGGACGTTGACGGTCGCCAGTTGCGGGATCGGAGTCGGGGCACCGTAATAGTCGATGACGAGCCGCGCGAATGCCGACGCGTTCGCCCGGCCGGTGCGCAGGCCGCCCAGCTCGTCACGAGCCACGTGGACGGCCTTCTCCATCTTCTCTTCCGCCTCGAAGAGGGTCTCGTCGATCACGGTCGATCCTTTCTCGGATGTGCACGGCCACTGGCGGCCTGGCCGTACCCGGTGGCACAGCGGGCTGGCTCAGCCGGTCGCGTTGACCAACGTGCCGATCTTCTCACCGCGGACGACCTTGGCAATGTTCCCGTCCTCGAGGCCGAAGACGATGATCGGCATCGCGTTGTCGCGGCACAGACTGAAGGCCGTGGCGTCAGCCACCTTCAGGCCCAGGCGCAGCACGTCGTCGTAGCTGATGGAGTCGAACCGCACGGCGTCGGGGACGACGCGGGGGTCGGCGTCGTACACGCCGTCCACCCCGTTCTTCCCGAGCAGCAGCACCGAACACCCGATCTCGAGTGCCCGCTGGGCCGCGACCGTGTCGGTGGAGAAGTACGGCAGTCCGGCCCCGGCGCCGAAGATCACGACGCGCCCCTTCTCCAGATGCCGTTCGGCACGGCGAGGGATGTAGGGCTCGGCGACCTGCCCCATCGTGATCGCAGTCTGGACGCGGGTGGGCACGCCGGCCTTTTCCAGGAAGTCCTGCAGCGCCAGGCAGTTCATCACCGTGCCGAGCATGCCCATGTAGTCGGCGCGGTCGCGGTCCATGCCGCGCTGCGACAGTTCTGCCCCGCGGAAGAAGTTGCCGCCGCCCACCACGATCGCAACCTGGGTGCCGGTGGCGACGACCTCGGCAATCTGCTGGGCGATGGAGTGCGCGACGTCCGGGTCGACGCCGATCCGGCCGCCGCCGAAGATCTCGCCGGACAGCTTCAGCAGCACCCGCGGGTACCGGACCGGTGCCGATGACGAAGCAGTCGCCGTCGATTCGGTCATCTGTGGCGACTCCTCTCGTCGGTGCCCGGTCGGGGAAACCCTAGCGGGCGGCTCAGACCGTGCCGACCTCGAAGTGAGCGAAGCGGGTGATACTCACGCCGGCCTCGTCGAGCAGGGCCTTGACCGACTTCTTGTTGTCGACGACCGATGCCTGCTCGAGCAGCACGTTGTTCTTGTAATAGCCGTTGACGCTGCCTTCGACGATCTTGGGCAGGGCCTGCTCGGGCTTGCCGTCCTCGCGCGCCTTGGCCTCGGCGACGCGCCGCTCGGTCTCGACCACGTCGCTCGGAACCTCGTCGCGGGTCAGGTACGCCGGCCGCATCGCGGCGACCTGCATGGCGGCGGTACGCGCGGCGGTCACGTCGCCACCGTCGAACTGTACGAGCACGCCGACCTGCGGCGGCAGGTCCTTGGCCTTGCGGTGCAGGTAGGTGGCCACCTGGCCGTCGAGCTTGACCGCGCGGCGCAGTTCGAGCTTCTCGCCGATGACCGCGGCCAGCGCCTCGATGTTCTCGGCAACCGTGCGCCCGTCACGGAGGGTCTCGGCAAGCAGCGCGTCCCGGTCGGTGGCCGAGGATCCGGCGAAGTGCGCGACGATGTCGCCCGCCAGGGTCTGGAACTGCTCGTTCTTCGCCACGAAGTCGGTCTCTGAGGCGAGTTCGATCATCGCGCCCTCGGCCGCGGCGACGAGGCCGTTGGCCGCGTGGCGCTCGGCGCCTCGCTTGGCGGCCTTGGCCTCGCCCTTGATGCGCAGCACCTCGAGCGCCTTGTCGTAGTCGCCTTCGGCCTCTTCGAGGGCCCTCTTGCACTCCATCATGCCGGCGCCGGTGGCGTCGCGGAGCTTCTTCACGTCAGCGGCGGTGAAGCCTGCCATCTCTGATCTTGTCCGTTCTCGTGTCGGGTGTCTCGCGTCGGGTTGGGCGGACGCGATCGGTCACGCTGGGTCAGGACGCTGGCGTCTCGTCCGCAGCTTCGGCGGGCGCAGCCTCAGCGACCGGCGCAGCCTCAGCGACCGGCGCAGCCTCAGCGACCGGCGCAGCCTCAGCGACCGGCGCAGCTTCGGCGGGCGCGGCCTCAGCCGATCCGGCGGGCTTGAGCAGCTCGCGCTCCCACTCGGGCATCGGCTCGTCGGCGGCGAGCTGGCCGCCGGCGAGGGCGGCACCCTCGGCCGGCTTCTCGTCCCGTCCGGCATTGGCCGCGGCAGCCGCCCGCGAAACCAGACCGTCGGCAACGGCGTCGGCGATGACCCGCGTCAGCAGGGCTGCGCTTCGGATCGCGTCGTCGTTGCCCGGGATCTTGTACTCGACCTCGTCCGGGTCGCAGTTGGTGTCGAGGATCGCGATGACCGGGATGCCGAGCTTGTGCGCCTCGCCGACCGCGATGTGTTCCTTCTTCGTGTCGACGATCCAGATCGCACTCGGGACTCGCGCCATGTCGCGGATACCGCCCAGGATGCGCTCAAGCTTGTCCTTCTCGCGCTGGAGCATCAACTGCTCCTTCTTGGTGGCGGTGCCTTCCCAGCCGGCCTGCTCCATCGACTCGAGATCCTTCATCCGCTCGAGCCGCTTGTGGACGGTCTGGAAGTTGGTGAGCATGCCACCTAGCCAGCGCTGGTTCACGTACGGCATGCCGACGCGGGTCGCCTGCTCGGCGATCGAGCCCTGGGCCTGCTTCTTGGTGCCGACGAACAGCACGGTGCCGCCGTGGGCGACGGTTTCCTTGACGAAGTCGTAGGCCCGGTCGATGTAGGACAGCGTCTGGTGCAGGTCGATGATGTAGAGCCCGTTGCGCTCGGTGAGGATGAAGCGCTTCATCTTCGGGTTCCAGCGGCGGGTCTGGTGTCCGAAGTGGACGCCCGCTTCGAGCATTTCCTTCATCGTGACGACGGCCATGCCGGTCGTTCTCCTCTGTACTTCAGGCGCGCCTGGCTCGGCCGGCGCGCAGCCTCGGTTCGTTGCAGGCGTCCCGGGTGGGATGCCTGCCCTGGTGCCCGGTGTCGCGGCCAGTCCACCGCTGCCGATGTCATGGGTAGCCCATCGACGCACGGACCGAGGCTGGCCGCCTACCGCACAGGGGGTGCGGCGGACACGCGAATTCAGCCCGCTGTCGCGAGCTGTCCGCCCAGTCTAACCCCTCGCGGCCTAGGCTCCGCCCATGAGCGCCACGCCGATCACAGTGCCGGCCAACGGGCTGCTGTTCACCGGCCTGGAGTGGGGCCCGCCGGAAGGCCCAGCCGTCTTGCTGCTGCACGGGTTCCCACAGCACTGCACCTCGTGGGCGGCTGTCGCCTCCCGGCTGGCCGAGGCCGGCATCCACTCGATCGCCCTCGACCAGCGTGGCTACTCCCCCGGGGCTCGGCCGCCGGACGTGGCCTCCTACGCGCTGCGGCACGCGGTCGCCGACGCCGTCGCCATGATCGACTGGCTGGGCGGCACGCTGCACCTGGCCGGGCATGACTGGGGTGGCGTTGTCGGCTGGCAGGTTGCCGCCCGCTACCCGTCCCGGCTGCTGTCGTGGACCGCAGTCTCGACGCCCGAACCGTCCGCGTTGCACGAGGCGATCGCGAACGACGCGACGCAGCGGGACCAGTTCGGGTACATGCACGGCCTGCGTGCCCCGGACGCCGAGGTCGCGCTCCTGGCCGACGACGGGGCCCGGCTGCGGGCGTTCTACGACGGCCGCGTGGTCGACGAGGACGAGACGGTCGCGTTCTTCCACCAGCCGGGCGCATTGACCGGCGCGCTGAACTGGTACCGGGCCATGTCGCGGGCCGATGCCGAACCGCTCGGGCCGGTGACCGTCCCGACGAGCTATGTGTGGGGCAGCGCGGACCTCGCCTTCGGCCGGGGAGCCGCGGAGGCAACGGGACGGTTCGTGAACGCGGCCTACCAGTTCGTGCCGTTGGACGGGGCCACGCACTGGCTTCTCGACGAGGCGCCGGACACCGTCGCCGCGGTGATTGCCGAACGGGTGCTCGACGGCTGAGCCCTGGCTGGGTCGGCGGGGCGAGTGCGCGGTCAGGCGCGATCGCGGGCGAGCGCAGCGGCCTCGGCTCGGCTGCGAACCTCGAGCTTGGCCAGGATGTTCGACACGTGCACGCTGACGGTCTTCTCGCTGATGTAGAGCTGGGTGGCGATCTGCCGGTTGGTACGGGCGTGGACGAGCAGGTTGAGCACCTCGTTCTCGCGCTCGGTCAGGGCCTCGAAACCGCACGGCTTGACCGTGCGTCCGGGCCCGGCCGAGGATCCGAGTCTGCGCAGATCGTCCAGGATCGGCCGGGCATCCATGGTTCGGGCCGCGGCACGCGCGAGGTCGGCCTGCTCAGCGGCCTCCGCGGTGCGTCCGGCGGCGCGCAGCACCTCGGCGTAGCGGACCCGGGCCCGGGTCGCCTCGACCACGTTGCCGTAGCCGAACGCCTCGACGGCATCGCGCCAGGCGGCCAGGTGGTCCTCCTCGCCCGGTGCGTCGTCGGTGCCCGCGATCCAGCGCAGCCTCGCCCACTCGGCGTCCAGCCGGGCCAGCCAGGCCAGCGCCTCGAGACCCAACGGTCGTGCGGGCGACCCACCCACCTCGCCGGTGTGCCGGCCGGCTGCGACATAGCTGGCCGCGCGCTCGACCAGTTCGCGGCGGCGGGCATCCGGTGAGGTCGCGGCTTCGGCCGCGCAGGCCATGACGCCGAGGGCGCTGATGTGGATCCGGGCGAGGAACCACTCGTCGTCCCAGATGTCGGACAGGAATTCGATCGCCTCGTCGATCAGGGCGGCCGCATCATCGGCGCGGCCCTGCACCACCAATGACTCGAGCATGGCCAGCACGCTGTCGTGGGCGACCAGGCTCTCGCGGTCCCACCAGGGACGCAGCGCGCGCCCGGTCTCGACCACCCCGGCCTCCCCACGTCCGGCGCGGACGGCGAGGGCGGCGGAGGTCAGCCGCGCCTCGGCGAACGCCGTCGGCGACTCGCCGCTGGTGTCGAGCGTGCTTAGCGCGCCGTCCCAGTCACCGCGTGCGTACCGAGCGCGCCCGGCCGCGGCGCGGGCGTGCAGCGCGACGAGGGCCCACGGCCGACCAGCCTCGTGGGATCGGCGGGCGGCATGCTCGTAGGCCGCCTGCGCGTGCGCGAGGTCGCCGACTTCGAGGTAGATGCCGCCCAGGTTGTACCGGCTGCGGATCTCGGGCCCGGACTGCCCGGCGGCCTGGGCGTCATCGGCGACACTCTGCAGTCGCGCAAGCACCTCGGCCGGATCTTTGACCCGTCGTTCGAGCAGGGTCAACGTCGTCTGTGCGTCGGCCAGTTCGGCCGGTCGGTCGAGCGCGCGGGCGATCTCGATCGCTTCAGCTGCCCACCGCTCGGACTCGGCCTGCTGCCCGACGATCAAGGTGAGGCGCGCGTGCAGGGCCGCAGCCCGGGCACGGAACGCGGTGGGTTCGGGACCGATCAGGCGCAGCGCCTCGGCAGTGGCGCGCAGCGGCGTCTCGTCGAACTCGGTGTCGATCGCGGCAGCGGCGACGGCGACGTTCAACTGGGCGCGGGTCATCGGCCCGGCGTCAGCGGGCAAGGCGTCCAGTGCCTGCCTGGCCAACCGCTCGCCGCGGTTCGCATGCCCGGCGGCGACGGCCGCATCGACCAGGGACACGACGACAGCGGTGGTGTCGTCCGCAGCCGGAACCCGATCGGCGAGTTCGAGCGCGGCCTCGTAGTGCTGCATCGCTTCGCGAGGGGCCGCGACAGCCATCGCGGCGTCACCGGCGCGGATGCTCGCCGCGTACGCGGTCGCGTAGTCGTGTGACGCGCGGGCGTGCCGAGCGAGTTCGGCGGCGGTGCGGTCATCACGAGCGGCCACCACCGACGCGTACGCGGCGTGCAGGCGCACCCGCTCGCCGGGCAGCAGGTCGTCATAGACCGCTTCGGCCAGCAGCGCGTGGCGGAAGGTGTAACCGCGTCCACTCGGAGTCACCTGCAGGATGTGCGCGTCGAAGGCCTCACGTAGCGCCTGGTCGAGCTGGCCGGGCGGTACGTCGGCCACGGCGGCCAGGATCTCGTGCGACACCCGGCGGCCGGCGACCGCGGCCACCCGGACGAGGTGCCGCGCTGCGTCCGAGAGCCGGTCGAGGCGGACCAGCAGCAGGTCGGCAAGCTGCCACGGCAGTTGTTGCAGGCCGGCGTACTGCTCGGCGGCGGCGACCAGTTCCTCGGCGAAGAACGGGTTGCCGTCGGCTCGCCGGACGATCGAGGCGACATCGGACTCGGCGAGCGGGGCGTCCTCGGTCGCTCGGACCAGGGCGCGCATGTGCTCGGGGCCGAGCGGGTTGAGTTGGACGCGCGCGACACTCGGCAGCCGGGCCCATTCGGCCAGCGTGGGCCGCAGCGGGTGGCGGCGGTGCAGATCATCGCTGCGATAGCTCGCGATGACCGCGAGGTGCTCACCCTGCAGCCGGGCGAACAGGTAACCGAGCAGGTCGCGGGTCGCCTGGTCGGCCCAGTGGACGTCCTCGACGAGCAGCACCACCGGCTGCTTGTCGGCGAGTTGGGTGAGCGCGGCCAGCACCGACGCGAACAGTTCGCCGCGGCCGATGCGGTCGTCGGCGTCGTGGGGGGCCCGGCCGGGCAGCAACCGCTCGATAGCCGGGTGGGCGACGAGCAGGGTCTCGATGAGCTCCGGTTGCTCGCCGGCAAGGCGGGCGAAGGCTTCGCTGAACGGCAGATAGGGCGGCGGGGCGTCGCCGAGGTCGACGCAGTGCCCGATGACGCTAAGAAGTCCGCGCTCGGTCGCCATCGAGATGACCTCGGCGAGCAGGCGGGTCTTGCCAACACCGGCGTCGCCGGCCAGGACCACTGCCGATGCGGTGCCGTCAGCGGCCTGATCGAGCGCGCGCGTCAGCGCGGCGAGCTCGTCGACTCGCCCGACAAGTGGCGCAGCAGTGCGGGGCACGAAGCCATCTTCGTACCCCGCACCGACATCGCGAAGCCCAACAGCGCCCAGGGCGGGCACGGCGGCCTACCGGTTGCCGCGGACGGTCCGGTTCGCGCGGCGCGAACGCCAGCGCGGCAACGGGTGGGTGGCGCCGCGGTCACTGAGCTGCTCGCGGCGGTAGGCGAGCTCAGCCGCACGTACGTCCGGGTTCAGGTTGTGGAGGTCACTCATGGTCGTTCTCCTTCGATCTCAGCCCGTCGGCCCTGTTCGGCCGGGTTGGGCTGGTCGTGCACCACTTACAGTGCGCGTCTGAGGGGGCCCCGGGCATCGGGACAAGTGCGTATCTGCGCTCGGCCGATGACCTGGCAACCCTTAGCCGTGCGGTCGGTCCCTTAGTCAGGCTGTGGACGGCCGGCGCCGTCGTCCACAGCTGGCGCGTCCGGCCCGCCCGCAGCCGTCCGGACGGCAGGCTTGAGCGCCATGAAGCGCGTCCTACACCTGTTGATCTGCGCGGCCGTGCTGGCGGGCGGCGGTCGCGTTGATGGGGCTCGGGTTTCTGCACCCGCGACCGCTGTGACCAGCCCACCGAGAGCGGTCTCGTACCGGCCACCGCTACCGGCTCCCCTGCGCGTGCTACGGCGGTTCGCGCCGCCGAAGACGCCCTACGGACCGGGACACCTCGGCGTCGACCTGGCCTCGGTCACCGGGCAGCCGGTCCGGGCGGCGGCGGCCGGGGTGGTCAGCTTCGCCGGTCCGGTTGCCGGGCGCGGGGTCGTCGTCGTGGCGCACGCCGACGGGGTGCGCACGGAGTACGAGCCGGTTCGGGTGCGGGTGCGGGCGGGGACGGTCGTGCGCAGCGGCCAGGTGATCGGATGGGTGGCCGGGCGCCACGGACGGTGCCCGCCCGGGGGGTGCCTGCATTGGGGTGCGCGCCGCGACGGTGCCTATCTCGACCCGCTGCTGCTGTTGCGGGGCCTCGGTCCGGTCCGGCTGCTGCCGTGGACGGGCAGCTGAGGCCGGGCCGTTGGGTACGGGGGCGGGCGTCAGGCGCGCGGGTGCGCCTGCGTGTAGGTCCGGCGCAGTCGCTCGACCGACACGTGGGTGTAGAGCTGCGTGGTGGCCAGGCTTGCGTGCCCGAGCAGTTCCTGGACGCTGCGCAGGTCGGCACCACCCTCGAGCAGGTGCGTGGCGGCTGAGTGGCGCAAGCCGTGCGGGCCGATGTCCGGGGCACCGGGCACGCCGGCGATGGCGCGATGCACGATCGAGCGGATCGAGCGCGGGTCGATGCGCCGGCCCCGCGCACCGAGAAGGAGTGCCGACCCGCTGTCGGCGCGGGCGAGCTCGGGTCGGCCGGCGCTCAGCCAATCCTCGAGCGCCCGCTCGGCCGCCAGACCGTACGGAACGGTGCGCTGCTTGTTCCCCTTACCGAGGACGCGTATCACGTGCCGGTTCCGGTCGACGTCGTCGATGTCGAGCCCGACGAGTTCGGAGACTCGGATACCGGTCGCGTAGAGCATCTCCAGGACGAGCCGATCGCGCCGGCCGGCTGCGGTGTCCGGGTCGGCGGCAGGCTGCATCGCTGCTGCGGCCTCGGCCGCGTCCAAAACCGCCGGCAGCGTGCGGTGAGCCCGCGGATTGGCCAGCAAGGCGCCCGGATCATGCGACGCGAGCCCGGCCCGATGTGCCCAGGCCGTGAACGTCCGCAGGGACGCCGCCCGCCGCGCCAGCGTCGTCCGCGCTGCCCCTCGGTCGCGCTGGATCGCGAGCCAGCCCCGCAGCGCCGCCAGTTCGAGATCCGCGACCGCGTGCCCGCCGAGCTTGTGCAGGTGGTCGAGCAAGCCCACTGCATCGCCGAGGTAAGCCCGGACCGTGTGCGGCGAGCGATTCGCCTCGAGGCGGAGGTGGCGCTCGTAGCGGTCGAGGACGCCCGCGAGCCCGGCAGGCAGACCTGCGCGCAGCTCGATCAGGTCGACCCGCTTGGGTGCCGAGCCGGCTGACCCGCTGCCCCTGCTGAGCGGCGCGGTCGAGCCGGACCCGCGCGCGGCAGCAGCAGAGCTCACACCCCGACGGTGCGGCACCCGGGCGCCGGGAGCAAGCCGCCACGCGCATCACCGCGCTGCCGATCCGGCCGGCCGCAGCCGAGCGGCGATCCGGTACCCGTCGTTCGCGCTCTCGAGCAGGCCGGCCAGATCGAGCACCGGCAGTGCCCGGATCACCTCCAGGGCGCTCGTCCCGCTCCGGGCCGCGATCTCGTCCGGTCGGCAGTAGCGCCGCGCGGTGAGCCCGTCGAAGACCCGGCGCGCCACCGGATCGAGCCGGTCCAGTTCGGCGCGGACGTCGTCGACGGGCGCCGCGACCGCCCGCTCGGACGGGTCCACGCCCGAGCCCATCGGACCGACCACGCCGAGCACTTCGGCGGCCGAGGTGACGAGCAGTGCCGGGTCGCGAGCGCGTCGCAGCAGGTCGTGGCAGCCGACCGACATCGTCGACTGCACCGAGCCGGGAACTGCCATCACCGGACGGCCTTGCCGGAACGCGTGCGTCGCGGTGTTGGTCGCTCCGGAGCGCGACGCCGCCTCGACGATCACGACGCCGGTCGAGAAGGCAGCGATGAGCCGGTTACGGGTGAGAAAGCGCGAGCGCTGGGGTGCACAGCCAGGGGGGCTCTCGGACACCAGCAGTCCGGTCGCAGCGATCTGCTCGAACAGTCCCTCGTTCCCGGCCGGGTACGGGCGGTCGAGACCACCGGCCGACACCGCGAGCGTGGTGCCGCCTGCCGCCAGGGCAGCCCGGTGCGCCGCGGCGTCGATGCCGTAGGCACCACCGGAGACGACCGTCATGCCGGCGACAGCCAACTCGAACGCGAACTCGGCGCTCACGTGGTTGCCGTAGCCGGTCGCGGCCCGGGCGCCGACGATGCCCACGCTGCGCACACCGATCGCGGCCAGCTCACCCGTCCCCCGCACCCACAGCGCGAGCGGGGGCACCGGCTCCCCCGACTGGTCGCGCCCGCGGTGGCCGGAGCGCACGGCGGCCACGCGATCGGCCCCGAGCCGCTCGAGCGCGCCGAGCGCGAAGTGCGGCCAGTCCGGTGATTCGGGGACGACCAGGCGGATCCCCCGACGAGCTGCGGCGTCGAGGTCGGCTTCGGGATCGACGTTGCCGCGGCGCCCCGCGGTCGCCACGCGGACATCCGGTTCGACCCGTCCGGCGCGGATGTCAGCCACTGCCGCGACCGGCCCGCGGGTGCGGACCAGATCCCACAGCGCGACGTTCGCGGGTTCGCTGACCCGGCTCAGGTAGGCCCGGGCGAGCAGGACCGCGTCGTCCACCTGGCCGGCGGACGCACCAGTTGCGCGAGACGCGGTCATGCGGCGCACGCTCCCGCCCGGCCGGTGCGGAAGAACAACGCCTCGGCGACGTCGTCGGTCGCGGGGCGGTCGCGTCCGGCGAGATCGGCCAACGTCCACGCGAGCCGCAGTACCCGATCGAAGCCACGCGCGCTCAGCTCGCCCCGCACCAGGTAGCCCTCGACCGCCGCCAGGGTGGTCGGTGGCAGGCGCCACGGCGGCTCGCGCAGCACCGCGCCGGGCACCTCGCCGTTCGCCGTCCATCTGGTGTCGTGCCATCGCGCGGTCGCGGCCTGCCGCGCGGCTGCCACGCGGGCCGCGACGACGGCGCTCGTCTCGCGGTGGTCCGTAGCCGCGAACAGTTCGGCATGCGCGACCGGCTCGACCTCGACCCGCAGGTCGACCCGATCGAGCAGCGGGCCGGACAGCTTGTGCTGGTAGCGCCGCCGCACCTGCGCCGGGCAGACGCAGTCGCGGGCGCGCGCACCGCACGGGCACGGGTTGGCGGCGAGGACGAGCTGGAACCTGGCCGGGTACGTCACCGCGCCACCGCCCCGATGCAGCACGACCACGCCGCTCTCGAGCGGCTGCCGCAATGCGTCGAGCGCGCCGGGACGGAACTCGGGGACCTCGTCCATGAAGAGCACGCCGCGGTGTGCCAGTGAGATCGCTCCTGGCCGGGCCAGGTGCGATCCACCGCCCACCAGCGCGGCCACGGTCGCGGTGTGGTGCGGGGCCTGCAGCGGCGCGCGGCGGATCAGGCTCGGCCGTGGGCCGAGTGCGCCGGCCACCGAGTGCACCGCCGTGACCTCGAGCGACGCGGCGTCGGCGAGCGGTGGCAGCAGGCCCGGCAGGCGCTCGGCGAGCATCGTCTTGCCCGCGCCCGGCGAACCCTGAAGGAAGACGTGGTGACCACCGGCGGCAGCCACCTCGATGGCCCGCTTGGCGAGCACCTGGCCGGCGACGTCGACGAGATCCGGCGGCGGGGCCGATTGCTCGTCGGCCGCATCGGTCTCGGCGACCGGTAGCGGCGGGCCGTCCCCGCGCAGCCAGCCGACGATCTCGCGCAGGTCGTGCGCGCACCGCACGTCGATGCCAGGCACCAAGGCAGCCTCGCCGGCGTTGGCGCGCGCGACGACGACCCGGCTCACACCGGCCGCGCGTGCCGCGGTCACCGAAGGCAGGACGCCCCGCACCGGCCGCAGCCGTCCGTCCAGGCCCAGCTCGCCGATCCACACCGCACGGCTCACGGCCGCGGCCGGGATCTGCTCGGAGCAGGCCAGCAGCGCGATCGCCACCGCCAGGTCGAAGCGGGCACCGACCTTGCGGACGTCGGCCGGTAGCAGCGCGACCGTGATCCGCCGGTTCGGCCAGTCGGTGCCCGAGTTCGTGAGCGCCGACCGGATCCGGTCGCGGGACTCGACCACCGAGGTATCGGCCAGCCCGGTGAACGACAAGCCCGGCAGGCCGCTGGACAGGTCCGCCTCGACTTCGACCAGTTCGGCCCGGACGCCACTGAGTGCCATCGCCAGGGTGCGCGCAAGCGTCATCAGAACGCGCCTCGCTCGTGCCGCACGCTCGGGCCGGTGGGCGTCAACCGGAGTACTGCCACCAGGTCGAACCGGACGCGCGGCCAGAACCGGTCGTCGTGCTCAGCCAGCCAGCGCAGCGCCAGGCGGCGCACGCGCGCCGCCTTCGCCGCACTGATCGCCTCGGCCGGATCGCCGTAGGCCGCGGTCGATCGGGTCTTCACCTCGACGAAGACCAGGTCGTCGCCGTCGACGGCCACGAGGTCGAGTTCACCGTCGGCGCAGCGCCAGTTGTGATCGAGCAGCGTCATTCCGGCCGCGCGGAGATGCTCGGCGGCCAATCGCTCGCCGAAACGCCCTACCTCGTCTTTGACCCGCACGTCCGCCACGCTCTCGGAGCGGGCTGACGCCGCGCAGCCGCGGCGCGGCTCCTGTGGATCGACTACCGGGATGTGGACGCCGGGTTTGACAACTCCGGCTGACCGACGCCTACGCCTCGAAGCCCGGCTGCCCCTCGCGCGGCATCTCGAGATCGGGCTTGTCCAGTTCCTCGATGTTGACGTCCTTGAAGGTCAGCACCCGCACCGTCTTCACGAACCGCGCCGGCCGGTACATGTCCCACACCCAGGCGTCACGCATCGTGAGCTCGAAGTAGATCTCGCCGTCGGCGTTGCGCGGCTGCAGGTCGACGTCGTTGGTGAGGTAGAACCGCCGTTCGGTCTCGACGACGTAGCTGAACTGCGCGGCGATGTCCTTATACTCGCGATAGAGCTGCAACTCCATCTCGGTCTCATAGTTCTCGAGATCCTCGGTGCTCACGCTGACTCCACGCTCATCCCCGTCTGCTGCAGGTCATCGACCACATTGTCGTCCACGAAACCGTCCACTCCCACCTCGACGTCATCCACGCCCGGTTCCCCGAGTGCGCGCCGCACGTTCACATACCGTCGCCGATGCTGCGGACACGGTCCCCACCGGTCCAATGCTCGTGCATGCGTCGGTGTGATGTAGCCCTTGTGCCTGGCGAACTCGTACTGCGGCCAGCTGTCGTGCAGGTCGGTCATGATCGCATCGCGCGTCACCTTCGCGAGGATCGATGCCGCGGCGATACAGCCCACCGTCGCGTCGCCCTTCCACACCGCCGTGCTCGGAACGCCGAGGCCGGTCACCGGGAACCCGTCGGTGAGGGCATAGGACGGTCCGCGGCCGAGTTGGCCGAGCGCCCGGCGCATCCCGGCCAGGTTCGCCACGTGCAAGCCGAACGCGTCGATCTCGGCCGCGGGGACGATCACGATCGAGTAGGCGAGCGCACGCGCCACGATCTCGCCGTAGAGCCGCTCGCGGGTCGCTGCGGTCAACAGTTTCGAGTCGGTGAGCCCGGCGATCTCGCCCCGCCGCCCGCGCGGCAGCACACAGGCGGCAACGACGAGCGGCCCGGCGCAGGCGCCACGGCCGGCCTCGTCCGCACCCGCCACCCGGTCGAATCCGGCGCGCGAGAGGGCCGCCTCGTAGGCCGCCAGCCCCGCGTCGCGCCGCACGATGTAACGCAGCGGAGGTAACGGGGACGACCCGGCGGTTCCTGCAGCGACCATGACCGTTCGGAGCCTATCCCCCACGGGCCGGCGGGCCGGCTCAGCGGGCCCGGCGCCGGCGCCGGGCCCAGAAGACCGGGAACACCAGCGCGAGCGACAACCCGCCGGTGGCCGCCGCGTGCTCGAACGTCGCCGGTGTGCCCAGGGTCGACCAGCGCGACGGCGGCCAGACGATCACGAACGCCTTGCCGATCACGTCCTTGATCGGCACGGTGCTCTCGACCGGATCGCAGGACCGCAGCCCGTCGGTGGTCGGCCCCTGCGCCCCGCAGTGGTAGCGCGAGTCGGCCGAGCGGTTGCGGTGATCGCCCATTACCCAGAGCCGGCCCTTGGGCACCGTCACCGGACCGAAATTGGCCGCGCTGTCGGACCCGTCGAGGTAGACGTAACCCTCGTCGAGGGTGTGCCACGGCCCGGCGCTGCCGTGGTCGCTGATCATGATCTGCTCGGTGCGGCCATCGTCGGTGGTCACGCCCTTGACCGTCTGGCCGCCGACGGCAATCACCCGTTTGACCAGGACCAGGTCATCCGGTGGGACGAACCCGATGAGTTGCCCGAACCCCCGGATGACGCGGGTCACCGGGTTGCTCGGCGCGGCCGGGCGCGGCCCTTCGTCCCAGCCCGGCGGGGCGTCGAAGACGACGATGTCGCCCGGGTGCGGGTCCCGGATGTCGAAGATCGGCTTGTTGACCAGAATCCGGTCGCCGGAGCATCCGGTGCAGCCGTGCAGCGTCTTCTCCATCGACTCCGACGGGATGTAGAACGGCTGCACGACGTAGGTCTTGACCAGGATGGCGATCAGGATCGCCAGCATCACCAGTGCCGGGAGCTCCCACCACGGGGCCTTGCGGCGTGCTTTGCCGGGGTCCTTGCGGCGTTTTCCGAACCTCGCGCGCTTCCCCGGATTGGTGTCGTCCTCGGGGACGTCGGCCGGCTCGGCATCGTCCTCGTCGTCGTCCGCGCGCGCATGGCGGCCGGTGGCGCGGGACGGTTCCACCGGCTCATCGAGCGCCGGCGGATCGACGACGGGCTCGGGCATGGCGGCGTGCTCGGGCGGCTGGGCATGCCGCGGCTGCGCCGACTCCTCGATGTCGATGGCGTCGGCCAGTTCGTCGTCGTGATCGGGGTTGGGCCGCCGGTCGTCCGGTGTCATCCGGAAGCGATTGGTGTGCGCCGTCAGCGCGCGACGGGCTCGCGCTTCTCCTTGATCTTGGCCTTCTTGCCACGCAGATCGCGCAGGTAGTAGAGCTTGGCGCGACGGACGTCACCGCGGGTGACGATCTCGATCTTCTCGATCACCGGTGTGTGCACCGGGAAAGTGCGCTCGACACCAACGCCGAAGCTCACCTTGCGGACGGTGAAGGTCTCGCGCAGGCCACCACCCTGGCGCCGGATGACGGCACCCTGGAAGACCTGGATTCGGGAGCGGCTGCCCTCCACGACGCGGACGTGCACCTTCAGCGTGTCACCGGGCCGGAAGTCGGGCACGTCGTCGCGCAGCGACTCGGCATCCAGGGTGTCGAGGGTGTTCATCTGCTTGGCTTCCTCACGTCTTGGGCGTTGCGTCTTCAGGCGGTGCGTCGCGTGCGTCACGGACGCATGGGCACGCGGTATGCGATCAGCTACGACCACCGGGGAGTCCCGCGCGTCCGTACGGCGGGCAACCCCACGATGATGCCACATCCACCTGGGCCAGCCGAAACCGGCGAACCCAGGTCCAGCTCAGCCCAGCAGGTCCGGGCGTCGCTGTGACGTGCGTTCCTGCGAGCGTGCGGCCCGCCAGCGGGCGATCTCGCCGTGGTTGCCGGACAGGAGCACCGCCGGGACGTCGCGACCCCGCCAGGTCGCCGGCTTGGTATACGCCGGCGCCTCCAGCAGGCCGGCCGGTCCCGCGCCGAAGGAGTCGTCAGGCGCCGACTCGGCATTACCGAGGACACCGGGCAGCAGGCGGCAGACCGCCTCGGCGATGACCAGGACGGCGACCTCGCCGCCGGCCAGGACGTAATCACCGAGGCTCACCTCGTCCACGCGCATCCGTTCTGCGGCGTACTCGGTGACCCGCGCGTCGATCCCCTCGTAGCGGCCACAGGCGAACAGCAGCCAGGGTTCAGCCGCAAGTTCGGCGGCCATCGGCTGGGAGAAGGGCGCGCCCGCGGGCGTCGGGACGATCAGCCGCGGCTGGGGGCCGGCGGGCGGCGCCACCGCGTCGAGAGCTCGACCCCACGGCTCGGGGAGCATGACCATCCCCGGCCCGCCGCCGTAAGGCGTGTCGTCGACGGTGCGGTGGACGTCGTCGGTCCACGTCCGCAGGTCGTGCACGCCCACCTGGATCTGCCCGCGCCCGATCGCGCGGCCGAGCAGGGACTGATGCAGCGGTGCGAGGTAGTCCGGGAAGATCGTGACGACGTCGAGTTTCATGTGCCTCGCCTCACAGGTCGAACAGCCCCTCGGGCGGATCCACCTCGACGATGCCCGCGCCGACATCGACAGTCGGGACGACGGCGGACACGAACGGGACGAGCCGCTCGCGGCCGGCCACCTCGAGCACCAGGTACACGGCGGCACCGGCGTGCAGGACGTCGCGGACCGGGCCGAGCGCCTCGCCGGCGACCGTGCGTGCCTGCAGCCCGATCAGGTCGGTGTCGTAGAAGTCGTCGGCGTCCTCGAGGGCAGGACGGTCCGCGGTACGCATCACGAGGTGGGTGCCACGGATAGCCTCGGCAGCCGTCCGGTCGTCCACTCCGGCGAAATGGACGACGACCTTGCCGCCCGCGCTCGACATCGCCTCGACCGTCAGCGGTCCTCGTTCGGCGGGCTCGGTGCCGAGGACCGTACCGACGGCGAAGCGGTCGTCGGGATCGTCGGTCCACGACTGGACGAAGACGTCGCCACGTACCCCCCGCGGCCGGCCGATGCGCCCGATTGCGACGACGTCCGCGTCGCCCGCGTCCATCAGAGGGTCAGCGACGGTCGACGTCGACGACGTCGACGCGGATGCCCTTGCCGCCGACGCCGTGAATCACCTGGCGCAGCGCTTTCGCGGTGCGGCCGTTGCGCCCGATGACGCGACCGAGGTCTTCGGGATTGACCCGAACCTCCAGTCGCTGTCCGCGACGGTTGTCGACCATGTCCACCCGGACATCGTCCGGGTGGTCGACGATGCCACGCACGAGATGCTCGAGGGCTTCCTCGAGCACGTCAGCTCTCCGCCGACTCGGGGGCGGGTGCCTCCGTCGCCTCGGCAGCCGGTGCGTCCGCCTCGGCGGCCGGTGCGGCGGCTTCGGCAGCCGGTGCGTCCGCGTCGTCGGCCGTCTTCGCGGCAGCCTTCGGAGCGGCCTTGGCCGCCCGCTTCTTCGGCGTGGTGGCATCGGCCGTCGGCTCACCCGACGTCTCGGCCAGCGCGGCGTTGAAGACGTCCTGCTTGTTCGGCTTCGGCGCAGCGACGAGCATCGGCGGCGGGGCAGGCTCGCCCTTGAACCTCTGCCAGTCACCGGTGACCCGCAGGATCGCGGTGACGGCCTCGGTCGGCTGCGCGCCGACGCCGAGCCAGTAGGCGGCACGTTCGGCGTTCACGCGGATCACTGACGGGTCGTTCTTGGGGTGGTACTCGCCGATCGTCTCGATCGACCGGCCGTCACGCTTGGTGCGTGCGTCGGCGACGACGATTCGGTAGTGCGGCTCGCGCATCTTGCCCAGCCGCATCAGCTTGATCTTGGTTGCCACGGGTGTCGGTGCTCCAGACTCGAACGAGGTGGAAGTCCGTGCCGGGGTGGGGTGCACCGGCGGAACTTCCGGATGGACTGGCCGGGGCGTGGTGAGAGGGTCCAGCCCGGCCGGTGCTCAACCGTGCATTCTGCCAGATGCCGCGGCACTCCCGAACCTGCGCCCGGTGCCGGTAGCGTCGAGACCATGTCGACTGCCCCGCCCGTTGCCTTTCCCGCCGACTTCGTCTGGGGGGCCGCGACGGCCTCGTACCAGATCGAAGGAGCGGTCGACGAGGACGGCCGCGGCCGGTCGATCTGGGACACCTTCTGCCGAATCCCGGGCAACGTCACCGACGGCGACACCGGCGACGTCGCGTGCGACCACTACCACCGGATGCCTGCGGACGTGGCACTCATGGCCGATCTCGGGCTGGGCGCGTACCGGTTCTCGATCGCCTGGCCGCGCGTCGTCCCCACCGGGTCCGGTGCGGTGAATCAGGCCGGACTCGACTTCTACTCCCGCCTGACCGACGAGCTGCTCGGCCACGGGATCGCACCGGTGGCGACGCTCTACCACTGGGATCTGCCACAGCAGTTGCAGGACGAGGGCGGGTGGACCAACCGTGCCACGGCCGAACGCTTCGCCGAGTACGCGCAGGTCATCGGGCAGGCGCTGGGCGACCGGGTGCGGACCTTCACCACCCTCAACGAACCGTGGTGTTCGGCTTTCCTCGGCTACGGCACCGGTGACCACGCGCCCGGCGTCCGCGACAACGCCGCCGCACTGACCGCGGTGCACCACCTGAACCTCGCCCACGGCCTCGGTACGACCGCCCTGCGCTCGGTCCTGCCGGCGGGCACCGCAGTGTCGATCACGCTGAACCCCGAGTTCGTGCGCGGTGCGTCCGCGGCGGATGCCGACGCGGTCCGACACGTCGACGGTGTGGCCAACCGGTTGTTCCTCGACCCGATCCTGCGTGGCCACTACCCGCAGGACGTCATCGACGACCTCGCCGCACATCACCGACTTCGGCTTCGTCCGGGACGGCGACAGCGCCGTCATCAGTGCGCCCATCGACGTGCTCGGCATCAACTACTACAAGCCGACCCTCGTCGCCGCGGCGACGCCGGAACTCGCCGCGCGGGCCGGCGGGGGTCATTACGACCTGAACGCGCCGTTCCTGCACCCGGGCACGGATCTGGCCTACGAATTGCCGCAGGAGGGTCCGTACACGGCGATGGACTGGCGGATCGAACCCGGCAGCCTGTGCGAGCTGCTGCTCCGCCTGCACCGCGACTACCCGGGCATGCCGATGATGATCACCGAGAACGGTGCCGCCTTCGCCGACGAAGTGGCCGCGGACGGCGCGGTCCACGACCCGGACCGGATCGACTACGTGCGCGGACATCTGAGTGCGGTGCACGACGCGATCTCAGGCGGAGCGGACGTCCGCGGTTACTTCCTGTGGTCGCTGATGGACAACTTCGAGTGGGCCTTCGGCTACTCGCGCCGCTTCGGCATGGTGCACGTCGACTACGGCACGCAACAGCGCACCATCAAGGACTCGGGCCACTGGTACCGCGAGCTGATCGCGCGCAACGGACTCGACCGGGGGCAATAACAGCCGTCGTGGCGTCGGCCACTGTTCACGGCGTGTTGGACGTACCCGGCAGCGGCGAGCTGCTAGAAAAGGTGTGGGCCCCTCAAAGTATGAGTTTGAGGGGCCCACGTTCGGCTCGGACACATGACGATCCATGCCTGCACGTACCGTCCCCGACTCCGCGTCGTCACCCGCGGTTGCCTGCGGTTTGACCCTTCGGCCCGGTCGCTTCCGGTCCGTGCGCGCCTCCCCTTGCGGTTCGGCGTAGGGCAATGTCTACCCGGTCCGATCACCGCGCGCAAGGGCCAATGTCCCGACCTCGACTGGAACTTGATCCCAGTCATCATTGATGATTCTTGTGCACAGGTCCGTCCACACGACGTCCACAAGTGGTCCACAAAGTGTCCACAGTTCCGTCCACAGGTGGGGACACGGGTGGGGATACTCGGGCTACAGGTCCCACCACCGTGCGGGCCCTACCCGAACCGGTACCGGCCGTCCCTGACGCTGGCGCTCACGCGCGGCGGCACGCACCCGCCGGTACCAGATGATGATCTGGACCGCGCCGAATGCCTGCACGGTGACCGGCACGAGCAACGCGAAGCGGAACGCGTGCGGCGTGGTCCCACCGAGCAGGTCCAGCGTCCAACCGAATGCCATCGCGATCACCACGGTCGCGGCGAACCCGCCGACGTTCACGACCCCGGACGCGAGCCCGATCGTCCGGGCCGGGTTGTAGTCGCGAGCCAGCGCGAACGACACCATCGACGCGGGTCCGCCGATCATCGTGAGGACGAACAGCACCGCGACGACGGCTCGGGGTGGGTGGTCACCCAGGAATGCGACGGTCACCGACCAGCCGAGCACGGTCGACCGCGCACACGGTGAGTGCGATCGGGACGCGAACCCGCGGGTGGCGGCCGATGACCGCACCGATGACCGGGCTCGGCGATCGCCGCGACGAGCACCGCCGACCAGCAGCACCGCTCCCGCTCGCCGAGGCGGTGAACCCGGCGCCGCGCTGCAGGTACGGGACGCCCCACAGGACCGCGAACGATCGTCGCCGAGGCCATCGACGCGAAGTGCACCCAGAAGCCCGAGCCGGGTTCCGGGCAGTCGCCAGGCCGCGGCGACGCGCCGGCTGACGATGCCGATGCCGCTACGAACCTTGGCCGCCGAGCGCAGTCGCTGCGGCGGTGTCACCCGGTCGTCGATGCGCCGCCAGACGACGACGGCCGCGACAAGTGACAGTGCGGCCGCGATCGCATAGCTCGGGGTCCAGCCGATCGCGGACAGGGTAGCGTGAGCGGCAGCGTCGCGAGCAGGTTGCCGACCATGCCGAACATCGCGGTGACCGCGACGACCATCGGGTAGCGCTGCGCGCTGAACTGCCGCGCGGCGTAGCGCAGGACGCTCACGAAGGTCATCGCGTCGCCGCAGCCCGAACAGGGCACGGGCGGCAAGGGCGACCGGGTAGGACGGGGCGACGGCGAACAGCAACTGCCCAAGGCCCATCAACGCGGCCGCTGCGACGAGCAACCGGCGCGGCCCGTAGCGATCGACGAGCACGCCGGTCGGGATCTGCATCGCGGCGTACACGCCGATCTGCAGCAGGATGAAGACGCTCAGCTGCGCCGGCGCTGATGCCGAAGCGTCGCTCGGCGAGCAGCCCGGCGACGCCCAGCGAACTGCGGTGGAACACCGCGAGGAAGTACACGCCGGCAGCCAGCGCCCAGCCGCGCGTGGCCGGCCGGCCGACGAACGGACCGGAACAGGTGCAACCGACCGTCGGTGAAGGTGGAAGCAGCTCATCGGTCGCGCAGCAGCCGTTCGGCGTGGTCGAGGTGGGCGCACACCGCTGCCTCGGCGGCACGCAGCGTGCGGGCGGCGATCGCGGCCTGGATCGCCTCGTGGTCGACGATCATGGCTCGCATCCGGGACGCGTCGAGGCCGCCGGACCGCCCCCTCGTCGAGGAGTCCGCAGTCGATGCGAGCAGGTTGACGACGCCCATCCGCAGCTGCCGGTCACGCAATGACCGGTAGACCTCGCTGACGATGTCGTTGCCGGCCGCATCGACGATCTCGGCGTGGAAGTCCCGGTCGGCCTCGACGTAGGCCCGGGCATCGCGCGCACGCATCGCCACGCGCATCGCCTCGAGATGCAGTTCGAGACGCACGACCAGTTCGTGCCCCGACGAGGTCACCGCCTTGCGGACCGCGAAGGTCTCGATCAGCCGCCGGGTCTCGAGGACGTCGGCGACCTCGGCCTGCGTGACCGGCAGCACGAGCGCCCCGCGCTTCGGCAGCAGCCGCACGAGCCCCTCGGCCTGCAGTCGCAGCAGCGCCTCACGGACGGGCGTGCGCGACACGCCGACGGCGGCGGCGAGCTCGCCCTCGGTCAGCAGGTCGTGCGGGGCGTACTGGCGCGAGAGCACCGCTTGCTTGGCATAGGCGTGGACCCGGTCGGCCGCCGACTGAGGAACGGGATGCACCTGAGCGGAATCCACCATGTATCTATGCTACGACAGCGCCCCGTCCCCCAAGTCCACGACCGTGAGCAACGCGACAGCGCACCGTCAGGACTAGCCGACGACGGCGCCGCGCAGCACGATCCGCCGCGGGGCGGTCAGCGCGGCCAGGTCGACGCGCGGGTCGGTGTCGTAGACGACCAGATCGGCGGGGGCACCCTCGACCAGCCCCGGCAGCCCGAGCCAGGCACGTGCACGTTCCATGACGCCTGCGCGATCACCTCCGACTGCGGGATGCCGGCGCCGATCAGTGCCCGGATCTCGTCGCGGATCAGCCCGTGCGGCAGCGAGCCGCCGGCGTCGGTGCCGGTGTACACCGGCACTCCGGCCTCGAACGCGGAGCGGACGCGCTCGCGCGAGGTCGCGAACAGCGCCCGCATGTGCGCCGCGTACATCGGGAACTTCTCCTCGCCCGCCAGTGCGATCGACGGGAAGTTGTCGATGTTGATCAACGTCGGCACGACCGAGCAGCCTGCCGTCACGCGCGTCGGCGATCAGGTCGTCCGTCAGCCCGGTGCCGTGCTCGATCGAGTCGACCCCGGCCGCGATGATGCCGGGCAGCGCGTCCTCGCCGAAGACGTGGACGCGACCCGAGCGCCGAGCTCGTGCGCCCGCGCCACCGCAGCAAGCAAGGACGTCGTCGGGCCACACCGGCGCGAGGTCGCCGACCGAACGGTCGATCCAGTCGGCGGCGATCTTGACCCAACCGTCGCCCGGCCGCGGCCTGGCGCTCGACCTCGGCCACCAGGTCGGCCGGCTCGACCTCGACGCCGAGATCGCGGATGTAGCGCTTGGGCCGGGCGATGTGCCGCCCGGCACGGATCAGCCGCGGCAGGTCCTCGCGGTCCTGGACCGCACGGTTGTCGACCGGCGACCCGGCGTCGCGCAGCAGCAGCGCCCCGGCGTCGCGATGGCGGCGGGCCTGCTCGACCTGGTCCTCGAGGCCCGGCGTCGCGCCGAGCGGGCTGTAGCCCGACGTGCGCGTGCGCGTCGACGAAACCCGGGACGATCCAGCCGCTGGTCGGCGACCGTCTCGGTCTCGCCCGCCGGCCGGTCGAAACGTCAGCCGGCCCTCGACGACCCAGGCGTCGCGTTCGGTCTCGTCCGGCAGGAAGACGCCGCGCAGGTGAATGGTCATGCCGGTCAACCCGCCGGCCAGGCCGCGACGAGTTCCGCCCGGGCCTCGGCGAGCAGTTGGGGCAGCACCCGTGTGCGCGCGACGATCGGCATGAAGTTCGTGTCGCCGCCCCAGCGGGGCACGACGTGCTGGTGCAGGTGCGCAGCGATCCCCGCGCCCGCCACGTGGCCCTGGTTCATGCCGATGTTGAAGCCGTGCGGCGCCATCGCGGTCTGCAGCGCCCGGATCGCCGCTGCGTGAAGACGCCGAGTTCGATGGTCTCGGCCCGGTCCAGGTCGATGTAGTCGGCGACATGGCGGTACGGGATCGCCATCAGGTGTCCCGAGCTGTACGGGTACAGGTTCAGCACCGGCATAGACGTGCTCGCCGCGCGCGACGATGAGCGCGTCCTCGTCGCTCTCGGTCGGCTTGCTGCAGAACGGGCAGTCGGCGCCGGCTTCGTCGTGGTCGGGCTTGTTCTCGCCCCGGATATAGGCCATCCGGTGCGGCGTCCAGAGCCGCTCGAAGCCGTCGGGGTCGCCGAGGAACCGGGCCGCGTCCTCGGCCGGCGGCTCGGTCACGGGTCGGGCCGAATCATGCGGTCGGCCCGGCGACCGGCTCGGCGAACAGTTCCGCTGACGGCGACGCGTTCAGTCGCCGCGCGATGACTGCGGTGATCTCGTCGATCGCCTGCTCGACAGGAATGCCGTTGCGCTGCGAGCCGTCCCGGTACCGGAACGACACCGCGCCGGCCTCGTCGTCGGTGGCCCCGGCGATCAGCATGAACGGGACCTTCTGCTTCTGCGCCGTGCGGATCTTCTTCTGCATCCGGTCATCGGAGTCGTCGACCTCGACCCGGATGCCCGCTCGGCAGCATCCGCTCGGCCACCTGGTCCAGCTACGGCACCTGGTCGTCGGTGACCGGGATGCCGCACCGCCTGGACCGGCGACAGCCAGACCGGGAACGCACCCGCGTAGTGCTCGGTGAGCACGGCGATGAAGCGCTCGATCGAGCCGAACAGGGCGCGGTGGATCATCACCGGCCGGTGCCGCTCGCCGTCCGCACCCTGGTACTCGAGTCCGAAACGCTCGGGCAGGTTGAAGTCGAGCTGGATGGTGGACATCTGCCAGGTGCGGCCGATCGCGTCCCGCGCCTGCACCGAGATCTTCGGTCCGTAGAACGCGGCGCCGCCCGGGTCCGGCACCAGGACCGAGCCCGGACTCCTGCCCGACCTCGGCGAGGGTGGCTGTCGCCTCGTCCCACACCTCGTCCGAGCCGACGTACTTGTCCGGATTCTTCGTCGACAGTTCGAGGTAGAAGTCGTCCAGGCCGTAGTCGCGCAACAGGCCGAGGACGAAGGTGAGCAGCGAGCGCAGCTCGTTCCTGACCTGCTCGAGCGTGCAGTAGATGTGCGCGTCGTCCTGGGTCATGCCGCGAACCCTGGTCAGGCCGTGGATGACGCCGGACTTCTCGTAGCGGTACACCGATCCGAACTCGAACAGCCGCAGCGGGAGTTCCCGGTACGACCGGCCCCGGCTGCGGAAGATCAAGCAGTGCATCGGGCAGTTCATCGGCTTGAGGTAGTAGTCCTGCCCCGGCCGCCGCATCTCGCCGTCCGGGCCGAACTCGGCATCGACGTGCATCGGCGGGAACATCCCGTCCGCGTACCAGTCCAGGTGGCCCGAGATCTCGTACAGCTGGCCCTTCGTGATGTGCGGGGTGTACACGAACTCGTACCCGGCGGCGACGTGCTCAGCGCGCGAGTAGTCCTCCATCGCCGTGCGCAGGATCCCGCCCTTGGGGTGGAACACCGCCAGGCCCGAGCCGAGTTCGTCCGGGAAGCTGAACAGGTCGAGTTCGGTGCCGAGCTTGCGGTGGTCGCGCTTGGCCGCCTGCTCCAGCCGCAGCAGGTGCGCCTTGAGATCATCGCGCGACGCCCAGGCGGTTCCGTAGATGCGCTGCAACTGCGGGTTCTTCTCGCTGCCGCGCCAGTAGGCGGCAGCGGTGCGCATGAGCTTGAACGCCGGGATGCGCCGCGTGGTGGGCAGGTGCGGCCCGCGACAGAGGTCGGTCCAGACTCGCTCGCCGGACTTGGCGTCGAGGTTGTCGTACATGGTCAGCCCGCCGGCACCGACCTCGGTGGCTTCTTCGGCGTTGGCCGTGGACTTCAGTCCGATCAGCTCGAGCTTGAACTTCTCGTGGCTCAGCTCGGCGCGGGCGGCGTCGTCGTCAAGTGGCCGGCGCGAGAAGCGCTGTGCCGGCCTTGACGATCTCGCCCATCTTCTTCTCGATGGCGGTCAGGTCGTCCGGGGTGAACGGGCGCTCGGGCAGGAAGTCGTAGTAGAAGCCGTCCTCGATCGGTGGGCCGATGCCGAGCAGGGTGCCGGGGAAAAGGCTCTGCACCGCTTGGGCCAGGACGTGGGCGGCTGAATGGCGCAGCACGGCCAGCCCGTCCGGGGACGAGGCGGCAACCGGCGCGACGTCGGCACCGGCGTCGGGCGCCCAGTCGAGGTCGCGCAGCGCGCCGTCCGGATCGCGCACCACCACCGCCCCGGCCGGGCCGTTGGTGTCGATGCCTGCCTCCCGCAACGCATCGAGCGCCGTCGTACCCGCCGAGACCGGGACGGTCTGGGCGGGACCGGGTGGCGCTACTGAGGCAGGCACTAGGGCTCCAGGAGGACGGTCCGGCATGGCGCCGGACGGCGGGCGATCGACATGAGAAATGCTAGTGGCGTGAGCGAACACCCCGGAGCGCATATCCGCGTGCGGGTCGTTCTCGCGATCGTGCTGCTCGTTGCGGCCGGGTGCACCAGCGCCGGCGGCCGCCCGGCGGCACACACCCGGGCGCCCACCTCGGCCGGCGGCAGCCCCCGGCCGGCACCGGCCACGTCCACGTCGGCGAGCAGGTCGGCCGCACCGACCGGCGCCGCGCCGCGGCGGCTGCCGGGCAGGTTCACGATCGCCTTCGCCGGCGACGTCCACTTCGCCGAACGGGTCGGGGAACGGCTGTCCCGCAACCCGGCGACGGTCTTCGGCGAGGCCGCACCAGGGCTGCGCAAGGCCGACCTGACGATGGTGAATCTCGAGACGGCGGTCACGACCGGCGGCGACCAGCAGGCCAAACTGTTCACCTTCCGCGCGCCGCCGACGGCACTGCTCGCGCTGCGGGACGCCGGGATCGACGTGGCCACCATGGCCAACAACCACGGCGCGGACTACGGCGCATCAGGTCTGCGCGACAGCCTCGCCGCGCGGGCGCGCTATCACTTCCCGATCATCGGGATCGGTAGGGATGCCGCCGGGGCGTATGCCCCATTCACCCGGACGGTCAACGGGGTCAAGGTCGCGATCATCGCGGCCGACCAGGTGCAGGACGAGACGACGCTGCGGCTGTTCAGCGCCACGCGCACGTCCGCCGGCGTCGCCAACGCGTACTCCCCCCAGTTGCTCGACGCGGTCCGCGCCGCCCGCGCGCAGGGATACGTGGTCGTCGTGTACCTGCACTGGGGCATCGAGTTCCAGACCTGCCCGTCCGCGGACCAGCAGTCGCTCGCCGCGTCACTGGCGGCAGCGGGCGCAACAGCCGTCATCGGTACGCACGCCCACGTCCTGCAAGGCGCCGGCTGGCGCCCGAACGGGACCTACGTCGCGTACGGGTTGGGCAACTACCTCTGGTGGCGCTCCTTCGGCAACAACCAGGACGACAACGGCGTGCTCACCCTCACCTTCGACCGGGCGCGGGTCGTCCGGCAGTCGTTCACGCCGTCACGGCTCGACGACCGGGGCGTGCCCGTGCCGGCGACCGGCGCAGCGAAGGCGAGCATCCTCGCCGAGTGGAACGCCGACCGGGGCTGCACCGACCTCTCTGCCGTCCCCCCGGCGCCTTAGGGCTCGGGCCGGGTCATGATCAGCGGGACGTTGTTGGGCCCGCTGCCAAAGGTGGTGCCGACCGCCCACAGGGCGCCGCTCGGGTCGTAGGCGATGCCGCGCAGGGATCCGAACGCGCTCGGCACCGTGACCGGGATCCCGGAGCCGCGGCCGAACCGGATGCTCGCCGGCCCGGCGAACGGCGGTTGCGGACTCTGCCCGGCACCGACCGCCCAGGCGCGCCCCGTCCCGCGGACGACCAGGCCCTGCAGGCTGGCGCTGGTCTGCGGCGCGGCCACCGGCTGGGCGCTCCACGTGCTGCCGTCCCAGCGCATCGCGAGGGCCTCGACCTGGCCCGACCCCGGCGGCTGCGCGTAGCCGACCGCCCAGATGTTGTGCGCGCTGGTCGCGTCGATGTCGTACAGCTCGGAGTACAGCGGGATGTCGCCCGTGCCGGCGACCAGGACCCAGCGCACCCCGTTCCAGCGCACGATGTAGCCCTGCTCGGGCGAGCTGCCACCCGAGCCGCACCACCCGGCCGCCCACACCTTGCGAGCGGACAGCGCGGTCACCGAGGTCAGGTACGAGTGCCCGGTGCAGCCGGCCGGGTGCGGGACGGGGTACGCCGTCCACGTCCCGCCGGTCCAGTGCTCGGCCATCGGGACCTGATAGAAGTCGTCCTGCCGCGCGCCGACTGCCCAGACGTCACTGGGCGAGAGCGCCGCGACGCCCTGCAGGATGTTGCCGTGCGCGCCGGGGTCGGCGCTGGTGACGATCGACCACGCGGTCCCGTCCCAGTGCTCGACGAGTGTCCTGGACGGCTGGCCCGCCCGGTGCGACGCGCCGACGGCCCAGACGTCGTTCGACGAGGTACCGGACACGTCCTCGAGCATGTCGGCGGCGGGCGCCGTCTCGTAGTCCGGCGTGGGCACGATGCGAAACGTCGTCCCGTCCCAGTGCTCGGCCAGGGTCCGGAACTCCAGCGCGCCGCCGACGGTCTCGAAGTGGTAGCCGACCGCCCAGACGTCACCCGGCGCGGGTACGTCGACCGCGTTGAGGATGAAGTCCTGATGCGACACGGCCTGGGCACCGACGGCCGACCACTGCGGCGCCTCGGCGGTTGCCGGACCCGCTGCCACGACCAGCCCCACGACCAGCCCCACGACCAGCACAGCCGCTGCCCACGCTCTCGTCATGCCGCCGCAGCCTAGGCCCGCCGCGTGGCGCCGGTCCACACCGCGATGATGGACCATGTTCATCTTCGAGTACGAGGGCGTGGCCCCATCCATCGCGACGGATGCGTTCATCGCGCCGACCGCGACGATCATCGGCGACGTGACGATCGAGGCCGGCGCCTCGATCTGGTACGGCGCGGTGCTGCGCGGCGACGACGGGCCGATCGTGGTGCGCGAGCGGGCCAACGTCCAGGACGGGACCGTCATCCACACCACCCCGGCGTGACGACCGAGATCGGCCGCGGCGCCACCGTCGCGCACCAGTGCATGATCCACGGCGCGGTCATCGAGGAGGAGGCGCTCGTCGGCAACGGCTGCGTGATCCTGGACGGCGCCCGGATCGGTGCCGGTCGATGATCGCGGCGATGTCGCTCGTCCAGCCGGGCGTCGCAGATCCCGCCGGGAGTGCTCGCCGCCGGGAGTGCCAGCCGCAGGTCAAGAGGGACATCGCCGGGACGCCCGCCGAGTTCTGGGTCAAGATGAACCCGACCTACTACCCCGCGCTGGCCCAACGCCACATCCACGGGCATCCGCCGCATCGAGGACTGATCGCACCACGGCACCCACTGCCACGCGCCCATCCGCGTGCCCTTAGGGTGTGCGCCATGACGAGTTTCAACCCGCCGCCGCAGCGCACCGGCCTCCCCGGCCGGCTGGTACGCCGACCCGCTGGGCCGGCACGAACTGCGCTACTTCGACGGCCACCAGTGGACCGAGCACGTGTCCTCGCACGGGCGCGCAGTCGGTCGACCCGCCGGTCGGGCAGGGACACATCCCGACCGTCCAGCGCGGCACCGGACAAGGTGCAGCGCGACGTGCAGCGGGCCGGCGACGGCCGGCACGGCCCGGTTCCAGGGCGGGCACCGGGTCGATCTTCACCGAGCCGATCCTGGTGGTGAACCAGAAGGCGAAGCTGATCGAGATCAACAACGAGTACGCGATCTACGACCAGAACGCCACACCAGATCGCCGCCGTCCGCGAGGTCGGGCAGAGCAGCCTGAAGAAGGCCGCCCGGTTCCTGACCTCGCTGGATCAGTACATGACCCACAAGCTGCAGATCGTCGACATGCACGGTGCCGTGCTGCTCGCGCTGACCCGCCCGGCGAAGTTCGTGAAGTCCCGGGTGATCGTCGAGGACCCGGCCGGTAACGAGATGGGCCAGATCGTCCAGCAGAACGCCATCGGCAAGATCCGCTTCGGTCTCGAGGCCGGAGGTCACAGCTACGGGATGATCCAGGGCGAGAACTGGCGTGCGTGGAACTTCGCGATCCTACGACCACGCCGACACCGAGGTCGCCCGGATCACCAAGACGTGGGAGGGCCTGGCCAAGACGATGTTCACCTCGGCCGACAACTACGTCGTGCAGATCCACCGCCCGCTGGAGGACCCGCTGCGGTTCCTCGTCGTCGCCGCTGCCTCGGCCGTCGACACCGCGCTCAAGCAGGACTCCCGCGGCTTCGGCTGAGCGATCAGGGCCGACTGTCCAGCCACCGGGCCAGGTCGGCCGGGGTGTCGAGATCGGTCGGGTCCGCGTCCACCTCGACCTCGTCGACCAGGTCAGGACGGGCCGCGAGCAGGCCGCGCGCCCCTTCGTCCGGCCCCGCGCCGGCCAGCGCCTCGCGCCAGAGGTCCGGCGACATGACCGTCGGGTGCGCACGCTGACCTTTCGCGACCGCGATGGCGATACGGCCCGGCTGCCAGGCCGCGATCACCGACCGCACGCTCGCGGCGGTGAGCCCCGGCGTGTCGACGAGGACGACTGCCAATGCCTCGGCACCGGCCGCCGCCTCGATGGCCAGGTCGAGCGAGGAGCGCATACCCCGAGCCGGGTCGGGGTTGACCACCCGCCGCGCGCCGGACACCGCGACGTCGGGACGCACCACGACATGGATCGGGTCGCAGCCTGCCTCGCGCAGGGCCATCACGACGAGGTCCAGCAGTCTGACGCCGCCCACGTCCAGGGTCGCCTTGGGCTGCCCCATCCGCGTGCCGGCGCCGGCGGCCAGCACGGCTCCTGCGACATCGCCCATGGTCGGAGGGTATGCGCGAGCAGCCAAACAGGCGATGCTCGGTAGATGCCGTTGCGTAACTTCACCGATCCCGTCCGAGGTCTCCGCCGCGCTCGACAAGGCCGGCTATCTGCCCGACGCCGGGGTGGCAACGGCTGCCTACCTGGCGATGCGGATGTCCCGGCCGCTCTTCCTCGAGGGCGACCCGGGTGTCGGCAAGACCGCGCTCGCGCAGGCGCTGGCCGAGGTCGTCGGGGCGCAACTCGTGCGGCTGCAGTGCTACGAGGGAATCGACGCCAGCCAGGCGCTCTACGACTGGGACTTCCCGCGGCAGGTACTGCACCTGCGTGCGGCCGGCGACACCGCCGACCGGGCCAGCCTCGAGGCCTCGCTCTACGACCGTCGGTTCCTCGTCGCGCGCCCGATCCTGCAGGCACTCGAGACCAGCCCGTCCGTGCTGCTCATCGACGAGATCGACCGCGCGGACGACGAGTTCGAGGCGTTCCTGCTCGAGGTGCTCGCCGACTACGCGGTGACGCATTCCCGAACTGGGGACCATTCGCGCCGAGACGCCCCCGCTGGTCGTCCTCACCTCGAACCGGACGCGCGAGGTGCACGACGCGCTCAAGCGCCGCTGCCTCTACCACTGGGTCGAGCACCCGAGCTTCGAGCGCGAGGTCGAGATCGTGCGCCGGCACATCCCGGACGTGGCGATCGAGCTCGGCGCGCGACGTCGCGGCCGTCGTCGGCAAGTTGCGCGAGGCGGACCTGCTGAAGCCGCCGGGGATCGCCGAGACGATCGACTGGACGCAGGCGCTGCACATGCTCGGCGGCACCCGCCTCGACGGGCGAGCTGGCCACGCGCAACCCTCGGCGCGGTGATCAAGTACCACGAGGACCAGACCCGGGTGGAGCGCGAGATCCTGCCCGAGTTGCTCGCCAAGCTGGCCTGACCACATGGACGTCGTCTCGACGCTCACCGGGTTCGCGGGGGCGCTGCGTGCGGTCGGGCGTGAACGCCGACCGGGCGCGGCTGACGACCGCACTCGGGCGCTCGGCCGAACTCGACCCGGGCAACGCGGACGACGTCTACTGGGCCACCCGGCTGTCGCTGTGCTCCGAGCCGGACGACCTGCCCAAGTTCGACGCGTGTTCGACCTGTGGTTCCGCGGTGCGCGGCCGCACCTGCCGGGCCCGAGCAAGCCCGCGCAGCAGGTGCGGATGCAGCAGCTGCAGCGCCGTCGGCGGCCCGGACAGCGCGCTCCCAGCAGAGCGACGAGGACGAGGTGCTGCGCACCGCGGCGAGCGAGCCGAGGTGCTGCGCCACCGCGACGTGGCGACGTTGTCCGCCGAGCAGCGCGACGAGATCAACCGGCTGATCGCGCTGCTGCGCGCCACGCGTCGGCCGCCGCCGGACGCTGCGGCGGCGCCCTGGCGGCCGTGACACGCGTCGACGTGCGGCGGACGGTGCGCGCGGATGCTGCGCGACGGCGGCGAGCCGGGCGAGTTGCGCTACACCAGACCGCGCGACAAGCCGCGCCGGCTCGTGCTGCTCGTCGACGTGAGCGGGTCGATGGCGCCGTACGCGGACGCCTTGCTGCGCTTCGCCCACGCCGCCGTCCGCACCGCACCGGTCGACCACCGAGGTCTTCACGATCGGCACGCGGCTCACGCGGGTCACCCGGCAGCTGCGGCTGCGCGACCCGGAGCAGGCGCTGCACGGCGGCCGGCACGGCCATCCCGGACTGGTGCGGCGGTACGCGGATCGGCGACGTGCTGCGGGCCTTCCTCGACCTCTGGGGCCAGCGCGGCACCGCTCGCCGCGCCGTCGTGGTGCTGTTCTCCGACGGCTGGGAGCGCGGCGACGCGGCGCTGCTCGGGGAACAGATGGCCCGGTCGCGCGGTTGGCGCACCGGGTGGTGTGGGTCAATCCGCACAAGGGCAAGGACGGCTTCGCGCCGGCTACCGCAGGTATGGTCGCCGCGCTGCCCTACCTCGACGAGCTGATCGCCGGCCACAGCCTGGCCGCGCTGCACGAGCCTCGTGGAGGTGATCGCCGATGCGTGACGTGATCGAAGAACTCGAGCGGTGGTGGCGCGACGGCGCGACCGTCGGGCTGGGCACCGTCGTGGGGACGTGGAAGTCCGCGCCACGCCAACCCGGGGCGGCGATGCTCGTCGGCCCGGACGGCACGGCGGTCGGCAGCGTCTCGGGTGGTTGCGTGGAAGGCGCGGTCTACGAGCTGGCCGAGTCCGTCCGGGACGGCGGCGAGGCGCACTTGCAGCGCTACGGGGTCAGCGACGACGACGCGTTCACCGTCGGACTGACCTGCGGCGGGATCATCGACATCTTCATCGAGCAGATCAACCGCGACACCTTCCCCGAGCTCGGACAGATCGCAGCCGACGTCCGGGACGGCATGCCCGTCGCGGTGGCGACGCTGGTCAGCGGGGACGAGGCGCGGGTCGGCCGAAGGCTGGTCGTCGGTCCCGACACGGTGAGCGGATCACTCGGCAGCCCGCGACTGGACGACGCCGTGCGCGATGACGTGACCGGCATGCTTGCCCAGGGCCGGACCGGGATCGTCCACTACGGGCCGGACGGTGAACGGCGCGGCGACGACCTGGCCGTGTTCGTCTCGTGCTACGCCCCGCGTCCGCGGATGATCGTCTTCGGAGCGATCGACTTCGCCGCAGCCGTGGCCAACGTCGGTGCCTTCCTCGGCTACCGGGTGACCGTGTGCGACGCGCGCGAGACGTTCGCGACGCCCAGGCGCTTCCCCGACGCGGACGAGGTCGTCGTGAACTGGCCGCACAAGTACCTGGCCGAGACCGAGGTCGACGAGCGGACCGTCGTCTGCGTCCTGACCCACGACCCCAAGTTCGACGTGCCGTTGCTGGAGCTCGCGCTGCGGATGCCGCTGGCCTACGTCGGCGCCATGGGCTCGCGCCGGACCAACGAGGACCGGTTGACCCGGCTGCGCGAGCTCGGGTTGACCGAGGCCGAGCTGGCGCCGGCTCCACGCCCCGATCGGCCTGGACGTGGGCGCACGAACGCCCGAGGAAACCGCCGTGTCGGTCGCCGCGGAGATCATCGCGCTGCGCTGGGGCGGCACCGGCGCGCAGCTGCGCGCACTCGACGGGCCGATCCATCACGAAGCCGCGTACGAATCCGTGCTACCTGGAAATTCCTGATCGAACGAATAGTCGTCATTGTTCGTGTCGTTTCGGTAGCGTCGAGTTGAGCCTGCGGTGACCCGCGAGCCAGGTGCCGGAATCAGCGGCGATTGCTCACATGGAGGTGGCATGACCAAGATCAATATCAAGGTCGACGGGGTGGCTTATACGGACGAGGTCGAGCCGCGGACCCTGCTCGTGCACTACCTGCGCGAGCAACTCGGCAAGGTCGGGACAGTCGTCGGCTGCGACACCAGCAACTGCGGTGCGTGCACGGTCGACCTCGACGGGTTGAGCGTGAAGAGCTGCACCGTGCTCGCCGTCCAGGCCGACGGTGGCGAGGTGGTCACCGTCGAGGGACTCGAGCAGGACGGCGAGCTGGACCCCATGCAGCGCGCCTTCCACGAGAACCACGGCCTGCAGTGCGGCTTCTGCACGCCGGGGATGATCATGGCTGCCCGCGACCTGCTGCGCGACAACCCGAACCCGAGCGAGGACGAGATCCGCGAGGGCATCGAGGGCAACCTGTGCCGGTGCACGGGCTACCAGAACATCGTCAGAGCCGTCCAAGCCGCGGCCGGAGCGTCGCAGTGAGCACCCCACCCGCCTGCTCGGCAACCACCGCTTCGCCCGTTCGAGGGGACTCCGCATGACCGCCGTCGAGGACCGCCCGGCCGCCGAGATCGGCCAGTCGCGCGCGCCGCAAGGAAGACCACCACCTGATCACCGGTCGCACCACGTGGACCGACAACATGACGCTGCCCGGCATGGTGCATCTGGCGATCCTGCGCAGCCCGATGGCGCACGCGAAGATCACCTCGATCGACACCGACGAGGCCAAGACCCGTCCGGGCGTGCTCGCGGTGTTCACCGGCCAGGACTTCGCCGAGACCCAGGGCAACCTGCCGTGCGCCTGGCCGGTCACGCCCGACATGGTCAACCCCGGCGCCCCGAGCCTGGCCGTCGACCCAGGTCAACCACGCCGGTGAGGCCGTCGCCGTCATCGCCGCACGCACCAAGGTCGAGGCACAGGACGCGCTCGAGGGCATCGACGTCGAGTACGAGGTGCTGCCGGCCGTGCTGAACATGGAGCAAGCGGTCGCCGACGGCGCCGACCTCGTGCACCCGAACACCACGTCGAACAGGTCCTACACCTGGGTCTTCGAGTCCGGAGCCGCCGGCACCGGCCAGCCGATCGACGATGCGCTCGACCGGCGCCGAGGTCACGGTCAAGCGGAGGTTCATCCAGCAGCGGCTCATCCCGTCGTTCATGGAGCCGCGTTCGACGGTCGTGCAGCCCAGCAAGGACGGCGTGACCGTCTGGTCGGCGACCCAGATCCCGCACATCCTGCGGACGATGCTCGCGCTCACGCTCGGCATCGAGGAGCAGAAGGTGCGCGTCATCGCGCCGGACGTCGGCGGCGGGTTCGGCGGGAAGATCCCGGTCACGCCCGAGGAGGTGATCACGACGCTGGTTGCGCGCAAGCTGGGCAAGCCGGCCAAGTTCACCGAGTCGCGGTCCGAGTCGCTGATGTCGGCCCACCACGGCCGCGACCAGATCCAGGACATCACGATCACGGCGAAGAGGGACGGCACGGTCACCGGCCTCGACGTCCACCTGTTCGCCGACATGGGCGCGTACCTGCGCCTCGTCGGGCCTGGCGTGCCGATTCTCGGTGCGTTCATGTTCAACTCGATCTACAAGTTCGCCGCCTACCGCTTCGTCTGCGAGGGCGTCTTCACCACCAAGACCCCGACCGACGCCTACCGCGGCGCCGGCCGGCCCGAGGCGACGTTCGCGATCGAGCGGATCATGGACGAGCTCGCCGTCGAGCTCGACATGGACCCGATGGAATTGCGCCGCAAGAACTGGATCAAGCACGAGGAGTTCCCGTTCACCACGGTCTGCGGGCTCACCTACGACAGCGGCAACTACGAGGCCGCGACCGAGAAGGCGCTGGCACTGATGGGGTGGGACGAGCTGCGCGCGCGAGCAGAAGGAGCGGCGCGACTCGAAGGACCCGGTCCAGCTCGGCCTCGGCATCTCGACCTTCACCGAGATGTGCGGGCTGGCACCGTCGCGAGTGCTCGGGTCGCTCGCCTACGGCGCCGGCGGTTGGGAGAACGCGTCGATCCGGATGCTCGCGACCGGCAAGGTCGAGGTCGTCACCGGCTCGAGCGCGCACGGGCAGGGTCACGAGACCGCGTTCGCGCAGATCGTCGCCGACCAGCTCGGTGTCCCGTGGGAGGACGTCGAAGTCATTCACGGCGACACCCAGTCCTCGCCGAAGGGCCTGGACACCTACGGGTCGCGCTCGCTCGCCGTCGGCGGCATCGCCATCGTCAAGGCGGCCGACAAGGTGATCGCGAAGGCCAAGACGATCGCCGCGCACCTGCTCGAGGCGAACGAGGACGACCTCGAGTTCGACAAGGGAGCGTTCTCGGTCAAGGGCTCGCCGGGCTCGTCGGTCAGCATCGGCGAAGTCGCGTTCGCGACGTTCTTGGCGCACAACCTGCCCGACGGCGTCGAACCGTCGCTGGACTCGGACGCCACCTACGACCCGGAGAACTTCTCCTTCCCGCACGGCACGCATCTGTGCGCCGTCGAGATCGACACCGAGACCGGGTTCACCAAGATCCGCAAGTACGTCTGCGTCGACGACGTCGGCACGCCGATCAACCCGCTGATCATCGAGGGCCAGGTGCACGGCGGACTCGCACAGGGCATCGCGCAGGCGATGTTCGAGGAAGCCGTGTACGACGACGCCGGCAACCTGACCACCGGCACGTTCGTCGACTACACGCTGCCGTCGGCGGCCGACCTGCCCTCGTTCACCACCGACCGGACCGAGACGGCGTCGACGACGAACCCGCTCGGGGTCAAGGGCGTCGGCGAGGCCGGGACGATCGCGTCCACGCCGGCCGTCGATCAACGCCGTCGTCGACGCGCTGCGCCAGTACGGCGTCAACGACATCCAGATGCCGGCCACCCCGGAGCGGGTCTGGCGGGCGATCCACGAGGGCAGCGAGAAGTCCGACCGCGCCACAGCGAGGGACCACCGCCTACGGCGGCGCCAGTACCAGCACCTCGGACGGAGGCTCGTCATGATCCCGGCGGCGTTCGAGTACGCACGGCCATCCTCGGTGGCCGAGGCCGTGTCGGCCATCGGCGCAGGCCGGTGAGGACGGCAAGGTCCTCGCCGGCGGCCAGTCGCTGATCCCGGTGCTGCGGCTGCGGCTGGCCTACCCGAGCACGGTCGTCGACCTCGGCCGGGTTGCCGAACTGCGCGGTGTGACGCGACGACGGCGACGCGATCGTCATCGGCGCGATGACCACGCACCACGACGTGATCCGCGACGCGCTCGTCCAGCAGCACGCACCGCTGATCGCCCAGGCGACGCAGACGGTGGCCGATCCGCAGGTGCGGCACCGCGGCACGTTCGGCGGTGCGCTCGCGCACGCCGATCCGGCCGGTGATCTCGGTGCCGTCGCGCTCGCGCTCGACGCCGAGTTCGTCGCCACCGGGCCGTCCGGCGAGCGGCCGGATAGCCGCGGCCGACTTCTTCCTGGACTACCTCACCACGGCGCTCTCGCCGGACGAGATCCTCACGGCGATCCGGGTACCGAAGCTCGGTGACGGCTGGTCCTCGCACTACGAGAAGTTCAACCGCGTCGCGCAGGCGTGGTCGATCGTCGCCGTGGCAGCAGCTGGTGAAGCGGTCGAACGGGTCGATCGCCGAAGCCCGGATCGGCCTGACCAACATGGGCTCGACCCCGCTGCGTGCCGTCGGCCGTCGAGTCGGCCCTCGCCGGTGCGGACGCGTCCGCGGAGGCGATCGGCGCCGCCGCCGAACACGCCGCCGAGGGCACGAGTGCCGCGCCGAACGACCTGTCCGGCCAGGCCGACTACCGTGAGCACCTCGCGCGCGTGCTGACCAGGCGCGCCGTCCTCACCGCGGCAGGAGTCTGAATCCCGTGCAGCTCGAGCATTCCTTCACCGTCCCGGTCGGCGTCGACGATGCGTGGGCCGTCCTGCTCGACATCGAGCGCATCGCCCCGTGCATGCCCGGCGCCGCGATCGACAGCGTCGACGGCGACGACTTCACCGGGACGGTGAAGGTCAAGCTCGGACCGATCAGCCTCACCTACAAGGGCAAGGCCAGCTTCATCGAGAAGGACGTGACTGCGCACCGCGCGGTCATCAACGCCCAGGGCCGCGACTCACGCGGCGACGGGCACAGCGGCGGCGAAGGTCACCGCGACCCTGACCGAGGACGGCGACTCGACGAACGTCCTGGTCACGACCGATCTGGACATCACCGGCAAGCCGGCCCAGTTCGGCCGTGGCGTCATGGTCGACGTCGGCAACAAGCTGATCGGTCAGTTCGCCGATTGCCTCGCCGGCAAGCTCGCCGGCGGGGGCGAACCGGCTGCGCCGGCAGGTGCTCCCGAGACCGCACCGACCGAGACCGCACCGATCGACACCGCCACGGCCGACACGGCACCGGCCAAGAAGGCAGCGGCCAAGAAGGCAGCGGCCAAGAAGGCCGCTGCGAAGAAGGTCGCACCCGCCGCCGCTGCCGCCACACGCGCCGCCGCACCGCATCGGCATCGGCATCGGCATCGGCATCGGCGCAACGGTCGGCGCCCCGCGAGGTCGAGCCGATCGACCTGCTCGAATCGGCCGGGCCGGCGGTCGCGAAGCGGCTCGCGCCGGTCATCGGCGGCGTGCTGCTGTTGCTGATCATCATCCGCTTGCTCAGGCGCCGCTGACTCACCGCCCGGCCACCTGCGCACCGAACCAGCTCACGATCTCCTCCCCGGCGAGCAGGCCGGTGGCACCTGTCCGCACCACGCCTGGCGCGGACCAGCCCTGCTCCCAGAGCTCGCCGTGCCGCGGATGGATCGCGGCGTCCGCGGCCAGCAGCAGGTCGACGTCGAGGATCGAATCGCCGGCAGCCACGACGGTGTCGGTGCCGGCTCGCTGCGCCACCTCGACCACCGCCGCGCTCTTGGTCAGTTCGACCGGCACCCAGTAGAGCTTGTGGCCCTGCAACGACGTGCACCAGCCGCGCTCGGCGGCCCACCCCGACACGTCCGCGACGAAGCCGGACGGCAGCCGGTGCGGGTGCACGACCGCGTAGCAGAACAGGTCCGCGGCATTGCGCAGCTTGGCGGTGAACTCGGGCCGGCACAGATGGCCGACGTGGTCCCACACCGCCGTGCAGCGGAAAGGCGCCGGCGAGTGCGGCGGCGACCTGCTGGCTCCAGCCGCGGTCGGGTTGGCCGTCGACCAGCAGCACGCCCCCGTTCGCGGTGACCGCCTAGCGCGGCGGCGGCCCTGGCAGCATCACCCGCCGGTACTGGGCGAGGATGCGCGTCGTCACCGGGACGAAGACCTCCGTGCGGGCGAGCAGGGCGAGTTCGCCGGCAGCGCGGGCGGTCATGAACGACGCCTGCTTGCCGTCATGGATCTCGGCACACACGCTCGCCACGTCGTCGGGACCGAGGCGCCGGGCCTTGCGCGAGTAGATGAGCGTCCGATCGAGATCGGAGGCCACGAGCACGCTCACCGGGCCGCCCGGCCGTCCGCGCCCGTCGCGCCGCGGGTGTAGCGCGGGATGGATCAGCCCGACGCAGCTGTACGCCAGGCCCGGCAACCGTCTCGACCTCGACCCCACGCTGCTGCGCGAGCAGCAGCACGTGTCGCAGTTCGGCCTCGGCGCCCGGGCGCACGAGCACTCGCCAGGGAACGCGCCGCAGCAGCACCCGGGTCGTCTCGCCGACGCCGGGCTTGACCAGGTTGACGTCTCCGATGCCGTATTCGGCGGTGATCGCCTCGACGGCAGCCCACCCCGCCCAGGTCGGCGTGCGGTCGCTGTCGCGCACCGCCGGCCAGTCGCGCGCGACGTCGGCCCGGACCTCGGCGAAGTGGGCGGCGATCGCGTCGAGGAACAGCCCGGACACGTCCGACGGGGCGAGATCGCTTGTAGAACTTCGCCCCGTGGTACTGGCCGGGTGCGAGCAGCCGGTCGTTCAGCACGGTGCGCGAGACCAGTCCCGACACCGTCGAGTTCAGGCACGCGGACGGGATGAGGTAGTCCGCGCGGGTACCGAAGGTCGTCACGCACGAACCGGTGTCGGCAAGCACGGCCAGGTCAGGGACGAACCGGTCACCTGCCGCGGCCGCGAGCTCGCGCGCGATGGCGCCCTTGCCCGTCCAGCCGTCCACGAACTGCACCACGGCCGGATCGTGCCGCGAAGCCAGCCGGTCGAGCGCACGCTGATCGATGCCGCGACCGCGGACGATGCTCAGCGCGTAGTGCGGCACGTCCAGGCCGTGTGCGAACGCTGCCCAGCGGCGCATCAGCACGCCGATCGGTGTTCCCGCCCGCGCCAAGCGACGCGAGCACGACGTCGGGGCCGCGCGCATCGAGAACCAGTTCGCTGACGATGCCGACGGCGTGCGCGATCCGCCGCGCCGAGACCTCCAGCGCGGCGGTGAACAGTTGCTGGTACTCGGCAGTCGGTTGGTACTCGATCGGTAGCGACTCGGCGTAGTGCGCGCCGCCGGATTGGATCGCCTCCTCACGCTCCTCGGTCGGCGCCTCGAGCGGGACGTCGGACAGGTCGGTGAGCAGCCAGCCGACCTCGTCGGGGGCGTAGCTGCCGAACTCGGGCCCGCGCAGCACCGGCGGCAGCGGTCGATGGGCCGGCAGCACCACGAGGTGCACGCGGGCACAGACGCGCGCAGGGCCGCGACGAGCCCGGAGTGCAGCGCCGGCGTGTCGGCCACGTCGTCGATCACCAGGACGATGTCGCTGAAGCCGCGCCCCGCGACGTTGTAGGCGAACCGGTCACCGGCTGCGTCCGAGGCAGGGAACACCAGCCGTGACCGGATCGGATAGCCAGGAACGTCAATCGCCACCACGGGTGAGCGGGTCGTGGTCGAGATGACACGGCATCGCGGCAGATGCTCGGCGATCAGCAGCGGTGCGTACATCAGCTCCTCGGTGCCGAGCACGAGAACCCGGTCGCCGGTCGGGTCGATGCGTGCGGCCACGTCGGCGGCCGCCTGCCGCAGGGCCACGACGTCTCGCGCGGCCGAAGCCGTGCCGGCCGCCCTCACGGACGTGCGCCGGGCCACGGGTCCGCGATCCGCACCACGTCGGCCGGCGTGCGCACCGGGAACTCGGGGTCGGTCGCGCCGGCGACGAGGGCCGCGGCACGGGACGGGAAGTCGGCCGGCCACCGGACCGTCCCGCTCGCCAGGGCGACGACCTCGATCGGGACGCCGAGTGAGCGGGCCGCGTCCTCGGTGCGTGCCCGGTCGGCCTCCGAACGGACGTCGGCGAGGGCAGCGATCACGTACGGACTCGTGCGGGCGAAGCCGATGCAACTCGGCGATGGTCGTTGAGCGCGGTCGCACCGGTCGACAGCTCGTCGTCCACCAGCACGACGGCGCCGGGATTGCGCAGCAGCGTCTGGGTCCTCGGGCAGGAGCAGGTGGCCGGTCGCGTGACTGTGCACTTCCTCGAAGCGTGCCGGCGGGTTCCAGTCCCGGCGACCGCGCGCCGCGTCGAGTGCAGGTAGTCCGCGCCCAGGGCCTCGGCGACGCAGTGGCCCAACCCGGTGGCCGTCTCGGCGTACCCGAGCACCAGCCCGGCCGGCTGGGCCAGGTGTTCGGCACCGCGCGGCCGAGGCGCAGTCCGCTCCGGTGCACGACGTGGGGGTCGGTGGGGAGGTGTTTGCCGAGCAGCGTCGACACGAGCAGGTGCGCACGTTTCGGGTTGCGGCGCAGCGCCAGCTCGACCAGCTCCCCGGCCGGGCCGTCGACGCTGACCCCGAACTGCTCGGCCACCCAGCCTGCAGCTCGCTCACTCATGGGATGCAGGCTCGCACCGAGCAGGTCGACGAACGTCACGCCCTCGCGCGCCACACCGAACACCCGGGCTCGCAGTTCGGTGCGGCGTGCCCATGCGGTGTGCGGCTTGCTCTCGTTCATCTTGTTGCGATACGCCGACTTGGCGACCCCGCCGCCGGACGAGGTGTGCGAGGATGTCGTTGGCGTCGAGGAATTCCTCGTGCGAGACGACCGACAGCGCGTGCACCGCGCGGCACGTGCGTCGGGTGGATGACGCTCTTGCCGGTGAGCCCGTTCGCGCGGTCGAGGGTGACCTCGCGGATCAGCCCGTCGAGGTCGGCCGCGATCAGTTCGGCGCGCAACTTGCGCTCGTCGTGACTTGATGGAACGGTGTCTCGCGCAGCAGCGGCTTGAACATCCGCTCGCTGCCCGAGAAGTACTCCCAGACCGGGCCGGTGACGATGAAGCCGCCGTCCGCGCGGCCGAAGACGTTGACGACATCGCTGATGACGTCGCGGACCAGGCCGACGTCGTAGACGGTGTGGTCACGCGAGCGGCGCAGGCCGTACGCGGCCGACATGTCCGTCGCCCCGATGCGTACCGCGAGGACGTGCTCGCGGTGCTTGTCGAGCAGGCGGCGGACCGCGACGAGGGTCTCGGCGCGGGTCTCGCGTGTAGATCGCCTCGCGGCGACTCGATCACCGGCATGGCGAGCAACGTGCGGCCGGTGTGCGCACTCGCGGCCACGATCTCGTCCAGGTAGGACGACGCCGATGTCCTCGGCGAACTTCGGCAGCACGAAACCGGTGAGGACGTGCGCCGCGTCGCCGAGACCGTCCACGATGCAGCGGGATCTGCTCCGGTGCGCGGACCCGGACGAACAGCAGCGGACCGTCCAGCCCGCGCGCAGCGTAGCGCGCGTAACTGATCGAGCGACGTTGCACTCGGCATCGCCGACGTCGGCGTCGGCGATCGAGTCCTCGAGGCAGAGCACCATGCTCGTAACACCCCGTGCGGCCCGGCGCTCGATGTCGTCGGCGAGCCGTGGCCGGGTCGCGGGGCTGTACAGGGTAGCGCCGAGCGCGACCCCGAGCAGTCCGGGGTCGGCATCGGCGTCGAACGGCTCGGGCGCGCGGTGGAACAGCCGCTCGCGCTCGGCTGGGTCGAGGAAGTCGTAGTGGCGCATCGTCAACCATGCTTGCACGCCCGGATGGGCGCCGTCTCTGGCACGATCCACGCATGACGCAGATGGCCAAAGGTGGAAACCTCGCGTTAACCTCGCCGATGGTCCGTGCTGTGCTGTTCTGGTCCGGCGGCGACGGAGTGCCGGACGTGGACGCGTCGGCACTGTTGCTGGGCAGCGACGGCCGGGTCGAGTCCGACGACGACTTCGTCTTCTACAACCAGCCCACGCATGCGTCCCGGGCGGTGCAGCACGCTGGCAAGTCCGTCGACGCCCACAGCTACGACGTGCTCGACATCAACCTGGCCGGGCTTCCGGCATCGGTCGAGCGGGTCGCGCTCGCGGCGTCCGCGGACGGCGGCAGCTTCGGCCAGGTGCCCGACCTGCGGCTGGTGCTCACGTCCCTGGTGGACGGCACGGCGCTGGCCGAGTTCGCGATGACGGCGACCGACGAGACGGCCTTCGTGTGCGGCGAGTTGTACCGGCGCGACGGTGGCTGGAAATTCCGCGCTGTCGGGCAGGGCTACTCGTCCGGACTTGCCGGCCTGGCCACCGATTTCGGGATCGACGTGGGCACGGACGGCGCGGATCTCGACCAGGCACCCGAACCGGAGGCCGAACCCGCCCCCGAGCCGTCCGGTCCAATCCTGCCGCCCTCGTCGTTCGGAGCGCCCTCGCCAGCAGCGCCCTCGCCAGCAGCGTCGCTGCCGGCAGTACAGGCCGCACCGCCGGTCGACCTGCCACCGCCGACACTGACCCCGCCCACGATTGCGCCGCCACCCGCGCCGGTCGTCGACCCCGTCCCCGAACCGCCACCGCCATCGCTGCCGCAGCCGCTCCCGGAGCCGGTCCTCGTCCCGTCCCCACCGCCACCCATGCCGCCTGCCCCCCTCGCGCCTCCCGCGGACTGGAGTTCACCCCCGCCCCCACCACCGCCGCCGTTCGTCGCAGCAACTGCGGTGCCACCGCAGCCAACGGCAGGGCCGGCTCCCGCGACGGCGCAGGTCGCGACGCTGGACAACGGGCCGATCACCCTGCGCCGCGACGAGCGAGTCACGCTGTCCAGCGCTGCGACCGGACCGCTCACCCGGGTGGTGCTGAACCTCGCCTGGCAACCCGCGCCGGGACGCGGCACCGTCGACCTCGATGCTTCGGTCATCGCGTTCGACGAGCAGGGCAAGAAGCTCGAGATCGTCTGGTACCAGCACCAGAACGAGTTCCAGGGCGCGCTTCAGCACACCGGCGACAGCCGCACCGGCTCGGCCGACGGCGACTCCGAGCGGGTCCTGATCGACCTCGCCCGGCTACCCCACCAGGTCGCCGCACTCGTGTGCACGATCAACTCGTTCAAGGGCCAGACGTTCACCGATCTGGCCTACGCGATGTGCGTGCTGACCGATGACGTCGGCCGCGAGGTCGTCCGCTACGACTTGACCGACACGCAGCCGAGCACGGCGGTGCTGATGGCGGTCATCCGCCGGGTCGGGCCAGGCGTATGGGGCATGCGCGCGATCGGCGAGTACCACGACTGCCGCACCGTGAAGAAGCTCGTCGGCCCGGCGGCCAGGCAGGTCGGCCGCTACTGATGGGTGAGCTGACCAAGGGAGCCAACACGCCGGTCGAGGCGACCGCCGTGCGCGCCGTCCTGCGGTGGTCGCCCGGACCGTCCGTGCCGGACATCGACGCCTCGGCGTTGCTGCTGCAGGCCGACGGCCGCGTGTCCTCCGACTCCGACTTCGTCTTCTACAACCAGCCGCGCCACCCAAGCGGAGCGGTCGGGCACTCGGGAAAGACTCCCGGTGCGGACACGATCGAGATCACCCTCGATCGGCTGGCTGCATCGGTCGATCGGGTGGTGCTGGCGGCGTCCGCGGACGGTGGCACCTTCGGCCAGGTGCCCGGCCTGCGGCTGGACGTGAACGATGCCGCGTCCGGTGCGCCGATCGCAACGTTCGCGATGAGCGCGGGCGTCGAGACCGCCTTCGTGAGCGGCGAGTTCTACCGGCGCGCGGGCGCGTGGAAGTTCCGTGCGGTCGGTCAGGGCTACGCGACCGGCCTGGCCGGGCTGGCCGGGGACTTCGGCATCTCCGTGACCGACGACGTCCCGGCTCCCCCGCCCGTAGCGCCTCCCGCCCCGCCCACCGACGCCCCGTTCGCAACGGGCTCGACGCCGCCACCGCCGCCCCCGCCGGGCGCGAGCGCTCCGGTCCCGCAGCCCGAAGCCGGCCCGGACGTGGTCAACCTCGACAAGGGTCGGGTCAGCCTGGTCAAGGGCAGCCGGGTCAGCCTGGTGAAGAGCGGCGCACCGCCCCTCACCCGCGTGGTGATGGGCCTCGGCTGGGACCCGGCGGCCGGTAGGCGCAAGATCGACCTGGACGCGTCCGCCATCGCGTTCGACGCGCAGGGCAACAAACTCGAGATCGTCTGGTTCATGCACCTCAACGAGTTCCGCGGCGCGCTCGTGCACACCGGCGACAACGTGACCGGGCAGGGCGAGGGTGACGACGAGCAGATCCGCGTCGACCTCGCGGCGTTGCCGGCTCACGTCCACTCCATCGTGTTCACGATCAACTCGTTCAGCGGGCAGAAGTTCACCGAGGTGGCGAGTGCGTTCGCGCGTCTGGTCGACGAGACGTCCGGGCAGGAACTCGTGCGCTACGAACTGTCCGATGCACAGCCTGCGACCGGCGTCCTGATGGCGATGCTGCGCCGGACCGGGCCGGTGTGGGAGATGCGCGCGCTCGGCGAGTTCCACGACGGCAAGACGGTGAAGAAGCTGGTCGAACCGGCAGCCCGCCACGCCGCTGCCCCGTAGCGCCACATCTTCGTCTGGTAGGGAATCCGCGGGATTCACCGATGATTCCTGTGCGCGAAATTGTCAGACCCGGCCCTTAGGGTCGTTGTTGTGAACGTGGTCGTCGATGCGGTCGAGGGGCTGGACCCGCAGGAGCTCTGGCCGTTCGAGTATGTCGATTACGACGCCGAACCCGATCCAATCCTGGGTGATCCCGCGGGCGGCCTGTGCGATGCGGACGAGGCTGCTGAGTCAGCGGCGACGGCGCGGTTCGGGTCTGGGGTGATCACGCCGTTGGGTCCGCTCGACACCGAGACGTTGTCGCACCGGGGTCGGGTGGATCTGCTGGTCGCGTTGGAGCGAGTGCGCGGCTGGGTGGACGCGCAGCAGGCACGCTTGCTGGCGGTGTTGGCTGCTGATCCGCGCCCGGCATCGACGCCGATCGAGAAGATCGAGCAGGCGGTAGTCAAGGACTTCGTGCGCGAAGAGGTGGCGTGTGCGTTGCGGCTGGCTCCGGTCACTGCACAGCACCGGTTGGACCTGGCCAGGACGCTCGCAGGCCGACTGCCGCACACGCTGGCCGCGTTGGGTGAGGGACGGTTGACGTTCCTGCAGGCTCGCACGCTGGCCGAAGCCGTCGCGCCACTGGCCGATGCGGTGGCGACGAAGGTCGAGCGGCGAGTCCTGGACCGAGCACTGGATCCAGGTCCGTCCGGCGGCGGTGCCGGGCCGGCGGGGTTGTCGCTGACCGATTTCCGCCGGACGGTGCAGCGGGCTGTGCTCTGCTTCGACCCGCGGAGCGCGGATGAGCACCATATGCAGTCGCTGGCCGCGCGGCGGGTTGCGATCCGCCCCGAGCCGCACGGGATGGCCAGCCTGTGGGCGCTGGTGCCCGCCGCCGATGCTGCGGCCATTGACACCCGCCTCGATGTCGCCGCCCGGCTTCGGTTGCGCGGTGACGAGCGCAGCGTTGATCAGCGTCGCGCCGACGCCCTTATCGCCGCGCTGGTTGCTCCGGCCACCGACAACCGCGAGACCAACCAATCAGCCACCGGTCAAATCTCAACCGAGCAGCAGTCACCCAGCTGGTCTGAACGCGCCGAGCCGGGATGTCCCGTGTCGGGCCGTGCGGGCTCCGCAGGGTCGGGCCGGCGGCCGCTGGTGCAAGTCACCGTGGCACTGTCGACCCTGCTCGGACTCGACCAGCAGCCCGGCGAACTGGCCGGCCACGGGTCGATCCCACCCGAACTGACCCGCGCCATCGCCCACGACCCGACCGGCACCTGGCAACGGCTGATCACCGACGACACCGGCCACCTGCTGCACCTGGACCGGACGCGACACACCCCACCGGCGACTGCCGTCCCCACGACAGCGCGGGGACCGGCCCCGGAATCGGGCTATCGGCCCAGCCGCGCGCTGCGCGAGTACGTCGTCGCGCGCGATCGGACCTGCCGCTTCCCGAACTGCAACCGCACCGCCTGCACGTGCGAGCTGGACCACCTCGACCCACACGCTGACGGCGGCGAAACCAGCGCCTGCAACCTGCACCCGCTGTGCTGCCGACACCACCACATCAAGCACGACGCCGGCTGGACGGTCACCCGAGATCCCGATGGCACGAGTGTCTGGACCAGCCCTACCGGCCACCGCTACCAGAAGCCACCAGCCACCTACCCGATCGATCGCACCACTGACCCACCCGGCGACGTCCCGCCCTACTGATGAGTCCCACCGCCGGAGGTCAGCTCGGGCCGGCAGGGCGAAGGTGGGGGTGTCGGCGGACGACTCACGGGGTGAGCCTGCCATCGGGTCGGTCGCAGCGCGCGTCGACAGCTGCCGTTGTCGGCGCTGTTGTCGGTGCGCGGGTCTACGGTCGCCGCATGATCGTCCTGGACTGGCTACTCGACTCCGACCCGGCGCTGCGCTGGCAGGTGCTGAACGACCTGACCGACGAAGCACCCGAGGTGGTGGCCGCGGAGCGGGCAGGGATCACGACCGAGGGGTGGGGTGCGCGGTTGCTCGCTCTGCGTGACGAGGACGGCCAGTGGGCGGGCGGGGCGTGCTTCCCGGCGGACTTCCGCGGCGACTTCTCCCGGGGACAGCCCTGGACGTCGACCTTTCCCACGCTGACGCTGCTGCGCGATTTCGGTATCGACCCGAATGCCGAGGCGGTCCGCGAGGCAATTGCCCTGGTGGGCGAGAACTGCCGATGGGAGCACGACAACCAGCCGTTCTTCGACGGCGAGGTCGAGCCGTGCATCAACGGGCGGACGGTCGCAATCGGCGCCTACGTCGGTGTGGACGTCGCCAGCATCGTGACCCGACTCCTCGGTGAGCAACTTGCCGACGGCGGTTGGAACTGCGAGACCGAGAACGGATCGGTGCGCGGGTCGTTCCACACGACGATGTGCGTGCTCGACGGGTTGCTGGAGCACGAGCGGGCGACCGGCGCTTCGGCCGAGGCCGTCGCGGCCCGGCGACGCGGTCAGGAGTACCTGCTCGAGCGCCGGCTGTTCCGGCGGCTGAGCACAGGCGAGGTGGCTGATCCGGACTGGCTGCGGTTCTCGTTCCCGACCTGGTGGCACTACGACGTGCTGCGCGCCCTGGACTACTTCCGCGCCGTCGGCGACCCACCGGATCCGCGGCTGGCCGAGGCGATCGACGTGCTGCGCTCGAAGCAGCAGCCCGACGGCACCTGGCTACTGGAGCACACTCATCCCGGCGCCGTGCACTTCTCGATGGAGGACGGCGACGGGCACCCCAGTCGCTGGAACACGCTGCGCGCACTGCGGGTGCTGAAGTGGTACGAGCAGCTCACTCCACCGGAGTCCGGTCGTCCAGCCAGGTGATCTTGTCGAAGCCGTAGGTCCGGCACGCCTCGCGGACGTCGCCGAAGAGCGCCTGCATCTCGGCACGCAGGACGAATTCACCGCGCACGTTGTAGAGCGACAGCAGCACGGCCGAGTCGCCGGACTGCAGTGATTCCAGTGGCAACTCGACCCGCGCACCGCCGAACGTCGTCGTGATCAGCGTGCCGCCCCACGCGAGCGGCGAGCGTCCCTCCGAGAACGCGTACACGATCAGCCTGCGCAGTTCGGGGCACTGCCGCAGGTCGACACCGATCCGCTCGAAGCGGTCGCGGCTCGCCACCATGATCGGCCGACGCGAGTGCGGCGGTGCCAGCCGATTGCCCTGCGTGAGTTGGACGGTCGACGTCTGGCCGGAAGCAAGCTCGTAGGCGCAGCCGATCCGCAGGTCGCCGACCTCGCTCGAGCACGCCGCCTCGAAGTGCAGGGTGCCGATGCCGCTCTGCAGCCGGGTCAACGTCACCGTCGGCTCGTTGGGCTCGAGGATGATCCGGCCGTCGGACGGCACTCGCACATCGGGACGGACCCGGCGCACTGCCGCGGCGGCAGGCGCGCGGCGCGCGGGTGCCGGTGCTGGTTCGTCGAGATCCAGCAGGGACGAACTCGCGGCAGGTGGCGGGGGCGCGACCGGCGCGCTGGGTTCGTCGAGATCGAGCGAGGACGAGCTCGGCCGAACCGGCAGCGGGCCCGCGGCGGGTGGCGGCGGCGCGGCACGAGGCGGCGGCGCAGGCGTCGACGTGCCGGGCTCGGCGCGGCCGGGATGGGCCGCCCGGCCGGTGATGAAATCGGTGACGGCCGCTCGGGTCGGCCCGACCTCGGGCACCACCGCGGCCGCGGCAGGGGCCTTCGGCAGGCGGCGACGGCGCAGCCAAGGCAGGTCGTTGCGCCGGGGCGCGAACCGCGGATCGGTGATCATGCTCAGATCGACACGCCGTAGTCGGCCGCAACCGCCTCGATGCCCTTCGAGTAACCCTGGCCGAGCACCTTGAACTTCCAGTCACCGCCGTGGCGGTAGACCTCTCCGAGCGCGAGCGCGCGTCTCGTCCTGCAGCTCTGGCGCCAGATCCTCCGAGCGGACCAGTTCGGCGTTGCCGTCCAGGTTGAGCACACGCACGACGCACGAGCGCAACTGCCCGAGCGTCCGCTTCTGCGCGGGACCCTCGTTGACGTACGCGATGACGACGATCCGGTCGACATTGGCCGGCACCGAGGCGAGGTCGATCTCGATCTGTTCCTGGTCGCCGCCCAGCGCCTGAGCCAGTTGGTGCACCGAGAGATCCGGTGAGCTCAGCTGGTTGAAGAACACGAAGTGCTGGTTGGACAAGGCTCGATTGGACGCATCGCACAGGATTGCCGCCAACACCAGGTTGTCCGACAGCGCCGTCTCGGCGCCCGCGTTCCAGGCAGCACCCACGACGAGACCCCGCAGGTTCGGGATCTCGCGGGTCAGGGCGACGTTCGCCCCGCGCTTCATCTCGGCCATCGGGTCAGTTCTACAGGTTGCAGCGAGATCGTCAGAGGTCGAGGTCGGAGCCGGTGAACTTGGTCCTCAGGAAACTGCCCTGGGTGAGCATCGCGTCCGCATCCTGCGCCCGGATGGCATCGAGCAGGTCCGTCGCCGAGGCCCACAGCGTCTCGAGTTGCTCGATCAGCGACCCGGTCGGCGTCCGTCCGGACGGACGCGGCACGTCGACGCACGCTGGGGTCCAGCGCGAGGAAGGTCCGCAACGTCGTCGGCAGGTAGTCGCCGAGAATGCCCCGGAGCGACACGACCGCCCGCACGTCCAGTTCACGCTCGGCGGCGGTCTCGATGACCTCGCGGACGGCGTCGAGCACCCGGCGGGCGACCACGACCGCCTCGGCGGGCAGCCGCCCGGCGTTGCGGTTCACCTCGCGCACCAACTCGAACATCCGGTTGAGCAGCGCCTCGGGTCGGTCCTCCGGGTCGTCCTGCGGCCCGACGGCGTCCTGAGCGCGGTCCTGCGCCCGGCGGAACCAGGAGGTCACGTCAGCTCAGGACGGCAGCTGCGCCTGGGTGGCGTTCCCGTCGCCTCGGCGCGTGCGCTCGAGGTAGGGCTTGGCCCGCTCGATCTGCCCCTCGAGCGCGGTGACCGTCTGCGCCATCGAGTCGACGGCCTGCGCGCGGAACGTGTCGATCGTGTCCATCGTCTGGAACACGTTGTCGAACGCGACCTGCAGCTTCTGGATGTCGATCGTGCTGCTGGCCGCCTGCTGGTTGATCTCGGCGCCCTGGATACGCAGCTGGTTCGAGGTCGACTCGATCAGGCTGGACGTCGTGGCGTTCAGCGCACTGATCTGGTCGAGCACCAGCTTCTGCCGCGCGAGGGCCTGCGAGACGATCACCGCGGTACGCAGCGCCGAGATCGTCGTCGTCTGCGCGCGGTCGACGCCCTTGATCAGCTCGACGTTGTTCTTGCGGACCAGGTCGAGGGCCATGTAGCCCTGCACGGACACCGCCATCTGCGTCATGATGTCCTGCCGCCGCTGGCGGATCGCGAACAGCACGTCGGCCTTGAGGGCGTTGGCGTCCTCGGTCCGGCTCGCCGCCTCGAGCTCGGCGACCTTCTGCGTGACGGCTTCGTCGAGGGCAGCCGGCGAGCGCGTTGTACTCGCTCAGCTTGCCCATCGTCGTCCACATGTTGGCCTTCTCGGTCTCGATGGCCGCGTTGTCCTTGCGCAGCTCGTCCTGACCGGACTCGAGCGACTTGATGATCGCGTTGAGCTGCGACTGCGCCGACTCGTACTTGCTGAAGTAGCGCTGGATCTTGTCGCCGCCGGGCAGCCACTTGAGCACCTTCTTCGCGCCGGACAGGTCGGCGCGGTTCGGGTCGAGTTCGGTGACGGTCTGGCGCAGCTCGGTCAGGGTCCCGGCCACCCGGGTCTGCGCGTCGCCACCCTTCCCGCCCTTGGCAGCCGCCGCCGGACGGTCGAGCATCCGGTTGGACACGGCGGCGGACGCACGCAGGTCCTTGTCACCCATCGAGGTGATCGACTCGACCTTCTTGGTGAAGTCGGGTGACTTGGTGTCCAGGCCGGCGAGCTCGTCGGCAAAGGCGGCGGCCTTCGTCGCCAGCTCGGACTTCTTCGCGTCGTCGATGGGCAGCGCGCCGGCCGCCTGCTCCTCCTTGACCACGGGAACCGGAGCGGGCGGGGCGAGCACCAGCTCGGCGCCGGTCGATGCGGACGCCGCTGGGGCAGTTGACGTCTGGGTCGGGGTGGCGCCGAGATCGAGCTCGGACATGTGCGGTTCTCCTTCTGCGCGGCGTGCGGGGCTAACGCGACGTGTCGATGCCGACGACGTTACTCAGAGCTGCCCGGCGATCGCGGGCAACAACTCGTGGAAGGTACGTCCGGACGCAGCGACCCCGATTGCGGTCATCGTCCAGCCGCCACCGCTGCGCGACACCTTCGACATCACCTGCGCCGTGTGCCGGCCCGAGCCGGACAGGTCGTAGCGGGCGATCTCGGTCTCGGTGGTCTCGTCGATCAGCCGGCAGAACGCGTTCTCGATCTGGCTGAAGTCCTGGCCGGTGAAAGAGTTCACCGTGAACACGATCGTCGTCACCGCGGCGGGGACGGCGGACAGATCCACGCGGATCGACTCGTCGTCACCCTCACCCGCCCCCGTCCGGTTGTCGCCGGTGTGCTGGATCGAGCCGTCGGCGCTGGCCAACTGCTGGAACCAGACCTGGTCCACCAGGGCGCCACGGGCATCGAAGAGCAAGGCGGACGCGTCGAGGTCGATCGACTGCGCGCGGCTACCGAACAGACCCTTCTTGCGCACCGCGTCCCAGCCGAGCCCCATCCGGACGCGGGTCAGCCCGCCCCCGTCCTGCTTGACCAGCGAAACGGTCTGGCCCTTGCTCAGGCTGACACCCATTACTTACGTCCCGCCGTCCATCGCATGCCCCACCCGTACGCCTCGTCGAGGGCGCGCTGGCCGCCGTTGAGGTAGTTGACCTCGCGTCGCACGGTGAGCTCGTTGCCGGTGTTCTCGAGCGTCGCGATGGCGCAGATCCGCGCGCCCTCACGCGGGTCGTCCAGGCGCACCTGCACCTCTGGCCCGCTGACCGGGTAGAGCGTCGCGATTCCGTCGGCGGCCGCCCAGTTCGCCGCTCCCTCGTAGATCAGCGCGAAGACCAGGATGCGCTTGATCCGCGACAGGTGCGCGAGATTCACCAGCAGGTTCTCGCCACCGGACACCGCACCCGAGCGGTCGTCACCGTCCAACCGGATGATCGGCTCGTTCAGATCAGCCGGCTGGGCCACGAACGCGTTGCCCAGCGCCTGCACGACACCCTTCGACCCGTCGGTGAACTCCCACAGGCAGCCCAGGTCGAGGTCGAGTTGCTGGGGGCGCCGGAACAACCCGCCGCCGCCCTGCGGGCGCGCGTTCCAGTTCAGGTTGACCCGCAGCATGCCGCCGGCCCGCTCTTCGTGAGCGACACACTCGGCGCGGCCTTGGTCAGCACGACCGGCGCCGAGGACGACGGCGGCGGGGGTGGCGGCGGCGTGCTCCCCGTCGCGAAGTTCCCCGCGGGCGGCGGCGGTGGCGGCGCAGCGGGTGGCGCCGCAGGTCGCTTGGTGTAGTCGATACCCATGTCTGGCTCAATCCCTTTCAGATTGCCGACTCAGACCGTCGCGGGTTCCCGATCTGACTCATCGGGTTCCCCGGATCTGAGGGCCTCGCGCCGGTTGCGGACGATCGAGGAGATGAAAGCGGCGCCGATGAAGCCAACGCCGATCAGGCCGGTGACCACTTCAGGGACCTCGTACTCGATGGTGATCAGCAGCAACACGGCCAGCGCGCCGATCGCCCAGAGCGCGCCGTGCTCGAGGTACACGTACTCGGCCAGCGTGCCCTGGCGGACCAGGTACACGGTCATCGAGCGGATGAACATCGCGCCGACACCCAGGCCGATGGCGATGATGATCGGGTCGGAGGTGATGGCGAACGCGCCGACGACGCCGTCGAAGCTGAACGACGCGTCGAGGACCTCGAGGTAGAGGAACAGGAAGAACGCTGCCTTGCCGACCGCCTGCACCACTTGCCGGCCCCCGCCACGCGCCGCAGCGCCGTCCTCGGCCTCGTCGTCCTCGGCGCCCTCGTTGAACAGGTCGCCGAGGCCGTTGACGAGCAGGTAGGTGCCCATGCCGAGCAGGCCGGACACGAGCACGGTCGACACCTTGTCGGACGGAGCGAGGGTGTAGGCCGACACGGTGAGGGCGCCCAGCGCGATGACGACGGCGAGCTGGTCGAGCTTGCCGATGCGTGGCCAGCGGCTTCTCGAGCCAGGTGAGCCAGGTGATCTCGCGCTCCTCGAAGATGAAATCGAGGAACAGCATCAGCAGGAACATGCCGCCGAACGCCGCGATCGCCGGATGCGCGTCGTGCAGCAGGTAACCGTAGGTGCCCTTGTCGTCCGGGTCGCCCTTCTCCAGGGCGAGGCGCACGGCCTCGACCGGGTTGAGCTTCGCGGTGATGCCCGACGATCAGCAGCGGGAACACCAGCCGCATCCCGAACACCGCGATCGCGACGCCGACGGTCAGGAAGATCTTCTGCCAGAACGCGCTCATCCGCACCAGCACCGTCGCGTTGACGACGGCGTTGTCGAAGGACAGCGAGATCTCGAGCACGGCAAGGATCGCCGTCGACCGCGAGACCGGTCGCGCCGCCGTAGAGGAAGCCGAGCACCAGGCCGACGGCTGCGACGACGAGCGAGCCGCCGAAGGTGCGAAGAAACATAGGTTCGGCGCTCAGCCACGTTGACGCCGTAGTCGCGGGCGATGCCCGCGAGGCCGGTGCTGTAGCCCTGCCCGACCGCGCGGAACTTCCACTCGGTGTTGTTGCGGTAGACCTCGCCGAAGATCATCGCGGTCTCGTTCGACGCGTCCTCGGACAGGTCGTAGCGGGCGAGCTCGTTGTTGTCGGCCTGGTTCACGACGCGGATGAACGCGTTGCGGACCTGGCCGAAGGACTGTCCGCGCGTCTCGGCGTCGTAGATCGACACGGTCACGACGACCTTGTCGACCTCTGCGGGACGCTCGCGACGTTGACCTTGATCATCTCGTCGTCGCCCTCGCCCTCACCGGTCAGGTTGTCGCCGGTGTGCTCGACCGAACCGTCCGGGCTGTTGAGGTTGTTGAAGAAGATGAAGTACTGGTCGCCGAGGATCTTGCCGTCGGTGTCCGAGCAGCAGCGCGCTCGCGTCGAGGTCGAAGTCCGCGCCCGCTCGTGGTCCGTACGTCCCAGCCGAGACCGACGTTGACGGCCGTCAGTCCCGGGGGCCTCCTTGGTCAGCGAAACGTTGCCGCCCTTGCTGAGGCTGACGCCCATAATTCCTCCTGTAGAGCCGTTGGCTTTCGAGTCGTTGACCGGCCCGCGAATCGATTCCTCAACCTAGAGGACGACCGACGGGCCGCACATGTTCCCCGCACGTCACACGTACAGCAGACCTACAAGGACACTAGAGACACTAGGGACACTAGAGAGGTACGCCGAAGTCTCGAGCGATACCGGCCAGGCCGGAGGTGTAGCCCTGCCCGACCGCGCGGAACTTCCATTCCTCCCCGTTGCGGTACATCTCGCCGAAGATCATCGCCGTCTCGGTCGAGGCGTCCTCGGTCAGGTCGTAGCGCGCGATCTCGGTGTTGTCGGCCTGACTCACGACGCGGATGAAGGCGTTGCGGACCTGCCCGAACGATTGCCCGCGCGTCTCGGCGTCATAGATCGACACCGGGAACACCACCTTGTCGACCTCTGGCGCCAAGGCCGAGAGGTTGACCTTGATCTGCTCGTCGTCACCGGCACCTTCGCCGGTCAGGTTGTCACCGGCGTGCTGGATGGCGTTGTCGGGGCTGGTGAGGTTGTTGAAGAACACGAAGTGGCCGGGCGAGGCGACCTTGCCCTCGGGCGAGCACGCGATTGCGCTCGCGTCGAGGTCGAAGGGCTGGCCATCGGTGGTGCGCGCGTCCCACCCCAGACCGACCGTGACCGACGACACTCCCGGGGCCTGCTTGGTCAGCGAGATGTTCTGACCCTTGACGAGGCTGATACTCATGATTGCCTCCTGATAGGTCGCGGTGATGTCGTTGCCGAGCCTATCGACCCAGGCGGACGCCCAAAAAAGGTGTCCGGTTTGACCATATATAAAGTTTGCCGATCGCCCCAGGTCGGTAAGCCACTAGGCGAACCCCACCAGGCGAACCCAGGAACTGGAGCGCCCCCACGTGACCAATCCCCCCTTCGGCGACGGCCTGCTCGGCGGCCGGTACCGCCTCGGCCCCTTGCTCGGCCGCGGCGGGATGGCCGAGGTGTTCCGCGCCCGGGACACCGTGCTGCAACGCGACGTGGCCGTGAAGGTCTTCCACCACGGCGAGATCCCGGCCGGCGACGCGCGCCGCGCCAGCGAGGTGCACCTGCTCGCGAGTCTGAGCCACCCCGGGCTGGTCATGGTCTTCGATGCCGGCCGCGACACGCACGATCCGAACGACCCGTTCGGCTTCCTGGTGATGGAGCTGGTCGAGGGAACCACGCTGCGCGAGCGCCTGTGCGGCGGCGCGCTGACGTCGGCCGCGGCCGCTGACCTCGGTGCACAGCTTGCCGCCGCCCTCGGCTACGTCCACGAGCGCGGGATCGTCCATCGCGACATCAAGCCGGCCAACATCCTGCTGGCCGGTCCGACCGGTTCGACGGCCAAACTGTCGGACTTCGGTGTGGCCCGGCTGCTCGACAGCACCCGGTTGACCGTCGACGGGACGACGCTCGGCACCCCGAACTACCTCAGCCCCGAGCAGGTGACCGGTGCCGCCGTGACGGCCGCGAGCGACATCTACGCCCTCGGCCTGGTGTTGCTCGAATGCCTCACCGGTGAGGTGACCTACCCCGGGCACGGCATCGAGGCCGCGGTCGTGCGGCTGCACCGGGAACCGGCGATCCCGCCACAGCTCGGGCCCGACTGGGCCGCCTTGCTGCAGCGGATGACCGACCGAGACCCCGCGGCCCGACCGGACGCTGATGCCGTCGCCCGTGCCCTCGCTGGCCTTGCCACGGTGCCGATCGAGCCCGCCGTCGCGTCGGTCGACCCGACCGTGCTGCTCGCGGCCCAGCCCTCCCGACCGGCGAAGGCCGGCCGCGCGCTGTGGGTCGCGGCCGCGCTGGCCGGGGTGGTCATCGTGGGCGGTGCCGGATTCGGCCTTTCGCGCAATGACACCGCCGGCTCCCCGTCGTCGCCGTCCACCTCCGCGTCGACACCACCTGCCTCGCCGCATGCACAGCCGTCCTCGTCGACTACCCCGCGCCCCGCGACGGTCCGGTCCACGCCGAACGAGGCAGCAGTCAAACGCAGTGCCGAGCAGGCCAAGCGTCGTGCCGAACAGGCCAAACACCAGGCCGAGGAGCGGCGCAAGGCTGCCGAGAAGCGGAAGAAGGACAAGAAGCACGATTGATTCGTGCCCGCTCACTCCTGCCAGATCGCGGGCAGCCCGAGGTGCTCGAACAGCGTCGTCCCGAATGTGGTGATCTCGGCGATCGAGCCGTTCTCGATGCGCAGGACGTCCAGTTTGAACGCCCGGAACTCGCTGTCACCCGGCCGGCGCAGGTAGCTCGCGGCGGCCGGCATCCGGTTGGTCGCCGTCGGGAGGAGCTTCCAGTCCCCGTCGCGCTCAGGGCCGAACGCCCGCTGCAGCAGTGCGCCGACGCTGGCGATCCCGTCGAAGCACATCGGGTAGGGCGGCATGGTGACGCGGATGTCGGTCGCAGCGATCGCGATCGCTGCCGCCGCGTCACATCGCTCGTGCGCATCGATGAAGCGCCCGAGCAACTCGCGCTCCGGGCCACTGGCGCGGGCAGCAGTCCACTCCGAGCGGTGCGACGGGAGCCGTTCGTGCAGCCCTGCCCTCGCCCGTTGCACCGCGCTGTTGGCCGCCGCCACGCTCGTGCCGAGCAACTCGGCGGTCTCGGCCGCCGTCAGGTCGAGGACGTCGCGCGCGATCAGCGCTGCTCGCTGCCGCGGGGGCAGCACCTGCAGCGCCGTCAGGAATGCCAGCTCGATGGTCTCGCGGGCGACCACGACGGCGTCGGGTTGCTCGTCGCTCGGTGCGAGTTGGTCGAGCAACCGGTCCGGGTAGGGCTGCAGCCACGCGACCTCGGGTGGCGTCCCTGGCGAACCCGTCCGGCGTGACCGCGAACGGAGCAGGTTGAGGCACACGTTCGTGGCGATCCGGTACAGCCAGGCACGCGCGAACGGGCCGCCCGTGAAGTCCTCCCGCGCACGCCACGCCCGGAGCAGGGTCTCTTGCACCGCGTCCTCGGCCTCGTCGAACGAGGCGAGCATCCGGTAGCAGTGCACGTGCAGTTCGCGCCGGTGAGCACGCGTCAACGAGTCGAATTGCGACTCGTCGAGGACGGCGGTCACGTCGGTGGGTCGGGACGCGCCGCGTAACCGAACTCCTGAAGCTCCCAGGTGTTGCCGTCCGGGTCACTGAAGTCGGCGAAGGAGTTGTAGTCGGTACGCGCGGGATCGACCCCGTCGACCCAGCCGTCCGGCGTCATGTGCCGGATCGGGCTGATCTCCGCACCGCGCTCGACGAGCGCAGCCCGCACCGCCACGATGTCGGTGACCATCAGGTGCAGCCCGCGGACCGAGCCGGGCGCGGTGTCGACGATCCCGGTGCCGACAACCACCGAACAGGCCGATCCCGGCGGCGTGAGCTGCACGACGCGGAACTGCGGACCGGCCGAGTGGTCGACGTCGAGTGTGAAACCGACCTGATCGACGTAGAACTTCTTGGCCCGATCGACATCGGCAACCGGCAGGGGCACAACTGCGAGGCGAAGTTCCATTCGTGGATCCTGCCCTGTCATCGCAACACCAATCCGCACGTCACGTTCGTCATGGTCCCGGTGATCCCGCCGGCGCGGTCGGAGGCCAGGAACGCCGCGACCTCGGCGACGTCGGCCAGCCGCGGGGTACGGCGCAGTGCTGCCATGCCCGCGATCGCTGCCAGCGCGACCTCGACGGGGGGCGCGCTCGCGCCGGCTACCGCGGCCAGCTTCTCCTGGGTCAGCGTTTCGGCCACGCCGGCCGTCCAGATCCCACACACCCGCACGCCTGCCGGGCCGAGTTCCGCGGCCAGATAACGCATGTACGCCTCGGTGGCGGCGTCGGCAGGACCGGTGCTGCCCATGCCGGGCTGCGCGCCGGCGCCGGACGCGCTGTTCAGATGCAAGATCACGCCGCTGCCCTGCGCGCTCATGTACCGCGCCGCGGCGCGCGAGGTGCAGACGGCCGACCGCAGTCCCACGTCGACCGCGCGCAGCAGGTCGTCGGTACTCAGCTGCACCAGCGGCGCGCCCTGCACGTCGCCCCGGCTGATCAGGTTGACGCTGATGTCGAGCCGGCCGTGGCGCTGCGCGACCGATTCCGCGTGCGCGTCGACGGCTGCCTCGTCCAGTGCATCGACGACAGCGACCTCGACCTGGCCGCCCTCGGCCGAGATCGACGCCGCGACCGCATCGAGGGTCGCTCGGGTCCGCCCGGCCAGCGCAACCCGCGCGCCGTCCCGGGCGAAGGTCGCCGCGATGGCGCTCCCGATCCCGCCGGCCGCGCCGTAGACGATGGCCACCTTGCCCTCGAGTGCCTGCATGTGATGCCTCCTCATGAACTGCGTCTCACCCGGTGTAACCCCGGTCGGGCGCAGCACTCATCGGTCTGCCGATGAGCAGTTTTCGGGGTCAGTCCGACAGGACTGCACTCATGTCGCGCACCGCCTGCAGCGACCCGCGCAATGTCCCTGTCACCTTCGAGCGGCCGGTGCGGGGGTGGTAGGCGACGTCGGCCTGCTCGATCCGCCACCCGGCTCGCGCCGCGCGCACCACCGTCTCGACCGGATAGCCCGAGCGCCGATCGGTGAGTCCGAGCGCGAGAAACGGCTCGCGCCGCGTCACGCGCAGCGGACCGACATCCCGCAGGGCAACTCCGGTTACCCGGCGGACCCGCCGCGCCAGCACCCGGTTCGCGAACCGGGCGTGCGCGGGCCACGAGCCACGACCTTGGGGGCGGCGTCGGCCCACCACGAGATCGGCCCCGGCATCGACCAGTGCGGCAAACCGGACGGCGTCGGCCGGATCGAGCGAACCGTCACAGTCGCAGAAGGCGACGAGCGGGGCGGTTGCTGCCACCAGGCCGACGTGACAGGCCGCGCCGTACCCGCGCCGCTCACATGTGACGACCATCGCACCGAGTTCCCGCGCCAGGTCCGGGGATCCGTCCGATGACCCGTTGTCGACGACTATCGCCCTTGCTCCGTCAGGGATTCGTGCCAATACCCAGGGCAATGCGCCGATCTCGTCGAGACACGGCAGCACGACATCCAGGTGTGGCATCACGGCGCGAACGCTACCGGCGCGGAACCGGACCAGAATTCGCGGAACCGTTGGCGAGGTGCGTTGCGAATGCATGACCAGAGCATCAAGCGATGACCACGGGCACTCCGCCCACCAACGAAAGCAGGAGATCAATGCGTAAGTTCACCAGGATCGCGACCGGTCTCGTGGCCGGCGGACTGCTCATCGGCGCCGTCGCCGCGTGCAGCAGCGACAAGGCCTCACCGATCGCGGACGTCTCCAACATCAGCGGCGTCAGCACCTCGGTCCAGCTCGACAGCGGCTTCACCGACGCGCTCACCGCCCTCAAGCTGACGCCGGGCCTGATCGGCGACGCGAAGCTCGACCCCAAGACTGGCACGCTGACCTTCCCCATCACCGGCGGCAACGTCAAGGTCTACAAGAAGGGCGACGTCACCCCGTACGTCCAGGGCGAGGTCGACCACCAGGGCAGCGGATTCACGCTGACGGCCGGCAGCACCACCGTCGGTCTCGAGAACTTCGTCATCGACCCGGGCAACAACTCCAAGCTCACCGGTGACGTGACCGTCAACGGCAAGAGCGCGGTCAAGGGCGCCAAGCTGTTCGATCTGGACGGCAGCACCCTCAAGGCCATCACCGTTGATGGCGACGGCGTGGCGACCCTGACCGGGACTCGCGTCCTGGTCTCGGACGACGCGGCGGCCCTGCTCAACAAGACCTTCAACACCACAGCCGTCAAGGGCGGCCTGCTGGTCGGGGTTGCGACCCTGCTGGTCAGCACCAAGTAACACTCCGACCCGCGAGCGGGTCGAGCCCTACCGCGACGGGTGGTCACCTACGGTGGCCACCCGTCGCGTATGTGTCCTGCTCTGCCAGAGTGCTCTCGCAGCCCTGTCGTCCGCATCGAGGTCCCCATGCCGAATCGCACGCGCGCCTCCCGCGTCGCGCTCGGCGTCGTGCTGGCCACCTTGCTGGCGATGCTCGCGACGTTGCTTCACCACCACGTGGTGAGGGGGCAACTGCTGCTCTACGTCATTGCCGTCGTGCTGTTCGCGGCCGCCGTCCTGCTGCTGATCGCGGCGCGGCTGCGCCCGGCGCACGCCACGCTCCTCGTGGTGGCGGTCGGCGCGCTGCTGCAACTGGTGGCCACCACCAGCCGGCCGCAGACCTCCGACGACGCCCAGCGCTACATCTGGGACGCGAAGGTGCAGCTGTCCGGGATCGACCCCTACCGTTACGTCCCGCAGTCACCCGAACTGCGACACCTGCGCAGCCCCGAGCTGTTCGGGCCGTCCTCGGCCTGCACGTACCGGATCCCCGACGGCTGCACCACGATCAACCGCCCGAGCGTGCACACCGTCTACCCCCCGGTCGCCGAGGCCACCTTCAGCGGCATCCGGCTGTTGTCGGTCGGCGGGCACGGTGACGAGTTCCCGTACCAACTCGCCGCGGCACTCGGTTGCATCGCGATCACTGTGCTGCTGGCCCGCCGTAGGCCGGCCTGGCTGGTCGCACTGTGGGCGTGGTGCCCGGTCGTCGTCCTCGAATTCGGCAACAACGCGCACATCGACTGGCTCGCCGTGCTGCTTGCCGTGCTGGCCTTGCGCGCGAGTGCTGCCGGCCGGGACCTGCACGGGGCGCTGTTGGTCGGGGCGGCGATCGCCACCAAGCTCTACCCTGGCCTGCTGCTGCCGGCCATGATGCGCCGCCGTCCGTGGATGGTGCCGATCACCGCACTGGCAACCGTCGCGCTCGTGTACCTGCCGCATGTCCTCGCCGTCGGCAGCGCGGTCGTCGGTTACCTGCCGGGCTATCTGCGCGAAGAGGGCTACGACTCTGGCAAACGGCTGCTGCTGCTTGGCTACGTCCTGCCTCATCCAATCGACACCATCGTCGGGGCGGTGATCCTCGCGGCCGTGTCGGTCTGGGCATGGCGGCGCGCAGACCCGGCTGCGCCGGAGCATGCGGCCACGATCGTCGTGGGCACCGCCCTGCTGGTCGCGACACCGTCCTACGGCTGGTACGCGGGCCTGCTCGTCGCGCTGGTGGTCGTGTCGGCACGGTGGGAATGGATGCCGATCGCACTTGCCGGGACGCTGGTGTACCTCACTCGCACCGAGGTCACGCACCGCGCCGGCATCGCGGCGGTGAGCTATCTCGGCGCCCTGCTGCTCACCGTGGCGGCGGCCGTCCTGCGCCGCCGGCTCGAGCACGCGGAGCCCCGGCCAGGCTGACCTTGCCGCCGTATGCTGATCGTCTCGTCCCGCTCGGACGAGCGATGGAGGCGACGCATGCAGGTCGTGCGCGAGCGCGAGCTCAAGTTCGAGGTGCCGGACGGATGGACGGTCCCCGACCTGCACGACCTGACGCCCGGTGGACGGGTCGAGCAGGTCGTGCTCATCCTCAGCACGACCTATGTCGACACCGCCGACTACGACCTGCTGGCCTCGTCGGTCACGCTCCGACGGCGGGTGGGCGACGCCGACGAGGGCTGGCAGCTCAAGGTTCCACGCGCAGGCGCGCGCGACGAGCTCCGCGCTCCACTCAACGGTCGCGGCGTGCCGCGAGAGCTGCAGGACCTGCTCTGCGGTATCCGAGGGGGCGCGCCGTTGCGCCAGGTCGCCCGGCTGCAGACCGAGCGGACCGCCTACCGGCTGCAGGACCCGGACGGGGTGACCCTCGCCGAACTGGCCGACGACCGGGTCACCGCCACGGTGCCGGGAAACCCGCCCGCGGTGCGCGCGTGGCGCGAGATCGAGGTGGAACTTCTCGACGGCACCGAACAGGTGCTCGTCACCGCTGCCCGAACCCTGCGTCGCGCGGGGGCACGCCCCAGCAGGTGGCCGTCGAAGCTCGCCCGCGCCCTCGACCGACCGGCGCCGGTCCGCCTGCGCCCGGCGAAGGCACTGGACCGGCTCGTCGAGGACTACCTGTCGGTCCAGCACTCGGCGATCCTGACCGGCGACCTCGAGCTGCGAATGCACTCCGGCGCCGCCGTCCACTCGACCCGCGTCGCCACGCGCCGCTACCGCAGCGCCCTGCGCGTGTTCGGGCCGGCACTGGACGCGAGCCGCACCGCACACCTCGATGGCGAACTCGCCTGGTACGCGGGAGTCCTCGGCGCGGTTCGCGACCAGCAGGTATTGCGACCACGACTGGCCACCCTGCTCGAGAAGGCTTTGGCTGCCCTCGAGGTCGAGTCGGTCCGCACGCACATCGAGCAGTCGTTGGCCGCCGCGGATGAGGCCGCGTGGGCTGTGCTCCAGCGGGCGCTCGCCGGTCGCCGCTACGCCGCGCTGCTCGCCGACCTGCGCACGTGGACCGACGCCGTCCCGGTGCGGGGCCGGCGACGACGCACGCGCGATGTCTCCGCGCTGGTGGATGAGGCGGCACGCACCGCCACCAAACGGCACCGACGCGCCCGCAACCGGGACGACTCAGCGTTGACCCACCGGGCCCGAAAGGCCGCCAAGCGTGCCCGCTACGCGGCCGAACTCGCCCAACCGGTTCTCGGCAAGCCGGGACGTCGGCTGCGCAAGAAGATGGCTCGTCGACAGACCCAGCTGGGGCACGCCCAGGACAGGGTGCTCGTTGCCGACTTCCTGCGCCACGTCGCCGACGGGGTGGACGGCCCGGCAGGTTTCACCCTGGGTCGGCTGGCCGAGTTCAGCCGATCTCGGCCGACGTCGGGTCGATGATGGTGGAAACCTGCCGGACGTCGTCGCACGGGAATCCACCGCACGTCGCGTGCTCGCGCACACTGTCGACGTCGTCGGCGATGTAGTCGCAGAACAGCTTGTCGTCGGTGACGTAGGACTGGAGCCACGGTGCGCGGCCTGCCATTGGTCGGTGCTGAACGAGCCGGCGCCGGGCAGTGTGCGTTCGATGACGAACTTGGGCATGGTCAGTCTCCATCGACTGGTTGGGTGGGTGTCCGGCGAACTTGACCGAATCACCGACGTCCGCGCTCGATGCGGCGCTGGAACTGTTGCGGTTGGACGGGTCGATCTTCCTCCGCTCGGAGTTCACCGAGGGGTGGTGTTACGAATCGCCCCCCGACACAGGTGATGGCGCACACGCTCCGTCCCGGCTCGGAGCGGCTGATCATGTTCCACATCGTCGCGTCCGGACGCTGCTGGGTGTCGACCGACGATGGCGTTGGCACTGGGCCGACGAGCGCGATGTGATCGTGCTGCCCTACGGCGACCAGCATCAGGTCGGGGGCACCGCGGACGTTCCGCCCGTCCCGATCGCCACCCTGTTCGCACCGCCGCCTTGGGACACGCTGCCGGTACTCCGCTACGGTGCCGGTGGCCCGCGCACTGACATCGTCTGCGGCTACCTGCATTCAGTGGACCCGCTGTTCGACCCGCGGCTCGGTGCCCTGCCGCGCGTATTCGTGGTGCGGATGTCGGACGGCCCGCTGGTCGAGTGGGTGCGGTCGAGCATCGAATACGCGTTGGCGCTCAGCGCGGCCTCGCTCCCTGCCGCACCCGCGTCGACCAGGTTGCCTGAGGTGCTGCTGACCGAGCACGGCTGGATCGGTGCGCTGCGCGACCCGTGTCTGGCGCCGGCACTCGCTGCCATCCACGGCTCGCCGGCGCGGAAGTGGTCGGTCGCCGACCTGGCGGCCGAGTCGTCGGTGTCGCGGTCCGTGCTCGACGAGCGCTTCGGCCAGGTGCTCGGCCGCTCACCGATTCGCTACCTCACCGAATGGCGGATGCATGTCGCGGGCGACCTGCTGCGCAGTACCGACCTCGGCGCGGCACGCGTTGCCCGCGAGGTCGGCTACGACGCGGAGGAGTCGTTCAACCGGGCGTTCAAGCGCCATCACGGTCAGCCGCCCGGGCGATGGCGCGACGATCGGCTGGAGCCGGTCGCGCACTGCTCGGGCCGACCCGGCCGCACCGTCAGCCGTCCACCTCGGCGAGGAACTCTCGCAGCAGCGCCGTGACGGCAGCCGGTTGCTCCAGCGTGCTGCTGTGCCCGCAGGCCGGGACGACATGCAGGCACGCGCCGGGGATGCGCGCGGCGATGCGTTCGGCGCCTGGTACCGGCGTCGGCACGTCGTCGGCTCCGACGATCACCAGGGTGGGCACCGCGATCCGGTCGATCTCGTCGTAGATCGGGTCGCGGTCGGCAACCCCATTCACGGCTTTGCGCAGCCCGCGGCGATCGCAGCGTCCGAGTCGGCGCAGGAACTCCGCGATGATCGGGCGGGCGGCCGGGTCGGCCCGGAACGTCGGACCGAACATGATCGGCAGCACCTGACGCGCGAGCGGACGCATCCCGATGACGCGGTAGAGGTTGGCGAGCAGCTTGTCCTGCCGCCGCCCCTTCAACGTCTCGGGATCGGCGCTGGTGTCGAGCAGGGTCAGCGAGCGCAGCAGTTCACCGTGGCGCGCGCCGATCCGCTGACCCACGAAACCGCCCATCGACAATCCCACGTAGTGCACCGGCGCGACGGCCAACTGCTCGATCAACGCGACGGCATCCCTGGTCAGGGTGTCCATGTCGTACCCGCCGAGCGACGCCGGCGTGTCGCCCTGTCCGCGCCAGTCGATCGTCACGCACCGGTACGTCGCTCGCAGCGCCTCGACCTGCGCTTGGAACATCCAGCCGCTGAACAGCAACCCGTGCCCGAACACGACCGTCGGCGCAAGGGGCCGGTCGGCGGGCGCGCCGGTGTCGGTGTAGTGGACGGTGGTGCCGTTGACCTGCGCCAGCGCCATGGTGGGCTCCTCGTCGACGTCGGCGCCGCTCAGGCCCGCGCTGCATCCGGTCAGCCCGGCTGCATCCAGCTTCGCACGGCACCCAGGGTCTCGATAGTCGGGCCGATACCGAGGTCGGCCGCCTGCAGGCAGAGCCGATCGCGCTTGTCCGCCAGGCTGTGCCCCTCCGCCCGCCAGGCGCGGTGCGCGCCGAAGCGCAGCCGCGACGGGCGGCGGGCATGCCACGCGGCGAGCGAGCATCGCCAGCCGGTGTCCTCGCCCACCAGGGCCGCCACCAGCGGACTGTCGACGAACGCGGTCGGGCTCACCGACCCGCCCACCGACAGCAGGCGCAGGTCGCCTCCAACGCGATCGGCCGGCCGTCGACCACGACGGCCCGCGTCAGCCGGTGGCAGCGACCGAATGACTGTGTCCATAGCGCGCTCCGATCGGTCGTGGGTTCAGTGCCGACGTCCGCCGACGAGCAGCACGGTGACTCCGTGCACCGTGAGCGCCGCGTCGGCGAGCGCGCGCCCATCCGTGTGCGGGGCAGCACCGGGTGCATCGAGGACGAGTTGGCACGCGCGGTCCCCCACATGGGCGAACGCCTCGAGCAGGTTCTCGCGAACGACCTCGGTCAGCATCGGCACCCGGTTCTTGCGAAGGGCAGCAATGGACGCCACCGCCGCGTCGAGGCGCCGGGTCTGCGCAATTTCGACATAGCCGATGGCCGCGTCACCGGGCACCAGGTGCTCCGAGGGCTGGAACGCTTCGATGACGAGCACCGCAGCGTCGTCGCGGACCGCGGCGTCGATCGCGCACAGCAGGGCCGTCCGGGGCAGCGCGCCGGTCACCGGGACGACGATCACGTTGCGGTGCGCACCCGGACGCCATCCCGCGGGCACCACCACGACGGGGCAGCCGACCGCATCGGAGTCGACGAGGTCGGCGGGTATCAACTCGCCGCCGTCCGGACCGTCGCCGCAGGGGTTAGCCCCGAGGACGAGCAGATCGACGATGGAGGCAAGCCCGGCCCGGCACTGCGCGGGCCCGCCACTGCAGACCGAGGGCCGGACGTCAGCCGTCGGGCAGGTGCGCCGCACGAGCGACATCGCCGCGTCGAGCACATCGCGCTCGGCCGAGCCTCGCGGCTCACGGATCTGCGCAGAGCCGGGCCGCGCACGCGCGGTCAGGGCCGGGGCGGGCACGGTGAGCACGATGTCGAGCACATCGCGTGCTCGCACGTGCGCCGCCGCCCAGCGCAGCGCCGCCTCGTCCCGGCTGTCGCCGCTCAGGACCACCCCGATCAGTCGCATCGGGTCACACACCATCGGCCGGGGCCGGCTCGGCGTCTGCCACCGGCGGGTCGGTGTCGTGCACCACCAGCACCGGGCAGCGCGAGTGCCGGATACAGCGCTCGCTGACGGCGCCGAGCACCAGGGACGCGAGCGTGCCGTGGCCCCGGCTGCCGACGATGAGCATCTCGGCGTCCATCCCGGCCTTGAGCAGCTGCGCGGCGGGATGGCCCTCAACGGTGTGCAGCGTCAGATGCGGCGGTGCGTCGGCACCGAACACGTCGTCGATGACTTGGCGCAGGCTCTTCTGCATGTCGATCATCGGGTCCCAGTTCGGCACCAGGTACTTCCACTGGAACCCGAAGCTCGCCGGCGGTTCCCAGACCATCAGGGCCTCGACGCGGGTACCCGGGGTCAGGCCGGCCACGTAGGCCGCCCACCGCAGGGCACGCTTGGAGTGCTCGGATCCGTCGACACCGACGACGATGCGCGGCTCGCTCATGACAGGCCTCCTGTTTCTCGTCGAATTCAGCGTCGCTGCCCCGGGCGATCACCGGACAGGGCGGAACGTCCCGTCCGGTCGGGACCAGTGCCCGTGCCGCTCCCGAGCCACCGCGGCGACGATCGGTACGCGAGCGACGGCGGAGGGGGCGACGGCATGACGAACGGGCTGGCACCGCGTGTGATCGTCGGGGTGGCCGACACCCCCGAGGGACGAGCTGCGGTTCAGGTGGGCGCCGACATCGCCGAAACCTTCTCGCTGCCCCTGCACCTGGTCCGCGTCTGGCGCGACGTCGACTGGTTCCTGTCCGCGCCGATCTCGGCGATGACCGTGCTGCAGCGCTCCAACCAGTACTCCTGCGACCTGCTCGACGCAGCCACGCGGGCTGCTCGCGAGTTCGCGCCATCCGTCCCGGTCACCGCCGAGGTCGAACGCGGAAGCATCTACGCCGTGCTGCTCGATCTCAGCGTCGGTGCGCACACGCTGGTCCTGGGTTCTGAACACGACGAACACCCGGGACCGATCGCCCAGTGGTACCTCGAGCACGCCTGCTGCCCGGTACTGATCGTGGACGCGGCCGGCGAAGCGGTCGCCGGCACCCTGCACGGCGCGACAGCACCGAAGGCTGAGCACCGCACGAGCCGCTGAAGCCATGAAGGCAAGCGACGTCATCGTTCGTTACGACAGCCCGGTGCGCGACGCGATGGCCAGACTCGCGGACAACGCGCGATGTCATGACCGACACTGTGGTGTGCATGTCGGAGAACGCCGACACAGCTGACCTTGTCGAGCTCTTCGTCGACTCGAACGTGCACGCTGTTCCCATCCTCAGCGGGGCCGACCTGATCGGCCTGACTCAGTCGGCTTCGACGAGGACGTCGACCAACCTGCGGCGCCGCGTGGCGGGCGTCGCGGACGCGTGCCCGATGCGCAGCAGGATGTGCGGATGCATGGCGAGCCCGAGTTCGTTTCGCAGCGCGGCATGGGTGGCCGGAACCTCGATCACCTGCGTGAGCGGACTGGCCGTGAATCCGAACCGCGCGACTTCGAGCAGCACCCGCTCCAGGGCCTCGCCGGCGCGCAGCCACGCGGCCGCGCCGTCATCGATCGTGCCCAGCAGGACCAGGCACTGCCGGCTCGACGAGCGTGTCTGTGCCGGCAACTCGCCTGCTCCGTGCGTATCGAAATCACGCAGCGGCACGTCGTCGCCGGAGAGCCCGTCGACGTGCGGAACCGCGGTGGCCGGCACACCGTCCATCCGGCTCGGGTCGTCGGTCGTCCAGCGACGCAGCTCGGCGCGGTAGGCCGGATCCGCGTTCTCGATCCGGTCGGCGAGCTGGCTGAGTCGCGCGACGGTGAAGCGGTGTTGCGCGCGCAGCACCGGGAAGAGCTCGGCACCCTCGGTGCGTGCCGCCTCGGCAAGAGCCCGCAGGACCACGTCGGGTACGTCGTCATCGGCGAAGCGGCGCCGGTTGGTCTGGCGCACCTCGATCATGGGGTCGAGCGGGGCCAGCTCGTGTTCGACCTCTGCGCAGTCGCCGTCGGCGACTATGCGCGCGACGGTGATCGACTCCGAGCTGTCGGCGACCCGCTCGATCGACACCGGGACGCCGGCTGCCGCGAGCGCGACCCTGGCGTTGAACACCGCGCACCCGCAGCTCATCAGCAGCTGGCGACCACGGGGATCGAGAACCGTTAGCTGGCGATGCCAATCGGCGTGGACCTCCAACACCCGCGGACGCATGACCAGCCGCCACGGCTGTGTGTTGTGAACCGAGGGCGCGCGGGTCGCTCGCACGGCCGCCCGGCGGAGGGCGGTGACCCGCCCGTGATCAACCGAAACCGTCATTGTCGTACTCCGTTCGGACGGCAGCTGCAGCTGCGGGTGTCGGCATCGCCGTCCACGCTCGCCCACCCGTCGCGGCATCAACAGTGTCGTTCGTCCCGAGTGTCCGCCCGGCGGCGCAGGTGGAGTCCCTACGCCGATCGGGGCTTTCGACCCTGATGCACCCGCACCGAGGCCGACAAGACTCGACGTCATGGCACGAACAACTGACGACGTTGTCCACGCTGCCGCGCGACCGCTGAGCCCCGCGACCGCCCTGCACCGGCTGCGGCTGGTGGCGCTGAAAGCAGGACGGGCACCGTCGGTGCACAACACCCAGCCCTGGGCGTTCATCTCGTCCCCTACCGGTTTCGCCGTTCGCGCGGACCGGACCCGGCAGCTCGGCGTGCTGGACCCGACCGGACGGCAGCTGATACTCAGCTGCGGGTGCGCGCTGTTCAACGCCCGCGTCGGTGTCGCTGCCGCCGGACTGCATGCGCACGTCGTCCGGTTCCCGGACCCTGCCGATCCCGACCTGATCGCCCGGATAGACATCGGGTCCGGCACCGACGCCACTGCGGACCTCGCCGCGCTCGACGGCGCCATCCTGCGCCGGCACAACAACCGCCGCCGGTTCGAGAGCGACCCGGTGCCCGACGACCTGATCGCCGCGCTGCACCGTGCCGCCGATGCCGAAGGCGCCGACCTGGTCGAGCTGTCCGATCCGGCGCACCGTGCCGCGTTCGGGGCGTTGAGCGTGCGTGCCGATGCGCTGCAGATCACCGATCCCGCCTACCGTGCCGAGCTTCGGGCGTGGACCTCGCCCGACCTCGATCGCCTGGACGGTGTGCCGGCCCGGGCGGTTCCCCACGTCGACGCCGGCACCGGCCACGGCGACGTCCCGATGCGCGACTTCGACTCGCACGGCCTGGGCGGTCTGCCGATCCGGACCGAGTCCGACGCCGAGCTCGACCGCTGCCTGCTCGTGCTCGGTATGGCACGGGACGAACCGGACGCGTGGGTGCGCGCCGGCGAGGCGCTCGAGCGCATCCTGCTCGAAATTGCGCGCTACGGCGTTGAGCCCGGGGTGACGTCGCGGTCCGCGTACACGGCCGGCATCATGTCGCAGGCGATCGAGATCCCCGAACTGCGCGCCGAACTACGGTCCACGTTGCATCTCCGAACCCATCCACTGATCGTCGTCCGGGTCGGACGCGCCGCACCGACGCCCGGCACGCCCCGCCGTCGGCTCGAGGACGTCCTCATCGAGCATCGCTGACGGACAACGATGACCGAATCCGTGGCCGCGGCCGCACGGGACGCGACACCGGCCGCGTCGGACGGACTGTCCTCAGCCGAGGCGCTCGCCCGACTCGCCGAAAGCGGCAGCAACGAGCTACCGACACAGCGGGTCGTCGGCTGGCCACGCGCTCTGGCCCGCCAGCTCACCGACGTCGTCATCATCGTCCTGCTCGTCGCGGCAGCGCTCACGCTCGCGATGCGCGACAACACCGACGCTGCCGTGATCCTCACGGTGATCGTCGTGAACACATTGCTCGGTGCCGGTCAGGAGGTGCGCTCCAGCCGGGCGCTGGCTGCACTGGCCGACCTCACCGCACCGCAGGCCGCGGTCGTGCGCGACGGCGCGGTGGTGGCGGTCGCGGCCGGCGCCGTGGTGCCCGGTGACCTGTTGGTGCTCACCGCAGGCGACATCGTGGCCGCCGACGGCTGGATCGTCGCCGCCGAGGGACTGCAGCTCGACGAGTCGTTGCTCACCGGCGAATCGCTGCCCGTGGACCGCTCACCGGGTGAGACCCTCGCGGCGGCGACCGTCGTCACGCGCGGCCGGGCCGAGGTCCGAGTCGAACGCACCGGCGCCCGCACCGCCATCGGACGCATCGGCCACGACCTGCGCGACATCCACGAGGCACTCACGCCGCTGCAGCGTCGCCTCGCCGTCCTCGGCCGGGGGCTCGCCGTCACCGTGGCCGTCGTGGCAGCGCTGGTCGCCGCGCTCAACATCGGCGCCGGGCAGGGCGTCGAGTACAGCATCACGATTGCGATCAGCCTCGCTGTCGCGGCGATTCCCGAGTCGTTACCGGCCGTGGTCACGATGTCACTGGCGCTCGCAGCCCGTCGGATGGCAGCGAACGGTGTTCTGGTGCGGCGCCTGGCGGCGGTGGAAGCCCTCGGTTCGGTCACCGTCCTCGCATCGGACAAGACCGGCACGCTGACCGAGGGACAGATGTCGCTGGCCGCGGTGTGGTCACCGGACGGCGCCGAGCACGACGTCCTCGAAGCAGTCGTGCTGTGCAACGACGCGGGAATCTCGGCCGGGTCCCGCGACGATCCGACCGAGGTCGCCCTGCTCGCCGGTGCGCGTGCTGCCGGCGTGGACGATGCCGCGGTCCGCGCACGGTATCCGCGCGTCGCCGAGGAACCCTTCGACGCCGGGCTTGCGCGGATGACGACGGTGCACCAAACCGAGGACGGCGGCCGGTACTGGGTGTGCAAGGGCTCACCCGCCGCCGTCCTCGCCCGGACCGGGGACGACCGGCAATTCAGCCTCACCGCCGAACGGTTCGCGACCGAAGGCAGCCGGGTGCTCGGCGTGACCACCTCGCGCGACGGCCGCACGTGGCGCCTGGCCGGGCTGGTGGCGCTGGCCGATCCGCCGCGCGCCCGCGCACGCGGACTCGTCTCCGCGTTCCGCGCCGCCGGCGTCCGCACCGTGATGATCACCGGCGATCACCCGGCGACGGCACTTGCGGTCGCCCGCGCGATCGGCCTCGACACCGACGCGCCCGACACCGTCAACGCGCGCGTGCGGCCGGAGCAGAAGACAGACATCGTCCGCGCCCTGCAGCACAACGGTGAACTCGTCGCGATGACGGGCGACGGCGTGAACGACGCCCTCGCCCTTCGGGCAGCGGACGTGGGTGTCGCGGTCGGCGGCCGAGCAACCGAGGTGGCTCGGCAGGCCGCGGATCTCGTACTGACCAGCGACGACCTCGAGCCGCTCGAGCGTGCGATCGGCGAGGGCCGCCGTGCCTACGACAACCTGCGCAGATTCCTGCACTACGGGCTGTCCGGCGGGCTTGCCGAGATCCTCGTCGTGCTCGTCGGGCCGGTCGTGGGGTTCGCGGTTCCGTTGCAGCCCGGGCAGATCCTGTGGGTCAACCTGCTGACCCACGGACTGCCGGGCGTCGCCATGGGCAACGAGGCTGCCGAACCCGACGTGATGACCCGGCCGCCGCGCCCACCCCGTGCACGCCTGCTCGACCGGATCACCACGCTGCACGTGCTCGCCCTGGGGACGCTGATCGCGGTCTCCTGCCTCGCGGCAGGGATATGGGCACGACACGCAGATCGTCCGTGGCAGAGCTACGTGTTCCTCACCCTGGCCTTCGCACAACTGGCCGCCGCGCTGGCGTTACGGCCGCGGCGCACGGCACACGCCAACCCGCTGCTGCTGGCTGCGGTCGCACTGAACGTGCTGCTGGCCGTGCTCGTCGTCACTTGGACGCCGCTTGGTGATCTGCTGAACACCGACCCGCTCGGTGCCGCCGATATCGCTGTGTGCGCGCTGGCAGCGGTGCCGGCCACGCTGCTCGCCCGCGTGCAGTCCCGCAGCGCGGGCCGTCCCACCCGATCGGACTCGGGTACTTCGACCCTGGCCGCGCCGGCGCGCCGGTGGCGTACTGGGAGGTAGAACCACAACACGAGGAGCGAGCATGAGGACCCAGGTGATCAGTCCCGCTGTCGCCGAGCAACTCGCGCGAACGTCGAGCCGACTACCGATCATCGTCGGCACCGACGCCTCACCCGGCTCGGTCGCCGCCGTCGCGTGGGCGGCCGCGGAGGCCGCAGCGCGCCGGGTGCCGCTGCGCATCATCCACACCTGGACCTGGCAGATGCTCGAACCCTGGTCGTCCGCCATCGACCGCCGCGCCATCGCAGATCTGGAGCGCACCGGTCACGCCCTGGTCGACGATGCGCTGGAGACCGCGCGCAGGTACCCCGATCTGGATGCGTCGACCGAGGTCGTGGAGGGCTACGCACCCGACGCGCTGACCCCGAAGGCCGACGAGATCGGTCTCGTGGTGCTCGGTTCACACCGGCAGCGCTCGTCCGATCGCGTGTCACTGGGGTCGGTCGCCAACACCGTCGCCGCGCGGTCGCCGGTCCCTGTCGTTGTCGCATGGGGCGTTCCGGACCACGCGCCCGGGCAAGGGACGGTCGTCGTCGGCGTCGCCGGTGAGCCCGAGGACGAGCGGGTGCTCGCCTTCGCGTTCGAGCACGCGTCTCGGCACCGGATGCCGCTTCGGGCCGTGCACTGCTGGCAGCCCGCGCCGCTCGCCGATCACCGCCTGCCGCCGCCGGACGTTGCTCGGCTGTGGCTGGCCGAATCGGTCGTGGGCTGGCAGGAGGAATATCCCGACGTCGACGTCCACACCGAGGTGATCCGCGCCAAGCCGGTCGACGGTCTCGTCAACGGCAGCGGCGTCGAGGACCTGCTGGTCGTGGGACGCCACGGTGCCCGCATCCGGTTCGGGACGCTGCTCGGCTCGACGAGCATCGGCACGCTGCACCATGCCGGTTGCCCGGTCGCGGTGATCCCGCCACCGCGCAAGCCCTTCTGAGGTCGCGGACGGGGGCGACGATTACCCGTGCCGGGTCTCGGACCCGAACACCGCGGCCTGCGTCCGCCGCTGCATCCCGAGCTTGCTGAGCAGGCTGGACACGTAGTTCTTGACGGTCTTCTCGGCCAGGAACATCCGCTCGCCGATCTGCCGGTTCGTCAGCCCGTCGGTGATCAGGTCCAGCACCTCGCGTTCGCGCTGGGTGAGCGCGGCCAGCCGGCTGTCCTGCGGTGAGCCGTCCCGCACCCGGTCGACGACCTGCGTGATCACGGCCGGATCGATCAGCGACCGGCCCATCGCCACCTGACGGATGGCGTCAACCAGCCCGGCGGTGCGCACTTCTTTCAGCACGTAACCCGAGGCGCCCGCGAGCACCGACGCGAGCACCGCGTCCTGGTCGTCGTACGAGGTCAGGATCAGGCAGTAGGTCGAGGGCAGCGCCGAGCGGATGTCGCGGCATACGTCGATGCCGCTGCCGTCGGGCAGCCGGGCATCGAGCACCGCAACGTCGGGACGGGACGCGAGCACGCGTGCGAGCGTCTCACCGGCCGTCCCGGCCTCGCCGACCACCTCGAAGCCAGGAACGGCGGACAGCAGTTCGGCGATCCCTCTGCGCACCACCTCGTGGTCGTCGAGCAGGAAGATGCGCACGGGCGCTTCGGTGGTGCCGGTCTCGTCGTCGGTCATCTGACCAGGGCCTTCCAGGTGAGGGTGGTTCCGGTTCGTCCGCTGTCTCGCCGGTTGGTGATCTCGAACGAGCCGCCGTGTTTCGCGGCTCGCTGGCGCAGGTTGTCCAGGCCGCTGACCCGCTCCGGTTCGTCGATGCCGACACCGTCGTCGGTCACAGCCAGCGTCACGTCCTGCGCCGAGACGGCCACGTCGACGTCGACGTGGCCGGCATGGGCGTGCTTGGCGACATTGGCCAGTGCCTCACGGCAGGTGGCGACGACATCGTCACCCAGTTCGCCGTCCAGCACGATGTCGACCAGTCCCGAGAACGTGACTCGCGGCGCGAAGCCCAGTGCCGGCGTGAGATCCGCGCTCACCGCGAGGATGCGCTGGCGGATGCCGTCGCCGGTCCCCAGCAGCGGTCCGCGAAGCTCGAAGATGCTCGTCCTGATCCGCCGGATCGTGCGGTCCAGCTCGCCGATGCGCTGTTGCACCCGGTCCGAAACCGGATGATCGGCCCCGAGCAGCATGGTGGCGCTCTCGAGGCCGAGCCCGATGCCGAACAGTTCCTGGATGACATGATCGTGCAGGTCGCGAGCGATCCGTTCGCGATCCTCCAGCAGCAGGATTCGCTGCTCGGCCGAGCGCGCGTCGGCCAGCTCGAGCGCGACGCTGGCGTGGCTGGCGAAGCCGGCGGCCATCCGGAGGTCAGCTGCGCCGAAGCCGCGCTTGTCCTTGCGACGGGCGACGGTCAGCACCCCACGAATCATCTGCGTGCCGGCCAACGGCAGCACCATCAGCGGGCCCGGCTCCATGACGGACGCGAGGTGTGATCTCTGCTCCTCGGTGTCGCCGTCGAGCAGCAGCGGCGAGCCCTGCTCGACGGCGCGGCCGGCGAGCGTCTCGGACAGCAGGAACCGGGCGCCGACAAGATCGTCGCTGCCCTCGCCGATGGCGACCTCGACCACGATGCTCGTCCGATCAGGCGTGAGCAGCCCGACGCTGACGAGGTCGGCGTCGGCGAGGTCGAACGACCGCCGGGCGATCATGCGCAGCGGGTCCTCCCCCGCCGGCGACAGCAACTGCGCGCCGATCTCGACCGAGGCGCTCAGCCAGCGCTGCTGCAAACGGGATTCCTGGTACAGCCGTGCGTTGCTGATCGCAGTTCCGGCGGCGAGGGCGACGGCCTTGACCAGTTCCTCGTCGTCGGCGCTGAATTCACCCTTGTCGCTGTCGGTCAGGTACAGGTTGCCGTAAACCTCGTCGCGCACCCTGATCGGGACGCCGAGGAACGAGTCCATCGGCGGATGCCCGGCAGGGAACCCGGCCGAGCGGGTGTCATCAGTCATGTGCTCGAGTCGGATCGGCCGCGGGTCGGTGATCAGAGCGCCCAGCAGGCCTTTGCCCTCAGGCAGGTGACCGATCCCGTGCACGGTGAGTTCGTCCATACCGACGTGGATGAACTGCTCCAGCCCGCCGTCGTAGCCGACCACGCCGAGCGCCGCATACGCGGCCCCGGACAACTCACACGCGGCGTCGACGACGTTGCGCAGGACGGCTTCGAGCGACAGCTCGCCGGTGACGATCTCGATCGCCCTCAGCAGTGCACGCAGCCGGCCCTGGGCACGTTTGACGCCGTGAGCCCGCTCGACGAGTTGATCGATCAACTCGTCGAGCTCGAGCTTGGCCAGGTCCGGAAAGCTCAGGTCCCCGCGACCTTCGTCCGCCATACCCTGCAGGCTATGCCCCGACCATCAGGACGGTCACGATTCCTCGACAAGGACGTCGGTGAGCCGCCGCCGGGCCGTACCAGGCGTGACCGGGGCCCGTCCGATGCGCAGCAGCACATGCGGGTGAACCCCCAGTCGCAGCTGCGAACGCAGCGCCGCACGGGCAGACGGCACCTCGGTGACCTGCGTCAGCGGGCTGGCGACGAAACCGTGTCGCGTGACCTCGAGCAGGATCCGCTGCAGCGCCTCGCCGGCACGCAGCCATGAATCCGGGCCGTCCCCGTCCGTACACACGAGGACGAGGCACTGCCTGCGTGACGAATTGGTCTGCGACGGCAGCCAGCCCATACCGTGACTGTCGAAGTCCCGGATCGGTATCTCGTCGTGCGAGGCCGCGTCCACATGGGGGACTGCGAGCGCCTGCACGCCATCGAGGCGACGGGGATCGTCGGTCGTCCACTGCCTGATCTCGGCCCGGTAGGCCGGGTTGAGGTTCTCGACGTCGTCGGCCTTCTGGCTCAGCTGCGCGATCGCGAGCCGATCGTCCTCGCTGCGGATCACGACCAGCTTGCTGTGCTCGGCCGCGGCCGCGTTCTCGAGCGCCTCGACAATCTCACCAGGCACGTCGTCGTCGGCGAATCGGCGCCGGTTGGTCTGGCGCAGCTCGATGACGTGGTCGAGCGCCGCGAACGTTGCTGCTTCACGGCCGGCGTCACCGACGACGGTGACGCGGGCGAGCAGGTCCGGCTGCTCGGGATCGGGCAGGCGCTCGACCTGGGCACCGAGGCCCTGGGCGGCGAGCGAGACGCGTACGTTCATCAGCGCGCATCCGCAGCTGAGCGTGAGCTGGCGCCCGGTCGGATCGAGCACGCGCAGCTGCCGACTGCGATCGGCGTAGAGCCGCAACTCGCCGCCGACCAGGTGCAGTCTCCAGGGCTGGGTGTTGTGAACCGACGGCGCGCGCGTGGCGCGTGCCGCCGCCCGCCGTAGTGCGGCCTTGACGCGAGCATCGAGCAAGGCGGTCATGTGGCTGTCCCCTCGTGAGTCCTTCCTCGTCGACGATCGCCGACGCGCACGCCGATCGACAGGGCCGAACGACCCGGACCGGACGGGCCTCCCGTACCGGACCCAGCCCGCAGAAGGGCCGTACCGCCGAGGGCACCGGCACCGGACACTCGGGGACATGACTGGCAACGAGGACGACATGGACGACGGGGGCGGCGTGCTGTTCGGGGTCACCGAGACAGGCATGAACCTGATCGCACTGGACTGGGCCGCACGTGAGGCGCAGGCGCGACAGCTACCGCTGCACCTGGTGTGTGGGCACCACTGGTCGACCCACCTTGTTCCGTGGGACGGCGGGGCCGACCGCGAGATCGCTTCTGATCTCGAGCGATTCGCCACGGACGCGATCGCGGCCGCGACCCGACACGTGCAGCAGACCCGGCCCGGGGTCCGAGTGACGGGCCGGGCTGTCGACGGCATCGCGGCGGACGTCCTCGTCGATCGCTCCCGTTCCGCCGCCCTGACCGTCGTCGGGACGCGGCACCTGTCGACCTTCGGCGGGATGGCGCTCGGCTCGGTCAGCGCGGCGGTTGCCGCCCGCGCACACGGTGCGGTGGTCGTCGTGGCCGGGCCGCCCGCGCCACCCGGGGAGGACGGCGCGGTCGTCGTCGGCATCGACACCGACGGGCCCGATGACGCCGTCCTGGAGTTCGCGTTCGATCACGCGAGCCGACACGGCCGAGCTGTGCACGCACTCATGTGCTGGCGACCGGATCCCCTGGTCACGGCACGATGGCGCGCTGGCAGCCCACCGCCGGACCAAGCCCAACGCTGGCTGGCCGAGGCCCTGGCCGGCTGGAGCGAGAAGTTCCCCCAGGTACCGCTGCATCCGGCGGTCACCCGCGATCACGCGGTGAACGGTCTGGTGAGTGCATCGCTTGGCCAGGAGCTCCTCGTCGTCGGTAGCGACAACCGCCACCCGCGGATCGGGGCGTGGCTCGGCTCGGTGAGCCAAGGGGTGCTGCACCACGCGACCTGCCCGGTCGCCGTCGTCCATTCGGACTAACGGCCACGATCACACGGGACGCATCACAGGGGACGCAGAGCGATCCGAGGCTTGAGGTCCCACCCTGCGCGCCGCTGCGGCTCGACCGTCTCGAGCAGCAACCGGCGCTCGGCGCTCGCGACCGCGTGCCGGACGGGATCCACGACGTCGGAGTTGACCGAGATCGAGGTGATCCCCAGCCGGACGAGGAACTCGGCGAACTCCGGGCGGTTGGACGGCGCCTGCCCACACAGCGAGGACGTGATGCCGGCCTGTTGGCATGCCTCGACGATGCGGGTGATCGTGTCGAGCACAGCCGGATCCGACTCGTCGAACAAGTCGGCGCAGACATCGGAGTCACGGTCGACCCCGAGCACGAGCTGCGTCAGGTCGTTACTGCCGATCGATACCCCGGCGATGCCCATCCGCGCGTAGGCGGGGATCCAGTACGCGACCGACGGCACCTCGGCCATCACCCACACCTCGAGCGCGCGCGCGGTCTCGTGCGCGCGGACCAGATCGAGGCAGCGCTGCAGCTCCCACGCAGTTCGCACGAAGGGAATCATCAACCGCAGATTGGGCGTCTGTGCAGCGACGGCGCCGAGCACATCGAGTTCCAGGCGGAACAGATCCGGTTGGTCGACGTAGCGAAAGCAACCGCGGTAGCCGATCATCGGGTTGGCCTCGGCCGGCTCGAACTGCGCGCCGCCCTCCAGTCCCCGGAACTCGTTCGAGCGGAAGTCGATGCTGCGGTACACGACCGGACGCGGCGCAAAGGCTCGGGTGATGCGCAACAGCGACGCGGTCATCGCTTCGACAAACGTGTGCTGTTCGCCCCGCTGTAGTAACAACCGTGGATGCACACCCTGGAGCGCGTCGGCAACCATGAACTCCGCGCGCAACAGCCCGACGCCGTCCACGTCCAGGGCGGCAACCTGTTCGGCGTGCTCGGCGACGGCCAGGTTCACGTAGAGCCGGGTTGCGAGCGCCTCGGCTGACACCGCGACCCGCGGTGCGGTGCTCACCCCAGTTGCCTGCGGGGTGGTGTCGCCCGCGTAGACCTCGCCGCGGCCGCCGTCCACCGTCACCAACTGACCATCGTGCAGCGCCGTAGTGGCCTGCCGTGCGCCGACGACGCAAGGAACGCCCAACTCGCGGCTGACGATCGCGGCGTGGCAGGTCATGCCGCCGCCGTCGGTGACCAGGGCGGCGGCGCGCCGCATCGCCGGTACCCAGTCGGGGCTGGTCATCGGCGCGACGAGGACCTCGCCGCGCAGCAATCGGGCGCCTTCGTCCGGGCTGGTCAGTACGCGCACCCATCCGGCGGCGCGGCCGGTCGACGCGGCCAAGCCGCGCACCAGCACGGTTTCGGTCGCCGCGTCACCGTCCGGGTCGTGCAGCGTGGTGATCGGGCGGGACTGCACCAGCCAGGTGCGTCCCTCGGCGACAGCCCACTCGATGTCCTGCGGAGTGCCGTAGTGCTCCTCGACCGCCTGGCCGAGCCGAGCGAGGTCGAGCACCTCAGCATCGGTGAGCACCCGGTGCCCGCCCTCGTCGGGGCTGAGCTCGATCGTCTGGTCCGCCCCGTCGGCGCCCCGGACGATCTTCTTCGTCTGCACGCCGACCCGAACACTCATCACGGCGAGCGGGCTCTTGCGCACGAGGTAGGTGTCCGGCTCGACCATCCCGCTGACGATCGCCTCGCCCTGCCCGAGGATCGCCTCGACGACCAGGTGGTCGCGCTCCCCTGTGGTCGGATCGGCGGTGAACATGATTCCGGACCGCTCCGAGGCGATCATCTGCTGCACGATCACGGCGATCGTCGGCTCCTCGGTCATCCCGGCCGAGGCCCGGTAGGCCATCACACGCCGTCCGTAGAGCGAGGCCCAGCAGTCGACGAGTCGCGTGAGCAGGTCGTGGTCGCCGCGGACGTTGGTGAACGTCTCGTTCATGCCGGCGAAGGACGCCTCGCCGGAATCCTCCGTCGTCCCGGACGAGCGGACCGCGACGTTCACGTCGTCACCGAGGCGGTGATACGCGGCAAGGACGGCGGCGGCAATGTCGTCCGGCAACGGTGACGCCGTGATCAGCGAGCGAGCCAGCTCGCTCCCGGTGGTGAGCGCGGCGTCGTCCTCGGGGTCGGAGTCGGTCTGGATCGCGAGCAGCTTCTCGCGGACTCCCGAGGCGTCTACGGCCGCGAGATAGGCCGATCCGGTGACGACGAATCCTGGTGGCACCGGCAGCGACGCCGCGTTGAGCTCGCCCAGATTCGCACCCTTGCCGCCTGCGGACGGCGCATCGTCGATACCGAGTTCCTCGAACCAGCTGATCGTCGTCATGACCGTCCTTCGCAGCCGACAGCAGTGCCGAGCCCACTGTGTCGCCGGGCGGAGCGGGCGGACCAGGGACCAACGTCCGGGGCCCCCGGTCCGGATCGTGAGACAGACAGGACGTTGTGCCCTGCCCGCACCCGGTAGGGCTGGCACAGGCTGGGACCGACCGCCGAGGAGGCGACATGACATCCGCCACGAGCCCGACACGATCCAATACCCGACCGCGAGTGGTCGTCGGTGTGGACGGATCAGAGGAGTCCAAGCAGGCCCTGCGTTGGGGCGCGCGCATCGCAGCCGCGGAGAACGCGCGGCTCGAGGCGATCACGGTCTGGCAGTTCCCGGCGACCTTCATTCAGGCCTACGTCCCGGTTTCGGTCGACCAGACCCAGGACATGGAGAAGGCCCTCACCGACATCGTGGACGAGGTCTTCGGGCCGGACCGCCCTGCCGACATGCACCTTGCCGTACTCGAGGGCGGAACGGCTCACGTGCTGCTGCGCGAGAGCGCCGATGCCGTGATGCTCGTTGTCGGCAGCCGCGGGCACGGGGGCTTCGCCGGCCTGCTCCTCGGTTCGGTCAGCCACAACCTGGCCGCGCACAGCAGTTGCCCGGTTTTGATCGTGCACGCCGAGAAGCGAGACGAACTCGACACCGAGGCGGCGACGTGATGTGGGACCACCACGAAGGTTGGGGGTCGGGCGGCATGGTGGTCGGGATCGTGCTGATGACGATGCTCGTCGCCCTGCTCGTCGTCGGCGCCGTACTTCTCGTCCGTCGCGAGCGGCGCACGTCTACAACCGTGCCGCTCGCGACGCCGACCGCCCGCGCGGAGGAAGTTCTCGCCGAGCGCCTCGCGCGTGGCGAGATCGAGGTCGACGAGTACCGGCGCACGGCTGCGGCACTGCGGGAGACACCGTGAAGCGGCTGCTGGTGCTCGGGGCAGGCACTGCCGGAACGATGATCGTCAATCGGCTACGGCGCCGCCTGGACGCAGCTGATTGGCAGATCGCGGTGGTCGATCGCGACGACGAACATCAGTACCAACCGGGCTTGCTGTTCGTCCCGTTCGGCCAGCACACCACCGACGAACTCACCCGATCGCGCCGGCGGCAGGTCCACGACGGCATCGACTTCATCCTCGGCGAGGTTGACCGGATCGATCCAGTGGCCGCCACCGCTCGACTCATCGACGGTCGCACCCTGCCCTACGACTTCCTCGTCATCGCAACCGGCGTGGCCCCGCGTCCCGATCAGACCCCCGGCATGCTCGGGCCCGAGTGGCGGCGCAGCATCTTCGACTTCTACACCCCCGAGGGCGCGGCGGCGCTGGCGAAGGCGCTACCCGCATTCGACGGTGGGCGGGTCGTCGTCCACATCACCGACATGCCGATCAAGTGCCCGGTCGCTCCGCTGGAATTCACTTTTCTCGCCGAGGCGTTCTTCCGCGAGCGTGGTCTGCGCGACCGCGTCGAACTGGTCTATGCGACACCGCTGTCGGGCGCGTTCACCAAGCCGATCTCGTCGGCCCGCCTCGGCTCGATGCTCGAGGAACGCAAGGTCTCGGTCGAGACCGACTTCCTCGTCGAGCACATCGACGTGGAGCGGAAGTGCCTGGTCTCCTACGATGATCGCGAGATCCCGTTCGATCTGCTGGTCACCGTCCCGCTGAACATGGGTGCGGAGTTCGTGGCGCGCTCAGGGCTCGGCGACGAACTCAACTACGTCCCGGTCGACAAGCACACGATGTTGTCCACGACCTACGCGAACATCTTCGCGGTCGGCGACGCCTCTGACATCCCGGCCTCCAAGGCAGGCTCGGCTGCGCACTTCTCCGTCGAGGTGTTCGTCGACAACTTCCTCGAGCACATCGAGGGCCGGCCGATGACCGGCGCGTTCGACGGCCACGCGAACTGTTTCATCGAGTCCGGGGACGGCAAGGGTCTGTTGATCGACTTCAACTACGACACCGAACCGCTACCCGGCAAGTACCCGCTTCCCTTCCTCGGGCCATTCAGCCTGCTGGAGGAGACCCGGGCAAACCATCTCGGCAAGCTGGCGTTCCGCTGGATGTACTGGAACGTCCTGTTGCCCGGACGCCCGCTACCGCTACCGGCGCACATGTCGATGGCCGGCAAACACCCTGAGAACTAAGGAGATTCCCATGCCCGTCACCAGTTTGGCCGGTCACCGGATCCACGTCACCGATGAGGGCTTCCTGACCGACCCGAGCGAGTGGGATGAGGGCTTGGCACGTGCTCTCGCGGCCGAGATCGGCATCACGCTGACCGATGCGCACTGGCAGGTGATCCGGTTCCTGCGCGCAGACCACGAGCAGCGCGACGAGACACCGACCATCCGTCGAGTCGCGAACGCGGGCGGGATCCCGGTGAAGGAACTGTTCGCGCTGTTCCCGCAAAAGCCCGCCAAGAAGATGGCCTACATCGCCGGGTTGCCGAAGCCCCACGGCTGCGTGTGAACACCTCGGTCCCGTCGCACCTTTTCGCTCCCAGGAGGATCTCATGACCACAACCGCTGATACCGCGCCGGCGATCGTCCCGCAGTTCGACGACGGCGCGTCCGGTCGCAAGCTCGCGATCATCTGTTCCAAGGGGACGCTCGACATGGCCTACCCCGGCTTGGTGCTCGCGAACGCGGCACTGGGCGAGGGCATCGAGACGCACCTGTTCTTCACGTTCTGGGGCTTCGAGATGATCAACAAGAAGACTATGGACGACCTGAAGTTCACCCTGCTCGGCAACCCGGCCACCCACCTGCCACAGGGGCTCGGCGGACTGCCGTGGATGACGTCACTGGCGACAGCGAAGCTGAAGAAGTCGATCGCGGACGTCGGCGTGCCGGAGGTGCCCGAATTCCTCGAGCAGATCGTCGCGTCGGGCGGCCACCTGTGGGCCTGCCGCATGTCTGCCGACATGAACCATCTGACGAAGGACGACCTCTACGACGAGGTCGAGGACATCATCAGCGCCGCGGACTTCATCGAGAAGACCGAGGGCGCGCAGTTGCTGTTCATCTAGGCGCGCGGCCCTCCTTCGGCCGGCTGTCGATCCCGGACCGACCCGTTCGTCGTGTTTGCAGTGGCGACCCCACCACCCGCATGGGTTTCATGCCATCCTGCTGTCACGATCGAGGAGGTCGTCATGAGCGATATCTGGCCCACCATCCATGCCGAGCGACAGTCGCTGGCCGACGACGTGGCCGGCCTGAGCCCAACGCAATGGCAGACAAAGTCGCTGTGCAGTGAGTGGACCGTCCACGACACGCTGGCCCACCTGCTGTCCGCTGCCAAGATGACCCCGCCGAAGTTCCTCGCCAGGTTCGCGGCGGCCGGGTTCAACTTCGATCGTTTCGCCGCCAAACAGGTCGCCACCGAAGGCGCGGGTGGCCCGGAGGCGACCCTTGCCGCGTTCCGCGCTGCTCAGCTACGCACGAGCGCGCCGCCCGGACCGAAGGAGACCTGGCTCGGCGAGGCATTCGTCCACGGCGAGGACATCCGCCGTCCGCTCGGCATCCAGCACTCGTACCCGCTGCCGTTCGTCGCCCGGACGATCGCGTTCTACGCCAAGAGCAACGCGATCATCCACGGTCGCGACCGAGTCGCCGGCCTGACCCTGCGGGCAACCGACACCGACTTCTCGGTTGGCTCCGGGCCTCTCGTGGAAGGGCCGGCCATCTCGTTGCTGCTCGCCGCATCGGGGCGTACGTCGGCCCTGGACGACCTGTCCGGCCCAGGAGTCGAGACGCTCCGCTCGCGCTCGTGATCGCCTAGTGCATCGCTGGGTGCTGGTGTCCTCGGGCACCGCTCCCGTTGTGCTGATCGGCGGGTGGACGGTCGCGGCGTCCCGTCAGCCGCCCAACTACGACTCGATGACCGACACGATCAGCGCACTCGCCGCTCGTGGTGCCACCGACCGCTGGATCATGACGCTGGCTCTGCTGATCCTGGGTATGTGCCATGTCGTCACCGCGAGCGGTCTCACCGGGGCCGGCACCGCGGCGCGGGCCGTGCTCGCAGTCGGCGGCACCGCCACGATTGGGGTAGCCGCGCTGCCGCAACCGGACGCGCTTCACGTGCCGGTGGCAACCGGGGCATTTGTCGCTCTCGCGGTGTGGCCCGCATTGTCACGCGCGCCCGCACGCCGGGTCGGCCTGGGCGCCGCCGCCGTGCTGCTGGCCCTGCTCGCCTGGCTGGCCTGGCTGCTCGCCGAAGCCGACCACGGAGCCCTCCTCGGCCTCGGCGAGCGCTGTGTGGCGGGTGCGCAGGCCCTGTGCCCACTGGTGATCTCGCTGGTGTACCTGGCCTCGTCGGGGGTCGGTGATAAATAATCCGATCATGGACGGGGTCGGTCACGAGAACATGGCGACGGTGCTCGTCGACCCCTCCGTGCTTGCCGACTTCGAGCTCGACCTGATGTCGCACGACTTCCGGGTGTGGCTGGTACACACCGTCCCGACCTTCGTCGACGCTCCCCGAGCAGCGTTCCAGATCCGGCGCTCCCTGATCGACTGGAGCAACGGGCGGTGGGCGATGGCCGCCGGCTGGACCCTGATCTGGATCACGTTCGGCGAGAGTTGGCTTGACGGTGACGAGCCGATCCCGTGGCCGTCGCACGCCGCGCTGTGGGACAAGCTGGCCGAGTACTCCGGGCACGTGCGCTACAACCTCGGCCTGGGCGGTGTCCCTCGCCTGCCCGTGCCGCGCGAGACGCACTGATGTTCACGGCGCCGGTCGAACGTTCTGGTTGCGGTTGAAGACGTTGGCCGGGTCGTACTGGCGCTTGAGTCGTGCCAACCGGTCATAGATCTGCTCGCCGTACGCTGCCCGGACGTGGTTGACGTCGGCGTCGCCCTCGAAGTTGACGTAGTGGCGCCCCATCGAGACCGGCGCCAGCGCGGCAGCGGCCGCGCGCACGAGGTCCATGTGTGTCGCATCCTCGGCCGGGTCGGCCCACGTGCCGATCAGGTTGTAGGTGTAGCCGGCGGCCCGTCCACTGAACGACGACATGTCCGTACCGACACGTCCGACCGCGCCACCCATCTGGTGCAGGTGGATCTGCGACTTCGGCGAGCGCATCTTCGACCCGTGCTCGATCACGACAGCGAGGACGTCGTCGCTGAGATCGGCAACGTACCCGCCCCGGAAGTAGTTTCGCTGCCCGTGCGCGGCACCGCCGTCCAGCATGCTCTGCAGGACCGGGTAGGGCATCGGCCCGAACAGATCGACGGCCGGCCCGAGCGCCCGCAGTGGTGCCAGCGCCGCTTCACCGGTGGCGAGGTCCCCGCACCAGCACCCCAGCAACGCGACGACGCGTTGGCCGACGAGGTGCGGTGGGACGAACGGTTCGGGTGGCGCGCAGTTGATCGCGGCGAGCAGCGATGCCTCGTCAGGGGCGATGGCCGCCCACTCGCGGAACGCGCGCAGTACCTCGTCGGCCCGCTCGAACGGGAACATCATCAGCCCGCCCAGCACGGTCGAGACCGAGTGCAGGTCGAACTCGAAGCGGGTCACGACGCCGAAGTTGCCGCCACCACCGCGAAGTCCCCACAGCAGGTCGTCGTCGGCCTCGATCACGGCACCGTCGGCGGTCACCAGCTGGGCCGAGCGAAGGTTGTCGCAGGCGAGCCCGTACTTGCGCTGCAGCCAGCCGATCCCGCCGCCCAGGCTCAACCCGGCCACTCCGGTGGATGAGATCAGCCCGCCGGTGCTGGCCAAACCGTGCGCGGCGGTCGCGGCGTCGAAATCTGCCCAGGTCGCGCCCGGTTCCACGATGGCACGCCGCCGCTGGGGGTCGACGGTGACCGCGCGCAGCCCGGTCAGATCGATGACCACGCCCCCCTCGCAGGAACTCAGCCCGGCGACACTGTGTCCGCCGGCCCGCACCGCGAGCGGCACACCAGCCCTGCGGGTGAGGTTCACCGCGGCCACGACGTCTGCCGTGCTGCGACAGTGCGCGATCACGGCCGGACGGCTGACGACGGTGCCGTTCCACACCGCCCGCGCCTCGTCGTATCCCGCATCGTCCGGTGTCGTGATCCCGCCGCTGAATCCGCTGTCGAAAGCTGCGGCTACCGGTTCGCGTGTCGTGGTCATGTGGTCCTCCAACCGAGAAGTTCGTTGAGAGGAACAGTGAACGCACCTGGGCTGCTGCGCAGTGCCGCCGCGTCACCGCGCGGGTGTGATGTTGCGACACACAACCGGCTACCGGTCGTGGGTCGCTGTCGGCCGATCGCGACGCCGGAACAGCGGCCAGTGCCGTGCCGCGTCGTCGCGCAGGCGCTGCTCGTCCAGAATCACGTAGCGGCCGCCGTCCTGCCGGATCGCACCGTCACGGATGAGACCGGCGAGGGCCCGGTTGACGTTCTCGCGGCTGACACCGGTCATCGACGCGAGCGTGCTCTGCGAGATCTTCGGGGTCACGGCCAGCCCCGCCACGCGCTCGGGACTGCTGTCGACGAGTTCGAGCAGTCGCAACACCAGGCGCTCGGCGAGTGATCTGGTGTCACGCGAAAGCATGACGATGCCCGAGGCCCGGATCATCCCGGCGAGCCCCTCGAGCGCGCGATCCTTCACCGCGGGGTTGTCCTGCATGAAGCGCCACAGATTGGGCCGGTCGATGCGGATCAGCGTGCTCGGCATGACGGCCAGATTCGCCACCGAGCGAACCCGCTCGACCGAGAAGAAGCCGGGCTCGCCGAAGGTCATGCCCGGCCCGTGCACGAGCAGCACCACCTCGCGACCGTCCAGATCCACGACGTGGTCCTTCACCTCGCCGGTGAGCACGACGTAGATCTCGTTCGCGGGGTCGCCGAGGTGCCAGGTGTGCTCGCCGCGGACCATCGTCCTGGTCGTGGCCGACAACTGCTCCAGTTGCTCCGGCGCCATGCCCTCGAACAGGTACGAGCGGGCCAGGCCGCCGACGATGTCGTGGGGCTGCCGCATGCGCATAGTGTGCAGCGATTCAGGGGCCGATGCGTGTCGATGTCGTGCGTTCGCCGTACCGACCCTCAGAGTGACGCGGCGTGGTCGGGTACCGAGGTGAACAACTCCCGGGGCGGTCGGTCGTCGTCTCGATGCGTCGTGAGCGGCGGCAGTTGAACGGTGGGATGTGCGACGTCCAGGTACGGAACGGTGGAGAGCAGGTGGGCGATCATGTTGATGCGCGCCCGGCGCTTGTCGTCAGCTTCGACCGTCCACCACGGCGCCTCGGCAATGTCGGTGTGGACGAACATCTCGTCCTTGGCGTGCGAGTAGTCGTTCCAGCGAAGCATCGACTCGACGTCCATCGACGACAGCTTCCACCGGCGCATCGGGTCGTCGAGCCGTGAGCGGAAGCGGCGCTCCTGCTCGGCCGCGCTCACCGAGAACCAGTACTTGCGAAGCAGGATGCCGTCCTCGACGAGCAATCGCTCGAAGACCGGGCACTGCGCGAGGAACCTCTGGTATTCCTCGGGAGTGCAGAAACCCATCACCCGCTCGACGCCAGCCCGGTTGTACCAGGACCGGTCGAGCAGGACGATCTCACCGGCGGACGGCAACTGCTCGACGTAGCGCTGGAAGTACCACTGATCACGCTCACGCTCAGTGGGCGCAGGCACGGCGACGATGCGTGCCACGCGCGGGTTGAGGTACTGCGTGACGCGCTTGATCGCGCTGCCCTTGCCGGCGGCATCGCGTCCTTCGAAGATCACCAGAAGCCGAGCGCCTTCAGCGCGCACCCACTCCTGCATGCGCACCAGTTCGGCCTGAAGCCGGTACAGCTCAGGCTCGTACAGCTTGCGCGGCAACTTCGCTGCACGTCCCATCGCCCACCCCCGCCTACGGTGAGTATGCCGCTATTGCGCCGATGCATTCGGCCTTGTCGCGCCGAGATGCGAATCCATCAGGCCAACCGAGGCGAACTGTGCCAGGCTGCGCCAACTTCGACCGAGGAGCGCACATGCAGGTTCGACGCGCGGTTGTTGCCGGGCTGGCAGGGAGCGCCGTGCTCCTCACCGGTTGCAGCAGCAGTGGGAGCAAGCAGCCGGGCACGAGCACTGGCGCGGCGAGCCGGCCTGCTGCCACGTCGACCGCAGCCACGTCGCCCGCCGCTGCGACGACCACCGCCAGCGGCGCAGGAGGAGTCGACGTCTGCTCGAAGATCACGGCCGCGGCCGTCGGCGCAGCGATCGGGTCCGAGTTCGAGGCAGGCAAACCGACTGCGGCTCAGGGATCGCTGCTCGGTGCCTGCGAGTTCACGGCGAAGGACGTGCTGAACGCCAAGGCGGTGATCGTATCGGTGAATGCACTCAACACCTCTGACTACGATACCGCGCTGACCGCTGCCGGCGAAACCCAGCCCGTGGCCGGCGTCGGCACGAAGGCTGCCTTCAGCGCGTCCACGGGCCTGTTCGTCCTGTTCGCCGATTACATGGTGCAGGTGATCGCCCAGGCGACCGACGGGGTGAACAAGGACCTGTCGATCGCCGTGGCCAAGGCGATCAAGCCCTAGCGCACGGTTTCGCCATTCGGCGGATTGCCCTCGGGCGCCAACGTGAAGGCCGTCCAACGCATGCTCGGACACGCCAGCGCCGCCATGACGCTCGACATCTATACCGACCTGTTCGATTCCGATCTGGACGCCGCCCGTTTGGACGAGACGCGCGCCGCTGCCAAGGACCAGGTAAGGACCAGCGCCCCGAATGTCTATCGACTGACTCGGGAATCAGACGCTGCAGGCCAGCAAATACGGGGGGTGTAGTCGTGGGCGATACTGGGATCGAACCAGTGACCCCTGCCGTGTGAAGGCAGTGCTCTCCCGCTGAGCTAATCGCCCGCGTGAGCGTGAACGCTCGCCGCAGCCTCCCGAGAGTACCGAACCGCGTCAGCGCAGATACACGTACCACGATGCGTAGGCCACGCCGGCCGCGAAGATCATGAACCCGAGCCCGATCAGGGCCTGGACAGGACGGCTACGGGCCTGCACCCAGTCGGTCCAAGTGCCGACCATCCGGCGCGCACGCTGCAGCAGCCTCGAGGCCCACACGTACTCCGTGGCCAGGACGGCGAGCCCGGCGAAGATGATCAACCAGCCCGGCCCGGGCAGCGGCAGCAAGAAGACCCCGACGACCACGATGGCCGCGCCGATGGCGGTGACCACCGTGCGCCACACGATCGCCCCGGTCCGCGTGCTCTTGGTGCGCTCACGCGTGGCATGCAGTTTCTGCGCGGCCTTGCGAGGCCCGCTGTCCGGTCGTGGCGGCGTCCGCGTCATCATTACCGACCTTAACGTTTCTGATCGAGGCCGGTTCCCCGCGTGCGGACCGATGCCCCTACCCTGCTCTCGTGGCAGACCTGCACACCATCGCCAGTCGGATCGCATCCACGATCTTCGTCCTGGCGCTCATCGCGCTGGTGCTGTTCTTCGCCCTGCGCGCGATCCCGAAGGCCGAGCGACCGACCCTGCAACCCTCCGGCGGGACGTCGGTCTCGTCGACGCGGCCGTAACTGCGACCGCGCGTCATCGTTATACGACAGCCGAAAAGCTTGACAGGCAATTGAACGCACACCTACCGTGGAATGGTCAGCGGGGGCGAGAACAGGATTACTCGTGATGCTGGCCGGTCCCTCGAGGATCGCGGCTGCCGTAATCCGGCGTGGTCGGGCAGTGGTTGGGGGATCGCTACCCATGAGCCCGCCGGATCGGCAGCCGGGTTTTTTAAGGGACGTTGCCTGCGGCCGCGCGCAGCCCCTCCGCCACCCCGTGCAGCATCTCGCTCACTGCATCCAGGTCGTCCCGGCCGATCGAGTCGAAGGCCTTGAGGAACCAGTCGTTGGCACGCTGCACGGCCTGCTCGCCGAACTTGGTCAGCGTCACCTCGGTGCGCCGCCGGTCATGGGGATGCGGAAGGCGCTTCACCAGCCCGCCCCGCTCCATCCGGTCGACGAGACTGGTCACCGAACTGGTCGTGATCCCCAGCGCCGCGGCCAGTTCGGTCTGTCCCATCGTCCCCGCGCGAACCAGGTGCGAGATGGCCTGCGTCTCGGTCACGCCCAGCCCGAGACCGCGCGCCGAGACCTGCCGGAAGTTCTCCGCAGCCAGTACCGCGTCACGGAGCGCGACGATCGCGCGTTCCTGCGCATTCGCATCCCGGGGGGCCATCACGCAATTCCATCGACAGTCACGCGGTCCTGCAAACTGATGACTCGCTTAACAGGCATTTAGCCCCATACTGACGCGCCGGAAGGGTGTGCCGGTCGATCAAGTGCACCAGACTGACGTCATGCGCACCCAGGTCGCAATCGTCGGGGCCGGGCCGGCGGGCCTGCTGCTGGCGCGGTTGCTGCACCTGCAGGGCGTCGAGTCGGTCGTTCTCGAGCGTCGTGACCGTGACTACGTGGAGCACCGCGTGCGGGCCGGCGTCCTCGAGCACGGCACCGTGGAAACCCTGCACGAGGCAGGCGTCGGCAAGCGGCTCGATGCCGAGGGCATGATGCACGACGGCACCGAACTGCGCTACGCACGCGGGCGGCACCGCATCGACTTCGCCGAACTGACTGGACGGCGGATCACCGTCTACGGCCAGCAGGAGGTCGTGAAGGACCTCATCCACCAACGCCTCGAGGACGGCGGCGAGCTTCGCTTCGAGGCCGAAGCAGTCGCCGTCCACGATCTCGACACCGACCGACCACGGGTCAGCTACGACGGTGGCGAGATCCAGGCCGACTGGATCGTCGGTGCGGACGGCTTCCGCGGGGTGTGCCGCGAACACCTCCCCGGCCTGACCGTGTACGAGCGGGGCTACCCGTTCGCATGGCTCGGGATCCTCGCCGAGGCGCCGCCGTCGTCGACCGAACTCATCTACTGCCGCAGCGAGCGCGGCTTCGCGCTGCATTCGATGCGCTCCCCTACGATCACCCGGATGTACCTGCAGGTACCGGCCGACGAGAATCTCGACGCCTGGTCCGATGACCGCATCTGGTCCGAACTGCACGAGCGGCTCGCGACCGACGACGGCTTCGAGCTGGCCGAGGGACCCCTGCTGGACAAGGGCATCACGCCCATGCGCAGCTTCGTCGCCACGCCCATGCAACGCGGACGCCTGCTGCTCGCCGGCGACGCGGCGCACATCGTGCCGCCCACCGGCGCGAAGGGCATGAACCTCGCGGTGGCCGACGTGCGATTGCTGTCGCACGCCCTCGGCGGCTACTACGCGAACGGACGCACCGACCTGCTCGACACCTACACCGCAATGGCGCTGCGTCGGGTCTGGCGGGCAACGCACTTCTCGTGGTGGATGACGAGGATGCTGCACACCGATCCGGACGACGACCCGTTTGCCCGACGGCTGGCCGAGGCACAACTGGACTACGTGACAACGTCCTGGGCGATGGCGACCTCGCTGGCCGAGAACTACACCGGCCTGCCGTACGAGACCGGCTGGAGCTACCGATGACCGGATCGACGTCGTGATCGGATACCGCAGCGACCCGCCGGGCACGCACCCCGCCTACGACTCGCCGGAATACCGAAGCTCGGCGCTACGGCATCCGACGCGCGAACTGCACCTGCTGCCGCAGCGGCTGACCGAAATCACCGGCCCGCTGTTCGGCCACGATCGCGTCCAGCCCGGTGACGACGATCTGACGCGCTGGGACGGCGGCGAAGCCGTGGGGCAGCGCATCGTCGTACACGGGCGCGTCCTGGACTCCGACGGCCGTTCCGTCCCCGACACCCTGCTCGAGCTGTGGCAGGCCAACGCCGCCGGCCGGTACCGGCACCAGAACGACCAGTGGGCGGCACCACTCGACCCGCACTTCAGCGGGCTGGGCCGCTGCTCGACGGACGGCGAGGGCCGCTACCGGTTCACCACGATCCGCCCCGGCGCCTACCCGTGGCAGAACCACCGAAACGCCTGGCGCCCGGCGCACATCCACTTCTCGGTCTTCGGCCGCGCGCTGACCCAGCGGCTCGTGACGCAGATGTACTTCCCGGACGATCCGCTGTTCTGGCAGGACCCGATCTTCAACTCCGTCCCCGACGAGAAGGCGCGCCTGCGCCTGGTGTCGGCCTACGACCACGACGCGACGCGCGAGGCGTGGGCCCTGGGCTTTCGCTGGGACATCGTGCTGCGCGGCACTGAGCAGACGCCGTTCGAGAGCGACCCGGACGATGACTGACTTCGGGCCGACCCCGTCGCAGACGGTCGGGCCGTTCCTCGCGATCGGCCTGACCTGGGCGGACGGACCAGACTCGGTCCCGGACGGCACCCCAGGCGCGGTGCTCGTGTCAGGAGTGCTGCGCGACGGCGACGGCGACCCGGTGCCAGACGGTCTGCTCGAGACGTGGCAGGCCGACCCCGACGGCCGGTTCCCCCACGCCGACGACCCGCGCGGCGCGCTCGGCTACCCGGGCCTGCGAAACTTTGCCCGCGTCCTGACCGATACCGACGGCCGGTTCTGGTTCCGCACGCTCGTGCCCGGGACGTTCGACGAGCAGGCACCGCACCTGGACATCACCGTGTTCGCGCGCGGCCTGCTCAGGCACCTCGTGACCCGGATGTACTTCCCCGACCACGACGCGGCGAACGCGAGTGACCCCGCCCTGAGCCGGTTGCGGGCGGCCGACCGCGCGCTGCTGATCGCAGCGCCCGACGGTCCGGGCCGGCTGAGTTTCGACATCCGCCTGCAGGGCGAGGGTGAAACGCCGTTCTTCGAAGTCTGAGAGCCTGTCCCGGTGGAGCTTCTCGACGGCGTCTTCGGCACGACGGCGATCACCGCGGCGACCGACGACGCGGCGCTGCTCGCCGCGCTGTGCGAGACCGAGACGGCGCTCGGACGTGCCTGCACCCGCGCCGGGCTGATCGACCTGGCCACCGCGCTCGAGATCGGCGCCGCGTGCGAGCAGGTGCGCGCCGGCGACGTCGCGGACCTGTCGCGGCGCGCCGCCGCCGACGGCAACCCGGTGATCCCCCTCGTCCAGGACATCCGCGCGGCGGTCGAGGCGCGAGCCGGTGCCGACGCCGCAGCAGCAGTCCATCTCGGGGCGACCAGCCAGGACATTCTTGACACGGCGTTCGTCCTGCTCGCCACGCGTGGGCTGGGCGTGATCCTGGGCGAACTCGCCGACTGCGCGAACTCGGCAGCCGCGCTGGCGCGCACGCACCGCGACACGCCGATGGCGGCGCGCACGCTGCTGCAGCAGGCCCTGGCCACCACCTTCGGTGCACTCGCCGCGGTCTGGGGCTCGTCCCTCGACCGCGCGCGGGCGAGGCTGGACGAGGTCCGCGGGGCGCTGCCGGTGCAACTCGGCGGGGCCGCCGGCACCATGTCGGCGCTGCACCCGCACGGGCTCGACGTCCTTGCCGCCTTCGCTGACGAACTCGAACTGGCCGAACCGAGCGGCGTCTGGCACGGCGACCGCACCCTGGTCACCGAACTCGCCGGTGCGCTCGGCACCGCGGCTGCCGCGGTCGCGAAGGTCGCAGGTGACGTCGTGCTGCTCGCGCAGAACGAACTCGGCGAGGTCCGCGAAGCGAGGCCGGGCGGGTCGTCGGCGATGGCACACAAGCAGAACCCGATCGCCGCCGTCACCGCCCGGGCCGGCGCGATGCAGGCTCCCGGTCTCGTCGCGACGGTGCTCAGCGCCGGCTCGCCGGAACTGCACCGCGGCGCCGGTGGCTGGCACGCCGAGTGGCCGGCGCTGGTCGCGTTGCTGCGTGCGGTGGGTGGCGCAGCGTCACGGTTGCGAGCCTGCCTGCTCTCGCTCGAGGTCGACGCCGACGCGATGGCCCGCAACCTCGCGCTGCTGGCCGGCCGCGTCGACACCACCGACACCGGCCACGCCGGCGACCTGGTCGACCGCTATCTCGATCGGAGGACGTGATGCGGCTGCACGCGCGGGTGGACGGTCCGGCGGGAGCTCCCCCGCTCGTCCTGCTGAACTCGCTCGGCTCGTCGACCGAGATGTGGACGCCGTGCGTCGGCCCGCTGGCCGAGCAGTTCCAGGTGATCCGCATCGACACCCGCGGGCACGGATCGTCCGCACCGTCACCCGACCAGGCGGTATCGATCGCCGATCTCGGCGAGGACGTGGTCGAGACGCTCGACGGGCTAGGCCTCGGCCGCGTCGACCTGGCCGGGCTCTCGCTCGGCGGCATGGTCGGCATGTGGCTGGCGATCCACCGTCCGGGGCGCATCCGGCGACTCGCCCTGCTGTGCACGTCCGCCCACCTGGTGCCGCAGCCCTGGCTCGACCGGGCCGCGACGGTCCGGGCCGACGGTCTCGCGTCGATCGCCGCGGCCGTCGTCGGGCGCTGGGTGACGCCCGAACTGGCCGAGCGCGATCCCGACCTGGTGACCGAGCTGCAGGCGATGCTCACCGCCAGCGACGCGGAGAGCTACGCGCAGTGCTGCGAGGCGATCGCGGCGATGGACCAACAGCCCGACCTCGCCCGGATCGCGGCGCCGACCCTCGTCATCGGGGCCAGCGGCGACCTGCCCACCCCGCCCGAGCACCAGCGCACGATCGTGACCGCCGTCCCGGGTGCGCGGCTCGAGATCCTCGACGACACCGCGCACATCGGGACCGTCGAGCAGCCGGCTCGCGTCGCCGCGCTGCTGCTCGGGCACTTCGGTGGCGGGTCCCGGCTCGACGCGGGCTACGCGATGCGACGTGCCGTCCTCGGCGACGAACATGTCGACGCCGCGATCGCGGCCACGACCGCGCAGACCGCCGACTTCCAGGAGTTCCTCACCCGCTACGCCTGGGGTGAGGTGTGGACGCGTCCCGGGCTCGGCCCACGCGAGCGGTCGATCGCGACGCTGGCCGCGCTAGTGACACTCGGGGCCGAGCACGAGATCGGGCTGCACGTGCGCGGCGCGCTGCGCAACGGGCTGAGCACCGAAGAGATCATCGAGGTCCTGCTGCACACCGCGATCTATGCCGGCGTCCCGCGCGCCAACCGCGCCTTCGCCGTCGCCCGCGAGCTGCTCGCCGAGCCCGGGCCCGGCTAACCGACTGCGGCGATCGCGCGGCGCAACGCGTCGAGGGACAGCTCGACGTCGCGCTCGGCGGTCGTCCAGTTGCTCACCGACACGCGCAGCACGTCGCGGCCGGCCCAGCGTGAGCCCGACATCCACACCATCCCGTCGGCAAGCACCGCCTGGGTCACCGCCCTGGTGCGCTCGTCGGACCCGAACGCTGCACACACCTGCGTGTAGTTCACCTGGTTGAGCACTTCGGCGCCGTCCATCGACTCGATGCCCGCGGCAATAGCTGCCCCGGCAAACTCACACACTCACGGCGCGGGCGGCGAGGAAGCCGTCCTGCGTGACGATCCCTTCCAGGACTTCGGCAGGCACGTCGGCGTCGGTGGTGACGACCATGACCGCCTCGCCATCGCTCTCGTCCTCGGGGCGTCGCCCGACCGCGGCGGACAGGATGTTCACGCCGGCGTCGCCCAACGCGGTGCCGACGCGGCCGAGCATTCCCGGCTGGTCGACGTAACGGAACACCGCGAGATGTTGCTCGAGCTGGACGTTGAACCGCGAGCCCCACGCCTCGAGCAGGTGCGGACGGTTGCGCCGCCCGAGCACGGTGCCGACGACCCGGGTCGTCTCGTCACCGCTGCGCAGGCGCACGCGCACCAGGTCGGTGAAGTCGTAGGCCTGTGGCGTGCTGCGCTCGGCGATGGCGATGCCACGCTCGTGCGCCAGCGTGAACGCGTTGACGTCGTTGACGGCCTCTTCGGTGTGCCCGGCCAGCAGACCCTTGACCACCTGGATGGTGAGCAGCCGCGTGTCACGCTCGGCGATGCGGCCGAGGAATTCCACGTCGAGGGCGTCGACGGAGGTTCCCGGCGCGAGCGCGCCGAGCACCCGCCCGAGACTCGCGCACAGACCGAGGAACGGCCCGACCGCCTCGAGATCGTCGGCCGCGATCGCCGGGACGTTGACCGCCGACGTGACGGCGCCGCCGGTCAGCGCAGCGACCAACTGCTCGGCGGCCTGGTAACCGGCGCGATCGGTCGCCTCGACAGTGGACGCACCCAGGTGCGGCGTCACGACCACGTTCGGGTACCCGAACAGCGGGTGGTCGGTGACCGGTTCGGTGGTGAACACGTCGAGCGCGGCACCGGCGACCTTGCCCGAGTCGAGTGCGGCCTGCAGGTCGGCGTCGACGACCAGCGGGCCACGCGCCACGTTCAGGATCCGCACGCCGTCCTTCATCTTCGCGAAGGCGGCAGCGTTGAGGAATCCCTCGGTCTCGGCCGTCTTGGGCAGGTGCACCGTGATGAAGTCGGCGACCGCGTACACCTGGTCGGGGTCGCCAGCCCGCTCGACGCCGAGCTCGCGGAAGCGCTCCTCGGCGAGATAGGCGTCGAACGCGACGGCGCGCATCCCGAAGCCGCGGGCCCGGTGCGCGACGAGCTGCCCGATCCGGCCGAAGCCCAGGATGCCGAGGGTCTTGTCGTGCAGCTCGACGCCGCTGAACTTGGCGCGGTCCCACGACCCGCCGACGAGCGACGCGTGCGCCTGCGGGACGTTGCGGGCCAGTGCGAGCAGCAGCGCCATCGTGTGCTCGGCGGCCGTGATCACGTTGGACTGCGGGGCATTCGCGACGACGACCCCGCGCCGAGTGGCTGCATCGATGTCGACGTTGTCGACGCCCACGCCGGCGCGGGCCACGGCGACCAGCCGGTCCGCCTTCGCCAGCAGGTCGGCGTCGACCTGGGTTGCCGACCTGATCAGGATGCCGTCGAAGTCCGCGATGCGGGACTCGAGCGTGGCCCGATCCCAGCCGGTTGCGACCTCGACCTCGAACCCGGCCGATCTAAGCAGGGCAACGCCGGATTCACCGATCACCTCTGCGACGAGAACTCTCACAGCGCGTTCGCCACGACCCAGTCGATGCACGCGGTGAGCGCTTCGACATCGGCCGGTTCGATCGCGGGGAACATCCCGACGCGCAGCTGGTTGCGGCCGAGCTTGCGGTACGGCTCGACGTCGACGATCCCGTTCGCACGCAGGATCTTCGCGATCGCCGCTGCGTCCACGTCCTCGGTGAAGTCGATCGTCCCGACGACCAGCGAGCGCTTGGCCGGGTCGGTGACGAACGGGGTCGCGAACTGCGACCGGTCGGCCCAGCCGTACAGGTGCGCTGCGGACGCGCTCGTTCGGGACACGCAGAAGTCGAGCCCGCCACCGGCCAGCATCCACTGGAGCTGGTCGGCCAGCAGCAGCAACGTCGCGAGCGCGGGTGTGTTGTAGGTCTGGTCCTGGCGCGAGTTGTCCAGCGCGGTCGACAGCGACAGCGAGGACGGGATCCAGCGGCCGTCGGCACCGTCGAGTTCGCCGATCCGCTCGATCGCGGCCGGGCTGACTGCCGCGAGCCACAGGCCGCCGTCCGAGCCGAACGACTTCTGCGGCGCGAAGTAGTACACGTCGCACTGACCGACGTCGACCGGCAACCCGCCCGCGCCGGACGTGGCGTCGATCAGCACGAGCGACCCGTCCGAGTCACCCGGCCGGCGGACCGGCATCATCACGCCGGTCGAGGTCTCGTTGTGCGGCCAGGTGATCACGTCCGCGCTGGGATCGGCGACCGGCTGCGGCGCATCACCCGGGTCGGCGGACACCACGATCGGATCGGCGAGGAACGGGGCCCCACCGGTCACTGCCGCGAACTTCTGCGAGAACTCCCCGCACACCAGGTGCAGCGCGCGGTCGCGGACCAGCCCGCAGGCCGCGGCATCCCAGAATGCGGTCGACCCGCCGTTGCCCAGCATCACCTCGTAGCCGGCGGGCAGGCTGAACAGCTCGCTGAGCCCGTCCCGCACCGCCCGTACAACCGCCTTCACCGGTGCCTGACGGTGCGAGGTGCCCATCAGCGTGTGCTGACCGGCCAGCCGCGCCAGCGCCTCGGGACGGACCTTGGACGGCCCGCAGCCGAACCGCCCGTCCACGGGCTTGAGGTGGTCCGGAAGGTGCACGGTGGTGCCGGTCGTGTCGGTCACGGTCACGAGGCGAGCTCTCTGTTCGGTCGGGATTCGGGGGCCGCGCAGCGGCGGATCCGCAGGCTGCATGGTATCGGGCACCATGCCGGGCCCCGGCCACGCGCCTGCCCCGCCACCGCCTGCTGCGAATTGCTGGCAATAGTTTTCGCCAATCGCTTGCAATAAGCCGCGGCGCCGACCTACGGTCGAAAGCACGCGTCGCGAGAGGACCGCACCAAGTGGCAACGTTGGCACCGCCCGAGTCCCCCTCGGCGTACCGACGCTTCCGCGATTCGCTGACCCGCCAGGACTGGACCGCCCTGGCCGGCATGTACGGCTTCATCGTCGTGCTGCACGTGCTCGGGTTCGGCCTGCTGTTCGCGGTGGTGGTGCCCGCGCACCTCAGCCTCGGTGGCGACGGCTTCTACGACGTCGGCGTGGGCATCCTGGCCTACACGCTCGGCATGCGGCACGCCTTCGACGCCGACCACATCGCCGCGGTCGACAACACCACCCGCAAACTGCTCGCCGACAACCTCGAGTCCGGACGGGGGCGCAAACCGCTGGCGGTCGGGTTCTGGTTCTCGCTCGGGCACTCGTCGATCGTGTTCCTGCTGGCGCTGCTGCTCTCGATCGGCGTGAAGTCCCTAGCCGGTCAGGTCAGCGACGACGGCTCGGGACTGCACTCGGTCACCGGCCTCATCGGTGCGTCGGTCTCGGGGACCTTCCTCTGGCTCCTCGGCATCCTGAACCTCATCGTCCTGGCCGGCATCGTGAAGGTGTTCCGGCGGATGCGCCGGGGCGAGTTCGACGAGTCCGAACTCGAGCACCACCTCAACCAGCGCGGGTTCATGAACCGCTTCCTCGGCGGGCTGACGAAGTCGGTGCGCAAGGCGTGGCACATCTACCCCGTGGGCCTGTTGTTCGGGCTCGGTTTCGACACCGCGACCGAGGTCGGTCTGCTCGTGCTGGCCGGCGGCGCGGCGGCGTTCAACCTGCCCTTCTACGCGATCCTCGTGCTGCCCGTCCTGTTCGCGGCCGGCATGTGCCTGCTCGACACGACCGACGGCGTGTTCATGAACGCCGCCTACGGCTGGGCGTTCGCCAAGCCGGTCCGCAAGGTGTTCTACAACATCACGATCACGGCGCTGTCGGTCGCGGTCGCCCTCATCATCGGGACGATCGAGTTGCTGTCGGTGCTGACCAACCAGGCGCACATCACGTCCGGGCCGCTGGCGGCGATCGCCGGCATCCCCCTCGACTACGCCGGGTACGGGATCGTCGGCCTGTTCGTCGTGTCGTGGCTGGTGGCCATCGCGGTCTGGCGGTTCGGTCGCATCGAAGAGAAGTGGTCGGCGCACCTCGTGCCGGTCGATCTCGACTGAGCCCGCACGGACCTCACACCAGCCGTGCGATTTGATGGACGGGTGGACGAGACGCTGCGAGAACTGGCCGCGGCGTACGGCGTGGCCACCGAGTACTGGGACTGGCGCGGCGAGCACGTCGAGGTCGCACCCGCCACGCTGACCGCGGTCCTCGCCGCCCTTGACGTCGATGCCGCGACCCCGGTCGCCTGCGCCGCGAGCCTCGCGGCCGAGGCGGCGCAACCGTGGTCGCGGACGCTGCCGCACTACGTGATCGCCCGGGCGGGCGAGCGGCGCACGGTCGACGTCCATGTCCGGCACGGTGCGCCACTCTCCCTGCGGATCCGGCGTGAGGACGGCACGCCGGGATCCTCGCCGAGCCAGATCGACAACTTCGCGGCACCGCGCGAGATCGACGCCCGACTGGTCGGCGAGGCCAGCTTCGAGTTGCCCGACGACCTGCCGCCGGGCTACCACACCTTGCTCGCCAGCACGGAGGGCGCGGACCACGACTGCCCGCTGATCGTCACGCCGTCCTGGCTGGGCCTGCCCGCCGGTCTCGGCGAGCAGCCGAAGTGGGGGCTGGCGGCGCAGTTGTACAGCGCGTGCTCGAGGCGTTCGTGGGGGCTGGGGGATCTGACCGATCTCGCCGACCTGGCCGGGTGGGCGGCCGCCGACCACGGCGCCGACTTCGTGCTGGTCAACCCGCTGCACGCCGCCGAGCCGATCGCACCGATGAACCCGTCGCCGTACCTGCCGACGACGCGGCGGTTCGCGAACCCGGCGTACCTGCGGATCGAGGCCGTCCCCGAATACGCCTATCTGAGCGACGACCTGCGCGCCGCGGTCGACGAGGTCGGCACCCACCTTCGCGCTGAGCTCAACGGTCGCGGACTCATCGACCGCGACACGGTGTGGGCCGCCAAGCGCGCCTCGCTGCAACTGATCTGGCGCAGCGGATCGGCACCGGGCCGGGCCGGGCCGTTTCGCGCCTTCTGCCGGCGTGAGGGAACCGCGCTCGACGACTTCGCGACCTGGTGCGTGCTGGTCGAGACCCACGGCCTCGACTGGCGGGACTGGCCGAGCGAACTGCAGCACCCGTGCTCCCCCGCCGTCGCCGCCTTCCGGAGCGAGCACGCGGATGCCGTCGCCTTCCACCGCTGGCTGCAGTGGCTCGTCGACGAGCAGCTTGCCGGAGCGCAGGCGGCGGCCCGCCGCGCCGGGATGCGCCTCGGCGTCGTCCACGACCTGGCCGTCGGAGTGAGCCCGACCGGCGCCGACTCGTGGGCCCGTCAGGACGAGCTCGGCGCGGGGATCACCGTCGGCGCACCGCCGGATGCCTATGCCCAGACCGGGCAGGACTGGCGCCAGCCCCCGTGGCGTCCCGACCGGCTCGCCGAGCAGGCGTATGCGCCGTTCCGCGATCTTGTCCGGGCCGTGCTGCGCCACGCGGGCGGGCTTCGCGTCGACCACGTGATCGGGCTGTTCCGGCTGTGGTGGATCCCGGCCGGCGCCGCACCGACGGACGGCACCTACGTCCACTACGACCACGACGCGATGATCGGCATCCTCGCCCTCGAGGCACAGCGCGCCGGCGCCGTCGTCATCGGCGAGGACCTCGGGACGGTCGAACCATGGGTGCGCGACTACCTGCGCGCGGTCGGCATCCTGGGCACGTCGATCCTGTGGTTCGAGTTCGACTGGGACGGCGACGGCAAACCGCTGGCACCGGAACGGTGGCGCGAGTTCTGCCTGGCCGCGGTGACCACCCACGACCTGCCGCCCAGTGCGGGCTATCTTGGCGGCGACCACGTGCGGCTGCGCGACCGGCTGGGGCTACTGACGCGGTCGCTGGACGAGGAACTGGCCGCCGACCGCGCGGACCAGCAGGCCTGGCTCGACGAGCTGCGCCGCCGCGGGCTGCTCGGCGAGCACGCCGATGTCGCCGAGACCGTCGAGGCGCTGCACCGGGTGCTCGCGCAGACACCGGCCCGGCTGCGCTGCCTGGCGCTGACCGACGCGATGGGCGAGCGCCGCACCCAAAATCAGCCCGGCACGCTCGACGAGTACCCGAACTGGCGCATCCCGCTCGCCGACGCCGAGGGCCGGCCGGTCCTGCTCGAGGACGTGTTCGTGAGCGAGCGGGCAGCTCGCCTGGCCCAGCTCATGCGCGGCTGACCCAGCCCGGGTCTGCGTCAGCCGAGGTCGATGGTGCTCGTGTAGGCATCCTGATTCGGTGCGGTCGTGCCGGGATTGCCGCGGAAGTCCGTCCACGACGGGTGCAGGCGTTTGTCGGCACCCATGGCCGCGTCGGTGTAGTCGCCGATGAACCCGCCCTGCAGCACGTGCCCGTCCGCCCCGACCGTCGGGAACTGGATACGCGGGTTGGACGAGCGGGTCGTGATCCGCGTGATCGGGCCGGTGCTGACGATGCGGCCCGCTTCCGCGTCGACCGACCAGTAGGCGTAGTCGAGCTTCACGTTCGAGGCCTGGTAGTGCCGGGTGTAGGAGGTGATCGCCGCGGTGCCGTCGAAGGCCGCGACCGCACCGAAGATCTCGTCCTGACCGCTGCCGAACGACACCGGCCGCGTCCAGGCCACGCCATCGGTGGAGGACGAGACGATGTTGTCGGCATTGGTCCTGATCGACTCACCGGTCCTCGGGTTGTAGCGGCCGTTGCGGTCGTCGACCCAGGTCACGATGAACACGCCGGTCACGGGGTCGACGGTGAGCGCCGGGAAGGCGTTGATGCGGAAGTTCTCGCCGGTCAGCCGGTAGTCGCCGACGTTGTCGTTGACCGGGAAGTCGTAGTTCGTCCCGACGATCGAGCGTGAGAAGGTCCGGCCGTGGTCGGTGGACGTCGCGACCACGGTGACGTCGCGGTCGTTCGGACGGTCGCACGCCGCGCTCGCGCAGTAGCTGGTCTCGTAGGCCACCGACAGCGTGCCGTCCGGCCCGACGGCCGGGCTGCTGCCTTGCGAGAACGGCTGCAGACCCGGGTTGTTCGCCCCTGCCACCGTGTCGATGCGGCGTGTGCGCGAGAAGGTCTGCGCGCCGTCCGTACTCGTGGCGATGACGATGGGCGACTCGGCGTACCCGCCGTCGGCCGTGTCTCGGAAGCGGGTCCAGGTGACGTACACCCGGTTGCTGTTCGGGTCGGCGGCGAGCCAGATCTTGTCGTTGAAGAAGTGCGTGGGCGTCGGGTTCCCGTCGGCGTCGGCGCCGTCGAGCCGGACGATGGTCGGTTCGCCGAAGCTCAGCCCACCGTCGTGCGAGACGTTGACGGTGATCGCGTTGGGCGCTTCGGTGCCGCCGTCGGCGGGCGCACCGCGACTGAACGAGATGTTGCCGTAGTAGACGGTGTTGTCCGGCCCGAACGCGACGACGGGATCACCGGCGGCGTCCATCGCGTGCAGCGGCCCGACGGCACCGGTCTCCCAGGTCAGCCCGGGGAGCAGGACGTCGGTCCAGGTCGACCCGCCGTCGGTGGACGTGTAGGCGTAGCCCACCGGCTGGTTGCTCGCGGTGAGCGCGCTGTAACCCCGGTAGTCGTTCGCCCCGGCGACGATGTTGGCCGGGTTCTCGGGGTTGACCGCGATCGTGGTCTCGTTCTGCGGGGTCGAGCAGCCGCCGCCTGATCCCGAACTGGTGAGCCGGTCGCCGACGATCATGTCGACGTTCGGGGCCGGGTCGGGGTACGGGTTCGGCTTGCCGATGAACTTCTTGCACTGCGCGGTGATCGGCGCGTTCTGGTCGTTGCTCTCGTTCTCCTCCGCGAGGACGTCCTTCAGCAGCGGGTTGTGCCGGGCGGCTCCCGTTCCGGGCACTGCTGCCAGGTGCGAGTGCGCTGCCCGCGTCGGAGTGACCGGCACCGGCGCGGCGAAGGCGGACGGCGCCAACGTCAGCGCCCCGACTGCTCCGGCGACAGCGAGGGCCGCGACCATGCGACGACGAACGACAACCATGCCAAACCCCCAGGTATCCGACAGCTGACCGTGGCTGAGCGTGCCATATCGCGGCTCGGAACGACAGGGCGAGCCCAGGCACGGTTTTGCCCGAATTGCGCGGATCGTGGTTATCGGCAGCTCGGCTTACGTCATCTGACAGATCCGCAGCCGGCCACGCTACGAGATCGTCATCGGCACAGCAGTCGCCGTCGGACCCGTCGGGAGGGACGCGTCCGACGGTGACCGCGCCGGGATCGCAACGGGAAGGGACACCATCGTGGCCGTTGCGGTCCATTGCCGGCCGGTGCGTGCGGCCGCCGCCGACCACGCACCGGCCGGCCGGCCGGTCCCGCCCATATTCGTGCCGCCGCGACACTCTGCGCAGGCGCGTGAGCGGGCGATACTTCTTGCCGTGGCCCACGACGTCCGCGCCCGCCCGTTGATCGGCCGCGCCGACGCCCTGACCACGATCTGCGACACCGGCCGGCGCACCCCGGGTCCGAACGTCGCCGTGATCTCCGGCGAGGCGGGCATCGGCAAGAGCCGCCTGCTCGACCACGTAATCGCCGCCCACCGGGCCGACGGCTGGCAGGTGCTGACCGGGGGGTGCGTCGAGGTCAGTGGCGATCCCATCCCGTACGCGCCGATCGCGGAGGCGATGCGGCGGCTGCGGCGCGACGTGGACGACGAGGTGTTGCTCGGTCAGATCGACATGCTGCTGGGAGTCGGTGCCGGACCGCTGCGCGACCAGGCCGACCTGTTCGAGCACGCACTGTCGGTCGTCCAACGCGTGTCGAACTCGGGACCGACTTTGCTCGCGCTCGAGGATCTGCACTGGGCCGACCCCGGCACCCTCGACCTGGTCGCGTTCTTGCTCCGCAACCTCGACGGCGATCCGCTGTTCGTCCTCACCTATCGCAGCGAAGGCTGGCAGCACTCCCCCGGCCTGCAACGACTGATCGAGACCCTGGTCCGTGCCCGCCAGGCCGCTCGCATCGAGCTGGCGCGGCTCTCGCGCGACGAGCTCGCCGCACTCGCCGAGGCCGTCCTGGGCACGGCCGCCGGCCACGAGGTGCTGGACCGCCTGCACACGCGCTCGCAAGGCAATCCGTTCATCGCCGAGGAACTTCTCGTCGCGGGCACCGACGACGACGTGCCGGCCTCGCTGCAGGACGTCCTGCTGGCCCGCGCCTCGCTGATCGACTCCGACGCCGAGCACCTGGTCCGGCTTGCCGCCCTCATCGGGCGGCCGGTGGCCCACGACCTGCTCGTCGCGACGAGCGGGCTGGGTCCGGAGCGGTTTGCCGTCGCCGTCCGGCAGGCAGTCGAGAGTGGCCTGCTGGTCGTCGACCGCGAGCGCGAGCAGTACGCGTTCCGGCACGTCCTCACCCAGGAGGCGGTGCGCGAGCGGATCCTGCCGGCCGAACGGCGGCGGCTGCACGGGGCGGTTGCCGCCGTGCTGGGCCGCGACCCCGACGTGGACAAGAGTGCGAGCCGCGCGGCCGAGTGGGCCGCGCACGTGCTGGCGACCGGCGACCGGCCGGCCGCGCTGGCCGCCTCGCTGCGTGCCGGGCGACTGGCTGCGGCGGTCTATGCCTACGCCGCGGCGTGGCGGCAGTACCGCCGGGTGATCGAACTGCTCGGCCGTGTCGACGGCGCCGTCGACGGTGAGTCGATCGCGACCGTGTACGCCGAGGCGGCCGACGCGGCCCGGTGGGGCGGCGACCTCGAGGCGGCCGTGAGCCTCGCCGATCGCGCGGCGGAGGCGGCCGAGAACCCGGCCGACCGCGCCGCCGTCACCGAGCGCCGCGGGCGTTACCTGGTCGAAGCCGGCCGGCTCGAAGAGGCCGAGACTGCGTTCGCGCAGGCCAAGCAACTCGCCGCCGAGGCGGATGAGCCGGCGCTGCAGGCACGAGTCGCGGTCTCGTCGGCCCGCTTGCTCATGCAGACCGGACGGCATCAGCAGGCGATCCCCACCGCCCGCGAAGCGCTCGTGTCGGCGTCCGCCGCGCACGCGCCCGGCGAGCAGGGTCGGGCGCACACCGCGCTGGGTATGAGCCTGGTCCTGCTCGGTTCGGTCGAGGACGGGCTGCAGCACGTGCGCCAGGGTCATGAACTCGTGCACGCCTACGGCGACCTGGACGACTGCCGCCGTGCCGACAGCAACCTGTCCTACGCGCTGCTGATCGCCGGGCACACGCGGGAGGCATGTGACGTCTCGGTCGCCGGGTTGCAGACGATGCGCAGGTACGGACTCGTCGCGGCCGGCGGCGGGGCCCTGACGAGCAACACGATCGTGCTGCTGCGGATGAGCGGACGGTGGGCCGAGGCCGAGCGCCTGTCGGACGAGGCCGAGGCACAGGGGCTGCCTGCCGGCATGGCGCTGCGGATCGCGCTCTCGCGCAGCGAACTCGACATCGCCCGTGGCCACCTCGACCGAGCGCGCGGATACATCGACACCGCCCGCGAGCTCGCCGCACAGTTGTCCAGCGCCGAGGTCCTCGCCGACCTGCACCTCGCCGAGGCGAACCTGGCTCTGGGCCACGACGACCCCGACACCGCGGCGCAGGCTGTCGACGACGCCGAAACGCTGCTGGACGACGAGAGCCCACGGCTGACCGTCCGCACCTACCTGGTCGGGCTGCGCGTCGAGGCCGAACTGGCCGAGCGTGCTCGTCCGCGCCGCGGCACCGCCGCGAGCGAGCGGGCCGAGCGCTTCCATCAGCGGCTGGCGGCCGTCCGCGAGGGCAGCGCGTCGCCCGAGATCCGGGCGTACGCGGCCACGGGTGACGGCGAGTACGCCCGCGCCCGGCGCGAGCCCGATGCAGCGAACTGGAGCACGGCCGGCGAGCTGTGGGCTGCGCTCGACCGGCCGCGCGGACTGGCCTACTGCCTGCTGCGCGCGGCCGAGGCCGAGTTGACCGTGCGCCGGATGGCGTCCGCGCGCGACCTGCTGCACCGCGCCGACGTCCTCGCCGCCGACCTCGGCGCCGAGCCGATCCGCGCCGCCGTGCGCTCGCTCGCCGAGCGGGGCCGCGTCCAGCTCGATTCGGCATCCGCCGGATCTCGCGCGATGGTCGGGGCCGCGACCCACCTGACCGCGCGCGAACTGCAGGTGCTGGCCGAACTCGCTGCCGGTCTCAGCAACCGCGAGATAGCCACCAAGTTGTACCTGAGCCACCGCACCGTCGGCGTCCACGTCTCCAACGTGCTCGCCAAGCTCGGCGTGCGGTCACGAACCGAGGCTGCAACCGCAGCCGCCCGCCTCAACCTGTTGTCCCACGGGAGGAACCAGCCATGAACTCCACTGCTGCAGTCGTCGCCACCGCGTTCAACATGCACACCGACCTGGTGATCGCCAAGCACCCGGACGGCTCGCTGACGCTGACCGCGGTCGACACCCACGCCCGCAAGCACGCGGTCACCATCAGCTCGGTGCTAGCGCACCGGCTCGGTACCGCCGCCGGCCGAACCTCGGCCCCGTCACCCGCGCCGCACGCGGTCGCGCCGCCGTCGCCGTTCAACATGCACACCGATGCGCGGACGAAGGTCGAGGCCGTCGGCCGCACCAAGATCGTGATCGCCGGACCCGGCACGGCCCCGAACGGCTCGGCCGTGTCGCTGACCATCACCATCGACGGACCCGCGCTCGACCACCTTCGAGGTGCACACCCGGGGTTGTAGCCCCGGCCCGACCGTCCCGCATTCCGCCCGGACAGCTTCCCGACCGCCGGCGCGGCATCCCGTCCTGCCCGTTCGGAGTCGAGCCCTGCCATGGCCACACCACGCGTCGCAACGCGCACGAGTACCGCGGCCCCGACCGCGATGCTGGTGATCGCGGCTGCGCTCTGGGGTCTGTCGATGACCGGCGGCAAGTACGTCCTGGGCACGCTCGGGCCGGTCACCGTGCTCGCCGCAGAACTCGTGGCGGCCACGGTCGTGCTGTGGACGGTGCTGCTCGTGCGCGGCTACCGGTCCCCCGCGTCGTGGCCGCGGGTCGTCGCGCTCGGGGTGCTCGAACCGGCCGTCGCCTACCTGGTCGTCACTCTCGGGCTGGCCCGGACGAGCGCGTCGAACGCCTCGGTGATCACCGGCTTCGAGTCCGCGTTCGTCGTCCTGCTCGCGTTCGTGTTCCTGCGTGAGCGTGCCGAACGGCGGGTGTTGCTCGCGGTGGCAGCCGCACTCGTCGGCCTGTTCGCGCTCGAACATGCGGACGGGTTGACCCTGCCGGGTGCGGGCGACGCGCTGGTGCTCTGCGGCGCACTCAGTGCCGCCGGCTACACCATCGTGGCGCGGGGAATCACCGACGATGTCGACCCGCTCGTCCTGACCGCACACCAGTTCGCCGTCGCGTGCGCGGTGACGCTGCCGATCGCGGGCACGGTGTGGGCGACGGGCGGCGAGACGATTCCGGCGCATGTGCCGGTGCAGGTCTGGGTCGTCACCGCACTGGTCGGCGTCGGGGGTTACGCGCTGAGTTTCCTGCTCTACAACCGGGCAGTCACCGCGGTCCCGGCCGGGACCGCGGCAGTGATCATCAACCTGATCCCTGCCTTCGGCTTCGCCGGCGCCGTGCTGCTGCTCGGTGAGCAGGTCACCCCGTCCCGACTGGCGGGCGCCGTACTGATCACCGCTTCGGTCGCACTGTTCACCCGCACCTCGCCGCAGTCACCGAGCGACAGTTACCGGGACGCGCCAGCGGCTGAGCAGCGCGTCGGTGAGCGCCGCGAGCACCGGGTGCGGCTGCGTCCACGTGGTCCCGGCGCACTGCCGTACCCACACCGCACCGCGCACCGACCCGCAGACGGCCAGCCCGTCCAGGCGCTCGAGGCCGTCCAGGGCGAGCGGTTGCACGACGACGTCGATCCCGCGCGAGCGGGCCAGATCCAGCAGCCGGCGGCGCGTGACTCCGGGCAGGAGCCGGCCGTCCAGCGGCGGGGTGACCAGGCGATCGGCGACGATCGCCAGGACGTTGCCGCGCGTCGTTTCCAGGCAGTGACCGTCCGCGTCGACGAGCAGCGCCGGGCCGCCGCACGACCGCTCGATCTCGTCGAGGCGGCGCCGGTCGGCGAGCTTGTGGCGGCCCGGTCCGCGGTCGACGCGGACGTGCGGCAGGTCGATCCCCTGCTGAACGGACATCGGCTGCGGCAGCTCGGCGGATGCGACCCTGATGTCGAAGCGACCGGCGGCCAGCTCGACGCGCACCCGAGCGACGCGGTGCGGGCGGGACGCGTCCCTGACCGCCGCCGGTAACCGGTCTGGCGGCGGATCGAGGCCCAACTCCTCGGCCGAACCGCTCAGACGGGCCAGATGCCGGTCCAGCTCGACCGGCTCGCCGTCGACGACGAGCAGCGTCTCGAACAGCGCCTCCAACAAGGCGCCGGCCTCCGGCTCGAGCGCACGGCGGGCGGCCACGGTCGTACCCATCGCCGCGGCGAGCGGAGCCGCCTTGTCCAGGCACTCGTCCCATTCCGCTGCGGGCACGCTCGTGGCGGTGATGCCCGCGCCGACGCCGAGTTCGAGCTGCCCAGCGCCGGAGAGCTCCGCCGTCCGGATCGCGACGTTCAGCTCGAGCCCGGCGACGGGACTCACATAGCCGACCGCGCCCGTGTACACCCCGCGCGGTCCGGTCTCGAGCTCGTCGATGATCGCCAGCGCCGAGGACTTGGGCGCTCCAGTGACCGAACCGGGCGGGAAGGCGGCCGCGATCAGATCGGCGTCGCCGGCGCCCGGCGCCAGCGTCGCGGCGACGCGGCTGAGCAGGTGCCACACCCCGCAGTGTGGTGCCACCGCGAGCAACTCGGGAACCGTCACCGAACCGGTCTGCGCGACGCGCGCGAGGTCGTTGCGTACGAGATCGACGATCATCACGTTCTCGGCGCGCTCCTTGGCCGAGTCGCGCAGCGCTCGGGCGTTGCGCGCGTCGACGATCGGGTCGGCCGAGCGGGCCCGGGTGCCCTTCACCGGCGCCGACAGCAGCGCACGGCCACGCCGGCGCAGGAACAGCTCGGGCGAGAAGCTCAGCACCGACTCGTCGACGCCGCGCAGGAGTGCCGCGTGGGCCGGACGCAACTCCGCGACGAGGTCGGCGAAAAGGGCCGTCGCCGACCCGCCGAACGTGGCGCGGAGGCGTACGCAGAGGTTGGCCTGGTAGACGTCGCCTGCCTCGATCCGGGCAACGCAGTGCTCGACCGCGGCGGCGTAGCCGGCTGCGGAGTTGTCCGCGACGAATGGCCCGACCTCGTAACCAGCCGGCGCGGTGGTCGGGATTGTCGCGAGCTCGACCAGTGCGTCGCGGCGCCGGTCGGGCGTGCCGTCGAGTGCCTCGTCCCACCAGCTACCCGTCGTCCGGTCCCAGCGCAGCACGTTCGGGTACCAGCCGAAGTGGCATCGCCGAGCCCCGCCCGGGCGACGGTCGGGGTAGGCCAGCCGGCCGAGCCAGCCACCGCCGAAAGCGCCGCCGCCGTGGTCCGTGACGGGGCCGGCGAACACCTCGTCGAGCCGCTCCGACGAGCGCGTCGGGGCGTGGGCGATGACGAGGCCACCACCGCACCAGTCGCCACTGAGCACGGCCAGACCGGCTTCGTCGGGCAGCCGGCGCAGCACGGCATCCGGGTCCACGCCGTCGAGTCCGGGGACCGCACGCACGCTCACCACGGGGACGTCCCTTCGCCGGCGGTCATCATCGCACCGGAAGCCGCCCGGCCGCGCTGGCATGATCGAGGGATGGCGCGGATCCTGGTGGCGGACAACGACCCATCCGCCCTCGACCTCGCGCTGACCGATTTGCGGCTCGAGGGGCACACCGTCCTCGGTACGGGAAACGGCGCCACGGTGGGCGCGCTGGTCGAGTCGTTCGCACCGGACGTCGTCGTCCTCGACCACCGCATGCCGCCAGGGCCGAACGGCCTGGCCGTGGCCGCCCAACTGCGAGCCGACCGCCCCTCGCTGCGCATTGTGATCTACAGCAACTACCAGGACCTGAAACTGGTACGCGCGGCACAGGAGCTGGGGGTTGCATTCGTACCAAAAGGAAATCTTCGGACGCTGCGCGCAAGTGTCCTGCCACCATCGGGTATGGCGCCTACCGGGTGACGCGCTAGCGTCTCCCTCATGACGCCTGTAAATTCCGCGTCAAGATTTCGCTTCGGGGTGGCGGCCGGGACGCCCCTCGCGGCCGGCTTGGTGCTGTCCGCCATCTTTATCCTCGGCGCTCGACACCAGGCTCAACTGCAGGCCGACCTCGGCCTCCGATCCGCAGCAGCCATGGCCGGGCCCCAGGTGGTCAGCGAGATCAGCGCCGCGATGGCAGCCGCGTCCGCCGGGCCGGGTTCCAACGATGTCGTGGTGTCGCCCGACAAGATCGGGGACGCGGCGGTCAGTACCCCGGCCGCGATCGAGGCCCGCGATACCGGCACAGCCGTCCTCGACGACCGTGCGTCGGCCGCATCGATCGTGGTGCCGATCTATCGCACCGCCGCCGCTCCAACCAGCACCGCCGCTCGGCGCGAGGCCATCACCGGCTTCCGGATCGTGCCGCTGGTCCTGCAGCCCCTGCTCGCCCGCCTTGCTACCGGCAAGTCCGGCGGAATTGCGGTACTGGGCCCGCGTCGAACGATCGCCGCCCAGCCCGGGCCGCCGCCGAACGGGTCACGATCGTTCATCGTCGGCCTCGACCTCGCCGGTTCGCCCGGCTGGCGCGTGCAGAGCTGGCGCCTCGAACCGCCGATCCCGAGCGCGACCTGGTTCTGGGTCATCGGAGCGCTGCTCCTGTTCGGCGGTCTGGCTGCCGGACTCGGGGTCGGCCAGGGGCGTGAACGCGCGGCTCACGCGCGCCAACTCCGTTTCGAACGCGATCGGACGCTGGTCAACGGTCTCGCTCCTGTGCTGCAGGCCAGCCTGGATCTCGGCGCCGTCATTCCGGCCGTCGCGGACCACCTCGTCGAGGGTCTCGAGCTGGCCGGGCTCAGTCTGACCACACCTTCGGACCGAGGCGAACGTCAGCTGTTCACAACCGGCGTCGCACCCGAAGCACGGACGCTCCCGAGCGGGGTGCCACCGGGCGGCCTGACGCCTGGCCAGACGTTCGCGATGTCGCTGACCCGCGGCGGACGCATCCTCGGTGTGCTGCGGGTGGTCGCGGGCGCCCCGCTGACCCGCGAGGACCTGCTCGCGCTCGGAACCGCCAGCGAGCTCGTCGGGTCGGCGCTCGCCAACGCCGAGGCCTTTGCGCGCCAGCAGGATCTCGTCGAACGGATGCGTTCGGTGGACGAGCTCAAGACCGTGTTTCTTGCCACCGCGTCACACGAGTTGCGCACACCGGTCACCGCGATCGCCGGGTTCAGCGCCTTGCTCGTCGAGCACTGGCAGACGATGGCCGACCAGGATCGGCAGCAGATGATGGCTCGCGTGCTGGCCAACAGTCGGCGCCTGGAGGCATTGACGAATCAGTTGCTCGACTTCGCCCAGCTGGAAACCGGCTTGCCCGGGATCGGTGACGATGTCCTGGATCTGGGCGCCACCGTCGCGACGATCATCGGGCAGCAACCCGAACTCACGTCCGATCACCAACTCGTCACCCATCTCGACGAGCGCTGCCTCGTACGAGGGTCGGCGTCGGCACTGGAGCGCGTCGTCACCAATCTCGTCGGCAACGCGGCGAAGTACTCGCCGGCCCTCACTGTCATCACGGTGACCGTCTGGACCGATGGCGATCAGGCGGTGCTGCTCGTCGACGACGAGGGTCCCGGTGTCGCCGAGGCAGACCGCGAGCGGGTGTTCAGCCGCTTCTACCGGGGCCGCGACGACGCGGTCACCCGAACACGCGGCACCGGTGTCGGGCTCGCCATCGTCGCCGAGTACGCGGCGTCGATGTCCGGTATCGCCACCGTGAGCACAGCACCGTCGGGCGGAGCCCGGTTCAGCATTTCATTCCCGGTCCTCGGGATCTCGGCCCCTGCCGGGGCAGAAGGAGAGACCTATGTCCCACATTCGTGACCGGCTCGCGCCCTTCCTCGCGGGGGGCCTCGTCGTCGCCGTGGCGGTCGGGGTCGTACTGCTCCTGCGCAATGCCGTGGACGACGGGGCGAGTGCACTCACCCAAGCCAAGCTCGGCCAGGTCGAGGCAACCGCGGACAGCTTCAATGCGCGCGTCGGCGCTTCACTCACGTCCGCCTCCGGCCTCGGACTGGCGCCCTGGCAGCTGACCGAATCGAGCGCGGCAGATCAGGCAGTGCTCAAGACGTACGACATCGACCCGAACGCGCAGTCCGGCTACTTTCTCATCGACAACAACGACATCGTGACCGCGGGCATTCTGCTGCGGCCGAACACGATCGGCACGAGGTTCTCGCCGCCCGGATGGCCCGAGGCCAAGGCCAGACTGGCATCGGTACCCGCGATCGTCCTGCCGGTGTCAGGGGGCGGCCTGACCACCGAACTCCCGAGCTACGACTTCGTCGTCGCGATCCGTGGCGCGAGCCCGACGAGCGTTCGCGGCGCGCTCGTCCTGGAGCAGGCGCTCACCCCGACGTCGGCGTTCCAGCGCGAGATCGCCCAACTGTCCGAGCACGACCCGACCAGCGCGGCGTGGTTCTTCATCGACAGCCTCGGGACGACCGTCGCCACCACAAACACGTCCGGGCTCGGGGAACCGGTCGAGAACCCCGACTACCTCACGGCACCGCTCGGCCGGACCACCGTCGGCAACAAGATCGTGTTCATCGCCGCCGTGCCCGAACTGGGCTGGCGCGTCGTGTTTCGGGAAGATTCGTCCCAGTTCACGGAAGGCGTGTCCGGCCCGCTGCAGCGGGTCGGCCTGATCGTCTTGCTGATGCTGCTCACAGTCGGCTTGACCCTCGTGCTGATGCTGGTCCGACGGCTGCGGCAGGCACGTGAGGAGGAACGGCGCCTGCGCGAACTGAACCGGGCGCAGGCAGAGTTCGTCTCCGTCGTCTCGCACGAACTGCGGACTCCGGTCGCCGGCGTGCTCGGCTTCCTGCAGACGACCGTCGATCACTGGTCGACCATGACCGACGCCGAGCGACTGAGCACCGTGCGCCGAGCCTCGAGCAATGCCCGGCGGCTGCAGGCAATGACGCGAGATGTGCTCGACGCCGACAGCATCGAATCCGGCCGGCTCGGCTACACCTTCGTTTCCGTCGACCTCGGTGCGGAACTGGAAACAGCCGTCGAAGCGAGCACCGACACCGACCCGACTCATCTGGTCATGCTGACCGGGCCACCGACGCCGATCACGGTTCGTGCGGATCCGGATCGACTGCAGCAGGTGCTGGGCAACCTCCTCGAGAACGCGCGACGCAGCGCACCGCCGAGCGAACCGATCCTCGTCCACACCAAGATCGTCGAGGCGGACGAGCCCAGTGTGCGCATCTCGGTCATCGACCACGGGCCGGGTATCGCCGGTGGTTCGGTGGAACGGATCTTCGACAAGTTCGTGCGGGGCGACGACAGCGCCGTTACGGGAACAGGATTGGGCCTCTACATCGCGCGCAAGATCGTCGAGGCGCACGGCGGTCGCATCTGGTGCGACAGCACAGCTCAGGGGACGGCATTCGTGTTCGAACTCCCAGTAACCATCGCGTCACCGGCGCTGGTGACCGAAGCGCGCTGAGGACAAACGGCTGCTAGGTTCGCCAAATGCGCAACGTCGACGCCGTGGGGCCAGACCACGCGCTGACGATCTTGATCGTCGACGACGACGCGGACATGCGCTACCTGGCTCGAATGGTGCTGCAGAACTCCGGCATGACGGTCGCGGCCGAGGCCGCGGACGGGTCAGAGGCGATCGAGCGGCTGCGTGAACTCGGTCCGCCGCCGGACCCGACCGTCGTCCTGCTGGACAATCAGATGCCCGGGCAGAGTGGGCTCGAGGTTGCCCGGCAGATCCTCGCCGAACGCCCGGGCCAGCTCATCGTGCTGTTCAGCGCGTTCCTCAATGAGGACATCATCACCCAGGCCGCCGACGTCGGGGTCGCCAAGTGCATCTCGAAGGCCGACGCGATCAACCTGGCGACGATCCTTCCTGACGTCGTCGCTGCCCGCCGCTGACCCGATGACCGACAGCGGTGGGCCCGTGTACGCGCTGAACCTGTTCGATGTCAGCGATTCCGCCGAGTACCTTGCCTACGCGAAGCGCTCGGCCGGCGAAGTCGCGGCACACGGCGGACGGGTGATCGCCCTCGGGCGCTTCACCGAGTCGCTGGTCGGCGAGATCGAACCGCGGCAGGTGATGATCCTGGTCGAATGGCGCTCCCGCGCCGCGTTCGACAGCTACGTGCACGACCCAGCACTCAGCGACCTGCATCCACACCGCGTGAGCGGGACCTTGGGCTACGTCTGGCACCTGTTCGAGCGGCTGGAGGACCTGCGGCCGATCCTGCACCCCTGACGTCGGGCACGCGCTCACGTCGCGCAGCGCCAGCGGTGGAGAGCATCCGGGTCCCCCTGGGTATCGCCCGCGCGCCGCGCCAGAATGGAGCTGACGCGAAGGGGGCGGCGTGATCGTGTTCGCGGACCGGGTGGCGGCGGGCCAGGCGCTCGCACACGCGCTGGATCACCTCCGGGGCACGGACGTCGTCGTCGTAGGCCTGCCGCGCGGGGGCGTTCCGGTGGCGGCCGAGGTGGCCCACTCACTCGGCGCCCCGCTCGACGTCCTCATGGTGCGAAAGCTCGGGGTGCCCGGGCAACAGGAGTTGGCGATGGGCGCGATCGGCGAGAACGGGATGCGCGTCATCGATGATCGGATGCTCGCTGCAGCAGGCGTCTCGGCGTCCGAAGTTCACGCCATCGAGCGCCGCAGGCGCGCCGAACTGGAGGCGATGGTCGAACGTCTCCGGCGGCGTCACCCTCGCGTCGACCTGACCGGGCGCACGGCCGTCATCGTGGACGACGGGCTGGCCACCGGTTCCACCATGCGGGCCGGGTGTGCGGTCGCCCGGCAGCTCGGTGCCGCACGCGTCATCGCCGCCGTGCCGGTCGGACCGGGCGCGACGGTGCACGCGCTGGAGGAGGCCGTCGAGGTCGTGTGCGTGCACGTCCGCGACCCGTTCGGCTCGGTGGGCGCCTACTACGACGACTTCTCTCCCACGAGCGAGGCCGAGGTGTTGGCCCTGCTCGCTTCTGCCTCGGGGTGAGGTCGGGACGGCCACCGACTGGCATGATCAGGGTGACGTGGTGAGGCAGAGTGATGAGCGTGGATCGGGATCGGGACGAGCGGGGTCGGCCGCGTAACGCACGAGCACGCGACGCGCTGGGCCGGCCGCTGGCCCGCGGCGTCCCCGGTGTCGGCAGCCTGCCCGACGACCTGTCACTCGGCCCCGCCGAGAGCCTGATCGAGGCCCAGCGGTTACTCGACGCGGGTCTCGCGTTCCAGGCCCACGAGGTGCTCGAGGCCGCCTGGAAGCTCGCCCCACCGGCCGAGCGCAATCTCTGGCAGGGGCTCGCACAGCTCGCCGTCGGGCTGACGCACGCGCTGCGGGGGAACGCGGTCGGCGCGACGACGCTGCTCGATCGGGGTGCCGTACGCCTGGGCGAGTACGCACCCAGCCCGCCGCACGGCGTCGACGCCAGCGGACTCATCGCCTGGGCACGGTCGTCGGCGAGCGCGCTCGCCGACGGCAGCGCACCCTCGACACCCTGCCTGCGACGGCGATGACGGCGTTACCCACCACACGCGCCGTCCGGGCGAGCCTGATCGCGCTGGGCCTGACGATCCTCGGCGCACTCGCCGGCTTGGCCGTCGGCCTGTCGACCGATGCGCACGCCGAGGTCGCGGGAACCGATGCCGCGGTGCGGATCCACCTGGGCCGCTCGTATGACCAGCTCGACCTGAACGGCGTGCTGTCGGCCCAGCTCGCCACCGATCGCTCGTTGCTCGGCGAACCACTCGCCGTCAGCATCCGGCTGGAACTGGACGCGAGCACGTTCGTCACCCGTGACGGCACATTCAATGTCAACGTCCTGCCCGCCTACATCCAGGCCTACAGCGATCCGGACCAGATCGCCACCGACGTGCGCTGGGGGGTGACCAAGCACCTGCTCTCGCTCACGGGCACCGGCGCCGCGCTCGGGCTCGCCGTGTTCCTCGGCGCCGGTGCGTACCGGCGCTGGCGCCGCGCCCGGGACGAGCACACCGAACACGCGGCGGAACTGCGGCGGTCCGCGATCGTCTACTGGTCACCCGAACGGGCGCTGGCGCGACGGCTCGCCCTCGCCGCCGGGGTGATCGCGGTGCTCAGCCTGGTCCCGAGCGAGCTGCACCACCCGCCGCCGCCGGCCACGATCACGGCCGATCCGATCCTCGCCGATACCCCGCTGGCGGGTGCACAGGTGGGCGGGCTGCTGCATCCGGCGCTCGAGGCCGTCGAGTCCTACGTCCAGACCTACTTCGCCGACACGAACACCTACTACGAGCGACTGCGCGAGAAGCTTGACGCCCAACTGGCGACGGGCACGACCACGCTGCCGAGCGGATCGAACGTCGTGCGCCTCGGGTTCGTGACCGACCGGCACTGCAACATCGGCATGGACCGCGTCATCGTCGACCTGCTCGACCACTTCGACGTCAAGATCCTCGTCAGCGCCGGCGACGACGACTTCAGCGGATCGTTCGCCTTCGAGTCGGTGTGCACGAAGAACCTGGCGGCCAAGTCGCAGCAGGCAGGAATGACCGATGTCTTCGCCGCGGGAAATCACGACTCCGCGACGACGATCGAGAACGAGCGCCAGCAGGGCGTCCGGGTCCTGGTCGACAAGCCGGTCACCGTCGACGGGCTCACCTTCATCGGGTCCCCGGATCCCCGGTCCAGCCGGTACGGCGAGGGACTGCAACCAGCCTCCGAGACCGAGCGCACCCGACTCATCGCCGAGCAGGGTCAACGGGCCGGCGAACGCGCGTGCACGCTCGACGGCCCGGTCATCGTGGTGCTGCACGACCCGCGCGCCGGCAACTTCGCGCTGCAGCACGGCTGCGGCAAGGCCGTGACCGCCCTCGACGGGCACACGCACCGGCAGACCGGGCCGCTCACCCTCCCGCTACCTGACGGGTCCACGGGTTATCAGTTCGTCGGTGGATCGAGCGGCGGCGCTCCGGGTGAGGGAGCCATCGAACGCAACTTCGCCTCGCGATTGACCGTGGGGCCGCTCAACCACGATGCCTACGTCAACATCGTCAGCATCGACCGCACGAGTGGCGCCATCGTCGGCGTCACCGCGTGGCGGTTCACGCCGCAGCAGGACATTACGTTCGAACAGGTGTCGACCGGCTGATCTCCCGCGGACGCACGCCCTACATCGCCTCCTTGATGCCGCGCCGAATCAGCCAGACGTTGACCGGGTAGGCGGTCAGATGCCGTCAGCGACACGATGTCGGCCTTTGCCGCGGCGATGAGACCGTCCTTCCGGCCGAGGCCGCGCATGGGGGCAATGGCGAAGTACTGGAAGACCAGCCCAAGGGCGATGGCCAGCACGTAGTCACCGAGGTACTCCGCCCACAGCGCGCGACCGGCCACCGTGATACCGAGCCCGAAGATCGTGAACTCCGCGATGATGTCGCCGAGCGTGCAGCCCGCGCCGCAATGGCTCACCCCGACCGCCACGCCGGTCCCCACACCGCGACCGGGCCGAGATACAGGCCGGTCACCGGCCAGACCCATTCCATGACCCGCATGCCCTGCCGATAACCCCGCGCGGTGATGTCGAGCAGGATGTAGGCCGAGCTGTTGAAGGCGACCGCCAGCGCGACCCAGCTGACGGCGACGACCGCGGTCGAGGTCAGCGCGGCGTCCTCGGGGCAACCAGCCCGTGCCGGATTGCCCTGAGCACCTGCTGGTGCGTGAGCCAACCGACGACGGCGTCCCCATCCGGATCGAGGACGGGCACGGCGGGCGTTGCCGCGTCCTCGAGCGCGTCGAGCGTGTCGTCGAGCGGCTGATCCGACCGCACTGCCACCGGTCGCTGCGTCGCGGACGCCACGCGGGCATCGTCGTGCTCGCCGTCGGCGAGGGTGTCCGCAGCCGCGCGGGCGGTGAGAACGCCGAGGTACGCACCAGTGGGGTCGAGGACCGCGAGTTGGCCGTGCGGTTGTCCGGCGAGACGGTCGGCGGCGTCGAGCAGCAGGTCCGCGGCGCGAACCGTGTCGCCGAGTGGCTCCATCACCTCGGCCGCGGTCACGGCGCAAAGCGTGGCCGAGGTCGGGTGCTCGTCCAAGTCGATACCGCGACGGCGAAGCTTGAGCGTGTAGATCGTGTCGCGCGAGAGCACATGACTGACGCCGGTAGCCAGCACGATGGCGGCCATGAGCGGGAGGATGATCGAGTACTCGCCGGTCAGCTCGAACAGGATGATCACCGCGGTGATCGGTGCCCGCGCTGAACCGGCGAATACCGCGCCCATGCCGATCAGGCCGTACGCGCCGACCGGCCCGGCGAGGCCAGCGATCAGGTGGTGCAGCACGCCGCCGTAGGCAGCGCCGAACATCGCGCCGATGAACAGGCTCGGTGCGAACACGCCGCCCGAACCGCCGATCCCGATCGTCAGGCTGGTTGCGACCATCTTCCCGACGAGCAGCGCAACCAGGAACACGAGCGAATAGTGCCCGGCTGCGCCGCGGCTGAGCACCGGATAGCCGACGCCGTACATCTGCGGCAGCACGAGTAGCAGCAGGCCGAAGACGATTCCTCCGGCCGCGGGCCGCAGCCACTCCGGCCCGCGCCAGACTCGGTCGCACCCGTCCTCGATGAGGTAGAGGACGCGTGTGAACGCGACGCCGACGATGCCGGCGAGCACGCCGAGCGCGGCGAAGAGCAGGTACTCCACCGGGTGGGTCACGGTGAACGACGGCAGGTGCAAGAAGGCGGCGTTGCCGAACGCCGCCCGCCCGATCACGCTCGCGGTCACCGACGAGAGCACCACCATGCCGAACGACTGCGCCGCGAAGTCACGCAGGATCAGTTCCATCGCGAAGAACACGCCCGCAAGTGGTGCGTTGAAGGTGGCGGCGATACCGCCGGCCGCCCCGCAGGCGACGAGCAACCGCATCCGCGGTTCGGCCACTTTGAGCACTCGCCCGACCGTGGAGCCGAGCGCCGAACCGATCTGCACGATCGGACCCTCCCGGCCGACCGATCCGCCACCGCCGATGCACAGGGCCGAGGCGAGCGCCTTGACGCCCGCGACCTGGGGCGCGATCCGGCCGCCGCGCCGCGCTACGGCGTACATGACCTCGGGGACACCGTGCCCACGCGCTTCACGCGCGAAGACCTGAACCAGCGGGCCGTACAGCAGCCCGGCGGCGACCGGGGCCAGCACGACGAACCACCGGCCCAGCGCGGGCACGTGCGGATTCCCCACGTGCCCGAGGGCTGAGTAGTCGGCGTGACCGGACAGCGTCTCGGTGAAAATCTGGATCAACCAGCGGAACACGATCGCGCCGCCACCAGCACCCGCGCCGACGATGAGTGCCAGCACCAGCAGGCCCGGGTTCGACACGCGCAGCGCGCCTAACAACCTGACCGCGCCTCGGCGAACCGGGAGACTACGGAGAAGGATCGTCGGCGGTGCTGTCGGCGGCCCGCCGGCGACGCCGGCCGGGGACGGCGGGACAACGGTCTTAGTTTGCATTCTGCAAACATTGTACTATGACTGCGAGGGAGTGGATGCAATGAAGGGCACACCGCCCACCCAGTCCGGTTCGCGCCGCGCCGGCAAAGCCGCTGCGGTCGACGAGTTGGTCGGCGCCGTGCTGACGGCGTCTCGAGTCCTTGTCGGGGTGTCAGCCGCATCGTTGGCAGAGATCGAGGAAACCGTCACCCTCACTCAGTTCCGGACGCTGGTCGTCCTCGACAGCAGGGGCGAGACGAACCTCAACGGGCTCGCCGAGGCCCTCGGCGTCAACGCGTCAACTGCGATGCGCATGATCGACAAGATGCTGGCCGCGGGCCTGGTCACCCGGCATGAGAACCCGGCGAACCGGCGCGAGGTCGTGCTCGACCTGAGCCCGAGCGGGGCCGAACTGGTCTGGCGCGTGACCGATCGTCGCCGGGCTGAGATCGCGCGCATCGTCCGCACGATGCCGACCGAGATGCGCGACGACCTCGTCGATGCCTTGACAGCGTTCGCCGACGCTGCCGGTGAGCCCCACGCCAGTGCACCTGGCATGTTCGGATGGTGAGGCAGGTGAGCTATCGACGCGCGGTGCGCGCCGGGCTGCTCGGCACGACCGCGATGACCCTCACGACGTGGCTCGAGAAGCAGGCGCGTCGCGGGACCGACGGACCCGTCGACTACGACGCCAGCAGCCATGTGGTCACGGCGGCCAGCAACCTCCTGCACGTCACGCCACGGACCGATGGCGAACGCCGGGCCTTGTTTCTCGTCGTGCATTGGGGGTACGGCTCGGCGGCAGGGATCGGCTACAGCGCGATCCGGCGTGTGACCGCGAGTGACACGCTCGCCGCGCTCGGCTTCTATGCCGGGTGCCAGTCGATGGCGCTGACGCTCTTCCCGACGCTCGGTGAGACTCCCCCGCCCTGGCGATGGCGTCGCGACACGCTCGCCTCGTCCTTCGCACAGCACGCGGTGTATGCGGTTGTAGTCGCACTCGCCAGTCGACCGCGGCGGTAGCCCACCGCCACCCTCACGTGCTGAGAATCGTCGCCACAAGCAATGTTTGCCTATTGCAACTGTCGGGTAGACAACTCCGGAGACCGTTCACCAGCCCGATGGAGGAGGCGACCAACCATGACGCGGACTGTCGTGGTAACCGGAGCAAGCGGCGGCATCGGCCGAGCCAGCGCTCTTGCGTTCGCCGAACGCGGCGACACCGTGGTGCTTATTGCCCGCGGCGCGCGTGGGCTCGAAGCTGCCGCGTCGCAGATCGAGGCGGGGGGCGGGCGAGCAGTCCCGATGGCCGTAGACGTATCGGACGCCGACCAGGTCTTCGCCGCTGCCGAGAAGATCGAAGCGGACGTCGGCCCCGTCGACGTCTGGGTGAACGTGGCCTTCACCTCGGTGTTCTCGCCCTTCGAGAAGATCACGCCCGAGGAGTACCGGCGGGTCACCGACGTCAGCTACCTCGGCTACGTCTACGCCACGATGGCGGCGCTGAAGTACATGAAACCGCGCAACCGGGGGACGATCGTGCAAGTCGGTTCGGCGCTGGCCTACCGCGGTATCCCGCTGCAGACGGCATACTGCGGGGCCAAGCACGCCATCCAGGGATTCCACGAGGCGTTGCGCTGCGAATTGCTGCACGAGAAGAGCAAGGTCCGCGTCACGATGGTTCAGATGCCGGCCGTGAACACGCCCCAGTTCTCGTGGGTGCTCTCGCGGCTGCCGCACCACGCGCAGCCGGTGCCGCCGATCTACCAGCCCGAGGTTGCCGCGAGGGCCGTGCGCTACGCCGCCGACCACCCCCGGCGGCGCGAGTACTGGGTCGGCACCAGCACCGTGGGCGCCCTCGCCGCCAACGCCGTCGCGCCGGGGCTGCTCGATCGCTATCTCGCGCGCACGGGATTCGCAGCCCAACAGACCGAGCAGGAGCAACGCCCGGACGCACCGGCCAACCTGTGGGAGCCGGCCGACGGGGCGCAGGGCCACGACTTCGGTGCCCACGGCATCTTCGACGACACGTCGATCAACCGTGACCCGCAACTGTGGGCCTCGCAGCACCACGGACTGCTCGGGGTCGCCATCGGCGCGATCACGGCAGCGACCGCCGCAATCCTCCGGCGGCGGTGAGTCGCCGCAGTGAACGGGGTGCGCGCACTTGGGCTGCAGCGATGCGCGCTCGGCCTGGGCCTGCTGATCGCGCCCGGCCGGGTCGCGGGCGTGGTGGGTGGCACCGGCTCCGCGCCACCGTCGTGGATCGGCCGGGTGTTGGGTGGCCGACTGCTCGCCCAGGGCGGCGCCGAGCTCGTCCGACCGCGGCGCCGCGTGATGCTCGCGGGAACCGTGGTGGACTGCCTGCACGCGACGAGCATGCTCGTCCCGATCGTGCTCTCACCGCGCTATCGCCGGGTAGCACTGGCCAGCGCGGGCGAGGCAGCGCTCAGCGCGGCGGCCGTGGCCCTGCTGCTCAGGAGCGGGCGTGCACGCTAGCTCGGCCGATCCGGCTGCGGTGCTGCCGCACGTACTGCGCGAGTATTCGGTGCTGGCCGACGGCGAACGGGGTGCTGTCGTCGGGCCGCGTGGCGACATCGCCTGGCTGTGTGCGCCGCGATGGGACAGCGCCTCGGTGTTCAGCGGCCTGATCGGCGGACGCGGCGGGTACACGGTCACGCCACGCGGTCGGTCCGTGTGGGGCGGGTACTACGAAGCCGACACGATGATCTGGCGCAGTCGCTGGACGACCGGCACCGGAACCGTGGAATGCCGCGAGGCCCTGACCTACCCCGGTGACCTGCACCGCGCCGTAATTCTGCGCCGGATCGAGGCGGTCCACGGCGCGGCAGCGATGGACGTAGCCCTGCACCCGCGAGCCGGGTACGACCACGAGCCGATCCGCGACCTGAACCGGGACGAGGGCGTGTGGACCGCGCGCGCCGGGGAGCTGTACCTGCGCTGGTCCGGGGCGGGCGACGCGGACCCGGGAACGGACGGCCGCGCCCTCACCCTGCGCGTGGACGTCCCCGCCGGGCACCGGCACGACCTGATCCTCGAACTGAGCGACCGACCGTTGCGCGACCGGCCGGTCGATCCCGAGCGGGCGTGGCAGGCCACCGAAGCCGCCTGGCTGCAGGACGCACCGCGGCTCGACACCACGCTGACGCCCCGCGACGCCAGGCGCAGCTACGCGGTGCTGCGCGGGCTCACCGGACAGTCCGGCGGCATGGTTGCCGCGGCCACGACCAGCCTGCCCGAACGCGCCGAGGCCGGCCGCAACTACGACTACCGCTACGTGTGGATCCGCGATCAGTGCTACGCCGGCCAGGCAGTGGCCGCGGCCGGCGTCTACCCGCTGCTCGACGACGCCGTCGCGTTCGTCGCCGGACGGTTGCTCGAGCACGGGGACCAACTGGCGCCCGCCTACACCTCGACTGGCGAAGCCGTGCCTGATCAACACCGGCTCGAACTACCGGGCTACCCGGGCGGTTACGACCTCGTCGGCAACCGGGCGAATCAGCAGTTCCAACTCGACGCCTTCGGCGAGGCGCTGCAACTGTTCGCCGCCGCCGCGCAGCACGATCGGCTCGACACCGAGCACTGGAAAGCGGCAGACGCGGCGGCAACCGCGATCAGCCGGCGGTGGACCGAACCCGACGCCGGCATCTGGGAGATCGACAACCGGGCCTGGACGCACAGCCGGCTCACCGCGGCCGGCGGCCTGCGGGCGATCGCGGCCAACCAACCCGATCGCACCCGCGGCGAGGAATGGATCCGGTTGGCCGACCACATCGTCGACCGCACCTCGCGTACCGCGCTGCACCCGGAGGGGTACTGGCAGCGCTCACCCGACGATCCTGCCCTGGACGCCGCGCTGCTGCTGCCCGGACTTCGGGGTGCCATACCTCGCGACGATCCGCGCACTGTCGCGACGCTGCGCCGCTACCTCGACAACCTGACCGCGGACGGCTATGCCTACCGCTTTCGCCACGACGACCGTCCCCTCGGCGAAGCGGAAGGATCGTTCCTGCTGTGCGGATTCCTCGTCGCGCAAGCGCTGCACGGGCAGGGTGAGCGCGTCGAGGCACGGGCCTGGTTCGAGCGGACGAGCGCGGCCTGCGGGCCACCGCAGCTGTTCAGCGAGGAGTACGACGCCCGCCAGCACCAACTGCGCGGCAACCTCCCCCAGGCTTTCGTCCACGCCCTCATGATCGAAACCGCTGCGCGGCTGGCCGACTGACGTCGGTCCGCACGGCGCCACGGGATGCGGCCGGGGCCAGGCACGCTAGCTTCACGCCATGCCCGAACGACTGAGACTCAACGAGCGACTGTTCGCCTGGTGGTACCCGTTCGTCGCCGGCGTGGCCGAGGCGGGCGGCCAGCGGGCCACCCGGCAAACACTCGTCGGCGAGGCGACCGGGCACACGCTCGAGATCGGGGCGGGCAGCGGCTACAACCTGCCGCACTACACCGCGGCCGTGACGGAGTTGGTGGTGTCCGAGCCGAGCACCGCGATGCTCGGCCACCTGCGTCGCAGCTTGGCAGCGGACCCGCCGCCGGTCGCGCGATGCCACCTGGCGCGGGCGGGCGCCGAGCGCCTTCCGTTCGCGGACGCCTCGTTCGACACCGTGGTCGCCACGTTCGTCCACTGCACGATTCCCGACCCGGGCGCGGCCCTCGCCGAGATCGCGCGCGTCCTTCGGCCCGGCGGCAACTACCTGTTCCTCGAGCATGTCCGGGCCACGGACGGATCCGCCACCGCCCGCCTGCAGGATCTGCTCGAACGACCGCATCGCTACGTGGCGGCAGGGTGTCACCCGAACCGGCGTACGGCTGGCCTGCTCGCGCAATCACCGCTGCGCGTCGATCGGCTCGAACACGGTGCGCAGCCACGCTCGTTCCCGACCGTCCGTCCGACGATCATGGGCAGCGCCAGCCGCGCGTAGGACTAACGGCGGGTGCGCCGGGCTCGCCGCACCGCCTCCTCGACCAACTGCGCCGCGACGATGTACAGCTTCTGGTTCTGGGACTGGCTCAACCCACGCAGTCGCGCCAGGGCAGCGTCGGGACCGCATCCTGTCCGGGCCATCAGGATCCCGATCGCGTGATCGATACTCGCCCGGTTGATCAGCGCCGCCTGCAGTTGTGCGGCCAGGGCCTTCGACTGGGCGAGGACCTGCGCGTTCTGCACCGCGATGGCCGCCGGCACGGCGAACAGCTCCGCGATGCAGGCGGCGTGCTCGGTGAACGCGTCCCGACCGAAGGCGTACACGCTCAGCGCCCCGAGGACGCCCGCCGGCGTCGAGAGCGGCAGGCACAGCGCGCTGTACACACCCAGGTGAGCGGCCCGCCGGCCCAATGCCGGCCAGGACGCGTCGGTGTCCACCGACCCTGATCGGACTGTGCGGGCCGCGCGGACCGCGGTGATCCCTGGCCCCTGACCGAGGTCGTGCTGGAGCCGGTCCATCTCGGCGACGAACGCGGCGCTGGACACGGTGGACTCGAAGTGCTCGTTGGCGAGCAACAGCAATCCCGCGCCGTCCGCTCCCGGAATCGCCAGTACGGCGAACTGGGCGATCCTCGTCAGCGCGTCGGTGAGCTCGAGCTGGCCGGTGGCCAGCTGCGACAGCGCGGTCAGGCCGACGCGGAGCTCCTCATCGTGTTCGGCCGGATGGCCCCGCGCCTCGTCCATGACCACACGCGCCCCTACCGTCGGCATCCACTCCCGTACCGGCCAAGCTACCCCGCGGCAGTCAGAGCAGGGCGAGGCCGAGGCCGGCAGCTGCCGCGGCGAGCCCGAGGGCGAAGCTGCCGATGACGTTGATGCTCGCTTCGAGCACCTCACCGGCTTCGGCGAGGGCGACCGACTCCCACGCCCACGTGGACAGCGTGGTGTATCCCCCGGCGAATCCCGTCCCGATGACGATGGTGGCGGTGGCTGGCAAGCCGTGGTGCAGCGCCAGACCGGCGACGAGTCCGAGCAACAGACTGCCGCTGATGTTGACGACGACCGTGCCGTAGGGGAACTCGCGACGCACCCGATGCTGCACGATCTGGTCGATGCTGTAGCGCACGACGGCGCCGAGTCCCGCCGCAAGGGTGACGAGCACAGGAACCATCAGGGTTTCCTCGGCGAGCGTCCGGCCGGATTGGCGACGTAGCGGATCACCTGGACGTCGTCGAGGATCACGAGCCCGCCGGTGACCAGTTCGTCGAGGTGCGGCAGGAACGCGTCGATACGCTCGGCATCATCGACGATGACGATGGCGATGGGCAGATCCTCGGACAGGCTCAGCAGGCGCGCCGTGTGCAGGTGTCCGGTCGCGCCGTAGCCTTCGCTGCCGCGGAACACCGAGCAGCCGGCCATCCCCGCGTCGCGGGCTCGCTGCACGATCTCGGTGCTCAGGGCGTGGTGGTGATGATGGTCGGACTCGCCGATGAAGACCGTCAGTCTCTTGGCCGGCCCTTGCAGCTTCACGACGAACTCCTTTCCCGACTGGGGTGTCGGCGATGGGCGGTGGCAACGCGCGCAACGATGAGCCCCGACGCAGCCGCGGCCAGGCCGGCAACGATCGTCGCAAGCAGGTACACCGCCGCGGTGTCAGCGTGATCGTGAGCGAACATCTGGTCGGCGCTGACCACGACGGACGAGAACGTCGTCACCGCGCCGCAGAACCCGGTCCCGACGAGCGGCCGCAGGTACCGGGACGGGGCACGTTCGGTGGCGACGACGACGAGAACGGCAAGCACGAACGCACCGGCGACATTGACCCCGAACGTGGCCCACGGGAATCGGTCGGCCGGCGCCGGCCAGTGGGTCGTTGCGGCATAGCGGGCATACCCGCCGGCGCAGCCACCGACGAACACGGCACCGAGGACGTCGAGCCGCAGCCGGGGCCAGGACGGGCGGGTGACCGGTTCGAACGGTGAGCGGTCGACGTCGACGGGCAGACGATCGGATCCGAGGTGCCTGTTCGCGCGTGCCACGGGGGACCTTCAGGCTCCGGGGTGGCTGCCCAGCGCATGCACTCGGCGCAGCTGGGCGGTCACGGTGATGCTCGCCTGGGCCGAGGAGCCGCCGTTGTGCGGGCCCAGCGCTGCGCGCGGAAGCGATCCGGTGATGTGCAGGTACAACTCGCTGTCGTGGACAGTCGCTGAGCCCACGAGTTCGACCGGGCGGCCCAGCGACGCGACGGTCAGCGTCCCGGCCGCAACGAGGAGATTGGGGTGGGTCGAGGACGCCATCACGCAATGGGGGGCACTCCACCGCAGCACCGGTACCGTGCTCGCCCGCTCATACAGCGGTGTGCCGCACCGGGCGCACACGACGGGCTCGAGCTCGACGTGCAGATCGAGACTGGTGTGTCGCGGCCTGGTGTCGAGTTCGACCGTGCTGGTGTGCAGTGCGAAGTCACATCCGTGATCCTCGGAGCGGATGTCTACGATCGAGACGACGGCGTGAGCGGCGTCGGCGTGCCACAGCGCGGGCGGCCCGAGGGGGCTCGGTTCGCCGAGACTCGCCTGGTGCAACGGGGTGCTCATGCTGTCCCTTCGTGAGTTCTGTTTCGATGGCACCAACGCTGGCACCATCGCTAGCAGCATCGCAGGCGGCGGCGGAGCAATGGCGAATCGGGGCAACGGTTGCAGGGTAGACAAGTGGACAAAGCGCGCGCGATCGGCACGATCAGGACAATGGTCGCGCCCGCAGCGCTGAGTGCGCTCAGCGGGGTCGGCCTGTGGCTGGTGTATCTGGTCACCGTGCGCACCGCCCCGGGACGGCAGTTCGGCGACGCCTCACTGCGCGGCGCGATTCTGACCAACTCCGGCGTGGCCGACGCGGTCAACACCGTGCTGCGCGTCGTGTCTGCGGCGACTTTGCTGGCGGGGGTCACCGCTATCGCGTTGACCGCCCTGGTGCGGCTGCGCCGGGTACTGGGTCTGGTCGGCGTCGGGCTGGTCGTCGGCGCGAACGCCACGACCTGGTTGCTGAAGAACCACCTGCTCTCGCGGCCGGATCTCGGCCTGCGCGAGGTCACCCCGGCCACCCTCAACAGCCTGCCCAGTGGGCACACGACGGCGGTGTTCTCCGTCGGGGTGGCATTGCTGCTGATCCTCCCGAGCCGATGGCGCCACGGGGCGGCGATCGCCGCCGGCGTGGGCGGCGTGGTGACCGCGCTCGCGGCGATGTCAGCCGGCTGGCATCGGGCCGGTGACTCGATCGCGGCCTTTCTCGTGGTCGGGATCTGGGCCGGGCTTGCCGCGACCGCATCCGTCCTCTTCGACGAGGTGGCCCGCGAGCCGACCGCGGACGCTCCCGCCGCCCCCCGATCGCGCCGCTGGCTGGTGGCGATGACCGTCGGATCGTTCGCGGTCGGTCTGGTTGTGGCACTCGGTCTCGTCGCGGCCAAGCCCCTGCGGACCAGCACGGCCGGCGCTGTCTCGGCATTCCTCGCCGGCGGGTTGCTCATCGTTGCGTCCGCGATTGCGGTGCTGGTAGCCGTGCTGGTCGTGGTGGACCGTCTCGAGCCGGAATCTCGCCCGACCGCGTAGCGACGAGTCAGCGCACGGACCCGTCCGGGTCGGTCGTCCCCCGTGCCGTCGCCTCGTCGACCTCGATCCCACCGCGGATGGACGCGCCACCCTTGCGGTGATCGCGGCGCCCGAACTCGCGGGCGAGCAGGTGCGCGAGTTTCTCGACGGCGCCACTCACCGCCTCGTGCAGGCTCGCGGCGTGGCAGGTCACGGCCACTGCTCCGCGCCGCGCGGGCCGGGCCTCGATCATGCAGCGCATGTCGGAACTGGTCGATCTGCCGGCACTCTCATCGCCGAGGTGCACCTCGTAACGCGTGACCTGGTCGCCGAAGCGGCCCAGTCGCGCCTTGATCTCTGCCGACACGTGCTCGACCAGTTCCTCGCGACCCTCGACGTTGCCATCGGTGTTGACCTGGATCTGCATTCCGGCGCCCCCGCATCACGTCCGGCCAGCATCCGGCGACCGCTTCCCGCGCTGCGCGACCGCTACCGTCCGGCACCCCGACGTTACCCGGGCGGGCTGAGCCCGTCAGGACGGCGACCTTTGGCTCTCGCTCAGGGTTTGCGTTTGACGTGCAGGAGCAGGCGGACGGCGGTCCCATCCCCTGGTTGGCTGGTCACGTCCAACTGCCCGCCGAGCAGTTCGGCGCGTTCGCGCATGCCGGACATGCCGTAACCGCCCGTCGCCGAGGCGTCGACGCCGACGCCGTCATCGCTGATCTCGACCGTCACGGTCGAGGACGTCGCGCGGATCCGGATGTACGCGCGGCTCGATCGGGGCGGTCGTGGCCTACGCGTACGTGGCACGCGACGTCCGTCGGGCATGTGAACGCGACGACGGAGTTGCTGGTGCGACACCTGCTGGCCAACGGCTGGCGCCGCCCACGCTCGGCATCCGCCGCCCGCGCTGCCAGGCCCGCGTGACGAGCCGGGCTACGGCCCGCCCGCCCGCACGCGTGCGAGCCGGTCATTGGTCGCCTGCAGTTGCCAGGCGGTCTCACGTTCGAGTCGCTCGCGCTGCGTCACGGTCAGCCGGTCACACACCCAGTCCCAGTGCAGGGCCAGCCATTCACCCGGCTCCGGGTCGGGGACGAAGCCCTGGCCGTCCACGATCAGCCGAACACGTTCCTCGGCCTCGGGCGCGAGCCCGAGTTGCTCGCCGTCCGACGTCAGCCGCCTCGACGTGACGACGACGTGCTCACCGTCGACACCCCTGACCCGGCCCCAACGGATCCGGCAGCTGTCCAGCACCTTGAGCGGCTCCGGCGAACCCGCACCGAGCAGCCGCGACCAGGGGTAGACGCCGAAGACGTGGAACCCGTGTGTCGGGGCGGCCTCGGGCAGCAGGTCTTCGTTGAGATGGCTCCAGTAGTGCCCGGCCTGCGAGCCGAACAACTCGAGCAGCTTCTGCCCGAACACCGCCCGGTCAACGGTGTCCAGGAGCGGATCGCCGGTCCAGTACGCACGCATCACGCGCGCGTCGAGCGGATCGTCGATACCTGCCAGGTCCGCCAGCAGGACGGCGTACGGCCACGCACCGGAGAATCCCTGCGCGATCGCCGTCACGTCAGCGTCGGTGTCGCCGGTGACACCGAGCTCGAACAGTGCAGCAGCTTCAGCCGGCCCGCAGTAACCCAGCTCGTTCGGGGCGTAGACGTAGCGCGCGAACAGCTGCTCGCCGGCGGACCGGACTGTCACAGGCGACCCCTCATACGCGCACGTCGATGGTCTGCCCGACCAGGACCGCCGTCTCGCGGTGCAGGCGGCCGAAGTTGTAGTAGGCCGCGCAGGCCCCCTCGGGCGAAACCATGCAGGTGCCGATCGGCGTCTCGGGCGTGCACGCGGTGCCGAACACCTTGCACTCCCAGGGCTTGATGACGCCCTTGAGCACCTCGCCGCACTGACACGCCTTCGGATCGGCAACCCGGATGCCGGGCATGTCGTAACGCAGTTCGGCGTCGAACGCGGCGTAGGCGTCGTTGAGCTTGAGCGCGCTCTGACTGATGAAGCCGAGCCCGCGCCACTCGAAGTGCGGGCGCAGCTCGAACACTTCACTCAGCAGCGCGATCGCGGCCGGGTTGCCCGCGTCGTTGACCACGCGCGAGTACTGGTTCTCGACCTCGCACCGGCCTTCACGAATCTGACTGAGCAGCATGTGCACCGAGGCCAGGATGTCGAGCGGCTCGAAGCCTGCGACCACGATCGGCTTGCCGTAAACCTCCGGCACAAAGCGGTACGGACGGTTGCCGACCACGGTCGAGACGTGGCCGGGGCCGAGGAAGCCGGACAGCCGGAGGTCTGGTGAATCGAGAATCGCCTTGATCGGCGGGACGATCGTGACGTGGTTGCAGAACACGCTGAAGTTCGTCACGCCGAGATCCTTGGCCCGGACCAGTGTCACCGCGGTCGACGGGGCGGTCGTCTCGAAGCCTACGGCGAAGTAGACGATCTGCTTGTCCGGGTTGTCGATCGCAACCTTGAGCGCGTCGAGCGGCGAATACACGAACCGCACGTCGCACCCGCGGGCCTTCGCCTCGAGCAGGCTGCCCTTGCTGCCCGGCACGCGCATCATGTCGCCGAAGGTCGTGAAGATGACGTTCGGCTGCTCGGCGAGCCACATCGCGTCGTCCACGCGTCCCATGGGGATCACGCACACCGGACAGCCCGGTCCGTGCACGAGTTCGACGTTGGCCGGCAGCAGATGCTCGATGCCGTGACGGTAGATCGTATGCGTGTGCCCACCGCACACTTCCATGAACTTGTATTCCTCGTCGCCGGCCAGCACATTGATCGACTGGACCAGCGCGCGAGCCGCTGCGGGGTCGCGGAACTCGTCGACAAACTTCATCAAATCTCCTAGACGATCGCGGTGGAGTCGAACGCGGACAGTTCGTCGAAGTACGCCTGGCCCATCCGTTTGACTGCGTCGAGCGTGAGATCGGCCTCGTGCTGATCGATCTTCGCCATCGCGAAGCCCACGTGCACAAGCACCCAATCGCCGGTGACCAGGTTGTCGTTGGCGAGCAGCCGCACGCTGATGGTGCGTTTGATGCCGTTCACGTCCACCTTCGCGAGGTGGTTGTCAGCATCGACAACCTCTACGACCTGTCCAGGTATCCCTAGGCACATGAGCGCGCGCCCTTCTGTAGTTGGTTGAACTGACTCAACAGATCCGTGGCAGCGGATCGCCGACGAGCATGTCGACGATCCGCGTACCGCCGAAGCCGGTGCGCAGGGCGACGACTGCTTCCGGCTCGGCGAGGATCTCGCCGATCACAGCTGCGTGTTCGCCCAGGGGATGTGCTCGCAGTGCGCCGAGCGCCGCTTCGGTCTCGTCCGGCGACACGACCGCGATGAACTTGCCCTCATTGGCGACGTAGAGCGGGTCGATGCCGAGCATGTCGCAGGCGCCGCGCACCATCGGCGCGACCGGCAACGAGTCCTCGTCCAGGATGACCGCAAGGCCGGTGTCCTGCGCGAGTTCGTTGCAGATCGTGCCGAGACCACCACGGGTCGGGTCGCGCATCCAGCGGGTGCTGGGCGCGGCGCTAAGGAGTGCTTCGACCATCCCGTGGACCGCGGCGGTGTCGGACTCGATCTCGGCCTCGATGGCGAGATCGCCGCGGGCCATCATCACCGACATGCCGTGGTCACCGATCGTTCCCGACACCACGATGCGGTCGCCGACGCGCACCTTCGACGCCGAGAGCTGGCGCCCGTCGGGGATGATGCCCACGCCCGCAGTAGTGATGTAGAGCCCGTCCGCAGCGCCCTTGGGCACGACCTTGGTGTCGCCGGTGACGAGTTGGACGCCGGCAGCCGTCGCGGCGGCAGCCATGTCGGCGACGATCTCGCGCAGCTCCGCGATCGGAAAACCCTCGCCGATGACGAACGCGGCCGACAGCCACTTCGGGTGCGCCCCGCTCACCGCCAGATCGTTGACCGTCCCGTGCACAGCCAGGTGGCCGATCGACCCGCCGGGGAAGCGCAACGGCGACACCACGAACGAGTCGGTGCTGAAGGCGAGTCGCTCGCCCGAGGGCAGGGTCAACACCGCGCCGTCGCCGAGTTGTTCGAGCTCGGGGTTGCGGAACGCCTCGAGGAACACGGCGTCCACGAGCGCGGCCGAGGACTTGCCGCCAGCACCGTGCGCGAGAGTGACCACCTCGTCGATGAGGCGCGGCCGGCGCTTGCGGAAGCTCTGGATGCGTTCGAGGACCTTGTCCTCGCGCCACGAGGGGCCGGTCGAGGTGACAGCGTCGGTGGTCATCGGTCTGCCTTTCGTCGCTGCGGACGCGTGGCCGGCAGCCAGTTCGCGCTGTACCGTCGCCCACAATTGGTAACCGAGCAGTGCCTGGCTCTCCTGGATGCGGTGGATGCTCTGCGAGCGTACGACGAAGCAGTAGTCGACCGCATCGGACTCAGCCATCTCGCCGCCGGCGTAGCCGGCGAACCCGATCGTGAGCAGGCCGCGCTTCGAGGCCTCCGTCAACGCCATCATCAGATCGGCCGAGCTCCCGCTCGTGGAGAACGCGACCGCGATGTCGCCGCTCGCGGAATGGGCGATGATCTGACGCGAGAAGATCAGCTCGAAGCCGACGTCGTTGCCGAGCGCGGTGACGACCGCCTGGTCGGCCGCGAGATTCAAGGCGGGCAGCGGACGCCCGGTCACCGGCTGGGCGAACAGCGCGGCGAAGGTGGCGCAGTCGGTCGAGCTACCGCCATTACCGAAGCTGTACATGCGCCCGCCGGAAGCGAAGCGCTCGGCGATCGCCCGGCCGCACCGCGTCACCTGCTCGGCGCATTCGGCGAGGGTCGAGTTCTGCAACGCCGAACTTTCGCGCGCCTTCGACCGCGCCGATGACGCCAGGTCCGCCAGCAACGAAGTCGAATCGCGCTCGTCGGCCTCGATGAATGGATACAGGAAGCCGGTGTGCTCCGTGCTGGCCACGGCTAGCCCCCCACCCTCGTGAGCGCGGCTCCGGCGTGCACGAGAACGAGATCGTTCGGGACCACCGATCCCACGAGCGTGACGTCGATGTACTCCTCGCCCGTCGCCGTCCGTACCAGGGCGGCACCGAACGGGCCGTCCGGCGCCATGATGACCTCGGCCAATCGGCCCTCATCACTGCAGGTGATGCAGACCTCGTCGGTGCAGTCGTCGGGCTGCTCGGTGAGCAGTCCCGGGTGCTCGAAACACACGTGTGTGAGTTCCCACAGCAGGTGATACATCAAGACGAAGCGACCGGTGGCCGGTGCGAGCGGGTTGGTGTCGTCGATCCACAGCACGTGGTCGGCGACGCCGGCGCGTGGCCGAGTACCGGATCCGATCCATACCGTCTGCGCGCCCCAGGCCGGCGCGCGGCGCATCACCTCGAGGACGCCCGGGTCGTCGGCGCTCGCGACCGCGATGACGACGTCGCCGGGACGCACCGAAACCCGGGTCTGCGACACGACGTCAGGAGCAGTGAGGGCGAAGGCGGGCAGTGCGCGCTTGCCCACGATCACCGGGTGGACGAACTCGACCGCCATGTGATGGGCGTGCGGTTCCCACCGCGGCGCGATGCACCACATCGTCGCGCTGGCGCGAAAGCGCCGCGCCAGGGCCAGCGAGGCGCTCGCGAGATCATCGGCGAGACCCCCGTCGAGGATGTCCGGCGTGATCCCGGCCGTCGCGTCCAGGTCGGCCGCGCTCGCGAGTCCTGCGCTCATCGGCACCTCATCCCCATCCGGAGCCACTCGTGCCTACCGGGGTACAACTTCGATCTTGCCCACCGCACAAAACGGCTGCAAGACCTCATACCGTCTCACCCCAGTAGATCGTTCTTCAGTGTCATCCGGGAACCCCGTCCTGCGGCGATGTCTCGGACGCCCTCCGAACTGGCTCGTTTACGGGAACCGTGGCCCACTGTTCACCCGATGGCCGAGTTCGGCAACCGTTGCCGAGAGTCCGCGCGACGCGACGGCGCGCGTGGCTTCCGCCGTCCGAAGTCATGTCACGTTCAACTATTCGGCCGGCTCCACGGCGACGCGCCGTAGGCTGCTCGTACCGGCACGTCCGGACGCGCGCTACCACCCTGCTTGGGTCACCGATCGCGATGAGCAACAGTGACAACCCCGGCGCAGGGGGAAGGATTCGGTCGGACCACCGGGTTTCCCCACGGCATGAACATGAATCCGTACAGGTCGTCGGCACCGAACTGGTGAGGTGGGCATGTCCGAGGCAACCGGCTCTGGCCCGGTGAACGCGGGTGGCAAACGCAGGGTCGCCGCCGATCGAACGCGCTCCCATGCTTGACACGCGTGCCCGGCGTTTGTACGGGCCGATCGCCGACCGGGTCGCCGCGACACTGGCCGCGGCCGCCGTGCCACCGCTCGCCCTGACCGCAGCGGCGTTCGCGGCAGGTGTCGGCGCCTGCCTGGCGATCCTGGCCCACGCGTGGACCACGGCCCTGGCACTGTGGCTGGCGAACCGGGTGCTGGACGGACTCGACGGACCAGTCGCCCGTCGCCGCGGCGCCACCGACCTGGGCGGCTTCCTCGACATCGTGTCCGACTTCGCGATCTACGCCGGCTTCGTGGTCGCGCTGGCCATCGCGGTTCCCGATGCCCGGATTGCCTGCGTGATCCTGCTGAGCGCCTACTACGTGTCGGGCACGGCGTTCCTGGCACTGTCGGCGCTGCTCGAGCGGCACGCCCCGGAACCCGGCCACGGCGCGGACGCGGCTGCGGCGGACGGGCGGTCCCTGCGCTTCGTCGGTGGGCTGGCCGAAGGCACCGAGACGGTCATCGCCTACAGCTTGTTCTGCCTGCTCCCCGCGCATACCGCGGTCATCGCCTGGGCGTTCGCCGCCATGGTCGCTGTGACCGCGGCGCAACGGATCGTGCTCGGCGTACATCTGCTGCGCCCGCGCGTCGACACCTCGTCCGAGCCGGCGGCGGATCGGTTCGTCACGTCGGCGGAGCGCTGAGCCGGTGCACCGCCGATCGCATCGGCGAGGGCTCGTGGCAGTCCTTGCCGCGATCGTCCTCACCCTCACTGCGTGCGGTACCACGGGCGGCGGTGGTGACGTGGGCGCGAGGGTGGACGCCGGCAACTGGCCATCGGTGCTTGCCGAGGCCAGCGGCGAGACGGTCAACTGGTACATGTACGGCGGCGACGACACGCTCAACGCCTTCGTCACCGGCTACGTCGCTGATCGGCTCGGCGCGCTCGGTGTGACGCTGAACCAGGTCAAGATCATCGACACCTCGGACGCGATCAACAAGGTCCTCGGCGAGAAACAGGCCGGCAAGACCTCGGGCGGCTCGGTGGACGCGATCTGGATCAACGGCGAGAACTTCGCGACGGGCGTCCAGGCCGAGCTCTGGTCGTGCGGGTGGCCCGAACAGCTGCCGAACGCGCGCTACGTCGACCTGACCGACCCTGCCGTCGCGAACGACTTCGGCGTGCCGGTGAAGGGCTGCGAGGCTGTGTGGCAGCGCGCCAGCTCAGCACTGGTCTACGACTCGGCCAAGCTGAGCGCGGCCGACGTCGCCTCGGTGTCCGCACTGTTCGCCTGGGCGAGGGCGCATCCCGGGCAGTTCACCTACCCGGCGCTGCCGGACTTCACCGGGTCGATGGCCGTCCGCACCATCCTGTACGACACCATCGGCGGCCCGGCGAGCCTGGCCGGTCCGTTCGACGAGATCACGTACGCACCAGCAGCGACCAGACTCTGGACACGATTGAACGCGATCAGGCCGGCGTTGTGGCGCGGCGGCTCCACCTACCCGCAGACCCAGAGCCGGGTCGAGAAGCTCTACAGCGACGGGCAGATCAGCGCGTACTTCAGTTACGGCCCGGGCGCGGTCGGCGACCAGGTACGCAAGGGGCTCTACCCGTCCTCGACGCGCGAGGCCGTCCCGTCGATCGGGAACATCGCCAACTTCAGCTTCCTGGCCATCCCCGCGAACGCTGCGCACCGGGCGGCGGCGCTCGTCCTCGCCGACGTCCTGCAGGACCCGCAGACGCAGTTGCAGCTCTACCGGGCCGAAGGCATCTACCCGGGCATCGATCTGGGCACGACGAGCGCGGCGGTGCGCGCGCAGTTCGCGGCAGTCCCGCGGAGCCCGTCGGTCCTGTCCCTGGACGCGCTCACCAAGCACGCCCAGCCCGAGCTGGCCAGCGGCTACGTGACGCGGATCGAACAGGACTGGAAGACCAACGTGCTGCAGAAGTGAGCCGATGACGACGACCGCCGGCGGCGTGGCTCCAGGCGCGACCGGCCGGCCGGTGCGCGCCCCCCGAGCCCGGCTCAGCCCGCCGCGGTGGGTCCGCATCCTGCTCCTGCTCGCCCCCGCCCTGCTGGTCCTGGGCGTGTTCTTCGCCTCGGGGGTCGTGCAGGCGGTTGCCCAGAGCTTCGGCTACCAGCCGTTCCTGCCCGGCTGGCACTGGTCGGCGGACGCGTACCACCAGCTGTGGGCCGATCCGGCGGTGCGCTCGTCGCTGTTGCTCACGGCCCGGGTCGCGCTGGTCTCCACCGCGCTGTCGGCAGTGCTCGGGGTCGCCGCTGCGTTGGTGATCCGGCGAATGGGACGCGGACGGAGCTGGGCCAGCGGTCTGCTGCAGGCCAATCTCGCCGTACCGCACCTGGTCGGCGCGCTGTGCATGCTGCTTCTGCTCGGCCAGAGCGGGCTGCTGTCCCGCCTCACCCACGCCGCCGGGCTCACCGGGACGCCGGCGTCGTTCCCGGCGCTGACCGCCGACCGGTTCGGCGCCGGCATCATCGCCGAGTACGTCTGGAAAGAGACGCCGTTCATCGCGGTGCTGGCGCTGGCCGCACTGAGCCGGGGAACCGCCGAGCTCGAGAACGCCGCGCGCGCGTTGGGGGCGAGTCGATGGCAGCGGCTGCGCCACGTCACGGTGCCCCTGCTCGCTCCTTCGGTGGCCGCCGGATCGGTGCTCGTCTTCGCGTTCGCGGCCGGGTCGTACGAGGTGCCGTACCTGCTGGGTCGTCCGTTCCCGGCCACGCTGCCGGTCGTCGCGTACCAGTACTACAACGCGACCGACCTGACCGCCCGCCCCGAGGCGATGGCGGTCGCGGTCCTCATCACCGTCACGTCGCTGATCGTCGTGGCCGCCTACCTCGCGCTCGTCTCGCGGCTGTCTCGCAGGTCGATGTGAGGCGACCCGTGACCTCGCCGCGGCCGGGTGCCGCCGCGCGCATTCGGCTCGGGCCGGCGGTGGCCTGGCTCGGCGTCGGCCTGGTGCTGCTGCCACTCGTTCCGCTCGCGATCTGGGCGGTTGCCGGCCAGTGGCGGTACCCCGCGCTGACCCCGCAACGGACGAGCGCGCGCGGCCTGCGGCTGCTGGTCGACCCGCGCAGCGAGATCCTGCACGGCCTGGCCCTGTCGGTGACGATCGGCGTGGCCGTCGCCGTCCTCGCCTGCGCGATCGGTTTCCCGGCCGGGCGGGCACTGGGCCTGTACCGCTTCCGCGGACGCCGGCTGATCCAGTTCCTGCTGCTTGCGCCGGTGATCGTCCCCGGCCTGGCGGTGACCCTCGGGCTGCAGGTGTTCTTCATCCGGTACGGGTTGTCGGACACCGTCACCGGCGTCGTCCTCGTCCAGTTGATGCCCACGGTGCCGTACGCGGCGACCGTTCTCGGCGCCGCGTTCGCCAACCTCGACCTCGACTACGAGCGCCAGGCACGCGCGCTGGGTGCCGGCCCGGTGCGAGTACTGCTGTTCGTGACACTGCCCCTGGTGCGCTCCGCCGTGCTGATCGCGGGACTGTTCGCGTTCCTGATCTCGTGGAGTGAGTACGTGCTGACCTTGCTCGTCGGTGGCGGTCAGGTGCAGACCCTGCCGCTGTTGCTGTTCGCGGCGATCGGTTCGTCGGACACGACGGCGGCAGCGGCTCTCGCCCTGCTCGTCATCGCACCGCCGCTGCTGCTCGTTGCCGCGAGCGCTCGGTTGCTGGCCGGCCGGTCCGGGGCCGTGATCGGGTTCGGCCGGCTGTGACCGCCGCGCGAACGGGAGCTCGCCTCGTCCTCGAGGGCGTCGCGAAGAGCTTCGCGGCCACGACCGCGGTCGACGGCGTGAGCCTCGAGCTTGCGCCCGGGACGTTCACCGCGCTGCTCGGACCGTCCGGGTGCGGCAAGAGCACGCTGCTCGCGCTCATCGCGGGCCTGCTCGTCCCGGACGCAGGCAGCATCGCGGTCGACGGTCACGATCTGGTCCGGCTCCCGGCCGAGCATCGACCGGTCGGGCTGGTGTTCCAGAAGCCATTGCTGTTCCCGCACCTGACCGTCGAGGCGAACGTCGCCTTTGGCCTCCGGATGCGCCGCCTGCCCCGCCGCGAGATCCGGGCAGCGGTCCGCGACATGCTGGAGCGGGTCCAGCTGGGCGGACTGGCCGGACGACGGGTCGGTGAGCTGTCCGGTGGGCAGGAACAGCGGGTCGCGCTGGCGCGGGCGCTCGTGCTCGCGCCGCGGGTACTGCTGCTGGACGAACCGATCTCGCAACTCGACGCCGGGCTGCGCAGCGAGATGCGCGCGCTGTTCCGTGAGCTGGCTGCCGAGGCGACGGTGACGACGCTGTTCGTCACCCACGACCAGGCCGAAGCGGTCGAGGTGGCCGATGACATCGCGCTCATGCTCGACGGGAGACTCGTCGGGCACGCCACGCCCGAGGTCTTCTACACCCGACCACCGTCGCTCGCTGCCGCCCGGTTCTTCGGCGTCACCAACGAGCTGGCCGGTACCGTCCGCGGCGGCTGCTTCCGCACCTCGTCCGGTTTCCAGACACCGGCGAACATCCCGGACGGCGACGCGGTGCTCGTCATCCGGCCCGAGGCGGTACGCCCGGTCGCGCAGGCCGGACCGGACACGCTGTCGGGACGTATTGCCGCCGCCCGGTTCGCAGGTACCCACGTCGTCGTGGAGCTGGCCGCTGCCGATAGCCGCATCCTGACCGCGCATCTGCCGGTCGGTACCCCGATCGAGATCGGCGGGCCGTTGATCGCGCAGCTTCCGGCGAGCGCGTGCACGGTGCTGCCGGGCGGGACCGACTGATGCCGACCCACCTTCGGGTACGCATAGGAGCGCTGCTGACCCTGGTCGTGGTGGCGGTGGTGATCGCGGTGCTCGTCGACGTGCCGAGCGTCGGGCAGTTACGCGACCGATTTGCCGACACCGGGATTCTCGGCGGGTTGGTCTTCGCGATCAGCTACGCATTTCTGAGCCTGCTGCCCCTGCCCGCCACGGTGTTCACGATCGCGGCAGGCGCGGTGTTCGGGTTGGGCCGGGGCATCCCGATCGTCGTCCTCGGCGCCAGCGTCGGGGCCGTCGTGGCGTTCTTCCTCGGCCGCGCACTGGGCCGTGACGCCGTCCAGCATTTCACCGGCGCCCGGGTGCAGACCCTCGATCGGTTCCTCGCGCGGCAGGGCTTCTGGGCCATCTTGACGGCTCGGCTGGTTCCGGTCGTGCCGTTCACCGCATTGAACTACCTGAGCGGATTCACCGGTGTGCGGGCATCGCGCTACACGGCCGCGACCGTGCTGGGCATCCTGCCGGGCACGGTCGCCTACGTGGCGATCGGCGCCTACGGCACCGAGCCGACCTCGGCGCCGTTCCTCGTCTCGATCGGCGCGCTGCTCGTGCTCACCGCCGTCGGGATCATCGTGAACCGGCGGCGCAGATCCAGGTCGATGCCCGCGACGCCGGTCAGCGAGCCATCCGGCGCCGGCGAACCCGACGCAGTGTGCTGAGCGCCAGCCGGATCACGGGCCGACGCAGCTGCTCGGAGACGTCCTCTAGCGCAGCCAGCCACGGCCCGTCACCGTAGGTCGGGTAGGCGTGCGTCGCGGCGGCGAGATCGCGGGTCCGCAAGCCGTGCCTGATCGCGAGCACGAGTTCGGCCAGCGATTCACCGGCTCGCGGACCGACGATGGTGGCGCCGACGACGCGGCGCTTGTGGTCGAGGACGAGCCGGCTCGTCCCGCGCCGGACATCCTCGGCGACGGCTCTGTCGACGTGGGCGTGCTCGATCGTGCGGACGGTGAGGCCTGACCCGGGCTTGACCTGGTGGGCGCCGACTCCGATCGCCGCGATTTCGGGCTGGGTGAAGGTGACCCGCGGGACGGTTGCGGTGTCGACGGTCCGGCGCAGCCCGAGGATGGCGTTGGCCGCGGCCAGGCTGCCGTGGACCCCGGCCACGTGGGTGAACTGGGGATGCCCGGTCAGGTCCCCCGCTGCCCAGATCCGCCGGTTCGTCGTCCGCAACCGGTCATCGACGACGGCGTAACCGTGCGGGTCCACCTCGACGCCAGCGAGTTCGAGCCCGAGCTCCGCGGTCCGTGGCCGCCGGCCGACCGCGACCAGTACCCGGTCGAAGTCGACGACGACGCCGTTGGCCAGGCGCGCCCGCCACCCCCCGTCGCCGTGCTCGAACAGCTCGATCGCCGAGCCGGTCTCGACCACGATCCCGTCCTCGGCCAGGGCGGCCCGCAGCAGGTTGGCCGCATACGGATCCTCTCGCGGCAACAGGTTCGGTTCGGCTTCCACGACCGTCACGTCGGCACCGAGACGGGCGAACGCTTGACCGAGTTCACAGCCGATGCTCCCGCCGCCGAGCACGAGCAGCCGACGGGGCAGGTCGGCGAGGTCCCACACGGTGTCGCTGGTGAGCGGGTCAGCGGCGGCCAGACCGGCGATCGGCGGCAGCGCCGGGGCCGATCCGGTCGCGAGCAGCGCTTGCCGGAACAGCACCTGGGACGTGACGGCGTGGGGCGTGGTCCCGTCGGCCGATCGGTGACGGCCACCGACGACGGTGCTGGTGTCGGGTCCGGTCAGCCGCACCTCGCCGCGCGCGACCCGCACGCCGGCTGCCCGCAAGGTCGCCGGGGAATCATCGGGCTCGATCGCCTCGATACTGCGGCGGACGTGGGCCATCACCTCGGCGAAGTCGACGCGCACCCCGTCGACGTGCACGCCGTAGCGGGCCGCTCGTCGCGCGTCGGCAACCGCGTGAGCTGCCGCCAGCAGCGCCTTGCTGGGTACGCATCCGGTCCACAGGCAGTCGCCGCCCGTGCGTTCGCGCTCGACGAGCAGGACGCTGGCGCCGAACCCCGCCGCCGTCTTGGCCGCCACGATCCCCGCGGTGCCGCCGCCGATGACGAGCAGGTCCCACGCCTTGCCGTCCGGCGGGGTGAGGTCGTCCGACCTCCACCCGTCCGGGTCGACCAGGTCACCGCGCGCGTCCTGGGCGGGTCTGCTCACCCCGCTTCCTCGGCCATGAACTGCTCTGCCGCACTGCGCAGCCGCGCCACCGCGGCCGGGTCCGGAGCCCGGCGCGCGGACCACTCGGCCAGCGCACGGCGCAACCCGCGGAACTCCTCGGCCGCCTCGGTGCACTTGTCGCAGGTCGCGAGGTGTGCCTCGAGCCGGCGCGCCTCCTCGGCCGTGAGCGGAGCGGCCGGATCGGAGTCCAGGTAGCGCTGGATGCGGCGACCGGCCCAGTGGCAGGTCCACATCGTGGCGACGGACATCATCGGTTCCTCCGGGTGGACGTGGTGGTGCGGTGCAGCTGAGTACGAACCCGCTTGCGCGCGCGGGACAGGCGGGACATGACGGTCCCGACCGGGATGTCGAGCAGGTCAGCCACTTCGCTGTAGGTGAGTTGGTCGACGTCGACGAGCAGCAGCACCGTGCGGAACCTCTCGTCAAGGGTCGCGAGCGCGCGCTCGAGGTCGTCGTCGAAGACGCCCTCGGTCACGGTGTCCTCCGGACTCTGCGGGGCCGCCGCGCCGAATGCCGGCCGCTTGGTGTCCAGGTCGAGACGCTCGTCGGCGAGGTCGGGGCGTTGGCGGCGGAGCGAATTGAGGTGGGCGTTGCGCAGGATCGTGAGCAACCACGCCCGGGGGTGTGCCCCGTCGAACCGGTCGATCGCACGATAGGCGCGGATCAAGGTGTCCTGGACGAGGTCCTCGGCGTCGTGCCAGGACCCGGTCAGGGTGCGTCCCACGCGCAGCAGCACATCGATCTCCGGCTCGACGTGGACGCGGAACGCGTCCTGACGGACCTGGGTGTCCGCCGCCTGCGCGTTGCTCACTGCGCCGGAACCCGGTGACCGGCCCGCGGCCTTCCCGTCGGGCCGGCTCGTCATGCCACCCCCTGCAGCGGGCCGCGCACGGTTCCGACGGCGACCCGGACGTGACCGCCCTTGCGTACCAGGTAGGTGCTGTCGTCGGTGCCCGCCAGCACTTGTTCCCACACCCGGCGGGCCGGATGCACCCCGCCGGTGAACATGGCGAACCGGGCGAGCGGAGCCAGCAGCCGCCACGCGCCGGTCGGCGATGCGGTGTCCACGACGGCGATGCGTCCGCCCGGGCGGACCAGCGTCAGCGCCTGGGCCCACGCCCGGCGCCAGTCGTCGATCACCGCGAGGGAGTAGGTGAACAGCGCAGCGTCGAACGGCGCTTCGCGCATCGTGTCCAACGCCGCCGCGTCGAGACTTCGTGCCGAGACGGCGAGCCACCCCTGTGCCTCGACCCGCCGGCGGGCCTGCGTCAGCATCGCCTCGCTCGAATCGACGCCGACCACCCGTCCGGTCGGACCGACGGCCTCGACGAGTGGGGCGAAGTTCAGCCCCGTCCCGCAGCCGACGTCGAGCACCCGGTCACCCGGGGCCAGCCGCAGCCGCGAGATCGCGGCGAGCCGTCCTGACCGGTAGACCGCACGCTCGAACGACAGCACGTCGTACACCCGTGCGCCGGGTCCGTAGCGACGCGGTCCCGGCAGTCTCACCCACTCAGGATGCCTGACCCGATCGCCAGGTCGTGCCGGTCGGCAGTCGAGGAACGACCAGTCCCCCGGACCGTCAGCTGCCCGGCACGACGCCGATCTGCTGCAGGAAGCCCAGCGTGTCCCAGACCTCCCACGTCTCGGCGATCTTGCCGCCGGCCATCCGGTGGATGGCGATGCACTCGACCGGCCCGACGTCGCGACCGGTCGCCGGGATGCCGTTGACCTCGCCAATGTGCTTGCCGGACCCGGTCCACCGCACGACCACCCGGTCGTCGGCGGAGAAGATCTCGTTCACCGTCCAGCGCCCGTCGACACCGGTCTGGTAGGCCGACAACGCGCCGACGACACCCGCGGGACCGTCGGCGGCCGGGACTTGCGGGTCGTGGAACTTGTGGTCGTCGGTGAACAACTCACCCGCCAGCTCGTTCTTGCGCTCGGTGGCCATCTGCGCGTAGTAGCGGCGGACGACGGCTTCGTCGGCAGCGGACATGCTGACCCCTTCCAACGGTCCGGTCGCCGGACGCGACCGGTGATACCGGTGATTCGCCGCGAGTGCCGACCTGGATCACCCGATGACGACTGAACAAACCAGCCGACGTGGACCTGCGGCGCGGCGTGTCGAGAGGCTGCGTCTGGGCATTTCACATAGATTTCAGACCGGATGAATTGCCCGCTCTGCCAGCGATAGCACGCACTGCTCGTGCGAGCAACGACGCCGCACCGCAGTTCGGCGATCGACGGTCCCGGTGGTCCCGCAACAACGAGAGGCTCGGCATGGCTATCGGGGACTGCGGCTTCGCCGCGCCCGGCGCCTGCGAGCGAGGGCGCCTCGCCTGCCCGGCCGGCCGGCCATGACCGCGGTCCGAACCGCGCCGACGAACCCGAATCTGCGGACCGGCCCGCCCACCGCCGGTCCGCGCGAGATCCGCCCGGGCGGCGGAGCCGGTCTCGAGCCCGCCCCGCTTGCCCGGTTGGCTGGGCTCGACGGGATGCGCGCCATTGCCGTGGCAGCCGTCGTCGTCTTCCACCTACGGTTCAGCGCACTTCCCGGCGGTTTCCTCGGCGTCGACGTCTTCTTCGTCATCTCGGGCTTCTTGATCACCCGCCTGCTGCTGACCGAGGTCGTGCACACCGGCACGCTCAGGCTCGGCCGGTTCTACGTCCGACGAGCACGCAGACTGCTACCCGGGCTCATCGCCTTGATGTTGTGCGTCACCGTGGCCGGGACCGAGGTGTGGCGTGATCAATTGTCGACGTTGCGCGGCAGCGTCCTGTCCAGCCTTGGCTACGTCACCAACTGGTGGCTGATCTCCGATCACCAGTCCTACTTCGCCGTCTCCGGCCGACCACCGATGCTGCAACACCTGTGGTCCCTGGCCATCGAGGAGCAGTACTACCTGATCTGGTCGGCGGTGATCGTGCTGTCGACGGCTGCCATCGGGCGGCTTCGCTGGCCGGCGGTACGGCGCGTCGCGGTCATCGCGGCCGTGCTCACGATCGCGTCCACGGCCACCATGGCCGTCCTCGCCATTCTCGGCGACATCCCGTACGGCACCGACAGTTCCCGGGTGTACTTCGGCACCGACACGCACAGCATGGGCTTGCTCCTCGGCTCGATCGCCGGTGCGTGCAGCGTCGGGCTGGATCCGCTGCGTCTGCGTCGACCGGTCGGTCGGCTGATCTGGCTCAGCGACGCGATCGCGGTCGCCGCGCTCGCGGCACTGGCATGGACGTTCACCTCGGTCAACGAGTTCGAACCGTGGCTCTACCGCGGCGGATTCCTCGCCGTGGACGCGCTTGCCCTCACCGCCGTCCTCGCCACCGTGCGCCCGGGCAGCATGCTCGGCCGATTGCTCGAGTCGCCCCTCCCAAAGTGGATCGGTCGGCGTTCGTACGGGATCTACCTGTGGCACTGGCCGGTCGCCGTCGTGACGAGACCCGGCATCGACGTCCACGGCCCGCCGCTGCTACTCGACGCCGCGCGAGTCGGCCTCATCCTCGCGCTGGCCGCCGCAAGCTATCGCTTCATCGAGCGGCCGGTTCGCGAACGGGGTCTCGGCACGCCGGCGGCGGGGCCTGATTCCGACCAGGCCTGGGGCCGGGCACTTCCGAGCGTGTGGGGAGTGGCGGTCGCATCGTGCGTGCTCACGCTGCTGATCACCGGCTACACCGCGCCCACCACCGGCGGGCAGGTTGCCGCCGGCAACGTGGCGGTAGCCCCGCATCGGCCGCCCGTGTGGCCACACCAGTCGATCCTCGAACCGTCGGCTTCTCCGTCGCGGCAGGTGCTGCCCTCGCCGAGCCGGTCGAGCAGCCCCGAACCGGCTCGGCCGGTGCACACCCGCGCGCGCACGACACCGCCGGCCCACGGTCACTTTCCGACGCGGCGCTCGGTCAGCGCCTTCGGCGATTCGGTGATGCTCGGTGCGCGGTCCGCCCTTGCGCTCAGACTCACGCTGCATCGATTCGACGCCGTCGAGGGACGCCAGGCACATGATGTGCTGGCCGACATCGACGCGCTGCACGGGACGGGCGCGCTGGCCCGGGTGGTCGTGATCCACATCGGCAACAACGGCATCATCTCGCCCAACCAGCTGACGCATACCCTGCACAGCCTGCGGGACCGGCGCCGCGTCGTGCTGGTCAACGATCGGGTCTCGCGCGACTGGCAGGACCCGAACAACAGCACCCTGCGCGAGGTCAGTCGCCGATTCGCCAACACCACGCTGGTCGACTGGTTCTCGGTCTCGTCCGGTCAGAGCAGTTGGTTCTACGACGACGGGCTTCATCTCGACCCGGTCGGTGCGGCGGTGTACGCGCGCGTCGTCACCGACGCCGTGCTGCGCTAGTCACGACCGGCTCAGTCCGTGCTCGGTCGCACCTCAGCACATCGGCAACCCGGCTTTGGCGGCGTTGCCGTAGTCGTCGTCGATGAGCACGACGTCACGCCCGGCGCGATCGAGCAGGCTGGCGGCGATGCCGGCGCGATAGCCCGAGGCGCAGTGCACCCACAGCCGCGCGTCGGGCACCTCGTCGAGACGGCTGAGCAGTTCGTTCAGCGGCAGGTGCGCCGATCCCTCGACGTAGCCCTTACGGCGCTCGTCCTCGCGCCGCACGTCGAGAATCACGTCGTCGCCCACGTCGCGTCGGGCATCGGCGAAATCGACGCGAGGGAAGCTGCGGCGTTCGGCCGCGCCGGCAACGTCGTCGAGTTCGCCCGCGGCCGCGCCGGCCAGTTCGTCGATGCCGATGCGGATCAGTTGCCGTTGCGCATCGGTGATCTGCTGCGGGTTGTCGCCGAGCAGCGTGAGCGGGCCGCCCCACGGTGCGAGCCAACCGACATAGGTCGCGAAGTTGGTCTCCAGTTCGACGCTGATCGTCCCCGCAATGTGGTCCGCGGCGTAAGCGGTGCGGGTACGCAGGTCGACGACCCACTCGCCGGCCGCGATGCGCTTGCTCAGCTCGGCCGGGCTGACCGCGCGGGGCTCGGCGAGCTCCGGGACACCGGGTCCCTGCCGGTTCAGCGGGGCCATGTGGGCGTAGTAGGACGGGTAGGCCGTCAGATTGGCGACGAGTGACTCGACGAAGTCCTGCTCGTCGTCGGTCGTCAGCGCGTCGTTGCGGGCCTTCTCGGCCCCGATGGTGCTGTCGTCCCCACCGGCGGACGAACCCGACGAGCAGAAGCTGCCGAAACCGTGGGTCGGAAAGACTTGGGTCGGGTCGGGCAGCAGGTCAGCCAGCCGGCGGGCCGAGCGGTACTGGGCGCGGGTCAGCTCGACCGTCCGCGCGGGGTCGACCAGGTCGGTGCGTCCGACACTGCCGTACAGCAGCGACCCGCCGGTGAAGACGGCCGGGGGCGCGTCCGGGTGCGCCGCATCGGTGATGACGTAGGACAGGTGGGTGTCGGTGTGACCCGGCGTCGCCACCACGGCGACGCGCAGCGTTCCAGCCGTGAGCTCGTCGCCGTCGTCGACCCCGAGCCGCTCGAAGCCGACCTCGTCGGCCGCGTTGACCGCGTACCGCGCGCCGGTGCGCCGCGCCAGCTCGCAACCACCGGTCACGTAGTCGTTGTGGATGTGGGTCTCCAGCACGAGCGTGACCTCGACACCAGCTGAGGCAAGGACCGCCTCGACTCGATCGAGATCGCGCTGGGGGTCGACGACCACGGCCTGGTTGCCGTCGTGGACGACGTAGCTGCGGTCACCGAGTTCCTCGGTACTGACGATCTCGATCCGCATGCGGGGTTCCTCTCGCTGCTCGATGCAAATGTCCGTACATCTGCTAATGTACGGACATTATCGCTGTCGTCAACCGGGTGAGGGGGTGCCAACCGCACATGAAGCTGGCGCTGGACCGCTCGAGCCCCACGCCGCTGTGGGCCCAATTGCTCGCCGACCTCACGACGCGGCTGGAGACCGGGGAGTTCCGCGAGGCCTTCCCGGGCGAGATCGCGATCCGTGACGAGTACGGCGTCAGCCGCCACACCGTCCGGGAGGCAGTTCGGCGGCTGCGCGACGCGGGCACCGTCACGGCCGCTCGCGGCCGTACCCCGCGGGTCACCCCCCCGACCGAGATCGAACAACCGCTGGGGGCGCTGTACAGCCTGTTCGCGGCGACCGAGGCCGCCGGACTGGCTCAGCTCAGCATCGTCCGCGTACTGGACATCCGCGCGGACGGGGTGGTCGCGGCCCGGCTGGGACTGGACGGGTCGACCCCGCTGGTCTATCTGGAACGGCTGCGCCTGGCCGGCGAGCAGCCGTTGGCACTCGACCGGGTCTGGCTGCCGGCCGCGATTGCCGCTCCCCTGCTGAGTGCCGACTTCACCCGCACCGCCCTCTACGACCAGCTTGCCGAGCGATGCGGCGTGCGGCTCACCGGCGGGGTGGAACGCCTCAGAGCAGTGATCCCGACCCCGGCCGAACGCGAATTACTGAGCATCGACGACGCGACCGCGGCCTTCGGGATCGACCGCCTCGGCCACCGCGAGGGGATTCCGGTCGAGTGGCGCCACACGCTCGTGCGCGGCGATCGCTTCAGCGTCACCGCCGAGTACTCCAGTCGCGACGGCTATCGGCTCGACTTGTCCACGCACCACCCGGTCGACCACCCGAGGACGCGATGACCGTCACGGCAGCGCTGCTGCTCGGCGCGCTCATCGGCATCAGCCTCGGCGCGCTGGGCGGCGGCGGATCGATCTTGACCGTCCCGGCGCTGGTGTACGTGCTCGGGGACACCGCACACGCCGCGACCACGAGCAGTCTGGTGATCGTCGGCATCACCTCAGCGGTGGCCACGGTGGGCTACGCGCGATCGGGCAACGTGCGGTGGACGGTCGGCTTGGTCTTCGGGTTGGTCGGCGTGGCTGCGTCCTACGCCGGTACGGCCGTGAACCGCCAACTCGACCCGAACGCGCTGTTGCTCGCGTTCGCCGCCCTCATGCTGGTCTCGGCCGTGGCGATGCTGATCCGCTCCGTCGGCGCTACGCCTGCCGTTGCGGCCAGTCCCGACCCGGAACCCGGTTCCGCCGGGCCGACGACGGCACACGGTACGGCCACCGCGACGGCCACCCGCACCTCGGTGACATCCGCGCGACGGCAGCCGCGGCCGGCCGTCGTCGCGAAGGTGGTCGCGGCCGGGCTTGCGGTCGGCTTCCTCACCGGTTTCCTGGGTGTGGGCGGTGGGTTCATCATCGTGCCGGCGCTGGTGATGGCCCTGGAGTTCCCGATGGCCGTCGCCGTCGGCACGTCGTTGCTGGTCATCGCGGTGAACTGTGCGGCGGCGCTCGTGGCCCGCGCCGGTGACCAGACATTTCACTGGGCAGTGATCATCCCGTTCACCCTCGCCGCGGTCGCCGGGTCGGTCGGCGGCAAGCAGATTGCCGATCGCGCGTCCGGGGCCACCCTGACGCGGGCATTCGCCGGGCTGCTGCTCGCGGTCGGCGCGTACACCGCAATCCGAAGCGGAATCGGGCTGCTCTGATCCACGCACGTCCTGCCGTCATCAGCGGCGGGTGACCCCACGTCCGAAGGGACTCATGAACATCGACGACGTCGGTGCCGCCGTGCGCCGGGTACCGGGACGATTCTGGTTGATCTCGCTCGTGGCCGTCATCGGGTTACTTGGTCTAGTCGTGAGTCAGCTCGTCGGCTCGTCGGGCAGCAGTGGCGGCCGGCCCGCGGATGCCCAGGATCGGCCGGCGATTCCGGCACCACACACGCAACGCGGGAACCCCACGAGCGCTGATCGAAGCGTGGGTGCAGCCGCGCCGAGACCGAGCAACCCGCTGGCTGCGCTCGCGCGTCGCACACCCGGGGACCCGATGGCGATCGGCCGCGTCGACGCCCCGGTCGTCATCGTCGAATGGGCAGATTTCCAGTGTCCGTTCTGCGGGAAGTTCGCACGCGACACGCAACCGGCGCTGGTCAAGAAGTACGTGGCCACCGGCGAGCTGCGCATCGAATGGCGCGACTTCCCCTATCTCGGTGCTCAATCCAGGGCGGCCGCACTGGCCGCACGAGCCGCGGCCGCGCAAGGCAAGTTCTGGGCATATCACGATGCGCTCTACGCGGATCAACATGCAGTGAACAGCGGGTACCTCACGTCCGGGTACCTCACCGACATCGCGACGAAGGTCGGCCTGAACGTGCCGCGGTTCGCCACCGCGATGCAGAGCAAGAGCCTGGCAGCGAAGGTCAATGCCGACTTCGAGGAAGGGACCAGCATCGGCATCAACGGGACGCCGGCATTCCTGGTGGGAACGACCCCTGTCATGGGAGCGCAACCCGCGAGCGTGTACGAGAAGTTGATCGACAAGCAGCTGAGCACCAGCTGATGCTCGACATCGGTTATCTCGCCGCGTTCCTCGGCGGTGTGCTCGCGCTGCTGAGCCCGTGCAGTTCGCTGCTGCTGCCGTCGTTCTTCGCGTATGCGTTCCAGGGCAGCGGCGCCCTGCTGGCTCGCACGGGCTTGTTCTACCTCGGACTTGCCGCCGTGCTCGTTCCGCTCGGGTCGGGCTCGACGTTCGTGTCGGTGCTGTTCTACGGCCATCGCGAGGCGCTGATTCAGGTCGCCGGCTGGACGATCATCGTCTTCGGCGCGGCACAGATCCTCGGTTTCGGGTTCGGCTCGACTCGCGCCGCGGCACTGCAACAACGCATGGTGCGCCGCGGCCGCTGGGCGTCGGTCATCGGTCTGGGTGCCGCGTACGGGCTTGCCGGTTTCTGCTCGGGACCGATCCTCGGTTCGGTGCTGACCGTTGCCGCAGCGAGCGGCCGTCCGCTGGAAGGGGCCGCGCTGCTCGCGGTGTACGCGCTGGGCATGACCGCACCGATGTTCCTGCTGGCGCTGCTCTGGCAGCGTTTCGACCTCGGCCGCCGACGCTGGCTGCGCGGCCGCGTGGTGCAGATCGGTCGGCTTCAGGTGCACACCATGACGCTGCTGTCCGGCGGGCTGTTCATCGTCATCGGTGCGCTGTTCCTGAGCTATGACGGGACCGCTGGCATCGCCGGCGCGCTCGGTCTCGGCGACACGACCGATCTCGAGTACAGCCTGCAGCAACACGCCGTCCAGGCTGGCCGCGCCGTCCCGGACGCGCTCCTGATCGGCATCGCTGCCACAGCGCTGGTCGCTCTCGTCGTCTGGCGGGTCCTGCGCGAGGTCCGCGCTGGGGCGGGCGAGCAGGCACAGGCCGAGGACGCACACTCCGCCTCTGCCGGGGCACCCAGTACCGACGTGAGCGGCTGAACAGCACCAGCCGGACCCGGTCCGAAACATTGTTTTGCCGCTTCTAGGGCTATTTGCGGCTTTCGCCGTAATCGGTAATGATGTGACACGAGCTCAGCGTGATCACAGGAGGCGAAGCGGGCAGTGCATCGAAGCATCCGAGCGGCGCGCGGGTGTACGCCTTCCAGGGCCGTAACCACCTCGCCGTCGATGGCGTGGTCGGCCCCAACACGCATGGCGCACTGGCGAACCCGGACGAGAACCTCTCGGTGCAGTGCGACGCCGCGGTGGCCGCGATGATCCGCGACGTCTTCCCGAACTCGGTCGAGGACAAGGCCGTCCGGGTCGCCACGTGCGAGTCGGGGCTGAACCCGATCGCCGTAGGTGGGCCGAACGGCAACGGAACCCTCGACTTCGGCGTTCCAGTTCAACGACGGCGGCACCTTGCAGGAATACCTGCCCGGGGCAACGACGAAGGACAAGGTCGACGCCGCGCTACACGCAGCGGCAAACATCCAGGCGGCGCTCGCACTGTGGCAGGCGCGCGGCTGGCAGCCATGGTCATGCGGCGGCGCATAGCTTCGCCGAACACCCCGACGACAGGAAGGCACAACCGTGGTTGACATCTCCCGACGGCACGCGCTGAAGATCTTCGCGGGCGGCGCTGCGCTCGGTACGAGTGGGCTGCTGCTCTCACGCGCACCGGCTCTCGCGCACGGCGATCTCACGAGGTACCAAGGCGTCTGGGGGCAACGAACCGTCTACGAAGTCACCGGTGACCTGGCGTCGTTCGACTACCGGCCCAGCTTCCACGACCGGATGAGCACGTGGCTCGAGTTCTGGTATTTGAACACCCCGTCCGAGGCCCGCAAGCCGATGCGGGTGTGGACCGACGGCGTGCACTACGACGGCCGGGTGAGCGAGGCTCACAACGCCGGACGCGGATTCGACCTGACGCGGATCTTCGCCACGAACAGCAACGGCAACCTGCACCGTCACTTCTTCGGGCGGTACGACATCTGGAAGGACTTCGGCAGTGCGGACCTGGCGAACACGCGGCGGCACTACTGGGCCACCTCGGCGAGCCTGCACTATCACTTCCGCAACGTGCTGACCTACCCGTACAACAGCGACCACTGGAACCACATCCACATCGACAACCTGGTCTCCGGCACCGGCAACTCGTCGTTCGACACCTCCTCACGCGCGCAGGTGCTGCACGTGCAGGCGAGCTGCAACTACATCTGGAACAAGGGGACGACCGTGGACGGCGACTGGGGACCGCAGACGAGCACGGACTCGACCCAGGTCCTTCGCCGGATCGGACGGGGCAGCGGAACCATCGCGTCGTCGCAGGCGAACTGGCTCGCGTTCAACCGGGCGACCATGCGCAAGGGCTACGACGTCGAGAGCTACTGACCGGTGCCCTGCGCGCGGTGCCCGCTCACGCAGTAGACGCGGCGTGCAGGGCGAGTCGTTCGCGCCCTAGTCGCATGCCCCCGGCATCGGCCAGTTGCAATGCCCGCGACGCGAGCGTCGAGGTGCGCGGATCCCCTCGCGCCGCAGCGAGTTCCACCTGCGCCGATCGCGCTTCGTAGTGCCCGAGCGGCGGCCCGTCGGTCAGCGCCCGGTCGACCAGCAGCTCGGCTCCGGCGAGGTCGCCCAGCTCGATGAGGACGAGCGCGCACCGCGCGGCGGCCCAGCTGGCGAAGAGGTTGAGGTGTGCGGACACCTCGAGGGAGTTACCAAATGCTGTCAACGCGCTCTCCGGATCGCCGCGCTCCTGATGGGCGATGCCGACGGCCCGCCACGCCGTTGCCGTCCATCCTCGATGGCCCAGTCGCTCGGCGATCTCGAGCGCTTCGAGACCACACATCAGTGCCTCGTCCGCGCGGTGCAGGGCGGCCAGCGCCTCGGTCGTGTGCCACAGCGCGTAGGTCTGCCCCTCGGGATGCCCGAGTGCCGTAGCCAGCTCGAGCGCGGCGCGCGTCTTCGCCAGTCCCCGCTCGGGCTCGGCGGCGAAGACCAGGCCGTGGCCTGCGGTCGAGCGCGGGGTGACCACGCGAACGAGATCGCCGGAGTCCTCGAACAGGTTCGCCGCCCGATCCAGCAGCGTGATCCCTTCCTCGATCCTGCCGTCGAGGAAGGTGGCCATCGCCCGGCCGTCCAGGATCCGTGCCGTTCCGTTCGCGTCACCGATCTGCTGGTAGAGCGCGAGCGCGTCGCTCGCCCGGACCTCGGCGCGCGCGGGCTGATCGAGGTTCATATCGAGCACTGCGGCGATTTCCAGGGCGTGTGCGCGCGCGGCCGGGTCGGCTCCTGCGTCGACGAGCGCCAACTCGGCCAGTTCAGCGGCGCGGACGAGGTCGTCGGCACCGGAGGCGAGCAAGGCAAGGCGCCCGAGCAGCCGTGCGCGAACCGGTCCGCCCGGATGGACGGCCATCGCGCGCCGCAGATCGTCTCGGGCACCGCCGATGTCACCGAGCCGGCTACGAGCCTGCGCGCGAACCTCGCAGAGTGCGGCGGCGAGATCCGGCGGCGGCGAGATGTCGAGACCCGCCGTCGCGAGCGCTGCTGCCTCACGGTCGGCGAAGGCGGCCAGCGCGTCCGCCGAGGCCTTGAGGTAGGAATCCGCGGCGCGCTGCATATCCGCGGCGCCGAGCCAGTGCCGCGCCAGTTCACCGGCGTCGGTGGCGACGGCTTCGAGCGCCGCCGCCAGGCTCGCGTGCAGGCGTCCGCGCTCATCGCGGGGCAGGCTGTCGACCACCACGTCGCCGACCATGTCGTGGGCGGTGGCCCAACCCTGATCGCCCAGCCGGGCGAGGCCGCGACGCGACAGCACCCCCAACGTATCGAGGACGATCCGTTCCGCGGTGTCGGACGCGATGGACAGCACGCGGGCGGGAATCTCGCGCGCCACGAGGGCGAGCAGATGGGTCAGCTCGCGCGCGATCGGCTCCTGGGCCGCGACGCGGGCGAGGATCGCGGCCCGCTGCCCGTCGATCGCCACCTCCTCGGCGCGGACCAGACCGGCCTGGCTGAGCACCCGCCAGCGGCGGTCCGGTGCCGGTGCCACCACACCATGGGTGATGAGGGTGCGAAACACCTCGGTGACGGCGAGCGGCGTTCGGTCCGTCGAAGCCGCCAACACGCCGGTGAGCGCGGCGTCGGCGCTCAATTCGTCGATCTCGGTCGCCTCGAACGGGCGAAGCTCGACCCTGGTTGCAGCCGGTCGCACCCGGGCCAGGAAATCGCTCACGGCGTCGCGGTCGATCTCCTCCGGCCGGAACGCGAACACCGCGGCCGTCTCGGCCCGACTGAGCGCTGCCTGCACCAGCGACAGGCTGCTCGCGTCGGCCCACTGCAGATCGTCGACCACGAGCGTCGCGCGGGAGCCGACGAGCAGTCGGCCGGCCGCTTCCACCAGCAGCGACCGGCGACTTTCCGGATCGGGCAGCACTGCCGAGCCGCGGGCTGCGGGTGACTCGAGCTCTGGGAGCAGCCACACCAGGGCCGACAGGGTCGAGGCGGGCAACTGCTCGGCCGCGGTGGCGTCTGCCGCCAGGACTTCGCGGAGCAGGCTCCGGATCAGGCTCCACGGTTCGTCCCGCTCGGCAAGGAAGGCCCGGACGAGCAGCAGCGGCTGCTGGTGGGCCAGCTCAGCGAGCAGCCGAGACTTGCCGGTGCCCGACCCGCCCGACAGCAGGACCGTTGCGCCCCGCGCGAGCGTCGATCGCAACACCTCGAGCTCGACGGCACGGCCGACGAACGGCAACACGGCGAAGTCCGGTCGCTGTTGGCGGGTCGGGGCACCGCCGAATCCGGACGCCCGGCGCCGCAGAAGATCGGCCTGGACGCTCGCCGCGTTCTCGGACGGGTCGAGGCCGAGGTCCTCGGCCAACACCCGCCGGTACTGCTCGTAGCGGTCCAGTGCCGCGACCCGATCGCCTGCGGCGGCCAGCGCGCGCACCAGGGTCAGCACCGCGACCTCGCGCAGCGGCTCGGCCGACGCTGCGGTCGAGGCCAACTCGACCGCGGTCGCGGGCTGGCCGAGAGCCAGCGCGAGTTCGGCCGCGTCCTCGAGGGCCTGCTGCCGTGCGCGTGTGAGTCGATCGCGATAGCCGGCCGCCCAACTCGAGTACACGTCCTCGGCGAGCGGATCACCCCGCCAGTCGGCGAACGCGGCCTGATAGGCGGCCAGGCCGTCGCGGCCACCCCGGTCCCGCGCCGCAGCAATCGCGCTGAGGAACCGATCGGCGTCGACGACAAAGACGGTGCCTGCCGCCAGCGAATAGGCACCCGGACCGGTCACGAGCAACTCCGGGCGGCCCAGCGCACGACGAGCGCGGTTCACCAGCACCTGCAGATTCGCCACCGGATCGGCCGGCGGGCGATCGCCCCACAGCATCTCGGTCAACGCGTCATGAGACACGCTCTCGCCGCGGCGCGTGGCCAGCATCCGTACCAGCGCGCGCACCTTGCGGCCACCGAAGTCCGCCGCCGGGACCTCACGGCCGTCCCGAAGGACGACGAAACGTCCCAGCAGCCGGATCTCCAGCGCGCCCGGCGCGGTCATTGGCCCATGATGTCGAGTCGCTAGGGAACTGCAAGCCTGGCGGCCTACGGTTCGGATCATCTGACCACCCGCCCCGAGAAGGAGCCGACCATGACCCAGCAGTTGCAGCAGCAGACCGAACACCGAAGCTTCACCGCACCCGACGAGACCCGCACCTTCGACCACGGTCACCTCGACCTGCTCCGCGTCGGCAACAGCGACATCGGCCGGCTGGTCCTCTCGCCCGGGTGGCGGTGGTCCAAGGACGTCAAGCCCGTCGCCGGCACCGACCTGTGCGAGGCACCCCACTTCCAGTACCACGTCACCGGCACGCTGCGGATCCAGATGGCCGACGGCACCGAGTTCGACGCCCTGCCCGGCGCGGTCACCTCACTGCCGTCCGGCCACGACGCGTGGGTCGTCGGCGACGAGGAAGTCGTCGTGATCGACTGGTTCGGGGCGAGTGAGTACGCGAAATGACGGACGCCGCAATCCCCGCGGTGCGCGTGCACGCCGCAGCGATCGACTCGGTCGATGCGGTGATCGGCAGCATCGGCCCTGACCAGTGGTCGCTCGCCACCCCGTGCTCGGAGTGGGACGTCCGGGCGCTGGTCAACCACCTCGCGTCCGAGGCGCTCTGGACGCCTCCGCTGCTCGACGGCCGCACCATCGCGGAGGTCGGTTCGAGGCTGGACGGTGACCTGCTCGGCGCCGATCCGATCGGGTCGTGGACGGCGGCCAAGGGCGCCGCCGACGCCGCCGCGCAGGCACTCGAGTCGGGCGAGCAGGTCGTCCACCTGAGCTTCGGTGACTTCCCCGCTGCGGAGTACCTCGCGCAACTGAGCGCCGACTACCTCATCCACGGCTGGGATCTCGCCGTCACCCTCGGCCTGGACGACCGCCTCGACGCCGACCTCGTCGCCTCGGTCGGTGCCTGGTTCGGCCCGATGGCTGCTGCCTATCGCGACGCCGGCGTGGTCGCGGCGGCGGACTCCGACCCGCAGACCACGCTGCTCGCCGAGTTCGGACGTTCACGCGCCACCGCCGCGACCCGCGCCGCTGTGAATCGGTTCGGCGCGGCGTTCGACCGTCGCGACGTCGACGCGATCATGGCGGCGATGACGGCGGATTGTGCCTTCGAGTCGACCGGGCCCCCGGACGGGACGCGCCACGAGGGCCAGGCTGCCGTCCGCGCGGCGTGGACCGAGCTGTTCGCATCATCGGCGGATGCGAGCTTCGCGACCGAGGAGCTGATCGTCTGTGGCGACCGTGCCGTGGCCCGGTGGCGGTACACGTGGGGACCCGGTGCCGACGACCACGTCCGAGGTGTCGACGTCTTCCACGTCCGCGATGGCCTGGTGGCCGAGAAGCTGTCCTACGTCAAGGGCTAATCCACCGGTGCCGGTTTGGGCGCCCAGCCGATGTCCTGCGGCACCAGTCCGATGGTCGCCGGCAGTGCGGCGACCTGAGCGCGGATGTCGGCCAGCAGGTCGAGCAGGTGCGCAGGGCTGTCGTACAGGCCGGCGCCGGACTGCCGTCCTCGCTCGAGGAACACGCCGAAGGTCACGCAGCCAGCAGCGAGGAAGGCCAGCCACAGGACGATCACGGTCGCCGCTCCGCGCAGAGCTGCGCGCCCAGACCGACGAGACCCAGCGCGGCCTCGGCCCGAACCGTGGCGAGCGGCAGTCGCAGCTGCCCGGCAATTTCACGTTGCGTGCGGCCATGGGCGTAGGTGAGGTCGAGGACCGTCCAGCGCAATGTGCCCAGCTGGTCAACCGCGGCACGCCACCACTCGAGCCCACCCGGCTGCTGCACGGTTTCGGCCGGCACAGCGGTTTCGGCCGGCACAGCGATCTCGGCCGGCGCAGGTGGTGCCCCGATCACGCCAAGGGCGGCTACTGCTTCCGTGCCGATGATGTGCGGCTTGCGATTGGCCACCAGGGGTCCCCGTCCACTGTGCCCTGGCGGGTGAGCCCGGGCCACGAGAGCCCGATGCCCTGATGTACCCGGGTCATTCCCCAATCCGGCGCAACCGAAACCCGCACCATGGTGTGCCTGGCCATCCGCGCTGTCGCCGGCTGCCAGCGATCGAACTGACCAACGCCGGTGAGCCGGGGATTGGAGCAGGTATAGGTGGGTGGTTACCCATCCATACCTGCACAAATCGTCACCGGCCTTCGGCCACCGGCTCGATCGCCTCGGCGACAAGGCCGTGCGAATAGTGGTGGACCTCCATCGCGGTGTCGGCGACCGTCCCACCGCGGTTGCCCGAACTGTTGTTGATCGAGGTGCTGTGGTTGCACCTGGCCAGCGCACCGGCAGCCGACCACGGCTGCCTGGCCGCGCTGCATGATCGCGTGTCGACGGTCTCGCGTTCGCTGCTCGACGCGTCGGCTACGACTCGGAAGAGGCCTCAGCAGGGCCTTCAAGCGCATCCTCGGCCTGTCACCCAGTGCCTGGCGCGGCGCACACACGCTTCGGTGAGCGATCGCGTTCCCGCAAGAGCTCAAATTTCTTAACAAAGACTTGACATTAGGCAGAGGGTAGGCCGAGGATCGGAACCCTCCCCGTAGGTCAGTTCGGCAACGCACAACTCGGTCGTAATCCGGTACGACCGACTCCCCTACGTCCGAGGAGTTCTCGTGGCACGTGCCCATTTCCGCTCAACGCTGCTCGCAATCGCCGCGTCCCTGCTCGCCTTTGCTCCCAACGCCCGCGCCGATTCGACCCCGTACACGCCGTGGTCGTCGATGCTGCCCGGGTGGAGCGCCCAGTTCGCGCCGGGCAGCGACAACGACTGCGCCGCAGGCCGCTCGTCGTGCCTGTCGGCCACCCTCAAGGAGCAGCTGCACATCTTCACCCCGAACGGGCAGACGTGCTCACATCTGGCGATCTTTCCGCTCGCGTATGTCCGGATGACGCAGACCTACGGGTGGACGCGCGACCAGGCCGGTTACTACCACGACGTGCCGTACATGAACCACATGGACGCGGTGTTCGCCCGCTACTACACCGACGCCTACTACCACTGGGCCGACGGCGACCGCGCGCTCGTCCCACAGTCCTGGTTGGTCGCCTTCGACGCGGCGCAGAACAAGACCGTGACCGGTGCCGGTGACCTGTTCCTCGGCATGAACGCACACATCAACCGTGACTTGCCCTTCGTGCTCTACGCATCGGGGCTGCTCGAATCGGACGGCACCTCCGGCAAGGCGGACTACGACGCTGTCGAGCAATGGCTCAGCGACGACACTGCACCCCTGTTGGCCGAGGCGGCGCAGCGTTTCGATCCGTCCATGGGCGACAGCAACAATCCAGTCGTCAACTACTCGGCTTTCCAGTTGGTGTCGTCGTGGCGCGAGAACGCTTGGCGCAACGCCGAAGCCCTCGCATCGGCGCCCACCATCGCCGCACGCGACCAGATCGCCGCGAACATCGAGACCAACGCCAACCTGATCGCCCAGGGCATGCTGCAGTCCTTCGGCTACAACCCACTCGTGGGCGGCACGGCTGCCCGCGATGCGTACTGCACCGCGCACAACGGCGACACGGCAGCGATGCCCTACCCGATGGGAACGCCCGCCCCGTACAAGAACAAGGTCACCTAGCCTGCCGGACGGACCACAGGTTCGGTCAGGATGCCAGTGACCCGGCGAAGATCTGCCAGGCAAGCAGCGACTTCGCCACCAGGCTGAGGACCAGGTAGGTCTTCTCGCCGAACGCGTAGTCGCGCCACGGCCCGATGCCGCGGTACTGCAACCACTGGTTGACCGCGAAGGTGAAGAAGGCGATCAGCAGCGAGACGTAGATGGCGAACACGAAGCCGGGCACCGTGTCGGAGCCGACGAGGTTGATCGTGATGGCGACCCAGGGGGCGGCTCCGGCGAGCGTGCCGAACCAGAACGGCAGCATCGTCGTCCGTGAGCGCCCAGGCGGGTTCATCGTTTCCTGCAGCCAACCGAACAGGATCATCGCGATGTTGGCGCCGATGACGACGACGACGGTCGAGATGCCGGTAAGCCCGAAGTAGAACCCGATCAAGACGATCATGATCGTGGCGCTCAGCGAGTATTCGATCCAGCGAACCCGGTTGATCCCGCGGGCCAGATCCGTTTCGTAGACCGAGCGCAACAGGGTGGCGGTCAGGAGGTGATCGGCGGCGGCGAGGAACAGGAAGACCGCCACCGCCGGCCCGATCGCGACGTCGAACAATGCACTCGGCGCAGCCGGTGCGGTCCCCGGCGCGCCTGCTGGATAGGACGAGGTGACGGTGATCGCGAACCCGCCGGCAAGCAGCAGGACCGCCGCGCCCTGCACTGCATGCAGGACGGCCAGGCCGAGATTCCACCGCCGCAACCCCGCGAGGCGCGTACTCGTGACACCGGTCGCCACCGCTGACGGCACGGTCGGAGCGGTCATGGGCCGGTGCTCGATTCGACGGTCACAAGTCTTACGCTATCCCAGTCGTTCGCGTATACCCCTAGGGGTAGTGGTATCATGGTGATCATGGAGATCGAAGCCGGAGCAACCGAAGAGGTCATCAAGCGGTTGCGCCGCATCGAAGGGCAGGTCGGCGGCATCGTCCGGATGCTCGAGGAGCACCGGGACTGCGCCGACGTCGTCACCCAACTCGCAGCTGCGAGCCGCGCGCTGGACCGCGCCGGGTTCAAACTGCTCTCGGCCGGCATGCGCCAGTGCTTGTCGGCATCCGCTGCCGGCGAGGTCGAGCCGATGAGCGCCGAACAGATGGAGAAGTTGTTCCTCACCCTGGCCTGATCGACACCGCGTGAGCCGTGCCCGACCTGGGTACACATCATCCGGTGGAGTTGTCGTATATACCCTACCCCGTACCCTGTGGAGTCCGCATGCCTGCTTCTGTCACCGCCCCGCACTCGCCCGTCCGGCCCAAACCCGGACCCCGGCCGCGGCCAGGGTCGCGGCCGCTGCCGCGGCCGGCCGCCCACGGCCCACAGTCCCGGCAGGGACTGGCCCGCCTCGGCGCGTGGGCGGCAACCCACCTGCGGGTCGTGCTGGTGGCGTGGCTGCTCGTGCTCGGGGTCTTCGGGGCGTTCGCACCCCAGGTCGAGTCTGCGTTGTCGGGAGCAGGCTGGGAGGACACCGGTAGCCAGTCGGTGGCAGCGCGGGCAGTTATCGCCAAGAACTTCGACGGGATGGGCGCCACGGCGCTCCAGGTCGTGGTGCATGACGGCTCCGGTCCGATTGCACAGAACCCGGCCGCGCAGCGCATCGTCTGGCGAGCCGAGGCCCTGCTCCGCGCGGACACCCGCGTCAGCACCGTCGTCCCACCCCGACCGGGCCTGTCGTTGTCCAAGGACGGCTCGACCGCGGTGATCCAGGGCGGTGCCGCGGCGGACGCCAACGCAATGGTCCGGGCTGCCGACGACCTGACCGGGCCGATCTCGGATCTCGCCACGCCCACGGTGTCAGTCAATCTCAGCGGTGACAGTGCCTTGTGGTCGGACTTCAACAAGGTCAATCACGCGGCGATGATCAAGTCCGAGGTGCTGTCGTGGCCGGTGACGATGATCGTCCTCGTGCTCGCTTTCGGCACCCTCGTTGCGGCCGGGCTGCCACTGATGCTCACCCTCGTCGGCCTGCTCACCGCCGCCGGCGCACTGGTCATCTCCACCCACATCGCACCAGTCAGCATCTGGGCACTCAACTTCGCGCTCATGTTCGCGCTCGCGCTGGGGATCGACTACGCACTGTTCCTGGTCGTGCGCTTCCGTGCCGCGCTTCGCAAACGTGCCGACGAACCGGACCGCAAGCAGGCGACAGTCGACGCGGTAGCCGAAACCATGGCCACCGCGGGCAAGGCCATCGCGTTCAGCGGCATTACCGTGCTGATCTCACTGTCGACCATTCTCATCGTCCCGAGTCCTGCGTTCCGCAGCATGGCGCTCGGCATCATGCTGTCGGTCATCGCGGTGCTGGCTGCGACGCTCACCCTGCTGCCGGCGGTACTCGGCGCGCTCGGGACGAGGATCGACGCGGGACGCGTTCGGCTACCTGGAGCGCGACGCCGCGAAATTCGACACCGGCACGCGGCCGCCGACTCGGACGGGCAGCCCGCGCGACGCGGGCTGGAAAAGGGGTTGCATCGCTGGGGCGGCCTGCTGCACCGCCGCCCATGGCTGGCCGGAGGGCTCGTCCTCGCCGTTCTCGCGATCCTTGCTGCGCCGGTGCTCGGACTTCGCACCGGCATGCCCAGCATCACCATCATCCCCGCCGACGAATCCGCGCGTGCCGGTTATCAGCAGATCGTGCAGGACTTCGGTCCCGGCACTCCTGGAACGTTGCAGGTCGTCACTCCGGCCGCGGACGCGGTCGCGGCACAGCAAGCGCTCTCGCGCGACAGCGGGATCGCCGCCACCATGCCCTCAGGCACGAACAACGGCTGGGCCATGTTCCTGGCGGTGCCCACGACCGATGCCTCCGCGGCGGCGACCGGGACCACCATCGACCGGATTCGAACCGAGTTGCCCAGCGGCTCGCTCGTCGGTGGCGCAGCCGCCGAAAATCACGATCTGGAGACTGTGCTCAGCGCACGCACTCCCCTGGTGTTCGCGCTGCTCATCGGGCTCGGGTTCCTGCTGCTGCTGGTAGCACTCGGCAGTCCGCTCGTCGCGTTCGTGGGCACGGTGACCAACCTGGCTTCGATTGCCGCAGCATTCGGCGTGGCTAAATTGATCTTCCAGGACGGGCACTTGTCCGGCCTGCTCAATTTCGAGCCGCAGGGCTTCGTCGACGCGTGGGGACCGCTGTTCTTCGGCGCCATGCTCACGGGTGTGGCGATGGACTACACGCTGTTCCTGCTGTCCGCCGCGCGCGAGCAGTACGACGCCACCGGCGACCCGCAGCACGCGATGCGCGAAGCGCTGCGCACGTCGGGCCGGGTGGTGGTAGCTGCGGCAGGCGTGATGGTCGCGGTCTTCATGACCTTCGCGCTGTCCGGCCCGCTGGCGCCGAAGGAGATGGGGATCATCCTCGCGGTCGCTGTCTTCCTGGACGCCTTGTGCATCCGACTCATCGTCCTGCCGGTCGTGCTCCGACTGACCGGTCACGGCGCCTGGCATGCCCCGCACTGGCTCAAGCGACTACTGCCCGACGTGCGTTTCTCCCACTAGAGATCGAATCGAGGATCACTCATGCCCGGCTACGCAATCACCGTCGAACTGGATACAGACTTTGCCGCCGCACGGGACAAGGTGGTGGCCGCGCTCGCCGAGCAAGGCTTCGGCGTGCTCACCGAAATCGACATCGCCGCCGCCCTGAAGGACAAGCTCGGCAAGGACATCCCGCCCCAGGTCATCCTCGGTGCCTGCAACCCGATACTCGCCGACCGCGCTTTGACCGTCGAGCCGTCGATCGGGTTGCTGCTGCCGTGCAACGTCGTCGTTCGCTCGATCGGCGACGACCGCACTGTCGTCGAAGCCCTGGACCCAGCGGTCATGGTCAGTTCCACCGGTAACGCAGAGCTGGAGCCGGTGGCCACCGAGGCCCGCGAACGACTCACCGCCGCCCTCGACACCCTGACCCGTTCGGCCGCGAACAGCGATGCCGGCTAACTCGACAGGTACCACACCGAGGTGGCGGCAGACAGGGTGATCGTCGCCGTGGATCGACTGCCTAGCAGTCGACTGCCCCACGACGCCGGGACGTCGAAGTCGTCGCCACCGAATACGGTCACGTTGACGAAGCGGAGTCGCGGTCACGCTCGAGTCGATCGACGGCGAAGTCGGCGAACCACGCCGGTTGCGGCAGCCAGGTGGTAGCCGTGCTGAAGCCGAAGGCATGCGCGTTCGAGTCCCACGGCAACGGGACGCGGCTGCCGTCGCGACCGTGCTCCGTGTGCTGCGATCGGGTCCAGATCGGGTCCTGCCGAACGTGGTCGGGCAGATCCTGGACCTCGGGCAGCACCAGTTCCTCGCCCTGATACAGATAGACCGAGCCCGGGAGCACGAGCGTAAGCATCATGGCCGCGCTCGCCCGGGCGCGCCAACGACGCCAACAACATCTACGTGCGCCTGGACAATGCCGGCGCCTCGTTGCCGGGCTACGACACCACGCCGCGATTCGCGATCAACGTGTATGCCGGCGACTACTCGGGCAACGGGTCCACGCCGACCTCGAGCACGGCGATGTACGGCACTGCGCTGGCCCGACCGGCCGCCTACCTCGTCGGTCGATGGTCCGACTCGGCCAACTACGCCCACTTCAAGGTCGTCGGCGGTACGTGGACCGCCGACTCGTCGAACACCCCTGTCATCGCGCCGCAGTGGGACACGAGCACCGGCCGGATCGAACTGGTCATCCGTCGGAGCGCACTCACCAGCGGCGCGGCCAACGACAACGCGATCGTGCCGATCACCATCGCGCTCGTCCGGCAGAACCCGACCACGTCGGCCTGGAGCGAGGACGACACGATCGCCCTGCGCTACAAGTTGACGCCGCCGAGCACACTGTGGATCTACGGCAACGTGCGGTGATGCGCCGATAGCTTCCTGCGATACGTCGGCTTCGCGGCGCGGGCCGCGCGACTACCGGGACGCGGAGGGCCGCTTACCCGTCTTCGGTGCCCTGGCCGGCCGTGCCGGCTTGATCGGAGCGGTTCGCAGCCACCGCTGCGCCGCCTTCTCGGCTCGCAGTTCGGCGTTCTGCGCCTCGAGATCCAGCACCATGCCGATGCCGGCCAGGTTCAGGCCGGCTTCAATCAGGGCGCCGATGCGGCGCAGCCGGTCCAGGTCGTTGGCGCTGTAGCGGCGCGTCCCACCGTCGGTTCGCTCGGGCTCCAGCAGCCCACGAGCCTCGTACATCCGTAGGTTCTGTACGCCCATGCCGACCAGCTCCGCTGCCACCGAGATGCCGTAGACACCACGCTCGCCGGCTGGCCCCGTCGGTCCCATCGCTGCCCGTCCCCTTCCGCGGGTCCCCTTCCGCCCGGAGCCCTGTGCCCGGAACCCTGTGCCCGGACGCTTGTGCGGTCGGCCCTTACGACAGCATGCCAAACGTGCTACAACAAATCTACAGCGCTCACCACAGATCGCGAGAGCGGTCCGTGGCCGGTGGACGCCCGGGACCACCGGCCAGCAGCGTCGCTACTTCTTGATCACCGTCACGGTGATGCTGACGCTCGATCCCAGCACACGCGACGAGCCCAGGTACCGTGCCTCGACCGTGTACTCGCCCACCTTCTGGAACTTGTCGATCAGGTACGAGGCAGTACCGTCCGACCCCAGCGTGACCGACCCGTCGCGGTCGCCGTCCACGTAGATGACCACGGTGCCGCTGGCCGGCGTACCGGGCGCGGTCACCGCGACCGCGATCGTCGATGACCCCTTCCGGTGCACGACCGACGGTGTCGCGGTCGCCGAGGTGGTGGAGGTTGCCTTGGCCACCTGAACGACCACGCTGGTGGCCGACGGGTTGGTCTGGGCGTTCCCGGCGTACCGGACGGTCAGCGTGTGACTGCCCGGCTCCAGTGCGGTGCCCGGGATCGGCACCGTTGCCGATCCGCCCGACAGGACCGCCGAACCGAGCACCGTCGAGCCGTCGAGCACGCTGACCGAACCGGTAGGCGTGTCGTTCGCGGTCACCGTGACCGCCACGGCGCCGTCCGTCCCGTACGTCATGGCTGCGGCCGATGCCGACACCTGCGACCGCGACGGGGTGAGCGGCAAGCCGATCAGCGTTCCGGACGGCACGGCGACAGCGGTGATCGTCGCCGGGCCACCCAGGTCGGCAGGAGCGGTGAAGCCGACCGACGCTGAGCCGTTCGAGACCGGGTAGCTGCCCATCTTGCGGGACTCGGTCGGCGTTCTGAGGTACACGGTCACGGCGGTGTTGGCCGGCGAGCCGAGCGAGGTGAGATCGAGGTTCGACAGCGTGAACGACACCGAGTCACCGGCTGACACGGTGGCCGGCAACCCGCTCTCGACCACCTGCTGGCGGGCGAAGTCGGGGCTGAGCCCGGCGTGGTGCTGCAGGTAGCCGATCCAGACGTCGCGGTCGACCAGCCCGGTGTCGCGATGGGTCCCCTGCGTGAAGGCCCCGAAGTTGTCGCCACCGGTGCCGAGGAAGGAGAAGGTCGAGATCGTGTAGCTACGAGCCGGATCCAACGCGGTGCCGTTGACGATCACCGAGGTGATGCGTGAGCCGCGCGGCCGGGTCGGGTCCTGCGTCACGCGGACGTTGTCCGACAGACCCAGGGCAAGGAACGGACGCGAGGAGCCGGTCGGCTGCCACTGCTGCTCGAGGACGTCCTTGAGCTGGGCTCCGGTGAGCTGCACCGTCCAGATGTTGTTGACGAACGGGAGGACCGAGTTGGCCTCCGCGTAGGTCACGACGCCGTCGGTGTTCGCTGGATTGCTGCTCGTGTCACCGGCGTAGCGCAGTTCGGCCCGCAGACCACCGGGGTTGACGATGCCGATGTCGGCTGTGCCTGCGTCGGCGGGCAGGCCGTCGCGCAGCGCGTTGGCGACCAGGTCACCCAGGGTCGACTCGGACGCCCGGTCATCCCGGCTGGCACCGACGAAGGCGGTGGTGATGTCGGCGGTGATGCTGCCGACCGGCGTATTGCCGACCTGTGCCGCGTTGGCCAGAGCGGCGTCGACGATCGTCTTCACCTGCGCGACGCGCGGGTAGGTGCTGACGAGGGTCGAGTCGGGCACGGTCGTGCGAGCCACGTTGCGCACGGTGTACCCGGTGATCGTGTCGGTGTTCGGGTCGATGGTCAGCTGCACCTGGCCGACGTTGTCGCCGTACTGCCCGGTCTGGATGATCGGGCGGGTGCGGCTCGGATCACCCGGAATCGGAGCGTCCCACGCGTAAGCCTGATGCGTGTGGCCGTTGAAGATCGCGTCGACCGAAGGATCCAGGTTCGCCATCTGCGCGAACTCCCCGCCCTTGGCAATCTCGGCCGCGTAGTTCGACCCGACGCCCTGGGTGGCGCCGGCGTGGAAGCTGGCCACGATCACGTCGGCCTCGCCGTTGCTCGGGTCACCGTCGCTGAGTTCGTGGGCCACCCGGTTGACCGCGTCGACGGCATTGCCGAACTCGATGTCCTGGATGCCGCCCGGGCTCACCAGCGAGGACGTTTCCTCGGTGACGGCCCCGATGACGCCGACCTGCACACCGTGCACGGTGAACATCGCATATTCCGGTAGCACCGGCGTCGTGGTGCCCTTGGCGTAGACGTTCGCGCCGAGGTAGTCCCACTGCGCGTTGCGGTGACCGGACGGGCCGATGATGCGGTCACGCAGATCCGGCCAGCCCTGATCGAACTCGTGGTTGCCCACAGCCGACGCGTCGAGTCCCAGCGCATTGAACATGTCGATGGTGGGTTGGTCGTTGGCGACTGCGGAGGCGAACTCCGACGCCCCCATCAGGTCCCCCGCGCCCACGAGCAGCGTGTTGTCCGCACCGCCCTGCTCGGTGAGTTGCTCGACGGTGCCGGCCCACTTGACCGTGTTGGCGTTGATCCGTCCGTGGAAGTCGTTGACCCCGAGCAGGTTCAGCGTCACGGGAGCCTTGGCCGTGTCGACGGTGAGCCCGACGACCTCCGGATCGTGGTCGGAGGCGCGGAACATGTTGGGCTGGTAGAAGTTCGTGACGTTGTAGTTGTCGCGGCTGTACTCGAAGGCCACCGACTCGCCGGAGTTGATACTCCAGATGTCGGCCCCGGCGACGATGCCGAGTGCGGCCGGGTTGGCGAGCACGTGGTCCAGCGATCCGGACTGCCCGCCGAAGCTGTAGGTCCACTCGTTCGGGGTGCTGGAGTTGATCGCCTGGTAGCCGGCGCCGTAGAGCACCTGCATCGGGTCCTCTTGGCTGTAGGAGTTGAAGTCGCCGGTCAGCAAGATCTTGTCGGTCCCGCGGGACGCTGCGAAGTCGTTGGCGAAGGGAATGAGGTCCTGCGCCTGCGCCACCCGGTCCGGGTTTGCGTTGCCCTGGCCGGTGCCGTCGTCCACGCCCGAACCCTTGGACTTGAAGTGGTTCACCACGACGGCGAAGGCGGCGGAGTCGGCCGCATCCTTGGCTTTGAACGCCTGTGCCAGTGGCTCGCGGGCGTTGCTGAACGCTGCGCTGCCGACGAGCACCTTCGAGGCTCCGACGAGCGACACGGTGCTGGGGTTGTAGATGAACGCGGTGCGAATGACGTCCTGCTCGGACGTCGGGGGCAGGTCAGCGGCGGACGGGGACGGCGCGAAAGCCCACCGTGTCGAGCCGGCGGCCGTGTTGAGCGCATCGACGAGGGTCGACAGGGCGTCGTCACGGTTCGGCTCGCCCAACGCGACCGAATTCTCGACCTCCTCGAGGGACACGATATCGACGCCCAACGCGTTGATGGCTGCGACGATCTTCGTCTGCTGCCGGTTCAGGTCATCTGCCTCGGCCGCTCCGCGGGGTCCGGTCGGGCCACAGTCGTTGACCGTGTTGTGGTTGCCCGCTCGATCGTTGTAGTAGGTGCAGGTGTGCCCGGCCGCCTCGTAGTCGACTCCGGTCGTGTTGAAGTAGTTCAGGACGTTGAACGTCGCCAGGTGCAGGTTGCCGGGCACCGCTTCCGGGGACTCGGTGCGGGTGTTCGCGAACGTCGCGACCGAGCCGCCCTGATCGGTGACGGGCTGCTGCGGCTGGAACTTCCACGTGTTGTTGCGGTAGTCGAGCAGCACCGGCGCGTGGAGGGTGGCCTGCGCGGCGACCCGGATCGGGTTTGCCGGCGAGAGCCAGGGCAACGGGATGGACTGGTTGGCCGGGCTGAGGAAGTTGATGCTCGCGCCGTCGTCCAGAGTGACCGCACGCGCCGCATTGTCGGCGTTCACGGCGGCGATCGCGGCGCCGTCCTGCGCATCCGCGACCTCCGTGGGCACGATCAGCGGTGTCGTTCCCGTCGCCAGACCGATCTCGGCGTACTGGTTGGTCGAGTAGGTGTTCGTGACGGTGAACTGGTCGGTCGGGGCGAGCAGTTCCCCTTCGTGCGCCTCGCGATCGGTGTCGGTCGTCGGGTACGCGGTGACCAGTGGCGTCACCGGCGGCGCCGTGCCGGCAGCCGCAATGACCCCGCCGGCCGCTGGCGTGATCTCGGTCAGTCCGTTGAACTCGCTCACCACGCCGGTCACGTCGACGAAGTCGCCCAGGGCGACCGACGACGCGCCCGAGTTCGAGCCGAAGACGTAGACAGCATCGGACGCGCCCGGGGTGGCGTCAGTGCCGCCGCCGGTCCCTGCCGTCTGGATGTAGATGCCGTTGAACCCGCCGCTCGGGTACGCCGCGGTCACGATGCCGGTCGTGTGCACGGTCTGGCCCACGAGCGGGCTGCTCGCGCCGGTGCCCTGGATCTCGGCGATCGTCTTGTCGGCCGGTGGCGGGGGCGGCGGCGGCCCGCCGTCGCTCGAGTTCTGCGGGCCGGGCGCGCCGGTGCTGAAGTCGCTCGAGTTGTTGTCGGTGTCGGCACCCGCGGCGTTGCGCGTCGCGGACGTGGTGTTGCTCAGCGTGGCAGTGGGCGCGGCCTCGGAGGATGTGGCCGCGCTGCCGTAGCCGACGGCGTCGACAAGTCCGGGATTGCCGGCGAGGTTGCCGACCGTGGTGAACGGCGCCGTGGTCGGCACCAGCAGCACAACCCCCGACGTGCCGGACATGGGAATGGCGCCCGTCGCGTCCGGTGTCGGCAGCAACGGCGCGGAGGTGTTCGCCCCGGCAGCTTCCTGGATCAGGTAGTGCGCGCCGGCCGCGACCGAGCCCGCGAGCGGGGTGACCTGCGCGGACGTGCCGGTCGAGGTGCGGTACTGCACTGACCAGCCCGCCACGCTGATCGGAGACGGGGTCGGGTTGTACAGCTCGATGAAGTCGTTGCGGTACGGGGCGCCGGTGTTGCCGCCGCCGCCGTAGACCTCGCTGATCACCACGTTGGTGCCGGCCGGGTTGGCCGAGGCCGACACGGCCTGCAGCCCGCCCGCCAGCAGGCCCAGGCCGGCAACCAGCACGGTGCACTTTCCGAATGCTCGCATGACTTCTCCGACTTTCGAGGTGGGCAATTGAGGCGTCCTCACAAACTACGGAGAAGCGCGTAAACCACCGAGACCGTCGTAAAGTACCGACACCGTGCCAAAGTAGGAATAGCAGGGGATGCCCAGTTCGTGACCAACTATCGAGCAACTGACGCCAGCCCCGGGCGAGCGCTGGGCAAGCAGAAACGTCCGTGTTTAGGCCGTTATGACACGGCGGCGGCTACCGCGTGCGGGCGAAGTACCGTGGCGATGAGGATCGACCCTGCTGACTTGGAGACACGCCGTGGCGATCAGTGACTTCGCCCGGTACCCGCTGCTGTTCGGGCCGAGCCCGGTGCACCGGCTCGAGCGACTGACCGAGCACCTCAACGGCGCGAGCATCTGGGCCAAGCGCGAGGACTGCAACTCCGGACTCGCCTTCGGTGGAAACAAGACCCGCAAGCTCGAATACCTCGTGCCGGATGCCCTCGCCCAGGGCGCAACCCACTTGGTCTCCATCGGCGGCGTCCAGTCCAACCACACGCGGCAGGTGGCCGCCGTCGCCGCCAGACTCGGGCTCAAGGCGCGGTTGGTGCAGGAGAGCTGGGTCGACTGGCCCGACTCGGTGAACGACCGGGTCGGCAACATCCTGCTCTCACGCATCATGGGTGCCCACGTCGAACTCGTCGAGGCAGGCTTCGGGATCGGGTTCAAGCAGAGCTGGGAGAACGCGCTCGAGCAGATCCGCGCCGACGGCGGAGTCCCCTACGCGATCCCGGCCGGCGCGTCCGACCATCGCCTCGGCGGACTGGGCTTCGCCAACTGGGCCGACGAGGTGGCGCAACAGGAGCGCGACCTCGGGGTCTTCTTCGACACGATCATCGTGTGCAGCGTCACCGGCTCGACACACGCGGGCATGATCGCGGGCTTCGCGGGACAGGATCGACCCCGCCGGCTGCTCGGCATCGACGCGTCGGCGAAGATCGATCAGACGCGTGCCCAAGTGGCAAAGATTGCGCGGAACACCGCCGAGCTGATCGGGCTGGGACGCGAGCTGCGCGACGACGAGATCACCGTCCTCGACGGGTGGGCCGGTGACTTCTACGGCATCCCCGTCGCCTCGACGCTCGACGCGATTCGTCTCACGGGGCGGCTGGAGGGCGTGATCATCGATCCCGTCTACGAGGGCAAATCGATGGCCGCATTGATCGATCTCGTGCGCACCGGTGAGATTTCGAAGGACTCGACCGTCCTGTACGTCCACCTGGGCGGCCAGCCCGCGATCAACGCGTACAGCGCACTGTTCCGATGAGCCTCAGGAACGTGCACCCGGCCGGTGTGCGATTGCCACGATGGCGATGTCGTCACGGAGATCGTCGGCAACTGCGTCGTGGAGCGTGGTGACGATCTGGGCCGGCGTCATGGTGTGGCAGGAGGCGAGAATCCGGGACAGTCCGGCGTCCTCGAGCCGGTGCGGGTGACCGGAGTCGGGTAGCCCGTCGGTGTAGAGGACCAGCGTGTCGCCGGCGAGCAATTCGAGCCTCGTGTCGCTGATCTCGATGTCGGGCAGCACCCCGAGCAGTGGTCCGGAGTGCCCCACTGCGTGGACCTCGCCATCGGCGCGCAGCAACAGCGGCAGCGGATGGCCGGCGACCGCCAGATCCACGGCAAGCCGGCCGGGCCCAGGTTCGATCCGGGTCATGGCGGCCGTGACGAATCGGCCGTCCGCGTCGTCTCCGCTGGTCAGCGCATCGTTGGTGCGGCGCAGCACCTCACCGGGCGAGCGGTGCTGGATCGCGTTGGCCCGCACGCTGTAGCGGGCGGCGCTCGTCCGACCCGCCGCTGCCGCCCCGGTTCCGCACACGTCGCCGATGACGATTCCCCACGCGCTCTCGTCGATCGGGAACGCGTCATAGAAGTCACCGCCGACCTGGTGGCGGCTGAGCGGGTGATAGACCGCAGCGAGTTCGACGCCGGGAATGTCGGGCAGCTCCGGCGGCAACAAGCTCGACTGCAGAGCCTGGGCCAGCTGCTCGACCTCGCTCAGGCGCTGGTTGGCGGCCACCAGTGCGCTGCCGGCGCTGAGCCGCAGTTCCAGCTCGTCGATCACGAGCGCAGCGAGATCGACCAGGATCGCCGTTTCGTGCTGGGTGATCGGTCGAGGGACCCGGTCGATCGCACAGAGGGTGCCCAGGTTGTATCCGTCGTGGGTGGTCAATGGCGCACCGGCGTAGAAGCGCAGCCCGAACTCGCCGGCGACGAGCGGATTGCTGAGCGTGCGCGGGTCGTTGGCCGCGTCTGTGACGAGCCACGGTTCAGAGCCGAGAATCGCCGAGGCGCACAGCCCGGGATCGCGACCGATCTCGGTGACCTCGAGCCCGTGATGGGACTTGAACCAGATGCGGTCGGTGTCGACCACGCTGACGATTGCGATCGGCACGTTGAGCAACCTGGCGGCGAGGAACGCGATGCGGTCGAAGGCGCCGTCGGGCGGCGTGTCCAGGATGTCGTAGCGGCGAACCGCGGCGATCCGCTGCTGCTCGCGGGCGGCATCGGACTCTGCGTCGGGGTAGGTCTGCGCCATCGGCTCGGCCACTGTTGCAGCCTAGGCCAGCCATCAGCCCTCTGCTCATCGCGCCAGGGCCGCCGGGGTGCCGATATCGAGCCGGACCGCGCCTGCTCGGCTATCTTGTGACGGTGGAACTGCAGGTGACGCCGCAACCGGACGGCTGCACCCTGCTCAAGATCAGCGGTGAGATCGACGTCGCCCACTCCGAACGGATCCGAACGGCCGGAGCCGATTCGATCCGCGCAGCCGGTCACGGCCGGTTGGCGATCGACCTGTCCGACGTCACGTTCCTCGACTCGACCGGCCTCGGCGCGCTGATCCAGCTGCGCAGTTTGAGTATCGAGAGCGAAACCGCGCTCGTCCTCGTCGATCCGTCCCCAGTGGTACGACGGCTGCTGGCGCTGACGTGCCTGTCCGATGCGTTCGAAATTGCCGGCCGGCCGAGCGACCCAACCGGCGCCCCAGCATCCTGACCGGGCCGGGGCGGACTCACCTGGCCGGGGTTGCCTCCGGGATCTGGGGCAGTTTCGCCAGCAGCGCGCGGATCCGCACGACCACGTCGGCCTCGTCGTGGCCGAAGTCGCTCAGGAACGATCGCAGCGCAGCTTCCGCGAGACGCAGTTCCGCCCCACTCAGTTCAAGGGTGATCGTCGGCTCTGACATCGGACCTTCCTTCCCCGGAGGATGATGGGCGCGGCCGTGTCTATCGTCCGTGACACGAACGTCGCGCGGCCCTCGGTGACATCGACTGTGCCCGCGTCGAGACCGCAGTTCGCAGGGCCGAAGGTCCCGTCCGGACGGGTCGCCCGTCGGTGGCAGACCCGCCCGGCACGCGGCACTGTCAGGGTGTGCACCTGCTGCTCGATGACATCGACGCCTTGGCGAGCGATGGCACAGTCGTCCACATCCGGCCAGTGCACATCACCGACCGCGCCAGCCTGCATGCTGTCGTGGACCGCTGTTCGGAGCAGTCGGTGTACCTGCGCTTCTTCTCGGCCAACCGCACCTCGGCCCACGACTACGTGGACACCCTTTTCGAGCGCACCGAACCCGCACTGAGCACCGACGTTGTTCAGTGGGGCGACCAGGTCGTCGGCTTCGCGTCGAGCGTTCGGGTTTCCGCCGATCGCGCGGAGGCCGCCGTGCTGGTCGACGACGCGCACCAGCACCGCGGTGTCGGCACCCTGCTGTTCGAGCACCTCGCTGCCGAAGCACGCGCCGCCGGACTCGGTGAACTCGTCGTGGACGTGCTGGCCCAGAACGCGACGATGCTGCGACTCCTGCACGATCTCGGCTACCCCATCCAGAAGGTCCGGTCGGGCACGGACGAACACCTCGTCTGGGACCTCACTCCCGGGCCGGCTGTGCGGGCGAATTCGGCCGAGCGCGACCAGATCGCGACCGCACACAGCCTGCGTCCGCTGCTTGCGCCGACATCGATTGCCGTCGTCGGCGCCACAGAGCGCGAGCGCTCTGTGGGACGGGCGGTCTTCGAACGGCTGATCACGGGTTTCACCGGACGGACGTATGCGGTGAACCCGCGCCATGATTCTGTGCTGGGTCGACCTTGTCACGCCAGCGTGGCGGATCTGCCGGAAGCGCCCGACCTGGCGATCATCGCCGTGCCGGCCGGGAGCGTCGTCGAGGCCGCGCGGGAGTGCGGCGAGCGCGGCGTCCGGGGGCTGGTCGTGCTCGGGGCCGGCTTTCGCGAAGCCGGAGCGGACGGCGCCGCGCTCGAGTCCGCCCTGCTGGCGACCGCACGCGACCACGGCATGCGACTGCTCGGACCGAACTGCCTCGGCATCCTCAATACCGATCCGGCAGTGCGGCTCAGCGCGTCGCTCGCCGCACTTTCCAGTCGCTCCGGGTCGATCGGCTTGGCGGCGCAATCGGGTGCGCTGGGCATCGCAGCCGTCGCCGATCTGGACCGGCATGAGGCCGGCGTCTCGCAGTTCGTGTCACTCGGCAACAAGGCCGACGTCAGCGGCAACGATCTGCTGCGGTGGTGGGCCGCCGACCCGCAGACCTCGGTGATCGGCCTGTACCTCGAGTCGTTCGGCAACCAGGACAGGTTCCGGCGCATTGCGCGAGAGGTGACCCGACACAAGCCGGTGGTGGCGATCAAGGCCGGCCGGTCAGTCGCCGGGCTACGAGCGGGTTCGTCGCACACCGCTGCGGCGGCGTCGCCGGATGACCTGGTCGACGCGCTGTGTGCGCAATCCGGCGTCGCCCGCGTCGACACGCTGGAGGAACTCGTTGCCGCGCTGCGGGTCCTGTCGTCCCAGTCCTTGCCGAGCGGCCCACGACTGGCGATCATCGGCAATTCCGGCGGCCCGGAGATCCTTGCGGCCGATTACGCCGAGACCACCGGACTCATTGTCCCCGTGTTGACCCCGCCCGTGGCCGCGGCGCTGGCGGCAGTGGCGCCGCTCGCCGCCGCCGTGGGCAATCCGATCGACCTCGGCGCGGCGATGACCCAGGACCATCTGACGCGCGCGCTGGCCCTCGTACTGGGCTGCGTCGAGGTGGACGCGGTCGCGGTCGTCGCGTGCGAGACCGGCGCCATCAGCGCGGCGGAGATCGCCGCCGCGCTCCGCACGGTCGCTTCGTGTGGTAAGCCGGTCGTCGTGACGGTGCTCGGCCCGGACCGCGTCGAGCAGAGCGGCGTCCCACCGATCTTCGACTACCCGGAGGTCGCCGTGTCGGCCCTTGCCACAGCGTGGCGGTGCGCCCGTCTGCGCACCGAGACAGCCACACCACCCTCGCGGACCGCCGCGAGGGCGCCGTCCCGCCCGCTCGCCGGGCAACCGGACGGATGGTTGTCCGGACCGGATGCGGTGGCGCTGGTCTCTGAGTACGGCATCCCGACAGTCCCCCACCGGATCGTGGCCGACGCGGACGACGCGGTCGAGATCGCCGCTGCGTTGGGTTACCCCGTCGTGGCCAAGGCCGAAGGCATCGTCCACAAGGTCGACGTCGGGGGCGTACGCCTGGGCCTACGCGACGCGGACGAGGTCCGGACCGCGGTGCGCGAGTTGCTCGCCCTTGCGCCGTCCGTCGCACTCCAGCCGACGGCGGACAGCACCTTCGAACTACTCATCGGCGCCGTGCGCGTTCCCCAGTTCGGGGCGGCGGTCGTACTCGCGGCAGGCGGGGTGAACACCGATCTGGTCGCGGATCGTGTCCTCCGCCTGGCGCCGCTCGCGGACAACGACGCCGAACAGATGGCCGACTCGCTGCGCTGCCACGCCGTCTTCGACGGCTTTCGTGGCGCTGTGCCAATCTCACGCGCTCGCGTGTGCGAGCTTCTGCTCGCCGTCTCACGGCTGATGGACGAGCAACCTCGTATTGCCGAACTGGACCTGAACCCGATCCGGTGTGCCGGCGATCAGCTGGTCGCGGTCGACGTCAAGGTTCGGCTGGCTGAACCGGGACCGTATGCCGATCCGCTGCTCCGGGCGCTCAATCCGAGGCGGTCCGCACCGCCCGACACGGCATCCTCATGACCAGCAACCGCCTCCGACACGGCAGCCACGCACTCTGAGCGCCGACGAACTCGCAGACGTCGACGCCTACTGGCGCGCGGCAAACTACCTCTCGGTCGGCCAGATCTACCTGCTCGACAATCCGTTGCTGCGCGAGCAGCTGCGACCGGAGCACGTCAAACCACGTCTGCTCGGACATTGGGGTACGACACCGGGACTCAACCTGATCTACGCGCACCTGAATCGGGTGATACGCGAGCGCGATCTCGATGCCATCTATGTGACCGGCCCGGGTCACGGCGGCCCAGGTCTGGTCGCAAACGCCTACCTCGAAGGCACCTACAGCGAGGTGTACTCGTCCATCGGCCAGGACGAAAGCGGGCTGCGGGCTCTGTTCCGGCAGTTCTCCTTCCCCGGTGGCATCCCGAGCCACGTCGCGCCCGAGACGCCGGGTTCCATCCACGAGGGCGGGGAACTCGGGTACTCGCTCGTCCACGCATTCGGGGCAGCGTTCGACAATCCCGACCTGATCGTTGTGTGTGTGGTCGGCGATGGTGAGGCCGAGACCGGCCCGCTTGCGGCGAGTTGGCACTCCAACAAGTTTCTCGACGCGGCGCAGGACGGTGCGGTCCTGCCCGTCCTTCACCTGAACGGGTACAAGATCGCGAACCCGACGGTGCTGGCGAGGATTCCCGAGGACGAACTGATCGCGCTTTTGCACGGGTACGGGTACGAGCCACAGATCGTCACCGGCGACGACCCGGCCGCCGTGCACCAGGCACTCGCCGAAGTGCTCGACTCGGCACTGGACGACATCGCGACGATCCAGCGGGTGGCACGCTCCGGTGACACCAGTGCCGGACGGCCGAATTGGCCGATGATCGTGCTGCGTACCCCGAAGGGTTGGACCGGCCCGCACGAGGTGGACGGAGTCCTCGTCGAAGGCACCTTCCGGGCACACCAGGTACCGCTGACCGCGACACGCACGAATCCCGAGCACCTGGCCCAACTGCAGGACTGGCTGCGCAGCTACCGTCCCGAAGAACTGTTCGACGAGCACGGGACGCTCGTGACGAGGGTGCGAGCGTTCGCACCCGCGGGCGACCGGCGGATGAGCGCGAACCCGCACGCGAACGGCGGTCAACTGCTCCGTGATCTCGACCTGCCGGACTTTCGCGACTACGCGGTCGCCGTCGAACGACCCGCGGCGACGTCGAGCGAGGCGACCCGGGTGCTCGGCGCGTACCTGCGCGACGTCATCGACCGCAACCGCGACCGGTTCCGCCTGATGGGCCCGGACGAGACGGCCTCGAATCGTCTCGGCGCGGTCTTCGAGTCGACCGACCGGGCGTGGGACGCGGCAGTCCAGACCGGTGACGACCACCTGGCTCCGGACGGGCGGGTCATGGAGGTGCTGTCCGAGCACCTCTGCCAGGGCTGGCTGGAGGGGTACCTGCTCACCGGCCGGCACGGATTGTTCAACTGCTACGAGGCCTTCATCCACATCGTCGACTCGATGTTCAACCAGCACGCGAAGTGGCTCAAGGTCACCCGCGGCATCCCGTGGCGGCGTCCGATCGCCTCGTTGAACTACCTGCTGTCATCGCACGTCTGGCGCCAGGACCACAACGGTTTCTCGCACCAGGATCCGGGGTTCATCGACCACGTGATCAACAAGAAGGCCGAGATCGTCCGCGTCTACCTGCCGCCTGACACCAACACGCTGCTGTCCGTGACCGATCACTGCTTGCGCAGCAGGAACTACGTCAACGTGATCGTCGCCGGCAAGCAACCGGCACTTACCTACCTGTCGATGGACGATGCCATCGCACATTGCAGCCGAGGACTCGGCATCTGGGGCTGGGCGGGCACGACGGACGGCGAGCCCGACGTGGTGCTGGCGTGCGCGGGCGACGTACCGACCCTCGAGACCCTTGCGGCCGCCGACCTGCTGCGCCAGCACATCCCCGAGTTGAAGATCCGGGTTGTCAACGTCGTCGACATCATGCGCCTGGAGCCGGACACCGAGCACCCGCACGGCCTGTCCGACCGCGATTTCGATGCCATCTTCACGACCGACAAGCCGGTCATCTTCGCCCATCACGGCTACCCGTCGTTGATCCACCGACTCACGTACCGACGCACCAACCATCGCAACATTCACGTACGGGGCTACAAGGAGGAGGGCACGACCACCACGCCGTTCGACATGGTCATGCTCAACGACCTCGACCGCTTCCATCTCGTCATGGACGTCATCGACCGAACGCCTGGGCTCTCTGTTCGACACGCCCAGGTGCGACAGGCGATGGGCGATGCTCGGCTGGCGGCACGCGCGTACACCCGCGAATTCGGCGAGGACGACCCCGCGGTGTCCGGCTGGACGTGGTCCGGTTCCGGAACGAGTTGAGGCGGGCAGGCGGATCGGTGCACATCCTGGTCGTCAATGCCGGCTCGTCGAGCGTCAAACTCCGCCTTCTCGACGAGTACGACGAGGTCAGTGAATCCGCCGATCTGGCAGCGGATTCGAACGGCTTCGACGTCGGTCAGCTCACCGGCGTGCTCCGCCGATGGCCGCGCCCGGATGCGATCGTCCACCGGATCGTGCACGGTGGCCGCGAGTTCCTCGGTGCAGTGCGCATCGACGAGCGGGTGACCACGCAGTTGCGTGCACTCACCGAACTGGCACCGCTGCATCAGCCCAAGTCACTCGCCGGCCTCGACGCGGTCACGCGTCTGCTACCCGACGTCGAAGCGGTGGCTTGTTTCGACACCGCATTCCACGCCACGCTGCCGGACGCGGCCGCCACCTACGCCCTACCGCGCGAGTGGCGTGAGCGATACGGCGTGCGCCGGTACGGCTTTCACGGCCTCTCACATTCTTACTGCTCGCGACGGGCCGCCGAGCTCGTCGGCCAACCTGCCGAGGCACTGCGCATCGTCACCTGTCACCTCGGCGCAGGGGCATCACTCGCTGCCGTGGTCGATGGGCGCAGCGTGGACACCACAATGGGGTTCACGCCGCTCGACGGCCTGGTCATGGCCACCCGCTCGGGCTCGGTGGATCCCGGCCTGGTGCTCTGGCTGGAGGAGCACGAAGGCGTGTCAGCGCACGAGATTGCAACCGCCCTCGAGACCCGGTCGGGTCTGACCGCCCTCGCGGGCACCGGTGATCTGGCCAGGATCGAGGAACGCGCCCGCGGCGGCGACCCGGACGCCGTGCTCGCCGTTGCGGTGTACCTCCATCGCCTCGTGGGGGGCATCGCGGCCATGGCTGCCGCCGCCGGCGGTGTGGACGTCCTGGCGTTCACGGGCGGGGTCGGGGAGCACTCGCCGTCGATCCGGCAGAATGTGGCCGAACGGTTGGCGTGGCTGGGCGTCGCGCTCGATCCCGTCGCCAATGCCGCAGCCGACGGCGACGCGGACATCAGCGCCGTTTCTGCCTCCCGGGACCTCGCCCCGGGGACGGTCGTCGTCACCGCCCGCGAGGACGTCGAGATGGCTCACCAGGCTCGGACGCTCCTTGCGTCCGAGCACTCCTGAGCCTGCCGATCAGGTTCGGAACAGCGCGACCTTCAGCGCACCGCTGTCCTCGGCGTCGGCGAATACGTCGTAGGCCTCGTGCATCTCGCCGAGTCCGAATCGGTGGGTGATGAAGTCGGTCGTGGACAGCTGACCGGCCTCCACCATGGTCAGCAGCGTCGGCGTGGAGTACGTGTCGACGAGACCCGTCGTGATCGTGATGTTCTTCATCCACAGCGATTCGAGGTGCAACGTCACGGGCTTTCCGTGCACACCGATGTTCGCCAGGTGCCCACCAGGGCGCACCAGTTCGGCGCACAACTCGAACGTCTCGGGAACTCCAACGCCTTCGATCACCACGTCGGCGCCGGTGCCATCGGTCAGCTCCTTGACGCGGTTCACGACGTCCTCGTCTGCGTTGATCGCATCCGTCGCGCCGAATTCGAGGGCTGCGTCGAGACGCGACTTGGCCCGGTCGATCGAGATGATGCGGCGCGGGCTGAACAACCGGGCGGTCTTGACGGCAGCGAGCCCGATCGGGCCCGCGCCGACGACGACCACGGTGTCACCCGGCTGTACGTTGCCGTTGAGCACGCCAACCTCGTAGGACGTGGGAAGGATGTCGGCGAGCATCAGGGCGGCCTCGTTCGACACCGCGTCGGGCAGGCGATACAGCGACGTGTCAGCGAACGGGGTACGGACGAATTCGGCCTGGACGCCGTCGATCAGGTGACCGAGCAGCCATCCCCCGCCGCCCGTGCACTGCCCGTAGGACTGTGCCCGGCAGTAGCGGCACCGGCCGCATGCGGAGATGCACGAGACCAGCACCCGGTCCCCGATCGCGACGTTCTGGACGCCGGATCCGATCTCCTCGACGGTGCCGACGGCTTCATGACCGAGCACCCGACCGGGCGTGACCTCGGGGACGTCGCCCTTGAGGATGTGCAGATCGGTTCCGCAGATGGTGACGGCGTCGACGCGCACGATCGCGTCGCCCGGGCTGCTCAGCTGTGCCTGGTCGACGTCCTCCCAGGAGCGTCGGCCCGGGCCGTGGTACACGAGTGCCTTCATGACTGACTCACTTTCTGCTCGGTTCCTGGACGGTTGACGAGCTCGCCCTGGGCGGAGTCCGCAGCAAGCACTGCCGCGAATCCGGCGTGCAGGCAGCGCAACATCTCGGCCGGGTCGTCGACGGCGTGGGTGTCGATGTTGACGCCGACGTTGCACGTGCCGGCGTAGGACATCAGCGTCACGTTCAGCGCGGCGCCGATCGTGGGCCCGAACGGGTAGTAGTGCGTGACCCGAGCGCCCGCCAGCCAGACCGGTTCGGCCAGGCCGGGCACGTCGCTCGCGACGGCCTCGACCCGCTTGAAGACGCCGGTGAGATATGAGCGAGGCAGCAGGTTGAGGCCGAATGCGATCTCCTGCGTGTGCGCGAGCGCCGGCTCCTTACGCCACGACCGGATGACCTTCGCGATCTCGGCGATGCGGTCCTCGATCGCGGCGTCGCCAGCCGGCAATGTGACTCGCGCGAGGGTGATCCGGTTCCCGCCCACAGGGTCGTCGGCGCGGCGCACGTTCATCGGAACGGTCACGCGAAGCTCGGGCAGCAGTGCGCGCCGTTCGTCGTGGTAGTGGAACAGGCCCTCCACGACGGCCGCCAGGAACGCGTCGTTGACGTGACCGCCCGAGGCGAGTGCCGCGGCACGTAACCGGTCCAGGGGCACGTCGATCGTGCCCAGCACCCGCGTGCTGCGCCGTTCATGGAGTACGGCTGAGTGCGCGCGGCGGGTGGGTGCGACTAGCCGCGCCACCGACGTCGACGTGGTGGCGGCCCGCCGTACCGACGCCAGGGGATGTATCACGGCCCGTAGTGCCGTGACGGGTGCGGCGCGCACGGCGCGTCGACCGACTCCGAGCAGGTCCGAAACATTCTCGAGCGTGTCGTGTGCGCGGCCGAGCAGTCCATCGCCTTGGTAGCCCGGTGGTTCGGGCGGTAACCACGGTGGCGATCCATCCGGGGTGGCGTCCACGAGCAGGCTGGTGATCTGCATTCCGCCGATGCCGTCGGTCAGCGAGTGGTGGATCTTCGTGACAACAGCGCTCGATCCATCGCTGAGACCGTCGAGCACCGTGGCGCGCCACAGCGGTCGTGCCCGGTCGAAGTCCTCCATCGCGGAGCGCCGGGCGAAGGCGAGCACCTCGTCCCAGGTGCCCGGTGCCGCGACTCGCTCCCGAGCAAGGTGGAAGTCCAGGTCGAACGACGTGTCGTGCACCCACCGCAGCGACCCCCAAGGCAGGGCGGGAATCCGGACCCGTTGGCGCAACCGAGGCACGTGCCGGGTCACCCGGTTGACGCGGGCGCGCAACAGCCGCCAGTCGGGCGGGCCGTCCAGCCGGATCACCGTCACCACGGTCGAGCGCAGGCTGGGGTCACGTTCCTCCATGTGCCAGGCAAACGCATCGCTGGGCAGCATCCGGGAGCGGGTCGCCGTCATGCTTCGACTAAAGCGTCTGACAACCCCGTTGGGGCACAGCACAAAGCCCGTCGCGGACGGGACGTTCGCCCCGGTCAGCGGGTCAGAACGGCCAGCGCCGCCCGAATCTCTCGGCGAGCTTGTTGTCGAGGCCGCGATAGCGGCCGGCTGGCGCGATCGCGAGCAGGATCAGCGGGAACAGATCCTCTGCCGGGTACTCCCAGAGGTAGTGGTTGCGGTGCCACAGCATGACCCAGACGGGCCCGATCAGCAGCAGTCCCCCGACCGCCGCGAGCCGCGAGGCGATGCCGAAGATCAGGCCGATCCCGACGCCGAGTTCGGCCACGGTCAGGAAGATCGACCAGATGCCCCAGTGCGGCAGCACCGCGTGCTCGTAGAAATAGCCGAGCGGGTGGACGTAGGTATGGCCCGCGGCATCGATCAGGATGCTTTTCGCGGTATTGCGTGACACCAGGTTGAACGAGAAGAAACCCAGGTCGTAGCCGCTCTTGTTCAGCACCTTGGCCAGGCCGTTACTCAGCCACACCAGGCCGGTGAAGATGCGAAGTGCCGTGAACAGTCGGACGAAGATCACCGTATTCGCTGCGTCGCGACCTGTCCGCGCCAGCGTCCGGTCGATCTCGCTCATGACTGCCTCCCGGCGACATTACCTCTGAACCAGTACCCGCTCAGGAGTCTCGGCCCATCCCGGATGCTAGAACTCGTCGTGCGTCACGCTGCCTACTTCTCGGGGCGAGCGGGCGAATGTCCTCATCCCGTAAGACCCGCGAGTCCAGCGCAACGTCCGAAAGCCGCCAGGAACGCAGGCGCGGCCGCGTGACGATCGACGGGTGACAGGCGACGTGCCGCGGCTGGCGACGTGGAACGCGCGTGATGACCGGGTCAGACGGCGTCGGCGTCGCTGAGTTCTCGGATGCGGCGGGCCAGGCCGCGCATGATCTTCTGCGCCAGCGCCGGCACCTCCGCCAGCATCTGGCTGAACTCGCTGGGGCTGACGACGCCGAGCGTCATCGGCGTCGTCGCCACCACCGTCGCCGTCCGCAGGCCGGGATCGAGCAGGGCAATCTCTCCGAAGTAGTCACCAGGCCCGAACATCGCGATCTGCCTGCCGTTCTTGGTGGCCACGGCCTCGCCGGCAAGCACCAGCATGAACTCCTTGCCGGGCTTGCCTTCATTGATCAGGGTCTTGCCTGCGTCGACATCCAGTTCGGTCGTCAGCCGCGAGACGGCCTGCAACTCCTTCCGGGTGCACGCGGCAAACATCGGCACCTCGGCGATGTGATCAACGACCGAACCATGCCGTCCCATACGGGCATGGTGGCAGTGGACGGGCGAGCTGACAAACCGAAACGGCCCGGTGGACCGCCTTCAGCGGAGGGCGAATGAGTCACTCTGCTGCGGACCGGTCAGGGGTTCGAGAGAACTTGCCGAGCAGGGAATCCGCCCAGTTCGCAAGTAGATCCTCCGGATCGCGAAAGGTCTGCTCGGCTCCCGCATCGCGAAGTTCGGCAGCGCTCGTCCCGCCGCACTCGACACCGATGAAGCGCACACCGGCCCTCGCCGATGCCTCGACGTCCCACACGGCATCGCCGACGAACACCGCCTCGTCCGGCGTGAGCCGCGCTCGCTCGAGAGCGACCGAGACCAGATCGGGTTCGGGCTTGCTCTGGTCGACGTCATCCGCACTCGTCACGTGATCGAGCCACGCATCGGCGTCGATGACGCGTCTCAGGACGGCGATGTCGGCGCCACCTGCCGATGAGGCCAGCACGGTGACCAGACCGGCGTCGCGACTTCGCCGGATCAGCTCGCGGGCACCGGGCAGGGGCCGCAGTGACGGCCAGTAGGTCGAGTACAGCGCGTCGTGTGCGGCGCTGAGGTCAGCGAGCTGCGCCTCGGACGGATCGCCGAGCAGGTGTGGGACCAAGCGGTCCGCTCCCATGCCGATGGCACGGTGGATGGTCGCCATCGGCACGTCGAGGCCTTGCTGGCGAAACGCTTGCCACCAGCACAACGTGTGTAGGTAGCCGCTGTCGACCAGGGTGCCGTCGACGTCGAACAGCGCTCCCCGCGGCGTGTGTGACTCCGTTTTCCCAGCCATGCGAGACCAATACCCGCTGACGGCGTGGCGATCACCGGGATCGGCCGGCCCAGCGCCGACACCCGGTGCTCGGGTGGTCGGTTTCGGGACGGATCGCCGAACCCATCTCGGATCCGTCCCCGAAACCTGTGAGAGTGCCGTGCCGTCCGGTCGGGGTTCCCGTCGAGGCCGGTGTCGCCATGTCCCGGCCACCAGGCGGCGTGCCCGATCAGCGCGGTCACTGCCGGGGTGAAGAACAGCGCCATGACGAACACTCATCGGGCCCGCGATCGCTCGCAGGTTGTCACCCGCACGCCGGGAACAGCCGCAGTGCTCACCGTCCAGCAGGTAATTTGCCCACCGGCTGGACGGGAGCCGCTTCTAACCGCCCGCGAAGTACTTTTGTAATCAGCAGACCCGGAAGGATGAGTGCCGTGCCCAGCCAAACCGCCGTCCGCGTCATCGATGCCACCCGCAGCCAGATCCGGCAGACCGCCCTCGAACTGTTCTCCGAACAGGGCCTCGAGGACACGTCGTTCCAGCAGATCGCCGACCGCCTCGGGTTCACCAAGGCCGCGCACTATTACCACTACAGGTCCGAGGACGACTTGCTGACCGAGGTCGTCGAACCGTTCTTCGCCGACCTGGAAGCCGTCATGGACGCTGCGGAGGGCCCCGACAGACGCAATCCGTCCGAACCGGCGTCGGCGCCTGGCGGATTGCGTGGACTGCCTGCTCGCCCACCGCGACGTGCTCGGCCGTCTGTCCCGCGACCTTGCCGTGCTCGGCCGACCTGCCGTGGCCAAGCGCGGCCTGGCTCTGCAGGACCGCATCAGCACCGCCATCGCCGGCACCGACCTGTCGATGCAGAACCGGATCCGGGTCAGCTTCGCCCTCAGCGGCGTGCAGGGCGCCATCGCCGTGCATGCCGACGCGACTTTTGACCAGCTGCGCGGCCCCTCCTCGAGGGCATCGACGGCGCCCCGGTCGAGGACGCCAACCGACATCGACGATTGACAGATGAATGACCGACATCATCGCTACCCATCAGCTGACCAAGCGGTTCGGACCGGTGACCGCCGTGGACCGGGTCGACCTCGAGGTCCAGGCGGGCGAGGTGTTCGGTTTCCTCGGGCCCAACGGTGCCGGCAAGTCGACAACGATCCGCTGCCTGCTTGACCTGAGCCACCCGACCAGCGGCTCGATCTCCGTCCTCGGCCTGGACGCTCACGCCGACTCCTTGGCGATCCGCCGTCGCGTCGGTTACTGCCCCGGTGACCTGGCGTTGTACGCCAGCCTCACCGGCCGCCAGGTGATCGACTACTTCGCCAACCTGCGCGGCGGCGTCGACGCGGGCTACGTCGAGGAGTTGGCCGAACGGTTGCGGGCAGACCTGTCCAGGCGCTGCCGCGACTATTCCTCGGGCAACCGCCAGAAGGTCGGGCTCATCCAGGCGTTCATGCACCGACCGGACCTCGTGATCCTCGATGAGCCCAGTACCGGTCTCGACCCGCTGATCCAGCAGGAACTGCAACACCTCATCGCCGAGACCCGCAGTGACGGCCGCACGGTCTTCCTGTCCAGCCACACGCTGTCCGAGGTCGAGCGGGTCGCCGACCGGGTCGGCATCATCCGCCGCGGCCGCCTGGTCGAGGTGTCCACCCTCGCGGCGTTGAAGGCGAAGGCGATCCGCGGCCTGGAACTGGAGTTCGCCGAGGACGTCGATCCCGCCCGCCTGCGCGAGGTCACCGGCGTGCGCGCGGTCACAGGGTCCGGCCACCACCTCACGGTGTCCTACGACGGGCCGATCGAACCGGTGCTGGAGGCCGCCACGAGCCTCGGCGTGGTCAACCTGCACTCCCAGGACGCCGACCTGGAACAGATCTTCCTCGCCTACTACCGCGGCGACGACGACCCGCCAGGCGACTCGGCTGCCGCACCGGCCGGTGTCGACGGCGAACGGGCGCGGGCCGAGCGATGAGCGTGGCCGCCACGACGCCCGGCACCGTCGCTGCGCGCGGCCCCGCCGCCGCGCTGGCGACGCTCGCTGAGCGGGCCCTGCGCGACCGACTCAAGTTGCCGCTCTACGCCGGGACCGGTCTTGCCCTGCTGGCGGTATTCGGCATCGCGATCTTCTCCAGCGTCGACGACACCGACTTCTTCAGCAACTTGCCTGCCGCGTTCGACAGCCTGATCGGCGGCAGCGCCGGCGGCAACTACGTGGTCAGCGAGGTGTTCGGGCTGATCGCACCGATCGTGGTGCTGGTTGTCGCGATCTCAGGGGGCGTCAACGCGGTCGCCGGGGAGGAGCGTGACCACACCGCGGGGCTGTTGCTCGCTCAGCCCGTGCAGCGCCGCGACCTCGTCATCGCCAAGGCGGCGGCACTGGTCGTCCACCTTGTGCTCACCGTCGCCCTCTTCCTGGCCGGGTTCCTGATCGGTTCGGCCCTGTTCGGCAGCGGCATCGCGTCGGCTGATGCGATCGCCGCCGCGGTTCACCTGCTGGCCCTCGGACTGGCCTTCGCGATGGTCGCGCTGGCGCTGTCGTGCTGGACCGGGTCGGCAACGCTCAGCCTCGGTATCGCGGCAGCCCTGGCGATCCTCGCCGACCTTGTGGCGTCCATGCTGCCGCTCATCAAGGGCGTCGAGGGCGCGGCGAAGGCCTCGCCCTGGTACTACTACAACGGCTCCCAGCCGCTCGTGCACGGCATCAACGCGCTGCACCTCTGCGTTCTGCTCGCGATCGCCGCTGTGGGCTTCGCGCTCGCTCGCTACGGCATCGAGCACCGCGACATCGACTCAGGCACGCGCAGCCGCGCGCTGTCCATCGCCGGGCTGGACAGGTTCGCCCGGCCTCGGGTGCGCGGCATCTTCACCAAGAGCGTGACCGAACGCTCGCTGATCATTTCCGTCGCCGGCGGTGACCTGGCATTGCTGGCCGTGGTGGTGTCGTTGATGTTCGACGGCCTCCAGACCACCCTGCACGACCTCAGCACGAACATCCCCGACTCGCTGGCCGGGCTGTTCGGCTCGGTCGACCTCGGCACGCCCGTCGGCTGGATCAACGGTGAGCTGCTCTCGATCGTCGCCCCCGCCGTCGTGATCGCCGTCGCTGTTGTCGTCGGCGTCGGGGCGATCGCCGGGGAGCAGAAGAATCACACCCTCGACCTGCTGCTGGCCGCGCCGGTCACTCGCCGGCGCGTCGTCGCGGAGAAGGCGGCCGCGCTCGTTGTGATCGTCGTGACGATCGACGCGGTCATCGCGCTCGGCATCCTCGCCGGTTCGGCGCTCGCCGGCCTGGGCCTCGGTACCGCCAACGTGCTCGCCGCCCTCACCCACGTCACCCTGCTGGCTCTGTTCTTCGGCGCGCTCGCGCTCGCCGTCGGGGCGGTGGCGTCGGCCCCGACCGCTACCCGGGTCACGTCCGTGGCGGCGCTGGCGGCCTATCTGGTCCAGTCGTTGTTCCCGAGCGCCGAGGCGTTGAAGCCCTACACGACGCTGTCCCCCTGGCACTACTACAACTCGTCCAATCCCCTGGCCAACGGCTTCGACATTCCCCACCTGCTCGTGCTCGCTGCGCTCACCGCCGTCGCGTTCGCGGGAGCACTCAACCTCGTCGATCGCCGCGAGGTCACCGCCTGACTCCTGCGAGGTGTCCGATGAGCGTCGACACGGCGGACCCAACCCGCGCCTGCATCCTCGCCGGGCACCGACGAGCCACCGGCCAGCGCGCTCGGGCAGGGACGCGGCGAACGGAAGGCGGCTGACCGCGCTGATCGAAGCCCGCGACCGCCTTGACGCCGGGCAGATCACCGCGTCCGGCAAGGAACACGCGGCACTGCGTCAACTGATCGACGATCGCATCCAGGCTCTCACCGCGGCCGACGAGACCGCTGAACTCGCCCGCACCTGACCCTCACGCGGCGGCCGATCATCGGCTTCGTCAACTCTGCCGGCGCTGTGCCCGCCTACTTGGCGCGCGGACGGCGCGGTCACTGACGCTCGGCAGGTCCGTCGTCACTGTCCGGCGCTTCAGCGTTGGGATCCGGGCCTGGCTCACCGCCGGCCGCGCGGGTTGCCAGCCGGCCGAGGTAGAGCTGCCACCCGGCATCGTGGTGGGCGCGCTGCTCGGCCGAGGGCAGGTCGTGATGACGTAGCACGACGCGAGTGCCGCCGTCCTCGGCGGCGAAGCTGACCTCGACGCGGGTCGAGCCGGGTGGCACGCTCTCGTCGTCGCGCCAGCCCCAGGTGAACACCAGCCGCCGGGGTGGGTCGACCTCGACGAACTGGCCGGCCGTCTCGACCCCGTCGCGCATAAAGACGCGGTACACGCCGCCGGGTTCGGGTTCGATCCTCGCGCCGGTGCCCATCCAGCGGACGTAGCGCACCGGGTCGGTGAAGTAGGCGAACACCGTCGGCGGATCAGCCGCGATGTGCACGCTCACCTCGAGCACGTCGGGCGCGGTCACCGACGGTCCTTGTCCCGCTGCTCGGCTTCGGCCAGCACCTTCACCTCGTGCAGGCTCTCGCGCCAGTGGGCCTCGATCACGCTTCGCAGTGGCCCGAGCGCGGCCTGGTTGGCGCGGTAGATCCGGCTCGTGCCCTCGCGCCGCTCGTCGAGAAAACCGGCCGTCCTGAGGATGGTCAGCTGCTGGCTGATCGCCGACCAGGACACGTCGAACGCCGCCGCGATCTCCCCGGCCGACAACTCCCGGTCCCAGATCAGCCGAAGGATCTGCTGCCGCCTCGGCGCCGCGATCACCTGCAAGGCGTCCACGTCCGGCGTCCTCCTCCGTCGTGATCCCGTCGATTCCATCCCGCGGAACGGGTTGCGTCAATCGACCTTACTTTAGATACTTCTAAAATAACACCAGAGCCGACACCTTGGAGGACTCATGACCGCATCGATCACCCTCGCCGTGGACGTCGCCGCTACCGCCGAGCGCCTGTTCGAGATCCTGTCGACATCCGACGGGCAGCGTGGCTTCTGGACCGCCGACTGCAACGTCGATGCCCACCACGCCCGCTTCGGCTTCCCGCAAGCACCGGTCGACCTCATCGCCGATGTGAGCACCGAACCCGGCAAGCTGGTGCGGATGCACGTGACGGCCGGGTTCCCGTTCTGGGAGGGCTCGACCTGGGAGTGGGAACTGGGGCCGGCCAACCGGGCCGAATCCGGAACGGCGGTCGTGTTCCGGCATTACGGCTTCGGCGCGGGCTACCCCGACCTCGACCTGGGCTACACCGCCCACACCTGGGCGATGATCCTCGACCGGCTCGCAAGCTTCGCGACCACCGGGACGGCGAACCCGTACTTTCCCGCTCCAGCCTGAACCCCGTCCGTGGTGGGCGCCGCCCGCGGCAGTGACAGGCACGGCGTGGTCGTCCGACTGCCAGGAAACTCCCAGGCAGTTGTCAGCTAGGACGGCCCCACGCGCGCAAAACTGGTTGGATGCGATCCGCGTCGAGTGCCCGCACACCGTCGACCCCTGATCAGCCGGCCGAGGCGCGGCTGCTGGTGGTCGAGGACGACGTGAACATCGTCGAATTGCTGTCGGCGAGCCTGCGCTACGCGGGTTTCGAGGTTACCGCTGCCCTCGACGGCCACCAGGCGCTTCGCCTGGCGCGAGAAGTCCGTCCCGATCTGATCGTGCTCGATGTGATGATGCCCGGCATCGACGGCTTCGAGGTCGTGCGCCGGCTCACTGCCGAGGGCGACCGGTGCCCCGTGCTCTTTCTGACAGCCCGCGATGCGGTGGCGGACAAGATCAACGGGTTGACGGTCGGCGGCGATGACTACGTCACCAAACCGTTCAGCCTGGACGAGGTTGTCGCACGGATCCGCGCTGTGCTCCGGCGGACCGCGACGAGCGCGACGGTGCGTGCGTCTGCGAAATTGGCGTTCGCCGACATCGAATTGGACGACGACACCCACCAGGTCTGGAAGGACGGCGTCGAGGTCGCGCTCTCACCAACGGAGTTCAAGCTCCTGCGGTTCTTCCTCGAAAATGCTGGACGGGTGCTCAGCAAGGCACAGATCCTCGACCACGTGTGGAACTACGACTTCGGCGGTGACGCAAACGTGGTCGAGTCCTACGTCTCGTACCTGCGCCGCAAGGTCGATACGAGCGAGCCGCGAGTCCTGCATACGCTGCGTGGCGTCGGGTATGTGCTTCGGATCCCGTCAACGCCATGAGGTCCAGCCCACGGGCGAGACTCACCGAACCGATTCGGTCGGTCGCGCGCCGGGCGCGTCGCAGATACGAAGGCACGCCGCTCAGGGTGAAGCTGGTGGCCATCGTGCTGCTACTCGTCGTCGGCGCGCTGGCTGGCTCCGGCGTCGCGGCGGCGGCCACTTTGCATTCCTACCTCATCGGCCGGGTCGACTCGCAACTCGCGTCGGTGAGGCAGCCGATCACCGAGCACGATCTCGGTCAGACCGCGGCACAGGGAAACGCCGATCAAGGCGGCAAGGACGGCGGCCAATTCAAGCTGCCCAGCGCCTACGTCGTCGAGGTCACCAATGCCGCCGGCGAGGTCGTCCTGCCCCCTACGAGCAATCTGCCGGACAGCGAGGAGCCGCTGCCGCGGCTGCCGCAACTCGTCCCGCCCAAGACCCCTCGCACGTTCACCGTCCATGCCGTTCGCGGAGATCAATCGTGGCGAGTTCTCGCGGCCCCGATCACGCTGTCCGACGGATCCACCGGAACCTTGCTCATCGCGCAGAGCCTCGGCGACGTGCAGAAGACGATCAACCGGTTGGCCTTGCTCTTCCTCGGCCTCGGTGCAGTTGCCGTCGTGGTCCTGGCCGGGGTCGGCTACGTCGTCGTCCGCGTCAGCTTGCGCCCGTTGCGCGAGGTGGAGCACACGGCTGGACGCATCGCAGGCGGTGACCTCTCGTGCCGTGTGCCCGAGCAGGACGCGCGTACGGAGGTGGGTCAGTTGGCGGGAGCGCTGAACACGATGCTCACCGAGATCGAAACCGCGTTCGCCGAACGCGCCGCCTCGGAAGCGGCGGCGCGCCGGTCGGAGGACCAGATGCGCCGGTCGGAGGCCCAGGCGCGGCTCTCGGAGGAACGGATGCGCCGATTCATTGCCGACGCCAGCCACGAGTTGCGAACACCCCTGACCTCGATCCGCGGTTTCGCCGAGCTGTACCGGCAGGGCGCCGCCAAACGGCCTGAGGACGTGCGCCGCGCGATGGGTCGCATCGAGGATGAGGCCAAGCGCATGGGCTTGCTCGTCGAGGACCTGCTGCTGCTGGCTCGCCTGGACGAGGAGCGACCGCTCGACCAGGCTCCGGTCGACGTGCTGGCCCTGGCCAACGACGCGGTCCACGACGCCCAGGCCAGCGATCCTGAACGACACATCACGCTCGAGGTGGTTTCGACCGACCCGCCGCCGGTCGTCATCGGTGATGAGGCACGGTTACGGCAGGTCCTGGGAAATCTGCTGACGAACACGCGGAAACACACCCCACCCGGGACGCAGGTGACAGTCCGTGTCAGCACCGGACTCGACCCTGGTTCCGACTTGCCGGTCGTGACTCTCGAGGTCGCTGACGAGGGTCCGGGCATGACCAGTGAGCACGCTGCGCGTGTGTTCGAACGGTTCTTCCGGGCTGATTCCGCGCGTAACCGCAGCGCGGGCAACACCGGGCTCGGGCTGGCGATCGTTGCCGCTCTCGTCGCCGGGCACGGTGGAACGGTCGACGTCCTAACCGCCCCCGGTGCCGGGGCCCGCTTCCGGGTGACGCTCCCCCTTGCGGCAGTGCCAACGGCCGGCACGCCAACGGTGGATTGACAGCCAATCGCCAGGTTGACGGGAGCGGCCGCCCAGGCTGGCACGGGACAAAGGGAGCATGACTTCGACGACTCCGCCATCGCCGGCGCCGTTCGCGAGCTTGACGGTGCTCACGGTGGCGCTGCTCGGCGTGGGGACGCCGTCGCCACAGGCATTGCAGACCGCACTCGAGAACCTGTCGGCTTCACCCGGCGTGACCTGGGCGGTGGTCACCGGCGAGACCGCCGGCCCGGGCGTACAGATCGTCGTCTGCGGCAGCCCTGCTCGGATCACCGAGGCCCGCTGCCGTTGGCCGGACGCCGTGACGGTCGCTCTCGTGCCCGTGCGCGACGACGGGCCGTCGGTCATGGCCGCCCTCGACATTGGTGCAGGTGTCTGCGTCCGCGGCGAGGACCCAAGTCTCGTCGCAGCCTACGTCCGCTCGATCGCCCGGCGCCGACACCTGCTCGACGTCGCGGGAACCGAACGATGACCGCGGTCGCCGATACCCGGAAACCGGCGAACCCGCCGGGCGCTGCACCAGGCCGGCCCGCGGGGCTGGCGCTGCGGACCGGCGCCCACCCCAACGCAGTGCTGGCTGTTGTCGGGGCCGGAGCGGCCGCGACGATCGCACTGTGGTGGACCAACACCCCCTCGGTCACGGGTCTGGGTGACTGGCTGACCAATGCCGGGCGCATCTGTGGCCTGCTTGCCGGGTACGGCGTCGTCGTCCTGGTCGCGCTGATGGCTCGCATCCCGCCGCTCGAGCGGGGAATCGGTGCCGACAAGTTGGCGCGCTGGCACTCGCGCGGCGGTCGCTACACGGTCAGCCTCGTCATCGCGCACGGCCTGCTGATCGTCTGGGGCTACGCCGTCAGCGCGCACACCGACGTAGTGGCCCAGACGCACACGCTCCTGGTCAGCTACCCCGACGTACTCATGGCGACAGCCGCCGGGCTGCTGCTCGTCGGTGTCGGTGCCGTCTCCGTCCGAGCCGCCCGCCGCCGGATGCGCTACGAGACCTGGTACTACCTGCACCTCTACACCTATCTCGCCGTCGCGCTGGCCTTCAGCCACCAGTTCTCGACCGGCGCCGAGTTCGTGACCAACGGCGCTGCCCGGCTGGTGTGGTCGGCCATGTACATCGCCGTCGGCGTCGCGATCGGGTGGTACCGCTTCGTGACCCCGATTCGCCAGGCGCTGCGGCACCGGATGCGGGTCGAGGCGGTCGTCCCCGAAGCACCCGGTGTGGTGTCCATCGTCATCGGCGGCAGGAATCTGCAAGAGCTTCAGGCCGAGTCGGGCCAGTTCTTCCGATGGCGCTTCCTCACTCGGGAGCTCTGGGCAGCGGCCAACCCGTACTCGCTCTCCGCAGCACCACGACCGGACAAGCTGCGGATCACGGTGAAGGTCTTCGGCGAGCACAGCGCCGCGTTGTCCGACCTCCGTCCTGGCACCCGCGTGTTCGCCGAAGGCCCGTACGGCGCGATGACTGCTGCCCGCCGCCGCCGCCGCAAGGTGCTGCTCATCGCCGGCGGAATCGGCATCACGCCGCTGCGCGCGCTGTTCCACAGCCTGCCCGCCGGGCCGCGCGACCTCACCCTGATCTACCGCAGCAGCCGTGACACCGACGTGGTGTTCCGCGACGAACTGACGGCCATCGCGCGGCAGCGCGGCGCCCGGCTGCACATCATCACCGGTCACCGGACCGAGCTCGGCTACGACCCGCTGTCATCGACGGCTCTGTCGGCCACGTTGCCCGATCTGCCAGCTCACGACGTCTTCGTCTGCGGGCCGGACGAGATGGCAACCGCCACTGTCGCCTCACTGCGCGCGGCGAAGGTGCCGCGGCGACAGATCCATCACGAGACCTTCGAGTTCTGACCCGCGACCACGAGAAGAGACCATCATGCGCCGTGCCGTTCTCGCCCTTCTGGGCACCGTCACCGCCCTGGTGATGCTGCTGTCGTTCAAGACGCACACCGCCACCGTGGCCACCCCGCCGGCGGCCATCAGCACGCCCACTCCCGGCTCGGCGAGCGCTGCGACGCCGGCATCGTCGGCCGCGGGCACGTCGTCCCCAGTGTCGTCGACGGCGTCCACAAAGACCGTGACCGGTGCCGCGGCCGACACTCGCTACGGACCCGTTCAGGTCCGCATCACCGTGACCAACGGAAGGATCACCAGCGCGGACGCCGTGGTGTACCCGAACGGCAGCGGGCGCGACCAGCAGATCAACAGCTCCGCCGTGCCACAGCTGAACAACGAGGCCATCAGTGCCAACAGCGCGAAGATCGACACGATCTCCGGCGCGACGTACACCAGCGTCGGCTACCTGACCTCGCTGCAAAGCGCGCTCGACCAGGCGGGTCTGTGACATGGCCGTCACGTCGCCGCCGCGCACGATCCACGTCGAACACTGCATGGGTACAGCCTTCAGCATCGACATCCGCGACAGCGGCGACTGGAGCCAGGCGATCGACGAGGTGGTTGCGTGGTTGCACCACGTCGACGGAGTTTTCAGCACCTACCGCACCGACAGCGACGTCAGCAGGCTCGGTCGCGGCGAAGGATCACTCGCCGATCTTGACCCTGACATCGCGGTGGTGCTCGAACTCTGCGCCGAAGTGCAGGCTGAGACCGCCGGCTGCTTCAGTGCCACCGCTGGCGGCGTCTTCGATCCCACTGGGCTGGTCAAGGGATGGGCCATCGAGCGTGCCAGCGCGTTGCTGCGCGACCGCGGCGCGCTGAACCATGCCGTGAACGGTGGCGGTGATGCCCAGCTCGCCGGATCGGCCGGCCCCGGGCGGCCGTGGACCGTCGGCGTCGTCGACCCGTGCGACGGTTCGCGAGTCCTGACCACGCTGGCCGGCGTCGACTTCGCGATCGCAACGTCCGGGACGGCCGAGCGCGGCGTCCACATCATCGACCCGCACACGGCGCTACCGGCGACCGCACTGGCGAGCGCAACCGTCGTCGGACCCTCGCTCACCTACGCCGACGCGTACGCGACCGCCGCATTCGTCATGGGCACGGGCGCGTCACGCTGGATGGACGGCATCGATCACTACGCCGTGCTGCTCATCGATCCGGCCGGCCACTCGTCGGCCAGCACCGCCTGGCCGGGTGCTCGGCAATGACGCTGGTGAAGGCAACGACGGGGTCGCGACCACAGCTCGCCGTGCTGGCCGTCCTTGTGGCCGCCGCCGCCGCGATCGTGCCCACGTGGGCGACCACCGACCTGCCGGCGGACACAGCGTCAGCGTTGGCCGGACTCTGGGTGCGGATGGCTGCCCTGACGTGGCTGACGGTGGCATGCCTCGTCGCCACCGCGGTACTGCACTGTGCGGCCGCCGCAACCGCCACCCGCTTGGCCGCCGGGGTGCGGCTGCCGTTCGGGGAAATGGTCGCCGTCCAACTCGCAGCGTCGACCGCGAACCGCCTGACCCCCGCCGGCCTCGGCGGGGCCATCGTCACCGGCCGATACTTCAGCCGACGCGGACGACTGCAGGTAGTGCAGGCCGTCGCCGCAGTGTCGACGCTGACATTGCTCGGCAGCGTCGCAGACGTGCTCGCGTTCGCCGGCATCATTGGGCTAGGCACGCTTGCCGGACTGGCCGGCGCCAGCGGTGAGCTACCGCTGCTGGCCAGCAAGCTCGGCGGCGTCCTACCGGTCCCCGCCGGCTGGTGGCTGTGGGGCGCGGCCGGGGCGGGTGCCCTGGTCGTCGCCGCGGCGGCCACGCCCCGTTGCCGCAACAGCGAGCGGGTGGGTCGCATCGCCGGCGCGATGCGCACCTATCGCACCAGCGTCGGAGCGCTGGCGCGTCGGCCGCGCCGGCTCCTGGCGCTGTTGGGAGCCTCGGCCGCGACCACGCTGTCGCTGGCCGCCGGCTTCGCTGCGGTGGCCACGCTCGGTGCCGCCGGGTTGCCGGCGCGAGGCTTCTGCGCCCTGATGATCGGCTACATGATCGCGGCGGCGGCGGGGAACGCACTGCCCACCCCGGGTGGCATCGGCACGACCGACGCGGCCCTGGTAGGAGTCCTTGTCGCGGCTCGAATGCCCGCAACGAACGCGATCGCCGTCGTCATCTCGTTCCGGCTGATCACCTTCTGGGCTCCCGCAGTGATCGGCCTGGGCGCAGCCCGGACGCTCCGGCGACGCGGCGCACTGTGAGCGATCGCCGCCCGCATACCGTTCAACCTCACGACAGGACCACCCGGTATTCGCGCGGGACGCGACCTATTGCCACGCCCAGCGCGGGCCGTCCTTCTCGGCGCAGTTCCGAGACGGCCCCTTCGCGCCCGTGGCCCACGCAGCTCCCGGGAAGACCAACCGCACGAGGAGCGTTTCGCCTTCCGACCGAAAGGACACGCTGATGTCTCGCTCCCGTCTCCGCTTTCCGAGTACCGGTTCGGCCCTGATGTTGCTGAGCACCGCCCGCTCGGCCGTGGAACCCGCTGACCAACGGACGCCGGCCGCCCCCGCGACGACCACCGCCGTCTGCCGGTCGGGACGGTCGTCACCCGCGTCAGGGTCGTGACCACGCCGGCGGCGACCACGAGCGATCCGTTCTCACGAAGCCGAACTGCACCGAGCGCCTTACCGCGTGCCGTGCACGCGGACCTCCCAGACGCCGCGACCGTAGGTGCCGGCGCGGACAAGACTTCCGTCCGGTGCGACGTACAGGTCCGACACGTACGCGTGGGGCAGGCCTGCGCCGAAGGGCTGCCAGCTCGCCCCACCGTCGGTGGTGCGGAAGACGCCGATCCACGTGCCCGCGTAGACGGTGAGACCGGACGGATCGCTGAGATCAGGAGTGAGCTTCACGACGGGCAAGTCAGGCAGCCCGGCTCCGGCCGGATTCCAGGTCAGGCCGCCGTCTGACGAGCGCACCACCCGGACCGCTCCCTCAGCCTGGTTCTCGGAACCGACGTAGATCACCGAGTCGTGTGCCCAGGCGAGCGTGTAGTTGAAGCCGCCGTAGCCGGGCACGTCGAGCAGGTGCGAGGTCGACCACGAGGCACCGCCGTCGTGCGTGATGTGGACCAGGCCGCCGTAGTCGCCGACGGCCACACCGTCGATGCTCCGCGGGTCGACCGCGAGATTCATCGGCGAGGATCTGGTCACCGGCGGCCCTGATGGGTCAGCGCTGAGGATCGGTGTCCAGGTGATCCCAGCGTCGGTCGTCCGCAGCACCTCGTGCTGGGTGTAGGTGTAGAACACGCGGCTGTGCGGATCTGCCGCAGCGCTGGCCGCGACGAGCGGCGTGTAGAACCAGGCGTCGTCGTCAAAGTCGCGGGTGAGGTCCCATCTGCTCAGCTGGTTCGGGTTCGCGTACGTCGAGCGGAAGATGCCGCCGTCCTCGAACGTGCCCAGGTTGGTGTGGGCGTTCGCCTGCCCGATGGCCGGCACCATGCCGTCCCCGCCGAGAAGCTCGTTGAACGCGGTGCTGTTTCCCTTGCGCAGCAGCGTGCCGGTGTCCTGAGTGCCGACAAGGATCTTCTGCGGATCCGCTGGGCTCGACGCGAGACCGTAGATCGCCGCAGTGGTGATCCCGTCATTGCGATCGAAGTTCCAGCTCGCGCCTCCGTCGGTCGACGTGGCGAGCCCGCCGTCGTTGCCGACCACGAGCATCGGCTTCGTCCCGGGAACGTAGGTCGCCGTGTGCTCGTCCGCGTGCAGGTACGGCAAGCCGTAGGCAGCGAGCCACTGGGTCATCAACCGCCAGCTCGACCCGCCGTCGGTCGTCTTCGCGGTGTAGAGGTCACCACCGATGAACACGGTGTTGCGCGTCGGATCGGTGGGATCGACCCAGATCAGCTGGTCGTACCAGGCTTGATAGCTGGCGACCACGACCGTCGGCTCCTCGGGCGTCGGATTCAGCGGAGCAGTGCTCGTCGTGTTCAGCGCGGTCCAGGTCCACCCGCCGTCGGTGGAGCGGAACACGTCACGCTGGTAGAACTCGTCGGGGTACGCCCAGCCCTGGAAGGCGTAGACGACGCTGTCGCCCGGCACACCGACCGCGAGCGTTGCCCGTCCGCCGGCCGAGAATCCGACGCCGTCGTGGTCGTCGACAGCCCAGGTGGCACCGTGATCACTCGAGAGGGCAACGAACCCGTTGCCGGAGTCGAGCACACCGCCGGTCCCGGCGGAGACAACCCAGCCGGCGCTGGTCCGCGCGATGCTCCACACCGTCGTGCCGAAGAAGATCCGGTCGTCGACGGCCGTGGAACCGCCGCCGGTCGACCCGCGTTGGATCGCCCAATACGTCCTTCCGCCATCGGTGGAGCGGAAGAGCCCGTTGTCCGTCGCGATCATGACGATGTCCTTGCGGGCGGTGGTGTCGACGGCGATGTCGGTGACCATCGTTGCGGCGGGCAACGGGATCGGTCTCGACCAGGTGGCACCGCCGTCGGTCGACTTGACCATCAACCCGCCCAGCGACGGCCGGTTGTCGAACGGGTCACCGAGACCGAGATAGAGCGTGTCGGGCGACGAGCCGAACGCGATCGAGCCCGACGAGACACTGATGAGCCGGTCGGTCAGCGGCGACCAGGACGGATGCGTGGCGTGGAAGTTCGTCGACTTCCACAGCCCACCCGCGCCGTACAACACGTACACGACGTTCGAGTCGCGCGGATCGACCAGAATCTTGCGGACGCGACCGTTCTCGTCCGCGTTGAGCTGGATCGGCCCGTCGTAGCCGTCGACCCGCTCGTGCAGGACGGTGGTCGGACCGAGCTGTTGCCAGACCGGCGTGCCGACGCGCGGCGTGCCACCCGGAGCCTGGGCGGGGTATCGCGCATCCAGCCGAGCCGCCTGCGCGGCGACGCGCGCCGTGAGATCGGGTGGCGAGGGGACCTCCTGTGCGGCGCGTGCGGCCCTCAGCCGCGCGAGGGGTCTCGGGCCGGTTGCACGCGAAGCGGTCCTCGACGGCATGTGCGGCCGCGAGCCCGCGGCCGGGGCCGTCGCGCGAGCGGTCCCACCCGCATATCCAGCCAGAACAGCCAACAGCGACGCGGCGACGGACCAGCGTCCTGCGCGCCAGGTAGATGTGGCCATGGTGGCGAGTTATAGGGCATAACCCGTCGCGCCGCATCAGGCAAAGTAGACGAACTTTCGGCCTAAACCATCGACTCGTCCGGTCAGGTGTGCGATCGCAGCGCGTCCGCGAGCGCGTCGACGGCGGCGGCCGTCAGCCGCTCCAGTTCAAGACGGAGCGGCGTGGGCCAGGTGGAGTCGCAATACCTACCAGGCGCACCCCGCGGCTGCCTCATTGGTTTCTCCCGGACGACGCGTGGGCCCGCGGAGATGCACGCCGTGGATGTGATCATCGGTTGCCGTACTCAAAGCCGGCTTTCGCGGTGCGGGGGCCGCCGTCGTCTATCGCGCCTTCGGTGACCTCTGCCTGGCCTTCGCCGGCACCGAGGCGACCTTCCTGTCGATGGACCCGGAGATACAGAATGCCGACCGGGAGGCCCGGACCGGGGCGTACCTCATGGCCTCACGCGCCGAGCACCCGAACATCTGGAAGCTGCGCTCGGCATTGCCGAAGGTCCAAGACGACGAGATCTTCGACGCCATGCTTGCCCCCGGTGATGGACGGACTGATGCTGCGCACGCCCAAGCCATGCGAGTGCGCGAAGCACCGGTGGCGGTGAACCCGCGGACACTGCCGTCGGCTTCGACGAGTTCGAACCGGCCGATGTGCTCGACGAGCCATAGACGCGCTGACGCCACGAGCTTGTGCACGATGTTGCCGAAGATCAAGGATGTTCAGCGCGAACACCATCTCGGAGGTCCCTGTGCGCAAGGTTGTTCTGTACACGCTGATGTCGCTCGACGGGGCCGTTGAGGAACCCGACCAGTACTTCATGCAGAGTCACGCCGTGGGTCAGCCGCCCGTATTCGACGCGGTCATGGATGACAACGAACTGCACATCATCTCGGCGCAAGATGCAGTGATTCTCGGCCGCAACATGTACGAGGAATGGTCGCGGTTCTGGCCCACCGTCGATGACCAGCCGTTCGCTGATTTCATCAACCGGGTGAAGAAGTACGTCATCACCTCCAGGCCATTGTCGAACGAGTGGCACAACAGCGAGGCGGTCGTCCGGCCGGTGGCAGAACTGCTTGGCGACCTCAAGGCCCAACCGGGCGGCGACATCGGCATTCACGGCAGCATTGAGTTGGCACAGTCGCTGTTGGCGGCTGGACTGGTCGACGAGTTGCAACTGGTCGTGGGTCCGGCCTTTGGACTCCCCGGCCGTCGACTGTTCGCGACATTCGACGCTGTCCATCGCCTCGAACTGGTGAGCGCCCGACCGACCCCCAGCGGGAGCGTGCTGCTCGCCTACCGAACTGGCTGAGGCGCCGCATCGAGCGGCCCGGATCTGACAGCACCCGTGGCCGCCGAGACGCAGGCGCCGAGCCGGCCGGCCGGTCTGCCCTACAGGTTGAGCGAGCCAGCGACCAGATCGCTGGATATGTTGACCAACAACACGTTGTGGCCGAACGCTCGTGCCGGCCATGCGTCCACCCGTCCGCACGTACGACCACCACGGACGCGGCCCGAGCAGTGCTCGGCAGTGCGTCGCAGAAGGGCAGAATTGATGGCAAGCACGATCCGGCCGCGTCGTATTTCCCGAGCCGCGACAACCTTGGCCGTCCTGATCCTGCTGCCCGGGCTGCTGGCCACCGGCCCGTCCCCGGCCGCCGCGGTAACGGCGATCCCGGCGATACCGATCCCCAGCAGCCCCGGTGACTTCTTGCTCAAGCCGTTCACCGGTCATCCGGCGACCGCACACCCGCTGCCCGCGCAGCCCATTCCGCGCGCGCCGTTCATGGCGCGCAACCAGAACAGCAGCATCCACAACGACGCTTACCAGAGCGACGTCTACGCGCGCTCCGGTCCGCTCGGCAACCGGCTCACGGTCACCAGCACGCTCTACGCGGCCGAGTGCGCCTCGGTCACCTTCGACACCCAGGGCCGCATCGTCACCGTCTGCCCGTCGGTGCTGGGCGCGACGCTGCGACTGCTGGACCCCACCACGCTGGCCCAGCTCGCGTCCTACCGGCTGCCGCCGCGCAAGCCGGGCACGTTCAGCTTCACCAACTTCTCCGGCGGCGGATACTTCTACCTCGACAACGCCGACCGCGCCGTGGTCTCCACGTTCACCGGCCACCTACTGGTGATCGCGGTCGGCGCAGCGTCCTTCACCCTGGTGCACGACTACGACGTCAGTGCCGCCACCGGCGGGTCGGGCATCGTGTCGGCGCTGCCGGACTGGTCGGGCCGCATCTGGTTCGTGACCACCTCAGGGGTGGTCGGCTTCGTCGACCCGCACACCGGGGCGGTGCGCAGCCGGCACCTGCCCGCCGGGGAACAGATCGCCAACAGCTTCGCCGTCGACGAGTCCGGCGGTGTCTTCGTCGTCTCGACCGCGGCGCTCTACCGGTTCGACACCCACGGTGGGCGGGCCGTTGTGACGTGGCGCCAGACCTACAACCGCGGTACCCGGGTGAAGCCGGGGCAGGTCAGCCAGGGCAGCGGCACCACACCAACACTGATCGGCTCCGCGTCGGCCCCCGGCGGCGGGTCGATCGCGATCACCGACAACGCCGACCCGCGGATGCATGTGCTCGTCTTCCGCCGCGGCAAGGCGGGGCCGGGACGTGCACTGTGCAACCAGCCGGTGTTCCCCGCCGGTCAGGGCGACGACGAGAACAGTCTCATCGCCGTGCCGGGCGGGCTGATCGCCGAGAACAACTACGGCTACACCGGGCCCATCCAGTTGAAAAGCACGCGCGGCCCGGACACGGTGCCCGGCGTGGTGAAGGTCGCTGTCGACTACGTCCATGGCGGCTGCCACATCGCCTGGTCGAACACGACCGCGCGGCTCTCCACGGTGGTCAGCAAGGTCAGCCTCGCCAACGGCCTGCTCTACGGCTACACCCACCCGGCTGCGGACGAACTGCCCTACGCCACCGCCCTACACCCGCCGGCAGCGCTGGCCCTGGACGCGTGGTTCCTCACTGCGTTCGACGAGCGCACCGGACGCCAGGTCTGGTCAAAGCTAGCCGGCAGCGGGCTGGGCTACAACAACAACTACGCACCGGTGAGCATCGGACCGGACGGCACTGCCTACATCGGCACGCTGGGCGGCCTCGTCCGGATTGCCGACAGCACCTGACCGTGCTGCGTCACGCGTGCGAGGAGTTGCGCGGTGTCGGCTACGAGGTGACGGAGCGGTCGTTCGGGCGGTTTACGCGCAGCGTGGCTCATGCCGATGACGATGCGCGTTCCTGTGCACTGCGCAACGCCGCTCTGAGCCCGTCCAACCGAGAGCCGCCCGCCGTTTCGTCCAGCACGGCGCGTCTTGCCCAAGCCTCCCGCGCCGATCAGGTTGACCAGTCGATGCGCGCACAGCAGGCGTGACACCTTGTCGAGGTCATTCGCGCGGCCGACCAGTGTTGTGTGGGCGGGCTGCACGTTCGTGCGCCGCACCGGGCTGGCACGCGGTGCCTCACGCGGTCCGGCCACGCGCCAGAGCCGGACCGGTTCCAGGACGTCGCGCAACTCGTACAGTCCGAAGTCCTCGGCGTGACCCGGCGATCCGACAGCGGCCAACGTGTCGCCGCTGACGAACACCTGACCCGCACCGGCCGCCGACGCCACCCGCGCCGCGATGTGCACCGGAACGGCCAGATAGTCCCCTTGCAGCGGGCGAGCCGGCCCGGTGTGCAGACCCGCGCGGATGGTGATTGGAGGCGCGCCGTCGATCGTCTGCACCCCGCACTGTGCCTGCACCGCTGCTCGAACAGCCGAAGCCGCAGTTCCGAATGCGGCGAACGTGCTGTCCCCCTCGGTGTCGACCACGAACCCGCCTGCGTCTTGCCGCCGTCACCGAGCCATTCTCTCGGAGTCCGAGCGAACCGGCCTTTCCGTCCCCGGAGCTCTGTAAGCACAGCACCGTCGGGCGATCAGCCGACTTCGGCGAGTCGCTGTCGGTTGGTCGCGCGGCGGACGGCGCCGGCTGGTCGGCGGGTACCTGGTTTGTAGACCGAGAGGACCACGGACAGCAGTGCCTTCGCGAGCGCGGTCGTGGCGATCAGACCGACCGTCCACACCTGCACGGTGCCGAGGATCCGGCAGGCCAGATAGAGCCCGACGACGCTCGCCGTCGTCAGCAGGTTCAGCGCGAACTTCTTGACCACCCAGCCCGTTCTGAGCAGCTGCCACGGTGAGGCAAGCGCGCACAGGACGCCCGCCACGAACGCCGCGCACACGGCGACCGCCAGCACGCCGAGCAACCGAACGACCATGGGCGCTTGGTCCACCGGAATCGTCAGGCCGGCGGACGTGATCACTGCGAGCAACGCGACCTCGAGCCCGATGCCGGCGGTCGAGGTGGCCACATGCACGGCGAGCAGGGCGCGGCGCAGGCCGGTCACGACGTCACGATGCGCCGGCCAGGGTGACCGCCGACCGCGTCAGCTGCGGCGTCACCGCGTCGTCGAGTACGAACCGGGCGACGTCGTCGACGCAGACCGCGGCATGGTTGACCTCACATCCCGCCTTCGAGATCGCGACCCCACGAACACCGCCGTCGCGCACGTTGGTGCACCGCACGAGCGTCCAGTCGTCACCGCGCCCGGTGAGCTCGTCCTCCATCCGCTCCATGTCGTTGAGAATGTTGCGCAGCCGCTTCTGGACTAGGAAGCGGAGCGCGAGCCGGCGCACGATCGAGATGTTGCGACTGATCTCCACCCCGGCGCTGGACAGCGCGACGATGCGAACCCCTGGAGGGACGGCATCGAGCAGGTTGGCCATGCCGTCGGACCGGACCACGGTGGAACCCGTCCCCCGCGATCCCACCGCGAACACCACGGCGTTCACATCCGCGGGGATCTTCCAGGTGCGCTTCTCGTCGAGGACGTCGCCGACGACGACCTGCAAGCCGGGCGCCGCGGCCAGTCGGTGCGGGTCGCGAACGATTGCGGTCACCCGGTCACCGCGCCGGAGCGCGAGATCCAACACACGACGGCCGATGCGACCGGTCGCTCCCACTATGACGATGTGCATGACTGCTCCTCCAGGTTCGGTTCGAGATCGGTCAGAGAGCCGGAGTCAGCGTGGCTGCGATCACCGCGCCGACCGCTGCGATTGCAGCCCATGTACGGACCTCATGGGCAACGTGCCAGTGCACCCGCTTGCGGTCCCACCCCTCGGCGGTGCGCCGCGGGCTCCAGCGCTCGATCTGTCGCCAGATGGGCCGGTTGAAGCCTTCGGAGGTGATGCCGACGACCACCATGCTCACCGAGGCGAGCACGAACAACACCGTCGCGAGCGGCGTCGAAGCGATCGCTGCGGCCCAGAGGCCGACCCCCGCCGCGATGACGCCGTTCCACACCGCGATGGGGTGGAACATGTGCATGTCGATCAATTGGCACGTCGTGACGTAGCGGTTGTAGGGCAGCGAGTCGAGCATCGGGATGATTGACGTCTTCATGATCCACAGCGTCCCGAGCTGCACGCCGGCAGCGGCGAGCAGGTAGACGGCGAGCACGGTCTGGGCGGTATTCATGGTGTCCTCCGGAAGCGGATGGTTTCGGTGGTCAGGCGGGCGTCAGCGCGACGTCGCCGCCGCGCGTCTCGGCGTGCACCTCGAAGCGCATGGACGTGGCCTCGGCCATGCACTCGCGCATCGGGCGCACAAGGGTGCGGTGCGACGGGTCGCTCTCCCACGCCTCGAAGTGGGCGAGCGAGGTCCACTCGCTGGTGATGAGCCACTGCTCCGGGTCCTGCGCCGACCGACAGACCTGATCGACCACATGCCCGTCGACGCCGTTGGCGACGACGTAGCGGATCTGCTGGTAGGCAGCCAGGAACTCGTCAGTACGTGCTGCCGGGACACGGATCAGGAAGACGATGCGGGCGCTCGCACGGTCGTTCATCGGTGGGCTCCTGCCGGGTCGGCTTCGCGCGGGGCGGTCAGCACGAGCGCGGAGTTGAACCCGTCGAACCCGCGGGCCCCGACCAGTGCGGTCGTGACGGGCGCGTCGACGGTGGCCGGGACGAAGGCGAGATCGCAATCCGGCGCCGGGTCGGCCGGGACGTAGGACCCGAGCATCGCGCCGCGATCGATGCTGAGCACGGCCTCCGCGGCGTCCAGCGCGCTGCCGCCCTGGTACAGCCTGCCGATCAGCGGCTTGTGCGTGCTCACGGGCACGTCGCGTCCTCTGAAGACCGAGTGCAGCGCAGCGGCCTCTGCCTGGTCGGCGTCGGGGACTCCGGCCGCATCGGGCACCACGACGTCGACGTCGTCGGGGGTGACGCCGGCACGTTCGAGCGCCTGCTCCATGGCGCGGGCATAGTGGTTCGGCCAGGGGGCGCCTCGGGTGCCGGTGTGCGTCCCGTCGTGGGTCGCCGCGGCGCCCGCGAGCTCGGCGTAGATGTGCGCGCCGCGCGCGATCGCGTGGTCGCGGTCCTCGACCACGAAGACCGCGCCCCCCTCGCCCGGCACCCACCCGGTGGCGTTGCGATCGAAGGGCCGGTAGACGTCGGTGGCGCCGCGACTCGTCGCCAGCCGGCCGTGCGCGAGCTGGCAGGTCAGGGCGTAGGGCGACAGCGGGGCCTCGACGGCGCCCGCAAGCACGATCGGCGTTCCCCGGCGGACCGTCCGGGCGGCATGGGCCAGGCTGTCGAGCCCGCCGGCCGCCTCGGACACCACGACGGAACTCGGCCCCTTGGCCTGGTATGCGATCGAGACCTGCCCGACCGTGGCCGCGTAGAACCAGGCGATCGATTGGTAGGCGCCGACGGTGCGTGCCGGGTCGGCCCAGAGTCGTTGCAGTTCGACCTGACCGAACTCGTTGCCTGCACTGGAGCTGGCCATGACGACGGCAACGTCCGTCGGCGGGTGCTCGGACAGGTCCAGTTCGGCGTCACGCAGCGCCTGCCCGGTTGCCGACAGCCCGAGCCACGTCCAGCGGTCGGTCTGCACCGCGATCCGGCTTTCCACGTGCGACCGGACGTCCTCGCGGACTTCGCCGGCGACCTGGAGCGGATACTGGTCGGCGTCGAACCGGGTGATCCGGTCGATGCAGGATCGGCCCGCGGACACGGTGTCCCAGTGCTCGGCCGCGCCCGCACCGCTCGGGGCCAGGATCCCCACGCCGGTGATGACGGCTCCGGCGCTCATCGCGAGCCTCCCAGCGCGGTGAAGATCATCGCGGACTGGAAGCCACCGAAGCCGCTGCCGACGGACAGCGCTGCCCGTACCGACCACTCGCGTGCAGTGACCGGGACGTAGTCGAGGTCGCACTCGGGATCGGCCACGGCGAGATTCGCCGTGGGCGGCACCACGCCGTACTCGACGGCGAGAGCGCAGGCGGCCATCTCGATGGAGCCGATCGCGCCCAGCGAGTGCCCGATCATCGACTTGATCGAACTCATCGGCGTCCGGTAGGCGTGTTCGCCCAGCGAGCGCTTGACCGCCGCCGTCTCGTGCCGATCGTTCTGCTTGGTTCCTGATCCGTGCGCGCTGATGTAGGAGATCTCGTCGGGATTGAGCCGCGCCTGGTGCAGCGCCTCGTCGATCGCCAGCGACATCTCCACGCCATCCGGACGAAGCCCCGTCATGTGGTAGGCGTTGCCACGACCGGCGTAACCGGCCACCTCGCAGTAGATGTGCGCGCCGCGTGCCCTCGCGTGCTCGTACTCCTCGAGAACCAGGACGGCGGCCCCCTCGCCCATCACGAAGCCGGACCGCCTCCGGTCGAACGGCTTCGAGGCGTGCTCGGGGTCGTCGTTGTCGGGCGTGGTCGCCCGGATCGCGTCGAACGAGGCGGCCGAGATCGGCGAGATCGGCGAATCGGACGCGCCGGCGATCACCACGTCCGCCTCACCGTCCTGCACGAGGTGATGGGCGTAGCCGATCGCGTCGATGCCAGACGTGCATCCGTTCGAGACGACCTGAACCGGGCCGTGGGCGCCGAACCTGACCGCGACGTCGGCGGCCAGACTCGACGGCACGAGCGCCTGGTACAGGAAGCGCCCGGCGTAGTCGGCGTCCACCAGCCAGTCCCGGCCGCGGTCGCTGACGACGACGAACTCGTCCTCGAGGCGCGTGGTGCCGCCGACGGCCGTGCCCAGGACGACCCCGGTGGACAGCGCGGTCGCCCCGTCGAACTCGAGCCCACTGTCCTCGACCGCTTCGAGCGCACCGGCCAGCGCGAACTGGATGTAGCGGTCCGAGCGGGCGACCTCGCGCGGTGACAAGCCGGCCTCGGCCGGGTCGAAGTCGCACTCGGCACCGACCTGCGAGCGGAACGGCGCCGGGTCGAACAGCGAGATCCGCCTGGTTGCGGTACGTCCCTCGGTGATCGTCGACCAGAAGGCCTTGCGATTCACCCCGCCCGGCGCGACGACGCCGACGCCGGTGACGACCGTGCGCCGGTTGTCGACCGTCACGGCGTCACCGCCTGGGCCATGAGCGCCGCGGCCTCCTCCTTGGTCTCGGTGTCGACGTGACCCAGGTCGGGGCGGGGTGCGAGCGGGCCGCAGTGGAACACGGCGCGCGCAGTCGTTGCGTGCGGGTTGCGCAGCCGGTGCCGGACGAATTTCGGCACCATCACGGCCTCGTCGACCTCGAGTCGGCGCGACTCGCCGTCGAGGTCGATATCGAGGGTGCCCTCGATGACGCAGAGGAACTCCTCCGAGTACGGGTGGTAGTGCTCGGCCACCGCCTCGCCGGGCTCGACGATGACGATGCCCATGAACCCGGACGTGCTGGCGACAGTTGCCGGGCCGAGCAGGACGCGGACGTCTCCGCCGCGGCGCGTGTTGTGCGGCGCGGACGAGAGCCCGACGGTCGGGACGGTGGTCGACATGATGGTGTGCCTCTCTCAGACCAGGGCGCGGCGAGCCGCGGCTTCAATGCGATCGCGGATCGCCGACATCTGGATCGGCGAGTTGTGGTTGATCCGCCGGGCCATCGCGTCGTCGTCGACGGGAGCGGCCGGCTTCATGGCGAAGTCCTGCACCCAGGTCATCCGGGTGCCACCCTCGACCTCCTCGTAGGTCCACACGATGTCCATGAACTCGAACGGGCCGGTCTCGATCCGGTTCGCCGTTACCGTGCCGGCAGCGCGGTCGAGGTGGCGGATGCTCACCCAGCTCCATGACACGCCGTTCTCGTCCGGGTGCATCGTCAAGCGGAAGGTCACGCTGTCGTCGGTCTCCTCGAGCACTTCGGCCGAGGAGTACTCGGTGAACAGCTCCGGCCAGTTCGGGACGTCGTTGGTCATCTCCCAGACCAGGGCCAGCGGGGCGGCGATCACGACCTCGGCCCGGGTGTGCGCGGCCATCAGGCGGCCTGCCCCTCGGCCACGGCCACCGAGGCGAGCTCGGCGACGGTCCGTCCGACGGAGTCGTCGGGGATCACCACGCCGTGCCGTGCCTCGAGTACGGCCTGCAGTTCCATCGCGGCGAGCGAGTCGAGTCCGAGTTCCTCGATGGTGCTCGATCCGTCAGGGACGACGTCCTCGGGAGCGAGGCCGGCCTTCGCCACGAGGATCTGGTTGATCTCATCGATGAACGCGGCCAAGGCGGGGATCTCGATGCTCATGCTGCTTCCTCCTTTGGGTTGCACATCCGGTCGACGAGACCGGTGCTGTGGGTTGCCGTGCTGAACTGTGGATGCGCGAGAACGTCACGCAGGAACGGGATCGTGGTGCGGACGCCCGGACCGTCGACGGCGAACTCGGCCAGCGCGCGGTCCATCCGGTCGATGGCCTGGACCCGGTCCGGGGCCCAGGTCACCACCTTCGCGATGAGCGAGTCGTAATGGGGACCGAGGACGTAGCCGGGGTAGGCATGCGTGTCCACGCGGATGAAGGGACCGCCCGGTACGTCGAAGCGCTCGAGCCGGCCGGGCGTGGGCAGGAAACCGCGCGCGGGATCCTCGCCGTTGACGCGGCATTCGACGGCGTGCCCGGCGAAGGTGACATCGGCCTGGCGGTAGGGCAACGGCCGTCCGGCAGCGGCGAGGATCTGCTCCCGGACGAGGTCGAAGCCGGTGATCATCTCGGTGACCGTGTGCTCGACCTGGATGCGGGTGTTGATCTCCATGAAGTAGTAGCGGCCCTGGCCGTCGAGCAGGAACTCGAACGTCCCGACGCCGGTGTAACCGACGGCGAGGGCCGCCCGCAGCGCAGCCTCGTTGATTTCGCGCGAGGTCTCGGGCGACAGGTCCGGAGCGGGCGCCTCCTCGACGAGCTTCTGGTGGCGTCGCTGGACCGAGCAGTCGCGCGTACCCAGCCAGACGCCGTTCCCGTGCTCGTCGCACAGAACCTGCACCTCGATGTGCCGCGCGTCGGCCAGGTAGCGCTCGGCGTACACGCGCTCGTCGCCGAACACCGAGGCCGCCGTACTGCGGGCCCGAGTGAATGCCTCGGTCAGGTTCTCGCGACGCTCGACGACCGCCATCCCCTTGCCGCCGCCGCCGGCCACCGCCTTGATGATGACGGGGAACCCGATCTCGTCGACGACCTCGTGCAATTGCGCCGCACCGGTCAGCGGCTCGACCACGCCGGGCAGAAGGGGAAGCCCCTCGGCCGACATGATCTGCCGCGCGGCGGACTTGTCGCCGAGGCGTCCGATCAGGCCAGGCTCGGGGCCGATGAACGTCAGCCCGTACTCGGCGCACATCTCAGCGAAGTCAGGATCCTCGGAGAGGAACCCATAGCCCGGATGGACGCCGTCTGCGCCGGTCTGCAACGCGGCCTCGACGACCGCGGCGTGATTCTGGTAGCTGCGACGGCTGGGGGCCGGCCCGATGTGCACGACGTGGTCGAAGTGCCGCGCCTGCCTCGGGTCGAGGTCGGGCGTGGACGCGACCCCGACGGTCTCGATGCCCATCTCGGCGCACGTCCGGGCCACCCGCAGCGCGATCTCGCCGCGGTTGGCGATGAGGATCCGCTCGAACACGGCTCAGCCCTCCTCGACCGAATCGGGACGGATGCGCACCAGCGGCTGGTCGAACTCGACCGGGGCACCATCGCCGACGAGGACGTCGAGGACCTCACCGGAGATCTCGGCCTCGATGTTGTTCAGCAGTTTCATCGCCTCGACGATCCCGATGGTCTGGCCGGCCGCGACGCACTGGCCGACCTCGACGAACGGCGGCTCACCGGGGCTCGGGGCGCGGTAGAACGTCCCGACCATCGGGGACCTGACGGCGACACCATCGACCGACACGTCCTCGGGGACGACCGTCGGCTGAGCAGCGACAACGTGCGGGGACACGGCTTCCACCGGGACCGCGGGCGCCACCGATGGGACCGGCACGGCGACAGCCGCCGTGGTGCCGAAACCGCCGACGGGAGCAGGCGCAGGATGTTCCCACTCGACCTCGACGACGACGTCGCCCGACGACAGCCGCACACGACGCAGCGGTCCGTCCACGTCCTGGGCGAGAGCACGCAACTCCTCGCCCAGGCGCAGCAGCGCGTCCTGCTCGCCGGCGTTGCTCGCTCGGTTCTCCGCCGTCGCGGTCATCACGCCACCGCTTCCTCGGGATCGGTCGAGAGTGCAGCCGCGCCGTCGTGGACCACGGTCACGGCGATGTCACCGGTATCCCGGAACCGGGCGCGGCGCACGCGCACCAGCGTGGCGCTGTCCTGCGCGCACAGGACGTCGATGGCTCGCGACACCGCGGCGTGCAGACTCGACACCATCGCAGTCGGATCGAGCGCGCTCCCCCGACCGTCGACGTCCGGCTCGGGCAGCACCCCGTCGATGACGCCCAGCTCGAGCAGTTCGCGGGCGCTGATGTGCAACGCCCGAGCGGCCTCCGGCGCCTTCGCCGCGTCGGACCACAGGATGGCCGAACAACCCTCCGGACTGATCACCGAGTAGACGGAGTGCTCGAACATGAACACGCGGTCGGCGACAGCGAGCGCCAGCGCACCACCGCTCCCGCCCTCGCCGGTCACGACGGTGACAACCGGAACCCGCAGCTCGAACATCGCGGCGATGCTGTCGGCGATGGCGAAGGACTGTCCGCGTTCCTCGGCGACCCGCCCGGGGTACGCGCCCGGGGTGTCGACCAGGGTGACGATCGGCAGGCCCAACTGGTCGGCCAGGCGCATCAGCCGCAGCGCCTTGCGGTACCCGTCGGCGTCGGGCATCCCGAACTGGCGCGCGACGAGCTCGCGCGTCGAATGACCCTTCTGATGGCCGATGACCATGACCGCGCGGCCGTCCAGTTGGGCAAAGCCGCCGACAATGGCGGGGCAGTCGGAGTTGCTGCGGTCACCATGGAGTTCGACGAAGCCGGTGAAGACGTGCGAGAGGTAGTCCAGAGTGGTCGGCCGGTCGGTGTTTCTCGCCTGGGCGACTACGGCCCACGGGTCGACGACGCGGACGTGCTCAGGGGCGGTGATCACACCGTCGCCCGTGTCGACACGTCTCGGACCGCGAGCCGGGCGCGCGGTCACCGTCTGCAGCAGCCGGGCGAGCCACGGGCGCAGTTCGTGCCGGTGCACAACCTGATCGACGTGGCCGTGCTCGAGCAGGAACGGGGCGGTCTGGAAGTCCTCGGGCAGGTGCTCGCGGATCGTCTGGGCAATCACGCGACGCCCCGCGAAGCCCATCCGTGCGTCCTTCTCGGCGACGACGACGTCGCAACTGGTGGCGAAGGATGCAGCGACCCCGCCGAAGGTCGGATCGGCGACCACGCTGACGGTGAGCAGCCCGGCCTCGCGCAGCGCGACGAGCGCTTGGCTGACCTTCGCCATCTGCAGCAGCGCAATCGTGCCCTCCTGCATGCGCGCCCCGCCTGACGACGTGACCAGCACCAGTTGGCGATGCTCGTCGACGCACAACTCGGCGACCCGGGTGATCGCCTCGCCGACGGCCGCGCCGAGACTGCCGCCCATGAAGTCGAACTCCATCACCGCGATGCCGATCGCCACGCCCCCGAGGTCGGCGCGGCCGGCCAGCACCGCGTCGTCGAGGCCGGTGCTGCGACGCGCGGATTCGAGCCGGTCCCGGTACGGCTTCGAATCGACGAAGCCCAGCACGTCGGTGGCGCGCACTCGCTCGGCCAGGGGTTCGAAAGTCCCGGAGTCAACCAGCGTCTCGACGCGGCGCGCCGCGCTGAGGCGGCAGTGCCGGTCGCACTCGGGGCAGACCGCGAGGTTGCGGCGCCACCGCTTGCCGTAGTGCAGCGCGCCGCAGCCAGCGCAGCGGATCCACGCCTCGGTCGAGGATTCGGGTCGAGCTTGCAGCGCGGTCATACCAGCTGCCCTCCGGGGGTCCAGTCGTAGAAGCAGCGAGCCTGGGCGTCCGCCGGGGACTGCCAGTTCTCCAGGTAGGGGCTGATGTGCGGGCGCAGCGCCTCGCTCACCCGTGCGAACTCGGCGTGGGTGCGGACGGACTCGACGGCCTGGGCGCCGGGACGTTCGGTCTCGAGCAGGTGCACGTACAGGTCGGACAGGCGGTAGAGCGAGCGACGTCGCACCCCGGCGATGTTTGGCAGTTCGGTCGAGTCGGAATCGCCGAAGATGCGGGCGACCTCGGCCTCCGAGTCCGGCTTGATGCGGGCGATGATCAGCGATCGGTTCATCTGGGCCTCTCGTGACTCTGCGGTGGCGCCGGGGGCGGCTGCGCTCCGAATCGGGTGCTGAACCAATCTGCGAGGGGAGGTGTCCCGACGTCGTGATGTACCGATCACCGCAGCGCTGGGAAGTGGTCACGTGCCCTGGTCAGGTCACGTCCCGGCCGATGGCATCGCTTCGGGGGTTAGGCGGGGACGCGATCCAGGACGTGGCACCGGAAACCACGGAGAACCCCGCACGGACGGCAGGGAACATCACCGCGCGTCGGCGGTGAGCAGGTCAGGCGCTACTAGCTGCCGAGGCCCTGACGGCGGGCCAGGACCGCGGCCTCGGTGCGGTCGACCAGTTGCAGCTTGGTGAAGATGCGCGAGAGGTAGTTGCGTACCGTCTTGATGGAGAGTCCGAGCTCCTTGGCGATCGCCGCATTGCCGCGACCGTCGGCCACAAGTTCGAGCACCGCCCGCTCGCGCTCGGTGAGTTCGGGGAACGGCTTGGCCGTGTTCGGTGGGGCGACCAGGTGTTCGATGACCCAGTTCCCAGCCTGCGAGTCGAACTGCAGCCCGCCGTACTGGACGGTCTCGATCGCTCGGCAGATGTCCTCGATCGAGGAGCCCTTGAGCAGGTATCCCCTGGCACCAGCGCGCACCGCAGACATGAATACGTCGCGATCGTCGCTCATGGTCACGACGATCACCGAAATCGACGGGAAGCGGGAATGGATGATCCGCGTGGCCTCGATGCCGGTCATGTCGGGCAGGTGAACGTCCATGAGCACGAGGTCCGGACGGGTACGGTCGCACTCCCGAACCGCCTCGGCGCCGGACCCGGCTTCGGCGACGACGCGCAACTGCGCCTGGGCATCGAGCAGCGACCGCAGTCCTGACCGGAAGACGGGGTGGTCGTCGGCGACAAGGATCTCGATCACCTCGGAGTCCCGCTCGGCTCCTACCGTTCTGGTCATCGCTGATCCACCGAGTCCGGTCTGAGCGGAAGCCTTGCTGCGACGCGGAACCCGCCGCCCGCCACGGGAAGTGCGGTGCAGGTGCCGCCGAGTTCACGCGCCCGGCCGAACATGTTCTCGAGCCCTTGCCCCGTCGCCGGGACCGTCGCGGGAGTGGGTGCATCGTCGACGACGCTCAGTTGGATCGAGGTGTCATCGACGAGACACGCTACCCACGCGCGGTGGGCGTCGGCGTGCCGGAACACATTGGTCAACGCCTCACGGATGATCCAGAATGACGCGGCGGCAACGCGGGATGGCAGGCGCTCCAAGTCTCCGCGAACGCGCAGCGCGATCAGGGGTGATCCGCCGAGCGCACGGTTCATCCGCTCGATCATCTCGGTGAGCACCGTACGAAGCGGAAGGTGGCCGGCGTCTGCGCGCGGACGTGTCTGCGGGCTCGTCGAGGACAGCTCGCGAGCGCGCCCGACGATCGCCTGGGCCTCGTGCACGGCTAGCTCGACATGGTCGCGCGCACGGACCGAATCGCGGTCGAGGACGCTGAGTGCAGCTTGCAACTGGGTGAGAACGGCGGCCGCACAAGACCCGATCTGATCGTGGACGTCGCGGCGCAGGGTGCGCAGTTCGTCGTCGTGGCTGCAGCCGCTGCCATCGGTCCAGGACGAGACCGCCTGGACGGACGTCGCAGCGTCAGGTCGTGATCCCGCCGACCGAGCGGTCATGGGCACGGCGTGGCTCCCACTGGCATTCGGTGACTGCACGTGTGCTTCTCCTCGACGACTGTGGTCGCGGCGGCCGGGTGGCCTGAGACTCAGACCCGCGATCGCGGCGTTTCGTAACGGCAGCACCACCCATCCGATCGAGCGGGCCACATCCAACGGTCCTCGATGCGAGACCTCCGGCTCGCACATCAGCCTCGATGGGGCAAGCGGCACTTTATACCGTTTCGCCCGTTTAGAGGGTAGATATGTTTTCGCGCTCCGACAACCCCACTCAGCTCAGTGCAAGGTGACGGCCGCGAGCGCGAGGTGTGCGAGCGGTCGGTGCACACGCGTGGACCCGCCGGCGGGCGTCCCACGTCGCCGGCCCACGACCGGGCATCGGCCCGGGACGGCTGACGAACGAACCCGTGCGGGTGGGAAGCCGTCCCGATCCGCCCGCTTCGGTCACCGGCCCCATCCGCCCATCGAGCCTCGATCCCCCTTCTGGGACACGCGTCCGCGCGTTCGTCCCGGCCCGCTAGGACAGCCGGGACGAACGCGTCACCGGGCTTGTCGCCGCCGAAAACCCGTCGTTAAGTTCCCAACGACAACAGCACAAACCGGATGAATCGGCCCGAATGGGCCGGACGGAGGACGGCGATGACCCAGACTGCGACCATCCCGGCGCCCGCGGATGACTGCTCGGCAGCCGACTACTCGCGCTGTTACGCGGTCATGACGACCATCCGCGCCTTCGAGAACGCGGTGCACGAGGCGTTCGCGACTGGCAGCGTCCCCGGTGCGGTTCATCTGTACGCGGGCCAGGAGGCTGTCGCGGCGGGCGTCTGCGACGCGCTGTCACCGGCTGACTACGTGTCCAGCACGCACCGCGGCCACGGGCACGCGATCGCCAAAGGCTGCGACCTCGACGCGATGATGGCCGAGATCTTCGGGCGCGATGCCGGCCTGTGCCGCGGCAAGGGCGGTTCGATGCACATCGCGGACATGAGCAAGGGCATGCTCGGCGCCAACGGCGTGGCAGCCGCCGGAGCCCCGATCGCCTGCGGCGGCGCGCTGTCGGCCAAGCAGCGCGGAAGCGGCCAGGTCGCGGTCACCTTCGTCGGCGACGGCGGGGTCAACCAGGGCGCCTTCGCGGAGAGTCTCGTGCTCGCCGGCCTCTGGCAGCTCCCCGTCGTGTTCGTCGTCGAGGACAACGGCTACGCGCAGTCGACGGCGTCGGCCCACCACCTCGCGGGACGTGGCGTGTGCGCCCGAGCCGAGGCCCTCGGCATACCGGCCGAGGTCGTCGACGGCTACGACGTCGTCGCGGTCCGGGACGCTGCCGGGCGCGCGGTCGCACGTGCTCGGTCCGGCGGCGGGCCCACGCTGCTGGAATGCCGCGCCTTCCGCTTCTTCGGACACATGGAGGGCTGGGACGGCCAGGAGTACCGCGGCGACGGCGAGGTCGATCGGCTGCGCAACGAGCACGATCCACTACAGCTGTTCCGCGCGCGTGCCGAACGGGAGGGCCTCGCGGACCACGGCGAACTGGATCGCGCCGACCGTCGCGCGGCCGCCGCGGTCGCGGCCGCGGTGCAGTTCGCCCGCACCGCGCCCGATCCAGACCCGTCCGAACTCGTCACCGGCGTCTACGCCGACTGATCCGCGCGAGCCCCCACCCCACCCCATCCGATCCGATCCGAAGGTTAGGTGACCGACGTGGCCGACTTGACTCCGGCAACCGAGCCGCTCGCGGCAGCCGCGGTGCCCACCGCACGCGAGGCACCACGGCTGATCAGTTATCTCGATGCCATCACCGAGGCGATGGCCGGCGAACTGGCCCGCGATCCGTCGGTCGTCCTGCTCGGCGAGGACAGCATCGGCGGGACCGGCTGCGACGGCCGGCTCGGCAATGCATGGGGTCCGACGAAAGGGCTTTTCGAGCAGTTTCCCGGCCGGGTGCTGGACACGCCCATCACCGAGTCCGCATTCCTGGGCGCGGCGGTCGGCGCGGCGGCGACGGGCCTTCGCCCTGTCGTCGACCTGCTGTTCGTCGACTTCGTCGGCGTCTGTTTCGACCAGCTGCTCAATCAGGCGTCGAAGTTCCGGTACATGAGCGGTGGCGTCGCGCAGGTCCCGCTCGTGGTCCGAGCGATGTGGGGCGCCGGCATGCGCCGCGGCGCGCAGCACGCCCAGGCCCTGTACCCGCTCTTCGCGCAGATCCCTGGCCTGAAGGTGGCCGTGCCCTCGACCGCCGCGGATGCCAAGGGCCTCATGGCCACGGCGATCCGCGACGACGACCCGGTCGTGTTCCTCGAGCACAAGATGCTCTATTTCGTCCCGGGGCCGGTCCCGGCCGGCGAGCACCTCGTCCCGTTCGGACGCGCCGACGTCAAGCGCACCGGCCGTGACTGCACGGTCGTCGCACTCGGCAAGTCCGTCCATGACGCTCTGGCCGCAGCCGAGCCGCTCGCCGCCGAGGGCATCGAGATCGAGGTCGTCGACCCGCGCACCGTCGTCCCGCTCGACACCGACGCGATCCGCACCAGCGTCGAGCGCACCGGTCGGCTCGTGGTGGTCGACGAGTCTTACCGGCGTTGCGGATTCGGGGCCGACGTCGCCGCAGTCGCCGCCGAGGAAGCCTTCCACGCGCTGACCGCGCCGGTGCGCCTCGTGACGCCGCCGCACACGCCGACCCCGTTCAGCCCGATTCTCGAGGACGCGTTCCTGCCGTCTGCAGCGGACATCGCCGCAGCAGTGCGCACGACGGTCGGCGCCGGCGTCGCGGCCTGACCCGTCGCGCCGACCGCGTGAACTCGGAAAAGCCCTCGGCCGCACCCGACAACATCCGCACCGTCCACCCGGAGAGGAAAACGCATCATGATCGACCACCCGCACGTGCAGTTGATGGAGAAGGTGTACGCAGCCTTCGGAAGCGGCGACGTCGCGACCGCCGGCAGCTACTGGACCGAGGACGCCGTCCACCACTATCCGGGACGCAACCCGTTGTCCGGAGACCACAAGGGCCTGGACGAGTCGATCGCATTCGCCAACAAGATCTTCGAACTCACCGAGGGCAAGTTGCGCATGCAGACCCTCGAGATCGGCGCGAGCGACACCCATGCCTTCGCCATCCTCGACACGCACTACGAGCGCAAGGGACGCGTGCTCGACATGCCGTTCATCAACGTCGCCCGTATCGAGGACGGCAAGATCGCCGAGTTCTGGACCTATCCCGAGGACGTCTACGCCACCGATGAGTTCTGGAACGCCTGAGCGTTCCGGACACCGAGAGGATCCGAGATCATGAGCCACATCATCGTAGTCGGCGGAAGCGTCGCCGGGCTCTCCGCGGCGGCCATGCTGGCCGACCAGGGTCACCGCGTCACGGTCCTGGAACGCGCGGCCGACCCGGGGGCGCAATCACTCGCCGACGCGGCCGCCCGGCATCGCCCGACCGCGCCGCAGTACTCGCACTCGCACGCTTTCGCGTCGCTGTCCGGTAAGGAACTGCGCAACCGCTTGCCGGACGTCGCGCACACCCTGGCCGCGGTCGGGTGCGGTGAGGTCTTCCTCGCTGACTACCTGCCGCCGACGCTCGAGGCCTACGAGCCGCAGCCGGCCGACCGTGAGCTGCGCATGACACTGGCCCGCCGCTCGACCTTCGAACTGGTGCTCCGCGAACGCGCACTGGCGCGTTCCGGCGTCGAACATGTCAGCAACGTGCGCGTCGTCTCGCTGCTCACCGACGCCGAGCATCCGGTGCGGGTCGTCGGCGTGACCGCCGCCGACGGCCGGAGTTGGTCGGGCGACCTGGTCGTGGACGCGACCGGCCGCCGGACCAACGGAGCCGACTGGCTGGCCCGGGCCGGCCTGCCGGCGCCGCAGACCGAGTCGAGCAGTAGCCGGATCGTCTACTACACGCGCCACTACCAGCAGCTCAGCCCGCGTCCCGGTGGCCCGCTCAACCGCGGCTTCGGTGCCGGCGGCCTGTGGAACCACTACACCGCCGTGTTGTTCCGCGGTGACAACGGGAGCTTCTCGATCAGCATCGGTGTGCTGCCCACCGACGAGGCGATGCGAGCGCTCCGGGATCCCAAGGCGTTCACCGCCGCCGTCACCGCCACCCCCCTGCTCGCCGGCTGGCTCGACCCAGAGGTCTCCGCACCTACCTCGGACGTCGAGGTGATGGGCGGGCTCGACAACGCGATCATGCTTCCGCCCTCCGAGGCTCCGGTCGGCTTCCTCGCTGTCGGTGACTCCGTGTGCACGACCAACCCCGCTTACGGCCGCGGCGTCTCCCTCGCGTTGTCCGAGGCCGGTCTGCTCGCCGACGTGCTCGAAGAGTTCGGCGCCATCGATGGATTGTCGACCGCCGCCTACTGGCAGCGGGTCGAGCAACTGGTTCGACCGTGGTACGCCGAGGCCGTCACCAACGACCTGGGTCGCGCCATGCTGTGGGAAGCCACGCTGGCCGGCCGGCCCCTTGGCCGTCCGCCGCAGGGTGTGATCACCTTCGGCGCCGCGGTTGCCGCGTCCACCCGCGACCCCGAGATCTGGCGTCGCGTTGCCCGCACCATGATGATGCTCGCGCCGCCGTCCACGCTCTATGCGGACCCGGAGATCGCGGCGCGGATCGGCCGCGCCCTGGCCGGCGGACCGCCGCCGGAGCTTCCGGGCGCCACGCGCGACGAGCTGCTCGCCGCGATCGGAGACGACACCGTTCGGCTGGCCAGGTCGGCCTGACCATGACGACGCAGCCCGCTCGCGGCGCTCGGACCGCGTTCGCCGTCCCGGCGAGCACGATCGCGGCGGGCCGCGTCGCCGTACTCGGATCGACCGGAGGGACCGGCCGCGCCGTGATCGACGCGGCGCTGCGCGGCGGTCATCATGTCTCAGCCGCCGCGCGCCGTCCCGAGGATCTCGCCGCCCGCTCCCGCCTGCGAACAGTGCGCGCGGACGTCGTCGACGGCAGCGGCGTCGACGAGGTGATCGCCGGTGCCGACGTGGTTGTCTCCGCGCTCGGGATCGGCATGCGCCGGCACGCGACCGAGGTCTACTCGCAAGGGGCGCGACACACCATCGACGCGATGCTCCGGCACAACGTCAGCCGGCTGGTGGTCATCTCGACCTCGTCGCTCGGCCCCCCGCCGCGGCGGCTGACCCTCGCTTGGTGGGTCGACCGTGGCCTGCTGCAACCACTCCTGCGCAAGCCCTACCAGGACATGCGGGCAATGGAGTCCCTGGTTCGCGAGTCCGGGCTGGCGTGGACGCTGCTCCGCGCCGCCCGGCTGACCGACGGACCGGCCGTCGGTCGCTACCGGTTGAGCGCGTCCGGACGCCTGGCCGGCGCATGGTCGATCTCGCGCGCCGACCTGGCCCACGCCGCCCTCGACCTTGCCTCCAGGGACGATGCGGCAGGTCGGACCTACGACATCGCCTACTGATGTCGCTCGGCAGTCCCCCACTGTGAAAGGACCCGGCATGACCACACACCTCAACGGCTCCGCCATCGGGTCGACACTGTCCTCGTACGCGGCGCGGCTCGCGTTGTTCGTCATCGACAGCTTGGCCTACTGCGGCTTCGCGATGACAGGACTGCCCCCGGGGCAACTCGAGGGCTACCTGCCGCGATGGCGCGCGCGGGCGCACGGCCCGACGCTCACCCGGGAGATCGAGGAGTACGTGCGCGATGCGCCGGTCGGACACAGGTCCGACTAGGTCAGCGCACGTGCCGAACGTCGCCGGCGCTGACCTCGCGGGGGCCGTCCCCGGTCTCGATCACCAACATCCCGGATCCAGAAATCGCCGACGCCTTCCCGTGCAACTCACCGTCGGCCGACTCGACGACAATCACGCGGCCGATCGTGGCGCACCGTGACCGGTAGGTCTCGAGCAACCCCGAACCTGCGGCGTCCCCGCCGGCATCGATCAGGGCGTCGTACTGGCGTGCCAGCGCCGCCAGCACATCGGAAAGTAACCCGTCGGCATCCGTATCGCCGGCTCCGGCGATTGCCAGCGATGTCGAATCGCGCACCGGCAGTTGCTGCGCCGTCTGGGTGACGTTGACGCCGACGCCGACGACCACCGCGTCGCCGCGCGCCTCGGTAAGGACGCCCGCGATCTTGGCGTCGCCGACGAGCACGTCGTTGGGCCATTTCACGGCGACCATTGCCACGCGCGCGTCGAGCGCCTCGGTCACGGCCAGGCCCGCCAGCGGCGTGAGCCAGGCCCACGCCGAGGTGGGAAGCGGCGGCCGCAACCGGATGGAGAACAGCAGCGACGAACGGGCGGGAGCCTCCCAGCTGCGGTCGAAGCGTCCGCGCCCGGCCGTCTGGTGAGCGGCGACGAGGACCTCGCCGGCAGAGCCGCCGACGTCGGCGAGCAGATCGGAGTTGGTCGAGGCGGTCTCGTCGACCCGCCGCAGCGGGCCGAGGCTGGGTGGCAGGACCACGGTCATGGTTCTCAGGCTAACGAGCGCGGACGCGTGGCGGCACCCATCGGGCGGCGTGGGCGACGGACAGGACGAGCCCGTCGCAGACCTGCCAGCGGCCCGGGACGCCGTCGCGTAGCCGTCGCGGCGGCGTCGTGCCGGCGGCGAAGTCGACGAGGAACGTCTCGCCAGGGCCGAGGTCCACTCGCATGTCGGCGATCCCCAGCACCCGGCCGGTCACCGGATGCCACACCTTGAACGCTGCTTCGCGACAGCCCCACAACACGGTCGCTGCCAGGCCCGGGTCGACGCCCCCACGGACGAGGGCCGCTCGAGCGTTCCCGCGCTCGTCGGCGTCCAGGCGCGCGTCGACCGCCGCGGGCAAGGCGATCGCCGGCGTCGCGTCAATCCCGATCGTGCCGACCTCCGCGCGCCGGCCGACAGCTGCGGCCACGAACCCCTCGCAGTGGGTGATGCTGCCCGTCGTGCCTGGCGGCCACTGCGGGCTGCGGTCTGCGGCGCGGCCGACCGTCCGCTGCGCGACACCGAGCCGTGCGAGGGCCTGCGCGGCGCACGCACGTCCTGCCTCGAACTCTGCGCGGCGCTTCGACGTCGCCCGCTCCAGTCCGTTCGGACCAGCGTCGGCGACCGGGAGGTCGAGGTGGGCGCGACGCTCGACGGCGACCACACCGGGTGGCAACAGGCCGTCGAGCAGCACGTGGACGCTCCCCGTCTCGAGCCGGGCCGCGGCGCTTCGGTGTCCGCGACCGCACGGTCATCCGGTCAATGGCGTCCGGCCAGCCAGTGGCCGAGCTGCATCACCTGCGAGACGTCGGAGGAGCACGGGGTGAGCACCAGCTCGTCGCAGCCGGCGGTCTCGAACTCGTCGGCGACGCGCGACAGGCCGTCCTGGCCGATGGCGGCGTTGGCGAGGACCGCCTGCGCGTACGGCGGCGCGAAGCCGTAATAGTCGCGCAGATACGCGCCGGCCGTCTCCGCCGCAGCGTCCCCGAGCGCGAAGTAGGCCAGGGCGATCAGGCGCGGCCGGTCGGTGCGACCGGCCGCCTGCCAGGCCTCCCGAACGGCGACCGCGCCACCGCGAAACATGCCGGGCCCGCCGCTTCCGGAGATCCAGCCGTCACCGAACCTGGCGGCACGGGCGATCGCCCGCGCAGCCTGGCCGCCGACGACGAGCTGCGGCCCGCCCGCACGCCCCGGCTCAGGGCCGACACCGCCGGCGAAGCCGCGACGCTCACCGCCCCAGAGGCGGGGCAGCTCCTCGAGCTGCGCGTCGAGCAGGTCACCCCGGCGCGCGTGGGGCACGCCGCTTGCCCGGAAGTCGTCCGGTCGCGCACCGGCCGCGACGCCGAGCGTCAGCCTGCCACCGCACAGCCGGTCGACGGTGGCAGCCTGCTTGGCGAGCAGCGCGGTGTTCGAGCGCAGCGGCGCGATCATCACCGACGTCATCAGTGGCTTGTCCGACACCGCGGCCGCGGCCGCGAGCGTCGTCAGGCAGTCGTAATTCTCGTAGACCAGGCGGTCGGTCGTCGCGAGGCACGAGAAGTCGGCTTGCGAGCCGATGACCGCCCATCGCACCAGGTCGGCGGCCTCGGTCTTCGGTACTGCGTTGGGCAGTCCCAGTCCGATCTTCATGAGGGCTCCTCGGGTCGGTCGGGCGGCGGCGTGGCAGGGCGTTCAGCCGCCGACCGGCTCCAACGGCGCGTCGTGCCGGCGTGACAGCACGCACTCGAGCGCGGCATCGCGGAAGAACGCGCGGGCGCCTTCGGGGCTGCGCATGTCCCGCGGCTGCGACAGGTGCTCCTCGAGCTCGTCCTCGAAGGCGCGCACCTCGGCCTGGCGGCCCATGTGCGACGCGACGAGCGGGAGCGGCCCGTCGACCTCGATGACCCGAACCGCCATCTGCTTGCCGACGAAGGCCATCGTGCCGAGCAGCCTGCCGACGACGTTGCCGTCGGCATCCGCGACATCGAACGACGGACGGCCGCTACGCCGGAAGAGGTCCTTGACGGCCTCCTCGCTACCGGGCTTGAGCGGGTAGAAAAGTGCGTGCCACGTGGACATCGTTAAACCTCCGTTGTCGGGACTGACGCCGTGTTCAGACGTCATTGACTGGCGGTGACCCCGCCGTCGATGTAGACGATCTGGCCGTTGACGAACGCGCCTGCGGGCGAAAGCAGGTAGCGCACGGCGCCGGCGATGTCGTCGGGTTCGGCGAAGCGGCGCAGCGGGATGCGCTGCTTCATCCGCGCGACGAGAGTCTCGTCGGCGTTCGCGCCGGGCACGAATCCGGTGGGGACGAAGCCCGGCGCGACGGCGTTGACCGTGATGCCGTACGGACCCCACTCGGTCGCGAGCTGGCGCACGAGCAGGTCGAGGCCGGCCTTGGCCGCGCCGTAGGCACTGAACCCGCCGGGTGCGCCGACCGAGCCGCGCACGGACGACAGATGCACGATGCGGCCGGTTGTGCCGGCGTCGATCCACCGGCGCGCGACGGCCTGCGAGAGGAGGAACGGGCCGACGAGATTGGCCTCGACGACGTCGCGGAACGCCTCCTCGGGGAATTGCTCGGCCGGGTGGATCCGCAGCGTGCTAGCGCAGTTGACGACGAGATCTACCGGCCCCAGCGCGCTCTCGACGGCCTCCAGGGACGTCTCGACGCTGACGCGATCGCACACGTCCTGCCCGACACCGACGGCCCGCGCGCCGCCGCCGGCATTCTCGAGTTCGGCGGCCAGGGCGCGAGCCCGGTCGCCGTCCCGCCCGGCCACGGCGACAGCGGCACCGTGCGCGGCGAGGTCTGCGCTGACGGCGGACCCGATGCCGCCGTAGCCGCCGACGACCAGCGCGACCGCGTCGCGTAGCAGGGCGGGGTCCGCCGCTACCGCGCGCTCCGTGCTCGCGGTCACCGGGCCACCGCGGGCTCGAGCGCGAACAGGCGCGCGGCGTTCGCGCCCATGATCGCCGTGCGGTCGTCGCCGTCGAGGTCGAGGGCGTCGATCATGCCGATCGCGTCGGCCAGGTCCGTGGCCAGCGGTGGACTGTCGGTGCCGAAGAGGACGTGCTCGGCGCCGAACAGCCGCACCGCTGCCGCGAGCGCGATCGCGCTCGGGGTCGCCGTGTCGACGTGGATCCTTCGGACCGTCTCGGCCATCGGGGACCGGTGCGCGCCGACCGGCTTCGCGCCCGGAGGTCCACCCGTGCCGGGCGGCGGTCCACCTGCCCCCGGAGGCGGTCCGCCGGCGGAGCGGCGATCGGCGAGTGCCAGCTTCTCCGCCAGCAGCGGCAGGGCCCCGCCGACGTTCGGCGCGATGAGGGTGAGCTCCGGGAACCGATCGAACCAGCCGCCGGCCAGCACCGCGGCGACACCGGCGGTGGTGTCGCACGGCCGGAGCACGTGCTCCACGAGGCCGGCCTCACCGGCCAGCGCGGACGCGCCGACCGGTTCGGCGGGCGGGTGCAGCAGGACGGGCACCCGCCGCTCGGCCGCGAGCGCGAAGAACGATTCCGCGGCTGGATCGTTCAGGTAGCGCCCGCGGACGCTGGTGTTCGCGATCAGCCCGACGAACTCGGGCTCGTCCAGCCACCCCGCGGCGAGGTCGAGGGTTGTGTCGGTCGCGAACGGGTTTACGTAGACGTAGGCGCGCAGGTGCGCCGGGCGCATTCGCACCTGGTCGGCCACCCAGGAGTGGAAGCGTTGCAACCCGTCGACCGGCTGGTCGTAGTTGTCGAGACCGGGGACGGGAACCATCGTCCCGGCGCCGACCGGGCTGCCGACGACGGTGAGATCGATGCCGTGCGCGAGCTTGGCCTCGATCATGCCGTCGATGTCGGCGAGGCTGCGCGGCATCGGGAACCGATCGAAGAGTTCCGGTGAGGTGATATGGCCGTGGACGTCGACGTTCATGGACGGGATCCCTCGGGTCGGGGCTAACGGGACGGTGACAACGCGGCGCGCGGGTCAGGCGCGCGGTGGGCCCAGTACTTGGCCGCCGTAGCGGGCGACGGCGGCGATGACCTCGCCGAAGTCGGGGAACCGCGAGACGTCGAAGGTGGGCACCTCGAGGCTCGTGGCGGGCTCGCCCGTCTCGAAGAACCATCCGTCGAATCCGCCAGGAGTGCCGAGCACCAGCCAGCGCGCCTGCTCGGACTCGACCTTGTACGAGTGCGGAACGTCGCGTGGCGCGAACACCGTCTGCCCCGGCTCGGGATCGTAGGTCCGATCGCCGATCTCGAGACTGAGACGCCCCTCGAGGACGTGGAAGGTCTCGTCCTCGCGGGAGTGCACGTGGACGGGCGAGGCGTAGTTCGAGCGCGAGGTCTGCTCGGCCAGCCAGAATGCGTTGCCCGACTGCTCGCTCGTCACGTGGAACACCATCAGTGCACCCATGTGCCAGATGGCCTTGCCGGTGGTCGGGCTGGTCAGAAGCGGTGCGGCGACGCTGGTCATGTGGGCTCCTCAGGGCCGACGGGCGGATGTTGGCGGGACGGGGATCGGGTGGGCCTCACGCGGACGGGACGAGCACGAGCTTCCCGGTGACGTGCTGGTGTTCCAGTCGCTGCTGCGCCTCTGCGGCTCCGGCCAGCGGGACGGTGCCCGCGAGCACCGGTTCGATGGCCCCCCGCGACAGCAGGTCGAATACCGTGCCGAGATCTTCGCGGTACGCCGTGGGCTGCTTCTTCTCGAGCGCCCACGCGTTGTAGAAGGTCGTCCGCTTGCCGTCCGGGATCAGCTTCGGGGCCGCGATGCCGAGCAGGAATCCCTTCGCACCCACCGAGCGGAGCACCTGCCCGTCCACGACGGCGGCGCTCTGGCCGTAGGCGACCATGATCCCTCCGCGTTCGAGCGCGGCGTAGGAACGGCGGAAGTGCGCGCCGCCGATCGGGTCGAACACGGCGTCGACCTGCCCATCGACGCTGCGGACGACCTCGACGGCGTCCTGCGTGTGGTAGTCGATCGGGTGCACACCAAGATCGGTGAGCAGGCCGAACTTGCCCGGCGACGCGGATCCCCAAACCTCGACTCCAGCCCGGCGCGCGAGCTGGCAGAAGGCCAGCCCGACACCGCCGGACGCGCCGTGGACGAGGATGCGCGAGCCGGGGCCGACCTGCGCGACCCGGAAGAGCATCTGCTGGGCGATGTAGTAGTTCAGCGCCACCGCACTGGCTGCCACGGGCTCGACGCCGGCCGGCAGCGGGACCAGGCGGTCGGCGGCGACGAGCGCGTACGAGGCGTAGCCGCCCTGCCTGACGAGCGCTGCGACCGCGGTCCCCGGCTCGAGGCCGGTCACCCCTTGGCCGACGGCGACGACGGTGCCTGCGACATCGAAGCCCGGGGTGAACGGCGGTTTGGGTGCGCCCGGAATCACTCCGCGCGCCAGCAGGATGTCGCCGAAGGAGACTCCGGCGGCCTGGACCCGGACGAGGGCCTGCCCCGGACCGGGCGTAGGAGCCGCTTCACGCACGACCGTGAGGGTCTCCGGGCCGCCGCGTCGGGTTGAGACAACGGCTTCGAGCGTCGTGGTCTGGGTCATCGCAGTGGTCCTCACCTGTTCTGTGCGGGATGCGCTTCGTCGGCTGTTCGACATCACCCAGTCCAGCACGGACAGCGCCCGTTTCGACCCTTTCGTCGCCAAATTCCCGGCCGTCCGGGAAAGGCTCTTGATCCGGCCACGAGCGGTTCCCGGCCGGACAGGACACCCGCCCCACGACGCCGGGATCACCCGCGTCCCACGCTCGACAAGACCGAAGCGATGACCCGCGAAATTGGAGAGACCGCCGTGACCGTCGCAGATGCCAGCACACCGAGCCGGACCGACGAGGCCCGGGCCACCGAGATCAGCAACATGGAGCTGGTCCGGTTCATCACCGAGAAGGGGCTCAACGAGGGCGACACGAGCTTCGTCGACGAGGTGTTCTCCGCCGACTACGTCGTGCACGCCCGGGACCTGCACCTGCCGCCCGGTCCGGACGCGTTCGCGCGAGCCGTCGAGTTCTGGCGAACGTCGTTCTCGGACTTCCACTGCCACATCGACCAGCTCATCGGCGAGGGCGAGTACGTCGCGAACCGCTTCAGCACCACCGGGACGCACACCGGGCAGCTCGGCCCGCTAGGCCCGACCGGTGCGTCTTTCGCGGTCTCGGGCGTCGACCTGCATCGCGTTGTCGAGGGCAAGGTCGTCGAATCCTGGATCAGCGACGACATGCCGCGCATCCTGATGGAGATCGGCGCGATTCCCGGCCCGGGCGGCCCGCGATGACCCACGCTCGCGCAGCGGTCCCGAGCCCGCGCATCGCTTTCTTGGGGCTGGGCGCCATGGGCTCGGGCATGGCCGCACGCCTCGTCGACGCCGGCTTCGATGTGACGGTGCACAACCGAAGCGCCGCCAAGAGCGACGAGCTTGCCAAGCGAGGGGCACGCGTCGCGACCGACCCGGCCGATGCCGTCCGCGGCGCGCAGGTCGTCCTGCTGAGCCTCGCCACCGCCGACGTCGTCGCGCGGGCGCTGTTCGGCCCCGACGGCGCGGTGACGGGACTGGCGCCCGGCGCGGTCGTCGCCGACCTCAGCACCGTCTCGCCGGACGCCGCGGTGAGGCAGGCCCAACTGCTCGCCGCGCGCGGGCACCGCGGACTCGACGCCTGCGTCCTCGGCAACGCCAGGCACGCACGTGACGGCGAACTGCGCTTCATGATCGGCGGTGATGCCGCCGCGGTGCAGGTGCTCGCCCCGGTGCTGGAGACGCTGGCCAAAGAGGTTCGCCACCTCGGGCCGAGCGGCTCGGGTGCCAAGGCGAAGATCGCGATGAACCTGCTGATGGGCGCGCAGATGCAGGCGCTGGCCGAAGCGATCGTCTACGGCGAGGCAGCCGGGCTGGACCGTGACACGCTGATCTCGATGATCGCGGCGAGCGGGTACAGCTCGCCGATGATGGCGTTCAAGTGCCGCGCCATGGCTGACCGCACGTTCGAGCGCGCCGATTTCAAGCTCGCACTCATGCGCAAGGACCTCGGGCTCGTCCTCGACCAGGCACGCTCGCTGGGCGTGGCGTTGCCGGTCACAGCGGCTGGACACCAGGTGCTCACGGCCGCCGTCGAGCGGGGCCTCGGCGACCTCGACTGCTCGGCCGTCCTGGTCGAGGTCGAGCGTCAGGCGGGCAGCACGCGTCCCGAGCCGGGCCACACTCCCGACGCGATGCGCCGGGCCGGCTGACCGGTGCCACGCAAGCTGATCCGCGTCGTCCGGGGCCTCAACGGGTCGCGTCGGGGTCGGCCGTGAGACCTGCTCGCAGCCCGAAGACCACAAGTTGGGCTCGGTCGCGAGCCTGCAGCTTCGACATCGCGCGCCCGACATGGGTGCGCACGGTCGCGGGGCTCAGGAACAGCTGCTCGCCGATCTCCTCGTTCGACAGGCCCTGAGCCACCCAGGCCACGATCTCGGTTTCGCGGGGCGTGAGCTCGTCGAGTCCCTGCACCTCACCCGCTAGCTGGCTGCGGCGTCCGAACAACGCGATCAGTCGGCTCGTGACCGCCGGCGACATCAGCGCCTGCCCGTCGTGCACGACCCGGATGGCCGCGACGACCTCGCTCGGCGCGGTGTCCTTGAGCAGAAACCCGCTCGCACCGGCCTGCACGGCTTCGACGATGTAGTCGTCGATCTCGAAGGTCGTCACGATGATCGTGCGAGTGCCCGACAGCTCAGGATCTTCGCTGATCTGGCGCAGCGCCTGAAGGCCGGTGGTACCAGGCATCCGGACGTCGAGCAGCAGCACGTCGGGCCGCAAGCGGCGGACGGCCTCGACCGCCTGCTTCCCGTCCTCGGCCTCGGCGACGACGTGGACGTCCGCCTCGCGGTCGAGGACGGCCTTGAGCCCCATCCGAACCAGTGGCTCGTCGTCGGCGACGACCACGCTAATCGCCACCGGTCACCACCTCATCGTCGGCGCCGCCCCGGTTGCGCAACGGGATCACGGCCTCGACCTCGAAGCCCCGCTCGCGGCGCGGTGCGGCCTTGAACCGTCCGCCGACCGCCCCGACCCGCTGGCCCATGCCGGTCAAGCCGCTACCCGCGGTGAAGTCGCCGCCCACACCGGTGTCGACCACGCGGACGACGATCGTCTCGCCGTCTCGGTGCAGCGAGACCTCGGCGGAGTCGGCATGGGCGTGTTTGACGACGTTCGTGAGCGACTCCTGCACGACGCGGTAGACGACGTGCCCGATCTCGGGCGCTAGCGGCCCGAGGTCGTCGATGTGCTCGGTGACCGACAGCGCACCCGATCCGACCTCGTCGAGCAGTGCGTGCAGCTCGTCGAGGCCATGGGTGTCACGAGCGGCCGGCGGGGGCGCGAGTGGCGGCGCCGGCCGGCCGCCGGCGGAGGGGTGGAACGTTCCGAGCATGCTGCGCAGGTCGGCCAGGCCGCGGCCACTCACCGACTGAATGGCCTCGAGCGAGCTGCGCGCCTGCTCCGGGTCGTCCTCAAGGGAGATCAATGCCACGCCGGCCTGCATCGCGATGACGGCGAAGCCATGCCCCGCGATGTCATGCACCTCGCCGGCCACGCGCGTCCGCTCGCGGGCCGTGGCGATCGCGACAAGTTCCTCGCGCGTCCGCGCGCTGGCCTCTGCCCGCATGCGCAGCACCGAGCCGAGCAGCCACGGGATGACCAGCCAGCTGACCCAGACGATGACGACCACCGCCCGCGGAACGGCATCGTCGACAAGGCGCGAGAGCACCGCGACCGTTGCGGCGATGGCGACCACCAGGCAGACGAGTCCCGACGTCCGCAGCGGTCTGGTGCGCGCGACCGCGACCATCAGCACGATCACGCTGATCTGGATCGGGCCGTACGGATAGCCGAGCACCAGGTACCAGGTGACGATCGCGGCCGCGACGCCGATCGCAGGGATGGGGGCCGCGCGCAGCCACGCCAGGCAGGCGCCGGCAAGGACGACGAGGAGCACCCCGAGAACGTCGAGGCGGCGCGGCGCATCGACGCGGGCGTTCGCACCGAAGCTCGCGCCGACCATGACGACGGTCGCGCCGAGCGCGATCAGCACCTCGTGTTGATGGGGCCAGCGGGTCCAGCCCAGCCTCACGAGCCAGCAACCCCCGTCGCCCCGGTGCCAGCTGCGGACCGGGCCGGCGGTGCGCTCTGCCGCTCGATCGGCGCGCTGAGCCGAGGCGCGGCCGACCATCGGCCGCCGCCGCTCCGACGTCCGGATCGTGGCCGACAACGGCGCTGTCATCTCGGGGCTCCTGTTCGTGTCCGGCGCAGTCTCCTCGTCACGGGTAATGCCACCTCAATACTTGTACCCGGCGACATTAGCGCTTACTTCATCCTCTTTCAGGATGAATCACGCTTAACAGTCGCACGCCACCAGCCACCCCGGACGCGCCGGGTCAGGCGACCGCGAGATTGAACCCGCCCAGTGCCACCACGCGACGGACGTCGTGCAGACCGGCAACGGGAACCGGCGCGGTGCAGTTCTCGGTGCTGCCGTCGCCGAGCTGACCGGCATCGTTGAGCCCCCACGCGCGAAGCGTGCCGTCGGCGAGCAGCACGACGCTGTGGCCGCCGGGACCGAACTCGTTGCGACCGCCCCCTGCGGCGAGGACGGACACCTCACCGAGACCGGTGATTTCGTGTGGGCGCGACAGGTTGTTCGTCGTGCCGTCCCCGAGCTGACCGCTGTCGTTGTTGCCGAACGTCCAGATCCGGCCGTCCTCGGTACGGATCATCGTGTGGAAGAAGCCGGCCGAGACATCGACGACACGCAGCCCGTTGTCGAAGAGCTCGATGCGAGTCGGAGTCAGTCTCGATTCGGTGGTGCCGTCGCCGAGCTGGCCGCGGTCGTTGCGTCCCCACGCCCAGTACGAGCCGTCGGCGGTGAGCGCGACGGTGTGGCCGCCACCCCCCGTCAGGAAGACGACGCTCTCGATGCCCTTTACCGCGATGGCGGTGGGGCGGGTCGTCGTGGTGCCGTCGCCCAGCGCGCCGAACAGGTTGTGTCCCCACGAGCGCACGGTGCCGTCGCGAAGCAGGGCCAGACCGTGCCCGCCGCCCCATCCGGCGCTGCTGATGTCCGTGACTCCGACGACCTGGGTCGGCACGTTCCGGTTGTCGGTGGTGCCGTCGCCGCAGTCGCCGCGCTGGTTGTGGCCCCAGGCCCAGATGGTGCCGTCGGAACGAACGGCCAGGGTGTGCCCGCCGCCGCCCACTAGCTCGGTGACGTCGTCCAGTTCCTTCACCTGGGACGGGGTGCTCAGGTCCTCGTTGTGCCCAACACCGCACTGGCCGAAGTCGTTGCGACCCCACGCCCACACGGTGCCGTCGGACTTCAGGGCGGTCGCGTGACCGCCCCCGCCGGCGACCGACACCACGTCGTCGAGGTCGGTCACCGGCTGCGGGGTGCCCCGGTGCGTGGTGGTCCCGTCGCCGAGCTGGCCGAAGGCGTTGTCGCCCCACGCCCACGCGCGGGCACCTGCCGGAATGGTGCTCATGAGGTCTCCTTGGGTCTGATCGTTGACACGGTCGGTGGATCTGTTCGTTCGGGTGCGCTCGTCGAGTCTCGGCCCGAGACGATCCCGGACGTAGGGGGCTGACGACCCGCAGGGCGGGGACACCGGCCCGAAAAGGTCACCGGTCAACCGGCGATGGCGGCGGCGAGCCGGTCGACGTCGCACAGGTCGGCGAACACGCCCATCGCGCCTCCTGCCACGAGCTGCGCCCCGACCTGCGCGTCGGGCGTCACCCCGATGACCCTGGTCGCGGCCGCTCTGGCCTGGCGAGCGTCGATGGGGTTGCGTGTCACGAGCACGACGTCGTCAGCCGCCCGGTCGCCGAACCGCTCCCGCACGGCGACGCGGGCGGCGGGGAACAGTTCCTCGCGGTCGCTGACGTCGCTGCCGTAGGTCCCGAGCGGGAGGTCGAAGTACCGGTCGAGCCCGACGGCGCCCAGCGCGAGCGAGGCATTTGCCTCGGTGCGGCCGGTGAGGGGCGCGAACACCGCGCCTGGGTCGACCTGCTTCAGGCGTGACAGCAGCTCGGCGCTACCGGGCGCACGCCCTTCGGCGGCGACTTCGGCGCGACGCTCGGCGAACTCCTCCTCGAGCCGCGCGATGATCTCGTGCACAGACGGCGCGCCGGCCTCGTCATCGCACCCGGCCAACCCGGCGCCGACGGCGTCGCGGTCCGTGCCGAGATGCGACGACCTGGCCGGGACGTCGGTCCTGCCGAGGACGCTGGCGAGGGCCGAGCTGAACACGGGGGCGTCAGGGACGAGAATCCCGGACACTCCCCACAGGATGATCTTCGGTGCCATCGTCGGGTTCTCCTGTCGTGATCCTGGGTGTGCTGCTCTGTCTGGAACGGTGGGCGATCAGGGCCGGGAGTGAATCGTCTGCTTGCTCTGCTGGTCGCCAGACGTGGCCTGGGTGGCGGACGAGTGCTCGAGATCGGGCTGGGGTCCTGGTCGACCGTCGTGCTGCTGGCCGTGGTGTTCCGACGTGCCGGCCGCACTTTCCGACTTGCCGCCGGCACCCCGTTCGCGCAGCGCTACCTCGGGAAGGAAGAGCACGACCGCGAACGCGGCCAGCGCGAGCACCGCGCCCGTCACGTACACGGCGGACAACGACGAGGCAAGGTCGGTGACCGCGCGGTGGTGCGCGCCGGCCGGCAGTGACCGGACGGCCGCCGGCGAGCTCGCGTCGTGACCCGACAGCGGGGAGTTGCCGGGCAGTCGGGCCTGCTGGATCGCGGCGAAGAGCGCCAACCCGACGGCTCCGCCCAGCGAGCGGAAGAAGTTGGTGCTGGCAGTCGCCACTCCGATGCGGCGCTTGTCGACCGCGTTCTGCACCGCGACGACGAGGATCTGGGTGATCAGGCCGAAGCCCAGGCCGGTGAGAACCATGCCCGCGACGATCAGCATCGGGCTGCTGTGTACGCGCACGGTGGCGAGCACCCCCATGGCCACGACCATCAGCAGCGTCCCCGCGACCGGGAACACCTTGTAGCGACCCCAGCGGCTGACCAATGCGCCGGACACCGTGGTCGTCACCAGGATGGCGAGCACCAGCGGCAACAACATCAGCCCGGACGCAGTGGCCGAGTGACCGCGCGCGACCTGCAGATAGGTCGGCAGGTAGACGATGGCGGCGAAGAAGCATCCGGAAATCAGGAACATCACGGCGCAACTGACAGCGACGACTCGCTCCTTCAGCACGGCCGGCGGAAGGATCGGCTCGGGGGCGCTGCGCTCGCGCAGGACGAAGGCCGCGAGCAGTGCGACGGCCACGAGCCCGCTCACGACGATCTGCGCCGATCCCCATGCGTAGATGCGTCCGCCCCACTCGGCCACCAGCATCGCGCTCACCACAGCGCCGACCAGCAGCACCGAGCCGAACACATCGATGCGGTGCGAGCGACCCGACGGCGCGGAGCGCAACCCGAAGGCGACGGCGACGAAGGCGATCGCGCCGAGCGGCAGGTTCACGTAGAACACCCATCGCCACGAGGCGGTGTCGACGAACAGGCCGCCGATCAGCGGGCCGGCCACGCTTGCGATCGCGAACGTCGCCTGGATCCAGCCTTGGTACCTGCCGCGCTCACGCGGCGCGATGATGTCGGCGACGACCGACATCGCCATCACCATCAACCCACCCGCGCCGACGCCCTGCACGCCGCGGAACACGATGAGCGAGCCGATGTCCCAGGCCGCGCCGCAGAGGGCGGATCCGACGAGAAACACGCTGATGGCAAGTAGGAGCAGCCGTTTGCGTCCGTAGCTGTCGCCGAGGCTGCCCCAGAGCGGGGTCGACGCAGTCGTCGCGAGCAGGTACACCGTGACGACCCACGACAGGTCGGCGAGCGAGCCCAACTGGCCGGCGATCGTCGGCAGCGCGGTGGCCACGATGGCCTGGTCGAGCGAGGCGAGCAGCATCACGAGCAACAGGCCGCCGAACGTGATGATCACGGCCCGGCGGGTCATGGACTGATCGGCTGTTGGTGTCGCAGTCGCAGCGGTCATGATGATCACGTCTCCTGTGAGTGCGTTGTGGTCGGCTCCCATCGTCACCACCGGCTGATCCCGATGTCATCGTCCTGGTGACGTGCTCCGACCGCTCTCGCGTACGAAGATTTGCGTACGCCGCCCGCAGCGCAACGCTGACGACACAGCCCCGTCCGGCGCGAAGACTCGGCGGGGTGAACAAGCCGATCATCGAGATCCGAGGACTCACCAAGCGCTACGGCGACCGCGTCGCGCTCGACCACATCGAGCTGCACGTCAGCGCAGGAGAAGTGTTCGGCGTGCTCGGGCCCAACGGCGCAGGCAAGACGACACTGCTGCGCATTCTGGTGGGCCTGATGCGTCAGACCGCCGGCAGCGCGACGGTGGTGGGTGCGCCGGCCGGCAGCCCCACGTCGATGCGAAGCGTCGGCATGCTGGTCGAGGCGCCGGCCGCGTACCCCTACCTCAGCGGCCGCGACAACCTGCGGGTCTTTGCCCGCTACGCCGGCGTGGACGCGACCCAGGTCGATGCGGCGCTGTGCGACGTCGACCTGGTCGAGCGCGCCGGCGACAAGGTGTCGACCTACTCACTCGGTATGAAGCAGCGTCTCGGGGTCGCCACGGCACTGCTCAAGGAGCCCGAGGTGCTGGTGCTCGACGAGCCGACCAATGGCCTCGATCCGGCCGGGATCGCCGAGATGCGCACGCTCCTGCGGCGCTTGGGTGATACCGGACGGACCGTCGTCCTCTCGAGCCATGTGTTGTCGGAGGTCGAGCAGACCTGCGACCGGTTGGCCATGCTCGCCGACGGGCGGGTGGTGCACGAGGGCACGGTAACCGACCTCGTGGGACACCGTCAGCTGCGCATCGACGCCGAGCCTGTCGAGCAGGCCAGCGAGATCGTCGCCCGCCGGGTCGGCGCCGACTGCGTCGAGATCTGCTCGGAGGGTCTGCTCGTGCAGGCCGAGCGCGACGATGCCGCCGCGCTCAACCGTGAGTTGGTACTCGCCGGCGTGCGGGTGCAGGGACTCGGCTGGCAGGACCGCTCCCTGGAGCGGGTGTTCCTGGAACTCACCGGCCGGACCGGACCCGCGGCGCGCACCGGCGAACTCGTCGGCGCGCTCGATCGAGAGGTGAACTGATGCTCGCGTCCTTCTGTGCAGAGTTGGTCAAGCTGCGTCGCCGCCCGGCGATCTGGGTCGTCGCCGTCGTGTGGTGGATCCTCGCGCTGATGTTCGGCTACGTGTTCCCGTACTTGGCATACCGCTTCGGCACGGGGCCGCGTGCGTCGTTGGGCCGGGGTGCACTCGTGCATGCCCTGCCGGATGCACTCGTCGGCAGCGCCGTGCAGGGATTTCCGGTCTTCGCCGGCGCCCTCGCGATGTTGCTCGGCGTCCTCGCCACCGGTAGCGAGTACACCTGGGGGACGGTCAAGGTCATCTTCACCCAGGGCCCCAGCCGGACCGTCGTCGTGCTCGGCAAGGTGATCGCGTTGCTCGTCACGGTGCTGGCCATCGTGACCGTGAGCTTCGGGCTCGACGCCATCGCCGCCACGATCGTCGCGGGCGCCACCGACTCGCAGACCGGCTGGCCGAGCGCGGTCGAGGTGCTGCGTGGGTTCGCGGGCGGCTGGCTCATCGTTGCCATGTGGTGCCTCGGCGGGGTGGCGCTGGGCGTGATCCTGCGTGGGACCGCTCTCGCCGCCGGGATCGGTCTGGTCTGGGCGCTGGCCGTCGAGAACCTCGTGCGGGTGTTCAGCACGATCGTGCCGGGCCTGGGCACCGTGTCGGACATGATGCCGGGCACCAACGCAGGTGCGCTCGCCGCCGCTCTCGGCGCGCCCACCCAGGAGCAGGCCGGCGGCACACCCGGCGTGACGTCGGTGGTCAGCGGGCTGCAGAGCTCACTCGTCCTCGCCGTGTACCTGCTCGCCTTCACCGCGCTCGCGGTGTGGTTCACCCGCCGCCGTGACCTGCTCTGACCAAACGCCTCCGCGCCCCTTTCGACTTCTCCGTCCTGCACACACCTGAAAGGAAGACCGTCATGACTCTCGCGACCACCTCACGTGCGCTGCCCCTGCGGATCGTGAACGCTGCCGCCTCGCTCGGCGTCGCGCTCGGTATCGCCGTCCAGATCGCCACCGGAGTGGACGAGTACCCAACACCGCCGCCGGGCGCGATTCTCGCCGTCGTCGCGGCCGCTGCGGTCGCCTTCGTGCCGTGGCGCTACATCGGCATCATCGCCCTTGCCTTCCCGGTGTGGATCGCGGTGGGCGCCGCCGTCACGTCGGGCACGGCGGACCGGTTGGGCGATCCCTCGTCGTCCGGCCCGTTCATCGGCACGCTCGTGCAGATGATCGCGGTTGCCGTGGGCATCCTGACCGGCGCCGCCCTGCTCTACCGCGGAGTCCGCTCGCGCGGATCGGCCTGACCGTAGGAACGCCCGACTGATCCCAGCACGCCCTACCAGCACGAATGAAAGAGGGAGTCCGACCATGATCCTGGTATGCGGAGCCACCGGCGTTGTCGGTGCAATGGTTGTATCCGACTTGCTTGCCCAGGGTGAGCAGGTGCGCGCCATGACGCGTCACCCCGACACCGCCGAGCTGCCCGACGGCGTCGAGATCGTCGGCGGTGATCTCGACGATCCCGACTCGCTCGGCCCCGCATTCGACGGTTGCGAGCGCGTGTTCGTCGCCAGCAACGGCAACGTGACCCAACATGACACGTCGGCTGCGCGAGCCGCCCGCGCTGCCCGCGCACGTCAGCTGGTCAAGCTCTCGGTCGTGGGTGCCGAGGACCCCGAGCGTGGCCGGCACACGCCGGCTCGCATGCATCTGGCGGGCGAGCAGGCCGTGCAGGAGGCCGGGCTGGATTGGACGTTCCTACGGCCTGGCGCGTTCATGAGCAACACCCTCGGCTGGGCGGAGCAGTTACGGGACGCAAATGTGGTGCGCGCTCCCTTCGCTCGCGTGCTGGCCGCCCCCGTCGACCCGCGGGACGTGGCCCGGGTCGCCACCTTGGCGCTGACAGACCGGCTGCCGTCGAACTCGGCATACCCGTTGTCGGGCCCGCAGTTGCTCTCGCCCGCCGACCAGGTGGCACAACTGGCCGAGGCGCTCGGACGGGAGCTGACCTGCGAACCCGTGCCGGACGAGACGGTGAAGCAGGGCATGATCGACAACGGCATGCCGCCGGAGATGGTTGACGCGCTGTTCTCGCACCTCGACGCGGCGCGCCCCGAGGCGCGGGTCTACCCCACCGTCGAACAGGTGACCGGTTCGGCCGCAACGTCGTTCGCCGATTGGCTGGCTGACAATCTCGAGGCGTTCACGGGGCAGTAGAGGCCGAACGGCGCGGTCAGCACCACAGCGAGCCAGACCACGTTGGCTGTGCTGAGCGTGGCAACCCCCGCGGCCAGATCGAGTACGACGACATCTCCCCGTCACCGCTACTCCCTTGCCAGGGCCACCCAACTCATGCCGTCACGCCGGTGTTCGCGGACATTCCGCCGGTGCGTCGCGCCCTCTAGGGTCACGCGGGTGGGCAAGAACAACCGCAGCAGCGATCGTGAACGACGCCGACGACAGCAGCCCCCGCCTGCGCGCCGGCAACCGCCGGCGAGCGCCAGTGCCCGACACGGCGTAGCGGGTTCCAGGCGGCAGGCCGTCAGGCAGTGGAGCTGACGTTGTTGAGGGTCACGGCCGCCGCGCGCCAGACGATCGGCTCGGCGCCGAGCCGAACGCCGATGTGTCGTGCCTCCTCGACGAGCGGGACGGCCTGCTCCGGCCGGCCCGCTGTCGTGAGCGCGTCGGCATTGTCGAGGAGGGCGAGTGCGAGGTGGTACGGCGTGCTCCTCGTCCGCATCATGGCGATCGCGGCCACGAACAGGTCGCTCGCCCCAGGGTCGGCGCGCCGCGCAGCCAGTCTGGCTCGATTGACCTCGGCTTCGGCTTGGATCATCGGTGGCAACTCGCCCGGCCGGAACCCCGCGAGCAGCGCATCCAGGCGCTCAAGTTCGGTCGAGTCGCCAAGTTGATAGGCGCACTTGCTGGCCAATGGCCACACCCAGCGCAGCGAATCGCTGCCGAAGCCCAGGTCAGGCAGCAGCGTCAAGACCTCGCCGGCGATTGTCAACGCGTCGCCAGTGCGACCTCCGGCGTCGGCAATCACCGCCTCCACCCAGATGCCGGCCGCCCGGTACTGGACCTCCTCGGTCGTCGGCAGATCCGCCATTCCGTCCAGCAATTCCTGGGCGGTCTTCGCATCGCCGCGCAGCGCGGCGAGTAACGACCGGGTCAATCTCACGAATTCGAGGTCGCTCAGCCCGTAATCGTCGATGGCCTCCGACATTGCTGCTTCGGCAGCGTCCCAGTCCGGCGTGCACAGCAGGGCCAGGCTCATGTTCTCGAACGCCCCGGCGAGGCCGTACCGGCTGCCGGACCTCCGCAATACTCCTACTGCGGTTCGCGCCGCGGCGGCTGCGGCCTGCGAGTCACCCCGCGTATTGAGGACATCGGCCATATTCAGTAGCGCCATGCCGTGCTCGATCGCGTTGCCTGCCAGCTCGCCGAACCGGGCAGCTTCGCGGAAGTATGTGGCTGCCTCGGCGGTGCGACTGACGCGGTTCTTGACGATTCCGACGCTGATGAAGAGCGACGAGAGCAACCCCGGGCCGACGTCAAGGGCCTGGCCGTACCCCAGCGCCTCGTCGGCTAGCTTGATCGCGGCCTCAAGGCTGCCGCCGAACTGCTCGACAGCAGCCAGTTGCGCGAGGGCGCGCACCGTATCGGTGTCGGCGTCGTCGCGCAATGCGGCGACCGTCGGTTCGAGTCGCTCGCGGGCATCGGCGATCATGCCCCGGCGACGCAACGCGGTTCCGGCGATGATCTGAGTCCGCGCGGCAAACCGCTCGCTGCCGACGCTGATGAAGGACTCGTGGGCGTGGTCGGCGTAGACCACCGCCGACTCCCATTCCGCATTGTCGAGTGCGGCTTGCGCCGCCCGCTCCCACAACTGCGCGGCGCCGACCTGTCCATCTCCTGCGCCGGTAGCGGCCTGCAGTTGGGCCGCGCGGGCGAATTGCGCGGCAGCGCGACCGCTCGCTCCGGTGCGGATCGCCCGCTCGCCGGCCCTTGTGAGCACATCGATCGCCCGCTGGCGGGTGATATCCGCATCGGCCGCGCCCGGCACCGCGCTCAACGCATCCAGGTAGTGCCGCGCGATGACGTCGACCACTTCCTCGCCGTCGTTGGCGAACGTGCCGCGCAGATGCTCGGCGACGGCGAGGTGACGCGCTTTGCGGTCGTGCCGTGACAGCGTCTCGTACGCGACCTGGCGCAGCATGTCGTGCGCGAATCGGTACGTCCCGCGTTGCGGCGAAAGTGGGTCGGCGAGGATCTCGAAGACCTCTCGGCGCACCAGTTCGGTGAGCGCCGTCTGCACCTGTTCGGCCATCGCTCCGGAAACCGCGGCCACCGCCTCGGCCGGGAAGGTCGAGCCCAATACCGATGCGTCGGCGACCAGTGAGCGAACTTCCGGGGCAAGCGCATCTAGCCGGGCGGCCAGCAACCCGTGCAAGCTGTCCGGGACCGTGAGCGTGCCCAGCTCCCCCACCAGCCGGTAGGCGCCGTCGACAGGAATCACGATGTCGCGGTCGATCAGCGCGCGGATCGTCTCGACCGCGAACAGCGGAATGCCCTGCGCTTGCTCGGCGATCGCCTCGGCAGCCGCGGGCGGAAGCTCGGGCACCAGTGCGTCGAGCAGTGCGTGCATCGACGAGGCGTCGAGTTGATCGAGAGCCAACGATGTGCGGTTCCGACCGCTTGCCCACTCGGTCCGCTGGACGCGCATCCCCGGACGGCTGAAGGTGAGCACGAAGATCGGGGCGTTGCGTGCCCAATCGACGAGATGGTCGACGAAGTCCAGCAGGCCCTCGTCGGCGTACTGCAGATCTTCGATCAGCATCGCAACGGGAGCAGTATCAGCGAGCCGCTCGAACCAGAGCCGCCACCCCGCGAACAGGTCGTCGCGGCTCAGATCCTGGCCGGCGTCGCCCGGGTAGGTCAGCCCGAGCAGCCGCGCCAGCCGGACACCGACATATTCGCGTTCCGTCTCGTCGGTGAGGAAACGGTCGACGCCGGTCACCAGCTTGGCCGCTCCTGCCTCGACCGGGTCTTCCTCGGCGATGCCCATCCGCTGCCGGACGATTTCGGCCAAGGCCCAGAAGGACACGCCCTCGCCGTACGACAGGCACCGGCCGCGATGCCAGAGCACGGTGTCGGCCAGCCCGTCGATGTACTTCTCGAACTCCCAGCCGAAACGTGACTTGCCGACGCCGGCCGGTCCGGTCACCGCGACCAGCCTCGGCTGGCGACGGTCAGTCGCAGCGTGGAACAGATCCTTGATGAGGCGAAGTTCCAGGTCGCGCCCGGTGAGCGGCGCCTCCAGCCCGTCGACGCGTTGCGCACCGCCGACGTTGGACAGCACCCGACCGGCTCGCCACAGCGGCTGCGCTTCGGACTTGCCCTTGAGCTCGTACTCGCCGGCGTCGGTGAATTCGATACCGGCTTGGGCCAGTCGTTGGGTGGCCGCGTCGACGAGCACCGATCCAGGACCGGCAGCCGACTGCACCCGGGCGGCGGTGTTGACCGCATCCCCCGCGACCATGCCCTGGTCCGTGGCACCGACCGTGACAGCGACCTCGGCGGTCACCACACCGGCCCGCGCTGCGAGTGCCGGTGCGCCGACCTCGGCGCCCAGCGCGGCGACCGCGGCTACGAGATCGAGAGCGGCGCGCACCGCGCGCTCGGTGTCACCCTCGACGGCGACCGGGGTGCCCCACACGGCCATCACCGCGTCGCCGATGAACTTCTCCACCATGCCGCCATAGCGGCGGATCAAGGTCCGAGCCGTCTCGAAGTAGCGGGACAGCAACTCGCGGACCTCTTCGGCGTCGCGCGATTCGGACAACGGGGTGAACCCGACAAGGTCACAGAAGAGCACGGAGCAGACACGTCGTTCGGCGAATGGAGCTACAGCCGGTTCACCCACGGTCGGCACAGCCGCCCGAGCCGTCCGGGCCCCGAGCGGTGTGCCGCACTCGCCGCAGAACTTCTGGTCGGCGTCGACCGGGGCCGAGCAGGACGGACAGGCTGCCGCCAGATTCGTCCCGCAGTCACGGCAGAACCGGCCAGTCGAGGGGTTGGCAGCACCGCACGCCGGGCACGCCACCGCCATCAACGCCTCCCCGCGATCCGAGCGAGCCGATCATCCCGCGAAATCTGCCGGCCGGCCAACTGTGGGCAACGGTGTCGGGGATTTTTCCGAATGCAACTAGGGCGCAAGTGCAGGCGCTCGCGCTGCCGCGGGTGCTCGACGAGGCGGTTCAGACACCCGAACGCTGAAGGTCACATGCAGGACTGCGCTGGGCGAGGACCTGGCTTCGACCGCCGACCAGGCTCTCTATCCTCGACGTTGCGCCAACGGGTCGAGCGTCGTCTGTCCTCCGCTCCTGCTAGCGCAGCCGCGAGAGCGACCGCAGGTTGGGCTCGTCCTCCGACATCCGCTCATGGCTCCGATGAGCGCGCGCGAAAGCCGTCGATCTGCGTGGCAGCTGCACGATGACCGCGGCGCGAATATGGATCCGTCGGATCGAATGGACATCCAGCCGATACGGCTGCGGCGTTGGATGTCACAGCGCGGTTGACGGCCGCGCATCGACGGTGATGGCCGACCTTCAGGGGTATGCGCCCTTCCGGGTATGCGTCGGCATCGTGCACCTCGCCCCGGCGACCGTCCGGGTAACCGTCGATGGCACGTCGGGCGCCGGCAATGTATACGGGGCCCGCGTGGGCTCAACCCGTCACTCAGTAGCTGAACGTCGTCGCGCCGTCCTCGCCGATCCATTCCCACATCGGAACTGTGCCGGCGACCTCGGCGTTGGCGATGAGCGCACTACCCTGCAAGTGACGTGCGTTCCAGCAGACCGGGCACGCGTAGAACGTGCCGCCGGCAGCCTCGTAGCGCTTCATCAGCTCCGCGATCGATGGGCACCCGTCGCACCCGACACCATCGGCGAAGCCGGGCTGCACCAGGCGCACGGCCTCCTTGGTCAGGAACGTCAAGGTTGGACGTCCGGTCTCGGCCGCACCGACCGCAACGAGCAGCGCGACCGTCACTTTCTCGGTGTCCTCGAGGCCTGTCACGAGACTAACCACTGCCTTCGTGCTCATGCGTTGACTCCCTTGCTGAGCGGTTGGAACCCGGAGCACAGGAGCTCCAGTGAGTCGATGCGCTCGGCGACCGTTGCGAACACGTGCTGCTCGACGATTTCCAGCGCGGTCGTACCGCCGCGCCCGCTCGTCCGGATGCGCCATCGGAAGTAGACCCGGGCGCCGATCTCACCGAGCGACGCGTCGACCACCTCGAACTCAGCGGCGTCGCCGAACCACATGCCGAAGCGTTCGCTGATCTCCGCCGGCCCGCTCAGGTCGAGTTCGCGCAGTGGCGTCACGGCGCGCATGCGCGCGGTTGCCGAGAGACAATCCGCCATCGCCGGGAAGTCCCGTCGGGTCAGCGCATCGAGGAAGCGTCCGGAGATGTGCCAACGCCCGGTATGCAATGCGGGCGCAGAGACAGTGTTGGTCTGCATGCCTGAAGTTTGAAAGGCTCAGGCACTCCGTCGCATCGGTCGATCACCCGATCTTTGGTGCTGCTGCAGGTGGCCCGGCCCCCGTCTCGTCCGACCCCACGTCCACCAGGCCGTGACGCATCGCGAACATCGCGGCGGCGCCGCGGGTGTTGATGCCGGCCTTGGCGTATGCGTGCTCGACGTGGGTACCGACGGTGCGCGGCGACACCGACAGGTGGGCCGCGATCTGCCGGTTCGACCAGCCGCGCGCCACGAGTGCGAGCACCTCGGACTCGCGGGCGGTCAGACCGGCGACAAGCACGGCGCGGCGCTTGGTGGAGTGGCCGGACGCAACGAGCACCGCCCGCACAGCCACGTCGTCGAGCCGCCCAGCCTGCACCTCGTCGTGCATCACCCGCTCCCGCTCGGCCGAGCTGAGCGCCGCGCGGTGCGGACGGTCCTCGGCGAGTGCCCGATAGATGTCGGCTGCAGCGAGGATTCGGGCCGCCATGGGGATCGCCGCGCCGCTCAGTCCCCGCGGATAACCCGAACCGTCCATACGTTCCTGGCTCATGCCGGCAACGACACCGAGTTCGGCCAGGCGCGGCTGTCGAGCGAGCACCCGCTCGGTCAGGTACGGCACTGTGCGCACCCGCTCGCGTTCGATGCCGGTCAGCGGTCCGGGCTTGTCCCAGATGCCGTTGGAGACGCCGATGACACCGAGTCGGTAGACGAGCGCGCTGCGGCTCAGCAGGTCGACCTCGCGGGTCGGCAGCGCGATCTCCGCCGCCGCAGCGGTGGCGAGCCCGGCCACCGCTCGGCTGTGCCCGAGGAACCACGGCGACTTCAGGTCGGCGTAGTCGGCGAAGGTCTCGAGCACTGCCACAAGGTGGTCGTCGTCGATCGGCTCGCCCAAGTCCGGACAGGAATCGATCACGACCTGCCATGCGTCAAGGTCATCGAGATCGCCCAGAAGCTGTTCGGCGTGCGCGCAACAGAGGTCCACGAGAACGGGATCGAACTCCGTGCCGCGCCGCTGCTCGAGCATGTCGCGCACCGATACCACCCCGCCCAATCGCGCGAACACCTCGACCTCGTCGGCGACCTGCACGACGCGCATCGCCGCTTCGACCGCCTCGCCTTTCAACCCCGCGGGTGTGCCCTTGCCATCCCACCGCTCGAACGCCTGACCGAGCGCGATCCGCACACGGGAGTCGAGGCCCAGCCGGTCGGCGATGACCCCGGCGGTCTCGCAGTGCGTCACGAAGGAATTCATCGCATCGCGGAAACCGCCAGCCAGGAACCGCCCGACCATGCTGAGACGACGAAACGAACCACTGCCCGCGGCGACATGCTCAACCATGAACCGCATCATCGGCAGGCCGACCTTGTCGACCTCGTACGAGTCCGCCCGAATGACGCGGTCGTCGCCGAACCACTTCGCCATCTCGTGGGAGTCCGATACACAGCCCACCCACGCCAGCAGCGAGACGTAGAAGATCGACCGACGGGCGGCGTCCTCGAGACCGGCCAACGCGGCAAGCCGACCCGCAATCACCGTCTGGCGCAGCACATGCTCCTCAGGCTGGCCAAGACCGAGATCAGTCGCCAACGACAGCGATGCCACCAGCTCGGCCAGACACACCGACCGGGCAGATCGAGACCCCACAAGGCAGAGCGTAAACGCGCCCGCTCGATCCGAAGACAGCTACGAGCCTCGCACGCGATTGCCCCGACAGATCACCGCGTGCCGATCTGCTCGCATCGCGTCACAGAGGGGTCTATCTCGCGCACGAGCCGTCGATCTCGGGCAGGCGGTCGGCGTCGGGTGATCGCGCAGATGATGTGATCTGTGACAGCCGCGATCGTCACGGGGTACCGGATCAGAGGATGGTGATCGAGCAGCGCGGCCCGTGCGCGCGGGCCAACCTTGTGTCCGCGGTGATCAGCGCACAGTCGAGTTGCTCGGCCAGTGCGATGTAGGTCGCGTCGTATGCGCTGACATTGGCTCGCAGCTGGTACGCCCGTGGCATGAATGGCAAGACGGGATAGCGGTCGGCCGGCACGCTGGCGAGATCGGCGACTGCGGTGGCGAATCGTTTCGCGCTCATCGTCTTTGCCAGCCAGCGGCGACGCAGCACGGACACCACCTCGAGGTCAACGAGGTCCGGCACGCTGAGCTCGTTTCCGGACAGCGCCGAGCGCGCCCTGGCCCCGTCCAGTCCGTCGTCTCCGATCGCGTTGGCCAGGACCGACGCATCGACGACGATCACCGGCGGCCGCGCTCGCCAGCCAGGTCCTGGACCGCCTGACCCAGCCCGACGCGCCCACCGCGACGGCCGGCGATCCGGGCCAGGACATCATCCATCGTGGGACGCTCGGCGAGGCGACGGAGTTCGGCAGCCAGGTACTGCTGGAGGGATTGCCCGCGCTCCTCGGCGCGGTGCTGTAGTTGGCTGTGGACCTCGTCGGGGACATCGCGAACCAGCACGTTTGGCATGCTTACATTATGCAAGCACCGAGCCCCCGGCCGGCAACTGGGGCACCGCACGGAATCCGTCGATCCGCGCGGTGACGGGTGACCGGACCGGATGCCCAGATCAATCTTTCTCGCACAGGATCGTCGTCCAGCCGACCGCCCACCCACGTTGCACCTGGCGGCGCTCACGCGCAGATCAGACCGTAGGTCGCGCGCGGTCGATTACCGCGACCTGCGCGTATCCAGACCGGAGAACCGTTCCGTCACTGGAGCAATCGGTGCACCGAAATGAGAATTCGCGGCGGAGCAATCAAGGGGGCCGGCGGGCCTCAAAGCGGACTGCAGTCTCCATGCGTGTGCGTGCAAGGAACACTATGTCACGGCATTAGCAAGGTGCACTCGTCACATAGAAGGTGTAATTCAATGTGGTTGAACTTGATACATCCCACGCGACATTTATGTACTTGTAATATGGTGGGTCGGTGTCGTATGTCGTCACGATGGAAGTACCCGAAATGGAGCTATAGTAGAACGTTACACCGGAAGCGAGCATAGTCTCCGCATACGGAATCGTGAAGGTGTACGAGTCGTAGCTACTTCCTGAAGCATTGTGCTGAGATCGGTCTATCGATGTACACGACGCCGCAGCCGGCGCGGATGGCACTAACACGGCTGCGGCAAGTAACGAAATGAAGACTGCACACTTTATCGCACGGTTAGCAATCATCGACGACGTCCGAATCTTTTAGTTATGAACTTACGAGTGAATCCATACTGTGAGTCCGGTGTATGATTCGCTTAGATCCGTCACGGTCGCGCTAAAAAAAAACGTCTTGTGATCTCCGCTGGCCCTAACGTCATCCAAGGGGCCGTTTGCGACGAGTCGAAAGTGCGCATCCGGAGGGATGGCGACACCCATCCCGCCAAAGCCGGCGCCATTCGCAATCGTAAAGTCGTTCGGAACCTGCACGGAAATTGTATAGGTTCCATTCTCAGCCACATCCAACGGATCTGACTGGTAAGCCCAGATACCGGCGGGGCTATCGGGATTGTGCTCCCGATTGTACGCATTCAGAATGTCGCCTTCTTGATCCCAACTCACCGAGCTGGATGACCCCTGATCTCCCGACGCGGGGGCGCTCGCAGATGCGCAGGATGACAGCGCGATCCCGCCGAGACACAGAGCAATTAACAGTCGCAGAGTGGAGGCAAACCATCGAGGCATGCTGCTTTCACCTCCTATAGCCCGGATGCTTCAAGATCAAGTGGTGGTGTCGGCGTGTAGATGATCGAAAGTGCCTTGCCTGTACGGGATTCTGAGCTTGCTGAGGGCTCTGAACTCCGACCAGGAAGGCACCTTCCACGTGCAGGCTACTCGTACTCGCCCGCCGGTCGAGGTGTCCGCTGATGGTGTCGGCGTCGTGTCTCACGTCGGGGCGCGGCTGCTGGCTGATGTCGCGGACACGACGACGCTGACCGGGCAGCTGACGGCGGTGTTCGCGCGCCGGACCGCCGCGCAGACCGCGCATGATCCGGGCCGGGTGCTGGTTGATCTCGCGGTGATGCTGGCTGACGGTGGCGAGTGCATCAGCGACATCGCGACGCTGGCCGACCAGGCGGCGGCGTTCGGGCCGGTCGCGTCGGACTCGACCTGTTGGCGGGTGCTGAACTCGATCACCGACGTGGACCTGGATGCGATCGCTGCCGCGCGGGCCGCGGCACGGGCGGTGGCCTGGGCGCAGCGGGCCGAGGCGACCGGACACACGCTGCCGGCCTCGCTGGTCGCCGGAACTCCGTTGCTCGACCGCGAGGGTCGGCCGGTGCTGGTGATCGACGACGACGCGACCATCGTGGTCACGCACAGCGAGAAGGAACACACCGCGGCGACCTTCAAGCATTCCTATGGCTATCACCCGGTGTTGGCGTTCTGCGACAACACCAACGAGGCCCTCGCGGGGATGCTGCGCCCGGGCAACGCCGGCGCCAACACCGCCGCGGACCACATCACGCTGCTGGATGCGGCGCTGGCGCAGATCCCGGACGAGTACCGGCACGGCTGGCCGGTCCTGGTCCGCGCTGACGGCGCCGGCGCGTCGAAGGCCTTCCTGGCCCACATCCGCGACCTTAGAAACAGCGGCGTGGCAAGCGAATTCTCCATCGGCTGGGCCGTGACCGGCCGTGAACACCGTGCCATCGCCGCCCTGCCCAGACAGGCTTGGACCCCGGCGGTCGACATCGACGGCGACCCACGCGAGTCGGCCTCGGTCGCCGAGCTGACCGGGCTGGTGCCCGCCGCCATGTTCGCCGACTACCCACCCGGCATGCGCATCATCGTGCGCCGCGAACGACCCCACCCCGGCGCGCAACTCGACCTCATCGAGCACCGCGACGGGTGGCGCTACACCTGCTTCGCCACCGACACCACGACCGGGCAACACGCCTTCCTCGACGCCCGGCACCGCACCCACGCCCGCGTCGAGGACCGGATCCGCTGCGGCAAAGACACCGGCCTCGGACGGTTCCCGTCCCGGCAGTTCGGGATCAACCAAGCCTGGCTGGTCTGCGCGCTGACCGCGATCGACCTGCTCGCCTGGACCCAAACCATCCTGCTGCACGACGACCCGGCGCTGGCCAGGGCCGAACCGAAGAAGCTGCGCTACCGGCTGCTGCACGTCGCCGCCCGACTCGTGCGAGGCGGACGCCGACTACGGCTCAAGATCGACCGCAACTGGCGCTGGGCACACGCACTCGCTACCGCCTTCCACCGGCTGCGCGGGTTGCCGCTGCCCGCGACCTGAGCTCAGCATCTCGCCCCGACGAACCGAATGGACAACCCGACAACCGAGGCCGGGCGATCACGCACGCTGCAACGACGCGCCACCACGACGAAGATCAACACGCGATCGCGAGATCGTCACCGCGAACGACGTGAATAACCCGGGCTAAACCTGGATTTGCCTAGTTCACATAGCCCGTCAAGGTGGCGCAAAGGGTACAGCACCGGTTGAGCGCTCGCCAGGGGGCCAGCAGGGCCGATGCGGTCTCGATGGCGCACCTTCCCGGTGCCGCAAAGGTACTGCGGCCGCCACAGCGGCCGCACGAGATCCGGATGGCTCTCCGAGAAGCGAAGTTGATCTCCGTCCGTCCGCCCGCAAACGTTCCAGCGCCAACCCGTCTCATATGGATATCTCCGGTTCAACTCGATGCGACCCAATGCCTTCCCAAGGGAGGTGGGCGCCGGACCGTCGTCCAGACTCGACGGCACCGGACCCGAACACGTGATCGACGACCGATTCCGCCACACACACCCTTTGCTAAGCAGCGCCACGCCGACTCACCGGTGACCCGCACCGACATCTGCATCTGCAGATCAACGCCCGGGTGTTCGCCGCCGGCAAGTGGCGCGGCATCGACACCGTCGCGGTGCGCGACTCGATCAACGCGATCAACGGCATCGGGCACGCCGCCGTGATGTGTGACCCGGACTTCCGGGCCGCGCACGGCTACACCCTCAACGCCGAGGGTGAGATCGTGCAGCTCGCCCAGTTCGTCGGTGCGTTTTTCCCGCCGCGCAGCGCAAATCGGCGCGAACATCGAGCGCTACGAAACCGAGTGGCGCGCCGCGCATCCGGGCGCGGAGCCGGGACCAGCGCAGTGGCGTGCCTGGGACGCCCGCGCGTGGGCCGAGCAACGACCCGACAAGGTGACGCCCGAACCCGGCGCGGACGTGCACGGCCGCTGGCTGGAGGAACTGGCCGCGCTCGGCTACCGCGACCGCGATCGACCGGTGCAACTTGCGCTTGAACTTCCCGGGCAGCTTGACCGCGACGCCACGGTCGAGGAGGTCCTGGCACGGCTCGGCGCGGCCCGCTCGGCCTGGAACGCGGCCGACGTGCGCGGCGAAGTCGAACGACTCCTGGCCCGTGCGGCCATCGTCAGCGACCCGGCAGTGCGGCTCGAACTCGCCGAAGACCTCACCGCCCGCGCACTCGAAGGATGTGACGAAGGTGATCCCCGTCTGCGCACCGATCAACCGCGCGGCCAACGCGGCCGGGAGCCGGTTCTTGATGATCAGCGACGCGACGTCGGTGTCGAGGACGACCGGTGCCATCCGAACTCAGGCGAGATCGGCGTCGCGATCGGCACGCACCGCGACCAGGAACTCGTCGAGATCCGCGTCGGACTCAAACACATCGGGCGCAGCCAGCTCGTCCACCGAGGCGATCGGGCGCACGTCACGGAACAGCTCGTCGAGACTCACCCGCGAGCGTGCGCCGTCATACGTGCCGTGATCCGGAACCGTCGTCACGATCACTCCCATCAGGTCCTGCCCCCAAGTCTGCCATCCCGACGGACGCAATCCTGCGACCAGCGCCGGGCGCCGCCGAACTTGTCGACGATTCGCTGTCGCGATGCCCGACGCCATCCCCATCTCTACGACAAGACCAACGCCCGGCAACCAGAGCGGCTCTCCACACCCGCGGCGGGCAGCGACACCGAGACTGCACGAGCCGCGCCGTCTGACCAGCAACGACCAGAAGGAGCCGCACACGAGCGCCCACAGTCATCACGATTCGACCACGTTGAAGATCAACTGCGCGCGAACGCCCTTCTCGGAGCACCTGGGTCAACAAGGAAGGAGAACAACGCCGCGAGATGTCGTATTCGGCCTCGCCGCAAGCACTTGCCGTCAGTGAAGGCAGCTATCCGCCAACCACGCCCGAAAGGACGCCGTCGTGAACGAGGATCAACTACTCACCATCAGCGAAGGCGCCGAGTTCCTGCGCACGCCGGTCGCCAACCTGCGCTGGTGGCGCAGCAAGGGGATCGGCCCCCCGCAGCTTCAAGATCGGTCGGCGCGTCTTCTACTGGCTGTCCGACCTCACGGCCTGGCTCGATGAGCAGTGCCAAGAGCAACCGCACCATCACCCTCGACAAGATCACGTGGTCCGTGCCCAGGGGTAGCCTGCACGCCGACACCACGAAGGGGCGATCGGCATGTCCAACATCCAGAAGCGGCCCAACGGGATGTGGCGCGCTCGGTACCGCGACAGCGCCGGCAAGGAGCACTCCCGACACTTCGCGCGCAAGGTCGATGCCCAGAACTGGCTCGACTCAGTCACCGCAACGATCCAGACCGGAACGTACGTCGACCCGAACCGGTCGCGCATCACGGTCGGTGCCCTGGCCCAGCAGTGGCTCGACGGGAAGGTGAGTCTCAGGCCGACAACGCGCGCGCTGTACGAGTCGATTCTGAGCACCCATGTCCTGCCACGGTGGCGCGACGTCCCGCTCACCCGCGTCGAGCACGGTGACGTCCAAGGTTGGGTCGCGGGTCTGGTTGCATCCGGTCTCGGCAGGGCACGCGCGGAAGGTCCACGGCGTGCTCTCGGGAATACTTGCGCTCGCTGTCCGGGACCGACGTCTGCCTTCCAACCCAGCGCTCGACGTCGACCTGCCTCGCAGCCGCGAGCGCCCGCGCCGGTATCTGACCGCCGCCCAGGTCGAACAACTCGCTGCGGCGGCAGGCGAGGGCAGGCTGGTCGTCCTGGTCCTCGCCTATTGCGGCTTGCGTTGGTCCGAACTGGCAGCGTTGCGCGTGGGCACCCTGGACTTGTTGCGCCGGAGGTTGACTGTGGCCGAGGCGATGACCGAGGTCAACGGCGGCCGGATCGTCTGGGGCGCGCCCAAGTCCCACGAGTCACGATCTGTCCCCATCCCCCGGCTGTTAGTCGACGACCTCGCAGTCCACGTCGGCGGCAAGACACGCGACGACCTCGTGTTCACGACCGCGACGGGCGCGCCGCTCCGCAACCGCAACGCGCGGCGCTCATGGTTCAACGATGCAGCAACGGCGATCGGGGAGCCGGGTTTGACCCCGCACGAGCTGCGGCACACAGCCGCATCGCTCGCTGTCAGTGCCGGCGCCAACGTGAAGGCGGTCCAGCGGATGCTCGGGCACGCTTCTGCAGCGCTCACCCTCGACCGTTACACCGACCTGTTCGACGACGATCTCGATGCCGTCGCGGACAGGTTGGACGCCGTCGCACGCATCGCACGCGGACTTCTTGCGGACTGCTCGCGGACTGCGGGCAATATCGGCCGCTGCCGACAGCCTCCGAAGCGGCTACAGGCCCCGGAATCCGGGGCCCGTAGGTGGTGGGCGATACTGGGATTGAACCAGTGACCCCTACCGTGTCAAGGTAGTGCTCTCCCACTGAGCTAATCGCCCGTATGTACACCGAGGAATCGGTGGTTGTCACTTGCGAGGCGGCGGCGGGAATCGAACCCGCGTACAGGGCTTTGCAGGCCCTTGCCTAAGCCACTCGGCCACGCCGCCGGATCGGCCCACCGGACAGACCGGCTGCCTCCGAGCGCCGAAGCGGTGCCTCGAGCGGACGACGGGATTCGAACCCGCGACCCTCACCTTGGCAAGGTGATGCGCTACCAGCTGCGCTACGTCCGCGTGTAAACGACCTGGACAAACCGTGCCGTGTACGGGCGCTGACTCTATCCGATCGCGATGAGCCGTTCCAAACCACGTCAATCACGCGCCGAAAGCCGCGCCCACAGCGCCGCGACCTGGGTGGCGAGCTCGTCACGGCTGCCGTCGTTGGTGACGATCTCGTCCGCCACCGCGCGTCGCTGCTCGTCGGTGGCCTGGCTGGCCATGCGCGCCTCGGCATCGTCGATAGGCATCCCACGCTGTTCCAGGCGCTGCAGCCGGGTGTCGCGGTCAGCCAGGACGATGACCACGACGTCGAAGCCGCCGGCCAAGCCCGACTCCACCAGCAGCGGCACGTCGTAGACGACGACGGCCTCGGCCGGGGCCGCGTCGGCGAGTTCGGCCACCCGGGCGCCGACCAGTGGATGGACGATCGCGTTCAGGGCGGCGCGGGCGTCGGCATCGCTGAACACCAGCTTGGCCAGCGCCGGCCGGTCCAGCCGCCCGTCCGCCACGATGGCGGGGCCGAAGCGCTCCACCACGGCGTCGAAGCCGGTCGTCCCGGGCTCGACCACCTCGCGGGCGAGTGCGTCGGCGTCGATGACCACAGCGCCGTGCTCGGCGAGCAACTCGGCAACGGTGCTCTTCCCCGACCCGACTCCCCCACTCAGCCCGACGCGCACCCGCCCGACGCTACCGTGGGCACTGATCGGTGCCCGCCTTGACAGCGAACGGCCCCGCAACCTGAGCTGCGGGGCCGTTCGTGCTGCAGGGTCTCAGCGACCGGCGAGCTTCTCACGCAACGCGTTGAGCGCCTCGTCCGAAGCCAGGGAGCCGCTGCTCTCGGCCGGTGCCGACGTGTACGAGGACGCGTCGCCGGTTTCGACGGCAGCATCGGCGTCGGCCTTCTGCGCGTCCTCCAGCTGCTTCTTGTGCGCCTCGAAACGCTCGCGCGCGGACGCGTAGCGCTTCTCCCACGCCTCACGCTGCTCGTCGTAGCCGGGCAGCCACTCCTGGGTCTCCGGATCGAAGCCGTCTGGATAGATGTAGTTGCCCTTGTCGTCGTACTGGGCTTCCATCCCGTACTGCGCCGGGTCGAAGCTGTCGTCGGTGAGGGCACCCTCGTTCGCCTGCTTCAGCGAGAGCGAGATGCGGCGCCGCTCGAGGTCGATGTCGATGACCTTGACCAGCAGATCGTCGCCCACGTTGACGACCTGCTCGGGGATCTCGACGTGACGCTCGGCCAGTTCGGAGATGTGCACCAGGCCCTCGATGCCGTCCTGCACGCGGACGAACGAACCGAACGGGACCAGCTTGGTGACCTTGCCCGGGACGACCTGCCCGATCTGGTGCGTGCGGGCGAACTGACGCCACGGGTCTTCCTGCGTCGCCTTGAGCGAGAGCGAGACCCGCTCGCGGTCCAGGTCGATGTCGAGGACCTCGACGGTGACCTCCTGGCCCACCTCCACCACCTCGGACGGGTGGTCGATGTGCTTCCAGGACAGCTCCGACACGTGCACCAGACCGTCCACGCCGCCCAGATCGACGAACGCGCCGAAGTTGACGATGGACGACACGACACCCGTGCGAACCTGACCCTTGGCCAGCTTGTTCAGGAACTCGCTACGCACCTCGGACTGCGTCTGCTCGAGCCACGCGCGGCGCGAGAGCACGACGTTGTTCCGGTTCTTGTCCAGCTCGATGATCTTGGCCTCGAGCGTCTTGCCCACGTAGGGCTGCAGGTCGCGGACGCGGCGCATCTCGACGAGAGAGGCCGGAAGGAAGCCACGCAGGCCGATGTCGATGATCAGGCCGCCCTTGACGACCTCGATGACGGTGCCCTCGACGACCTCGTCGTTCTCCTTCTTCTGCTCGATCGTGCCCCAGGCGCGCTCGTACTGTGCACGCTTCTTGGACAGGATCAGCCGACCCTCCTTGTCCTCCTTCTGGAGAACCAGGGCCTCGATCTGGTCACCGACGGAAACGACCTCGTTCGGGTCGACGTCGTGCTTGATGGACAGCTCGCGGGACGGGATGACACCTTCGGTCTTGTAGCCGATGTCGAGCAGCACCTCGTCGCGGTCGACCTTGACGATGGTGCCTTCGACGATGTCGCCGTCGTTGAAGTACTTGATCGTGGAATCGATCGCGGCGAGGAAGTCTTCAGCCGTGCCGATGTCATTGATCGCGACCTGCGGGGTGACGGATGCGGTGGGTGCTTCTGGTGCGGTTACGGTGGACGTCATTGAGTGGATAGGTCCTGACAGAGTTCTCGTAGCGGTGAGCAGGCCCGTGCGCCCGAGGATTCGCATCGCATCGGGCATGCTGCCTGCTCCAGTCCGAGGCCGCAGACCTGTTCACCCTCAACACTACCGGTGGGCGCTGTCATCGCCCAAACTCCGGCGCCCGCTGCAGCTCAGCCGAACGCGCTCCGCAAGGCGGCGACCGCGTCGGCGAGCGCCCGTCGCGCACATGGGACGACGCCCGGGATCGAGATGAACCCGTGGACTCCGTCGGGGTAGTCGATCCGCTCGACCGGCACGCCCGCCCTGCCCAGCGCGTCGGCGTACGCGGCGCCCTGGTCGCGCAGCGGGTCGTGATGGGCGGTCAGGATCAGCGCCGGCGGCAGGCCAACATGCTCGGCTCGCAGCGGCGAGGCGTACGGGTTGGCCTGGTCACCGGGGCAGTAGATCCCGTGCACCTGCAGGTCGGCCTTGCCCAGAATGGGCGCGAACTCGTTCTCGTCCTCCGACGCGTAGGAGTCGACGAAGTCGACTCCCGGATAGATCAGCAGCTGGAAGGCGAGCGCCGGACCGCCGCGATCGCGGGCCATCAGGCTGACCACTGCGGCCAGGTTGCCACCGGCGCTGTCGCCCATGACGGCCACGCGCGCGACGTCCGCGCCGAGATCGACCGCCTGCTCCACCGCCCAACAGGTCGCCGCGAAGCAGTCCTCGGGCGCAACCGGGAAGCGATGCTCGGGCGCCAGCCGGTAGTCGACCGACACCACGACAGCCCGGACACCGTGGGCGATCGAACTGCACCACCACTCCGACTGCGCGGCATCGCCGGCCACGAAACCGCCACCGTGGAAGTTCAGGATCAGCGGCAGCGCCTCACCGGCCGTCCCGGACGGGCGGTACACCCGCACCGGCAGCTCCGCACCGTCCGCACCGCGTCCGGTGCGGGTGGTGATCTCGACGTCCGGGTGCGCCCGGCCGACGACGAGCCACGCTCCGGGAACGCCGATCAGCTTGCGCCGCCGGTCACTCAACCCCCGGATCTGCTCCGGTGGGACCTGCAGGACCGATCTGCGGTCCACCCGCGACAGCACCGACCAGAAAGCTCTCGTTCTCATCGGGACGGCCACCCGCTCAGCCTGCCCGACCGCCGAATTCGGCTGGTCACCCGCCCCTACGCTGACGGGCATGACCACCGTGGACGCCGACGAACCCGGGCCGCGGGCGAGCGGCATCGCCCGCCGCGAGGTCACCCGTGCGGCCTCGGTGGCCGCGAGCCGACGGTGGTGGGACGCCGAAGCCGACGCCTACCAGGACGAGCACGGCGACTTCCTCGGCGTCGCCGACTTCGTCTGGTCACCCGAACGCCTGCGGGAGCAGGACGCGCGCCTGCTCGGTGACGTCACCGGCAAGGTGGTCCTCGAGGTGGGCTGCGGCGCCGCGATGTGCTCGCGCTGGCTGGCCGCCCAGGGCGCTCGACCGGTCGCGCTCGACCTGTCCGCAGGGATGCTGCGTCACGCCCGGCGCGGAGCGGACGAGACGGGCATCCACGTACCGCTCGTGCAGGCCGACGCCGAGCGACTGCCGCTGCGTGATGCGTGCGTCGATCTGGCCTTCACCGCGTTCGGGGCGATCCAGTTCGTGGCCGACTCGGCCGCCGTGATGCGCGAGGTTGCCCGGGTATTGCGTCCCGGCGGGCGTTGGGTGTTCGCGACCACCCACCCGCTGCGCTGGGCGTTCCCCGACGACCCGGGTCCGGACGGGCTCACGGCGACGATGCCGTACTGGGACCGCACCCCCTACGCCGAGACGGCCGAGGACGGGACGGTCGTCTACGTCGAGCACCACCGCACGCTCGGCGACCGGGTGCGCGAGCTGACCGACGCCGGCTTTCACCTCGTCGACGTCGTCGAGCCCGAATGGCCGCCCGGCCACTCGCAGGAGTGGGGCCAGTGGTCGCCGCTGCGGGGCGCGATCCTGCCCGGGACGGCGATCTATGTCTGCGACCTGCGCTAACTCGGCTGCCTGGCGTGTGCGGACCGGCTAGCATCCGCCTGTGGACGCCCGCCCGCTGACTGCCGCCGACATCCCTGCGCTCGTAGCGCTGCACGTCCGGTGGGAAACCGGCCTGTTCGGTAGGCAGGAGTCGAGCGAGGACGAGATTCGCGAGTTCCTCGACAAGATCGACGACTTCGACGAGCGCACCAGGGTGATCGTCGAGGACGGCAGCATGCTGGCAGCCGGGTTGTGCTGGTTCACCGAGTCGGTGCTGGTCATCGATCCGGCGGCCGAGCACGGCCCGATCCACGCCGACCTGCTGCCGTGGTTCGCGGCGCGGCCGCCGGGCACCGTCGATGCCCTGAGCACCGAGACCGATTTGCGCCTCGCACTCGAGGACTCCGGCTGGGTGCACAAGAAATCCTCGTTCGACCTGATCTGTCAGGTCACTCCCGAGCTGGACCTGCCCGAGCCTGGATGGCCCGACGGCGTCGAGGTGCGTGGCTTCCGTCGCGAGGACGCCGAGGCAGCGCACCGGCTCATCTACGTCGACGCGGCGTGGAGCGAGGTCCCGGGCCACCCGCACCGCGAGTTGGACGAGTGGGCCACGATCTTCGTGACCGAGCATTCGGTGACCGAACCGCAGGTGCTCGCCTACCGCGGTGAGCGGCTCGTCGGCATCTCGATGGGTCGCACGTGGGACGACGGGACCGGCTGGATCTCCCAACTGGCGGTGGCCAAGGACGAGCGGGGCAACGGCCTCGGCCGGGCGCTGCTGCGCGAATCCCTGCGCGCCCGTCGCGACGGCGGTGCGAACGCGCTCGGCCTGTCGGTGCAGGCCCAGAACCGTGCGGCGCTGCAGATGTACCTCGACGCCGGTCTGCAGATCGAGCGCGAGTGGATGACCTACGCGAGCCCCGGCTGATCAATCAGTGCGCGGCCTCGTGCCACGTCCGGCCGAGACCAACCGACACGTCCAGCGGTACATCGAGCGCGTAGGCACCGCCCATCTCGCGGCGGACCAGGTCCTCGACCGCGTCCCGCTCACCCGGCGCGATCTCGAGCACGAGTTCGTCGTGCACCTGCAGCAGCAGCCGTGAGCGGAGCCCCGCCTCGGCCAGTCGCCGGTGCACTCCCAGCATCGCCACCTTGATGATGTCGGCGGCGCTGCCCTGGATGGGGGCGTTGAGCGCAGCCCGCTCGGCCATCTCGCGCAGGTTCCGGTTCTCGCTGTTGAGGTTGGCGAGGTACCGGCGCCGGCCCATGATCGTCTCGGTGTAGCCGGTCTGTCGGGCGTCCTCGACGACCGAGCGCAGGTAGTCGCGTACTCCCCCGAAGCGGGTGAAGTAGGCCTCCATCTGCCCGCGCGCCTCGTCCGGGGTGATCTTGAGCTGTTTGGACAGGCCGAACGCGGACAGGCCGTACGCGAGTCCGTAGGACATCGCCTTGACCCGCCGCCGCAGCTCGCTGTCGATCTGGTCCGCCGGCAGGTCGAACGCGCGCGACGCGACGAAGGTGTGCAGGTCCTCGCCGGTCGTGAACGCCTCGATCAGCCCGGCGTCGCGGGACAGGTGCGCCATGATGCGCATCTCGATCTGGCTGTAGTCGGCGGTCATCAGTGACTCGAAGCCCGCGCCGACGACGAACGTCTCACGGATGCGTCGGCCCTCGGCGGTGCGCACCGGGATGTTCTGCAGGTTCGGGTCGACCGACGACAGCCGGCCGGTTGCGGCGACGGTCTGGTTGAACGTGGTGTGAATGCGGCCGGCGTCGTCGACCAGCGGCAGCAGCCCGTCGACCACGGACTTCAGCCGCGCGACCTCGCGGTGGCGCAGCAGCAGTTCCAGTACCGGGTGCTCGGTCTTGACGTAGAGGTCCGCGAGCGAGTCGGCGTCGGTCGTGTAGCCGGTCTTGATCCGCTTGGTCTTGGGCAGGTTGAACTGGTCGAACAGGATCTCTTGCAGCTGCTTGGGCGAGCCGAGGTTGAACTCGCGGCCGACGAGCTGGTGCGCGTCCTGCTCGACCGACTTCACCGCCGAACCGAGCTCGGACTGCAGTCCTAGCAGCGCGTCGGTGTCGGCGGCGATCCCGACCGATTCCATGTCCGCGAGCACGAAGGTGAGCGGGAGTTCCAGCTCGGCGAGCAGCCGCGTCGCGCCGCCGGTGTCGAGTTCGGAGTCGAAGGCGCCGGCCAGATCCCGGACGGCTGACGCGCGAACGGTCTCGACCTCGGCGAGAGCGTCGTCCGACTCGTCCAGTCCGCCGTCCAGCGTGAGCTGGCCGGACTCCTCGATGTTGCTGCGCAACTCGCGGTGCAGGTAGCGCAGGGCGAGATCGGACAGGTCGAAGGTGCGCTGATCGGGGCGGAGCAGGTACGCCGCCAACTGGGTGTCGCTGGTGACCCCGGCGATGGTCCAGCCGTACTGACGCAGCGCGAGGGCCGGGCCCTTGATGTCGTGCGTCGCCTTGGGGACGGCGGTGTCGGCCAGCCAGCCGGCCAGCGCCGCGTCGTCGGCAGAACTCAACCTGGTCGGGTCGAGGTAGGCCGACGTCCCGTCCGCGCTGGCCAGCCCGACCCCGGTGAGCGTTCCCGTTCCGCGACCCCACTGGCCGCGGAAGGCGACACCGACACGGGCACCGTCGCGGGCGTGCTCGTCCAGCCACTGCGCGACGTCGTCGACGTCGAGACGCGCGAAGGCGACGTCGAAACCCTCGTCCGCTTCGGGCTGCGCGGCCGCCACCGAGTCGAACAGTCGCTCACGCAGCACCCGGAACTGCAGGTCGTCGAACAGCTCGTGCACCTGCTCGCGGTCCCACTGCTCGCGTTCGAGCTGGCTGACCGACACCTCGAGGTCGACGTCGCGCACCAGTTCGGTCAGTTTGCGGTTGCGGATGACGTTCGCGAGGTTCTCGCGCAGCGCGTCGCCCGCCTTGCCCTTCACCGTGTCGACCTTGGCCACCAGTTCCTCGAGCGAGCCGAACTCGCGGACCCACTTCGCGGCGGTCTTCTCGCCGACGCCGGGGATGCTCGGCAGGTTGTCGCTCGGGTCGCCGCGAAGCGCCGCGAAGTCTGGGTACTGCACGGGGCTGAGCTCGTACTTGTCCTGCACCGCCGCCGGCGTGAAGCGCGTCATGTCGCTGACGCCGCGGCGCGGGTACAGCACCGTGACGTGATCGTTGACCAACTGCAGCGCATCGCGGTCGCCGGTGCAGATGAGCACCTGCATGCCGGCCGCGTCGGCCTGGGTCGCCAGCGTGGCGATCAGGTCGTCTGCCTCGAACCCGTCGACCGCGAGAGCCTGGATGCAGAGCGCGTCGAGGACCTTGCGGATCAGCGTCAACTGGCCGGGGAAGTCGTCGGGCGTCTTGGACCGGCCCTTCTTGTAGTCGGCGTACTCGACGCTGCGAAAGGTGTGCCGCGACACGTCGAAACACACCGCGATGTGGGTCGGTTCCTCGTCGCGCATCAAGTTGATCAGCATGGACGTGAAGCCGAAGACTGCATTCGTGGGTTGGCCGGTCGTCGTGGACATCTCGACGTCGCGCAGCGCGTAGAACGCGCGATAGGCGAGGGAGTGCCCGTCGAGCAGGAGCAATCTCGGCGTCAGGTCAGCCACAGCCGCAGTCTATGGGCGGGCGGCGACAGCGCCGTCCCGGCGGTCAGCCGGTCAGGCGCCGCGACGAACCGAGAATCCGGCCCGCTGCGCGCGGAGCAGGCGCGCCCGTCGAAGCACCGCGACCCGTTGCGGCTCGTCGGACATCCCGAGGGCACGGCGGAGCACACCGGTGGACGCGACGCGGTGCAGCACGAGCGGGGCGAACCCGAGCCGGGCCATGTAGCGGTTGGCCTCGCGCGAACTGGACGCGACCGTGGCCAGGACCCGGTCCAGTTCCCACTCGTCGGCGAGATGGACGCAGGCGGCCAGCAGGGCGCGGCCCACGCCTCGGCGGCGGGCCTTGGGCGTCACGATCAGATGGGTCACGTGCAACACCGGGGTCAGGTCGATCGCCCCCATGTCGTCCCGCTTGGCGACCAACAGCCCGACGATCGAGCCGGCCGTCCCGTTGGTGTCGTCCACGGCGACGAGCATGGTCCGCGTGCCCTCGTCGATGATCTCGGCGAACCGCGTGGCCAGGTGGCCCTCGTCGGGCTCGGCCTTCCCGTGGCCGCCGAAGATACCGATGGAAGTGTCGATCGACTTGGTGAGCGTCACCAGCGCGTCGACATCACTGATCTGGGCCTGGCGCACTCGAACGTTCACGCGGGACACGCTGTTCGCACCTCCACGAGGGGACGAGCAGACCCTAGCGGGCGCGTGCGCGGGGCGACACCCGAGCCCCGGGGAGCTGAGAAATCCTCAGGTGCGGGTCAGGAAGCCGCGATCTCCTCACCGAGGTACGCAGCTCGGATCCGGTCATCGGCAAGCAAGTCGCGGCCCGTGCCTTGCAGCACGATCTCGCCGGTTTCGAGCACGTACCCCCGGTCGGCCAGCCCCAGCGCCTGCTGCGCGTTCTGCTCGACGAGCAGGACGGTCACGCCCGCGGAATTGATCTCGCGGATGATCTCGAAGATCTGCGCAACGATCATCGGGGCCAGCCCCATCGACGGCTCGTCGAGCAGCAGCAGCCGGGGCTTGCCCATCAGCGCCCGCCCGATCGCCAGCATCTGCTGCTCGCCGCCGGACAGTGTCCCTGCCTGCTGCTTGAGCCGCTCGCGCAGGCGCGGGAACAGTTCGAGCACCCGCTCGAAGTCGTTCTTATCGATCGTCTTGAACCGGAATGCGCCCATTTCGAGGTTCTCGTGCACGGTCATCCGCGGGAAGACGCGGCGACCCTCGGGGACGTGGCAGATGCCGAGCGAGATCAGCTCGTGCGCCGGGATGCCGTCGATCCGCTTGCCCTCGAACCGGATCTCGCCGAGCGCAGGTCGCAGCATGCCGGACACGGTCTTCTGCGTGGTGGTCTTGCCCGCGCCGTTGGCGCCGAGCAGGGCAACGATCTCGCCTGTGTTGACGTGGAAGCTGACGCCCTTGAGCGCCCGGATCACCCCGTAACGCACCTCGATGTCGTCGACCTCGAGGAACGGGGCGGCGCTCTCGTTGCTACTCATTGACGTCCTCCTCGCCGAGCACGCCGGTGTCGGTTTCGAGCAGGTGCAGCTCCGGCGCGGCTTCGGCCTGTTGCGCGGCGTCCTCGGCGGATGTGCCGAGGTAGGCGGCGACGACCACGGGATCACGCTGGATGTCGTGCGGCGTGCCCTCGGCGATCTTCTGCCCGAAGTTGAGCACGACGATTCGGTCGGCGACCGACATGACGAGCTTCATGTCGTGCTCGATCAACAGCACGCTCGTGCCACGGACGGTGTTGATCCGCCTGATCAGCTCAGCCAGATCGCGCTTCTCGGCCGGGTTCGTGCCGGCAGCCGGTTCGTCGAGCAGCAGCACTCCGGGTTCGGTGCCCAGCGCGCGGGCGATCTCGAGCCGGCGCTGCTCGCCGTAGGCCAGCGACGAGGCAAGCTCGTTGGCGCGGCTGGACAGCCCGACCTCTTTGAGCAACTGCCGTGCTGCTTCGGTGCTCTCTCGCTCCTCGCGCCGTTGCCACGGCATGCCGAACATGGCCGCCATCGCGCCGGACTTCTGCCTGGTCTCGATCCCGATCTTGACATTCTCGAGGGCGGTGAGTGCCGGGAACAGGCGAATGTTCTGGAACGTGCGTGCAACGCCGAGATGGTTGATCACGTGCGTCTTCTGCCCGAGCACACTCACCCGCGGGGCACCCGGGCGGCCCGAGGCCATGATCGTCCCCTCCTGCGGGGTGTACACGCCGGTGAGCGAGTTGAACAGCGAGGTCTTACCGGCTCCGTTCGGGCCGATGACGGCGAGGATCTCGCCCCGCCGCATCTGCATCGACACGTCGTTGAGGCTGACCACGCCCCCGAAGCGCAGCGTGACGTGCGCGATGTCGAAGACGAGATCGTCGGTGTTCGGCTGCGCCGTCATGTCAGATCCCCTCGGACGCTGGTACGGCTCGCACTTCGCTGCCGGGCGCTTCGTCGAGGCCGTGCAGTTCGGCCGCGCGGCGCTTGGCCGGGATCAACCCGGCCGGCCGGAAGATCATCATGAGCATGATCAGCACGCCGATCCACATCTGCCGATCGTTCAGGGGCACCTGCTCCTTCAGGAATTGTGGCAGCCAGGTGAGCACGGCAGCACCCGCGATGGCTCCCGGCAGTGAACCCATACCGCCGAACACGACGTAGGCGACGATCAGAATCGAGTTCTGCAGGGTGAACTGCGACGGGTCGAAGTAGCCGACCTGGCTGGCGAAGAACACACCGGCCAGACCCGACGTCGACGCACCGATGGCGAAAGCCAGCAGCTTGGCTCGAGTGGTGTTGATGCCGGTGGCCTGCGCGGCGACCTCGTCCTCACGGATGGCGGCCCAGGCGCGGCCGAGCCGCGAACCTTCCAGCCGGTAGAACAGCACGACCATCACGATGATGAAGATCAGCAGCAGGTACCAGTAGGGCAGGTTGTCCAGACCCCAGGTGATGTTGATCGGGCCGACGTGGAAGACGGGGTGCGGGACGTTCGGCCCCACCGGTCCCCCGGTGAGGTCGAACGGGTTGTTGATCGCGAGCAACTGGATGATCTCACCGAAACCGAGCGTGACGATCGCGAGGTAGTCACCGCGCAGTCGCAGTGTGGGCGCACCGAGCAGCACACCGGCGATCAGGCATGCCCCGATCGCGAACGGGATAGCCCACAGCGGGCTGAACGTCAGCCACGACGGCGGCTTGACCGGCAGCACACCCACGAAGTAGGCGGTGGTGTACGAACCGATGCCGTAGAAGGCGATGTAGCCGAGATCGAGCAGTCCGGCCCAGCCGACGACCACGTTCAGGCCGACGGTGAGCAGGATGTACACGCCGATCTGCGTGACGATGACGTTCTGCCAGGTGATCGGCAGCGTCGGCGGGTAGAACACCGCGATCAGCAGCGCCAGCGGGACCACCGGCTTGAACACGATCGAGCGCTTGGCCCGCTCGACGGCCGCATGAACAGGCAGGGCATTGGGGTTCGCCGGACCGGTGTGCATCCGGGGCGCGGTGGCGACGAGATAGCCGGCGATGGCGATCACGCCGAAGGCGATGCAGACGACCCACCCCCCGTCGCCGAGGTTCTGCCACGTCTTGCCGTACTTGATGGCGAGTTCGGCGCCCTTGGTCGTCAACTGGTGCAGGACGATGAAGGTGATCACCACACCGGCCGTACCGGCGGCCAGGGTCACCCACCCGAGGATGCGCATGCGCTGGTAGCTGCCGATCAGGCCGGTCACCACGCCGATCGCGAACAGCGCCAGCCCGAGCCAGGCCAGGTACGCGAGCGTGAAGGCCCCGACGCCGGTGCCGTTGAACAGGTCGTGCGTCTCGAGCAGATCGGTGTTCAGGGCAAGCGGCGCGAACCACGAGGCGTCGAAGAAACCGATCACGCCCACCACCGTGGCGATCGAGATCAGCGGCAGACCCGGACGCCAGCTCATCGCCTCTTCGAGGAAGCGTCGCGGCTCGGCCACGGCACTCTTCGCGCGTGCGACGCTGAGACCGGCCGACGCGTACACGAGGAAACCGAGGCTGGCCACGAAGTAGCCGAGCGAGTGATCGATCCCGCCGGCGAAGTTGACCAGCTGCTGGTGCGCCACGAAGCACAGCACCGCCGCGAAAACACCGAGACCCAACTGGACGTAACCCAGCATCCGGTTGCGCGTGAACACCGCAACGCCGCCGAGCAGCAGCGCGACGATCCACAGCACCCAGCCGAACCAGCTGAAGTACACCGAGACGAGCGCCGGCACGTTGGCCGACTCGTCGACCCTCGTGACCAGCGGGTCAAACTTGCCGACCGGGTCGTACCAGTTCATCAGGACCATCGCCACGAGCACGGCGATGAATCCGATGCCGACCGGCAGTGCGCCCGGACGGTTGAGGTAGGGCACGACGCGGGTCCAGAACGAGATGGCGAAGAAGATCGCCACCCCGATGAGCAGGAAGATGAGCAGTCGCGGCTCGCTGGTCGCCTGTCGGAACGAGATGCCGAAATCGTCCTGCGCGCCCTCTTGGTCGCCGATCATGAGGGCGAGGACGAAGCCGCCGAACACACAGGCGATGAACCGGACGAACGTCGGGTTCCCCGTCAGCCGCTTCATGCCGCACGTCCCAGGCGCTCGCCGAGGATGCCGGTGGGACGGACGATCAACACCAACACCAGGACGACAAAGCTGACCACGTCGGTCCACTGCGCGCCGACGAAGGACAGGTTGGTGACCAGTACCTCGGTCTCACCGAGCAACAGGCCGCCGAGCATGGCGCCGCGGATGTTTCCGATACCGCCGAGCACCGCTGCCGCGAACGCCTTGACGCCGGGCGTGAAGCCCATCGTGTAGCTGGCGCCGAAGGCTGTGCCGAACATGAACCCGGCGACACCGGCGAGTGCGCCGCCGATGACGAAGGTGCGCGAAATGGTGCGGTCGATGTCGATCCCCATCAGCGCGGCGGTCGGGGCATCCTCGGCGACCGCGCGGATCCCGCGGCCAAGCTTGGTTCGGTTCACCATTCGGTCGAGGAAGTACATCGTCACGAAGGCGGTGACGATGATGATCATCGGGAAAAGTTTGATGGTCAGATACTTGGCGTGATAGAGCTGATGGTCGGTGTTGAAATAGGTCGGAAAGCTGTTGTTCGGCAATCGGTTGAACAGCTTGCCGGCCAGATTCGACAAGAAGAACGAGGCGCCGATCGCACTGATCAAGAACGCCAGCTTTGGAGCACCGCGTTTTCGCAGCGGTTTGTAGGCCGTCTTCTCGAGTAGCCAAGCGATTGCGGCACCGAACACCGCGCCGCTCAGCAGCCCGGCGACCACCGTGAGCGGCACCGCGATGCCGGTGAGGTGGCGGTTGCCGATGATGCCGTTCACGACGAGGTAACTGCCGAATGCGCCCGTCATGAACACTTCGCTGTGCGCGAAGTTGATCAGTTGCAGCACGCCGTACACCAGCGTGTAGCCGAGCGCGATGAGCGCGTAGATCGAGCCTTGCTCCAACCCGATGATTAAGTTCTGGGGTAGCTGCTGAAACCAGTTCTGCTCCATTGCCGAACACCCCCAGCGTTGGCATCGATCACAACAAGGTCAGGGCTACGCGAGGCTACTCCACGCGAGCCCGGCGTGAGGTGGGGCGGGCCGAAAGATTTCGGCCCGCCCCACCCGGCCGCCGCGTTGCCGCAACAGCACAGCGGACTAGCTCAGTTCTGATCCTTGATGTTGCCGAGCTGGACGATCTCACCGTTCTTGACCTGGAACAGGTTCACCGTCTGCGCCGAGGCAATGACCTCGCCGTTGGTCTCGAACTTGATCGTGGTCGTGATGCCCTTGTAGTCGAGCTTGTTCACGGCCTCGTTCACCTGCTCGCGGGTGGCGGAGGCGCCGCCAGCGTCCTTGATCGCCTGGATCATGGCGTTGGTGGCGTCGTAGGCCTCGGGCGAGTACGTCGACGGCGGGGTGTTGAACTTCGCCTTGTACGCGTCGGAGAACGCCTTCGAGCTCGGCGCGACGGTGGCGTCCTGGCAACCGCAGGTGATGTACCAGCCATTGGCCGCGGGGTTCTTGTCGGTGAACACCGAGGACTTGATGCCGTTACCGCCGGCGGTCAATCCCTTGAAGCCAGCCGACTTGAGCGCCTTGGCGAGCAGGGCTGCCTGGGCGTCGTAGCCGCCGTAGAACAGCGCGTCGGCGCCAGAGGCGACGATCGTCTGGGCGATCGGGTTGTAGTTCTTGGTCGTGGTGCCGTCGAGGCCCTGCTCGGTGACGTTGACACCCTTGGCCTTGGCTTCCTTGGCGACGGTGTCGCCGACACCCTTGCCGTACGCGCTCAGGTCCTGCAGCACGAACAGCTTCTTGACGCCGTGGCGTGCCATCCAGTCCGCACCCTGCGCACCCTCGACGTTGTCGTTGGGGATGATGCGGTGGTAGGTGGTCCAGCCCTGCTCACCCAGTGTCGCGTTCGACGCCGAGGGGGTGATGAACGCCAGCGGAGCGGCCGAGTAGATCTTGCCGATCGCCAGTGTGGCACCTGAGAAGCTCGGGCCGATGACGCCGAGGATGGTGGGGTCCTGGACCAGTTGGGTAGCGGCGGCCGGCGCCTTGGCCGGGTCGCCTTCGTCGTCGGACTTCACCAGCGCGACCTTGAAGCCGAGGCTGGAGTCAGCATTGGCCTGGTCGACCGCGATCTCGGCACCGTACGCCTCGTTGATGCCGAGTTGGGCGTTCGCGCCGGACAGCGGGCCCTCGAAGCCGATCTTGACGGTCTGCTCAGCGCCGCCACCGCCGGACGTGGCAGCCGAACTGCCGCCGCCGCCGAGGCCGCCGGTCTTGCTCCCGCTGCTGCCGCAACCGGACAGCACTAACGCGCCGGCTGCGGCTAGGACCACCGTGGACGTGGCCAATGAACGAATACGCACGATTTCTGCCTCCTGACAGGGCCGCGGACGAGTGCCGTCCGCGATCTCGTGCGCGGGACGTTAGTCGATTCCGACGCCATGTGGGTACACGCGCACCGCCCCCGTGGTGGCGTCGTAACCAAATCTCTACGCGGGAGGGGGGTGTTTGCCCGGTTAGCGGCCGGTACCGGCAAATTGGTTATCAGTCGGTCCCGGCCGAAGGCGTCTCGGCCGGGGTGGCGGTCGCCGTTGCCCCGTCGCTTCCCGGGCCGGCGTCCTCGGTGAGGATCAGTTCGGCCACGGCACGCATCGTCGTGCGGTTGTCCATGGCCGCGCGCTGGATCCAGCGGAACGCCTCGGGCTCACCCATGACATGACGGGTCATCAGGGCTCCCTTCGCCCGTTCGATGAGCTTGCGCGCCTCGAGCCGCTCGCGCAGCCCGGTGACCTCCGCCTCGAGCGCCGTGATCTCCGCGAAACGCGACATCGCCATCTCGATGGCCGGCAGCAGGTCACGCTTCTCGAACGGCTTGACCAGGTAGGCCATCGCGCCGGCGTCGCGAGCGCGCTCGATGAGATCGCGCTGGCTGAAGGCGGTCAACATGACGACCGGCGCCACCCGCCGGCCCGCGATCTGGGCGGCTGCCGTGATGCCGTCCATCTTGGGCATCTTGATGTCGCAGATGACCAGATCCGGCCGGAGCTGTTCGGCCAGCGCGACGGCCTGCTCGCCATCGGCCGCCTCGCCGACCACGTCGATGCCCTCCTCACGCAGCATCTCGCGCAGGTCGAGGCGGATCAGCGCCTCGTCCTCCGCGATCACGACGCGCAGGCCCGTGACGTCGCCGTCCGACGGAGGTACAGCGGCAGCCACGGTGCGTCCCTCTCGATCCGGCCAGGCAACAGGCGAGCGCCAAGCCTAGCCCGCATAGGATGATCCGGACGTGACGGCCCCTGTATCCCAACTGGCAGAGGAAGCGGACTCAAAACCCGCCCAGTGTGGGTTCGAATCCCACCGGGGGCACCAAGTCTCGACGTGCGCGGGCAGTCGCTACAGTCGGCCCGATGGCGGGGCACATGACACCGGAACAGTTCCGCAGGCACGGGCGTGAGGTGGTCGACTGGATCGCCGACTACTACGAGCGGATCGAGTCGCTGCCCGTGCTGTCGCAGGTCGCGCCGGGGCAGATCCGCACCGCGCTGCCGGCGTCCCCGCCGGAAGCCGGCGAGCCGTTCGAGGACGTCCTGCGTGACCTGGACGCGATCGTGCTGCCCGGCATCACGCACTGGCAGCACCCGTCCTTCTTCGCCTACTTCCCGGCCAATGCCAGCGGGCCGGCCATCCTCGGCGACCTGCTCGCCTCCGGCCTCGGTGTGCAGGGGATGCTCTGGGCGACCTCCCCGGCCGCGACCGAACTCGAGACCCACGTCCTGGACTGGTTCGCCGAACTGCTCGACCTGCCCGCGCGCTTCCGGTCCGACGGCCCGGGTGGCGGCGTCATCCAGCACACCGCGTCCGATTCCGCGCTCGCCGCACTGCTCGCGGCGCTGCACCGGGCCAGCGGCGGCAGCACCGAGCACGACGGCGTCGCAGCCGGACGGTTCACCGTCTACACCTCTGCCCAGACCCACTCGTCGATCGAGAAGGCCTGCCGCATCGCCGGCCTGGGCGCCGATGCGCTGCGCAAGCTGGCGGTCGATCCCGAGACGCAGGCAGCGCGCCCGGATCAGCTGCGAGCAATGATCGACGCGGACGTGGCCGCCGGGTGCACGCCGGTGCTGGTCGTCGCGTCGGTGGGAACGACCGGCACCGGCGCCATCGACCCGGTGGCCGAACTCACCGCGATTGCGCACGAGCACGGCGCCTGGGTGCACGTCGACGGCGCCTGGGCCGGCGTCGCAGCGGTGGCGCCCGAACTGCGCTGGCTCAACGAGGGCTTCGGCGAGATCGACTCGTACTGCACCAACCCGCACAAGTGGTTGCTCACCAACTTCGACTGCGACACCTTCTGGGTGGCCGACCGGGCGGCGCTCGTGGGAGCACTGTCGATCCTGCCCGAGTACCTGCGCAACGCCGCGAGCGAGTCCGGCGCCGTGATCGACTATCGCGACTGGCACGTGCCGCTGGGGCGTCGGTTCCGCGCGCTCAAGCTGTGGGCGGTGATCCGCTGGTACGGCGCCGAGGGCCTGCGTGCCCACGTGCGCGGACATGTTGCGCTCGCACAGGAATTCGCGTCGTGGGTCGAGGCCGACGACCGCTTCGAACTGACCGCTCCGCATCCGCTCTCGCTGGTGACGTTCCGGCTTCGCGCCGGCGACGATGCAACCAGGGCCCTGATGGCCGAGGTGAACTCCTCGGGAGCGATGTATCTGACCCACACCGAGGTCAACGGCGCGGTCGCCCTCAGGATGGCGATCGGGGCCACGACCACCGAACGCCGACATGTCGAGGCGGCCTGGCAGCAGTTGCGGGCAGCCGCGGGTCAGTCCGCGGCGACGCGGATCATGCCCTCCTGAACGACGCTGACCAGGTGCGTGCCGTCGCGCGCGAAGAACCGGCCGGTGGACAGCCCGCGGCTGCCGTGGGCGGCGGGTGAGGACATCACGTAGAGCAGCCACTCGTCGGCGCGGAACGGGCGCAGGAACCACATCGCGTGATCCAGCGACGCCATCGTGATCGCGTTGCGCGCGTGGCTGAGTCCTTGCCGGACCAGTACCGCGTTGAGCAGGGTGAGGTCCGAGGCGTAGGTCAGCACGCACAGGTGCAGCAGCGGGTCGTCCGGCAGCGCACCGTTGGCGCGCATCCACACCCGTTGCGGCCCGGTCCGCGGTTCAGCGGTGGGCAGCCACGGGTCATCGACATAGCGCAGGTCTATCGGTCGCGGGCGCATGCGCAGCGCCTGGTAGTTCTCGGGTGCCTCGTCGATCCGCTCGTCCAGCGTCGGAACATCGTCCGGCAGCGGGACATCGGGCATGCTCGGCTGATGCTCGATGCCGGGCTGGTCGAGTTGGAAGGACGCCGACAGGGTGAAGATCGGACGGCCGTGCTGGACGGCTACCGTACGGCGGGTCGTGAACGACCGGCCGTCCCGCACCCGGTCGACCTCGTAGGTGATCGGCACACTCGGATCGCCGGGACGGATGAAGTACGAGTGCAGCGAGTGGACGGGACGGTCGCGATCGACGGTACGTCCGGCAGCCACGAGCGCCTGACCGGCGACCTGGCCGCCGAAGACGCGCTGCTGGCTGGAATCCGGACTTACGCCGCGGAAGCTGTTGTCGCCGAGCTGTTCGAGGTCGAGCAGCCGGACCAGGTCGTCGAGGGCCGGCTGATCGGTCGCCTCAACCGTCATGGCGGAGCACGTCGCCGATGCGATGGACGCGGATGCTGTTGGTCGCACCCGGCGTCGTCGGCGGGGTTCCGGCCACGACGATCACCAGATCGTGCGGGCGGCAGACGCGACGGTTCAGCAGCGCGGAGTCGACCTGGCGCACCATCTCGTCGGTGGTCTGCACCGTCCAGACGAGGTGCGCCTCGGCACCCCACAGCAGCGCGACCTGGCGCTGCACCTGCTCGACCGGCGTGAACACGAGCAGCCGCGCGGCCGGCTGCAGCCGCGACAGTCGGCGCGCGGTGTCGCCGGTCTGGGTGAAGGCGACCAGCGCGACCGCCCCGAGCGCGTCGCTGATGTCCTTGGCTGCCTTGACGATGGCGCCGCTCGACGTCCGCGGGTTGTGCTGCAGGTCGCGCACCTGGGTGCCCGACTCCTCGACGGAGGCGATGATCCGTCCCATCGTCGCCACGGCCTGGATCGGGTACTTACCGATGCTGGTCTCGCCCGAGAGCATGACCGCGTCGGCGCCGTCGATGACGGCGTTGGCGACGTCGGACGCCTCGGCGCGTGTCGGCCGCGAGTGCGTGATCATCGACTCGAGCATCTGCGTCGCGACGATGACCGGCTTGGCGTTGTCGCGGCAGATCTGCACGGCGCGCTTCTGCACGACCGGCACCTGCTCGAGCGGCATCTCGACACCGAGGTCACCGCGCGCAACCATCGCGCCGTCGAAGGCGAGCACGATGTCCTCGAGCCGTTCGACCGCCTCGGGCTTCTCGATCTTGGCGATGACCGGCCGGCGGATACCGACCTCGTCCATCACCCTGTGCACGAGCTTGACGTCCTCGGGATGCCGCACGAACGACAGTGCGACGTAGTCGACGCCGAGTCGCAAGGCGAACTCGAGGTCCTCGGCGTCCTTGTCCGACATGGCCGGCACGCTCACGTTCACGCCGGGCAGCGACAGGCCCTTGTTGTTGCTGACGATGCCGCCCTCGGTCACATCGCACACGACGTCGGTGCCGTTCTCGATCGCGACGGCGACGAGCGCGACGTTGCCGTCGTCGACGAGCAGGCGATCACCCGGACGGACGTCGGCAGCGAGTTCCTTGTACGTCGTCGACACCCGGTCGTGGGTGCCGTCGCAGTCCTCGACGGTGATGCGCACGCGCTCACCGGTGACCCATTCGACCGGCCCGTCGGCGAAGCGACCGAGGCGGATCTTCGGCCCCTGCAGGTCGGCCAGCACAGCCACGTTGCGGCCGGCCCACTCGGCGGCCTGCCGGACCTCGTGGAAGCGGCGGCCGTGCTCGGCGTGCGAGCCGTGGCTGAAGTTCAGCCGGGCCACGTCCATCCCGGCCTCGACCAGGGCGCGGCAGCGCTCCGGGCTGTCGGTGGACGGGCCGAGCGTGCAGACGATCTTCGCGCGCCGGTTCACTGCCGAGTCCTCACCAGGCCAGCGTAGGGGTTACTGAGCAGTCACCTCGCCGACCTGCCAGCTCACATCCGTGCGGCGGCCATGACGGCCTCGTCCACGTTCTCGCCGTTGGCCTCGGCACGCTCGGTGGCTTCGAGTACGCGGCGGAAGTCGCGCGCGACGATGGCGCTGAACCGGTGCAGCGCCGACGGCCAGTCGGCCAGCAGGTCGCGGGCAACGGCCGATCCGGTCAGGTCCCGGTGCCGCGCCACGATCTCGCGCAGCCGGGGCGCCTCCTCGGCCGGGACGGCCACGATGTCCACGAGCTCACCGTTGACCACACCCTGGTCGAGATCGAGGACGTAGGCGTAACCGCCGGACATGCCGGCGCCGACATTGCGGCCGGTTCGGCCGAGGATGACCGCCGTGCCTCCGGTCATGTACTCGAGCGCGTGATCGCCGGTGCCCTCGACGACGACGGTCGCGCCGGAGTTGCGCACACAGCACCGCTCGCCCACGATCCCACGCAGGTAGATCTCGCCGCTGGTCGCGCCGTAGCCGATCACGTTGCCGGCGATGACGTTGTCCTCCGCGGCGAACGGGGCGCGCTCGTCCGGGCGCACGACGACCACGCCGCCGGACAGGCCCTTGCCGACGTAGTCGTTAGCGTCACCGATCAGCCGCAAGGTGATGCCACGGGGCACGAACGCCGCGAACGACTGGCCGGCCGACCCGGTGAAGGTGATGTCGATCGTGCCGTCGGGCAGCCCGTCCGCGCCGTAGCGGCGGGTCACCAGTGAGCCGAGCATCGTCCCGACGGTGCGGTTGACGTTGCGCACGGGTAGTTCCAGTCGTACCGACGATTCGTCGAGCAGCGCGCCCTCGCACAACTGGATCAGCGTGTTGTCCAGGGCTGCGTCGAGGCCGTGGTCCTGCTCACGCACCTTGGTGCGGGCCGAACCGGCCGGCAGGTCGGGGACGGCGAGGATCGGTGTGAGGTCGAGTCCGTCGGCCTTCCAGTGATCGATCGCCGTGCGAGTGTCCAGCGCCTCGACGTGCCCGATCGCCTCCTCCAGCGAACGGAACCCCAGCTCGGCCAGCAGTTCGCGCACCTGCTCGGCGACGTACTCGAAGAACGTCGTCACGAACTCGGGACGCCCGCTGAACCGCTCGCGCAACACGGGATTCTGCGTGGCCACCCCGACCGGACACGTGTCGAGATGGCACACGCGCATCATGATGCAGCCGCTCACGATGAGCGGCGCGGTCGAGAAGCCGTACTCCTCCGCGCCGAGCAGCGCGGCGACGACGACGTCGCGGCCGGTCTTCATGGCACCGTCCACCTGGACGGTGATCCGGTCACGCAACCCGTTGAGCAGCAGGGTCTGCTGCGTCTCGGCGAGACCGAGTTCCCAGGGCAGGCCGGCGTGCTTGAGCGAGGTCAACGGCGCGGCACCCGTGCCACCGTCGTGGCCGGAGATCAGCACGACGTCGGCATGGGCTTTCGCAACGCCGGCGGCGACCGTCCCGACACCGGATTCGGCGACCAGCTTCACGTGCACCCTGGCCTGCGAGTTGGCGTTCTTCAGATCGTGGATCAGCTGCGCCAGATCCTCGATCGAGTAGATGTCGTGGTGCGGCGGCGGCGAGATCAGCCCGACTCCCGGTGTCGAGTGCCGAGTCCGCGCGATCCACGGGTACACCTTGTAGCCGGGCAGTTGGCCGCCCTCGCCCGGCTTGGCCCCCTGCGCGACCTTGATCTGGATGTCGTCGGCGTTGACCAGGTAGTGGCTGGTCACGCCGAACCGGCCCGACGCCACCTGCTTGACCGCCGAGCGGCGCAGGTCGCCGTTCTCGTCCGGCGTGTACCGCTCCGCGTCCTCGCCGCCCTCGCCGGTGTTCGACTTGGCACCGAGGCGATTCATCGCGATCGCGAGCGTCTCGTGCGCCTCGGCGGAGATCGATCCGTAGGACATCGCACCGGTCGCGAAGCGCTTGACGATCTCGGTGACCGGTTCGACCTCGTCGATCGGGACCGGGGTGCGATCGGACGCCAACTCGAACAGGCCGCGCAGCGTGCCGCCCTCCCGGTTGAGCGCCTCGACCTTCTCGGCGTACTCGCGGAAGACCTCGTAGCGACGCTGCCGGGTCGCGTGCTGCAGCAGGAAGACCGTCTCCGGGTTGAACAGGTGCAACTCGCCCTCGCGGCGCCATTGGTACTCGCCGCCAACCTCCAGCCGGCGATGCGCCTTGGCGGTCGGGACGAGCGGATACGCGGTGGCGTGCCGCGCGGCCGCCTCTTCGGCGATCACCGCCAGGCCGACGCCGCCCAACCGCGACGGCGTGCTGCCGAAGTACTCGTCCACGAGCGGCTGCGCGAGCCCGAACGCCTCGAACACCTGCGCCCCGGTGTACGACGCGATCGTCGAGATGCCCATCTTGGACATCACCTTGAGCACGCCCTTGCTCAGCGCCTTGATGTAGTTCGCGATCGCCTTCGGCGCGTCGATACCGCGGATGGCGCCTCTGGCGACGAGGTCCTCGATCGACTCGAACGCTAGATAGGGGTTCACCGCCGCGGCGCCGTAGCCGACGAGCAGCGCGATGTGGTGCACCTCGCGCGCCGCACCGGTCTCGATGACCAGCCCGACGTTGGTGCGCTGCCCGGTCCGGACGAGGTGCTGATGGACGGCCGACACCAGCAGCAGGGCGGGAATCGGGGCGTGGTCGGGGTCGCAGTCGCGGTCGGACAGGATCAGGATGCGCGCGCCGGCGTCGATCGCAGCGGAACAGTCCCTTCGCACACGTTCGATCGCTGCCGCGAGAGCTTCGCCGCTGCCGTGTACCCGGAAGCGTCCGTCGATCAGCTGGCACTGGAACCCGGGCAGGTCGCCGTCGGCGTTGACGTGCCAGATCTTGGCCAACTCGTCGTTGTCGAGGACGGGACGCGGGATGACGATCTGCCGGCACGACGCCGGGCCGGGAGCGAGCAGATTCAGCTCCGGGCCGACCGCGCCGGCCAGCGAGGTCACCAGTTCCTCGCGGATCGCGTCCAGCGGCGGGTTGGTGACCTGGGCGAACAGCTCGGTGAAGTAGTCGAACAGCAGCCGCGGGCGCTTGGACAGACCGGCAGGCGGGGTGTCGGTGCCCATCGAACCCAGCGGCTCGACCCCGACCGTCGCCATCGGCGCGAGCAGCAGCCGCAGCTCCTCCTCGGTGTAGCCGAAGATCTGCTGGCGGCGCGCGACGGACTGGTGGCTGAACACGGTGTGCTCGCGCGGCGGCAGGTCCTCGAGCCGGATCAGCCCGGCGTGCAGCCACTCCGCGTAGGGGTGTTCGGCGGCGAGTTCGGCCTTGATGTCGTCGTCCGAGCGGATCTCGCCGCGCTCGGTGTCGACAAGGAACATCCGTCCCGGCTGCAGCCGGCCCTTCGCGACGACGTCGGCCGGGTCGATGTCCAGCACACCGGATTCGCTGCCGAGCACGACCAGTCCGTCCCGCGTCCGCCACCAGCGGCCGGGACGCAGCCCGTTGCGGTCCAGGACGGCCCCGATGACCGTGCCGTCGGTGAAGCTCACGCAGGCCGGGCCGTCCCACGCCTCCATCAACGAGGCGTGGAACTGGTAGAACGCCCTGCGGTCGGCGTCCATGGTGTCGTGGTTCTCCCACGCCTCCGGGATCATCATCAGCACCGCGTGCGGCAGGCTGCGCCCGGCCAGGTGCAGCAGTTCGAGCGCCTCGTCGAACGTCGCGGAATCCGACCCGTTCGGCGAGCAGATCGGCACCAGCCGCTTGACGTCGCCGAGCAGTTCCGACTCGAGCAGCGTCTCGCGGGTACGCATCCAGTTCCGGTTACCGCGGATCGTGTTGAACTCGCCGTTGTGCGCGATGTAGCGGTATGGATGCGCGAGCGGCCACGAAGGGAACGTGTTGGTCGAGAACCGGCTGTGCACGAGGGCGAGGGCGCTGCTGAACCGCGGGTCGGTGAGGTCGGGGAAGAAGTGGCCGAGCTGATCGGTGGTGAGCATCCCCTTGTAGACCAGGGTGCGCGCCGAAAGCGACGGGAAGTACAGCTCGAGTTCGCTCTCGCGGGCGCGCCGCTCCGAGATCTTGCGAGCGGCGAAGGCTAGCCGCTCCAGGTCGAGCCCCGCCTCACCGCCCGCGCCGGCGACGAACACCTGGCTGAACGTGGGCATGACGCCGCGAGCGGTCGTCCCGAGTCCCTCCGGCTGGGTCGGAACCGCACGCCAGCCGAGGACGGTCAGCCCCTCCTCCGCCACGGCGGCTTCGACGAGTTCGACCACGCGAGCGGACTTGTCGGTGTCGACGGGCAGGAAGGCGATGCCGGTCGCGTAGCTGCCCGCCGCGGGTAGCTCGAAGCCCGCGACGGCGCGGAGGAACTCGTCCGGGACCTGCACGGTGATGCCGGCACCGTCGCCGGAGGACGGTTCGGCGCCGGCGGCGCCCCGATGGTCGAGGTTGTGCAGCGCCGTGAGCGCTTGGGCGACGATGCGGTGACTGACCCGCCCGGTCAGGTCGGCGATGAAGGCCACGCCACACGAATCGGTCTCGTACCGCGGGTCGTAGAGTCCGTGCGCAGGGGGAAGTGCCGAGAACGCAGGCCGCACGCCGTCTCCCTCAGGTGGTCGATGAGTCGGTACTCCCGAAGGCCACGTGGGCCTCCGGACCGGGACGCCATCGGCCCGCACTGTCCGGCCCAGGTTACCGTCACGTTTCACCCGGTCCCAGCCGGTTGCCTGTGACGAATTTCGCGAGCCCCCAGCCCGCTTCCCCCCCGGTCTGACCAGAATCAGGCACCCGAAGTGGTCCGGCCAGGGGGGAAGCGGGTCAGATCGCGCGGAGCTCGACCTCGACGTCGGCCCGCAACGCGGCCGGGACCAGTCCCCCGTCGCGCGTCGTCACGTAGAACGAGTCGACCACCGAGCCGCCCAGCGAGGACACCAGGGCCGAGCGGACGTCCAGCCCGCCTCGCTCGAGAGCCGCGGTGAGCCGGCACAGCAGCCCGATCCGGTCCTCGGCGCGGATCTCGAGGACGGTCGCATCGGTGGCCGCGTCGTCGAACCAGGTCACCGTCGGCGGCCGGGCCCGCTCGCCGTCGCCGTAGGTCGCCTCCTTGTCGCGCAGCTTCTGCGCCAGTCCGAGTTCGCCAGCCATCGCGCGGGCGAGATCGGCGCGCACCAGGGCGGGGTCGGGCATCCGGCCGAACCGGGGTGCGACGGCGAACGAGCTGACCGCCATCGCGTGGTAGGTCCCGATCGAGGCCGAGCGGACGTCGAGCGAGTGCAATGCCAGCACGCCCGCGGTGCGGTACAGGACCCCCAGCGCGTCCGGCGCGGCCACCACGACCTGCTCACCGCGGATCAGCACCTCGAGCCGGCCGGCCTCCGCCAGCGCGCGCTGCTCGTCGTCGATTTGCGGCGCGGCCGGCAGGGACGTGCCGTGCATCGCCTCACGACTGCGCCCGACCAGCTTCGCGATCAGGCCGGCCTTCCACTCGCTCCACGCCCCGGGGCCGGTGGCGGCGGCGTCGGCGATCGCCAGCGCGTGCAGCAGGTCGAGGACCTGGGCGGACTCCGCGACGGCATCGGTCACCGTGGCGATCGTGACCGGGTCGTCGATATCCCGGCGCGTCGCGGTGTCCGGCAGCAGCAGGTGATGGCGGACGAGCGCGGTGATGGTCGCGACGTCCGGTTCGGAGAACCCCATCCGGCGCGCGATGCCGGTGGCGTGCTGCGCGCCGATGACCGAGTGATCACCGGAGAATCCCTTGCCGATGTCGTGCAGCAGCGCGCCGACCAGCAGCAGGTCGGGACGGGACACGTCCCGGGTGTGCTCGGCGGCGCGGGCCGCGGCCTCGAGCAGGTGCCGGTCGACGGTGAAGCGGTGCACCGGGTTGCGCTGCGCACGGCTGCGCACCGCGTCCCACTCGGGGATCAGCGGTACGAGCAAGCCGGCCAGGTCGAGTGCTTCCAGGACGGGGACGGCCGCCTGCCCGGCACCGAGCAGGCCGATGAAGTCGTCACGGGCGTCGGCCGGCCACGGCCCCGCCAGGGTTGCCGCCTCGGCCACCAGCCGATCGAGGGTGTACGCGGCGAACGGCAGCCCGCGCCCGGCCGCCGCCCGGGCCGCGCGGATCACCAGGCCCGGGTCCGTCCGCGGATCGGCGTCGCGCGCCAGCACGATCTCGCCGTCCTGGACGACGACGTTGCGGGCAACGCCCTCGCGCACCGGCTCCGACGGGCCGGAACCCCTCAGCCGGCGCATCAGCGGCCGGCGGACGGCCGGGGCATCGACGCGGCGCCACGCCCGGTCGAACTCGTGGGCGACGACGCGGGCGCAGTGGTTGACCCGGCGCAGCAGCTCGTCGCGATCCGGCCCGCCTGCGGCGGCCACCAGGTCGAAGGCGAGCGCGACTCCGTCCTGCTCCTGCTGGTAGAGCACGTCCTCACCGCGCTCGGTGTTGCGCTGCAGTTCGCCGCGGACGTCGAGCAGCAGCGTGTACGCCGACCGGACCGACGGGGGCAGATCGACCAGCTGGGCAAGGGCAAGCGCACGCAGCGACTGAGCGTCGCGCAGGCCACCGCGCGAGTCCTTCAGATTCGGTTCGAGCAGGAACGCGCCCTCGCCCGCGACCTCCCACCGCGCCTCGGACAGCTCGCGCAGGTCGATGGCCCGCTTCGCCGCGGTCGCGCGCCAGAGGTCGACGACGGCGCCGCGCAGCCCGACGGCCAGCCGGTCGTCACCGGCGATGAAACGCACGTCGAGCAGGCCGAGCAGTGCCTTGAGGTCCTCGCGCGCGACGTCGACCGCCTGATCGGGGGTGCGGACGGAATGGTCGAGTGCGACTCCGCTGTCCCAGATGGGGTACCAGAGCGCGTCCGCGATCTCAGCGAGACCGCGGACGGACCCGTCGTGCACCAACACGAGATCCAGGTCCGAGAACGGCGCCGGCTCGCGGCGTCCCAATCCCCCGACAGCGACCAGCGCGACCCCGGTGATCCCGGCGGGAAGCTGGCGGGTGAGCCAGCGGTCGTAGGCATCGGTCAGCGCGGCGCGCAAGTGTTCCGACACGAGTCCGGGCCGACGCAGAACGTCGGCCCGGACCTCGCGCAAACTCACGCGTCGCTCGATGACTCAGATGGCGTCAGCGCCACGCTCACCGGTCCGCACACGGACGAGGGTATCGACCGCGGTGACCCAGACCTTGCCGTCGCCGATCTTTCCGGTGCGCGCCGCCTCGACGACGGCATCGACGACCTTGTCGGCGTCGAGATCGTCGACCAGGATCTCGACCCGGACCTTGGGGACGAGATCCACGGTGTACTCGGCGCCGCGGTAGACCTCGGTGTGGCCCTTCTGGCGGCCGAACCCCTGGACCTCGCTCACCGTCATCCCCTGGACGCCCAGTACTTCAAGGGCCGCCTTCACGTCATCGAGCTTGAACGGCTTGACGACCGCGGTTACCTGCTTCATGCGTTCACGCCTTCCTTGGCCGCCGACACCGATGATGCGGATCCGGTCAGAGAACCACCGGTGAAGCCGGAGAAACTGTAAGCCGTTTCAGCGTGCTCTGCTTCATCGATACCTGCCACCTCGTCCTCTTGCGAGATCCTGAACGCGCCGGCCCGCTTGAGCAGCGTCCCGATGATGAAGGTGACCACGAACGAGTACGTCAGCACCGCTAGTGCGGCCACGACCTGCTTTTCCAGCAGGTCGATGTTGCCGCCGTAGAACAGGCCGCGCTGCGTCCCGTAGCCGTGGTCGAAGCCGAAGAAGCCGATCAGGATCGTTCCGGTGAGACCCCCGACGAGGTGGACGCCGACGACATCGAGCGAGTCGTCGAAGCCGAACCGGTACTTCAGCCCGACCGCGAGCGCACACAGGATGCCGGCGATGAAGCCGATCGCGATCGCGCCCATCGGGCTGACGAACGCACACGCCGGCGTGATCGCGACCAGCCCGGCGACCGCACCGGACGCCGCGCCGACCGTCGTCGGCTTGCCGTCGCGGAACTGTTCGACGAGCAGCCAGCCGAGCACGGCGGCGCAGGTGGCGACGGTCGTCGTCGTGAACGCCAGGCCGGCGATCCCGTCTGCCGCGCCCTCCGAGCCGGCGTTGAACCCGTACCAGCCGAACCAGAGCAGCGAGGCCCCCAGCAGGACGAACGGGACGTTGTGCGGCTTCATCGGATCTCGGCGCCAGCCCACCCGTTTACCGAGTACGAGGCACAGCGCGAGTCCTGCCGCGCCCGCGTTGATATGGACCGCGGTTCCGCCTGCGAAGTCTTCCGCGTTGAGCTTGTTCAGGATCCAGCCGGTGCCGAAGACCCAGTTCGCGACCGGGAAGTAGACGATCGTGACCCAGATCGCGACGAACGCGGTCCAGCCCCAGAACTTGGTCCGGTCCGCGATCGCACCCGAGATCAACGCCGGTGTGATGATCGCGAACATCAGTTGGAACATCGCGAAGACGACGATCGGGATCTTCAGCGTCCCCCACGACTGGGTGAGCACCGACTCGGGATTGCCCAGGCCGACGAAATCGCTGGTCCAGCCGATGAGCTTGTTGTGCGGGTCCCCGAACGCCATCGAGAACCCGTAGATGCACCACAGGACGCCGACCACGGCGATGCAGATGAAGTTCATCATCAGCATGTTGAGCACGCTCTTCACGCGCACCATGCCGCCGTAGAAGAACGCCAGGCCGGGGGTCATCAGCAGGACGAGCGCCGCCGACGTCAGCATCCAGGCGGTATCGCCGGCGTCGATCGTTGCGCCAGCAGCTAGCTGCAGATGAGACACGTAAGGCACTCCTCGCCATCTCGGCGTGCCGACGGGCACGCGCTTGGGCGTCACCTTCAACGGCCCACGTTTCGTCGAGTGGTCCCGGCGTGTTTCGTCCAGGTAACCAAGGCGGAGGCCCCGCGCTACGTTTAGCGTCGGAGCATGATCTCGCTCACCCGCGTCGACGCCGCCGCACGGTCTGCCCTGATAGCAGTCGATTCGTACTCAATCGACCTCGACCTCACGCTGAGTCCGGATGAGGGGTTCCTGTCCCGGACGGTCATCCGCTTCACTGCCACGCCCGGCTCGGCCACGTTCGTCGACGTCCGCCCGCGCACCCTGCGACACGCCGCGCTCAACGGACGCGACCTCGGCGACCCGGCTGACGGGCGGCTCACCCTCACCGACCTGGCAGCGACCAACGACCTCGTCGTCGATGCGGTGATGGACTACTCGCACGACGGCGAGGGGCTGCACCGCCACGTCGACCGTGCCGACGGTGAGGCCTACTTGTACGCGATGAGTTTCCTCGACGCGGCGCCGCGGTGGTTCGCCTGCTTCGACCAGCCGGACCTCAAGGCGCCGGTGAAACTGACCGTCCGCTGCCCCGACCACTGGACGGTCGCGGGCAACGGACCGGCGACCTGCACCGAGCCCGGGCGGTGGCACGTGCAGGCGACGCATCCCCTGGCGACGTACTTCACCACCCTGCTCGCGGGGCCGTACCACTCGATCCGGCGTCAGCACGACGGCATCCCGCTCGTGCTGCACGCACGCCGTTCCCTGGCAGAGCACCTCGACCGCGAGGCCGACGACCTGTTCGCGCACACCGCCCAGTGCCTGGACGAACTGCACCGGCTCTTCGACGTGCGCTACCCCTGGGGTGAGTACCACCAAGCCTTCGTCCCCGACTTCAACGCCGGCGCGATGGAGAACCCCGGTTGCGTGACCTTCCGCGACAGCCTGGTGTTCCGCTCGCGGGCGACGCAGGCAGAGCGCGACAGCCGCGCGAACACGATCGCCCACGAGATGGCGCACATGTGGTTCGGCGACCTGGTCACGATGCGCTGGTGGGACGACTTGTGGCTCAACGAGTCCTTCGCCGAGTACATCGGGTACCGGGTGTGCGCGGCCACCGGCAACGCGCACGCGTGGGCCGACTTCGGCATCGAGCGCAAGGGCTGGGGTTACGCGGCTGACCGGCGACCCTCGACCCACCCGGTGGCGGGCAACGCTGCCGAGGACGCCGAATCGGCGCTGAACGAGTTCGACGGGATCTCTTACGCCAAGGGCGCCGCCGTGCTGCGCCAGCTCGCGACGCGGCTCGGCGACGACGTGCTGCTCGCCGGGCTGCGCCGCCACTTCGCCGAGCACCGGTTCGGCAGCGCCACCTTCGCCGACCTCATCAGGTCGTGGACCGCGGCAGGTGCTGCCGACCTTCCCGCCTGGGCCGAGCAGTGGTTGCGCACCGCGGGACTCGACACGCTGCGCGCCGAGCCGGTCGCCGGCGGCAGCGTGGTGCGCCGCGACTCGGACACCGACCGCTTGCACGCGGTGACGATCGCCGCGTACGCAGCGGACGGGACCGTCCTCGCGCGCGAGCAGACCGTGGTGTCCGGCGAGGTCACCGTGGCGCACCCGCCGGCCGCGCTCGTGCTTGCCGACGCTGCCGATGAGACCTGGGCCAAGCTCGCGATCGCGGACTGGTCCGGTGCCGCCTCCGTGTTGCCGCGACTCGAGCCGGTCTCGCGCGTCGCGCTGTGGAACGCGCTGCAGCTTGCCGCCGCTGACGCCGAGATCGCGCCCCAGCAGGTACTCGACATCGTCGAGGCGGCTGCACCCGAGGGGGACAACGTCCTTGCTCGGGTGCTGGCCTGGGCGGTACGGACGGTGGCGGGGACCTACGTGCCAGCCGAGGCGAGGGCAGATGCACTCGACCGGCTGACGGTGATAGCCCAGCGCGCACTCGATGCGGCCGAGCCCGGAAGTGGCCGGCAACTCGCGGCCGCCCGGGCCGTGACCTCGGCCTCGCTGGACGGGCAGTTGCTGCGCTCGTGGTCAGCCGGCGACGCCCCGGCCGGGCTGGTCGTCGACACCGACCTGCGGTGGTTGCTCCTGCAACGGCTGGCCGCACTGGGTGAGCTGAGCGAGGCCGAGATCGTGGTGGCCGAGACCGAGGACCGCAGTTCGGCCGGCGCCGTGCACGCCGCTCAGTGCCGGGCGCTGCGGCCCGATCCTGACGGCAAGGCGGCCGTGTGGCAGCAGCTGATGCACGACCGGTCGGTGTCGAACTACGAGCTCTACGCCCTCGCGGACGGGTTCTGGCACCCGCTCCAGCAGGCGGTCACCGAACCGTTCGTCGAGCGGTACTTCGCCGAGATCGCCGCGACCGCCGAACTGCGAAGCGGCTGGGTCGCCGCCCGGGTGGCCGGCTACGCGTTCCCCTGGACGGCTGTCGCCCAGGCGACGCTGCATGCTGCCGACAGCCTGCTCGGTCGTGCGGACCTGCGCAGCGGCATCCGGCGTGCGGTGGCCGATGCGACCGACGACCTACGCCGGGCCGTACGGGTCCGCGAGAAGTTCGCCGGCTGAGCGCGTCAGGCGACCGCAGCTCGGGCAGCCACGAATGCGCTCACGCAGGATTCGACGTCCTCGCCCGAATGCGCGGCCGAGAGCTGCACGCGGATCCGCGCCTTGCCCTGCGGCACGACGGGATAGCTGAACGCGATCACGTACACGCCGTGCGTGAGCATCGCGTCGGCGACGCGGGCGGCGAGCGAGGCGTCACCGAACATCACCGGCGTGATCGGGTGCTCGCCGGGCAGCAGGTCGAAGCCCTCCTCGACCATCCGGCGGCGGAACAGCGCGGTGTTGTCGCGCAGCCGTTCGCGCGCATCGGCCGATGTTGCGACCAGGTCGAGTGCGGCCAGCGAGCCGGCCACCACCGACGGTGCGACCGCGTTGGAGAACAGGTACGGACGTGAGCGCTGGCGCAGCAGTTCGACGATCTCGGCACGGGCACTGATGTATCCGCCGGACGCACCGCCCAGCGCCTTGCCGAGCGTCCCGGAGACGATGTCGACGCGATCCTGCACCCCGGCCGCCTCGGGCGTCCCGGCCCCGGTCGGGCCGACGAAGCCGACGGCGTGCGAGTCGTCGACCATGACCATGGCGTCGTGCTGCTCGGCCAGCTCGCAGATGTCCTGCAGCGGCGCCAGATAACCGTCCATGGAGAACACGCCGTCGGTGACGACCAGCCTGCGGCGCGCGCCGGCGGCGGACTCCAGCTGCGCCTTCAGATCGGCCATGTCGCGGTTGCGGTAGCGATAGCGGGTTGCCTTGCACAGCCGGACGCCGTCGATGATCGACGCGTGGTTGAGCTCGTCGGAGACCACCGCGTCCTGTTCGTCGAGCAGGACCTCGAACAGTCCGCCGTTGGCGTCGAAGCAGGACGAGTACAGGATCGTCGCGTCCGTACCGAGGAAGCTCGACAGCCGCGTTTCGAGCTCGGCGTGCTGGGTCTGCGTGCCACAGATGAAACGAACCGACGCCATGCCGAAGCCCCAGGTGTCCAGCGCCGCCTTTGCTGCGGCGACGACGTCGGGGTGATCGGCGAAGCCGAGGTAGTTGTTCGCGCAGAAGTTCAGCACGTCGTGCCCGCCCGAGCTGATGTGCGCCGCCTGCGGCGACGCGAGCTGCCGCTCGCTCTTGTACAGGCCCGCCGCCCGGATCTCGGCGATAGCCTCGCGCAGTTCCTCGCGCACCGTCCCATACATCGTCAGTACCCCTTCGTCGTCACGCCTGGCTTCGAGCGCGCGCTCATCCCACCGCCGTCCAGTCCATGACGACCTTGCCGCACTGGCCGCCGCGCGCCGTGTCGAACGCTTCGGCCCAGTCGGTGGCCGGGAAGCGGTGGGTGATCACCGACGAGATGTCCAGGCCGGACCGCAGCAACGCCGACATCGCGTACCACGTCTCGAACATCTCGCGGCCGTAGATTCCCTTGATCGTGATCATGTGGGTCACGACCTTCGACCAGTCGATCTCGATCGGCGCGCTCGGCAGGCCGAGCATCGCGATCCGTCCACCGTGATTGAGATTCGCGATCACGTCCGGCAGCGCGGACGGGTGCCCGCTCATCTCGAGCGCGACGTCGAAGCCCTCGACCATGCCGAGGCGCTCCTGCGCGGACGCGATCGACTCGCGGGACACGTCGACGGCGAGGTCGACGCCCATCGTGCGGGCCAGCTCGAGCCGGTAGGGCGTCACATCGGTCAGCACGACGAATCGCGCGCCGACGTGCCGGCAGATCGCGGCCGCCATCAGCCCGATCGGGCCGGCCCCGGTGATCAGCACGTCCTCGCCGACGAGCGGGAACGTCAGCGCGGTGTGGACGGCATTGCCGAACGGATCGAAGATCGCACCGAGGTCGGGGTCGACCTCGGTGCGGTGCATCCACACGTTGGCCTCGGGCAGGACGACGAATTCGGCGAACGCGCCGTCGCGCTGTACGCCGACCCCTACGGTGCGGATGCACAGGTGTCGACGTCCGGCGCGGCAGTTGCGGCAGGTTCCGCAGACGATGTGGCCCTCGCCCGAGACGCGCGCACCGACCGCAACCTCGCGGACGCCCGGACCGACCTCCACGACCTCACCGCAGAACTCGTGCCCCGGGATCAGCGGGGCGGCCACGGCACCGGCGGCCCACGCGTCCCAGGACTCGATGTGCAGGTCGGTGCCGCAGATGCCGGTTCGCAGGACGCGGATGAGCACCTCACCCGGGCCAACCGCCGGCATTGGGCGCTCGGTCAGTTCGAAGCCGGGCGCCGCTGCAGATTTGAATAGTGCCTTCATCGTCTGCCGACCCTAGTGTCTGTCGAATGACCGAGTCCCCCGCCGTCGCCCCACCACCGTTCGTCGGCGCCATCCCGGCCGCCTACGAGCAGTTCCTCGTCCCCGTCCTGTTCCAGCCCTGGGCGACCCTTGTCGCCGAACGCGCCGCCGTCGAGGCACCGGGACGCGTGCTGGAACTGGCAGCCGGGACGGGCGTGGGCACCCGCGCACTGTGCGCCGGGCTGCCGGACGCACAGATCGTGGCAACCGACCTGAGCGCCGACATGCTCGACCGAGCCGCCGCGGCAGCTCCCGGTTCGGCGGTTTCCTGGCAGCCGGCGGACGCGCAGGAACTGCCGTTCGCCGACGACGACTTCGATCTGGTCGTCATCGAGTTCGGCATCATGTTCGTCCCCGACCGCGCCCGCGCCTACGGCGAGATGCGCCGCACGCTGCGCGACGGCGGCGCGCTGGTGATGACGGTCTGGGACTCACCAGGAGCGAATCGGCTGGCATCGGCGCTTGACGCGGGCGTCATCGATCTCATCCCCGACAACCCACCGACCGTGACCGGGGAGGTTGCGTTCGGCCACCACGACCCGGAACTGATCGTCAGGGAACTGACCGGGGCCGGATTCACCCACGTCGTCGTCGAGCGGCTCACGCGCACGACCCGAGCCACGGCGGCCCAGCTCGCACGCGGGTTCGGCGCCGGTACCCCGCTGCACGCGCTGACCGTCGCACGCGGGTTCGCCGTGGACGACATGGTGGCTTCGCTGCACCGTTCGTTCCAGGCTCAGTTCGGGGCCGACTCGTTCGACCTGCCCATGACGGCGCTGCTCATCACCGCGCACTGACCCGCCACCCACCACGGCTCGCGCAGGGCGCCGGCCGGTCCGCGGGTCAGTCGCCGAGCAGCGCGTCGACGAACGCCTCGGGGTCGAAGGGGGCCAGGTCATCGGCGCCCTCGCCCAGCCCGATCAACTTGACCGGGACGCCGAGCTCACGCTGCACGCTGATCACGATGCCGCCGCGCGCCGTCCCGTCGAGCTTGGTGAGCACGATGCCGGTGACGTCCACGACCTCGGTGAACACGCGCGCCTGGGTCAGGCCGTTCTGCCCGGTGGTCGCGTCCAGGACGAGCAGCGTCTCGTCGACCGGGCCGTGCCGCTCGACCACGCGCTTGACCTTGCCGAGCTCGTCCATCAGGCCGACCTTGGTGTGCAGCCGCCCCGCGGTGTCGATGAGGACGGCGTCGACCTTGGCCTCGGTCCCCTGCTTGACGGCGTCGAAGGCGACCGATGCCGGGTCACCGCCCTCGGGACCTCGGACGGTCTCGGCACCGACGCGCGACCCCCAGGTCTGCAACTGATCGGCCGCCGCTGCGCGGAAGGTGTCCGCGGCGCCGAGCAGGACCGTGCGGCCGTCGGCGACCAGAACGCGTGCGAGCTTCCCGCAGGTCGTCGTCTTCCCGGTCCCATTCACGCCGACGACCAGCACGACCGCGGGCCGGTCGGTGCCGGGTGTCGTATGCAGTGAGCGGTCCAGCTCCGGTCGCAAGGCGGCGACGAGTTCCTCGGCGAGCAGGGCACGCAACTCACCCTGGGAGCGGGTCCCGAGAACCTTGGTCCGCGTCCGCAGCCGCTCGACGATCTCGGTCGTCGCGCCGACCCCCACGTCGGCGGTGAGCAGGGCCTCCTCGACCTCGTCCCAGGCGGCCTCGTCGAGATTCTCGCGCGAGAGCACGCTCAGCAGGCCCCGGCCGAGTGCATTCTGCGAGCGCGCCAACCGAGCGCGGAGCCGGTGCAGCCGGCCCGCGGTCGGCTCCGGGGTCTCGATCGTCGGCGCTGCCGCCACGTCCTCGACGTCGACGATCGGCGGTGCTGGACCCGCGTCGTCGGTGGTGACCGAGCCCCTCGGCGGCGTGGCCGGCCGCACGGACGGCCGCGCGGTCGGGGGCAGCGTGCTGTCGACGCCGCCGCGGCGACGCGGTACGACGAGCGCGATCACCACCACCGTGGCGACGACGATGACGGCGAGCGCGATCCAGACGAATATCACTGGTGCATCCTCTCAGCGCGCGACGACGCCGGGAGCGGAGCGGTCGGTGCTGCGGTCGGTCGTGCGGTCAGGGTCGGGCGTCAGCGCGTCGGGTAGAGACCACCGGTCAGCCACTGCTGCCACGACAGGTTCCAGTCCCCGTAGCCGTCACCGAGGGTCATGCGGGGCCCGGAGGCGTTCGGGTAGTCGACCACGTCGCCGATCTCGAGGAAGTCGTAGAGCTTCTTCGCGTCGGCGGGGATCAGGTTGGTGCACCCGTTGGAGGAGTCGATGCCGTGGGTGATGTTGTAGATGTTCCACGGCGCGGCGTGCAGGTACTCGCCGTCGTAGGTCAGGCGCTGGGTCAGCTTCACGTGCGGGTCGTCGTAGCCGGGGCCGGTCATCCGGATGTCCAGGCCCTTCTCCATGATCACCTTGATGCCGCGCTTGGTGGGGGTGCGCGACTCGCCGAGCGAGGTCGGGAAGGTTCCCCAGAGCTCGCCGTCGCTCATGACCGTGACCTTGTGGGTCGAATCGTCGACGGTGAGGAGGTTTTCGGGACCGGTGGTGAAGTCCAGCGTCAGGCTGTTGTCGAAGGTCAGGCCGGTGCCGGCGGACAGGCCCTTGACCGGCAGGTCCATGTGGATCTGGGCGTGGCCGGGCCAGTACCGCGACATCCGGTAGTCGGCCTCGATCGGGTGACCGGGGTCCTGGGCCTTGGGCTCGAAGTACCAGGCGCCCTGCACCGCCGTCCCGTTGACCGTGACCTTGGTGGCTGCGGCGAAGGCCTTCGCGTCCTTGATCGGACGCGACAGGAACGCGATGATCGGCATGCCGACGCCGACCTGCGCCCCGTCGCCGATCTTCAGCGACACGTGTACCGGCTTGCCGGGCTTGGCGCTCTTCGAGACCGACGCGCTCGCCGAGCTCGAACTGGACTGGCCGGCGCTGGGCCCGTTGGTCACGGTCACCGTCTTCTGCGGGGCGGCCGATCCCGACCCGCATGCGGTCGCCGTCAGCGCGGTGAGCGCGAGCAACGCCAGCACCGCGGCCGATGCCGGCCGTGCACGGAGGGGCTGGGAGCGCCGCAAGCGCGAGGTTCTCACCCCCACACCTTAATCGACGATCGCAACCGGCCCGACCAGTTCGCTGAGATCACGGCCGGGCGGGCAGGAGCAACCGCTGCGCGCTGCGGCAGACGGGATGGCCCTACCCGCTCAGAGTGGGGCACTCAGCGGTTCGTGCCGACCGGTTCGCCGGCCTCGCGCAGGCGCTGGCTGATGACCTGGGTCACGCCGTCCCCGCGCATCGTGACGCCGTACAGCGCGTCGGCGATCTCCATCGTGCGCTTCTGGTGGGTGATGACGATCAGCTGGCTGCTGCCGCGCAGGGCGCTGATGAGGTCGAGCAGCCGGCCCAGATTCGTGTCGTCCAGCGCGGCCTCGACCTCGTCCAGGACGTAGAACGGGCTGGGACGGGCACGGAAGATGGCGACGAGCAGCGCGACAGCCGTCAGTGACCGCTCGCCGCCGGACAGCAGCGACAGCCGCTTGATCTTCTTGCCAGGCGGCCGCGCCTCGACATCGATCCCGGTGAGCAGCATGTCGTCGGGGTCGGTCAGGACGAGGCGCCCCTCGCCGCCGGGGAACAGCGTGGCGAAGACGACCTCGAACTCGCGGGCCACGTCGGCGTAGGCACTCGTGAACACCTCGAGGATCCGCTCGTCGACCTCCTTGACCACGGTCAGCAGGTCGATGCGGGTCTTCTTCAGGTCCTCGAGCTGCGTCGACAGGAACTGGTGGCGTTCCTCCAGCGCCGCGAACTCCTCCAGCGCCAGCGGGTTGACCTTGCCGAGCAGGGCCAGGTCACGCTCGGCACGCGCCGCGCGCTTCTCCTGCGTGGGCCGGTGGAAGGGCCCCGGCTGCGGTGCCACGACCTGCTCGCCGCGCTCGCGTGCCTGCTCGTACTCGGCCACCTCGATCGAGGCCGGTGGGGCAGGCTGGTCCGGCCCGTACTCGGCGACGAGCGCGTCCACCTCCACGCCGTACTCGTCGACCGCGCGTTGCTCGAGCGCCTCGATGCGCAGTCGCTGCTCGGTGCGGATCATCTCGTCGCGATGCACGGCGTCGGTCAGCCTGGCCAGCTCCTCGGCCAGCTCGCGGCTACGCGCGCGGATCCCGAGCAACTCGCCCTCGCGGACGACCCGGGCCTGCTGGGCCGCCTCACGCTCGGCCGCGGCCGCGGCCACCGACCGCTCGATGCGCGCGAGCGCCTGCCGTGCCGCGTCACGGACCAGCCCGGCCACGACAGCACCGCGCGCCCGAGCGGCTCGCGCCTGGGCCTGCCGCACCCGCGCTGCCCGCTCGAGTTCGGCCGCACGCAGCAACTGCTCGGCCCGCCCGGCGACTGCGCGCACCCGCTCCTCGCCGGTCCGCACCGCCAGCCGGGTGTCCATCTCGGCCTGGCGGGCTGCCGCCACCTCGGCGTGGAGCGCGTCCCGTTCGGCCGTGTCGGGCTCGTCCGGGTAGTCGGACTGCGCCTCGGCGAGGTGCAGGCGCTCCTCGAGATCGGACAGCCCCGCCAGATCGCGGTCGCGGGCCTGCTCGGCGGCGCCCCGCGCCTCGTCCAGGCGCGCGGCCTCGGCCGAGGCCTGCCGCGCGGATTCGCCCAGCTGCGCCAGCTGTTCGGACACCGCCGACAGCCGCGCATCGGACTCGTGCAGCGCTTCGAGGGCCTGCTCGACCTCGGCGTGCAGGGCGGCAGATCGCGCGCGCGACTCGGCGAGCTGGGCGTGCACCCGTTCGTGCCGGGACGCCGCCTCGTCGGCCTTCTGGCGCGCCTCGTCCACGGCGGCCTGGATCTCGATCGCGCTCGGAGTCGACGCCGACCCGCCGCTCGCCCAGGCGGCCGCGACGACGTCGCCGTCCCGGGTCACCGCCAGCCGTGCCCCGCCGCCCGCGACCAGGCCTCGGGCGGCAGCCAGGTCGGGGACGACCGCGACCGCCGCGAGCAGGGCACCGACGCCACTGCGAATCGATTCGGGGACGGTCACCGTGTCGAGCGCCCAGAGCGCCGGCTCGGCGAGCTCCGGGCGCGGCGACACCGCACCGGTCAGGGTGGGGAACACCAGGCCGGCCCGGCCGGCGTCGTCCGCCTTGAGCATCGTCAAGGCGTCGAGCGCGCCCTCGACGGTGCCCACGGCGATGGCGTCGGCCTGGGCGCCGAGCGCGGCCGCGATCGCCGTCTCGAAACCGGGACGGACGGTCAGCAGCGCGGCGAGCGAACCGAGGACGCCGGGGAGCCGGTCACCGGCGGCGAGCAGCGCACCGGCGCCGTCCTTGCGCGTCAGGCTGCTCGCCAGCGCGTCGGCGCGCGCGGCCCAGGTCGAGCGTTCGCGCTCGGCGTCGCGCTCGGCGTCGGCCAACTCGCGCACCCGCGCTTCGATCGTCTCGTAAGCGGCGACCGCCGCCTCGTGCCGCTCGTCGAGGCCGAACTCGCCCTCGTCCAGGCTGCCGACCTCCGCCTGGACCGCGGCCAGGTCCGCCTCGGCCCGCGCCGCCCGCTCGCGGGCACCGTCGGCCGCCACGCTCAACCGGGTGATCTCGTCCCCGCCTGCGGTGGCGCGCGTGCGCAGCGCGTGCACCTGCCCGGACAGCGTGGCCAGGCCCTCGCGCCGGTCGGCGACGGCGCGCGCCGCCGCGACCAGGGCCCGTTCCGCCTCGGCCAGCCGCCCCTCGAGCAGCTGGCGCTCGGCGACGGTGTCGGCCAGCGCGGTCGACGCCTCGGTGAGCGCGCCCTGCAGGCGCTGCTCCTCGACCCGTGCCTCGGCGGCTTCGGCCTCCATCGCCTCGGGCTCGCGTCCGGCGGCACGCTCGTCGGGCTCGCCGGCGAGGTGGCGCGCCCGTTCGGCGGCCAGGGACGCGGTCCCCCGGAATCGCTCCTCCAGCGTCGAGAGGCGGTACCAGGTGTCCTGGGTGGCGGCGACCAGCGGCGCGTCGGCCGCCATCGCCTGCTCGAGTTCGGCCTCGCGGGCACGGGCCTGCCGCAGGGCGGCCTCGGCGGCGGCGCGGCGCGCACGGATGGCCTCCTCGTCGGCGACCTCCTGCCGCAACTGGTCACGCAGGGTGACCAGGTCGTCGGCGAGCAGCCGCAACCGTGAATCGCGCAATTCGGCCTGGACGCCGGCCGCGCGGCGCGCGATCTCAGCCTGCCGGCCGAGCGGCTTGAGCTGGCGACGCAGCTCGCCGGTCAGATCGGTGACCCGGGTGAGGTTGGCCTGCATGGCATCGAGCTTGCGCAGCGCCTTCTCTTTGCGCTTGCGGTGCTTGAGCACCCCGGCTGCCTCTTCGATGAACCCGCGCCGGTCTTCCGGGCGCGCGGTCAGCACCGCGTCGAGCTGGCCCTGCCCGACGATCACGTGCATCTCGCGACCGATGCCGGAGTCCGAGAGCAGTTCCTGGACGTCGAGCAGGCGGACGTGCTCACCGTTGATCTCGTACTCGCTGGTCCCTTCGCGGAACATCCGCCGGGTGATCGACACCTCGGCGAAGTCGATGGGCAGCGCGCCGTCGGAGTTGTCGATGGTGAGCGTGACCTCGGCCCGGCCGAGCGGGGGCCGCTGTGCGGTCCCGGCAAAGATGACGTCCTCCATCTTGCCGCCGCGCAGGGTCTTCGCGCCCTGCTCGCCGAGTACCCAGGCGATGGCGTCGACGACGTTGCTCTTGCCCGATCCGTTCGGGCCGACGACGGTCGTGATCCCGGGTTCGAAGCGCAGGGTGGTGGCCGACGCGAAGGATTTGAACCCTCGCAGCGTCAACGTCTTGAGGTGCACGGATCTCCCGGATCGGTTCTGCTCGAGGGCGCAGGTGAGGCCACGTCGGAGCAGAACTTATCGCTGCGCGGCGTCGGCGTAGAACACCGCGCGGCGTGCCGCACCTCGACCTCTACCTGAGGCCGCAGGCGGGCCGACTAGGTCAGGGCGGGTTCGGCGACCTCGGCGATGCGATGCAGTTCGAGGTCGAGTTCAGCTCGGTGCGACTCGCGCAGCTCGAGCAGTTGGGCCTCGAGCTCTGCCACCCGCCGGCGAAGGCGGGCGACCTCCATGGCGAGTACGTAATCGTTGCTCGTGCCTACATAGCCCAGCAAGGCTCGTGCCATCAGGCGACCCTCTGATCAGTTCGACGATTCGCTTGCCGACGAGGCGGGGAGCACGGCGCGGTCAGCTCGAACCACTCGGTTGATCTCGGCCGCCCACGGGCTCCCGTCAGTCACATCATGGTCGCACCGACGTAACGCGGGGTCAACAACACCGCGCGCGAAACCTAGCAAATACCGCCAATGCGCACAGGCCGCGCCTAGGTGAGATTCTCCGCACGCGGGCGGCGCTGGCAGCGTGGACAGAAGGAGCTGGAACGGTTCATGAACGCCTGCCGGCGGATCGCCGTGCCGCACCGCGGGCACGGTTCACCCTCACGTCCGTACACCGCCAGCGACCGGTCGAAGTAGCCGCTCTCGCCGTTGACGTTGACATACAACGCGTCGAAGGACGTGCCACCGGCCACCAACGCGTCGGTGAGCACCGCACGGACCTCGCCCAGCAGCGCCAGGACGCCGGCGCGGGTCAGGCTCCGCCCGAGCCGCTCGCCGTGCAGCCGCGAGCGCCACAGCGACTCGTCGGCGTAGATGTTGCCGATACCCGACACCAGGGTCTGGTCGAGCAGGGCCCGCTTCAGGCCCGAGCCGCGCCGCCGCACCCGCGCGGCGAACAGCGCGTCGTCGAAGAAGGGGTCGAGCGGGTCGCGAGCGATGTGGGCCACCTGATGGGGCAGGCGCTGCTCGGGGCGATCGGCCGCGGGGACGAGCTGGTCGACCAGCATCCCGCCGAAGGTGCGCTGGTCGACGAAGCGCAGTTCACGGCCGCCGTCGGCGAACCCGATGCGCACGTGCAGGTGCCGCTCGCCGGGGGCGTCCCCGGCCTGGACGAGCAACTGCCCACTCATCCCCAGGTGCGCGACGAGTGCCTGCTCGGCCGGCCCACGCCCGCTCGGGTCGGTCAGCGGCAGCCACAGGTACTTGCCGCGCCGGGAGGCCGCGTCGATGCGCTGGCCGACGAGCCGCGCGGCGAGGTCGTCCGCTCCGGCCAGATGCCGGCGTACGGCGCGCGCATGGGTCACGTCGACCGAGGCGATGGTGCGCCCACTCACCCAGCGCTGCAGCCCGGCGCGGACGGTCTCGACCTCGGGCAGCTCAGGCACGGCACCGGCGACGAGGGCACATCAGCGCACCGGCGTCAGCCGGCGGAGGACTCAACCGGGACCGCCACGGCACTCACGCTGGCCTCGATCGCCCGGAACGCCTCCTCGGCGGCCGCCTGCTCGGCCTCCTTCTTGCTGCGCCCGGTGCTCGCGGCGTAAAGGTTTCCGCCGATGGTGGCCTGCGCGGTGAACGTCTTCTGGTGGTCCGGGCCGGTGGAGCTCATCACGTAGTCCGGGACGCCGAGCCCGAGTTCGGCCGTGAGTTCCTGCAGGCTGGTCTTCCAGTCCAGGCGGGCCCCCCGCTCGGCTGCGTCACGCATCAGCTGGTCGAACAGGTCGTGCACGACGCGAGCGGCGACCGGCAGGCCGTGCTCGAAGTGGATCGCGCCGAGCACCGCCTCGAGCCCGTCGGCGAGGATGCTCGACTTGTCGCGTCCCCCCGTCGCCTCCTCGCCGCGGCCCAGGTGCAGGTACGCGCCCAGCCCCTCGGGCCCGATGCCACGGGCGATGTCGGCAAGGGCGCGCATGTTGACCACCGAGGCCCGCAGCTTGGCCAGTTTGCCTTCGGGCAGATCAGGGTGCGAGCGGTAGAGCGTCTCGGTCACGACGACCCCGAGTACCGAGTCGCCGAGAAACTCCAGGCGCTCGTTGTGCGGCAGGCCGCCGTGCTCGTAGGCGTAGGAGCGGTGCGTGAGGGCGCGGCGCAGCAGGGTGGCGTCGAGGGACACGCCGAGTGCCGCCGCGAGGTCGTCCTGGTCGGCTGTCATGGCCGCCGGACATCCGGCAGACGGCACCGACGGCGCAGACGGCTCGGTCGGCACAGCGGTGCGCCGGTGCGGCTGCTCGGCGAGCCTCGGTCACTCACGGACGGCGCTCAGACCTCGAGGATCTGCTTGCCGTCGTACTGCCCGCAGTTCGCGCAGGCCGTGTGGGGCAGCTTCATCTCCCCGCACGCGCGATTCGGGCACAGGACCAGGGTCGGTGCGGTGGTCTTCCACTGCGACCGGCGGGACCGGGTGTTGCTGCGCGAGGTCTTCCGCTTCGGGACGGCCACGTCGGTCACTCCTTCGTCACGTCTGTCGACGCATCGGTGTCGGTTTCGCCGGGGTCCGCCGTGCGGAGCGCGGCCAGGGCCGCCCAGCGAGGGTCGAGCTGCTCGTGCGTGTGCCCGGCGGGAAGATCGTCGAGCCGCTGCCCGCAGGTCGGACAGAGCCCGGCGCAATCGGGCCGGCACAGCGGGGTCCAGGGCAACCCGAGCACCACTGCGTCACGCACCACCGCTTCGACGTCGAGAAGTTCGCCGTCGACGCGGTGGACCTCGTCCGCACTGCTCGTCCCGTGCGTGACGCTGTTCGGATACGCGAACAGCTCACACACGTCGGCGACCAGTTCGTCGGACACCGGATCGAGGCACCGCCCGCACTGACCGTCCAACGGTGCGGTGACCGTGCCCGTGACGAGCACGCCTTCGGTCACCGACTCCAGCCGGACGTCGAGCAAGAGCGGAGCACCCTTCGGTACCCCGACGAGATCACGGCCGAGCCCCGCAGGCGCGGGAACCTGACGCCGGTACTCGCGCATCGTGCCGGCTCGCCGACCGAGCTGCCGTAGGTCGAAGACGAACGGGCTGCGCGGGTCAGCGCCGGACTGTTGCCGGCCATGGCGGGCAACAGCGCGATGCGCGTGCGGTGTCGAGTTCTCGGGCATACGTGGCGGCCGTGATCGGGATGAGGCCGTCGATCAGCCTAGCCGAGGGAGCACCCGCGGCCTAAATCTGCTGCTGAAGTCCCTAACCGGCGCTGGCCATCGGGGCCCGCCGCTGCGCGATCGCGGCCCGCCCCTGCTCTGCCGTCGCCGCGGAGCGCTGCAGCGTCACCGCCATCTCGGCCAGCGTGCGATCGGCGTACTCGTCGCTGTCGGCCATCAGCTTCACTGCGTACTGCTCGGCGTCAGCCCGGACCGTCATCGCGTACTGCTCGGCCTCGCTGCGCGCGTGCGCGGCGTAGGCGTCGGCACCCTCGCGCAACTGCCGGTCGTAGTCGAGCGCCTCGGCACGCAGCGCGGTGGCGGCCGCGGTGGCTTCCTGGTGCACGCGGGTGGCCGACACCAGGCTGGCGTGTTCGGTGCGGCCGTCCTCGACGATCTGGTAGGCCTGCACCTCGGCGTCGTGGACGAGCGTCGCTGCGGCCTCGCGGGCCTGCTGCACGATCGTCGCGGCGTCGACCGTGGCGGCCTCCCGGGTGGTGGCCGCCGCTGCGTCGGCGTCAGCCACCACTTGGTCGCGGTGCGCCACCACGTGCCGGGCCTGCTCCATCTCCGGCGGGAGCACCTCGCGCAGGTCATCGAGCAGGTCGAGCATCTGTTCCCGCGGCAGGACGCAGGACGACGACATCGGCACGGTGCGGGCGGTCTCGACCAGCTCGACCAGTTCGGTGAGCAGATCGTCAGCCCGTCGTAGGGACTGGTCGGTCATGTCGTACCTTCCGCCGCCGGCCAGCCGCCGGTCAGCCGCTGGCTCGAATACTGAGTCGCTTGAGGACGTTCGGCGGGACGAGGGTCGAGACGTCCCCGCCCCACTTCGCGATTTCTTTGACCAGGCTAGAGGCCAGGAAGCTGTATTCCGGGTTGGTGGGCATGAACAGCGTGTCGACCCCGGCCAGGCCGCGGTTCATCTGCGCCATCTGCAACTCGTAATCGAAGTCGCTGACGGCTCTCAGCCCCTTGACGATGACCGCGATCCCGTTGTCACGGCAGTAGTCGACGACCAGGCCCTCGAAGCTGTCGATGCGGACGTTGCCGTACTCGGCCGTCACCTCTTCGAGCAGCTCGCGCCGCTCGTCCACCGCGAACAGGCTGGACTTCGACTGATTCACGAACACCGCGACGACCAGTTCGTCGTAGAGCAGCGACGCCCGCCCAATGATGTCGAGATGGCCGTTCGTGACCGGGTCGAACGAGCCCGGGCACACGGCACGGCGCGGGTGATTGATCGCGTCACTCCTCATGGGCAGCCTCACGGCCGGGCATCTCAGGGCTGGCGCGACCGTACCAAAGCACGCCCTCGCCGTAGCGGCGCTGTCGCAAGGCGGTGATCCCGGCGGGCCATTCCGGATCGCGGCCACGGACCGGGCGCTCCACCACGACCAGCGCGTCCTCGGCCAGCCAGCCGCCTCGGGCGAGCGACGTGAGCAGCACGCTCAGGTGGGCGTCGCGGTAGGCGTAGGGCGGGTCGGCGAACACGAGGTCGAACGGGTCGTCCGGCGACCGCCCCACCAGGTAGGACGCGGCCAGCACGCGGTGCACCTCGGCGCCGGGCAACCCCACCGCGCCGACGTTGCGTTTGATGATCTCGCAGGCGGCCCGGTCGGACTCGACGAAGCAGGCGCACGCCGCGCCGCGCGAGAGGGCCTCGAGACCTATCGCCCCGGTGCCCGCGAACAGGTCGAGCACCCGGGCACCCTCGACGTCGATCAGCCCCCGTAGCGAGTTGAACAGCGCCTCGCGGGCCCGTTCGGACGTCGGCCGGGTGCCCCGGGCGGGGACGGCGAGGCGGCGGCCCTTCGCCGCGCCGGCGACGATGCGCGTCATGTGGGGGCCCAACGAGACGACCCGCTGTAGGGGTTCGCGCCGTTGCTCATGCTTTGTCCAGATATTCGGCCTGTTCGTCCGCGACCAGGGCCGCGACCTCGGCGGCGAGCAGCCGGTGTCCGGTCAGGTCGGGGTCGGCCGCGACGAGGTCGGCGGCCTCGGCCCGGGCCTGCACGATGAGGTCCTCGTCCCGCAGCAGCGAGAGCAGCTTGAGCTGTGAGCGACGGCCGGACTGGGCCGATCCGAGCACGTCGCCCTCGCGCCGTTGCTCGACGTCCAGGCGCGCGAGTTCGAACCCGTCCGAGGTCGCTGCGACAGCATCGAGGCGCTCCCGGGCCGGCGTTCCGGTGGCCATGTCGGTGACGAGCAGGCAGACGCCCGGATGCTCGCCGCGCCCGATCCGGCCGCGGAGTTGGTGCAACTGCGATACGCCGAACCGGTCGGCGTCGAGGACGACCATCACCGTGGCGTTGGCGACGTCCACCCCCACCTCGATCACCGTGGTCGCGACGAGGACGTCGAGGCGGCCCGCGGTGAACTCGCCCATCACGCGGTCCTTCTCCTCGGGCGCGAGCCGGCCGTGCAACGCGGCCAGCCGCAGCCCCCGCAGCGGGCCGTCCTCGAGCAGCGCCAAGACATCGGTCACGGCCACGGGCGGGCGGCGTGCCACCGGCGTGCCGTCCTCACCGGCGAACTCGGCCTCGAACTCGACCATCTCTGCGGCGAGGTCCGCACCGATCCGCGGGCATACGACGTAGGCCTGGCGGCCCGCGGCGACCTCCTCGCGAACCCGTTCCCACGCCCGGTCGAGCCAGGCCGGCTTCTCGGCCGACGGCACCACCGAGGTGCGGATCGGCAATCGACCGGCCGGTAGTTCGGTCAGCGTGGACGTCTCGAGATCGCCGAACACGGTCATCGCCACCGTCCGCGGGATCGGCGTAGCAGTCATCACCAGCAGGTGGGGTGGCTGCGCTGCCTTGTTGCGCAAGGCATCGCGCTGTTCTACTCCGAAGCGGTGCTGTTCGTCGACAACCACCAGCCCGAGGTCGGCGAACTGCACCTGCTCCTGGATCAGCGCGTGCGTCCCGATCACGATCCCCGCGGCACCACCCGCCGCGTCGAGCAGCGCCTGCTTGCGGGCTGCGGCCGGCAGCGATCCGGTGAGCAGGGCCACCCGGGTCGCGGTCTCGGCGCCGCCGAGCCGGCCCGCCTGCGCTAGGGTCCCGAGCATCGTCTCGACCGTTCGGGTGTGCTGCTGGGCGAGCACCTCGGTCGGCGCGAGCAGCGCCGCCTGACCACCTGCGTCGACGACCTGCAACATCGCCCGCAACGCGACGACGGTCTTGCCGGACCCGACCTCGCCCTGCAGCAGCCGGTGCATCGGGTGCTCGACGGCGAGCTCGTCGGCCAGGAGCGCGCCGACCTCGCGCTGCCCAGCCGTCAGCTCGAACGGGAGCTGCGCGTCGAAGGCACTGAGCAGGCCGTCGTCGCGGGTAGGCCGGGCGAGTGCCGGGTTCGCGGCCGCCGCGGCGCGCCGCTGGGCGAGCACGAGTTGCACCGCGAACGCCTCGTCCCATGCGAGCCGGCGCTTGGCCGCGAACCACTGGGCGCGGTCCTCTGGACGGTGCACGCCCCGGATGGCGGTGTCGAAGGCGGGCAGCCCACGCCGCGCCCGCACCTCGACCGGGACGGGGTCGGGCAGCGGATCGAGCAGGTCCAGCAACTGCGCGATCGAGTTGGCGATCGTCCAGGGCCGCAGGTTCTTCGTCGCCGGGTACACGGGGATGAGCGTCCGGGCGAACAGGTCGGCCTCGTGCACCGCCAGGCTGTCGTCGACGCCGCCGTCGCCGATCAGCTGGAACTCGGGGTGGACGAGCTGCCGTCGACGGTTGAACACGCCGACCTTGCCCGAGAACATGCCCAGCGCGCCGACGGGTGTGCGGTCGGCGCGCCATTTGTTGCGCGGGCCGAAGAACACGCAGTCGAGTTCCGCGTGCCCATCACCGACGGTGATGACGACGCGGGTGCTGCGGCCGTACCCGAGCACGCCGACGCGGCGCACCTCGGCCAGCACGGTGGCCTCGTCGTCCACCTTCAGCTCGGCGAGATCGGTCAGCTCGCCGCGCTCGGCGATGCGCCGCGGGTAGTGGCGCAGCAACTCGCCGACCGTCCGCAGGCCGAGCTCACGCTCGATCACCTTCGCCGTGCGTCCGCCGAGCACCCCGTCCAGGCGCGTGCCGAGGTCGGTCACAGCGTCACTCGACCCCGATGATCAGCGGGAAGCGCGGCTGGCCGACCTGGTACACGGTCACCTCCGTCAGCGGCGAGCGGTCGCGCACATGCCGCGCCACCACGTCTCCGGACCCAGCGTGCGCGTCGGCACCGACAAGGACGGTCATCAGTTCCGCGCCGACGGACAGCAGCCGGTCGGTGAGCGCGAAGGCGACCGACAAGAGCCCGTGTCCGATCTCGACGACCTCGCCGTCGATCATGCCCAGCACCTCCCCCGGCTGGCACACTCCGGCAGCGGTCAGGGCCTGCTCGGTCGCCACCGTCACCTCGGCGAACCGGGTCGCCGCGGCAGCCTCGGCCATCGCGATCACGTCGTCGTCGAAGCGCCGCTCGGGGTCGTGCACCGCGACGGCAGCCAGCCCCTGCACGGGCGAGCGGGTCGGCACCACCGCGACCCGCACGCCGACGGCGCGGGCCTGTTCGGCGGCGGCTTCGGCGACGCCGGTGATGCGGGACGCGTTCGGCAGCAATATCACCCGGCGCGCAGGTGAATCGCGGATCGCGAGCAGAACGTCCTCGGTCGTGACCGTCGGGCCGGCCACTACGCGCACCCCCTCCGCCTCGAACAGCCGGCTCAGCCCCTCGCCGGGCGCGACGGCGATCACGGAACTCACCGTGGACGCGCGTCCGGCCGCCCCGGCGTCCGGGTACGGCTCATCAGCACCGTCGGTGGCACCGGCCTCGGGGTCGATGGCGAAGCGGACGACGCTGATCCGGTAGGGACGCCCGGCCGCCACGCCGGCCTCGATCGCGGCACCGACGTCGTCCACGTGCGCGTGCACGTTCCACGTCCCCTCGCCGGTGCCCACGACGACAACCGAGTCGCCGAGCGCGGCCAGCCCGGCGCGGACGGCGGCGGCGCCCTCGTGGTCGGCGTCGAGCAGGTACTGCACTTCGTACCCGAAGCTCCCGTCGGCGCAGGGCACCACCGCGACCGGGTCGGGACCGGACGGGAGCGGTGCGCGGACCGCGGCGCCGCCGAGCGACTGCACCAGCGCTCCGAGCACGACGGCCAGACCCTGCCCGCCGGCGTCCACGACCCCGGCCCGGGCGAGTTCCTCCAGTTGCTCAGTGGTTCGCAGCACGGCCACCTCGGCCGCGGCCAGTGCCGCGAGCGCGAGCTGCTCGATCGACAGCGGCCCTTCGGGCACGCCATCCGCAGCGGCCCGCGCCACGCTGAGGATGGTGCCCTCCACCGGGTCGGTCACGGCCGCACGCGCGTCGTCGGCACCGTTGCGCAGCCCGGTGCGCAGCACCTCGGCGTCCACCGCCGGCGCGCCCGCCGCCGCGTCGGCCAGCGAGCGCAGGAGCTGGGACATGATCACACCGGAGTTGCCGCGCGCGGCGAGCACCGCGCCTCGAGCGAGGACGCCTAGCGCCTCCGCGGCGTCCTGGGTCGGGTCGGCATCGAGCGCGAGCACCGCCGCGCGCATCGTCGTCAGCAGGTTGGTTCCGGTGTCGGCGTCGGGGATCGGGTAGACGTTGAGCCGGTCCAGCTCGGCGCGGTTGAGTTCGAGTGCACCGACCGCGGCCGCACCCCAGCGGCGGACGGCGCGCGCGTCGAGCGCCTCGACCACGTCCACCCCCATCTCGGCAGCAGGTCCACACCCGCGACCACGCCGGGGGCTGCGGGCACCATACTGGCCCTCGTCCGGCCCCGCCGGTGCGCCGTGCCCCCGCGGTTTGGTCCGCCCGTCGCCGAACAGATAGACTGCTCCGGTTGCCCGTCGCGCCGTATCGCCCGGGATGAAATCGACCTCGGTCGAACGTAGCCGAACTCATGAGGAGGCCTCAGTGGCCAGCGTCTGCGATGTCTGCGGCAAGGGGCCCGGCTTCGGCATGTCCGTCTCGCACTCCCACCGCCGGACCCATCGTCGGTGGAACCCGAACGTGCAGCGGGTGCGCGCGCTCGTCGCGCCCGGCAACCGCCGCCGGATCACCGTGTGCACGTCCTGCCTGAAGGCGGGCAAGGTCACGCGCGCCTGATCCACCGCGGTGCCGGCACCCCCGGCGCCAGTACTGCCCGGCCCGTCTCGCCCACGCGAGGCGGGCCGTTTCCTTGCTGCCGCACCCGGGAAAGATCATGCGATCATCGCCAGCGTGCTGCAGGGACGCGACGTCGAAGCCACAGAGCTCGCGCGCCTGCTCTCCGCCGACCGGCCGGTGGTGGTCACCGGGGAGGCCGGCGTGGGCAAGACCGCGTTGCTGCGTGCGGTCGCACCGCTGGACGGTCGCGCCGTCTTCGAAGGCGGCGCGCTCGCCACCCTGAGTTGGCTGAGCTACCTGCCCCTTCAGCGCGCACTCGGTCGGGACGTCGCCGCAGGTGACACGACCACCGTCGCCCAGGATGTCGAGGCGGCGGTCGGCCCCGGCGTACTGCTCGTCGACGACGTCCAATGGGCGGACGCGGCCACGCTCGACGTGCTGCTCCACCTCGCCGGCCGGGTCGGGCTCGCACTCGGGGTTCGTCGCGGCGATCCGGGCGCCGACCCGGTCCTCGACCGGCTGCGCGATGCCGGCGTGCACGAACTGGTCCTGCTTCCGCTCGCCACGTCCGATGCCGCGGACCTGGTGCGCACCCTGCGACCGGACCTGCCCCCTTCCGCCGTCGCCCGCCTGGTCGAGCGCAGCGGCGGCAACCCGCTGCTGCTGCACGAGCTCACGGCGACCGGCGAGCCGTCTGCGAGCCTGCGCCTGGCCCTGGCGGCACGGTTGCGCCTGCTCGACGTACCGGGTCGCGAGGCGTTCGGGCTCCTCGCGCTGGCCGGCCGGCCGGTACCCGCCGACCGGCTCGGCGACGCGGGCACCAAGAGCCTGCTCGCCGCAGAACTCGCGACGATCGGGCCGGAGGGCGTCCAGATCCGGCACGCGTTGCTCGCCGAGGTCGCCGCGGCCGAGATGACCGAGGCCGACCGGCGCGCACTGCACGCGCAGGTCGCCCGCATGGTCGGCGACGACGCCGAGGCCGCCCGCCATCACCACCTCGCGGGCGAGACCGCACTCGCACACTCCGCGGCCCTGAGAGCTGCCGCCACCGCCGTGCGTCCCGCGGAGCTGGCCAGCCATCTCGCCCTCGCCGCGGCCACGGCCGACGGGCCCGAGGCCGATGCGCTGCGCCTGCGGGCCGCCCGAGCGCTCGAGCAGGCCCACGACTGGGACGGGATGGTCCGGGTGCTGAAGCTGCTCGATCCGGGCAACACCGAGGCGCAGGCCTGGGCCTGCCTGCTCCGTGCCCGGGGTGCATGGGCAGCCGGGGACGTCGCGGGCCTGCGCACCGCCCTGGACGCGGGGCTGACGCTGGTCGGCGGCTCGGGCAGCGAGGTCGAGGTCGGCCTGCTGATCGAACGGGTGCGGATCCCCGTGTTCGTCGACTGTGACCTGGCCGAAGGGATCAGGCAGTCGACGCGCGCGCTCGAACGGGCCCGCACCGCGGGCGGGGACGTGACGCGGGCGCTGTACCTGCACGGCACGGCGCTGGCCACGGCTGACGACCACACCGCCCCCCGACTGCTCGCAGCCGCCATCGACGCGGCCCGGTCCACCGGCGACACCAGCACCGAATTCCTCGCCGCGAACAACCTGATCGCCTACCACGAGTCCAGCGGCGACCCGGCGCTCGGCCGCACCCTGTGCCGCGAGTTCCTGTCCCGGGCCCATGACCTGGGCCTCGGCGAGTGGGAGCGCGGCGTCCGCGTCAGCCTTGTGGGCCTGGACTTCCACGCCGGCGACTACCGCAAAGTCATCGCCGACGCCGAGCAGTTGCTCGACACCGTGGTCGAGGCACGCGGCCACGATCAGCTGCTCGAGATCCTCTGCATCGCGCTCATCGACGTGGGCCGCATCGACGAGGCCTTGCGCCGCGTGGCCGCCGTCCGGACCGTCGCCGACCACCGCGGCGAGAAGCAGGTGCTCTGGGTACGCATCGAGGCCGCGCTCTGGGGCGGGCGCCCGGCGCAGGCACTGCAGTTGGCCGACCGCTTCCTCGACTCGAGCGACGACCCGAACGTCGTCTTCGGCGCGGTGTCCCGGGCCTGGGCAGCGACCGACCTCGGCCGCGACCCGGGACCGCCGCTCGGCCCGCAGGCTCGTCCGATGCTGCACGCGGTACCGCACGAGACCGAGGGTCTGGCGCTGTTGCACCACGGCCGGCCGGACGCGGCGGCGGCGGCCTTCACGACCGCCGCGCGGCTGTGGGCACCGTGGCACCGGCGCGGTGAGCTGCGCTGCCTGTGGGCGGCGGCCGAGGCCACCCTGCGCGCCGGCGAGGTGGCCGCCGCCGTCGAGCGGCTCGAGGCGGTCGAGCAGCGGGCGGCCGAGCAGGAACTGCTGCCCCTGCTCGGCCGTGTTCACCGGTCACTGCGAGCCGCCGGCCAGCGACGCTCGGCACCGCGGACGCGCGCCGCCGGCGATACGTTGACCGGACGTCAGCGCGAAATGCTGGCCCTCGTCGGCGCGGGCCTGACCAACGCCCAGATCGCGCATCGCCTCGGCATCTCACGACACACGGTCGTTGCCCAGCTCACCTCGGCGGCGGCCAAACTCGGTGCCACCGGCCGATCGCAGGCCGCGCTGCTTGCGGCACGCGGTGGTGCGTGATGGGTCGCTTCGTCGTGCTCGAGGGCGATGCGCGCACCAGTGCCGCGGCCGTGCAGGCCGGCTGGCCAGGTGCCGAGATGGTCCGCGTCGAGGATGCCGAGGGCGCCGTGCGCGCCGTGCTCGCCGCCGTGCAGGGCGCGGATCTGCTCGTCGACGCCGGCGCGTCGCGCGAGGTCATCGACCGGCTCTGCGACGACCTGCGCCGGCTCGGTCCGGTCGACCATCGGCTCGACGCGCCGGCGGCCGGCCCCGAGCTGTCCGCCGACGAGCGGGCGTTGCTCGCCGCGCTGCTCGGCGGGGCGTCGCTCGGTGCCGCGGCACAACTGCTGCACCTGTCGCGACGGACGGCTGATCGCCGGCTGGCGGCTGCGCGCCGCGCTCTCGGCGCGGAAAGCACCTCCGAGGCACTCATCCTGGCGGCACAAAACGGCATCGAACCCACCTAACCGGACACAACACCCGGCGATCGTGGGAAATATGGCGCATTTACGCGATGACTATGAGCGCGAAGTCAGGAAAGCTCTAGATCGAGAACCGTACGGACGGGTGGGATCCGGGCGGCTCATACGGTCGGGGCTGGATTCGCCTGCGGGCGGGCCAGCCCCTTGCCGTAGAAGCGGGCCATCGGTGCGCAGGCGTAGCGGCCGTACGCCTCGGCGGGCTCGTACCCGGCCGACTCGTAGAGCGTGATCGCCTCCGGCTGCTGCGTGCCGGTGTTGAGGACCATCCGTCGGGCACCCGCGGCGGCCGCGCTGGCCTCCAAATCGGCGAGCACCGCGCGCGCAACCCCGTTGCGACGTGCGGCAGCGACGACGTACATGCGCTTGATCTCCGCACACTGATCGTCGATGAGTCGCCACGCCCCGGTCGCGACCGGGACGCCGTCGAGCAATGCGACGACGAACCGTCCCCGCGGCGGCGCGAAATCGACTGCGTCCACGGGCGACTCGTCCGGGCCGCCGTAGCGCTCGACGTACTCCTGTTGGACGGCCGTGATCAACCGGACCACGTCGGGGTCGTCGTAGTCGCGGGGCTCGATGACGATGCTCATCGGCCGTGCCGCCTCACCGGAAGTGCTCGTGGCCGCCGATCGGCCAGCGGCGTCCGTCCACGCGGACGCCCTCGCCTTCGGTGACGGTGCCGATGACCAGCCACTCGTCCGGGAGCTCCGTGCCGGCCGGGAAGGTCGCGGCCAGTGCGTAGTCATCGCCGCCGGTGAGCGTCCAGATCAGTGGGTCGACGTTGAGTGCCGCCCCGACCTCGCGCAGCTTGGCCGGGATGTCGAGGCTCGCCGCACGCAAATCGATCCGGACCCCGCTGGCTTCGGCGATCGCCGTCAGGTCGGCGACCAGGCCGTCGCTCACGTCCGTCATGGCCGTCGCGCCGAGATCGGCCGCGCGGGGACCCTCGGCGTAGGGCGGATCGGGCCGTCGGTGTGCGTTGACCACCTGCACCGGCGAGCGGAACCCCCTGCCCAGCACCGCGAAACCGGCAGCGGCCCAGCCGAGCCGGCCGGCGACGGCGACGACGTCACCGGCGCGTGCGCCGTCGCGGGTGACCGGTGCGCGTCCCTGCAGGTCGCCCAGTGCCGTGATGGCGAGCGTGATGACCTCGGCCGCGGTGACGTCGCCGCCGACGATGGCGGCACCCACCTGGCCGCACTCCTCGCGCATGCCGGCGACCAGGTCGTCCACCCAGCTCAGGTCGACCTCGCCGGGTGCCGCGAATCCGACGAGCAGGGCGGTCGGCACCGCCCCCATGGCCACGATGTCGGCGAAGTTGCGCGCAGCAGCCTTGTGCCCGATGTCGTTGGCCGTCGACCAGTCGCGGCGGAAGTGCCGGTTCTCGACGAGCAGGTCGGTGCTCGCCACCACGCGCCCGTCCGGGGCGGCGACCACCGCGGCGTCGTCACCGGGCCCGAGCAGCGTGGTGTCGGCGACCGGCGCGTTGGCCGTGACCCGCTTGACCAGCGCGAACTCGCCGAGATCGGAAACGGTGATGGGGATTCCCTTCGCTTGCGCGACCAGACGGGCCGCAGCCGTGCACACCAGCCTGCGCTACGTTCTACCGGATTCCTACAGCGTTCCTACAGCGCCGGAAGGCTCGACGAGGAGAGGACACGCACGGCGATGAGCGTCAATGCCTACATCCTGATCCAGACCGAAGTCGGCAAGGCCGCCGACGTCGCCCGCGAGATCGGCGAACTCGAGGGCGTCACGAATGCCGAGGACGTTACCGGCCCCTACGACGTGATCGTGCGCGCCGAGGCCGCGGACGTCGACGAACTCGGCAAGCTCGTCGTTGCGCGGGTGCAGGCCGTCCCTGGCATCACCCGGACACTGACCTGCCCCGTCGTCAACCTCTGACCGGGCCGCACGATCGATCGGGAAGTCCGCCACGCGGCGGTCATCGCAACCGCGGTGACCGTCCCCCTCGTGGTGATCGCCGCCCTGCTCATCGCACGGGCGACCGACGATCCGCAGCCGGCCTCGTCCGGGCCCCCGGTACTGCCCGCGGTCACCGCAACGGCCCCCCCGTCCTCGCCGGCCGCCGAGTCGGCCTGCGCCCGAGTCATCGGGGAACTGCCGTTGCGCCTGGACGGGCAGGACCCTCGCCGCGTCGCCACCGACCCGGCGTCGCCGTTCGTGGTGGCATGGGGCGATCCCGCGATCGTGCTGCGGTGCGGGGTGCCGCGTCCGGGACAGCTCGTGCCGGGGGCTGAGATCTACGGCGTCAGCGGCGTCGACTTCCTCGCCGTGCAGGGCGACGGCGCGACGACCTGGACGGTGATCGACCGCGCCGTCTACGTCGACGTCCGGGTGCCCGCGTCCTACCGCCAGCCCCCGCTGGGACCGATCGCCACGTCCATCGCGAAGGTGCTCGACCCGGTCTGCACCGACGCGTCCACCGAGACCGACCGCAGCAAGCTCTGCACCCATCGCCGCTAGTTCGGCTGGTTGCGCGATCTGTGCAGACTCGCCGCGCTTCACCGGCGCGTCTGCACAAGATCGCGGACGGTCCCGGACAGCGGGTCAGGGTCGTTCGAGCCCGCGCCGCGCAGCCCGGTCGGCCGCCCGCCCGAATGCGCTGACCAGGCCCTGCACGGCCAGCGGCCGCAGCCGGGCCAGCATCGCGACCACCTGGTCGTGGTCGATCTCGCCGCGCTGGTAGGGCCCCCAGATCGCGTCGACGAAGACCTCGGTCAGCCCGTTCGCGACCGCGGTGGCGTGCTCCTCGATGATCGCTCCCGAGTCGTGCAGCACCCGCGTCGGCACCGGCATCGCCATCAGTTCGGTCGCGTGGCCGAGCGCAGCCGTCGACACTCCGAAGGTGCCGTCGTCGTGCCGGTCCAGCGCGCCGACCTGCACCAGGTAGCCGATCTCCTCTTCGCGTCACCTGGCGCCCGACCCGTCGCTCGAGTCCGGCCCGGTCGAGTCGCTCGGCCTTGTCCGGCAGCCACGGGGCGAGGACGGAGGAGTGCACGGCATATTCGGACGGGCTGGCGTCGGCGGGGATGCGCGCCAGCACCCGCTCGATCGCGGCGAGGGTGTAGCCGTGTTCCTGCAGCGTCCGGATCAGGTCCAGGCGCATCCGGTGCGACGGGCCGTAGTAACCCAGCCGCCCGCGCCGCACCGGCGGGGGCAACAAGCCCTCGGTTGCGTAGAAACGGACCGTGCGTACCGTCATTCCGGTACGCGCAGCAAGCTCGTCGATGGTGAGTTCGTCCGCCTCGGGCAGTGCCGGAGCCGCGGTCATACCGGCGAGAGTAGTCCACGACACTAGCACTGGCGCTTCACAACTGTGACAGTGATACTGGCAATACCGCTCCACGACCGACCACAGACCCATCGACCCATCGACCAGGACGGGATCTCCATGACCGAAGCGTTCGTCTACGACGCCATTCGCACTCCGCGCGGGCGCGGCAAGAGCACCGGTTCGCTGCACGCGCACCAAGCCGATCTCGCTGGTCGTCGGGCTGCTCGACGAACTGCGCAAGCGCAACCCCGACCTGGACCCCGCCCGCGTCGAGGACGTCATCCTCGGCTGCGTCTCGCCGGTCGGCGAGCAGGGCGCGGACATCGCGCGCACCGCCGCGCTGGCCGCCGGCTACGAGACGTCCGGGCCGGGCTTCCAGCTCAACCGGTTCTGCGCGTCCGGCCTCGAGGCGCTCAACATCGCCGCGCAGAAGGTGCGCTCGGGCTGGGAGGACCTCATCGTCGCCGGCGGCGTCGAGTCGATGTCACGCGTACCCGATGGGTTCGGACGGCGGTCCGTGGGCGATGGACCCGGAGACCGCCTACGGACACGAGCTTCGTCCCGCAGGGCGTCGGCGCCGACCTGATCGCCACGATGGAGGGCTTCAGCCGCACCGACGTCGACACCTACGCCGCCGAGTCGCAGGATCGCGCCGCGAAGGCGATCGCGAACGGCAACTTCGCGCGCTCGGTCATCCCGGTCGTCGACCTCAACGGCCAGGTGGTGCTCGACCACGACGAGTTCCCCCGCGCGGGGACGACCGTCGAAGTCGCTCGGCGGGCTCAAGCCGTCCTTCGAGGGCATCGGCGAGATGGGCGGGTTCAACGCCGTCGCGCTGCAGAAGTACCACTGGGTCGAGAAGATCAACCACGTCCACACCCCCGGTAACTCGTCCGGCATCGTGGACGGAGCGGCACTGCTGCTGATCGGCAACGAGCAGGTGGGCACCGAACTCGGGCTCACCCCGCGCGCTCGCATCGTCTCGGTCGGCGTCGTCGGCTCCGAGCCGACGATCATGCTCACCGGCCCGGCCCCGTCTGCCCGCAAGGCGCTGGCCAAGGCCGGGCTGACCTTCGACGACATCGACCTGTTCGAGGTCAACGAGGCGTTCGCGGCGGTCGTCATGAAATTCATGAAGGACACCGGCGTCCCGCACGAGAAGGTCAACGTCAACGGCGGCGCGATCGCCCTCGGCCACCCCCTCGGCGCCACCGGCGCGATGATCACCGGCACCCTGATCGACGAACTCGAGGCACGCGACCTGCGTTACGGCCTGGCGACACTGTGCGTCGGTGGCGGCATGGGCGTGGCGACGATCGTGGAGCGCATCTGATGACCGACACCATCCGCTGGGACCAGGACGCCGACGGCATCGTCACGCTGACGCTGGACGACCCGAACACAGCGCGCCAACACGATGAACGACGACTTCCGCACGTCGCTGTCCGCCACGATCGACCGGCTGGAGAAGGAGAAGGACTCGATCACCGGCGTCATCGTCACGTCGGCGAAGGACACCTTCTTCGCCGGCGGTGACCTCAAGCTGCTCGCCCAGGTGACCGACGAGAACGCGGCGGAGTTCGCGGCGGGCGTCGACCAAGATCAAGTCCGATCTGCGGCGGCTCGAGACGCTCGGCAAGCCGGTCGTCGCGGCGCTCAACGGCGCGGCACTGGGCGGCGGCCTCGAGATCGCGCTCGCCTGCCACCGCCGCATCGCCCTGGACAACCCGAAGTCGCAGTTCGGCTTCCCCGAGGTGACCCTCGGCCTGCTGCCCGGCGCCGGCGGCGTCGTCCGCACCGTCCGGATGCTCGGCATCGCCGACGGGCTGATGAAGGTGCTGCTGCAGGGCCAGCGCTACAACCCGGCCGACGCGGTCGGCGTCGGCCTCGTGGACGAGGTCGCGGCCTCGCCCGAGGCGATGCTCGACGCAGGCCCGGGCCTGGATCAAGGCCAACCCCGAGTCGGTCCAGCGCTTCGACGCCAAGGGCTACCGGATGCCGGGCGGCACGCCGTCCAGCCCGAAGCTCGCGGGCATGCTGCCGGCGTTCCCCGGCAACCTGCGCAAGCAGCTCAAGGGCGCGCCGATGCCGGCGCCGCACCACATCATGTGCGCGGCGGTCGAGGGTGCGAACGTCGACCTCGACACCGCGTTCGCCATCGAAGGCCGCTACTTCGTCAACCTGGCCAAGGGCCAGACCGCGAAGAACATGATCCAGGCATTCTGGTTCGACCTGAACTCGATCAACGCCGGCGGCTCGCGTCCGGACGGCTACGACCCGATCCCGGCGAAGAAGGTCGCCGTGCTCGGCGCCGGCATGATGGGCGCCGGTATCGCCTACGTCTCGCGCCCGAAACGGCATCGAGGTCGTCCTCAAGGACGTCTCGATGGAGGCGGCCGAGAAGGGCAAGGCGTACTCGCAGAAGATCCTCGACAAGGCGGTCTCGCGCGGCAAGCTGACGCAGGACAAGGCCGACGAGGTGCTGGCGCGGATCACGCCCACCGACGACTACGCCGCGCTCGAGGGCTGCGACCTCATCGTCGAGGCCGTGTTCGAGAAGCAGTCGCTCAAGCACGAGGTCTTCGGCGACGCCGAGAAGGCCGTCCTGCCGGACGCGCTGCTCGGCTCGAACACCTCGACCCTGCCGATCACCGGGCTGGCCGAAGGGCGTGTCGCGCAAGGCCGACTTCATCGGGCTGCACTTCTTCTCGCCCGTCGACAAGATGCCGCTGCTGGAGATCATCCGCGGCGAGCAGACCTCCGACGCCGCGCTGGCGCGGGCACTCGACTACGCCAAGCAGATCAAGAAGACGCCGATCGTCGTCAACGACAGCCGCGGCTTCTTCACCTCGCGCGTGATCGGGACGTTCGTCAACGAGGCACTGGCCATGCTCGGCGAGGGCATCGCGCCCGCGACGATCGAGCAGGCGACCACGCAGGCCGGGTACCCGGTCGGTGCGCTGCAGCTGGCCGACGAGCTCAACCTGGAGCTGTTCCTCAAGATCCGCAACGAGGCTCGCGAGGCGCAGGGCGACTCCTACACCGCGACACCCGTGCCGAGGACGGTCGTCGAGAAGATGGTCGAGCTGGGCCGGCCGGGTCGGCTCAAGGGCGCAGGCTTCTTCGACTACGACGAGAACGGCAAGCGCCAGGCGCTCTGGCCCGGGCTGGCCGAGCACTTCCCCGTGCCGGGCGACCCGGCCGAGGTCGATCTGCACGAGCTGTCCGAGCGGATGCTGGTCATCGAGGCGGTCGAGTCGGCACGCTGCGTCGAGGAGGGCGTGCTCATCACGACGGCCGACGCCAACATCGGCTCGATCATGGGCATCGGCTTCCCGCCGTGGACCGGTGGCGTGCTGCAGTACATCAACGGCTACCCGGGCGGCGTCGCCGGCTTCGTGGAGCGGGCCGACGAGTTCGCCGCGAAGCACGGTGCGCGTTTCGAGCCGAACCCGCTGCTGCGCAAGAAGGCCGAGAACGGCGAGACGTTCTGACCCGTCGGCTCACCCCCGGCTTTGGGACGGGGGGACGCGGGTGACCGGGCCGCTGCACGGCATCCGCGTGCTCGAGCTGCCGGCGATCGGGCCGGTGCCGTTCCTCGGCATGCTGCTTGCCGATCTGGGTGCCGAGGTCGTCCGGATCGACAAGCTCGCCGACGGCGGCCCGTTCGGCGGCGTTGCCGGCCGGACCGCTCGGCCGCGGCCGCCGCTCGCTCGGGCTGGACGTGCGCAAGCCGGGCGGTGCCGAGGTGCGTGCTGCGCCTGGCCGAGACGTCGGACGCGCTGATCGAGGGCTTCCGTCCCGGCGTCGCCGAGCGGCTCGGTATCGGGCCCGACGACGTCGCTGGCCCGCAACCCGAAGCTGGTCTACGGCCGGATGACCGGGCTGGGGCCAGGACGGCCCGCTCGCCGACCACCGCCGGCCACGACATCACCTACCTCGCGATCACCGGCCTGCTGCACGGCATCGGGCCCGCCGAAGGTCCACCGGTGCCGCCGGCCAACTACGTCGCCGACTTCGGCGGCGGCGCGATGTTCCTCGCCACCGGCCTGCTGGCCGCGCTGCTGCACGTGCGCGCCGGCGGCGACGGCCAGGTCGTCGACGCGGCGATGACCGAGGGCGCGGCCTACCTGGGCTCGATGACCCGCACCTTCCACGCGGCCGGCGGCTGGAAGGACGAGCGCGCCGGCGAACCTGCTGGACGGCGGCGCGCCGAACTACCGCTGCTACGAGTGCGCGGACGGTCGCTGGGTGGCCGTCGGCGCGCTCGAACCGCAGTTCTGGGCGGCGCTCGTGGGCGCGCTCGGACTCGATCCGGCCACCGTGCCGTCCCCGTACGACCCCGCGCAGTGGCCGGCGTGCGCAGCCGTGCTCGACGCGACGTTCCGGACGCGGACCCGCGACGAGTGGGCCACGATCGGGGCGCCGCTCGACGCCTGTCTCGCGCCGGTGCTGACCCTGGCCGAGGCGCCAGGGCACCCGCACAACGTGGCTCGCGGGTCGTACGCGCAGGTCGGCCCGGCCACCCTGGCGGCCGCCGCACCGCGGTTCTCGGCGACGCCCGGTGCCACGGGTCCGCTGACGGCGATCGGCGCCGACACCTCGACGCTGCTGGGCGAACTGGGTTACAGCGAGGCCGACATGGACGCCCTGCGTGAGGCCGGTGCGATCGGCTGAGAACTGTCGGTGCTCATCGCTAGCGTCGCGGCCATGGATTACCGACTCGAAGTTGTCTTCGTGCCCGTCACCGACGTCGACCGCGCCAAGGAGTTCTACGTCGACAAGGTTGGCTTCCACGCCGATCACGACCAGCAGGTGCACGAATCGTTGCGATTCGTGCAGTGCACCCCGCGCGGTTCCGCGTGCTCGATCGCGTTCGGCGTGGGGCTGACCGACCGCGCACCGGGGACGACCGGTCCGCTCATGCTCGTGGTCGACGACGCGGACGCCGCGCGGGCCGACCTGGCATCGCGCGGGGTGGACGTCGGCGAGGTCGATGAGCAGCCGTGGGGTCGGTTCGTCTACTTCAGCGACCCGGACGGCAACACCTGGAATGTCCAGCAGATCGTGCGCTGAGGGGCCGGCGATGACGGGGTTAGGTCGTCTTCGCCAGGCGATCGCGCAGTTCGGCCAGCTGTGCCTCGTCCAGCGCCGTCTCGCTGCCCAGCAGCCAGTCCCAGTTCTCGTCGGCCCACCGGTAGCTGTTGGGGTAGCGGACATGGTCGGCGTCGTCCCACGGCGCGTCCGAGTGCGGCCGGCGCACCAGCGTGCCGCCGGCGACGGAATGGAAGCTGAGCAGGAACGCGCCGGTCTCGTCGGACCACTCGTGCAGCGTGACGACCGGCGGCACGAATACCGGCAGCTGCGCCATGCCGCGCTCGGCCAGCCACGCCCGCCGCCCGGCGAGATCGGCCTCGTGCTCGGCGTCGTGGTCGCGCGGCGGCTGGGACTTGCCGGTCCAGACGAACAGCTCGGCGGGCAGGTCGGCGCCGATCTCGAGCGAGACCCATTCGTGGTACGAGCCGAAGTCGCGGTTCGCCTGGCGCAGTACGACTCCGGTCGCGGCGTCCACGGTCAGTTGCATCGGGTAGGGCTTGCGGGGCGGTGGGGCCAGTTCGAACAGCCAGGCCGGCCGGCCCAGGAACTCCACGGCCGTGATCGGGCCGGACACGCGGGTGAAATCGTCGCCCTCCCACCTGCTGGCCGGTAGCCGGCGCACGAACTCGGCGCCGGCCCAGCCCAGCGATACCCGGTTGGCGGGGTAGGCGGTCGGTGGTTCGGTGGCGAACAGCCAGGTCGTCTCGGCGCCGAAGATCGCCGTCACCTCGCCGGACGGGCGGGCGACGCGCACCAGGTCACCGCTGCGCTGGATCCGGATCTCGTGCTCACGCACGACGACCCGGCCCAGCGTCGGATGCTCCTCGACGACCTCGTCCTCGTCCGCGTCGTCGCTGTCGTCGAGCTGCCACACCTCGCGCTCGCGCAGGATCCCCGACAGGCGGTCGGTCGTCCCGTCGCCGTAGGCCATCAGCACGACCAGCTCGGGCCAGGTGATCGTCATGTCGAGCCCCGCCGCAGCGCGGACTCGATCAACCGGTCGACGAGGTGCGGGTAATCCACGCCGGACGCAGCCCACATCTGCGGGAACATCGAGATCGGCGTGAACCCCGGCATGGTGTTCACCTCGTTGACGATAACTCGCTCGTCCGGGGTGACGAAGAAGTCGACCCGTGCCAGGCCCGGCGCAGTCGAGGGCGGTGAACGCGACGCAGGCCGCCGCACGCACCTCGGCCGTCACCGCGTCGGGCAGGTCTGCGGGGACGTCGAAGTCACACGCGTCGTCGAGGTACTTCGCCTCGTAGTCGTACCAGTCGTGGCCGCGCACCAGCCGGATCTCGGCCGGGACGCTGGCCTCGGGCCGGCCGTCGCGCGTCCTCGAGCACGCCGCACTCGATCTCGCGGCCGGTCACCGCCGCCTCGACCAGCACCTTGGTGTCGTGCTCGAACGCGGCCGCGACCGCGTCGGCGAGGTCGGCCCAGTCGGTGACCTTGCTGATGCCGATGCTCGATCCGGCTCGGGCCGGCTTGACGAAGACCGGCAGGCCCAGATCCTGGACGCTGAGCGGGATCGGCGTCGTCCGGGCGGCGGATCACCGCGTAGCGCCCGACGTCCAGCCCTTCGGCGGCGCAGCAGCTTCTTGGTGAACTCCTTGTCCATCGCCGCAGCGCTGGCGAACACGCCGGGCCCGACGTACGGGCAGGCCCGCCATCTCCAGCAGCCCCTGAAGCGTGCCGTCCTCGCCGAAGCGTCCGTGCAACACGGGGAAGACGACGTCGACCGTCTCGAGCACGCGCGCACCCGATACCGGATCGACGGTGACCAGGCCGGTGGCGGTCGGATCCCCGGGCAGCACGACCGCGGTTCCGTCCGTGACGGCCGGGGTCGCCCGGCCGGAGATCTGCATGCTCGCGGTGTCCCCGGACGTGAGCACCCACGCGCCCGCAGGCGTGATCCCGACCGGAACGACCTCGTACTTGTCCGGGTCGAGCGCCGACATCACGCTGCCGGCCGATACGACCGAGATGCCGTGCTCGCTGCTACGGCCCCCGAAGATGACCGCGACTCGGATTCGACCCACGTCGCACACCTAACGGGCCTCGCTCTTCACCGAGCGCGACATCAGCCGTTCGAGCATGTCCGGCGGGGTCATCGACCCGAAGCACACCGCCTCGACAGCGGCACAGATCGGGACGTCCACGCCGTGGCGGCCGGCCAGCTCGAGCACCGAGCGGCACGATTGCACGCCCTCGACGACCTGACCGTGCGCTGACTGCTTGCGCCTGCTCCAGGGTGTCACCGCGACCGAGCCGCTCGCCGAAGGTGCGGTTGCGCGAGAGCGGGGAGCTGCACGTGGCGACCAGGTCGCCGAGGCCGGCCAGGCCGGCGAACGTGATCGGATCGGCGCCGAGCGCCGCACCGAGCCGTGCCGTCTCGGCCAGGCCACGGGTGATCAACGACGCGATGGAGTTGTCCCCGAAACCCATGCCGATGCCGATTCCGCATGCGAGCGCGATCACGTTCTTGACCGTCCCGCCCAGCTCGGTGCCGATCACGTCGGTGTTCGTGTACGGGCGCAGGTACGGCGCCGAGCACGCTTCCTGCGACCCGCCGCGCGGTTGCCTCGTCGGTGCAGGCGATGACCGTGGCGGTCGGCTGCTGTTGCGCGATCTCGCGGACGAGATTCGGACCCGACACGACCGCGATGCGCTCGGGCGGCGCGCCGGTGACCTCGGCGATGACCTCGCTCATCCGCTTCGCGGTCCCGAGCTCGATGCCCTTCATCAGGCTGATCAGGACGGCGTCCGGCGGCAACAGCGGCACCCACGTGATCAGGTTCTCGCGCAGCTTCTGCGACGGGACCGCGAACGCGACGAGATCGGCCCCCGCGAGGACGGTGGCGGCGTCCGCAGACACGCGCAGCGGCGGCAGGGCGATCCCCGGCAGGTAGTCCGGATTCTCGTGCTGCTCGGCGATGTGGACGGCCAGTTCGGGCCGGCGGGCCCACAGCGACACGTCCGCCCCGCTGTCGGCGAGGACCTTCGCGAAGGTCGTCCCCCACGAGCCGGCGCCCAGTACGGCGACCCTCACGGGGTGCGCGTCCAGTGGAACAGCTCACCCGTCGGCGCGGGTTCGTCGCGCAACTGCGCCACGTCCTCCCGCAACTGCTTCATGATCACGTCAGTCACCTCGCGCAGAGTGGCGACATCGGGACGCCGGCCCCGATACGCCGACAGGTCGATCGGCTCACCGACCGACATCACGTGCCGCGGACGCGGGATCAGCCGCACCCGCTTCCGGTACAGGTCTACCTGATGTTGCACCCCCCACTGCGCGATCGGCACGACCGGCACATCGGGAGCGAGCAGGGCCAGCCGGGCGGCGCCGGTCTTGCCGACCATCGGCCAGCCGTCCGGATCCCTGGTGACCGTCCCCTCGGGATGCAGAACGATCAGGCCACCGTCTCGCAGCGCATCGACCGCCGCGGCAAAGGACTGGCGCGCGTCAGCCGTGCCACGCTTGACCGGGATGTGGCCCATCGCCCGCATCGCCGCACCGACGGCGAACACGTCGAAGATCGTGTCCTTGGCCAGAAACCGGGGCCGACGGGCCCCGTCGATGATCATCTTCGCGACGAGGAACGGGTCGACGTGGGAAATGTGGTTGGTGACGATGATCGCGCCGCCCTGCTGGGGCAGGCGTTCGAGGTTGCGGTACCGGCTGCGGACGAGCACTGAGAACGGTCCGTAGAGCACCGCCATCACCACACCCCAGGCCAGGCCGAGCTTCTCGCCGTAGCCCGGTCGCCGCAGCTTCCTGGTCCCAACCAACGCCCATCTCCCTGTCCGTCGACCTGTCACGCGATGCCGTGACGCCGACCGCCCGCGTGAAGTCTGCCGCATGCGGCCTCACCGCCGGTCGTTAGCGTGTGCAGTGACCAGCGAGAGGACGACCGATCCCGTGCATGCCTTCGCGTGCGGTACCTGCCGCAGCCTGATCTTCTTCGACAACACCTCGTGCCTCACCTGCGGGTCGGTGCTCGCGTTCGACCGCGCACAGGCCGATCTGGTTGTCGTCCACGAGGGCCTCACCCCGTGCGCGAACCGCACGATCGCCGCCTGCAACTGGCTGGCCGAGGTCGGTGCGCCGGACGGGCTGTGCGGCTGCTGCCGGCTCACCCGCACCCGTCCGGCTGACGGTGACGTGGACGGTCTGGCGGCGTTCACCCGGGCCGAGGCGGCGAAACGGCTGCTCGTCTACCAACTCGACCAGCTCGATCTGCCCACGACGCCGCGGTGGCGCGACCCCGAGCACGGCTTGGCCTTCGATCTGCTGTCGAGCACGTACTCCCCGGTGACCACCGGCCACGACAGCGGTGTGATCACGATCGACCTCGCCGAGGGCGACGATGCGCATCGCGAGAGCCTTCGGGTCCAGCTCGCCGAGCCGTACCGCACCCTGCTCGGACATCTCCGCCACGAGATCGGGCACTGGTACTGGGACGTCCTGGTCGACGGGACGGCGTTCCTCGACAGCTTCCGCGCGCTGTTCGGCGACGAGCGCGCCGACTACGCCGAGGCGCTGCAGGCGCACTACGGCAAGCCGCCGGGCAGGGACTGGGTGGACGGCTACGTCAGCCACTACGCCGCCGCACACCCGTGGGAGGACTGGGCCGAGACCTTCGCGCACTACCTGCACATGCGCGACACCGTGCAGACGGCCGCCGCGTGGGGCATCCGGATCGACGGCCCCGACCTGGAGCTGTCGGTGGCCTGGAACGCCGAGCCCGCCGTCACACCGAGCGAGCACTTCGACGGGTTCGACGAACTCGCGCAGTCCTGGATCTCGCTGACCCTGACCCTCAACGCGCTCAACACGAGCATGGGCAAGCCGGACCTGTACCCGTTCGTGCTGCGACCCAAGCCGCTGGAGAAGCTACGTTTCGCCCACAACGTCGTCACCTCGCACCGGCCGCTATGACTCTGCGCTGGACCCTGCTCGTCCCGCTGCGCATGCTGCCGGCGGCGAAGTCGCGGCTGGCGGCGACGCTGCACGAGGACGAGCACGGGGTGCTGGTGCGCGCGATTCGCACCGACACGCTGCACGCTGCCGGTGCCGCGGCGCCGGTCGCGCGGGTGGTCGTGGTGACCGACGGCGACGGGGTCCATCCGACGCGGACGTGGTCGTCGTGCAGTCCGCCCCGGGCTCAACGGCGCGCTGCGCGACGGGGCCGCGCACGCCGCGTCGCACTGGCCCGCGGACGGCATCGCCGCGCTGGTGGGCGACCTGCCCGCGTTGCGGCCGGAGGAACTGGCGGCGGCGCTCGACGGCCGCCGCCGGGCACGCCCGCTCGTTCGTCCCGGACGCCGACGGGACGGGGACCACCATGCTCGCGGCACGCCCGGGCACGGCCCTCGACCCACGGTTCGGACCCGGTTCGGCCGCACGGCACGGCGCTGACGGCCGCCGCGCTCACCGCGGGGCCGGGGCTGCGGCACGACGTCGACACCGTCGAGGACCTGCACGCAGCACGACGGCACGGGGTCGGCCCGGCCACCCGGGCCGCCCTCGAGCGGATGCACGACGGCATCGACGGCGTTGTCAGTTCACCGTGACGCGGCATGATGAGCTCATGACTATCGGTTCGCAGATTGCCGCCGAACCGCTGATCGAGCCGAGCGAGAACGTCCCTGACGGGGACTTCGTCGCCGAGGCGGACCTCAGCGCCGACCTTCCGGTCGGCCGGTTCGGCAACCGCGAGCTGTCGTGGCTGGCGTTCAACGAGCGCGTCCTGGCCCTGGCCGACGACGAGGCGCAGCCGCTGCTCGAGCGGGTCAAGTACCTCGCGATCTTCGCCAGCAACCTCGACGAGTTCTACATGGTGCGCGTCGCCGGCCTCAAGCGTCGCGCGGACATGGGCCTGCAGGTGCCGTCCGCGGACGGGCTGTCACCACGCGAGGTCCTGGCCGCGCTCGGGTCCCGCATCGGCGAGCTCGTCGAGCGCCACGCCAAGTGTTTCCGTGACGTCGTCGAGCCGGCCCTGCACGAACAGGGCATCCACATCCGCCGCTGGGATGCACTCGACAACGAGGAGAAGGCACGCCTGGGCGAGTACTTCCGCAGCCAGGTCTTCCCCGTCCTGACCCCGCTCGCCGTCGACCCCGCCCACCCGTTCCCGTACATCTCGGGGCAGTCGCTCAACCTGGCCGTCCTCGTCCGCGATCTCGAAGGCGGCTCGCAGCGATTCGCCCGGGTCAAGGTGCCCAACAACGTCTCCCGCTTCATCGTGGTGTCGCAGTCCGCGGTCGAGACCGAGTACCTGCCGCTCGAGGACCTCATCGCCGAGCACCTGTCGATGCTGTTCCCGGGCATGGACGTCGTCGAGCACCATCTGTTCCGGGTGACCCGCAATGCCGACTTCGAGGTCGAGGAGGACCGGGACGAGGACCTGCTGCAGGCGCTCGAGCGCGAACTGATGCGCCGCCGGTTCGGGCCGGCGGTGCGGCTCGAGGTCACCGACGACATCGATGACGAGGTCGTCGACCTGCTGGTCAGCGAGATCGACGTCGACCGGGACGACGTGCTGCACGTGCCGGGCCTGCTCGACCTCAGCGCGCTGTGGCAGGTGTACGAGCTGGACCGGCCGAACGCTGAAGGACAAGCCGTTCGTCCCGGCCACCCACCCGCGCTTCGCCGAGGGCGAGGTCCCGAAGTCGGTGTTCTCGACGCTGCGCGACGGGGACGTGCTCGTGCACCACCCGTACGAGTCCTTCGCCACCAGCGTGCAGCGGTTCATCGAGCAGGCAGCGGCCGACCCGCACGTCCTCGCGATCAAGCAGACGCTGTACCGCACCTCCGGCGACTCGCCCATCGTCGATGCCCTCATCGACGCGGCGCGAGGCCGGCAAGCAGGTCGTCGCCCTCGTCGAGATCAAGGCCCGCTTCGACGAGCAGGCCAACATCAAGTGGGCACGTGCGCTCGAGCGCGCGGGCTGCCATGTCGTCTACGGCGTCGTCGGGTTGAAGACGCACTGCAAGACCGCGCTCGTGGTCCGGCAGGAGGGCGGGCAGATCCGGCGCTACGCCCACGTCGGCACCGGCAACTACAACCCGAAGACCGCACGCCTCTACGAGGACCTCGGCCTGTTCACCGCGAACGAGGACATCTGCGCCGACATCACCGACCTGTTCAACGTCCTCACCGGCTATTCGCGGCAGACCGAGTTCCGCTCCCTGCTCGTCGCCCCGCAGGGGCTGCGGTCAGGACTGATCGAGCGCATCGAGCGCGAGATCGGACACGCACGAGCCGGACGTCCCGCGCACATCAGGTTCAAGACGAACCACCTCGTCGACGAGCACGCCATCGACGCGCTCTACCGGGCGTCCATCGCCGGTGTCCGCGTCGAACTGCTCGTGCGCACGTTCTGCACGATCCGCTCGCGGCGTCCCCGGCCTGTCCGAGAACATCACCACCCGGTCGATCCTGGGACGCTTCCTCGAACACTCGCGGGTGTACTACTTCGGCAACAACGGCGCTCCCGAGTACTGGCTCGGCTCGGCCGACCTCATGCACCGCAACCTCGACCGGCGCGTCGAAGTCCTGTGCCAGGTCGCCGACCGCGACGCCTGTGCCAACATCAGTGACATGCTCGACCTCGCCTTCTCGGCCGATACCGCGGCCTGGGATCAGCAGCCGGACGGTACCTGGGCACGCTCGGGCGGCACCGTCGACTACCAGGAGTCGATGATGCGGCGTCTCGCCGACCGCGGCGAGTAGCCGTGGCGTCGGGCCTGACGCGCGGCGTGGCGGTGCAGGCGGCCGGCGGCGTCCTGTGGCGACGGCAGGGCTCCACGGCCGAGGTGGCGATCGTCCACCGGCCACGCTATGACGACTGGTCGTCTGCCCAAGGGCAAGCTCGATCCCGGTGAACCCGAACTGGTCGCTGCCGTGCGTGAAGTGGCGGAGGAGACTCGGTGCGAGCGCCGACGTCTCGCGCCAGATCTGCACCGTCAAGTACCTGACCAGCGAGGGGACCAAACGGGTCACGTACTGGGCGATGCGCTACCGGGGCGGTGAGTTCACTCCGAACAGCGAGGTCGACGAACTGCAGTGGCTGCCCATCGACAAGGCGCGTAAGCGGCTCAGCTACGACATCGACAGGTCGGTGCTCGACGACTTCACCGCGGTGCCCGTCCCCGACGCGGTGATCGTGCTCGTCCGGCATGCGAAGGCCGGCAAGCGCAGCGAGTGGCGCGGCCGGGACGCCTTGCGCCCCCTCGACGAGAACGGCCGGCGGCAGGCCGACGCGCTGCGCGAGTTGCTGGCGTGCTTCGGCCCGAAACACGTGTACTCGGCGGACCGGACGCGCTGCATCGAGACGGTCGCACCGCTTGCCGAGGCGCTCGACCTCCAGGTGCACGTCGAGTCGGTGTTCTCCGACGACAGCTTTGCCACTGCACCGATGGCGACACAGACCGCGGTACTGGCGCTGGCGAAACCCGACGCGGTGAGCGTCGTCTGCAGCCAGGGGCTGACCATCCCGAGCCTGATCGACCGACTCGGTCCGGGCGTGCGTTCCTCGGACACCCGCAAAGGCGCGTGGTGGGTGCTCACACTCACCGACGGCGACGTCGTGACGGCCGACTACTACTCGCCGCCCTGATCCAGCCGGCCGCACCGCGTCACCGGCGGGACCGCGCGCCACCAAACGAGTGGTGCGCTGCCCGCGCCACATCGCGCGGACAGCGCACCACTCGCGACAAACTCGGGTCAGGCGGTGCAGCTACTTCGAGGCTGCCTTCTTGGCCGGTGCCTTCTTCGCCGCTGCCTTCTTGGCCGGCGCCTTCTTCGCGGGCGCCTTCTTGGCCGGCGCCTTCTTCGCCGGCGCCTTCTTCGCCGCAACCTTGGCCGGTGCACTCTTGACCGCGGCGGCTGCCTTCTTCGCCGGCGCCTTCACCGCGGCGGCCGCCTTCTTCGCCGGCGCCTTGGCCAGCTTCTTCGCGCCACTGGCGATCGCCCGGAACTCCGCACCTGCACGGAACGCGGGCACGTTGCGCTTCTTCACCTTGACCGCGGCGCCGGTCGCAGGGTTGCGTGCGGTGCGGGCCGCGCGCTCACGCCGCTCGAAGATGCCGAAACCAGTGAGCGTTACCTGCTCACCCCGGGCGATGGCGGCGTACACGGTGTCGATGACGGCGTCGAGCGCGACAGAGGCGCGCTTCTTGTCTTCACTCGAGCCGCTCGGCGAGTGCCTCGATGAACTGGGCCTTGTTGGGCACGTGTCCTCCTGGGACGGGGTTGGTGCGACCGATGGGTCACTTTCGTCCGCAACGCTAGGACGTTCGGCACCCGACACCAAGCCGATCCGCTTGTGTCGCAGCACTTTCTTTGCGACCCGGCCCGCGTCCGTCAGCCGTCGAGCGATGCCATGAGGGCGCAATCCCCAGTATTAGCTGGAGATTCCCGCCGCAACGGTGGGCAACCAGGGTTTGCGCCGTTGTTCGTAATCTTCGACGGCCTCGGTGTGTCGAAGCGTGATGCCGATGTCGTCGAGGCCCTCCATCAGCCGCCAGCGCGTGTAATCGTCGAGCGTGAAGGCGTGCTTCTGCACCACATCCGCGCTCGCGCCGGCCCACCGCACCTCGCGCTCGACCACGTCGATGGTCACGTCGGTGCCCGGTTCGCGCTCGATGTCGTCCCACAGCCGCTGCACGACCTGCTCGTCGAGAACGACGGTGAGCAGCCCTGCCTTGAGCGAGTTGCCGCGGAAGATGTCGCCGAAGCGGGGCGCGATCACCACCTTGAAGCCGTAGTCGAGCAGCGCCCAGACGGCATGCTCGCGCGAACTGCCCGTGCCGAAGTCAGGACCGGCGACGAGCACCGTCGCGCCGTCGTAGGCGCGACTGGTTCAGCACGAATTCCGGCTCGTTGGCACGCCACGCGCTGAACAGGCCGTCCTCGAAGCCGGTGCGCGTGATCCGCTTGAGGTACACCGCCGGGATGATCTGGTCGGTGTCGACGTTGCTGCGCCTGAGCGGGACGGCCGTCCCGGTGTGCACGGTGAACTTGTCCATCGCTACCTCTCGTCCGCTTCTGTCGCCTTTGACCCCGCCATGGTCGCTGGATCGGCTCGATCACGACCAGCGCGGGGTCAAAGCCGGGGGTTGTGGTCCAGGTCGGCCGGGCTGGCCAGGTGGCCGGTGACGGCCGTGGCGGCGGCCACGAGCGGCGACACCAGGTGCGTGCGCCCGCCCTTGCCCTGGCGGCCCTCGAAGTTGCGGTTGGACGTGGACGCGCTGCGCTCGCCCGGCGCGAGCTGGTCGGGATTCATGCCGAGGCACATGGAGCAGCCCGCCTGCCGCCACTCTGCGCCCGCCGCGGTGAAGATGGCGTCCAGCCCCTCGTGCTCGGCCTGCTCACGCACCCGCATCGACCCCGGGACGACCAGCATGCGCACCCCGTCGGCGACCTTGCGTCCGTCGATGACATTCGCCACCGCGCGCAGGTCTTCGATCCGGCCGTTCGTGCACGAACCGACGAACACCGTGTCGACCCTGATGTCGCGTAGCGGCGTCCCTGCGGCGAGGTCCATGTATTCCAGCGCCTTGCGCGCCGCGGCGCGGTCGCTCTCGTCGGTCGAAACTGTCGGGGTCAGGGACCGCGGCACTCAGCGGCGCGCCCTGAGCCGGGATTGGTTCCCCAGGTGACGAACGGGGCCAGCGTGCTCGCGTCGAGCGACACCTCGGCGTCGAATTCGGCGTCGTCGTCGGTACGCAGGCTGGTCCAGTACTCGACGGCGGCGTCCCACTGCTCGCCCTGCGGCGCGTGGGCCGACCCTCGAGGTAGGCGAACGTGGTCTCGTCCGGGGCGATCATGCCTGCGCGGGCACCCCACTCGATGCTCATGTTGCAGACCGTCATCCGGCCCTCCATGGACATCTGCTCGAACGTCGAGCCGCGGTACTCGACCATGTACCCCTGGCCGCCGCCGGTCCCGGTCTGGGCGATGACGGCGAGGATGACGTCCTTCGGAGTGACCCCGTCGGGCAGGTCACCGTCGACGGTGACCGCCATCGTCCTCGGCCGGTCCATCGGCAGGGTCTGGGTCGCGAGGACGTGCTCGACCTGGCTGGTGCCGATGCCGAACGCGAGCGCGCCGAACGCGCCGTGCGTGGAGGTGTGCGAGTCACCGCAGACGATCGTCATGCCGGGCTGGGTGATCCCGAGCTGCGGGCCGATCACATGGACGATGCCCTGCTCGGCGTCGCCCATCGGGTAGAGCCGGATGCCGAACTCGGCACAGTTGGTGCGCAACTGCTCGACCTGCGTGCGGCTGACCGGGTCGGCGATGGGCTTCGAAGATGTCCTGCGTCGGGGACGTTGTGGTCCTCGGTCGCCAGCGTCAGCTCGGGCCGGTGCACGGTCCGGTCGTTGAGCCGCAGCCCCTCGAAGGCCTGCGGGCTGGTTACCTCGTGCACGAGGTGCAGGTCGATGTAGAGCAGGTCCGGCTCGCCGTCCTTGCGGTACACGACATGGCTGTCCCAGAGCTTGTCGGCCAGCGTCCGTCCCATGCGCGTCTCCTTGCCATCGATCCAGCTTGCATCTCAATATATGAGACTCTAGTATCGGTCTGTGGGATATTCTAGCAGCGGCCGTCAACCCTCCAGCGGCATCGGCGTCGTCGACAAGGCGGTGACGATCCTGGCCGCCGTCGCGGGCGCACCGCGCACCCTGGCCGAGTTGGTCGAGGTCACCGGACTCCCGCGCGCGACCGCCCACCGGCTGGCCGTCGCGCTCGAAGTGCACCGGCTGGTCTCGCGCGACGTCGAGGGCCGCTTCGTCCTGGGCGCGCGTGTGGGCGAGTTCGCCGCCACCTTGCCGGATCCGCTGATATCGGCCGCCGCGCCCGTCCTCGCCTGGGTGCGGGACGAGTGCGGTGAGAGCGCCCAGCTCTACCGGCGCGACGGCGCCGAGCGAGTCTGCGTCGCGGCCGCGGAGCGGACCACCGGGTTGCGCACCGCGGTGCCGGTCGGCAGCCGCCTGCCACTGACCGCGGGGTCGGGCGCCCAGGTGCTGTGCGCGTGGGCCGAACCGGCCTCGATCGTTGACATCGTGGCCGGCTCGGAGTTCACCCCCCAGTTGTTCGCCGAGGTCCGCCGGCGCGGCTGGGCACAGTCGGTGGCCCAGCGGGAGGCGGGCGTGGCCTCGGTATCGGCGCCGGTGCGCGGACGGTCGGGGGACGTGGTGGCCGCGCTGTCGGCGTCCGGCCCGATCGAGCGGCTCGGGCGTACCCCGGGTCAGCGCCTGGCACCGATCCTGGTCGCGGGCGCCCGGCGGATCACCGCTGCGCTGAGCGGCTGAGCGTCGGCTACCAGTTCGTCGCGACGTAGGTGGTCTCGAGGTACTCGTCGATGCCCTCGTAGCCGCCCTCGCGACCCAACCCGGACTGCTTGACGCCGCCGAACGGCGCGGCCGGGTCGGACACCAGCCCGCGGTTGAGCCCGATCATGCCCACCTCGAGGCGCTCGCAGACGCGCAGCCCGCGGGCGAGGGACGCGTACACGTACCCGGTCAGCCCCATCTCCGAGTCGTTCGCGATCGCGAGCGCGTCCTGCTCGTCGCGCACCGAGATGATCGGCGCCACCGGCCCGAACACCTCCTCGGTCGCGGCCGCGGAATCGCGCGGGACGTCGGTGAGGACGGTCGCCGGGTAGAAGAATCCGGGCCCGGACGGTCGCGTGCCACCGAGCACGAGCGAGGCGCCCGCGGCAACGGTCCGATCGACCTTGTCGGCGATCCCGTCGACGGCGTCCGCGTTGATCATCGGACCGAGCTGGGTGTCCTCCGCGGTCCCCGGACCGACCCGCAGCGCGGCCATCCGCTCGGCCAGCTTCGCCGCGAACTCGTCGGCGACCGACGACTGGACGAGGAACCGGTTCGCCGCCGTGCACGCCTGCCCGCCGTTGCGCATCTTCGCCAGCATCGCGCCGTCGACGGCGGCATCGAGGTCGGCATCGTCGAGCACGATGAACGGGTCGTTGCCGCCGAGCTCCATCGAGCAGTTCACGATCCGGTCGGCCGCCTGCTTCAGCAGCGCGCTGCCGACGCCGGTCGACCCGGTGAACGACAGCTTGCGCACGCGCGCGTCGGCCAGTGCGGTCGCGACCAGACTCGTCGGGTCGTCGGTGGTCAGCACGTTCACGACGCCCGCCGGCGCGCCTGCCTCGGCCATGATCGACGCGAGCAGCAGCGCCGTCAGCGGGGTGTCCCCCGCGGGCTTGAGCACGACGGTGCAGCCGGCCGCCAGCGCCGGTCCGATCTTGCGCGTCGCCATCGCAGCCGGGAAGTTCCACGGCGTGAGCAGCAGGGCCACGCCGACCGGCTTGCGGAAGGTCAGGATCCGGTTCGCCCCGGACGGCGCCATGCGCAGCTCGCCACCGACGCGCACCGCCTCCTCGCCGAACCAGCGGAAGAACTCGGCGGCGTAGGTGACCTCACCGCGCGCGTCGGTCAGCGACTTGCCCATCTCGAGTGACATGAGCAGGGCGAGTTCCTCGCGCGCGCGCGATGCATCAGCTCGAAGGTGCGGCGCAGCACCTCACCACGCTCGCGAGGCGGGGCTGCGGCCCACTCGGGCTGCGCGGCAGCAGCGGCGGACACCGCGCGCTGCACGTCGTCCGCCCCGGCGCGCGGTACCGAGGTGATCTCGTCGCCGGTCGAGGGATCCAGCACGGCGAAGGACCCGGCAGCGCCGCCGGTCCACTTGCCATCGATGAACATCTCCGTCGGGGTGCCGGCAGGAAGCGTCATGGGGCCAAGCTTGCCACCGCCGTGCCGGACCCGAATGGCACATATTTCTGAGTGCACAACTGTGCACCCGGGCGCGATTCGGCGCTAGGGTCCGAACCATGCAGGCCGCCGAGATCCGCGACAGCGGGACAGTGCTCGGCACCGCGCTGGACGAGACAGCCGAGCTGGCGCGTGACGTGCATCGGGCGGTCGCGGGCCGGCTGTTCGGGCTGCTCGGCGCGCCCGGCGCGCCGATCAAGCGGCTGCACGACGGCATCGCGGCGCTCGCCTACGGCGCAACGCGACTCAGCGTCCGTGTGGTGCCACGAGCCGTGGGTGCGGTGGCGGCCGAGTTGCGCACACCGACTGCCGAATCGGTCGACGACCACCCCCGGGCACACTTCGTCCTCAGCGCCCTGGGCGGCTGGGCCGGCGACCGGATGGAAGCCGACGGCGTCTCGATCGCTCCCCGGATGCGGCTGCGCACGCACGACGGCCGGCTGCGCGGCATGCCGAGCAACGTCGTCGCACGATGCCGCCGACGGTGCCACCGGCCGGCTCGTGGTCTTCGTCCACGGCCTGTGCGAGAACGAGCGGTTCTGGTGGTTCGGCGCCGAGCGCAACTACGGCGACCGTGACGTGACCTACGGGTCGCGCCTGCGTGCCGAGCTCAGGGTGGACGCCGCTGTACCTGCACTACAACACCGGCCTGCACATCTCCGAGAACGGCCGGTTGCTCGCCGGCCTGCTCGAATCCCTCGTCGCGACGTGGCCGGTCCCCGTCACCGAGATCGCCCTCGTCGGCCATTCGATGGGCGGGCTGGTCGTCCGGTCCGCGGCGCACCAGGCGGCCGCGCACCGGCCTCGAGTGGGTGAAGCCGCTGCGGCACATCGTCGGCCTCGGGACACCGCACACCGGCGCGCCGCTGGAACGGGCGACCAACGCCGGCATGCACGCGCTGGCGAAACTGCCCGAGACCCGCCCGTTCGCGACCTACTTCAACAAGCGCAGCGTCGGCATCAAGGATCTGCGCTACGGCTCGGTCGTCGAGGACGACTGGCGCGGACTTCGACCCGGACGAGCGGCTGATCGACCGCGTGCACGCCGGCCTCGCTGCTCGCCCGGCGTCGCGTACTCGATGGCATCCGCGACGCTGTCGAAGCAACCCGGCGGGGCCGTTCGCGCACGACCTGCTCGTGCAGCACGTGAGCGCGCACGGCACCGGCCCGAAGCGGCGCATCGAGTTCGACGTCGACCGGCTGTTTCACCTGGGCGGCAAGACCCACTTCCACCTGCTCGACCACCCGCTGGTCTACGAGCAGTTGCGCTCGTGGCTCGAGGGAGCGGACGGCGCGCAGCCCCCGACCGCAGCCGACATCGTATGAGCGGCGCGCGGGTGGTCGTGGTCGGTGCGGCCGGTGCACTCGGTCAAGCCGTCGTCCGAGCCTTCGTTGCGCAGGGCGCGAGCGTGCGGGGCCTGGACCGCGCTGTTCCGGACGAGGTGCCCGCCGGCGCCGACCATGACACGACCGATGTCCTGGACGACGCCGCTCTGCGCGTCAGTTTCGATGCCGAGCCACCACCCTGGGCGGTCATCAATGTGGTCGGTGGCTTCGCGCCGCACCGTCCGCTGACCGAACTGGACCCGGACGAACTGATGTCCCAGTTGCGTCTCAACCTGCTCTCGGCGGCCCTGATCACCAAGCACGCGTTACGCCGGTTCGGCGAGACCGGCGAGGGCCGACTGGTCCACACGGCGAGCCGGGTCGCCTACCGCACCGAGGGCGCTGGCTTCGCCTACTCGATCAGCAAGCTCGGTGTCGTCCACCTGGTCGAGATGGCGGCGCGCGAGGTGCACGGCAGCGCAATCACCGTCAACGCCGTCGTCCCCAGCATCATCGACACTCCGGCCAACCGGGCCGCCATGCCGAACTCCGACCTTGCCCGCTGGCCGAAGGCGGATGAGGTCGCGGCCGCGTACGTGTGGTTGGCGTCGCGCGAGGCCTCGCTCGTGTCGGGCACCGCCGTGCCGGTTTACGGCCGCAGCTGAACTAGAACACGTTCTCGTTTCGGGGTACCGTCCGGACATGGACGCCCTCCGCGAGTTCGAGCGCCTCAAGCAACTGAAGTACCGCTACCTGCGCACGCTCGACCTCAAGTTGTGGGACGAGTTCGCGGCGACACTGGCCGTGGACGTCCAGGCGAGCTACGGGCCCAAGCTGACCTTCGCCGGGCGCGACGCCGTCGTCGACTTCATGCGCGCGTCGCTCGGTCCGGACGTGATCACCGTCCACCACTGCCACCATCCCGAACTCAGCGTCGACGGCGACACCGCGACCGGCCGCTGGTACCTCGACGACAAGGTGATCGTGCTCGGGCAGCGCCTGCTGCTGACCGGAGCAGCCTTCTACGAGGACGAGTACGTGCACACCGACGGCGAATGGCTGATCGCGCGCACCGGCTACGAGCGCAGCTACGAGGCGGTGCAGCCGCTCGGGGACGGCTGGCAGCTCACGGCCAACCGGTGGGCGTCGTGAAGACCAAGCCGAAGGGCCTCGACAAGCCGGGCGTCGTCAAGGTCATCAAAGCGATGTCTTCGGTGAACACGTGGCTCTATCGCGCCAGCGGCGGGCGCGTCGGTGCCCATTGGCGCATCGGGAGCGGGCTGCGCAAGAAGGTGCCGATCTGCCTGCTCACGACCACCGGGCGCAAGAGCGGCCAGCCGCGCACCGTCCCGCTGTGCTACCTCGCCGACGGCGAGCGCGTGGTGCTGGTCGCGTCGCAGGGCGGCTTGCCGAAACACCCGCTGTGGTACCTGAATCTGGTGGCCGACCCCGCGGTCGTCGTCCAGATCGGCCGCCGCGCGAAGCCCATGCGCGCGCGTCCCGCCGGCCCGGGTGAGCGCGCCGAGTTGTGGCCGCGGCTGACCGACCTGTACGCCGATTTCGACAGCTACCAGTCCTGGACCGATCGCGAGATCCCCGTCGTCATCTGCGAGCCGGCGTAAGGCTCGTCGAATTCCTCGAACACCACTCGATCATCATCCATCGGCGATACTGGCGCCCATGCCGTCCGACCTGTCGCCCGACCCGATCTGGACGCCCGACCCGGCGGACGTCGCGGCGGCGCGCATCACCGAGTTCGCAGCGATCGCCGCACAGCGTGCCGGACGCGACCTGCCGACCTATGCCGAGCTGCTCGCCTGGTCGGTGGCCGAACCGGCGGCGTTCTGGCGCTGCCTGTGGGACTTCTTCGACGTCCGCTCCGCGTCAGGCAGCGAGACGGTGCTCACCGATGACGCGATGCCCGGCGCGCGGTGGTTCCCCGATGCGCGGCTCAACTACGTCGACCAGGTCTTCCGCGGCCGTCCCGACGACGGCGTCGCCATCGTCGAGTGCGACGAGACCGGCCGGCACGACGAGATACACCTGGGCGCGAGCTGCGTCACGACGTCGCGGCGCTCGCGGCGACGCTGCGCGGCCACGGCGTCGGCATCGGTGACCGGGTCGTCGCCTACCTCCCCAACGGTGCCGAGGCCGTCGTCGCGTTCCTCGCCACCGCGAGCCTCGGCGCGATCTGGTCGGCCTGCGGGATGGACTACGCGCCCGGCGCGCCGCGCTCGGCCGGTTCGGCTCAGCTCGACCCGCTCGTCCTGCTTCACTGCGGACGGTTACCGCAACGGCGGCAAGGTGTACGACCGGGCCGGGGCGGTGGCCGAGATCCGGGCCGGGCTGCCGAGCGTGCGGGCGACGATCGCCGCCGACCGGATCGGTGCCGGCCGCCCTGCCCGATGCGCAGGCGTGGACGGACTGCCGTCGCGGCCGACGTCGCCCTCGACACCGTCCCGGTCGCGTTCGACCACCCGCTGTGGGTGCTGTTCTCGTCCGGGACGACGGGCCTGCCCAAAGGGCATCGTCCACGGCCACGGCGGGGTGCTGCTCGAACATCTCAAGGCGGTCGGGCTGCAGTGCGATCTCGGACCCGGCGACGTGTTCTGGTGGTACACCACGCCGAGCTGGATGATGTGGAACTTCCAGGTCGCCGGCCTGCTCACCGGCGCCACGATCGTCTGCTACGACGGCAGTCCGGCCTACCCGACCACCGATGCGGTCTGGGCGCTCGCGGCCCGGCTGGGCGTGACCTACCTCGGCACCAGCCCGGCGTACCTGGCCGCATGCGCGAAGGCCGACGTGCACCCGGGCACCGACCACGACCTGCACGCCCTGCGCACGCTCGGCGTGACGGGCTCCACGCTTGCGGCACCGATGTACCGCTGGGCCGCCGAGCACGTGGGTGCGCGGGTGCAGGTCGCCTCGATCACCGGCGGGACGGATGTGGTCACCGCCTTCGCGGGCAGCGCACCGAACGTCCCGGTCTGGGCGGGCGAGATCTCGGCCGCGTTCCTCGGCGTCGCGCTCGATTCCTTCGACGACAGCGGACGCAGCGTCCGCGACGAGGTCGGCGAACTTGTCGTCACCGCTCCGATGCCGTCGATGCCGGTGCGATTCTGGGACGACCCCGACGGCGCTCGCTACCGCGAGGCGTACTTCGACACCTATCCCGGAGTCTGGCGGCACGGCGACTGGGTCACCATCTCCAGCCGCGGCAGCGTGGTCATGCACGGCCGGTCGGACGCGACCCTGAACCGCAACGGGATCCGGATGGGCAGTGCCGACATCTACGAAGCCGTCGAGCAGCTCCCCGAGATCGCCGAGGCGCTGGTGATCGGCGTCGACGAGAACGGTGGCGGTTACTGGATGCCGCTGTTCGTGCAACTCCAGCCGGGCGCCGAACTCGACGACGCGCTGCGCGACCGGATCCGCACCGCCGTCCGCGAGCACGCCTCACCCCGGCACGTCCCGGACGAGGTGATCGCCGCACCCGGCATCCCGCACACGCGTACCGGGAAGAAGCTCGAGGTCCCGATCAAGAAGCTGCTGTCCGACAGCGCGGCCAAGAGCACCTTCGATCCCGGCAGCGTCGATGACCCGTCACTGGTCGACTGGTTCGTCGCCCAGGGCGAGGCGCACCGACGGTCGCGGTCCTGACCGGCAGATCCTCAGCCGGTGCTGCCTTCGACGTCACCGACTTCCATCGGCGCGGCGTCGACCGTCGGTTCGTCGACCATCGCGAGCAAGGGCTTGATCGTGACCGGATCGACCTCGACCGGGCCGAACTGACTGGCGGGCTCATCGACGCGACGGTGATCGCGCGGGCGTTGCTCGGTGACGTGGTGCGCCGTCGTGCGCCGGTCGAGCATGGCGGCATCCAGCCAGGCAGTCGCGAGGCCGACCCCGACCGGATCGCTGGTGTCGGGTCGGCTGTCGACCCGGACGGCGACCGCTGCCTCGACCGCGGCCTTCAACCGCGGCAGTTGGGCCACCTCGGTACGAATCAGCCGGGTGATCATCGGCCGGTAAACCATCCGTATCCCGGGCGGCCGCGCGTCGATGCGGTACCGGACCAGGGTGCGGTCGTCCTCGCCGTACAACTCGAAGGCACCAGTGGCGCGGGCGGGGCCGGTGACGATCTCGAACCCGATCTCATGCGGGGGCTCGAAGTTCGTCACCAGGAAGTCGGCGTCGATCGGGCGCCCTCCCGGCCCTTCGAGGACCTGCCGGTAGACCGCTCCCTTGCCCTGTTTGGTGACCATGCGAACCAGTTTGAGGATTCCAGCGCGCCATTCCCGGCAGCGCTGTGGCGTGGCCAGGTAACCGAACACGTCCTCGGCCGGGCGATCGATGACCACGCAATTCTCTGCGTGTGGCATGGGCATCTTCCTGGACGGGGAAGAGCCGGGGCACCGGCGTAGGGACCGGCTCCGCGGCTCGTTCCGAACCACGTCCCGATCCCCCGATCTCGGGCCCTACTTCACATAGTTGATACCGGAATCGGACGACTCGCAACTCAAGCGCGCCGTGTGTGTGCCCGCCCGGGTCACCAAACCCAGGTCACGGCAGGCGGACGAGGCACCACACCGACTTACCGGTTTCGGTCAACCGGGTGCCCCAGCGTTCGGCCAGCGTGGCCACGATCAGCAGCCCGCGGCCGTTGTCGTCGGCCGGACCGGCGTGACGCATCTGTGGCGGCGCGGACGCGGAGTCGTGGACGTCGACGAAGATCCGGTCCAGCGCGCGGCGCATCCGCATCTCGATCGGCGGTGCGCCGTGGCGCAGCGCGTTCGTGACCAGCTCGCTGACGATCAGCTCGACGTCGTAGCCGACCTCCTCCGGCACCACCCACTCGGCGAGCTGCCGGGTCGCGAACTCACGGGCGAGCCGCGGCGCGTCGGCGTCCGCGACAAGGTCCAGCGACGCGAACCGCTCGGCGCTGGAGCGGTCGGACACCCGGGCGATCAGGACCGCGACGTCGTCGTCCGGCCCGTCTGCTCCGTCATGGCGGTCGGCGAGCAGCTCGTCCACGAGGAGCCCGGGCAGCGCCTCGAGCGGACCGGCGATGGTGCCGAGATGGCGCACCAACCGGTCGATACCCTCGTCGAGGTCGGTTCCGCGGCGCTCGACGAGCCCGTCGGTGTAGAAGGTGAGCATTGCGCCTGGTGGCAGGTTCAGCGTCTCGGGCTTGGCCCAGGTCCGCCCGGTGCCGAGCGGCGGGCCGCCGGCGACCAGGCGCTGCACGGTGCCGCCGGGCAGGGTCAGCAGTGGCGGCAGGTGCCCGGCGTTGGCGTAGGTGAGCGTGCGTTCGGACGGGTCGTAGATCGCGTAGACGCAGGTGACGATCGTTTCGTTGCTGATCTCGCGGACGGCCGCGTCGAGCAGGTGCAACAGGTAGTCCGGCGACAGGTCCAGCCGCGAGTACGCCCGCACTGTCGCGCGCAGTTGCCCCATGACCGCGGCGGCCCGCACACCGCGGCCCATCACGTCGCCCAGCACGAGTGCGGTGCGCCCGGCGTCGAGTTCGATCACGTCGTACCAGTCGCCGCCGACCTCGGTACCGGCGACGCCGGCCTGGTAGAACGTCGCGACGTCCAGGTGGTCGGCGTCGAACGTCCGGGCCGGCAGCAGGCTGCGCTGCAGTTCCTGGGCAATCGCGTGCTCGCGTGCCTCGGCCTCGCGGGCGGCTGCCGCGGCAGCTGCGGACTGCTCGGCCCGCCGCCGGTCGGTGATGTCCTGGATGCTCCCGCGCAGCGCGATCGCCGTCCCGTCCGGTCCGCACTCCACCACACCGGTCACCCACACGACCCGTTCGACGTCGGGCGGCACGACGAGCCGGTATTCCGTGCCGAGGCTCTCGCCGGTCTGCAGGCTCCGCTCGACGGCTGCGGCGACCCGCTCGTAGTCGTCCGGGTGCACGCGTCGCAGCCCGGCCGCCAGGCCCCCCGTCGCGAAATCCGCCGGGCTCGCCCCGACCATCCGGTAGAACTGGGCCGATCCGGTGATGACGTCGGCGACGGTGTCGACCTCGTAGCTGCCGACGTCGGCCAGCTCTTCGGCCGTGGCGAGCATTGCGCCCTGCCGCTGCAACTCGTCGACCAGCCGGCGAACCCGGTCGAGTTCGAGATTGGCCCGTACCCGGGCGAGCAGCTCGCGCGCAGCGAACGGCTTGACCAGATAGTCGTCTGCGCCTGCCTCGAGACCCTCGACCGCGGCATCGTCGCCGGAGCGCGCCGACAGCATCACGACCGGGACGTGCATCGTGGCGGTGTCGGCGCGCAGTGCGGTGAGCAGCCCGAACCCGTCGAGGTTGGGCATCATCACGTCGGTGAGGACGAGGTCGGGCGGATCCGCGCGGGCCAGGTCGAGCGCGACAACGCCGTCCGGCGCAGTGCGCACCGCGAACTCCTCGCCGAGCAGGCGGCTGATGTAGTTGCGCATGTCGGCGTTGTCGTCGACGACGAGTATTCGGTGCCGGCCGCTCTCGGGGACGACGACCGAGCCGTCCCCGGTGTCCGGATCCACCCAGCGCATCGCCTCGGCCAGGTAGCCCGCGCCATACTCCGCGGCGCCGTGTACGTCTTCGACGGCTGCCTCGAAGACCCGATCGGGCGGCAGGTGTTCGGTGCCCGGGGGGAGCTCGACGGTGAACGTGCTGCCATGGTCCAGGGAGCTCTGGACGGCCACGCGCCCGCCGTGCAGGCCGGCCAGTTCCGCGACGAGCGCCAGCCCGATCCCCGAGCCCTCGTGGGTGCGCAGCGCCGCACCGCTGACCCGGTGGAACCGCTCGAACAGGCGGTCCTGCTCGGCGGCCGGGATGCCGACGCCGGTGTCGGTCACCGACAGGTGCGCGCCGCCATGCTCACCCGGCGCGAGGCGCACGGTGATCCCGCCCTCGAACGTCGCCTTGAGCGCGTTCGACATCAGGTTCAGCACGATCTTGGCCCACATCTCGCGATCGACGTAGATCGGTTCGGCCAGCAGCGCGCAGTCGACTCGCAGCGTCAGGCCCGCGCGAGCCAGCGCGGACTCGAACATGTTCGCCAGCTCACCGGTGTACCGCGCCAGATCGAGCGGTTCGAACCGCGCTTGCACGCTGCGCGACTCCAGCCGCGAGAAGTCGAGCAGGGTGTTGACCAGCTTGAGCAGCCGTTCGCCGTTGCGATGGATCACCTCGATCTGGTCGCGCTGGGGGCCGGGCAGCGCGACGTCGGCCAGCAGGTCCTCGGCCGGGCCGAGCAACAGCGTGAGCGGCGTCCGCAGTTCGTGACTGACGTTGGTGAAGAAGGTGGTCTTGGCGCGGTCCAATTCCGCCATCTGCTCGACGCGCCTGCGTTCGGCGGCGAACGCCCGGGCGCGGGTGATCGCGGCCGAGATCTGTCCGGCGACGAGGTCGACGAAGCTGAGGTACTCGGCGTCCAGGGTGCGGTGCCGGTTCGTCCCGATGATCAAGAAGCCGTACGGGTCACCCTCGCCGGGTTGGGCGAGCGGGACGATCAGCGCCTGGACGGGCGGGTCCGACCACGCACCGGTGGGCAATTCCCCGAAGCGGGAGGCCAGGTCGTCGACAACATGCGTCCGGCCATCGCCGGGGTTCGCCACCGCCCACGGCGACGTCGGGTCGCCTAGCTCGAAGCTGTCCGGTGCGGCCCGGTGGCCGGCGGTGATTCCTGCCGTCCAGGCCAGCCGGGCTGCTCGAGCTTCGGGGTCGAGCAGGTAGCAGGCGGCGAACGGAATGTCGTACGGGTCCGCGGCGAGTTGGCGGCGGGCCGCGGCGAACACCTCGTCCTCGGTTGCGGCCTTGGCCAGATCACTACCGAGGTCGGACAGCGCGGTGATTCGTCGCTCGCTGATGACGCGCCCGGTGTCCTCGCTGACGACGCAGAGCATCCCGGCGATCCGGCCGTCGTCGTCGGTGAGCGGGCTGTAGGAGAAGGTGTGATAGGTCTCTTCGACGTAGCCGCTGCGCTCGAGGAACAGCAACAGACCCTCGTCCCAGGTGGCGACTCCGGTGCTCATGACCGAGTCGATGCGTGGGCCGATGTCGGGCCAGATCTCAGACCAGACGTCGGTCGCGGGCCGGCCCAGTGCCCACGGGTACTTCGCGCCCAGCGTGTCGCGCCGGTACGCGTCGTTGCAGAAGAAGACCAGTTGCGGTCCCCACGCCATCCACATCGAGAACCGGGAACTGATCATCAGTCGCACGGTGTTCTTCAGGCTGCCCGGCCAGGTGTCGATCGGGCCCAACGGGCCGGCCGCCCACTCGACCGCGGTGTAGTCGCGACCGAGTTGCGTCCCCGGATCGAACAACGCAGTCTCGCCGGAGGCGGCGGGGGTCGCACCGTCCCCGGGACGCATCGCGTCGACCATGGGTCTGTCAGCCCTTCGAGCGCACGACCGGGAAGCTTTGACCATACCCAGATTGCCTCTGTGAGCACGACGGCAAGCCGATAGGCTCGCTGGACATTCAACGCCGAGTGGAGCCACCTGAAAGGTCCCGCGTGAGCCTGTCCCTGTCGACGACCACGACCGGAGCCACCGCCGTCCTCGCCGTCGGCGGTGACATCGACGTCTACACGGCACCCGAGTTGCGAACCGCGCTCGCCGCGCTGATCGCCGCCGGCAGCGAGCGGGTGGTCGTCGATCTGAGCGGAACCGGCTTTCTCGACTCGTCGGCGCTCGGCGTCCTGGTCGGCGCGAACAAGGATCTCGCCGCCCGGGGCGGGTCGCTGCGCGTGGTGTGTGCAACGCCGAACCTGCTCAAGATCTTCGAGATCACCAAGCTCACCGAGGTCATCGCGGTCCACCCCACCGTCGAAGCGGCGACGTCCGCCTGACCGCTGCGGCCGCCCCGGCTCCTTAGGATTGCCCGGTGAGCAGCCGCGCGGGTGTCGTCGTCACCGGGACCGAGGTGCTCACCGGACGGGTGGGCGACCGCAACGGGCCATGGCTGGCCGAGCAGTTGCGCCTGCTCGGAGTCGACATCGCCCACACGGTGATCGTCGGCGACCGGCCCGACGACCTGACGGCAGCCCTCGCCTTTCTCGCCGACTCGGGTGTCGACCTGATCATCACCACCGGCGGGCTCGGCCCGACGGCCGACGACCTGACCGCCGAGGTGGTCGCCCGGTTCCACGGACGGGCCCTGCGGCTCGATCCTGAGTTGGAGCGGCAGATCGCCGACATCGTCACCCGCCTGAGCGCCGGACGTGGCTGGCGGGTGGACGCCGCGGCAGTCGCGGCGGCCAACCGCAAGCAGGCACTCGTCCCCGAGGGTGCGGCGGTGCTCTCGCCGATCGGCACCGCACCGGGACTCGTGGTGCCGCCGGCGGACGGGCGGCCCGGCCCGCCCGTCGTCGTCCTGCCCGGACCGCCCCGTGAGTTGCAGGGCATGTGGCCCGACGCGATCGCCGATCCGGCCGTCCAGGCCGCGCTCAGCGGGCGGCGCGAGCTGCGCCAGTCGACGGTGCGGATGTGGGGCATTCCCGAATCGGCGCTCGCCTCGACGCTGCGCGAGCTGGGCGATCGCCTGGCCGGGCTGGAGATCACGACCTGCCTGCGCGGGGTGGAACTCGAGATCGTCACCCGCTACGAACCCGCGGCCCAGCCCGCCCAGGACGCGCTGCTCGCAGCGCTCGCCGCGGCACACGGCGACACGCTGTACTCGCCCGATGGGCGGACGGTGGACCAGATCGTGGCGGACGCGCTGCTCGCCGACTCGCTCACGATCGCGACGGCGGAGTCGTGCACGGCCGGTTTGCTGGCCGGGCGGCTCACCGCCCTCCCCGGCTCGTCGGCCTACGTCCTCGGTGGTCTCGTCGTGTACTCCAACGCGGCCAAGCATGAGCTGGCCGGCGTCCCGGTCGAGCTCATCGACCGCGTTGGCGCGGTCTCGGCCGAGGTCGCTGCTGCGCTCGCCGACGGAGCCCGCGCCCGGCTCGGCGCGGACGTCGGGGTCGGCATCACCGGTATCGCCGGGCCTGGCGGCGGCAGCGTCGAAAAGCCTGTGGGACTCGTGCATTTCTGCGTCTCGTCGGGGACGCACACACGTGCCCGAGAAGTCCGGGTACCGGGTTCGCGCGGCGACGTGCGCGAGCGGTCGGTCGCGATCGCGATGCACCTGGTCCGCGAGTTGCTGACGTCCTGACACGCGTCGACGTCCGCTTCCCGCAGCCTGGTCCTACGCTCCGGGGAGGCACGGGTTTTCGATCGCCGATGACGTCTACCTCGGACCCGGTGCACACGACAGGCGCGGGCTCCGGGTTCGCTGCGATACCGTCGACCGGTGTTTGCGCCGTCGCAACCGCACGCCTCCGGACTGCTGGCAGTCGACGACGTGCACGATATCTACTGGGAAGAGTCCGGCCACCGCGCCGGCATCCCGACCTTGTATCTGCACGGTGGACCCGGTGGCGATCTGGGTGCGGGCGGGTACCGGACGAAGTTCGATCCGGCCCGGTTCCGGGTCATCGGCTTCGATCAACGCGGATGCGGTCGATCGACACCGCGCGTGACGGCGCCGGGCTACGACTTGGCGCGCAACACGACGCAGCACCTGATCGCCGACATCGAGAAGCTGCGTCACCACCTCGAGGTCGATCGCTGGCTCGTGAACGGCGTCTCGTGGGGATCGACGCTCGCCCTGGCCTACGCGCAGGCCCACCCCGAGCGTGTCCTCGGCATCGTGTTGATGGCTGTCACCACGACCGACCGGTCGCAGGTGGACTGGGTCACCGAGACCGTCGGCGCGATCTACCCCGAGGCCTGGGATCGCGTGGCCGGCCATGCCGAGCACGCCGGGATCGGGTATCGCCGCGGCGAGGGCCGTCTCATCGAGGCCTACGCGCGACTGATGACCGACCCTGACCCCGAGGTGCGCGACGCCGCCTCGCGAGCCTGGTGCGAGTGGGAGGACCAGCACGTGTCCATCGGCACCGGTGGCGTGCCCGGCCCGGCCTGGGATGACGACGAGCGCCACGTCGTCACAACGCTGGTCACCCACTACTGGGCACAGGACGGGTTCCTGTCACCCCCCATCCGCGACCGGACCGACCTCCTGCACGGCATCGCGGCGACCCTGATCCACGGCCGCCTGGACGTCAGCGGCCCGGCGATCGTGGCGTGGCAGCTGCACCGGGCCTGGCCGGGCAGCGAACTGATCATCGTGGACGGCGAGGGGCACGGCGGGGCGGCGATGGCCGAGCACTGGTGCACTGCCAATTCCCGGCACGCAGACCGGATCGACGCCGCATCGGCCTGACGCCAGCGCGACCTTTGCCCCGCGTATCGGTCCTGCACCCGCGCCGCAGGGTCGATAGGCGGGGGAAGGAGGGTCGATCAGCGGGGCAACGGAGGGCTGCGGCTCAGCTCGCAGGTGCGTCCTGGATGCGCGGGAAGGGCTGCTCCTGCTCGAGCAGGAACGCCGTCTCGATCAACGTCCGCTCGTCGCCGTACGCCGCGGACAGCTGGATGCCGAGCGGTACGCCCTCGTCGGCCAGGCCGGCCGGTAGCGAGATCGCCGGGGTGCCGGTGATGTTGTTCAGCGGAGCGAACGAATCGTAGTGCGCCAGGCGGTGGATGAGCTCGTCGAACGGCACGGTCGGGCTCAGGTGACCGAGTTTCGGCGTGACGTGGGCGAGGACGGGCGAGAGCACTAGTTCGTGCCGCTCGAACATCCGCGCGTAGGCCTTGGCGGCGCCGCGCAGCCGGTACAGCGCGCCCGGCGTCCGGTGCAGATTGCGCCGGTGGAACGCGCGCAGCCCCTTGGTCAGCCCGTCGAGCCGGTCGGCGTCGAAGTGCCGGTCGAGCAGCACCCGTCCGGTCCCCGAGGCGAGTGCGGCGAGCAGGCCCCAGTACTGCACGAAGTCGGCGGCGAACTGCTCGGTGAACGGCAGCTCGATCGGTTCGACCACATGGCCGGCCTTCTCGAGCACGGCCGCGGTCCGCTCGACTGCTGCGCGGGTCTGCGCGTCGATGGTGACGTCGTTGACCGACTCGAGGACGAGCCCGATCCGCAGCCGTCGCTCGGCGGGGCCGCACACCAGCCCGATCGGCGGCAGCGCGGGATTGCGCCAATGGTCCTCGGCGGCAGCGAGGAAGGCCGCCGTGTCGCGGACGGTCCGGGTCAGCACACCCTCGGAGATCATGTTGATCGGCAGGTGCCGTGCCTGCTCACCGTCGAGGTGGCGGTGCCGGCTGGGCTTGAGCCCGACCAGACCCGTCACTGCGGCCGGGATGCGGATCGAGCCGCCGCCGTCGTTCGCGTGAGCGATGGGGACGACTCCCGAAGCGACGAGCGCGGCCGCCCCGCCGGACGACGCCCCGACCGAATAGTCGGTGTGCCATGGGTTGCGGGTGGGCGGGTCGGTCATGAATTCCGTGCTCGCGTTGAACCCGAACTCGGGCATGCGGCTCTTGCCGAGGACGGTCAGGCCGGTGCTGAGGAACTGGCGGGCGTACGCACCGTCCGAACGCGCGGGCTTGGCGACGTACGCAGCGCACCCGTGATTGGTCGGCATACCGCGCAGGTCGGTGTTGTCCTTCACGAACGTGGGGACGCCGTGCAGCGCTCCCCCGTCGTCGGCGTGGCGTGGCGGCGCGGCGAGGACCACGACGGCGTTGAGGTCCGCGTCGACGGCTGCGAGCCGGGCGAGCGCGGCACGGCTCAACTCATCGGGACTGACCGTCCCTGCGGCGACCAGTTCGGCGAGGGCGAACGCGTCGTAAGCGCCGAGTCCATCGGCACCGAAGGCACTGACCCGTTTGCCATTCATGGATCTGACCCTAGTTGGGGGTCGTTGCAGTGCCGCGAGCAACACATCGTACGGTCGGTGGGTGAGCTACCCCCTCCCGCATTATCTGAGCGAGAACGGCGAGCTGACCGCGACATACCGTCCGGCCGGCCACGACCCCGAATGGTCGTACAGCAACGGGACGCGCGTGCACCACCTCGCCACCGGGGCGACGACGAACGGCCAGTTCGGCCTCTACCGGTGGGAGATGGGGCCGGGTCCGGGCGGCCCGGACCCGCACTTCCATCGGTCGTTCTCGGAATCGTTCTACGTCCTCAGCGGGATCGTCACGATCTACGACGGCAGCCGCTGGTTCGACACCGAACCGGGCGACTGGGTGCACGTACCCGAAGGCGGGATCCACGGTTTCCGGAACGACTCAGGCGAACCCGCGTCGATGCTGCTGCACTTCGCGCCGGGCGCGCCACGCGAGGCCTACTTCGAGCACCTGCCCGAGCTCGCGACGAAGTCGGCCGAGGAGCGCGAGGAGTTCTTCCTGCGTCACGACACATTCTGGGTCTGACGCTCAGCGCTTGTCGTCGGAGCGCTGCCGCGGCACCAGCCACCGCAGGAAGCCTTCGCGCATGTGCACGGGCTCATGGGTGGACGGGTGCGCAACCGCGGGCGCCGCAGGCGGCTCGGGCGGCGCTACGGCGGGGTACTCGTGCCGGAACTCCGGGTGGTCATGCCAGCAGTGGTCGTCGAGCTCGGTCTTGCGTTCGAAGCGCAACTCGCACTTGGGGCATTGATGGGTAGTCACCGATGGACTCCTCTCACCGCGGTCCGGCTCGTCCCACCGTAGGCCGCTTCTCGGCCGCTCGCCAGGCTGACACGGACGGTCAGCCGAACCGACACGGTCGATTCACAGGTGCTCGAGTGGATTGTCGAGCAGCCGTTGCGCGATCCCACTGCCGACGGCTGCCGCCGCCGTACTGCGCGGTTTGCGTGCGGCCTGGTCGTCGAAACAGCTGGTGAACCGGGCAGCAAGATCTAGCCGGGGATGCGCGGCGACGATCTCGCGCAGCAGGTCGGACGGCCATCGGTCCATGCCGCGGCCGGCGATGTCGAGGCCGGTCGCGAGGTCGAGCAGGTGACCCTCGCGGTCGCGTTCAGGGTCGGTGCCCTGCATGTGCGCAACGATGACTTCGGCTGCGCGATCGCGCCGGTCGGGCGACCACCCCGCGCCAGCCGCGAACACCCATGCCACCTGGCCGCCGGCTTCCTCGAACGGCAGCGTGTGGCTGTCGAAGGCCGGCTCGAGGCCGAGGTCGTGCAGCAGCGCGGCCACGTAGAGCAGTTCGTGGTCGACGTCCACGTCCTCGATAACGGCCCGCGCGGCCGCGAACAGGTACGAGCGCACACAGTGATTCACCAGCGCTGGAGCCGAGAACCGGCGCACGACCTCATGCGCGAGCTGGGCGGCCGCCGTTGTCGGCAGGTGGAGATCGGCGAGGCGCGTCATCGGTTGCCCGGGTGATAGCCGGTGGACGGCACACGACTGCTCACACCCGGACCCTAGCGAGGACGCTTCGGTTTCTTAGGCGGCAGGGCGGCGACGTAGTCGATGGCGCGCGCGACCCAGGGTTCGGCCGATTCCGGGTTCGCTCGCCACGCAGGCGGCAGTGCGAGGTAAGCGCCCATCGGGCGTTCCTCGGGCCCGAACGGTCCGGTGCCCTCGATCGCGCTGAAGCTCTCGCGATCAGCCTCGGCCAGCTTGATGCCGATACTCGCGCCGTGCAGGCCCATGAACATGTTGCCGTTGACGAACGCCCCGAGGTTGCCGAACATCGGCTTGACCGTGACGTCCGCCCGCTCGGGCACCAGTTCGTGGAACGCAGCCTTGTCGGCGTCGCTCGGCTTGGGGATCTGCACGACGGGTGTCCTCTCGCAGCGCGTCAGTTTGGCGGTGCGACGCCGAGTCCATCTTGGGGACGCGGTTGCGTCAAGCCTGCCTGCTGGCCGTCCGCTGCAGTCCCACTGCGACAAGGGCGACAAGGGCGACCACTGCACCGTAGCTCAGCGACGTGTCCCGCAGGCCGATGTGAGTGATCAGCAGACCGGCGACGAATGCCGGGATGCTCAGCGCCAAGTAGCTGACGACATACACGGCCGAGAGCAGCGCGGCCCGCTCGTGGGGTTCGGCGAGTTGGGTGACCGAGCGCAGCGCGCCGAGGAACGCCGAACCGAACCCGGAGCCGGCAACGACCGAGGCGAGCACGAAGACCACGAACGAGGACGTCGCGATTGCCAGGAGGAACAAGCCCGTTCCCACGGCCAGCGCGAGGGTGCCGATGCGGCTCATCCGGCCCGGGGTCAGGTCACGGGCGACTACTGCGGCGACCGCGCCGGACCCGGCGAACAGGCCTAGTACGGCACCAACCATCGCATGGTTGCTCTGGCCGAACACCGCGGCGAGCAGCGAGCCGCCGACCGACAGCACCAACCCACCGAGCGCCCACGTCGACACCATTGTCGGGACGGCGGCCGCGAAGGCGCGCCGCGCCCGGGACGGGACGGCCACCTCGGGCCGCAGCGCGGCGACCGCGCCGGGTACCCGCTGCACGGTCTCGGGCAGCGCCAGCGTCGTGACGGCGAGGACGAGGAACAGCACGGTCAGAATCGCGAACACCAACCGGGTCGGGTGCGGTGCGTACTGGACGAGCAACCCGGTGCCGATCGCGCCCAGCGCGAGGCCGCCCGTGGGGGCGGCGCTGTTGACCAGCGAGCCGAGCCGCGAGCCGCCGGGGGGCTGCAGGTCGAGCAGGTAGGCGCCGAGTACGCCGACGGCGGCACCGGTGGCCAGGCCCTGGGTGGCGCGTGCGGCGAGCAGGCCGCCGACACCCTGCTCGTCGAGGAACAGGGCCATCGACACCGCCTCCACGACGAGGGCGACAGCAAGCACCGGCCGCCGGCCGACGAAGTCCGACAACCGTCCGACGGTGAGCAGGCTGGACAGCAGCGCGACCACGTATACCGCGAAGATCGCGGTCAGCATGGTCGCCGAGAAGCCGAACTCGGCTTGCAGCACCGGGTAGAGCGGACTTGGCGCGCTCGAGGCGGCCAGCAGCGCGGCGGTGGTTCCCGCGACCAGCCAGAAAGCGGTCGGGCGGCGCACCGCGTACCGGGCGAGCGAGGGGCGGTGGGCGAGCAGAGCGGTCATGACTGGTCCGATCGGCGTACAGTTCGACTTGTCTCGAAGGGTCGAACCGAGCGCCGTCCCGGCATAGTTCCAAGAAAGTCAAACTGTGACTGCCACCACATCGAGAATCTTCGACCACCCCGGGTTGGCCGGGATCGAACTGACGACCGTCCTGTTCGCGCTCAGCGACCCGGCTCGGCTTGACCTCGTTCGGCAACTCGCGGCGTGCGGGCCGCAGACGGTCGCGCAGTGCCACAGCGTCGACCCGCAGGTGCCGAAGTCGACGTTCTCGCACCACCTGAAGACGCTGCGCGAGGCTGGCCTGATCCGCAACGAGCCGGCCGGACGGCAGCGGACCATCACGTTGCGGCGCGAGGAACTCGACCGGCGTTTCCCGGGTCTGATCGACTCCATTCTGTGATCCGGTTGCGTAGGTTCCTCGCGTGAGCGAGGACTGGCGGGCGATCAACCTCGCCAACTGGGAATCCCGAGTGCCCGTCCACACCGGGCCTGACGGGTATGCACTCGACGCCTTCGCCGACCCCGCCCACCTGTCGGACGTCGTGCGCTACGACCTGCCCCGACTCGGCCGGCTGGACGGTCTAGACGTCGTCCATCTGCAGTGCCACCTCGGCACCGACACCATCTCGCTGTCGCGGCTCGGCGCTCGCTCGACCACGGGCCTGGACTTCTCACCGTCGGCGGTGCGCGAGGCCCGCCTGCTGGCTGAGCGCGCCGGCGCGGACGTCAGCTTCGTCGAGGCGGACGCGTACGACGCGGTCGAGTTGCTCGGAGCGCAGCGGTTCGATCTCGTCTTCACCGGTATCGGCGCGCTGTGCTGGTTGCCGAGCATCGACCGCTGGGCTGAGGTCGTCGCCGGACTGCTGCGTCCCGGCGGCCGGCTGTTCATGCGCGAGAGCCATCCGGTGCTCTGGACGATGTGCGACCCACGTCCGGACAACCTGCTCGTGATCGAGTACCCGTACTTCGAGACCGACGGCGTGGTGTTCCACGAAGAGGCGACCTACGCCGGCGCGGGATCGGTCGCCGCACCCGAGATCGTGAGCTTCAACCACGGCCTCGGCGAGATCTTCACCGCGCTGCAACGCGCCGGGATGACGGTGACCGCTTTGGAAGAACACCGCGAGGTGCCGTGGAACGGGCTCGGCGAGGCGATGGTCGCCAGCCCGGACCACCCGGGAGAGTTCGTGCTGGCCACCGGCCGCGACCGGATGCCGCTCACCTACACCCTGCAGGCTCGCCGCGACGATCGATGATCGATCCGCGGTCCCGTTCGCCCGGTAGATACCGTGGTCCGGTGGGCTGGCACAGGGCGACGCTGCGTGCGGTGGCCGCGTCCGTTGCCGTGTGCGCCGCCGGCACCGCGTGCGGGACGTCGGCGGTGCGCGGAACCGACGTGGCGTCCCCGGCTCGGTTCTCGACCGCGTCCACCGCCCCGTCGCTGTCCTCGTCGGCCCCGTCGCCGTCCTCGTCGGTGCGCTCACCGATAGCGCGGACGGCGTCCGCCTCGTCGACACCACCGCGGACCTCGGCCGCACCGGCCAGTTCGTCGGCGACATCGACTCTGCCGCGCCCGCCCGGCACCGGCCCTGTGGTGGTGATCGACCCGGGGCACAGCCCGACGATCACGGCGACCGACCCCGCGACCGGCCTGAACGTCTCGGACTACGAGAACGAACCCGAGATGCGCGACGTGTTCGCGGTGGCCGAACTCGTCCGCACCAAGCTGATCGCCGCGGGCTACCGCGTCGTGATGACGAAGACGAGCGTCGCCGACCGCGTCTCACTCGGCGAGCGGGCCGCGATCGCCAACCGCGTCCACGCCGCGCTGGCGCTGAGCATTCACGACCAGGCCGGACCGAACGGCGGAATCGGATTCGACCAGGGCAATGCGATCACCTACTACCAAACGGTTGGGACGTACCGCGAGACTCCGTCGGGTCGAAAGGTCTACTTCACCGATAGCCGGATTGCGGCGTTGAGCAGGAAGTACGGCGCGATCTTCCAGGCGCAGCGGACGAGCGTCGAGCAGCACAGCGTCCGGCTGCAAGGCGATGTCGGCTACGACCTCGGCTCGCGCGGCCTGGCACCGGGCAACATCTGGCTGGTGCAGTTGCTCTCGCACGTCCCCTGGATCTACAACGAGGCCGGCGGGAACAGCGCGGGCACGTCCGGTCTCGACGCGACCGACAAGGCCCGCTACGCCAACGGGCTTGTCGCCGCGGTAGAGCACTGCGTGCCACCGCAGTAGCTGAGCCCGCGTGTCACCGCCGACCGCTTCGAGCAGCTGGCTGAGGCGTTCTTCACCGACCTGGAGAAGAAGTTCGTCTAGGACGGCGTTGCAGCCGCGCGCACCTGACGGCGCAGGTCGTGCCCGGAGTCGCGGAAACCCTTCTCGATCAGCCAGTTCGTCATCCACTCGCGGTCGGGATGTTCGCCCGGCACGACGTTGTAGATGTAGTTCAACCCCCGGCTTCGCGCTTCGTCCTCGAGCCGGTCGACGATGAACTCGCCGATCCCGGCACCGCGCGCACCGGGAGCGACGAGGAACGAGATCTGCGCGTCGCCCCACTCCGAGTCGAGCCAGCCGTAGCCGACCACCTCGCTGGACTCGTCCGTGGCGCGCCACCACTCGTCGGCTATCGCGGCGTCATCGGCCGGCGGCGTGAGACCAACCGCGGCCACCTCGGCGGGACCGAAGATGCGGCGCTTGTGCACGTCCCAGCGCGGTGAATCCTCTTTTGTCCAAGCGAATGCCACGTCAGTCCCCCGTTTCGATCTTCAGGTGGTACACCCGCTCGGCGTTGCCTGCGAGCACGAGGTCGCGGGTCGCGTCGTCCGGGCACAGCGCCGCGACGGCGCGGGCGTTCTTCGCAATGCCGGGGATGCCCGGCCAGTCGGTACCGAAGATCATCCTGCGGGTGAGCCGCGCCCAGCTGTGCCGCGCGTAGTAGTCCTGCAGGCGCGACGGCGGCAGCCCGGACAGCTCGATCCAGACATGCTCGTTCGACAGGGCGAGGAACGCGGCCGCGTCGTACCACCAGCCGCGTCCGCCGTGCGCCAGCACCCAGTCCAGCGAGCGGAAATCACGTAGCACGTCGTCGAGCAGCACCGGGTCGCCGAAGGTGTTCTGCGCGCCTGGGAACGTCGACGTGCCGCAGTGCACGACCACCGGCACACCGGCCGCCTGGCACAATTCGTAGGCCGGGTAGAGCGCGCGGTCGTTGACCGCGAACCCACCGTGGACGGGGTGCACCTTCAGCGCCACGGCACCGAGGTCGAGTTGGCGCTGCACCTCGTCCACGACCGGGAAGTGCAGATGCGGATTGACGTTCGCCGCGAATCGCACCCGCGACGAGACCAGCGGCAGCAGGTCCTCCACCGGCTGGCAACCGGTCACCTTCGGGCTGTACTCGGCGAGGACGACTGCGACGTCGACGCCTTCGCCGGCCAGGAGTGCGTCGAAGGCGTCCGGGACGAACTGCGCCGTCGGCGTCGTAGAGCGCGGCCACCGATCCCGAGTCGAAGCCGCCGACCCACGTGTCCCACGGCAGTTTCAGCCCGGTCTTGTGCGCAGGGTGCAGATGCACGTCGATGAGCGGACGGCCGTCGAGCATCAGCTGACCCCCGACACCGGGACGGACCCGACCAGGACCGAGGAGGCCATCTGACGCAGTTCCACCCGCCGGATCTTCCCCGTGGCCGTCGTCGGGTACGAGTCGACGAACACGACGCGCCGCGGGCGCTTGAACGAGGGCAATCCCTCGCGACAGAAGGCGATCAGGTCGTCCTCGCTCACCCGACGGCCCTCGTGCAGCACGACGTAGGCGATCGGTTTCTCGAGCCCGTCCGCATCGGTCGCGGCCACCACGACTGCCTGCGCGACGTCGTCGTGCGCGAGCAGGCGTCCCTCGACCTCTGCCGGCGAGACCCAGATCCCGCTCGCCTTGAGCATGTCGCCGGTGCGCCCCAGGCAGGCGTAGTACCCGTCGGCGTCCTGGACGTAGGTGTCGCCGGTGCGCAGCCATTCGCCCTGGAACACCGCGCGCGAGGCGGCGTAGCGCTCCCAGTACCCGGTGGCAGTCGAGTCGCCGCGGACGAGCAGCACGCCCGGCGTCCCCGGTGTGACGTCCTGCCCGGTCTCGTCGACGATGCGCAGGTCGTACCCCGGCACCGCGAGACCGGTCGTCCCCGGCCGCACCTGACGCTCGCGGTTCGACAGGAAGATGTGCAGCATCTCGGTCATCCCGATGCCGTCGAGGATGTCGATGCCGAAACGCCCCGTCCACCGCCGGTACAGGGTCTCGGGCAACGGTTCGCCCGCCGACGCCGCCAGCCGGACCGTGCGCAGGGCATCAGCCGGCAGATCGGCGCGCAGCATGTTCGCGAAAAACGTCGGGCCGGCGAAGAACAGCGTCGCGCCGTGCTCGCGAGCGCGCTCGACGATCGTGTCGGGCCGCGACGGCGCCGGTTCGAGCACCGCGGTCGCGGCGACCGACAGCGGGAACAACACCGAATTGCCCAACCCGTAGGCGAAGAACGCCTTCGCCGCGGACAGGGACCGATCGTCCGGACGGATGCCGAGCACCTGCCTGCCGTACGTGTCACACACGACTCGGATCGACCCGTGCCGGTGCATCGCGCCCTTCGGCAGTCCGGTGGTGCCCGAGGTGTACAGCCAGAACGCCGGCGAGTCCTCCGTCGTCGGGTAGACCGCGTCGTCGCCGGCCGTCACCAGATCCTCGACCGTGCGGACGGGGACGGCGCCCGCGGCCTCAGCCGCAACCGACGCGAACTCCGGCGTGATCGCGATCAGCCGCGCGCGCGAGTCGTCGACCAGTTCGGCCAACCCGTCCGCGCGCAGCATCGTCGAGACCGGGACGGGGACCGCGCCGATGCGCATGGCAGCGAGGTAGACCGCGACGAAATCAGGGGAATCGGCCATGCACATGAGCACCCGCTGCTCGGGCTGCAGGCCGGACGCGCGCAACCCCGCGGCGACCCCGCGCACTCGGGTGAGCAGGTCGTCGTAGGTCACGTCACCGGCCACGCCGGTCAGCGCGAGCCGGCCGCCCTGCCCGGCAGCCACGTGCCGATCGAGCAGGTACTCGCTGGCGTTGAACCGCTCGCTCACGTCACGCCACCTTTCCCCGCCCGTGGTCGGTTCGTGGCGTCCGAAGCGACCGATAGCGGGGAAAGGACTGTCCGGACGGTCCAGGTTTCCCCGCCATCGGTCGGTTCACCGGGCGCCAGGCGACCGAAAGCGGGGAAAGGCGCGCGGGACACGGCCGCTACGCCAGGTGCACGTAGTCGTAGTCGAACGGCTGGCCGTTGATCCCTTGCCGCGGCGGCGCGATCCACGCCGCTATCTTCCCTCGCTCGTGGACCGGTTGCATCAATGATCGGACGTAGGTCTTGTCGACCTCGGTCGGCAACCAGTCGCTGTGGCGCGCCTGCCACTCGTCGGCCGAGAGCCGCTGACCGTCAGGCGTCGCCTCGATGCCAGAGAATGCGCCGACCTTGCGGTTGAACGCCTGGCTCGGCAGCGTGAGCCGCTGCGACAGACCGGCCTCGTCCAGGATCTTGTTCCACCGCTTGACGCCGCCCTCGCAGTCGTTGACGTACTCGCGGCGCAGGTCGGTGTTCAGCCCCACCAGTGCCGAGACCTCGGTCTCGCCGATGTCACCGTCCACGAGCGCGTCCACCATGATCGCGTCCTCGGTCAGCCGGTGATCGTCCTTGCGGCGCTCCTCCATCCACCGGCCCTTGATGCCGGCGGTGTAGTAGTTCGCCACGTTCGTCGACGTCTCGGAGCCGAACAGGTCGAGCGAGACGCTGTAGTGGAAGTTCAGGTATTTCTGGATGACCGTGAGCGGGATCGCGCCCAGCCCGCCTACATCGTCGGTGTCGTGCTCGGTCATCACGTCCACGGTTCGCTGGACGACGCGGTCGATGCCGGTCGTCCCCACCATCATGTGGTGCGCCTCTTCCTTGAGCATGAACTCGCAGGTGCGCGACAGCGGGTCGAACGCGGACTCCTTGAGCGTCCCGAGTTGGTACTTGCCGTCGCGGTCGGTGAAGTAGGTGAACATGTAGAACGACAGCCAGTCCGGCGTCTCTTCGTTGAAGGCGCCGAGGATGCGCGGGCTCTCGTCGCTACCCGAGTTGCGGTGCAGCAGTTCCTCGGCCTCCTCGCGCCCCTCGCGCCCGAAGTACGCGTGCAACAGGTAGACCATCGCCCACAGATGGCGCCCCTCTTCGACGTTGACCTGGAACAGGTTGCGCAGGTCGTAGAGCGAGGGCGCGGTGGCACCGAGGTTGCGCTGCTGCTCGACCGAAGCCGGCTCGGTGTCGCCCTGGATGACGATCAGCCGTTGCAGGTCGGCGCGGTACTCCCCCGGCACCTTCTGCCAGGCCGGCTCACCCTTGTGCTCGCCGAAGCCGATGTTGCGCTTCTGGTCGCGCTCGGCAAGGAAGATCCCCCACCGGTAGTCCTTCATCGGGACATGCCCGAAATGCGCCCACCCTTCGCGCCCGACGTTGACCGCGGTGCGCAAATACACGTCCTGCGTCGGCAGGGTCGGGCCCATCGACTCCCACCAGTTGAGGAAGTTCGGCTGCCACGACTCGAGCGCGCGCTGCAACCGGCGGTCCTCGTGCAGGTCCACGTTGTTCGGGATCTTCTCGCTGTAGTCGGCGGTTGTCGTCATCGCTCAGACTCGCTTCCGGTCGAACTCGGCTCGTTGCCCGGTGCCGAACTTGCGCAGTGCGCCGTCCGGACCGGAGGCGTTCGGACGGTTGAAGATCCAGTTCTGCCACGCGGTCAGCCGGCCGAAGATCTTGGTCTCCATCGTCTCGGGCCCGGCGAAGCGGTAGTTGGCCTCGAGGCCGGTGAGGGCGTCCGGGCTGAAGCTGCTGCGCTCCTCGACCGCGATGCGCACCTCTTCGTCCCAGTCGATGTCGTCCGAGGCGAAGGTGACCAGGCCGAGCGCCTCCGCGTCCTCGGCGAGCAGTGCGGCGCCGGCACGCGCCTCGACCGCTTTGAGCCCGTCGTCGTCGCCGAAGAAGCGCGTCTGCAACCGGGTCAGGCCGTTGCCCATCGGCACGGCGCCGAGATTCATGTCGCCGACCGTGATCGCGGCCGGTGCGGCGTCGGGGTCGACGTCCTCGAACACCCCGAGCAGCTGGAAGGACCGGTCAGCAGCGAGCGCGAGTTCGAGCAGCGACCCGGCGAAGCACGAGCCGGCCTCGATGAGCGCGATCAGGCTGCGGCTGGTGACATCCAGGCGCTTGAGCGTGCGCTTGAGGTAGTGGACGATCTCGTTGGCCAGCCAGTCGGACCGGTTCGCGAGCAGCACCGCGTCGTGGGCGAGCACTCGCGCCGCATCGCCGGTCGTGCGCAGCACCCAGGTGCCGAGTTCGCCCTCGTTGGTGCGCAGGTCGAGGATCAGGTCGTCGAGTTCGCGGGCGACGGCGAGGGTCCAGAACTCCGCGCCCGCGGCGTGTACCGCCTCGATGGTGGACGGGGCGTCCTTCGACGGCGCGCGCACGGTGATCTCGACGGTGCGCGCCGCGCGATCGAGCTTCGCACTCACGTGCGGGTAGTCGATGGCGTCGCCGCTGCGCGTCTTGTCCAGCGGGGTGAGCGCGATGCCGTCCGCGCCAGCGGGACGGGTCGAGCGCTCGGCGAGTTCGGCCGCGCGCGCCGCGACGGTCTCGTCCCACGCCGAGCGCGGGACGGCCTGGTCGACGAGTCGCCACTCGACGGCCTTCTTGCCGCCGATGCCTTCGGACTTCGTCGCGAAGTAGTCGGCGCGATCGCGGCGGACGTGGCGCTTGTCGACGACGCGGGTGAGCCCACCCGTCCCGGGCAGCACGCCGAGCAGGGGCAGTTCCGGCAGCGAGACGGTGGACGCGCGGTCGTCGACGAGCAAGATCTGCTCGCAGGCCAGCGCCAACTCGTAGCCGCCGCCGGATGCGGTGCCGTTCAGCGCGGCGAGGTAGGTCTGGCCCGAGTGGGCGCTCGCGTCCTCCATCCCGTTGCGCGTCTCGTTGGTGAACTTGCAGAAGTTGACCTTCCACGGGTGTGAGGACGACGCGAGCATGCGGATGTTCGCCCCGGCGCAGAAGATCTTGTCCTTGCCGCTGGTGAGCACGACCGTGCGGACCTCGGGGTGTTCGAAGCGCAGCCGCTGCGTGGCGTCGTACAACTCGATGTCAACGCCGAGGTCGTAGGAATTGAGCTTGAGCTCGTAGCCCGGCACGAGCCCGCCGTCCTCGGCGACATCCATGAGCAGCGTGGCGACCGGACCGTCGGTCGTCAGCGTCCAGTGGCGGTAGAAGCCAGGTTCGGTACGGAACTCGACCGGCTCGTTCGTCTCGCTCATCGCATCGTCCCCTTTGCCCAATACTCTACAAAGGATCTGCGCAACGTCAATAGTTCGTAGCTTCTGCCTTTGTGCGAGAGGATCATGACCATGTCCGAGGAGCAGTCGCCACGGATGTCGCGCCGCCACGCTGCCGGTTCGCCCAGCGCGCGCGGTCTGCTGTTCACCGTGCTCGGCGAGTTCGTGCTGCCGGGCGGCGATTCGGCCTGGACGTCGGCGTTGATTGCCGTCCTGGGTCGGCTCGGCGTCGAGGAGAAGGCGGCGCGCCAGGCGCTGATGCGCACCGCCGGCGACGGCTGGCTGAAGCCCGAACGGGTCGGCCGCCGCACCCGCTGGCACCTCACACCGGCGGGCGAGCGACTGCTCACCGAGGGCCGCGCCCGCATCTACGGCTTCTCCGGGGCCGGCACGTCGTGGGACCGGCGCTGGGTCGTCGTGCTCGCCCGCTCGCCCGAGACCGAGCGGGCCAGCCGGCATCTCGTCCGCACCCGGCTCACCTGGGCTGGCTTCGGCTCACCGGCACCGGGAGTGTGGGTCAGCGCGAACACCGATCGGGTGGACGAGGCAACCCGGGTCCTGGCCGAGGCGGGCATCACCGATGCGCAGGTCTTCGTCGGCGAGCACGCGGGTGGCGGCGACGTGCTGACGATGGTGCGCGCGGCGTGGGATCTGGACGACATCGAGCGCCGTTACGAGCGGTTCGTGACCGACTTCGCCGACGGCGCCGCGGCCGATCCGCTGGCGCGACTCACCGAACTGGTCCACGCCTGGCGGCGGTTCCCAGCGATCGACCCGGGCCTGCCCCGCGACTTGCTACCGGATGGTTGGCGCGGCGTGACCGCCGCTCGATTGTTCGCCGAGCGCCATGCGCAGTGGACGCCGGACGCGAGACGTGCCTGGTGCGCACTGGCCGCGGGGCCGGCGTCGGACGTCACGGACGGCGGTAGCGCGCCTCGCTGAGGCCGAACAACCCGAACATGATCAGCCCGAGTGCGACCAGCCCGAGCAGCCACGGTCCGGCCGGGGTGTCGCGCAGCGCACGCAGCGCGCCGTCGATGCCGCGCGCCTTGTTCGGGTCGTACTGGATCGCAGCGACGAGGACGAGCACACCGGCCAGTCCGACCACGAGGCCGCGAGCGGTCGACCCGACCAGCCCGAGCGTTTCGACCACACGTCGCGTGGCCGGGCTCATCGCGCCCAGATCGAGGGGCTCCTCGAATTTGCGGGTCACGCCCTGGTACACGAACACGACGCCGACGCCGATGACCACGAGCCCGACGATGCCGACAAGCCACCGGCCCCCGGTGTGCTGCATGACCTTGGACGTGGTGGATTCCTGCTTGCCCGCCTGGCTGGACGTCCGGCCCTGGCCCACGATGATGAATGCGCTCACCGCCAGCCCGGCATAGACGAGCGCCCGAATACCGCCCTCGACCCGCTCACTCGTCTTCGATCCGGTGACCGCCGAGGCCAGGCCCCACAGCGCGTAGAGAGCCAGTCCGGCGCCGAGGACGAACAGCAACACCCGCCCGCCGGGCTGCTCGGCCAGTTGCTGCAGCGCGCCACGCTGGTCGGTCTCGCCCTTGCTGTGCCCGAAGGCCATGAACAGGGCGAGGACGCCGAGAATCACGTAGATCGCGCCGTGGGCTGCCAGTCCGGCGCGGGCCAGGCGCCGCATAGTGTCACTGTTCGCTGCCCGGTGCGCCTTCCGGCGGGCCGACGCCGTTGTCGCCATAGCCAGGTGATCCCCTGCCCTGCGGGTCGCCTAACTGTGAGCCGCTATCTGGCACTTATTGCCGCTGGCCGGAGGTGCAACATAAGCTCTTGCCAGCCTCGTCGGGGGTAGGAGGCTCCGAACTGACGACCTGACCCAGTAATGGCCTGCAGGCGCGTAGATCTGGCTGACCGTCGCGGTTCGGGTCACGACAGTCGGCGTGTTAGGGACACCAGCCGACCGCTACCACCCACACCGGTCATCTCTCAGCGATTCTCAGCAGCGCGGTGTGGAACTCGCGCCGTTCGGCGAACACCTCCGGGCGATCACGGCCGTAATGCACGTGGTTGGTCAGTAACACCGCCCACCGTTCGGTGACCGGGTCGATCGCGAGGCTGGTGCCGGTGAACCCGGTATGGCTGACCGCGTGCGGACCCCACCCGTCGGTGAGGATGTCGTACCCGTCCCCGCGACACGTCCAGCCCAGACCCCGATGGCCGTCCAGGTCCGGGGTGTGGTCGCGCAGCGCATCGGCGCGCAACTCGTCGCACAGCAGCGGACCGCCGCGCAACCACACCGGCACGGCAGCGCGGACGTCGGCGAGCGTGGCGAACAGCCCGGCGTGCCCGGTACGCCCGCCGGCCGCCGCGGCGTTCTCGTCGTGGACGATGCCGTGCACCGGCCGGCCGTCGACGAGTTCGGTGGCGGCGATCCGCGGCAGCCACGAGCGCGGCGCCGCGAAGGTGGCCTGCATCTCGAGCGGAGCGAACACCGCGCGCTGCGCGAACTCGGGCAGGCCGTCGCCGGTGATCGCCTCGATCATCGCCCCGAGCAGGATGAAGCCGAGATCGGAGTAGCGGACGCGAGTGCCCGGCGCGGCCTCGAGCGGCGTGGCAGCCGCGGCGACGACGAGCGCACCGGGCGAACCCAGGGACCGGAAGTCGCGGTGCGCCGGCAGCCCGGACGTGTGCGTGAGCAGATGCCGGACGAGCACCCGCTCGTCGACGCCGGCGATATGGCTGGCGACGATGTCGTCCAGTCCGAGTCGGCCGTCCTGCACGAGCAGCAGCACCGACGGCAGCGTGGCGAGCACCTTGGTCAGCGACGCCACGTCGAACACGGTGTCCTCGGTCATCGGCCGGTGCCCGCCGGCCCAGTCCTCGGCCGCGCCGAGCACCCACTCGCCCTCGGCGTCAGCGCCGGTACCGACCGCGGCAACCACCCCGGGCCACAGCCGGTCGGCGACCCCGGCGCGCAGCACCGCGTCCGCCGCGTCGACGTTCACGGCAGCGGCGTCGCGAACAGCTCGCGCAGCAACCGCGCGCGCGCCAGGATCGACGGCACCTCGACCGTCTCGTCCGGTGCGTGCGCGCCGCGCCCGCGTGGGCCGAGGCCGTCCACGGTCGGGATGCCGCGCGCGCCCGTCAGGTTCGCGTCACCCGCGCCGCCGGACACCGCGGTCGTGACGTCCTCGCCGAGCCGGGCCGCCACCGCGACGACGTGGTCCGCGAGGACGCGCGATCCGTCCGGTTCCCAAGCCGGCCGATGCGAGAGCGTCTCGAGCTCCAGTCGAGCGTCGGCACGGATCGGCGTGAGCGCGGCCAGCGCGGCACCCAGCAGCGCCTCGTCCTCGGCCGACGTGAACCGCAGCCCCAGCTCGGCCGACGCCTGCCCGGCGACCACGTTGGCCCGGCTGCCACCCGCGACCCGCCCGACGTTGACCGCGCCGGCCAGCCGGTCGGGGACGCTGCCCCGCAGCCGGATCAGCTGGTCGACCAGTTCGTCCACGGCGGACACCCCGTCCGCCGCGTCCAGCCCGGCATGCGCCTCGCGCCCGGTCACCGACAGCAGCACCCGCGCGACCCCGCGCCGGCCCACCTTCAACGTCCCGTTGGCCAGCGGCGGTTCCAGCGCGAGCGCGGCGACGGCGCCGTCGCACGCCTCGGCGACGACCGCGGCGCCGGACGGGCTGCCGATCTCTTCGTCTGCCGTGAGCACGATGCGCAGCGGCAGCGCGGGTTCGCCGTCGAGCGTCCGCAGCGCCCACAGCAGGGCGACGAGTCCGCCCTTCATGTCGAACACGCCCGGACCAGTCGCCACGTCGCCGGCCACGGTGAACGGCGTGTCCGCCAACCGGCCGAGGGGCCACACCGTGTCGTAGTGGCCGAGCACGAGCAGGTGCCGCTCGCCCGAACCGACGCACGCGTCGAGATGCCCGCCCTCGCGCACCCCGAACGTCACCCCGGCCTCGGCGTACTTCGCCACCAGGACGTCACGCAGCGCGGCAAGCGGCTCGCCCGCGCCCGAGGGTGACTCGAGTTCGACCAACTCGCGCAGGGTCTGCACCGCCCACCGGCGATCACCCATAGCTTCGTTCCATGCTGCCGTCCGCCAGTGCGGTCACGGCGCGGAAGCAGCGGATCGCGAGCTTCATCGTCGGCAGCTCGAAGGCGATCCGGCGCAGGCCGATCTGTTCCACGTCGGGGATCGCCGTCGTCATCACCACCGGATGCGTCGCGTCGAACTCGACCTCGTACCGATACGGCGCCGTGAGCGGTTCGGGTGCGGGCAGCGGATCGAGCGCGGCGGCGGCCGCGGACCGGATCAGCTCGGCGGTCCGCGCCGGTGGCAGGCAGATCGCGGTGTAGCGGTCGACGCACTCCTTGACCTCGACCAGCTGCGCGGACGGTGCGTAGCTATTCGCGTCCTCGACCGCGCAGTCGTCACCGGTGACCAGCACGACCGGGACGCCGAACTCGTGCGCCAGTGCCGCGTTCATGTATCCCTCGCTGCACGGCTCACCGTTGAGCCAGACGCCGGTGATCATGTTCGGCAGGTACGTGTGCGACAGAACGCCCTGCTGCCCGGCGCCCGCGTGGTAGCCGACGAACGCAACCGCGTCGTAGCCGCGGTCGATGCCTTCCATCATCGACCAGGGCTTGTGCGTGCCGATCAGCAACCGCGCCCGCTCGTCGAGTGCGTCGAGCAGCAGGTTGCGCTTGTCGGCGTGCGCGTCGTTGACGAGCACCTCGCTCGCGCCCGCGTCGAAGAACCCCGCGACGGCAGCATTCACGTCGCCGGTGAACAGGCTGCGGTGATGAGTCCAGCGCGGATTCCCGGGCTCGACGTCGTCGGGGAACGTCACGCCGGTGACGCCCTCCATGTCGGCCGAGATCAGCACGCGCATCGCTGTCATCCTCTCGAGACGATGGTGGTGGTGCGGACGCAGTGTTCGGCCACGACGTCCTCGAGCACGTCGTGGCCGAGGCCGGGACGCTCGTACGGCACCAGCACCCGCCCGGCATGAGCGACGATCGGCGGCGCCACGACGTCCGCTCGGTAGTACTTGGCCGACCCGGACACATCACTCGGCAGCGTGCAGCCGGGCAACGCGGCGAGCGCGATGTTCGCTGCCCGTCCGACACCGAACTCGTGCATGCCGCCGCACCACGCCGGCACGTCCGCAACGCGGCAGCGGTCGTGCGCCGCGCGAGCCGGGCCGAGCCCGCCCAGCCGCGACACCTTGAGGTTGACGACCCTGGCCGCGCCGAGCCGCAGCACGGCGTCGAGGGTCGCCACGTCGTCGATCGACTCGTCGAGGCAGATCGGGGTGCGCATCCTCGCTTGCAGGTCGGCGTGCGCGACCAGGTCCGCCGGTGCGAACGGCTGCTCGATCATCTGCAGGTCGAAGGCGTCGAGCTTGCGCAGCTGCTCGGCGTCGGCGCGGCCGTACGCACCGTTCGCGTCGACTTGGAGCGAGATGTCACCGAACCGCTCGCGCACCGCGGCGACCGGTACGACGTCCCAGCCCGGCGCGATCTTGAGCTTGATCCGTGCGTACTTCTCGACGATGAATCGCCCTACCTGGTCGAGTAGTTCCTCGACCGAGGCCTCGATGCCGAGACTGACGCCGGACTCGATCTCGCTCGCGGTCGCCCCGAGTTCCGCCGCAACCGAGGCGCCTCGGGTGCGAGCCCACACGTCCCAGCAGGCGATGTCCAGGCCGGCCCGCGCGAAGGCATTGCCGCGCACCCGCGCCCCGAATGCCGCCGCCTCGTCCGGCGTTTCCCACTCGCGCCCGACCAGCCCGGCCGCGAAGTAGTCGCGCAACATCAGCCAGCAGGTCTCGACGTTCTCAGGCCCGAAGTACGGATCGGACGGGCTGGCGCACTCGCCCCAACCCACCGCACCGTCGCGCGACTCGGCGCGGACCAGGATGTGTTCCAGCACGTCCTTGCTGTGCGAGCTGGTGCGGAAGCCGTGCTGCAACGGCAGCCGGACGAGCCGCAACTCGACCCGGTCGACGGTGATCACGCCGAGCCCGGGGCGAACAGGTAGACCGCGACGTCGCCGCGGCGGCGGCACGACACCCCGACCAGACCGCGCTCGAGCGCCTCAGCGCAGTGGGCGCTCGTGGTGGTTCGCAGGTGCGCGTCCTCGGCATGCCATTCGGCGGGGATGGCCACGGCCACCGCGTCGCCGAGTTCGGTCGCGTAGCCCGGTTCCAGCACCGGGACGTCCCATTCGACGGTTCCCGGCGTGCACCGCAGGTCCCAGTCCACGACGAAACGGTCGGTCCCCTCGCCGTAGAAGTCGCGCTGCAACCGGCGGATCCGCACGCCGAGCACGTCGGTGTTGAAGTGCGCGTTGCGCGCGTGCATCGGGTCGAACGCCCAGCGGACGAGGTCGATGCCGTCGGCCAGGGCGGCCGCACGCTGCGCGCGCTTGACCGCCCGGCCGACGCCGCGACCCTGCGCGTGCGGGACGACCGCGACGGTCTGCGAGTACTGGTACAGCCGGTCACCGTCCCGGGCGAGGAAACTCAACCCGTAGCCAACCAGGCACGCGCCGTCGAAGGCACCGAGCACGTGCCCCGAATTCGCGCTCAAGGCCACGAGCAGCCGGGTGTTGACCGAGCCGCCGAAGACCTCGCCGTAGAGCGCGTCCACCTCGCCCAGCCCGGCCGGGTCGGTGACTGCGCGGACGTCGATCACGACACCGACCCCGATGCCAACCGCACCGATTCGTCGAAGTGGCAGGCGATCCGGTCGTGCCCACCCGCGGGCAGGATCGGCGGGTCCTGGGCGATGCAGGCCGTCGTGTCGACGCCCTCGCCGACGAGCCGGGCGCGCCGCGGGCAGCGCGGATGGAACCGGCAGCCGGTCGGAATCGCCGTCGGGTCGGGCGGCTCGCCGGGAATCAGCGACGGCAACTGCTCGCGGCGCGCATCGGGCACCACGCTCAGCAGGGCCTGCGTGTACGGGTGGCGCGGTCGCAGCAGCACGTCCTCGACCGTCCCCTGCTCGACGATCCGGCCGAGGTACATCACCGCGACCCGGTCGGCGACGTTCCACGCCAGGCCAAGATCGTGGCTGACGATCAGCGCCGACAAGCCGAGCTCCCGGCGCAACTGCAGGATCAGGGCGAGGATCTCGCCACGCACCGAAGCATCGAGCGAGGCCACCGGCTCATCCGCGACCAGGACGGACGGTTCGAGGGCCAGCGCGCCGGCGATCACGACGCGTTGCTGCTGCCCGCCCGACAACTCGTGCGGGTAGCGGGCGACGAACTGGGCCGGCGGACGCAGCCCGGCCCGCGACAGCGCGTCGTGCACCCGGTCGGTGAGCCCGTCCCTCAGCCCGTGCAGGCGCGGGCCTTCGGCGACCGCATCGAACACGTTCTGCCGCGGGTTCAGCGCGCCGCCCGGATCCTGCAATACCAACTGCACCGCGCGCCGGTAGCGCTTCAGCGCGCGCGACGAGTACGACAGGTCGGCGCCGTCGTAGCGCACCGCGCCACTGGTCGGCTCGACCAGCCCGACGAGTGCTCGCGCCAGCGTCGACTTGCCGCAGCCGGACTCGCCGATCAGCGCGGTGATCTCGTTCGGTTCGACGACCAGGTTCACCCCGTCGACCGCGCGCGCCGGTCGGCGGCCCCGGCGTCCGGGGAAGACGACCGAGAGGTCGACCGCTTCGAGCCGGGCGCTCATCGGCCACCGTCCGCGACCAACTCCGGCGACGCGAATTCGGGCAGCACGCGCAGGCACGCCGAGTCGCGTCCGGGTCCGGCCTCCCACAACTGCACCGGATGGGTGCGGCACGCGTCGAAGGACACCGGGCAGCGCGGCTCGAACGGGCACCCTTCGCCCACCTCGGTGGGGTCGGGCGGGTCGCCCGGCAGCCCGGTCGGCGCGAGCCGCGACGCGGTGTCGCCGATCCGCGGGAAGGCCGAGGCCAGCGCACGGGTGTACGGGTGCTGCGGCGCGGCGATCATCGCCGCCGACTCGCCGAGTTCGACGAATTGGCCCGCGTACATCACCGCCATCCGCTGGCAGGTCTCGGCCAGGACCGTCAGGTCGTGACTGATCATGATCATGCCGATGCCCGAGTCGCGGACCAGGTCGGTGAGCAGTTGCAGGATCTGCGCCTGCACGATCACGTCCAGCGCGGTCGTCGGCTCGTCGGCGATGATCAGCTTCGGCCGGCACGCCAGCGCCATCGCGATCATCACCCGCTGGCGCTGCCCGCCCGACAGTTCGTGCGGGTACGCCGACGCTCGTCGCGCCGAGACGCCGACGCTGTCGAGCAGTTCCGCGACGCGGGCGCGCACCCCCTTCGCGGCCCGGTCGTGCAGCACGATCGGCTCGCGGATCTGGTCACCGATCGTCTGCACCGGATTGAGCGCGCTCATTGCTCCCTGGAACACCATCGACGCCTCGGCCCAGCGCACCGCACGCAGCCGTCCCCAGTTGGCGGTGGTGAGGTCCTCGGTGTTGAGCCGCACCGCTCCGGTGATGCGCGCGGTGTCGGGCAGCAGCCGCAGCAGCGCGAGTGCGACCGTCGACTTGCCCGAGCCGGACTCGCCGGCGACCCCGAGCGTTTGACCGGCGTCGAGGTCGAACCCGACGCCGCGGACGGCCTGCAACTCCCGCCCCGCCGTCCGGTACCGCACCGACAGGTCGCGCACTTCGAGCAGCATCAGCGCCGCCCCGCCATCCGTGGATTGAGCACGGTCTCGACCGCCCGGCCGGTCATCGTGAAGCCGAGCACGATGATCACGATCGCGATGCCCGGCGGCAGGATGTACCACCACGCACCCGCCGTGACGGCTCCTGACTGGAACGCCGAGTTAAGCATGCCGCCCCACGAGATCTCGGTCGGGTTGCCCAGTCCCAGGAAGGTCAGCGTCGTCTCGGACAGGATCGCGCTGGCCACGGTCAACGTCGCCGACACCAAAATCAGCGGGGCCACGTTCGGCAGGACGTGTCGCACCATGATCTGGACGTTGCCCGCGCCGAGCACCTTGGCCCGCTCGATGAACGGGCGCGCCTCGACGGCGAGGGTCTGCGCGCGTACGAGTCGCGCCGTCGCCGTCCACGACGTCACGGCGATGGCGATCGTGATGGACCTGTCGCCCTGACCGAGCACGGCCGACAGCGAGATCGCGAGCGGCAGGCCGGGCAACGCGATGAACCAGTCGGTGAGCGTCATCAGCGCACGTCCCGCCCAGCCCTGGTAGTGCCCGGCGACGAGACCGATCACGCTGCCCAGCACCATCGTCAGGACGGTCGCGATGACACCGACGAGCAGTGACGGTCGCGCGCCCCAGATGACGAGCAGCAGCACGGACCGGCCGGGCTGGTCGGTGCCCAGCGGGTAGCCGGCGCTCGGCGGGCCGAGTTGCGGGCCGGTGGCCTGGGTGACGTCCAGGTCGGCCGGGTGGATGAACAGCGGCGCGAACAGCGCCAGCCCAATGAAGACGACCAGGATCGCCAGACCTGCGAGCGCGGTGGGCATCGCGAACAACTGGCGGGTGAAGCGGCGGGTACCGCCCAGGCGCGGCGGGGCGCCGGTGACCGCGGTCATTGCGCACGCACGCGCGGGTCGAGGACGCGGTAGAGGAGGTCGGCGAACAGGTTCATCACGATCACCGCCGCGCTGAAGATGATGAACGTGCCCTCGAGCAGTTGGATGTCAGGGATCTGCAACGCCTGGAAGGTGAGGAACCCCAGACCCGGCCACGAGAACACGGTCTCGACGGTGATCGCGCCGCCCACGATCCCGCCCAGTTGCAGGAAGATCACCGTCACCGACGGCAGCAAGGCGTTGGGCGCGGCGTGCCGGCGGCGCACGACGTCGTCGCGCAGACCCTTGGCGCGCGCCGTCAACAGGTACGGGCTGCCCAGCTCGTCGATGATCGAGGACCGCATGATCGTCACGTACTGGGCGAACACGACGAGCACGAGCGTGGCCGTCGGCAGGATCATGTGCTTGGCCACGTCCCACGCGTGCTCGAACGACCCGCCGGCCAGGTCGGGGGTGGACATGCCACCGGCCGGCAGGAACCCGTGGATCGGGCCGATCCCCACCGCGAACAGGACGAGCAGGATCAGGCCCAGCCAGAACGTCGGGACCGACCACAGCGTGATCGAGATGCCCGAGGCAACCCGGTCGAAGACGCTGCCGTGCCGCCAGCCCGCGCGCGTGCCCAGCCACAGACCGAGCACCACCGAGATCACCGTGGACGTGCCGAGCAGCAGCAGCGTCGGGCCGATCCGGTCACCGACCAGGGACGCCACCGACTGCTGGTACTGGTACGAGTAGCCCAGCCGGAAGTGCACCACGTTGTTGACGAAGCGGGCGAAGCGCTCCCAGATCGACAGGTCGACGCCGAGTTCGTCGCGCAGGTGCTGCAGTTGCGCGGCGCTGACCGGACGCCCCCGCGTGATCGTCCGGACCGGGTCGGACGGGATCAGGCTGAACAGCACGAAGCCGATCACGAGCGTCACGAGGAAGCTGATCAGCGCCGCCGCAACCTTGACCCCGAGGTAGCGGGCGAACGCACCGTGTCCACCCGCCACCTCGGCCTGCTCATGAGCCCCAGTACGTGACTCGTTGAGCAGTTCCGGGGAAACAGTCACCGCTTACCCACCGGCTACTCGCGATCCGCCGCCGTCGAGCGCCGCCGCAGCAGGACACCGCCACCGACGAGCACGATCACCACCACCGCGACGACCACGCCGATGATCACCCGGGTGCTGCTGCCCGAATCCGACGAGGACGCGTCCGGCGGCACGGCGGTCCGCCACGACAGGGTCACGTTCTGGAACGGGTAGAAGCCGGCGTCGTTCTTCGTCCCGGACAGGAAGCCCTCGCTGACGTCCTTGCGGATCGCCGCCAGTCCGTTCTGGTAGAAGAGGATGATGTCGTCGTTGGCGTTGTAGAGGATCTTCTGCATGTCGCGGATCATCTGCGCACGCTTGGCGGGGTCGAACTCCTGTTGCTGCGCCGCATACAGCTGGTCGTACGTCTTGTCGCAGAAGAACGCGTCGGTGTTGCCGCCCGTCCCGTCCTCGTCCGGCAGCACACCGCAGGTCTGGATGCCGAGCAGGTAGGTCGGGTCAGGGCCGGTGCCCCAGCTGTCCATCAGCAGGTCCCAGTCGCCCTTGGCCAGGTTCTCGTTGAGCGCGGTCATGCTTTGCGACTCGACCTTGAGCGTGATGCCGATGGCCTTCATCCAGCCGACGAGGTAGGGCGCGATCGCGGCGTCGTTCGCGCTGTCGGAGTGGATGCCGAGCCGGAAGCTCAAGGCCTTGCCCGTCTTGGGATCGGTGCGGATGCCGCCCGCGCCCTTCGCGTAACCGGCGGCGTCGAGCAGCTGGTTCGCCTTCGCGGGGTCGTAGCCGATCGTCGCGCCGGGGTCGGGCTTCCAGCTGAAGTCGGGGAAGGCCGGCGGCAGGTAACCCGACCCGACCTGGCCGAGCCCGTTGAGCACCTTCTTCACGATCGTCTCGCGGTCGATGCCGTAGGCGATCGCGCGGCGGACGGTGGCGTCGGCGAGGATCGGGTTGCCGGTGCCGAGCCTCTTGCCCTTCTTGGTGTGCGCTCCAGGGTTCACCTCGACCCCGCTCCACCGACTACCGATCTGCTGGTAGGTCAGCAGGTCCGGGTCGTTGGTCAGCGGCTTGAACTCGGTGGCCGTCAACCGGTCGACCTGGTCGACCTGGCCGCTCTTGAGCGCTGCGACGGCCGCATCGGTGTTCTTGAAGTACTGCAGGATCAACGTGTCGTAGTGCGGCGCGCCGAGGAAGAAGTCCTTGTTCGCCTTGAGGGTCGCGTACTGGTCGGGCTGGTAGCCGGTCAGCTCGAACGGCCCGTAGCCCACGACCGGGAAGTCGGTGTTCTTGTAGCTCTTCAGGTCGGCGACCTTCGACGCCCACACGTGCTTGGGAACGATCGGCAGGCCGACCACGTAGAGCATGTTCGCCTGCGGCGTCTTGGTCGTGATCACGACCGTGTCGTCCCCCTGGGCGGTGACCGTCGCGAAGTTCTCGACCAGCTGACCGTTGGCGGTGGCCGCGGTCTTGTTCGTCAGGATCAGATTGAACGTCCAGGCGACGTCCTCGGCAGTCAGCGGCTGGCCGTCGGACCACTTCAGGCCCTTGTGCAGCGTGAACGTCCAGGTCAGCTTGTCGGCCGAGGTCGTCCACGAGTCGGCGAGGTAGTGCGTCGGCGAGGAGTTCTTATCCGGCCAAACCAGCGCCGGGTAGGCGACGCCGATGGCGTCCAGTTCGCCGTCGAAGTAGGCGAGGAACGGGTTGAACGTCGACACCTGCGTCGCCAGCGCGATCGTGAGCTTGCTGTTCGACGCGGCTGACGCGGTCGCGCCCGGCAGTACAGCGGCCGTACAGGTCACGGCGAACGTCGCCAGGCAGGCGGCGATCCTGCGGCGGACGGACCGGCTGCGACTCATGATTCCTCCGTCGTGGTGGTGGGACTGGAACGCAAGTAGGTGTCGAGCACTCGGACACCGAAGTGCAGGCTGTCGATCGGGACGTGCTCGTCCACCCCGTGGACGTAGCGTTCGGTCGGGAACTCGGAGGGGACGCGGCCGGGCGCGAAGCCGTAGCACGCGATGCCCAGTTCGGTGAACGCCTTCGCGTCGGTGCCGCCGCCCATGCAGAACGGCAAGACGAGCGCGTCCGCATCGTGGGCGCGGATCGCAGCTGCGATCAGCGCGAACTCGGGGTTGAGGTGACTGGTGCCCACTGGCGCGCTGTAGCTGTGGAAGCTGCGCGTGACCGCCTCGGGTAGCAGCGCGTCGACGGTGGCGAAGAACTCGTCTTCGAGCCCGGGCAGGACTCGACCGTCCACGTGCGCCTCGGCGCCGGACGGGATGACGTTCACCTTGTAACCGGCGGCGAGCATCGTCGGGTTCAGCGAGTTGCGCAGGGTCGTCTCGACCAGCCGCGCGGCATCGCCGAGTTGCGCCACCGACACCGGATCGTCCGGGTCGATAATGACACCGAGGCGCTCGCCCAGCCCGTCCAGCAGGGCCCGGACGGTGGGGATCAGCCGCACCGGCCAGTCGATGTCGGCGAGCGCGACCACCGTGCGGGCGAGGGCGGTCACCACGTTGCCCGGGTTGCGCCGCGAGCCGTGCCCGGCCGGCCCGCGCGCGCTGAGCTTCATCCACGCGCTGCCGCGCTCGCCGGTGGCAACGGCGTAGAGCGGGCTGCCGTCGGGCAGGCGGGTCAGCCCGCCGCCCGATTCACCGATGGCCGAGGTGACCCCGTCGAACAGCTCGGGATGCTTGCGGGCGAGGAACCCCGCGCCGTAGTCGCCGGTGTCCTCCTCGTCGGCGACGAAGGCGAGGACGAGGTCGCGGGCCGGTCGCGCCGCGTCGCGGGCGAGCCCGCGCGCGACGGCCAGCATCATCGCGTCCATGTCCTTCATGTCGAGCGCGCCGCGGCCCCAGACGGCGCCGTCGCGGACGTCACCGCAGAACGGGTCGAACGACCAGTCCTCGGCAGCGGCGGGGACGACGTCGAGGTGGCCGTGGACGAGCAGCGCCGGGGCGCCGGGGTCGCTGCCAGCGATGCGCACCACCGTGCTCGCCCGTCCGGGTTCGGACTCGTACACCGCCGGCTGGTAGCCACAGTCGGTCAGCTGTTCGGCAACCCATTCGGCCGCCGCGCGTTCGCCCCGGGATTGCCCCCCACCGAAGTTCGAGGTGTCGAAGCGGATCAAGGTCGAGCACGCGTCGACGGCGTCCTGCTCGAGAGTCCCGCTCACTGCTCGTACCAGCCGAGGGCGGCGGCGACCTGGTCGTTGTCGCGAGCCCGTCGCGACGCGCCCTTCGCGCCGGCAGTGGCGAGCGTCGCGAGAGCGTGCCCGATCGCGGTGACCGCGGTCGGCGAGTGTGTCGCGGAGTCACTGCGCGTCAGCACGCGCAGCCGGTGGGTCGCGAACCTGCAGATGGGGCTGTCATCGCCGTCGGTGACCGCGACGACGCTGGCGCCCCGGGCGGCGAAGTGCTCGGTGAGGCGCACCGTCAGCCGGCTGTAGCGGCGAAAGCAGAACACCGTGAGCGAGTCCAGCCGGTGGGCGTCACCGATCGCGGCGCCCACGGCGGCAGCACTCGCGTCGACCAGGGTCACCCGCCGCAGTGCACTGGCGAGGTCCGCCGCGAACAGGTGCGCGTAGCCGACCGACTTCAGATCACCGAACACCCAGCGGTGCCGACTGCTGAGAATCGTCCGCGCCGCCAGCTCGAGCACGCCCGACGCCGACAGCGAGCGCATCGTCTCGGCGAGATTGTCCTGCTCACACCGCAACATGCGTTCGAGAGCCGTGCGGTCGGTCGCGCCGTCGTCGTCACGCCGGGTGTAGCGCAACTCGTCGGGCACGAGCCGCAGGCCGTGCTCACGCGCGGCCTGGCGTCTGAGGTCGTCGAGGTCGACGAAGCCGGCCGCGTCGAGCAGCGCCGCGAGATCCGCCGGCTCGGCGTGCCCGGCACGCAGCAGTTGGGCGGGGCGCCGTTGCAACGAGTGCGGGTAGTCGCTGCACATCACGTCGAACAGCGCCGTGGCACGATCGCCGACCAGTTGGGCCGCATCGCGCAGCAGGTGCAGCACCGGGCTCGGCGCGAACGGCGCGCCCGCCCGGACCGATAGTGCGATCTGCTGGCTGATCGGTCCGGCTCCGTCCCGCGAACTTTGATGGGGGTGAAATGCGGCGTTCGTACTACTTTACGTATTTGGAGACGAAGTATTACCCTCACCACATGGCGGCGTCAAGAAACCCCACGCCGGCCGAAAGCTTTGCAAGATTGTTCCAGACATTCGGTGAGCGCGCGGCCGCGGCCCGTCGCCGGTCGGGACTGACTCTCGCCGAACTTGCCGAGCGGTCCGGGCTGTCGGCGGCCTACCTGAGCCAGATCGAGTCCGCCGCGGCGAACCCGACGGTGCGCGCGTTGGCCCAACTGGCCGCCGGTCTCGACACCGACGTGGCGGCTCTGTTCGGGACGGCCGACGGCGGGCACGCGCAGACCTTCGCCCCCTACTACTCCCCTGCCGCACGGGCCACGACGGTCGACGGCATGGCGGGCGTGTGGGAACTGACGGCCAGCGGCAGCAGCAAGCTGGTCGCCCGGCTGGTCCACGGTGGTCCGGGCGATCACGCGGCGCCTACGGCCCACGCCGGCGAGGAGTTCGTCGTGGTGCTGCGCGGGCGCTGTGCCCTGCACGTCGACGGCTCAACGGTGTCGCTGATGCCCGGCGACGCCTGCCACTACGACGCGAGCGTCCCGCACCATCTCTCGGCCACCAGCCCGGACCTCACTGTCTCGGTCGTCATGAGCGAGAATCACTAGCGATGACAGCCGAGCCACAGTCAATGGCCCGCCCGCGCGCGCTGCGTCCCGGTGATCGGGTGGCGGTGCTTTCGGCGAGCAGTCCGTCGCCGCCACAGCTGCTGGCAGCAGGCCTGGACGCGTTGCGCTTCGCCGGCCTCGAGCCCGTCGTGTACCCGTCCGCACTGGACCAGGGCACGTTCCGGCCGTACCTCGCCGGTGACGACGCGATGCGCTCGGCGGATCTCACTGCGGCGCTGACCGATCCGAGCATCGCGGGAATCATCTTTGCCCGCGGCGGATCCGGCGCGCAGCGCACGCTCACTGCACTGGACTGGACCCGGTTCGCGAACCTGGCACCCAAGGTCGTCGTGGGCTACTCGGACGTCACCGCGATCCTGGAGGCGCTCGCGGCGCGGCTGGGCTGGGCGTCCGTCCATGGCCCGATGGTCGTGATCGACGACCCCGACGCGCACTACTCGATGTCGTCCCTGCTGCGGACGCTGATGGCGCCGCAGCAGGCGATGATGATGGCCTTCCCCGACGCGGTGACGGTGGTCGGCGGACGGGCGCGCGGGCTCACCCTCGGCGGCAACCTGTGCCTGCTAACGTCCTCGCTCGGCACCGCCACCTCGCGACCGGCGGCCGGAGGCGTGCTGATGATCGAGGACGACGCCGAGTTCGACTACCGCGTCGACCGGATGGTGACCCAGTTGCTGCGCGCGGGGTACCTCGACGGCGTGGCCGCGATCATCACCGGCAACTTCACCCGCTGCGGCCCGGTCGAGCAGATCGGGGCCATCCTCGCCGAGCGGCTGGCTCCGTTGGGCGTGCCGATGATCAGCTGGGCGAACATCGGTCACGGCGGTCGGCAGCAGACGTTCCCGATCGGTGTGGCGGCCGAACTCGATGCCGACGCGCGCACGCTGTGCCTGCTCGAGCCGCCGCTGCTGCCATGACCGTCGTCGGGATCGACGCGGGGGGCACGAGCACTCGTGCGCTCGCGGTTGACGCCGCCGGCACGATCGTCGGGTCGGGCCGCTCGTCTGGGGCCAACCTGAACAGCTCGGCGGACGCCACGCGCGCGATCCGGGTCGCGCTGGCCGAGGCGCTGCCCACCGGCTGCCAGGCCGACGTGGTCGTGCTCGCGGCAGCAGGTGCCGGCCCCGCCGGGCGGCCCCGCGCCGAGGCAATCGCGCGCGCGGCGATCGCCGCGGCCGGGGTGAGCACCGCGCGCCTGATCGTGCACTCGGACATCGAAGCGGCCTTCGCGAGCGGCAGCGTCGATCCGGACGGGACGGTCCTGGTCGCCGGCACCGGCGCGGTGGCCGCCCGCATCGAGGGCTATCGCGTCGCACGGCGCTGGGACGGGCACGGGTACCGCCTGGGCGACAACGGGTCGGCGTTCTGGGTCGGTGCCGCCGCCGCGCGTGCCGTCCTCGCCGAACTGAACGGGGCCGGTGCCGCGACCACCTTGCGCGGCACCGTCCTCGACCACGTCCGCGGCGAGGTCGCTGACCGTGACCTCGGCGACCAGGATGCGATCGAGGCCGCGGTCTACGCGAACGCGCCGGCCTGGCTGGGCACGCTCGCGCCACTCGTCGAGGCTGCGGCGACGGCCGGTGACGCCGTCGCACTCGGCATCGTCGGCGGCGCAGTGGACGCCCTCGTCGCCACGGCTGCGCTGGCCGGTCCGGCCGCCACGCTCGTCGTCACCGGCGCGGTCGCGACGGGTGCCGGCCCGCTGGGTAGCCGCGTGCGCGCCGCGCTCGAGACCCGACTGGGCGTGCGGACCGTCGTCGTACGCGACGGCAGTATCGGCGCCGCGGCGCTGGCGTTGCGCGCGGTACCCAGCGGCGCGGCTGGGATCGCCGACCGGCTGGTACGCAGCGCCATGGCCGAATCGAGTTTTCCTGACCGTGTACGGTGCCGAAAAGCCGCTGGCGCGGCGCACCCGGACGACGAGGACTAGCCCGTGGCGCGACGGAACACCCGCGCGGCAAGCGCCCGACCGGACGCACTGCCCGATGTGCTCATCCGCATCCGTGGCGTCACGCCCCAGCTCACCCCGTCCGAGCGGCGGGTCGCGCAACTCGCCCTCGACGAGCCGACCGCGACCGCCGCGCGCACGGTCACCGCACTGGCCGAGGCAGCCGACACCTCGCAGGCGACCGTCGTCCGCTTCGCACAGCGGCTGGGCTACGCCGGCTATCCCGAACTGCGCCTGGCGCTCGCCGCGGCCGCGGCAGCCGAGCGGGCCAGCGCGCCTGACACCGTCCCCGGCACCGACATCTCGGCATCGGATGACCTGGCCACCGTGGTCGCCAAGGTCGGCCGCATCGACGCGACCGCCGTCCGCGACACCGCCGCGCAACTGGACATCACCGTCCTGGCGGCTGTCGTCGACGCGATCGTGACCGCACCCCGGGTCGATCTCTACGGGATGGGCGCAAGCTGGATCGTCGCGCAGGATCTGCAGATGAAGCTGCATCGCATCGGCCGGTTCTGCCACTCCTTCGCCGACCACCACCTCGCCCTGGCGTCTGCCTCGCTGCTCGGACGGCGCGACGTCGCGATTGCGGTGTCCCACAGCGGCAGCACGCCCGAGACACTGCGCGTGGTGCACGAGGCCAAGACACGGCGCGCGACCACGGTGGCGGTGACGAACTTCCCGACCTCCGAACTAGGACGTAGCGCCGACCTCGTGCTCACCACCGCTGCTCGCGAGACGCCGCTGCGGTCCGGCGCGGTCGCCAGCAGGATCGCCGCGCTGGTGGTCGTTGACTGCGTCTTCGAGGCAGTCGCCCAGCGTGACATCGCAGCCACGCGGCGCGCGGTGCAACGCACGCACGACGCCGTCTCGACGGTCCGTTCGGACTGATGACACCACCGGACTACCGCTTCAGCCTCGCCAACGAGCGAACGTTCCTGTCGTGGATGCGCACCTCGCTCGGGCTCATCGCCGGTGGGATCGCGCTCACCCAGCTCGTGCCGGACAACTCGGTCGGCTGGTTGCGGGACGCGATCGGCGTGCTGCTCGTGCTGGTCGGCGGCGTGTCGGCCGGGCAGGCGTACTACCGGTGGCGTCGGGTCGAGCAGGCGATGCGCAACGGCGAGCCGTTGCCCGATTCGGTGCCGTTACAGGTGATCGCCATCGTGATCGCGCTCATCGCCCTAGCCGCTGTCGGCGTGCTCATTGCGCAGTGGACGTGATCGCGGCGCCCGAGAGGCACCTTTGCCCCGCGTAGGGAGGCTGGACGCGCGGTTGCGGGTCGATCAGCGGGGCAAGGAGGGTCGATCAGCGGGGCAAAGCTGACGGGCGGGTCAGCGGATGGCCGCGCGCACCACTCCGCCGACCCGCGCCAACCGTTCGCGCGCGTCGGCGATGTCGCACCCGGCGAGCAGGGATACCAGCGCCACCTTGACCTCGCCGTCGGCACGATCGAGCGCGTCGACGCATTCGGCCTCCGACCGCTCGGTGGCTTGCTCGAGGATCGCTACCGATCTGCCGCGCAACTTCGCGTTCGTCGCCACCATGTCGACCATCAGGTTCGAGTAGGTGCGGCCCAATGCGACGGCCAGGGCGGTCGACAGCGAGTTGAGCACCAACTTCTGCGCCGACGCCGCCTTCATCCGGGTAGAGCCGATGACCGCCTCCGGCCCGGTGTCGACCGCCACGTGCACATCGACCAGTCCCGCCATCGGCGCCGTCGGATTCGATGACACCAGGGCGGTGAACGCGCCTGCCACGCGCGCCGCGAGCAGCGCGCCCTCGACGTAGGGTGTGCGCCCGCTCGCGGTCAGTCCCACCACGACGTCGGCCTCGCTCACTCCGGCGATGTCCGCCGCGCCTTCGTGCGCGCTGTCCTCGATGCCCTCGGCGGCACGACGCAGTGCGGCGTCCCCGCCCGCAAGGTGCGCCACGACGACGTCGCTGCCGAGCCGGTAGGTCGGGGCGAGTTCGGCCGCGTCGGCGACGGCGACCCGCCCGCTGGTGCCGGCACCGACGTAGTGCAGCCGACCACCGGCACGCACGCGCTCGACGGTGGCCTCGACGAGCACCGTGAGCTCAGGCACACACGCCGCCACCGCTGCCGGGACGAGCGCGTCCTCGGCATTGAGCAGGCGAAGCACCTCGGCAGTGTCGACGACGTCGAGGTCGACGGTGCGGGGGTTGCGCGACTCGGTCGTCGCCGTCACCCGGACGAGGGGATGGTCGGTCTGCCTCATGACCGGTTTCTACCATCCTGACGGTAGTGCTGGCACTTTTCTACGGTGCGGGCGTGACGACGGCACGTCGGTCACAATGGCTGGGTGAACTGGTCTGCCTACGCCACCTACGTCGGCTTCGCCATCATGCTCGTCCTTGTGCCCGGGGCCGATTTCGCGGTCGTCACTCGCAACGCGCTCGTCGGCGGCGCTGCCCGCGGCCGATCGTGCGCGGCCGGGGTCGCCTGCTCGAACGCCACTCAGGGGATCGCCGCGGCGACCGGCCTCGGGGTGATCATCGTCCGAGTGCAACCGCTGTTCGAGACGATCCGGTGGCTGGGCATCGGCTACCTGATCTTGCTCGCGGTACGAGCGTTGCGGTCCGCCGTGCGCGGCGAGTACGCCGCCGACGACGAGGGCGCCACCGGCACCGGTCGGTGGGGCGGGTTCAGGCAGGGGTACCTGTCCAACATCACCAACCCGAAAGTGCTCGTCTTCTACCTCGCGGTGCTGCCGCAGTTCCTCGGGCCGGACACGCCGATTGTCGTCCTCGCGACCTTCGCGCTGACCCATGCCGTCCTGGGCCTGCTCTATCTCTCAACGCTGGTGGCCTTCGTCAGCCGTGCACGCCGCTTCTTCACCCGGCGCGTGCGCCGCGGCATGGATGTCGCCACCGGCGTCGCGCTGCTCGGCTTCGGCGCCCGGCTCGCCGTCGAGCGGACCTGACGACCGCGACGTCAGTACCAGCGCGAGCGCGGCGCACGCGAACAACGTCGCCATCAGTCCGGCCATGACGAGGACGGTCTGCCGGCCGGTGACACCGGTCAGCGGGGTGGCGAACGCGCCCACGACGAAGACCAAGCCGCCCTGCAGCGCGGACGCGGTTCCGCCCGCCCACCGGCCGGCCTGCTGCGCCAGCGCCGTCGTACCCGGGATGCACATCCCCATGCCGGCGACGATCACGGCGAGCACCGCCCACACGACAGCGAGCGGCGGTGGGCCGGGTACCAGCGCTGCGACGACCGCGAGCCCGAACGCGGCGATCGTCGACATCGACAGCCCGACGTTGCGCAACACCGCCGGGCCGAGCCTCACGACGAGGATCCGGAACGTCGCGCTGGCCACCGCCATGCCGGCCGCGTTGCTCGCGAACAACAGCGTGTACTCACTCTGGCTCAGGTGCAGTTGTTCCTGCAGGACGAACGACGAGCCACCGATGTAGATGAAGAAACCTCCGGTGGCGAAGCACTGGACGATCACCGGCGCGCGGAAGTGAGGATCGCCGAGCATCTGTCTCATCCGCCGGCCGGAACTGGCCAGCCCGCTGGTGTGCCGTAGCTGCGCCGGCAGCGTCTCGGGGATGCCGAACAGGACGCCGAGCGTCATCAGCACGCCGACGACGGCCAGGAACGCGAACACCGTCCGCCAGTCACCCACGACGAGGATCAGGCCGCCGATCGCCGGCGCCACAACCGGGCCGAGCAGGGTTATCGCGGTCAACGTGCCGTAGCGCGCGGCCGCCTCGACGCCGGTGTAGCGATCACTGACCACGGCCCGCCCGACCGCCACGCCGCACCCGCCGACCACGCCCTGCAGCAGACGTAGTACGACTAGCAGCAGCCCGCTCGGTGCCAGCGCGCACAGCGCCGAGAGCACGACGAACGAGACCGCGGCAGCCAGCAGCATCCGCCGCCGGCCCAGCCCGTCGCTGAGCGGGCCGAACAGCAACTGTCCGAGGGCGACGCCGATGATGAATGAGGTGATCGTGAGCTGCGCCACGGTTGCCGACGTCGACAGCGAGCGCTGGACCTCGGGCAGCGCCGCGAGGTAGGTGTCGGTCGCCAATGGCCCGACTCCGGTGACGAGGACGAGAGCGATCAGGGACGGGGCGCGGACGCCGGGCGCCGACCGCTTCGTCACAGGAGGAGTATCGCGCGCGCGATCGAGGGAACGCTTGGGGCCATGAACCGTTTCACCGCGACCATCGAGTCCGAAGCCACTGTGAGCGCGACACGCAGCGACGTCTGGGCCGCGTTGACCGACCCGGACGTGGTGGCACGGCTGACCCCCCTGCTCAAGAGCATCGACGCCGACGGTGACACGTGGCGCTGGACGATGATCAGGATCGCCGCGTTAGGGGTCAGTGTCGTACCGGCGTTCACCGAGCAGATGCACTTCGAGGACGGTCACCGCATCGAGTACACGCACCGTCCGCCGGCCGGTGTGTCCGAACGGGCCGGCGCCGAGGGCTGGTACGAGTTGACCGACGTCGAGAACGGCACGCACCTACAGATCAGCCTCACGCTGGCCGTTGAACTGCCGTTGCCCAAGGCCGCGACGCGAGCGGTCACCGGCGTCATGCGCAGCACGATGCGCCGTACCGGCGTCCGGTTCAGCGCGAACCTGCTTCGCCACCTCCACGCGCACGAGGTGCCGAGCCCGGCCTGAGCGAGCTCGCTCGATCAGCGAGACAGCAGCGGCGGCAACACGAGCACCATCGCAGCCGACCACGTCAGGTGCGTCAGCAGCGGCGCGAGGACGCCGCCCGTCGCGCGGCGCTCCAGCCCGAACAACGTGCCCATCACCACGGCGGCGAAAACGAGCATCAGGTTGCCCGTTGCGATCGTGGTGAGAACGTAGATCGCGGTGGACAGGACGACCGGACGGTGCCCCCCGACCGCCGCGTACAGCCCGCCGCGGAAGAACAACTCCTCGGCGGCACCGGTCAGCAACGTCACGAGCAGCACGAGGGCGAGGTTGCCCTGCCGGGCATGGTCGAGCACGTTGTCGACCACATTTCGCAGCGGATCGATCTCACGCACGATCAGCGCACCCACGACGAAGACGGCGGCGGCGACGAGGCCGAGGGCCACGGGCGTCACCACCGGACGCCGCAGCGTTCCCCGGAACGGGATATAGCCGAGGTGCAGCGGTCCGGAAGCCACGCCGCCGACCAGCCACACGGCCGCCACGCCCAGGATCAGCGGATAGAACAACCAGTCGCCGGGCTCGGTCGCGAGGGAGAGACCGAGCAGCGTCGTGCCCAGCACGAGAGCGATGCCTGTGACCACCCGCCGCCGCCGGAACTCGGCGTCGGGCTGCCCGTGATCGCGCGGAACCTTGTCGATGAGCGCGGGCCGGACGACCCGCTCGACGATCGAGGGAACACCCCTCATCGCTCGCGCTGCTCCTTGGCTCTGGCCCGGTCCTCGAGCGCGATGCGCACGGCCTCGTCGTACCCGATCGTCGGGCCGGGGACGAGTTGCTCGATCGAGTAATCGCGTACGACGACCTCATTGGTCATCGAGTCGACCAGATTGCGCGCGGTCGCCATGTCGACGTCGGTCACGAGGACCAGCCAGCGCGACGACAGCGAAGGGGTCAGCAGCGGGACGCTGAAGCTCGGCAGCCGCCGGCCCTTCACCTTCGCCGCGCGCGTGAGCATGTCGACGTAGCGCATCACCTCGGGGCCCCCGATCTCGAACACCCGACCTTCGGCGTCGGGGTGATCCAGGACGCCGACGAGATAGCGGATCACGTCTGCCAGCGCGATCGGCTGGGTCCGCGTCCGCACCCACTTCGGGGTGATCATCCCGGGCAGGTGGTCGACCAGTTGCCTGGTGATCTCCCACGAGATACCGCCGTGACCGACGACGACAGCGGCACGCAGCACGGTGACCGGGACGCCGGCGACAGCGAGCAACTGCTCGACCTGGCGCCGCGAGCGAAGGTGGGCGGACAACTCGCCGTCGTCCACCCCGAGGCCGCCGAGATAGATGATCCGCGAGACGCCGGCGTCCTTGGCCGCGCCGCCGAAGTTCAGGGCGGCCTCGGCGTCTTTCTCCTCGAAGTCCTTCGAGTCGAGCGAGTGCACGAGGAAGTAGGCGACGTCCACGCCGTCCATGGCCGCGGCGATGCTCTCGGCATCGGCCACGTCGCCGTAGACGGCCTTGCCGGCGCCGGTGTACTTCTCCGGCGAGCGCGTCATCGCCCGCACGTCGTGCCCGTCATCGACCAGCGCTCGACTCAGGTGTGAACCGATGAAGCCGGACGCGCCCGTGACCAGCACCGTGTTCCCCATGCCGTCAAGGTTCCCACCAGAGCGCTGCGGTATCCGGTGCGGAACTTCGCATGACAAACGTCATGCTCGGACACGACATTGCCGGGCGAATCACGCAACTGACGCATATCACTCACCGCAGGGCAGGTCGGGCGCCAGCCGTGCTCACGGGTTCGTGTAGGTCCCGGCCCAGGCGGCGTGCCAGGTCAGCGGACCGAGCAGGCCACTGGAACGGATGCCGTTCAGCGACTGGAGTCGCTTGACCACAACGAGCAGGCCCTGGCCGTAGGTGGCATTGCCCACCGGGAAGAACCCGCGCGCATGCATCTGATCCTTGAACCGCTTGATCACCGGATCGTTGTCGCCCACGACGTACGACCGCGCGCCAGGGAAGGACGGGGCGTCGGCGGACGGCGGGGGCGGGGACGACGGCGGCTGCGAGTAGGTCCCGGCCCAGGCGGCGTGCCAGGTCAGCGGACCGAGCAGGCCACTGGAACGGATGCCGTTCAGCGACTGGAGTCGCTTGACCACAACGAGCAGGCCCTGGCCGTAGGTGGCATTGCCCACCGGGAAGAACCCGCGCGCATGCATCTGATCCTTGAACCGCTTGATCACCGGATCGTTGTCGCCCACGACGTACGAGCGCGAGCTCGGATATGCGGGCGCGTCCGATCCGCCGCCCGCGCCGCCCGAACCCGGGATGCGGATGTCGCTGATCCGGCCTGAGCGGGCGTCGCCGTCCTCGCGCAGGCCCACGATGCCCGCACAGGTCCAGGGTTGCCAGCCGCGCAGGCGGTAGAGGATGAGCGCTCGGGCGTCCTGCTCGCCGGGTGAGGCCAGGTTCGGGTAGCCGGTGCCGCCCACGCTGCGCCACGTGTCGAGGTTGAACTGGTAGGCCCCGTAGTACCCGTTGCCCGTGTTGATCGAGTAGTTGTTGCCCGATTCGCAGTTCCGCAGCCGGTACCAGTCGGAGGCGGACGGGTCGGCGTTCGCATTGGAGCCTGGCAGGGCCAGGACGACGGCGACGCTTCCGACGGCGAGCACCATCGCGACCTTCGTCGCGATCCAGCGCCGGGCCCGCGGCCGCAGCGCCGGCAGGCCGGCTTCGGCCCGGACGTCCTCGGCCCAGTGGGTGAAGAAGCCGGACGAGGACGGACGGGAGCCCGGCGGCACGCGTTTGCTCATGCGACTCGTTCCCTCCGACGGCGCCACCTGGTGGTGCGCGGCCCCGTCCTCGGCCCGATTCCGCCGCTCAGGACGAATCGGTGGCGACTCGGTGTCGCCTCATTAGCAACAACCGTCACACACGAAACACAACTAGACAACCCCTAAGCCCGGAAAATAACCCGCCGCGGCGGCGTGGCTAGCCCGGGTCAACCTCATGTCGTGATATCGGCAGGGCCCGCGCAGACCTGACGGCGGGCGCCGGGTGGGGCGCGCGAGGACCAGAATGGGACAGTGCAGATCCGAGCCGCTGTCCCCGCCGACTGGCCGTCGATCCGGCCGTTCTTCCGTACGATCGTCGCCGCCGGCGAGACCTACTGCTACGACCGCGACCTGGACGGCGATGCCGCCCGCGACACCTGGCTGGTGCCGGCACCCGGCCGCACCTTCGTCGCGGTCGACCACGCGGGCCGCGTGCTCGGCACCGCGAAGTCGCATCGCAACCAGGCCGGGCCGGGCGCGCACGTGGCGACGGCGGGCTTCATGGTCGATCCGAGCTGCGGGGTCCGCGGCGTGGGTCGGGCGCTGGCCGAGCACGTGCTCGACTGGGCCCGCGCACAGGGCTTTCGGGCCATGCAGTTCAACGCCGTGGTCGAGACGAACACCCGCGCGGTCGCACTGTGGCGGTCGTTGGGCTTCGAGGTCGTCGGGACGGTGCCTGGCGCGTTCGATCACCCGCAGCAGGGCCTCGTCGGCCTGCATGTGATGCACCGACTGCTGTAGCCCAGCCCCGTCAGGACTGCTTTTCGGCGGCCAGCGCGCGCATCTTTGCCGCCGTCTTACGTCGACCCGGGATGGCGTACGGCGCCCTGCCGCGGACCTCCGCCATGACGCGCTTGGTCAGCCCGACCGGACTCTCGTCCGGCTGCACCTGGCCGCCGCTGGGCTCGAAGAACTCGACTCGGATCCTGGGACGGCGCGGGAACCGGACGATGTCCACGGCACCGACGATGCTCGCCCCGACCACGTGCGTCTCGGGAACCGCCAGCACGAGCCGTCCAGCCCCGCTCAGCGGCCGTAACGCGCGGCCCCGCGACACCGTGCCCTCGGGGAACACGCCGATGCATTCCCCGTTGCTCAGATGGCTGATCGCGGCAGCCAGGGCGGCGCGGTCGCCCCGTCCGCGCTCAATCGGAACCTGCCCCATCCGGTCGAGGACCCAACCCACGACGGGGTTCTTCCACAACGATGACTTGGCCAGCGCGCGCACCTGCGTGCCGCCGGCGGCGACGCCGACGACCAGCGGATCCCAGGCGCTGTCGTGGTTGGCCATCAGCACCGTGGCCCCTGACGTCGGCAGATGTTCACGGCCGACGACCTCGAGCCGGCCCCACCATCTGACGAAGGGCGTGGCCACGATCATCACGATGCGGTAGGTCAAGGTCACTCTCGCATCGGCCACGATGCCAGCATCTCGCACCGCCTGCGGGAAATGGAACCCGGTGCCGCATCGCAGCGCTCCAGGCACTTGCGGTCTACGCTGCAACGCGTGACCGCTCCCTCGGACTCGGGCCGCTCGGTCGCCGTGCTGCGCGTGTCGGAGGAGATCGACGCGATGAGCGTCGAGCCGGTCAGGCGAGAGGCCGATCGGCTGCTCGCGAACCCCCACCTGGACGAATTGATCCTGGATCTGGCCGGTGTCGAGTTCATGGATTCGTCCGGGCTCGGGCTACTCGTGCACCTTCGCAAGGACTGCGCCGGTCGCGGCGTCGAATTGCGGCTGCGCAATCTCAATCCGACCGTGCGCCGCTTGTTCGCGATCACCGGCATGCTGCCCGCGTTCACCATCGACGAGTAGCACGCAGCTACTCGGCGTCGTCGGCATCCCGCAACTCGGGGTAGTCGCGCAGCCCGGGGTGGTCGTGCATGGTGTTCATTCGCAGGGTGCCGTCCGGGTCCAGCCACGCCGGCGCGATCCAGTGCGGCCGGCCCTCGGCCATGACGCACCGCCAGCCCTGTTGCTCGAAGGTGCGGTGGTTGTACGAACAGACCAGGGTCACGTCAGCCACGGTGGTACGTCTGCTGTCGCGGAACTCGGTGACGTGGTGGGCCTCGGTCCATTGTGGTGGCGCATCGCAACCGGGGAACGAACACCCGCCGTCGCGGGCGATGAGGGCCAGGCGCTGCTGTTCGGTGACGATGCGGTGCGTGCTGCTGTACGCGGTGATCGCCTTCGTCCTGGACAACAGCACGGCAATGATGCGCGCTTCAGGTCCGGCCCAGGTCTTGGCGACATCGGCGGGGGCCGAGTAGCCGTGCCCGGTGGTGGCAGTGCCCTGGCCGGTCGCGTAGGCCTCGGCGGACATGGTCAGGACGATCGTGGCGCTCACGCCGCCGCCGTTGGAAGCAGGTTCGCTCGCCCGACGAGCTTGAGCACGGCCAGCAGGGCGTCATGCCGGCGTTGCGCGGCGCTGCGCGGGTCGGCGACACCGTCGGAACCTGGCTCTGGACGGGCGAGAGCGTCGAGTGCGGTCGCCAGGTGCTCAGCGCACTCGGGTGTGAGCTCGCCCTCGAGCCGGGCAGAACCGTCTGCTCGGCGACGAAAGTGCAGGCTGCGTCGCTGTTCGCGATAGCGCAGGTCGCGAAGGGTGCCGTCCTGGTCCAACGCGTTGACGAGGTCGCGGGCGTGGCGGGCGAGCAGGTGCGGGTCGTGCTCGCGGGCGACGCCGACTAGCACCCCTTCGACCTGCTCGCCGACGTCGTAGCGAACCTCGTCGGGCAGCGCCTCGACCGCAGCGACGATCACCTGCGCGTGCCGGTCTGAGATCGCGCCCTCAGCCTGCGCCGCACCGACCGCGGCGAACTCAGGATCGAGGCGCTGCCCGGTGACGGTGCGGCGCGGGCCGAGGCTCTGCGCCGCACGTACCCGAGCAGTCGCCTCGCCGGGGCTGACGCGCAACAGCAGTCGGACAAGTGCTGCGGTCGACCGGCAGCCGTGGACCCCGGCCACCCCGCGGGTATCGACTTCGGCGAGAAGTGCATGGTCGACCGGCGCGAGCCGCCGGCGGGCGATCTCGACGCGGCGCAGCGCATCGAGGACCTCGTCGTCCGTGCACGGGTCCAGCGATACCGAGGTCAGCTCGTCCAGGTCAGCCTCGAGGCGCGCCAGTACGGCGTGCACTCGATCGGTGACTGACATATCGTTCAAACGTTCTAATCTAGCACATCGATCCAGAATGATCAAGCACAATCCCCAGCAATATCAACGGATTCTCAAAATCAGCGGAGTCCCGACAGCGAAACCTGGGCACGTTTCCAACTCCTCGTCGCTGCGCCGTTGTTTGTGCATTGCACGGGGCTGCCAGGCTGGAACCATGAGTGCGACCGAAGCAAACCCGAAGGCCGACCTGCACCACTATCTGCGATCCGCGCGCGAGGCGCTGCTGTGGAAACTCGACGGCCTGTCCGAGTACGACATCCGGCGACCGCTGACACCGACCGGCACGAACCTGCTCGGGCTGGTGAAGCACGTCGCCAGCGTCGAGGCCGGCTACCTCGGCGACACCTTCGGACGCCCGTTCACCGAACCGCTGCCCTGGTTCGACGACGACGCCGAGCCGAACGCGGACATGTGGGCCACGCCGGACCAGTCGCGTCAGGAGATCATCGACCTCTATCACCGGGTGTGGGCGAACTCGGACGCCACGATCGAGCAGCTGGATCTCGACGCACCCGGTCAGGTGCCGTGGTGGCCCGCCGAGCACAGTGCGGTGACCCTGCACCGCGTTCTCGTGCACGTGATCGCCGAGACGAATCGGCACGCCGGACACGCAGATATCGTCCGCGAGCTCGTCGACGGTGCGGTCGGGCTGCGCGACGGCAACGACAACATGGCTCCCGGCGACGCGGGCTGGTGGGCTGAGTACCGCGACCGGGTCGAGACGGCTGCGCGGGACGCCGGCTGACCGTGCGCGTCGACGGCCACATCCGCGACGCCGATCCAGCCGACGGCGCCGGTTGCGCCGCGGTGTACGCGCCCTACGTGCTCGACACCGCGGTCACCTTCGAGACGACGCCGCCCACCGCCGACGAGATGGCTCAGCGGATCCTTGCTGCACGGGACACACACGCGTGGATCGTGTTCGAGGACGGGGGTCGGATCGTCGGGTACGCCTACGGTGGCCAGTTCAAGGACCGCGCGGCGTACCGGTGGTCCTGCGAGGTCAGCGTCTACCTCGAATCCACCCGACGCCGTACCGGTGCAGGCCGCGCGTTGTACGAGGCGTTGTTCGAGCGACTGGCCGCGCGCGGGTTTCGCACCGCGGTCGCCGGCATGACCTTGCCCAACGACGCGAGTGTGGCGCTGCACGCCGCGCTCGGCTTCGAGCCGGTCGGCGTGTACCGGCGGATCGGGTGGAAGCACGGTGCCTGGCGGGACGTGGCGTGGACGCAGCGGAGCCTCGGCGCCAGCGCGGATCCGCCGGCCGAGCCGAGCTGAGCAACTACCGGGCGGGGCGCTCGTCGATGATGCGGCGCATCTTGCCGACCGAGCGTTCGATGCCATCGGGATCGACCACGTCGACACCGACGCTGACGCCGATCGTGTTCTTCACCATCGCCCGCAGCTCGACACCGGCCAGTCGCCCGGCTTCGGACGAGGCATCCGCGCGGCGCTCGACGCGCACGCTCAGCTCGTCCAGCGTCCCCGAGCGGGTCAGCACGCACTGGAAGTGCGGGGTGAGCGCAGGCGTGCGCAGGATCAACTCCTCGATCTGGGTCGGGAACAGGTTCACCCCGCGCAGGATGATCATGTCGTCCGTGCGTCCGGTGATCTTCTCGATGCGGCGCATCGTCCGCGCCGTCCCCGGCAGCAAGCGGGTCAGGTCACGCGTGCGGTAGCGCACGACCGGCATCGCCTGCTTGGTGAGCGAGGTGAACACCAACTCGCCCTCCTCGCCGTCGGGCAGCACCTCGCCGGTGACCGGGTCGATGATCTCGGGATAGAAGTGGTCCTCCCAGACGTGCAGCCCGTCCTTGGTGTCGACGCACTCCATCGCGACGCCCGGCCCCATCACCTCGGACAGGCCGTAGATGTCGACGGCATGCAGGTCGAGTCGTTGTTCGAGCTCGACGCGCATGTCGTTCGTCCACGGCTCGGCGCCGAAGATGCCGACCTGCAGCGACGTCGAGCGCGGGTCGACGCCCTGGCGCTCCATCTCGTCGGCGATCGCGAGCATGTACGACGGGGTCACCATGATCACGTCGGGTTCGAAGTCCTGGATGAGCATCACCTGGCGCTCGGTCATGCCGCCCGAGACGGGGATGACGGTGGCGCCGAGAGCCTCGGCGCCGTAGTGAGCACCGAGACCGCCGGTGAACAAGCCGTACCCGTAGGCGACATGGATGCGGTCGGTGCGACGGCCGCCGCCGGCGCGGATCGAGCGCGCCATCAGCGTCGACCAGGTCGCGACGTCCGCGGCGGTGTAGCCGACCACCGTCGGCTTGCCCGTCGTTCCGGACGATGCGTGCAGGCGTGACACCTGCTCGCGCCGCACGGCGAACATGCCGAAGGGATAGTTCGCACGCAGATCGTGCTTCACGGTGAACGGGAACCGGGCCAGGTCGACCAGCCCTTTGCAATCGTCGGGGTGCACGCCGGCGGCGTCGAAGGCGGCCCGGTAGTGGGCGACGTTCTCGTAGGCGTGCGACAGCGACCACTGCAACCGGCGCAGTTGCAGTGCGCGTAGCTCGTCCACCGACGCGCGCTCGATCGGCTCGAGGTCGTCCGGGCTGGGCGTGCGGTCCTGCATGCGGTTCCTCTCAGGCGTCGTAGTCGACGGTGAGTTCGTCGCTGGTGGGGACGGCCTGGCAGGTGAGGACGTAGCCGTCCTCGATCTCGTCCTCCTCCAGCGCGTAGTTGCGCTTCATCTGCGCGGTCCCGTGCGTGATCTTCGCGCGGCAGGTCCCGCACACGCCGCCCTTGCACGCGAACGGCAGATCGGGACGTGCCCGCTGCGCACCGTCCAGAACCGTGATGCCCGGCTCGATGACGAGCGTGCTGGTTCGGCCGTCGAGCACCAGCGTGACCGACGCGCCCGGCCCTGGCGGCGCCTCGGGGTGCACCGCCTCGTCCGGGGGTTCGTCGCCGACCCAGAACAACTCGCGATGCATGCGCTCGCGTGGGACGCCGAAACCCTGCAAGACGTCCATCGCGTCGGTCACCATGCCGAACGGCCCGCACAGCCACCAGTGGTCGACGCCCGGGATGTCGACGGTGACGGGCAGCAAGTTCCGCAGCCGTTGCGCGTCCAGGCGTCCGGTGTGCAGCTCGACCTCCTGCGCCTCGCGCGAGAGGACGTGGACGATGCGCATCCGCGCCGGGTAGGCGTCCTTCAGGTCGGCGATCTCGTCGGCGAACATCACCGAGTCGACGCGCCGGTTGCCGTACAGCAGCGTGACCGTCGACGCGTCGTTCGCGGCAAGAACCGAGGCGGCGATCGAGACCATCGGCGTGATGCCCGATCCCGCCGCGATCAGCACGTGGTGTCCCGGCGTCGAGAGATCGGGGGTGAACGACCCGGCCGGTGCCTGCACCTCCAGCACGTCGCCGACCCGGACCTCGTCCACCAGCCAACCCGACACGGCGCCGCCCGCAACTCGGCGCACGCCGATGCGCGGGGCCCGGCCGACGGGTGCGCAGATGGAGTACGAGCGCCGTTCGTCGCCGCGCCGCAGGGTGAGCGACTGCCCGGCCGCGAAGGCGAAGGTGTCCTCGAGCTCGGCGGGAACCGCGAAGGTCACGGCCGCCGAGTCGTCGGTGAGCGATTCGACGGCTTCGACAGCAAGCCGGTGGAAGTCGGTTCTCATAGCGCCTTGACCGCCTCGAACGGTTCGTCGCACGCGGTGCAGCGGTGCAGCGACTTGCACGCAGTCGAGCTGAACGCAGCCGTCTGCACGGTGGCGGTCGAGCCGCAGCGCGGACACCGGGCCGCCGGTGGCTGGGTGAGGGTCAGCGGTACCGGTCCGGTACGCCGCGGTGCGGCGGTCGGCGGGGCGATGCCCGCGGCCGCGAGTTTGCGGCGACCGTCCTCGGTGATCCAGTCGCTCGTCCAGGCAGGCGCGAGCTGGGTGCGGATCTCTACCTGGTCGAACCCGGCCCGGTGCAACCGGTCGCTGAGGTCGTGGCTGATCTCGCGCATCGCCGGGCAGCCGGAGTAGGTCGGCGTGATCGTGGCAACGACCCCGCCGTCGGTCACGTCGATCGCGCGCAGGATGCCCAGGTCACCCAGCGTCAGCATGGGCAGTTCGGGATCCGGGGTTGCGGCCGCCACGGTCCAGGCCGTCGTCGTCACCATGTCGCGTCCGGGTGCTGGCGGGCCACGCTCTGCAACTCGGCCAGGACGTAGCCCAGGGCCTCGGTGTGTACGCCGTCGCGGCCGGTCCGTCCGCCCACCGCTGCCAGCGGCGCGACGTCGGGCCGGTTCAGCCGCGCGGTGGCGAGGACGGTGTCGAGCACGACGTCCACCTCGGCCCTATCGAGGGTCACGCCGAGCGTGTCCTCGACCGGGTGGCGCAGGAACAACTCGTCGACGAGCGGCCAGGTCGTGTCGAGCGCGGCCTGCATCCGCACCGACGATTCCTCCGTGCCGTCGCCGAGCCGGACGACCCACTGGGCGGCGTAGTCGCGGTGATAGGTGAGCTCCTTGACGCTCTTGCCCGCGATCGCGGCGAGCACCGGGTCGCGGGTGGTCGTCAGGGTGTCGAACAGCGCGAGGCGCCAGGTCGAGAAGATCAGCAGGCGGGCCATCAGCTCGGCGAAGTCACGATCGAGACGCTCGACGAGGCGGACGTTGCGGAACTCCCCCTCGTCGCGGAAGTACGCCAATTGGTCCTCGCCTCGGCCGTCGATGGTGCCGGCGCGGGCGAGCAGCATCCGGGCCTGGCCGAGCAGGTCGAGCGCGACATTGGCGATCGCGGTCTCCTCCTCCAGTTCGGGCATGCGGGTCATCCACTCCTGCAGCCGGTGCGAGTAGATCAGCGCGTCGTCACCGAGCATGAGGCAGTAGGCGGCGAGGGCCCCGGCGTCCACACCGTCCGGGACGCTCGTGTCGATGCCCTGGAGCGGGTCGGTGAAGCCGGTGCCGAAGGCCCAGCGGTGGTCGTCGCCGTCGTCGGCGAGTGCGTCGTACGGGTTGTCGCTCATCACATGTGTGGGACGTCGTCGGGAATGTCGTAGAAGGTCGGGTGGCGGTACACCTTGTCACCGGACGGCGCGAAGAACGGGTCCTTCTCGTCCGGGCTGGACGCGGTGATCTCGGTGGCCGCGACCACCCAGATGCTCACGCCCTCGTTGCGCCGGGTGTACAGATCACGGGCGTGGTGCAGCGCCATCTGCGGGTCGGCGGCATGCAGTGAGCCGACGTGCACGTGGTTCAGGCCGCGCTTGCCGCGCAGGAAGACCTCGTACAGATCCCAGTCGGAGCGAACGATCTCGTCGTCGGTCACCACCGGCACACCAGATGTCGGCACCGCCCCGTGGCCGCCCTCGGCCGTGAAGTCGGTCATCGCGGCACGTCCTGGCTGCCGGCTTCCCCGGCGGGCGAGGCCGGCGAGCGGTGGCGCGCGGCGTGTACACGGGCGGCCTCGCGGACCCACGCACCCTCGTCGTGCGCGGTCTTGCGATGAGCAACTCGCTGCACGTTGCACGGCCCGTTGCCTTTCACGACGGCCATGAACTCGTCCCAGTCGACCGCCCCGAAGTCGTAATGGCCACGGTCCTCGTTCCACCGCAGGTCCGGGTCGGGCAGGGTGACGCCGAGCTTCTCGGCCTGCGGGACGCTCATGTCGACGAATCGCTGGCGCAACTCGTCGTTGGTGTGCCGCTTGATCCCCCACGCCATCGACTGACCGGTGTTCGGCGAGCGGTCGTCGGCCGGGCCGAACATCATCAGCGACGGCCACCAGAACCGGTCGGTCGCGTCCTGGACCATCGCGCGCTGGCCCTCGGTGCCGCGCATCATCGTCATCAGCAACTCGTAGCCCTGCCGCTGGTGGAAGGACTCCTCCTTGCAGATGCGGATCATCGCGCGCGCATACGGGCCGTACGACGCCCGGCACAGCGGCACCTGGTTGCAGATCGCGGCGCCGTCCACCAACCAGCCGATGACGCCGACGTCGGCATAGGTGAGGGTCGGGTAGTTGAAGATCGACGAGTACTTCTGCCTGCCGTGCACCAGCTTGTCGGTGAGATCGGCGCGGTCGGCGCCAAGGGTCTCGGCGGCGCTGTAGAGGTACATGCCGTGCCCGGCCTCGTCCTGCACCTTCGCGAGCAGGATCGCCTTGCGCCGCAGGGACGGTGCCCTGGTGATCCAGTTGCCCTCCGGCTGCATGCCGATGATCTCGGAGTGGGCGTGCTGGGCGATCTGCCGGATCATCGTCTTGCGGTACGGGTCCGGCATCCAGTCGCGCGGCTCGATCCGCCGATCGTGCTCGATCGTCTCGTCGAAGTGCCGTTCCAGCGTCTCGGTCATGCCGGCCACGTCTTCGCCACCATCGTCAGCACGTCGTAGGTCGCGGCGACCGAACCGTCCTGCTTGGTCAGCTCGGCGTCCCAGCGCACCTCGCCGTACTCGCCCTCGCGGGGACTGATCTGCTTGCACGTCAGGGTCACCGTCAGCTCGTCACCGGGGTAGACGGGGCTGAGGAAGCGCAGGTTGTCGATGCCGTAGTTCGCGAGCACCGGACCTGGATCCGGCTGCACGAACAGGCCGGCGGCGAACGAGACGATCAGGTACCCGTGCGCGACGCGCCCGTCGAAGAACGGGTTCGCCGCCGCAGCCTGCTCGTCCATGTGCGCGTAGAACGTGTCACCGGTGAACTCGGCGAAGTGCTCGATGTCCTCGATCGTGATCGCTCGCGGACCGGCCGCCACGGTGTCACCGATCCGCAGCTCCGCCAGCGACTTGCGGAACGGGTGCTCCCCCGCGACACGCTCGGCACCCTTGACCCAGCGACCGGTCACCGCCGACAGCATCCGCGGGCTGCCCTGGACGGCGGTGCGCTGCATGTGGTGCAGCACGCCGCGGATACCGCCGAGTTCCTCGCCACCGCCGGCCCGACCTGGCCCGCCGTGGACGAGCGCGGGCATCGGCGAACCGTGCCCGGTCGAGTCGGCCGCTGCCTCCTCGTCGAGCACGAGCAGCCGCCCGTGCCACGGGGCGACGCCGAGGACGACCTCGCGGGCGAAGTCGGCGTCTCCCGTCACGACCGACCCGGCGAGGCTGCCCCGGCCACGTGCGGCAAGGTCGACCACGTGCGCGGCGTCGGTGTACTCCATGACCGTCGAGACCGGCCCGAACGCCTCGACCTCGTGCGGCTCGGGACGGTCGGCATCGGCACAGTGCACGAGCATCGGTGAGATGAATGCGCCACGCTCGGCGTCGGCCTCGACGACGTCCACGTGGTCGGGGTCGCCGAACACGAGCCGGCCGGCCGCGGTCAGCGCCTTGAGCGAGCGGCGCACCTCTTCGCGCTGCTCGAGGCTGGCGAGCGCGCCCATGCGCACGCCCTCGGCGGCCGGATTGCCGACAGTGACCTTGGCCAGGCGCGCCGTGACCGCCTCGATGACGGCGTCGGCAGAACCGGCCGGCACGAACGCCCGCCGGATCGCGGTGCACTTCTGCCCTGCCTTGACGGTCATCTCGGTCACCAGTTGCTTGACGTACAGGTCGAACTCCGCCGTGCCCGGCGTCGCGTCTGGGCCGAGGATCGAGCAGTTCAGCGAGTCCGCTTCGGCGTTGAACCGGACCGAGCGCGCGACTACGTCCGGGTGCGCGCGCAGCCGTTGCGCCGTCGACGCCGACCCGGTGAACGAGAGCAGGTCCTGCTCGTCGAGGTGGTCGAGCAGGTCGCCGGCGCCACCGCACACGAACTGCAGGGCGCCATCGGGCAGCAGGCCGGATTCCACGATCAGCTCGACCAGCTTGGCGGTGAGGTACGCCGTCTGGCTCGCGGGCTTGACCAGCGACGGGACGCCGGCGATGAAGGCCGGGGCAAACTTCTCCAGCGGTCCCCAGGCCGGGAAGTTGAAGGCGTTGATCTGGACGGCTACACCGCGCAGCGGCGTCAGCACGTGCTGGGCGACGAAGTGACCCCCGCGGCCGAGCGGTTCGACCGCACCCTCGACGAAGCTGCGCTCGTTCGGCAGCTCGCGCTTGGCCTTGCTGGCATAGGCGAGCAGGACGCCGATCCCGCCGTCGATGTCGAAGCGCGAGTCGTACAGCGTCGCGCCGGTCCGGGCCGAGACCGCGTAGAGCGCCTCGCGGTTCTCGCGCAGCATCATGCCGAGTTGCTTCAGCAGGGCCGCCCGCTGGTGGAAGGTCAGCTCGCGCAGCGCGGGGCCGCCGATCGTCCGGCCGTGGTCGAGTGCGGCGGCCATGTCGATCCCGGCGGAGGACACGTGGGCGACTTCGGCTCCTGTCACCGCATCGTGGACCGGCTGGCCCTCGTCCGTGGGAGTGACCCATTGACCACGTACATAGCTAGGCAGAACCGACATCAGACTCCCTCGAATCTTTACCGACCGATCGTTCGGTAGGTTATCGTGTCCAGGTGCCGACACGCCAGGACGACGGGGACCAGGTCACAGATCCGGTGACCGCCATGATGGCGTCCGACGTGGCCTCCCGGGCGCTCGGCATCGAACTCGTGGAGCACGGCGCCGGACGTGCGACGACTCGAATGACCGTCCGTCCCGACATGGTCAACGGTCTCGACGTCGCCCACGGTGGCCTGGTGTTCACCCTCGCCGACACCGCATTCGCGTGCGCCTGCAACAGCCACGGCCCGGTCACCATGGCCGCAGGGGCCGAGATCGTCTTCATCGCGCCGGCCCGCCTCGGCGACGACCTGCTCGCCGAGGCCGTCGAACGCACCGTGTTCGGACGGTCCGGGATCTACGACGTCACCGTCCGGCGCGGCGACGAGGTCGTCGCCGAGTTCCGCGGCCGCTCACACCGCCTCGCGAAACCGGCGGCCGGGGCATGACCGCCGTACGCCGGGGTCGGCCCGGCTACGACATCGACTCGCTGCTCACCGTCGCCGTCGAGGTGTTCAACGAGCGCGGGTACGACGGGACGTCGATGGAGGACCTGTCGCGCCGGCTCGGCATCGCGAAGTCGGCGATCTACCACCACGTCCCGAGCAAGGACGAGTTGCTGCGGCTCGCGCTCGACCGTGCGCTGGACGGGCTGTTCGCCGTCGCGGACGACGCGCGCGCCCTCGACCGGCCGGCGATCGAAAGGCTCGAGTACCTCGTCCGCAGCAGCGTCGCGATCCTGCAGTCCGAGCTGCCCTACGTCACGCTGCTTCTTCGGGTGCGGGGCAACACCGCCGTCGAGCGCGCCGCGCTGGAGCGCCGCCGCTCGTTCGACCGCGTGGTCGCTTCCCTGGTCCGCGAGGCCGAGCGCGACGGCGAGATCCGCCCGGACGTCGACCCCGCGGTGACCGCGCGGCTGCTCTTCGGCCTCGTCAACTCGATCGTCGAGTGGTACCGGCCAAGCCGTCGCGCCGACCGCGAACTCGCCGACGCGGTCTGCGCGATCGCGTTCGACGGGTTGCGTTTGCAGCGCGGCTGAGCGTCGACTCACCGCCGCACCCGGACGGCGCTCTGTGTTCGTGCGAGTTCGGCCGCCGTGATGAAACCGAGCGCGTGCTGGTCGGCATTGACGACCACCGCCACGCCGCCGTGCTGGATCAACTGCGCGGCGACCTCAGCCGCAGAACGTTCACGCGAGACGATGAGCGGCGCCGGGCGCCGCCGTGCCCTCGCGATGTCGCGGATTCGCGTATCCGCACGTAGGGATGCGGGTACCGCGTCCAGCTCACGTCGTGTCACAGCACCCGTGGTCAAGCCGTCGAAGTCCACGGTCGGAAGCACGGGCTGGGTCGGCTCGCCCGACGACGAGCGCGCGAGGTACTGGTCCACCGTCCACCATTCGGCAACCACGTCCGGCGCCAGCGTCATCACCGCGTCGGCACGCAGGTTCCGCAACCGGTCGAACTGGCCGGGACGAGCACCACTGCCGTTGGCAGCGTTGACGATGAACCAGCCGAGGAGGGCCAGCCACAGGCCGGTGGCCGATCCTGCGGCGAGGTCGAAGAAGCCGATCCCGATGAGGACGAACCCCAGCATGCGTCCGGCACGAGCGGTGACCCGCTCGGCGCGTGCCAGATCCGCCCACCGCCACCAGAGCAAAGCCCGCAACAGCCTGCCGCCGTCAAGCGGGCTGCCGGGAAGCAGGTTGAAGGTTGCCAACAGCACGTTCACCGCGGCCAGCCAGCCGAGGGCGACACCGAGCAGGCTCGATCCGCCCAGCCAGTACGCGAACAGCGCGCTCACGGAGCCGAGCCACAGGCTGGCCGCGGGGCCGGCGACGGCGATCAGCGCATCGCGGCGGGCGGTCGGTGCATCGTCCTCGAGCTCGGTGAGCCCGCCGAGCAACCACAGGGTTATCCCGCGGACGCCGACACCGAGCCGGCGAGCCACCAGCGCGTGCGCCAACTCGTGGGCGAGCAGCGTCAGCAGGAATGCCACCGCCGTGACGAACCCGGTCAGCCAGTAGGTCGACGTCGCGAGCCCGGGTCGCGCGGCGGGGAAGACCGACACCGCAAGCACTTCGGTGAACAGGGCGGCCGTCATCAGCGTCGTCCAGTGCGCCGAGACCGCAATGCCGCCCCAGCGACCGATCGGGACAGTCCGGCCGAATGGTCGGTCGCCCCGGTGGACGGTCCCCCGTCCACCGCCGACCGGCGCCATCGTGCCCGAGTCCGTCATGGCTTCACCTGCCTGGCCGTTGTCGATGCCGGGGTCGCCCGCCGCAGCGCGAAGGCCCGATCGTCACCCCGACGATCGAGGGCACTTCGCAGCGATGGGCAGTTGTCCCTGCCACGTCGACGGTCCGCCGCATTGCTGTAGGTCGGCTGTGCGTCACCGAAAGGCCCGCCATGGCTCGAGCCGGCACCGCGGAACCCGGGTGTAGCCGCGTGGCCACGGGCCGCAAGGTGTCCTTCGACCCTTCCGCGCGGACGGCGCGAGGGCGGAGCCTTTCCCTTGCACAGGACAGGTTCAGCCGACAGGAGCGCAGCGGTGCAACAGCCTTTGCCCGGCGCCGCGCTGACCCGACCGAGCAGGACGGCCACCCCGACCGCTCCGGCGGCGACGGGCGTAGTGGCAGCAGCGGCCCAGACACCGGCCGAGGTGCTCACCGCGCTCGATGTCGCTGGCGATCGTGGGCTGACCAACGCTGAGGTGGCGCTGCGTCAGGCCCGATGGGGACCAAACGCGGTGTCCTCGCATCGTGCTCGATTCTGGCCCGTGCTGTGGCATCAGTTGCGGTCACCGCTGCTGGCGTTGCTGTTGTCGGCTGCCACTGCCTCGTACTTCCTCGGCGAGCGCGGCGACGCGATCATCATTGCGATCATCGTCGGGCTGTCGGTCGGTCTCGGTTTCGTCAATGAGTTCCGCGCCGAGAAGACCGCCGAGGCGTTGCACGACCAGCTGCACCACCAAAGTGTTGTCCTTCGCGATGGCCGACCCACCATCGTCGACGTCGCTGAACTCGTCCCGGGCGACATCGTCACGCTCCGCCTCGGTGACGTCGTCCCCGCCGACGTCCGGCTCCTGGACGTCACGTCCCTCGAGTGCGACGAGTCGGTGCTGACCGGCGAGTCGGTTCCCGTGGACAAGCAGGTCGATCCGACTCCGGCCGGCACCCCGCTGGCGGAGCTGAGCGCCTGCGCGCTCATGGGGACCGTCGTCCACGCGGGCAGCGGCACCGGCGTGGTGGTGACGACCGGCAGCAGAACCGAGTTCGGTGGCATCGCGGCGGGTCTGAGCACGCACCAACTGGACACCGAGTTCCAGGTCGGGCTGCGCCGGTTCTCGATGCTGCTCGTCTACGTCGCGGGCGGATTGACCACATCGATCTTCGCCATCAACGTGACGCTGCACAAGCCGATCCTCGACGCGCTGTTGTTCTCGCTGGCGATCGCCGTAGGCATCACGCCACAACTACTTCCTGCAGTCGTGTCCACGAGCCTGGCTGCCGGGTCGCGCCGGATGAGCCGCCGCAAGGTCCTGGTCAAGCGATTGGTCTGTATCGAGGATCTCGGCAACGTGGACGTCCTGTTCACTGACAAGACCGGGACGCTGACGCTCGGGCGAATCGACTACATGCGGGCGATTGCAGCCGACGGCGACACCGGTGCCGTACTGCGCTGGGGACTGCTGTGCACCGAGAACACGACCTCGGCGGGCCATTCCGTGGGCGGCAACCCGCTCGACAAGGCGCTGTGGGAGTCACCCGCGTCTGCCGCGGACCGCGCCGCGCTGGCCGGGTACACCCGCGTCGGCGTGCTGCCGTTCGACCATGAGCGGCTGATGGTGTCGGTGCTGATCCGCGACGCGGCCGGGCTGCTGACCCTGGTCACCAAGGGAGCGCCGGAATCAGTGCTCGCGCGCTGCGCCGGCGTGCCGGACCACGCGCGAAGTGCCTTGGACGCCGAATTCGCTGCCGGCAACCGGGTCGTTGCAGTGGCCGCCCGTCCCGCCGCCGAGGCTCGGAACCCGGTGCCCGACGATGAGCACGGCCTTCACCTGATCGGCTTCCTGGTGTTCCTCGACCCTCCCAAGCCCGACGCCGCAGCCGCTCTGAATCGCCTGGCGAGCCTCGGTATTGCGGTCAAGGTTGTCACCGGGGACAACGCGGCTGTCGCCGCCAAGGTCTGCCACGACATCGGGCTCGGCGACGGCGCCGTCCTGACCGGCGCCGACGTGGGCCGCCTGGACGACGACGCTCTCGCCGCCGCGATTGCGACGACGACGGCCTTCGCCCGGGTCAGCCCGGCCGACAAGGCCCGCATCGTGCGCGTCCAGCGACACACCGGCGGCGGCGTCGCCTTCCTCGGCGACGGCGTCAACGACGCCCTCGCGCTGCATGCTGCGGACGTCGGGATCTCGGTCGATTCCGGGACCGACGTGGCGAAGGATGCTGCCTCCGTCATCCTGCTCGAGAAGGATCTCGACGTCCTTGCCGACGGGGTCGCCGAGGGACGGCGGATCTTCGCGAACACGATCAAGTACGTGCTGATGGGGACGTCGAGCAACTTCGGCAACATGTTCTCGGCAGCGGGCGCGTCTGTCTTCCTGTCATTCCTACCGATGCTGCCGAGCCAGATCCTGCTCAACAACCTGCTGTACGACACCAGCCAACTGGCGATCCCGACCGACAACGTCGACGAGGAACAGTTGCACCAGCCGTCGCACTGGGACATCAGGTTCATCCGCCGGTTCATGATCGTGTTCGGACCGCTGAGCTCGGTGTTCGACCTCCTCACGTTCGGCCTGATGCTCTGGGTTCTCAACGCGAGCGACACCGAGTTCCGCTCTGGCTGGTTCGTCGAATCGTTGGCCACCCAGACTCTGGTGATCTTCGCGATCCGCACCCGACGCGTGCCGTTCTTCCGCAGCCACCCCAGCCTGCCCATCACACTCGCCGCGCTGGGCGTCGTCACCGTCGGTGCACTGGTGCCTGCCACCCCGCTGGCAGGCACGCTCGGTTTCAGCCCGCTACCCGGAGCCTTCTTCGCAGCGTTGGCCGGGATGGTCGTCGCCTATCTCGCGTTGATCGAGATCGGCAAGCGGTGGTTCTACCGGGCGACCCGCACCACGATCCCCACCGTTCGACGCTTCAACCCGGACACGCACACGACGCGACGTGCGGCGCGCTTCAGTACGAGTCGGACGGCGCCGCGACGCGCAGGCCGAGGTGACCGGGTATCGATCTGAGCACGCTGAGCCCGATGAAGTAGGCGCTGCCGGTAATCAGCAGCACGCGCACGATCTCGGAATGGTGCGGGTAGTCCACCGCGCCGAGCACCATCCCACCGATCCACACGACCGCTGCGGCCACCGTCAGAGCGCGTAGGAAGGTGGCACGCAGGATGTGCGGGAACGGAATCGTGGTCAGCGACAGTACCGAGAGAACCAGCGCGATCCCGGCTCCGACGCTCGTCCGGGCCTCGAGCAGGAACATCACCGGCGCGACGAGATTCCACGCGGCGGGGAAGCCGCGGAACCAGAAGTCGGCGCTCATCATGTCCTTGCGCGCGAACCAGATCGCCGAGGTGGCGACCAGCACGCACAGCACGGCGATGCCGAAGTTGTCCTGCGGCACCACCGCGAACTCGTACATGAAGCAGGCCGGGACGATGACGCAGGTGACGTAGTCGATGATCAGGTCCAGCACGTAGCCGTCGATGCGGGGCACGTGCTCCTCGACGCGCAGGGCCCGGGCGACCGGGCCGTCGACGCCGTCGATCACCAGCGTCAGCAGCATCCACAGGATGGCGCGGTCCGGGTGGTCGGTGAGGACGTCGCGCAGCGCCAGCATCGCCGCGACGATCCCGAGCGCGGTGAACGCGTGCACCGCCCACGCGCGGATCCGTTCACCCCTGGTGGACGCACACGCGTCGGGGGTCACGGCGGGCCGACCAGCGCCAAGGCCCGCTCGTCGGGCCGGAAACCATCGGGCTGCCCGGGTGCCCGCCACGTCGTCGGGTTGGCCCCGGGCGGTAGCCAGGCGGGACGCCAGATCCCGAGGGCCAGGTCGAGGTCCTCGAGGGCCGCGCGCACCCCCGGCTTGATCGGCGCGCGCACATGCTCGCCCCAGACGGCGACACGCAGGTCGCGAACGAGCGACGTGGTCGTGGTGACCGCGGCCGTCATCTCACTGTCGACGCCGGCCATCGAACGGCTGAACATGTTCGCCGAGCCGATGTTCGCGAACGTGTCGTCGATCAGCGTCAGTTTGGAGTGCACGGTGCAGTGCTCCAGGCGGAACACGGCGACGTTCGAGCGCACCGGGGTCGGCAACGGATCGACCAGCTTGGTGACCAGATCGGGGTTGAGCTCGCGATTGATCGGCTTCGGGTGCAGGCCGGCGTCCTCCGGGTCACGCGTCCCCGATCCGAGCAGGATGACCTTGACCCCGCGCAGCGCCGCAGCGCGCAGGTACGGGTAGAGCTCGAACGCCTCCCGCGCTCCGGGCTCCTCCTCGAGGTACTGGTCCTCCATGTAGACGTAGCGCTGGGCCGAACTGATCGCAGTCACCAGCGTCGTGAACACCTCCTGCAGGCCGTGCGTCGGCAGGTTCGTCCACTGCTGTCGCCGGAACGGCACGCGCGAGTCCACCTTGCGGTGGAACACCGAGCGCAGTACGCGCACCGAGGTACCCGGACTCGCGACCGGCTCGGCCCTCGGCGAGGGTCCGGGCACGGGCATGGCCCCGCGCGGGTTGAGCAGCCGCCGGTCGAGCGGGCCGTGCAGGTAGTGCTCGCCGGGCAGCGTGAGGGTCTCGGCCCACCGTTGCCGGAACGCTGCCCATACCCGTTCGGCGCCGGGTCCGCGCAGCCGCACAGCCGTGTCGTGCCACCCCCACCGCTCGCCGTCCAGGCGCAGCCGGTCGTGCGGGCCGGTGTCGAAGCGGTCGCCGACGAGGTCGATTCCCGCCACGAAAGCCGTCAGCTCGCCACCGATGTGCACGACGGCGGTCTTCTGATGGTTGGACCCCAGCAGCGCGCCGGAGAAGTCCAGCAGCACGCGTCCGGCCAGCGGCGGTTCGCCCGCGCCGTCCACGCGGAGCTCACGCAGTTCGTAGGCACGCCGGGCATTCTCACGGAACGGGCCCAGCCCCTCCCACGGGACGGACGAGGCGAACACCCGGCCGGCGATGAGCACCCGCACGTCGACACCGGTCGCCGCGAGGGACGCGAGTTGTTCGCCCAGGGGCAGGTAGTCAGCGTCGCCGGGTCGGCGGCCGTTCAGATCGACGCGTGGATCGACCTCCAGGCCGGCGATCAGGACCGAGTCACCAGCCGTGGCGCGCCGCAGGTGCGAGTCGAGTTCGGTCAGGTAGCTGGCGCCGTCAACCAGTGGCCACCACTCGGTGTCGTCGACGAAGGTGGGGCAGTCGATCGGCGGCGGGAAGTACCGTGCCGCGCCGCCGTCCGTCATCGCTGGCCCCTGTCGTTGTTGTGGCGTTGGCTGAGTGTCCCTGAGCGGTGCGATGCGGTCATCTCGGCTGCGGTCAGTCGCGTCCGACCGCCTTCTCGAGCTCGGCCTTCGACATCGACGACCTGCCGTCGATGTTCCTCGCCCTGGCCTCTTGGTACAGCTGTGCCTTGGTGCGTCCACCGGGGCCCTTGTGCGAGCGGAGACCGCCGCGCCTGGACGAGGAGATGTCCTGCGTGGACGTCTTGCTGGCCCGGCGCGACTCACCGGCCCGGGCGCGTTCCTTGTTGACGGTGCGTGCCGCGATCTCCTCTGCGGTGTCCTCGCTGCGACCACGATCGGTCAGCGAGTCCTTGATGTGCTCGTACTGCCGTTCACGCTTCTTGCTGAATCCCCGAGGCATTGCTCCCCCTTCGCTCGTCGCTGCCTGCGGAACAGGGTGCCCAGGCGCGCTGTCGTGCTATCGCCCCCGGTGTGCCGCCGCGACGATCTCGTCGACCGCCGGCCGGACCCGCTCGGCGTCCGCGGCCACCAGGCCGATGCGGGTACGCCGGTGCAGCACGTCGGCGGAGTCGTGCGCGCCCTCGTGGGTCACGGCGTACTCGATCTCGGCGCGGGTGACGTCGATGCCGTCCGCGATCGGGGCGAGCGGGTCGCCGACGGTCGCTGCGGCGAGCACGGCCGCCGCCTCGCCGCCGAAGCGAGCGACGAGCGATGGCGGCAGGCCCACGGTCGAGACGCTATCGGCACGGCTGGGTGCGCCGACCAGCGCGAGGTCGCGGGTGCGGCACGGCCGCGCAACCAGACCGGTTTCGGCAACGGCCCGGTCGACTACGTCCTCGGCCATCCGCCGGTAGGTGGTGAGCTTGCCGCCGACGATGCTGATGATTCCGGACGGCCCGACCCCGACCGAATGCTGCCGCGAGAGGTCGGCGGTCTGCCCGTCGCCGGTGTCGACGAGTGGACGCAAGCCGGAGTACGTGCCGAGGACGTCGGCGCGCGTCAGGCCCCGGCCCAGCGCGGTGCTGATCGTGTCGAGCAGGAAGGTGATCTCGGCCTCGCTGGGCTGTGGCTCGTCCGGGATGGGTCCGGGCGCGTCCTCGTCGGTGAGCCCGACGTACACCCGTCCCAGCTGTTCGGGCATGGCGAAGACGAACCGGCTCGTCGAACCGGGGACGGGCACGGTCAGGGACGCGCGCAGTCCGCCGAAGGTGGCCGCGGCGAACACGAGATGGGTTCCCCTGCTCGGCCGCAGCCGCACCGACGGATCCACGTCACCGGCCCACACTCCGGTCGCGTTGACGACGGCGCGTGCCGTGAGGGTGAGCGAGTGGCCGGACACCGAGTCGATGAGCCGCGCGGACGTGCCGGTCACGTCCTCGGCGCGGATCCGCGTCAGCACGGTCGCGCCCTGCTCGGCCGCCGTGCGAGCCAGCGCGACCACGAGCCGGGCGTCGTCGATCAACTGCCCGTCGTAGGCCAGCAGCCCACCACGCAGCCCGTCCTGGCGCACGGTCGGCGCCAGGTCGAGCACCTGGCCGGGCCGGACGCGTCGTGCGCGCGGCAACACCGCCGACGGCGTGCGGGCGATGAGGCGCAGCACGTCCCCGGCCGCGAAGCCGGCTCGAACGAGTGCCGCGTGCGGCGGGCTGAGATCCGGCAGCAGCGGTACGAGCGACGGCAGCGCCCGCACCAGATGCGGGGCGGTCCGGGTCATCAGCACGCCGCGCTCGACCGCGCTCTCGTATGCCACCCCGACCCGTCCTGAGGCGAGGTACCGCAGCCCGCCGTGCACCAGCTTCGAGCTCCACCGGCTGGTGCCGAATGCCCAGTCCCGGGCTTCGACGAGGACGACGCGCAGCCCGCGCGAAGCCGCATCGAGCGCTGCGCCGGCGCCGGTCACTCCGCCGCCGATCACCAGCAGGTCCACGGTTCCCGCAGCGGAAACCTCGTCCAGGTCCCGAGCCCGGCGGGTGGCGTCCAGGGCGGCGGTCACGGTGCGAGGTATCCGTCGAGGGCGTGCACCAGTTCCCGCCGCCAGACCCGGCCCGGCAACAGGTCGGCGACCATCGGGCGGGACTGGATCGCGGACTGAGTCACGAGCAGCGCCATCGCCGCCAGCTGGTCGGGGTTGCCGCGCCGCACCTCGCCGACGCGTTGCAGCGTGCGCGATCCCGTCACGTAACCGCTGCAGGATCGCGCGCTGTCCCGCGCCGAGCCGCTCGACGATGTAGCGGGCCATCAGCTCCGGCTCGGTCGCGAAGGTCGGGGCCAGCGACTCATCCTCGCTGACTGCCTCGGCAACGGCCGCGATCCGGTCGACGAACTGCCGGCGACCGGTCGGGAGCTCGGGGACATCGGCGAGCAGCCGGGTCAGCTCCCGCTGCCACAACGCGCGGACCACGGCGTCACCGTCTGCGAAATACCGATACACGGTCTGCCGACTGACGCCGGCCCGCCGGGAGACGTCGCTGATCGAGACGCGGTGCGAGCCCGCATGCGCGACACTGAGCGCCGCAGCGTCCAGGATGCGATCGGCGGCGTCGACGGGACCATTACGACTTGACATTATCTGTCACACTGTAACACATGCCGAATGATGCCTCCCGCCTCCCGTTGCCGCCGATGAAGTGGGACGGCTGGGGTGACCCGGCGAAAGCCACTGAGCTGTCCGATTCGCTGCTCACGATGGTCCACGAACTGCTGAAGGTGTCGGCCGACGATGTCGACGCAGTCGCACGCGATGCCGTCCGCCTGCGTCCGTCCGCGCTCGGGACCGACGATCTCGACGCATTCGCCGCGATCGTCGGCACCGAGCACGTGAGCATCGCCGACGCCGACCGATTGCCCCGCGCGGGCGGCAAGTCGACACCTGATCTGCTTCGCCGCCGGTCCCCCGCCGAGCAGGACGCACCCGACGCCGTCGTGGTGCCCGGCACGGAGGACGAGGTCGGTGCCCTGCTCGCGCTGTGCTCGGACCGGGGCATCGCCGTCGTCCCGTTCGGCGGCGGCACCAGCGTGGTCGGCGGTCTCGACCCCGAGCGGGGCTCGTTCCCGGCGGTTGTCTCGCTCGACCTGCGCCGCTTCGACGCGCTCGAGACGCTGGACGAGGTGAACCAAGAGGCGGTGCTGGGCGCCGGCCTGACCGGCCCCGAGGCCGAGCGATTGCTCGCCGAGCACGGGTTCGAGCTCGGGCACTACCCGCAGAGCTTCCGGTACGCGACGATCGGCGGATTCGCGGCGACCCGGTCGTCCGGCCAGGACTCGGCGGGTTACGGCCGATTCGACGACATGGTGCGCGGGTTGCGGGTCGTGACCCCCGCCGGCGTCCTCGACCTCGGCCGGCCGGCGCCGAAGAACGCGGCCGGCCCGGACCTGCGCCAACTGTTCCTGGGATCGGAAGGCGCATTCGGCATCATCACGTCGGTCCGGGTACGCGTGCATCCCGTCCCCGAGGCAAAGAGCTACGAGGCCTGGCGGTTCGCCGACTTCGCCACCGGCGCGGCCGCGCTGCGCGCGGTCGAGCAGGCAGGCACCGGCCCCACCGTGCTGCGCCTGTCGGACGAGGTCGAGAGCGCCCTCAATCTAGCGACGGTGGACGACGCGGGCGGGGCGGCAGCGACCGAGGGTGGCTGCCTGGCGATCACCGTGTTCGAGGGGGACGCCGACCTGGTGACCGTGCGGCACGAGCAGACCAGGCGGGTGCTGCTGGCACACGGGGGAACGTCGCAGGGCGCGGACCCGGCGCGACGGTGGGAGGAGCACCGCTTCGACGGGCCTTACCTGCGAGATCCCCTGCTGGCGAACGGCGCCCTCGTCGAGACCCTGGAAACCGCGACGAGCTGGACCAACCTGCACACGCTCAAGGCCGCGGTGACCGAGGCGCTGCAAGCGGCCTTCACCGACGCCGGGTCGGTATCGCTCGTCCTGTGCCACATCTCGCACGTCTACGACACCGGCGCCTCCCTGTACTTCACCGTCGCGGGCGCGCAGCGCGGCGATGCCATCGCGCAATGGACCACGATCAAGGCACGCGTCTCAGCGGTGTTGATGAGTCACGGTGGCACGATCACGCACCACCACGCCGTCGGCGCCGACCACCGTCCCTGGCTCGTCGACGAGATCGGTCCGCTCGGGGTCGACATCCTGCGCGCCGTGAAGAATGCCGTCGACCCAGCGGGAATCCTCAATCCCGGCAAGCTCATCCCATGACGACACGACACCGCGAGATCCGCGCGGTGACGGTGCTGGTGAACCCGGTCGCCGGGCACGGTGCGGCCCGGGCCGCGGCCAGGACGGCGGTGCAGCGCCTCCGCTCGCGCGGCGTCGCGGTCACCGAACTCGCCGGCACGGACGCTGCGCATTCGCGGCAACTGGCAACCGAGGCGGTCGAATCCGGGACGGACGCGTTGGTCGTCGTCGGCGGCGACGGCATGCTCGCGCAGGTGCTGCCTGCAGTGGCGGGGACCGACGTCCCCCTCGGCCTGATTCCTGCGGGTACGGGCAACGACCAGGCGCGCGAGCACGGTGTCCCGCGCAAGTCCCCCGCCGCCGCCGCGGACGTGATCGCGGCCGGGAATGTCCGCACGATCGATCTGGGCGTGGCGCGGACGGCAGACGGAGCCGAGCACCTGTTCGGGTCCGTGCTCGCGGCGGGCTTCGATTCACTGGTCAGCGACCGGGCGAACCGGATGCGCTGGCCGCACGGGCGGATGCGCTACAACCTCGCCATGCTTGCCGAGTTCGTGAATCTGCGACCGCTGCCGTTTCGCATCGTGCTCGACGGCGACCGGGTCATCGAGCGGCCGTTGCTGTTGGTCGCGGTAGGTAACACGTGCAGTTACGGCGGCGGCATGCGGATCTGCCCGGGCGCCGATCCGACCGATGGCCTGTTCGACGTGACGATCGCGGCCGCGGCGCCACGGCGCACGGTGCTGGCACAGTTCCCCAGCGTCTATCGCGGCACGCACGTCGCGCGGACGCAGATCGAGGCCGTGCGGGCCACCACGCTGCGGATCGAGGCCGTCGGGATCACCGCCTACGCGGACGGCGACCCGCTCGGGCCGCTACCGGTCGACGTCACCGTCCGGCCCGCAGCTGCACAATTCCTGGTCCCCGCGGTGCGGTAGGACGCACCCGTCAGAGGATGAATATGGTGATGGCCAGGTACTGAGCCGTTGCCGCGGCGCACACGAAGGAGTGGAACACCTCGTGGAAGCCGAACACGGTGGGCCACGGATCGGGCCGGCGTACGTGGTAGAGCGCGGCCCCGACGATGTAAAGCACGCCACCGGCCAGCAGCAGCACGAAGGCGGCAATCCCTGCCTGGGACCACACCGCGGGCAACGCCCCGACACCCACACACCCCAACGCGATGAACGTCGACCCGACGAGCCACTCCGGTGCCGTCATCCAGACGAGGTGGGTGGCCAGGGCAACCGCGGTCACCGACCACAGCACCACCAACCACGCTGACGCCGCCGGCCTGCGACATCGTCACCCAGAAGACGGGGGTGGCGGTTCCCGCGATCAACAGGAAGATCATCGCGTGATCTGCTCGTTGCAGCAGCCGATGAGCGGTCGGACCCCACGTCCCGCGGTGGTAGAGCGCGCTCGTCCCGAACATGCTGGTGAGGGCGGCCGCGTAGATGGCTGCCACCGGTCGCTCGGCCGGGTCGATCGTGACGATCAGGACCGTCCCGAACACCAAGGACGCCTCGAACCAGAGCAGGTGCAGCCAGCCACGCAGCAGCGGTTTGACACGCACGAGATTGCGCAACGTGTCACCGGTGGGGCGCAACACCACGGGCCCCACGGTACCGGGCCACCGGGCATCGTCGCGTTCAGACATCGGTGGTCAACTTCGGGCCGGCGCGCCCGTACCGAACTGCACGGTGCCTACTCGCTGGGCAGCTCTGCCACCACGACCTCGGTCGTGAGGAACAGCGCCGCGATCGAGGCGGCATTGCGCAGGGCCGATCCGGTGACCTTCGCCGGCTCGACGATGCCCGCCTCGAACATGTCGACGTACTCGCCGGTGCGGGCATCCAAGCCGTGCCCGTCCGGAAGGTTTGCGACCTTGTCGACAACCACAGCGCCCTCGAGCCCGGCATTGATGGCGATCTGCTTGAGCGGCGCCGTCAGCGCCGAGCGCACGATGTTCGCGCCCGTCGCCTCGTCACCGGACAGGTCGAGCTTGTCGAACGCCGAGACGGCGTTGGCCAGCGCCACACCGCCGCCTGGCAGCAAGCCCTCCTCGACCGCCGCCTTGGCGTTGCGGACGGCATCCTCGATGCGGTGCTTGCGCTCCTTCAGCTCGATCTCGGTGGCGGCGCCGACCTTGATCACGGCAACACCGCCGACCAGCTTCGCCAGGCGCTCCTGCAGCTTCTCGCGGTCGTAGTCCGAGTCGCTCTTGTCGATCTCGGTGCGGATCTCACCGATCCGGCCCTGGAGTGCGACGGGGTCCCCGCCGCCTTCCACGATCGTCGTCTCGTCCTTCGTCACGACCACGCGACGGGCGGTACCGAGCACGTCGAGGCCGACCGAGTCGAGCGATAGTCCGACGGTAGCGGTGACGACCTGAGCACCGGTGAGGATGGCGATGTCCGACAGCATCGCCGTGCGCCGGTCGCCGAAGCCGGGAGCCTTGACGGCGACGGACTTGAAGCTGCCGCGGATCGAGTTCACGACGAGCGTCGACAACGCCTCGCCATCGACGTCCTCAGCCACGATGAACAGCGGCTTGCCGGTGTCGACGATCTTCTCCAGCAACGGCAGCAGATCCTTCACCGTGGAAATCTTGCTCTGCACGATGAGGATGTGCGGGTCCTCGAGCACCGACTCCATGCGCTCGGCGTCGGTCACGAAGTAGGGGCTGATGTAGCCCTTGTCGAAGCGCATCCCTTCGGTCAGTTCGAGTTCCAGACCGAAGGCGTTGCTCTGCTCGACGGTGATGACGCCTTCCTTGCCGACCTTGTCCATCGCCTCGGCGATGAGCTCGCCCACGGCCGGGTCCGCGGCCGAGATCGAGGCGGTGGCCGCGATCTGCTCCTTCGTTTCGACATCGCGCGCAGCATGCGTCAGCACCTCGGACACCGCTGCGACCGCGGCATCGATCCCGCGCTTGAGCGCCAGCGGATCGGCACCGGCGGCCACATTTCGCAAGCCTTCGTGCACGAGTGCCTGAGCAAGCACGGTCGCGGTCGTCGTTCCGTCGCCGGCAACGTCGTCGGTCTTCTTGGCGACCTCCTTGACGAGCGCGGCGCCCATGTTCTCGAACGGGTCGTCGAGTTCGATCTCCTTGGCGATGCTCACGCCGTCGTTGGTGATCGTGGGAGCGCCCCACTTCGCATCGAGGACGACATTGCGGCCCTTCGGGCCGAGCGTCACGCGTACTGCGTCTGCCAGCACATTCATGCCACGCTCGAGCGCGCGGCGGGCGTCCTCGTCGAACGCAATCATCTTGGCCATGGTCGTCGTCCTCGCATCATGTGCTGCATCAGCAACTCGTGGGACCGACCGTGATGCCCGTGACGGACGGCGCCGGCAACAGCGACGCCTCATCGAGATCGTTGGCACTCTCATCAGGAGAGTGCTAACTCAAGGTGTAGCACCCCCGTCCGCCGATCACAAGGCGGCGAGTCGGTGGGCGTGCGCATTGCGCTGAGCGCGTACCGTGACGGTCACCGAGGTTTCTCGCATGCCGGCTGCTGTGCCGGATCTACCCCGGCGAAACACAACCGGCCCCACGGGGCCAGCACGGGGCCCATCGAATGACTGCACCGATCCTCGAGGCGACCGCCGTGGATGCCCGTCCGTGCGACGCCTGCACCCACCCCGGCGAACTGCACGACCACATCGCGACCCGGTTCTGCAGGGCCACCCTGGCCAATGCACTCACTCGGGCCTGTATCTGCCCCGTCCGGACCTAGCGCAACCAACCGTCGGTCCCAGCGAATCCCAGCGAAGAGGAGCACGCAATGTCGGGAAAGAACAAGGGTGGCCGCGAGATCCGCAAACCCAAGCAGCCGAAGAAGCCGAAGGTCGCCGAGACCGTGCGCGTCCTGCCCGAGGCGAAGGCTGCGAAGAAGCCACACTGAACCGCACCAACTGACGCCGACGACGCCGCAGGCGCGTGGCGTCAGCCGGCGGCGAACGGGTGACGGAGCGCGACCCTCGCCCAGAGTCGGCTGAGGACGGCCCGCGATTCTCAGCAACGGCGCCGATACTGCTGGCGACGTCGCGCCTCGACCGTGGAGACGACCAGCACATGGCCACTGAGACGGCGCAGGGCCGCGACAAGGCGCACCACACCGACCCCGGCGTGCGTGATTCACGACCCGCTGCCCTTCGCTCGCGCTACTCGGCCGCGACGCCGCGAGTGGTCGGCCTGGTGGCGGCGGCACTCGGCGCGGTGTCGGTCATCAGCGGCTTGTGGCCACAACGCTGGCACGCGCTGTACCAGTTCACGACCGTGCTGCCCGCGCCGGCCACCGCAACGGCGGACGCCCTCGTCGTCGTGTCCGGGGTGCTGCTGATGCGCGTGGCGGCCGGCCTGCGCAAGCGCAAGCGGGCCGAGTGGCGAATCGCCGTCGTGATCTGCGTGATCCTCACCGTGGCAAGCCTGCTGCGCGACGAACGACGGCCGATCATGGCGACGGTCGCGCTGTTGCTGCTGATCTCGCTACTCCTCGCCAGATCGCGGTTCACCGCGCGAACGGACGTGCGTAGCCGCTGGTTCGCCGTCCGGGTCGGCCTGCAGTTTTTCGTGGTCGCCGTGGTGTACGGCATGGTGCTCCTGCTCATGCCCGGACGCGTGGTCGCACCCGCATCGGTGTGGGAGCGGTTGCGCGAGGTGCTGCTGTCCCTGATCGGGCTCGGTGGGTCGATCCGGTTGCAGGACGACCGGTTCGCCGACTTCTTCTACGCCACGTTGCTCACGTTCGGTTTGCTGACCGCGACGTGCGTCGTGGTGTTGTTGCTACGAACCGCCCAGCCGCTGGCCAACTTGTCCCCCGACGACGAACTGCGACTGCGAAGCTTGCTCGATCGGCAGGGACGGCGCGATTCGCTCGGCTACTTCGCGCTCCGACGCGACAAGTCGGCGGTGTGGTCGGCATCGGGCAAGGCTGCGATCACCTACCGGGTGATCTGCGGTGTCGCCCTCGTGAGCGGTGATCCGATCGGCGATCCCGAGGCCTGGCCGGGTGCCATCGCCGCGTATCGCGAACTCGTCGAGCAGTACGGCTGGACGCCCGCCGCGATGTGCTGCAGCGAACTCGGGGCAACGGTGTTCAAGCGCGAGTACGGCTTGTCCGCGCTGTCGATCGGGGACGAGGCGATCCTCGCGCGCGCCGACTTCGCACTGGACGGGCGAGCGATGCGCGGCGTGCGGCAAGCATGTACGCGAGTAGCGCGCGCGGGGTACACGCTGAGCGTCCGACGGGTGGCAGACCTCACCGCAGCCGAGATCGACGAACTACGCGCCGCTGCCGTCGCCTGGCGTGGCGACGCCGTGGAGCGCGGCTACTCGATGGCGCTGTCGCGAATCGGTGACCCCGACGACGGCGGGTGTGTCGTTGCGGTAGCGCGTCACGAGGGTCGGCTGCGCGGTCTGCTGCACTTCGTGCCGTGGGGCGTGGACGGCCTGTCGTTGGATCTGATGCGCCGGGCCCGCGATTCGGACAATGGCCTGAACGAGGCCATGATCACGGCGATCATGCAGGCCTGCGGTGACTTGCAGGTCGACCGCGTCTCACTGAATTTCGCCATGTTCCGTGACGCCTTCGAGCGCGGTGAGCGGATCGGTGCCGGACCCGTCCTGCGGTTGTGGCGCCGCGCCTTGCTGGTCGCCTCCCGGTTCTGGCAGATGGACTCGCTGTTCCGCTTCAACGCCAAGTTCCAACCGCAGTGGCAGCCGCGATTCGTCTCCTACGCCTCGGCCCGCGACCTGCCACGGATCACCGTCGCCGCGCTCGAGGCCGAGGCGTTCATCGTCCGCCCGAACCGGCTGAACAAGCTCCTGGGTCGCTGACTGCGTCCTCGAGCTAGCCGCGCCGCAACGGCAGCAACCGAAGCAGCGTCGCGTTCTCGACCGGGTCGAGCACGCTGTGCTGCACACAGGCCGGGACGAGCTCACCGGACTCGGGGTGCGCCATCGTGTACGAGCAGGCGCGCAACCGCTGTTGGGTCGCGACGATGCGCGGCCCGCCGCCGATCAGCTGGGCGTGCGCACGGGGGCCCCTCAGCCGCTGCAGCAATGCCAGCTGCCGGCCCACCTGATCACGGGTGTGGGTCCCGTCCACGCGAATCCGGTTGGCGTCCCGGGAGTGGTAGCACGGCGTGCAGGCGAGATTGCAGCGCGGGAAGACACCATGCGTGCCCTCGCATCCCAGCGCATGCTGCCCGAGCGTCTGCGCGGGGGTGCGCACGTGCGCGGGAAGTTCGGCCCAGCGCCGGGCCAGCGCCGCCGCGGTGCTGGCATCGACCGACCGGGTGGCAGCCCACCACGCCCGCAGCCGCACGGCCGGTCTCACGGATCCCCACCGTCCGATCTCGGATCGGACGTCGTTGCCTCGTGTGGGCGTCGAATGCTCACCCGAGGATGCCGCCGGCTCGCCATGCCGGCCACGACACGTTCCAGTCGCCGTACCCGTCCCAGGACGGCATCGGCGGACCGCCGGTATTGGTGTAGGTGAACACGTCACCGAGCCGGGCGAACTGGAAGTAGCGCTTGGCGTCCTCGACGGTGAGGTTGGTGCACCCGTGCGAGGTGCTGCGAACGCCGATGTTGCCGCCGTTCCACGATGCGGCGTGCACGAACTCGCCAGAGTTCGTCAGCCGGACCGACCACGGCACGTCGAGGCTGTAGTACGGCTGACCGGGTTCGGACTTCATCCGCTCCACCCGGTTCTTCTCCATGACGACCTTCGTACCGCTGTAGGTGGGGGTGTCGGCGGACCCGAGTGATGTCGGGAAGTCGAACACCTTCTTGCCGTCGGACGTGACGATCATCCGCTCGGTTCGTCCGTCGACCGTCGCGATGTTCGCCGCCCCGGTCGACATCGACAGGGTCAGGCTGTTGTCGTAGGCCAGTCCCTTGCCTGCGGAAAGACCCTTGACCGGGGCGTCCATCCGGATCCTTGCGTGCGCGGGCCAGTACTGCTGCATCCGGTAGTGCGCCTCGACGGCTGACCCGGCGTGACCGGACTTCTGCCAGTACCACGCGCCGGATGCGGGACGGCCGTTCACGGTAACCGTCACGGCCTTGTCGAACGCGGACGCGTCGGTCGGCGCTCGGTCGAACCACGCGATGATCGGCATGCCGACCCCGTATACGCCCCCGTCGCCCTCGAGCAGCGACACGTGCACCGGCTTCGGCGGTGGGCCGGTCGGCGTCGTCGGCGATGGCGCAGGCGTCGACGGCGCGGTCGAGGCGCCGGACGCGCCGGACCGGCTCGCGGGCGCACCGGACGTCGACTGCGCTGAGCACGCTGTCAGCAGCAAGGCGGTCGTCACGGCGATTGCCGCTGGCTTACGCAGTCTCATGCAGAGTTCTCCTCATCCCGGCAGAACCGGGGTTGCGATCGGATCCGACGCCTGGATTCGCGCTCGCGCCTGCCCGCGCGTCGGCCGGGTCACCGCTGCAGCCGGCGGGTCACCGCCCACACGAGAACAGCAAAGCCCGCTATGATCCAGCTGAGCGCGGGATGGCCGGCGCGGACCACAGCCTCGCCGAGGACGGCAACGGCGAGGACCGGAACCCACCACAGCAACCTCGCGAGCGCGTCCCGGCCAGGCCTGGCGCGGGTCTGCGTCCAGGGACCGTCGCCGAGCAGGGGCGCGAGCTGCGTCCACGTCGGATTGGTCAGAGTGACCGAACCGACACGGACGGTCGGCACCGTCTCGTTGCCCCGGTTCACCGATCGGACCACGGCGCGCGCCTGGTTGTCGGCGTAGATGTTGTGCCACGTGGCGGGGACGCCGCGCCGGGCGAGGTCGCGGCGCAGCATCGAGCAGGACGAGCAGCCGGGCCGCCAGAAGACGTCGACCTCGGCGTCGGGCGGCGTGGGCGCCTTGTGCGCGTCGGCGTCCCGGGATTCGGCCACGGGTGGGTAACCCGGTGACGACGGGCGACCCTTCCAGGTCGTGTGGACGACCACCGGGCCGGTTCGCCGACGCTTTCCCCGCTAGTGACCGCCTTCGCGCCACCCAACCGACCGAACCCGGGGAAACCCGCGACGCCTTCCCCGCTAGTGACCGCCCGCGCGCCACCCAACCGACCGAACCCGGGGAAACCCGCGACGCCTTCCCCGCTAATGACCGCCGGCGAGTCCGGCACCGTCATCAGCGCCTCGAGCATCGTGTCGATGCTGCCTGCGACGGGCGCCAGGTGTGTGCTCATCACCCAGACGCGCCGAAGCCGCGAAGCGGTGCGAAGAAGGCGGCGAATCTGGTCGGGTCGACACCGTGCACCCACGGGCTGTCGATGCTGGCCCAGAGCATCTGTCAACAAGAGCTGCGTGTGTATCGGATGGAGTGCACACCAGGTTGCCGATCCGGCGGCGTGCTAACCGGTCGGCGCAGGATCGCTGATCTCCACCACCTCGAGTGCGCTGAGCACCTGTCGCGCATCGGCACGCACGTCGTCCGCCACCGGCAACCCGAGGACTTCGGCCGCGCTCGCCGCCGCGAGAGACACATCGCCGACGGCGGTTCCGATCCGGGCAGCGAGCAGCAGCGTGCGGCCGAGCAACCGGCGATCACCACTGCGGCGGGCACTCAGAACCGCGTCGGCCGCCACATCGGCGGCGCTCGGCAGGTTGCCGATCCGTTCCAGCACCATGGCACGAGCCTGGTTCGCGAGCGCGACGTGGAGGTGCGCGTCGGCGTTCGCCAGCCGTTCCGCGGCAAGTTGGTAACCCGCGACCGCAGCGGCAAGGTCGCCGGACATCTCATCCAGTTCGGCGATGTTGTAGGCCGAGATCCCGGCGTTGAAGTCGTCGTCGATCGCCCGCGAGATGTCACCGAATTGCAGGTACCGGGCGCGGGCGCCGGTGAGGTCGCCCGCAGCCGCGAGCGCGAGCCCGATCGCGTTCGACAGCACGCTTTCGATCGCCTGCCGCTCACCGTCGCCGAACTGTGGCAGCAGCGCCTCCGCCTCGGCCAGTTCGGCAGGGATCCGCGCCGCAGGTTGACGGCCGGCGGTCACCACGGCCGGCTCCGCCTCGGAAGGGGCCGGACGTGGAATCACCGAGCCGGCCAACCCGATGACAAGCGCTCGCGGATCCCCCGCACGGCGCGCGGCCTCGACGGCCTGGCGAGCAAGGTGGGCTTGGTCGGGCGCGCCGGTGACCATTGCCATCTGGGTGAGCAGCGCGCAGACGCGTGCCCGGCTGAGCTCGTTGATGTCCGCGCGACGCAACAGGGCAGCGGCGATGTCGCGCGTCCTGGACGGCGAGCGCAGACCGAGTCGTAACACTGCGCTGCACGCGAGTTCGGCCCACTCGCTGGTTGCCAGGCCGAGCCGCTCGGCACGGTCGAGCGCAGCCATCGCCTCGACGACGAGCGTGGCTTCGGACGCGCGCCCGCCGGCCCGTCCATCCGCGCCGGCAGCCCGCGTCGCCCGGACCAGCCACTGTGCGTGCGAGAGGAAGGCCGCGTCGTGTTCACCGGCTGCCTCCAGCTTCGTTCGCGCGGCCCGACGCAGGGTCTCGAGCATGTCGTAGCCAGTGCGATCGTCGTCGAGGCGAGCGACCACCAGATGCTTGTCGACCAGGGTGTTCAAAGCATCGAGGACGTCCCACTTCGCCAAGCCGCCGACCGCGCAGACCGCCGCCACGACGTCGGCAGGGACCGGTCCGACGAACGTGCCCATCCACCGGAAAACAGCACTCTGCGTCGAGGTGCACGACGCCAGGCTCCAGTCGACGAGGGCGGCAAGGTTGCTGTGGCGCGCAGATCGTCGTCGGCCCGGCTGCGACGGGAGCGTGCCGGCCTCCTTCAGCCGGGCAAGCATGTCGGCCGGGGTGAGGAAGCGCGACGCCGTTCCCGCGAGCTCGAGCGCAAGTGGCAACCCGTCCAGCTCGCGGCACAACGACGCAATCACCGCTGCGTTCGACTCGGTGAGCCGAAAGGCCGGGTTCGCCGCTGTCGCTCGCTGGACGAAGAGCTCGACCGATGGCGCGCCGCGAAGCTTCTGCAAGCTCGCATCCGCGGCAGGCAGGGCAAGTGGGGCCACGGCGACAACCCGCTCGTGATTGAGTCCCAGCGGTTCCCTGCTGGTCGCGAGGATGCGCGTGTTGTCGCACGCCCGAAGGATGTCCGTCGCGAGCGCACTGGCGGCGTCGAGCACGTGCTCGCAGTTGTCGAGGACGAGCGTGGCGGCCCGGCTACCCAGACGTGCGAACACAGCTGCCTTCTCCTCCGACGTCACGCCGAGGGACCGAGCAAGGGCCGACACCAAGCGCTGCTCGATCTCGGCGATCTGGTCCGCGGGAGCCACTTCGACGCCGGCGAACTCGGCCAGCCACGCGGCCTCGCCGCGCGCCGCGAGACGCAATGCCACGGCGATCGCGAGTGACGTCTTGCCGACACCCCCTGCGCCGGTGACCGTCACCAGACGCGACGCGCGCAATGACGTTTCGAGCTCCCGTGTCTCCAGCTCTCGGCCCACCAGCTGCTCCGCCCCACCGATGTTGGTGAGATCCGCACGCGGTACGCGCAACGCCGGGAACTCGACGAGGCTGGGTTCGCGCTGCACCTGGTACAGGCGGACGGCGTCGGTGAAGTCGCGCAACCAATACGCACCGATCAGATGCGCGTGCGGGTTCTCGTCTGCCGCGCTCAACTCGCTGAGGACGTCGGCGGTGCAGACCACCTGACCGCCGTGCGGCGCCGCCAGGACGCGCGTCGCTTGATGCAGCGCCAGTGCCACGTACTCGCCGTCGACCACCAGTGCATCGCCACGATGAAGTGCCATTCGCACCCGTGGCCGCGGCCCTGATCCCCAGTCATGTTCGGCCAGGGCGTCCTGGATGGCGACTGCTGCCATCAGGGCCGAGTGTGCGTCGCCGAAAGCGATGATGAATCCGTCGCCGTCGTAGCGGTAGGGCACACCGCCGTGGCGACCGGTTATCGCGTTGAGGATGCGGTTGTGGGCGGCAATCATCTCGCCGAACCGGCGCGGACCAATGCGCGAGAGCAGCGCAGTACTGCCCTCGATGTCGGTCAACAGGAACGTCACGAGACCGGTAGGAAGGGCGCGCGACCCATGCCTCACGGACGGGAGTGTGGCAGAAGCCCGCCCGCCAAGCTCATCGAAACTGCTCGGCCGACCGCCCGCTCAGCTGGCCGAAGGGCGCGGCGGCAACCCGCGATCCGGGCTGGCTCTCTAGACCTTGCGGCCGAGGAACGCCGCGAGTCGCTGTTCGGGTGTGGCGTCAGGGGGTGGTGTCTGCTCGGAATCGAACGGTGAGCCGCCGCCACGGGGCGGGTTGTTCTGCTCCATCATCGCCAGGACCATCGCCGCTAACTCGGGATCCAAGTCTTCGCTCTGGCCGGTCGCGTGCGCCAGGTCCCAGGCGTGGACGAGGTTGTCCATGGTGTGCATGCCCACGAGCACGGCACCGGGCATCGGACCGATCATCGTCGTGACCGTCCGGTCGAGCGCACCGGGTTCCCGCCACGCCCCGATCATCGCTGTGCTCGCCTCGCCGAACTGGCCGACGCGGTCGTGCGTGAAATCGGGCGGTTCACCGTTCGGGTCCATCTCATGGCCGTGCAGGGCTGCGGTGAAGTAGTAGTGCCCGCCGATCATGTGGTTGACGAGCATTCGCACATCCCACTCGGCACAGGGTGTGCCCGCGTCCAATTGGTCATCGCGCACTCCGCTGATCACGCGACCGGCGACGCCGTACGAGCGTTCGGCCAGGGCAACGGGGTCAGTCATGGCGACTCTCCTCTCGAAATTTCCGAGGCGTCGGGCTCAACACCCCGGGGTGTCGTTGGTAGTTCGACCGGCGATCGCGGCTGGATCACACCGAAGTGCCTTCGGCCCGATCAGCGGGCTCGACGCCGACGGCCTGGGTCCCGGCTCTTTCGACGGGCGTGGGAATGGGCGGGCTTCTCCTACCCGCTGGTCGCGGCCGATGAGATCAGATCGGGCGGCGGCGTGTCACGCACAGCATGGCGACGGCGACAAGAAGCACGGTGAGGCCCAGGAAAATCAGGCTTTCGACGGTCTGGATGAGCCAGAAGTGGGCTTCGGACTGGTAGGTGATCCTCTCGTGCAGGCTGAGGTCGCGTATCCGGGCCGCGCACGCGGCGGGGTTCAGCACGCCGTTCCGGGTGGCGTCGGCCTGCAGGTTCGGGCAGTAGTCCTGCAACACGGTGAAATTGCCGCTGTTCGCCCCGATCACCCGCCCGTCCGGGCCGACGATCGTGGTGCCGCGTACCGATGCGCCGAGGGGAACAGCGGCGCTCGCCTGGTCGAGAGGCGCGCCGGTGGGGTTCGCTAGCAGGTTGCCGAGTGGCACGGTCAACGTCCGGGTAGTGAGCGGCGCGAAGTGCCACCGGATCCAATGCATCGGAAGGCGAGCGGCAGCGTAGCCGACCAGGGTCACCGCCATGGCCGGGATGGTGCGCCGAATAAGGGCGCTGGCCGCGACCCCCACGGCAAGTGAGAACAAGATGCAGGCCACGGGGACGATCCCCTCAACCTCGTACCAGGTGCTGTTGTAGCGGCCGCCGAACGCCGGGTTGAGCGGGTCGAGTGTCCAGGCGGCGAGCAGGCCCAGGACGAGAGCGGCGGAGGCGACAACACCGAAGACGAGCAGGATCTTGACCGTGATCCAGCGCAGCGGGCTCACTGACTGGGTCCAGGCCACCCGGTGGGTTCCTGCCTCGTACTCGCGCGAGACCAATGGCGCGGCCCAGAACATGCCGGCGACGAGTGGGACTGCGACAAGCGCTGTGATGAAGGGCGGGATCGAGTGGAAGTCGTCGTGCAGCCGAGCGAGTGCGTCGCCACACTCGCCGACACATTCGGACAGACCCGCCGCATTGGCCCGGTCGCGGGCCACAGACCCGACCGTCAGCAGGGCAGCAGCGAGCCCGAGCAAGATCAGCGCTCCCACGACTGCTTCGGCGCGGTGTTGGCGCCAGGTCGTCCAGATCACGGTGCGTCCGGCTTGTGAACCGCCCCGCCCTGAGGCGCTCCCGTGGGTGTTGGTTCTGGACGCTCGAGGTAAGCCAGCACGAGCGCCTCGAGATCAACAGGGCTCGTCGTCAACGCCGGGTTCAGTAGCGGCTCGCGCGTGCGCACGAGCAGGGTGGCATGTCGTTCATGGGCCGAGCGGGTGAGCACCTCAGTACCCGCGGGGATCCGTGCGACGGCATCCGGCGACCCAGTGACCCAGCAGTGCTCGGCGAGCAGTTCGTCGAGTTCGCCGGCCAACCGGACCCGACCGTCGCAAATGACGACCAAGTGGTCGCAGAGACGAGCCAGCTCCCCGATGAGGTGCGAGGACAGCACGACAGTGATGCCCGGTGCCGTCGTGCTGTCGAGCAGGCTCCTCAGGAACTCGCGGCGGGCTAGCGGGTCCAGGGCGGCCAGTGGTTCATCGAGCAGCAGAACCCGCGGTCGTTTCGCGACAGCCAGCGCCAGTGCCACCTGGGCCCGTTGCCCGCCTGACAATTGGCCGACGCGGCGGGCAAGCGGGACGTCGGCGGCAGCGAGCCGTGCCCGCGCGAGGGCCTCGTCCCAGGACGGGTTCATCGCGCGACCGAACCGCAACATGTCCTTGACCGAGAACTCGTTGTAGAGCGGGCAGTCCTGGGCGAGGAATCCCACCCGCGCGAGAAACTGCGGACTGCTGGACGGCCGCGCGCCGTCGACCAGCAGGCGCCCCTCCGAGACCGGCAGCAGGCCGATCAGCAGATTCAGCAACGTGGTCTTACCCGCACCGTTGGGTCCCACGACTGCCGTGATCGACCCGGCAGGCAGCGACACCGTGCAGCCTCGCAAGGCCCAGAAGTCCCCGTACCGACGTCCCACTCCCTGGGTGGCGATCGCGGGATCGACCGCGGCCGTCATGCGCTGGCCGCCGCGTCAAAATCCCGCATCGTTGCCCGAACCAGGTCCATGATCCCGTCCTCGTCGAGGCCGGCGGCGCGTGCTGCGACGATCCACCGCTCGAGCCGCCGGGTCAGCATCACCAGTGACGCCGGCGTGGACTGGCTCAGGCTGCGTTGCACAAACGTGCCCTGCCCCGGGCGGCCGGCGACCAGGCCCTCATGCTCCAGTTCCTTGTACGCCTTCTGCACGGTGTTCGGATTGATTGCCACACTCGCCGCGACCTCGTGCACCGTCGGCAACTTGTCACCCGGCTGCAGCCAGCCCAACCGCAGCGCCTGTTTCACCTGAGCGACGAGCTGCGAGTACGGCGGAACTCCGCCCGTTGCGTCGATCCGGAAATCCAACACGCCGCGAATCTAGCTTGCCTAGGGCAATGGGTAAAGCTTACCTAGGTAAATCGCCAAAGCGCGTCTCGCCTGAACGAGCTGGTCGCAGACCTCCGCGAAGGCGACACCGAGACACCTCGTGCCCGGTACGTGGTGTGGTCAAGATCGACATCTCGCGATCTTGAAATTGACGAAGCCCCCGGGAACCGGGGTGCAAGGGTGTAGCCCCGACGGGATTCGAACCCGTGCTACCGCCTTGAGAGGGCGGCGTCCTGGGCCTCTAGACGACGGGGCCCCAGAAACTTCTTGTCGTGCGCTGGGGTACCAGGACTCGAACCTAGACTAACTGAACCAGAATCAGTTGGGCTGCCAATTACCCCATACCCCAATGGCCCTCTCGGGCCGAGTGTCGACTCTACCGGACCGCCCGAACCCCCACCAAAACGTCAGTGTGGCGCACGTTCGGCGCCCGGGGCGGACGCGGCAACGCGGTCCTCGTAGGCCTTGCGGGCTGCGTCGGTCTGCGAGTCGAGCAGCAGATGGTCGGACCCCGACGCGGTCATGATCTTGTTACCGAGCGCGCGCGGGATCAACCCGGTCGCCTTGGTGATCTTACCCATCGAGCGCGGCGCGAACACGGCCAGGCGCGGCTTCTTCAGCGCGCCGACGATCTCGCCCGCGACGACCTCCGGCTCGATCGCGTTGGACGCCCGGGTGTTCTTGACCCCTGCGGCCAGCTCGGTCTTCACCAGCGAGGGCAGGACGTAGGTCAGGTCGATGCCGGTACCACGCAGCTCCCAGTACAGCGACTCGCACAGCCCGACGACGGCATGCTTGCTCGCCGAGTAGGTCGCGGCACCCGGAGTCGGGACGACGCCTGCCATCGACGCCAGGTTGACGATGTGCCCGTGCCCGCGTGGCTTCATCCGGCGCATGGCCTCGCGGGTGCCGTGCATGACCGCGAAGACATTGACGGCGAACTGCCGGTAGGCCGACTCGAACGAATCGTCCTCGAAGTTGCCGATCGGCATGACGCCGGCGTTGTTGATCAGGACGTCGAGCGGGCCGACCTCGCGCTCGACCTCGTCGAGGACGGCCGTGAAGTTGGCGTGGTCGGTGACGTCCAGACCGATGGCGAACACGTCGCCGCCGAGTTCCTTCGCGGTGCGCTTGGCCAGGTCCTCGTCCAGGTCACCGATCGCCACGCGAGCGCCCTCGCGGAGCAGTGCCGCGGCAGTGGCGCGGCCGATCCCCCGCGCCGCACCGGTGATGAAGACGACCTTGCCGGACAAGGATCGTGACTGCTTGGCCATCTGCGTAGTCTCCTCGACGAGTATCAGAATGAGAACACGTTATAGTTTTTTGCCGGTCGCCGCCAGCGCAAGCTCAGGGACGCGATCCCGCTCCGGGCGCACTGTCCGCCGCGCGTTTCTCGTACCCGGCGCGCGCCGCGGAATGGGCGGCAGACGCGAGCAGCTGGTCCGAGCCGCCGACCCGCAGCAACCATTCGCCGGCCGCGCGCGGAAGCAGTCGGACCACTCGATTCAGGGGGCCGAGGTAGCGCGGCACGAAGACCTCGAAGCGCTGACGCAGCACGGCGTCGACGACCGCGGTCGCCACGTCCTCGGGCTGAACGATCGACGACAGCCGGGTGCTCTTGATGCCGGCCGCCAGCTCGGTCGACACGATCGTCGGCATCACCACGCTGACTCCGATGCGCGTACCGCGCAGTTCGAGCCGTACGGCCTCGGACAGCCCGACCACACCGTGCTTCGTGGCGCAGTAGGTGGCCGCGCCCGGAACACCCGCCTTCCCGGCGACCGAGGCGATGTTCACGATGTGTCCGCGGCCCCGGGCCGTCATCCGCACCATCGCCTCGCGCGTGCCGTGGATGACCGCACCGAGGTTCACCTCGAGCTGCCGCGACGTGGTGGCGTCGGACTCCTCGGGCAGCAGCGCGAGCGGCATGATGCCGGCATTGTTGACCAGGACGTCGATCGGGCCGAGTTCCCGCTCGACCTCGTCGAGGAACGCGGTGAACCCGCCGTGGTCGGTGACGTCGAGGTGCAGGGCGAGCGCGTCACCACCGAGTTCCTTCGCGGTGCGCTTGGCGAGGTCTTCGTCGAGATCCCCGATCACCACCCGTGCACCCCGCGCCGCAAATGCGCGCGCGGTTGCCGCCCCGATCCCCCGGGCACCGCCGGTGATCACGACGACCTTGCCGGTCAGCGTCCGATTGCGCACCATGTGCCTCCGTCGAGTCATCCCGCGCCGGCAGCCGGGGCGGCCTGCAGCGTCACGGGCAAGCGTTCCCGTCCCTGCATCTCGTCGCGCGCGAGCGCGTCGTTGATCGGTCCAGCCACCTCAGCGCCACGGGCGTGAGTAGCGCAGCTTGAGCACCCGCCGCACGATCGAGAACTGGTCGGCGGTGCGCGGGAACTCCTGCATCTCCTTGCCCATCCCGAACATCTTGCGGGTCGTTGCCTTCGGCCGGCTGAACTCGCGCAGGCCGTCCTCGCCGTGGAACCGGCCGAAGCCGCTGTCGCCGACACCACCGAAGGGCAGGGACGGCATACCCACGAAGGTCAGCACCGAGTTGATGGTCGTGCCGCCCGCGCGCAACCGCGCCGCGATCTCGGGACCGTGCGCGGCAGAGAAGACCGACGAGCCGAGCCCGAACGTGGTCCCGTTCGCACGGCGGATCGCCTCGTCGACGTCCGGGACTGTGTTGATGACCAGGACGGGGCCGAAAGTCTCCTCCTGGACGGCCGAGCAGTCTTCGGGGACGTCGACGAGCACGATCGGGTCCACGTAGGGCGGCCGGAACGACTCGGGCCCCCCGACGAGGGCGGTGGCGCCGGCAGCCAGGGCATCGGTGACATGGCGGCGGACCACAGCGATCTGGGCCGGCATCGTCATCGGCCCGTAGTCGGACAAATCGTCCAGGCCGACCCGCAGCGCGGACGCACGCTCCTTGACCAGCTCGAGGAACCGGTCGCGCACCGACTGGACCACGTAGATCCGCTCGACGCAGACGCAGCCCTGCCCGGCGTGCCAGTTCCCGCCCCACACCACCGCGTTCGCCGCGGCCTCGAGGTCGGCGTCCTCGGCGACGATGGTGGCGTCCTTGCCGCCGAGTTCGAGCAGTACCGGTGTCAGCGTCTCGGCGCAGGTGGCCATCACCCGGCGCCCGGTCGGCACCGATCCGGTGAACGCGATCTTGTCCACGCCCGCACGGCACAGCGCGGAACCGGTCTCGCCGTAGCCGGTCACCCAGCCGACGAGACCGGCAGGGGCATCGGGGTTCGCCTTCGCGAACGACTCCGCCGCATACACGCCGCTGGCCGAACTGAACTCGCTCGGCTTGACGATCGCCGCGTTACCCGCGGCCAGCGCGTAGGCCAGCCCGCAGAACACGGTGTAGACGGGAAAGTTCCACGGCGCGATCACGCCGACGACGCCGAGCGGCTGGTACTCCAGCCGCGCGTCGAAGTTGACCATCGCCATGCCCGGCGCGACGCGCCGCTGCTTGAGCACGCGCTCGGCATGCGCGGCGGCCCAACGCAGGTCCTCGAGCGAGGCGACGAGCTCGAACTGCACGTCGCCGCGCGGCTTGCCCGCCTCGCGGAAGCCCAGCTCGCAGATCTCGTCCGAGTGCTTCGCGATCCACGAGATCCAGCGGGTGATGCGCTTGCGGCGTCCGGCGAAGCCGAGCTCCTGCCACCAGACCTGCGCCGCGCGGGCGGCGGCCACCCGCTCGGCCACGTCCTCGGCGGTGTGCACCGGGTACGTGCCGACCACGTCGCCGGTCACCGGATGGGTGACGTCGAAGCTTCCGCGTGCGGCAGTCGGGGTGAGCTGAGCGGTCACGTGCACCTACCGAATCTCGTCCGGACAGAACGAGAACACGTTACAGTTTTAACGGTCCGGCCGCGAGCCCCGGTGCTCACAGGAAGCGGCTGATGATCTCTTTCATGATCTCGTTCGTGCCGCCGTAGATCTTCTGGATCCGCGAGTCGGTGTACATCCGCGAGATCGGGTACTCCTGCATGTAGCCGTACCCACCGAACAACTGCAGGCACTCGTCGGCGACGTCGCACTGGGCCTGCGTCAGCCACCACTTCGCCATCGACGCGGTAGGGATGTCCAATTCGCCGGCGAGGTGCTTGACGATGCAGTCGTCCAAGAACACCCGGCCGATCTTCGCAACGGTCGCCTGCTCGGCCAGTTTGAACTTGGTGTTCTGGAAGTTGAAGACCGGCTTGCCGAAGGCGTGCCGTTCCTTGGTGTACTTGATCGTCGCGTCGACGGCCTGCTCGATCGCCGCGACTGCGGCGACGGCGACGATGAGTCGCTCCTGCGCCAGTTGCTGCATCAACTGGACGAAACCCTGACCCTCCTGCGCGCCGAGCAGTGCGGATGCCGGGACGTGGACGCCGTCATAGAACAGCTCAGCGGTGTCCTGTCCGTGCTGGCCGATCTTCTTCAGCACGCGGCCGCGCGAGAAGCCCTCGACCTCGTCGGTCTCGACGACCAGCAGCGAGATCCCCGCCGCGGCATTGTCCGGATCGGTCTTGGCGACCGTGATCACGAGGTTCGCGAGCAGGCCGTTGGAGATGAAGGTCTTCGAACCGTCGATGACGTACTCGTCGCCGGTGCGGATCGCCTTGGTCGTGACACTCTGCAGGTCCGAGCCGGTGCCGGGCTCGGTCATCGCGATGGCACCGACGAGTTCGCCGGTGGCCATGCGCGGCAGCCAGCGATGCTTCTGCTCCTCGGTGCCGTAGGAGTTGATGTAGTGCGCGACGATCGAGTTGTGCACCGCGGTGCCGAGGCTCGGTGCGAGCGTGCGGGCCTGCTCCTCGGCCAGCACCGCCTCGACCGCGAAGCTGCCGCCGCCACCGCCGTACTCGGTCGGGATGGACGGGCACAGCAAGCCGATCTCGCCGGCCTTGTTCCAGATCTCACGGTCGATGTGCTGCTGTTCTGCCCACCGCTCCTCGTGCGGCGCGCACTCCTTGGCCAGGAAGCTGTGCGCGAGGTCGCGGAACGCCTCGACGTCGTCGTCGCTCCACGCGGGACGGGTTGCGGGCATGGGGAACCTTTCTGCTGCGGGTCTGCTGCGGGTTGCTACCCGACGGTAACCCGTGCCGAGCGCAGCGTCCTAGGACCGCGCCGTGCATCCCATGCAACTCGCACGCGTGTCGTCGTGTCCGGCGGCCCGCTGCCGCGTCGAATCAGGGAGCGAGCAGGCGCAGCGAGTAGTTCCCGGTCGACGAGCCGGTGCCGGCCGCGTCGCGCACGATCACCGTGTGCTTCCCGTTGCCGTCGAGGTCACAGACGAAGTCGTCGGCGAAGGTCGGCCCGCAGACGGTGGTCCCGTCCGGTCGCAGTACCTCGGTGACCGGATTGATCGTGCCGCTCGTGGGAGCGGCCTGGATCCGGACGTCCTGGCTCGCACTTCCGGTGAATGTGACGCAGTCGATCTCACCGGGATCGTTGATCGGCCGAATCTGTGCCGGATCGCCGATCGCCTTCGGCGTGCACCCGACCGGATTCGGGAACCGCTCCAACACCACCCGGTAATCGGTCGTCTGCAACCCACTCGCGTCATAGACGAACACCCGGTTCGTGCCCGCCGCATCCAACACACACACACTGTCGGTCGAACCGGTCGGCGCACACACCGTGCTCCCGTCCGGACGCACAACCTCCACCACCAACGTCGCCGCGGCCGCCGACGTCTCCACCACCCGCACGAAATACCGCTGACCCACCGAACCACCAGAACGCGCGAAACAATCCAACTCCGCCCGCTGACCGATAACCCCCACCGTCCCCGTCGGCCCGAACCCGATCGACGGACACGACGACGGATCGTTCAACCGCTCCAGACCCAACTCCACCGTCCCGGTGCCGGCCCCAGCACCGGCGGCATCACGCACCAGCACCGTGTGCTTGCCGCTGACATCCAGCGTGCAGGTCAGATCGTCGGCAAAACTCAACGGGCAGACCGACGTGCCGTCCGGACGCAACACCTCAGTGACCGGATTGACCGAGCCGGCGCTCGGGATCGTACGCAGCCGGATCCGATCACCGGCAGACCCGGTGAACGTGTAACAACCCACCTCACCCGGATCATCGAACGTCGCCGTCACCGGCGTACCGAACGCCTGCACCGTGCACCCGACCGGATTCGGGAACCGCTCCAACACCACCCGGTAATCGGTCGTCTGCAACCCACTCGCGTCATAGACGAACACCCGGTTCGTGCCCGCCGCATCCAACACACACACACTGTCGGTCGAAGCGGTCGGCGCACACACCGTGCTCCCGTCCGGACGCACAACCTCCACCACCAACGTCGCCGCGGCCGCCGACGTCTCCACCACCCGCACGAAATACCGCTGACCCACCGAACCACCAGAACGCGCGAAACAATCCAACTCCGCTTTCTGACCGATCTTTCCGACCTTGCCAGCAGGCCCGAACCCGATCGACGGACACGACGACGGATCGTTCAACCGCTGGATCGTGGTGACGAACGATCCGTCGCCGGAACCGTTCGCGTCGACACGCAGCGTCTGCGTGCCGGTCGATGTCAGCGCGCAGGTGAAGTCGTCCGCGAACGTCGGTGCGCACACGGTCACGGCACCGAAACGGATCGAGGCGACCGGATTGATCGTGCCCGCTGTCGTGATCACCCGTGCCCTGATCCGGTCGCCGACGGCGCCGGTGAAGGTCAGGTCGCGAACCTGGGTTGTCGTCGTGAGATCGCAGGTGATTCGCTCGCCGTAGACGATGTCGCCATCACAGCCGGCCGCGTACGCGCGAGCGGCGTGAGACACCGACCACCCGCCCGAGGCGGCGAGAACCACGAACACCGCAAGCATCCGGATCCACCGCATGCCGAAAACCTATCGGTGATCGGTTTGTTGTCAACCGGCTGACTCGAACGTGTCGCACGAACGACGGATTCGATCACCCTGTAGATCGACAGCGGGTGCCGTCGGTCACCGTTCAGCCCCGTCACGGGTCAGCGCGTCGCGTCGACCAGACGGCGCATCGACCGCTCGCGGCCGAGAATCTCCATCGACTCGAACAGCGGCGGCGACACGGTGCTGCCGGTGATCGCCACGCGGACCGGCCCATAGGCGTTGCGCGGCTTGAGCCCGAGCCCTTCGACGAGCGAGGTCGACAGCGCCTGCTCGATCGCTTCCGGTGTCCACTCCGCCAGCGGCTCGAGCGCCGAAGCGGCGGCCCGGAGGACGTCCTGGCCGGCGTCGCCCAGTTGCTTGGCCGCGGCGCTCTCGTCGACCGAGAAGTCGTCCTCGTTTACGAGCAGGAACCGCAGCAGCTGAGCACCTTGGGCGAGCGTCTGGATCCGCTCCTGGACGAGCGGCGCGCCCGCGGCGACGACGTCCGGGTCGGCGTCGCCGAGGAAGGCCGCGAGCCGTTGGCGGAAGTCGTCCGGGCTGAGCAGCCGGATGTGCGTGGCATTGATGGCCTCGCACTTCTTCGCGTCGAAGCGGGCCGGGTTCGATTTCACGGTCGCGATGTCGAAGGCTGCGACGAGCTCGGCCGGGCTGAAGATGTCGTGGTCGTCCGCGATCGACCAGCCCAGCAGGGCAAGGTAGTTGACCAGGCCTTCGGGGACGTAGCCCTGCTCGCGGTAGCCGAGCAGGTTCGACTCGGGATCACGCTTCGACAGCTTCTTGTTGCCCTGCCCCATCACGTACGGCAGGTGGCCGAACTCCGGGGCTCGCTCGGCGAGACCGACGGCGATCATGGCCTCGTACAGGGGGATCTGGCGCGGTGTCGATGGCAACAGGTCCTCGCCGCGTAGTACGTGGGTGATCTGCATGAGCGCGTCGTCGACCGGGTTCACCAGCGGGTACAGCGGATCACCGTTGGCGCGGACGACCACGTAGTCAGGCACCGACCCGGCAGCGAAAGTCACCTCACCTCGGACGAGGTCGGTCCAGGTGATGTCGTGGTCCGGCATCCGGAAGCGCAGCACCGGCTCGCGTCCGTCGGCGAGGTAGGCGTTCTTCTGCTCGGCACCGAGGTCGCGGTCGTGGTTGTCGTAGCCCAGCTTCGGGTCGCGACCAGCCGCACGGTGCCGTGCCTCGACCTCCTCGGCGGAGGAGAACGACTCGTACAGGTAACCGGCCGCGCGCAACCTCTCGACGACGTCGCGGTAGATGTCGCCTCGCTCGCTCTGGCGGTAGGGGCCGAAATCACCGCCGATGTCGGGGCCCTCGTCCCAGCTCAGGCCGAGCCAGTGCAGCGAGTCGACCAGTTGCTGGTAGGACTCCTCGCTGTCACGCGCGGCGTCGGTGTCCTCCACGCGAAAGACGAACGTGCCGCCGACATGCCGCGCGTAGGCCCAGTTGAACAGGGCGGTGCGTGCCATCCCGACGTGCGGGTTGCCGGTCGGGGACGGGCAGAACCGCACTCTGGTCATGCTGATCGCACGGGGTTGCTCAGGACGCCGATGCCCTCGATCTCGACGCTGACGGTGTCACCGTCCACGACGGGGCCGACGCCGGCCGGCGTCCCGGTGAGCACGACATCGCCGGGCAGCAAGGTCATGACCGCCGAGATGAACGCGATCTGCGTCGGCAGGTCGTGGATCATCAGGCTGGTGCGGGCATCCTGCTTGATCTCGCCGTTCACGCGGGTGACCAGGCGCAGGTCGGACGGGTCGAGCACCGTCTCCAGCCACGGCCCGAGCGGGCAGAACGAGTCGTAACCCTTGGCCCGGGTGAACTGGACGTCGGCCCGTTGCTGGTCGCGAGCGGTGACGTCGTTCGCCGCGCAGTAGCCGAGCACGTGCGAGAGCGCCTCGTCGGGCGACACGTTGCGCGCCGGGCGCCCGATCACTGCGGCGAGTTCACCCTCGAAGTGCACCTCCTGCGACGAGGCGGGCAGCCGGATCGCGTCCGCGTGCCCGATCACCGACGTCGACGGCTTCAAGAAGATCATCGGCGTCGTGGGTGCGTCCCCGCCCATCTCCTTCGCGTGATCGGCGTAGTTCTTGCCGAGCGCGACGACCTTGCTGGGCAGGATCGGTGAGAGCAGCGTGACATCGGGCAACGCCCACCGGTCGCCGCTGAACACGATCGGGCCGAAGGGGTGGCCGTCGATGGCCGCGACCGTCAGCGCGTCGAATGGGGCGTCGGCAGGGCCTTCGACCGCACCCCACAACACGCCGGAGGGGATCGAGACGGAACCGGGATGGACGAAGCGGGCTATGCGCACGGTGGTTCACGCTACCGAGGTCAGCGTCTCCGCCGCGCTGCCTACTCCGCCTTGCAGGTCGAAAGCGGCGAATCCGACCGATTTCGCGGTCTTCTCAGCCTGCAAGGCGGGGTGGGCGGGGTAGCTCAAGTGGCGGGCGTCCCCGGCGTCGTCTGGTAGCCGCCGGCCGGCGTCCCGAGGTAGGGGAAGGTGTCGAGGTAGGGCGAGTTGGTGTTCGAGGTCCCGTCGACGAGCACCGCCGCCGCGCCGTCGGGGGTGTAGCCCGGGTCGACGAGCGGGATCGTCGCGCCGGCCACCGCACGCAGGTTCACCGCGACGATGTCGTCGAAAACGCGCCGGCCGTTCGGGAAGCCCGCGGCGTCGCCGGCGATCAGGCCGATCGGGTTCGGGGACTTGGACGGCCGGACGGCGAGGTTGAGCCGCAGCAGATCTGCCTGGGTCGGGCCGGTGTAGTTCTGGAATCCCGGCACCACGCCGGACGGGATGCCGGTGAGCAGGATCGCGAGCAGGTCGGCGCGCGGCTTGGTGTACGCGGCCAGATTCGGGAACACCCCCGGGTAGAGCACGGGCAACAGTTTCGCCAGTTCCGGCCGGGCGACGAGGTTCGCGAAGTCGGAGTCGTTCTCGGGTGCGGTGGCGTTCCACCGGTCCTTGCGCGCCATCGGCACGATGACCTCGTTGAACAGCGGCATGCCCAGCCGCGACACCTGGATGTACGGGCCGTACGAGCGAGCCCGGAAGTCGTCGAGGACACGCACGCGTTGCCGCTTCGCCGAGGCGTACACACCGATGACGGCGCGAGGGTCGTCCACCTCGGTCGGCACGCTGCCGTCGACGGTGAGGTCGGCCTTCGGGACCTGGATCGCGATGCTGTGCACGTTCAGTGCCTGCCCGCCGTTGACGCCCATCGCGTCCGCGGACGGAATCAGGTGCAGGTGCTGGAACGGCCGCAACGTGCCGAGGTCGAAGATGCTGCCCAGGTCGACGAAGAAGCCCTCGGCGCGCTGACCGGCGAACACGCGCCGCCCGCCGCCGAGGGCGTGGTTCGCCTCGTCGGTGAAGTGCTCGTAGTCGGGGGTGCTGCGCGGGCCGATGTTCACAGGCGGCACGGTCAGGTCGGCACCCAGCACCTGCGTGCTGCCGTCCCGGTTGACCCGGGTGACGGTGTAGTACTGCGGCCGGTTCCACGAAGGATCGGTGATCGACAGGATCTGGCCGGTGTTGTAGAGGAAGGTCCGGCGGTTTCGGATCTCGGTGCGGAACTGGAACTGGTAGGTGACCTCGCTGACGACATCGCGGCCGTTGGTCACGTGGATCTCATAGAGAACGTCGTCGTCGAACTCGTAGAAGTTCGGGCCGCCGTCCGGTTTCTGCAGCGGGATGAAGTTGGCGATCAGCGTGACGAAGCCGGGCCGGTCCGGGCTGACGAACGCGTAGAGATCGGTGTTGTCGGCGGCCGGATCCTTCGAGATCTCCGGAGCTTCGCGATGTGAGGACATGGCAGACCCTTTTCAGCCAGGGACGACAAGAACGTCAGGTGCGGCTACTGCGCCGCGCGAGCGAGACGGTTCACGAGATCGCGGTCACGGACGACGACCTCGCGCTCGCCCACCATGAGCGTCAATTCACCCGAGCGGGCGTCCTTGACGTAGGCCAGGAGCGGGCCGGCGGCGGTGGCGTTTCCCGTCGAGGGCGTAGCGCCCGCCGCACCTGCGGGCAAGGTGGCCGCCACCCCCGCCGCTGCAGCCCCGGCGCCAGCCAGGATGAGAAAATTTCGACGGGATGATTCGGCCATCGCTCGTGCCCTTCCCCCGACCAGATCCACCGTGACCATGCCGGGCACGGTGTCGCTGGGCCACCACACAGGACCGTATTGCGCCGAAAAGCGGATGACAAGAGAGTCATATTGATGCATTTCCGAAAGACTTTTTCAACGTCACATGTTGGTCGTCCCGATGCGCAGGTCAAGATCCCGGTCGGCAATAATCGACGCGTGTCGTCCCGGTTGTCAGGAATCCCCGTCGTCAAGCGGCGTCGACTCGCCGCGACCCTGGGGCTGTTCGCGGCGCTGTTCGCGGCAGTGGGCGCGGTCGCCGCAACCGGGCGCACCAGCGCCGCCGCCCCGGTTTTCGCGGCCATCGCGGTCGGCGTGGCGTTACTGCTCGCTCTGGTGGCGTGGGGCGTGGTGAACAGCGTCCGCACCGACGAGGCCGAGGCGCGGCTCGATGCCGCGATCGAGGCGACCATCGCGGCGCAGCCCGGGCGGCAGCAGTTCTGCGACTGCGGCCACGAGCACGACCCCGACGAACTGCATGTGAGCGAGGCCTGCGAGCACGACGGCACCGGGGCGGCCTGCGCCCACGACTGCCAGTCGTGCGTACTCGGCGCGCTACGCCCGTCGCCCACCGCGACGCGCGAACAGCGGGCTACTCGCTAGTCAGCAATCCGAACCGCACCGCGTCGTGCAGCGCGAGCCAGGATGCCTCGACGACGTTGCCGTGGACCCCGACCGTCGTCCATTCCCGGCGGCGGTCCGAGGTCTCTATGAGCACCCGGGTCACCGCATCGGTGCCGTGCCGGCCCGGGACTATGCGCACCTTGTAGTCGGTCAGTTCGAGGTCCTTCAGCCTCGGGTACACCGGCGCGAGCGCCTTGCGTAGCGCGCGGTCCAGCGCATTGACCGGGCCGTTGCCCTCTTCGGTCGCGATGATGCGCTCCCCCGCCGCCAACACCTTCACCGTGGCCTCGCTCACCATTGCGCCGTCCTCGCGCCGGTCGACGGTGACCCGGTACGACTCGACCGTGAACAGGTCCGGGACCGGTTCGGTGGCGGACAGCTCGTCGCGCAGCAGCAGCTCGAACGAGGCGTCGGCCGCCTCGTAGGACCACCCCTCCGCCTCACGCTGCTTGACCTGCTCGACGACCTTGCCCACGACATCCGGTCTCGACATCAGGTCCACACCGAGTTCGCCGGCCTTCAGCTCGACCGATGCGCGCCCGGCCATCTCGGTCACGAGAATCCGCTGATCGTTACCGACGATGGTCGGGTCGAGGTGGTTGTACATCTCGGGCGCGACCTTGATGGCGGACGCGTGCAGGCCCGCCTTGTGGGCGAACGCGGCCGCGCCGACGTACGGCGCGTGCGTGTCGGGCGCGAGATTGGCGATCTCGGCGATCGCGTGCGCCACCCGCTGCATCTCGACCAGGCAGCCGTCGGGCAGCACGTCGAGGCCCATCTTCGTCACCAGTCCGCCGATGACGGAGAAGATGTTCGCGTTGCCTGCCCGCTCGCCGTAGCCGTTCGCCGTCCCCTGCACGTGCGTCGCGCCCGCCTCGACGGCGGCGAAGGTGTTCGCGACGGCACAACCGGTGTCGTCCTGCGTGTGAATACCCAGGCGGATGCCGGCCCGCCGCGCCACGTCCGTCACGACCGTCTGCACGCCCATCGGCAGCATGCCGCCGTTGGTGTCACACAGCACGCCGACGTCCGCTCCGGCCGCCGCAGCCGTGTCGAGCAGGCGCACGCCGTAGTCGGGATCGAGCCGGTAGCCGTCGAAGAAGTGCTCGCAGTCGACGAACACCCGCCGCCCTTCGGCGCGCAGGAACGCGACCGTGTCGCGCACCATCGCCAAGTTCTCCTCCGGGGTGGTGTGCAGCGCGTCCCGCACGTGCCACACCGAGGATTTCGCGACGAGCGTCACGACCTGCGCCCGCGAGTCGAGCAGCGCTCGCACCTGCGGGTCGTCCTCGACCCGTACCCCGGCCTTGCGGGTCGCGCCGAAGGCCACCAGGACGGCGTTGGTCAGCGCCAACTCACCATCGGCGGCACGGGCGAAGAATTCGGTGTCCTTGGGCATCGCGCCCGGCCAGCCACCCTCGATGAACCCGACGCCCACCTCGTCGAGCAACCGCGCGATTGCCAGCTTGTCGGCAACCGAGTAGGTGATGCCTTCACGCTGCGCACCGTCACGCAACGTGGTGTCGAAGACGTGGAACTCGTCGGTCTGCATGGGGGTCCTTCGGGTCGGGCGGCAAACGAAAGACCCCCCGCCTGGTGGCGGAGGGTCTGCGCGTCGGACGTAGGGCTGGGTCCGGCGCGCTAGCTGATAATGATCGAGGACAAGTGCACGCTACGAGTGTGCCACAGTGCCCGCCCTGACCGCAGTCGGTCAGCCGGCGGCGGCCTTTGCCAGCCGCTCGCCGATCTCGCCCGTGCTCCCCGGCGCATTCGGGTCCCGCGCGGCGAGGTCGGCGGCAACGGCCGCCTCGACACGGGCCGCGGCCTCGGGCTCGCCGAGATGGGTCAGCAGCATCGACACCGACAACACCGCCGCCGTCGGGTCGGCCCTGCCCTGGCCGGCGATGTCGGGAGCCGACCCGTGCACGGGTTCGAACATGGACGGGTTCGTGCCGCTGACATCGAGGTTTCCGCTCGCGGCCAGGCCGATGCCGCCGGCGATCGCGGCGGCGAGGTCGGTGAGGATGTCGCCGAACAGGTTGTCGGTGACGATCACGTCGTAGCGCCCAGGGTCGGTGACGAGATAGATCGTGGCCGCGTCCACGTGGTTGTAGGCGACCTTGATGTCCGGGAAGTCGACGGCAACCCGAGCGACGGTGCGGAACCACAGGTCGCCGGCATTGGTCAGGACGTTGTTCTTGTGCACCAGCGTGAGGTGCTTGCGCGGCCGCGCCTGTGCACGTCCGAACGCGTCACGGACGACCCGCTCGACGCCGAAGGCGGTGTTGACCGACACCTCGGTCGCGATCTCGTGGGGCGTGCCCTTGCGCAGGACGCCCCCGTTGCCCGCGTACGGACCCTCGGTTCCCTCACGCACCACGACGAAGTCGATCGGTGGCTCGCCGGCGAGCGGGGTGGCGACTCCGGGGTACAGCTTCGCCGGGCGCAGGTTGACGTGGTGGTCGAGTTCGAATCGCAGCCGCAGCAGCAGGCCGCGCTCGAGCACGCCGGACGGGACGGTCGGGTCGCCGACCGCGCCGAGCAGGATCGCGTCCTGCCCGCGCAGTTCCTCGAGCACCGAGTCGGGCAGCGTCTCGCCGGTGCGGTGCCAGCGCGCGGCGCCGAGGTCGTAGTGGGTGGCTGCCACGCCGGGCAGCACCGCGTCCAGCACCCGCAGGGCCTGCTCGGTGACCTCGATACCGATTCCGTCACCCGGGATGACCGCAAGTTGCATGCGGCGACCCTATCGAGCGCTGTGTGCCAGAGAGGGGCCTGGCTGGTCGTCCCCGACGTAGCTGGGCAGTTCCCGCATGGTCCGCAGCGGCGAGAGGAGCACCGGCAGGAGCGCCACGACGCCACCGATCGCGGCGATGAGCAGCGTGTCGCGCACACCGATCGTCGCGCCGAGGATGCCGCCGAGCAACGCGCCGAGTGGGATCGTGCCCCACACGAAGAAGCGCATCGTGGCGTTCATCCGGCCGAGCAGCGCAGGTGGGGTCAGTCCCTGCCGGAAGCTGACCTGGGTGATGTTGTAGACGACTGTTGCGCCCCACCCGACCAGTTGCGCGAGTGCCAGTAGCCCGAGGGTCCAATCGCGGTGGACGAACGGGACCACGAACGCACCCGGAAGGCTCACCGCGATGCTGATCCAGATCGTCGGTCCCTGCCCCAGACGGGCGGCGATCCGCGGCGCGAGCAGTGACCCGATCAGCCCGCCGACAGCGGCGACCGACGTGAACAGGCCGATGATGCCGGCCGAGAGGTCCAGCTCCCGAGCGAGCAGGATGTAGTAGACGGGGAAGGCCACGTTGGCGAACAGATTGGCCGAGCCGGTGCACGCGGCGATCGCGCGCAGCAGGCGGTTGCCCAGGACGAAACGCAGGCCTTCGACGACCTCACGACCGAGGTGCCGATCGGGCTTACGGGGCGGCTTCGGCGGCCGAGCCTTGATCGCGGCCACCCACGACGCCGACCACAGGAAGCTCACCGCGTCGATCAGCACCGCGTACGGCGCGGTGAACACCTGGATCAACACCCCGCCGACACCCGGTCCGGCGATCTGCGCGACTGACTCGCTTGCCTGCAACTTGGAGTTGCCCTCGACGAGCGCCTGGCGGTCGACGAGCGCGGGAAGGTAGGACTGGTAGGCGACGTCGAAGAACACGGTGCCGACGCCAGTGAGTAGCGCGACGACGTAGAGCTGACCGATCGTGAGCACGCCGAGCAGGTGCGCGACGGGGATCGACCCGAGCGCCGCAGCGCGGATCAGGTCATTCGCGACGAGTACCCAGCGGTACCGCATCCGGTCGACCCAGGCGCCCGCGGGCAGGCCGATGATCAGGAAGGCAAGCATTTCGAGGGCAGCCAGCAGCCCGACCTCGAACGTCGATGCGTGCAGCACGAGGATCGCGACGAGCGGCAGCGCCAGCTGGCTGATGAAGGTGCCGAACTGGCTGACGGTTTCGCCGATCCACAGCCGGCGGAAGTCCAGGTGATGCCAGAGCCCGCCGCGTCGCGCGATCACCGCGCTGGACGTCGGCTCGGTGGTCACGGCGCAGATCATCCGTCCAGTGATTGAGATTTGTCAATCACTTATCTACGATCACACCGTGACCCGGCGATCCGCCGCCGGCCCTGCCCAGCGCCGGCCGGCCACCGACGACGAGGCGCGGGCGCTCGCGTCGACCCTGCGGCTGCGGATCCTGCGCGTGTGCCGCCGCGATCCGCGCTCGAACAAGGAGATCGCCGACACCCTGGGCCAGGACCCCGCCACCACGCTGCACCACGTCCGCCGCCTCGTCGACACCGGTTTCCTCGCTGCCCAGCCGGCGCGCCGCGGCACGCGCGGCGCGCGGGAGATCCCCTACCTGGCAACGAACAAGTCGTGGCAGATCAGCACCCCGAGCACGTCCAATGTCATGGTCAACGTGTTCCTCGAGGAGCTCGCCCTCGTGCCACCCACCGAACTCGACACCTCACGGTTGGGGCTGCGCCTGCCGCCCACGGACCTGAACGATTTCCGAGAGCGGCTGCAGGCGCTGCTCGACGAGTACTCGGAGCTGCCCGACGACCAGACAGCGCAGGCAATCTCGGTGTTCGTCGCGATACACCCGGATCCGAACCGCCCGTCCTGAGCCACTCACTCGCGCGGGTCGGCTCAGCGAGCGGCCGTGCCCTCGGTGTAGTCGTCGTCCGAGCGCACCCATGACATCAACCCGCGCAGCTTGCGGCCGGTCGCCTCGATCGGGTGTGTCTCGCCCTTCTCGCGCAGCGCCTTGAACTCCGGCGCGCCGGCGTCCTGGTCGGCGATGAATCGGGCCGCGAAAGAACCGTCCTGGATGTCGCGCAGCACGCCCTGCATATTCTGCTTCACCCGCTCGTCGATGACCCGGGGTCCGGACACGTAGTCGCCGTACTCGGCGGTGTCGGACACCGACCACCGCTGCTTGGCGATCCCGCCCTCGTACATCAGGTCGACGATGAGCTTGAGCTCGTGCAGGCACTCGAAGTACGCGATCTCGGGCGCGTACCCGGCCTCGGTCAGCACCTCGAAGCCGTACATCACCAACTGCGACGCGCCACCGCACAGGACGGCCTGCTCGCCGAACAGGTCGGTCTCGGTCTCTTCGGTGAACGTGGTCTTGATCGCACCGGCGCGCGCACCGCCGATCGCCTTGGCGTAGGACAGCGCGAGGTCGAAGGCCGAGCCGGACGCATCCTGCTCGACCGCAACCAGGACCGGCACGCCCTTGCCGTCGACGAACTGGCGCCGCACGAGGTGCCCGGGACCCTTAGGGGCGACCATCGCGACGTCCACGGTCGCCGGCGGCTTGATGTAGCCGTAGCGGATGTTGAACCCGTGCCCGAAGAAGATCGCGTCGCCGTCGTTGAGGTTGGGCTCGATCGACTCGGTGTAGAGCGCTCGCTGGGCCGGGTCAGGGGCCAGCACCATGATCAGGTCGGCCTCGGCGCACGCGTCACCCGGCGTGAGCACCCGCAGGCCCTCGTCCTCGGCCTTGGCCCTGCTCCGCGAGCCTTCGGGCAGTCCGACTCGGACGTCCACGCCCGAGTCGCGAAGCGACAACGCGTGCGCGTGGCCCTGGCTGCCGTACCCGAGGACGGCGACCTTTCGGCCCTGGACGATCGACAGATCGGCGTCGTCGTCGTAGAAGATCTCCACTGCCATGATGCGGTGTCCTTTGCGGTGTCAGGCGCCGCGCTCGACCGAGCGCAGTGCAGCTTGGGTCATCGATCGAGAACCGCGCCCCAGCGCGACCATGCCCGACTGGACCATCTCGCGGATCCCGTAGGGCTCGATCATCTTCAGCATCGCGTCGAGTTTGTCAGGGCGCCCCGTGAGTTCCAGGGTGAGCGCCTCGGGCCCGACGTCGGCCACCTTGGCCTTGAACAGCGTGGCGATCTGGAGCACATCGCGGCGCGAGGCCTCGTCAGCCCGCACCTTGACGAGCAGCAGTTCGCGCTGCACCGCCTGCTTCTCCTCCAGCTCCACGATCTTGAGCACGTTCACCAGCTTGTTCAGCTGCTTGGTGACCTGCTCGAGCGCGGCACCCTCGACGCTGACGAGGATCGTGATGCGCGAGATCTCCGGATGCTCGGTCGGCCCGACGGCGAGCGACTCGATGTTGAACCCGCGCCGGCTGAACAGGCCGGCCACGCGGACGAGGACGCCGGGCTTGTTCTCGACCAGCACGGACAGGGTGTGCACCGTAGTCATGCCAGGGCTCCAGGGACGACGAAGTCGGTGATCGCCCGGCAGTGCAGGGCGGTGGTGTCGAGGACGGGAACGGATGCGTCCGCCTCGCCTACGAGCAGGGCGATCTCGGTACAGGCGAGGACGATTGCCGTCGCACCGCGGTCGACGAGCCGAGCCATCACGGCTCGGTAGGCGGCCCGCGAGTCGTCGCGCACCTCACCGTGGACGAGCTCGTCGAAGATGATCCGGTGGACCACGTCGCGGTCCACGGCCACGGGGACGAGCACCTGCGTACCGTGCTGCGCGAGGCGCTTCGGGTAGAGGTCGCTGGTCATCGTGTAGTTCGTCCCGATCACGCCGACGGCGTCATGCTCGGCGACTGCCTCGGCGACGAGATCGATCAGGTCGATGAACGGCACCGTCAGGACGGCGCGGATCTCGCCGGCCACCAGATGCATGGTGTTGGTCGCGAGCGCCACCGCCTCGCAGTCGGCTCGCTCCAGCGCGGTGGCCGCCGCGGCGAGGATGCGACCGACGGCCGGCCACTCGCCCGCCCGCTGCAACGGCTCCAACTCGCCGGCATCCACCGAGTGAATGGTGACCGGAGCGCTCGAGTGACCCCCGACCCGCTCACAGACCGCCTCGTTCAGCCGCCGGTAGTAGACCGCGGTCGAGTGCCAACTCATCCCGCCGAGCAGGCCGACGCGATGCAGCGGTTCGTTGGTGGGTGCGGTGGTGGCCGGGCTAGTCATCGCCGAACACCGGGCGAATCCCCCGCGCGGCGAGGATGTCGTCGTTGGACGTCCCGGCCGCAACCATCGGCCAGACCATCGCGTCCTTACCGACGGTGAAGTCGACGACCACGGGCCGGTCGTCGATCGCCATTGCCTTCTCGATGGTGGCATCGACGTCAACGCTCGACTCGCACCGCAGGCCGACGCAACCGAGCGCATCGGCGAGCTTGACGAAGTCCGGGATGCGAACGCCCGCATCCCCCGCCGGGTTGATCCGTCCGTGGGTGCCGAGCTCGGTCTGGCTGTACCGCTCCTGGTAGAACAGCGTCTGCCACTGCCGGACCATGCCGAGATTGCCGTTGTTGATCACGGCCACCTTGATCGGGATGCCTTCGATCGCGCAGGTGGCCAGCTCCTGGTTGGTCATCTGGAAACAGCCGTCGCCGTCGATGGCCCACACCAGCTTGTCGGGGCAGGCCACCTTCGCGCCCATGGCCGCGGGCACCGAATAGCCCATCGTCCCGAGCCCGCCGGAGTTCAGCCAGGTGCGTGGCAGCTCGTAGTCGATGAACTGGGCCGCCCACATCTGGTGCTGGCCGACGCCCGCGGCGAAGATCGTCTCGGGTCCGGCGATGACACCGAGGCGTTCGATGACGTACTGCGGCGCCAGCGTGCCGTCCTGCGGCTCGTCGTAGCCACGCGGGTAGGTGTCACGCCATCCGTCGACCTGCTTCCACCAGCCGGTGAGGTCGGCGCGCCGGTCGGCGTCGAACTCGGCCTGGACTGCCGGGCACAGGTCGCGCAGCACCTCGCGCACGTCGCCGACGATCGGGACGTCGGCCTCTCGGTTCTTGCCGATCTCGGCCGGGTCGATATCGGCGTGCACGATCTTCGCGAGCGGGGCGAAGGTGTCCAGCCGACCGGTGACGCGGTCGTCGAAGCGGGTGCCGAGCGCGATGAGCAGGTCGGCCTTCTGCAGCGCGGTGACCGCAGCGACCGAGCCGTGCATGCCGGGCATGCCGAGATGCTGCGGATGGCTGTCGGGGAACGCGCCGCGCGCCATCAGGGTCGTGACGACCGGGATGCCCGTGAGTTCGGCCAGTTGACGCAGTTCGGCCCACGCAGCCGCCTTGAGCACGCCGCCGCCGACGTAGAGGACGGGCCGGCGCGCGGTGACGATCAGCCGGGCAGCCTCGCGGATCTGCTTGCCGTGCGGACGGGTGACCGGGCGGTACCCGGGCAGGTCCATGCGCGGCGGCCAGGTGAACGTGGTCTGCTCCTGCAGCACGTCCTTGGGCAGGTCGACCAGCACCGGGCCCGGCCGGCCGGTCGCCGCGAGATGGAAGGCCTCAGCGATCGCCTGCGGGATGTCGTCAGCGTGCTGGACGAGGAAGTTGTGCTTGGTGATCGGCAGCGTGATCCCGGAGATGTCTGCTTCCTGGAACGCGTCGGTGCCGATGAGCGGACGGCCGACCTGACCGGTGATGGCAACGATCGGCACCGAGTCCATGTAGGCATCCGCGATCGGGGTGACCAGGTTCGTCGCCCCGGGGCCGGACGTCGCCATGCAGACGCCGACGCGACCTGAGGCCTGTGCGTAACCCTCCGCGGCATGCCCCGCGCCCTGCTCGTGGCGGACGAGGATGTGCCGGACTCTCGTGGAGTCGTACAGCGGGTCGTACGCGGGCAGGATCGCACCGCCGGGGATCCCGAACACGACGTCCGCGCCGACCTCCTCGAGCGAGCGGACGAGCGACTGTGCCCCTGACATGGCACCTGTCGCGGCGGTGTTCGACTCGGTCATGCTGGCCTTCCCCTCAGGTGACCGGCGTGGTTGTCCGGTGTGGCGCACGCTCGTGCTGTCCAACAAAAAACCCCTCGTGCGTGAGGCACGAAGGGTTGGCGCGTCGGTGGGTGTGATCAGCCCTGGCGGACGCGCCGGTGGATAAGTACGAACTTGCGCACGACGGCGACAGTACACGGGCTCGCTGAGCCAGTTCAACTGAGCGGGATCCCAATCCCATTCAGTGAGAAGTTTTCGGCAGCTCTCACGTTGGCCCGACCCGGGCCGATGAAACAACTGACGCGAGCATCCCCCCGTTTCGGCCCGCATCCTCTGCAGACGCCCGCGCGACGAATGTTGTCGCGCGCGGTGGCGCGGACACCAGCAGCCGGCGAGGGGACCCGAGACCCGGATGGGGTGTCCCCCGACGCCCCATCCGGCTTATCTAGGCCACCTGCACGGTCTCCCGCTGACCTTCAGCGACTAGTCGCAGACGGCTCCGTACGCGGCCGAGCCGACGAGCTTGGCGTACTTGCCGAGCACGCCGTAGTCGTAGGCCTGGGGGCGCGGCTTCCATTCGGCGCGGCGCGTGGCCAGCTCAGCCTCGTCGACGAGCAGGTCGAGGGTGCGGGCCGCGAGATCGAGCCGGATCCGGTCGCCGTCCTCGACGAGGGCGATCGGGCCGCCGAACGCCGCCTCGGGGGCGACGTGCCCGACGCACAACCCGGTGGTTCCGCCGGAGAACCGGCCGTCGGTGAGCAGCAGCACGTCCTTGCCGAGGCCGGCACCCTTGATCGCCCCGGTGATCGCGAGCATCTCGCGCATTCCCGGCCCACCCTTCGGGCCCTCCCAGCGGATGACGACGACGTCGTTGGCCTGCAACTGCCCGGCAGCAAGTGCCTCCATGGCCGGCTGCTCGGTGTCGAACACCCGCGCCGTCCCCTCGAAGACGTCCGCGTCGAAACCGGCGCTCTTCACCACGGCGCCTTCGGGTGCGAGCGAGCCGCGCAGGATGGTCAGCCCGCCCGTCTTGTGGATCGGGTCGCTGACCGCGTGGATGATCTTGCCGTCCGGATCGGGTGGGGCGACGTCCGCGAGGTTCTCGGCGATGGTCCGCCCGGTGACGGTCAGCGCGTCGCCGTGCAGCAGGCCGGCGTCGAGCAGTGCCTTCATCACGACCGGGACGCCGCCGATGCGGTCGATGTCGGTCATCACGTAGCGGCCGAACGGCTTGACGTCGGCCAGGTGCGGGACCTTGTCGCCGATCCGGTTGAAGTCGTCGAGGGTGAGTTCGACCTTCGCCTCGTGCGCGATGGCCAGCAGGTGCAACACGGCGTTGGTCGACCCGCCGAGCGCCATCACGACGGTGATCGCGTTCTCGAACGCCTGCTTGGTCAGGATCGTCCGGGCGGTGATGCCCGCGTCGACGAGATGCACGACCGCCTCGCCCGAGCGTTCGGCGTAGTGGTCGCGACGGGCGTCGGGCGCGGGCGGAGCGGCGCTACCGGGCAACGACAGCCCGAGTGCCTCGGCCGCCGAGGCCATCGTGTTCGCGGTGTACATGCCGCCGCAGGCGCCCTCGCCGGGGCAGATCGCCTTCTCGATCTCGGTGACCTCCTCGGGGCTCATCCGCCCGGCCAGGCAAGCGCCGACTGCCTCGAACGCGTCGATGATCGTGACGTCGCGATCCTTGTACCGCCCGGGCAGCGTCGAGCCGGCGTAGAGGAAGACCGCCGCAACGTCCAGCCGTGCGGCGGCCATCATCATCCCCGGCTCGGACTTGTCGCAGCCGGCGAGCAGGACCGCGCCGTCGAGTTGCTCGGCGCGGAAGACCGTCTCGACCGAGTCGGCGATGACCTCGCGCGAGACGAGCGAGTAGTGCATGCCGGAGTGGCCCATCGAGATGCCGTCGGAGATCGAGATTGTCCCGAATTCGAGCGGGAATCCGTCCGCGCCGCGAACGCCGATCTTCGCCTTCTTGGCCAGCCGGCTCAGCGACAGGTTGCACGGAGTGATCTCGTTCCACGACGAGGCCACCCCGATCTGCGGCTTTCGCCAGTCGTCATCGCCCATGCCGACGGCACGGAGCATCCCGCGCGCGGCGGCGCGCTCGATGCCGTCGGTGACGATCGAACTGTGCGGCTTGCGATGCTGGCGCGGCGGCGGGCTGTCCACAGCAAGAGGCTACCGTTGGGATGTGGTGGCCGCTGAGGATCCCGGACGCACGTTCCGGCTGTCCAGAAGTGCCTACCTGGCCGTGCTGTTCCTGCTGTTCTGCGCGCTGCCACTCGCCTTCGCCGGCACCGGCGGGGGTGCGCGCCCGGTCTACGGGCCGCGCATGCTGGTTCTGCTGGTCCCCGTCCTGGCCGCGGTGTTCATCGCCCGCACCGCGACGATCACGAGCGCGTCGGGGCTGCGGGTTCGCGCAGTGTTCGGCTCGCGGCGGATCGGCTGGGACGAGATCCGCGGCCTGTCGATCTCCGGACGAGCGGTGTACGCCGTCCTCGCCGACGGCGCGATCCGGTTGCCCTGCGTCGGCGTCGCCGACCTGGCTGCCGTGACCAGGGCCAGCGGCGGGGTGCTGCCCGAAGTCGCCGAGGCGAAACGCAAGTACGCACCGTCGCGTCGCTCGCGCCGGTAGCTTCCCGCGATCACGCGCCGAACGCGGTGCGGGCAGTCGTCAGCAGCACGTCCCGCTGGCCGGCCGGTGCGCCGAGGACGTGACCCTCGTTGATGTTCCAGACGATCAGCGCTCCGAGGCCCTGGGCCTGCGCCCACTGGCCCTTGGCGGTGACCGATGTGGGATCTTCGTAGGAGATGTACGTGCAGCCCTGCGCGCCGTGCGGTGAGCGGTAGCTCAGATACGGCGCCTGGGCCACCGAGTCGTAGTGGTAGGCGGCCGCGGTGTAGTAGTGCGCCTGGATGTTGACGTAACTCATCACGTTGTCGTCGGCCACGATCGTCGACCCGCCGATCGGCTGCCGCGGCCCGGTGACCGGCGCCGTCCAGCACGAGCCGTAGAAGCCGATCCCGACCCCGAGCTTCGCCGCCGGCACGCCGCCCGCCTCGTACAGCGCCACGATCGCGTCGACCGCCGACGGCGTCGACGCAGCCCCACCGTGCAGGGCGGACGAGTGCCAGCTCTGCCAGCCCGACCAGGTGCCGGCCATGCCGTACGTCATCACGTTCACGCGGTCCAGGTTCGCCGCGATCTGCGCATAGAACGGCGGGACGGTCTGGTAGTTCGGGTTCACCCAGCCGACCGGCATGGTCAGCACCGCGTTCGGCGCCATTGCGCGCAGATCGGAGATCAGCCGCGCCAGCACCGGCTGGTCGGCGTCGTCCACCGGTTCCCAGTCGAGGTCCAGACCTTGGTAGCCGTAGGCATTCATCTTCGCGAGCAGCCGTTTCTCGAAGGACACCCGGTGCGAGCGAGCCGCGTTCAGGAAGGCATCGTGGGTGCCCGCCCCGCCGATCATGAGCAGGGGCGTGACTGCGTGCGCCACGGCGTTTCGCGCGATCGACTTCGCCATCGCCGGCCCGGCGCTCGCATCGATGTCGAACGTGGTGTCCAGCGTGCCGTCGGCGCGGGGCGTGACCGGGCCGACGACGATGTGCGTCAGCGCGGACCAGTCGATCTCGCGCACCGGCATCTGGTCGCGCAGGTAGCCGACGTAGTACCCCAGCAGCCACCGCGCCGGGTCGGCCCGCGCGCTCGCCGGTGCCGCCACGGCGGTGGACGCGAGGACGACACCGACGAGGACGAGGCGGCGCAGGACGCGGCTCGGCATGGGGGCAGATTAATCGCACCGGCGCATCGGGGCCAGCCCAACGCGCCGCTCAGTAGTCGGCGCCCACCACGTTGACGAGGTCCTCGCCGGCCACATAACGCTCGATCTGCTCGCGCACCAGCCGGTACCCCCGACGCCGCCACCCCGACGTCCCGCCCCCGACGTGCGGGGTGATGACCACGTTCGGTGCCTGCCACAGCGGGTGCTCGGGCGGCAGCGGCTCGGGGTCGGTGACGTCGAGGAACGCGCTCAGCAGCCCGGTCCCGAGCCGGGCGACCAGTGCGTCGGTGTCCACGATCGCACCGCGCGCGATGTTCACAAGCATCGCGCCGTCGGGCAGCGCAGCGAGGAACTGCGCGTCGACAAGGTGATGGGTGGCATCGGTGTGCGGCAACGACACGACGACGATGTCGGCGCCGGGCAGCATCGCCGGCAACTCGTCGATGCCGTGGACGTCCGCGCGCGGCGAGCGTGCGACGAACGAGCACACGGCGCCGAAGACCGACAGGGCCGCCGCGATCCGGCGGCCGATGTCGCCCGCACCGAGTATCAGCACCCGCCGCCCGTCCAGGTCGTCGCTCGACTCGGTCGACCAACGGTGTGCGGCCTGCTCGTCGTGGAAGAAGGGCAGCTTGCGCAGCACGCTGAGCACGCCGGCCACGGCCAGCTCAGCCGTCGACCCGCCGTGCACGCCGCGACCGTTGCACAGGGTGACGCCCGGCGGCACGAGCGGCAGCCACGGTTCGACACCCGCGGACAGCAACTGGATGACCCGAAGCTGTGGCATCCGGCCGAGGGCCTGCTCCGCGGGCGGGCCCGCCATGTAACCGCCGAGCAGGAACTCGGTCTCGTCGATGTGGTCCGGCGGCTCGCCGGTGCCGTCCCAGACGAGGACGCGGACGCCGTCCGGCAGCGGTTCGATCGCGGCGGCCGACCCCGTGGACGGCATGCACACAGTGATCACCCGGCCGAGGTTACTTAGCCGGGGCAGGCACACTGGGGGGATGGCCCCGATGCGCCGCCTGGCCGCCGTCCTCACGGCAGGCCTGGCGCTCGCCGGATGCGGGTCGGCGGGCGGCTCGGCGCCGCCGACCTGGAAGCCGAAACCGTCCTTCCAGGGCGAGAACTTCGACCCGCGCGGCCGCCAGCCGATCGCACCCGCGCGTCCCTCGGGCGCTCCGGGCACGCCCACCCCGTCGTCGTCCGCGCCGCGTGCCGGTGACAAGGACCCGAACGTCGTCGCGACCGGCCTGAACGCGCCGACCGGAATTGCGCTCCTGCCGGACAACACCGCGCTCGTCGGGGAGCGGACGACGGGACGGATCGTCCGAGTGCAGCCGCTGCCCCGGCAGCCTGTGCGCACCGTTCGCACCATTGGCGGGCTGTCGACGAGCGGTGGGGGCGGCCTGCTCGATCTCGCCGTGTCGCCGAACTACGCGCAGGACAAGCTGATCTTCGCCTACCTGACCACGCCGACCGATAACCGCGTCGTCGACTTCACCTTGGACGGTCCGGTCACACCGGTGCTCACCGGGATCCCGCGCGGCACCAGTGACAATGTCGGGCGGATCGCCTTCCAGGCCGACGGCAGCCTGCTGGTGGGGACCGGCGATGCGGGCCGAGCCGCGCTCGCCGACGATCCCACCAGCCTGGCGGGCAAGGTGCTGCGGGTGACCGACATCGGGGCCGCGGCGCGGGGCAACCCGACCCCCGGCTCGAAGGTGTGGACGAGCGGCCACCGACGCGTGGACGGCCTGTGCCCGATGCCGAATGCCGCGTTGGTGTTCGAGACCGAGAGCCGCCCGCTTGCGCCGTCGGACCCGGTGAACCTGCTGCGGCCCGGCACGTCCTTCGGCTGGCCGCGTCCTGACACCGATTACCAGCGCCCGGTGGTCACCCTCCCCCAGACCAGCCGTTCGCCCGGCGGCTGCGCTGTGCTCGACGATCGGCTGTTCGTGACCTCCCTCGACGGGACCGCCCTGCTGGGAGCGCGCATCGCAACCGACAGCCGGGGCGCACCGATCGGCGTCGCGGACTTCGCAGTGGCGCTGCGCGGCGTGTACGGGCGGCTGTTGACGGTCGTCGCCGCCACCGACGGCGCGCTGTGGCTCACGACCTCGAACCGGGACGGCCACGGCATCCCGACCGGTGATGACGAGCGGGTGCTGCGCATCATCCCGTCCGGTGGCAACACCGGCGACGCGACATGAGCCGCGCGCAACGGATCGTCTCGCTGCTGCCCTCGGCGACCGAGATCGTGTACGCGCTCGGTGCTGCCGACCGCCTGGTCGGGGTCACGTTCGAGTGCGACGAGCCGCCGCAGGCGCGCACCGACAAGACGGTCGTCGTCGGTGGCCGGGACACCAGCGCGATGACGCCGGCCGAGATCGACGCCTACGTCCGCGCGCAGGCCATGGCCGGCGCGGACCTGTACCACCTGCACCGCGACGCGCTGGCCGGACTCGACCCGGATCTCGTCCTCACCCAGGACCTCTGCTGGGTGTGCGCCCTGCCGTCAGCGACGGTGTCGGACGCGTTGGACTTCCTCGGCTGCACGGCCGAGGTGATCGCCCTCGACCCGCACTCGCTCGAGGACGTGCTGCAGACGATCGACACGGTGGGCGCAGCCACCGACACCGTCGAGCGGGCCACTGCCCTCGTGTCGGCACTGCGCGCCCGCCTGGCGGTGCTCCTGGCAGCCGTGGCCGGGCGCCCTCGACGCCGGGTCGCGGTCGTCGAATGGGTCGACCCGCCGTTTCCCGGCGGCCACTGGGTGCCCGACCTGGTCGCTGCCGCCGGCGGCGAGCCGGTGGCGGCGCTGGCCGGGCGGCGCTCGCAGCAGTGGACGTGGGACGCGTTCCGGTCCGCAGCACCGGACGTCGTCCTGGTCGCACCCTGCGGGTACCACCTGGACGGCGCTGCCGAGCAGGCGAGCGTGGTGGCGCAGCAACTTCCCGGTGCCGAGGTCTGGGCCATCGACGGCGACGGCCTCGTCGTCCGCCCCGGCCCGCGGCTGGTCGACGGGGTCGAAGCGATCGCCTCGATCCTGCATCCGGACGTGGTCGCGCCGCGCCCGGCGACCGTACGTCGCATCCGCCCGTGAGCGTCGCGGCCGGCGACGTGCTCGACCAAGTCGCCTCAGTCGGCGAGTTCTTCGCCCTCGAGCGCGCGCCCACCGGGCCCGAGTGGGTTCGGCTGGGCGTCCTCACCACGGACCCGGCCGTGCTCGAGCAGCGGGTCGCGCGGCTGCGGGACGCGCTCGCTGTCTCGGCGCGGTGCGATCGCGCGGCCGTGCCGGTCCGGACCGCTGCCTCGATGGACCTGCAAGCGCTGGCTGCGCGGGTCCTGTCGCCGGCGATCGGCGGGTGCGCGCTGGCTGGGCTGTGCCCCACCTTCACGCTGGACGCGCTGTGCTGGCAGCCGGGCCGGCCACACCTGGCCCTGACCGCGACCACGCTCCGATCAGCCTCGTCGACCTCGCTGGCCGCTGAGGCGCTGCGGTCCGGCGTGCTCGAACCGGTGCTCGTACCGCTCGTCGGCGCGTACGCGGCCCAGTTCCGGCTGTCGCTGCGCGTGCTATGGGGCAACGTCGCCTCGGCCGCCGGCGGCAGCACGGCGGTGCTCGAGGCGGGCCGGCTCCCGACGGTCCACCCGCCGCAGGCGCTCGTCGCGGACCTGTGCTCGGCCGACGTCCTGCGCCCGACGGTGCGCGCGACGCGGCCCCGCTTCCTGCGCAACAGCTGCTGCCTCTACTACCGCGTCCCCCGCGCCGACATGTGCGGCGACTGCGTCCTCACCCGCCGCCGCTCGGCCTGAGCCGGGACCGCGGTCAGACGCCGTAGCCGCCGTCGACGTCGAGCTTCTGGCCGGTGACGAAGCCGGCCCGGTCGGACGCGAGGAAGCAGACGGCCTCGGCGATGTCGAGCGCCGAGCCGAACCGGTCCAGCGGGATGTTCGCGCGAGCGACGTCGAGTGCCCGCTGATCCAGCTCGCCGGTCCCGATCAGCCGTTGCGCCATCCCATCGGTCAGCATGCCCGGCCCGACACAGTTGGCGCGCACGCCGAAGCGTCCCTCCTCAGCGGCGATCGCACGCACCAGCGCCTCGACCGCGGCCTTGGGCACGGACGACAGGCCGTCCCGAACCGGGAAGCGGGACGTGGCCGCGGTGGTGACCGCGACGATGCTGCCCCGGGACGAGCGCAGATGCGGCAGCGCCGGCTGCACGACCCGGAAGAAGCCGGCGGAGTCGGCGGCGAGTTGGTCGGCCAGCACGTCCGGGTCGACCCGGGACAGGTGCCGCATCGGCACGTGCGGGCCGGCGGCATAGACGAGCGTGTGGATGCCGCCCCCTTCGGCCGAGACGGTGTCGACCACCGCCCGGCAGTTCGGCGCGTCGAGCAGGTCGAGGCGGTAACACCGCTCGGCCGCCGGCGCGGGCGGGGTGCGGTAGGTGCCCGCGACCCGGCTGCCGCGGGCGGTGAGCAGCTCGGCAATGACCGACCCGAGACCACCGCTCGCACCGATGACCAGCGCCACGCCGTCTCGACCGGCGAACTCGCTCATGCTGTGTCGGCCGGGTCGCGCTCACGGACCGCGTGGCGCAGTTGCTCGATGTTGTCGCGGAGCAGGTCGGACACCAACTCGTCGGTACGCGGGTCCACCAGCACCTCGAGGATCACCCGCAGCGCCGCCTCGGTGACCTGCTCGATGAGCGCGTCGTGAAAGGGCAGCAAGCCGATCGCCCGCGCACTCGGATCAGCCTTGATCTTCTCGGCGAACATCTCTTTGAGCTGCTCGCGGTTCTCTTCCAGCGCGGACGCGACGTTGCGGGTGTAGTGGCCGGTACGCAGCACCTCCGCGACCTCGTCGAGCACAGCGATCGTGATCGGCTTCTTGATCACCGCCACCACCCGCTCCGAGGTCCGGTTGATCGCCCGGACGACGAATGGCTCCCGCAGTCCGCGGCGCATCAGGATGCGGCCCAGAAACGCCGCGATAACCGACAGCACGACGAGCGCGGCGGTCACGACCAGCACCCAGGTGCCGGTCGTGTAGTCCGGCACGCTCAGCATCACGAGCGGGATCCGCCACGCCGGCGCACTTCGAACAGCCCCACCCCGACGATCGCGATCGCGGCGATACTGGCCAGCCAGTAGATCCCGGCCCGGTCGGTGTCGGTCGACGTCGAGGACGCCGAAGACGACGAGGACGGGGACGAGGAGGGGACGGGGACGGGGACGGGGACGGGGACGCTGACGGAGTGGTCCGGGTCAGTAACGCCGCCGGGATCGCGAGGCGATACACGGTGGACTTGGCGCCCTCTGAGTCGATCAGGATGCTCCCGCCCGACAGGCAGATCCCCTCCCCCTGCGGTTGGCGCGGCAGCGGCACCCGGTACGGGCGCTTCTGCAATGCGGACGCCAGGTTGCCGTCGGTGATCGACCACAGGTAGGCGTCGGTGTAGGTGCGCACGGCAAGCAGCGTCCCGTTCCGCGAGATGTCGGCGCCGGTCGCGGTGAGCTGTCCGTACGGCGCGAACGGGCCGGGCGTGCCGGTGAACCGGAAGCGGATCGACCCGACCTTGCGCAGGGTACGGACCGCGCCCGCGTCCGGCCCCGCCGGCGCGGCGTACACGGTCGAGGGCTGGGTGATCGTCTTCGTCACCAGGTACGGCACGCCGGCCGGTGAGACGGCCAACGACTCGGAGTCGACCGGGCCGCCGGGGTAGCGCAGCCGCCAGATGTCGGGAGCACCTGTCGTCAGCGTTGCCTCGGACGCGTTTCGGTCGACCTTCGGTTCGTCGACGCGGTACAGCTCGACGTGGTCACGCTTGCGCTCGTTGTCGCCGATGTCGGCCAGCCAGACCGAGGAGGTGCCGTTCGCGTCCGGCGCGACTGCGATGTCCTCCCAGTCGACCGCCTTGACGCCGGGCAGGGTGTACTGCGCGAGGATCTCCCCGCTCGAGGAGTCCAGCGCGAAGAACCGCGCCGAGTCGCCGCTGTCGTTCTGGACGTAGACGACGCCCGCCGACACCACCCCCGCCGCGATCCCGCTCACCTCGTGCAGGCGGGGATCGGTCACGGTGAACAGCGGCCGGGGCGTGGCCACAGCTGGGTCCGCACCGGCGACCACCACAACGGCAAAGGTCAGCGCGGTGAGCAGAGCAGGACGGGACAGCATCACCCGATCGTTGCAGGATCGCCGCCGCTGTGGGGGCGACTCGCGCCGATCCGGCTCAGAACTTCCTCGCCACGGCACGCGCCAGTTCGAGGGCGCTGAACGAGGTGTCGTCGCGTTGCGTGTGCACGACGACCAGCACCTGACCGGCCGCGAACACGCAGGCCCAGTCCCGCGCGCCGTCCGGGCCGTAGAACCGCGTCCGGAACAACACGCCGTCGACTCCGCGGACGAGGTCCTGCTTGCCGATCGGCTGACCGCCCGCGCGGCCGGTGAGCACCATCGCCGCGTAGGCGGCGGCCGGCGTCGCGAACCGCCGGACGAGGATGTCGGCGATCGCGCGGTACGGGTCGGCATAGAAGTAGAACCGGCAGCCGACCGGATCGCTGGTCGTGAGCACGGTCGTGCGGTACACGTGGCTGCCGACGATGTCGGCGACGCTGGGCGAACCGTCCTGCTCGGCGGATGCGATGTACGGGCACCGCTTCTCGATCTCGCCGCGTCGGGGGCGAGCGCCTGGCGGCAGCGGCGCGACGCTCGTCGGCGCGGGCGGGGTGAACGACACCGACGGCGTGCGGGTGAGCGTTTCGGTCTCGAAGATCGTCCGGTCGCTCGGCCGTGGAGCGGGCGTTGCCGACGTGCACGCCGCGAGCACCAACCCGACGAGCACGGTCGAGGCGGTGAGCCGAACCGCACGCACGGCGCTACTCGCCGACGCCGAGACGCTGCAGCAAGATCGCTTTGACGGCTGCGGCGTCGGCCTGACCACGGGTCGCCTTCATCACTGCACCGACGAGCACGCCGACCGCCGGCAGCTTGCCACCGCGAACCTTCTCGGCGATGTCCGGGTTGGCCGCGATTGCTGCGTCCGCGGCGGTCTCGAGGGCTCCGCTGTCCGAGACGACCTGCAGGTCGCGGGCGGCGACGACGGCGTCGACGTCCGACCCCGTTTCCAGTACGCCGTCCACCGCCTGCCGGGCCAGCGCAGTCGACAGCGACCCGTCGGCCACCAACGCGATGATCCGTGCGACCTGCACCGGGTCCACGCCCAGATCGGCCGGTTCGACCTCGCGCTCGTTCGCCTTCTGGGCGAGGTAGCCCAGCCACCAGTTGCGCGCCTCGCCGATGGGCGCGCCGGCCTGCACGGTGGCGCCGACGAGGTCGACGACTCCGGCGTTGGCCATCTGCAGCATGTCCTCGGCGCTGACGCCCAGCGATGCGCTCAGCCGCGCGCGGCGCGCGGCCGGCAGTTCCGGCAGCGCGAGGCGCAACTGCTCGACCTCGCTGGGGTCCGGCGCGATCGGGACGAGATCAGGCTCGGGGAAGTACCGGTAGTCGGTCGCTTCCTCCTTGCTGCGGCCCGGTCGGGTGTCGCCGGTGGTCTCGGAGAAGTGCCGCGTCTCTTGCACGATCCGCTCCCCGGCTTCGAGCAGGGCGGCCTGGCGCAGGATCTCGGACCGGACGGCCCGCTCGACCGAGCGCAGCGAGTTGACGTTCTTGGTCTCGGTGCGCGTCCCCCACTCCGCACCCGGGCGGTTCAGCGAGGTGTTGACATCGCAGCGCAGGGAGCCCTCCTCCATCCGCACGTCGCTCACCCCGAGCGTGCGCAGGATGTCGCGGAGTTCGCTCACGTACGCGCGCGCGACCTCCGGGGCGAGCCCGCCGGTCCCGGGAACCGGCTTGGTGACGATCTCGACGAGAGGGATACCGGCGCGGTTGTAGTCGACGAGGGAGTACTCCGCGCCGTGGATGCGCCCCGACGTCCCCACATGAGTGTTCTTGCCGGTGTCCTCCTCGAGGTGCACCCGCTCGATGCCGATCCGGTACGTCCGGCCGCCGAGGTCGACGTCCAGGTAGCCGTCGGTGCAGAGCGGTTCGTCGTACTGCGAGGTCTGGAAGTTCTTCGGCATGTCCGGGTAGAAGTAGTTCTTCCGCGCGAAGCGGCACCACGTCGCGATCGAACAGTTCAGGGCCAGCCCGATGCTGATCGTGGATTCGATCGCCCGCCGGTTCGCCACCGGCAGCGCGCCCGGCAGGCCGAGGCAGGTCGGGCACGTCTGCGTGTTCGGGTCGGCCCCGAAGGTCGTCGAGCAGCCACAGAACATCTTCGACGCAGTTCCCAGTTCGACGTGCGTCTCGAGTCCGATTACCGGCTCGAACCGTTCCAGCACCTCGGCGTAGTCCATCTCAGCGCTCCAACGGGGCGGCGCCGAGTTCCGGCGGGGTGAGCGGCGGGACGGCAACCTCGAACGCGGCGGCGACCCGGAAGCAGCGGTCGTCGGCGAGCGTCGGGGCCATGATCTGCAGGCCGACCGGCAACCCCTCGGACAACCCGCAGGGCACCGAGATCGCGGGCGTCCCGGCCAGCGATGCAGGCAGCGTGCACAAGTCGTTGACGTACATCGCCATCGGATCGGCCGACCGCTCGCCGATGCCGAAGGCGACGAACGGTGAACTCGGCGAGACGAGCACGTCCGCCTGGGCGAACGCTGCCTCGAAGTCCCGGACGATGAGCGTGCGCACCTTCTGCGCCTGCCCGTAGTAGGCGTCGTAGTAGCCCGACGACAGGGCGTAGGTGCCGATCATGATCCGGCGTTTGACCTCGGCGCCGAACCCGGCCTCGCGGGTGAGCGACATGACGTCCTCGAGCGAGGTGTCGCCGTCGTCGCCGACGCGCAGTCCGTACCGCACCGCGTCGAAGCGGGCGAGGTTGGACGAGCACTCGCTCGGCGCGATCAGGTAGTACGCCGGCAGCGCGTACTCGAAGTGCGGGCACGACACCTCGACGATCTCGGCGCCGAGGTCCTTCAGCGTCGCCACGGCCGCGTCGAAGCTCGCGAGCACGCCCGCCTGGTAGCCCTCACCCCCGAGTTCGCGCACCACGCCGACGCGTACGCCGCTGAGGTCGCCGGCCGCCCCGGCACGTGCCTGCCCGGCTGCATCGAAGCGCGCCTGCGGGATCGACGTGGAGTCCAGCGGGTCGTGCCCGTGCAGCACGTCGTAGAGCAGCGCGGCATCGAGCACGGTGCGACCGAACGGGCCGGCCTGGTCGAGCGAGGACGAGAACGCGATCAGGCCGTATCTCGACACCGCGCCGTAGGTCGGTTTGAACCCGACGATGCCGGTGACCGCGGCCGGCTGGCGGATCGACCCGCCGGTGTCGGTTCCGATCGACAGCGGTGCCTCGAAGGCGGCGACCGCCGCGGACGAGCCGCCCGACGAGCCGCCCGGGATCCGCGCGAGATCCCAGGGGTTGTGGGTCGGGCCGTAGGCGGAGTTCTCGGTCGACGAGCCCATCGCGAACTCGTCCATGTTGGTCTTGCCGAGCATCACGATGCCCGCGTCCTTGACGCGGCGGGTGATCGTCGCGTCGTACGGCGGTACCCAGCCCTCGAGGATCCGCGACCCCGCGGTCGTCGGCAGGCCCTTGGTCACGACGACGTCCTTCATCGCGAGCGGCACCCCGGCCAGCGGTCCCAGCGCGTCCCCGGCTGCCCGCCGGGCGTCGACGGCCCGCGCTGCATCCAGTGCGCCGGCGGTGTCGACGTGCAGGAATGCGTGCACCTGGTCATCGACCGCGCCGATGCGATCGAGGTGCGCCTGCGCGACCTCGGCGGCGCTTACCTCACCGCCGGCGATGGCGGCAGCTGTGGCCGCAGCGCTCAACCGGACGAGCGCGGTCATGCTTCCTCGCTCAGGATGCGCGGGACGCGGAACTTGTCGTCCTCGACGGCGGGCGCGGCTGCGAGCACGTCCGCGCGGGGCAGGCTCGGGGTGATCTCGTCCGCGCGCAGCACGTTGGTGAGCGGCACGGCGTGCGTCGTCGGCGGGATGTCGTCGGCCGCGACCTCGCTCACGCGGGCGACCGCGCCGAGAATCACGTCCAGTTGGCCGGCGAACAGGTCCAGTTCGTCGTCGGTGACGGCGAGCCGGGCCAGCCGGGCGAGGTGGGCGACGTCGGCACGTCCGATCCGGCCGGAACCGGCTGTGGTGGATGAGGCATCAGGCACGACCGCTGAGTCTACGGGCACCGGGCACGGTGATTTCGGCGGTGAGTGGCCCGGCGAAATCACGCTGACACACCGCTGCGGCACTCTGGGCAGGTGGCGTACATCCTGCGCATCGTGCTACCCGACCGCCCTGGCGCGCTCGGCGCGGTGGCGACGGCGCTCGGCCACGTCGGCGCGGACATCTTGAGCCTGGACGTCGTCGAGCGCACACCGGGGCACGCGACCGACGATCTGGTGATCGACCTGCCGCCCAATCGCCTCGCCGACTCGCTGGTGACCGCCGTGGGCACGGTGGCCGACGTCCACGTCGAGTCGATCCGCCCGTACGCGGGCCAGATCGATCCGCACCGTGAACTGGAACTGCTCGACAACCTTGCCGCGCACCCGGCCCGCTCGCACGCGGTCCTCGCCGACGGCGTGGCGCGGGTGTTCCGCGCGGGCTGGGCGCTCGTCCTCGGCGAGCCCGCCCTCGGGCAGGCTCCGGTGCTCGCCGCGGGTAGCTCTGCACCGGAGGTCGAGACGATTCCGGTGCCGTGGTGGCCGCCGCGGCCGACGCGCGAACTCGCCGCGGCCGGCGACTGGGCACCGGCTGACTGGGACCGCCTCGACACCCAGCTCGCGATCGCCCCGCTCGGCAAGGGGGCGTTGCTCGTGGGGCGTCCCGCGGTCCGCTGGCTGCCGTCCGAGCTGGTTCGGTTGCAGCATCTGGCCGCCATCGCCGCGACGGTCACCGCGGGTTAGCCCTTTCCCGGTGCCATCCGCAGCCGCCGTCCGCAGCCGCAGATCAGCAGTCGTTAGCCTGCAGCCATGAGCCGCTGGAGCGCCACCGACATCCCGGACCAGACCGGTCGCACGATCGTCGTGACGGGCGCCAACAGCGGCCTCGGCGAAGTGACGGCCGCAGCGCTGGCGGCCAAGGGCGCGCACGTGGTGCTCGCCTGCCGCAACACCGACAAGGGCCAGGCGGCGGCTGCGCGCATGTCCGGCAGCACCGACGTGCGTCGGCTCGACCTGGCCGACCTGTCCTCGGTGCGCTCCTTCGCCGCAGCGTGCGGTGCGTTGGACGTGCTCATCAACAACGCCGGCGTCATGGCCATCCCCCACCGCACGACCGAGGACGGCTTCGAGATGCAGTTCGGGACCAACTTCCTGGGTCACTTCGCCTTGACGGCGCTGCTGCTTCCCCAGCTCACCGACCGCGTCGTCACCCTGTCCAGTGGCGCCCACCGGATCGGGCGCATCGACATCGACGACCTGAACTGGCACAAGCGCCGCTACCGCCGCTGGGCGGCGTACGGGCAGTCGAAGCTGGCCGATCTGATGTTCGCCTACGAGCTGCACCGCCGGCTGGCGGCGGCCGGCTCCTCGGTGCGGTCGCTGGCTGCGCACCCCGGGTACGCGGCCACCGAGTTGCAGTCGCACACCGAGTCGATCCAGGACCGGATCATGGCCCTCGGCAACCGCCTGGTCGCCCAGGACGCCGGCCGGGGGTCACTGCCGACGCTGTACGCGGCGACGATGCCCGACGCCGAAAGCGGCGCGTTCTACGGGCCGGACGGGATCGGCGAGCTGCGCGGGCAGCCCACCAAGGTCGGGTCGTCGAAGGCGTCCAAGGACCAGGCGGTGGCGGCGAAGCTCTGGGCCTCGGCCGAGCAGCTCACCGGGTGTTCCGTCACGTTCTGAGCGCCGGGAACGTCCGGGCCGATCCGAGCACGCCTGCGAGCAGCGTCAGCGGGCGCTGACCGGGTGCGAACCCGACGTGGTGGCGAGCGCCCGGTGGCGGCTGCGCCCGATCGGGACGGGGCCTGCCGCGACGCCCTCACTGTCACGCTCCGCCGTGGCCGTGTTCGTGGCCGAGTTCGTGGCGACGAGCGCGGGAGCCGGGACCGGGACGGCCGGACGGACGGGGCGGACATGCGGCGCCGTGCGCCGGCGCGCCGCCAGCCGCACTGCCCGAACCCGGCCCGCTACCGCGGCGCACGCGCGTTCGGCGGTGGGCATGAGCCACGGCAGCGCCAGCAGGACGAGGCCACCGGCCAGCCACCCGCCGACCACATCACTGATCCAGTGCGTCCGCAGATACAGCGTCCCGATTCCCACTGTCAGCGAGACGAACACCGCGAAGCCAATCGCCAGCCGGCGCCAGCGCACGGCCAGCAGGGCGATGACGCCGTAGAGCACAACCGCGTTGGACACATGCCCGGACGGGTAGATGTTGCCACCTGCGAACACCGCGTGGACGTCGGGAGTCGCGAGCGGACCGATGCGGCCGATGAGCAGCTTCACCACGCCCACCGTCACGTTGAGGACGAGCAACGCGGTGGCGATCATGACGAGGGGCCGCACCGAGCGAGCCCGCCACGCGGCCCAGGCGATCCAGGGCAGGGCGATCAGGGTCGACGGTGCGCGCTGGCCGAGCATGACGTAGATCGCGACGCGATCGCGGCCATCGGGCCCGATCTGCCGCGGCAGGTGCAGGTTGAGGATGGTCTGGTCGAGGGTGAGGACCGGGCTGCGGAAGATGACGCCGAGCGTCAGCAGCAGATAGGCCACGAACAGAGTCGCGAAGACGGCGCCCCGCCACGGAACACTGGACCAGCGTCGTGGGAGCACCTCGCCGGTCACGTCCCGGGTTTGGCTCACGCTTTCCTTCCTCGCACAATTCTCTGTGATTGTCCCATCCGTGCTGGGCGATATCACATGCTTTGCCGGGCACTTTGTGACCGAGCGCACCGGATTCGGGCGCGCTGACGTCGAGCCGGGCACTTGCGCGTCCGCGGGCCGGCTCACGTCGGTGCATCCACCCCCGGCGGGCCACTGTCGAGCAACGCGCGAAAGCCCGCTTCGTCGAGGACGGAGACGCCCAACTGCTCGGCCTTGTCGGCCTTGGTGCCGGCGTTCTCGCCCACCACGACGAAGTCGGTCTTCTTCGAGACCGATCCGGCCGCCTTGCCCCCGCGGGCGAGGATCGCTTCCTTCGCCTCGTCCCGCGAGAAGCCCTGCAGCGAACCGGTGACCACGACCGTCAACCCGGCGAGCGTCTTCGGGGTCGAGTCGTCGACATCGTCGGCCGTGCGGACACCGGCAGCCGCCCACTTGTCGACGATCGCGACGTGCCAGTCGACGGCGAACCACTCCTGGACGGCCTCGGCGATCACGCCGCCGACCCCGTCGGCCGCCGCGAGCGCGTCGACCGACGCGGACCGGATCGCGTCGATCGAGCCGAACTCGGCGGCGAGCGCACGCGCAGCGGTGGGCCCGACATGGCGGATGGACAGCGCCACCAGCACGCGCCACAGCGGCTGGGCCTTGGCCTGCTCGAGGTTGGCGAGCAGCTTCAGCCCGTTGGCCGAGAGCACGCGCCCCTCGCGCACGCCGTCAGGATCGTCGGTCTTCTTCGCCGCGCGCGTGTAGAGCGCGACATCGGCCAACGCCTCGGCGGTGACGTCGAACAGGTCGCCCTCGTCCGTCAGCACCCCGGCATCGAGCAACGCGGCCACGCCTTCGTAGCCGAGCGCCTCGATGTCCAACGCGCTGCGCGTGGCGAGGGAGGCCACCCGCTCCCGCAACTGAGCCGGGCACGAGCGGGCATTGGGGCAGCGGATGTCCTTGTCGCCGTCCTTCTCGGGCGCCAGCGGCGTGCCGCATGCCGGACAGGTGCCGGGCATGACGAAGGGCCGCTCCGTGCCGTCACGCAAGGCGACCACTGGGCCGACGATCTCGGGGATCACGTCACCGGCCTTGCGCAGCACCACGACATCGCCGATGAGCACGCCCTTGCGTTCGACCTCCCACTGGTTGTGCAGGGTCGCCTGCTCGACGGTCGACCCGGCGACCTTGACCGGTTCCATCACGCCGTAGGGGGTGACGCGTCCGGTACGGCCGACGTTGACCCGGATGTCGAGCAGTCGGGTGTTGACCTCTTCGGGCGGGTATTTGAACGCGATCGCCCAGCGCGGGGCGCGGCTGGTCGAGCCGAGCCGGCGCTGGAGCGCCAACTCGTCCACCTTGACCACCACCCCGTCGATCTCGTGCTCGACGTCGTGGCGGTGCTCGCCCCAGTAGTCGATGAAGGCCTGCACAGCGGGTAGATCCGGCTCGAGTTTCGCTCGTTCGGCGATGGGCAGGCCCCAGGACGCGAGCAGCTCGTACCACTCGAACTGCGAGCTGACCTGGGGCCCGCCCTCGACCTTGCCCACGCCGTGCAGCACGAACTTGAGCCGCCTGCTGGCCGTGACGCGCGGGTCCTTCTGGCGCAACGAGCCGGCCGCGGTGTTCCGCGGGTTGGCGAACGGGGCCTTGCCTGCGGCTACGAGCGTGGCGTTGAGTTCCTCGAAGTGCACGACCGGGAAGTACACCTCGCCGCGGACTTCGAGCACCCGCGGCACATCCGCGCCGCGGAGCTGTCCGGGCACGTTGTCGATGGTGCGGACATTGCGCGTGACGTCCTCGCCGGTCCGGCCATCGCCACGCGTTGCGCCCCGCACCAGCCGGCCGCCCTCGTAGAGCAGGTTCACCGCCAGCCCGTCCACCTTGAGCTCGCACAGGTACCCGGGCACGGCGCCCGCGTCGCGTTCGACCCGGGCTGCCCACGCGGCCAGGTCCTCGTGCGAGAAGGTGTTGTCGAGGCTGAGCATCCGCTCCAGGTGGTCGACCGGGGTGAACAACGTCGAATACGTACCGCCGACCCGCTGCGTCGGGGACGACGGCGTGCGCAATTCGGGGAACTGCGCCTCGAGTTCCTCGAGCCGCTTGAGCGCCGCGTCGTAATCGGCATCGCTCGACGAGGGGGCGTCCAGGACGTAGTAGCGGTACTGGTCCTCGTCGATCTGCTGCGCCAGGCGCTCGTGCTCCTCGCGCGCCTCGTCGGTTGCTGCCGCAGGGTCACTCACAGCTGAAGAACCTAGCGAGCCGTGCTGACAGCAGTCGTGCCGTGCGGACGGGCCACCCCGGCACGCTCATGACCCGTCGCGCTCGACGGGATCGACGAGATCGCGGCCGAGATCGCGAAGCACGGACAGTGCTCGACGGACGTAGTCGGGGCTCGCGCCTGCCAGCCCGCACGCGGGTGTCGGGACCACCGTCGCGGCGAACGCGTCGGCGCCGAACCCGAGCGTCGTCCAGAACCGGTGCAGGCGCGCGCGTGCGTGGTCGAAGCCGATCGTGGAGTCGGTTCCGGGCAGCACGCCGAGCCACAGCGAGACGCCGGCGTCGACGGCCTCGCCGAGTGCGTCGTGCTGCGCGGCGGTCAGCAGCGCCAGGTCGACGGCGACCGCGTTGGCCCCGGCCGCGCGCAAGAGCCCGATCGGTGCGCCCGCGGCGCAGCAGTGCACGACCCGGCGCCCGTCCGGGACGACCTCCAGCACGTCACGCAGGGTCTGCTCGACCACGTTCGCATCGACCGAGCGGACCGTCCCGTACCCGGACGGTGTCGGCACCTCGCCGGCGAGGACGGTCGGCAGCGACGGTTCGTCGACCTGCACCACGAGGTCCGCCGACGGCAACCGATCAGCCAGGTCGGCCAGATGCAGGCGCAGCCCTTCGGCAAGTGAGGCGGCGATGTCACGGGTCGCGCCGTGATCGCCCACGGCCCGATGTCCGGTCGGCACCTCGACGCCGGCTGCCAGCGTCCAGGGGCCGGCCAGCTGGATCTTCAGCGGGCCGGCCAGACCCTCGGCCTGTGCCTCGAGGGCGTCGAGGTCGCGCGCGAGCAGATCCCTCGCGCGGCGCAGGTCGGCGCCGGCGTGCGCGGTGATCCGCCATCCCGACGGGACCACCTCAACGGGAAGGTCGACCAGCAGCGCGGCCGTGCGTCCGATCAGGTGAGCGCCGACGCCGCGGGCGGGCAGCTCGGGCAGGTGGGGCAGGTCGGGCAGTTCACCGAGTACCAGCCGGGACGCCTCGTCCGGATCGGTGCCCGGCAACGAGCCGAGCCCGGTGACTGCTCCGGGCACCCAGGGCCGCGTCATGACCGCCGAGCGTCGACGATCGTGGCCGACCCGAGGACGGTGTCGCCGTCGTACATCACCAGTGCCTGGCCCGCGGCGACCCCGCGCTGGGCCGTGCGCAGCCGAGCTGTCACCGCGCCGTCCGTCGTCGTGATCGACGCCGGGCTCAGCATCCCGTGGGCGCGCAGTTGGACGGTGCAGTCGAACGGCCCCTCGGGCCTCACTGACCAGACCGGACGCTCCCCGCTCACCTCGTCCACGTCGAGTAGTTCCCCGCGGCCGACGACCACCGTGTTGGTGGCCGGCCGGATCGAGAGCACGTAGCGCGGCTCGCCGCCGGGCGCCACCCGGTCCAGATGCAGGCCGCGACGCTGCCCCACGGTGAACCCGTACGAACCGGTGTGGCTGCCGATCACCGCGCCGGACTCGGCGTCCACGATGTCGCCGTCGGCGGTGCCGAGCCGACGCGACAGGAACCCGCGGGTGTCGCCGTCGGCGATGAAGCAGATGTCGTGCGAGTCGGGCTTGTCTGCGACAGCGAGCCCCCGCGCGGCCGCCTCGGCCCGCACCTGCGCCTTGGTCGAGTCACCGAGCGGGAACATCGCATGTGCGAGCTGCGCGCGCGTCAGCACGGCGAGGACGTAGGACTGATCCTTCGCCGGGTCGACCGAGCGCTGCAGCAGCCCGCCGGCGAGCCGGGCGTGGTGTCCGGTGACGACGGCGTCGAAGCCGAGCGCCAGGGCACGGTCCAGCACGGCGGCGAACTTGATCTTCTCGTTACAGCGAAGGCACGGATTCGGCGTTCGGCCGGCCGCGTACTCGTCGACGAAGTCGTCCACGACGTCGGCACGGAACCGCTCGGCGAGATCCCAGATGTAGAACGGGATGCCGATCACGTCGGCAGCGCGACGGGCGTCGTTGCTGTCCTCGAGGGTGCAGCACCCGCGGGCGCCGGTACGCAGCGTCGCGGGGTTCTGCGCGAGCGCCAGATGCACGCCGGTGACCTCGTGCCCGGCGTCGACCGCTCGCGCGGCGGCGACCGCAGAGTCCACCCCACCGCTCATCGCGGCGAGAATCTTCATGAGGCCACCGACGTCAGGCCGGCCCGTCGGGCGCGCACGACCGCGGGACCGATAGCGGCGAGCGCCGCCTCGACATCAGCCTCGGTCGACGAGTGGCCCAGCGAGAAGCGCAGCGAGCCCCGGGCGAGTGCCGCGTCGGCTCCCATCGCGAGCAGGACGTGCGAAGGCTGGGCCACGCCCGCGGCGCACGCAGACCCGGTCGAGCACTCGACCCCCTGCGCGTCGAGCAGCATGAGCAGCGCGTCGCCCTCACACCCGGGAAAGCTCAGGTGCGCGATCCCGGGCAAACGACTCGCCGGGTGCTCGTTCACCACGACGTCGTCCACCTCGGCTCGGATCCCGGCCACCAACCGGTCGCGGAGCGCGCGCACCCGCGCCGAGGTCGTCGGCTGGCGTGCCACGGCGAGCGACGCGGCGACCGACAGCCCGATCGCGCCGGGAACGTCCAGCGTGCCGGACCGGACGTCGCGCTCCTGACCACCACCGTGCAGCAACGGCGCGCACTCGATGTTGCGGCGCAGCAGCAGCGCGCCGGCACCGACCGGGCCGCCGAGCTTGTGTCCGGTCATCGTCAACGCGTCCGCGCCGCACTCGGCGAAGTTGACCGGCATCGCGCCGACGGCCTGCACCGCGTCGGTGTGCAGCGGGATGCCGTGCTCGTGCGCGACCGTGGCGAGCTCGGCGATCGGCTGCACCGTGCCGACCTCGTTGTTCGCCCACATCACGCTGACCAGCGCGACCGAGTCCGGGTCCTGGGCGATGCTCGCTCGCAGCACCTCGGGATCGACCCGACCGTGCCTGTCCACGGGCAACAGGGTGAGCTCGGCGTCCTGCGCGGCAGCCAGCCACTGTGCGGCATCGAGGACGGCGTGATGTTCGATCGAGCTGATCACGATGCGGCGCCGCCGCGGATCCTTCGCGCGCCGCGACCAGTAGATGCCCTTGACCGCAAGGTTGTCGGCCTCGGTGCCGCTGCCGGTGAAGATCACCTCGGACGGCCGCGCGCCCAGGGCGGCCGCGAGGGACTCGCGCGATTCCTCGATCCGGCGCCGGGCCCGGCGCCCGGCGCCGTGCAGGGAGGACGCGTTGCCGAGATCACCCAGCGCCGCGGCGACCGCAGCAGCGGCCTCGGGGTGCACGGGTGTGGTCGCCGCGTGGTCGAGGTAAGGCATCGCATCCAGCTTACGGCCGTTCGGGGGGTTGCTCACCGTCCATCCGACGCCGGGGACCCCGGGCCGGCTCTGACCGTGTCCGGCTCAGGCGTCGATCGGCACCGCCTGCCGGGACACCGTCGCGGGCGTACCCGCGCGACCGGCGACTGCCAGTCCCAGCAGGGCGATCGCGGTCATCACGAGCGCCAACGCCCAGAACGCGGCGGTGAACCCGATCACGCCGCCGGCGGCCGCGCCGACCAGCACCCCGCCGAACCCGGTGGTGAGCGCGGATCCGGTCGCGTCAGACAGTTGCAGGGCGGCCGAGTCGGACCCTCGCTCCGCGTCAGAGGTGTAGCGCAGCAGGAGCACGCTCGTGCTCGACATGGCCAAACCCATGCCGAGGCCGCCGATCGTCCACGCCGGGTACACCAGCCACCCGGGCGCCGCCGGCTGCTGGGCGAAGCCGACCAGGAGCGCCGAGAAGGCCACGAGGGCGAAGCCGCTGCGCAGCAACGCGACCCGACGGGCGCCCTCCTCGCGCGCGGACGTCCGGCCCTGCCACCACGAACCGAGCGCCCAGGTGATGCCACCGGCGGCCAGCGGGAGGCCCGCCACCGTGGGCGAATAGCCGTGCTGGACCGTCATCGCGAGCGGGATGCTCGCGTCCACACCGAAGAACGCCCCGGCGAGCAGCCCGCGCAGGGCCACCGGAGCAGCGACCCCGGCACGCACCCGGACGGTCCCGGCGGGCAGCAGCCGGTGCAGGCCCCACCCGAGCAGGATCACTCCGGCGACGCCGCCGGCGATCCAGGCCAGCGTGCGGTGCTGGCCGGCGGTCTGGACGAGCGCGACTCCGCCGGCGACTGCCAGCGCGCGCACGATCCGCCGCGGGTCGCCGAGCCCGCTTCCGGAACCGGCCTGGCGCCGCGGCAGGCGCTGCAGCGTCGGGACGAGCAGGGCCGCCCCGAGCAGCACGAACGGAAGCAGGCCGAGGAACACCCAGCGCCAGCTCAGGTGCTGCGTCAGCGTGCCGGACACCACGGGTCCGAGCAGGGCGGGCAGCACCCAGGCCGAGGACGTCGCCGCGAACACCTTCGGTTGCAGCGACACCGAGAAGGTCGAGCCGATCAGGACGTAGATCGCGGTGATCAGGAATCCACTGCCGAGACCCTGGACGAGGCGACCGGCCACGAACTGCGTCATCGTGGATGCGGTTCCCGACAGGACCAGTCCGAGCGAGAAGCAGACCAGCCCGACGATGAGCGAGCGCCGCGGGCCGTGGGCGTCGCACAACTGACCGGACACCACCATCCCGACCACGTTGGCGACCAAGAAGCCGGTGAACGCCCAGCCGTAGGTGCGCAGGCCGTGCAGCTCGCGCGCGGCAGTCGGCAGGGCAGCCGCCACCGCCATTGCCTCGAAGGCGATCATCGTGATGATGATCAGGAGTGCGCCGGTCGTGGCGCGCAGCTGCGGGCCGAAAATAGAGCTGGGGACGGAAGCCTCCGTCCCCAGCTCCGTGTTCATGCGCCAAGCATGCAAGTTGAACCCCACTTCAACGCAACAAATTTGTTGCGCAGCCGGTTCAGCCCTTGCGCTTGGTGACCTCTTCGGTGAGCGCGGGTGCCACCTGGAACAGGTCCCCCACCACGCCGAAGTCGGCCAGTTCGAAGATCGGCGCCTCGGGATCCTTGTTGATCGCGACGATCGTCTTCGACGTCTGCATGCCGGCGCGGTGCTGGATGGCGCCGGAGATACCCACCGCGACGTAGAGCTGCGGGGACACCGTGACGCCGGTCTGACCGACCTGCATCTGGTGATCGACCCAGCCGGCGTCCACGACCGCACGCGAGGCGCCGACTGCGGCGCCGAGCGAGTCGGCGAGTTCCTCGATGAGGTGGAAGTTCTCGGCCTTGCCGATGCCGCGGCCACCCGACACGACCACGGAAGCGTCCGCGAGCTGCGGTCGCGAGCTCTTGGCCTCGACGACCGCGTCGACGATCTTTGCCTTCTTGCCGTTGTCGGAAACCTGGACGTCGACCGCGACCTCTTCGGCCGCACCCGAGGCCGGCTCGGGCGCGAACGAGTTCGGCCGGACGGTGATGACCGGCGTCCCCTTCGCGACCTTCGCCTGGACGGTGACGGCGGCACCGAAGATCGACTGCGTGACCGTGCCGTCGCCGTCGAACCCGACCGCGTCGTAGAGCAGGCCGGACTCCAGCTTGACCGCCAGCCGTGCCGCAATCTCCTTGTTCTCTGAGCTGGACGAGAGCAACACCGCTGCCGGCGATGCCTGCGCGGCAACCGCGGCGAGCGCCTCGGCCTTCGGGGCGACCGAGTAAGCGGTCATGTCGTCGTTCTCGACGACGTACACCTTCGCGGCGCCGTACTCGCCGAGTTGGTCCTTCAGGGCCGCCGCGGTGCCCGGGGCACCGACGACGACTGCGCTCGGCTCACCGAGTGAACGAGCCGCGGTGAGCAGCTCTAGGGTTGCCTTCTTGACGGTGCCGTCGGCGGAATCGACGAGAACCAGAACCTCTGCCATGGAAATGTCTCCTTCGTCTCGTCGCCGGATCAGATGAGTTTCTTCGAGGCCAGGAAGTCGGCGATCTTCGCGCCGCCGTCACCCTCGTCCTTGACCACCTGGCCGGCCTGGCGCGGCGGCGCGTTCTCGAACGACGTCACCTGTGTCCACGCGTTGGCCAGCCCCACCTCGGCGGCGTCCAGGCCGATGTCACCGAGCGACTTGGTCTCGATCGGCTTGCTCTTGGCGGCCATGATGCCCTTGAACGACGGGTAGCGCGGGTCGTTGATCTTCTCCACCACGCTGATGACCGCCGGTGTGTCGCCCTGGACGGTCTCGTAACCGGTGTCGGTCACCCGCTCGATCGTGACCGTGGACCCCTCGACGGTGACCTTGCGTGCCTGCGTGAGCTGCGGTGCGCCGAGCACCTCGGCCAGCAGTGCCGGGACGACCGAGCCACGGGCATCGGTGGCCTCGGACCCGGCGATCGCGACGTCCCACTCGACGGTGCCGAGGGCACCGGCGATCACCTTGGCGGTGGCGATGGCGTCCGAACCGTGCAGGGCGTCGTCGAGGACGTGCACCGCCTTGTCCGCACCCATCGACAGGGCCTTGCGGATCGACTCGGTGGCCTTCTCGGGTCCGACGGTGAGGATCGTGACCTCGCCGCCGTGCTCCTCCTTCAGCCGCAGGCCCTCCTCGATCGCGAACTCATCGATGTAGTTGATCACCGGGTCGACGGCAGCGCGGTCGACAGTGTTGTCGGACGGGTCGAGCTTGCGATCGCCCTCGGTGTCCGGGACCTGCTTCATCAGCACGACGATGTTCATGCTTTGGCTGACCTCTCGGTTCGGGAGTCCCGCATGCTGGTGCTGCGGGAGCGCACGCGTGCCTGAGCCGGCACCGCCACGCAAGTGTGGCTACTACTCTGCCTATGTTACTGACCAGTAGCAATATGACGGTGGTCTCGGCAGGTCAAGGATCGCACGCCCGCCGAACTCACGGCAGGGCAGCGGCCGGACGCGGAGGGAGCACCGCCCGAATGCCGCCGCGGACCTGCCCAGGAGCGAGGTGCACCTCGCGTGCTTCCGGCGGCGGCGTCCTAGAACACGGGGCAGCGGATGGGAAGCGGTCGGCCGGAGGCAGCGTGCACCCGACCGCGGCGAGGGCCGGACGTTTAGCCGACCTGCGGACGCGGGCAATACCCCATACACGTCCTCGTACCCGCTGTAACAGGCTTTTAGGATATAAGGGGCGTAACGTGCTCACTGACTCACCGGTTTGGCCCAGGCGCCTCCGCGTCGCGCCGGGCCCGTATCGACAGGAGATCTGTGATGGCATCCCGGGTAACAGAGCGCAACGATCGAATCGCTGAGACCGCCCCACCGTCCGTGGCAGATCGAGCCGGGATCGCCGACCCCGGTCCACTCGGGCTCGCCGCGTTCGCCGGCACGACGTTCTTCCTTTCGGTCGTCAACGCGGGCATGCTTTCGGCCTCGGTGGAAGGCGCTGTGCTGGGGCTGGCCCTGTTCTACGGCGGAATCGGCCAGCTGCTCGCCGGGATGTGGGAGTTCACCAAGGGCAACACGTTCGGCGCACTTGCGTTCTCATCCTTCGGCGCGTTCTGGCTCTCGTACTGGTACCTCGTCGATCACGTGCTGCCCAGCCTGCCGTCCACGGTGAATCCGGTCGACATCGAGCACGCGGTGGGGTTGTACCTGCTGGTGTGGACGATCTTCACTGCCTACATGACCGTCGCGGCAAGTCGGGTCTCCGGTGCCGTCTTCGCCGTGTTCGTGTTCTTGACGCTGACCTTCCTCGCCCTGACGATCGGCGCGCTCGGTGAGAGCACCGGCTGGACGAAGTTCGGCGGTTGGCTGGGCCTGATCACCGCCGTCCTCGCGTGGTACGCCTCGTTCGCCGGGGTGGTCAACTCGACCTTCCGGCGGGTCGTGTTCCCCACCCTCCCGCGCTAGGTTCGCAGGATGAGCGAAACGCTGGCCAACCTGTCCCGCGAAGATCGAAAGTTCGCCCCACCCGAGCAGTTCGCGGCTGCCGCGAACGTGACCGCCGAGGCCTACGCCGAGGCCGATCGGGACCCGATGGCGTTCTGGGCCACGCAGGCCGAACGGCTGACCTGGGCCGAGCCGTGGTCGCAGGTGCTGGACTGGACCGACGCCCCGTTCGCGAAGTGGTTCGTCGGCGGCAAGCTCAATGTGGCGGTGAACTGTGTCGACCGGCATGTGGCCGACGGTCACGGCGACCAGGTCGCCTACCACTGGGAGGGCGAGCCCGGCGACACGCGGTCGATCACCTACGCAGAACTCAAGGACGAGGTCTGCCGGGCGGCGAACGCGCTGGTGTCCCTCGGCGTCGAGACCGGCGACCGAGTGGCGATCTACATGCCGATGATCCCCGAGACCGTCGTCGCGATGCTCGCGTGTGCGCGCCTCGGGGCGCCGCACACCGTGGTGTTCGGCGGCTTCTCGTCCTCGGCACTGTCCGATCGCATCATCGACTGCGACGCTCGCGTCGTGATCACCGCCGACGGCGGGTACCGGCGGGGCGCGGCCTCGGCGCTGAAGCCGGCCGTCGACGATGCGTTGAAGAAGTGCCCGGACGTGCGCTCGGTGCTCGTCGTCAAGCGCACCGGCCAGGACGACATCGAGTGGAACGACGACAAGGACGTCTGGTGGCACGACTTGGTCGACGCGCAGTCGAGCGAGCACGAGGCCGAGGCTTTCGACGCCGAGCATCCGCTGTTCGTGATGTACACCTCGGGCACTACGGGCAAGCCGAAGGGCATCCTGCACACGACCGGCGGTTACCTGACGCAGGTCGCGTACAGCCACTACTCGGTGTTCGACCTCAAGCCCGACGACGACCTGTACTGGTGCGGCGCCGACATCGGCTGGATCACCGGGCACAGCTACATCGTCTACGGACCGCTGGCCAACCGGGCGACGTCGTTCATGTACGAAGGAACCCCGAACACCCCGAACGAGCACCGCTGGTTCGAGATGATCGAGAAGTACAAGATCAGCATCCTGTACACGGCACCCACCACGATCCGCACCTTCATGAAGTGGGGCGAGGACGTGCCGCGGGCGCACGACCTGTCCTCGCTGCGCCTGCTCGGTTCGGTCGGCGAACCGATCAATCCCGAGGCGTGGATGTGGTACCGCGAGAACTTCGGCGGTGACCGGTGCCCGGTCGTCGACACCTGGTGGCAGACCGAGACCGGCGCGCTGATGATCAGCCCGCTGCCCGGCGTCACCGAGACCAAGCCCGGCTCGGCGACCAGGCCGCTGCCCGGCATCGGTGCCGACGTCGTCGACAACGACGGCACCCCGGTTCCCCACGGCGGCGGCGGCCTGCTCGTGATCACCGAACCGTGGCCGGCGATGACGCGCGGCATCTGGGGCGACCCCGACCGCTTCCGCGAGACCTACTGGGACCGGTTCAAGGCCCAGGGCTACTACTTCGCCGGTGACGGTGCGAAGAAGGACGACGACGGCGACCTGTGGCTGCTCGGCCGCGTCGACGACGTGATGAACGTGTCCGGCCACCGGATCTCGACCACCGAGGTCGAGTCGGCCCTGGTCTCGCACCCGTCCGTCGCCGAGGCGGCCGTCGTCGGCGCGACCGACCCGACCACCGGCCAGGGCATCGTCGCGTTCGTCATCCTGCGCGGCAGCGGTCCGACCGATGAGGCAGAGGGTGAGCGGCTGATCAAGACGCTGCGTGACCACGTCGCGTCCGAGATCGGCCCGATCGCGAAGCCACGGCAGATCATGATCGTCGCCGAGCTGCCCAAGACACGCTCGGGCAAGATCATGCGCCGGCTGCTGCGTGACGTGGCCGACCACCGCGAGCTGGGCGACGTCACCACGCTGACCGACTCCTCGGTGATGGATCTCATCGGCGAGAGGATGCCCAGCGCTCCGTCCGAGGACTGAGGTCGGCGACGATGGCGGTGCGTGACCGGCCACCGTTCCGGGCTGATCAGGTCGGCAGCCTGCTGCGCCCGACGGGACTGCTCGAGGCCCGCGACCGGCACGTCCGGGGCGAGTTCGGAGACGAGCAGCTACGGGCCGTCGAGGACGAGGCGATCCGCGACGTGGTGCGGATGCAGGAAGACGTCGGGCTGCGAGCAGCGACCGACGGAGAGTTCCGCCGGACGTCGTGGCACATGGATTTCATCTATCAACTCGAGGGCATCAGCAAGACCGAGGAGAAGATCGAGGTCCACTTCCGCAATGCCGCCGGCGATCTCGACTTCACCTCCGCCGCGCTGACGGTGAACGGGCGGGTGGGAATCGACCAGCCGATCTTCGGCGCTGACATCGAATTCGTGATGTCCGCGGTCACGACGGCGACGCCGAAGCTGACGATTCCTTCGCCCAGCATGGTCCACTACCGCGGGGGCGCCGCCGCCATCGATCCCGCCGTCTACCCCGACGAGGACGTGTTCTGGACCGACCTCTCTGCGGCCTACGCGGCGCAGGTTCGCGGTATCGCCGCGCTCGGCTGCACGTACCTGCAACTGGACGACACCAGCCTGGCCTACCTCAACGACCCGGCCCAGCGCGAGCAACTGCGCGCGCAGGGCCGCGACGGCGAGCATCAGCACGAGCGCTACATCAACCAGATCAATGCGGCCCTCGCGGACCGTCCCGACGGGCTGTGCGTCACGACGCACCTGTGCCGGGGCAACTACCGCTCGTCCTGGGCCGCCGAGGGCGGGTACGACTTCGTCGCCGAGGCACTGTTCGGTCGCCTGGACGTGGACGGGTTCTTCCTCGAATACGACGACGCACGGTCCGGGGACTTCGCGCCGCTGCGCTTCGTGCCGCCCGGCAAACAGGTCGTGCTCGGGCTGGTCACCACGAAGAGCCCGGCGCTCGAGTCGAAGTCCGCGCTCAAGCGGCGGGTGGACGAGGCATCACGGTACGTGCCGCTCGATCAGTTGTGCCTGTCCCCGCAGTGCGGGTTCTCGTCCACCGTCGAGGGCAACGCACTCAGCCAGGACGAGCAGCGCGCAAAACTCGACCTCGTCGTCGAGACCGCTGCCGAGATCTGGGGCTGAGCCCTACTCGAGCGCCGCGTCGAGGGTGATCTCGACTCCGGTCAGCGCCTTGCTCACGGGGCAGCCAACCTTCGCCGACTCCGCCGCCTGCACGAACCCGTCGTTGTCGAGGCCGTCCACCTCACCGCGGACGGTGATCTTGCTGCCGGTGATCCGGAATCCGCCGGCCGGGTCGGCGCCGAGCGAGACGTCGACCGTCACGTCGAGAGCCTGCGGAGTGCCGCCGGCCGCAGCAACGACCGCTGAGAGTTGCATCGCGAAACAGGACGAGTGCGCGGCGGCGATCAGTTCCTCGGGACTGGTCGTGCCGTCGGCGTCATCCGCCGCTCGCTTGGGGAAGGACACGTTGTACGTGCCGACGCCAGAGCTGGTGAGTTCGACCTGGCCGGAACCCTCTTGGAGGCCGCCGGTCCAGGCGGTACGGGCGGTGCGGGTGGCCATGCGGTCTCCTTGACGATCGGGTGGGCGTATCTCCAACGTACCGACGCGCGACGCAGGAGCGCAGGGAGGGCAGGATCGGTCGGCCCGGCCTACACTGGCACGCGTTCAGCCGCCATCGCGCGGTCGACCGCGCACGTCGGAGATCGTCATGGCAGGGCACGACAACCCAGGCAGCCCACGCGCCGCCAACGACAGTGGCCGTGAGCGGATCGGCCGCGCCGCCTACGAACTGTTCAGCCGCGACGGCACGCAGAGCGTGGGCATCGACGCGGTGATCGCGCGGGCCGGCACCGCAAAGATGACCCTGTACCGCAACTTCACGTCCAAGGACGAGCTCATCCTGGACTTCCTGCGCCGCCGCGAGCAGTTGTGGACGCGCGAGTGGCTGCAGACCGAGGCCGAACGCCGGGGCGCCACGCCGGCGGCACGCCTGCTCGCGATCTTCGACGTGTTCGGCGAATGGTTCGCCAGTACGGACTTCGACGGCTGCGCGTTCCTCACCGCCATGATCGAGGTCAAGGATCCCGCCAGCCCGGTACGCCTGGCCAGCGTCGAGCATCTGGCGAACATCAGGGCGTTCGTGGCCGAACATGCTGCCGATGCGGGCATCGCCGACACCGACGCGTTCGCGCGCCAGTGGCACATCCTGATGAAGGGTTCGATCATGGCCGCCCACGAGGGCGATGCCCACGCGGGCTCGCGGGCCAGGCAACTCGGCGAGCTGCTGCTGCGCAGTCACGGCATCGACGTCGGCGAACCCGCGCCGTAACCGGCGCGCAGCCCGGACCCGGACGGTTCCGGGACCGGGCTGCGGCACAGCGGTCAGTTGCTGCCGTCAGATGCCCAGCTTCTCGGCCGCCATCCTGGTGCCCTGCACCCGGTTGGTGATCTTCTGGAACGCGATGTCGCGCGCGTAGTCCGGTGAGCCGTGGTTGGGCTTCTCGTCCATGCTGAACGGTGAGAACCCGCAGTCATCGGTCGAGCCGAGCTGCTCCTTGGGGATGAAGTTCGCGGCCCGTACCAACGAGTCACGGATCTCCTCGGCCGACTCGACGCGCGGGTTGCCCGGATTGACGACACCGACGAACGCGACCTGGTCGACGCCATTGGCGTTGCGCAGGTTCTTGCCGATCGACTCGTACACCGGGTCCTTGTCGCGCTCGCTGGCCAGCTGGATCAGGAAGTAGCCGGCGTTGATCTTGAACATCTCCGGCAGCAGATTGTTGTACGGGACGTCGGCCGAGTGCACCGAGTCGCGGTCCCCGCCCGGGCAGGTGTGGATGCCGATGTTCTTGCGCTCCTCGGCGCTGAACCGGTCGAGCACCGCGTTGTTGAGTTCGATGAAGCGCGGGAGCAGGCCCGCACCGGTCCAGGGGTTGCGCGGGTCCTCACGCGTGGCCAGCCGGCCTTCGGTGAAATCGACCGACACCCGGACGGCGCCGGCTGCGAAGGCCTTGCGGATGTCGCGCTCGGTCTCGTCGCACAGATCGGCCTCGAACTGCTCGCGGGGGTAGCCGTCGACCTCCTCCTTGAGGGGGTACAGCAGCATCAGCATGGATGGGGCGATGACAGCCTGCTTCATCGGCTTCGTCGCGTACGGCTGGGACTTCTTCAGCGTGTCCGCGGCGTAGAAGTTGTACTTGAACGGGCCCTTGACCAGCTTCGGCAACTGGCGCCCGTGCCCATCGGCGAAGATCGCGAAGAACTGCCCGCCCGGCGCGAGCATCGGGGCAAGGCCACCGCCGGCGAGGGTGTCGGCGATCGGATAGGTCGCAAAGCTCGACCAGCGCTGCTCGCCGTCGGTGACGCACGGCGATCCCGTCGCCTCGAGTCGCTCGATCGAATCCTTGGCCGCCTCGTCCTGCAACGCCTCCAGGGCGGCCTTGTCGGTACTGCCCTCGTCGTAGGCGGCGTACGCCGCTTGCAACGTGCTCGGGCGTGGCAGCGAACCGACGTTCTCGGTGGGCAGGCCGGTTTCACCTGCGGGGTCGTAGTCAGCCATGAGTGCCTTCCTCGTGGGCCCGAAGGGCCGGATGGGCGGAGGCGACGATAGAGACCGGTCTGTCGCGTGAGCAAAAAGTAGCCCCCGCCACACCCGCGGTCAATGCGGCTCAGGGGCGGTGCGGCTCAGAAGTCGGCGACCACCGGGATGACCCGCTCGCCGATGATGTCGAGCTTGCGCAGCCGGTCCGCGCCGCGCACGCCGGTGTGGACGTGGGTGACCCCGAGGTCGGCCAGCCCGCGCAGGGCGGCGATGGTGCTGTCGACCTGCTCGCCGCTGTCGCCGACGTCGAGGGCCATCATCACCGTCTTCTCGATGTCGTCGTAGTTTCGTCCGAGGTCCTCGCAGTGCGCGCGCAGGACGTCGAGCTTGTGCGCCAGGTCGGGCGAGGCGAACAGGTTGCAGGCGTCGGCGTACTGCGCGACCAGGCGCAGCGTCTTCTTCTCGCCACCGCCGCCGATCAGGATCGGCGGGTGCGGTCGGTGCAGCGGCTGGGGGACGTTGAGGGTGCGCTCGAGCGTGTAGTGCTTGCCGCGGTAGGCACTCTCGTCCTCGGACCACATCTGCAGGCAGATCTGCAGCGTCTCCTCGAGCCGCTCGAACCGCTCAGCGGTCGGCGGGAAGGGCAGGCCCAGCCCGCGCGACTCCGCCTCGTTCCACGCCGCACCGATGCCGAGCCAGGCGCGGCCCCCGGAGAGCACGTCCAGCGTGGTGACGCACTTGGCCAGTAGCCCGGGTTCGCGGTAGACGACCGCACTCACCCAGGCGAGCAGGTCGACCTTCGTCGTCACGGCGGCGAGATAACCGAGCGCGGTGTATGCCTCGAGCATGTCGTGCTCGGGCGGGCCGAGCGGGCCGATCTGCCAGACGTGGTCCATCACGCTGATCTTGGTGAACCCGGCGTCCTCGGCGCTCACGGCCAGCTCGCGCAGATCGGCCGCGAGCCCAGGCGCTCCGTCCGGCCAGGTGAAGTCCGAGATGTGCAGGCCGATCTTCATGCGTCCCCCTAGCGGTGCGTGCCCTGATTTGACGCTAGTACTCCGGCGGCAGCGGCGGGGCGCGGGTCAGACAAGATCGCGAACGAAGTCGCTCAGCTGCGCGAGATTGCGGCACTCCAGCATGGGAACCGCGGCGGCGACCTCGTCCGCGCACGAATCGCCGGTGTTCCAGGCGCTGCGCCGCTCCGGATTGAGCCAGTACGCGCGCCGCGCCCGCGCCGCCATCCGCCGCAGCGCCGGCAGGGCGACATCCCCGTAGTTCGAACGCGCGTCGCCGAGGATCAGCAGTGAGGTACGAGCCGTGATCGCGTCGAGGTACCGCTCGGTGAACAGCCCGAACGCACGCCCGTAGTCGGTGCGACCGGACCAGCCGGTCACCTTGGCCTCGGACGCGACGCGGGTGAACGCGTCGACGACGTCCCGGGTCGGGTCGAGCAGAGCGGTGATCTCGTCGAGATGGTCGACAAAGGCGAACACGCGGACCCGGGTGAATTGCTCGCGCAGCGCGAAGATCAGCAACAGCGTGAACTGTGCGAACGCACTGACCGAATCGCTCACGTCGCACACGATGACCAGGTCGGTCTTCTTCGGCCGGCGGGGCCGGTGCACTGTCTCGATCGGCACTCCCCCGGCCGACAGCGACGCGCGGATCGTGCGCCGGAAGTCCAACGGACCCCGTCGCCCCCGGCGCTGCTCGATGGCCACCCGCGCGGCCAGCCGGCGCGCGAGCGGCGCGATCTCGCGCCGCATGGCGGTCAGGTCGCCACGGGTCGCGCTCTGCAGGTCGCGCCGCTCGATACTGGGACGCACGGCCGTCCGCGCGATCTCGTCAGGGCTCGATTCGGCGGCAAGCCGGCGCTGCACCTCGGTGTCCACGAACTGCTCGAAGCGCGCGATGCGCCCGCCGAGCGTCGTGCGGACGGTGCGCTCGGTCAGGCCGTCGCGGTCCTGCTCGGCGAGCAACGCATCGAGCAGCGACGCCATCAGCGTCCCGGGCCAGATGCGGGTCAGCGCGGCGTAGCGCGACCAGGACTGCACGCCTTGCCGGCGTCCGGCGACACCACCGAACCTGCCGACAGCGGCCTGCGCCAACTGACGCAGCCGCACGTCGTCGCCGCGCAGCAACGCGTCGCGGAGTTCGTCCCGGAACTGCACCACGGCCGGATCGGCCGGGTAGGCCGATACCGGCGCCTCGCGGTCGGGATCGACACTCACGTCGGTCGCCGGGAAGAACAGATCGAAGACGGTGTCGAACGCCGGCCGGTGTACCTGCCGCTTGACCAGCGAGGCCGCATAGGCCGCACGCAGCTGCTCGCGGTCGGCCAGTTCGATCGCACGCACGGCTACCACGGCGTCGATGTCCTCGGCGACGGACACCGCGAGCCCCGCGCCGCGGAGCGCGGCCACGAAGCCGACATGCTGCTCGAACAGGCTCATCAGCGCTCGACGGCCGGCAGGCCCAGCTCCTTGATCGCCCGCTCGTGGTCGGACGCGTGCTTGAGCACGACACCGAGCGTGGCGGCGACCGCGGGCTCGTCGAGCCGGGCGACGTCCAGGGCGATGAGCGTGCGGGCCCAGTCGATGCTCTCCGCCAGTGAGGGCGATTTCTTCAGCTCCAGCGTGCGCAAGGTCGCGGCCATCGCGGCAACCTGCTGGGCCAGGTCGACGTCGATCCCGGGCACCCGCTCGAGCAGGATGTCGCGCTCGCGCTCCTGACTCGGATAGTCCAGATACAGGTAGAGGCAGCGTCGCTTGAGTGCCTCGGACAGTTCCCGGTTCGCGTTGGAGGTCAGCACGACGAACGGTCGCCGCGTCGCGATCACCGTCCCGAGTTCGGGAATGCTCACCTGGAAGTCCGAGAGCACCTCCAGCAACAGCGCCTCGACCTCGACGTCGGTCTTGTCGATCTCATCGACGAGCAGCACCGTCGGTTCGTCACGGCGGATCGCCCCGAGCAACGGACGGCTGAGCAGGAACTCCTCGGTGAAGATGTCGTCGTGCGTCTGTTCCCACGCCTGGTCACTGGGAGCGGCTTGAATGCGCAGCAGTTGCTTCTTGTAGTTCCACTCGTAGAGCGCGCGCGACTCGTCCAATCCCTCGTAGCACTGCAGGCGGATCAGGGCGGCACCCGTTGCGGCGGCGACGGCCTTGGCCAGCTCGGTCTTGCCGACACCGGCGGGACCTTCGACGAGCAGCGGCCGCTCGAGTCGTGCCGCGAGGAAGACCGTGGTCGCCGTCGGGGCGTCCGCGAGGTACCCGGTTGCCGCCAGGCGCGCACCGGCCTCGGCAGGAGAACTGAACACCGTGCGCCTCCGCTGGTCGTGGTTCGCCCACGACGATGCCATGCCGGCCACGATCTCACAGCGCTCGGTCACGTCCGGCCGGGCCGAGCAGGTCGGTCGGCACCAAAACGACGAGGCCCGCGTCTCCCTACCCAGGGACGCGGGCCCCGCCTTCAGGCGGTATTCAGTTGTGTATCACGCCTACCAGGTCGCCAGCGCGGCGTGGATGTACGGGCGCATGGCCTCCTGGAACGCGGTGCCCCGAGCGTTGGAGATCGCCGTCTGCTCGGACGTGGAGTTGATCTGCGTGTTGTCGACGTAGTCCCCGTAGAAGTAGTACGTCGGGACCACGGCGCCGGCACTCTTGAACGGCAGGCTGGTCAGGGACCCGTTCGCCCACGAGATCGTCCACGGCAGCGAACCGCCGTACTGGTACGAGCCGCCCTTGGCGATCCACGTCATCTTGTTGCAGAAGCTGGTGGCCACTGCCGATGACTTGCCGAGTGCTGCTGCTTCCTGGTTCACGATCGGGCAGATCGACGACTGGAATCCGGAGTAGTTGCTGTTGTTGAGCATCCGGGCCCGGAACTGGGTGCGCCAGGTCGCGGCCGTGATGTCCACGCCGTTCTGATACGACTCGTAGATCTTGTCGAGGTCGGCCAGGGACGTCCGGTTGTGCGTCGCCGCGGTCGGGCAACCGATGTTGTGGTTGATCGCCGTGTTCGTCATGCCCAGTGCTGACGCCTGCGCCAACATTGCCGCCTTGCCGTACTTCTCCAGGACGCCGCGGGTCATCCGGTTGTCCGAGTTCTGCATCATCAGCGTGTCGGCGTTCTTGAGGTTGGTCGTCGACGTGCTGGCGAAGTTGTCCGGGCAGATGCCACCGTTGCTCGGATCACTCGGGTCGAGGTGATAGGTGATCGCGGTGTTGTTGTTGGTCGTGCCGGCCTGCTCGTTGTCGATCGACACGTAGTGGTACAGGACCTTCAGCGCGGATGCCGGCTCGAAGCCGTTACCCGTCTGCAGGCCGGCGAGCACCGGGCCGTTGAGCTGCTTGAGCTCGAATCCGAAGGCGCCCGAGTCGATCGTCGGAGCGAGGATGTTGTAGACCTGCTCGCTGGCGGCGTCGGTGTTGCGGGTGCTCAGCACCGCGAAGTACGTCGTGCCGCCGGACACGAACCGGCTCACGTCGAAGATCCGCTCGCCCTGCTGCAGCGCCTGGTTGACCAGAGTCACGAGCGAGGTGTTGACGTACCAGTACCACCTGGTGGTGTTCGCGTACATGACCACGTTGTAGGTGCCGGTGTCGTTGTTCTGGTCCAGGTCGACCAGCCGCGCGCCGTTCGACCGCAACAGCGCACTGACCTGGGTGATCGTGCGCCCGTAGTAGTAGTGCCAGTTCACGGAATCGGTGCCGGTGTTCGAGCCGAACACGGCCGCGTAGTTCGACGTGCCCTGGATCCGGCTCAGGCTGACCAGTCGGTTGGTCGCCGCGTCCACCTTGGAATTGATGAACGCCTGCGTCCCGTACCAGAACGACCAGCCTTCCGCGTTCGCGCCGGTGTTGGCGATCATGATGACCGCACACTTGGTGGCGCCGGAGACGAGGTAGCAGTTGGTCACGATCGGGCGCGCGCCGTTGGTGTTCGACAGCGAGACGACCTGGGCCGGGGTGGCGTTGTAGTACCACCACCACCCGGTGGAGTACGACCCGCTGTTCGCGACCTCGGTCACGGTGAATTTCGGCGTCCCGGAGGACATGTCGACGTTGATGTCGGTCAGCCGGGCCGAGTTGGCACTCAGCGTGTTCGACACCGTCGCCGCGCTGACACCGGTGTAGGTCCACCAGGATGTCGGTGCGGTGAGTTGGCGATCCTCACCGGAGCCGACCGCCGCTGAAGCGGGCTGCGGCGCCACAATCGCGGCCAGCCCCACGACGGCTGCGGCCGCTCCGAGCAGTGCGGTCAATTTCCTGTTCATCGGGTTTCTCCCCTTCGAGCTCGGATGAGCTCACGTGATGGACGGTGTCGGCGTCGGGGTAGTGCCACGGGCAATCGGCGCCACATCGAAACCTAGGGACGACCGCGCGCGCTGGAATCGGAGAAAGTTCGCTCCAGGAACGCCGGATTGCCACACCGATAGGTGCGCATCGACTGATATGGGCTGTTATGCCCCGGTTGTCGGCGTCGGTTCCGGTTCGGCAACCGGCCCCGTTACGGACGAGGACAGGAACGCGGCAAGCTCGGCCCGGTTGCGGACGCCGAGCTTGCGATAGATCCGGGTCAGGTTGCCCGACACCGTCTTGGTGCTGAGGAACAGCGTTGACGCGATCTCGGCCGAACGCATGCCGGTGGCCGTGAGCTCGGCGATCCGCCGCTCGGTCTCGGTGAGGTCCTGCGCCGCGGGGGGCCGAAGTCCCACCCGGCGCAGTTCGTCGCGTGCGCGCTCGGCGAACCCGGTGGCGCCGAGTGCCTCGAACGCGTCGACGGCAGCGCCCAACTCGGCGCGCGCCAGCGACTTCTGCTTGAACCGGCGATGGATCTGGCCCTTGATGAGACGCGAGCGGCCCAGCTCCAGCGGGCGTTCCAACTGCCGGTAGAGCCCGATCGACCTGCTGGCCGCGGCGAGCGCCAACTCGGCCTCACCCTCTTCTGCGTGCAGCAGGGCCTCGGCCCGCGCGCCGGCAGCCAGCACCGAAATCCGACCGAGGCGCTCGGCCGGCTCGACCATGGCGGCGAGTGCCGTGCGCGCATCGGCGAGCCTGCCGACCGAGACGAGCGCTTCGACATGGTCACCGGCCATCAGCCGCAGGGCCGGTTCGTTCGCCCGCTGCTCGGCGAACACGGCGGTGTATTGATCGAACTCCTCGGCCGCGCGCTGCATGTCGCCGTGCATCGCCGCGCAGAAGCCGAGCAGTGCGCGCCCGCGGATCTGCAGCAGCAGATTCCCGGTCCCGAGCGCATCGGCGATCTCGGCACTCGCCAACCGCACTGCCGGCTCCGTCGTGCCGCGCATCGCGGCCACCCACGCCTTGCGATGCTTGGCCAACCGGCTGTAGTACACATTCTGCGTTCGGTCGCACAGTTGCTCGCACTCGTCGAGGTAGCCCTCGGCCACGTCCCAGCGTCCCGCTCGGAGTTCCAGCTCGCCCATCATCGACAGGATGTAGGCGCGCGAGGCCTCGTCGCCCTCGTCCTGAGCGAGCTCGTACGCACGACCCATCTGCTCGCGCGCGCCGACGTAGTCGTCGGTCCCGAACTGCAGGTAGAACAGCACCGAGAGTGCACGGTCGGCCACCGGCGCGGACACCGCGTCGCCCTCGAGTTCGACCGCCCACCGGCACGAGTCGAGGTCGGCACCGAGCCCGGCGTAGAACGACGCCGCGACCAGGGACGACAGCGCCGCGGCCATCCGCTGCGGCTCGACGTCCGCGCGATCCTCGAGCAGACGGCAGGCAGTTCGCGCATGGTCGACGCTCACCAGCCAGTCGTCGGAATACCGCAGCGCCAGACCGGTATGGATGTCGGCGAGCAGGTCGACGTCGTCGCCGGCGAGCTCGAGTGCGCTGTGCTCCAGTTCGACGGCGCGCAGTTCGGACTCGGTGTCCCCGACCACGAGGGCGAGTTCGTGCAGGGCGCGCGAGCGCACGGCGGGATCGGTAGCCAGCTCGGCTGCACGGGCCAGTTCGTGCTTGGCCAGCGTCGACTCACCGACGCGGAACAGCAGCCGGCCGAAGAAGATCTGCCGTTCCGCCCGGCGCAGGCTGTCCTCGGGCGAGGCCCGCAGTGCCAGCCGGCAGGCGTCCACCGCGTCCTCCACGGCGCCGCGTCGCAGGGCGCAGTCGCGCGCCACGTCCAATGCCTCGGCCACGTCCTCGTCCTGATCGGCCGCGCCCAGCGCCAGGTGCCGGGCACGTTCCTCCGCGCCGATCACGACCTGGGCCAGCCGCGCGTGCAACTGCATCCGCTCGGTCCCGGCCAGCCCCTGGTAGGCGGCGGCCGCATACAGCGGGTGGGTGAACATCACGTCGTGCCCGTCGACGTGCACCAGACCCGCCTGCTCGGCGAGGGTGAGCGGTTCGGACAGGTCCAGCTCGCGCAGCTGCCCGACGGTCGGCCGGCGCAGCGCCGAGCACGCCGCCAGGCTCAGCCGGGTCGGCGCCGGGAGCGCCTCGACGTGACGCCCGACCAGTTCGGCAAGTGAGTCCGGCAGCGGCACGCCGTCCCGCGAGACGTCGCCGGCGCGCAGCAGCAGCGCGCGGGCGACCTCGATGGCGAACAGCGGGTTGCCGCCGGCGGCGTCGACCGCGGTTCGCAGCACTGTGGCGGGGATGCGCTCGCCGACCCGATCACGTAACACGGAGACGAGCAGCGAGCCGGGCAGCGGGACGACCACCTCGCGGGTGAGCGGAATCGCCGCGGCCAGGTCGGCGACCAGAGCCGGTTCCTCGACCCCCGGCTCGGTGCGCAGGGCGAGGACGAGGCCGACACCGGCGGCGGGTAACCGGCGGGCGGCGAAGGCGAGCGCCGAGGCCGTCTGCGGATCAAGCCACTGCAGGTCGTCCACGACGAGCAGGAGCGGGCCGCTGTCAGCCAGCCGGCGAAGCAGGGTCGTGAACGCGAGCAGGACCGCGTGAGGGGTCAGTTCGGCATCGTGCCGCTCGCCGCGCAACAGGGCCGCCGACAGCGCAGACGCCTGTACCGCCGGCAGCGCGTCGATCTCGTCGTCGTGGACGCCGTCGCACAGATCGATCAGCGCCGACCCGATCAGCCGGGTCTCTGCCTGGGCCGGCTGCGCTCGCAACAACCGCACGCCACTGCCACGGGCGGTCTCGATGAGTCGGTTCAGGCGGTACGACTTGCCGATCCCCGGCGGGCCTTGCAGCAGCAGGGCACCGGAGCGGCCCGCGACGGAAGCCAGCCACCCGTCGCCTGCCGACTGCACCATCGCCTCCGCTCGACGTCCGCCGCCTGTACGACCGTCGTCTGGATCTACTGCTGATCGTATGGCCGATCACAGCTCGTCGGCACATCAACCGCCTGTCCGGCTGCCGATAGCGTGCAATCCGTGAGCGCACCGGTTGATCCCGATCCCTTCGACGTCCTCGAGTTTCGCGAGCACTTTCCCGCCCTGGCCGAGGGCGCGGCGCACTTCGACGGTCCGGGCGGCACGCAGACGCCGCTTCCGGTTGCCGACGCGGTGCGCGACACGCTCGTCTCGGCCATCGCGAACAGGGGGACGGTCACGGCAGCCGAGCGGCGTGCCGAGCACGTGGTCGCCGAGGCGCGAGCGGCACTGGCCGACCTGCTCGCCGCCGACGCCGCCGGCGTGGTGTTCGGGCGGAGCATGACCGCGCTGACCTTCGATCTCGCCCGGACCTTGGCCCGCGACTGGGGCGCAGGGGACGAAATCGTGGTCAGCCGCCTCGACCACGACGCGAACGTCCGTCCCTGGGTGATCGAGGCCGAGCGGGCAGGTGCGACCGTGCGCTGGCTCGACTTCGACCCGGCAACCGGCGAGGCCGCGGACATCGACGAGGTGCTGAGCGACGCGACCCGGCTGGTCGCCGTCACCGCCGCGTCCAACCTGATCGGCACGCGTCCGGACCTGCCGGTGATCGCCGACCGCGTTCACGCCACCACCGCAGCCCTGCTGTTCGTGGACGGTGTGCATCTCACTGCGCACGCCGCGATCGACCTCGCGGCGCTCGGTGCGGACGTGTTCGTCTGCTCGCCGTACAAGTTCTTCGGTCCGCACTGCGGGGTGCTGGCTGCCGAGCCCGACCTGCTGGCCCGGCTCCGGCCGGACAAGTTGCTGCCGTCCTCGGACGACGTGCCCGAGCGCTATGAACTCGGCACACTGCCCTACGAACTGCTCGCGGGCGCGGGCGCCGCCGTCGACTTCATCGCTGCGGCGGGGACGGGCGACGGACGACGCGACCGCATCGTCACCGCGATGGCGGGGATGCACGCACACGAGGACCGGCTGCGGCGCCGGATCGAGCGTGAGCTGGCCGGCTTCGAGACGGTCACCGTCCACTCCCGCGCGGCGGTGCGCACCCCGACCCTGCTGCTCACCTTCGCGGGCAAGCAGGCCGCCGAGGCTGCCCGGTTCCTCGCCGCGCGCGGGGTCAACGCGCCGGCCGGCTCGTTCTACGCCTACGAGCCGGCGCAGCGGCTCGGACTGGGGGTGTCCGGCGGGCTGCGGGTCGGGCTGTCGGCCTACAACGACGACGACGACGTGGACCGGTTGCTGGACGCGTTGCACGCGTTCGCCCGATGACCCGCGCCGGCGGGTACACCGAGGCCGAGGCGTCGACGGCGGGGTAGGAGCCGCCGACGCCTCGGCCCGGGCTGGTGCGCGTGGCTCGAGTCAGCGTGTCCGATCAGCTCTCGGATCAGCTGTCGAGCATCACCAACTGGCCACGCATTCCGAAGAACGGCGGAGCCATCGGCGTGTTCGCCGGCAGAATGCTTGCGTTGTTCACGTACACGTTGCCCACGGAGTCGACGCCGACGCCGGCCGGGAACACCAGCTTGCGCCCCAGCCGAGTCCGCGTGCCGTCGGGGGCAACCCGGACGACATCGCCGTACGGGTTCTGGAACGTCGGGTCGCGCGTCAGTTCGGTCACGTACAGGCTGCCGTCCGGCCCGAAGGCCAGCCCGGTGATGTGCGTGAACCCGGTCATGTACTCCGACAGCGCGTGCGTGCGCGGGTCGATCCGCCACACGCGGGCGCCCCCGGCCGGGGTGCCGCCGTTGCCCTCGCCGCCGAGTTCACCGACGTAGATGGCGCCGTCCGGACCCTTGGCCAGCGAGGTGGGCACCGCCTGCGCGCCAGAGGTGTTGTTGGGCAGGACGGCCAGCACCGAGACGGTGCCGTCCGCCGCGACACCGAGAACGTCGTTCCCGGCCGCGTCGGCAACGGCGAAGGCACCGTGACGCAGTGCCAGTACGCCGTACGGGTCGGAGTCCTTGCCCTGCCCGTCAGGGTCGTGGCGGAACTCGTAGAGCGCGATGTTGGCGAAGCGCTCGAGGCCGCTCGCCGGTGTGTAGCGCAGCAGGTACCCGAGTTGGCGCGCGGCGCCCACCGGCAGCCCAGGTGGGTTTGGTAGCCCGGCGGACGTCTCGATCACGTTGAGCGAACCGCCGGCACCGATGGCCACGTCGTCCGAGCCGACTGCGAAGCTACCGTCTCGTCCGGCTGCTGAGAGCAGCCCGGACAGCACCGGCAGCGCGACACCGTCGTGCACGCGCAGCACCGAGCCGGTGAAGCCGACACAGGTGCCGTGACCGCAACTGCTGCCGCCGGCGCCTGCCTCGGCGTCGTAGACGTCGCCGTTGGGTGCCACCGTGATTCCGCGGGGGTTGTTCAGGTGATCTGCGATCACGGTGTAGCCCGGAGTCGCCGCCTGTACCTGCCGAACCGCGGCCCAGCCGTACGAGTGACCGGCGGCCGCGGTGAACGGTGAGACTGGTCCCGGCGAGCCTTCGCCGGTGACGCCTGCCCCTGCCGGGCCGGCTATCCCCGCCGCCAACGCCGCCAGCCCGACCGCCGTCAGACCCAACTGACGAAATCTCATGGTTCCTCCCTGATGTGGCATCCCCGTGTCCGCCGCAGCGGCGGGCGGCAGGACGCTACTACCGCGAAGTTGGCAAAATGCTGAGAACGGTCGCAGTCGACAGTTACGGGCGTCGGCGCGGGCGCGGCAGCGGTGGCGCCTCGCGCACGACCCGCCGCGTCGTCGAACGGATCCGCTCGGCGGCCTGGGCGGCCGGTCGCCGCAGCGCCTCGGCCTCGCGCCGGCGCCGCTGCCGTCGACGCGTGCGTTCCTCGACGTCGAGTTCGGCCAGCACGCGTTCCACACCGGCCAATAGCGCGCCGTGCACCTGCCACAGTCCAGGTGCGTCGTGCGGGTCGACGAGCAGCAACTCGGTCAGCCGCACCCGCGCCTCGCGCACCGCGTCCAATGCCTCGGCCAGTTCCGTTGTCGGCGGCTCCTCGGCGTGATCGACCTCGGCCCGGACGAGGGCGCCGAAACCGCGCACGGCCCGCGCCAGGTCGGCCAGCACGGTCGCGAACGCGTTACGCAGGTCGTCACCGAACTCATCATGATCCGGGTCCTGACCCGGCTCGTGCGAGATCGCGGTGGGCCGGTCGGCGATCGAGCGGAACACCGACCGCATCGCGACCGCCGAGTGCTCGAGCGCGTCGAGGCCGCTGCGAAGGTCCGGTGTCGTGTCCGCCGTCCCGATCGCGCGTGGATTGAACCGGCGACTGCGCCCGGCCTCGGCAAGTACCTGCTGCACCCGGCTGAGGTCGTTGGTGATCGAGCGAGCTTCGTCGAGCCAACCGCGGACTTCGTCGACCACCGGGTCGGTCCGGCCCAGCGCGGCGGCTACCCGATCGAGCAGGTCGGCCATCTGCTGGGCGAAGCGCTCGACCGCCACTCCGGCGCTGCGAGTCTGGACCGCCGGCGGGAACACGACGTTGACGAGCAGGCCGACGACGGCGCCGACCAGTGTCTCGACGATCCGGTCTTCGGCGAGCGTCTCCCGCCCGCCGACAGCGAGGATCAGCATCGCGCTGATCGGTACCTCCAGCAGGTGCGGGCCCAGCCGCAGCGCCTGGCCCAGAAGGATCGACGCGGCCACGATCGCCGCCAGGCTCCACCAGGTGAACCCGACGACCGACGAAAACCCGATCGCGATGCCGACGCCCGCCACCACGCTGACGATCCGCCGGAGCGTGTCGGCCACCGTGCCGACCAGCGTGACCTGGACGATGAGCAACGCCGTCAGGGCGGCGGTGACCGGCCGCGCGTCCGAGACGACCAGCAGGGTGGCAAGGTAGGCCGCCGTGGCCGCCCCGGTGAGCCGCGCGGTCCGGGCCACGGCGGCCGCGCCGCGCTGGCGGACGCGCCGCAGCGTGGACCGGGCAATGCGGCGCATCCTGAGCACGAGCGCATTGTTCCCTGCTCGGGTCGGGAACGCCCTCTCGCGAGGCATTGGGCACGACAATGCGGCACCGGATGTGATCCGTGACCGGGCCACGGGCGAATCACGGCAGACACAACGCGCAACCAGGAGGCCGGACATGAGCGCACACGAGGTTGTCCAAGAGTTCTACGACCTGTTCGCCGCGGGCAAGATCGTCGATGCCACTGCACTGTTCGCACCGTCGTGCATCACCGTCATGCCCGGCGCGTCCCTCACCCAGGTCGAGCACGAGGCGCTGGGGAACGCCTTCAAGGCCGGCTTACCGGACGCCACCATGACGATCGACCACCTCGTCGAAGCCGGCGACGAAGTGGTGGTGCTCGGCCACTTCGGTGGCACCCACTCCGGCGACCTGTACTCGCCCGGCGGCACGATCCCGGCGTCGGGGAACCAGCTGAACCTGCGCTACATCGACTACTTCAAGGTCGCTGACGGACGCATCGTCGAGCATCAGACCAGCTACGACCAGATGGAGTTGCTCGGTCAGCTCGGCGCGCTGCCTCAGCCGTAACGCGCGCGGTCGCTCGCCCTCAGACGATCTTCGTCCCCGCCGCGTAGACCGCGCGGACGCGGTGAATGGCGCCGGGATCCGAGAGCGGATCGCCGTCCACGGCGAGGATGTCGGCGTCGAATCCCGGGGCCAGTCGACCCTTGCGATCGGCCAGCCCGCACACGCCGGCGGCAACGGCGGTCACCGCGCTCAGCGCCTGCGCGGGCGTGAGCCCGATGCCGATGAGCTGCGCGATGGCGTGCCGCAGGACGTCGTGCGGTTTCGGCGGCGCGATTCCCGCGTCGGTTGCGGCCACCAGTACCGCGCCGGCCTCGCGCAGCAGGCGCATGTTGTCCATCATCTTGGGCAGGCGAGTGAGGATTTCCGGCGGCGGGACGAGGCCCGGCACCTGAACTATCCCGAGCGTCGCGCCCACAACGATCCGCCGGTCGGCGATCTCCCGGATCAGCTCGGCGGGCGAGTCCACCCCGTCCTCGGTCCAGAAGCTCACGTGTTCCATGCCGTCCACGCCAGCGGCCATCGCATCGACGATGGCACCGGTCCCGTGCGCGTGCGCGGTGATCGGCAGACCGTGCCGGTGCGCCTCGTCGACGGCGGCGCGGAGATCGCCGACCGCGAACTGGGCGCACTCCTGGCGCGTGCCCGGCGTGAGGGTGCCGCCGCTGGCCATGATCTTGACGACGTCGACCCCGCGCTCGACGTGCTCGCGCACGGCTCGGCGCACGGACGCCTCCCCCGGCTCGGTCGCGCCGCCGAGGAAGTGGCAGTGACCGCCGCGGGTCGTGATCGGCGGCCCCGCTGCTATCACGGTCGGCAGTCCCGGCCGGTCGCGCAGTTCGAGTGAGAGGTACCCGCGATCGCCGAGGTCACGCATCGTGGTCACCCCACCGGCCAGCGCCGTCCTGGCTGCCGCCTCCATCGCGGTGCGGACCTCGTCGTCGGTGCGAGCAGCCAGCGAGGCCACCACATCGGGGCCGGCGTCGAAGGCGAGGTGGACGTGCGTGTCGACGAGACCGGGCAGCAAGGTCGCGCCTGACAGGTCGAGGACGTCGGCATCGCTCGGCGGCGCGACGCCGTGGTCGACCGCGACGATCCGGGCCCCGTCGAGCAGCAGCATCGGTTCGGCGACGAGCGAGGACGAGACGCCATCGAAGAGGTAGGAGGCGCGGATGGCCGTGAGGCGGCGCCGCTCGGTGACCTCAGTAATCGTCATCGGGCCATGGTCGGGCAACCGGCACTCGGTCGCATCCGTAGTAGCACTTAATCGAGGGATTAATCCGGCACGTACCGAGCTCGGTACCCTCGGCCGAGCCGTACTGGCCGCGACACGCACGAGAGGGCAGACCGATCGACATATTTGTGCCGAAGTGACGGAGCCGCTGCCACTGACGGGTGAGCGCACCGTTCCCGGCATCCCGGCCGAGAACTACTGGTTCCGCCGGCACGAGGCGGCCTACGGGTTCGTCGCCGAGCGGGTGGGCGGCCGGACCGTGCTCGAGGTCGGGTGCGGCGAGGGGTACGGAACCGCGCTGCTCGCGCGCGCGGCCGAGACGGTCGTCGGCGTCGACTACGACGCTCTGACGGCATCGCATGCCGCGGCGAGCTACCCGCAGGCGCAGTTCGTCCGCGCCAACCTCGCCGCCCTCCCGTGTCGCACCGGCGCCGTGGACGTCGTGGTGACGCTGCAGGTCATCGAACACGTGTGGAACCACGGCGAATTCGTCGATGAGTGCAGGCGGGTGCTTGGCCCCGGGGGGCTGCTCGTCGTGTCGACACCGAACCGCCTGACGTTCTCGCCCGGCCAGGACGTCCCGCTCAATCCCTTTCACACCGTGGAATTCACTGCGGCCGAGCTGGCCGCGCTCTTGAGTGGCCACGGCCTTGCGATCGAGTCGACGTGGGGCTTGCACGCCGGTGAACGACTGCGTGCCTGGGACGGGAGACACGACGGCTTCGTGGACGCCCAACTGGGCGGCCCCCCGGACGCGTGGCCGGACGAGCTACGGCGCGACGTTGCCGCCGTCCGGGTTGACGACTTCCCGATCGTCTCCGAGTCCGACCGTCCCGTGGACGAGTCCCTCGACCTGCTCGTCCTCGCCAGGGTCGGCTGAGCGGCCCGACTCGAGATAGAACGAGCGGGCCGCCGACAGCGCGAGCGCCCCGCCGACGGTCAGCGTGATCACCGCCGCGATCAGGAACCAGCCGGACAGGTCGATCGGCGCATCGTCCGCGTCGGGGATGAACATGGTGCCCCAGTTGGCACATTCGACATGCAGCTTGCCGCTGACCGGAGCGGTGAAGTGCGCAACTGTCGTCTCGGCCTTGGTGTCGACGCGTTCGGGTGAGACCGAGAGCGCTTGCGTTGCCGACCCGCCGACCGACCACAGGCACGACAGGCCGAGCGTGCCGCCGGACGGGCCAGCCACGCCGTGCGCCATCATCGCGGCGACGCCGCCCGGGACGGCCAGCGAGTAGGTCTCGGCTTCGGTGACCTGCGCCGAGGCGGGGGCGATCGCGCCCTTCGCGAAGGGCAGGTCCTCGGTTCCGCTTGCCACCCGCCACAGGCCGAGGCAGGCCAGCCCGGCAAGGAGCAGCCCCGCGGCGACCGCGCCCCTTGTCGCCAGGGCGCGCGGCGCCATCTCTCGTCCGGACATCGCGGCCAGCCTACGGCCGCCGCTCGCCGGTGGGTCGCCTCGGCTGCCGGATCAGCCGGTTCTGGGCACTTCGCCGGTGCAGGTCGCGAGAACGCTGCTCGGCGAGCACGATCATGGTCAGCGCGGGGATTCTCATCGCTGTCTCCTCGGTGGTTCCGTCGTCCGATACGCACGACGTTAGGGAGCTGAGGGGGTCCGCCACCTCGGGAGATTTCCCTATTCGAGCCGCGCACACCGGCCCGGCAGGCTAGGGTCGGCCGCCGTGCGGGTACTCATGCTGTCCTGGGAGTACCCCCCGTTCGTCGTCGGTGGCCTGGGACGTCATGTCGAGGCGCTCGCGCGCGAGCTCGTCGCGGCCGGGCACCACGTCCAGGTAGTGACGCGCGGTGAGAAGGAAGAGATCGTCGACGAGATCGTCGACGGGGTCCACGTCCGGCGTGCGGCCGCCGATCCGCTGGCGATCGACTTCACCACCGAATCACTGCTCGCCTGGTCACAGGCCAACGAGCACAGCCTCGTGCGCGCTGCGATGCCGCTCGTGCGCGCGCGTCCGCCGGACGTCGTGCACGCACACGACTGGCTGGTCGCGCAGTCGTCGATCACGCTGGCGGCCATCACCGGCGCACCGCTGGTGGCGACCGTCCATGCGACGGAGGCCGGCCGGCACCACGGCTGGCTGCCGAAGCCGTTGAATCTGGCGATCCACTCGGTCGAGCGGTGGCTGGTGCGTTCGGCCGATGCGGTGATCACGTGCTCGACCGCGATGCACGAGGACGTGACCCGGCTGTTCGAAGTCGGGGCCGCCAGCGTCGAGGTGATCCCGAACGGGGTCGATCTGGCTCGCTGGCAGGTGCACCCGGATCAGCGCGCCAAAGCGCGCGCACGGCATTCCGACGGCGGGCCGCTGCTCGCCTGTGCCGGGCGCCTCGTGCACGAGAAGGGCATGCAGACGCTGCTCGACGCCGTCCGTCCGTTGCGCCGTCACCACCCCGGCCTCCGCGTCGTCATCGCCGGGACCGGCGGCTACGAGCAGGAACTGCACGAGCGGGCGCGTCGGCTGCGCATCGCCCGCGCGGTCGACTGGCTCGGCTTCACCATGGACGAGGACGTCGCCGCGCTCTTCGCAGCGGCGGACGCGGTGGTCGTGCCGTCCCTGTACGAACCGTTCGGCATCGTCGCCCTCGAAGCTGTCGCGGCGAGCACCCCGCTCGTCGTCGCGATGACCGGCGGCCTGCGCGACCTGACCGATGCGGGTATCGCGGCCGCATCCTTCACCCCGGGTGACGTTGGCGCCCTGGTCGAAGCGGTCAACGCAGTGCTCGACGACCCGGTGGCAGCGCGCCGTCAGACGACTAGGGCGACCAGGCTCGTACGGCGCGACTACGGGTGGCCGTCGGTGGCGGCTGGCACCGCGGCGGTCTACCGGCGCGTGGCGGGTGGCCGCACCGTCCGGTAGCCAGGGTGCACGCCGGGAGTGAGGCCCTTGTCGTCCGCGATGCGGGTCAGCAATCCGGCGAGGACATCGCGTTCCTTGTCGCTCAGCGCGCTAGAGATCTCGGCCTCGTGAGCCCGTGCCACCGTCGCGACCTTCTGCCACGCCGCGCGACCGGCACTCGTGAGCACCAGCGTGTTCCGTCGCCGATCGACGGCGTCGCGGACGCGAGTCACCAAACCTGCTTCTTCGAGTTCGTCGACGAAGGCGACGACGCGACTGGGGAGAATCCCCAGCGTTTCTGCCAATTCCTGCTGGCTGATCCCGGATGAGCGTGAGAGCAGGCCGAGGATGCCGGGCTGCGGCCGGAAAAAACCCACTTCGCCGACGCGTTCGTCGAACCGCATCGCGGCATGCGCGCCCAGCTGTGCGAGCAGGAACGCAACGCCCTGCGGAGGTGATCCCACCACGGAAGAACTGTAGCTCAGCTCAATCATTCGGACCATGAATGATTGAGGACGGCCATCGCGCTGCTAGTGCGGCCGCCGGTCCCTGATCACGCGCGCAGGCACGCCGACCGCGACGCAGTACGCGGGCAGGTCACGGGTGACGACCGCATTGGCGCCGACCACCGCGCCCTCGCCGATCACCACTCCGCGCGCGACGGTCACCTTCGTGCCGAGCCACACGTCACGCCCGATCCGCACGCGCGACTTGGCGATGCCCTGGTCGGTGATCGGACGGGTGACGTCGTCGAATCGATGGTCGAAGTCGGAGATGTAGACGCTGTCGGCGATCAGCGCCGAGTCGCCGATCTCGATGTCGAGGTAGCAGTTGATCGAGATGTCGCGGGCCAGCGTGCTCTTGTCACCGAGCGTGAGCGTGCCCTCATGGCAGCGCAGCACGGTGTTGACGCCGAGGTGCACCCAACGCCCGACGACGAGGCGTCCGTACCCACGGCGCGCATATAGTCGCGCGCCGCGATCGAGGAAGACGAAACCGCGCGTGATCACATGCGGATTGCGCAGCTTGAACACGAGAAAGCGCCAGTAGCGCACGAGGTACCACGGCGTGTAGGCCCGATTGCGCACCATCCATCGCGCCGAGGCGAGGGTCAGCAAACGACCGCTGCGCAACGGTTCCGGGTCGGCCTTACCCAACATCGCCGGTCACTCCCAGCACACACGCGAGCTCGGCGGTGCTGTCGCAGATGTGCCTCGGCTCAGCGGCGGCGAGCTCGCCCGGCATCGCGTAACCCCAGGTGACCGCCACGGTGTCGATGCCGTGCGCCCGTGCCCCGGCGACGTCGTGGGACCGGTCGCCCACCATCACGACCTCGCTCGGCGCAGGATCGCCCAGGCGGCGCAGCACCTTCGCGATCACCTCCGCCTTGGTCGGCAGGGATCCGTCCAGGTCGTCGCCCCCGATGGTCTCGAACAGCTCGTGCAGCCCGAGATGCTCGAGGATCGGGACGGCGAAGGCCTCGGGCTTGCTCGTCGCGACCGCCAGGCGGCGCTCGGCGCGCAGCTGCTCGAGCAACGCTGGCACGCCGGCGAAACTGGTGGTCTCGTACATCGAGGTCGCGTAGTACGACCGATACGCCTCGATCACGGCGCCGAGCCGGTGGGAGCCGACGATCGGCGGCAACGACTCGTAGAACGGTGGGCCGAGCAGGGCACGCTCGGCCGCCTCGTCCAACTGGGGCAGGCCGTTGACGGCAAACGCATGCCGCAGCGCCGCGAGAATCCCCGCCGCCGAGTCCGAGATCGTGCCGTCGAGGTCGAACAGCACGATCGGCGCACCGGGCACTAGGGTTTCAGACCCGTGATCTCGGCGTTGTAGAAGGCGCCGGCAGGGACGACTCGCTCGAGCACCCTGTCGACGGCCGCGAGCCGCAGCCAGGTCTTGAGGGCGAAGTTCGCCCAGCGCATCCCGAGCTTCTCGCGGGGAACGGCACATTCGAACGTCCGCACCGGCCAGCCGAACCAGGACGCGAGCAGTTCCGAGGTCACGACCCGCACGTCGCCGGCACCGGCCCGCTCGGCAGTCTCGCGCAGTGCCTTCGGCCCGAAGGTGTGCAGGTCGACGACGGCTTCGAGCGCGGCGGCACGCGAGGACTCGTCGAGTTCCTGCTGCGGACGACGCCAGCCCCGCAGCGCCGGCAGGCGCGTAGCCCGGGTCGCCGCCCACCAGGTGAATCGCGACAGCCGGCGGGCGACGTAGTCGCCGTACCGCGTCGGCTCGCCGGCGAATACGAAGCGCCCGCCCGGTTTGAGCACGCGTAGCACCTCACGCAGGGCCAGGTCGACGTCCGGGATGTGGTGCAGCACGGCGTGCCCGATGACGAGATCGAAGCTGTTGTCCTCGTACGGCAGGCGCTCGGCGTCCGCGACACGGCCCTCGACCTCGAAGCCGAGTGATCGCGCGTTGCGCTGGGCGACCTCGACCATTCCCGGGCTCAGGTCGGTCACGTGCCCCTCGGTGAGTACGCCGCCGAGCTTGAGGTTGAGCAGGAAGAACCCGGTGCCGCAGCCCAGTTCCAGCGCTCGCCCGTAGGGCCACCCGGCACGTCCGGCAACGTGTGCGAACCGCTCACGCGCGTAGTCGATGCACCGGTCGTCGAACGAGATCGACCACTTCTCGTCGTAGGTGCCGGCCTCCCAGTCGTGATAGAGGACGTTGGCCAGCTTGGGGTCGTCCCAGGCGGCCGCAACCTCCTCGGCTGTCGCGGGCTGGTACGCGGCAGCCGTCACGATTCGACCCCGGTGAAGACTGCCTTCCCAGGGCCCTTTTCGATGAACGACGACATCCCGATCACACGGTCCTCGGTCGCGAACAGCGACGCGAACAGGTGCGACTCGAGGCGCAGGCCGGAGGCCAGGTCGAGCTCGAGTCCCTCGTCGATCGCCGCCTTCGCCGCCGCGAGTGCATGGGCCGGGCCCTTGGCGAACTTGGCCGCCATCGTCAGCGCCGTCGAATACACCTCGGCGGCCGGGACCACCACGTCGACCAGGCCGATCTCGAGCGCCTCGGCGGCCTCGACGAAGCGGCCGGTGTAGATCAGGTCCTTGGCCTTGGCCGGCCCGATCAGCCGTGACAGCCGCTGCGTCCCGCCGGCGCCGGGGATGATGCCCAGCAGGATCTCGGGCTGGCCCCACTTCGCGTTGTCGGCGCTCACCCGGAAGTCCGCGGTCAGGGCCAGTTCGCAGCCGCCCCCGAGGGCATACCCGGTCACCGCGGCGATCACCGGCTTGGGCAGCCGGGCCAGCGCATCGAGTGAGGACGTGAGCCGGCCGGCGTCCCGCAGCATGTAGGCGTGGTCCTGGCCGGCGAACTCCTTGACGTCCGCGCCGGCCGCGAAGACCTTCTCCCCGCCGTAGAGCACCACCGCCCGAACGGCGCCGTCCTGGCCAAGTTCGGCCGCGGCCACGCGCAGTTCTTCCTGCAGGGCCGTGTTGAGGGCGTTCATCGGTGGCCTGGTCAGCCGGATCGTGGCGACCCCGGTGGGGAGGTCCCCGCCCGTCTCGACCTGCACGAACTCGCCCATGCCCACCTCGCATCGTCATCTGTGCCGGCGCCGTGGCAGCGGCCACGTCAGTAACTGTCGCTGATGTCTCTGGCCGTAACGGGTGCCAGCGACACCCGCAGCCTACGGTCTGCGGCGGGACAACCCCGGACCCGGCGGACCGTGACCCGCGTCAACTGCCGCGAACCGCCCCGGAGCCAGGGTCGTGCACGCCCGGTGTGCCAAGCGCGTCCGCCGCTGCGGCGGAGGGCAGCGGCGCGGCCTGGGTGATCGCCCGGCGGCCGCGCCCCAGCCGCCGCTCGGTCCAGGTGGCGAGCTTGCTCAGTGCGTAGTTGATCAGGATGAAGATCGTCCCGATGAGCAGGTAGGTCTGGATGGGGTTGTTCAGGTTCTGCACGATGAGGCTGCCGGTGCGCAGCAGTTCGAGATAGCTGATGAAGGCTCCGAGCGAGGTGTCCTTCAGCACGACGACGAGTTGGCTGACCAACGCGGGCAGCATGACCCGCACGGCTTGGGGAAGCAGCACCAGTCGGAGGGTCTGCCCGGTGGACAGCCCGATCGCCTGCGCGGCCTCGGCCTGGCCCCGCGGCAGCGACGCGATCCCGGCGCGGATGATCTCGGCGATCACGACGCTGTTGTACGCGGTCAGGCCGATGACGAGGTACCACATCAGCGACAGCGACACGCCCAGCTCGGGCAGCACCCGGGCGGCAAGGAAGATCGCGATGACGACCGGCAGGCCACGGAAGGTCTCGATGAACGCGACGACGAGCCAGCGCCACCAGCGCGCGGCAGTGATCCGCGTGACCGCAAGCAGCGCGCCCAGCACCAGCGAGAAGACGACCGCCCACGCCGCCGCGGCCAGGGTCGCGGCCAACCCCTCCCAGATCAGCTTCCAGATCTGCCGGAACAGCGGGTTGGACGGGTTCACCAGCGGCGACCACTTCGCCGACTCGAACTGGCCCTGCTTGTCCAAGCGCCGGTAGACGACGTAGCCGAGCGCGAGGAACACCAGACCGGCGATGACGCTGCCGATGAGGATTCGGCGCCGGGCCCGGGGGCCGGGCGCGTCGTAGAGGACGGACGGTTCGGCCGAACTCATCGGATCAGTTCCACGCGCCGCTCGATGACGCCGAGCAGCACGCCTGCGGGGATCGTGATCATCAGGAAGCCGATGGCGACGCCGAGGAACGAGGGCAGGGCTGCGTAGCCCTGGGCGCCGGTGAGGTTGATCCCGACGCTGAACAGGTCCGTGCCCACCCCGAACGCCCCGACGATCGCGGAGTTCTTGATCATCGCGATCAGCACGCTGCCCAGCGGCGGCACGACGGTGCGCAGCGCCTGCGGCAGAACGACGATGCGCAGCGACTGGCTGAACGTCATGCCGATCGAGCGCGCCGCCTCGGCCTGCCCGGTGGACACCGCGTTGACGCCGGACCTGATCGCCTCGCACACGAACGCCGAGGTGTAGACCACGAGCGCCGCCACGCCGAAGGCGAAGAAGGACGCGTTGATCCCGATCTCGGGGATGCCGAACGCGGTGAAGAACAGCACCACGGTGAGGGGGCAGTTGCGGAACACCGTGATCCAGGCCGTGCCCACCCAGCGCAGCGGAGGCACCGGAGACACTCGGAACGAGGCGAGGACGGTCCCGAGCACCAGCGAGCCGATGGCCGCGTAGATACAGATCTTCAGCGTTCCGAGCAGCCCGTGCCAGAACAGGTCAAGGTTGCCGGTGATGGCGTCGATGTCCTGGCCCCCTCACGCCCCGAAGCGGACCGTCACCGCCCGCGTCGCTCACCACTGATCGAATTCCTGCGTCCGCGTCAGGTGCAGGGATCGGCCGCGGGCAGGGTCGGGACGTTCTTGTCGACCACCCCGGCGGTGTCGGTCCACGCCTTTGCGTAGGCCCCGTCCGTGGCCGCGGCAGCCAACGTGTCGTCGATGAAGGTGCAGAAGCCGGTGTCGCCCTTCTTCACGCCGATGCCGTACGGCTCCTTGGTGAACGTCCCCGGCAGCAGTTCGTAGGCCTGCTCGTTCTGCGAGACGATGCCGGCGAGGATCACGTTGTCGGTGGTCACCACGTCGACCTGGCCGGTACGCAGCGCGTCGGCGCACTTCGAGTAGACGTCGAACAGGACGAGCTGACCGGAGCTGCCGAGATACTGCTTGATCGTCTCCGACGGAGTCGAGCCGGACACCGAGCACACCTTCGCGCCGCCGGTCTTGAGCGAGTCAGGCCCGGTGATGCCCTTCGGGTTGCCCTTCTTCACCATCAGCGCCTGGCCCGCCTCGTAGTAAGGGCCGGCGAAGGTGATCCGCTTCCTGCGTTCGTCGTTGATCGTGTAGGTCGCGACGACGTAGTCGACGGCGCCTTGCTCGATCTTCTCCTCCCGGACCGCCGAGGGCGTCTCGACCCACGTGATCTTGTCCGCCGGGATGCCCATGGCGCCGGCGATGATCTTGGCGATCTCGACGTCGAAGCCGGTGAACTTCCCGTCCAGGCCCTTCAACCCGAACAGCGGCTGATCGAACTTGATACCGACCGTCACCGCCCCCTTCGCGGCAAGCTTGGACATGGTGGTGCCCGCGGGGAAGCTGCCGGCGGGTGCCGGGACCGACGCGCCCGACCCACCGCCGCCGCTCGACCCGCAGGCGGCGAGCGAGCCGACGAGCAGGGCCACTCCGACGATCGAGCTGAGCGTCCGTAGTCGCATCGTGACGATCCTTTCGCGTCCGCCTCCGGTCCAGGACCGGCCGCGGATCTTCAGTGGGTGAGAATCTTGCTGAGGAAGTCCTTGGCCCGCGCGCTCGTGGGGTTGGTGAAGAACGTCTCGGGGTCGGCTTCTTCGACGATCTCGCCGTCGGCCATGAAGACCACGCGCGCGGCAGCGCGGCGGGCGAAGCCCATCTCGTGCGTGACGACGACCATCGTCATCCCGTCGCGCGCGAGTGAGATCATCACCTCGAGCACCTCGTTGATCATCTCCGGATCGAGCGCCGAGGTCGGCTCGTCGAACAGGATGACCTTCGGGTCCATGGCCAGCGCCCGGGCGATGGCGACGCGCTGTTGCTGCCCGCCGGACAGCTGCGCCGGGTACTTCTGCGCCTGATCGGCCACGCCCACTCGCGTCAGCAGGCGCATCGCGGTTTCCTCGGCTTGTGCGCGCGACTGGCCCTTGACCTTGATCGGGCCGAGCGTGACGTTCTGCAAGACGGTCTTGTGGGCGAACAGGTTGAACGACTGGAACACCATCCCGACATCCGCGCGCAACTGCGCCAGCCCCTTCCCCTCGAGGGGAAGCAGCCGTCCGGCGATGGTGATGGTGCCGCTCTCGATCGGCTCAAGGCGGTTGATGGCCCGGCACAGCGTCGACTTGCCCGAGCCGGACGGCCCGATCACGACGACGACCTCGCCCGAGGCCACGCTGAGGTCGATGTCCTTGAGCACGTGCAGCTCGCCGAAATGCTTGTTGACTCCGCGCATGACGACGAGCGGTTCGGCCCCGACCTGGCCTGGCTGCTCACGTTGCGCGGTCATCGCGTCGCCGCGAACGGCCCCGCGCGTACGAGCCGACTAGTGATCCTCATCAGCACCCCGGATACTCATGTGCGGTGATCCTAAACCCGGGCAAAGGGGTGCGGTCCAGTCTTATCGGACGGATGTTCGACCTGGGCGCGCTGCCGAAGCCGCGGCGATCAGCCTGCCCTTGCGTACCAGCGGCCTTCGCGTCGCTCGATCTGGAGCGGCAGCCCGAACGTCGCGGACAGGTTCTCGGCGGTCAGCACGTCGCGCACCAGCCCGGCCGCTACGACGGCGCCGTCACGCAGCAACAGCACGTGGCTGATGCCCCGCGGGAGTTCCTCGACGTGGTGGGTGACCAGCACCGACGCCGGCGCGTCCGGGTCCGCGGCGAAGCGGGTCATCCGGCGCAACAGGTCCTCGCGGCCGCCGAGATCCATGCCTGCGGCCGGTTCGTCCAGCAGCAACAACTCCGGGTCGGTCATCAGCGCACGCGCGATCTGCACCCGCTTGCGCTCCCCCTCGCTGAGCGTGCCGAAGCTTCGATCGGCAAGGTGCCCGACGCCGAACATGGCCAGTAACCGGGTCGCCCGGCGCACGTCCATCCGGCCGTAGGCCTCCCGCCAGCGGCCGAGCACGCCGTACCCGGCACTGACGACGACATCGGCGACCGTCTCACCGGGAGGGATGCGGTCGGCGAGGCTGGACGTGGCCAGCCCGATCCGCGGACGCAGCTCGAAGACGTCGACGCGTCCCAGCTGCTCGCCCAGGATGTGGACGCTGCCCTCGGTCGGGTGCATGTTGGCCGCCGCGAGCTGCATGAGGGTCGACTTGCCAGCCCCGTTCGGGCCGAGCACGGCCCAGCGCTCGTCCACCTCGACGGTCCAGTCGACCGATTCGAGCAGGGTCTTCGCGCCGCGCCGGACGCTCACGCCCATGAACTGGAGCACCGCATCCGGATTGACCTCGACCACGCCCCCCATCAAAGCGCAGTCGCGGCGCGCGCCCGCAGAGGACGCGCGCCGCGTGGGAGATGACTCAGTCGGCTGGTCCGGTGATCAGGTCGGCCGTCACCCGGTGCGACTTGCCCGCGAGATCGGTGTAGGTCACGGTCGCCGACTGCCCGGGATCGATCCGGGTGAGCAGCGCCCGCAGCCCGTCGGACGAGTTCACCGACTTGCCGTTGACGGCGGTGATCGTGTCGCCGGGAACGATCCCCGCGTCGTCTGCCGGGCCGCCGCTGACTGTCGTCTGCACCTTCGCGCCGCCGTTGATCCCGTCCAGGACGGAGACTCCGAGGAAGGCCGGGTAGCCGATGTGGATCACCGAGGTCTCGACGCCCTTGCGGATCTGCTGGGCGAGCGCGAGCGCCTTGTTGATCGGGATCGCGAAGCCGGCCGTGCGCCCACCGGTGCTCGCCGCGGTGTCCATGCCGATGACCTCGTCGCTCGCGTTGAACAGCGGGCCACCGGAGTCGCCGGCCTGAATGGGCGCGTCGGTCACGATGACGTTGGACAGTCGCTCGGAAGCCGCACCCGTCTCGTCCGAGGCGGTGATCGTCTCGTTGAGGCCGCGGACGCGACCGGGCGCCGCGCTCGGGGTACCGCCGTCGCCGCCGGCATTGCCGACACCGGTGACCTCATCGCCCACCCGGACGGTGTCAGAGTCGCCGAGGTTGACCGTCTGCATGCCGGACGCGCCGTTGAGCTTGATGACGGCGACGTCCTCGGAGGGCGCGGTACCCACGACGGTCGCCGTGTAGGTCTTGCCGGTGGACACCACGACGACCCGGATCGAGGTCGAACCGTCGATGACGTGGTTGTTGGTCAGCACGTAGCCGTCCGGGTCGATGATCATGCCGGTGCCTGCCGCGGCGGCCTTCTGGTAGCCGAGCTGGGTGTAGATGTCCACGACGCCGACCTGCTGGGCCTTGGTAGCTTCACCCGTGCTCGCGCTGCCGTTGCCCGTGCCGTTGCCGGTACCCGGCACAGTCGCGCTGCCGTTGCCCGTGCCGTTGCCGGTACCCGGCACAGTGCCGTTGCCGGTGCCGTTGCCGGTTCCGTTGCCGTTGTTCGTACCGAAGGGCGCCGTGCCGGCAATGGGGGCCGACGCCGTCCCGTTCACGGTGCTCGTCGATCCGGTGGCCATTGCCACGGCGACGACCGCGGCCGCCGCCACTGCGGCGGCACCGACGACGGTGGCCAGGCGGCGCTTGTTCCGGCCGCCCGTCGCGTGCGGCGCCGGTACCGACTGGTAGGGGGCGTAGCCGTAGGCCGCCCCGTACTGCGACGTCCCGTACTGCTGGGGCGGGTACTGCGACGGGAACTGGGCGCCGTATGCGGCGCTGTACGGCGTGGAGTACGGCGCCGCGTGCGGCGCTGAGAACGGCGGGACGTTGGGGTCGGCGTAACCGGAGCCGGCCTGCGACTGCTCGCCGGCCGGCGCAGCCGCTGGCTGACTCGCCGCGTTCGCGTCGGCCCCGTCAGCCGGGACGTCGTGCCGCTGCTCGACATACGGGTAGTTCGGGTCGCGTGTCGGCTCGTACGGCTGCGTCACGTTGGTTCACCTCCGGCTATGTGCAGGCACGTCCTGCTAGCTGGGACCAACCCAACGCCCCACGTCTCGGCACCGGCTGGGAGTACACCGGGTCTGAGCTGAGAATACCGACCCCGGCCGGACCGCCGGGCGGGGCCGTTCCGAGCCGAATAGAGTTCCCGGCGATGCATCCCGACGATCTCAATGCCGTGCTGGCGGCCCGGCTGGACACCGCGTGGCCGGGCCGGCCCTTCCCGCTCGGTGCGCACTGGGACGGTGACGGAGCGAACTTCGCCCTGTGGTCGACGACGGCGACCGCCGTGCAGGTGTGCCTGTTCGACGACGCCGGCCACGAGAACGCCATCCCGCTGGCCGACACGACCTACCACGTCTGGCACGGCTACCTGCCGGGCATCGCACCCGGCCAGCGGTACGGATACCGGATCACCGGCCCGTACGACCCGCACCAGGGCCTGTTCCACAACCCGGCCAAGCTGTTGCTCGACCCGTACGCGCGTGAGATCGAGGGCGAGTTCGTCGAGAACCCCGCGGTGTACCCGCAGAGTCCGGACGACTCGGCGCCCTACGTGCCGCGCTCGGTGATCGTCCACGACGGGTTCCCGTGGGGCGGCGACGTCCGCCCGAACGTCGCGTGGGACGACACGGTGATCTACGAGTTGCACGTGCGCGGCTTCACCCACCAGCACCCGGACATCCCGCCGGAATTGCGCGGCACCTACGCCGGCCTCGCGCATCCGGCGGCCATCGACTACCTGAAGAGCCTCGGCGTGACCGCGGTCGAACTGCTGCCCATCCATCATTTCGTGTCCGAGCCCACCATCCAGCACCGAGCCATGCGCAACTACTGGGGCTACAACTCCATCGGCTTCTTCGCGCCGCACGAAGCCTACGCGGCGCGCGCCGGGTCGCAGGTGCGTGAGTTCAAGTCGATGGTGCGCGCCCTGCACGCAGCGGGGCTCGAGGTCATCCTCGATGTCGTCTACAACCACACCGCCGAGGGCGGACCGGACGGCCCGGTGCTCAGTTTCCGCGGCATCGACAACGGGTCGTACTACCGCCTCGCCGCGGGCGATCCGTCGCGCTATGCCGACTACACCGGGTGCGGCAACACCTTCGACCCGCGCCGGCCGTTCCCTCTGCAACTGATCACCGACTCGTTGCGTTACTGGATCACCGAGATGCACGTGGACGGGTTCCGTTTCGATCTCGCCTCGGCCCTGGCGCGTTCGCTGCACGACGTCGACAAGCTGTCGTCCTTCTTCGACACCATCCATCAGGACCCGATCATCTCGCAGGTGAAGTTGATCGCCGAGCCGTGGGACGTCGGCGAAGGCGGCTATCAGGTCGGTGAATTCCCACCGCTGTGGACCGAGTGGAACGGCAAGTACCGCGACACGGTGCGCTCGTTCTGGGCACACGGGGACGGCGGAGTGCGTGACCTGGCCTTCCGGCTGTCGGGGTCGTCGGACCTGTACGGCGACGACGGGCGGTTGCCGATCGCGTCCATCAACTTCGTCACCGCGCACGACGGGTTCACGCTGCGCGACCTCGTCTCATACGAGCACAAGCACAACGAGGCCAACGGCGAGGACAACCGCGACGGCACCGACGACAACCGGTCGTTCAACTGCGGTGTCGAGGGTGACCCGGCGCCGCCGACCGTGCAGGCCCTTCGGCTGCGGCAGGCCCGCAACATCGTCACCACGTTGCTGCTCTCGACCGGCGCGCCGATGCTCGTCGCCGGGGACGAGCGGTGGCGCACGCAACTCGGCAACAACAACGCCTACGTCCAGGACAACCCGATGTCCTGGGTGGACTGGTCCTCCTCGGACGCGTCCGAGGATCTGCTCACGCTCGTGCGGCGACTGCTCGCGCTGCGTCGAAGCGCGCCCGTACTTCGGCAGCGGGCGTTCTTCGAGGGCCGTCCGGTTGCCGACGGGGACGGGTGCAAAGACCTCGCCTGGTTCCACCCGGCCGGGCGCGAACTGTCCGAGACCGACTGGTTCGACACCGGGCTGCGGTCGATCGGCATGTACCTCGACGGTCGCGGGCTGCGTCACCGCAGCGCCCGCGGCGAGGTGATCATGGACGACTCGTATCTGCTGTTGCTGCATGCCGGTGACCACAGCGGGACGTTCACCGTTCCCGGTCCCCCCTGGGCCGACGAATACGAGACAGTCGTCGACACCGGTTACGCCGGTGGCGTCCCGTCCGCGGCGGCGCCGGTGGCCGGCGGGTCGGCAATGGCGATCGGCGCGCGGACGACGATGCTGCTGCGGGTTCGCCGGGGTTAGTCGCAGTGGCACGGCAACTCTTCGGTGGCACCCGACTGGTCGGGCGCCGGTACTGGTTGTGTGGTCGGCCGGTCGAGGTGCTCGTCGGGTGGGGTCCGGGCGCGACCGTGCGCAACGTCCGGATCCGGTTCCTGGACGACGGGTCAGAAACCGTTCGGCCGTTTCGCGGACTGCGTCTGCGCGCACCCCGCGATACCGGTTCGCCGAAGCGACAGTTCTCGCCGGGTTCCATCGGACGAGAATTGTTATACACAGCCGCGGAATCTCGGTCCCGATCTTGTCAGAGGGTCGGTCTAGCGTTCAGTTCATGAGCGGCGCACTGGTCTCGGGGTTGACCTCGGTGAGCGATGCTGCGCTGCTCGATGCCTGGCGCGATCTCGAGCGTCAGCGGCGTGTGTTGGCAGCGCGCGAGCACGAGGTGATTGCGGAAGTCGCTGCGCGCGGCCTGGCCGGCGTGCACGGGGCGCGGAACCTGACCTCCTTCGCGCGCAGCCTGTTGCGCATCGGCTCGGGTGACGCGCACGCGCGCGTCAAGGCCGCGGAGGCCATGGCACCGCGTCGCGAACTCTCGGGGGCTCCGTTGCCACCGCTGTACCCGGTCGTCGCCGCCGCGCAGGGCGCTGGCGAGATGTCCGCAGCACACGCGAGGGTCATCGTCGACACCATTGACGCGCTGCCCGATCAGGTCCAGCTCGAGCACGCCGATTCGGTCGAGGCGTTCCTCGTCGACAAAGCCCGCGAGTTCGACCCCGACACACTGCGAAAGCTGGCTCGCCGCGTCACCGACACGTTGGACCCCGACGGATTGTTGAAGGACGCCGATTACCGCGACCGGACACGCGATCTCACGCTGCGCCGCCGTGCGGACGGATCGGGGCGGCTCGAAGGCGACCTGACCGCCGAGTGTGCAGAGTTTCTCGAGACCGCGCTCAACAGCCTCGCCGCTCCGCGACCGGAATCGGACGGGATCAAGGATCCGCGAACGCCGGGACAGCGTCGCCACGACGCCCTGCTCGACGTCTTGAAGCTGGTCATGCGAGCGCGGCTACTGCCGTCCACGAGTGGCGTGACCACGACAGTGCTCGTCACCGCGAGCGCCGAGGCACTGGCGTCCGGGGACGGGCTTGGTCCGCACCGGCAGCGGCGCCTTGGTACCGGCCCGCGAGGCCATGCGCTGGCTGGGCGGTGACTGCCGATTCCTCGGCGTCGTGTTCGACAAGGTCAAACGCATCGCCGGGTACGGGACAGCGCAGCGGCTGTTCACCGAAACCCAGCGATTAGCGATGATTGCCCGCGACGGCGGCTGTTCGTTCCCCGGCTGCACCGCCCCGCCCGCGATGTGCGAGGCACACCACGTCATCGACTACGCCGACGGCGGACCGACCTGCGTCAGTTGCGGCGCTCTGCTGTGCGGGGTGCACCATCGCGAGCACCAGCGGATGGGCTGGGCCTGCACGATGATCGACGGCCGACCGCACTGGATCCCTCCCGCGTGGTACGACCCCGACCAAGTGCCGATTCGCAACCTCATGCACGACCCCGAGAGCGACCTGCCGTGACCAACCCAACCGGCTGTGACCGGTCGACCCGACCCGCCCACCAGGCCGCGACCGGACGCAGGACTTGCCGGTCGTGACCAGCCGACCCGCCTGACTATCCCGACCAGCCCAATCGAACGCGGGAGTCGCCGGCCAAGACCAGCCGCGCCGACTCGCCGGCCGCACCCGAGCCGCGCGAGTCGCGGGAGCGGCCGGCCGGAGCCGCGCGGCGCGGATACCGACCAGAGCCCGGCGTGATCGACGCCGTGATTCGGGCAAGAATCGCCACATGACACCGACTACGCCGTTGGCCGGGCTCCTGTTCGGCCTCCTTGCGGGCCTTCTGGTCGCCGGGATCGTCGTGCTCGCGCTGCGCCTGCCCTGGATTCGCAAGGACGAGCCCGAACGAAGCCGCGCCAAGGCGTGGTCGACCGGGGACTTCCCGGTCGCGCGCAAGACCGACACCTGACGCGCGCACCCGGCGCCCGTCCCGGGCCGATAATCTGAACCAGCGATGCGTACGGTTCCCGGCTCCACCGATCGCGTCGTCGTCATCGGCGCGGGCCTCGGCGGACTCTCGGCCGCGCTGCACCTGGCCGGCGCCGGCCGGACGGTCACGATTCTCGAGCGCGCCGCTGTCCCAGGCGGGCGCGCCGGCCTGATCGAGGACGACGGTTACCGATTCGACACCGGACCCACCGTCCTCACCATGCCCGACCTGCTCGCGCAGCCGCTCAATGCCGTCGGCGAGGACCTGGACGACTGGTTGACCCTGCACCGGCTCGACCCGGCCTACCGCGCGCGCTTCGCCGACGGCAGCGTGATCGACGTCCGCGCCGACGTCGATGCGATGGCCGACGAGATCGCGGCCACCTGCGGAAAGCGAGACGCCGAGGGCTACCGACGCTTCGTCACGTACCTCACCACGCTCTACCGCACCGAGATGCCGCACTTCATCGACCGCAATCTCGACTCCCCGCTTGCCCTGGCCGGCGCGCCACTGGCTCGACTCATCGCACTGGGCGGCTTCCGGCGACTCGCACCGAAGGTGGCGCAGTTCGTCACGGACGAGCGACTGCAGAAGCTGTTCTCGTTCCAGGCGATGTACGCCGGTCTCGCACCGCAGCAGGCACTGGCCATCTATTCGGTCATCACCTACATGGACTGCATCGCGGGGGTCTACCACCCGCAGGGCGGCATGCACGCCATCCCGCGTGCGCTGGCCGCCGCAGCCGCGAAGCACGGCGTCGACATCCGCTACGACACCGAGGTCACGCGCATCGAGGTCATCGGCAGCCGCGCCCGCGCCGTCATCACCGCGACCGGCGAACGCATCGCCGCCGACACCATCGTCGTCAACGCCGACCTGCCGATCGCCTACGCCGACCTGCTGCCCGACACCCGGACCCCGCGGCGGGTGCGACGGTTGCGGTACTCGCCGTCAGCGGTCGTGCTGCACGCCGGCTCGACTGCCTCGTACCCGGACGGTGCCCATCACTCGATCCACTTCGGCACCGAGTGGAACCGCACGTTCGAACAACTCATCGACCGCGGTGAACTGATGAGCGACCCGTCCTTCCTCGTCACCAACCCGACCCGCACAGACCCCTCGCTCGCACCGGCCGCACGCCAGACCTACTACACCCTGTTCCCGACGCCGAACCTTCGTGCGGGCATCGACTGGTCCGAACAAGCGCGGCCCGTATCGCGACCGGATCGTCGAGACGCTCGAGAAGAACGGCTACGAGTCCTTCGGCGACTCGATCGAGACCGAGCACCTGGTCACCCCGACGGACTGGCGGGCGCAGGGCATCGCGGCGGGTGCACCGTTCGCAGCGGCACACACCTTCGGCCAGACCGGACCGTTCCGCCCGAGGAACCTCGACCGCCGGGTCGAGAATCTCGTCTTCGCGGGCAGCAACACCCAGCCCGGCGTCGGCGTGCCGATGGTGCTGATCTCTGGGCGGCTCGCCGCCGCCCGGATCACCGGCCGATGACGCCGTTCGCAGGTGGCGAACTGGACGCGGCCGGCATACACGACCCCGCCCTGCGAGCGGGCTACCTGCGCTGCCGATCGCTGAACGCCCGGCACGGCCGTACCTTCTTTCTCGCCACCTTGCTGCTGCCACCGGCGAAACGCCCTTACGTCCACGCGTTGTACGGCTTCGCGCGCCATGCCGACGACCTGGTCGACGTCGACCCGCGAGCTGACCGCGCCGCGCACTTCCAACGCTGGAGCGAGGAGTTCCTCGCCGACCTCGACTGGGGTGCGACGAGCGATCCGGTCGCCCGGGCCGTGCTCGACACCGCGCGGCGCTGGGACCTGCCGCACAGCTACTTCGCCGACTTCCTCGATGCGATGCGCGCCGACCTGACGACCACGTCCTACCCGACCTACGACGACCTGACCAAATACATGTGGGGCTCGGCCGCGGTGATCGGCCTGCAGATGCTGCCGATCCTCGGCCGCGCGGACCACGGCGTCCCGTGGGACGCGCTCGAACCGCACGCGATCGACCTCGGGTACGCGTTCCAGCTGACGAACTTCATCCGCGACGTCGCCGAGGACCTCGGACGCGGCCGGGTGTACCTGCCGCAGGATTCGCTCGACCGCTTCGGCGTCGACCGCGCGCGACTGCAGCGCGGCCGCGCGGACGAACCGATCCGCAACCTGCTCGCCTGGGAGACCGAGCGAGCCCGCGAGCTGTACCGCCGCGCCGGACCCGGCGTCGACCTGGTGCACCCGTCCTCGCGCGACTGCCTGCGCACCGCGATGACCCTCTACGGCGGCATCCTGGACGAGATCGAGCGCGCCGACTACGACGTCTTCCACGGCCGGGTGGCCGTCGGCCTGTCCCGGCGCGCTCGCGTCGGTGTCACCGGCCTGCGTGCCGCCGTGCGCGCGCGTCGCGCCGACCCGCCCACACCCACATGGCGAGCGTGATCGTGACCAGCGCGAAGCCGAACAGCAGGTCCTCCACCGGCGCGTGGATCAACCGCCAGCCGATGATCCGGTCGGGGTCGTAGCGCACGATCGGCAGCCCGGTCAGGATGCCGTTCGTGATCAGTTGGAAGAACACGACGATGCCGTACGCGGTCCAGAACACCTTGCGCCGCAGCAGCTTCGTGCGCAGGACCACGACATCGACGAGGACGGCCACCACCACGCCGACCAGCGCGAGCGCCGTGTAGCTCACGGCTCGTCCCCCGCGGCCCAGTTCGGACGGCGCGAGCGCACCGCCTCGAACGTCAGCACGGCACAGGTGGGAATCACCAGGAAGAACAGCAGCTCCTCGATCGGCAGCCGTCCGGGCAGGAACACGCCGACGAGGTAGTGCCGAGCGTAGGACCAGGTGTCCTGCTGGATCGCCAGCAGATCCCAGGCCACGAACACCACCACGACCGGCGCGAGCGTCAGCAGCAGCCGTCGCCAGCGCGCGTACACCCGCGTGTGCAACACGAGTTCTAGCGGCGCCGTCGCGATCAGGCACGCGGCGAGCACAGCCAGGTAGGCGAAGTGACTCATCCGCGGCGGTGCGCGTAGATCGCGAATGTGCCGTACTGCGTGGCGAACGAGCCGCCGAGCTGGTCGATCGCCGCTCGTACCGCCGCCGACAGGGCGTCGAGGCGCCCCGGTGCGAGCAGCAGGTGGTCGCTGTGGGTGCGCGCCATCCCGGTCCACTCACCAGCGGTGAACGTGCGCTGCCACGAGTAGTGCTGGGTCCGCACGGTGTCGAAGTCGGGGCAGTCGTCGAACCACTGCGCGTGGCCGCGTTCGGCCTGGCTGCTGCGGCCGTGCACCACGGACTGGAGCAATTCCGGCGCGTGCTCGGCATACACCGAGTCGAGCATCGCCCGCACCGGCCCTTCGAGCCTGTCGTAGTTCCAGAACAGCGCCGCTGTGCCGCCGGGGGCGAGTACGCGCGCCACCTTCGGCACGCCGCGTGCGGGGTCCACCCAGTGCCACGCCTGCGCCGAGATCACCAGGTCGAATCGCCGGCCACGATCGTCCCAGTCCTCGAAGCCGGACACTTCGACCTCGATGCCGTGCCCGCCGGCGACGTCGGCCATCTGCTGATCGATCTCGACCCCGAGCACGTTCAGCCCACGCGCCGCGAGCAGCACCGACGCCTTGCCCGTCCCACATCCGATGTCCAGGACGGCCGCAGGTGCGAGCGCGGCGAGGTCGTCGACCAGCGCCGCCGGGTAGGTCGGGCGAAAGCGGTCATACGCTGCGGCGACGGTGCCGAACGACTCCGCACGTACCCGGTTGGTGTGCACGGGGTCCTCGATCGACATGTGCTCGATCCTGTCAGCCCACCCGCCACAGCTCGTCGGGTGGCGCCGGTGAGCGCATCGGCGCCGCGTCGGTGAGCGGGCGCGCTGACCCGGCGAAGGCATCGAGCGCCGCGCCGGTCAGCACCCGGTGGGGGAACATCGCAGCCGCGGCAGTGCGGGTTATCGCGTCGACCGGCAGTGCGGACGGTGACGCCGCCAGCACGACGTTGCCGAACCGGCGCGCCTTGAGCACCCCCGGATCGGCGCGAACCAGGCAGAACGGCAACGCCGAGCGCACGGCCGCAACCACCCGGCGGCTGAACTCCAGCGGTGGGCCGTCGGCCACATTGACCAGCAGCAGCCCGTCGGCCCGCAGCACGCGGGCCGCATCGGCGAAGAACTCGGTCGTGGTGAGTTCGGCAGGCACGCGGCCGCCCTGGAAGGCGTCGAGGACGACGACGTCGGCACTCCCCGCGCCCAGCGCCGCAACGCCGGCGCGCCCGTCGACGGGACGGATCCGCACCCGGGTGCCCCGCGCGAACGGCAGTCGCGCCCGGACCGTCGCGGTGAGCGCCGCGTCGGGTTCGAGCACGATCTGGGACGAGCCGGGACGCGTCGCCGCGACGTAGCGGGCAAGCGTGCACGCGCCACCGCCGACATGGGTCATCGCGAGCGGTCCGGAACGCAGCGCGTCGAGGATGTTGGCGAAGGCCTGCACGTACTCGAAGTCCAGGTAGGTCGGGTCGTCGAGGTCCACGTAGGACTGGCGGATCCGGTCGACCAGGAGCAGCCAACCACCCGGGCGGTCGGAATCGGCCAGGAGTTCGACTGCGCCGCCGGAGCCGTGCTGCTCGACGCCCATGAGCGCTCCAGGATACGGAAGAAACGCCGATCCGGACGAGCGCGGACCACGTGTTGACCGGGCAGTGGCGAAATCGCCCGTAGAATCACGCCGTGCAGACAGCGACGGCAGACCTCCTGGTCGGCCGCTTGCTCGAGGGCCGGTACCGGATTCTGGACCGCATCGCGCGCGGCGGGATGTCCACCGTGTACACGGCCGTCGACGAGCGGCTGGACCGGCTCGTCGCCGTCAAGGTGATGTCGTCCGCGCTGTCGGCCGACCCCAAGTTCAGCGACCGGTTCGCGCGTGAAGCGCGCGCTGCGGCGCGGCTGACCCACCACAACGCGGTCGCGGTCTATGACCAGGGCCACGATGTCTCCGGCGGTGGTCATCATGTGTTTCTCGTCATGGAACTCGTCGAGGGCCGCACGCTGCGCGACCTGATCCGCGAACGAGCGGGCAAGTTCACGCCCGCCGAGGCGATTTCGATCATGGAACCGGTACTGGCCGCCCTCGCCGCCGCGCATCGGGCCGGCCTGGTCCACCGCGACGTCAAGCCCGAGAACATCCTGCTCTCGGACGCGGGTGTGGTGAAGGTCGCCGACTTCGGTCTGGCCCGCGCGATCGACTCCGACGCCGCCTCGACGCGCACCGGGCTGATGATGGGCACGGTCGCCTACTGCGCTCCCGAGCAGATCGCCCGCGGCTTCGCCGACGCCCGGTCCGACGTCTACTCGGCGGGGATCGTGCTGTTCGAACTGCTCACCGGTCGCCCGCCCTACCAGGGCGAGACCGCGATGAACGTCGCCTACCAGCACGTCCACAGCCGCGTGCCCGCCCCGTCCTCGCGGGTCAAGCCGGCCAACAGCATCCCGAGCGAGATCGACGAGCTGGTCGTCGCGGCGACCGACAGCGATCCGGCCGGGCGCCCCGCCGACGGCTCCGTCTTCCTCGCCGAGATCGCGGACGTCCGATCCCAGCTGGGACTGCCGATCAGCCCGATCCCGGTCCGCGTCCGCCCGCCCACCGCACCGGGAGATCCGCGCCGCAACGGCCGTTCCGCCCACGACGTGACCAGTACCGAGAACCTGCATGCAGGCGCGGCCGATCACCAGACCCAGATCGTGCACCGTCCGCTCCCGCCGGTGAACCGTGACGAGGTACCGCCGCCGGTCGTCATCCCGCCGCCGCGCGCGCGTAAGCAGCGCACCGCGAAGTCGCGCCGCCGCCGCCGGTCGTTGCTCATCCTGCTGATCGTCGTGCTCATCGGGCTGGTGTCGGTGTTCGGCGGCATCTGGGCAACGCACCGCTACAAGCAGTGGAACTCGCACGTCCCGAACCTGGTGCACAAGTCGCTCGCCGACGCCCGGGCACAGATCGTCGCTGCGCACTACGAGGTCGGGCTGGTCAGCAACGAGTTCAGCGAATCGGTGCCCAAGGGTGACGTGATCAGCACCGACCCGGGCAAGGGGGCGCGGCTCGAGCAGGGCAAGGCGATAAATCTGACCGTGTCACTCGGCCAGGACCTCGTCACCGTCCCGAACGTCACCCGAGCGACCCGGGCCGACGCCGAGGCGACCCTGCAGACCCGAGGGCTCAAGTACGCCAATTCGGTGAAGTACCAGGCGAGCACCAGAGTGGGCAAGGACCGCGTCATCGCTACCAGTCCCGCCGCCAACGAGAGCGTGAAGCGAGACACCGTGATCACGCTGACGCTGTCCTCGGGCCCGCCGATCCTGGACATCCCGACGATCCCCCAGGGCACGCCGTTCGACCAGGCGGAGAAGACGCTGACCGGGGCGAAGTTCAAGGTGCAGCGCCAGGACGAATACAGCGGCGACGTGGCTGCCGACGCGGTGGTGTCGGTCAGCCCGACGGGCACGGCACCGCAGGGCAGCACGCTCACGGTGGTGGTGTCGAAAGGCCCCGAGTTCGTGACGATGCCGACGATCGCCGCGTTCACCGACTTCGCACAGGCACGCAACCAACTCCAGGCGCTCGGGCTCAATGTCAAGCGGCAGGTCGTATACGGCAAGGGCAAGCGCAATCTCGTGATCGGCCAGGACCCGGACGGCGGCACGCAGGTTCGCATCGGGTCGACCGTCACGCTGGCCGTCGTCTGAGGCGCTCGCGCAACGCACGCCGGTAGGTGCCAGGCGGCGCCGATACGCTACGACGCATGGTCATCGTCATGGCGCCTGGGGCAAGCAGTGCGGATATCGCGGGCGTCGTCGCGCACATCGAGACGCACGGCGGCCAGGCATTCGTCAGTCGCGGGGTGATGCGCACGATCGTCGGCGTCGTCGGTAGCGAGGACGTGCTCGAGACCCTGGACGCCAACGGGCTGCGCGGGCTCAGCGGCGTCGCGGAGACGATGCGCATCACCGCCCCGTACAAGCTGGTGTCGGCCCAGAACCACGCGCGGCGCAGCACGGTGCGGGTCGGCGGCGTCCCGATCGGACCCGACACGTTCACCTTCATCGCCGGACCGTGCGCCGTCGAAACACCCGAGCAGACCCTCGAGGCGGCCCTGATGGCCCGGCGCGCCGGGGCCACGCTGCTGCGCGGCGGCGCCTACAAGCCGCGGACCTCGCCCTACGCATTCCAGGGGCTGGGCGTCGACGGGCTGCGCATCCTGGCCGAGGTGCGCGACGAGGTGCGCCTGCCGGTCGTGACCGAGGTGCTCGACGTTGCCGACGTGGACGTCGTCGCCGAGCACGCTGACATGTTGCAGATCGGCACCCGCAACATGCAGAACTTCGGGCTGTTGCAGGCAGTCGGCGCTACCGGCAAGCCGGTCATGCTCAAGCGAGGACTGACCGCGACCTACGAGGAGTGGCTGATGGCCGCCGAGTACATCGCGCAACGCGGCAATCTCGACATCGTGCTGTGCGAGCGGGGCGTGCGGTCCTTCGAACCGGCGATCCGCAACATGCTCGACGTGTCGGCCGTGGCGATGATGCAGCGGCTCAGCCACCTGCCTGTCATCGTCGACCCCTCGCACGCCGCGGGCCGCCGAGACCTGGTTGTCCCGCTCGCCCGCGCCGGTATCGCGGCCGGTGCGGACGGGCTGATGGTGGACGTGCACCCGCATCCCGAGGCGGCGTTGTGTGACGGCCCGCAGGCACTCGACGGCGACGCACTGGCCGAACTGGCGCAGGCCGTTGCCACGATCCCGCCGTTGCTCGGCCGAACCTCAGCCGCACATCTAGCCGGCTGACCCGGCTGAGCCTGCCTGCGCCCGGACCGGCCGCGCGACCGGATGCGGCTTATCAGCCCTGATCGGGTGGCGGCTGGTAACCCGAGGGCGGCTGGTAGCCCGGCGGCGGCGGCTCGCCGGGCGGTGGGTACGTCTGCGAGGGGTTGCCCTGCTGCGGATAACCCTGCTGCGGATAGCCCTGCTGCGGATAGCCCTGCTGCGGATAGCCCTGCTGCGGATAGCCACCGCCTCCGCCGTAGTAGGCGCTGCTGGCCGCCAACTGCTTCTTGTGCCGGCCGCGCTTCACCAGTCCCACGATGAGCAGGACGACGCCGGCGATGAGGAACAGCACGCCGCCGACGGTGAGTCCGGCGCCGATCGCCGTCGCGGCCGCGATCGACCTGCCGAAGGCGATATCGGCATCGGCCGCCGTCTTCGAGGTACCCTCCACGGCCACGTCGTAGGTGCCGGCCGTGCTGATGTGGAACTCGTACACGGCCGCGCCGTGATGCCCGTTGTAGTTGTAGGTCAGCTTGTCGATCGTATTGTTGGAATTGCCGCCATAGAGCTTGTCGACGCGCATCACCTTGCCGGTCGCCTGGTTGCGCAGCGCGACCCCCACCAGCGGGATCGACGTGATGTCACTCGTGACGTCCGAAGCCTCGTAGTAGGCGACGTAGCCGCCCGTCCCGAACGTGACCGTCCCGGTGCCGTCCGCCACGTTGACCCGCTGGAAGTCGTTGACCTTCGTCAGCGACTTGGTCGCGAGGAAATAGACGCCGACGCCGATCGCCGCTACCGCGATGACCAGGAAGATGATCCCGAGGCGGAGCGGGACGCGTCCGCGTAACTTTCCGGGCGCGGATCCGGGTGGTGGCGGTGGCGGGGGGTAGCTCATGTCCCGCAGTGTGCCGGACTTGCCAGCCTTCGTATAGCCGGACACGCTCAACCGCGGATGACCACCGTCGACCCGTTCGGAGCCCACCCGTACAGCCACGACATGACGCGACGGGGGACGTGGACGCATCCGTGCGACCCCTCGGTCCGGTACCGCTCACTGCCGTAGGGGAAGCGCTGCCACGCCGAATCGTGCATCCCGTAGTCGCCGTTGTACGGCATCCAGTACCGGACGTAGTACGCCCCACCGGCCGCGGGGTAGAGATAGCGATCGCGTTGGTGCGACTGGACCTGCCAGGTGCCGGTGGGCGTGCCCATGCCGAGGTCGGCCGCACCGCTCGTCACTGCGCTGGTCATCAACTGCTGGGTGTGATTGCACATCCACGAGTACTGCTCGGACAGGTCGATGAGCACCCGCTTGCCGCGGCCGTAGTCGCGGCAGCGGTTACCGATCGCGGTCGAGTATGCGACGCCGCTCGGCCCGATCACCTTCAGCGCGCCGTCGTCGCGGACGGTGAACCGGGCACGCGGCCCGACGCCGGCCGTCCCGGTGCTCCACAGCACGCGCGTCCCAGAGCGCAGCACCGCGTTGCCGGTCGGGCCCACGCGTAACACCGCGTGGTGCGCGCCGTGGTGCGTCGCCCAGAGAACCCGCGAACCGGCACGGAGCACCAGCCGCCCGTCGGCCTGGAGTGTGGCGCGGTACCGGCCGTCCGGCGAGACGAGCGACTGGCCAGGGACGAGTGTCCCGCCGGGCGCCATCGAGGTTCGGGTCCCGCTGGGCGCCGACCCGGCCGCGAGCGCCGGCCCGGCGAGCGTCGTCAGAGCGAGCGTCGTCAGAGCGAGCGCCAAGGCGGCAACCAACCCGAGTCCCGGGGCACGCCTCATCAGTGGATCTTATGCGGCCACGGTGTACGGGCGCAGCACCATGATCGCGTGCTCGATCGCCTCGTCGTCGACGTCCAGGTGGGTCACCAGGCGCAGGAAGCGGGGACCGAGCGCGGACACCAGGACGTTCTCGTCGCGGGCCTTCGCGGCCACCGTCGCGGCGTCCGGGACGTCGAGGACGACGATGTTGGTCGCGACGCGATCCGGATCACCGCCCAACGCCTGCGCCAGTCGCCGCGCCCGAGCGTGGTCCTCGGCCAGCCGGTCGATGTGATGCTCGAGGGCGTACCGGCCGGCGGCGGCGAGAATGCCGGCCTGCCGCATTCCCGCGCCGTAGCGCTTTCGCCATACCCGCGCCTCGGCGATCCGCTCGGCACTCGACACGAGCACCGAGCCGACCGGCGCGCCCAACCCCTTGGACAGGCACACCGAGACGGTGTCGAACGGGGCGGCCAGTTCGGCCAGCGGCGTCCCGGTCGCCACGTGCGCGTTCCACAGCCGGGCCCCGTCGAGGTGCAGGGCCAAGCCCGTCTCACGGGCGAGCGCGACCACAGCCGCTACCTGCTCGGCCGGCTGCACCGCGCCCCCGCCGAAATTGTGGGTGTTCTCGATCTCGATCGCTGCCGTCGAGACCAGGTAGGGCCCGGCGTCGGGTGCGATCAGTTCGCGGACCGCCTCGACGTCCAGGTGACCGTTGCTCGGGCGCCAGGTCCGGAACGTGATTCCCGAGAACGCGGCGGCCGCACCGAGTTCGGCCCGCGCGACGTGCGCCATCGGGTCGCAGACGATCTCGTAGCCGGGCTGCACGAGCAGCCGCATGCCGAGTTGGTTGCCGAGCGAGCCGGACGCGACGAACAGCCCCGCCTCGTGTCCCAGCAGCGCCGCCACCTCGGCCTCGAGGGCGTTGACGGTCGGATCCTCGCCGTAGACGTCGTCGCCGACCTCCGCATCGGCCATCGCGGCACGCATCGCGGCGGTGGGCTTGGTGACCGTGTCCGAACGCAGGTCGACGATCACCGGCCGTCCTCGTCCAGCTCACGCCGGTGTCGCTCGGCGACGAGTCGCTCGGCGACCTGGAACGCCAGCTCGAGCGACTGCTCGATGTTCAGCCGCGGGTCGCAGGCGGTCTCGTACCGGCGGCCGAGATCGGCGGCCGTGAGCTCCGCCGTCCCGCCGATGCACTCGGTCACATCGTCACCGGTCAGCTCGACGTGCAACCCGCCCGGGTGCGTACCCAGCGCGGAGTGGACGTCGAAGAATCCGTCGACCTCGTCGATGATCCGGTCGAGATGACGGGTCTTCACACCGTCCTCGGTCTCTTCGGTGTTGCCGTGCATCGGGTCGCACTGCCACACGACCAGGTGGCCGGTCGAGGTCACCTTCTCGACGATCGCCGGCAGCCGGTCGCGGACGAGCTTGTTCGACATCCGGCTGATCAGCGTCAGCCGGCCGGGGACGCCGTCGGGATCGAGGCGCTCGACGAGTTCGGCCGCGTATTCAGGCGACGTCGTCGGCCCGAGCTTGACCCCGATCGGGTTGGCGATGCGCGACACGAAGTCCAGGTGCGCGCCGTCGAGCTGCCGAGTGCGTTCACCGACCCATACGAAGTGGGCGGACAGGTCGTACGCGCGGCCGTCCTCGATGCGCGTGAGCGCCCGCTCGTACTCGAGAATCAGCGCCTCGTGCCCGGCGTAGAGCTCGACGCTCTCGAGGGCCGAGTCGTGCACGCCACAGGCCCGCATGAACCGCACGGCGCGGTCGATCTCGGCGGCGAGCCGTTCGTAGCGGGTGCCGGTCTCGGTGGTCCGCGCGAACGCGGTGTTCCACGCGTGGACCCGGTCCAGTGAGGCCAGGCCGCCGCCGGCGTAGGCGCGCAGCAGGTTCAGCGTGGTGGCGGACGAGTGGTACGCGCGCATGATGCGGTGCGGGTCGGGTGTCCGGTCGCCGTTCAGGTCGTTGACCATGTCGCCGCGGTAGGACACCTGCCCGGTCGAATCCACGTCGGACGAGCGCGGTTTGGCGTACTGCCCGGCGACCCGGCCCAGCTTGACGACCGGCATCGACGCGCCGTAGGTGAGCACCACCGCCATCTGCAACAGCACCCGCACCTTGCCGGCGATGTCGGCCTGCGACGAGGTCAGGAACGTCTCGGCGCAGTCACCGCCCTGCAGCAGGAAGGCCTCACCCCGGGCGACCGCGGCGAGCCGCTCGCGCAGCTGGTCGACCTCCGACGCGACGACGAGCGGCGGCTGCCCCGCGAGCGTCAGCGCCACCTCGCGCAGGACGAGTTCGTCGGGCCACTGCGGTTGCTGCGCGGCCGGCAGTGACCGCCATGCGTCGAGGTCGAGCCCGGTATCCACGCCACTCAGGGTAGAGCGGCGCGGGCTACCCGGGTCCGCAGGCCGGATTCGTGCAGACCGCGCTGACCCGGTAGTGGCCCACGACATCCGGCGCGCCGGTTCCGCGGAGCACGATCACGGCCCACCGGCCGCCGGTAGGAGTGCTGCAACTGTGTCCCGTTCCCTGGGCGGAGCAGGCCACGGTCCCGTTCGGCTGGACGAACTGCACCTGCGGCACATTCGCCGGTACATCGTCGTTGGACGTGGCGAGTTGGAAGATGTCGCCCGAGGCCACGCGCACCTGGTAGCACGCCTGATCGGTCGAGTCGGCGAGCGTCCCCACCAGCGGGCCGAACCCGTCGACCGGCAGCGGCAGCCGCGTGCACCCCGACGGTTTGGTCAGCCGCCACGCGTGCAGGGCGTACTTCGCCGTGAACACGCCGGCGTCCTCGTCCGCCCAGACCAGCACGCGGTACGGGCCAACCGTGTTGCCTGCTGGTCGGCAGTCGACGTGCCATCCGGGCGAAGCCGATCCGAACTCACACAGCCGGCGGCCGTAGCCGTCGACGAGCCACCCGTGCAGCTCGGCCGGGGCTACGCCGGCCGGATCGGCGAACGCCAGCCGGACCTGCTCGCGCGGCGCCAGCGGCACGGTGGTGCAGCCGATCGCACCGCGACGGGCGATCCGGCCCGGGACGGGTGCGCTCCCGAATGCCAGCGAGGGCGCCGTGGCGCAGCCCTCGGTAGCGGTCAGGTCGGCCCAACCGAGGATGCCCTCCGCTGCGTTGGGCGCCACGACGACGGCGAGGAACGGCCCGGCGCCAGCCGCGGTACAGGCGAGCAACTCGACGGTGTCGGAGCAGATCTGGTTGCCGTCCGGCCGATACAGGCTGACGCGGGCGCGCGAGCCGGGCGCCGTCGGGTCGGCGGCGACCGTGCGCACTGCGAGCTGGCCGAACGACGCCGCGCGATCGAGGCGGTAGCAGGCGATGTCCGCAGCGCCGTCGAGCGCGAAGGCGCGGGTAGGCCCGCGACCGAACGTCGAGGGCCGCAGCATGCGACACCCCCGTTGGCTCGTGAGCGACGCGACCCGCAACCGGTACGGGGTGGTGGTGGAGCCGAGCGCAAACGTGATGAGGCGGTACGCGCCGGGGCCGGTGAGCCGGCAGGTGCCGGGACCGAAGCAGATCCGGTTGCCCTCTGCATCGAAGATCATGGTCGTGATACCGGGGTGATCGGAATCGGCCCGGACGAAGACCAGGTCGTTCGGGCTACCGGTGAACCGATGACAGTCGGCCTCGAGCGGCGTGGCGATGCTGCCCACGACGGCTGGGCGGCCGAACGCGGTGACGAGCACCGGGCAGTCGGACGGCCGGTCGATCCGCCACAGCCCGACGCGCACCGTGCCGATCTGGGTCGGATCCTCACTGCCGAAGTTCGGCGTGACGACGAGCAGGTAGGTGCCGGCCACATCAATACGGCAGTTTCCCGGTAGGTCGGCGTAGCTGATGCACGCTGTCGGCGAGTCGACGCCGCGAATCTCCCAGCGCGGGAACACCGCACCGCTGACCGTCAACGCCCGCGAGAGGTACGCGCTCAACTGGGCAGCGTGGAAGGTCCAGCACACCGCGATCGTGTCGGCGGTCAACTCGCCGGTGCGGGTCGGGCCCGAGCCCATGGCGTCGAGGTCGGTGGGCGAGCAACCGTCGGTGCTGTCGAGATCGGTGATCCACAACCGGTAGTCGGCCGGCGCCAGGGCCGACGCCGACTCGAGCACCCGGTACGGACCAGCGCCGGTCAGGTTGCAGTCCAGGCGCCCGGTGAAGGACGAACACACGCTCGCACCGGCGCTGTCGACGACGAGGGCGGCCGTCACGTGTGCCTGGTTGTCGAACACCGTGAGCCGCACCTGATGACCTGGCGCGGCGGTGAACGTGTGGCAGTTGACCTGGCCGACGCCGAGCGAGCCCGCGGTGGGCGCCTGCCCCCATGCCGTTCCGGCCAGCGGTGTGCAACCGGTGCCCGCACGCAGGTCGGTCAGTGCCGCCACGTAACGGACGACGGACCGGCCGAGGGTGGAGACGAACAGCGTGTACCAGCCGCCCGCGGGCAGGGTGCACGGCGACACGGTCGCACCCGGTGTGCCCGCACACATCACCTGGCCGTCGTCGTCGCGGATGCGCCACGTCAGCGTCGAACTCGACCCGCCGAGTGCGAGCAGGTGCATCCCGACGCGGTCGCCGGCGCCAGCGCCAGCGGTGAAGCGGTAGCAGCGCTGCTGATGCGCGCGCAACGTCGCCCGCCGCGTTGGTGCGCTGCCGAACGTGTCGGGTACGCCGGTGCGGCAGCCGGCCGGGTGCGAGACCCGGGCCAGGATCAGCGTCGTGTTCTGCGCCACGTCCTCGCTGAAGGTGGCGAACATGCGCAGGCCGGTGCCGGCGACCGGCGTGCACTGACTGCGGCCGAACGCACTGACGGCCATGCTGCACTGCGGCGCACCGGTGTCGTCATAGACCCGCACATCGAGCAGGTGGTCGGCGTTCTCGTCGAGAACGGCCTCGAGGACGTCGCCGCCCACGGCAGCGAGCGACGCGCACCAGGACGCGCCGTCGGTCAGCGAGATCGGGACACCCGCCGTGCCGACGGACAGGTTCGGTGAGGCCGCGCACGAGCCGGGCGTCCGCGCCGAGTCGATCGTCGTGTACGCGGTGTCCGAGCGGTCCAATTCGACGTCGACGAGGTAGAGACCGGCCGAGGGCACCTCGCACTGACCCTGGCTGCGGGTGAACTGGGTGCACAGCGACGTCCCGTCCGCCGCGCGCACCGTGACCATGGGCGTCACGCCGGTCGGCACCGCCGCCCGCATCCTGATCGTGTCGGCGGCTGCCACCGTCACCCGGTACCGCGCGGTTCCGCCGCCCGCCGGGAAGTCGCACGTGGACGTCGAGCCGAGCGCGACCGACCCCCCGCAACCGGGCACGAACGAGCGCGGCGACGCAGCAGGCACGTGGCTCGCGCCGCCCTGCCGGGTCGGACCGTCCGCGCGTGCTGGTGTGTGGATCAACGAGGCCGCAGGCCGGGCAGAGGTCGCTGGGGACGCCGCACCGGCCGGCGCAGCGTCGACCAACAGCGACACCAGCACGACGAACACGGATCCAGCAGATACCAGCGCGCGCCGAGATGGGCTCATCGACGAGGTATAGGGCTGGGTGATCAAGCTGTCCAGACCTGGACGGCAGCTGGGCGGAAACTCGCAGCATTGTTCGCCACAGACCGGACATTGGCCGTCGCCGCCACGCAACCTGCCGGCGGAGATCGGCCCCGGCGTGTCGTCGCGCGCACGGGCTCTCGCGGCCGTCACGGTGTCACGATCCGCACGTGGCAGCGAGGATGGGCGTGCTCAGTCATCACGCCGCAGCCCGACACGGCGAGGTACGCCTACCGGCTTCGATCGCGGTGCTCGTCGCGGCGGGCCTGCATCTGACGCTGCCCAGCTCGCTGCTGGTCGAACCGAGGTGGATCATCCCGGTCGTCGAGCTGGCGCTGCTCGTCCCTCTCGTCACGGTCAACCCGACCCGGCTCACGACCGAGACCCGCTGGTCGCGCGTCGTCGGACTCGTCCTCGTCGGCGTGATCATCGCGGCGAACCTCGTGTCGCTGGGTTACCTCATGCACGAGCTCACCGCGCTGCACGTCACCAATGGCCGTGAACTTCTCCTCGCCGCGCTGCAGGTCTGGGTGACCAACATCGTGGCCTTCGCCCTCGTGTACTGGGAGCTCGACCGCGGCGGGGCCGTCGCGCGGCTGCCGTCCTCGACGGTCCCCCGGCAACGCATTGATCTGCTCTTCCCGCAGGACGACCCCGACGTCCTGGCACGCGTCCAAGGTGCCGGTGAGCGAGCGGAGTGGATCCCGACGTTCATCGACTACCTGTTCGTGTCGGTCACCAACTCGACCGCGTTCAGCCCGACCGACACCATGCCGCTGACCACGCGAGCGAAGGTGCTGATGAGCGTCCAGGCGCTCGCCGCGCTGGTGACCTCACTGCTCGTGATCGCCCGGGCGGTCAACGTCCTGACCTGATCGCGAGCACCATGGGACCGTGGACGTCATCGGCCTGGGCGCGTGGTGTGACTACGACGATGCCGCCCACACCCACTCGAACCCGGCGGTCCACTTCAGCGTCGCGCAGTTCGCGGTGCTCTCGGACGGCCGGCGGCTGTCGCTGCACGCCGGCAGTGACCGTGGCTTCACCACCTCCTCGCGCGTGGCAGGCGGCCCACCGCCGGCTGACGCCTGGGCCGGGCTGACCCTCGCGAACATCGAAGCAAACGTCCGCAACACGGTGCTGCCGGACGACGACTCCAGTGGCGAGGAGCATCCCGGGAGCTGCGTCGAGAGTGGCTCGCGAGCAGGGCTGAACAGAGTCAGCCGAACAGGACCTCGGCCTCGGCGTAGAACCCCGGCTGCACGACCTTGAGCTCCTTCGTCGCCTCAGCGAGCGGGACGCGGACGATGTCCGTGCCGCGCAGCGCGACCATCTGCCCCCACGCACCGTCGTGCGCCGCGTCCACGGCGTGCAGCCCGAACCGGGTCGCCAGCACCCGGTCGAAGGCGGACGGGGTGCCACCGCGCTGGATGTGCCCGAGCACCGTGGTCCGCGCCTCCTTGCCGGTGTGCTGCTCGATCTGGTCGGCCAACCACTCGCCGATGCCGCCGAGCCGGACGTGCCCGAACGCATCGAGCCCCTTCTGCAGCGTGGCGTTCTCGCCGCCGTCCGGCACTGCCCCCTCGGCGACGACGATGATCGGCGCGTAGTGCGACTGGAACCGGCTCTCGACGTACGCGCACACCCGCGCGAGTGAGAACGGCTGCTCAGGAATAAGAATCACGTTCGCGCCGCCGGCCAGCCCGGCGTGCAACGCGATCCAGCCGGCGTGGCGACCCATCACCTCGACGATCAGCGCGCGGTGGTGCGACTCGGCCGTCGTGTGCAGCCGGTCGATGGCCTCCATGGCGATGTTCACGGCGGTGTCGAAGCCGAACGTGTAGTCGGTGGCGTTGAGGTCGTTGTCGATCGTCTTGGGCACGCCGACGACATTCACCCCTACCTCGTGCAAGCGGGTGGCGACCCCGAGCGTGTCCTCGCCGCCGATCGCGATCAGCGCGTCGACGCCGCCGGAGTACAGATTCTCGGTGATGCGCTGAATGCCGCCGTCGACGCTGAACGGGTTCGTCCGGGACGAGCCGAGGATCGTTCCGCCGCGCGGCAGGATGCCGCGTACCTCGGGGATACCGAGCGGCATGGTCACGTTCTCCAACGGACCCTTCCACCCGTCCCGGTAGCCGACGAACTCGTGGCCGTAGACGCCGACGCCCTTGCGGACCACAGCGCGGATGACAGCGTTGAGGCCGGGGCAGTCGCCGCCGCCGGTGAGGACTCCGATACGCATTCGGCGACCCTATTGCCTACTGGTGGGTCACGAGGACGCGCCACCTGGCCAGGTTGTGGCGCGCGTCCGCCAGGGCGTCGTGCTGGTCCGGCGGCGCCGGCGGCAGGTGCGGCTTGCCGGCGTCCTCCCAGCGCTGGCGCAACTCGTGCGTGAAGCGCGGGATAGCTCGGGGCAACGCGCGCATGTCACCCCACAGTTGAGCCAGCACGACGTGGTCGTAGGCAGCCATCCACGCCCATAGTTCGATCGACTCGTCCGGCTCGGTCAGGAACGCGAGCAGGTCGGTGCGAATGCGCTCGAGCGGGCGCCAGGCCGGATCGGACGGTGGCGGAAGCTTGTCGATGACGTTGCGGCGGACCCAGGCGATCGCACGTGCGGGGTCGAACTCGGTGGACACCGCGTAGAACTCGCGACCGTCCTCGGCGACAACCCCGATCGACACCAGGTCGATGAGCGCGCCGTCCTCGATGAACTCGCAGTCGTAGAAGTAGCGCAAGCTACGACGCCCGGGAGATGTCGCCGGGCGCGCGCCGACCGTCGCCGTCCCCGGCCCCGAACGCCCGGTCGGTGCCGTGGGCCCGCTTGACCTTCGAGGCGTACTGGTCCACGTACTCCTGGCCGGACAGTTGCATGAGCGCGTACATGATCTCGTCGGTCACCGACCGCTCGACCAGCCGATCGCCTGCCATGCCCTCGTACCGGGAGAAGTCCAGCGGCTTGCCGACGCGCACGCCCGGACGTGGCCGCAGCCGAGGCAGCAGCCGGCCCTGTGGCTGGATCCGGTCGGTGTTGATCATCGCGCAGGGGACGACCACGGCACCGGATTCGAGCGCCAGCCGGGCCACGCCGGTCTTCCCGCGGTAGAGCCGCCCGTCCGGCGAGCGGGTGCCCTCGGGGTAGATGCCGAGCAACTGCCCGGCCGCGAGCACGCGCAGCCCGGTCTTGAGCGCGGCGTGCGAGGCGTCCTTGTCCTCCCGGTCGATCGGCACCTGCCCCACCCCGGCGAAGAACATCTTCGACAGCCGTCCCTTGACGCCGGGGGTGGTGAAGTACTCGGACTTGGCCAGGAAGGTCACCTTGCGCCGCACCATCAGCGGGAAGAAGAAGGAGTCGCTGAACGACAGGTGATTGCTGGCGAGGATGGCCGGACGGTCGTCCGGCACCCGCTCCATGCCCTCGGCCCACGGCCGCCACAGGGCGCGCAGGAGCGGCCCGATGAAGATGAACTTCGCGAGCCAGTAGAACACTGAGAAAACCACCCCGACGGGTCGAGTACGCGGCGCCGCCCGTCCCGGACGGACCGGTAGCAAACCCTAGTACGTCAGCCCGGGTGACGACGAACGCGCGACGCTCGCCGACCCGCCCCCTCGGCAGGCATGATGGGCACGTGGTTGAGCCGATGCCGACGCCGTCCGATGCCGAGCCGTTCGCGGCGGACAACGGTCCGATCGGGGTCGTGGTCAGCCACGGGTTCACCGGCACACCGGCCTCGGTCCGGGACTGGGCCCGCCACCTCGCCGACGCCGGCTACAGCGTCCGGTTGCCGCTGCTGCCCGGCCACGGCGGAACCTGGCAGCAGACCAACCGCACCCGCTGGCCGCAGTGGTACGCCGCCGTCGAGGCCGCCTATGACGAGTTGGCGGCCCGCTGCGACACCGTGTTCGCCGCCGGGCTCTCGATGGGCGGGACGCTGGTGACCCGGCTGGCCGAGCAGAAGGGTGACGGGGTCGCCGGGGTCGTCCTCGTCAACCCGTCCTTCGGCACCGAACGCTTCGACGCGAAGCTGGCTCCGTATCTCGCCTGGCTGCTCCGCTCGACGAAGTCGATCGGCGGCGACATCAAGAAGCCCGGTGTCGAGGAGCCGGCCAGCGACCGCACCCCGGTCGTCGCCTTCGCGTCACTGACCCGGCTGTGGAAGCTCACCCGGGCAGACCTGTCCCGCGTCAGCGCCCCGATCCGGATGTACCGCAGCGTCGAGGACCACGTCGTCGAACCACTCAGCGGACGGTTGCTGCAGGCGGGCGCCACGAACACGTCGGTGGACGAGATCCTGCTGCACGACAGCTACCACGTGGCCACCCTCGACAACGACGCACCGCAGATCTTCGAGGGCACTGTCGAGTTCATCCGCAAGCACTCCGCGACCGCGCCGGACGGATCCGCGGCGGCGGCGGCGACGGATCCGGCGCCGTGACCACCGCCGAACCGCCCACCGGGCCGGACCGGCTCGACAACGGCCTGTTCGCGCCGTCCTACGTGCCCCTGGTCGACGTGTCCGGACCCATCGCGCCCCGCGTGCTGACCGCACTCGGGCGCGCGCGCATCGCCGCCTACCTCGCCGGGGTGCCCACCGACGGCGGCCCGCTGCGCCTGTACGTGTCCTCGGCCGAACGGGCCGACGCCAGGACGATCGTGGCGTCCGTCGTCCGCGCGAGCGACGACACCGCCGGCCCGCAGGCACGCGCGCTGTCGGAGTCGCTGTCCGGGCCGCTCGCGGACCCGGCGACCGACCACGACCCGCTCGCGGGCATCGACTCCGACGCCGAGTTCGCCCGGCTGGTTGCCGACTGGCACGTCGACACCGTCGCGGCGATCCGCGAGGCCGAGCGCGAACTGACGCGCGAGGACGAGGACTGGCGGCAGCGGCTGAACCGGCCGGCCTTTGCCGAGAACGTCTGGCTCGACGACGACCACTTCGTGCCGCCCGCGCCGCCGCCGATGCCGCGTTTCGCCGCACCGACGATCATGGCGATGTCGGTCATCGCGATCTCGATCATCCTGCTCGGGTTCGGCGGCCAGTTCGGCCTGGCGAGCCGGTTGACGCTACTGCTCGGCGTGCTCGGCGTGCTGCTGGGCGTCGGCATCCTGATCAGCCGGATGCGTGAGCACCGCGAGGAGGACGACGACGGCGCGGTGCTCTGAGAAGCCTCGACCAGAGCTTGGTGCTCGTTGTTCATCGGCTCGCCATCTGCCTTGATCACGGCGGTCACCTGACGCGCGGACGCTCGCTGGTGGAGGTGGTCTCGATGCAGACCGATGTCAATACCGTGTACGTGCTCTGGTGCCGGCTGACCGGAACCGATCTCGCCGACTTCAGCGATCAGGAACGCCACGACTTCGCCGCCCGCCCGCAGGTCGCCGAGCTGGCGAGGGCGCCGTACGAAGTGCTCCTCGACGCGGGCATCGAAGCGGCCCGGCACGGCACCCTGCCCCTCGAGCGTTGGCTGCAGGCGGTGCAGACGGTGCGGCCGTTGAGCGTCTAGCCGACCGGGCTCACGACGGCAGGTCGAGTTCGGCGAGCACCGGGCGGTGATCGCTGGCCCGCTCGACGTCCGGGTGGTCCACGACCCGCGCCGCGACGACCCCGATGCGGGGGTCGACGAAGATCCCGTCGATCTGCTTGGCCGGCTGGCGCGCCGGCGAGGTCAGGACGCCCGCGCCGGCCGTGACGTCGGTCCGGTTCGCCGCGAGCGCCGCCCAGGTCGCGCTGCCCGGAGGGTCGTTCACGTCCCCAGCCACGATCACCGGCACCCCGTCCGGGACGTGCCTGGCGATCGCCGCGTCGAGTTCGGTGACGTGCCGCAGGCGAGCGGCTGCGGACAGGTCCAGATGCGTCCCGGCCACGGCGAACCGGCTGCCCAGCTTGGACAGCACCGCGATCGCGGTGCCGCGCCGGTGCAGCCCCGGGTCACGGCTGAACAGGACATCGGCCGTGCCGAGGACGTCCACGCCGAGCGAGGACAGGATCAGGTTCGAGCCGGCGTAGCGGCCCCCGCTGACCACCACCAGGTTGCTCGTCCGGGCCAGCTGCGCGCACAGCGAGCGCCAGCGGGCGAAGCGCGGCGACTCCTGCACGCAGACGACGTCCGGCTCGGTGCTGCGGATCACCCGGCCGAGCGCCGCGCGGTCGTCGCGCATGGAGCGGATGTTGTAGGTGAGCACGCGCAGGATCGGCACCCGGTCATCGTGCCGTACGCGCCCGGCGGCCCTGCCCTCAGCCGCTGGTGGTCCGGGCCAGATCCGCGGCACCGACGAGGCCGGCGTCCGGACCCAGCGCGGCGACCTCGACCCGGGGGACGGGGCGGAACCCGCGACCGGTGAGCGAGTGCGCGAACTCCTCGCGGGCCGGCCGGACCAGCAGCTCGCCGGCCGCCGACACCCCGCCACCGATCACGAACATCGACGGATCGAGGACGGCGGCGAGATTGGCCAGCCCCCGGCCGAGGTAACGGCCCATCGTCGTGCAGATCGACAGCGCCGCCGGATCACCCTGCGCGGCGGCGGCGGTGACCACAGGTCCGGACAGCTGCTCGGAACCGGCAAGGGCGACCAGGCGAGCGGCCGCCAGCGGCGAGGACGCGGCCAGCTCGAGCGCCTCCCTGGCCAGCGCCCGTCCGGACGCGTACATCTCGAGGCAACCGCGGTTACCGCACGCGCACAGCAGCCCGTCGGGGACGACGCTCTGGTGGCCGTACTCGCAGGCGATCCCGTTCGCACCGCGGTACAGCGCGCCGTCGATGACCAGGCCACCCCCGATGCCGGTGCCCAGGGTCACGCAGACGACGACCGACTGGCCGACGGCGGCGCCGAAGCGGTACTCGGCCCAGGCGGCGGCGTTCGCGTCGTTCTCGACGATCAGCGGCAACCCGATCCGCCCGGCCAGCGCGTCGTGCAGCGGTTCGTCGCGCCAGGCCAGGTGCGGCGAGAAGAGCACAGTGCGGCGGTCGTTGGCGATCCACCCCGCTGCCCCGATGCCGACCGCGGTCACGTCATGCCGCGCCGCGAGCGCCAAGACCACGTCGACGATGACGTCCTCGGTGCGCGCGGCGTCCGCCCCTGGGGTGTCACGCCGCTCGCGGTCGATGACCTGCCCGGCTTCGTCGACAACGCCCGCGGCGACCTTCGTGCCGCCGATGTCGACGCCGATCGCGTACGTCACGCCTACCCGTCCGGGTCGATCCGGTGTGGGCGCGGTCTCGGCGACGGCCGGCGTTCCTGGCCACCGGTCTCGAGCAGCGCCCGCACGATCCCGGCCACGGCGGCACCGGCCTCGGCGACCCGCTCGGTGAGTTCGGGACGCTCGCCCCGCAGGACGGCCATGAACTGGCACAGCGGACACCACTGGCAGTCGGCACCGCCACCGGGGGGCGGCGCCGGGAAGTTCTGCCGCGCCCACTGCTGCACCGCACCGATCAGCCACGCCGCTTCGTCGGCCGGCGCATCGCGTTCGTCAGCCATCGGGCTCGCCTTCGGACCGGACCGCCTCGACCCGCTTCTTGAGCCCACGCAGCGCCTGGTCCATGACGACCCGCTCAGCCTTGCGCTTGAGTTGACCGAGCATCGGGATGATCAGGTCGACGCTGAGCCAGTAGGTGACGTGTGTACCGGAGCCCTCAGTTGTCAGGTCGTACCGGCCGTGCTGGGAGCGCATCATCTGGCCCGTGACCAGCGTCCACTCGACCGACTCGTCGCCGTGCCAGGTGTAGCTGAGCTCGTAATGGTCGCGAACCGGACCGGCGTCGAGCGTGAACGCGACGCGCACGGCGCGTCCGTCCGGCCCCTTCTCCAGGATCTCGGCGCGCTTCACCGAACCGGCCCACGACGGGTAGTTGTCGAAGTCGGCGATGACCGCCATGACAACGGCCGGCTCGGCGTCGATGGCGATCGACTGGGTCGACTGGTCAGGCATGACAGCCGAGGCTACGCGTCGGCATGCGAGCCGACGGAGGGCGCACTCACCCGTGCGAGACGGTCCGGGTCCACCTCGTCCGCGATCGCCCACATCACCTGCTTGGCGCGCTTGCGATACCCGTCGACCAACCGCTCGCGTGCGTGCACCGTGACCGGCTCGCCGACCGGGTCGAGCCGCAGGAAGTAGTGCGCCACGACGCCCTCGTCCACCGGCTCCAGCCAGACCTCCATCGTCCCGGCAAATCGGCCATGTGCGGCTGAGCGGACCAGCCACCGCATCCCCTTCGGGCCGCGCCACTCCTCGACGGCCAGGTCGAGGTCCGGCCACCAGCGCCGCCAGCGCGCCGCGGCCGAGACGATCGCGCCGACAGCGCGCGGTCCGGCACCGATCCAGGTCGAGTCGACGACATCGATGTCGGGCACCCGCCCAGGATCGCACGGGCACCGCTGCCCTCCGCGACTCGGCGCGAACCAGTTACGGTAACCAGAGATTCTTGCCGGTCACGGCGGAGTGACCGGATCGAAGGGACGGCGGACGAGTGCGCGAACTCACGGTCGACAGCATCGTCAAGTCGCTGCCGGCGAACAACACCGCCGACATCGTCTTTGCCAACGCCGAGGCTCGGCCGAACCACGTGGCGCTCCGCCGCCGCGTCGACGGAGCCTGGCGAGACGTGACCGCACGGACCTTCGCCGACGAGGTCAGCGCGGTGGCGAAGGGCCTCATCGCGGCCGGCATCGAATCCGGCGATCGCGTCGCCATCATGAGCAAGACCCGCTACGAGTGGACCGTCGCCGACTTCGCGGGCTTCACCGTCGGCGCGGTCGTCGTGCCGATCTACGAGACGTCCAGCGCCGAACAGGTCGAGTGGATCCTGTCCGACTCCGGCGCCAAGGCCGCGTTCGCCGAGACACCGGCACACGCCGACCTGATCGATTCGATTCGCGAGCGGGCACCCGGGTTGGAGCAGGTCTGGCAGTTCGAGGCCGGCGCCCTGGACACCCTCGCCGCGGCCGGGCGCGACGTCAGCGATGCCGCGGTGCACGAACGGCGCACCGCCGTGACGCTCGACGACGCCGCCTCGATCATCTACACCTCCGGGACGACCGGGCGGCCCAAGGGCTGCCAGTTGCTGCACCGCAGCTTCGTGACCGAGGCCAGCGAACTGGTCGCCCTGCTGCACGACTTCTTCAACGAGGACACGTCCACGCTGCTGTTCCTCCCGATCGCGCACGTGTTCGGCCGGGTGATCGAGATCGGTGCGCTGCATGCCAACTGCACCCTCGGGCACACCGCGGACGTGAAGAACCTGCTCGACGACCTCGGCGAGTTCAAGCCGACCTTCGTCCTCGCCGTCCCCCGCGTGTTCGAGAAGGTGCACAACAGCGCGCGGCAGAAGGCGCACGCCGCGGGCAAGGGGAAGATCTTCGACGCCGCTGAGCGCACGGCGATCGCGTACTCCCAGGCGACCGAGCAGGGCAATGCACCGCTCCTGCTCAAGCTGCGCCACGCGGTGTTCGACAAGCTCGTCTACAGCAAGCTGCGTGCGGCCCTCGGCGGCAACTGCGTCGCCGCGGTGTCCGGCGGCGCTCCCCTCGGTGCGCGGCTCGGCCACTTCTTCCGCGGCGTCGGCGTGACGATCTACGAGGGTTACGGCCTGACCGAGACCACCGCCGGGATCACGGTGAACCGTCCGGACGCCCTGCGCGTCGGGACGGTCGGCCGGCCGGTCGGCACGGTCACCGTCCGGGTCGCCGAGGACGGCGAACTACTGTGCCGCTCACCACTCGTGTTCGCCGGCTACTGGCAGAACGCCGACGCCACCGGCGAGGCCATCGACGCCGACGGCTGGTTCCACACCGGCGACATCGGCGAGATCGACGACGCCGGGTTCGTGCGGATCACGGGACGGAAGAAGGAGCTGATCGTGACCGCCGGCGGCAAGAATGTCGCCCCGGCAGTGCTCGAGGACCGCGTCCGTGCGCACTGGCTGGTCAGCCAATGCCTCGTCGTCGGTGACCACCAGCCCTACATCGCCGCGCTCGTCACCGTCGACCCCGAGGCCTGGCCGACCTGGCTCCAACAGCACGGCAAGGACCCGTCCGCGCAGATCGCCGACCACGTCGATGATGCCGACCTGCACGCCGAGATCCAGACGGCGATCGACGACGCGAACAAGGCCGTCAGCAAGGCCGAGTCGATCCGCAAGTTCACCGTCCTCGACTTCGACTGGACCGAGGCGGACGGCCAACTCACCCCGTCGCTCAAGCTCAAGCGCAACGTGGTGCACAAGGAGTGCGCGGCCGCGATCGAAGCCCTCTACGCCTGAGTCAGGCGAGCAGCCCGCCGAGTCGCTCGGCGAGCAGATCCCAACGCCAGTCGGTCTCGACCCAGGATCGACCGGCGGAACCGAGGCGTCCGCGCAGCCCGGCGTCGGTCAGCAGCGTCGCCAGCCGATCGGCCAGCGCGGCGCGGTCACGCCCTCCGACGACGTAGCCGGTCTCGCCCTCGCGCACCGCCTCCGGTGCGCCGCCGGAGTCACCGGCCACGACCGCGAGGCCGGACGCGGACGCTTCGAGGAAGACCATTCCCAGCCCCTCGACGTCCAGCCCTCCGCGCCGGGTGCGGCAGGGCATCGCGAACACGTCACCGGCGGCGAAGTGCTCCGGCAGCTCGGCGTACGGCACGCCACCGGCGAACAGCACGTGCTCTGACACGCCGTGCTTGCCGGCGAGCGCGCGCAGGGACGCCTCATAAGGCCCATGGCCGACCAGCAGCAGCGCGACGTCCCCGGCCGAACGGCGGAGCTGGGGCAGCGCCTCGATGAGCAGGTCCTGACCCTTGCGCCGCACCAGCCGGGAGACGCACACGACGACCGGACGGTCACCGAGCCCGAACCGAGCCCGCACGGCATGGCCGGCGACGTCGGGACGAAACGTCTCGACGTCCACCCCAGGTGTGAGCTGGACCAGGCGTGGATGCGGGCCGAACGCGTCGCCGAGGCGACGGCGGGTGTACTGGGTGATGTAGGTGACCACGTCGCAGTGCTCGCCGATGCGGCGCAGGGCTTGCCGGGCGCCGGGCAGCATCGCCCAGCCCGCCTCGTGCCCGTGGGTGCTCGCGACGATCCGCTCGGCACCGGCCTCGCGCAGCTGCGGTGCAAGCAGTCCGAGCGGGGCGGATGCGCCGAACCAGACCGCGCGGGCGTCGTGCTCGCGCAGCACGGCGGTGATCCGCTGCCGCGCGCTCCCGGTCGGCACCAGCAGGCCGGTGGGGTGCCGCACCACGGGGAAGGGCTGCGCGGCGTCGAACGCGGCCGAGCCGTCGTGCCCCGAGGCGTAGACGACGACCGAGCCCGCCGGTTGCCGACGGACGAGTTCGTGGACATAGGACTGGATCCCGCCCTGGCGCGGCGGGAAGTCGTTGGTCACGACCAGGGTCGGTCTCATCGCAGCTCGGCCTGCAGGTAGGCGCGCCACTGCGCCGTGAACCGCGCGCTCGATTCGTGCAGCACCGACCGCATTGCCGCCTCGACCGCCGGAGCGGGTGGGAGCAATGCGGTCGCGACCATCCGGTAGAAGCCGACCAGACCCCGCTCACCAGCCCGGCGTGCGATTAGCAGGCAGGCCAGCCAGGCCTGCTCGTACGCCCGGGCCAGCACCGGACCGGACGCCGAGAACTCCGCGTCGCCCGGCAGCGCCGTCGGCACCCTGCCCGCAGCGACCGCCGCGCGCAACTCGGCCGCAGCGACGCCGATCGCCTGCCCGCTGCCGAGGTTGCCGACGTACTCGGCGAACCCCTCGACCAGCCAGCGCGGGGTCGTGTCCGCGGTCGACGCGGCGGTGGCCAGATGGGTGAGCTCGTGGCGCAGCACGATGCGCTGCCCGACCGCGCTCAGCCGGGCCAGGGTGTCCGGGGCGAGCAGCAGCCGCTGCCCGTAGGGGGCACGCGAGACCGGGTCGATCCCGGCGGTGACCGCGGCGGCCGACACGTCGAGAATCCCGTCCGACCCGACCAGCGCGCCGAACTCGGCCGGTGACGAGCTCACCACGACTGCGATCTGCTGATTCCAGTCGGTACCCCAGACCGCGGTCACGGCCGGGACGGCGGCGTCCACGGAGCGGGCCAGGGCGGGCAACTGGGCCGCCTCACCGGCCGGCCCGAGCACCAGACTTCGGGCGCCCCGAACGGCGGCCAGCGGCCCGTACCGCCATGGCCCGGCCCACGAGCGGGACCCCGCTGCCGCGACGTCGTCGTCCCCGGCCAGGTACGTGCGCCCGTCACGGCGCACGAAGCTCAGCCACAGATCCTGCTGGCTCGGCCGGACGTCCACGTACCGCAGCGCGTAGTACAAGCGCACTCGCAGCACGAGCGCGGGCACCCCGTAGCGCTTGGCGCTGGCCGCGCGCACCGTCGGATCGGTGACCGCCGACCGCACCTCGTAGCGCCAGGACGACAGCGGCACCTCGGCCAGGTTCGCGATGTCGTCCGACTCCTGAGTGCGGAACCCCTCGGCCGCGCGGGCGGGATCGACATCGGCGAGGTAGGCCGTTACGGAGTGCTCGAGCACGGCTCGCGCATGACGGCCCAACAGCTGCGCGGCACCGCTCCTGGTCGGCGCCAGGGCAGGGTCGGGCCCGGCGGACGACCGGGTGCAGGCGAGCGGGCACGCGAGGACGGCCGCGCTCGCCAGGGCGAGCGCGGCCGTCGTGAGTCTCGTGGCCAGCCGGGTCGTACCTGTCAGCCGACCAGCCGGGTGGCGCCGGTGTAGCTGCTGCCGAACGTGGTGGCGGGGATGACCTTGACGTTCTCACCGGTCTGCGGCGCGGACACCATCAGACCGTCGCCGATGTAGATCGAGACGTGGCCGATCGGCTGGTAGAAGAACAGCAGATCACCTGGCTGCAGCTGGTTGAACCCGACGTGCCTGCCGTACCCGAACTGGGCTGCCGCGGAGTGCGGCAAGCTGATGCCGGCGGCGTGGTAGGCGGCCATCGTCAGACCGGAGCAGTCGTAGCTGCTCGGGCCGGCGGCGCCCCACACATAGGGCTTGCCGACCTGGGCCAGGGCGAACTCGACCGCCGTTCGGGCCGCTGCCGGGGTGCCGTGGGTGAGTTTGAGCGTCGTCCGGGCCGAGGCGACCCGAGCCGACGAGACGGGTGCCCCCTGCGCATTCTGGAAGGCTGCGCGCTGCTGGGCGCTCAGCGTCGACAGCAGCGCCTTGTACTTGTCGATGTGGGCCGAGACGGCATCGCGACGCGCGCTCAGCTCGGACAGCTTCACCTGGGCCTGGGCGAGCAGATCACTGGCTTGGGCCCGCGCCTGCTGGGCGGACCGCTGCGAGGCACGGAAGGACGTGACGACCTGCGCGTTGTGCGTGTCGAGCATCCGCAAGGTGCCGAGCTGGTCGAGATAGCTCGCGCCGCTGTCGCTGTTGAGCAGAGCGCCGGTTGCGCTGAACGAGCCGCCCTCGTACATCGCCGCGGCGCTGGCGCCGAGGGTCGTCCGCGCGGTGTCGACGCGTGTCTGCGCGGCTTCGGCGTCCTTGCCCGCCTGGGCGGCCTCGGCCTGCCGAGCGTGGACGTCGTTGCGCGCCTGGTCGAACTGCTCCACCAGCTGCACGTTCTTCAGCGCCAGCTTGCCCAGGGCCTTCTGGATGTCATCGATGGTCTGTGGGCTTCGGGGTGCCGGGTCGGCGAACGGTTGTGCCCCTGCGATGGTGGGGACCGTTACGGCCGTGGCCACTGTCGCTCCCATGGCGGCCACGGTGAGGGCGGCCATCCGGATACGACGTGAGAGTCGATACGCCACTGTTGGCGGAACTCCTTCTTCCTCGTCCGCCTACCGGGTTAGCTGTCGGGTTCGGGCCGGAAGTAGCCCTACAGCACGTCGCGAGGTGTCTCACGACGAGCCGATTCACCCCAATACTCGGTGGGTCCTCGGTTCGCTTGCCATCACGATCGACACGAGCAGTGGGGACCTGAGCGGTCCGCTACCCGGCTCGATGAGCGCGGTGGCGATGCGATTCGGCGGTGACATCCGGTGACGCCCAGGGTGGCCGCCGTGAAACCGGAATGTCTCGGAAAGGTTACGGCGCTCGCTCCGGCGATGCAAAGCGACCCCCCGCCGTCTTGCGGAAAAGTCCAGCGTTCTTTCAGCCGGGGACGCGATAAGTCTGCTATCGCCCCGAAAGCTCAAGTTTCACCCGGCGTGCGGCCCGTCACATCGGGCACGCATCGCCCGGGTAGCGGATGATCTTGAGTCGAAAACTGCGACGCGGCGTCGCGGATTCGGGTCAGGCGATGCCTCTTTCCGGGTCCGCCGGTGCCGGTAACGCGACCAGGCGCAGCGGCGGGACGAGGCCGGCCGCGACCAGCGAGCCGATCGCCTGCTGCTCGGTGGGGTCGAGTTCGACGGGCGCGCGGTCGTCGGCCCCCCGCCGGGCCGGGGAGTTGAGCGGTGCCCGCGAGTTGAGGAGCACGCCGATCACACAGTCGTGGCAGCGCAGGTTGCGCACGGCGCACGTGTCGCAGTCGATGAGCATCTGCATTCCTCGCTACGTCTGGCCAGGACGTGGCCGTCCCGATCGCTGCCGGCGACGCTAGGCGGGTCCACCGACAGTTTTGGCCGGCGAGCCGTGTACTCACCCGCCGAGGCGCGCCAGCAGCACGGCCGAGGACGCCGTCCACGCTCCGGCGCGGTGGACGTCGGCGACCACGGCGCGGTCCGAGGTGACAACAATCACCGGGCGCCCGGGCGGCTCGGCGTCGACGAGCCGGCGGATCAGGTCATCGGCGATCTCGTCCTCCGCGCTGAACAGCACCCGGACCCCGCGCGGTGCCCGCGGTTGGCTCGGCGGGCGCACGCCGCCGTCGAAGACGATGCTCAGCTCGACACCGGTGCGGGCCTGCAGCGCGGCCAGCGCGGTGATCAACCGCGTGCGCTGATCGCTGAGGGTGAGTTCCCCGTAGCCGGTCTTGGTGACGTTGTACCCGTCGACGATCAAGTGCACCTGCGGCAACTCGAGCAGTTGGTCGAGCGCGGCCGCGTCCCGCACGCCGGACCGGTCCCCGTCCCCGACACCGGCCTCCACCAGATCTGCCGGCCGCAGCGTCCCGGCCGGGAGCGACAGCTCTCGGCGCAACCCCGCTGCCACCTCGGCCATCGTGTCGAGCAGCAGGCGCAACCGGGCGACATCGGCATCGCGATGGTTGCGAGCGTCGCGGCGCACGGTCTCGGCAGCGCGTTCCAGTTCGGCGATCCGCGCGCGCAGCCGACGCACGTCCGACTCGTGTGCCTCGCGCGCGGCGCTCAGTTCGTGGCGGGCGGCCGCGACCTCGGCGATCGCGTCATCACGCGAGCGTTCGGCCGCCCGCAACTCACCGGTCCGGGTCCGCAGCGTGCGCCTGGTCTGCTCGGACTGCTCGGCCGCCCGGTCTCGGACCGCGCCCACCTCGTCACGGACGCGAGCCGACTCGGCCTTCAATCGCGTGCGCAGCTCGGACAGCTCAGCGCGCAGCCTGGCCAGCTCGCCGCTCGCGGCGTCCCGGCCGGCCTGTTCGTCGGCCCACCGGGACGTGGCGTCCGCGATCAGCTCGGGCCATCCGTCCGGGCGGACCAGGTAGGCCACGACGGCCGTGTCGATCGGGTCGGAGGCGGCCGTGGACGTCCCCGTGCGCAACGACTCGACCAGCTGCGGCGAGGTGGCGGTGACCACGTCGGCGACCTGGGTGCGGAACGCCTCGTCGGCGTCCAGCGCCGCCGACAGGACGGGAGCGCCGAGTCGTGACCGCTTGGCGGGCGCGAACCGGGCCACGGCCCGCAGCGCGGGGGGCACCTCGTCGGCGGGCAGCCGGCCGAGCACCTCCGCGGCCAGCTGGACCAGGCGGACGCGGACCGGCTCGGCCAGCGCGACGCCCTCGCGCGTGTTGGTGCCGTCAGCGTCCACGCGTTTCAGGGTAGGACGCGGGCGCGCCGTCACGGTTTCGTCGGACCCCCGACCTAGCGTCCGTGCCATGGCGGCACCCGGGTTCGTGCAGTCCAGCTTCGATGAGCTGGACGAGCCGCTGCGCACGACCACCTTCACCGTCGTCGACCTCGAGACCACCGGCGGATCGGCAATGTCGGACGGCATCACCGAGATCGGCGCGGTTCGGGTCCGTGGCGGCGAGGTGCTCGGCGAGTTCCAGACGCTCGTGCATCCGGGCGGGCCGATCTCGCCGTTCGTCAGCGTCCTGACCGGCATCACCGACGCGATGGTCGCCGACGCACCGCCGATCACCTACGCGCTGCCGGCCTTCCTGGAGTTCGCCGCGCACAGCGTCCTCGTTGCGCACAACGCGCCGTTCGACGTCGGGTTCCTGCGCGCCGCGGCAGCCGAACAGCAACTGCCCTGGCCGGCGTTCGCCGTCGTCGACACCGCAGTGCTCGCGCGGCGCGTGCTCACCCGGGACGAGGTCCCGAACTGCAAGCTGGCGTCACTGGCCGCGTTCTTCGCCGCCACCACCGCACCGAATCACCGTGCGCTGCACGATGCGCGGGCGACGGTCGACGTCCTGCACGGACTTGTCGCGCGGCTGGGCAACCTCGGCGTGCAGTCGCTGCCCGAACTGCGCGCGTTCGTCGCGCAGGTGCCACCGGCGGTGCGGCGCAAGCGGCACCTGGCCGACGCGCTGCCGTCCGGGGCGGGGGTGTACGTCTTCCGCGACGGCGCGGGCGAGCCGCTCTACGTCGGCACGAGCCGCAACCTGCGCGCGCGCGTCCGGCAGTACTTCGTCGCGAGTGAACCACGAACCCGGATGGGCGAGATGGTGGCGATCGCCGAGCGCGTCGACCCGATCCCGTGCGCACACCCGCTCGAGGCACAGGTGCGCGAACTGCGCCTGATCGCTGCGCACAAGCCGCGCTACAACCGCCGGTCGAAGTACCCCGAGCGCTCGGTCTGGCTCAAGCTGACCACCGAGGCCTTTCCGCGGCTGTCGGTCGTGCGGGTGCTGCGCGAGGACGGCGCTCGCTACCTCGGCCCGTTGCGCTCACAGCGCCAGGCCGAGACGGTGCGCGACGCGATCCACGACGCGGTGCCGCTTCGCCAGTGCACCGACCGCATCCCGGTGCGTACCTCGGTGCGTGCCGCGTGCGTCCTCGCCGGCATCGGCCGGTGTGCCGCGCCGTGCGAGGGCGGGATCGATCCGGCCCACTACAGCGCACTGGTCGACCTGGTCGCCGTCGCCTGGACCGGCGACGTGCGTCCACTCATCGACCCGATGACCGAGAAGCTCGAGGCGCTCTCGGCAGCGCAGCGATTCGAGCAGGCGGCCGTCGTGCGAGACCGCATCGCGACCGTCGTGCGCGCCTGCGCACGGATGCAACGGCTGCGGTCCCTGACCGCGATCGACGAACTGGTCGCCGCACGCCCGGACGGCGCCGGCGGTTGGGAGCTCTCGGTGGTACGCCGTGGCCGGCTGGCGGCCGCCGGGACGGCTGCCCGCGGAGCCGCGCCGTACCCGGTGATCGACGCGCTCGTCGCCACCGCCGACGTCGTCGAGGCCGCGCAGCCGACCCTCGCCGAAGAGGCCGAGTGCATCCTGCGCTGGCTGGAGGCGCCTGGCACCCGCCTCGTCCGTGCCAGCCAGGCCTGGGCGTTGCCGGCGCACGGTGCCGGCGGGCTGGTCTCGTGGCTGGCCACCGATGCGGCCCGGCGTGCGGCGACGCCGTTCGCTCCGCGCCGCTCCCTGCCCATGTTGTCGCGACCGGCCCGCGCCTCTGCCTAGGCTGGACCGCGTGATCACAGCGATCGTGATGGTGGCCGTCGAAGCCGACAAGATCCCGGAGGTCGCCGAGACGCTTGCCGATCTCGACGGCGTCAGCGAGGTGTACTCGGTCGCGGGCGACGTCGACCTCATCGCGATCGTGCGGGTGCGCGAGTTCGAGCAGATCGCCGAGGTGATCGCCGGCCGGTTGTCGAAGGTGCCCGGGGTCTTGCACACCGACACGCACATTGCCTTCCGGGCCTACTCGCGGCACGACCTGGAGCAGACCTTCTCGATCGGGTGGTAGCTAGTTCTTGTCGAGGCGGGCGAGCCAGTCGTTGTAGGACTCCCGCGCCGCGTCGTCCTCGTCATGCGAGTCGACGTCGGAGCTCGAGCTGGTGTGCTCGCTGAACGCGGCCACCCGCGCCTGCTCGAGCCAGCCCTTGCGGTCGGCCTTGTCGGTGTCGACTCGGCGCAGCCAGCCGAAGACCAGCACGATCATCACCGCCGCCATGATGGCGTCGCCACCGAACCACATCATTGCCCCGCCGGTGCGCGTGTCGGAGAGTGCGTCGACCGACAGGCCCGGGACGGTCAGCATCCCGACGGCACGAGTGCCTTCGAGCAGGACGACCCCGGTGAACGTGTCGACCGCCATCGCCACCGCAAGCAGCAGCCATCGCGCCGGCGTGCCCAGCCGCCAGCGAATCGGCTCGTTGCCGACGACGAGGACGAAGAACTGGATGCCCACCACCAGGTACACGAGGTGCTCCAGTTGCCCGGCCCACGTGCGCTGCATGACCTGGTCCATCACGCCGGTGAGGTGGCTGCCGACGATCACCGCGGTGTAGGACGCGAGCGCGACCGGCGGTGCCGTGAGCAGCCCGACCACACGGCCCGAAGCGATGCGCGCGATCCGCGCGCGCCGGCGGCGCGGCGAGGCAGCCATGGCCAGCATCAACGGGTGACCGGCGACGAGCAGCGCGGGCGCGAGCATCACCAACGCGAGGTGCCCGGCCATGTGTGCGGTGAACAGCACCTGGTCGTACACCGCGATGCTGCCGTTGGTCGCGAACACGCACACGGCCAGCCCGGCGAGGAACGCCAGCGTGCGGCGCAGCGGCCAGCGCTCCCCCGTCCGCACCGACAGCAACGCGACACCGGTCAGGTATGCCGCCGCAGCGAGGACGACCAGCGCCACCGCGAGCGCGTTGAGCTGCCACGACGTCACCAGGTTGGTCCCGAACAGCGGGCCGAGCGGGTCGCCGCCGGCGCGCGTCAGTGCCGTCGCGGCATGGTGGTGCCCGGACGTGCCGTCCGCGGACAGGTAGTGCCGGACGGCGAGGCTCAGCCCGACCAGGACGGCGACGGCGACCGTCCAGGCGAGGACGGCGAGCCGAGGCAGGCGGGACACACGGGGCACCCGTCCAGTATCCGCACTCCCGGCTTTGACCCTGCCGTGGCCGCTGCAGCGCCGGAATGACGACCACCGCAGGGTCAAAGCGGGAGGTCAAAGCGGGGAGCGGGGAGAGGGACGGGTGGGACCCGGGTAGGACCCGGGGGGATCAGTTCGGGGTGGGGCGCAGCCGGCTGGCCGCGTCGATCCACCGCGCCAGGACCGTCGCCGCCGCACCGGTGTCGACTGCGACCGTTGCTGCCGCGAGCCCGGCGGCCAGCGAGTCCTCGAGCGAGCCGGGTAGTCCGTCGTACGCCGCGATCCCCGCCGCGGCGTTGAGCAGCACCGCATCGCGCACTCCCCCACCGCCGCCGGCGAGCACCTCGTGGACGACCGCAGCGTTGTGGACCCGGTCGCCGCCGCGCAGATCGGCAGGCGTCACCGCGGCGATACCCAACACCGCCGGGTCGAGCGAGGTCTCGGTCACCGTGCCGTCCTGCGCGATCCACACCGAGGACGTGGTGGTCGTCGTCAGCTCGTCGAGCCCGTCGTCGCCACGGAACACCAGCGCGGTGTCGCCGCGCACGGCCAGCACCTCGGCCATCAACGGCGCCATCCGCCGGTCGGCGCAGCCGATCGCGGCCGCCGTCACCCGCGCGGGATTGGTCAGCGGGCCGAGGAAGTTGAACGGCGTCGGGATCCCCAACTCGCGCCGCGGTGCGCCGGTGTGCCGCATCCCGGCGTGGAACAGCGGAGCGAAGCAGAAGCCGATGCCCACTTCGGCGACGCACGCAGCGACCGCGTCGCCGGGAAGGTCGATCACCACGCCGAGTTCCTCGAGCACGTCGGCCGCACCGCAGGCCGAGGACGCGGCGCGATTGCCGTGCTTGACCACCGGCCGGCCGGCGGCGGCGACGACGATCGCCGCCATCGTCGAGATGTTCACGGTGTGCGCGCGGTCCGCCCCCGTCCCCACGACGTCGACTGCGCGCCCGGTGAACGGCACCGGGGCCGAGCGCGCCAACATCGTGCGCACCAACCCGGCGAGTTCCTCGGGGGTCTCGCCCTTCGCCCGCAGCAGTACCGCGAACGCCGCGAGTTGGGCCGGTGTCGCCGCGCCGGCCATGATCTCGTCCATCGCCCACGCGGTGTCGCCGGCCGTGAGGGACTCGCCCCGGGTCAGCGTGGTGAGCACGTCCGGCCAGCTGCGGCCCCGGGCCGACGCCGCCGGTGCGGACCCGGTCATGGGCTAGCGGACTACGGGGACGCCGGCGGCGTGCCGGCGGATCCGCTCGGCGACGACGGCCGCGGCCTCGATGGGGTCGAGCGGCGTGTGGATCACATCGTCGGCGAGCGACCAGGACGCCAGCCAGCCGTCCTGGGGGCGCGCGATCAGAACCACGATCGGCGGGCAGTTGTCGATCTCGTACTTGAACTGGCGGGCGAGGCCCATCCCGCCGGTGGGCTGAGCCTCACCGTCGAGGATCACCAGGCTCAGACCGCCCTCGTCCAACTGGGCGATGACTTCGGCGTTAGTGGCACATTCCACCCATTCGAGCCGGCCGATGTCAGGTGCCGGCCGACGGCCGACAGCGGTCCGCACAGCAGCCCGGACGTCGGCCGAGTTGCTGTACACGAGGACGGTCGCGCCCGGCGATCCAGCGGTCATGCCAGCGATCGTATCGGCGACCCGTGCAGGGTCCGATCACGAGTCGGATTCGGCGACGACACGATCACCACCCCGGCGTACCCAGGCACCGGCGGCAGGACATAATGCGTGGGTGACCTCGACCGCCGCGGCACCGAGCTTCGAGTCAAGCAAGGTGCATTCGCTGACGCGACCCAACATCGTCAGTGTCGGCACGATCGTGTGGCTGTCCAGCGAGCTGATGTTCTTCGCCGGCCTGTTCGCCATGTACTTCACGATGCGCGCCGTACACCCGGGTGACTGGCCGATGACGCTGCCCGTCGACGGACTGCGCGGGTCAGGTCACGAGATCGAACTGAGCCTGATTTACGCGACCCCGTTCACCGTGATCCTCGTGGCCTCCAGCTTCACCTGCCAGTGGGGCGTGTTCGCCGCGGAGAAGGGCGACGTGTTCAAGCTGCGTCGCTGGTTCGTCCTGACCTTCCTGATGGGTCTGGTGTTCGTCCTCGGCCAGGCCAACGAGTACCGGATCCAGGTGCACGACGGGAACACGATCTCGCGCACCGGCTACGGCTCGGTCTTCTACCTCACCACCGGCTTCCACGGCCTGCACGTCATCGGCGGGCTCGTGGCCTTCATCCTGTTCCTGGCGCGGACGACACTGGGGAAGTTCACGCCCGCACAGGCGACAGCGGCCATCGTCGTGTCCTATTACTGGCACTTCGTGGACGTGGTGTGGATCGGGCTGTTCGCCGTCATCTACATCATCCGTTGATTCCGCAGCGCGAACCCGAGGAGACAGCCGTGGCCGAGGACCTCGACGCCGGACTGGGCTTCGAGCCTGCCGTCTCCGTGACGGGCGTGGAGCCGCGCGAGCGCGCGCACCGCCCGTCGATGCGCCGGCGCCTTCGTGCGCTGCCCCGCCGGTTCGGTGCGAGTGTCGTGCTGCTCGCGGCACTGTTCTCCATGGGCGGCGCGTACGCGATGTTCGCCTCGTCGTCCGGCGCTGCGGACGCAACCGGCACGGCGCAGCAGGCCGCGCTGGGCAAGCAGCTCTACGAGGTCGCCTGCATCACCTGCCACGGGGCGAACCTCAACGGCGTCACCGACCAGGGTCCGACCCTGCTCGGCGTCGGCGCCGCTGCCACCTACTTCCAGGTCAGCACCGGACGCATGCCGCTGATCGGCCAGGCGGCGAACTCGCCGCGCAAGAAGGCCAAGTACGACGACGAGCAGACGCGCGCGCTGGCCGCGTACATCCAGTCGATGGGCGGAGGCCCGGCGCTGCCGAGCTTCGCGCTTCGCGGAGACGACGCGTCGATCGCCGAGGGCGGTGAGCTGTTCCGCGTCAACTGCGCCTCCTGCCACGGCGCGACGTTCAAGGGCGCACCGCTGTCCGGTGGCAAGGTGGCCCCGTCGCTGAACAAGTCGACCGACCTGCAGATCTGGACGGCCATGGCGAGCGGGCCGTCCAGCATGCCCGTCTTCAGCGACAACCAGCTCACCCCGGCGGAGAAGAAAGCGATGATCGCCTACATCCAGACCCTGAAGGCATCCAGCGATCCGGGTGGCGCGGGGATCGACCGCATCGGGCCGGTGTCCGAGGCCATCGTCATCTGGGTTGCGGGTGTCGGCGCGCTGATGGTCGCAATCTTGTGGATCGGAGCGAAGTCGCAGTGAGCGGCACTTGCCGAGCACGTAGCAGTGCAAGTGCAGCACGTGGGCCGGAGGAGAACCGATGAGCACCGACAACCCGGACGGGCCCACCGCCGACGAGCTGCGCGCGATGACGCCTGAAGAGGCGATGATCGCCGGCGCCGAGTCGATGGGCGTCCACCTGGTCCACCGCCGCGACCGGTTCCCGATCCGGGGCACCAAGGCCGAGAAGCGGGCCGAGCGGGCTGTGGCGGCCTGCTTCGCGATTGCCGCGCTCGCCGGCGTCGGTTTCATCGTCGCGTTCATCGCCATGCCCTACAAGTGGCACCTGCCCGGCACGCCGCAGAACTTCCGTTTCTACACGCCGGCGCTGGGCGGTCTGATGGCCGCGCTGTTGCTGTTCATGGGCGTCGGGCTCGTGTTGTGGGCCAAGTGGCTCATGCCGGAGGAGGAGGTCGTCCAGGAGCGACACGACGACCCGTCCACCGAGGAGGACAAGGTGATGACCGAGGCGACGCTCGTCGTCGGTCTCGGCGACACCGGGCTGCCGCGTCGCGGCCTGATCCTGAAGTCACTCGGCCTGGCCGGCGGCGCGCTCGCCACCGTCCCCCTCGTCGCGCTGGTCGGCGGGATGATCAAGAAGCCGGGCGACCAGCTGTTCCACACGATGTTCCGGCCGGACAAGAAGCGCTTCCCCGAGACCGGCGGCCGCGTCCCGCTGGTGTACTCGGACTGGCGCCAGGTGTCACCGGACGACCTGCTCCCCGGCGGTATCGCGACGGTGTTCCCCGGCGTTCGCGAGAAGGTCGACGGCCACGACGGCCTGACCTCGGCCTCGTCGCCGACCCTGCTGATCCGGCTGCGTCCCGGCCAGACGATCACCTCCCGCAAGGGGCAGGCCGGCTACGGGTGGCCGCGCACCTCGCCGGAGTACGTGGCGTACTCCAAGATCTGCACGCACGCCGGCTGCCCGGCCTCGCTGTACGAGCGGGAGACCTCACGGCTGCTGTGCCCGTGCCACCAGTCCCAGTTCGAGGTACTGCTCGATGCCAAGCCGGTCTTCGGCCCGGCCACGCGCAGCCTGCCCAAGCTTCCGCTCGACGTCGTCACCGGCGCGGACGGTAAGCAGTACTTCGTCGCTCGCTCGGACTACAACGAGGCGATCGGCCCCGGCTTCTGGGAGCGCCCATGACCACCACGGCCAACCCACCGCGCAGGTCCGACACGCCCCGCACGCCTCAGGGCAAGATGGCGAAGTTCGTCGACGAGCGGCTCAACATCGCCGGGCCGATGCGGGCGCAGTTGAACAAGGTCTTCCCCGACCACTGGTCGTTCATGATGGGCGAGATCGCGCTCTACTCGTTCATCATCCTGCTGCTCACCGGCACCTACCTGACCTTCTTCTTCGACCCGTCGATGGCCGAGACCGTGTACCACGGGCCGTACGTGCCACTCGACGGCGTGACGATGTCGCAGGCGTACAAGACGACGCTGGACATCAGCTTCGACGTGCGCGGTGGGCTCATCATCCGGCAGATCCACCACTGGGCCGCGCTGCTGTTCGTCGCCGCGATGCTGATCCACATGTGCCGGGTGTTCTTCACCGGCGCGTTCCGCAAGCCGCGCGAACTGAACTGGCTCATCGGCCTCACCCTCATCCTGCTCGGCATCATCGAGGGCTTCGTCGGCTACTCGCTGCCCGACGACCTGCTGTCCGGGACGGGCCTGCGCATCGCCGACGCGATCCTGCTCTCGATCCCGCTCGTCGGGACGTGGCTGGCCTTCTTGGTCTTCGGCGGGGCGTTCCCGGGCGACGTGATCATCGGGCGGTTCTACATCGCCCACGTGCTGCTCCTCCCAGGCATCCTGCTCGCTCTCATCGGCGCGCACCTGGCCCTCGTCGTGCGCCAGAAACACACCCAGTTCCCCGGGCCCGGACGCACCGAGAGCACGGTGATGGGTGAACGGGTGTTCCCCATCTACGCCGCGAAAGCCGGTGGCTTCTTCTTCATCGTCTTCGCCTCGGTCGCCGCGCTGGGCGGCTTCGCCCAGATCAACCCGATCTGGTTGTTCGGGCCGTACGAGCCGCGCGCGGTGTCGTCCGGGTCGCAGCCGGACTGGTACATGATGTTCCTCGACGGCTCGACGCGACTGTTCCCCTCGTGGGAGATCAGGCTGTGGGGCCATACGCTGCCGCCACTGTTCTGGCCGACGGCCGTCCTACCGGGGATCCTCACCGTGCTGGCCGGGGCTTATCCGTTCATCGAAGCGAAGATGACCAAGGACAAGGCCAAACACAACCTGTTGCAGCGGCCCCGCGACGTCCCCGTGCGCACGTCGCTCGGCGTCATGGCCCTCACCTTCTACATGGTGCTGTTCCTCTCTGGTGGCAACGACGTGATCGCCAAAGCCTTCGACATCTCGCTGAACGCGATGACCTGGGGCGGGCGCATCGCGCTGCTGATCCTGCCGCCGATCGGGTACGCCCTGGCCTATCGCATCTGTCTGGGGCTGCAACGGCACGACCGAGAAGTGCTCGAGCACGGTCTCGAAACCGGGATCGTGAAGGTGCTGCCGACCGGTGAGTTCATCGAGGTGCACCAGCCGCTCGGACCGACGGACGAGCACGGCCACGGCACCCTGTCCTACTCCGGCGCGCCGGTGCCGAAACGGATGGGGCAGCTCGGCGCGATGTCGCCGCTACGCCACGTGCGCGGGTTCTTCTACCCGGTGAAGGAGAAGCCGGAGATCCAGGCCGCGCTGGACGAGTTCGCTGCCGCCCAGGCGGCGGGCGAGCTGGCTGCCGCCGAGGTGGCCGATGAGCTGGAGTCCGGCGAGGCGTCCGACGATCGCCGCCACCAGCTCACCGACTGAGGCGGTTGCGCCGCAGCGGCCAGCGGCCGGAGATCGACCTGCCCTGATGCGCGTCCTGATCGATGCCGACAACGTCGGGCCGGCGCGCCTGCAGCCTGTCCTCGATCTGCTGGCCGGCATCGCCGGGGTACGGATCACGGCGAGCGGGCGGCAGGCGGCGCTGGACCGGATCAGCTGGCCGGACGGCGCCGAGGTGCTCGCCCACGCCGGCTGGCAGCGCGCAGACCTGGCCCTCGCTGCGGCCTACACCCCGGATGCCGAGCCGCTCGTCCTGATCAGCGGGGACGGGGACTTCGGCCTGCTCGCCACGCGGCACCCAGGCGCCGTGCTGGTCATCAGCGGGGCCGCGAGCGGGCGGCTGCGGGGTGGGACGACGGTGGTCGATCCGGTGAGCGAGGGGCTGGCTCCGGTGCACGCCTGGCTGCGCGCGCACACTTCATCCAGCTGACGGGTTCGCGGTGAGTCGGCGGTCAGTGCGGGGCGGGGCGCTGCCCGCCGATGTAGTACTCGAACAGCAGCCCGCCCACGGTCAGCAGGATGCCCACCACGCCGACGATCACGATCCACATCTGGACGAAGGCGAAACCCAACCCCGCCACCGAGGCGGCGCCGGCGATCGCGATCGGCCAGTAGCTGCCCGGGCTGAAGAAACCCAGCTCGCCCGCGGCTTCGGCGATCTCGGCGTCACCGCGGTCCTCGGGCCGAGGATCGATCCGGCGCGAGACGAACCAGAAGAACGACCCGGAAATGCCCAGCAGCCCGCCCGACAGGATGAGCGCAGCGAAGCCGGCCCATTCGATGCGGCCGGTGTCGTGGTCGGTCCACCAGCCGTACAAGGCGGCTGCGGCCCAGCAGAACACCGCAACCACGAGGAAGATCCGCGCCTCGATCTTCACGTCAGCTCCCCGTGGCCGATTGTGCGGACCGGTTGGTGTCGAACGGGTGCGTGGTCGTCGCGTACGCCCCGCCGGGAACCTGCGCGGCGCGTAGCGCCTTCGCCTGTCGGGCCGGGTCGTTCGGGCCGATCTGCTCGAGCGTGCTGAGGTAGTTCTGGAAGACCTGCTCAGACACCACGCGGACCTCGAAGTTCATCTGCGAATGGTAGGTGCCGCACAGTTCGGCGCACCGCCCGACGAAGCTGCCCGTGGACGTCGCGGTGAACTCGAACCGGTTGTCCGACAACCCGCTCTCGTCCTGCTCCTGCTTCGTGCCGTAGGGGATCACGTCCCGCTTGAACAAGAAGTCGGGCACCCAGAACGAGTGCACGACGTCCTCGGAGTGCTCCACGATCTGCACCGTGCGGTCGACCGGAATGACCAGGACCGCGATCTCGTTGCTCGAGCCCACGGTGGACACGTACTGCGGGGTGTCCCCGGAGGAATCGGTGGCGTCAACGGTGTTCGGGTACGCCGTCTCAACGGCTTGCCCGCTCGCGGCCTTGAAGCTGTGATAGTCGAACTTCCAGTTCCACTTGAAGGCGTTGACCTGGATGAGGACGTCAGGATCCTTCGACAGCTTGTTGACGTAGTCCTCGACCACGACGGTGCGCCAGAACAGCCCGACGATCACGATGAACGGGAAGATGACGCAGACGGTCTCGACGTAGATGTTGTACTTCGTCTGCCGCGGCAGCCCGTCACCACGACGCCGGCGGTAGCGGATGATGCACCAGAAGATGAGGCCCCAGACGATCACACCGAGGATGAGCGCGGTGACACCGGCCCAGGTCCACAGCACCCGCATCCGCTCGCCCTGCTTGGTGACGCCTGTCGGCCACCCGAACCGCAACTTGCTCTCGGCGTCCTTGACCGAGCAGCCGCTCAACAGCAGCACCGCGCCAGCGAGAAGCATGGCGACCGAGGCCCGTGAAGCCCAGCCTGCACCACGTCGGTGACGCAACTCGATACCCGCCTCTCGGCTCCGATCCGGTCGTTCGGAGCGTACTTGACCGCGATCGTCGGGCACGGCGCGGGGCACGGTGTCGAGGTGCCGCCACTAGCGTCTGTCGGGTGGGTGCCTACCTCGATGCCGCGTCCGGCGCGCCGCTGCATCCCGTCGCCCGGGACGCGATCCTCGCGGCGCTCGCGGACGGCTGGGCCGACCCCGGTCGGCTGTACTCGCAAGGACGCCGCGCGGGCCTGCTGCTCGAGGCAGCCCGCGAGTCGGTCGCCGCGGGTCTCGGTGCCCGTCCGGACGAGGTGAGCTTCGCGGCGAACGGCACCCAGGCTCTGCACGCCGCGGTCCTCGGGACGCTCGCGGGTAACCGCAACCGTCCGCAGCTCGTGCACAGCGCGGTCGAGCATTCGGCGGTACTGCAGGCCGCGCGCACGGCCGGCTCGACGACCGAGATCGGCGTCGATGCTGCCGGCCGGGTGGACGTGGCGGCGTTCGCTGCGGCACTGGCAGCTCCCGATGTGGCCGCCGCCGCGCTGCAGGCCGCCAACCACGAGGTCGGCACCACCCAGCCGGTGGCCGACCTCGCCGCCGCGTCGCCCGTGCCGATCGTCGTCGACGCCACGCAGACGCTCGGGCATGCAGCGCTGCCGACCGGCTGGTCGGTACTCGCCGCCGACGCGCGTAGCTGGGGCGGACCGGACGTCGGCGTGCTCGCGGTACGTACCGGGGTCCGCTGGCGCTCGCCGTACCCGGCGGACGACCGCGAGGGCGCTCGGGTGCCGGGCGTCCCCGACCTCGTCGGAATCGTCGCCGCGGCGGCCGCGTTGCGGGCCGTCCTCGCCGAACGCGACGAGGTGGCAGCCAGGCAGCGCGCCCAGATCGAGCGGATCCGGGGCTCGGTCGCGCGCACGATCGCCGACGTCGAGGTGCTCGGGGATCCGGTCGACCGACTCCCCCACCTGGTGACGTTCACCTGCCTCTACGTCGACGGCGAGGCGCTGCTGCGCACCCTCGATCGGCGCGGGTTCGCCGTGTCGTCGGGCTCGTCATGCACGGCGTCGACCCTGGAACCGTCACACGTCCTCGTCGCGATGGGGGCGTTGACCTCCGGCAGCGTGCGCGTGTCGCTGCACCGCGACAGCACTGACGACGAGATCGACGAGTTCCTCGCCGTCCTGCCGGGCGCTGTCGCCGAGGTCCGTGCCGAACTCGGGGCGGCCGGGCTCTGATGATCCTCGACGCGCGGGGTCGGCGCTGCCCCCTGCCGATCCTCGACCTGGCCCGGCACATCGGCGACGTGGCGGTGGGCGCGTGCGTCGCCGTCGAGGCCGACGACCCCGCGGCGCGCCCCGACATCCGCGCGTGGTGCCGGATGCGCGGGCACGAATACGTCGGCGAACGGGCCGCGGACGACGGGACGCCCGGCTACCTGGTGCGCCGCCTGCACTGAGCACCCGTTCCGATCCGGGATACTGGAGCGCGTGTGCGGACTGATCGGATTCCTGTCGGCCGACGGCAGCGCGAAACTCGTCGAGCCCGACATCGACGCCTCGCTGCGCGACATGCGCCACCGCGGGCCGGACGAGGGCGGCACGTGGTCCGACGACGACGTCGTCATCGGCTTTCGTCGCCTCTCGATCATCGACATCGAGCACAGCCACCAGCCGATGCCGTGGCTCGACGGCCGCTACCAGCTGATCTTCAACGGCGAGATCTACAACTACCTCGAATTGCGCGAACGGCTCGCGCGCGAGTTCGGTGCGCTGTTCGACACAGACGGGGACGGCGAGGCGATCGTCGCCGGCTACCACTTCCTGGGCGAGAAGGTCGTGCGCGAGCTGCGGGGGATGTTCAGCTTCCTGATCTGGGACTCGCACGAGCGGGTGCTGTTCGGCGCGCGCGACTGGTTCGGCATCAAACCGCTCTACACCTACGCCGACGAGCGCGGCACGTTCTTCTCCAGCGAGAAGAAGTCGCTGCTGCACGTCGCCACCGATACCGGCGCTGTCGATTCCCCGGTCGACCTGGTGGCACTGCAGCACTATCTGAGCTTGCAGTACGTCCCCGAACCCGCCTCGATGCACCGCAACGTCCGCCGCATCGAGTCCGGCACGTACTTCACGATGCGCCCCGGCGAGCAGGTGCGGCCGAAGCGGTACTTCCACCCCGACTTCGCGATCCGCGAGGTCCCCGAGCCGGAGAAGCTCTACCGCGAGATCGCCGAGGCGCTCGAGGACTCCGTCGAGAAACACATGCGCGCGGACGTCACCGTCGGCTCGTTCCTGTCCGGCGGCATCGACTCGACCGCCATCGCCGCGCTCGCCAAGCGGCACAACCCGAAGCTGCTGACGTTCACCACCGGCTTCGAGCGCGAAGGCTTCAGCGAGATCGACGTGGCCGCCGAGTCGGCCGCCGCGATCGGGGTCGAGCACATCACCAAGGTCGTCTCGGCCGAGGAGATGATGGACGCGTTGCCGCTGATCATCTGGTATCTCGACGATCCGGTCGCCGATCCGGCGCTGGTCCCGCTGTACTTCATCGCGCGGGAAGCCCGCAAGCACGTCAAGGTGGTGCTGTCCGGCGAGGGCGCCGACGAACTGTTCGGCGGGTACACGATCTACCGCGAGCCGATCTCACTGCGCGCATTCGAGCGGATGCCGAACGGGGTCCGCACCGCCCTCGGCAAGGTGTCGACCCGGATTCCCGAAGGCACCCGCGGCAAGGATCTGCTGCGCCGCGGCTCGATCGGAATCGAGGAGCGCTACTACGGCAACGCGCGGATCTTCCGTCCGGACGAGATGGACTTCTACCGGGGCTACGACCCGCGCGTGTCCTACACCGACGTGACGGCCGAGCTGTACCACCGCACGCCACACCTGGACGGGTCCACCCGGATGCAGTACGTCGACCTGTTCACCTGGCTGCGCGGCGACATCCTCGTCAAGGCCGACAAGATGACGATGGCCAACTCGCTCGAACTGCGCGTGCCGTTCCTCGACACCGAGGTGTTCGCGATCGGCTCGTCCATCCCGACGAGTGAGAAGATCACCAAGCAGACGACCAAATACGCACTGCGACGCGCGCTCACCGACATCGTCCCGGCCCACGTGCTCAACCGCGCGAAGCTCGGCTTCCCGGTTCCGATCCGGCACTGGCTCAAGGACGTGATGTACGACTGGGCCCGGGCGATCATCACCGAGTCGCAGGCCGACGAGTTGATCGACAAGGACGCCGTCATCCGGCTGCTCCATGCGCACCGGGCCGGCCCGCACGACTACTCACGCAAGATCTGGACGGTGCTGGTGTTCCTGGTCTGGCACGGGATCTTCGTCGAGGACCGGATCAGACCCGAGATCCCCGAGCCGGTCTACCCGGTCCGCCTCTGAGAAGCCCTGTGTCAAGCCGCGGCTTGTTGGTCTTGGATGAGTCGTTGCAGGGCGCGGTGTTGTTGCGGGTCGTAGCCGGCGTTGTCTTGCCAGCAGTGCCAGATGATGGTGAGCCAGGCGCGGGCGAGGATGCGGACGGCGTGGGGGTGGTCGTGGCCTCGGTCGCGGGCACGTTGGTAGAGGTGCTGGGCCCAGGGGTTGGCGCGTCGGGAGTCGCCGGCGAAGTCGCGCAGTTGTTTGTCGCAGGCCCAGCGGAAGCCGACGGTGCGGAGCTTGCCGGATTGGCGGGTGGAGGGGGCGACGCCGGCCAGGCAGGTGAGCGATTCGGGCGTGGGGAAGCGGGTTCGGCAGTCGCCGATCTCGGCGAGCAGGCGGGCGGCGCGGACCTGGCCGGCGCGGGGCAGGCTGGTGAACACGTGCGCGTCGGCGTGCGCGGCCAGCTGGACTTCGATGTCGTGGGCGAGTGTCTTGATCTGGTTCAACAGCGTGGTCACGACGGCGACGAGCGCAGCGGTGACGGTGGTGTGCGCGGCGCCGTCGGCGCCGCGGGGTGCGGCGACGATGCGGGCGTGCAGCACGGCGGGGTCGACGTGGCCGGAGTAGCGCTGCTTGGTCAGCCAGGTGCTCAGCCGGGTCGGGGTGAGCCAGTCGAGCTTGTCCTGGGTGTCGAAGCGGGACAGGAACGCCAGACTGATCGGGCTGTCGAGCTCGGAGAACAGCCCGACTGCTGCGGGCAGCACGTTGCGCAGGTGCGCGCGGAGTTGGTTGGTGACGCCGACACGGTGGGTGACCAGGTCGCGGCGAGCCCGCACGGCACGGCGCAGAGCCACGGTGGCGTCGCTGTCGGGGATCAGGCAGCGCAGGCGGGTCCGGTCGGTGCGAAGGGTGTCGGCGAGCACGAACGCGTCGAAGCGGTCGTCTTTGTTGCCGGCCGACCCATAGCGCCCGCGCAGGTTCTTGACCTGGTTCGGGCTGATCACCACGACCGTCAGCCCCGCTGCGAGCAAGGTGTCGACGACCGGACCGTCCGGGCGTTCGATCGCGACCTCGCCGCAGCCGGCGTCGTGCAGTACGTCGATCAGTTCGCGCAGTCCGGCCGCGGAATGCTCCACGGTGTGGCGCACGACCTCGCGGCCGCGAGCGTCGACGACGGCCACAGCGTGATCGTCGCGCGACCAGTCGAGCCCGCCGGTCACGTCGTTCGGCGGCGTCTCGGGCAGTTGGGTGTTCGGGATGGTGCTGGCAGACTTCACGTCAGCCTCCTCGCTGCTAGACCCAGTGGGGAGGCGCCTTCGCGTGCTGATGGTTCCGGGACGTGCCTGCCGGTTCGCTCACTGATCGGCGCTCGCAGCTCGAGAACTCCGTCCCGGCCTTGGCGCTCAGCCCTGTCGACGGTCCGCACGCCCCGGGTGACCGCCGGATCTCGCAGATCTCAGAGTGGACATCAACCGTGTCAAGCGAGCAGGGCGATGACCCGACAGCACCTCGGGCGCATCAGCGATCATCTGACCGCTGACCTACCCATCGTCCACCAGTGAGCTCAGGCGGGCTCTGAGCTCAGGCGGGCAGGTAGGGCAGGACCTCAGCTGCGCAGTCGTCGCCGTAGGACTCGCCGAGCCGGTCGGCGAACTCGCTGGGGGCCACGTCGTACTCCTGCGTACCCACGATCTCGAGCACGATCGTCGCGAGCAGGCTGCCGACCTGGGCCGCGCGCTCCCAGTTCAGACCCCACTCGCGCGCGGTCAGGAACCCCGCGCGGAAGCCGTCGCCGACGCCGGTCGGGTCGGTCTTCGTCCGTTCCTTCGCGGCCGGGACGTGCACTCGCTCGAGGTCACGGCCGACGATCTCGACTCCGTGCGAGCCCAGCGTCGTGACGCGGACGCCCACCATCGCCATCACATCGGCCTCGGAGCGGCCGGTCTTGGACTCGAGCAGGCTGCGCTCGTAGTCGTTGGTGAACAGCAGGTCGGCGCCCTCGATCAGGCCCAGCATCTGCTCCCCGCTCATCCGGGCGATCTGCTGGGACGGATCGGCGGCGAATCGATAGCCGCGGTCGCGGCATTCGGTGCTGTGCTGCACCATCGCGGCCGGGTCATACGCGCTGATCATGACGAGATCGGCGCCGGTGGCTTCCCACGCGTCGCTGATCGAGATCTTCGTCGCTTCGCCCATCGCACCGGCGTAGAACGAGCCGATCTGGCACATCTCCTGGTCGGTCGTGCAGACGAAGCGTGCGGTGTGGTGGGTCGCCGAGACGTGGACGAAATCGCAGTTGACACCGTGCTCGGTGAGCCAGGAGCGGTATTCGTCGAAGTCCTCACCGACGGCACCGAGCAGGACCGGCGCACCGCCGAGCTGAGCCATCCCGTAACAGATGTTGGGGCCGACCCCGCCGCGGCGGATGTCGAGCTCGTCCACCAGGAACGACAGCGACACCTTGTGCAACTGTTCGGCGATCAGCTGCTCCGAGAACTTGCCCGGAAAGTGCATCAGGTGGTCGGTGGCGATCGATCCGGCCACGAGGACGGCCATGGGTCGCTTGTCCTTATCGTCGATGAACGGTCGTTCGGACCGCGACACGGCGACGGCCGGGGTCCGACACTAGACGGAGCCCGGCCGATCCGCAGAGTTCAGCCGCAGAAGCTGTTACCGCAAGCACAACCGCCGCCGGCGTTCGGGTTGTCGATCGTGAAGCCCTGCTGCTCGATGGTGTCGGTGAAGTCGACCGTGGCGCCGCCGAGGTACGGGGCACTCATCCGGTCGACGACGACCGGGACGCCGAGGTCGAGTTCGAGGTCACCGTCGAGCGAACGCTCGTCGAAGAAGAGCTGGTACTGCAGGCCGGAGCAGCCCCCGGGCTGGACAGCGACGCGCAGCCGTAGGTCGTCGCGGCCTTCCTGCTCCAGCAACGTGCGCACCTTGGCCGACGCGGCGTCGGTGAGGGCCAGCGAGGGGGCCTCGGTCTCGGCGGGAGCGCTGGTCAGCTCGACGGAGGTGGTCTCTGCTGCAGTCATTGGGTGATTCCCCCAGAGGAAAACGGCTCGTGGTCTCGGGCCCCCGGCGATGTCGTCGTGGCCCGTCCTCCATGGTAGCGACCACACCGGTTTCGCGCGCGCAAGCGCCGTACCCTCACCTGCATGACGTTCACCGAGCCGGCGCCGTCCCCGCTGCTCTTGCTGCTGGGCCATGGCAGCGACAGCGACTCGGAGCGCGGCGTCGACTGCCCGGGTGAGCTTCCGGCGGCGTCCGATCCGGGATTGGTGGAACGTGCCCGGGCGGCCAAGCAGGCGCTGGGCGGACGGGTATTCGTCCTCGGGCACCACTACCAGCGCGACGAGGTCATCCAGTTCGCGGACGTGACCGGGGACTCGTTCAAGCTCGCGCGGGAGGCGGCTGCCCGCCCCGAGGCCGAGTTCATCGTGTTCTGCGGCGTGCACTTCATGGCCGAATCGGCCGACATCCTGACCGGTCCCGACCAGGCGGTCGTGCTGCCCGACCTGGCCGCCGGCTGCTCGATGGCCGACATGGCCAGCCACCAGCAGGTCGTCGAGGCCTGGGACGTCCTCACCGAGGCGGGCGTGGCCGAGCGCACCGTGCCGATCACCTACATGAACTCCTCCGCGGCCATCAAGGGCTTCACCGGGGCGCACGGCGGCGCGGTGTGCACCTCGTCCAACGCCGAGCGGGCGATGCGCTGGGCGTTCGAGTCGCACGACAAGCTGCTGTTCCTGCCCGACCAGCACCTCGGGCGCAACACCGCCGTGCTGCAACTCGGCATCGGCCTGGACGAGTGCGTCGTGTACGACCCGCACCGGCCTGACGGTGGCCTCGACCCGGACCGGCTGCGCGCGGCTCGGGTGATCCTGTGGCGCGGGCACTGCTCGGTACACGGCCGGTTCACCGCCGAGAACGTGGCGGACGCGCGGCGGCGCATCCCCGACGTCACCGTCCTGGTGCACCCCGAGTGCCGCCATGAGGTCGTGCTGGCCGCCGACCTGGTCGGGTCGACGGAATTCATCATCAAGACCGTCGCCGAGGCGCCGGCGGGGTCCTCGTGGGTGATCGGGACCGAACTGAACCTCGTGCGCCGCCTCGCGGACGCCCACCCGGACAAGCGCATCGCCTTCCTCGAGAAGACCGTCTGCTACTGCTCGACGATGAACCGGATCGACCTGCCGCACCTCGTCCACTCCCTCGAGTCGCTGGTTGCCGGCCGCGTCGTCAACCGGATCAGCGTCGACGCGGCCGTCGCGGCGAACGCCCGGCTGGCGCTGGACCGGATGCTGGCGCTGCCGTAGTTAAGATGGACGGGTGAAGCTGACCCGACGACGTGCCGTGGACGAACCGCAAGCGATCGACTCGACCTCCGAGCCGGTCGCCGGCAAGGGGCGCCCGACGCCGAAGCGGCGGGAGACGACCGTCGTGCGGGGACCCGTCACTCCCCCGCGGACGCGCAAGGAGGCTTACGCGCGCCAGAAGGAGCAGGCCAAGGCAGCTCGCAGCGCCCGCCGGACCCCAGCGGCCCAGATGACCGTCGCTCAGCGCCGCGCCCGACTCAAGGCCGGCGACCCCGCCGTGCTGCCACGACGCGACCAGGGCCCGACCCGCAAGCTGGCCCGCGACTACGTCGACTCACACCGGATGGCCAGCAACTACCTGCTCGTGCTGTTCCCGATCATGATCATCAGCTGGCTGCTCCCGCAGCTGGCGCTCATGCAACTCGTCGTCCTCGTAGCCTTCGTCGGCTTCATCTTCGAGTGGTACCTGGTCGGGCGGCGAATCCGGCTGATGGCGATCGAGCGGACCGGTTCGGCGCAGGGCGGCAGCATGTCGATCGGTTTCTACGCCGGCAGCCGGGCCTACCTGATGCGCAAGTGGCGCCTGCCGGCACCGCAGGTCGAACTCGGCGACCCCATCTGACCGGGCTCGGCCGACCGGGCTCGGTTCAGTCCTCCGAGAGCGACATCGGGCCGTAGACCTCGGCACCCGACTCGAGCAGCGTCACCTGGGCGACGCCGTCCTCACGCAGTTCCCGCCAGTTCTCGCCGAGCCACGACTCGGCGTCGGCTTGACTGCTGTGGGCAGGGACGTTCGGGTTGCGCACGCTCGCGCCGTCGGCGGCTTCGAGGCGCCAGGTCCAGCTCATGACGAGCAGCCTAATGTCACGGGCATGACCGACCTGCGCACCCTCGGCTCAGAGGTCGAGTGGCCCGATCACGAGTCGGCCACCCGCACCCGCGAGCTGCTGACCGGACGGACCGGGCTGGGTCGCCTCGTCGAGCTGGCCGAGTGGGTCGCCGGCGTTCGTCCCGAGCCCACACCGCAGTCAACCGAGCCGCGGGCGCTCGGCTTCACCCGGATCCGCGGCTCCGTCCTCGGGGGCAATTCCGGCGTGCATGCCGAGGCGTCCGCCGCGGTGGGGATGCAGCTGCACGCGGTGACCGACCTGCCGTCCGACGCGGCCGCGGCACTGGCGGCTGGTGTGCAGCGGGTCGACGACGAGGTCGATGCCGGTGCCGACCTGTTGGTCCTCGCCGTCCCCGGGCTGGCGGCCGACAGCGCCATCGCGGTCTCGGTCCTGACGAACACCGAGCCGGTCAAGGTTCTCTCGCGGGGGGCCGCCGCGACCGATCCCGAGGCGTGGATGGTGCTGGCCGTCGAGGTCCGCGATGCGCGGCGCCGCTGCAAGCTGCTCCGCGACCGGCCGGATGAGCTGCTCGCCGCAATCGGCAGCCCTGGACTCGCCGCCGCGGCGGGATTCGCCCTGCGCGCGGCGGTGCGGCGCACGCCGGTGCTGCTCGACGGTCCGGCGGCCGCCGTCGCCGCACTCGTCGCCTACGAGGCGGCCCCGCGCGCGGTGCGGTGGTGGACCGCCGCCGACCAGGGTCCCGCCCCGGCGCACGAACTCGCCCTGACCCGGCTCGGCCAGCGCGCCGTGCTCAATCTGGGTACCGGGCTCGGGGACGGGCTCGCGGCGGCGCTGGCGATCCCCGTCCTGCAGGCCGCAGCCCGACTCGCCGGGTGAGGCGGCCCGGTCCGACGGCCTGCGCCGGTTACTCTCGACCGGAGACGTCTCAGCTACCTGCCAGGAGTATCCGGATACCCCCGTGACAGCACCGGAACAGCGTCCCCATCCCAGCCTGCCCGATGCGCAGCGCAACGCGAGCGAAGCGGTCAGCTGGGGCGTGCGCGTCGCAGCGGCGTGGATGTGGCGCCTGCTGGTCATCGCGCTCGGCCTGTACATCCTCGGTCAGGTCTTCATCCGCGTCGAACTGGTGGCGTTCTCGTTCGTCCTCGCCGTGTTCTTCACCGCCGTGCTGCACCCACTCGAGCGTCGCCTCGACCAACTGCTGCCCGGCCCGAGATCGATCTCCGCCGCGCTCGCGCTGCTGATCGGGCTGGCCGCCCTCGTCGGGATCACCACCTTCGTGACCTGGCAGATCAGCACCCACTCGACCCAACTTGGTAACCAGATCTCGGACTCGATCGACAACGCGCGCAACTGGCTGCAGAACGGTCCGCTGCACCTGAAGTCGAACGACCTGGAAAAGCTGGGTCAGCAGATCCGCGACACGATCAAGTCCCACCAGGGCGAGCTGATCAGTGGTGCGATCGCCACGATCCGCACCGTGGTCGAGGCGCTCGGCGCGCTGCTGCTCATCCTGCTCGCGACGTTCTTCCTGCTTCGGGACGGTGACCAGATCTGGGCGTGGACGCTCAAGCTGTTCCCCCGCCACGCGCAGCAGCGACTCGACATCGCGGGCCGGGTCGGCTGGGGCACGCTCGGGGGGTACATGCGCGGCGTGGTGCTGATCGCGCTGTTCCACGGCGTGTCGGTGATGATCGTGCTGTTCGTGCTCCGGGTACCGCTGGCGGCCGCGCTCGGCGTGCTGATCTTCCTGGGCTCGTTCATCCCGATCCTGGGCCTCACGATCACCGGCACGTTCTGCGTCCTGGTGGCGATGCTGGAGCACGGCCTCACGGCCGGGATCGTCGTGGCGATCGCGATCGTGGTGCTGATCCAGCTCGAGGCACACCTGCTGCAACCGGTGATCATGAGCCGCAGCGTCGAGGTGCATCCGCTCGCGATCGCGGTCTCGGTGCTGTCCGGGACGGTGCTGGCGGGCATCCCGGGCGCGCTGCTGGCTGTCCCGCTCGTGGCCTTCCTCAACGCGACGATCCACGCCCTGCGCGGGTCAGCCGCGGTCCCGGTCGGTGACTCGGGGTTCCCGGTCGCGCACCGCGACGAAGTCGGCGGCGACCCGGTCGACCCGGTCGAGACCGTCGTCAGCGCAAACGAGGACGCGCCGCCCAACGACTGATCAGCGCACGTGCAGTTCGACGAACGGCGGCCGGCACACCCGCATCGGGGACGGCCGCCCGCGCACGTCGACCGCCACCTCGTCCCCGTCGGAAACCCCGGCGTCCGTGGCCAGCAGCGCGAGGGCGATGCCCTTGCGCAGACTCGGAGAGAACGTCCCGCTGGTGACCTCGCCGATCACCGCACCGTCCGCGGCCAGCACGTTCATGTGGGAGCGCGGGATGCCGCGTTCGAGCGACTCCAGCCCCCACAGCAGGCGCGCGGGACCAGCCTGCTTCTCGGCGGTCAGCGCATCCCGTCCCCAGAACTCGTCCTTCTTCCACCCGAGCGCCCAGCCCGCCCGCGCCTGCAGCGGCGAGATGCCCAGCGACAGGTCCTGGCCGTGCAGCGGGTACCCGGCCTCGGTCCGGAGCGTGTCGCGGGCACCGAGCCCCGCCGGGCGCCCGTCGAGCAGTCCGGCGGCGGCGAGCAACGCGTCCCACACCGCGGCGGTGTCCGACCACGCCGGGATCAGCTCGTACCCGTGCTCGCCGGTGTAGCCGGTGCGGCACACGCGGACGGCGCGCCCGTCGAAGCTTGCGTCGCAGTAGGCCATGTAGTCCAGCTCGGACGGCAGCCCCAGCGCGCCGAGCACGTCGGCAGAGCGTGGTCCCTGCACGGCGAGCACCCCGAAATCCTGGTGCTGACCGGTGACGGTGACACCGTCCGGGGCCGCGGCCGCGAGCCGGCGCACCACCTCCGTGGTGTTCGCCGCGTTCGGGACGAGGAACACCTCCTCATCGCTGACGAGGTAGGCAATCAGGTCGTCGACCACGCCGCCGGACTCGTCGCAGCACAGCGTGTACTGGGCCTTGCCGGGCTCGATGCGGCCGAGATCGTTGCTCAGGCACGAGTTCACGAAGGCACGCGCCCCGGGACCGGACACCGTGGCCTTGCCCAGGTGCGAGACGTCGAAAATGCCGACCGTCTCGCGGACGGCGGTGTGTTCCTTGATCACGCCGCCGCCGCTGGCGGCGTACTCGATCGGCATCTCCCAGCCGCCGAAGTCGGCCAGCTTCGCACCGAGCGCCACGTGCCGGTCGTGCAGTGGGGAGTGCAGCAACTCGCTCATGCCGGGCACCCCCCGTCTGCGCGAGCAGCTGCGTGCAGAACCGGTGTGTGCGGAACAGGTTCGCGGACACTGAACATGCCCGTCACCTTAGAGCGCCTACGATCGCGGGCATGCCCACTGCCACCCCTGTCAAGCTCAACCTCGCGGACCCCGGCGCGGTCCCAGCGACCGACGCCGTGGTGATCGGGGTGCGCCAGAGCGACGACGGACCCGAGCTGCTGCCCGGAGCGGCGCCCGTCGAGGCGGCGCTCGAGGGCCGACTGCGTGGCGCGCTCGCCGCCGCCGCCGCATCCGGCAAGGCGGACGAGGTCATCAAGATCCCGACTCTCGGCCTGGCGCCGTTCGCGCTGGTCGCCGCCGCCGGGGTCGGAACGGACGCGACTCCCGAGGCGGTGCGGCGCGCGGTCGGGGCGGCACTGCGGACGCTGACCGGTACCCGGCGCGTCCACGTCGCGATCGAGTCCCCCGTGGCCGCGCTCGCCGAGGGTGCCGCGTTGGGCGCGTACACGTTCACCGCCTACAAGTCGAAGGCCACGCCGGCGGCGCTGCGGACGGTGACCGTCGCAGGCACCGACCGCGATGCGCTCAGGCGCGCGAAGGTGGTCACCGACGCGATCGCCTTCGCCCGCGACCTCGTCAACACCCCGCCGAACGATCTGTACCCGCAGACCTTCGCCGAGCGGTCCGCCGCGCGCGCCACCGCGGCCGGTCTCGACGTCGAGATCCTCGACGAGAAGGCGCTGAAGAAGGCCGGCTACGGCGGCATCCTTGGGGTGGGTGCGGGTTCGGCCCGGCCGCCTCGGCTGGTGCGCCTCACCTACCGCCCGCGCAAGTCGGTGGCGAAGCTCGCCCTGGTGGGCAAGGGCATCACCTTCGACTCCGGCGGTCTCAACATCAAGACGGCGAACATGGAGTGGATGAAGTCCGACATGGGCGGGGCCGCCGCCGTCGTCGCGAGCGTGATCGCCGCGGCCCAGCTCAGGGTGCCGGTGGAGGTCACGGCAACCGTCCCGATGGCCGAGAACATGCCGTCCGGACGGGCGTATCGACCCAGCGACGTGCTGCACATGTACGGCGGGCAGACGGTCGAGGTTGCGAACACCGACGCCGAGGGCCGGTTGATCCTCGCCGACGGCATCTCGCGAGCTGCCGAGGATGGGCCGGACTACCTGATCGAGCTGGCCACGCTCACCGGCGCGCAACTGGTCGCGCTCGGCACCCGGGTCATCGGGGCGATGGGCGAACCCGACTGGCGGGACCGGGTGACGGCTGCGGGCAACTCCGTTGGCGAGTCGGTGTGGGCGATGCCGGTGCCCGACGAGGCCCGCGCCGGGCTGGACTCGCCGGTCGCCGACCTGGCCAACATCAGCGGCGAGCGATGGGGCGGGATGCTCGTGGCCGCTGCGTTCCTGCGCGATTTCGTGCCCGCCGGCCTGCCATGGGTCCACCTCGACATCGCCGGGCCGGCGTGGAACCTCGGTGCTGCGCACGGGTACACGCCCAAGGGCGCGACCGGCGCTGGTGTCCGAACCGTGCTGGCCGCGATCGACGCGCTGGCCGGCTGAGCGCTCAGGCCGGGTCGCCGCGGTCGCCGGCCGACGCGGCCCGCCCGGGCCGGGCAGGCTGGCCGGACTGGCCAGCCTTGTGGTGCTCGGTCCAGGCTCGCATCCGTCTCGGGTAGCCGACGTTGCCGGCGTCGTAGAGCGGGATCGCGTGCTTCTTGGCGAATGAGGACGCGCCGGAAAACCCGTCGATTCGCCGCCGCGTCCACTCGCCGGTGCCCGCGACCAGCACGACGGTCGTGTCGGTCACGGCGGTGCGGGGTTCGAGGAAGGCCTCCACCCCCGAGTGCGTCTTGACGAACTCGGCAAGGTGGGCGAGATCGTCCGAGCTCGACGTGCGCAGCGTGCCGGGACGAGCCTGACGGCGCTTCGGGAACCAGCGCACGACGGTCCTCCTCGCCTGGACGCGGCCAGTGCCGCGCGTGCGGCAATAGTCGCACCACCGGCTGTGCACGCGCTGTCTGAATCGTTAACGCTTGGCGTGAGATCGCTGCGATCGCAGGGCGTGCCAAGATGGGTGGCGACCCTTCGACGTAGCAGGAGCAGCAGTGGCCGACAAGCAGTTCGACCTGGTCGTTCTTGGTGGTGGTAGTGGTGGGTATGCCGCTGCGTTGCGTGCGGCGGAGTTGTCCAAGTCGGTGGTGTTGATCGAGAAGGACAAGGTGGGGGGGACGTGTCTGCATCGGGGGTGTATCCCGACCAAGGCGTTGTTGCATGCCGGTGAGGTGGCTGACAGTGCGCGGGAGAGCGCCAGTTTCGGGGTGAACGCCAGTTTCGAGGGCATCGACATGGCTGGGGTGCACAAGTACAAGGACGGGGTGGTCTCGAAGAACTGGAAGGGGCTGCAGGGGCTGATCAAGAGCCGCGGCATCGAGACGGTGGAGGGTGAGGGCCGTCTGGTCGGGCCGAAGTCGGTCGCGGTGGGTGAGGACGTGTACACCGGCACGCATGTGGTGTTGGCGACCGGGTCCTACTCGCGCACGCTGCCGGGTCTGGAGTTGGACGGGCAGCGGATCATCGCCTCCGAACACGCGCTGAGCCTCGATCACGTGCCCGAGAGCGCGATCGTGCTCGGCGGCGGGGTGATCGGCTGCGAGTTCGCCTCGGCCTGGACCTCGTTCGGCACCAAGGTGACCATCGTCGAGGCGCTGCCGCACCTGGTGCCGCTGGAGGACGAGGCGAACTCCAAACTGCTCGAGCGGGCCTTCCGCCGCCGCGGCATCGGGTTCAAACTCGGGGTGCGCTTCGAGCAGGCCGAGATCACCGAATCCGGGGTGCGGGTCACCCTCGAGGGCGGGCAGAGCCTGGAGGCCGAACTGCTGCTCGTCTCGGTCGGGCGCGGCCCCACCTCCGCCGGGCTCGGCTACGAGGAACACGGCATCACCCTCGACCGCGGCTTCGTCACCGTCGATGAGTACTGCCGCACCAGCGTCGCCGGCGTCTACGCCGTCGGCGACCTGATCCCCACCCTGCAACTGGCCCACGTCGGCTTCGCCGAAGGCATCCTGGTCGCCGAACACCTCGCCGGGCTACCCGTCGTCCCGATCGACTACGCCGGCGTGCCCCGCATCACCTACTCCTCCCCCGAAGTCGCCTCCGTCGGGCTCACCGAAACCCAGGCCGCCGACACCCACGGCGCCGACGCCATCAAAACCGTCACCTACGACCTGTCCGGCAACGGCAAATCCGCCATCCTCAACACCAAAGGCGCCGTCAAACTCATCGCCCTGCACGACGGCACCATCCTCGGCATCCACATCGTCGGCGACCGCGTCGGCGAACTCATCGCCGAAGCCCAACTGATCTACAACTGGGAAGCACTGGCCAGCGAAGTCGCCCAACTCATCCACCCCCACCCCACCCAATCCGAAGCCATCGGCGAAGCACACCTACTGCTCGCCGGCAAACCACTCCACGTCCACGACTGACCGTGCGCTACCCGCTGCCGACCTCTACGCCGACCTTCACGCCGACCTTCACGCCGACCTTCAAGGAGCCACGCCGACCATGCCCACGTCCGTGACCATGCCGCGCCTCGGCGAGAGCGTCACCGAAGGCACCGTGACCCGCTGGCTCAAAGCCGAGGGCGATCATGTCGACGCCGACGAGCCGCTGCTCGAGGTATCGACCGACAAGGTCGACACCGAGGTCCCCTCGCCGGCGTCCGGCACCCTGCTGTCGATCAAGGTCCAGGAGGACGAGACCGTCGAGATCGGCGTCGAGCTCGCGGTGATCGGCGAGGCGGGCGAGGACGGCGGCTCGTCCGACGGCGAGGACGGCGGCTCGTCCGACGGCGAGGGCGCCGAGGCGCAAGCCGACAGCGAGGACGACCCGAACCCGAACCCGAACCCGAACCCGAACCCGAACCCGAACCCGAACCCGAGCCCGAACCCGAGCCGGAGCCGGAGCCCGAACCCGAGCCGGAGCCCGCACGGGCCACCGCGCCGTCGGGGCAGGCCGCACCTCCGCCCGCGCAGGCACCGGCCCCGCAGGCCGCGCGCGAGCCGGCGTCGACAGGCCGGACGTCCGAGTCCACCGACGAGGACGAGGTCGCCGGCACGTACGTGACACCGCTGGTGCGCAAGCTGGCCAGTGAGCACCAGGTGGATCTCGCCGAGGTCCAGGGCAGCGGGGTGGGCGGGCGAATCCGCAAGTCCGACGTGCTCGCGGCCGCCGAGAAGGCCAGGTCCCCGGAGCCGGCCGCGCCGGCTGCAACCGCAGCACCGGCGGCGGCCAGGCCGGCGGCGGTCGCGGCCCAGCGCGGCAAGGTCGAGTCGATGTCGCGCATGCGGCAGGTGATCGCGACGCGGATGGTCGAGTCGCTGCAGACCTCCGCGCAGCTCACGACCGTGGTCGAGGTGGACGTGACCCGCATCGCCCGCCTGCGCGAGCGGGCCAAGGCCGACTTCGCCCAGCGCGAAGGTGTGAAGCTGTCCTTCCTGCCGTTCTTCGCCGTCGCCGCGATCGAGGCGCTCAAGGCGCACCCGGTCGTCAATTCGAGCGTCGACATGGACGCGAAGTCGGTGACCTATCACGACGCCGAGCATTTGGGCATCGCGGTCGACACCGAACGCGGGCTGCTCGTCCCGGTCATCCACAACGCGGGTGATCTCAATCTGGCCGGCCTGGCGCGCAAGATCGCCGACCTGGCCGACCGGACGCGTACCAACAAGGTTAGCCCCGACGAACTCGGTGGTGGCACCTTCACCCTGACCAACACCGGCAGCCGGGGCGCGCTGTTCGACACGCCGATCATCAACCAGCCGCAGGTCGGCATTCTCGGCACGGGCGCCGTGGTCAAGCGTGCGGTCGTGATCAGCGATGACGACATCGGCGAGACCATCGCGATCCGCTCGATGGTGTACCTGGCGCTGTCCTACGACCATCGCATCGTCGACGGCGCGGACGCGGCCCGCTTCCTCGTGACGATGAAGGAGCGACTGGAGGCCGGGAACTTCGAACGGGCGCTCGGCCTGAGCTGATGCGGGTCGTCCTCGCGGGAGCGTCCGGGCTGATCGGTGCGGCGCTCAAGGGCGAACTGCGCGCACACGGGCACCAGGTCGACGTCCTGCTGCGCCACCCCACGTCCGAGCCGGGTACCGGCAGCTGGGACCCGGCGAGCGGCTCGGTCGACCCCGCCTTTCTGGCCGGCGCCGATGCGGTCGTCTGCCTGTCCGGGGTCGGGGTCGGTGACCACCGCTGGACCGATTCGTACAAGCAGCAGATCCTGCGCAGCCGCCTCGACAGCGTAGGCACGCTGGCACGCGCCCTCGCCGGCGCAGAGGCCGACGCTCCGCAGAGCTTTGTCGTGGCCTCGGCCGTCGGCTACTACGGCGACACCGGCGAGCGGGTGGTCGAGGAGGATTCGCCGCCCGGTGACTCCTTCCTGTCCGGCGTGTGCGTGCAGTGGGAGGCTGCTGCCGACCCGGCGCGTGCGGCCGGCCTGCGGGTGGCTCACCTGCGCACCGGTCTCGTCCTGGACCGCGACGGCGGCCTGCTCAAGCGGCTCAGGCCGATCGTCCGCCTCGGTGTGGCGGGCAAGCTCGGTACCGGCCGGCAGTACCTGCCGTGGATCTCGCTCGCCGACGAGGTGGCCGCGATCCGGTTCGTGATCGAGCACCCCGTGTCCGGCCCGGTGAACCTGACCGGCCCCGCCCCGGTGTGCAACGCCGAGTTCATGGCCACGCTCGGCACGGTGCTGCACCGGCCGACCGTGCTGCCGACGCCCGGTTTCGCGCTGAAGCTCGTCCTCGGCGAGTTCGCCGAGGACGTGCTCGGCGGGCAGAACGCGCTGCCCGCCGTACTCACCGCCGCAGGTTTCCGATTCGAGCACACGGAGCTCGAGGCCGCGCTGCGCTGGGCCCTCGACCGCTGAGGTGACAGAGGTGCGAACTAGGGTGCAGGCATGGCTCTGTTCGGTGCACACGTCGACTCGGTCGATCCGCTCACCGCGGCCGAGGCGGTCGGTGCCGAGGCGATCCAGTTCTTCCTGGCCGACCCGCAGGGCTGGAAGAAACCGGTCGAACACGAGCACGCCGACGCGTTGCGCTCGAGCGAGCTGACGATCTACATCCACGCGCCGTACCTGGTGAACGTTGCGAGCACCAACAACAAGATCCGCATACCCAGCCGCAAGATCATGAGCCAGCACGCCGAGGCAGCGGTGGGGATCGGCGCCAAGGGCCTGATCGTCCACGGCGGGCACGTCACGGCCAAGGACGATCCTGGTGTCGGCGTCGACAACTGGCGCAAGACCTTCGAGCGGGCGAACGAGGCCGGCGGCTTCGGCCTGCCGATCCTCATCGAGAACACCGCCGGCGGTGACAACGCGATGGCTCGCCGCTTCGACCGGCTCGCCATGTTGTGGGACGCCGTCGGCGAGTACGGTCCGGGCTTCGTGCTCGACACCTGCCACGCCTGGGCCGGCGGCGAGGAGCTGCCCGACATCGTCGATCGCGTCAAGGCGATCACCGGCCGGGTCGACCTGGTGCACGCCAACAACTCCCGTGACGGCTTCGACTCCGGCGCCGACCGGCACGCAAACTTCGACTCGGGGACGTTCGACTCCGAACTGATCGCCGCGGTGTGCCGCGACGCGGGCTGCGACGTCATCGTCGAAACCCCGGCGGACGGCCAACGCGCCGACCTCGAGTACCTGCACAAACAGCTGCGCTGAGCCCTCGATAGCGTCGCCGCATGGCCGCCGACGCACCGACCATCCTCGCCACGTCCGGCGGTCTCATGCCGGGCCGGCGCACGAGCATCGAGTTCAGTCCGATGACCGACTTCGCGATCGAACTCGCCGGCGTCTCTGGTCGGCGGCCCCGCGTCTGTTACGTCGGCACCGCTGGTGGCGACAGCGACCGCTGGATCGCCGCCTTCTACGACGCCGGCCGGACTGCCGGCGTCGAGGTGTCGCACCTGGCGCTGTTCACGATGCCTAACGTCGAGGACATCGCCGCGCACCTGCTCGACCAGGACGTCATCTGGGTCGGCGGCGGCAGTGTCGCCGGCCTGCTCGCGATGTGGCGGTTGCACGGCGTGGACGCGGCGATGCGCGAAGCCTGGCAGGCAGGCGTCGTGCTCACCGGGGTCAGCGCCGGGTCGCTGTGCTGGCACGTGGGCGGCACCACCGATTCTTTCGGACCGACGCTGCGCCCGGTCACCGACGCGCTCGCGTTTGTGCCCTACTCCAACAGCGTCCACTACGACGCCGAGGAACAGCGCCGCCCGCTCTATCACCGGCTGGTCGCACTCGGCACGCTGCCGGCCGGGTACGCGTCGGACAACAACGCCGGGTTGCTGTACCGCGGCCCCGAATTCGTCGAAGCGGTCAGCGAGCGCGACGGCGCGCTCGGCTACTACGTCGAGCGAGGGCCGGACGGGTCGGCGATCGAGAGCGAGTTGGCCACCCGTCGCCTCTGACGGCGAGAGCCCGCGCAGCACCGCTGCCGTCGGGGTCAGTCCCGCCGCAGCGCGGTTATCCGGTAACCGGCGGAGGTCGCGGTCAACTCGATCCGGAGCCGGACCGGGCCGGCCCCTGCGGCCCGGCCCGCAGGTCGCCCGGCACAGGCCAGGCTGGACCCGGCCAGGGTGGCTCGCGTGCTGACCCAGACCGAGGTCGCAGTGCGGTCGAGCACGGCGACGTCGGCGAAGCTCGTCCGCAGCCCGTACAGCCCGCAGCCAGGTGGCACTGCCGAGCGCAGCGCCGCGGCGTCGCGCGCCAGCAGCACGGGCGAGCCGTAGACCCCGCGAAGTTGATCCGGATCGCCGGTGCCGAACGCGGCGGATCGGTGCTCGTCGAGCGCCCTGAGGATGTGCGCGGCCTGGCTGGCGTCCAGCGCCGAGGCACGACCGGACGGTGTGGTGGCTGCGACTGGGGCGGTGCTCGCCCCCGGGTCAGGCGGCAGCCGGCGGGCACCGGTGGCCCGATCGTGGCGATCCGGCGCACCGGCGGGCCACCAGGCGAGGCCGACGCCGACCAGCACCGCGGCCACCGCCAGCACCGCCACGGGCAACAGGTACCGACGCACCCGGCGCGGTCCGCGGGCCGGTGCCGCCAGCGGCGAGTGCGCCCGGACGCCGCGGGTGAGCGGAAGCGAGTCCGCCGGTGGTGCGTCGGGGACCGGGTCGGGGACACCGACCGGCGCAGCGTGGCGTGGCGAATGCCCACCCCGGTCCGGCGATCGGTCGAGCCGTGCCCGGCGCAGCGACGGCTCGACGCGGACTCGTCCGGCAGTCAGTTCCACCGCGGTCGGGGTTCCCGACCAGCGCAGGTCGAGCGCGAAGTCGGCCGCCGTGCCACGCGCGTCGGCGTCGAGGCACAGCGCCCGCAGCACAACGCCTTGCAGCAACGCGGGAACAGTTGCCGCCGTCAGCCGGCCGGCCAGCTGAGCGCGCCACTGCGCCTGGTCGGCGGTCTCGAACTCCTCGTCCGAACCGAAGCTCGGCGGCGGTGTACCGGTCAGCGCGTGCATCGCCACCGCCCCGAGCATGTAGACGTCGCTGTCCGGCGCGGGCTGGTCCCCCGCGACGACCGCGGGGTCGGCGTAGGCCGCCGTCGTGCGCACGGGCACGTCGTCGCCGACCAGTCGTGACACGCCCAGATCAGCCAGCAGCGGCAGGCCGATCTCGGTGAACAGCACGTTCGCGGGCGTCACGTCGCCGTGTACGACACCGGCGGCATGCGCGTGCGCGAGCGCGGCCGCGACCGGGCTGAGCGCGCTGATCACCTCGCCGGCCGCGAGCCGGCCACGAGCCGCGAGCAACCCCGCCAGCGACCCGGCAGCGGCCAGGTCGAGCACGAGCACGACCGCGCCCTCGACGCGCACCACGCGGTGCAACCGCACCAGATTCGGATGGTCAAGAGCCGACAAGCGCGCCGCCTCCGCCAGCGCCTCGCGCCGACGCGCGGGATCGGCGATCGGCACGCGCTTCAGCGCGACACCGGCGCCCGTCGACCGGACGGTAGCCAGCCAGACGTCGCCGGACGCACCCACACCCAGCAGCCGTTCGACCCGGAAGCCGGGGACACGCAACTGCGTCGCCATACCGCGACGCTAAGGCGCGCGGACCGGTCGAGCCGGGTTGTCCACAGCCCGATCCGTCCGACTTGTGCGCCGGTCAGTCAGCCGCTCGCGCGAGCTTCGACGGCCACCAGATCTTCTTGCCGATGTCGTAACTCAATGCAGGCACCAGGATCGTCCGGACGACGACCGTGTCGAGCAGCACGCCGAACGCGACCGTGAAGCCGATCTCGGCGAGAAAGACGATGGGCAGCACGCCGAGCACCACGAACGTCGCCGCCAGCACCATGCCGGCCGAGGTGATCACGCCGCCGGTCACCGCCAGGCCACGGATGATCCCCGATCTCGTCCCGTGCCCGAGCGTCTCTTCCCGCACCCTGGTCATCAGGAAGATGTTGTAGTCGATGCCCAGCGCCACCAGGAAGACGAACGCGAACAGCGGGAACGCCGGGTCGGAGTTGGCGAAGTGGAAGACGTGGTTGAACGCGATCGCGCTGACGCCGAGGGCTGCGGTGAACGAGAGCACCACCGTCCCGATGAGGATCAACGGTGCGAGCAGCGCGCGGAGCACGACGCAGAGCACGATCAGGATGACGATCAGGACGAGCGGGATGATCACGTTCCGGTCGTGGCGCGACGCGGTCTGGACGTCCAGGTTCACCGCGGACTGGCCGCCGACGAGCGCGGCCGCACCGTCGATGTTGTCGACCGCGGTGCGGATCTGCTTGATCGTCTGATAGGCCGCCGGTGTGTCGTACCCGGCGGTGAGCGTGGCGTTGACGATCGTCTTGCCGTCGCGCGGCTGGATCTGGAACTGGGCCGGTAGGCAGCCGGTCGTCGCGCCGGCCGGGATGCCTGCGCCCTGCGCGACGGCGCGAGCGAGTTTCTGGTAGTCGGGCTGCACGCACACCTGCGCCGGGTCGACGCCGTCCACGCCGCGCACGGCCCCGATCACGTCCGCGGTCTTGTCGGCGTTGATCAGGATGACCGCCGGGGCGCCCGCGCCCTTGCTGAAGTTCGCGTCGTAGATGTGCTGGCCGACGACGGCGTCCGGCTTGGACGTGAACCCGTCGACCGTCGACAGCCCGTCCGACTTCAATCCGGTGATGGCGATGACGCAGGCACCGAGCAGGACCGTGCTCGCGACCCAGCTGCGCCGGTGCTGACGTCCGACCGCCTCGGCAATCCGCCGCCACACCCGGTGGGTGGCCAGGTCGGTCTGGTGATCGAGTCGCGGGCGTTTCGGCCAGAAGATCCACCGGCCCGAGATCACGAGCAGGGCAGGCAGCACGGTCAGCATCACGATGACGGTGCAGGCGATGCCGATGGCACACACCGGCCCCAGCCCGGCGGTCGAGTTGAGGTCGGCGAAGGTCAGGCACAGCAGTCCGAGAATCACCGTCGCGGCCGATGCCCCGATCGGCTGGGCGGCGGCCTTCCACGCGACGGTCATCGCTTCCAGCCGGCTCCCGTACTCGTGCAACTCCTCGCGGTATCGGCTCACGAGCAGCAGCGCGTAGTCGGTGCCGGCCCCGATGACCAGGACCGACAGGATGCCCTGGCTCTGCCCGTTGAGCGTGATCACGTCGTGCTTGGCCAGGGCGTAGATGATGATCGAGGCAGCGCCGAGCGCGAGGACGGCACTGAACAGCGGATAGAACCAGAGGACCGGGCTGCGGTACACGAACAGCAGGATGAGGACGACGACGAGCCCCGCTGACAGCAGCAGGGTGCCGTCGAGGCCGTTGAAGGCGTCGATCAGGGCGACGAGGACGCCGCCGGCGCCCGCGCTGTGCACTGCCAGTCCCGGCGGAGCGCCCGCACGCGCAGTCGCAAGCACCTGCTTCTCGGTGTCGACCAGTTCCGGGCCCTGCACCGACGTGCCGTTGTCCTTGGCGATCAGCGGTACCGACACGGCGGACACCGCACCGTCCTTGCTGAACTCCGGGGGCGCGACCTGGTCGGTGGCGACCCCCGTGATCGAGCGGAACGCCGTCACGTCCGCCGCGATCTTCGCCCGGTCGGCGGCCGACAGCCCGCCCTTGCGCTCGTAGACGACGAAACCGGGAATGGCCTGGATCGCGCTGAACTTCTGCTGCTCGTCGGCGACCTTTGTCGAGTCGGCCGACGCCGGGAGGAAGGACGAGTTGTCGTTCTTCTGGACGTCGGCGAGCTTGCTCTGGTAACTGCCGCCCGCGCCGCCGATGAGGAACACGATCAGCGCGATACCGCCGAAGATCCAGACGGAGCGCGGCCGGCCGGGGCGTGACACTGCTCGCTCGTCCGGCAGCTGGTCGGTTCGTTCCACTTCGGCCTCCTCCTCGAACGCTCGCGCCACCGTATCGAGATCGCGCGAACCGTCGCGACGGTGCACCGGCCGCCCGACGGATCGGTCTGCGTTTGGGTACCGTGGCAGGCGTGGGCGAACTGCGACTGATCCGCGCCGGTTTCGGCGACGACGCCGTCCCCTACGAACTGGCCTGGGCGCGCCAGCGCGAGCTTCATGAGGCCGTTGTCGCCGGTACCGCCCCGGACACCGCACTGCTCCTCGAGCACCCGTCCGTGTACACCGCCGGGCGCCGTACCGAGCCGTGGGAGCGCCCGTTCGACGGCACCCCGGTGATCGACGTCGATCGCGGCGGCAAGATCACCTGGCACGGCCCCGGCCAGTTGGTGGGTTACCCGATCATCCGCTTGGCCGACCCGATCGACGTCGTCGCCTACGTGCGCCGGCTCGAGGGCGTCCTGATCGCCGTCTGCGCCGAATTCGGTGTGCGGGCCGACCGCGTCGAGGGACGCAGTGGCGCGTGGGTGCTCGCCGACGAGCGCGGACCCGACCGCAAGCTCGGCGCGATCGGGATCCGGGTCGCGCGCGGCGTGACCCTGCACGGGTTCGCGCTGAACTGCAATCCGGACCTGTCGTTCTTCGACCGGTTCGTCCCGTGCGGCATCACCGACGCCGGGGTCACGTCCCTGGCGGCGGAACTCGGCCGGGACGTCACGGTCGCCGAGGTGCTGCCGGTCGTCGAGCAGCAACTGTCCGCGCTCTCGGCCGTGGCGGTACCGGCATGACCGCCGTGCAGCCGGACGGGCGCCGGATGCTGCGCATCGAGCAGCGCAACAGCGCCGTCCCCATCGAGCGCAAGCCCGAGTGGATCAGGACGCGCGCCAAGATGGGACCGGAGTTCACCGAGTTGCGCGCCCTCGTCCAGCGCGAGGGTCTGCACACGGTCTGCCAGGAGGCGGGCTGCCCCAACATCTACGAGTGCTGGGAGGATCGCGAGGCGACCTTCCTCATCGGGGGCGACCAGTGCACCCGCCGCTGCGACTTCTGCCAGATCGACACCGGCCGCCCGCAGCCGCTCGACCGCGACGAGCCGCGGCGGGTGGCCGAGAGCGTCCGGACGATGGAACTGCGCTACGCGACCATCACCGGCGTGGCTCGAGACGATCTGGCTGACGGCGGTGCGTGGCTGTACGCCGAGACGGTCCGGCAGATCCACGAACTCAATCCCGACACCGGTGTCGAGTTGCTCGCGCCGGACTTCAACGCGATTCCCGAACTGCTCGCCGAGGTCTTCGGCAGCCGTCCTGAGGTGTTCGCGCACAACATCGAGACCGTGCCGCGGATCTTCAAGTCGATCCGTCCGGGGTTCCGCTACGAGCGTTCGCTCGACGTCGTCCGCGCCGCGCGAGCTGACGGCTTGGTGACCAAGTCCAACCTGATCCTCGGGATGGGTGAGGAGCGCGCGGAGATCAGCCAGGCGCTGCAGGATCTCTACGACGCCGGCTGCGAACTGATCACGATCACGCAGTACCTGCGACCCTCGCCCAAGCACCACCCGGTGACCCGCTGGGTCAAGCCGGACGAGTTCGTCGAACTGCGCGAAGAGGCCGAGGACATCGGCTTCGCGGGCGTGCTGAGCGGCCCGCTCGTACGGTCGTCCTACCGCGCCGGACGGCTCTACCAGCAAGCAATCGCCGCCCGCTGACCACGCGACTGAGCGCTCGCGCGAAGAGCCCGCCCCGCGCGAGCGAAGCGAGCTTGCGTGCGGATCGAGCTTGCGTGCGGATCGAGTTGTCCGAGGCGAGCGCCAGCGAGCGTCGGCGACACTGCAGACGCGATGAGCGCTCGCGCGAAGAGCCCGCCGCCGCGCGAGCGAAGCGAGCTTGCGTGCGGATCGAGTTGTCCGAGGCGAGCGCCAGCGAGCGTCGGCGACGAGATCCGCCCCGGCGGGAAAGACAGCGTCAGTGCCAGTCGGTGCGGTACTCGACGGCGCGTGACCAGATGCCCTGGTAGCGCACGCCTTCGCCCGGCGTTGTCGCCGCGTACTGCATGCCGCGCCCGGCGTAGATCGCGACGTGGTACGACCGTCCGCCGCTGAGGTAGAAGACCAGGTCGCCGGGCCGCGCCACCGCTCGGGTGATCCGACGCATCGAGCTGGCGTGCCGTTGCGACTCGGTCTGATGCGACAGCGAGGCGACGTTCGCGCGGTTGTAGACGTACTGGGTGTAGCCGGAGCAGTCGAACCCGCTCGGTGACGTGCCGCCGTAGCGGTACGGGCGGCCGACCTGCGAGCGCGCCACGGCGATGGCCCGGGTCCCCGGAGTCGACACGATGCCGGTCGCGACGAGCTGGTGATGCCGGGTCAGGCGTCGGATGGTGACCGCGTCGCCGATCGCGCGGCGCGGTAGGACGACGCGGAACCCGTGCCGTCCGGTGAGGCCGTACCGGTCGTTGACCCGTCCGCGGTAGACGGATGTCTGGACGACTTTGCGGCACCGGTACTTGCTCCACACGCAGACGCCGATCGACCGGTTGCGGTGCTGTCGGTCGAAGGCCCACCCGGTCACCGTCACCCACCCGCTGCGCACCTGGTACGCCGAGTCGACATGGGCACCGACCTGAGCATCTGCCTGAGCGGGCTCTGCAACGACGAGCAGCGCCGCTCCCGTGGCCAGCGCCGTCAGCATGGCGAGCGCCAGCCGTCGAGTCATCGTGCGAAGCATCCGCGACACCCTTCCGGTCCCGGGCCTGTGTTCCGGGCAATCCGGCCAGTATTCATAACGAAACGGCCAACACCAAATCTCGGTGGGGTAACGGCGGCCGGAATCCAGGCGCCCGCGGACGGCTCTATCCTGGACGCATGGCGAAGGCGAACCCCGCGGGCAAAGCTGCGACGAAACCCACTCGCGCCGAGAAAAAGGCGGCGCGGGCAGTGAAGAAGCAGACCCGTCGCGAGACCTGGCGCAACGTCCGGACAGCCTTCACCCTCACCCGCAAGCAGGACCCGAAATTCCTGCCCTACGCGATCCTGTTCGGTGCCCTGACGGCCGCTGCACTGTTCCTTGTCGGCTTCTGGGTTACCGGCTCGGTGATCTTCCCGATCCCGATCGCGGTGATCGCGTTCCTGCTCGCCGCAATGGTGACATTCAGCCGTCGCGCGCAGACCGCGATGTTCACCCAGGCCGAGGGTCAGCCGGGTGCTGCAGGTTACATGTTGCAGCAGCAGCGACGAGGCGATTGGCGCCTGGAGCAAGGTGTCGCCGGCACCACCCACCTCGACGCGGTGCACCGCCTCGTCGGGCGTCCGGGCATCGTCCTCGTCGGTGAGGGCGCCCAGCATCGCGTCCGCGGCCTGATCGCCCAGGAGAAGAAGAAGATTGCCCGCGTTGCGGGCGACACCCCGATCTACGACGTCATCGTCGGGACGGGCGAGGGTGACCTTCGTCTCGCCAAGCTCAACCGGTACCTGCTCAAGCTGCCGAGCAACCTGTCCAAGCAGGAGGTTGCCGCGCTGGACAAGCGACTGGCGGCCCTCGGCGGCGCACGCGTCCCGATGCCGAAGGGACCGATGCCGCAGGGGGCAAAGGTCCGCAATGTTCAGCGAACCGTGCGCCGTCGGTCATGACCGTGGCACCGCCGCAGGCCTATCGCGGCGAGGCGCTCGGCCTGCCGGAGGACGGTCCCGGGTCGATCGCCACCACCGGGCTGCGGCTCGGGGCGTTCATCGTCGATTCCCTCGCGTCCGGCCTGGTGGCCGGCCTGTTCGTCACCGTCCTCGCCGACCGGTCCGGCAGTGACCTGGCCCAACGGCTGCCGGGCTCGTGGAGCCTGGTGCCCTTCGCCGTCGACTACGTGATCGGGCTGCTGATCGCCGGACGCACCCTCGGGATGTACCTGTTCGGACTGCGCGTCATCCGCGTCGACCGCACGGCCGCGGTGAATCCCTGGCGGGCACTCGTCCGCACCGGCCTGCTGATGCTGCTCGTCCCCGCCGTCGTGTGGGACCGGGACGGCCGCGGGCTGCACGACCGGTACACCGACACAGCGGTAGTGAGAGCATGAGCGCCGCCGCGCGCCGCAACATGCCGGAAACTTTCTGACGCGAGGATCGCCGCACGACAACCGTCCACGGAGGATCGATGTTCAGCAGCCCAGACGAGGTCAAGAAGTTCATCGAGAAGGAGGGCATCGAGTTCATCGACGTCCGCTTCACCGATCTGCCCGGCCAGCAGCAGCACTTCAACGTGCCGGCGGCCACGCTCCCGGACGATTTCTTCACCGAGGGCGCGATGTTCGACGGCTCGTCGATCCGCGGTTTCGCCGCGATCCACAAGTCCGACATGAAGCTGATACCGGATCCGTCGACCGCCTACGTCGACCCGTTCCGTGTGGCGAAGACCCTCAATGTGGCGTTCTCGATCGTCGAACCACGCACCGGCGAGCCCTACGGGCGCGACCCGCGCCAGGTCGCCGCCAAGGCCGAGGAGTGGCTGAAGTCCACCGGCATCGCCGACACGGCGTACTTCGGCCCCGAGGCCGAGTTCTACGTCTTCGACGACGTCCGCTTCCAGACCTCGCAGAACGAGGGCTACTACCACATCGACTCGATCGAGGGCGCGTGGAACACCGGCCGCGTCGAAGAGGGCGGCAACCGCGGCTACAAGACCCGGTACAAGGGTGGCTACTTCCCGGTCCCGCCCGTCGACCACTACGCCGACCTGCGTGACCAGATGAGCCTCGCCCTGATCGCCGCGGGGTTAAAGCTCGAGCGCGCGCACCACGAGGTCGGCACCGCGGGCCAGGCCGAGATCAACTACGAGTTCAACACCCTGCAGTTCGCGGCCGACGACGTCCAGAAGTTCAAGTACATCGTAAAGAACGTCGCGTGGGTCAACGGCAAGACGGCCACCTTCATGCCCAAGCCGCTGTTCGGCGACAACGGGTCCGGCATGCACTGCCACCAGTCGTTGTGGAAGGACGGCTCGCCGCTGTTCTACGACGAGCTCGGTTACGCCGGGCTGTCCGACACGGCGCGCTACTACATCGGCGGTCTGCTGCACCATGCGCCGTCGCTGCTCGCATTCACCAACCCGACCGTGAACTCCTATCACCGGTTGGTTCCGGGCTACGAGGCGCCGGTCAATCTCGTGTACAGCTCGGGCAACCGCTCGGCTTGCATCCGCGTCCCGATCACCGGGACGAACGCCAAGGCCAAGCGCATCGAGTTCCGCATCCCCGACCCGGCGGCCAACCCCTATCTCGCATTCTCGGCGATGCTGATGGCCGGCGTGGACGGGATCAGGAACAAGATCGAGCCGCCGGCCCCGATCGACAAGGACCTCTACGAGCTGCCCCCGGACGAGGCCGCGGCCATCCCGCAGGTGCCCGGTTCTCTCGGCGCCGTCCTGGACGCGCTCGAGGCCGACCACGAGTTCCTGCTCGAGGGTGGCGTGTTCACCGAGGACCTCATCGAGGCGTGGATCAGCTACAAGCGCATCAACGAGATCGACCCGGTGCGGCTGCGTCCGCACCCACACGAATTCGAGCTCTACTACGACGTCTGACCGTCGCTGACGCTGGAGGCCCCGAGTTCCGGAGCCAGACCCACGCGACTCATCTCCGCCCGCAGCGGTGCTGCCGGCTCGCACCGAGCCACGGCACAACCCGATCCGCTTCCGCGCGACGGGACCGCCCGTGTCCGCAGAGGCGCTCGTGTCGATACCAAAGCCCATGATGTTCACCCACACGCGTAGATCGTCCAGTTGCCCCGAAGCCGCGTGCTCATGGTGATCTTCGTTCTGGTGGCGTGGAACGCGGTACGGTATGTCCTGAGCTGCACGGCCTCGAATGGACGGGATGTCTCGTGACCATTGCCAGCCCGATATGTAGATGTCCCGCGGCGCGTGTCGAACGAGCCTCCGCGCGACGACGACGCCCGGGGGCCATCACTCTCGGTGTGCGCCGCCGGAGCCAGAGCAAGTGACGACACAGGACGCGACCCAGTCACTCTATCCGGTGCATTTCGCGGTCGATTATCCCGACCGCGAGCTCAATAGGCTCACGTCAGCCTTCCGGATCTTCGTTGCGATCCCGATCCTCATCGTTCTCGGCGCAGTATCAGGCAGCACAATTGGCTGGTCTGGTGACGGTGCCGCGGCGGCCTCGGGAGCGGGCGGCATATTGTTCCTCGGTCCACTGCTCATGATCGTGTTTCGACGCAAGTACCCGCGGTGGTGGTTCGACTGGAACCTGGAGTTGCAGCGATTCAACAACCGTGTCATCGCCTACGTCGCGCTGATGGACGACCGGTACCCCTCGACCGACGAACACCAGGCGGTGCACCTCGACTACGCCTACCCGGACGCTTCCCGTGAGCTCAACCGGTGGCTACCCCTGGTCAAGTGGCTTCTCGCGATCCCGCACTTAATAGTGCTCTTCTTTCTGTCGATCGCGGCACTGCTCGTTGTCTTCGTGGCCTGGTTCGCGATCCTATTCACCGGCCGTTACCCACGAGGGATGTTCCGTTTCGTTGAGGGCGTTCTACGTTGGGGACAACGGGTGATCGCGTACGCTTTTCTCCTCGTCACCGACAGCTACCCGCCGTTCCGCTTATCCGACTGATCAGCTGCCCGCACAAAGCTGGTGACCACAGGCCAATACCCACGGCCGTGGCTGCTCCGCCGAGCGCTGGTGCTACTCGTTCAGTCCGTGCTGTCACCGCTGTCGGACGGCGCGTGGACCCTGTGTTGCGCGTGCCCGAAACACACGTGCGCGCCGCAGGTAGTACACGTCGTGCGAGCCCCTGACGAACACTGGGTCGCCTCGCAATCGCCGTAGGTGGCCGTCTGCCCGTACTTCGGTGCTGGGGTCGTCCACTTGGCACTCATGTGTCCATCTTCCGTCGATCCGGCCGCTGGGCCAAGTCGGGGGTGCCAACGCTCGACGTCAGGCCGGTCCTGCGCGCGGCAAGAAGCAGCGTGTCGTCGCCGAGCGGGTCACCCTGGGAACAGGCGGCGAGGACGTCGTCGAGCAGCTGTCGAAGCGGCAGTGCGCGAGCCGCCGCTGCCGCCTCGGCGAGGGTCGCCAGGCCTTCGACCACGTCACGCCGGATCTCGATCAGGCCGTCGGTGTAGAGCAGGATGCAGTCGCCGGGTTGCAGCATCACGCTCGTGACGCTGCCACTGCCTGCGTCCTCGTAGCCCAACGGGCGGCCCGGCGCCTCGATGTAGTCGAGCCGCTCGGTAGCGCCGCGCGGGATCCGCAAGGCCGGCGGATGCCCGGCGCCGGCCAGGTGCACGCTCCCGGTCGTCGGATCGATCCGCGCGACAAGGACGGTGGCGGCGACCCCCGCGCCCGAGTTCTGCAGCAGCGTGTCGGTGCGGCTGAGCAGCTTCCCCAGCCCGTGCCCTTCGAGCGCCAGCGTGCGGATGGCGTGGGTGACAAGCAGCGCGTCCCGGGTGCTCGTCACCCCGTGCCCCTGCACGTCGACGACGGTGATGTGCAGCGTCCCGTCCGGCAGCACGAACCAGTCGTAGAGATCACCGCCGGTCGGCGAGTTGGCCTGAGCCGGCAGGTATCGAATCTCCAGGTCCAGACCGGGGAGGTCCGGGGCCGGCGGACGCAACGCACGCTCGAGCTCCTCGAAGACGGCCCGCTGCGCCGTGCGCACCTCGCCGGCGCGCTGCTCGAGTTCGGCGTAGAGCGCGACCACGCCGCGGTTCGTGGAGTCCAGCTCGGCGTTGAGCTGCACCAACTCCGCTTCGCGCTCGCGCAGGGCCACGAGCGCGGCGAGCAGCTCGTCGTTCTGCAACTGGAGCATGCTGCGCAGGTCTCGCGGCGCATCGGCGCGCAGCTGGTTGCTCACCTCGACCAACAGGTCGGCGTCCACACCGTGCGGCAATGCCTTGCTGATCACGACCCGATCGGTGGACAGCTCGGTGCGGTCCATCAGCCGGCCGATCGCGGTGTGCACCGGCTGCCCGGTCTGCAGTGCCCTGGGCAGTGGGCCGGTGAAGGTGAACGCGATCACGAGCGAGCTCGGCGCGCCGGGCGCGTCCGCGGTGACGCCGATCCGCACGGTTATCGGCAGCTGCTGCTGGGCGAGCCGGCCCAGTTCCGACACCGAGGTGGCCACCCGAGTGGCATCGGCGGTCTCGAGGCCGAGCAGGCGGGCGGCCCGGCCGGCGACCTGGCGCAACCCGACGATGTCGTCGTCGGCCGCGACCTCGAGCCTTATCAGCTCACGCCCGCTCACGTGCTCGCCCCGTTCTGCCGCGCCTTGACGACCACGATCATGCTGTCATCGCTCGCCCGCCCGTGATCGCGCCAGAGCGCCGCGGCCACCAGCGTCGCGCCGTGTCGCAGCAGCGCCGCGCGCCCGTCGAGCGTCCACCTGCTGGTCAAACCGTCCGAGTGCAGGACGAGCGTGCCACCGGCCGGGAACGGGGTCCGTTGCTCGGACGGGACCCTGTCGCGTCCGAATCCTGCTGTGCCGTAAGACGTCCCGACCCGCCGGGTCGATCCGTCCGGCCCGACGATCATCAGGCTGACGTTGCCCAGGCCCGCGCTGACGAGCGTGCCGCCGCTACGTGCCGCGTCGAGTTCCAGGGCCGCGACGGTGATCGCGGCCCCGCGAGTTGCAGAGATGCGGGTGCTCACCCGTCCCAGCAGCGCGCCCGGGTCGGAATTCACCACCGCAGCAAACTCGCGAGCCGCCGCGACGCCGGCATCGTGGGCCAATTCGCCGTGCCCGAGGCCGTCCGCGAGCTGGACAACGATGCGCGACCCGCTGAGCGCGACGGCGCACACGTCGCCGTTGACGACCTCCGGGAAGACCGGAAAGCCAACCGCGCCGACGTCGAACGCCGGCCGCACGCGCGGCACCGACGCCATCGTGAACCAGGCGGCGACCACCGTCCCGCGACCGGGCTCGCTGATCGCGTCGAAGCGGCTCGCGAGCCGCTGCACGGCGCCCAGCCCGGTGCCCATCGTCCCCGTCGTCGAGAAGCCGTCGGTCAGGCAGCTCTCGAAGTGCTCGACACCCGGACCGCGATCGACTGCGAGCAGGGTCAGTTCGGGCTCGCCGGGCAGGTGCAGCTCGGGCGGCAGGACGAGCAGTTCGCCGCCGACTGCGTGCCGGTGCAGATTCTGCGCAAGCTCCGTTGCCACGAGTTCGATCTGACTGACCTGCTGGCCCGGACAACCCCATTGCCGGGCGAGGTCGGCCGCGAGGTCACGCGCCGAGGCAACCTGCGACGCGTCCCCGACCGGGGTGCGTAAGGGCTGGAGCGTCACCATCAGCGCCGCCACATCACGACGGTCACCGTCGTGCCCGCGCCCGGCGTCGTCTGCAGGTCGAACTCGTTGACCAGGCGCCGCGAACCAGGCAGCCCGAGGCCCAGACCCGGACCCGAGCTCCACCCACCGGTCATCGCCTTGTCGACATCGGCGATGCCAGGCCCGGTGTCGGTGAACACCAGCCGCAACCCGGCGCGAGACCGTGGCCCGGTGTCGTCGTGGACGACCTCGACGGCGAGCTCGCCGCCCTGGCCGTGGAGGACAGTGTTGCGCGCCAACTCGCTCGCGGCGGTGATGATCTTCGTCTGCGTGACCAGGTCGAGTCCGAGCGATACGGCGGCATCCCGGACGCGGTGGCGGGCCCGGACCACGTCCGCGTCGGTGCGGAGCGTGACGACGTCGGTTTCGCCGCCACCCGCACGCGTCATCGGAGCCGGTTGCGGCCGGGCTCTCCGCGACGGCGCGAGGCGGCGGCGCCGGATTCGAGGGCACGCAGGCCGTGATCCAGATTCGTGGCGGTCAGGATGCCAGCCAACGGCAGGCCGAGCTCGACGAGCGTGATGGCCACCGCGGGGCGCATGCCCACGACCGCTACATCGGCACCGAGCAGGCCCACGATCTTCGCGGTGTCTCCGAGCACCTTGGAGATGAACGAGTCGACGATGTCGAGTGCCGAGATGTCCAGCAGCACGCCGGACGCGCGGGACTGCACGACCCGTTGGCCGATGTCGTGCTGCATCGCGAGCGCGGATCCGTCGTCGAGTTCATCGCCGAACGTGGCGACCAGGACCGAGCCGACCTGGACCATCGGGACGCGTGGCACGGGCTCAGGCGCCCGAGGCGGCAACGCCGACCTGGGGCGACACTCGGCTGATCGCGGTGGCCAGGGCGTCAGCGAGGGTCGCTCGCGTGGTGATATCGGCGAGGTCGATACCCAGCTGGACGATCGTCTGGGCGGTCTGCGGACGGATGCCGCTGATGATGCAGTCCGCACCCATCAGGCGCGTCGCGGTGACGGTCTTGAGCAGATGCTGGGCGACCATCGTGTCCACTGTCGGCACGCCGGTGATGTCGAGGATGGCGATCAGGGCGCGCTCGTCGACGATGGCCTGCAACAGCGTCTCCATGACCACCTGGGCGCGCGCGCTGTCCAGCGTGCCTACCAGCGGGGCCGCGACGATCCCTTCCCACAGTTGGACGACGGGGGTCGACAGTTCGAGCAGCTGGGCGCCTTGTCGCGAGATCACCTCCTCGCGACCGCGGACGTAGTGCTCGAAGGTCAGCACGGCCAGCGAGTCGACCAGGCGTGCGGACGTCACTGCCACCGAGTCCACCCCGGCCGGGCCGTCGGTGTGCTCGCTCTGCAGCACACCGACGATCGCCTCGCGAAGAGCCAGCACGGCATGCGCGGTCTCGGCCGGCGATGCTCCGCTGCGCCCGCCGTGCAGTGAGAGTTCAGCGATCAACCGCCGCACCTTCTCGAACTCCGGACCGACGGGCTCGTCGACGCGTCCCGACCGCCGGACGCCATCACGCAGCGCGTCGACGATCGCCGCGCTCTGCGGGCGCAGGCTGTCGGGGTCAACTGCGACCCCGCGACGGGCGCCGGATCGGGTCTGCAGCTCGACCCAACTCCGGACGACCTCGTCCCCCCGACGGTCGAGCAGCTCGACGAGGGCACGCGCCCGATCAGCCTCGGACGCAGCCTCTTGGGCATTGGTCATGTCTCCGCCCTTCCGATGTCCCCGTCGGACGATCTGTACCGCGGTGTCACACGACCGCACGATACTGTGCCCGCCCCGCAGGGGCTCCTGCCAGCAGAGGTCCGGTACGGTCGGGTCAGCTGACGGATTGCTCGTCGCACGTGGGTCCGGGCGCAACGCTGGGGGCAGAACCGTGAAGTTCTCGCACACCGAGTCCACGGTTCACGACGTGCCTGTCCTGCAGCTGCGCGGTGACGTCGACGTGCTGTCTGCGCCCGAACTGCGCGAGTTGCTCGAGGATCTGCTCGCCACCGAGCCGGTCAGCCTGGTGATCGATCTCAGCGAGGTGAACTTCTTCGATTCGACCGGCCTTCGGGTGTTGAACGACGTCGATCGCAGGGCAAGGGGCCAGCAGACCGTCCTGTCCCTCGCGGGGCTGCACGAGCGCGTGCTGCGGTTGTTCCAGATCACCGGCCTCGACCAACGCTTCGCCATCCATGATTCCGTCGAAGATGCGGCGGGCGCCCCCGACGTGTCCGACTGACGCCGCACGCCGTGGACACCTACACCGTGCAACTCCCCGCGACGACGGATGCAGCGTCGCTGGCACGCGCCTTCATCGTCTCGAACACCGCGGATCTGCCTGCTCAAGCCACCGCCGACGCGCAGTTGTTGGCCAGCGAACTCGTCACGAACGCCATCCGGTACGGCGCTCCGCCCGTCTGGCTCACCCTGTCGGTCTCCGACCGGCGACTGCGCATCTCGGTGCATGACTCGGGTGGCGTGCTGGCCGAACCGGACCTGCCGGCGACGTGGCCGCAGGAGGGTGGCTACGGCCTGCTTCTCGTCGAGCGGATCGCCAGTGATTGGGGCATTGCCGCGCAAACCGGGCCGAAGGGGAAGGACGTGTGGTTCGAAATCGGCCTTCCACCCGGGCGCTCCGACGCCCCGGACGAACCGTGGACTAGCCAGATGGGCCAGTAGTGCTGTTAGGCTGTTCGTGGTTGTCAGCAGTTTCCTTCACGTCTTGGCGCGCAGGAGATCCTGCAGCGCGGACGTCGAACCTCTCTCGTAAAGCATCGTGAGACCGGCCCGGCGCGTATGACCCGGAGCGCCGCACGGTGCGGGCTCTGATGCATTTGTGGAAGGAAAGACATCATGGCAGAAGGAACCGTCAAGTGGTTCAACAGCGAAAAGGGCTTCGGCTTCATCGCTCCCGACGGTGGCGGCGCTGACGTCTTCGTGCACTACTCGGCGATCGACAGCAGCGGCTACCGCAGCCTCGAGGACAACCAGCGTGTTGCCTTCGACATCACGCAGGGCCAGAAAGGCCCCCAGGCGGAGCACGTCCGCCCGGTCTGAGTGCGTCTGACAACGCCCCCGCCCTGCTGGGCGGGGGCGTTGTCGTGTTCACGATGCCTTCGACGGCCGTCGACCCGGACGGCAAGCGTCAGGACGGGACGCGCACCGCCCGCGCGTGGATCGCGCCGGAGTACCCGACGGCGCCGTTGGCCGTATACCGCTCGAACGTGCCTACTGCCAGGCAGCGCGAGTCGGCGCACGACACCTGGAACAAGCGGTCGGCCACGATGCCGTCGACGCCCATCGGCCGTGACATGCCCAGCGGCTGCCACTGGCCGCCCGTCCAGGTCTGAGCGAGCGGACGATCGATAGCCTGTCCACCCCGATGCGTGCGTACGTAGCCCCCGACCGCGGTGCACACGGTGGCCGAGGAGCACGACACACCATTGAGGAACCGGTCGGCACCTGCCGGGACGCCGCCCGGGACGTCCGCGACGTCGGTGCGCCAACTGCCCGCCGACCGCACGAGCAGCAGCGCCCGCGTACCCGAGTCGTACCCGGCCACCGCGGCGCACGTCCCGCCTGCGGCGCAGTCCACCGAACCGGTACGCGTGGTCGGGTCGGTGCCGAGCGCAGGAGCATCGATCGGCACCGCGGACAACTGCCCGCGGCGCAACGTCTCGGCGACGAGCCGAGAGCTTGCGTCCGAGCCTTCGTAGGTGCCGAGAGCGACGCAGTTGCCAGGACCAGAACACGCGATCGACGTGATCGCGATGCTCTGCTGGTCGACACCGGGCGGGGCAGCGAAATAGACGCCGCGCCAGCCGTCGCCCGCGGGGAAGAACAGCGTCGCGCGTCCCCCGGCCGTGCCGTAGGCGAAACACGTGCCCCGCCGCGGGCACGACACGCCGGTCAGCACCACCGACGTCGGATCGCTCGGCGCCGTCACCGGCATCGCCTCCCATACGCCCCCGGACCGGACGAGCAGCAGCGGCTCGAACACCGGCGCGACCGCAGAGTACGATCCGAGCGCAACGCACGTCGTGGCGCCGCACGAGACATCACTGATGACAGCGGCGCAGCGGCTGCGTGGCACCGTCGGGCAGCGGGCCAGCGGCGGCCCGCCATCGACCGTTGCTGAGCGTTTCGATCACGACCTGCGTCGAACTGTCGGCCGCCCGGTAGGTGCCGACGGACACACATGCGCCGGGGCGATTGCACGAGACGTCGCCGAGCGTCGGTGCCGCGGTCGCGGCGCCCGCTGCATCGGCCGGCAGCGGGGCCACCGTGCTGCTCGACGAGCTGCGGCGGACGACCTCGAGCACGCCGGCGGGGTAGGCCGTCCCGGCGTTGACCGTGTACGTGCCGACAGCGGCGCAGAAGTCCCCCGAGGGGCAGTGCACCCCGGTGACCGATGCGGGACCCCGTGGCGCGGCGCCAGACGGCACCGGCGCGGTCGACATCGACCAGCCCGGCGTGGACGGTCCGGCCGTTGCAGCCGTCAGGCCGAGGCCGAGCGCGGCGAGCGCCCCGAGCACAGCAGCGGTCAGGGATCGAGAGCGCACGGGGACAGGCCTTCCGGTGGCGTTGATGGGAATGCTCGATCGTGTCACTCGGCCGAACGGGCGGCAATTGTGCCTAACGCCCGGCTCACACCGCGCTGCGCCCGTGTGCCGAGCCGCATCGATACCCCCTGTGCTAGCCCCGGGCGTGGATAATGGTCCGATGGTCTCGACCGAGGTCACGCGGACCGCAGATCCGGATGCAGAGCCCGCGACGTGGACCTTCTCCGGGTTGTTCCCGCATCGGCTGCTGCGGTGGCGCCGGCCGTTGTGGTGGCAGGAACTCGGGATCATCGCCCTCGGCTACTGGCTCTACAGCCTGGGACGCAACGCGATCCCCGAGCAGGAGTCGATCGCCATCCGGCACGGGTTCAGCATCCTGCACGTCCAGGACGTGCTGCACCTGAACTTCGAGAAGTCGATCAACACCTGGGTGGCCTCGCAGGAGTGGCTGGCGCAGGTGCTCGACTACTACTACGCGACGCTGCACTTCGTCGTGACGATCGGCGTGCTGGTCTGGCTGTTCGTGAAACGCTCGCACATCTACCGCGGCGCCCGGACGGTGCTGTTCACCACGACCTTGCTCGCACTGGCCGGCTTCGCGCTCTACCCCGTCGCGCCTCCGCGGCTGTTGCCCGGCGAGGGTTACATCGACACCGTGATCAACTTCCACACCTGGGGTTCGCTCGCCAGTCCCGAGATCGCCGCGCACTCGAACCAGTTCGCCGCGATGCCGAGCCTGCACATCGGCTGGGCCCTGTGGGCCGGCATCTCGCTCTACATGTGCGCTCGTTCGGTCTGGGCGCGGGTACTCGGGCTGGTCTACCCGGCGCTGACGCTGATCGTCATCGTCGCAACGGCGAATCACTACATCGTGGACGCCGTCGGCGGTGCCGTGATCGTGATGATCGCCTTCGGCCTGCAGTGGCTGTTCTCGGGCCACGGGGCCTTCACTCCGCCCTATGACGCTCCGGACTTCGGGCTGCCCACGCCACCGTTGCCGCAGTTGTCACTGCAGCCGGATTCGTCTCACAGCGGCGCGTAGAACACGTCCTCCACGACCCGGCGGGCCCGTCGGGCCGCACGCCGGTAGTCATCGACAACCGCGCCGGGATCGAAGCCGGGTGGGTAACCCATCGCCCGGCCGACAGCCACGAGCGCCGTCCCCGTATGCGGAATCTGGTCCTCGGACTTGTCGCGCACCAGCATGATCGCGTTGCGCAGCCGGGTGGCCAGCCGCCATGCAGCGCCGAGCTGCGCGGCCTGCTCGGAGTCGAGCAGGCCGGCCTCCGCCGCGGCCTGCACAGCCGGGAGCGTGCGGGTCGTGCGCAACTCCGGAACCCGCGCGGCGTGTTGGAGTTGCAGCAGTTGCACGGTCCACTCGATGTCCGCCAACCCGCCCCTTCCGAGCTTGGTGTGCGTCGTCGGGTCGGCGCCACGTGGCATTCGTTCGGCATCGACGCGTCCTTTGAGCCGGCGGATCTCGAACAGATCCGCGGCCGACACGCCTTCGGCCGGATAGCGGATCGGGTCGATCAACTCGGTGAACCGCACACCCAACTCCGCATCGCCGGCGGCGAAGCGGGCACGCAGCAAGGCTTGCGCCTCCCACGGTGACGACCAGCGCTCGTAGTACTGCGCGTAGGAGGCCAGCGAGCGCACGAGCGGGCCGTTGCGGCCCTCCGGACGCAAGGCGGCGTCCACGCCAAGTGGCGGATCGGTCGAGGACGGCGACGACAGCAACGCGCGCAAGCCGGACGCGACCTCGAGCGCCAACTTCGTCGCGTCCTCGTCGGTGTCCCCCACGCGCTCGAAGACGAACATCACGTCCGCGTCCGAGCCGTACCCGGTCTCGGCGCCACCGAGGCGTCCCATCGCGATGATCGCGAAGCGCAGCGGCAGCTCGTCGAGTCCGCGCTCGGTCGCCACGGCGCGCGTCGCGACCCGCAGCGCGACGTCCAGCGTGGTCACGGTGGTCGTGCTGATCGCCTCGCATACCGCTTCGACGTCGGCTCCGCCGAGCAGGTCCGCGATCGCGGTCCGCAACAGCTCCTGCCGCCGCACGCCGCGAACGCTCGCCACGGCGGCGGTCGGGTCGTCCTGGCGCGCAGCCCGATCACGCATTGCGGCGAGGATCTCGTCGGCGCCGCGTGGGACGAGTTCGTCGTCGTTCGCCAGCATCCGCAGCGCTTCGGGGGCACGGGCGAACATGCGCGCCACGTACCGACTCGTCGCGAGCAGGTAGGCCAGCCGTGACGCGACCTGACCCTCGTCGCGGAGCAGGCGCAGATACCACGGTGTCGACCCGAGCGCGTCGGACACCTGCCGGTAGGCCAGCAGACCGGCGTCGGGATCCGGGGCGTCGGCGAAGTCCGAGAGCAGCACCGGCAACAGCGTGCGCTGCAACGCCGCCCGCCGAGACAGCCCGGACGTCAGCGCCTCGATGTGCTGCAGCGCACGGGTCGGGTCGGCGAAACCCAGCGCGGCGAGTCTGCGGCCGGCTTCGGCCGGGGTCAGCCGCAGACCCGACGACGGGACGCGCGCGACGGCTTCGAGCAGCGGGCGGTAGAACAGCTTCTCGTGCAGCCGGCGGACCTCCCGCGCGTGCAGCGCCCACTCCGACTCCCACACCGCCGTCGCGTCCCCGCGCTTGTCAGGTCGAAAGTTCATCGCCAGGGCAAGCCAGTCGAGCGAGCGCTGATCGTCCGGGACGACGTGGGTGCGGCGCAGCCGCCGAAGCTGCAGGCGGTGCTCCGTGGTCCGCAGGAAGGCGTAGGCGTCGACGAGACTCACGGTGTCGTCCCGACCGACGTAGCCGCCCTCGCGCAGCGCGTCGAGTGCGGGCAGCGTGCCACCGACGCGCAGCGCCTCGTCCCCGCGCCCATGCACGAGTTGCAGCAGTTGCACCGCGAACTCGACGTCGCGCAGACCGCCGTGACCCAGCTTGATCTCGCGCTCGGCGACCTCGGCGGGGATGTGCTCGACGACGCGACGGCGCATCGCCCGCACGTCGGCGACGAAGTCCGGGCGCTCGGCGGCGGCCCACACAAGCGGCTCGACCATCTCGCGGTAGCGCGCGCCGAGTTCCATGTCGCCCGCAATCGGCCGGGCTTTGAGCAGCGCCTGGAACTCCCAGGTGCTCGCCCATCGGAGGTAGTACGCCTCGTGGCTGGCCAGCGTGCGCACCAGCGCGCCGTGCTTGCCCTCGGGCCGCAGGTTGGCGTCCACCTCCCAGGCCACCGGCCGGCACAGCCGCATCGTCTCGCCGGCGATCCGGGTGGCGGTGTCCAACGCCGCGTCGGGGTCGGCCCCGTCGACGGGTTCGGCGACGAAGATCACGTCGACGTCCGAGACATAGTTCAGCTCGCGCCCGCCGGCCTTGCCCATGGCGATGATCGCGAGCCGGCAGGGCGCCGCACCCGCGGGTGTCTCGGCGGCGGCCACCGCGAGCGCCGCCTGCAGGGTGTGCCCGGCCAGATCGGCGAGCGCCTCGGTGGTGGCTTGCAGGTCGAGTCCCCCGGCCAGGTCGCGGCCGGCGATCGCGACGAGTTCGCGGCGGTAGGCGGCGCGCAACGCCACCACGGCGTCGGCGCCCGTGCGGCGCGCCGGCGCGCCGTCGGTGCCGGTGACCGGACGGTGCGGGTCGGCGCCGACGGACTCGGCCAACCGGACACCCGCCTCGGCGGCGGACCAGGGGTCCAGCAGCGCTCGCCAGTGCTCGGGATGGGCGATCAGGTGCTCGGCGAGCGTCGTGGACACCGCGAGCAGCGGCAGCAGCCGGGCACGCAGTGCCGGGTCGGAGCTCACGCCGTCCCGCAGGTCGCCCCCGGCGTCGGCCGCGGCCAGTTCGGCGAGGCGGGTCAGCGCGACGTCGGGGTCGGCGGTACGGCCCAGCGCCGCGATGACCACCGCGGCGGACGGGTCAGCCGGCGCCGCCGTCTGCTCGTCCCACCAGCCCAGCGTTGGTTCGGCCAGAATCTCGGCGGCGCGCCTGCCGTCGGCGAACGACTGGCGGGTCAGGAGCGCGGCCGAGGCTCGGCGCCGGTCGAGCGTCGGGTCGCTCATGTGCCGGGAACACGCAGCCCCGGCATCGGCAGCGCGGTGCGCGCGGCGCTCGCCTCTGCGGCGAGCGCCGCCCGGATCGCGGCCGGGTCGGTGACCGGTTCGGCAGTCGTGACGGGACCGCCCCGCGCCGGCGCGACGGCGTCCGGATCGCGCACCAGCTCGGCGAACGCTGCCGCGAACGGTGCCCAGGTCTCGGCGACGTCGTCGTGGACGGCGACCGCCCGCTCGACGATCGCGTCCACGTCGTAGTCGTCGGGCCAGTCCTCGGTGGCGGCCCAGTCCCGCACGAGGTCCGGCGTCGTCTCGATGTGGAACTGGATGCCCCACGCGAGCCGGCCAAGCCGGAATGCCTGCTGATCGCAGCCCGGCGAACTCATCAGCTGGATCGCGCCGGGCGGCAGGGTGGTCACGGCGTCGTAGTGCCACTGGATCACGTCCGGCGTGATGGGCACGGCAGCGAACAGCGGATCGTTCGACGCCGCAGCGCGTTTGGCGACCAGCTGCGCGCCGAACTCGGGTCCGAGTGGGTTCAGCTCGACCCGGCCGCCCATCGCGACTGCCAGCAACTGGTGCCCGAGGCAGACACCGAGCGTGGGCACCTCGCCGGCCACCGCATCGCGGATCAATGCGCGTACGGCGGGCAGGAACGGGGCGGCGGCGTCGTCCTCGGCACCCATCGACCCGCCGAGGACGAGCAGGCCGTCGTGCTCCGACAGGCTGTCGGGCAGTTGGTCACCGGCATCCAGCGCCCGCACGTCCAAGTCCAGCCCGGCAGCGACCAGCCAGTCGCCGAGCCGACCAGCCGGATCGGTCGGGTCGACCTGGACAACGAGCAGCCTGCGGCTCACCACGCGTCGACTCTAGATCGGTCCGCCCGGACGGCAGCACACGGCGTGCGGGACTCGGCGTGCCGCGGGTCAAAGTGAGGGCAGGTAGCGCCGGAGCTCGAACGGGCTCACCTCGGCGCGGTACTCGACCCACTCCTCGCGCTTGTTGCGCAGGAAGAAGTCGAAGACGTGCTCACCGAGGGTCTCGGCCACCAGCTCGCTGGACTCCATCACCCGCAAAGCGTCGGCGAGGTTGTGCGGCAACTCGTCGTAGCCCAGTGCGCGCCGCTCGGTGTCCGACAGTGACCACACGTCGTCCTCGGCGCCCGGCGGCAGTTCGTAGTTCTCGTCGATGCCCTTCATCCCGGCCGCGAGGATCACCGCGAAGGCCAGATAGGGGTTGCAGGCAGAGTCCGGCGAGCGCAGTTCGACCCGGGTGGAGTTGGCCTTGCCGGGCTTGTACATCGGCACCCGCACGAGCGCGGAACGGTTGGCGTGACCCCAGCACACATACGTCGGCGCCTCGACCAGTTCGCCGCGCGAGGAGTAGCCGAACAGCCGCTTGTACGAGTTGACCCACTGGTTGGTCACCGCGGTGATCTCGCGCGCGTGGCGCAGCACGCCGGCGATGAACGCACGTGCGGTCTTGGACAGATACAGCTCGTCGGACGGGTCGTGGAAGGCGTTCTTGTCGCCCTCGAACAGCGACAGGTGGGTGTGCATGCCGCTGCCCGGCTGGTGGCGGAACGGCTTGGGCATGAAGGTGGCGTGCGCGCCCTCGCCGATCGCGACCTCTTTGATCACGTGCCGGAACGTCATGATGTTGTCGGCCATCGACAGCGCGTCCGCGTAGCGCAGGTCGATCTCCTGCTGGCCGGGTGCGACCTCGTGGTGGCTGAACTCGACCGAGATACCCAGCGACTCGAGCGCACCGACCGCAGCGCGGCGGAAGTCGTGCGCCACGTCGTGGCTGGTCATGTCGAAGTACCCGCCGTTGTCGATCGGCTGGGGCTCGGACCCGTCCGTCGGCCGGTTCTTCAGCAGGAAGAACTCGATCTCGGGGTGGGTGTAGAAGGTGAATCCGCTCTCGGCCGCCTTCGACAGGGCGCGGCGCAGGACGTAGCGCGGATCGGCCCAGGACGGCGACCCGTCGGGCATCTGGATGTCGCAGAACATCCGCGCCGAATCCGAGGGCTGGCCGTCCGCGTTCGGCAGGATCTGGAACGTCGAGGCGTCCGGACGGGCGAGCATGTCGCTCTCGCTGGCGCGGGCGAATCCCTCGATCGCCGACCCGTCGAAGCCGATGCCCTCGTCGAAGGCACCGTCCAGTTCGGCCGGCGCGACCGCCACGGACTTCAGCGTGCCGAGAACGTCGGTGAACCACAGCCGGACGAACCGGATCTGCCGGTCCTCGAGGGCACGAAGTACGAACTCCTGTTGGCGATCCACAACGCTCCAGTCTGACCGGGTCCCGTTTCGGCGAGGTTACGCGCCACGTCGACGTCGCTCCGGCCGAGGAGCCGTAGCGCTCAGTTGAGCGCGCTGCCCTTCTGCCACTGCGACCACGACAGCGTCCAGTCGCCGCCCTGCCACAACTGCAACGTGGGGCCGCCGGAGTTGACGACCTTCACGATGTCGCCCACCCGCGAGTGGTTGTAGTACCAACTCGCGTTGTCGTAATTGAGGTTCAGACAGCCGTGCGAGAGGTTCGAGTTACCCTGCGCCCACACCGTCGCGTCCAGTTCGTGCAGGTAGATCCCGTCGGTGCTGATCTTCGTCGCGAACGGCACCTTCTCCGGCGCGTAGCCGGCCGGTGAGTCGGCCGGCAGGCCGTAGCTGTCCGAGGACATCGTGGCCGGGTTCTCGTGCCCGAGGACGGTGTAGGTGCCCGGCATCGTCCAGAGGTAGATGTTCTGGCCGCGATCGCCCGGGACGATGCCACCGCGTCCCATCGAGGTCAGCATGGTCCGGACCAGCTTGTTCGCGAAGTAGACCTTGACGCGATAGGTCGACGCGTCGGCGATCGCGATCCGCTTCTGGCCGATCCGGTACGAGATCGACTGGTCGGACTGCCCGTACATGCCGCCGCCGACGTTGACGCCGTACACGTCGGCCGAGACGGTCACCTCGGTGCCGGGGGCGTAGAACTCCTGCGGCCGCCAGTGCACATCCTGACCCGAGGTCCAGTACCAGGAGCCGTCGACGTGCGGGGTGGTCGTGACGTGCAGCGCCTTCTCGGCCGCGGCCTTGTTCGGGATCCACTCGTCGAAGTGGACGACGGGGATCATGCCGACGCCGTAGGTCGCGCCGTCCTCGATCGACGAGCCGTAGATGGTGTCGAGGTAGGGCTGGGTCATGTTGCTGGGCGTCAGCGTGGTGAACGACTTCTTCTCGACCGTCGCCTTGCCGTCACCGTTGGCGGCGACCGCGGTCAGCCGGTAGGTCTTGCTGTACCCGAGCACCTCGGTGCTCTGCCAGGACGACGAGTCGTCGGCCAGCTTTCCGGTGACCTTGGTGCCCTCGCTGTTCACCAGCGTCACCGAGGTCAGCGTGCCGCCGGCGACCTTCACCGAGATCGGCGTGATGGGGTTGAACGACCCGGCCTTGCCGAGCACGCTCGTCGTGATGACTGCATCCGGGACGGCGGAGGGTTGGCTGGACGCGGGCTGGGTCGCAGGCGAGGTCCCCTGACCGGCCGGGAAGCCCGGCTGCTGATCGGTACCGACGGCCGAGGTGCAGGCCGCGAGCAGCAGCGCGAGCGCCGCCACGACCGCCAGGGGACCTACGGTGCGCCCGGCGCGGGCGGTGCGGGGGCGGCGGTGCGGAACTTGCTGTGGTGCCTCACTACTACTGTCACTCCCAGCCGTTGGGGCGTACTCGCCTCGAGACGCTGTGCCCAGTGTCCCTCATCGGACCGACAGCGCCGGACCGCGACAAGTCACGAATGCCTTACATCTCATCGACGCTCACCGGCCCGCGCTCGTTGCTTCGGCGCCGACGCTGTCGTGACCTCATCGTGGCTCTCATCGCAGGAGGAGCACGACTCTGACCCGACGATCACGACCGTCTACATTCTGCCCCGCCGCAGGGCACTGATCCAAAACCGGCGCGCCCCACACAGCAACCTCCCAGTCCCGGCTTCCCACCCGGCCGAGGGACAATGGTGACGTGCCCTCCCTGCGCCTCGCCCTGGCCCAGACTGACGTGATCGTCGGTGACCTCGCCGGCAACTGCGCCCTGGTCGTGCGGCAGGTGGCCGACGCTGCCGCCCACGGTGCCGACCTGGTCGCGTTCCCCGAGATGGCGATCACCGGGTACCCGCCCGAGGACCTCGTCCTCAAGGCCGGCTTCCGGCACGCGGCGCAGGCGGCGCTCGAGAAGCTGGCCGCGGACCTCGCCGAATCGGGACTGGGTGACACCCCCGTCGTGGTCGGCTATCTCGACGACGACGCCGGTGCGCGACCGAACCACGTCGGCGGGCCCCGAAACGCGCTGGCGTTCCTGCATCGCGGCGTGGTGCTGGCCCGGTACTACAAGCACCATTTGCCCAACTACGGGGTGTTCGACGAGCGGCGCTACTTCGTCCCCGGTGACACCTTCGTCGTGGTCCGCCACCGCGGGGTGGACATCGCGCTGACGATCTGCGAGGACCTGTGGCAGGACGGCGGCCCGTTCGCGGTGGCCGGGCGGGTCGGCGTCGGCGTCGTCCTCAACATCAACGGCTCGCCGTACGAGCGCAACAAGGACGACGTCCGGCTCGACCTGCTGCGACGCCGGGCCGCCGAGGCCGGTGCGCCGGTGGCCTACGTGAACACCGTCGGCGGTCAGGACGAGCTGGTCTTCGACGGGGACTCGATGGTGGTCGATGCCGCGGGGAACGTGCTGCTGCGCGCGCCCCAGTACGAGCAAGGGGTCTACTACCTGGACCTCGACGTCGCCGCGGTGGCCGGTGATCCGCCCCCGCCTGCCGAGGTACTGGGCATGACCGTCGCCCGGTTCTCGACCGGGATCTCTGAACCTCGAGTGCAGGCAGAGACGTTGCCGGTTCGGATCGCCGATCGGATGGGTGACGAAGCCGAGGTCTGGGGTGCCCTGGTCATCGGGCTGCGCGACTACGTCGAGAAGAACGGGTTCGCCTCCGTCGTCCTCGGTGTGTCCGGCGGCATCGACTCGGCTGTGGTGGCCGCGATCGCGGCGGACGCGATCGGCGGCGATCGGGTGCACGGGGTGTCGATGCCGAGCGAGTACTCATCCGAGCACTCGCGCACCGACGCAGCGGACCTCGCCGAGCGGATCGGGGCGCACTACCGGACGGTGGCGGTCGCCCCGATGGTCGACGAGTTCGTGGCCGCCCTCGGGTTGACCGGTCTGGCGGAGGAGAACGTGCAGGCGCGGGTGCGGGGCACGACGCTGATGGCGCTGTCGAACGCCGAGGGCCACCTCGTGCTCGCGACAGGGAACAAGAGCGAGCTGGCCGTCGGCTACTCGACGATCTACGGCGATGCGGTGGGCGGTTTCGCCCCCATCAAGGACGTGCCGAAGTCGTTGGTCTGGCGGCTGGCCCGCTGGCGCAACGAGGTGGCCGAGGCGGCCGGCCAGACACCGCCGATCCCGCCGAACTCGATCAGTAAGCCGCCGTCGGCCGAGCTGCGGCCGGGCCAGCTCGACAGCGACTCGCTGCCGGACTACGAGGTCCTGGACGAGATCATCGCCCGATACGTCGACGCCGACGCAGCAATCGAGGACATCGTGGCCGAGGGGTTCGACCGGGACCTGGTCGCGTCGGTCGCCCGCCTGGTCGATCGCGCCGAGTGGAAGCGGCGCCAGTACCCGCCCGGCGCGAAGATCACCTTCAAGGCGTTCGGGCGCGATCGGCGCCTCCCGATCACCAATCACTGGCGTGAGGGACGCAGCTGAGGCGGCCGTCCCCGCTCGACGCGCGTGACACATGTCTCGGTCGGCACGACAAACGCCGAACCGAGGCGCAGAATTGGTTACGTCCGCATTACGTGCCCGGGGACCGTGCCAACGGCCTCGAGGAGAAGGTGAGACGATCATGACCGCTGAACCAAGCTCCCGCTCGACGCCCGCGGCGACCACTGCGGCGCTGTACGGCGGCGTGACGACCAGGCGGGTCACCATCCGCGACCTGCAGGCGGCGAAGGATCGTGGCGAGCGCTGGCCGATGCTCACTGCCTACGACTATTCGACCGCGCGGGTCTTCGACGACGCCGGCATCCCGGTACTGCTGGTCGGCGACTCGGCCGCGAACGTCATCTACGGCTACGACACGACCGTCCCCGTCTCGATCGAGGAGTTGCTGCCGCTCGTGCGCGGCGTCGTCCGCGGGACGCAGCGTGCCCTTGTCGTCGCCGACCTGCCGTTCGGTAGCTACCAGGCCTCCCCCACCCAGGCGCTCGACAGCGCGACCCGGTTCATGAAGGAGGGCGGCGCGCAGGCGGTCAAGCTGGAAGGCGGCGCCCGCATCGCACCCCAGGTCGAGGCGCTCACCGCCGCGGGCATCCCGGTCATGGCGCACATCGGCCTCACCCCGCAGTCGGTCAACGCGCTCGGCGGCTACCGCGTGCAGGGACGTGGCGACGAGGCGGCCCACCGGTTGCTCCTCGACGCGAAGGCGATGCAGCAGTCCGGCGCGTTCGCCGTCGTGCTCGAGGTCGTCCCGTCCGAGGTCGCGGCGCAGGTCACGAAGGCGCTGCACATCCCGACGATCGGTATCGGCGCCGGCCCGGCCTGCGACGCGCAGGTACTCGTCTGGCAGGACATGGCCGGCCTGCGTGGAGCGGGCAAGCCGGCGAAGTTCGTGAAGGAGTTCGCCAACGTCGCGGCCGTGCTGCACGACGCTGCGTCGGCCTTCGCCGGCGAGGTCCGCGGCGGCACCTACCCGGCTGCCGAGCACGAGTACCACTGACCGGCCGGTGGCCCGTCCCGGCGCTGCGCCGGACTCACTAGCGTCGAGGCATGCGGGCCTTCGTCGTCGACGCGTTCACCTCGTCGGCCTTCGCCGGTAACCCCGCCGGGGTGGTGCTGCCGCCCGAGCCGGTCGACGCCGCCTGGATGCAACAGGTTGCCGCGGAGTTCCGGCACGCCGAGACCGCGTTCCTGCTCGCCCGGCCCGACGGCTCCTACGACCTGCGCTGGTTCACACCACTCGTCGAGGTCGACCTGTGCGGGCATGCCACGTTGGCCAGTGCCCACGTCCTGGCCTCGATCGGCGTGCCCGGCCCTATCACCTTCCACACGCGCGGGGGTCCGCTCACGGCGACGATGGACGGTGCGGCCATCGTCCTTGACTTCCCGGCCTGTCCGGTGACGTCCGTCGACGAGCCGGACGGACTGTCGGCCGCGCTCGGCATCGAGATGCTCGGCGTGTACGCCAACGGCACGGATCTGCTCGTCGAGGTCGCCGATGCGGCACGTGTTGCCGCGGTCAGCCCGGACTTCGCCGCCCTGGCCGCCGTCGAGTGCCGCGGCGTGATCGTGACCGCGCCGGCCGCGATCGGCGCGGCGGAGGACGACCACGACTTCGTGTCACGCTTCTTCGCCCCACGAGTCGGCGTCGATGAGGACCCGGTGACCGGGTCGGCACACTGCGCGCTCGGCCCGTTCTGGGGTGCGCGGCTCGGCCGCGACACCCTGACCGGTGTGCAACTGTCAGCGCGCGGTGGACGAGTCGGGGTCGAACTGCGCGGCTCTCGAGTGCTGCTGCGCGGTTCGGCGGTCACCGTCCTCGACGGCGAGCTGCTCGCCTGAGCGCTCGGTGGCGTGCCGTCAGTCGCGGGCGAACCGGACAGTGCGCTCGGCCACGTCGGCGCTGACGAGGCGGACCGTGATCCGCTCGCCGAGCGGCAGACCCGTCCCGTCGCAGCGCGCACGCACGGCCGGCTCGTCGAGCACGATGGTGCCCGCATTGTCGTCGGCATCGATGACGACGCCGGTGAACAGCTCGCCGACGCGGTCGTGCAGCACCCATGCCTCGGCCATGTCCACGACTGCGCGGCTCACCTCGTGCCCGCGTCGATCGGCAGCCTGCATCAGGGCCGGCAGGTCGGGCAGCGTCGAACGCACCCAGCCGGGCACCGGCTCGCCGGCGTGAAGCGCCAGGCAGATCTCGCTGACGTACCGATCGACGAGTCTGCGCAGCGGGGCGGTCGCGTGCGCGTACGGCGCAGCGATGCCGGCATGCGCCGCTTGCTCGGGCTCCGCACCGTTGAAGGCGACGTACCGTGCGCCGCGAAGCAGCGCGCCGGCATGCTCGATCAGCGCAACGTGCCGTGGGTTACCGCGATCGAGCGTGGCGAGGACGTCACCCGGCGCGGCACCGGCCGGCCAGTCGATGCCGAGTGCCCGAGCGGCGCGCCTGATCGTGCGGACGGCGCGGGCATCCGGCTCGGGGACGACGCGGACGATCCCGACGTGATGCTGCAACATCAGCTGCGCAGCGCACATCCCGGTGAGCACGGAGATTTCCGCATTGTGGGTCTCGGTCCGCGTCGGGACGCGGCAGTCGAGTCGCCACCCGCCGTCAACCTGACGCACGATCTGCTCAGGCAGATCCAGATCGATCGCATGTCGCTCTCGCGCACGCGCGACACGCACGGCGCCCAGTTCGGGCAACAGCGCGATCGCGTCCGGCAGCGCACTGGCCCGCTCGATCTGCAGGTAGTCGAGTTGGGCTCGACTGCGGACCCGAGCGCGACGCACATCCACCGCGTGCACCTCACCATCGGCGCTGAGACCGATTCGCCACAACACACACGGCCGCAAGCGATCCGGTACGAGGCTGGCCGCGTCCTCGCTCAACGCCGGCGGCAGCATCGGGACGCTCGTGTCCGGGAAGTACAACGTCGTCCCGCGTCGTTGCGACTCGACATCGAGCACCGAGCCGGGCTGAACGAACGCACCGACGTCGGCGATCGCGTACGACACGAGGTACCCGTCACCGTCGCGCGCCAGGTGCATGGCCTGGTCGAGATCGCGGCTACCTGCCGGATCGATGGTGACGAGCGGGATGTCGGTCGCGTCCTCGTCCGGCAGTTCGACGTCGATCGCCGCACGACGCGCCGCGGCAAGGACCTCGGGCGCGAAATCGCCGGGCACCGACAACTCGTCGCGGAGTGCGACGAAGTCGAGCGGTGCACCGGCGACTCGTGACGTGATCATCCGCAGTCGGACGCGGATGCCATTGTTGCTACTTGCGCTTCGCGGGCGCCTTCTTCGCAGCAGCCTTCTTCGCCGGTGCCTTCTTCGCAGCAGCCTTGCGCGCCGGAGCCTTCTTGGCAGCTGCGCGTTTCGCCGGTGCCTTCTTAGCTGCGGCAGCCCTCTTGGCCGGAGCCTTCTTCGCCGCGGCCTTGCGAGCTGGTGCCTTCTTCGCAGCAGCCTTGCGCGCCGGAGCCTTCTTCGCCGCGGCCTTGCGAGCTGGTGCCTTCTTCGCAGCAGCCTTGCGCGCCGGAGCCTTCTTCGCCGCGGCCTTGCGCGCCGGTGCCTTCTTGGCAACGGTCTTCTTGGCGGGCGCCTTGCGAGCCGGTGCTTTCTTCGCAGCGGCCTTCTTGGCGGGCGCCTTCTTGGCAGCCGACTTCTTTGCGGCGGCCTTCCTGGCTGGTGCGGTCATGCGTTGCCTCCTAGGCAGCGAGAGAACGACATCGTCGTTCGTTCGACCAAGTTGACGATGCGCAGAGTTCAGCGTCAATACAACACGCCGTACAAGATGTGTGCGCATCGCGGAGCCGACGACACCACATGTGGTCGCAATGTCGGCGACCAGCCGTGAATCACCTTAGATTTTGCGGGATTGTCCGACGCGAATGACACAAGGACGTCCGAACGCGTCCGCAACTATTTTCTGCGCGCGAACACACTTTGCACCTCGACCGCAGCGTGCGCGGTGCTGCACGCGTTGCCTGAGTAGTTCTGACACCGGTGAGGACGGCCGACGCAGCATGACCGGATCACGACGATTTGGCCTTGTCGGGCAAGGTGATCGCCGCCACGCGCCACGAACCGCTCACACAACGCTCGAGCGAGCGTCTGTCGTGGTCGAGTCGACGCGCGTACGCGCCGATCGCCATCAGCGCCGCACCGCCGTAGCGACTTTCTTGTCGTCGGCAAGCGGCGCGCACGCACCCGACACGAGCAGCGCGATGCCGAGTGCACCCGCGGTAACCGTCAGCGCGCGCAGCACACCGACATGGTCGCCGACCAATCCGAGCAGCGGTGGGCCGGCGAGAAATGCGACGTAGCCGATCGATCCGGCAACGCTGACGCGCGCTGCCGCGCGGCGTGGATCATCGGCCGCGGCGCTGATTCCGGTCGGGAAGCCGAGCGCTGTGCCGACCCCCCACAGCGCCGCACCGGCGAGCGCCAGTGGGAACGCCGCACCGAAGACCACGAGCAGCAACCCGGCGAGCGCAACCGCAGCAGACACCCGCATGACCACCACCCGACCGTGCCGGTTGATCCAGGCTGGCCCGAACCACCGGCCCGCGGTCATTGCGGCGAGGAACACGGTCAGCGTGATCGTGCCGAGCGCCGCGGAGGTGCCGTAGCCGTCGATGACACCGAGGCTGAGCCAGTCGTTGCCGGTGCCCTCGGTGAAGGCCATGCAGAGCACGAACAGGCCGATGAGCAGAGTCCGCGGCTCGAGCCACGCGCGCAACAGCCCTTTCGACACTCGGGTTCCGGGCAGCCGGTCGGGATCGAGGGCCGCGTGATCGATCGTGGGCAGGAAGTAGCGGGTGGCGAGCGGGACGGTCACCGCGAGCACGCCGGCCACCGCGAGTAGATGTGCCGTCACCGGCACGTGCGTCGCGACCATCAGGGCACCGAGGCCCGCACCGAGCACCGTGCCGATGCTGAAGCCGGCATGGAAGCGAGACATGATCGAGCGCCCGAGAGCTTGTTCGACGGCCGCACCCTGCACGTTCATCGCGATGTCCCACGTGCCGTTGCCGATGCCGGCCACGATGAGGCCGGCGGCGACCGGCGCCACCCCGTGGAGAAAGCCTACGGCGACGACGCTGAGACCAGCCGCGAACACGACTGCCATCACCGCGACCGCTCGAGCCTCGCCGACGGTGGAGATCACCAGACCGGCCAGCGGCATCGCCACGATCGATCCGAACGCGATGCACAGCAGGATCAGCCCGAGCGTGCCGGGCGTGACGTCCAGGCCGTCGCGGATCTGCGGGATACGCGAGGCCCAACTGGCGAAGCCGAGCCCGGCCGCCGCGAACACCACGTACACCGCCGCCGTCGCACGCTGTAGCGGCAACCGCTCGGTCATCGGAACCTGCTCAACGGACGCGACCGCTACGCCAGGCCGCGCACGGTGCGGGCAGGCGGCCGGGTGCCGCGAATCGTCGCCACCATGTCGAGAGTTTGCCGTGTCTCGTCGACGTTGTGCGCGCGGAAAACCCGGGCCCCCAACCACGCACACACCGAGGTCGTCGCGAGGGTGCCGGTCAGCCGCTCGCCGACCGGCTTGGCGAGCGTCTCACCGACGAAGTCCTTGTTCGACAACGACACCAGCACCGGCCATCCGGTCGCGACCATCTCGCCGAGGCGGCGGGTGACCTCGAGCGAGTGCCGGGTGTTCTTTCCGAAGTCGTGGCCCGGGTCGATCAGCACGCTCTCGTACGGGACGCCGACCGACACGGCGCGTTCGGCGAGTTCGACCGTGCGGGCCAGCACGTCGCCCACGACGTCGCCGTAGGCAATGCGGTGCGGCCGCGTGCGCGGTTCGACCCCGCCCGCGTGCGTGCACACGAGCGCCGCACCGAACTGCCCGGCAACCTCGGCGAGCTCGGGATCCCAGCCACCCCAAGCGTCGTTGAGCACGTCCGCTCCCGCGCGGCACGCTGCCTCGCCGACCTCGTGGCGCCAGGTGTCCACGCTGATGACCAGTTCGGGGAACTCGGCTCGCACCGCGGCCACGAACGACTCGGTGCGCTCGAGTTCCTCCCGCACGCTCACGTCGTCACCGGGTGCCGCCTTGACGCCGCCGATGTCGACCAGATCGGCGCCGTCGCGCACGACGTCCCGGACGTGCTGCAAGGCGGTGTCGAAGGCGAATGTGGCGCCCTTGTCGTAGAACGAGTCCGGCGTCCGGTTGACGATCGCCATGACCAGCAGCTGGTCGTCGTCGAAGCTGCGGCGTCCTAGCCTGAGGGTCATCGCGCGTCCAGGCTCGTCATGGGTGGGCGCTGCGCCACCGGCACCTCCCGCGCCCGCCACAGCGGCGTCGCGGCCCGGTCGTACTGCCAGAGCGGCACAGCGAGGGCTTCGGTTGTCGACATTCCGGCCCGCTTGGCCGCGGTCTCGATGATCTCTGTCGCCATCACGGCCAGATCGTGGACGGACTGGTGCGAGTGCGCGCGCTCCCCGAGGTCGACCTGCGCGATCGCATCCAGCCCGTCCTGCTCGTACACGTCCAGCAACACCGCCATCTCGACGCCGTACCCGACGGGGATCGCCAACCGCGCGATCGTTGCGCGCCGGACGGCCCACTCGCCGGCGAGCGGCTGGACGACCGCGGCGAGGTCCGGCCAGCGCAGGTTCAGCAGCGGTCGCGCGACCAGTTCGGTGACCCGGCCCCCCTGCGGCGCGTGCGCGTCGGATCCGTCATCGAGCAACCGGTCGTAGAAGCCCTTGGCCAGCAACACGGTCGGGTCGGTGAGCAAGGGGCCGAGCAACCCGGTGACGAAGTGCGGGCCCCACCCGGTCAGGTCGCCGTCGACGAAGACGAGCACATCGCCGGCCGTGACGAACAGCGACTTCCAGATCGCCTCGCCCTTACCGGCGAAACCGCCGAGGTCCGGACGCACCGAGCGCACGGCATGCACGACGGCACCGAAGTCGGCAGCGATCGCCGCTGTCGCGTCCGTCGAGTCCGAGTCCATGACGACCAGTTGGTCGACGAGGTGATGCCGGTCGACCAGTTGCGAGCGAATACCGTCGACGATCGCCCCGACCGTCCCCGCCTCGTTGCGAGCAGGAATGACGACGCTGATGGTGGTGGTGCCCTTGGCTTCGAGCAACGCCTCGACCGGCCACTGCGCGGAACTGCTGGTGCGCCGCTCGAACCACGTCGCGACCCGCTCCTGCACACACCCACGCTAGCTGCCCGAACGCGCGGGCGACGGGTGGCGGCAGCCAACCAGCCCACCGTCACCGCGTTCAGCAGTCTCTGCTGTGAAGAGTCGTCGATGGCGCGCCAAGGCCTAGGCAAGCGGTGATCACAAGTCCTAGACTCGCTCGCGTCTCAGCACGTTGTTCGTCGGACGGGGCCGGTTCCGAAACTTCGTCTGCCTGCAACGCGTCCTGATTGCCGCATCGGGATCGCCGCCCTTCTGCGTCCACTCCAGGCTCCCGACCCGGCCAGGTCGGCTGTGTCGGAGCGACGGGGAGGTGCACCGTGCCAGTCCAACTCGATCATCCCGGTGTGTACATCGAGGAAGTGCCGAGCGGCGTCCGGACGATCACCGGCGTGGCAACCTCGGTGACCGCGTTCATCGGCAGGGCCCAACGCGGCCCGGTCGACGATCCGATCGTGGTCACCAGCTACGCCGACTTCGAGCGCCGCTTCGGCGGCCTGTGGCCGTTGAGCCGGCTCGGCTACTCGGTCCGCGACTTCTTCCTCAACGGCGGGTCGCAGGCGGTGATCGTGCGGCTGTTCCGCTCCACTCCCGGCGCACCACCGCCACCGGACAACGCCAAGCTCCCGGTGGGAACGCTGCGGCTCGAGGCCCTGGACCCGGGGGTCTGGGGCAACTCGTTGCGTGCCCGCATCGACTACGACACGCGCAAGTTCGACCCGGCGCTCGGCGAGACGTCGACGTCACTGTTCAACCTCTATGTCCGCGACGGGCTCACCGGCGTGATCGAGGAGCACCGCAACGTCGTCGTCACGCCGACCGACCACCCGCGCTTCGTCACCAACGTCGTGAAGAACCAGTCCCGGCTGGTTTCGGTCACCGCCCCGGGCGGCGCGCGACCGGCGGCGAGCGGGAACAACCCCGACAACGGCAAGACCATATGGGACGACAACGGGACGTCGACCAACTCCAAGGTGAGCGGCGCTGCGAACATCGCGTCGGACGGCATCGCGATCACGAACACCGAGTTCATCGGCGCCGGTAAGGAAGCCGCCAAGAAGGGCCTGTTCTCGCTGGAGAACACCGACCTGTTCAACCTGCTCGTCGTCCCGCCGTACACGTCGGGCGACGCCGTGGACACCACGGTGGTGACGGCAGCCGCCACCTACTGCGCGAAGCGGCGGGCCATGCTGCTCGTCGATCCGCTGCTGACCTGGTCGGACGCGGACGCGGTCGTCACCGACTTCGGTACCGGGTTCGACTCCGCCCTCGGTACCAACAGCAAGAACGCCGCGCTGTTCTTCCCGAGGCTGCTCCAACCGAACCCGCTCAAGGACAACCAGGTCGAATCGTTCGCGCCGTCCGGGGTCGTCGCCGGCATCATGGCGCGCACCGACACCCAGCGTGGCGTGTGGAAGGCCCCCGCCGGGCTGGACGCCACGCTGACCGGAGTGCCGCAACTGGCGGTGCCGCTGACCGACGGCGAGATCGGGCAGCTCAACCCCCGTGGTGTGAACTGCCTGCGGGCGTTGCCCGGCGCCGGCCGGGTCGTCTGGGGCGCGCGCACGATGCAGGGCGCCGACCTGCTCGCCTCGGAGTGGAAGTACATCCCGGTACGGCGCACCGCGCTGTTCCTGGAAGAGAGCCTCTACCGCGGCACGCAATGGGTGGTCTTCGAGCCGAACGACGAGCCGCTCTGGGCACAGATCCGGCTCTCGGTCGGGACGTTCATGAACAACCTGTTCCGGCTCGGCGCGTTCCAGGGCGCGACACCGCGCGAGGCGTACTTCGTCAAGTGCGACAAGGAGACGACGACCCAGGCCGACATCGACCTCGGCATCGTCAACATCTTCGTGGGCTTCGCGCCGCTGAAACCCGCCGAGTTCGTCGTCATCAGGTTGCAGCAGCTGGCCGGGCAGAGCGCGAGCTAGGAGCATTGCGATGGCACAGTTCAGCGTGAACGCGACCCGTTTCGATCCGTACAAGAACTTCAAGTTCCGGATCAAGTGGGACGGACGCTACGTCGCGGGCGTCAGCAAGGTCGGAGCGCTCAAGCGATCCACCGAGGTCGTCGAGCATCGCGAGGGCGGCGATCCGTCCACCTCGCGCAAGTCCCCCGGTCGCACCAAGTACGAGGCCATCACCCTCGAACGCGGCGTCACCCACGACGTCGAGTTCGAGCGTTGGGCAAACAAGGTGTGGAACTACGGCTCGGGGCTCGGTGCCGAGGTCTCGCTCAAGGACTTCCGCAAGGACGTCATCGTCGAGATGTACAACGAGGCCGGGCAGTTGGTGATCGCGTACAAGGTCTACCGGGCCTGGGTGTCCGAGTACCAGGCGCTCCCCGACCTGGACGCGAACGCCAACGCGGTCGCGATCCAGACGCTCAAGCTCGAGAACGAGGGCTGGGAACGCGACTACGAGGTCGCCGAGCCGAGCGAGCCGTCGTTCGTCGAGCCCTGAGCCTGATCGACGAGACCATGGCCGACCCGGACCGCCACGGCGCGAGCGCCGGGGTGCTGCACCTGTGGGAGCGCGGCGCCGGGCTCGCGAGGCACCGCCGCGCCCTGGTGCTCGTCGACGAAGGTCCGCGCGCGCTCGGTCTGCCCCCGCAGAACGCGCCGCCGGCTGACGAGCCCCTGGGTCGGCATCACGCGCGCCTGCTCCGGTTGCGGGCGCAGGCGTTCGGCAACGATCTCGACTCGACCGCGCCGTGTCCGCAGTGTGGCGACGCGGTCGAGTTCACCCTGGACGCGGCGGCGATCGCGGCCGGGGCTGCGGTACGCGACCCGACGCTGCTCGAGCTCGACGGTTACTCCGTCGCCTGGCGGTCACCGGGTGCCGAGGACGTCGTCGCGGCCGCCGATGCCGCGGACGTCGAGGAGGAGTTGGTGCGCCGGTGCGTGCTGTCGGCACGCGACCCGGGCGGGGCGGCGGTCGACCCGGCCCACCTGCCCGCGCCGGTGCGCGCAGCGCTCGCCGGGGCGATGGAGGCCGCCGACCCACTGGCCGAGGTGCTCGTCGACGTGGTCTGCCCCGGCTGCGCAGCCGCGTTCCAGTGCGACGTGGACGTGCCGGCCTTCGTCTGGGCCGAGGTCGAGGCGCGCGCCAAGCGCTTGCTGCTCGACGTGGACGTCCTCGCCCGCGCGTACGGCTGGACCGAGAGCGAGGTCCTCGCGCTCAGTGACGCGCGACGGGCGGCGTACCTGCGCATCGTCGAGGTGGGTACGCCGTGACGAGCCGGCCGGACTTCCTCGCCCGGTTGGCGGCACGTGCCGCCGGGATTGGCCCGACTGCGCGCCCGCGAGTGCCGTCCCGGTTCGAGCTCGCGCGTGGTGGCGACCCGGTCGTCGGCGAGGCCGGCCGACCGGCGCAGCAGCCGCGATCCGCGGACGTCACCGAGCACGCGCCGCATCGTGGCGCCGAACTCCCCGAGCTCGAAGCGGCTGTGAGCGCGGCGCCGCGTCCGGTCGTAGGTCGGGACGTACCGCGTCCCACCCACGCTCAGCGGGCGGCTGACGATCCGCCCGGACCGCTACCCGAGCGAACCATGACGGCATCGCCCGTGCTCGAGACGGTCACCGACTCGCCGCGGGACCCGGCCGATGTCAGGGACCGCACGACGCACCGGGTCGAGGTCATCGTGCCCGCCGTCCCGGTCGTCGCGGCTGCCGTCCGGGACGTCGCTGCCGTGGACCGGCCGGCCGAGACGAACCCGCAGGACGCCGGGGCGCCCGTGGTGCGCATCAGCATCGGGCGCGTCGAGGTGCGGGCGGCACCGCCTGCCGCGCCGCCCGTACGGCGGGAACGCCCCGCGGTCGTGCGGGAGGACCCGCTGCCCCTGCACGACTACCTGCGCGGTCGCCGGGGCGCGCGATGAGCAGCGCGCTCGCGATCGGGGCCGTGAGCGCGGTGCTGCGCAACCTGCTCGACAACGGGGTGGTCGACGCCGGGCCCGGGATCGGGACGATCGACGTGACCGCGATCGCGCCCGACCTGATCAAGGTCGACGAGCCCGACGCCGCGCCGCGGCTGAACCTGTTCCTCTACCGCGTGACGTCGAACCCGGGCTGGAGCAACGTCGGGCTGCCCGCGTACAACGGCGACGGCGGCCGGCTGTCGAACCCGCCCCTCGCGCTCGACCTGCACTACCTGCTCACCGCGTACGGCAACAGCGACTTCCAGGCCGAGATCCTGCTCGGTTACGGGATGTACGTGCTGCACGAACGCCCGGTGCTGGACCGCGCCGCAATCCGCCGGGCGCTGAACCCCACCCCGCTCGGGCCGTCGATCCTGCCGGTCGCGTTCCAGGCCCTCTCGGCGTCCGACCTCGCCGACCAGGTCGAGTCGGTGACCGTGACCCTCGAGCCGACCGACACCGAGGAGATGTCGCGGCTCTGGACCGCGCTGCAGGCGCACTACCGGCCGACCGCGGCCTACCTCGTCTCGGTCGTGCTCATCGAGGCGACCAAGCCGGGCCGCTCGGCGCTGCCGGTGCTGTCCCGCGGGCCGGTCGACCCGGTCACCAAGACCGACCGCGGCGTGGTCGTGGCGCCCAACCTGCTCTCACCGTTGCCGACGGTCACCGCGGTGACCCCGCCGGGCACGGCGCCGGCAGCCCATCTCGGCGACACGCTGCACGTGGCCGGCGTGCACCTGGACGGAACCGCCCTCGAGGTGAGCTTCAGCCATCCGCTGCTGACGACGCCACTCGTCCGCACGATCGCGGTGAACACCGAGAGCAACGGCTTCGATGTCACCCTGCCCTCGGGTGCCACTGCCGACAACCAGTGGCCGGCAGGAATCTGGGGCGTCACGGTGTCGCTGCTGCGTCCTGGCGAAGTGGTACGGCGCACCACCAACGCCGCGGCCCTGCTGCTCGCACCGCAGCCGGTCGTGGCGCCCGCGCCGACGATGACGCGCGACCCGATCACGAACGCGCTCACGGTCACGATGGACGTGCACCCGAAGGCGCGGCCGTCGCAGCGGGCGCAGCTCGCCCTCGGTGGGGACGTGGCGCTGGCCGATGCGCATGCCACCCCGACCGGGACGCTGACGTTCCGGTTCGGCGACGTCCCAGCGGGGCCGCAATGGGTGCGGCTGATCGTGGACGGCGTCGAGAGCCTGCTCGTCGACCGGTCGATCACCCCGCCGGTGTTCGATCCGACCCAACGGGTGACCGTGCCGTGACCGTGCCGCTGAAGCAGCCCGCCGAGACCACCCGGCCCGAGGTGATCGCCGAGATCGCCCGGATCCGAACGCTGCTCGACGACTACGCCGAGGGGACTGCCGCATCGCCGCGCACGCGGGCGCGGCGCTCGGCCAATCCCTTCGACCGGTTGCAGCACCTCGTCGGGCTGTCCGCGTTCGAGCGCGACCTGCTCACGCTGGCAGCGGCGGTCGAGCTCGACGGCGACATCGCCGGGTTGGTGGCCCGGCTGCACGCCGGGACCGACCCGCGTCCGAGCTTCGGGCTGGCGCTCGCGGTCCTGCCCGAACCGCACTGGGACGCCCTCGCCCCGGACCGCCCGCTGCGGTACTGGCGCCTGGTCGACGTCGGTGCCGGTCCGACCCTCGCGACCCGCGCGCTGTCCATCGACGAGCACGTGCTGCACTGGCTGGTCGGCCTGCCCGGCGTCGACCCCGCGCTGGCCGGGCTCGTCCGCCCGGATGCCGCGAGCGAGTTGACCCCGGCGCAGGACGAGCTCGCGCAGGACCTCGCGCAAGCAGTTCTCGCCGTCGAGGGCCCGGTCGTCGTCCGGCTCACCGGCGATGACGCCGATGCCCGGACCGGTGTCGCGCACCGGCTCGCGGCCTCCCTCGGGCTGCGGCCGCTCGTGCTGCGCGACGACAGCACCGTCGAGACCGGCGACCTGCCGCGCATCGCCAGGCTCGTCGATCGAGCGGCCCTGCTGCACGCGCAACTGCCGGTCGTCACCGGCGACCGGCTCGCGGACCATCTCGAGACACCGGTGATCGTCTCGCTCGGTGACGCCGCGGAACTGCCCGGGCGGGTCACGATGCGCCGCGAGGTGCGTCTACCCGATCCAGCAGCGCAACGCGCGATCTGGCACGACGCGCTCGGCCCCACGAGCACCGAGCTGTCCGGGACCGTCGAGGAACTGGCCGCCCACTACCGGCTCTCCGCGCGAACCGTCCAGGCGCTCGCACACGAGTTCGCCGCAGCGCGGTCGACGTCGCCCGACCTGCTGCGGCGCCTGGCCCGCGACCGGGCCCGGGCGGGCCTCGACGGGCTCGCCGATCGCGTCGACCTGAAGGCCGGCTGGGACGACCTCGTACTGCCGCCCGGGCAGGTCATGTTGCTGCAAGACCTGGCGACCCAGGTCCGGCACCGCACAATCGTCCACGAGCACTGGGGATTCGACGAGCGGGCGAACCGCGGGCTCGGTGTGACCGCCCTGTTCACCGGCGAGAGCGGCACCGGCAAGACGATGGCGGCCGAGGTGATCGCAGGCGACCTCGGCCTCGACCTCTACCGCATCGATCTGTCCGCGGTCGTGAGCAAGTACATCGGCGAGACGGAGAAGAACCTGCGCCTGCTGTTCGACGCCGCCGAGGGCAGCGGCGCGGTGCTCCTGTTCGACGAGGCCGACGCCCTGTTCGGCAAGCGAGGTGAGGTCCGCGACGCCCACGACCGGTACGCGAATCTCGAGGTCGCCTACCTGCTGCAGCGGATGGAGACCTACCGCGGGTTGGCGATCCTCACCACGAACCTGCGCAGCAACGTCGACCGGGCGTTCCTGCGGCGGCTGCGGTTCGTGGTCCAGTTCCCGTTCCCGGACGAGGCCCACCGAGCCGAGATGTGGCGCCGGGCGTTCCCGGCCCGCACGCCGTGCGCCGGCCTCGAGCCCTCCGTGCTGGCCCGGCTGCAGGTGAGCGGCGGCTCGATCCGGTCGATCGCGCTCGGCGCCGCGTTCGCGGCCGCCCACGCCGGCACACCGGTCGGCCCGGCGCACGTGCTGCATGCCGCTCGAGTCGAGTACGCCAAGTCCGATCGCGCGCTCACCGCTGCCGAGACCGCGGGGCTCGAGCCATGACCGTCGAGATCCACATCGAGGAACTGGTGCTGCGCGGCGTCGCCGCGGCCGACGTCGCCACCGTGACGGCCGCGCTGTGTGACCGGCTCACGGCTCTCGCCGGCGGCGGCACCGAGGGCCTCACGACCTTCGACGGGACGACGGTGGCGCACCGGCCCCGTCCCGTGCCCGCGAGCGGACCGGCCGGCCTCGGGACGGACGCCGCCACGGCAATCTGGGACGCGGCGACAGGTCACGGCCGATGAGCGCCACCCGCACCCGTGCGCAGCCGAGCGCCCGCAGCCGCCCGCACGCCGTGTCGCGTCCGCACGATCCTGCCGAGCAGCAGGCCGACCGCGCCGCCGACGTCGTCGCTCGGGGCGGCAGCGTCACCGGGTGGTCGTTCGCGTCGGTCGCCGAGTCCGCGGGAGTGCATCGGGACGGCGACGGCAGCACCAAGGCCGACGAGGACAAGAAGAAGCCCGAGGCGCAAGCAGAGAAACCCGCCGAGACAAGCAAGGTCGCGCTGGAGTCACCGGCGGGCGAGAAGGTGCAGAAGTCGATCCTGGACGAGCCGGCCGTCAAGAAGGCGATCGAGTTCGCCTCCTCCCCCACCGGGATCGGGCTCGGCGTCGGGCTGGGCGCGGCCGGCGTGACGGCGCTGGCCGCGAACCACAAGCCGTTGCCGTTCCAGCCGCCGGCGATACCGCTCGACAAGATCGGCCTCAAGGGTTTCGCGGCGAAGATCGAGTACCAGGGGCCGGTCGACCGGCCGACCGGCGTCGGGCTGAGCCTGCGCTACACCGAACAGGGTCCGGCGAAGAAGAAGGGGCCGACCGAGACCGAGAAGATCCGCGCCGAGAAGCAGCGCCTGCAGGCCGATCTCGACCAGTTCCGCGCCGGGCTGCGGCCGGCTCCGGGCACCCAGGCCGCGCGCGACCAGCAGGCAGCTGACGAGGCCTCGCAGCAGGCGGTCGCCGACTACGTGGCGCGTCACTCGTCCCTGCCCGGTGTCGGGCGCCCACTCGTCCCCGCCGCAGGGGGTTCGGTGACGATCACCGCACCACCCGCGAGCTCGGATGTCGAGAAGGCCGAGCCGGAGCCGAAGAAGCAGGATGACGCGCCGGTGCAGCGCGAACCGGCCTCGACCACCGACCACGCGCCGGTCGAAACCAGCCGCGTCGACGCGGCGGTGCGGGGCAGCGGGCGCGCGCTCGACCCATCCGTGCGCCGGTCGATGGAGGCTCGTTTCGGCTACGACTTCTCGCAGGTTCGGCTGCACGACGATGCCATGGCCAACGCGGCCGCGCACGACGCGCGGGCCGCTGCGTTCACCATCGGCGCCGACATCGTGCTCGGTGCGGGGCGCCTGGACACCAGAACACCCGCCGGTCGGCGCCTGCTGGCTCACGAACTCGCCCACGTGGTGCAACAGTCCGGCCGTGCCGGGCCGGTGCTGCAACGGCGCAACGTGTTCGAGTCGATCGGCATCTGGCTCGGGCTGACCGAGGGCACCTGGAGCGACCGCGAGCTGCACGCGTACCTGGACGCCGTCACGACCGCCGACGCGATCGACGGCAGCTACGACGCGGACAACAAGGCGCGCGCCATCGTCCGGCGCTGGAAGGACGGCTCGGCCGGGTACGACCTGCTCGGCAAGCAGAAGGCCCTGCTCATTGCCGAGATGCTCGACGGCCCGACCCTGGGTGACGACGAGGTCGCCATCCTCGATCTGCTCGAACTGTCCGACGCGAGCGATCTGCGCGCGATCTTCATGTCGACGCACGTGACGCTGGACCGGCTCGAGAGCGACATCAACGGCGACAACCGCACCCGGCTCGACGCCGTCGTGTCCAGCCGGTTCAGCGGCGGACGGGACGCGGTCCGCAACGGCCAGCTGCGGGTGATCGGTCCGGCCGTCCCGGCCGGTGCGCCGGTCCGTCCGTTCGACGCAGCCACGCTCGACGCGTGGGTGTCCAGCGACCGCACCAGCGACGAGCTGATCGCGCTGCTCGACCACATGGCGGCAAGCGAGCGGACCGCTGCGCTGCACCACCTGTCGCAGGTACGCCGGCCGAAGATGCTGGCAACCCTGCACGGGTTCGAGAAGGACGTCCGCGACGAGACCGACGAGATCCGAAAACTCGGGTCGCAGGCGCTGGTCACCGCGCAGCGCGAGTTCATGCTCAAGGTCGAGCGGGTGCTGCTGCACTTCTTCCACTCCGCGATCCCGGCGACCAAGGCCGAGTTGGAAAGTGGCACGTCGGCAACGGACCCGGCCCGGCGCACCGAACTGCAGGACGCGCTCACGCCGCCCGCGTCCGCCCCCGGGGCGAAGTTCCGCGACCAGATTCCCGGCGAACCGAAGACCTACGGGGCCAAGTTGCGCGGTGAGCTGCCCGGGATGGTCTCGACGGTCCTCGGCAAGATCCGCAAGAAGCCGCCGCGCACGCACACGCTGGGCGAGTTCGAGGCGCTGGCCAACGTCAGCAAGGACGAGACGGACAAGGTGTTCGGCACGTTCTACGACGCGGGCGCGCACCCGGCGTTCGTGGCCGACGCCCCGAAGCGCAAGGGCAACCTGCACGACGCGTTCGAGTCGACGAAGGGCGCCCAGGACAGGATGAAGCCCAAGCAGCGCACGGCGTCCGCGCTGAACATGTTGCGCTACCTGATCACCACCCGCTCGCAGATCCTCGCCCTCAACCGGCACCACGACGCTCGGCCGAAATTCGATCCGGACGGCAAGCCCCTCAACGACGAGGCGACCATCCAGGACACGGCAGCACGCGCGTTCATCAAGGCGGACAAGGACGCGGTCGCCAACTTGCTCGAGATCGACCGAGGGTGGGACGCGAGCGCGGGCGGCGGGCACGTGTTCGTTCAGCTGTACCAGCCGACCGACGCCGCCGCGGATCGCCTGCTGCTGTGGGACATGTTCCAGACCCTCATCCACGAGTACCTGCACACACTGGTGGCGAAGCCCTACAGCACCTACGCCGACAGCTTCGGCGACGGCTCCGCCGCAGAGAACACCCTGTCCGAGGGCGTGGACTCGCTGCTCGACGAGATCGTGTGGGAGAACGTCGAGCCGCGGGTGAAGACCACGCAACTGCGCACGAAGGTCGAAGGGCCGACGATCGCGGCGAAGCCCCCGATCGAGGTGCCGCACCCGTCGCAGCGGCGCTACCCGTCCTACACCCAGGCGCTGAAGCTGGTCGACCTCGTCGGCATCGAGAACCTCTATGCCGCCTACTTCCTCGGCCTCGTCGACCGGATCGGCGGGCCTGCCTCGGCGCCGGCCGGAGCCAAGCCATGACCGCGCTCGCCGACCTCGCGGCCGTGCGGCTGGCCGGCTGGTCCGGCCTGCCGGCCGACCTGGACGTGGCTGCCTTCGCGGCGTTCGGCGCCGACCCGCAGCAGCGCTTCCAGGGCCAGGTCGGCGACCCGGCGCGGCAGGCCGCGTGGTTGGCCTGCGACTCGTCGGTGTACGAGGGCGGTCTGCGGATCTGGGTCGACGGCGATGCGGTCGTGCTGGTGGAGGGCGACGATCCCGTCGACGCCGGAGGCGTCCCGCTGGGCGCGCCCGACCTGGGGACACCGGAGGCGGAGTTCGACACGGTCCTCGACACCCTCGTCCTCGCACGCGGCGAGCTGGTCTACGCATCGCGCGGGCTCGCCGTGCGGGTCAATCCCGACAACGGCCTGCTGCTCGGCCTCCGCTTCTTCGCACCGACGTCGGTCGATGACTACCGCGCGAGGCTGCGTCCCGTCCGCGAGCAACGGCGGTGGCGCGAACCGACCAGGAGCCGGCGATGAACGGCCCCGCACTCGCGCACGCGACACAGGTTCCGAGCAGCGTCCGGGCGGTGGGCCGCGCAGATGCGAGCGCCGAGCGGCAGGCGCACCGGTTCGCCGAGAGTGCGCGCGACGGTGGGCTGTTCGCCGACTGGTCGTTCGCAGCGGTGCCGCTGCACGGCGAGTCCGGTGGCGACGGGCCGCCGGTCGACGCCACGTTGCCGGGCAGCGGGCAACGCCTCGACCCGGTGTTGGCCGGCCGGTTCGCACAGCGGTTGGGCACCGATCTGTCCGACGTTCGCGTGCACACCGACGCAGCGGACCTCACCGCGCGGGCCGGGGCGGACGCGGTGACCGTCGACTCCGACATTGCCTTCGCGCCGGGCCGCTACGACCCGCGGTCCGCGGCCGGGCAACTCCGAGTGGCGCACGAGGTGGCACACGTGGCGCAGCAGCGCCGCAGCCCCGCGCAGGTGCTCCGGCGCGACGGTGCCGGTGCCGTCGCCGCCGCAACCACGCTCGGCGGGCTGCCCGAGGCCGACCGCAAGAAGATCCAGTCCGTCACGACGACGCCGATCACCGTCACCGGCCTGGACGCCAAGTTCTCGACAACCGGCGGGAAGATGACACTCGGCCTGCCGGCCGGCACGACCGTCGCCCTCGACGCGAGCGTGGACGCGAAACTGCTGCACGGCCTGAGCAACGTCGTCGCTGCCCTGACGACGACCGCCGATGTCAGTCCCGCCCCGATGGCCGACAACTCGACGGTCACCCTCGCCCTCGACCTGAAGAAGTTCGGCGGCATCAACGGCCTGTACCGCTTCACCTATCACTCGCCAGCAGCGACGGGAAAGGCTGCTGCGGCGAAACGGGTCCTGGTCGAGCAGCTCGGCGCGCCGGCCGCATCGACCACCGGGGCACCGGCGGCGCCCGCAGCCGGTGCCGCGCCGGCACCCGACCCGATCGCCGCCAAGCTGACCAAGTTCAAGATCAAGCAATCGTACTCGGGCAACGAGCTCGACGCGTTGCGCGACGCGGTCGCGCAGGTGCCGGACTCGCACCTCTCGCTGGTGTCCGGGCTCAACTTCGCCCGCGGTGCGGTGCACCCGAAGAAGCCCGAGGTCGCGGGCAACTACGACCCGAAGACGCACACGATCACCATGTTCGACCGTGCTTTCGCGGCGAACCAGGTCCGCACCGCGCAGGGGACGCGGGCCACGTCACCGGCGACCCGGGCGATCGTGCACGAGATCGGCCACGCGGTGGACCTGCAACCGATCCGCGAGGCGGACCTGGCCAGAGCCAAGCCGAACAAGGACGTCGCCGACCTGCCGAAGAGCTTTCCAGACCCCGACGACGCCAAGGGTTACCGATGGACGAACCCGGCCGAGAAGAAGCAGATCGAAGCGATCCTCAAGGCGCAGAAGGACGCGGACGCGAAGCTGCTCAAGTCGACCAGCCGCTCCGGCACGACCGAGAAGAAGGACGCGGCCGGTGGCTTCACCGACGTCATCGGCACGAGCGCCAAAGGCGTGAAATACCGCGAGGCCGCGGCCAAGGACGGCGTTGCGGTGAGCAAGTACGGCGAGGAGGACTGGCAGGAGAACTACGCGGAGGCCTACTCGCTCTACCTGACCGCACCGGACACGCTCAAGCAGCTGCGTCCGAACACCTTTGCCTATCTCGACACGAACCTGCCGAAGTGAGCCGACGATGACAGCACCGAGACTGGTCAAGGGCGGCATCGTCCAGCTGGACGTGACGACAGGAACACCGCTGCGGGTGATCGCGCTTCAGTACAACCCCGACTCGCTGACGCGCACGCTGCAGGTGCAGGCCAGTGGCGGCGAGCACGCCGACCAGTCGCAGGCGCTGCGCCTCAAAGGCACCGCGATCGAGACGCTCAAGCTCGAGGCCGAGATCGACGCGACCGACCGCTTGGAGTTCCCGGACCAGAACGCGGACACCGTCGCTCTCGGCATCCACCCGCAGCTTGCCGCGCTCGAACTGCTCGTCCACCCGACGTCCACGGCGCTGCAGACCAACGACGCGCTGGCGTCCTCCGGGGTGCTCGAGATCCTTCCGCTCGAGGCGCCGCTGACCCTGTTCGTCTGGAGCAAGCAGCGCGTCGTGCCGGTGCGGGTCACGGACCTCTCGGTGACCGAGGAGGCGTTCGACGCCGCGCTCAACCCGATCCGGGCGAAGGTGTCGCTCGGCATGCGGGTGCTGTCGGTCGACGACCTCGGGTTCGAGCACCGTGGCGGGACGCTGTTCATGGGCTACCTGCGCAACAAGGAATCGCTGGCCGCGCGCGCCGGTTCGGTGGCGCTGTCGGCACTCGGAGTGGGGGCCATCTGATGCCGGATCCGCTGCAGGCACTGCTCGGTACCGCCGCGCTGCCGTCGGTCACCTTCCCGCCCGACAGCCGCTACGCCGGCGCCGAGGTCGCCGCCTACGCACACGTCGCGCAACCAGGGGCCGAAGCGGTGACGATCGCCTACCTGCGGCGACGGCTCGTCCCGGGACCGGAGCGGTTCGCGACGCTCTACGCCTACCGCACGGTGGAAGGCGACCGCCGCGACCTCGTCGCTGCCACCCACCTCGCCGACCCCTACCTGTGGTGGCGGCTGGCCGACGCGAACGGCGTTATCGACCCGGCCGCCATGACCGAACCGCCCGGGCGACCACTGCGCATCACGCTGGCTGCCGACGTCCCCGGAGCGTCCGGTGGTTAGCCTCGCTCCGCCGCCCGTCCGGCTGCACCTGTTCGTCGGGCCGGCGGTGCCGATCCCAGCGCCACGCGCCGTGCTCGACGCCCTGCAGGAGGTGAAGGTCGAGGTTGGTTCCGGCGGCACGCAAAGCGGGTTCGAACTCAGCTTCACCGTGTCGAAGCGCTCGCCGCTGCACACGCTGTTCCTGCTTACCGGCGGCACGAGCATCCCGATCCTGCGCGTCGTGATCGCCGTGACCGTCGGCGGCGCCACCGACGTCCTGATGGACGGCGTGATGACCCATCACGAGATCGCGACGAACGGGCCGGACGCGACGTTGCGGATCAAGGGCAAGGACCTCACCGCCGTCATGGACGTCATCCCCCTCGACGGGCTGCCGTACCCGGCGATGCCGCCGGCGGCACGCGTGCTGCTGGCGGTGGCGAAGTACGCCGCGCTCGGCTGCGTGCCCCTGGTGATTCCGAGCCTGCTCGAGGACATCCCGATCCCGATCGAGCGCATCCCGCGCCACCAGGGCACCGACTACGCCTACGTCAAGGCCCTCGCCGACGAGGTCGGCTACGTCTTCTACATCGACCCCGGACCGCTGCCGGGGATCAGCAAGGCCTACTGGGGCCCGGAGATCCGGGTCGGCGCCCCGCAGCCTGCGCTCAACCTCGGCCTGGACGCCGCGCACGACTCGGTGACCTCGCTGAACTTCTCCTTCGACAAGGAGAAGAAGGAGCTGCCGATCGTGTACATCCAGGAACCGTTCAGCAAGATCCCGATCCCCATTCCGATTCCCGACGTGACGCCGCTGAACCCGCCGCTGGGCATCGTCCCGCCGTTGCCCCCGAAGATCACGTTCCTGAAGGACACCGCGAAGCTCAACCCGCTCGCCGCCGCGATGAAGGGCATCGCCTACGCCGGCCAGCACTCGGACTCGGTGTTCGCGACCGGCGCCCTCGACGTCGCGCGGTACGGGCGGGTGCTGAAGTCGCGGCAACTGGTCGGGGTGCGCGGCGCGGGCGAGGCGTTCGACGGCCTGTACTACGTCACGAACGTGACCCACGAGATCAAGCGCGGCTCGTTCACCCAGTCGTTCGGCCTGGCGCGCAATGCCATCCTGTCCACTCTCCCGAAGGTGCCGGTGTAGCGATGACCGACGTCGAGACCCAGCCCACCGTCCGCCGCTACTACGGCAAGTACCGCGGCCAGTGCGTGAACAACATCGACCCGATGCAGATGGGACGCGTGCAGGTGATCGTCCCCGACGTCTCCGGGCTGGTGCCGACGTCGTGGGCGATGCCGTGCGTGCCGGTGAGCGGGCTGCAGAGCGGCATGTTCACCGTGCCCCCGGTCGGCGCCGGGGTCTGGGTCGAGTTCGAGCAGGGCGACCCGGACCGCCCGATCTGGGTCGGCGGCTACTTCAGCGCGGCCGACGTCCCCGCGATGGCACGGCTGGTCCCGCCCGCCGTGCAGGGATTGACGTTCCAGACCCAGCTGCAGAACGGGATCACGATCAGCGACACCCCGGGACCGACCGGCGGCATCCTGATCAAGACGACGACCGGCGCCATGATCTCGGTCAGCGACGTCGGCATCACGATCAGCAACGGCAAGGGCGCGATCATCTCGATGCTCGGCCCGACCGTCGACATCAACGCCGGCGCGCTGACGGTGGTGTGAGATGCCCGGTCCGATCGTCCACCTCGGCGCGACCGTGCTGTGCTCGCACGCGGGCACGGCCACGCCGGTGACACCGTTCCCGCGCGTGCTGGTGTCGGGTCAGCCGGTGGTGACGCTGTCGACGCAGTACGTGGTGGCCGGTTGCGCGCTCACCGGCACGTCGGCACCGCCGTGCGTCACCGCGCAGTGGGTGGTCGGGGCGGTGCGCGTGCTCGCGGGCGGCGTACCCGTCGCCGTCCAGTCCGGCACGTCGATCTGCATGGCGCCGGGCACGCCGCTGCTGCCGGTGGCCGTGCAGCCCAGGGCGAGCGCGACATGACCACCGACAGGCAGATCGACTACCCGTACGCGATCGACGGCCGCGGGCGGACGGCGACCACCGACCGGGACGACCACGTCCGGGACCTCATCGAACAATTGCTGTTCACGTCTCCGGGCGAGCGAGTGATGCGGCCCGACTTCGGTAGCGGGCTGCTGCGCCTGGTCTTCGAGCCGGGCGGCGTCGAGGTGGCCGCGACGGCGCAGTACCTCGTGCAGAGCGGGCTCGAGCAGTACCTGTCCGACGTGCTGACGGTCGAGCAGGTGAGCGTCGACGCGATCGACGCGTCGATCGTGGTGACGGTGTCCTACCTCGTGCTGTCGACGCAGGAGCGGCAGGTCGCCACCTTCCACGCTCCGGGCGGCGCAACATGATTCTCGTCTGCAGCCACGTGCGCCGACTGCTGGCGGTCAAGTTGGCCGGCGTCCGGAACGGCATCGAATTCGTCGAGGTGCGCGACACCGACGAGCCGGTCAAGTCACTGCGCCAGCGCACCCTGTTCGTCCGGCTGCTGCTGCCCGTCCCTGCCGCATTCACCGCGGCGAACGTCGTCATCGACGGCGGCGAACGGATCGGCACCGTGCCCGTCGAATGGGCGATGGCCGCAACCGCCTTGCCACCGGCGCTCAGCGCGCTGCTCGACGGGCTCGAGCAACCCGATCACGTGTTCGTCGTCCGCACGACGATCCGCGGCGACTTCTCGCAGTACCGGCTCGCCCTCGTCGCGGGCGCCGGCAGCGACGCACCGCCGGCTGGGTTCGACCCGCTGCTGACCGAGGTCGACTTCTCGTTCAAGGTCGAGTGCCCCAGCCCGTTCGACTGCAAGCACGAGTGCACCTGCGCGCCGTTCGTGCACACCGCGCCGCCGATCGACTACCTCGCCAAGGACTACGAGGGATTCCGCCGGATCATGCTCGAGCGAATGGCGCTGCTCGCTCCTGGATGGACCGAACGCAGCCCCGCCGACGTCGGCATCACACTCGTCGAACTGCTCGCGTACGTCGCTGACGGGCTGTCGTACCGGCAGGATGCGGTCGCGACCGAGGCCTATCTCAGCACCGCGCGCAGCCGGGTGTCGCTGCGGCGGCATGCCCGGCTGGTCGACTACCGCGTGCATGAGGGCTGCAATGCTCGAGCGTGGGTGCAACTCGCGGTGACCGACCCGGTGGTCACGGTCCCGGCGCACACCACCGTGCTCAGCACCGTCGCCGGGCTGCCCGCGCGGCTTGAACCGAACTCCCCCGATCACGACGCGGCCCTCGCCGCGCGACCGGTCGTGTTCGAGACCGTCGACGATGCCGTGCTGCACGGCGACCTCACCGACCTCGACCTGTACACGTGGGGCGAGCAAGGGTGCTGCCTGCCAATCGGGGCGACCGACGCGACGCTGCTCGACTGGCACCCGAACCTGCGCGCCGGTGACGTCCTCGTCCTGGCCGAGACCGTGTCGCCGACGACGGGCGAGGCTGCCGATGCCGATCCGTCCCGTCGCTGGGCGGTCCGGCTCACCGACGTCAGGCGGGGCATCGACCCGTCCGGCGGTCTGTTCGACGACCCGCCCACCGCCGCGGCCGTCGACCTCACCGAGATCCGCTGGGACCCGGCAGACGCGCTGCCGTTCCCCCTGTGCGTGAGCGTCGTCGACGGCGACCGCGTCGTCGCCAAGGCGTGGGGCAACATCGTGCTGGCCGACCACGGCCAGACCGTCGCCGGCGAGACCCTGCCCGCAGTCCCGCCGCCGACCGGGCTGGTGCGGGTGGGTGATCGCAGCGACTGCGATGACGGCACGGCCGAACCGATCCCCGCCCGGTTCCGGCCGTGGCTGGCCAGCACCCCGTTGACGCACCGGCTCGCCGAAGCCGCGACCGTGCGGTTCGAGGCGCCCCTTCCGGCGGCGCTGCGGGCCGAACTTACGGCACGCACCTTCGGTCCGCTGCTGCAGGCGCTGTTCGCCCAGAACGGCCTCGGGTCGGTGCCGGTCGCGACCGCGTCGGTGGGTGGGCACGACCCGCTCTGGTCGGTCAGCGACGGCACGATCTTCGTACAGCTGCGCTCGACCGGCGGCACCCTGCAGGCGCTCGCACCGCCCGGTGCGGCATCGGCCGCGACGGTGGCCGATCCGCGCGCGGCCCGCCCGGCCGCCGTCCTGTCCGCCGCCGTCGACGGCCTGCCGACGACGTGGCTGCCCGAACCCGACCTGCTCGCCAGCCGTGACGACGCGTTCGCCTTCACCTGCGAGACCGATACCGACGCGACCGTGTACCTGCGCTTCGGCGACGACGAGCACGGCCGCCGGCCGGCCACGGGGACCGTCTTCACCGCCGACTACCGCATCGGCAACGGCACGAGCGGCGATGTCGGTGCCGAGGCGCTCGGTCATGTCGTGACGACCGCGCCGGTCACCGCGGTGCGGAACCCGCTGCCGGCCGCCGGCGGGGTCGAGCCGGAAACGGCGGACGAGATCCGGCGCGATGCACCGTACGCGTTCCTGGTCCAGGAGCGCGCCGTCACTCCCGAGGACTGGGCCGAGGTCACCGAGCGCTCCCCCGACATCCAGCGCGCGGCGGCCACCTACCGGTGGACCGGCTCGTGGCACACGGTGTTCCTCACCGCCGACCGGATCGGGGGTGGACCGGTCGACACCGCGTTCGAGACCGACCTGCGCACCCGGGTCGAGCGGTACCGGCTGGCCGGCTACGACCTCGAGGTGGACGCGCCCGTGTTCGTGCCGCTCGAGCTCGCGCTCACGGTGTGCGTCGTGCGCGAACAGTTCCGGTCCGACGTCGAGAAGGCAGTCCTGGCGGTGCTCAGCAACCAGGTGCGGCCGGACGGGACCCTCGGTCTGTTCCACCCCGATCGGTTCAGCTTCGGCCAGCCGGTGTACCTGTCCAGCATCTACGCCGCGGTTCATGCCGTACCCGGCGTCGACTCGGTGGACGTGCACACCTTCCAGCGACTTCGCGAGCCGCCGACAAGCGGACTCGACTCAGGCGAGCTGCCCATGGGCCGGCTCGAGATAGCCCGCCTGGACAACGATCCCAACTTCCCCGAGCGCGGCACGCTCGATCTCACGATGGGGGGCGGCGTATGAGCGACACGTGCGGTTGCTGCTCGGGGACGACGCATCACACGCCTGCCGAGATCGAGAATCGCTCGGGACTGTCCGAGATCTGCTACCGCAGCGGGACACACGGCGACTTCCTCGCCAGCATGCTCACTGGCTTGTCGAGCAGCACCCGGCCCACGCTCGGCCGGCTGCGCACCCGCGACGGCGACGACCCGACCATCGCGTTGCTCGACGCGTGGGCGGTCAGTTGCGACGTCCTCAGCTTCTACACCGAACGGCTGGCCAACGAGTCCTACCTCGGCACAGCGGTCGACCCGGTCTCGCTGCAGGAAATGGGCAAGCTCACCGGTTACCGGCAGAACCCCGGGGTCGCCGCCGAGACCATGCTCGCGTTCACCATGGAGCGCCCACCGGCAACGGTCGCGGCGGCACCGAAGGATCCCGGGCTGTTGCCGCCGGTCGTCCCGGGCGCAGCCACGCTGCCGATCGGGCTGCGGGTGCAGAGCATCCCCGGGCCGGGTGAGCAGCCGCAGACCTTCGAGACCGTCGAGTCGATCGAGGCGCGCCCGGAGTGGAACGTCCTGCCCCTGGCGACGACCGAGCCACGCCTGCCGATCTGGGGACGCCGCGACGCGTGGTTCGCCGGTGCGGCAAACAACCTGCAACGCGGTGACGCGGTGCTGTTCGCGAGCACCGACCTCGTCAACGACCGGTGGGACGTCCGCGTGCTGACCGAGATCGAGACCGACGTCGTCGCGGGCACGACCCACGCGCGCTGGGACCGCGGCCTCGGCTCGGTGTACCCACCGAACGATCCGGCCGCGGCCCCGGACGCATTCGTGCTGCGCAAGCGGTTCTCGGTGTTCGGGCACAACGCCCCGGTGTGGACGTCGATGCCCGACACCTTCCAGGCGGGCTACATCAAGACCTTCCCGTTCCCGGCGGGCGCGGATAAGAACCAATGGCCCTCGTTCTCGTCGGTCACGTGGTCCGGCACGACCGGAACCGTCGACCTGGACGGGGCGCACAAGGACGTGGTCGCGGGGTCCTGGGTCGTCGTGTCGGAGGAGGGGTCGTCCTTCTACCGCGAGCTGTACCAGGTGCTGACGGTGTCGGAGGTCTCGCGCTCGTCGTTCGCGGTGTCCGGCACCATCACCCGGCTGACGTTGCAGGGCGAGAAGCACGACTTCGGCTCACCGCGCGAGGTCAGCGTCCTCGCGGTCGCCGATCCGCTCACCGTGATCGAGGCGCCTATCGACCCGGCCACGCTGCTGGCCGGGCCTACCCTGCTCGTCGACGGCGACGCGAGCGCGATGGCCGCGGGCCGGTCGATCGTGCTCGCCGGTACCGGACCGGACGGTGCGCCCGGTGCCGAGACGCTCACGGTGGCGGCCGTGGCCACAACCGGAGCCCGCACGACGATCACCGTCGCAGAGGCGCCGCTCGGCTCGTACCGGCGCGTCGGCGCCCTCGTCTACGGCAACATCGCGCGGGCCACGCATGGCGAGACCGTCGAGCAGATACTCGGCGACGGCAGCGGGCGGGCCCGGTTCGCCACTTTCCCGCTGCGGTTCGCGCCGCTGACGTTCGTCCCCGCCGACAACCCGGCCGGAGCGGCCTCCTCGCTGATCGTGCGCGTGGACGATGTTGCCTGGACCGAGCGGGTGTCGCTCTACGGCACCGGCTCGTCGGACCGGGTGTACGTCACGCGCACCGAACCGGACGGCACGGTGGTCGTCGGCTTCGGCGACGGTGTGCACGGCGCGCTCGTCCCGACCGGTTCGCACAACCTGCGCGCCACCTACCGCAAGGGTCTCGGCACAGCCGGCAATGTCGCCGCACAGGCTCTGGCCCAAGCGCTGGACAAACCGCTCGGCCTCAAAGCGGTGAGCAACCCGTCGGCGGCGACAGGCGGTGTCGATGCCGAGACGCCCGAACACGCGCGGGTGTCGATGCCCCTGCCGGTGCGCACGCTCGGTCGCGCGGTGTCGCTGCGCGACTACGCCGACTTCGCGCTCGCGTTCACCGGCGTCACCATCGCCGCCGCCGTCGTGCTGAGCCTGCGCGCCGGCCGCACCATCGTCGTCAGCGTCGCGGGACCGGACGGCGCACCGGTACCCGCCGTGACCGTCGAGCGGCTCGAGCGGGCACTGATCAAGGCGGGTGATCCGCTGGCGCGGGTCGTCGTCCTCGCCGCGCGGATGGCGTCGTTCCGCGTGGCCGCGAAGGTCGCCGTCGCCCCCGACCGCGAGACAGACATCGTCCTCGCCGCGGCCCGTGCCACCGCGCAACGCTCGTTCGCCCGCGGGGTGCGGCAACTCGGCACGCCGGTGCACCGATCGGCCGTGATCGCCACGATGGCGGCCGTCCCCGGTGTGCTCGCCGTCGATCTCGACCTGCTCTACCGGGGCGCGTCGCCCGGGTTGCACGAGGTGCTCGTGGCGGATGCACCACACGTGGACGGGCAGGGTGACGCGGTTGCGTCCGAGTTGCTGGCCATCGCCGACGGCGACCCGTTCGACTGGTTGCAGGTGATGGCCGGATGACCACCCCGCAGACACCGAGCGCCGATCGGCTGTTCGCCCTGCTGCCGCAGATCCACCGCCTGCGCGACGCCGACAACGGCGACGCCCTCTACGAGTTGCTGTCGGTCATCGCCCGCGAGGTCGACGTCCTGGACGAGGACCTCGCCCAGCTCTACGACGACCAGTTCGTCGAGACGAGCGCGCACTGGGCAGCCGCGTACATCGGCGAACTGATCGGCTATCGCCCGCTGTACGGCGTCGTCCCAGCGGTGGCCTCGCCGCGCGCCGAGGTCGCGAACACGATCAGGTTCCGCCGACGCAAGGGCACGGCGTCGATGCTCGAACAACTCGCACTCGACGTGACCGGCTGGCCGGGCGCGCGAGCCGTCGAATTCTTCGAGCGGCTGGTCACGACGCAGTACATGAATCACGTCCGTCCCCATGCCCGGGCCACGCCGGACATGCGCTCGATCGAGGCGCTCGGCTGGCTCACCACCCAGGCGGCGGCCTTCGACGACCTCGCGCACACCGGGGACGTCCGCCGGATCGCTGCGCCGCTCACCGGCTCGCGCGGGCGGCACAACATCCCCAACGTCGGCATCTTCCTGTGGCGGACCGACGCCGTGCAGCTGATCCGCTCGCCCCTGGTCGCCCACGCCGCGGACGGGCAGCGGTTCCGCATCGATGCCGAGGGTGCGGACGCACCCGTGTTCGGCGACCCGCGCACCGAGGACGACATCACGCACATCGCCGAGCCGTACGACGTCCCGCTGCCACTCGGCCGGCGGTGGCTGTCGGCGCACGCAAGTGCCTACTACGGCGCGGGCCGCTCGCTGCTGCTCGAGACCCGGGCCGGTGCTGCCGATCCGGTCGCGATCCCGATCTCGCAGGTGCGTGTCTGCGACCTGTCCGACGTCAGTGGCGGGGCGTGGGCACATCAGCCGCCGGCCGGTGCGGTGGCCATCGACCCGGTGCTCGGACGCGTGTATTTCGGTAGCGCGCTCGCGGCGAACACCCGTGCGCTCGCCACCGCTCACTACGGCCTCGCGGTACCGATCGGTGCGGGCGGTTACCCGCGGGGGACAGCGGCGACACCCGAGCCGGTGGTGACGGTCAGCGGCGGAGCAGCGCTGCAGCCGGCGCTGACCGCGGTGCAGGCCGGCGGCACGGTGTCGATCCCGGACTCGGAGCGCTACGCGGGGACGCCGACCATCGCGACGACCTCGGCACCGGTCGGCGCCGACGACACCGAGGTGTGGCTGCGCGCAACCGACCACTCGCGTCCGGTGCTCGTGCTGGGCGCTGCGCTCAAGCTCGCGATGGACCCGCGCACGACCGTCGTGCTGGACGGGCTGCACCTCACCGGCGGCCCGGTCGTGCTCGAGGAGTCCGGCGGCACCGAGTTGCGGACGGTGATCCTGCGCAACTGCACGCTCACGCCGGGCCAGACACGGACGGCCGACGGGCAACCGAAGAGTCCTGAGCGGGCCAGCCTGATCGTGCTCGACCCGTTCGCCGTCGTCCGGCTGGACAAGTGCATCCTCGGCCCGATCGTCGCCGTGGCCGGCGCATCGGTGACCGCGACGGACTGCGCGATCGACGCCTCCGAACCGGACGCGGTCGCCTTCTGCGGACGCGCGGCCGTCGGCGGTGCACTGCGGACAGTGTCCGGCGTGGCCGATCAGGTCGTCGGCGACGGCATGGCGACCGGCGGCGATCTCGACCTGCACGAGTGCACCGTCCACGGTGGCATCCACGCCAACCAGCTCGACGCCTCGAACTCACTGCTCGTCGCCGACCTGCCCGCCGGTGACCCGCGCAAGGCCGCGATCTGGGCGCGCCGGCGTCAGGTCGGGTGCGTGCGGTTCAGCTACCTGCCGCTCGAATCGCGGACCGGCAAGCGGTACCGGTGCCGTCCTGATCCGGCTGATCCACCCGATGTGCAACTTGCGACCCGCCCGCAGTTCACGTCGCTGCGCTTCGGCGACCCGGCCTATGTGCAGCTGCGCGCGAGCACGCCGGACTCGATCCGGCGCGGCGCCGACGACGAGAGCGAGATGGGTGTGACGCACCTGCTCTACACGCCGCAGCGCGAGGCGAACCTGCTGCTGCGGCTCGATGAGTACCTGCGATTCGGACTGGAAGCCGGTTTCTTCTATGCAACGTGACGAGGGGGGCTTCGGCCATGGGCGCTGACCTGAGCCGGGTGCGATTCGATGCCGGACGCGATCACGCCGGCGTCGTCCTGCAGCAGGGTCGGCTGCTGCTCGATGCCGACTGGAACGAACAGGTCGCGATCGTGGACCGCAGGCTGCGCGCCGGCGCCGCCGATCTCGGCAGTCCCGGGCCGAAGCCGGGGATCGCCGGCGTCGCGGTCGTCCCGCGCACCACGCCGCACGGCTTCGAACTGGCCCTGGCCGGTGGGGTGCTGACGATCGGACGCGGCCGGATGTACGTCGACGGCCTGCTCGCCGAGAATCACGGCACCGGTGCGCAGGTCTTCGAGCCGCTGCTTGCCGAACCGACCGGCAGTGTCGACACCCCGTACCTCAAACAGCCGTACTGGCCGACACCCGACGCGCTGCCGAGCGCCGGGACACACCTGGTCTACCTGGACGTGTGGTCCCGCGAGGTCACCCCGCTCGAGGCACCGGACCTCGTCGAACCGGCGGTCGGCGTCGACACCACGGCCCGGACGCAGACGGTCTGGCAGGTCCGCGTCCATGCGCCGGACACGCCGGGCATCACCTGCCTCACGCCCGATGCGGACATCCCCGGCTGGGCTGCGGTCATCGCGCCGTCCGCGGGCCGGCTGACGACCGACACGATCCCGGTCACCGATACCGACGATCCGTGCGCCCTGCCGCCGACGGGCGGTTACCGCGGCCTGGAGAACCAGACCTATCGCGTCGAGATCCACGACGGCGGCGCGCCGGGCACGGCGACGTTCAAGTGGTCGCGCGACAACGCGTCGGTGGCCAGCGCCGTGGTCGAGGTCGTCTCGGCGACGACGATCCGCCCGGCCAGCCTCGGCAAGGACGGCGTGCTGCGCTTCAGCACGGGCAACTGGGTCGAGATCACCGACGACGTGCGCGAGTTCGACCAGGTCGCCGGTGAGATCCGCAAGATCGAGGTGCACGACGAGGACGGCACGCTCACCTTCACCCCGGCCCTGCCGGCCGATCTGGTGATGACGTCGGCTCAGGCGATGCAGCGGCACCTTCGGGTACGCCGCTGGGACCAGCACGGGCAGATCCTCAGCGCTACCGGTACCAAGCTCGACAACCTCGACGCGGCCGGGTCGAGCGGCGTCATCACCGTCCCTGCCTCTGGCGTCGCCGTCGTCCTCGAGTCCGGACTGACGGCGCGGCTCACCGCGCCGGGTGGCGTGTTCCGTACCGGCGACTATTGGATCTTCCCGGCGCGCACCAACGGCGTGCCGTTCGAGGCGATGACCGCTGCCCCTCCGCTGGGGATCCACCACCACTACGCGCGGCTCGGCGTCGCGACGTTCCCGGGCTCGGTGACCGACTGCCGCACGCCGTGGCCGGAAGAGTGCACGTGCGAGGGCGAGGGCGAGGGCGGCTGCAGCGACTGCACCGTCTGCGTGACACCGGAGTCGCACGCCAGCGGCGCACTCACCATCCAGGACGCGATCAACGCCGTGGTCCCGACGGGCGGCACGGTCTGCCTTGCGGTCGGCACCTACCAGTTGGACGACACCGGCGTGACGATCGCCGACGCCACGGCGGTGACCCTGCGTGGGCAGGGGCCGAAGACGCTGCTGCTCGCCCGCGGCACCGGCATCACCGTCACCAGGTCGACTGCGGTCGTCCTGCAGGACTTCGCGGTCATCGGCGCCAGGACGTCGATCGTCGAGGCCGACACCACCGTGCTGTTCACGGCGCAACGGCTGAGCCTGCTCGTCGTCGCGGCGGCCGATGCACCCGCCGCCGGGATCACGCTCACCGGGATCGCGCTGCAGACCACGCTGCGCGAGAACCTGGTGCTCGCACCGTTCGGCGTTCGCGGTGGCGGCCAGGAATCGCTGCTGCTGACCGGCGATCTCGTCATCGACGCCAATCTGTTGCTGTGCGGGTCCACGGGTGTGTCCTTCGAGGGACGGGTCGCGCACCTGCTGCGCAACGCGATCACGGGCAACACGGTGCTGAGCACCGCAGTCTCGGGCCTGCACGCGCTCGGCGTGATCGCGCCGACCGGCGACCTCACGATCGCCGACAACCTGGTGTCGACCGACAACGCCGGAATCGAGGTCGGAGCCAGCGGGTACGCCGTCCGCGACAACGACGTGCACGGCAGTGCGGACTCACGCGGCGCCGGGATCACCGTCGGCACCGGCCTGTTCGCGTCGTTGCGCGGGTCGACGCGGATCACCGGCAACCACGTCCACGACCTCGGCGGTATCGGCATCTCGGTGATCGCGCAGGTCGCCGATCTCGAGGTCACGCACAATGTCGTCGAGCGAACGCTCGAGGGAATCGTCATGGACGGCAAGGCAACCGCACTCAGCGCGACCGTGTCCGACAATCTCATCCGCGACGTCGGCGCTGCCGAAGCCGACACCAATGCGATCGCAGGAATCCAGGTCATCGGCGCGGTCCGCGCGGATGTCGAGTCGAACACCCTCGCGGGCATCGGTGCCGCGCGGACGGCTCGCGACGCGGCCGCGGGCATCGTCGTCCTCGGCTGTACCGAGTCGCGCGTGGCCGGCAACTCGGTGAATCGCGTGGGCTTCGACGAGGCACCGGGCCGCGCGATCGGGATCGCGGTCGTCGGCCCGATGGAGCGCACCGAGGTCCACGGCAACAGTTCGCGACGCAGCGAGGTGGACGTCGACCAGGATCCGACCTCGGAGTGGATCGGGCTGCTCATCGGCCCGCTGTTCGACTCGCAGGTCGGCGTGCACGAGACCGTCGGCACGTTCACCGTCGTGGCCGGCGAGAGGTCGAGCTTCCTCGTCGGCGGCGGCGCGGCGTTCGCGGCCGCGGCCGAGGACGCAGCCGAGAAGGCGACCGTCTCGGACAACATCGTGACCGGCGGCGGCCGTGCTCCGGCGCTGCGAGCGGTCGTGCGGGGCGAGGTCGTGCTCGCGACCAATCAGGCGCACCAGAAGCGCGACACGGACCTGCCGGCGATTCTCGTGCGGTGTGAGGCGTTGACGGTGTCGACGAATGTGGCCAAGGGCGGTCGACCGTCCGTCCAGTTGCTCGTCGACCCGAAGCGGGTGGCCGTGCTCGGGAACCTGACCGCGACCGGGATCGAGGTCAGTGGCAGCGCGCTCGGCCTGCCGTGGGAACCGCTCAACCTCGCCGGCGTGGTCTGAGGGAAGGGACAGTCATGGCAATCATCTTGGTGGACAACGAGAAGGATCTCGCGGCGGTCGCGGCGCGGGTGCTCACGGCCCGCGCCTCGAAGACAGCTCATGCCGACGCTGTCGCCGCCCTGCGCAGGGCCAACCCCGGAGTGGACGTCGAGAAGCTGCGCCCCGGCACGGTGCTCGTCGTCCCCGAGCTGACCGGCGGGCGGGTCGCGGTCGACGGAGCGCACGAGGGGACCTTGGCCGACATCACGGCTCGGGTCCGCGACGCCCTGGGGGAACTGGCGGCGGCCTTCGAGGAGCACGCCGCCGCGGACGCGGCCGACCGCGAGCACACCGCACGCACCCTGGCAGCAACTGAGCTCAAGCGAGCCGCGTCGCGCGACCCCGACCTGCGCGCGCGGCTGAGCGAGCTGAACAAGACGCTCAAAGCCGAGGCGAAGGCGGCGGACGGCGAGACCGAACGCTGGCATGCCTCGATCGAGCAATGGGACGCCGCCCTCGACGCCCTGCGCCCCACCGACCACTGACTGCGGATTCGCAGCTGCGCCTCGACCGGACAGATCGGCTCGAACGGTCCGTCGGCACCACGTGCTGGGTCCCGGCCGACGTCCATTACCATCCGACACCATGACAAACGAGGCTAATTACGTCGAGATCGGATCGCCGGACCCTGATGCTGCCAGCGAGTTCTACGGCACGCTCTTCGGCTGGAAGATCGCCGACTCCGATAGCTCTGCCCCGTACCGGATGATCGACGGGGACCGTGGCGGGCTATGGGACACCTCGCAGCAGGGTGCACAGCACTGGGCGATCTTCTACGTCCAGGTCGACGATGTACGCACCGCGCTCGATCGCGCGCAGGAGCTGGGCGCGTCGGTGCAAGTGCCGTTCACCGACAACGGGCGGATCGAGTTCGCCCACCTCGCCGACCCGCAGGGAAATCGGTTCGGCATCTGGCGGCCCAAGCCCGGTTCGTAGTCGCCTGTCAGCGCGCGGCGAGCACCTGCTCGCGCAGGATGTCGGCGTGCCCGCAGTGCTGGGCAAGCTCACGCAGCACGTGCAGATAGACCCAGCGAAGCGGCAGCGGTCCGCGTCGGTTGCCGTGCACCAGGTCGTCGAGCCCCATCGTTGCGGTGGCGCGCCGCGCGGCCTCGCAGGCCTCGTGGTGCGCCTGCTGCACGGTGGCGACGGTGTCGCCGTCCGCGAGGTCGAACGACTCGTCCGGCGTCGCGGGGATACCTATCTCGGCTCGCGACCGGCAGGTGATGGCTTCGTCGAACCACACCTTCTCGACGAAGCGAGCATGCTTGACCAGACCCAGCAGGGTGGTCTTGGACGCGACGAGGGAGCGGCGCGCTTGCTCCTCGGTCAGTCCGTCAAGGCAGCTGTTGAGCGCAGTGCGGTGCTCGTCGAGGAACACTTCGAACTGGGCCCGGAACGGCTGGCGGAGGACGTCTTCGGCCAGCGTCGGCCCAGGGGTAGCCACGCCCGTAAGCCTCTCAAGGCCGTCCGTGGGGAGCAACCGTGTTACCACGCGATCGGGCGTGACGGCGCGGCGCGATCGGGCGTGCCCTTGCCAGCCGAGGCCCTGCCGAGGAGCGTGGAGGACGTCCGGTGGCGCTCGCGAGGGGCACCGCCTCGACCCCACGGAGGTGGGCAGTGTTCGTCCGGTCCTCCACGATCCAGGCCGACACGTCAGTGCTCGACGACGGGATCGCACACGTCCGCGACACGGTCATGCCGGCGCTGTCGCACATCGCCGGGTTCGTCGGGCTGTCGCTGATGGTCAGCCGCGAGACCGGCCGGTGCATCGCCACCAGCGCCTGGCGATCCGAGCAGGCCATGCACGACAGCGCGCAGCGGGCGGGCGCGATCCGCGACGGCGCAGCACAGTCGTTCGGCGGCACCGCCGAGATCGAGGAATGGGAGGTTGCCGTGTTGCATCGCGCCCACCACGCGCGGCCCGGTACCTGCCTGCGCGCCACCTGGACGAAGACCGACCCCGGGCGAATTGACGAGGCGATGGAGCTGTTCAAGTTCACCACGCTCGCCCGGATCGAGGATCTGCCCGGCTTCTGCAGCGCCAGTCTGCTCGTCCGGCGCGGCGAGGGACGGGCGGTCGTGACCGTCGCCTACGACAACCGGGACGCGCTGGAACTGAGCCGGCAGCCGGGAAGCGCGGTGCGCGACGACGCCGCCCGCGAGGCGGACGTGGAAGTCCTGGACGTGGCCGAGTTCGATCTCGAGGTGGCGCACCTGCACGTTCCAGAGACCGTCTGAGGGCCGGGCTACGAGTCGAGCCGGTAGTCGGCCGCGCGGTCGACGTGGTCGTAGACGGCCATGCCGATCGGTCGCCGCTGCTCCTCCGCGAGGTGGCCGAGCAGTCCGGCGGTGCGGGCCAGCAGGGCGAACCCGCGCAACATGTCGACCGCGAACCCGAGATCGGCCAGTGCCGCCCCGCAGACCCCAGCGCCGTTGAGCGGGAGCGTCCGCCCGAGAATCGCCGGATGGACGCGGCCGATGGCCTCGAACAGCCGCAGGTGCGGGCCGTAGCGGTCGGCCTCCATGGCGATCCGGATGATCACCGGCGTGCGCGGGTCGCCGTTCTTGTGCACGGGGTGACCCAGGCCGGGAATCGTGCGTCGCGCGGCCCGCGCGGCGGACACCACCGTCCTCGCCAGCTCGTCGAACGCGGCGTCGTCGGCCGGGGGCGGCCCCGGGTGCGCGCCGAGCGCCTCGGCGAGCATCCGCCCGCAGTCCTCGGTCGTGCCGAGGAAGCGGGACCCGCCGCCGAGCAGCCCCGCCGCGAGCGCGCCCTGGATCGATTCGGGGGCGCCGGTCAGCGTCAGCCGGGCGGCGATCGCCGACGGGGTGAGCCCGTGGTCGGCGAGCGCGACGAGGACAGTCTCGAACACCCGCAGGTCGCCGGGGTTCGGGCGGCGCTGGGCCACCAGCCAGAAGGCGAGTTCGCCGAACCCGACCTGGCCCATCAACTCACCGGCCAGGTCGTGCCCGAGCACGGTAATCGAGTCTTCGTCGGACCGGCCGATCGACGTGGGGTACCCGCTCACGTGCTCGCTCCTCGTTCGGCGTCGTATTCCCCGGCCGGGTGACCGGTCGGCAGCTGGTGCTTGGCGACTCGCTGGGTGGGAGTGCGTGGCAGCTCGTCCACCTGTTGCCAGTAGCGCGGCACCTTGAATGCTGCCAGCCGCTCGGCTGCCCAAGTCCGGAGTGCGTCGAAGTCGGCCGGCCCGGCGGTGACGACGAAGGCCTTGATCTCGTCCTCCGACAGCTCGGACGGGACGCCGACCACCGCACACTCGAGGACTGACGGGTGCGCCGCCACCGCCTCTTCCACCTCGAGCGGTGACAGGTTCTCACCCCGCCTGCGCAGCACGTCCTTCAGACGCGAGACGAAGGTGAACACACCGTCGGCGTCGCGAGTCACGAGGTCGCCCGTACTCAGCCAGCCATCGGAGCTGATCGCGGCCGCGGTCTCGTCGGGCATGTTCCAGTACCCCGGCGTCACGGCCGGATTACGCAGCAGCAGCTCACCCCGCTCGGCCTCGTGGCCCTGTTCGTCCACGACTCGCGCTTCGTTGACGGCCCCGAGGACGGGGTGCTGGCGCACCGTGCCGAGCGTGCCGAACAGGCGGGTCCCCCGCGGCCAGATCAACCCGTACGGGCTCTCGGACATCGCGTAACCGATCACGAGCCGCAGGCCGAAGCGACGCTCGATCTGCAGCTGTCGCTCACGATCCGGGGCCGGTGCCGTGTAGCAGAGCCGAAGCGGGGTGTCGGCGTCGTCGGGCCGCTCGGGACGGCGCATCAGGATCTCGATCATCGCGCCGATCGCGTTGAACTCGGTCGCGCCGTGGCGCCGGGCTGAGTCGAGGAACCCGCTGGCCGAGAAGCGTGGCAGCAGCACGAGGCCTGCGCCGCAGGCCAGCGAACCGAGCGTCGAATACGCCTGGGCGTTGATGTGGAACAGCGGCAACGACGTCATCAACCGGTCGGCCGAGGTCAGCTCCATCCAGTACGGGAAGCCCTCACCGGCCATCACGTACGCCCGGTGCGTCTGCGCAACCAGCTTCGAGCGCCCGGTCGTACCCGACGTGGGGATCAGGCACGCGACGTCGTCGACCTGCGCCGCGTCGGTGGGCAGCTCACCGGGTTCGCCGCACAAGTCGTCGACGTCGACCAGCCGGGCTGTTGTCGCGCTGCCGATCACCGACCAGAGCGACTGGTCGGTGATCACGATCTTCGGTTGCGTCTGATCGAGCAGGCCGGCGAACTCGGGTGGGCTCGACGCGGGATTCATCGGTGCCGCGATCGCGCCGAGCGACATGATCGCCAGCCAGGCAAGCAGATACGGCGCGGTCGTCCGCGCGGTGAGCGCGACCAGATCGCCGTGGTCGACGCCGTGCGCACGCAGCGCGGCGGCTCGCGCGCCGACCGCCTGCGCCGCTGCCGCGAAGCTCAGTTCCGTGTCATCGGTGCTCAGCCAGGTGCCGTCCGGGTCACGGGCAGCCGCGTCCGCCAGCAGTTGCGGGATGGTGCGCAAGACCCGCTGGTCAGACGTCGGTGCGGTAGATGTCCTCGATGACCCCGTCGACGAGTCGCGTGGATACCGTGTGCTCCAGCGCGCCGGTGGCACGGAGTTCCTTGACGGCAGGGACGGGGTCCGGATCGGCGAACAGTCGCTCGTCGGCATAGTCGGCGGGCCGTCCGGTCGCGTCGAGCGTCCACCATGACGCCTCGAGCGCCATCCCGTTCGGATCGCTGAAGTAGATCGAGCGGATGAAGCCGTGGTCGACGACGTCGGTGACCTCGCAGTCGTGGCTCTTGAGCCGGTCCCGCAACCGCAGCAGCGCCTCCTCGTCCGGCAGGTTCAGCGAGAGGTGATCGAACTGGGACGCCTTGTCGTAGGGCACGCCGGCCGGCTTCGCGTACATGTCCAGGTGCTGGCCGAGGTATTCGAAGAACGCGATCGTGTTACCGGTGCCGATGTCGAAGAAGTAGTGCCGGAACGCGGGCGTGGCGATCGTCGCGACCAGCCGTGCGCCGAGCACGCCGTGCCAGAACCGGACGGTGCCGTCCATGTCGGGGGTGACCAGGGCGAGGTGATTGACTCCTCGCCAGTACACGGGTTCGGGGGCGGTCGATGTCATGACTCGAACCTACGCGCGTCGCCGTCCGCGAGAAAGGCTGCCGGGCGCACGGCGCTGTCGAGAAGCGGGCCGAGTTCGCGGCTGGCGACCTGCAACGGGGCAACGCTGTGTTCGGCCCGCGCGAGCAGGATCGCCCCTTCGAGCGTGCTGATCATCAGGGTGGCCAGGGTGGTCGACCGGCGCCGCGGGACGCCCATGTCCACGAGCGCGGCGGCGATGGGTCGGCGCCAGTCGGCGAAGGCGACCGCCGCGGCTGAGCGCGTCGACTCGGCGGCCTCGGCCCAGTCGATCGTCGCCGCAGCGATCGGGCACCCGGCACCGAAGCCGCGCGAGCGGTAGTCGTCGATCCACCCGCGGACCATCGCGGCGAACAGCTTGCTCGGGGTGGGGTCCTTCAGCCGCGCCACGAGACGGTCGACCTGGCGGCTCGCGTGGCGGCCGCCCCAGGCGACCGCCTCGTCGACGAGTTGCTGCTTCCCGCCCGGGAAGTAGTGCTGCAGGGATCCGCGCGGCGCCTGCGCGTCCGCCACCACGTCGCGCAGCCCGGTCGCCGCGACGCCGTCCCGGCGGATCAACTGGGCCGCGCTGAACACCATCCGCTCGCGCGGGCCGTAGTCGGCTGTCGCCATTGTGCGGCCTCCCCCTACAACCGGTAGGTGCTGATGATGCTGTCGCCCGTACGGTACGTGCGCTCCCGTTCGAGCGGGCTGAGCGCGTCGAGCAGCGCCGTCCGCCCGGGCAGGACGCTCGCCACGATGCGGGCGACGCCGCGCTGCCGGGCGCGCGCGAGAAGGACGCCGACCATGGCCGTGCCCACACCGCGCCGCTGCTCATCGTCGACGACGAACACGCCGAGTTCGGGGACGTCCGGGCCGGCCGCGGAACCTGCGGCGAGGCTGGCCAACCCGGCCAGCCGTCCGTCGACCCGGTGCCGCGCCACGACCGCGTCGTGCACCTCGGGCACGTTGGCCAGGACGTCGGTCAGGTAGCGGCGCGGGTAGTCACGGCGCGGGCCGAAGAAGCGCAGCCTGATCGTCTCGGCCGAACAGCGGGCGAACAGGTCTTCGAGCGCCGCGCGGTCAATTGGCCGGGCCAGGTCGATGTACCAATCGCCGACCACGACCGGCGTCATCCCGGCTCGGGCCGGGACGACCGGTTGGTCAGCGATCCGTGTTATGACGGTTGTCATATTGCCTACTTTATGACAACCGTCATAGCCTCCGCAACCGATCAGTGGCGTACGGAACAGCGAATCTCTCGAGTCGCGGTTCCCCAATAGTTCGCTCGACCACGTGAGATTCCGGGGTGTGTCGATGACCGGATTGGCCTAGATTCGCACAATGAGCTTCAACGTCGCGGCGGACGCGTACACCCGGTTCATGGGTCGCTGGTCAGAGCCGCTCGCAGCAGAGTTCGTGACACTGCTCGACATCCAGCCGGGCCAGCGGGTCCTGGACGTGGGGTGCGGGCCGGGCGCGCTCACCGCACGACTTGTCGACCGGCTGGGCGCGGCCGCGGTGTCTGCGTGTGACCCGTCCGAGCCGTTCGTCGCAGCAGCCCGCGAGCGCTTCCCCGAGGCCGACGTCCGCAGCGCGGCTGCCGAGCGGCTGCCCTACGACGACGACACCTTCGACGTCGCCGCCGCGCAACTCGTCGTGCACTTCATGCGTGACCCGGTGGGCGGCCTGACCGAGATGGCCCGGGTCACCCGTCCTGGTGGTCTGATCGGGGCGACGGTGTGGGACCACGCCGGCCACGGCGGTCCGCTGTCGGCTTTCTGGCGGGCGGTGAACGAGCTCGATCCGGACGCGCACGACGAATCAGGGCTCGCCGGTGCCCGGCAGGGTCACCTCACGGAGTTGTTCGAACGCGCCGGGCTGCAGCAGGTGCAGGCCACCTCGCTCACGGTCCGGATCACCTGCGCCACGTTCGAGGACTGGTGGGAGCCGTTCACCCTCGGCGTCGGCCCGGCCGGGGCGTACGTGACCGGTCTCGACGACCAGCGCCGCGACGCCCTGAAGGCCCACTGCGCGCAGATGTTCCCGCCGGCGCCGTTCGAGCTCTCCGCCTCGTCGTGGACCGCGCTCGGGCGGGTCGCGCAGCCCTGACCCCGCCGGGCGGCGGCCTCAGTTCACGTCGCGCCAGGAGTGCTGCGGTTCGTAGCCGAGCACGCGCCGGGCCTTGTCGATCGAGAGCAGGGTTTCGTGCCTGCCGACGGGCCGGGTCAGCGGGACGTCGGGAAACACCTCGGCGAGCAACTCGTCGTTCGGACGTGACATGACCGTGTCGGCGTTGGCGATGATGAACACGTCCGCCCCGCGGCGGTCGTGGTCCAGGGCGCGACGCACGGCTTGCGCGCCGTCCCGGGCATCGATGTAGCCCCACAGGTTCCATCGGCGCGCCTGCGGGTCGGCATCGTAGGCCGGGAATGCGGCGTAGTCCTCGGGATACATAACGTTGCTGAACCGCAGCCCGATCATCGACAGGTCGGTATGCCATCGGCACAGTTGCCGCGCCAGCTCCTCCTCGAGCGTCTTGACCAGCGAATAGGTGCTGTTCGGACGAGGTGGGTAGTCCTCGTCGACGGGCAGGTACGGCGGTGGTTCGTCGAACGGCAGCCCGAGCACCGTCTCACTCGACGCCCAGACGATCTTGCGGACCCCGGCACGCAACGCCGCGCTGTAGGCGTTGTAGGACGCGGTCAGGTTGTTGGCGAACGTGGCGGCGTTCGGACGCAGCCCCGGGGCCGGGATCGCCGCGAGGTGGACGAGCGCGTCGACCCCGTGGTGACGGTCGTCGATCCCGCTGAGCGCCTCGACCGCCTGCCCGAAGTCGGTGAGGTCGACCAGCGACGACGCGACATCGGCCCGCTCGGACACGACGCGGTCCAGCGCGACCACGTCCCAGCCCTGCTCGAGCAGGTCGCTGACCACCGCCCGGCCGAGCTTGCCGCTACTGCCTGTCACCGCTACCCGAACCATCGCATCCGCCCTTCGAGGTCGATCCATCAGGTCGCCCGCCGCTGCCCGGCGGTACCGAGGTCAGCCGGTGTGCGCGCCGAGCCACTCCAGCGCAGCCTCGGCCGAGGTGAGGACCGAGATGTGGCCGTCGTCCGGAAGCAGCCGCAACTGCGCGGAGCCGCAGCGGCGGGCGAGCCACTCGCCGTGCGAACTGGGCACGATCCCGTCACGGCCACCGTGCAGCAGCAAGGTCGGCGCGACGACGTCGGCCGCGTCGAAGCCCCAGGGCGCGACATAGGCGAGATCGTCGTCGATCAGCCCGCCCGGGCCGGCCGCAACCGCAGGACCCACGACCGTGCCCAGCCATGACCAGTCCCCCGCCAGCGCAGCCAGGTCCTCGGGCGTGAACTCGGGGTCGTACTCGACGCCGGACGCCTCGTGGCGCTCCTTCGCGGCGCGGCCCTCGGCCGAAGCGCGCAGCGATGCCTCCCCCGAGGCCACCATGCCCGCGAACCAGTCCAGGCCGTCGGTGCCGAACGGCGCGAGCCCGGCCATGCTGACTGCGCCGATCACGCGGTCGGGCAGCAGCGCGGCGCAGGCCAGCGCGTGCGGACCGCCGCCGGAATGACCCATCACGGCGAACCGGTCGATGCCGAGTGCGTCGGCGACCGAGGAAACGTCGGCGGCCGCGGACCCGATCGTCCGTCCCGGCTGCCGGGTCGAGCCGCCGTAGCCAGGACGGTCGTAGGACACCCAGCGCAGCCCGAGACGGTCTGCGGCGGCGAACAGCGGCGCGGGCGGCGCCCCGATGTTCGGCGTGCCGTGGTGCCAGAACACCGGGCGGCACCCGGCATCGTCGGCACCGGTGTCGTAGACGTGCAGCACGCGCCCGTCGCCGAGGTCGAGATCGCGCTCGGTCACCGTCAGCGAGCTCACGCAGCGTCGCGGCGGAGCGCACGGATCGCAAGTTCGGCGTGCAGCAGCGTTCCCGCCGTGAGCACCTCGTCGGAGAATGCGGCGCGGGGGCTGTGATTGTTGTCGGCGTCCTCGTGGTTCTCGGCCATGCTCGCGCCCAGGAACAGGTAGCAGCCGGGGACTTCGGCGAGCACGCGCGAGAAGTCCTCCGCGCCGGTGATCGGGTTCGCCAACTCGGCGTACTGCTCGGTGCCGAACACCTCGCCGACGACCGAGGCCGCAAACGTCGCGTGTGCGTTGTCGTTCACCGTGACCGGGTACTCGTCGTGGTAGACCGCCTCGACCTCGAGCCCGTACGCCGCGGCGACGTGCTCGCACATGCGCACGGCCTCCGTCCGCATCTTCTCGTGCGCCGCCGCCGAGAAGGTGCGGATCGTCGCGTCGAAGACCGCCTCGTCCGGGATGATGTTGCGCTTCGTGCCGGCGTGGAAGGAACCCACGGTGAGCACGGCGGGGTCGAAGACGTCGAAGCGGCGGGTGACCAACGTCTGCAGGTCCCCGACCAGTTGCGCAGCGACCGTCACCGGGTCGAGCGCATGGTGCGGCGCCGAACCGTGCCCGCCCCTGCCGCGAACGGTCACCTGCAGGTGATCGGAGGCCGCCATCAGAATCCCGGGACGCGTGGTGAACGTCCCGCGGGGGACGAGCGAGGACATCACGTGGATCCCGTACGCGGAGTCCGCGCGCCGACCGGACGCGTCGAGCACACCTTCACGCAGCATCGCGCCGGCACCGTCCCAACCCTCCTCGCCCGGCTGGAACATGAACACGACGTCGCCGGCGAGTTCGCCGCGGTGCGCGCTCAGCAGCTTGGCGGCGCCGACCAGCATCGCCGTGTGCAGATCGTGCCCGCACGCATGCATCGCGCCGGGGACCTCGCTGGCGTAGTCGACCCCGGTCGCCTCGGTGACGGGCAGGGCATCCATGTCGCCGCGCAGCAGGACGGTGGGGCCGCCGGGCGCTCCGCGCAGGACGGCGGTCACCGACGACAACGACGACCCGGTGCTGATCTCGAGCCCGAGGCCGTCGAGCCCGGCGAGCACCGACTCCTGCGTGCGCGGCAGTTCCAGGCCGATCTCGGGCGCGCGGTGCAACCGGTGCCGCAGCGCGATGAGCTCGCCGGACAGTTCGGTTGCGTCGTCGTGCAGGCGGTCGGCAAGTGCCACGGGAATCACCTCTCGTCGGGGACGGTCGTCAACCACCGTATTGGGTCCGTGCACAATCCCTGCATGGACGCCACCGCTTCGAGGTTGCTGGACGCGCACGTCGAGTTCGTGCTCTCGGAGCTGACCGGTGACCGCCTCGAGGCGAGCGCTGCGAGCGTGGTCGAGGATCTCTTCGCCGTCGCCGCGACCGTCCGCGTGGACGAGGTGGCCGACCCGGACGAGGTCAAGGTGGTGCTCCGCGCGGCCGTGCACCGGCTGGGCGAGTCGCCGGTCGTCACCGAGCTCGTCGGCGACGTGGCCGATGCGATGTACGACCTCGAGGCGAGCGAGGACGTCCTGCTCGGCGACCTGGTCGACCGCGATCCGATCGAGGCGCTCGTCGAGATGGTGCTCGGCCTGAAGACTGCCCACGAACGCGCGCTGGACCGGTTCACCGAGAGCCCGCTCGTCGGTGTGGTCGCGACCAAGTTCGTGACCACACTCGTCACCGAGTTCGTGCAGCAGAACCGCGAGCGCGCCGAGCGCGTACCCGGCGTGTCGTCCCTGTTCTCGATCGGGCAGAGCGCGGTCTCGCGGATGCCCGGATTGGCCATGCTGAGCGACGCGGCCGGTAAGGGAGCGCAGTTCGCGATCCGCCGCACGAACGGGACCATGCGCGACGCGATGAAGGACGCGCCCCTGCACGGTGCAGCGATGGAACTGTGGGATCTGCACGCGGCCGAACCGCTCGCCAACCTGCGCGAGTACCTCAGCCGCCAGGAGCTGCGCGAGCTCGCGCTGATCGTCCACGACGTCGTGCAGAGCGCTCGCGGCAGCGACTTCACCGATCACGTCGTGGACGGCTGCGTGGACGTGTTCTTCGAGCGATACGGCACACACGACGTCGCGACCCTGCTCGACGAACTGGGCGTCCAGTCGGCCGACCTCACCGCCGACCTGGCCCGGCTGGCCCCGCCGATCGTCGCAGCGGCGATGAAGGACGGCACGCTCGCGCGTCTGGTCCGCGCGCGGCTCGAGCCCTTCTACGCCTCATCCGCAGTGGCCGCGATCCTGACCGCGTCCCGGCCGAAGCCGGCGCCACGCCCCTGAGCAGCGCTGGTGGGGCGACCGGCCGGCGAGCTCCTGACGAATCGGTCGCCGTGGTGGACGATAGGGGAGCCATGGTGGTGGGAGAGGCCCACCTTGGCGTTCGAGGTTCCGGGGACGGGGTGCCGGAGCACCAAAGGCCCCTCCGCCGGGTCATGCGACGTCCCGTCCCCGGGGCTGTTCGCCGGAGTGGGCGACGGACGAGTCGACCTGTAAGCCGGGTTCTGTCCCTGCGCCTGCGCGCCGGGGGCGGCCATCCATCTCCGCCTGCCGTCGCCGACAGGCTCTAGCGGTCTACCCGCAGGCTCGGGCGGGCCGCCCTCGAACGCCTGCGCAGGCCGGCACTGCCGGCCCTTCTTGACCTTGCTCCGGGTGGGGTTTACCGAGCCGTCGCGATCGCTCGTGACGCTGGTGGTCTCTTACACCACCGTTTCACCCTTACCGGCGCTCGCGCGCCGGCGGTCTGTTCTCTGTGGCACTGTCCCGCGGGTCGCCCCGGGTTGCTGTTGGCAACCACCCTGCCCTGTGGAGCCCGGACTTTCCTCGGCGGAACCCTTCGGTCCCGACGCGGCCGCCCGGTCGGCTCGTCCGCCGCGCGTCGAACTGTACCGGTGCGCGGCGCCCGGCAGTCAGGGCGAGGCGGTGCCGGCACCCGCGGTGCGGGTTGCCGAGGACGAGGAGGAGGACGAGGACGTGGATGTGGCTGCGCTCGTCGCCGAACTGCTCGCCGACGAGGACGCGGACGACGAGGCCGACGAACTCGGCGACGACGACGCCGAGGACGACGCCGAGGACGACGCGGACGAGGACGCCGAGGACGACGCCGTCGACGACGCCGATGAGCTGGGCGGCGACGAGGTGCTGCTGGTCGAGCTCGACTGCGGGCGCGAGGAGGAACTGGTGTCAGCTGCCGACGACGACTTCTTGGTCGAGGAGTTGCTCGCCGAGCCGGAGGGCTGCGGCGAGGTCGTGGTCCCGCCCGGCGCGGACGACGGGCCGGGTCGCAGCAGGAACGCGGCACCGAACGCGATCACGGCCAGGCACGCGGCGACGGCGAGCAGCCAGCCGAGCCTGCGCCGCGGGGCGTTGTCGACCGGCAGCGGGTCGAACGGTTCGCCGACGGGCAGTGGGGCGACAGGCGGGCCGGCGACAGGCGGGCCGGCCACCGCGCCGGCCATGGCGGCGCCCGCCATCGGCGTGGCGGTGACGACCTGGGTCGGGGCGGTCGGCAGCACGACGGGCGGGACCAGGCCGGTGGTGGGTGCACCGCGCAGGGTCGAGCGCACCTGCGCCGCGGTCGGCCGGTCAAGAGGATCGGACGCCGTCATGGCGGCGAGCAGTTCCGGCCACGGCGGCGGCAGATCGGCGGGGATCTCCGGTGAGCGCGACAGCCGCGCCAGCACGGCCTCCATCGGCGGCCCGTCGAACGAGCGCACGCCGGTGAGCACCTCGATGAGCACCAGGCCGAGCGAGTAGACGTCCGCGGGGGTGTCGACGTCGGATCCGCGCGCCTGCTCCGGCGCGAGGTAGGACGCGGTGCCCACCGTGCGGTCGACGGCCGTCATCCGCTCGGCACCGAGCAGCCGGACGATCCCGAAGTCCGACAGCCGGGCCCGGACCACGTGGTCGTCCCCGGTGGCGTCCGTACCCAGCAGGATGTTCTCGGGTTTGACGTCGCGGTGCACCATGCCGGCCGCGTGGACGTAGGCGAGCGCGTCCGCGATCTGTGCGCCCAGCTCGCGGGCTTCGAGTTCGGGCAGCGGGCCGTCGGCCAGCCGGGCGGCGAGACTGGGCCCGTCGATCAGCTCCATCACCAGGAAGGCCGGGCCCTCGCCGCTGATCGCACCGTCGAACAGGGTGATCAGGTTCGGGTGGTTGAGCTGGGCCAGCGCCTGCAGTTCGGTCTGCTGCCGCTCGAAGCCGCGGGCGGTGTCAGGGGCAACGTGCACCGACCGGAAGACCTTGACCGCGACGTCACGCCCGAGCAGTTCGTCGACGGCGCGGAACACCTCGGCCATGCCACCGGTGCCGATCCGGTCGAGCACCCGGTAGCGGTCGCCGAGACGCCACCCGTCCGGCTTCCCGGGGTCGGGGCCGACGGGCGGGAAGACCTCGGTCTCGTCGGGGATGGGGGCTCCTGAACCTTGGCGGACGCGTTCGACGCGAGCGCAACCGTATCGAGTCTATGCAGCGGCCTGCCCCGAAACGCCTCGTGCCTAACCTTGCGGCCCCGGACGGCTCGTCCGATCGCGGGGGACGTTGCGTCGCGACTCGAGGCAATCAGCGCCTGGCGAGGTGGCTCGTGTCGTTGAACAGCCGCAGGGACGCCACGCCGTCGCCGGCGTAGTCCACTATCGACACCGACGCGGTGTCCAGGTGCATCCGGTAGAGGCTGCTCGGCGGAGCGTCCAGCGCGCTGCGCACCAGGGACTTGATCGGCGAGACGTGGGTGACGACCACGATCGTCGCACCGGGGTGCGCGGCGACGATCGAGTCGCGCGCCTCGCGCACCCGCTGCGCGAGCGCATTCTGCGACTCGCCACCCGGCGGTGCGAGGTCGGCCGAGTCCAGCCACGCCGCCAGTGCCGCGGCATCGCGGGCCCGGATCTCGGCGAAGGACATGCCCTCCCACTCGCCGAAGTCGACCTCGGCGAAACCGTCGTTGTCGACGACGTCGACGCGCAATGCCGAGGCCAGCCAGTCGGCGGTCTGCCTGGCCCGGCGCAACGGCGAACTGACGAGGGCGGCGATCTCGCCGAACTCGCGTATCCGCGCGGCGAGCGCGGCGGCCTGCGCCGAGCCGGCCGGGTCGAGCGGCAGGTCGTTGCGCCCGCTGAACCGGCGCTCGGCCGAGTGGACCGTCGACCCGTGCCGGACGAGGACGAGTCGCGTCCGCCGGTCCGTGGGTGGCGTCCAGGCCGGCGGTGGCGTCAGCTCCGCCGGGCCGGCGGCGTTGCCGTCCATCGCCTGGTTGGCCAGCCGGTCGGCCCGGGTGTTGCGCTCGCGTGGAACCCACTCGAAGCTCACCGTCTCGAAGGCCTCCGCGAGCGCGGCGGCCCGGGCGGCGAGCGGGCGCAGGCCCTCGTTGCGCACCTGCCAGGTGCCCTTCATCTGCTCGACGACCAGCTGGGAATCCATCCGGACGGCCACCTCGGTCGCCCCGAGGTCGCGGGCCGCCTCCAGCCCGGCGACCAGGGCGCGGTACTCGGCGACGTTGTTGGTCTCGGTGCCGATGAACTCCGAGCGTTCGGCGAGGACGCGGTCGGTGCCGGGGTCCAGGACCACCGCCCCGTAACCGGCCGGCCCCGGGTTCCCGCGTGATCCGCCGTCAGCCTCGACGACCACTCTCACCCGATGCCCCCCAGCGAACTCGCACATGCCACGCGCTTACTGTGTGCCGACTGCCGCCGGTTCACAAACCCGATTCGGCCGTACGGACCAGAATGCGCCGGCAGTTCTCGCACCGCACGACCTCGTCCTCGGCGGCGGACCGGACGGCCGACAGCTCACTGCCCGACAGCTCGATGCGGCAGCCCTCGCAGCGGCGCTGCTGCAGGATCGCGGCCCCGACGCCCCCGCCGTGCTCGCGTGCCTTCTCATACAGCGCGAGCAGGTCGCCCGGGAGGTCGGCCGTGACGGCGGCGCGGTCGGCGGCGCGGGTGGACGCCGCCGCATCGATCTCGGCGAACACGGCGTCGCGGACCCGCTCGAGTTCGGCGATCTCGACGGCGAGCGCGTCTCGTTGCGAGGAGAGTTCGGCCAGGGCCGACTCGGACTGCTCGCGCTGTTCCATCACCTCGAGCACCTCGTCCTCGAGGGCGGACTGGCGGCGCGCCAGGGAAGCGATCTCGTGCTGCAGGCCCTCCAGTTCCTTCGACGGGACGCCGCCGGCCTGCAGGCGCTGGTCGTCGCGCACCGTCCGAGACCGCACGGCGTCGATCTCGTTCTCGAGCCGACGCTGCTCGGTGGCGATGTCGCCGAGCGCGGTCTCGGCATCGACGATGTCGTGGCCGAGGGTCTCGGCCCGCGTCGTCCGCTCGGCCAGGGCCGCGAGCTCGGGCAGCGTCCGACGGCGGTGCGTCAACTGGGCGAGCGCGGTGTCGGCGGCCTGGAGGTCCAGCAGGCGGAGCTGGACGGAATGCGCGGCGTTCAATGGCTCGCTTCCTGCGCTGGGGACGGGGAGTTGAGGGACGGGGAGTTGACGGACGGGGAGTTGACGGACGGCGAGTGCAGCGTCCACGGGTCAGTGACCTGCCTGGACACCACGACGTCCACCGTAGTGCCGAACTCCGCGCGCATCCGGGTGGCCACGGCATCCAGCCACGGCGCCTCGGTGGCCCAGTGCGCGGCGTCGACGAGCGCCACGCCTCGCTCGGTCACGGATTCACTCGTGCTGTGGTGTTTCAGGTCCGCGGTGAGATAGGCGTCGGCGCCCGCCGCACCGGCGTCCTCGGCGTAGCCGCCACCCGACCCGCCGCACACCGCGACCGTCCGCACCACCCGGTCGGGATCACCGGCGGCCCGCACCCCCCACGCCGTCGCGGGCAGGACGGCGGCCGCGTGCGCGGTGAACTCCCGCAGCGTCATCGGCGCGGACAGCTCGCCGACCCGGCCGGTTCCGCGGCCTGTTGGCGCGGGCAGTCGGGTGAGCACGTCGAAGGCCGGCTCCTCGTAGGAGTGCGTGGCGCGCAGCGCGGCGAGCACTGCGTCCAGGCGCCGTCGCGGCACGACCAGCTCGATCCGCGTCTCGGGCAGCGCCTCGATCTCACCGTGCGTCCCGATCGACGGCCGTGCCCCGGCAAGCGGACGGAACGTGCCGGTGCCCTCGGCGGTCCAGGCGCACCGGTCGTAGTCGCCGATCGCGCCGGCCCCCGCCGCGGCCAGCGCGTCGATGAGTGCCTGCGCCTCGGCGACGGGAGCGAACACGACGAGCTTGTCGACCGGGTCGCCGGGCAGGGCCACGAGGGGGCGCAAATCGTGCAGGCCGAGCCGGTCGGCGAGCGCATCGGACACACCGGGGTCGGCCACGTCGGCGTTCGTGTGCGCCACGAAGTGCGCGATGCCGCCACGGATCATGCGGTGGACGAGCGCGCCTTTCGGGTCGTCGGCCGGGACGCCGTGGACGGGCGTGAGCAGCAATGGGTGGTGCGTGAACAGCAACTGCGCGCTGTCCGCCTCGGCCACCGTCGCGGGGACGGGATCCACGGCGAGCAGGACGCGCTCGACGGCGTCGGCCGGGTCACCGCACACCAGCCCGACCGCGTCCCAGCTCTCTGCCCAGGACGGGTCGAACCACCCGTCCAGGACACTGATCAGCTCGCGCAGCCCAGGCACGCCCGGCAACCTACTCCGAGAGGTACCGTGCAGGTGACACCGGCGCACCAGCTACGGGGGGAGGCACGCAATGCTCTATCTCGACGGATTCATGGGTCTGCTCGTCGTCGGCGTCTGGATCTTCTGCTTCATCGACGTGGTGCTCACACCCGTCACGGCGTGCCGGAATCTGCCCAAACTTGCGTGGATCTTCATCGTCTTGCTGCTGCCGACGATCGGCTCGATCGCGTGGCTGGTCGCCGGACACCCGTGGGACAAGACAGGCGCATCGGTCGGGTCGAAGCCGGGCCTGCGGTTCCCCAACGCGACCCGGCCCAACCGCGTCGTCCCGTCCAACCCGGACGACGACGAGGAGTTCCTGGCCAGCCTGAAGGCGCGCGCCGAGGAGCAGCGCCGCCGTGCTCGCGAAGCAAGCGACCGCGAGCCGGACGGCCCGGTCGACCCAGCCTGACCTCCGACTAGGGGCGACGGCCGGCAAGGACGCAGAACTCGTTCCCCTCCGGGTCGGCCAGTACGACCCAGCTCGCCTCGCCTTGACCGACGTCGGCGCGCCGAGCACCGAGGTCGAGCAGGCGAGCGACCTCGTCGTCCTGGTCCCTGTCGGTGGGGTTGACGTCGAGGTGGAGCCGGTTCTTGACGGTCTTGGTCTCGGGCACGCGGGCGAAGGTCAACGTGGGTGACGCGGGACCGAGGTGGTGGTTGCCTTCAGGCGCCCTCGGGGAGCCGATGGTCACGATGCCGTCGTCCTCGCTCTGTACCTCGTAGTCCAGGACCGAGCACCAGAACCGGGCCAGACCCTGCGGGTCGGCACAGTCGATCGCCAGCTCGGTGAACTTGCTGGTCATGTCAGGTCCTCCCAATCACGAAGGTCGGCGTGTCGCCCGGCCACACGCTATTCGGGGCGGTCGCACAGTTGTCAATTCGAATGTTTGTTCGTAGTGTTCGCAGCGTGCCACCTGGACTGCCGATCCACCTGTCGCGCCCGCCGTTCAGCGGGCGCCTGCTGCTCTGGGGGCAGGCCGCGGACGGCTGGTGGGGACTGGTCGCCTGGTCGCAGCGCGTCGTCGAAGCAGGCGAACAGGCCACACTGCCGTTCGCGGCGTGGGTGCCCGGCAGCGCCCTGTCCAAGCCGGGTTGGTCGAGCGCGGCCGAGCCGATCCCCCGCGTCACGCTGACGACGGATCGAGCCGACTGGCCCGGCCCGGCAAGTTGGCCGGGCTGGTACGCCGGCGTGTGGACCGACGGTGCGCCTGCCCGGCCACCCGGGGTCGAGTTGGCCAACCAGCCGCGCTGGCGCAAGTGAACCGGCGCCCGGGTCACACACCCCCCCGGCCACGCTCCGCAAACCCCGCGCCCACCCGGCCGGGTGCCGGCGTTGGTTTCTCGGGCCTGAGGCTGCAGACTCAGCCCGTCAGCACGCGAGGACAGGTGGGGGCACCGATGCAACGGCGACGCTGGGCGGCGGTGCTGGCGACGCTGGGCCTGGTTACGAGCTTGTTCGTCGCCGTGCCGAGCGCCCAGGCCGCCGCACCGAACCGGTCGACGCGCGTCCTGCTCGCCCAGTTGCAGGTGGCGACCGAGCACCCGGCCGGCTACGACCGCTCACTGTTCCCGCTGTGGACCGACAGCGACGGCGACGGCTGCAACACCCGCTACGAGGTGCTGATCGCCGAGGCGACCCGGCGCCCGACGATCGGGAGCGGGTGCAGCCTGTCCGGCGGTCGCTGGTTCTCGGTGTACGACGGGGTGAGCACCACTGATCCGTCCACCTTCGACGTCGACCACGTGGTGCCGCTGGCCGAGGCGTGGCAGTCGGGCGCGTGGAACTGGAACACCGACACCCGTACCCGCTACGCGAACGATCTCGGCTACGCCGCCGACCTCGTCGCGGTCACCGCCCACTCGAACCGGTCCAAGGGCGACCGGGAACCGGCTGGCTGGTCACCGCCGCGTGCGTCGTTCCGGTGCCGCTACTACGCCTGGTGGGTTGCGGTGAAGTGGCGCTGGCAACTCGCGGTGAACCCGACCGAGAAGGTCTGGCTGCGCAATCACCTCGCCGCGTGCGGGTGGCCGCTCGTGCGCGGCACGACGCAACCCCCGATCGGCTAGCAGCGGCTTTGACCCCGCCGTGGCCGCTGGACGGGACCAATCACGGCCAGCCCGGGGTCAAAGCCGGTCAGTCGTCGTTGGTGATCGTCGCCCGGCCACTCGTGTCGGACAGCGTCACGCCGACCGCGGACGAGAGCACGAGCGAGAACGTCTCGTCCGGCTCGACCACGATGTCACCGAGGACGGTGACCGGGACACTCAGCGTGGTCTGCCCGGCGGCGAACGTGACGGACGTGAGCGGCACCGCCGTGTAGTCCGAGCCAGCGGTCGCGGTGCCGTTGGCGGTCGCGTAGGTCAGCGAGATCGGTGCGCCGGCATTCCCCGACCGGGTGATGGTGAACTGCACCTGCGTCGATCCACTGTTGCCCTCGACCAACTGCACGTCGCCCACCGAGACGTAGACGGGCGCGTCGTCGTTGACGATCGTCGCCGCCCCTGAGCCATCGGCGATGACCGCGCCGGTCGGGGACGTGAGCGCGACGGTGAAGGTCTCGTCGGGCTCGAAGACGGTGTCGCCGCGCAGGGCCACCGTCACTTTCTGCGATGCCTGACCGGCGGCGAAGTTGACCAGCGTCGACGGCACCGCCGTGTAGTCGCTGCCGGCGCTGGCCGTGCCGTTCGCCGTCGCGTAGTGGACGGCGGCGGGCTGGCTCAGGTCGCCGTAGCGCGTGATCGTGAACGACACGCGCGGCGATCCAGTGGCGCCTTCGGTGCGAGCGGCGTCGTTGATCGAGAAGAACGTCGCCGGGCCGGACAGCGGCGTGCCGTCGTCATTGACGATCGTCGCCGTCGCACTCGGGTCCGACAGTGTGGCGCCGACCGGACTCGACAGCACGAGATGGAACGTCTCGTTGGGCTCCTGAGTCGTGTCCCCGGTCACCAGGACCTTCACCGTCTTGGACTTCTGGCCGGGCGCGAACACCAGCGTCGTCAGCGGCAATGCCGTGTAGTCAGTGCCTGCGGACGCGGTCCCGTTCGACGTCGCGTAGTCGACGGACCCGGCCACCGCGGTGTTACCTGTCCGGCTGATCTTGAACACAGCAGCGGACGTGCCGCTGTTGCCCTCGGTGACCGACAGATCGCGTATCGAGAGGTACGCGGGCGCATCGTCGTTCACGATGGTCGCGACGCCGGTGGTGTCGGTGATGACCGCGCCGACCGGCGTCGACACCACCAGCAAGAAGGTCTCGTTGTTCTCCGGCTGCGTGTCGCCGTTGACCCAGACCGTGACGGTCTTGCTGGTCTCGCCGGCCGCGAAGTTCAGTGTCGCGGGCGGGATCCGGGTGAAGTCGGTTCCGTTCTGTGCCGAGACGGCCGACGTCGCGTACGTGACCGACGACGCGCCGGTGGTGTTCCCCGCGCGGGTGACGGTGAACGTCGCCGCGGTCGTGCCGCTGTTGCCCTCGGTGACCTGGATGTCGTTGACCGAGATGTAAGCGGGGCCGGACGACGGTGGCGCCGAGTCGTCGTTCACGATCGTCGCCACGCCCGTGCCGTCGGTGATCGTCGCGCCCACCGGGGACGACAGCTCGACCGAGAATGTCTCGTCCGGCTCGACGACGGTGTCACCGAGCACCGAGACCGAGACCGACTTCATGGTCTGGCCGGCGGCGAACGTGACCGTCGTCGGCGCGAGAGCCGTGTAGTCACTACCCGCGGTCGCGGTGCCGTCGGCCGTCGCGTATGTCACCGACGAGGACGCAGCGGTGCTGCCCGCCCGGGTGATCGTGAAGGTCGCCGAGGTGGTGCCGGCGTTGCCTTCGGTCACCGAGACGTCATCGACCGAGAGCGTCGGTGGGGGCGGTCCGCTCATCGCCGCGGAACCCCAGAACGGGTCGCTTCCCCCGCCGATGAACAGCTGCCGATGCACGGAGCTGCAGTCGCCGCCGGACAGATCGCCGACCGGACTGATGAAGATCCGGTTGACGGCAGGGCTGACGTTCTGGTCCTGCTCGACCCACGCGAGGGCTCCGCCGTCGGGAGCGACCCGCGGGATCATGGGTACCGAACCGCTGGCCGAGTAGATGTCGCAGCGACCGGTCGGCTGAGCGGGCGGCGGCCCGTTCGTCGTCCGCAACCGGACCGAGCGCTCGCCGGTCGCGCCCCACCCGGTCGTCACGAGCAAGCCGCCGGCGACGATCGGGTACTCGTAGTTGTTGTCGCTGAAGTCGTTGGGGTCGGGCGCGATCCAGAGCAGCGCCTTCGGCGTGCCGAGGTCGTAGTAGAAGTCGGCGTTGGCGAACTCACCGTAGAACAGCAGTCGCGTACTGCTGCCGAGCCATTCGGGCGCCCACAGGTTCTCGGTGTGGCCGGTGGTGATCGTGCCGTTGACCGGACTGCCGTCGGTCGAGATCACGTAGACGTAGCTCTCGAAGGTGCCGCCGCAGTCGAAGTCGTAGAAGTCGGCGAGCGGGTTCACCACGATCTTGGTGCCGTCCGGCGACACCTCGGCGAGCACCCCGAAGGGGGCGGTGAGTACCGGGATGGTGCACGAACCGCCCAGCCGTGATTCGTACTGGTCGGGCGCGAACGGTGCGCGAAGCAGGGTGCCGAAGGCGTCCATCTCATAGAGGTAGCTGCGTACGAAGCCACCAGCTTGTTCGTTGCGGTCCCGCACGGCGACGACGAGGCTGCCGTCTGCTGACTCACTGGGGTTCCGGTAGGGCGCATCCGCGGTCCCGTCGGTGGTGAGCCGACGCACCGTGAGTCCGTCCGGGCTGGTCATCCAGACGTTGGAGTTCTTGATGTAGAGGATGTTGCCGCCGCTGGTGATGCTCGTGGCTGGCGAGACTCCGGCCGCGGCGTGCCCGGTGGACTGCGGCGCGGCCACGACTGCCTCCGCGCGGGTGGGCGCGACCAGAGTCAGCAAGCCGAGCCCGACGAGGACGGCAGCGAGGAACGCAGTCACCCGCCGCGCGCGGGAGTCGCTTGGTGCCAGCGGACTGGACGTCATAGGTGCAGTGGGGATGGACATCGGATCGCCTTTCGTCGCTACCCGGAAGGCTCGCTCACGTCCACCCGTCGCGTCATCGCACAGTTGCGCCAACTACCGGCGAATCGCGCGGATGTTAGCCGCATCGGTCGAGCACGGCTTGCATTATCCGTTCATCCGTGCGAGTATACGGATATGACGGCACCACTTGACCACGACCACCCGGTCGATCCGGGGCGCGTGGCGCTCGCCCGAAAGGGTCTGATCGATCCGGCTGAGGCCGGCCGGTTGGCGGGGCTGCTCGGACTGATCCAGGATCCGGTCCGCTCCCGCGTCCTGTTCGCGCTGTCGACCGCCGACGAGCTGTGTGTAGGCGACCTGGCGATTGCGCTCGAGGTCACCGAGGACTCCGCGTCCTACGCCCTCAAGCTGCTGCGTACCGCCGGGCTCGTCAACTTCCGAAAGCAGGGCCGCGTCGTCTACTACCGCCTGGGTGACGGGTTCCCGCATCAACTCCTCGAACACTGCCTGCGCGAGTTGCTGAGCATCGCCAACAAGCAGTCCGCGTCATGACCAGCCATTCAGTGCACCAAGGGCAGGCGCACGACCACGAGACCAGTGACCAGCACACCATGGTCGGCAGCACCACGAGCATGGCGATCAGCGCCACGTTGCACTGCCTCACCGGCTGCGCGATCGGCGAGATCGCCGGTCTGATCATCGGCACGTCCGCCGGACTCAACAACGCGGCCACGATCGCGATCTCGGTCGGGTTGGCGTTCGTGTTCGGGTACAGCCTCTCGACGCTGCCGCTGCTGAAGTCGGGGCTGGCCCTTCGCGCCGCGCTCACAGTGGTGCTCGCGGCGGACACGCTGTCGATTCTGACCATGGAGATCGTCGACAACGCGGTCATGGCCGTTCTTCCCGGCGCCATGAATGCCGGCCTCGTCAACGTCGTCTTCTGGGTCGGCATGATGCTGTCACTGGGCGCAGCGTTCGTCGCGGCGTTCCCCGTCAATCGGTATTTGCTCGGGCGCGGCAAGGGACACGCGCTGACGCACCAGTACCACGGCGCGGACGCGGCCGGTGCCGGCTGGCGGCGCTTCGTCCCGACGTTCGGCACCGGCGCCCTCGCCGCCGTGATCGTCGCGTTCATGCTCGGTGGCCTACTGGTCGCAGCGGCAGCTGAGCTGAGTGGCCCGGGCCAAGGTCCGGCCACGTCACATCTGGTGGGCGCTACCCGTGACCCGGAGTTGCCGGACAGCTGACGGTGCCGCACAAGCACGTTCGATGGGTTGAGCGCCGCACACCGAATCGCTGTAGTTCGCAACGACAGGCTGTCACTAGGCGCCGCCCGCGGGTTCCCCGGCACGACCGCGTACCGCGGACGGCACCTTCATCGCGACGCCGCGTTACCGGTGTTGGTGAAGCGGGTGTGCCGGCATCGGGCCGTGGGCGGTATGGCGGTGGCGGGGAGTTGGCTGGCGGAAAGCCCCACAGGCCGGCAGCCCGGCCACGCCCGCACCCGCGCTCACCCCGCACCAAGATCAACAGGACTCAGAGAATTCACTTCGGTTGCATCCGGGCTTAAGGCCCCGGTACGCGGCCTGACGTCGAAGGCGGAACGAGCCGGTCGCGGTGCGCGCTCCGAACGGCGAGGTGATGAGTTCCAGGTGACTGATGTGGACGCGGCCGTAGCCAGGTTCGGATTGGCGTGCAAGGCGCGCAGCTTCGCGCCAAGGCCTTTACAGTTGCCGTGCCAGCCATGCGCGGTCGCATCGCCCGCCGTTGTCCGTCGGCGCGAGTCGCTCACTTGGGGGGAACAAGATGCGAAAGTCAACGACCGTGCCGCTGTCTCTGTGCGTTCCGCCCGCGGCAACCGCCCCTGGGGTCGAGCAACAGAAAGCCGCCCGACCACCGAATCGCACGTGGATCGCACGTCGACATCATTCCGAGATGCTGAGATGCCGAATCTCCTTTGACAACAGGAGATTCTATCGGTGGGCGCTACTGGGATCGAACCAATAGCATCTATCGCCCTAGACCCCCGGATTTGCTGGGATTTCTGACGGTCACCGCCAGCGCGTGCCAGCCACGTGCCAGACCGAGAGGAAACCCGCATGAGCCGAGACCAGTACCGAAAACCTGCCGCCGATCGAGTGCGCGCCGTGGTGCGAGCACCAGACCGGGCATGACGACGCCTCGTTGGCGGCGGACCAGTGGTGCGCCAGCACGATGCGTTTCTTGGATCGGACGTTGCAGCCGCCTTTCGCGGTGGCGGACGACGGCTCGGGGCGCGTGTACCGCTCGACCAACGGGACACACGTCGTGGATCAGCTTGAGGTGTTCCTCTGGCGGGCCGGGCCGGGCGCCAAGCCCATCGTGTGCACATCGCATTTCGGCGGCGACGAGACGCGGTACACGCTCGGCGAGGCCGAGCACTACGCACGCACCTTGCTCGCGCTGGTCGCGATGGCGCGGCGCTCGATCGAGCTAAGCGCAGCAGTCACCCGCTAGTCGATTCGTACACCCGCACTTTGCGTCCCCGGTCGGATTCCCGTTTCTGACCGGGGACGCTTTTCGCTGCTAGCAAACCGTGGCGGATAGTGCGGCGCGGCGTCGCCGCCAGGCGCTGCTTCCGGCGTCACGCTAGGTGAATGTCCGATTACACGGCCGCCGAGCGTTGGCAGGTGTACCAAATGGCACACCATGCCGTGGTGGTCGAAGCACGAACATTGCCATCGAGTGGATACCGATGACGGGGGGTTCCGAAATGCGCTACCTCGTCGGGCCGAGAGCAATGCCGTGACTGTCACAACATGCAGCAGCGACGAGGACTGAACCTCAGGGTGCCTCGTTCGGCGTGTTTTGTCGTGGGTGCGAGATCCGGTGGATGACCGATGGGGCCACCGTTCCACGGCTCGGTCATCGACAACTTGTGTACAACCTGAGAATGCAGTTCTAGGCTGGCGGCTCTCACAACCACGGGAGAGATGTATGACCAGCTATCCGCCCCCACCTCCACCGGGTCCGGCGCCGATGCCAGCACACTCAAGGTCACAGCCGGGTCGGCCGTGGTGGAAGGCGCTGTGGTTCGTCGCCCTTGTCGCTCTAATCGTCGGTGTCGCAATTGGTGCCGGGGGTACGTCTGGCGCGAAGCAAGAAGCGAAGCCCGGACCCACGGTGACCGCTACGGCGACTGCGACGGAGAGCGCGACGGAGAGTGTCACCGTGTCAGCCACAATTACCGAGAAGCCGACCGTGGTACGAACAATCGCTACGAAGACGCGAACTCGGACGGTTACTTACACGCCGCCACCGAAACCCGCAATTTCTGACGGCACCTACAAAGTCGGTACCGACATCAGGTCGGGCGAGTGGCGAACCAACGGCGGCGGCGAGGACGGCCTCGGGTGCTACTGGGAGCAGGATAAAGACCTTTCCGGCAGCATCTACTCCGTGATTAACAATGACAACATCACAGGGTCCGCGATCGTACAGTTATACGACGGCCAGTATTTCAAGATTAGTGGTGGGTGCGACTGGCGCCGCACCTGAACGCGACCACTCATAACCATCGATGGCCTTGGCGACGGGGTCGGGTCGGTCCTACGCTTTCGGGCATGGACGCCACGACCGCTCAGATTGTCTTTGTCGTCGGCGCGGTAGCGATCGTGAGCGGGTTTATCGCTGCGGCGATCGCGTCGAGCAGGGGGGCATCGCCGGGGGGTTACTTCGTCCTCGGCCTACTCCTCGGGGTTATCGGGATCATTCTTGCGGCAGTGGCACCGCGACCCGTTCTACCGCCGCAGCCGCCAGGTTGGTATGCCGACCCGTGGGGGCACGCCTCGTTGCGTTGGTACGACGGGTATCAGTGGACGTACCACCTGCACGACGGGTGACCTCAACGCAGTCGGTTTGTCCCGAGTACGAACGCCAGTTCGCCGCGGCGGCGCCGCGTTACGGGGTGGCGGTGCATCGGGTGTGCGGGCATCGGGGTGTGGGTGGTGGCGGTGGTGGGGAGTTGGCTGGCCGGGATCAGGTAGCCGGTGAACCAGACGGCGCAGTAGCCACTGTATGACTTCACGCCGATCGAGGGCATGGGCAGGCCGGTGGAAAAGGCGTGCTGCTGGGTCTCGAAGGCCTGTGTCGTGTCCGCGATGTCGTACAAGCCGGTGCATCCAGCGCTCGTCAAGTAGCCGTACACGTCGGTTCCGGCGGTTCCGCTGCCCAGGTCGTAGGTCACGGAGGTGACCACGACGGCCTTGCCGGCCGGCGGCCAGTAGACCGCGGCGCACCCGCCACCCGAGCTGAAGTACCCGTGGATGACTTGTCGGGGTGCAATCGGGGTGGTCAGCAGTTGGTTCTGGGTGGTGACCGCGACGGTTCTGGTGCTGGTCGTGTCGCCGATGGCCACGACTGAGCTGGCGGCGGCGTAGACGGCGGTGGGTGCGATCACCGCGACGGTGACCGCGGTGGTGAAGATCCAGGCTCCGGTGGACATTCTCGGACGGCGCATGGTGGGTTCCCCTTCGCGACAAGGTGACGCGTCTTCGGCGTCGATGCCGCGCACGGTAAACCCACAGCGACCACCGCAAAAGGGGTGTTCGCGGGCGCGGCACACTCTGAACGAGGTGGGTGTGGCCGGGGAGCAGATCAGGTCGGCGGCAGGCTGGCCGCGATCGGCGCGAATCGGTGCCAGTCGATCTCACCGCGGTCGTCCGCGACGCTGCGTTTAGCGCACCATTCGCGGCGTGCGCGCTGCCAGGCACGGCGCTGGTAGTGCCGGGTCATCACGCCGATGCCCTGCTCGACGGTGCCGGAGCCTGGATTGGCGGCGGTCGTCTGCGTAACCATGTCGATCGTGTGCTCGGGCAGCGTTACCGGCCAGTCGCTCGGGTGGAACCGTCGCAGTCGCTCGGGCAGTACATCGTCACCGACGGGTGCGGCCGGCTGCCGGCGCCTCACGACACGGCCCCGCGGATGCCGTACACGCCACGCACCCCGGTACGCCGTTGCGGGCGTGCGTTGCCGGGGCGGTCGTCTACCTCGCCGAGCGGCACCCGTAACGCCGCGAGCAGCCGGGCGAGCGTGATCCGCTGTTGACGTGCCTCGACCGCGGCCGGGTGCGCCCGAAGCCCCTGCGGTGAGTCGATCACCGCGCCGTCAAGTTTCAGACGCGGGCGTCCAGCTCGTCGCAGGTGTCGACACAACGCACCGCTTCGCGCAGAATCGCTAGCTCGTGCTCGTCGAGCTCGTAGTCGGCGAGGACTGCGCGCCAGAGCCGAGATCCGCCCGAGCGCGTGCCCGCTGGCGGCCTCGGAAGCTGATCTTTACCCATCTCCGCAATGTCCGTTCCGCCCGTCTAGAGGGTCGTTTGTTTCAGGTACCCCGACCAAAGAGAGCCGCGCCCCCACGGTCATCGCCCCGCACGCACACTCGGGCTCCCTCCCCACCCCTTCGACCATCTGGTGGGCGCACCGTAGGCCGGATTACGCTGCCGGGCATGCGCGCCGCCGTGATCGCCGCCGCAGTGGTGCTCGCGGCTTGCTCGTCGAGTGGCGGGGGGAAGCCGACAGATGCTGCCGGCCCACCGGCCGCGATCGCCGACCTTGCGGCCACCGGTGACCCGTCCGTCGTGACGTTGATCCGTGTCGAGCATCGGCCGTATCAGGACTGTGCTCGGCCCAGCTACTACGTGACGGTGCCGATTGGCGTCCAGGGCCGGGTGCTCGCTGCCGACGAGTTGGCGTTTCTGCTCGCACGGGCATCCGTCACCGGAGACTGCTCGGCGTTCCTGTACGGCTTCCGCACAGTCGCGGAGAGTCACCAGCCGGGGTACACCGCTGGCGCGGTGATCTACTCTGGCCATCTGCTGGAGATCCACACTGGCGGGCTCACGTCGCCGCCTGCGTTCACTTTCCAGACCTGACCACGACCGTTCCGCGTTCGCCTGGCCGTATTTCCCCCGATCGGACTGAGGGGTGAGCTTGCGGGCCGCACCTCCCCCGATCGTGGTACGCCGTGCGCGGTCCCCGTTCGTCGTGACCCGGCGACGTAGGGCGCTCGGCTCGCCTGCGGGGCAAGCGGTCCGCAGGGTGTGAGCGCTGCCGCGCACGGCGCACCGGTCATGCGGCGACCGCGGTGTCGGCCCGGGGTCCGGGCTGGTTGCGGTGGCGCGGAATGGTTGCCCACAGTGCGGCCTGTTCGCCGGTGGTGCGCCACTTGAGGCTCACGCCGGGCACGGCGAGCAGTTGCGCCCACCATTGCAGCCCGCCGTCGGCGGGGTCGGGCTCGAGGTTTCTGGACTTCACTGCGCTGGCCAGGCCGTGGTAGGCGCCTGACCATGACGCGTCGAGGAAGCCTGACCATTTGTGGAACGGCTGGTCCCATTCGTGGGGGCAGGCGCCGAGCAGTGCGTGGCGGGCGTCGCGCAGTGCGGTGAGGTCAGCGGCGGCGACGCTAGCTGCTTGGTGCAGGTCACCTCGGCCGCGGCCAACGTTGTTGGCCATGTCGGTCTCACCGTCGAGGTGGGCGAGTGCATCGGTGAAGCGAAGCGCGGCGGTGTCGAGCAGTTCGGCGAACGTGGTGTGCAGCGCGGCCGCTGCGCTGTTGCGGGCTTGCAGTTCGGCGGCTCGGGCGTGGTCGCGGACTGTGTCGGCGGCGCCGAGACGGTGTTGGCGGGTGGCGCGCCACACCGCGATGGCGTCGATGGACTTGGTGATGGCGCCGGCCGTGAGCGCGTTGATCGGCGGTTCGGTTTCGGCGTAGATCTTGTCGCGGGCGGCGCTTGCCTGCCAGGCAATCTCGGTGGCGTTGGCGACGTTGTCCGGTAGCGGTGCGCCGAATCGGTCCAGTGCAGCGGCGACCGCGGCGAAGTTGTGGTCGGAATCGAGTGTCATGGGCGGTCCTTCGGGTCGGTGGGGTGTCTGGGGGTGTCGCCGAGCAGAACGTCGAGCTGACCCGCGGCGCGGGCGGTGGTGATCTCGTCGTGCCGTCCGGCGTCGAACAGCGCGGCGATGTCGGTGGCGTCCCACTGCCCGGTGACGGGCGGTCGGTGGCGTTCGATGCCGAGCAGAACATCGAGGCGTCCATCGAGCCGGGCGGCTTCGATCTCGGCGTGGCGCCGCTCGCGGTAGAGCCGTTTGACGTCGGCGGCGGTCATTTGGTCAGTCATGTGCGCGAGGCTCCTGCCGTCGAGTGCTTGCGGCGTTCGGGCGTCCTCGGCGACGTATCGGTACGCGGTCACGGCGAGGCCCCGGACTCGGCGGAATCTGGGGCCCCGCCGCTGTCCTTCCCAAGCGCGGCGACGAAGGCGTCGATGTCGCTGCGCTTGACGCGGGCGGCGCCGCCGATGCTGCACCGACCGGCAACGCGCCGGATCGGACCAGGCGCTTGACGCTCGGCTCTGAAAGCCCGAGCGCGTCGCCGACCTGGCGGTAGGTGAGCAGACGTTGCCATGCCACGATCATCAACGCTGGCAGCGGATTCCCCGAATCCTGACCCGTCCTGACCCCCGCTGACCCGAAACCGCACCAGCCGCTCGATCAACTGCACCGCGCCTCGGGCACCGCTGCCGCCGTTCCGCTCCACCCTGACCCGGTGCGCCTGCAACGCCGCGGCGAGATGCTTGGCCACGATGACGTCGGACGCGCTGCCCGCCGTCATCGCGACCACCCCACGGCCAGCCCGAGCGAGGTCACCGGGGGGAGGGACCCCTTCGGGCCACCCGCCCGGACCGTTCCCCTGGCATCTCTTTGCATGCGTGCGAAATCCTGGCGTTTTGGGGTTCGGTTCACGAGGTCACGTCCCGCGGATCCAGCTCCCGGACGGTGAGTTCGTCCTCGACGCGAGCGAGCAGCCAAGCGACGTCCTCGGTGTCGTCGCCGGGTAGCTGCGATTGTGCGGCCCGCAGTTCGGTGTAGGCGGCTTGCAGGCCGGCAACCGTGAGGTGGCCGTCCGCCAGTTGTCCGCGCAGCAGCGCGCGGGCGGACCGGTACCGCAGCGGTAGCGAGATCGTCGTCGGTCATTGCGGGCGCCCCGACGACGCGCACGCACGAGGCGCAGACGCCGCGTTCGACGCTGGCCGGGTGAAACAGGTTCGGTTTGCCGCACACGGTGCAGCGCGGGTTCCCGCTAGGTGGGGCGTCGTCCGTATCCGTCCGAGCGTCCGAAGGCCAGGCAGGTTGCGAGGTCGGTCCGGACGGATCGGGTGCCTCCGGACGCTTGTATCCGTCCGGAGGTTGGGAAGCGTCCGTCGTACTTGCTAGCGATTCCGCGGGTTCCGGACGCTCGGACGTGTCCGGACGGACAGCGCCTAGCGCATCGGTGACGGTGGGCAGGTAGCGCGACCAGGCGTCGGCGAACTCGCTGATCTTGTAGCCGCGTGCGGTCTTGGTGGTGTCGTGGCCGGTGTGCACGCCGTAGCGTTTGAGCCGCGCGGCGAGCTGGCGGGTGGTCAGGTTGAAGTCGCGCCACGGTGACTCCTCGATCTGCTGCAGCGACTCGACCAGGTCGGCGGACCGAACGAACGTCATCCCGGTGGTGAGGCTGCGGATGTCGGCGAGCAGCCGCATGCCGAGCGAGCGGTCGGAGTCGTGTTCCTCGCTGTCGTGCACGAGCACGAGCGCGGCCGATCGTGCACGGGCGGGCCAGGTGCCGCCGGCCGTGTCGGCGATCGCGATCAGCGGTTCCCAGTTGTCCGCGGCGCGGTCCTCGATCGGCATCGCGGGGGTCGCCTCTGCGAGCGTGTCCACGACGGACGCGGTCCACGCGGTGAGGCGTTCGCCGAGCTGGTGCAGGCGCGGTGCGTCGCGGCGGGTGCGGTACGGGCGGACGGTCTCGTGTGCTGCCCGCCGACGCATCGCGACGATCACGGCCCGGTCCTCGATCGTCTCGGGCATGTCACCGATCCCGGCCAGCGCGACCATCGCGAAGGTCGGGCAGCTCTCGGCCGCGCGGGCGGTCGCGTCCCAGCGGATATATGGGCGGTTGCGCTGGTGCCCGGCGTTGACGATGCCGCGCAGATCCTCGTGGTTGTCGGCCGCCCGCTTCCCGAACACCGTGTCGGCCTCGTCGAGCAGCAGCGTCGGCGGATCAGTACCGATAGAGCGGACCAGCGCAGCAGGGGAGATGTTCACCGTGATCAGCGGCCGGTGGCAGGTCGCCTCGATGATGTCGAGCAGCCGGCTCTTGCCGCACCGCTTCTCCGGTGCCTTGATTACCAGACGGGTGGCGCAGTTCCATGCCGACTGAGCATGTGTCGCGGCGATCCACAACACGACCGCATCAAGGGCGGCCTGCGACGGGAAGATGACGTAGTCCCTCAGCGTCGCGCGCAGATCCTCCAGCAGCGCCGACCCGGATACGGCGTCGGTGGCAAGCGTGTCGGGCCAGTCGGTGCCGTAGCCCATCACAGGGTCACCTCGATGCGGTAACCGCGAACTTCGAGCAGCGCCATCACGTCATCGGCAGCGTCCGCGGGGCAGCACCAACCTGACCCGTCACGGGAGCGCGTGGAGCGCACCCCCAACGTGCGGAACGCCGCGGGCACAGCACCGCGCGGACCGCCCTGCCATTCCGCTGTCGAGGCTCGCGAACCGATAAGACGCACCCTGATCGGCGCCCACCCCGCCGCTGACGGGTCGATCGGATCACGCCGGCCGTCGGCCAACACCTCGCAGCGGCGGGAGGCGTCGCGACGTTGACGAACTTGAGTTCCGACGTGCGTGTCACCGCGAGCTGAGGGCGCGGCGCTCACGCTGCATCGTCGCCAACGGTCGGGATCGGCCGTAGAAGGGTGTCGAGCTCACGGGCGTCCACACGAATCATGCGGGGGCCTAGGCGCAGCCCTCTTATCGTGCCAGCCGCGATGTAGCGCCTGATTGTGCGTGGCGAGCAGCCGTAAAGGGCGGCTGCCTCAGCCGGGTTCAGATAGTGGGGCTGATCCGGAGTACGGATCGTTGACTTCTCTTTTGGCATTGTCGGGAGACCTCGTTCTTGTCTCACCGGGTTGCCAAGTCCGAGATTTCCGCACTACTGCGGCGGCGTCCGTTACTGGCCCGATTTTAGCGCTCGCGTGCGGTCCTGTCCGGAGGCGACACGCGCTCTCTGAGGTCTTGGGTCTTCCCGGTGCGCAGTGCCGTCTCCACTGTTTCGGCAAAGGCGACGGGATCGAGATGCTGGTACACATGCTCACAGGCGACGAAGATCGGGGCTGAGCGCCACAGGTTATGCACGTTCGGGTATCACGTTCGTCTTGCCGGCTCTCACGCGGCGTGCAGGCATAAGCGCGAGTCCGATTGGCGCCACGGCGCCAACCAGCCCGACACGCGGACAGGTGGAATGTTGGGTGCCACACAACCAGGCCACCGGGGTGGTTCCAGGCATAGAGAAGCCCACATCCCAGCTCGCAGCGGTATCGCACTTGCGGCCTTACCCTCGCGGACTTGTTGGCGTGCGCTCGATCGAGAGCGGCGGAGTCTTCAAGCTCGCGCTCCGCACGTTCGTCGCCCACCCACTGCCACAACGATAGGAGGCCGCCGGGGATGAAGGCCTTCGAGATCTGCTCCGGTGTAAATGTGTACGACGATTGGCCAACTTGATCACCTGGTTTCCATGGGGGCTTCCTCCCCACCGGCCGGCTCATCGGGAGGCTGTCGCGCAGGTCAGACAGCGGCCGCGGCAATCTGAGCGCATCGCGTCCTCGGGCGGCGTGCTGGTAGCGCATCGCAGCGCCGGGGGTGGAATGGCCGAGGCGTGCCATGAGTTCGGCGAGCGTGGCGCCGGTGGCGGCGGCGAGGACGGCGCCGGTGTGGCGTAGGTCGTGGAAGCGCAGGTCAGGGCGCCCGGCGATTGCGCGTGCTCGGCCAGAACGACGCGTACAGCGTCGATGTGGTCAGGTGTGTCCCCTGCGGCGATGGGAACAGCAATCCGTCTCGGGTTCCGTGCGATCAGGTGCTCTCGGATCATCGGCATCAGGTGCGGCGGCACCGCAACGTCCCGCGTGCCAGCAGCGCTCTTGGGCGTGCCGATCACCGGCATGGAATCGACCCACGCCACGGCGCGCCGGATCTTGATGACGCCGGCCTTGGTGTCGATGTCCTTGCCTCGCAGCTCCGTCAGTTCGCCGAATCGCAGGCCGCACCAGGCGGCGAGCAGCACCATGAGCCGGTACTTCTGCGGCATGGCGTCCACGAGGGCGGCGAGTTCGTCGAGCGACGCGGGTTCGGTCGTGGATGCCCGCTTGGCTTGGCTGGCGCTTCGGATGCGGCAGGGGTTCGCGGTGAGCAGGTCATCGGTTACGGCGGTGGCGCAGATGGTCTTGAGCAGTGCGTAGGCGTGCGCTCTTGTGGTGGGCGTGTCGATGGCCGTCTTGGCGTACCACTCGCGTACCGCCGCGGGTGTCAGACGCCAGACGGGGGTGTCCCCGAGCGCGGGCAGTATGTGCTGGTCGAGCAGCGTCCGGTAGTGAGCGCGGGTGCGCGGCTTGAGCGTGCGGTGTTGAAGCCAGGTCGTGGAGTACGTGCCGAAGCGTGGTGGCGTTGTCCGGTGGCAGCGAGGCGCCTCGGACGAGGTCCGTTCGGACGGTTGAGAGCCACGTCTGCGCGTCGAGCTTGGTGTCGAACGTCATCGGTGCGGTGACGGTTCGACCGCCGGGCGCGGTATAGCGGGCCTGCCAACGTCGTGACGGGAGATGGCGGACGCTGCCGAAGTTGGACCGCCTAGCCATGCTGGACCCCCGTTACGGCTATATCCGTAACGACGTCCAGGGCTTTGACGACGCCGCTACGGGACAGGTCGCCGCACCGGCGGGCTAGCCGTAACGCGGCCTCGAACTCGGCCTCGCTCGCGGCGCTGAATCGACGTGCGGCGTCGCGCTCGTCAGGGTCGGGGAAGTAGACCGTCAGTTCACGTTCGCGCGCGCGGTATGCCGCCTGGCGGCACGGCGATGAGCAGAATCGGGCGTCGGCGCGGTAGCCGCCGAACGGTTTAGCGCAGCGCTCGCAGCGTCGAAGCTCCATCCGGCGGACCCCTCTGCCAAGTTCACGTGCCAGCCACGTGCCAGATGCAGAGTACGCGCGCGTCACCTTGTGTCCACTACTGACACGCGCTACTGTCCGAACTGATCGGCAGAAAGTCCAGCAATATCAAGGGATTTCAGGACCATCGCTGGGGTGCATCCAGTGACGTTCTGCGGTGGGCGCTACTGGGATCGAACCAGTGACCGCTCGGGTGTAAGCCGAGTGCTCTTCCGCTGAGCTAAGCGCCCTGGGCCGAGGTACCGGCCGCCGATCAGGGTACCGGGACGCGGACGGGGCAACCGACGTACCGTGATGACGTGCTGACGTCGGCGCTGACCACGATGCGGCAACCGCGCTATGCGGCGCTGTCGGCGTTGATGCTCGTCGTCGCGCTTGCCTGCGTCGGCGCCGGGACGTGGCAGATCGTCCGCTTCGACGACAAGCGCGCCGAGAATGCAGACCTGCGCGGTAACGCCCGCGCCGCGGCCGTCCCCGTCGCGGACCTGCTGCCGGTCACCGGCGCACCCGGACCGGCCAAGGATGCGGTCGAGTACCGCACCGTCACCGCGACCGGCAGCTACGACCCGTCCGCGCAGACCCTCGTCCGCAACCGCACGGTCGACGGCAAGGACGGCCTGCTCATCGTCACTCCCCTGCGCACCGGGACAGCAACGCTGCTCGTCGTGCGCGGCTTCGTCGAGCAGATCCCGAACGGCGAGCCGCCCACGACGATCGCGGAAGCACCGGCCGGGCCGGTCACCGTCCAGGGCCGCATTCACCTCGCTGAGACGACCGACGACGGAGCCGGACAACTGCCGGACGGTCAGGTCAGCTCGATCAACCCGGTTCAGCAGGCGCAACGCCTCGGCGCGCCGATGCTCGACGGCTACGTCGAACTGATGCCGAGACAGCCGGGAACGCGCGGCCTGATCACCCTGCCCGGGCCGGACCTGTCCAACCCTGCCGGCGGGGCGGTCGAGCCGCAGCACTTCGCCTACATCATGCAGTGGTACCTGTTCGCGCTCCTGGCGCTTGCCGCCCCGTTCGTGCTGGCGCGGGCCGAACGCAAAGAGAAGGCAGCCAGCGAACCGGCGACCGGCACGGGCACTCCTGAGCAGGCGCTGCACGCCAAGCTCGCCGATCGGTACGGCCGATGACCGGCCACGAGCGGCCCGGCGGCTCCCGCCGCTCGACGATGGGGCCTGCCGAGTGGGATGCGCGCTACGCCGATTCCGACCTCGTCTGGGGCATCACGCCCAACCGCTGGGTCGAGCAGGAACTGGCGGACGAGACGCCGGGCCGGGCGCTCGACCTGGCCTGCGGCGAGGGACGCAACGCGCTCTGGCTGGCCGGGCTGGGTTGGGCCGTGACGGCGGTGGACTTCTCACCGGTCGCGATCGAGAAGGCGCGCCGGCTCGAGACCGCTGCGGGCGCGGGCGTCGAGTGGGTCGTCGCGGACGCGCTGTCGTTCACCCCGTCCGTCCCGGTCGATCTCGCGCTGCTCTGCTACCTGCAGGTGGCCGCGGACGAGCGACGCGCCGCGGTGCGCAATGCCGTGACGGCGTTGGCGCCCGGCGGCACCCTGCTGGTCATCGCGCACGACCCGGCGAATCTCGAGCACGGCACGGGCGGTCCTCAGGACCCGTCCGTCCTCTACACCGCGGGCGACGTCCGAGCCGACCTGGACGGGACCGGTCTGGACGTGATCCGGGCCGACGCGGTCGAGCGGCCGGTGGCCGGCGCGGACCGGCCCGCGATCGACTGTCTGCTGCGCGCCGTCAGGCCGCCCGGCTCACAGTGACTTGATCGCCCGCAGCCACTCCGCGGCGTCGCGACCCTGACCAGGACCGTTCATCTCGGCAAAGCGGACGACGCCGCCCTTGTCGACGAGGAACGTCCCGCGGTTGGCGAAGCCGGCCTGCTCGTTGAACACGCCGTAGGCCTGTGCCACCGCGCCGTGCGGCCAGAAGTCCGACAGCATCGGGAATTCGTAGCCTTCGCGCTCGCTGTAGATCTTCAGCGAGTACGGCGAGTCGCAGCTGATGGTCAGCACCTGCACGTCCTCGTTCTGGAACGAGGACATGTCGTCGCGCACGATGCTCAGTTCGCCCGTGCAGATGCCGGTGAACGCGAGGGGATAGAACACGATCAGCACGGCTTGGTCACCGCGGAAGTCCGACAGCGTGACCAGCTCGTTGTTCTGGTCCTTGAGGGTGAAGTCGGGCGCGTCGGCCCCGACGCTGGTCGGAGCGGTCAACGCTTTCCCCCGGTCTTTCGCCCGACGAGCCGGGTTCCGGCCCAGTCGGCGCTCATCGTGATGATCGACGTCTCGGACAACCCGGCCACCGAGGCGGCCTCGCCGATGTCGGACGGCTCGACGTAGCCGTCGCGGCCCCGCTTGGGCGTGAGCAGCCAGATGACGCCGTCGTCGGCCAGCGGGCTCACGCAGTCGACCAGCTGATCGGTGAGATCGCCGTCATCGGCGCGGTACCAGAGAAGCACCATGTCAACGACCTCGTCGGAATCGTCACCGACGAGCTCCTCACCGCTCTGCTCCTCGATCGACGTGCGCAGTTCGGTATCGACGTCGTCGTCGTGTCCGATCTCCATCACGAGCATCCCGGGCTTCACGCCCATCCGTTCAGCCACGCCGGGACCAGTCCCGGTCGTGGGGTCCGTGCTCACGACGGTGTCCTCCTGATGATCGATGGCCCGGCAGTGTCATTACCGGGAGGTAGCTCAAGCCCTGACCCTATCGGCTGGCGAGGGTGTTCACTGATGGGGTGACCAGAGACCGTTTCAACATCATCACTGACGGCCTGCCGAGCCAGTTGCCCGACATCGATCCGGACGAGACGCGCGAGTGGATCGAGTCCCTCGACGCCGCCGTCGATTCCGACGGACGACAGCGCGCGCGCTTCCTCATGCTGAAGCTGCTGGAACGTGCGCGTGAACGCCAAGTCGGCGTACCGGCGCTGCGCAGCACCGACTACATCAACACCATCCCGCCCGAGCGCGAACCCTGGTTCCCCGGCGACGAGCACATCGAGCGACGCATCCGCGCCTACATCCGCTGGAACGCCGCGATCATGGTGTCGCGGGCGAACAAGACCGTCGGCGTCGGCGGCCACATCGCCACCTACGCGAGCGCCGCGTCGCTGTACGAGGTCGGCTACAACCACTTCTTCCGCGGCAAGGACCTCGCGTCCGGCACAGGCGACCACGTGTACTTCCAGGGCCACGCCGCCCCTGGCATCTATGCACGCGCGTTCCTCGAGGGACGGTTGACCGAGCAACACCTCGACGGCTTCCGCCAAGAGCGCTCGCGCGCGCCGTACGGGCTCTCGTCCTACCCGCACCCCCGGCTGATGCCGGACTTCTGGGAGTTTCCGACCGTGTCGATGGGCCTCGGCCCGATCGGCGCGATCTACCAGGCCCGGTTCAACCGCTACCTCAGTGCTCGTGGCCTGACCGACACCTCCGCCTCGCACGTGTGGGCCTTCCTCGGCGACGGCGAGATGGACGAGGTCGAGTCCCTCGGCGCGATCGGCGTCGCGGCGCGCGAGGAACTGGACAACCTCACCTTCGTCATCAACTGCAACCTGCAACGCCTCGACGGCCCCGTGCGCGGCAACGGCAAGATCATCCAGGAACTGGAGTCCTACTTCCGCGGCGCCGGCTGGAATGTCATCAAGGTCGTCTGGGGACGCGACTGGGACCCGCTGCTGGCACGCGACGCGGACGGCGTCCTCGTCAACCAGATGAACCAGACGCCGGACGGGCAGTACCAGACCTACACGGTCGAGACCGGCACCTACATCCGCGAACACTTCTTCGGTGGGGATCCGCGGCTGCGCAAGATGGTCGAGGACCTGTCCGACGACGACCTGCGCAAGCTGTCCCGCGGCGGGCACGACTACCGCAAGGTCTACGCGGCGTTCGAGGCGGCGCGGACGCACACCGGCCAGCCCACAGTGATCCTCGCCAAGACCGTCAAGGGCTGGACGTTGGAGTCGTTCGAGGGACGCAACGCCACCCACCAGATGAAGAAGCTGACCAAGGCCGACCTCAAGGCCTTCCGTGACCGGCTGTACCTGCCGATCACCGACGAGGAACTCGACGCGGACCTGCCGCCCTACTACCACCCGGGTGAGAAGTCCGACGAGATCCAGTACATGAAGGAGCGGCGTGCGGCACTCGGCGGCGCGGTCCCCAAGCGGGTGGTGCGGGCCAAGCCGCTGACCCTGCCCGGCGAGTCCGCCTACGCCGAACTGCGCGCGGGGTCCGGCAAGCAGCAGATCGCGACGACGATGGCGACCGTCCGGCTGTTCAAGGATCTGATGAAGGACAAGCAGATCGGCCCGCGCTTCGTGCCGATCATCCCCGACGAGGCGCGCACGTTCGGGCTGGACTCGATCTTCCCCACCGCGAAGATCTACTCGCCGCATGGGCAGCAGTACGACGCCGTCGATCGTGAGCTGCTGCTGTCGTACAAGGAGTCCGAGAAGGGTCAGATCCTGCACGAGGGGATCTCCGAGGCGGGCTCGATGGCCTCGCTGATCGCGGCGTCGACCAGCTACGCGACGCATGCGACGCCGATGATCCCGTTCTACATCTTCTACTCGATGTTCGGCTTCCAGCGCACCGGCGACCAGTTCTGGGCGCTGGCCGATCAGCTCGGGCGCGGGTTCGTGCTCGGCGCCACCGCGGGACGAACGACGCTGACCGGCGAGGGGCTGCAGCACGCCGACGGGCACTCGCTGCTGCTTGCCTCGACCAACCCGGCCTGTGTCGCGTACGACCCCGCGTTCGCGTTCGAGGTCGCACACATCGTGCGGGCCGGCCTCGAGCGGATGTTCGGCGTCGGCACCTACCCGGCCGGAGTCAGCGAGCACGACGTCTTCTACTACCTGACGATCTACAACGAGCCGATGGTGCAGCCGCGGGAGCCGGACGACCTGGACGTGTCCGCGCTGCTCAAGGGCATGTACCGGTTCTCGCCGGCACTCGGCGGCGACGAGGGGCGGCCCCAGTCGCAGATCCTGGCGTCCGGCGTCGGGATGCCCTGGGCGCTCGACGCGCAGCGGATCCTCGGCGAGGACTGGGGGGTCGACGCCGACGTGTGGTCGGTGACCTCGTGGAACGAGCTGCGCCGCGACGCGGTCGCGTGTGAGGAGGCGCTGCTGCTCGAGCCGGACGCGCCGGCGCGGGTGCCGTTCGTGACGTCCGCGCTCACCGGCGCGCGCGGACCGGTCATCGCGGTGTCGGACTTCATGCGTGCTGTCCCGGACCAGATCAGCCGCTGGGTCCCCGGCGACTACACCTCGCTCGGGACGGACGGGTTCGGGTTCGCCGACACCCGGGGGGCGGCGCGGCGGTTCTTCCACGTCGACGCCCAATCCATCGTCGTGGCCGTGTTGCAGCAGCTGGCCAAGCGTGGCGAGATCAAGCCCGAGATCGCCCGCGAGGCGTTCGACAAGTACCAGCTGCTCGACGTGACGGCGGCCGGGCACGGCACCGTGGGCGGCGATTCGTAACCGCTCGGTGCGGGGCTCGGGTCAGTAGCGCCCGCCGACGACCTGGTCGGCGAGCGGGTCGAGTTCGGCCAGGTCGTCGGCGGTGAGCGCCACGTCCACCGCCCCGACGTTCTGCTCCAGCCAGCGGACCCGCTTCGTGCCGGGAATCGGCACGACCGGCACGCCGAGGTGCTCGCTGCGGCCGTGGACCCAGGCCAGCGCGACCTGGGCGGGCGCGACACCGTGGCGCGCGGCGACCGCAGCGACGGCGTCGGCGATGGCCCGGTTCGCGTCGCCGGCGAATCGAGGGTTACGCGCGCGGAAGTCGCCGGCACCGAGTGCGGACGGGTCGACGGTCCCGGTCAGGAAGCCGCGACCGAGCGGGGAGAACGGCACGAGCGCGACGCCGAGTTCGCGCAGCGCCGCCAGCACCGTCGTCTCGGGATCGCGCGTCCACAGCGAGTACTCGCTCTGCACCGCGGCGATCGGATGGACGGCGTGCGCGCGTCGCAGCAGGTCGTCGTCCACCTCCGACAGGCCAAGCTCGCGCACCTTGCCGGCCTGCACGAGTTCGGCCATCGCACCGAGCGTCTCTTCGATCTCGACGTTGCGGGGCGGGCGGTGCAGGTAGTACAGGTCGAGGTGATCGACGCCGAGGCGCAGCAGGGAGTGCTCGCACATCGTGCGGACGTAGGCCGCGTCACCGCGGACGTTCCAGTCGCCCGGCTTCCCGTCCAGATCGAGCCCGAACTTGGTCGCGAGCTGCACCTGGTCGCGCCGGTCGTGGATCGCCCGGCCGACGAGGACCTCGTTGTGGCCGGCGCCGTAGACGTTGGCGGTGTCGAGCAGGCTCACACCCAGTTCAAGGGCGCGGTGGACGGTCGCGATCGACTCGTCCCAGTTGGTGCTGCCGTAGCTCTGGCTCATCCCCATGCAGCCGAGACCTTGCGCCGAAACTGTCAGCCCGCCGAGATCAACTGTGTCCATGCACTCGACCCTACGACCAGCGCGGGCCCCGCCCGGGGCGGCAGCTCACTGGAGCAGCCAGGTCAGCAGCGTGCCGGTACCGACCGGCGTCTCGTCGACCTCGCCCGCGTCGCCCGGGCCGAGGACGATCCCGCCACAGCGCCACTGACCGCTGACCACGATCACGAAGCCCGGCATCGCGACCGGGCCCAACTCCAGGCGCGCCGTGCCGAGCTGTGCGGGCAGCTCAGCCAGGCGAGTCGACGGCGTGCTGTTCGCGCTCATGACTGTCATCTGCAGCAGACGCAGCGGGTGGGTGCCCGACGGGTTGTCCTCGATGTGCCGCACTCCCTCGCCCGCGCGCTGGACCAGCACCTGACCCGGCTCGACCAGCAGGCCGGCGCGCCGACCCCCGGCAGCCGCACCTGCTCGGTGCCGCAGCGTCCCGCTGAGCACCCAGCTGACGATGTCCACGCGGCGGTGCGCGTGCTCGGCGAAGCCCGCTCCGGGTGCGAGCAGGTGTTCGTCGACGCCGATCAGCGGGCCGACGCCGAGCCGGGCTGGGTCGTAGTGCGGGCCGGCCGAGAAGACGTGCCACGACTCGATCCCGGGCTGCGACCAGCGGAACCGCTCCCCGGCACGGACGATCACGGGCGCGCGTCGTGGTCCGCGGTCCAGGCGAGCAGCTCGTCCATGGCCCAGCTGTTGACGATCGACGCGACCGGCACGTCGCAGTCGACGGCGCGCGCGCACCCGTTCACCTGCCAGTCCAGCTGTCCGGGGGCGTGCGCGTCGGTGTCGATCGAGACCAGGCAACCCGTCTCGACCACCACCGACAGCAGCCGGCGGGGCGGGTCCAACCGCTCGGGACGCGAGTTGATCTCGACCGCCACGCCGAAGCGCTCGCAGGCGGCGAAGACGATCTCGGCGTCGAACTCGGACTCGGGACGGGTGTTGCGGCCGTCGCGGCCGCGCACCATCCGGCCCGTGCAGTGTCCGAGCACGTCGGTGTGCGGGTTCGAGATGGCTGCGACCATCCGCGGCGTCATCTGTGCCGACGGCATCCGCAGCTTCGAGTGCACGCTCGCGACCACCAGATCCAGCCGGGCCAGCAGCGACGGTTTCTGGTCGAGCGTGCCGTCGTCGAGGATGTCGACCTCGATCCCGGTCAGCAGGCGGAACTCGCGGGCATCGCCGGCCGCGGCCTCGGCGGCGAAGGCCTCGTTGAGTTCGGCCACGACGTCCAGCTGCCGCTCCAGCCGATCGGCCGACAGCCCGTTGGCCACGCTCAGACGCGGCGAGTGATCGGTCAGCACGCAGTAGTCGTGGCCGAGGTCGCGCGCCGTCAGTGCCATCTCGCGGATCGGCGAGCCGCCGTCGGACCAGTCCGAGTGGGTGTGGCAGTCACCGCGTAGCGCGGCCCGCAGCCGCGCCGTCGCCTCGGCGACCGGCGGGGGTTCATCGGCCAGCAGCTTGGCCAGGTAGGCCGGCATCTCATCGCGCAGCGACTCGGCGATCACGCCGGCCGTGCTCTTCCCGATGCCGGAAAGCTCGGTCAGGGTGCCTGCCCTTGCGCGGGCGGCGAGCTCACCGGCAGGCAGTTCCTCGGCGATCGCCGCCGCGGTGCGGAACGCCTTCACCCGGAAGCTCGGCTGCAGCGTGCGCTCGAGCAGGAACGCGATGCGCCGCAGGTCGGCGGTGGGGTCGCGACTCACGCCGATGACGCTACCGATGCCGCTACCCGGGCGAGCGTCGATGGGGGACGTGGCAGGCTTCGTGGCGTGCGGGCGGGGTTGCGGGCCGAGACGATCCGGCGCATCGAGCAGGCGACCGGACGCCTGGCCACCCTGAGCGTCGCGCGGATGGACGAGCAGCTGCCGTGGTTCCGGCAGCTGCCGGCTGTCCAGCGCTCGTGGGTGACGCTGGTGGCGCAAGCCGGCCTGCAGTCCTATGTCGAGTGGTTGCGCCAACCCGACGACGTGCTGCGGGTGACCGGTGAGGTCTTCGCCGCCGCCCCGCGCCGCATGGCACGCTCGTTGACCCTGCAGCAGACCGTCGAGCTGGTCCGGCAGACGATCGCGGTCGCCGAGCAGAACCTGCCCCTGCTCGCCGGCCCCGAGGACGAGGACGCGGCACGCGAGGAACTGCTCCGTTTCAGCCGCGAGGTCGCCTTCGCCGCCGCCCGGGTGTACGCGATCGCCGCCGAGAGCAGAGGCTCCTGGGACGAGCGGCTCGAGACGCTGGTCATCGACCGGCTGGTGAGCGGGATCGAGGTCGGCGAGGCGCTGCCGAGCCAGCTCGCCGCACTCGGGTGGGAGTCGTCCGGCCCGTACGCGAGCGTGGTCGGCAGCGCGCCCACCGATGCGGTGGAGGAGGTACTGCGCCAGGTCCACGACATCACCGCCCAGCTCGGGCTCGATGCGATGGCGGGGGTGCACGGTTCGCGGCTGGTCGTCCTGGTCGGCGGCACCACCGATCTCGCCGCGACGGCCGCAGCGCTGCTGCCCGCCTTCGGCGATGGGCCGGTGGTGGTCGGCCCGGCCACCTCTGATGCCGCCCAGGCGCCCGCGGTGACCCAGGCGGCGCTGTCCGGACTGCGGGCCGCTCCCGGCTGGCGGGGCGCGCCACGGCCGGTGTCGGCCGACGACCTGCTGCCCGAGCGCGCCCTGCTGGGCGAGGCGGACGCTCGGGCGTTGCTGATCGAGACCGTGTACCAGCCGCTGGTCGGCGCGGGCGACGTCCTGCTCGACACCGTCGCCTGCTTCCTCGACGCCGGAGGTGCCCTCGAGTCGACCGCCCGGACGCTGTTCGTGCACGTGAACACGGTGCGCTCGCGGCTGCGCCGGGTCGCGGAGGTCAGCGGTCAGGTGCCGACCGACGGGCGCGGAGCCTTCACGCTGCGTACCGCGATTGCGCTCGCCAGCTTGACCGAAAGCTCTGATTGAACAGCGATACCTACTGCCTAGGAGGTGAAATATCCAATGTAATAGCGGTGTCACTGTGGGATACCTACAGTCGGCCGGGACAAACTCTGTTCGTGTCGACCTCGCGATCACCGGGTCGCGACCGGGATGGTGGACAGCGTGATAGCCGTATTCGCCCCGGGCCAGGGGTCGCAGACGCCGGGCATGCTTGCGCCCTGGCTGGAACTACCTGGTGTGGCCGAGGAACTCGCCGCGTTCTCGGAGGCCACCGGCCTGGACCTGGTCCGGCTCGGGACGAGCGCCGATGCCGACGAGATCAAGGACACCGCCGTCACCCAGCCCCTGATCGTGGCGCTCGGCGTACTCGTCGCGGCCCGGCTCGGGCTCGAGTCCGACGCCGAGCGGGTCGTCGCGGGACACAGCGTCGGCGAGCTCACGGCGGCCGCCGTAGCCGGCGCACTCTCAGCGCCCGAGGCCGTGGCCTTCGCAGCGCGTCGAGGAGCCGAGATGGCCGCCGCCTGCGCGCTCACCCCGACCGGCATGTCCGCGCTGCTCGGTGGCGACCCGGACGAGGTCGTGGCGGGAATCGAGGCCGCCGGGCTGACCGCCGCCAACCGCAACGGTGCCGGTCAGATCGTCGCCGCCGGTGCCCTCGAGGCGCTCGAGAAGCTTGCCGCCGCGCCACCGGCAGGCGCACGGGTGCGTCCGCTGGCCGTCGCCGGTGCGTTCCACACCCACTTCATGAGCCCCGCCGAGACCGCCCTCGGTGAGTACGTCGCCGCACTCACCCCGGCCGACCCGCGTCCGATCCTGCTGTCCAACGCCGACGGTTCGTCGGTGAGCACCGGCGCCGACCTCGTCGCGCGTCTGGTCCGCCAGGTCACGCTGCCGGTGCGCTGGGACCTGTGCCTGCGCACCTGCGCCGATCTGGGCATCGACGCCGCGATCGAGCTCGCACCCGCGGGGACGCTGACCGGTATCGCCAAGCGGGAACTGCCCGGGGTGGAACTCGTCGCGGTGAAGACACCGGCCGATCTCGACAAGGCGCGCGCGGTGCTCGACAGCCATCCACAACACGGGCAGGGCGAGTACACCCCCGAATTCCGTATCGTGGTGACACCGGCCAAGGGCGTGTTCACCAGGGCCGAGGAGGTCGACGAGGGCAGTGCGCTCGTGCCCGGCACCCTGCTCGGCTCGATCCGTACCAATCGCGAGGAGCACCAGATCGTGTCACCACAAGCGGGTGTGCTCACCGAATGGCTGCGCCACGACGGCGACATCGTCGCGGCGGGCCTGCCGGTCGTCCGCATCCAGAGCGGCGTGGACGGCTGATGAACACCAGCACCGGACCGGCCGGCACCCGCATCCTCGGCCTCGGCCACTACCGGCCGGTCAACGTCGTCACCAACCACGACCTGATCGCGCTCGGCGTGGACACCGACGACGAATGGATCAAGTCGCGCGTCGGCATCGCCGAGCGACGCTGGGCCGACCCGGGCGAGAGCGTCGTCGACATGGCCGAAGCAGCCGGCAGCAAGGCGCTGGCCAGCAGCGGGATCACCGCGTCCGACGTCGACTTCGTGCTCGTCGCGACCTGCACGATGCCTGAGCCGATCCCGGCCGCGGCGCCCCAGCTCGCGTCCCGCCTCGGCATCGACGCCCCCGGCGCGTACGACATCAGCTCCGGCTGCTCGGGCTTCGTCTACGCCGTGGCCGCGGCGTCGGCCGCCGTCCAGACCGGCCAGGCGCGCAACGTCCTCATCGTCGCGTCCGAGCGGTTCTCGGGCTGGCTGGACCTCAACGACCGCTCCACCTGCATCATCCTCGCCGACGGTGCGGCCGCGGCCGTCGTCAGCGGCGCGGACGAGACGGCGATCGGGCCGATCGTCTGGGGCAGCGACGGCGAGCAGTTCGACAGCGTCGCGATCGACGCCGAGAGCCGGTTCTTCCGCCAGGAGGGCCAGGCCGTCTACCGGTGGGCCACCTCGCAGATGGCTCCCGTCGCGCTCGAGGCGTGCCACCGGGCCGGCGTCGACGTGAGTGAGATCGCCGCGTTCGTCCCCCATCAGGCCAATCTGCGCATCATCGACGCGCTCGCGCGCCGGCTCGGCCTGGCCAACGCGGTGATCGCCCGCGACATCGTGACGTCCGGCAACACCTCGGCCGCCTCGATCCCGTTGGCGATGTCGCGCATGGTCGAGGCCGGTGAGATCCCGTCCGGCGCACCGGTGCTGCTGCTCGGCTTCGGGTCCGGTCTGTCCTACGCCGCCCAGGTCGTCCTGTCCCCCTGACCGCCAGACCGCGTTCGTCCCGACCGGGACGGGCGTTCACCGATCGAAAGGAATCATTCCTGTGGCAAGTGCCGAGGAGATCCGCGCAGGTCTCGCCAGCATTCTCGAAGAGGTTGCCGACGTCTCACCTGCAGACGTCACCGACGAGAAGAGCTTCGTCGACGACCTCGACGTCGACTCGCTGTCGATGGTCGAGGTGGCAATGGCCGCCGAGGAGCAGTTCGGCGTGAAGATTCCCGACGACGAACTGCCGAAGCTCAAGACCGTCGGCGACGCCGTCAAGTACATCGCGAGCAACGCCTGACCGAGCGGTTGGACGCCGCGCCCGGGTGCGAGCGCACGCGGACACCCGGGCGACACGAGGAGAGAGCATGACTGCAGCGACCGGCGAGATCGTCGTGACCGGGCTGGGCGCGACCACGCCGCTCGGCGGGGACGTGGCCAGCTTCTGGGGCGCCCTGCTGAAGGGCGAGTCCGGTGTCGTCGGGTTGGGCGAGGACTGGCCGGCCGAGCTGACCGTGCGCATCGCCGCGCCGATGGCGACCGACCCGGCCGAGGTGCTGTCGCGGGTCCAGGCCCGCCGCCTGGACCGCAGCGAGCAGGCCGCCATCGTGGCGGCCCGCGAGGCCTGGGCCGACGCGGGCTTCGAAGGCACCGCACGCGAAGCCGGGCTCGACCCGACCCGCGTCGCGGTGGTGATCGGCACCGGGATCGGTGGTGTCACCAGCCTGCTCGCCCAGTACGACCTGATGCGGGAGAAGGGGCCGGGACGGGTGTCCCCGCTGCTGATCCCGATGAACATGCCCAACGGACCGGCCGCCTACGTCGGCCTGGAGGTCGGCGCGCAGGCCGGGGTGCACACCACGGTCAGCGCGTGCGCGTCCGGCGCCGAGGCGGTCGCGCACGGGCTCGACCTGCTTCACCTCGACCGTGCCGACGTCGTCGTCGTCGGCGGCACCGAGGCGTGCATCCACCCGCTGAACGTGGCCGGCTTCGCGCAGATGCGCGCCATGTCGACCCGCAACGACGAGCCGCGGCGAGCGTCCCGGCCGTGGGACAAGGCCCGCGACGGCTTCGTCCTCGGCGAGGGTGCCGGTGTGCTCGTGCTCGAGCGCGCGGCGTCCGCGGCCGCGCGTGGCCGGACCCCGTACGCGGTGCTCGCCTCGGCAGCGATCACCTCCGACGCCTACGACATCGTGCAGCCCGACCGGTCGGGGCAGGTACGCGCGCTGCGGCTGCTTGTCGAGCGGTCCGGCCTGTCCTTCGACGACGTCGTGCACGTGAACGCACACGCGACCTCCACCCCGGTCGGCGACATGGGCGAGGCAGGGGCGATCGCCGAGTTGTTCGGCGAGGACACCGTGGTCACCGCGACGAAGTCGATGACCGGGCACCTGCTCGGCGCGGCGGGCGCGATCGAGTCGGTGGCGACGGTGCTGTCGGTTCACAACGACATCGTCCCCCCGACGATCAACCTCGAGGACCCCGACGACGAGCTGCGGGTGGACGTCCCCCGCGAGGCGCGCGAGATGCGGGTACCGGTCGCCGTGAACGACTCGTTCGGCTTCGGCGGGCACAACGCGTCACTGTTGTTCCGAAAGGTCTAGGCATGACCGCAGTTGCCGTGTCCGGTGTCGAGATCGACCCGCGTGACCCGGAACTGCGGCTGGCGAAGCTGTTCGACGACGGCAGCGTGCAGACGCTGCACCCACGCGACTCGAGTGGTGTCGTCGCCGCGCGCGGACTCGTCAACGGCACGCCGACCATCGCCTACTGCACCGACGCGACGGTGATGGGCGGCGCCATGGGCACCGAGGGGTGCCGGCACATCGTCGACGCCATCGACGCGGCGGTCCGCGAGCGGATCCCGGTCATCGGCGTCTGGCACTCCGGCGGCGCGCGGCTGGCCGAAGGCGTCGACGCGTTGCAGGCGGTCGGGCTGGTGTTCCAGGCGATGATCCGCGCGTCCGGCCGCGTGCCCCAACTCTCGGTCGTGCTCGGCCCTGCTGCCGGCGGAGCTGCCTACGGACCCGCGCTCACCGACCTGGTGATCATGTCGACCGCGGGCCGGGTGTTCGTGACCGGCCCGGACGTCGTGCGGTCGGTGACCGGCGAGAGCGTGGACATGGAGTCCCTGGGTGGACCCGACACGCATGGCCGGCGCAGTGGCGTCGTGCACATCACCGCAGCCTCGGAGGACGACGCGCTCGACTGTGCCCGCGCGGCCACCACGCTGTTGGCACAGCAGGGCAGCTTCGACCTCGAACGGGTCGGCCCCGACACCGACCTGTCCACGCTGCTGCCCGAGAACGTCAAGCGTGCCTACGACGTGCATCCGCTCATCGACGGCGTCCTCGACGACGCGAGTTTCCTGGAGATGCACGCGCGCTGGGCCCCGAACATCGTCACCGGCCTGGGCCGGCTGACCGGGCGGACCGTCGGCGTGATCGCGAACAACCCGCTCCGCCTCGGCGGCTGCCTTGACTCACCGTCGGCCGAGAAGGCCGCGCGCTTCGTGCGGATGTGCGACGCGTTCGGCGTCCCGCTCGTCGTGCTCGTCGACGTCCCGGGTTACCTGCCCGGCGTCGGCCAGGAGTGGGACGGCATCGTCCGGCGCGGCGCCAAACTGCTGCACGCGTTCGGTGAGGCCGTCGTGGCCCGGGTGACGCTGGTGACCCGCAAGAGCTACGGCGGTGCCTACATCGCGATGAACTCTCGGGCCTTGGGCGCCGATCGGGTCTTCGCCTGGCCGGGCGCCGAGGTCGCGGTCATGGGCGCGTCCGCGGCGGTCGGCATCCTGCACCGCAAGAAGCTCGCCGCGGCGCCACCCGGCGAACGGGAGGCGCTGCACGCGTCCTTGGCCGCGGAGCACGAGCGCATCGCCGGTGGGGTCACCCGGGCGATCGAACTCGGCGTGGTGGACGAGCTGATCTCGCCGTCGCGCACACGCGCCGCGATCGCCGCTGCCCTGGCCGCGACACCGGCCGGCCGCGGAGCACACGGCAACATCCCCCTCTAGCCCCGGCGGCTACCGGAGCGGCGCTGCCAACGCCGAGCGACCACGTTCCATCCGGCGCAGTGCGAGCGGCCACGCGAACCCGCGCTCGGCGTACTCCTGCTCGGCGTACTGCAGGATTCTCGCCGCCGCGACCGTGTCCCCCTCAGCGGCCGCGAGTTCGGCGAGGGTGGGCTGGGCGAGCAGCCACACCACGCCACGGTGCGCCAGCGCCGCGGTGATGCCGTCGACCGTGCGCCGCGCCTCGACCAGTTCACCGGCCTGCAACAGCGCGTCCGCGAGATCGAGCCGGCACAGGTGCGCGTCGACCTCGTCGGCGGCCAGGTGCGTCAGCGCCTCGCGGAAGTGCCGCACCGCCGAGGTCGGATCCCGTCGGCTCATCGCGGCGAATCCGTGCACCGCTCGAAGCGATGCCTCGGCGACGCCGTCACCGAGCGCACGCGCCTGGTCGATCCCCTCGTCCGCGCAGCGCAGCGCGCCGTCGATGTCGCCGACCGACACCAGTGCCGATGCCTCGTTGACCAGCCCGCGGACGAGGCCGTGGGTGTGGCCCGCTCGCCGGTCGCCGTCGTTGGCCCGCCGGTACAGCTCGGCCGCGTCCGCAGCTCGCCCGGAATACAGCAGGGCGGTCGCGATGGCGTCGTCGAACGCACCGATCGAGCGCGGACGTGCCAGGTCGCCGGCAATCTCGCGGCCGTAGCGCAGCGGTTCGAGCGCGGCCGCCGGCCGGCCGTCCTCGATCAGCGCGATCCCCCGGTGGAACAGCACCCGCATGTGCAGTTCACGATCGCCGGCGCGCGCCGCATGCTCGGCGGCCCGATCGAGCAGCTGCATCGCCTCGGTGCTGGCGGACGCGAGCGTGGTTGCGTAGGCGAAGTTCGACAGCGCGCGCGCCCGCTCGGCATCGGTGACGCCGGCCGCGTCCACCAGGGCGGCGTAATGCACGCGCGCCTGTTGGTGCATCCCGCGGAACATCCACGCGTCGTCGAGTGCGATCGCCAGCCGCAGGCCGTCGCCGGCCCGATCGGTGTTCACCGCCAGTTCGAGTGCTCGGAGCAGATTCGGCCACTCGGCGAAGACGAGTGCGAGCTCGTCCGCCTCGCGGTCGCCCTGGACGTCGTGCGCTCGCACGTGGCCGAGGCACCAGGCCAGCTGCCGCGCGCGGGTGGCTTCTTGATCATCGTGGTCGGCCGCCAGCTGCTCGGCGGCGTAGTCGTGCACGGACTCGAGCAGGACGAAGCGTGGCTCGCGGCCACGGGCCGACACCGTCACCAGATTCCGCTCGTCGAGATCGGCGAGGACCGCCGCGACGTCGGAGCGGCGCAGGTCACCACCGGGCAGGACGTCCTCGGCCGCCTCGAGCCGGCAGCCGCCCGCGAACACCGACAGCCGACGCAGGGCGAGCCGACCACGCTCGTCGAGAAGCCGGTAGCTCCAGTCCAGGGCAGCCCGCAGGCTGGTGTGCCTCGGCCCGGCGTCACGCGATCCGCCGACGAGCAACCGCAGCCGGTCGTCAACACGCGCGGCGATCTGCGGCACGCCTCAGCGTCCGGGTCAGGCCCGCCGCGAGTTCGATGCCCAACGGCAGGTGATCGACCGCCGCGCAGATCACGTCCACGTGCTCGTCCCGGGTGACCCCGGCCAGTTCGCAGAACAGGGTCGCCGCCGCGGCCGGCGGCAGTGGGCCGACCCGGTGCACCTCCTCGCCGGTCAGCAGCAATGGCCGCTGCGAGGTGACCAGCACCGACAGTCGCGGGGCATGCCGCAGCACCGCGCCCACGACCTGCGCCACCGCGTCCACCAGGTGCTCGGCGTTGTCGACGACGAGCAACCCGAGATCGAGCGCAGCTGCGATGAGGGGCACCGGATCGTCCGGCCCGGCATCGACGCCGACCGCGCCGGCGACCGCGGGGACGACGGCCGCGGCTTCGCGCAACGGCGCCAGATCCACCCAGGCAACCGGTCGACGTCCGGCTCTCTCGGCTCGAGCGATCTCCAGCGCCAGTCGGGTCTTGCCGCTGCCGGCCGTCCCGGTCAGCGTGATCAGCCCGGGCGCTGCAAGCTCGGCCCCGAGCGCCCGTCGCTCACCCTCGCGGCCGACGAACGTCCCCGCGACGGTCGGTAGGCGCACGTCGGACGCCGGTTGGATCACCCGGGTTGGCGCAGGGTCCGCGTCGAACTCCTGCCGCAGGATGCGCAGCTCGGTGGCGCTCGTCTCGGGCGTCGGATCGACGCCGAGTTCGTCAGCCAGCGCCGCCTTCAACCGGGCCAGCCGCTGCAGCGCAGCGGCCTGCCTGCCCAGCCGGTACAGGGCGATCGCCAGCAGGCACACCGCGCGCTCGTGCAGCGGATGCTCAGTTGCCAGCCGCTCCAACCCGGCGCAGGCAGCGGCCGTCGCACCGAGATCCAGGTCGAGCGAGAGCACTGCGAGTTGTAGCTCGACCTGAAGGTCGTCGATCCGCTCGGCTTCCGCGGTCGCGAACGGGACGGTGCGCAGATCGGCGAGCGCGGGTCCGCGCCACAGCGCCACCGCGGCTGCTGCCCGCTCACGCGCAGTGTGCGGATCGGCCGCGCCACGCACCGCCGCCAGCGCCGCCTCGGCAGCGATCAGGTCGGTCGGTGCGGCATCGAGGCGGTAGCCGCCCGGGTCGCGCTGCAACGCTGCGGCAGCCGGGCCGAGACCGGACCGCAGCCGCGAGACGAGCACCCGCAACCGCTGCGCCGGGCGGACCAGATCGAGGTCACCCCACAGCGCCCGGGCCAGGACCTCATCACGCACCGGCGCGCCGCGGGCGAGGGCCAGCCGGACCGCGAGCGCGCGCTCGGACTGCCGCGGCAACGCGATCAATCCCGTGTCGCAGCGCAGCTGGGTCGGCCCGAGCACCCGGACCTCCACCGGCACCACGGACAAAAGCATGCCACCGCGACAACTGCCGCGCTCGTCCTGAAATGCACATGAGACGTCGATGAGACGCCTTGCGCCCGACCCTGGACCCGCCAGGTCGACAGGAGGACACGATGAGCGTTTGCACGGTCGCCACCGACCCGGTTGGCCCGGCGACCGTCGCACGCCTGCGAGCCGCCGTCCGTGGCTGCGTGCTGGCTCCGGGGGATCTCGGCTACGACGACGCGCGCACGGTCTTCAACGCGGCGGTCGACAACCGGCCACAGGCGATCGTCGCTGTGAGCAGCGACCACGATGTGGCCACCACCTTGGCGATCGCCCGCGGTGCGAACCGGTCCGTCAGCGTCCGGGCCGGTGGCGACGCGATGGCCGGCCGCGCCACAGCCGGTGACGTCGTGATCGACCTGTCCGCGCTGCGCGGCGTCGCGGTCGACGCCGGGACCCGCACCGCGACCGTGCGCGCCGGCACGCTGTGGGGTGAGCTGGACGCGGCCACGCAGGCGCACAGGCTGGCCGTCCCCGGCAGCCGTTCGCCGCTCACCGGCGTCGCCGGGCTCACTCTCTGCGGCGGCGAGGGCTGGCTGTCGCGCGTGCACGGGCTCGCCTGCGACAACCTACTCGCCGCCGATCTCGTCACGGCGGACGGCCGCCGCGCCGTCGCGTCCGCGGAGCAGGAAGCGGACCTGTTCTGGGGCCTGCGTGGCGGGGGCGTGCACCTCGGTGTCGTCACCTCGCTCACGCTGACCCTGCACCCGCTCGACCCGACCGTCCTCGGTGGCGCGCTGCTGTTCCGCGTGTCGGACGCCGCGGACGTGCTCGGCACCCTCGACGACCTGCACCGGCTGGGCCACGACGAGTTCGCGGGCGCCGCCGCGATCATGCACGCGCCGCCCGCCGCCTTCGTGCCGGGTGACGTCGTCGGGCGCCCCGTCCTGGCCGTGGTTCCCGCCTTTGTCGGTGACCCGCGTGCCGGCATGACGTTCGTCGCCGAACTGCGCGCCGCGGCGCGGCCACTGGCCGACTCGGTGCGACCGATGTCCTACCTCACCCTCCAGGCGACGCTCAAGGCGATGACGCCGCCCGGACTGCGCCGCGCCTGGGCCGTGACGGCCGTACCCGCGCTGTCCCCCGCGCTCATCGACGATCTCGAGACAGTGGCCACCGACCTGCCGGGGCGTTACGCGTCGGTCGTCGCACTGAGTACCGGCGGCGCCGTGGCGCGGCGACCGGCTGACAGCGCGGTGGCCCTACCCGCACCCGGGTGGCTTGTCGGTCCCGCCGCGCAGTGGGCAGGCCCGTCCGGCGATTCCCGCCACCGGGCCTGGGTCGCAGCGCTCGTCGATCGCCTGCGCCGCCATGACCTGCCCGACAGCCACCGTCCCGGCCCGACGGCCGCAGCCGCGCGCCGGCTCTCAGCGCTCGAGGCCGCATGGGACCCAGACGACGTCTTCGGTCGCGTCACCACCCGCAGCCGACCAGGAGTGTCCTCATGAACCGTTGCCTCGCGCGCTCCGCCGCGATCGCTCTCACGCTGGCGCTGGGCCTATCCGCCTGCACCCACGGCTCGCCGGCCATGCACACCCCGGCGACCGGGTCCACCGTGTTCCGTGCGCCGGTGCAGCTGAGCGGCAAGCAGCAGCAGTTCGGGACGAGCGCCACCCCACAAGCCGGCGTCACCTATCAGCCCGACGTCGTGTTCGTCGGCGGCGGCGCCGACGCGGTCCGTTCCGTCAGCCAGGACGGGCTGGTCTGGACGGTCGACGGGCACGCGCCGGGAGTGGCGGACCTCGCCACCGGCAAGATCATGGTGGCCACCAGCTTCGGCGCAGGGCGGGTGCTCGCGCTCGGGTCGGCCGGCCCGGACGTGCAGGTCGCGCTCGGCCCGGTGACCCTCACCGACATCTACCGCGACGCCGACCTCGGCTCGGCGACCCCGATCCCGGTGCGCAACGTCTACGCGTACCCCACTCCGACCGGCGACATCGCGGCACTCGTCACCACCCCGGAAGGATCGCACACGACCAATGCGCTCCACACCCGGCCGCTGACCCACGGGGCGCGACCGCGGCTGCCGTTTCCGACCACCGTCCCCACGGCCGTCCCGACGAGCGTTCCCTCGGTGATTCCGACGAGCGTGCCGACCTCGATCCCGACCACGCTCCCGGGGTTGCCCTCGATCCCGTCCGGCGTCCCGCTGCCGAGCCGTCCGTCGGCGCCGGTGCCCACCGTGAGCGCCGCCGGGTTCACCCTCAGCCCGTTCTGGAACGCGACGGGACTCGGCGTCCGGATCGGCTACCACCATCAGGACGGAAATTTCCTGGCCACCCTCACCCTGCACATGGATGCCCCGAGCACGAGCTTCCGGGTCGCGATCCGCAACGGCAGACTCGTCGAGGCCAGCGTCGGCCTCCGCGGAGCGGTGTCGATCTCGCTGGACGTCGAGGCCGCCAGCATGAGCACCGCCGGGTCGTTCAAGACTGCACAGGTCCCGGTCCCGGTGAACCTGTCGATCCCGCTGGGCGGGCTGCTCTCGCTCTCGCTCACCCAGACGTTCAGCGTCTCGATGCAGTTCCTCGGCCAGGCCAAGATCACCTCGCACGGGAAGTACACGGTGCGCGGCGAGCTGGGATTCGGCTACCGCAACGGCTCGATCTTCGGCGGCGCGGTCACCGACGCCATCGTCGAGCCGATCACCGACAACACCAAGAGCTACGGCATCGCGGCGACCGCATTCCGCCTGACGTGGAGTCCCAAGATCAGCATCGAGGTCGGCCTCGGGGTGTTCAGCGCTGGTCTGTCCTACATCCTCGACCTCGGCGTTGGCGTCGCCGCCGACACGCCGCTGGACGCGCTGGGCAACAGCTGCGTCCGCGACTCGCTGCTGCTCAGCTCGCGCTACGGCTACGGCTGGCAGGTCCTCGGCGTCGTCATGGACGTCGTGAACGCGGTGATCAGCATCGTCGGGGCGAAGAAGCTGCCGAGCAGCGGCGGCAGGTGGTGGGGCCCCACGACGCTGTGGAAACCCAAGCCGGGCGACTGGTGCCCGAAGTGAGCTCCGTCCACCCACATCGCCTACGAGGAGACCTGATGAAACCCACCCGTTACGCGTGCGTCCTGGCGACGGCTGCGGCTCTCGCCGGCTGCGCGGCCCTGACCGCCTGCTCGTCGCACCCGTCGGCAGCGCAGCGCAGCCTGCCGTCGCTGGCCCCGCTGAACCTGCCGACGCAGACCTCGGCGGCGCCCACGCAATCGGCCACTGCGGCACCCGTCGCCGCGCTGCCCGATGCGTGCAGCCTGCTCACCCGCGCGGAGGCGCAGACCGTGGCCGGCGTCAAGCTGCGTGCCGGTGATGACACCAAGGCGCGCAATCCGCAGACCGACACTGCGTCCTGCACCTACGACGCGCCGGTCACCGGGTCGTCCGGCGAGGTCGCGATCTTCGTCCAGCAGGGCGTGCCGAACGCGCTGAAGGTCGACCGGACCATCGGCCACAAGTTCCACTCCGTACCCGGCATCGGCGACGAGGCGACCGAGGAGCAGAACAACATCTTCTTCCGCCGCGGCAACATCTGGATCTTCGTCAACTCCGCGTACGGAGCGACGCCCGCCCACCTCGAAGCCGCAGCGCGGACGGTCGCCGGCCGGCTGACCCACCCAGCTGCCTGACCCTCCCAACCGTCCGACCCACCCATCACACCTGGAGTCCGATCATGAACACCGTCCGCTCACTCGTCCTCGCCGGCGCAGCCGCCACCGCGCTCGGACTGACCGCCTGCTCGTCCGGCGGCAGCGGGACACCGCCTGCGCCGAGTCGCGCCGGGTCCTCAGCCGCGGGGCGATCATCAGCGTCGCAGCCGGCCACGCCGACGTCCGGCGCCAACGCCGCAGCGCCCGGCGCCGGCAATGCGTCCGGCTTCTGCACGCAACTCGGCGACGCGAGCCAGGCCATCCAAGCCGTCGGCGGAACCAGCACGATGCCGTCGAGTGCGTATGTCGCCAAGCTGCGCGCTGTCGTCGCCGCGGCGCCGGCCGAGATCAAGTCGGACCTGCAGACGATCGAGCAGATCGACGAGCAGATCGTCGCCGGGCACACCGCCGCCGAGTCCAGCCTGGCCACGCCGGCCGTCCTGGCCACGCTGCGGCACTTCCTCGCCTGGATGCAGACCAACTGCCCAGGGGTGCTCGACATCCCGTCCGGACTGCCCACCAGCTGAGCCCGACCATCGAGAGGGGAACCACGATCATGTCTCGCAGCAGCGCCCTCGGTGCGCTCACCGTCGGTGCCGGCGTCGCGATCGCCCTCGCCGCCTGCTCGTCGACGTCAGCCGGCCCGGTCTCCAGCCCGGCAACGGCCGGCCGGCTCGCGCACCACACCGGCACCGGCACCAGCACCAGCACCAGCACCAGCACCGGGTCGGGTTGCCACCCCGACATCACCCCGCAGATCTGCGTCACCGTCGCGATCACCGGTGCCCGGACCGTGGCCGGCACGGGGCAGACCACCGCTCCGGTGCCGGCGGACGCCTCGCCGAAGACCACCTGCGCGCAACTGGCCAGCTGGAACGACACCGAATACGACCTCGGTGGCAGCCTGACCGACGTCGCGGGGCACACGGTGCAGTGGGACGAGGACCTCGGCAGCTTCCACGGGCCGGCACGCTACGACCTGACGCGAAGCGGCTTCTACGTGACGGTCGACGGCACCGGCTTCACGGCCTATCACGACAGGGCCGCCTCGGTGACGGTGGCCCACGACGATGCGGTCACCTACCAGTTCGACAGGCTCACCAGCGACAGCGGCACGATCTCGGGCACGCTGCGCTGGACCTGCCTCGACCCGCAGTGACGGCCGATGCGGTGGCGGTGCCGACTCAGCCGACGGTGCTCCCTCAGACGACGGTGCTCCCTCAGACGACGGTGCTCCCTCAGACGACTTGGTGCAGCAACGTCACCGGGGCGCCGTCCCCGCCGAGCCGGTAGGGCTCCAACTCGGCATCCCACGACAGGCCGAGCAACTCGCTCAGCCCGTGCTCGTACTCCTCAGCGGTACGGGCCCGGGCGAGCAGCCCGCGCAACCGCTCCTCGCTGACCATCACGTCGCCGTTGGCCGAGACCGCACGGCGGTGGAAGCCGCGGCCGGGGACGTAGGCCAGCCGCTCACCGTCGGTGACCGCAGTGCCGTCCTCGGTGATCTCGAAGACCAGCATCGGCCAGGCCCGCAGCGACGCGGCCAGGCGCGCACCGGTGCCGGCCGCCCCCACCCAGCTCGCCTCGGCACGCAGGTGCTGGGGCGCGGCCGGCTGCCCGGTCCACTCGAGCCGGACCGGGCTGGCGAGCACGCCGGCGAGGGCCCACTCGACGTGGGGCGCCAGTGCGCCAGGGCAGCAGTGCATGAAGACGACGCCTCGCGTGGCGGACCGCGCGGGCGTGGTCGAGGTACCCGACATCGCACACCTCCATCGACTCGACGGCAACGCCTTCCCCAGCGGGCCGGTCTGTCGGCGGATGTGCGTACCACCCATTGTGGCTGATGGTGCCCGTGTTACGCCAGTGTTGGTCCGCCCGGGTGCGTCGGAACGCTCGCGCGCTCCGCCTCGACGGTGGTGTCCGGGCCGTGCCCGGTGTGCACCACGGTGTCCCCGGGCAGGGTCAGCAACCGGTCGCGGATCGAGGCCTCGATCACCTCCCGGCTCGAGTACGAGCGGCCGGTCGCGCCCGGTCCGCCCTCGAACAGGGTGTCGCCGGTGAACACCGTGCTCAGGGACGCGACGTGCAAGCACACCGACCCGGGCGAGTGGCCGGGCGTGTGCAGCACGCGGATCACGGCACCTCCCACCGCGATCTCGTCCCCGTCCGCCAGGGGCTCGTACCCGACCCCGGGGTGTGACTGCTGCCAGAGCACGTCGTCGTCGGTGTGCAACCGGATCGCGGCGCCCACCGCCGCGGCCAGCGACGGCGCCACCGTCACGTGGTCGTCGTGCGCGTGCGTACAGACGACGGCGACGACGTCGCGGCCGCCGATCAGCGCGAGGATCGGGTCGAGGGTGTGGGGGGCGTCCACGACAACGCACGACTCGTCGTCGCCGATCACCCAGACGTTGTTGTCGACGTCCCACGTACCGCCGTCGAGGGAGAAGGTGCCGGACGTGACCGCGTGATCGATCCGGATCACAGCAACACGACTGAACGCAACACGTCACCACGGCTCATCGCGGCGAAGGCCTGCTCGACATCGTCGAGCGCGATCGTCTCGCTGACGAAGTTCTCCAGTGGCAGCCGACCCTGCAGGTGCAGGTCGACGAGCATCGGGAAGTCGCGCGAGGGCAGGCAGTCGCCGTACCACGACGACTTCAGCGCGCCGCCGCGAGCGAAGAAGTCCAGCAGCGGCAGGTCCAGTCGCATCTGCGGCGTCGGTACCCCGACCAGCACGACGGTGCCGGCGAGATCGCGCGCGTAGAACGCCTGCTCGTACGTCTCGGGACGGCCTACCGCCTCCACGACGACGTCCGCACCGTTGCCGCCGGTCAGCGCCCGGATCGCCTCGACCGGGTCGGACGTGCTCGAGTTGACCGTGTGCGTGGCGCCCAGGTCGGTCGCCGTCGCGAGCTTGCGGTCGTCGATGTCGACGGCGATGATCATCGCGGCTCCGGCCAGCCGGGCTCCGGCGATTGCCGCGCAGCCGACACCACCGCAGCCGATGACCGCAACCGAGTCGCCACGGCCGACCCCGCCGGTGTTGATCACCGCGCCGAGCCCGGCCATCACCCCGCAGCCGAGCAGGCCGGCCACCTCCGGGCGCACCGCAGCATCGACCTTGGTGCATTGACCCGAATGCACCAGCGTCTTCTCGGCGAAGGCCCCGATGCCGAGCGCGGGCGACAGCGGCGTCCCGTCGGCCAGGGTCATCGGCTGCGACGCGTTGTGCGTGTCGAAGCAGTACCAGGGCCGGCCACGGCGGCAGGCGCGGCACTGCCCGCACACCGCTCGCCAGTTCAGGATGACGAAATCGCCCGGCGCGACGTCGGCGACGCCGTCCCCGACCGACTCGACCACACCGGCCGCCTCGTGACCGAGCAGGAACGGGAACTCGTCGTTGATCCCGCCTTCGCGGTAGTGCAGGTCGGTGTGGCAGACACCGCACGCCTGGACCGCGACCAGCACCTCCCCCGGGCCCGGGTCGGGCACCAGGATCGTCTGCACCTGCACCGGCTCGCCCTTGGCGAGACTGACCACCCCGCGCACCTCATGCGTCATGACCCGATCATGCCGTCCGACGCCGGGCGGGTCGATGCGGGTATAGCCAACGCGACACACTGAGTAGGTACTCAATGCGCACCACCGATCCGGAGGACCGAGATGCCCGACCAGTCCGCAGACATCGTCGTCGTCGGTGGCGGCCTCGCCGCCGCCAAGACCGTGGAAGCATTGCGCGAGAAGGGCTTCGACGGCTCGATCACGATCGTGGCGAGCGAGCAGCGATTGCCGTACGAGCGCCCGCCGATCTCCAAGGGTTACCTCGCGGGCAAGGCCGCCTTCGACGACGCCGTCGTGCATCCCCAGTCGTGGTACGACGAGCACGACATCGACCTGCGCCTGGGGGCCACGGCGACCGAACTCGACATCGAGGGTAAGCAACTCACCCTCGCGGACGGGACGACGCTCGGGTACGGCCGGCTCGTCCTCGCCACCGGCGCCTCGGCGCGGCTCATCGGCGTACCGGGCGCGGTGGCCGAAGGCGTCCTCTACCTGCGGACCGCGGACGACGCCGACGCGATCCGGGCGCACTTCGGCAGCGGCAAGCGCGTCGTGGTCGTGGGCGGGGGCTGGATCGGGCTCGAGGTCGCGGCCGCGGCGCGCGGCGCCGGGACCGACGTGACACTGATCGAGAGTGCCGAGGTGCCGCTGCTCGGCGTGCTGGGCCCGGAGATGGGCAAGGTGTTCGCGCAGTTGCACCGCGACCACGACGTCGACCTGCGACTAGGCCTCGGCGTCCAGGAGTTCCTCAGCAGCGAAGGCCGCGTCGTCGGTGTCGTGCTGTCGGACGGGTCGCGAGTCGATGCGGACGCCGTCGTCGTGGGTATCGGTGTCGTCCCCAACGTCGACCTCGCGCTGGGCACCGGCCTGACCATCGACAACGGCGTGCTCGTCGACGCCTCGCTGCGCACGAGCGACCCGAACGTCTACGCCGTCGGGGACGTGGCCAACCACCAGCACCCGCTGCTCGGCCGCATCCGCGTCGAGCACTGGGCCAACGCGCTCAACCAACCCGCCGTCGCCGCCGCCGCGATCATGGGCGAGACGGTCGAGTACGACCGGCTGCCCTACTTCTTCAGCGACCAGTACGACCTGGGCATGGAATACGTCGGCTACGCGAGCAGCGACTCGTACGAGCGGGTCGTCGTCCGCGGCAGCCTCGAGAACCGCAAGTTCGTGGCGTTCTGGGTCGACTCCGAGAGCCGGGTCAGGGCGGTCATGAACGTCAACATCTGGGACGTCGTGGACGCGGTACGCCCGCTGATCGCCGAGGGACGGCCGGTCGATCCCGATCGGCTCGCCGACGCCTCGATCGCCTACGACAAGCTCTGACGCGCGCTGATTGCATCTGGCTGCGCCGAAGCGGACGCTGGGTGAATGGCGCGCAGGCAGGATAGTGAGCCACCTGCCGATCTCGCGCGCGACGAAGAGTTGCTCGACCTGCGGCCGAAGTGGCAGCCGCCGAACTGGCTCGCCTCGGTAGCGGGACCGCTCGTTCGTGCCGCGGGAGCGGTCGTCGCGGGCGCGGTGGTCGTGTTCGCGCTCACGGTGCAGTCGGGCTCGGACCACCCGCCGGTCGCGTCCCCCGCGGCATCCGAGCAGGCGGGCCAGCCGGGACCCCCGATCTCGAGCCCGTTCCCGACCACCCTGCGCGGGCAGATGCTGCTCGAGATCTACCAGCGGGCCCATGACCCGTCCTCGGCGGTCAGCTTCATCCGGTCGGACACCTCGGCGTCGGCTTGCCAGTACGTCCCGGCGGCCACCTCGCCGAAGGCCAGGGCAGCGGCAGCGCTGAAGCGCGCCCTGATCAACTTCGCCCTGCTGGACACCGCGCAGACCATCGACAAGTTCGGCGGCCTGTGCAGCCTCGAGGTGCGGGCGCAGGACAGCGCCGGGACCGTCGCCGTCCTGCGGATCACCTCGCCGGTCGAGCACCAGGCCCGGGTCACCGCCCGCACCGACGACGGCGCAGCCAGTTCGGCCGGGACGACGACGCAGTTCGTCCGCGTCACCCACCGCGAGGGGTGGGCGGTCATGGTCGGGACGAGCGGACCCACCGGTGACGAGGTGCAGCGCTCGGTGCTCAGCCGACTTGCCGCCAACCGCAGCCTGCTCTGGTGACCAGTTCGGGAAGGACGTCGCCCAGCGCGGCGTCCACCCGTACGGCCGCGAACTCGTCCCCCCGCGTCCCGCCGCGGTTCACGATCGCGACCGGCGTGCCGAGCTTGGCCGCGCGCCGCACGAACCGCAGCCCGGACATCACGGTCAGCGACGAGCCGAGAACGAGCAGTGCGGACGCCGACGCGACCAGCTCGTAACAGCGATCGACGCGCTCGCGCGGGACGTTCTCGCCGAAGAACACGACGTCGGGTTTGACGAGATCGCCGTGGCACAGGATGCAGCGGACCATGCGGAACTGCTCGAGGTCCGCATCGTCGAGCTCGGCGTCGCCGTCCGGGTTGATCTCGGCCACATGGGCGTCGAAGTTCGGGTTGGCGGCCCGTAGCCGCGCGTCAAGTGCCAGCCGCGCCTCGCGGGTGCCGCAGCCGAGACAGACGACGCGGTCGAGTCCGCCGTGCAGCTCGATCACCCCGGCCGCGCCACCGGCCTGGTGCAGGCCGTCCACGTTCTGGGTGACGATCCCGCACAGGCGGCCGCCGCGCTGGAGCTCGGCGACCGCCAGGTGCCCCGCGTTGGGCCGGGCGTCGGCGATCTGCCGCCAGCCGAGATAGCTACGCGCCCAGTACCGGTGCCGGGCGAGCGGGTCGCCGACGAAGCTCTGATAGGTCATCGGCGCGCGGCGGCGCAGGGCGCCGCTCGGCCCGCGGTAGTCCGGGATGCCCGACTCGGTCGACAGGCCCGCGCCGGACAGCACCAGCACGTCGCCGCCCTCGACGAGGCCACAGAGCTGGTCGAATCCGGTCGCGGTGCTCACCGGTCCATGGTGCCGCGCCGCCGCCCAGCGCGGCACCACCGCGCTGGTGCGGGTCAGCTGCCGAACGCGCGGGCGATGTCGGCCTCGGTGAGCCCGAAGTCGGCCAGGGCGTAGTGGTGCGACCGGCCGCGGTGCACCGACCGGCCCGACAGGGTGGCTGCGGCGACCGCTGCCCGTGACCCGTCGCTGAGCGGCAGCCCGAAATGGTCGTACACGCCGCACACCGTCCCGAACGGATCGGCGACGAACTCGCGGTAGTCGACGTCGAGGAACTGGGCCGGGTCGTGCCGCGCGCGGGCGGCGTCGAACGCGGCAGCGCCGCGCGGCCAGAGTTCGAGCTGGTCTCGGCCGATGACCTCGCCGACGAACAGGTCCGACTGCCCCGAGCTCGCCTGCGCGCTCAGGCTGCAGCTGGACGCGATCGCCGTCCCGGGGTGGCGATGGGTTCGGACGATCAGCGCGTCCGGGTAGGTGGCGAGCAGCGCGTCCAGCGCGAACAGGTGCGACGGGTTCTTCAGCACCCAGCGCCGATCGGGATCGTTCGCGCCGATCAGCGCCAGATTGCGGCGGTGTCGTTCGTAGGCCGGTCGCCAGTCCTGGCCGGCCAGCCACGCGGAGTAGCCCGGGATGTGCGCGAGGCTCTCGTACGAGATCGACATGAGCGACTGGCGCAGCAGCCACCAGCACTCCTCGACCGAGTCCGCGCTCATGTAGTGGACGCCGGCAAACTCCGGGTTCGTCTCGTGGAAGCGGTCGTAACCGGCCTGGATGTGCTGGTAGAGCGGGTTGTCGCCCCACGACTCGCGCGGCGGTCGCGGCTGGGGCACCTCGGCGAGCCAGAGTTCGAGGCCCTGGTGGCGCGGATCGGCGCACAGCAGGCGGTGCAGTGCGGTCGTCCCGGTACGCGGCAGGCCGACCACGAACACGGGACGCTCGATGGGGGCGGGCTCGGGGTGCTGCGCGAACGCCGCCTCGCTGAGCAGCCTGGCGACGAGCGCGCCACGCAGTTCGGCGCGCTTGACCTTGTTGCCGAGCGGGGTGAGCCGCTCGTCGTGGGCGTAGGAGTTGAGCAGGACGGCCAGCGGTTCGAGATACTCGTCGGTCCCGAAGTCCTCGAGCCCGGTCAGCCTCGTCGCCGAGGCGTGCAGGTCCTCGACGGTGCCGACCGTGGCGCGGGCGCTAATGGTGGTACTCCCCGCAATTGACGTCGAGGCAGTGCCCGGTGATCCCACGCGAGAGGGCAGAGCACATGAACACCACGGCGTCGGCGATCTCGTCCGGGACGGGTAACCGGCGCAGGTCGATCGTCGCGGCGATCTCGTCGTAGACCTGCTGCGCCTCGATGCCACGCTGCTTGGCCTGCCAGCCGAAATAGGCCTTGAGGACGTCGGCCCAGATCCACCCCGGCGCCACCGAGTTGACCCTGATCCCGGACGGTCCGAGTTCGGTGGCCAGTGACTGCGCGAGCGCGAGCAGCGCCGCCTTGGTCATCTTGTAGGCCCCGTAGGGCTGGCTCGAATGCCGCAGTACCGACGAGTTGATCATCACGACTGCGCCGGCGGAGTCCTGCAGCGCCGGGACGAACAGCCGGGTCAGCCGCAGCGCCGCGAACACGTTGGTCTCGAAGCCCCGCCGGGCCTGGTCGAAGTCGACGGTGCGCAGCGGGCCGAGCGGTGGGATCGCGAAGGCGTTGTTCACCAGCGCGTCCACCCGGCCGTACTCGGCCAGCGCGGCCTGCACGAGCCGCTCGGCCGCCGCGTCGTCGTCGATGTCGGTCGGCACCACGAGCGCGCGGCGGCCGAGGCGCCGGACGTCCTCGGCGACCTCGAGCAGCCGAGACTCGGTCCGCGAGGCCAGGACCAGGTCGGCGCCGGCTTTGGCACACTGCTCGGCGATCGCCCTACCGAGCCCCGGGCCGACGCCGGACACGACGACGACCTTCGCCTCGAGCAGCGTCATCCCAACATCCGATCCGCGACGGCAGCCTGGCGCGCAGCGATGCGGGCGCGCCACTGCTCGGGCGTCACCGACTGGTCGTAGGGCAGCCGCTCGGCGACCGAGGCGAAGGGCACCACCTCGACGACCGGACCGTCCACAGCCGTGAACGAGCGGGCCGTGCGCTGCCAGCGGATCTGCAGGTAGCCACGCCCGTGCCCGGTGCACTCCAGCCAGTTCGTGACGCCCGGGTCCCTCTGGCTGACGACGAAGCGCAACATGCCGTCCGGGTCGTGGCGGGCCTGGTCGGCGGTGAGCGAGGTCTGGTGGTTGGCGAAGTCCATCGACAGGTACCACATGGTCCCGAGTTGGAACCCCTGATACGGCGCGTCCGAGGCGGGGACGGTGACCACCAGCGCCTGATCCTCGGGCAGGTCGTAGTGCCCGGCCGAGGAGTACTGGGTCGCCAGCCCCCCCGGCGTCAGCCGCGGCTCGGTCATCGTGTTGACCGGCAGCTTCAGGTAGAACCACTCGGGGAAGGCCAGGAAGGTCTTGAGCTGCCCGACCAGCGACCGCGCGGCCGCTGCGTAGCGCTTGGTCGGCAGGTCTGCCGCCGGTGGCGGCGGCGCCGTCCCGACGCGGTCGGCCCGCGCGATGCGCAACGTCCCCGGCGTCGCGGTCCAGTCGCTGGACACCTCTCGGGCCAGCAGCATCGAGGCGCCGGCGCCGAGCACGAAGTGGTTGCGGCCGGCCCCGGGACGTGCCGGGCCGAAGCTCAGCTCGAACGAGCCGTCGGCGGCGATGTCGATGTCACGGTCGTCGAAGGCGCTCAGGCTGTCCGGGACGTCGGCCGGGGTGTAGTCGCCGTTGAGGATCTGGAAGCTGAGGTCGGTGGTCGTCCCGCGCCGGCCGGTCACGACATACTCGGCGTCGTCGCGGATGCGTGCGGAGAAGTACAGCGTGTCCGGGTTGTCGAGGCCGACCTTCGTGTACGGCGTGGCCGAGCGGACGAAGTACGGGTAGTCGCGGTCGTAGGCCCACGCCGACGAGATCGCCTGCCGGATCAGCCCGGCGAGGTAGTCGTAGCCCTCGCGCAGGTCCTGCTCGTCGCGGACGTGCGGCGCTGAGGTGACCAGGTGCTCGCCTGCCACGATCGCGGCCGCCAGCGGGTCGGTGAGCGGCACGACACCCCCTTGTCGAAACGTGCTTGTCGAACACGGCGAAAACTAGAACACGTTCCAGTTGCAAGGTAGGCAGGGCCGCGCGCTTCGTCAAGATGAACCCGTTCGGACGCCCTACGGTCAACGTGGCCCCGATCTCTTGGCAGAATGGGCCGAACCCCCGCACCAGCCGCCCGTACCAGCCGTAAGAATGAGAGGCCCCGGACCCCATGACGACCACGTACGAGCTCACCGACCTCGCGAAGCTCGAGGCCGAGGCCGTGCACATCATCCGCGAGGTCGCGGCGACCATCGAGAAGCCGGCCCTGCTGTTCTCGGGCGGCAAGGACTCGGTCGTCATGCTCCACCTGGCCCTCAAGGCGTTCTGGCCCGCGCCCGTCCCGTTCCCGGTCATGCACGTCGACACCGGCGAGAACTTCGACGAGGTACTCGAGTTCCGCGACCAAACCGTCGCCAAGCACGGGCTGCGGCTGATCGTGTCCAGCGTCCAGGATGACATCGATGCCGGCCGCGCCACGGAGGACGCCGGCCCCAACGCCAGCCGCAACCGGCTGCAGACCGTGTCGCTGCTGCGCGGTATCCGCGAGAACCAGTTCGGTGCGGTCTTCGGTGGCGCTCGCCGCGATGAGGAGAAGGCTCGCGCGAAGGAGCGGGTGTTCAGCTTCCGCGACGAGTTCGGCGCGTGGGACCCCCGCAACCAGCGCCCCGAACTGTGGAACCTCTACAACGGCCGGCACAAGAAGGGCGAGAACATCCGGGTATTCCCGCTGTCCAACTGGACCGAGCTGGACATCTGGAACTACATCCGCGACGAGGACATCGAGTTGCCGCACCTGTACTTCGCGCACAGCCGCCAGGTGGTCGAGCGCGACGGGATGCTGCTCGCCGTGAACCGCTTCATCCAGCCACGCGAGGGTGAGACGGCCTTCGAGGCGACGGTCCGGTTCCGGACGATCGGTGACGCAACGTGCACCGGCTGTGTCGAGTCGCACGCCGCCACCCGCGCGGACGTGGCCGACGAGGTTGCCGCCGCCCGCATCACCGAGCGCGGGGCAACGCGCGCCGACGACCGGATCTCCGAAGCCGGCATGGAAGACCGCAAGAAGGAAGGGTATTTCTAATGCCGCAGCTGCTGCGCATCGCGACGGCCGGTTCGGTCGACGACGGCAAGTCGACGCTCATCGGTCGGCTGCTGTTCGACAGCAAGGCGATCTTCGAGGATCAGCTCAGCGCCGTCGAACTCACCAGCCACGCCCGCGGCCACGAAGGACCGGACCTGGCCCTGCTCACCGACGGCCTGCGGGCCGAGCGCGAGCAGGGCATCACCATCGACGTGGCCTACCGCTACTTCGCCACGCCCAAGCGCAAGTTCATCATCGCCGACACCCCCGGCCACATCCAGTACACCCGCAACATGGTCACCGGCGCGTCCACGGCCGACCTCGCGATGATCCTCATCGACGCCCGCAACGGCGTGCTCGAGCAGTCACGCCGGCACGCGTTCCTCGCGACGTTGCTCGGCATCCCGCACCTCGTGCTGTGCGTGAACAAGATGGACCTCGTCGACTTCGCCGAGGAGCGCTACCTCGAGATCCGCGAGGAGTTCCGCCAGTTCGCCACCAAGCTCGAGGTCACCGACCTGACGTTCATCCCGATCTCGGCACTGACCGGCGACAACGTCGTCACGCGCAGCGCGGCGATGCCCTGGTACGACGGGCCGTCCTTGCTGCGGCACCTGGAAGAAGTGCACGTCGCATCCGACCGCAACCTGATCGACGCCCGGCTGCCGGTCCAGTACGTGATCCGGCCGCAGCAGATGGACTTCCGCGGCTACGCCGGCACGGTCGCCGGCGGCACGTTCAAGGCGGGCGATGACGTCACCGTCCTGCCCTCGGGCTTCTCGACCTCGGTCGCGGCGGTCTGGGGTCCGGGCGGCGAGAAGATCGACGAGGCGTTCGCCGGCCAGGCGATCACGATGCAACTCGCCGACGAGATCGACATCGCCCGTGGCGACATGATCGCCCGGCCGCACAACCGGCCGCAGGTGAGCCAGGACATCGACGCGATGGTCTGCTGGCTGACCGCCGACAACGGCCTGCGGGCGGGAACCACCTACACGATCCAGCACACGTCGCGCTCGACCCGCACCACCGTGCGAGACATCGAGTACCGCCTCGACATCAACACGCTGCACCGCGACGAGACGGCCGACAGCCTGGCCCTCAACGAGATCGGCCGCGTGCGGCTGCGCACCCAGAAGCCGCTGCTGTTCGACCCGTACCGCCGCAACCGCGACACCGGCGCGTTCATCCTCATCGACGAGACGTCCAACAACACCGTCGCGGCCGGCATGATCACCGGGGCCAGCCAGCAGGAGCCGCACATCGTGTGGCACAGCGGCGCGGTCACCCGCGAGCAGCGCGGCGGCCAGGGCATGACGCTCTGGTTCACCGGGCTGTCCGGCTCGGGCAAGTCGAGCGTGGCGGTGGAGGTCGAGCGCCGCCTGGTCGCGTCAGGGCGCCCAGCCTACGTCCTGGACGGGGACAACCTGCGGCACGGCCTGAACCGCAACCTCGGATTCAGCCCGGAGGACCGCAAGGAGAACGTGCGCCGCGTCGCCGAGGTCGCGCGACTGCTCGCCGATGCGGGCGTCGTCGCCCTGGTGTCGTTGGTCTCGCCCTACCGCGAGGACCGCGACACGGCCCGCGAGATCCACGAGGAAGCCGGCCTTCCGTTCCTCGAAATCTTCGTCGACACCCCGCTCGAGATCGCCGAGCAGCGCGATCCGAAGGGCTTGTACGCCAAGGCGCGGACCGGCGAGATCGCCGACTTCACCGGTATCTCGGCGCCGTACGAGGCGCCGCTGCGGCCGGACCTGCTGCTGCGCCCGTCCGACGGCGACGTCGACGCGCTGGCCGCGATCGTCATCGAGCGCGTCGAACAGTGAGACCCGTCCTGATCGTGACGCACGCCGGGCCGGCGTGAGCGACGCGCGGCTGGCCGCCGAGCTGGCCGAGCGCGCCGGGGCGTTGCTGCTCTCGCTGCGTGCCTCGTCCGGGCTCGAGGGCAAGGAACTGGGCAAGCGTGGCGACGCGGAGTCCAACGACTTGCTGCTTGCGGCGCTGGCCGACGCGCGTCCGGACGACGCGGTCCTGTCGGAAGAGTCGGTCGACTCCCCCGCTCGGCTGGCGGCGGACCGGGTGTGGATCATCGACCCACTCGACGGCACGCGCGAATACGGCATGCCCGGACGTGACGACTGGGCGGTGCACGTGGCGCTGTGGCAGCGCGGGCTGACCGCGCCGGCACTCACGGCGGCCGCGGTCGCGCAGCCGTCCCTCGGCGCGGTGTACGCGTCCGACACGGCTGCTGCGGCGACATCGGCGCGCGAGCGGCCACTGTTCCTCGTCAGCGACAGCCGACCGCCGGCGTTCGCGGCGCAGGTGGCCGCCGACTTCGGCGCTGACCTCGCGCCGATGGGTTCGGCCGGGGCGAAGGCGATGGCCGTGCTCCGCGGCGACGCGGACGCCTACCTGCATGCGGGCGGCCAGTGGGAATGGGACTCGGCCGCCCCCGTCGGCGTGATCGCCGCCGCCGGGCTGCACGCCTCGCGGGTGGACGGCTCGCCGCTGGTCTATAACAGCGAGCACCCGTACCTGCCCGACCTGCTGATCTGCCGCCCGGATCTCGCCGAGCCGCTGCTCGCCGCCATCGCCGCCGCCGGCTGAGTTGCCTCAGGCGACGACCCGCAGCGCGGACGAACCGTCGGGCAGCCGCCGCACCTCGATGCGTTCGGCGATGCGGTGCTTGAGTTCGCTCACGTGGCTGACGATGCCCACGGTCCGGCCATGCCCGCGCAGTTCGTCGATCACGTCCATCACCTGATCGAGTGTGTCGGGGTCGAGGCTGCCGAAACCCTCGTCGATGAACAGCGTGTCGAGATCGACACCACCGGCCTCTGCGCGCACCACGTCCGCGAGCCCGAGCGCGAGGGCCAGCGAGGTGTAGAACGTCTCGCCGCCGGACAATGAGCGGGTGCTGCGCTGCTCGCCGGTGTGCCGGTCGAGCACCTGCAGGGTGAGCCCGACGCGCTCGGAGCGCGACCCGCCCTCGTCGACGCGGACCAGTTCGTAGCGCCCGCTCGACATGGCGGCCAGGCGCACGTTCGCGGCGCCGACGACCCGCTCGAACCAGTGCCGCAGGACGTAGGTGGTCAGCGCCACGCGGCGCTGCCCGGCCATCCCGCGCGCCAGCCGGGCGAGATGGACGACCGGCTCGGACTCGGTGCGTACCCACTCGAGCTCGGCCTGAGCCGCGGCGACCTCGGCCGCCGCGGCGGCGTACCGGGCCGCGCTGCGTTCTGCGCGGTCGTGCTCGACAGCTGCGGTGCGCGCCGCGGTCTCAGCCTGCGCGAGGTCGTGCACGGCCCGCTCGGCCTCGGCGAAGATCTCGTCGGCGCCGGCCGGGTCGAGCCCGCCGGCCGCCGCATCGGCCCAGGCGCGACGCAGCGCCGCCCCCTCGGTCAGCCAAGCCTGTGCCGCGGCCGCCTCGGCCAGCCGCTCATCCGCAGTCAGGACGGCGCCGTCCACCTCACCGAGGTCGGCGAATCCCTGCGCTGCGGCCTCGACCGAGGCGCGGGCGTGCGCCTGATCGCGGGCATGTACTGCCGTCGCCAGCGAGGCCAGCGCCGCAGCCAGCGCCGCAGCCAGCTCGGCGTCACGACGCAGGGCGGCGACCCGTGCGGCCACGGCGGGGTGGCCCTCAGCGGCGGCGGCCAGGTCGCGCTCGGCCTCGGCCAGTGCGCGCTCGGTAGCGGCGAGTTCGGCCCGGAGCGCAGCCCGCTCGCCCTCGGCCGCCGCGCGGACCTCGACGGCGTGCTCGCTCTCGAGCTGCAGCCGGCTGTGCTCGTCGGCCAGACGTGACCGGGCAGCCGCCTGGGCGCGCGCTGCGGTGATCGCCTCCGCGAGGACGCGTGAGTCGGCGGCCAGCATCGCGGCGTCTGCGCCGCCCGCCGTTACCCGCAACGCCTCGCGGCGCAGGTCGAGTTCGGCGAGCACGGCGGCGGCCGCGTCGCGTTCGGCCTCGGCGGCACTGCGCTGCCCGGCGGCCGCCGCTACCTCGGCGGCGCTCACGGCGTCGCTGGCCGGGCTCGCTGGGGCCGGGTGATCGGCGGACCCGCACACGGCGCAGGGCCGACCGTCGCGCAGCTCCCCGGCGAGCTCGGCGGCGACGTTCGCCAGGCGCGCCTCCGCGCGCCGGTGGTGCTCGTCGACGGCGGCCGCGTACGCGGTGAAGGCCGCCTCCCTGCGCAGGGTCGCCCTTGCCCGGACCGGCTCCAGGGCGGCCAACCCCTCGACCGCCCGGCGCTGCTCGTCCAGAGCGGTCTGCCGGTCCTCGAGCGCGGCGAGCGAAGCGCCACCCTCACGAGCGGCCCGCAGCGCGGCCTCGGCCGCGCCCACCTCATCCGGCAGCGCCTGCTGACGGCGCGCGGCCGCGGCCGCGGTCTCGGCCGCGGTCGCGGCACGCGTCCCCAGCGCGGTCACCGCAGCACGCAGGTCCGGCAGTTCGGCTTCGCGGGCGACGAGCGGTCCCAGCCCCGCCGCCAGTTCGGCGGCATCGCCGGCAAGGGCGGCGTACTCGGCAGCGAGGTCGCCGAGCTCGGCGCCGTCCACCTGCTCGATCGTGAAGGCCGGCGCCACGCGCCGCACGACGCGCCTGGCGCCGTCGACCGCGGCGTCCGCCTCGCGCAGCGCGAGGATGAGCGGGCGTACCGGTTCGGCGCGTTCGGCGCAGGCCAGTCGCGCCGCCTGGCGCGCGTGCTTCTCACGGGCCGCCTCGTGCACGGCCAGCGCGTCCCGCGCCGCGAGCAGGCGAGACATCTGCTCAGCGCTCGACGTCGCCCGCTCGGCACGCCGGCGTGACGTGTCGAGGGAGGCGGCTGCGCGTTCGGCGAGCCGGGCGGCGACGCTGGTCTGCCGGGCCAGGCCGTCGCCGAGGCGGGCCAGCCGGGCGGTCAGCTCGGGCGGCCCGAGCGCGAGCAGGGCCTCGCGTTCGGCGGCGTCCAGCCCGGCGGCCTCCGCCGCCGCGGCGGCACTGGACCGGACCGCGCCGTCGGCAGCCTCGAGGTCACCGGCCACGACCTTGCGGCGCCGGTCCAGCTCGTCGGTGATCCGGTCGTACAGCTCGGTGCCGAACAGCCTCGTGAGCAGCACCCGCCGGTCGTCGTCGCCTGCTCGCAGGAAGCGCATGAACTCGCCCTGGGGCAGCAGGACGACCTGGGTGAACTGTTCGCGGGTCAGGCCGATGTCGTCGGCGAGCAACTCGCCGACCTCCGCCTTGTTCGACGAGCGGCTGACCCACCGCCCGTCCTCGTGCCGTTCCAGGTGGACCGTCGCGTGCTCGACCGTCGTCCCCGTCCCCCGGCGTTTGGGGCGCGCATGCTCGGGGGTGCGGGTGATCCGGTGCCGACGCCCGCGCAGCGAGAACTCCAGCTCGACCTCCGGACGCGCCGACGCGTCGGCGAAGTGGGAGTGCAACCGACCGTCGCCCCCGCGCTCGCCAGGCCCGTAGAGCGCGAAGGTGATCGCGTCCAGCACGGTGCTCTTGCCGGCGCCGGTGGGACCGTCGAGCAGGAACAGCCCGCCCACTCCCAACGCGTCGAAGTCGACGCGCTGCTCGCCCGCGAACGGCCCGAAGGCACGCAACCGCAGCCGGTGCAGCCTCACGGCGCCGCCCTGGCCGCCGAGCCGACGCTGATCATGCCGACAACTCTGATCATGCCGACAGCTCTGCGCTGCGCACTGCCTCGACCGCCTGCTGCAATGCGTCGCGCTGGCCCCGGTCGGGACGCGTCGAGTCGACCCACTCGACGAACAGCGAGCAGACCTCCACCGGATCGGTGACCTGCCGCAGCCGGGCCAGGTCGACGGCGGCGGGGACCGGCGCGCAGTCGGGCTCGAACTCCAGGACGAGCGTGTGCGGCCAGCGCTCGCGCAGTCGCTCCATCGGCGCGGGCGGTCGCGCCGGGTCGGTGAGGACGACCCGCAGCCAGGCATCCGGTGGCGGGCCACCGGTCGCGGCGAGCAAATCGTCCAGGCGCCCGCGCAGCTCGCGCATCGGGTGCGGCTGCGGGACGGGCACGAGTTCGTGGCTCACCCGGCCGGACGCGGATACCTCCACCACCGCGACCGACTTGGCGTGCTGTCGCTCGGAGAAGGAGAAGGGTAGCGGTGAGCCGGAGTACCGCACGCCGGGCGCTACCTGCTGCGCACCGTGCAGGTGCCCGAGCGCGACGTAGGCGAAGCCGTCGAACACCTCGGCAGGGGCGTCGCCGATGCCACCGACGCTGATGTCCCGCTCGGAGTCGGACGGCGCCGCGCCGGTGACGAACGCGTGCGCCACGACCACCACCGAGGCGATGCCACGCGCGGCTGCGTCGCGCCGCACCCGCTCGGCGGCCGCGCGCAGGACGGCCTCGTGCGAGCGCTCGCACGCCAACTCGGCCATGACGGCGTCAGGCAGCAGGTACGGGATGCCGTAGATGGCGACCCCGCCGACCATGATCGGCTCGCTCAGTTCGGCCAGCCGAGTCCGCAGGTGGACGTCCGCCGCAGCGGCCAGGGCGCCACCGAACCCCAGCCGGACCGCAGAGTCGTGGTTGCCACTGGTGAGCACGACCGCGATGCCGGCGGCCGCCAGTCGCGCCAGCACGTCGTCGAGTGCGGCGACGGCGTCGGTCGGTGGCACGGCCCGGTCGTACACGTCCCCGGCCACCAGGATCGCGTCGACGTCGCGCTCGATCGCCTGCGCCACCAGCCAGTCGAGGAACTCGCGCTGGTGTTCGAGCAGCGCGGTGCCGTGCAGCGAGCGGCCCAGATGCCAATCCGAGGTGTGCAGCAGGCGTGCCATCGCCGTCACCACCCCCGCTGCCGTACCCGTCAGGGCGTCCGGTCACTCGATCGGACCGGCCCAGTATCGGGCGTGGGGGCGACAGTTTCGTGCAGGCGGGCCGCGCGGGCCAGGCCCCCGATGTGACGTCGGTGTGAGCCAGATCACGAGCGTGGATCGTTTCGATTTGCTCGCGCGCTCAATTGACTTCACAATAACCTAACGCCGCCTCGGGGGACGGTTCCGGTCCACTCTGATCACGGGGTCACTCAATGCCGATTCTCTGCACGATCACGCCGTCCCTGTCCCGTCGACTACGTTCTTCGCGACGTGCGGTGGTCGCCGCGGCCGCAGTCGTCGGCACCGCAGCTTCGCTCGTCGTCGCCGCGCCCGCCGCCTCAGCAGCCGGCGTGTCGCCGGTGGTCCACCTCGGCGCATCCGCCGGCAGCAGGGTCACCGCCGCCTCGGGCGTCCTGGTCAGCGATCCCACCGCGGTGTCCTACGTCCAGGGCATCACCTACCCGGCCGCCAACTCGAACGGGGTGGCGGATGCTCACGTCACCGACCTGCTCACCACCGGGGCGGTCCAGACCTCCGAGCGTGCGGTGAAGACCGACACCGGCACGCAGTTGGTCTCGCATGCGCGAACCGCGGCCCTGGACGTCCTCAACGGTCTGATCAAGGTCGCCGTGGCCGACACCGTCTCGACCGCGACCTATGACGGCTCGACCCTCGCCGCGAGTACTACCACCCAGCTCACCCGCATCAGGATCGTCAACGTCGACCTGCCGGTGAACATCCCGCAGAACTACGGCGTGACGATTCCGGGCGTGGCCAGGGTGATGCTCAACTACAACCAGGTCTACGAGAAGAACGGCACCATCGTCTCGTCCGGAGCCGCGATCTACCTGATCCTGCTCGCCGATCACGGGAACTACCCCGCCGGGCTGTCGATCGTGATCAACCCGACCTACTCGGCCCTGACCACGCACCTCGAGGGCAAACCGGTCATCGTCGGTGGCACCAGTTTCGCCAGCCGGCTCACGGCGCACGTCGCCGACGCGATCGCGATCAATGCCGGTCCCTCGGCGCAGTCGAACCTCGGTAGCAATGGCACGCACGGGCAGACGCTGACGACCAGCACCGCCGCGATCACGATCCCCGGTGTGCTCGAGGCAGGCGCACTGCAGACGACGGTCAACGGTACGACGGACTTGACGTCCGGTGACGCCCTGACCACCGCCCGGATCGCCGGCGTCAACCTGTTCGACGGTCTGATCACCGCCGACGCCATCACCTCCTCGGCGCGGTCGCAGCTGGCCACGGACGGGACGTTCACGCTGACTGACAAGAGCGAGTTCGTGAACCTGACGATCAACGGCCATGCCTACCCGCTCAATGCCGCTCGCAACACCGTCATCGACGTCGCTGGCCTCGGGAAGATCACGTTGAACAAGCAGCTCAAGTCCGGCTTCTACACCCAGAACAAGGCCGTCGTCATCACCCTGTCGACTGCCCGCGCCGGGCTGCCGATCGGGGCCGTGATCGAGTTGGCGGTGTCCTCGGCGTACGTCCTCAGCTAGCCGCCACACGCACGTTCAGTCCGCCCCGACCGGCAGCAGCCGGCCGGGGCGTACTGCTGTCCGGACGCATGGGGTCCGGCGATTGCGTGATCGCCGCTACCGTCGGGGGCATGTGCACCGTCGTGACCCGATGGGCGCCCGGCGAGCCGGTTCGCATCCTGGCGATCCGCGACGAACTCGTCTCGCGCGAATTCGACGATCCCGGCGAGTGGTGGCCGGACCGTCCCGGGGTCGTCGGCGGGCGTGACCGCCTGGCCGGTGGCAGCTGGTGCGTCTCGGACGTCGCCGCGGGGACGACGGCGCTCGTCCTCAACCGGGCCGAGCGGCACACCGGCTCGCCCTCGCGCGGGCTGCTGCCGCTCGCGGCGCTCGCTGCCGGTGAGAACTGGACCGAGCACGTCGAGCATGTCGAGATGGCCAGCTTCACCCTCGTCCTCACCGCGCCGTCCGGCGTCACGACATGGACGTGGGATGCGAGCCAGTTGCGCAGGTTCGATCTCACCGCGGGCACGCACATGATGACCGCGAGCGGGGTCGACGCCGACGACGAGAAGACAGCACGCTTCGCAGGCAGGTTCGCCACCGACGACTGGACCTCGATCGTGACTTCCTGCCCGCCCGCGAACGACCGATCGGCGCTCGTCGTGCGGCACGAGTTCGAGACCGACACCTTCGCCACGGTGCTCGGCCAGCTGATCGACGGATCGGCGGGACAGCTGCGAATCCGCTACTCCCGAACGCCCTGGCGGCCGGCCGGCTGGACCGAGCAGGTCTGGGGCTGAGCCGCTTCGGTCTCGTCCAACCCGTTCGCGGCGAGTTCCGGGGCACGGTAGGCGGTGCCCGGCGGGCTAGCCTTGTCCCGCGCGATCGCAAGGGTTAACGTACGCGGTACTTCGGCACTCGGTGACGAAAATCAGCGACGCGAGGGAGCGTGGCAGTTGCATCCGCAGGTGTCGATCCGTCCCGAGCGCTTCGGTGCGACGCCGTACCACTTCGGGACCCGCCGGCTCTCGTTCCGTCCGCTTGCGGGGGGAAAATGACCACGGCTGTGATCGACGAGCTCTGTGACGAGAACCCACTTTCCGGCCTGGCTGTCACGGATGCTGTCGCCCGCTGAGCTGACCCGGCCGGACATCGTGGAGCGGGGCGCAGTCGTGCTCGCGCCTTGCTGCAGGCTGGTGCGGTGAGCGTCGCGCCGCTACCGAACGGTTTCCGGGTCACCCTCGACCCTCGGGCCAAGCAACTCGCGCCCCATCTCTGGTTCGGCGGCTCACCGGCTCGCGTGCTGCGCCTGACCCGGGCCGGCCGCGCAGCCTGGGCCGCGCTGCAGGCCAACGGCGTCACCTCGCTCGGGACCGGTCGCCTCGCCCGCCGGCTGACCGACGCCGGCTTGGCGCACCCGTGCCCACCGGACGTCCCGGCCGCGGACGTCACGGTCATCGTCCCGGCCTACGGCCGCCCGGACGTCCTCGACCGGTGCCTGGCCGGTCTCGGCTCCGCACACCGCGTTCTGGTGGTCGATGACGCATCGCCTGACCCACTGTCGATCGAGCGGGTCGCGGTTCGTCATGGGGCGGGCGTGCTGCGCCGCGAGGTCAACGGCGGCCCGGGCGCAGCTCGCAACACCGGCCTGGCCCGGTGCACAAGCGCGTTTGTCGCGTTCGTCGACAGTGACTGCGCGCCGACCGGCGACTGGATCGACCGACTGACGCCGCACTTCGCCGACCCCGCGGTCGCTGCTGTCGCTCCGCGCATCACCGCGATCGCGCCGCTGACCTGGGCCGGCCGCTACACGGCAGCGCAGGGCAGTCTCGACCTCGGTGCCGACCCGGCACGGGTCGTGCCAGGAGGGCGGGTGTCCTACGTGCCCACCGCGGCCCTGCTCGTGCGGCGGGCCGACCTACCCACCGGAGCCGCGTTCGACCCGGCGCTACGGGTCGGCGAGGACGTCGACCTGATCTGGCGCCTGCACGCTGCCGGCCGGCGGGTGCGCTACGACCCGAGCGTGACGGTGGCCCACCGCGAGCCGAGCACGTGGCGCGCGCTGCTGCAACGCCGATTCCGCTACGGCACCTCGGCAGCGCCGCTCGCGCAGCGCCACAGCGGCGCACTAGCACCACTGGTGCTGCAGCCGTGGCCCACCGCAACGGTCCTTGCCCTGCTTGCGCGGCGTCCGGTGCTGGCTGCGGGCGCCTACCTCGGCTCAGTTTGGTCGATGACCCGCACCCTGCGCGCCGCCGGCGTGCCCACCCGCGGCACCGGCGCGGCAATGGCCACGGCAGCGCACCAGACCTGGCTCGGCGCGGGTCGCTATGCCGTGCAGTTCGCGGCACCCGCGTTGCTGGTCGCGGCGCGCACTCGCGGGCTACGTCTGGCCGCCGCCTCGCTCGCCCTCGGCCCTGCGCTGGACGCGTGGCGCGAGCACCGCGACAGCCTGGATCCGGCCCGGTTCACGGCGGGGTGGCTCGCCGATCAGGTCGCCTACGGTGCCGGCGTCTGGGTCGGCTGCGTCCGGCACCGAACCGTGGCACCGCTGCGTCCTCGGTTGGCCCGCCGACCGGTCACGGTCGAACCGGCCTCGCCCGCGCGGCTGTCGGTGGTGGGGCACTCGACGACCGCATCGGCCTGACCCGGCCGACACGACCGCCCGGTCGTGGACCACGCTGGACCCGTGCAGCGAGCGAGCAGCCGAGCGATCACCGTCGCCGTGCCGGCGGTGCTTGGATTCGTGCTGCTCGCCGTCCTCGTCCGGACCGGATGGGGCCCGCTGCACCGCCTGGACGGCCGGCTGGCCGACCGGCTCAACGGGTACGCGTCACTGCACGACGGCCAGGTGCGCTGGTGGCGGGCCGTGAGCGCGGTGCTGTCGCCCGGCGTCCTGCGCATCGGCGGTGTGCTCGCCGGTGTTGCGCTCGTGCTGACCCGGCGCGTGCGGGCCGGCCTGCTGAGCGTGCTCGCGCTCGGCGGGACCGTGGTCCTCAGCCCGCTGACGAAGCTGATCGTCGACCGGGAGCGACCGACGGTGCCGCACCCGGTCGCGCACGTGGCCGGTCCGTCGTTCCCCAGCGGGCACGCGCTCACCTCGTTCGTCGCCGTCGCGGTGGTCGTCGTGCTGATCGTCCCGGCCGCGAGGGCGGCGCTGGGTGCGGCGGTCGTCCTCGGCGCCGTGGTCGTCGCGGGTGCGGTCGGCTTCAGCCGGATGTTCCTCGGCGTCCACTACCTCAGCGACATCGTCGGGGCCTGGCTGCTCGGGACCGCCTGGGTGGCCGCCGCGGTGCTGCTCTCGGCGTGGCTCGGCGATCGGTTCGCGGGTCACTCGCCACGCGCGTGGGCCCGCAGCCGTTCGGCCCACGACAACAGCGGCGCGGGGGACGGGATCTCGGCGTAGGGCAACCCATCCCGGTACACCACGCGGTATCGGCGCAGCGACCGCAGCCGCGCGTTGCGGCAACGCCCGCTGTCGAGGTCGAAGGTGTACCAGTGCCAGGGACAGACCACCGCACCGTCACGCAGGACGCCCTCGACGAGCGGTCCGCCGCGGTGCGGGCAGGCGGCGTCGACGACCCGGAGGTGGTCGGGGTCGTCGGCGAAGACCGCGAAGCTCCGCCCGGCGTCCTCGACCAGCCACCGGCTCGCCCCGCCGCCGTCGCCCAGCGGGACGAGGCGCGTCCCGCGTGGTCCCGACCGCCCGAAGTCAGACACAGCCGAGTTCGACCGAGCCGAGCCGATCGATCGTCGCGGTCACCACATCCCCGGCGGCGACGCCCACAGCAGCGGTGAGCCCGCCGGACAGGATGACGTCACCGGCACGCAGGCCGTCGCCGTCGACGGCGAGCGAGCGCACGAGCCACGCCACAGCCGAGGCGGGGTGCCCGAGCGAGGCCGCTCCCGACGCGGTCGCGACGAGGACGCCGTTCTTCTCGAACACGACGCCGACCAGGCGCAGGTCGACGCCGGCCAGCGGCATCGGTGTGCCCACGACGAATCGTCCGGCCGAGGCGTTGTCGGCCACCACGTCGGGCATCGTGAAGCGGTAGTCGAGGTAGCGCGAGTCGAGCACCTCGATACCCACCGCCACGGCCGCCGTCGCGCCCAACACCTGCGAAGCCGTGACCGCAGGTCCGGCGAGATCACGTCCCATGATCAGGACGATCTCGGGTTCGGTGCGCGGCGCGATGTGGTCGGCGACGGCGAGCGGTTCGCCGAGGTCGAGCGCGTGGTCGACGCTGAGGTAGCCGCGGATCGGCGCGTCGACCCCGACCTGGGCCTGCTTCGCGCGCGAGGTGACGCCGAGCTTCCAGCCGACCAACGGCCCGGCGTTCGCACGGGCCAGGCGCTGCACCGCGTACCCGTGGTCGAGGTCGAGGCCGTCCAGGTCGTCGGTCAGCGCCGCGATTGCCCGGCGCTCGTCCCTGGCCTCGCGCAGGCGGCGCTCGGCGGTCGCGACGAGATCGGTGTTCATGCGGTCACCCGTACCGTGACCGGGCCCAGTCGGTCGAAGTCGGCGCGGAACACGTCGCCCTCGGCCATCGGGACGGCCGCGTGCAGCGCACCGGTCATCACCAGGTGGCCGGGCTGCATCACGACACCGTGCTCACCGAGGACGTTGGCCAGCCAGGCGACGACGGCGATCGGGTCACCGAGCGCTGCGGCGCCCGCCCCGGTGTCGACGAGCTCACCGTTGCGAGTCAGCGTCATCCCGATCAGACGTGGATCCACGTCGACGAGCGACACGAGCCGACCCGACGTGACGACCGCACCGTTGGACGCGAGGTCCGACACCGTGTCAGCGAGCTTGATCCGCCAGTCCGCGAAGCGGGAGTCGACGATTTCGACCGACGCGGCCACGCCGGCAACAGCGCGCGCGGCATCGGTGATCGACACACCGGGACCGCTCAGTTGCTCACCGAGCACGAACACGATCTCGGCCTCGAGCTTGGGCGAGATGAAGCGCGACAGCGGTACCGCGTCGCCGCTGCGGTAGAGCGTGGACGCGAGCACCGGGCCGTAGTCGGGGCTGTCGACGCCGATCATCTTCTGCATCGGGAGCGAGGTGAGCCCGACCTTGTAACCGACGATTTCATCACCGTCGTCGAGGATGAGCCGGGTCAGCTCGGACTGCACCGCGTACCCGTCGGCCATGGTCAGCGCCGGTTCGGTGTCGGTGAACGGCTCGATCGGGACGCGGTCGCGCCGCGCTTCGTACAGTGCCCGCGCCTTCTCTGCGGCGTCAGCGAGTGGCATGCCTCAACTCCCTCGAACGGTTGCACGGTCAGGTGAATACCCAAGTCGGAGCGACACCGCTTCGCCGGCCTCGCCGACGAGCACCGCTATCCGCCGTCGCTGCACCGCCGGTAGTCGGGCGGTCGGCGCACCGATACTGATCGCCGCGACGACGGTACCCGTGTGATCGCGGACGGGGGCGGCGACCGAGGCGACCCCGACCTCGCGCTCGTTCACCGCGTCGGCCCAGCCACGGCGGCGGACCACCCGCAGTTCGGCGGCGAACGCGCTCCGGATCGGTGATCGTGTTGGGCGTGAGCGCGGTCAGCGGTGCAGTGGCAAGCACGGCCTGGCGCCGGCTGTCCGGCAGGAACGCGACCAGCACCTTGCCCGAACTCGTGCAGTGCACCGGGACGCGCCGGCCGGCCTCGGTGAACAGCCGCAGGGTGTAGGAGCTCTCCAGCCGCTCGACGTAGACGACCTCGTGCCCGTCCAGGACGCCGACCTGGCACGACTCGCCGGTCTGGTCGCGCAGGGTCGCGAGCACCGGGCCACATGCGGCGTGCAGGTCGAGGTGGGCGCGCACGGCCTCGCCCAACTCGAACACGAGCAGGCCGAGGCGGTAGCCACCGGTCGCCGGGTCGTGCTCGACCAGGCCCTCCGCGGTCAGCGACTGAAGCAGGCGGTGCACGGTGCTCTTACCCAGGCCCAGCCGGCGTGACAGCTCCGACACCCCGATGGACGGCTCGCGCGAGAGGAACTGCTTGAGCACGCGCGCCGCGTTGCGCACCGAGGACAGGCCCTCCGACGGCGCGGTCATCGTGCCCGTCCCGGCCGTCGGCCGACGTTTCCCCGCGTTCGACCGGATCGGCGGGTCCGAACCGACCACAACCGGGGAAACCCCCCGACGTTTCCCCGCGTTCGACCGGATCGGCGGGTCCGAACCGACCACAACCGGGGAAACCCCCCGACGTTTCCCCGCGTTCGACCGGATCGGCGGGTCCGAACCGACCACAAGCGGGGAAAGGATGTGGTCATGCCGGTGGCTCCGGCGGGCGCCATTGCGTTCGGCCGCCGACGGACGCGAGCAGCGCCTTGCGGACGGTGTCGGCGTCCGGCTGCGCGAGCCCGGCCGCCTCGGCCACTCCGGCGTCGTGCGGCGCGATCGCGAGCGCCAGCAGGGCCTGCGCGTGCACCAGCCCGGCGGCCGCGGCTCCGGCGAACTCGTCAACGAGCCGCTCGCGACCACGGACCCGGCTGCGGATCGTCTCGATGTCGCGCGCGAGCGCCGAGTGCTCGTTCGCCAGCCCCGTCCCGACGTGCGCCGCGTGATGTCCCGACAGCCCAGAGCCGGGCTGGGCGACGACGTGATAGGCGACGGTCCCGACACCGAGCGCGTGGCGAACGTCGGCGAACGCCGGGCCGTCGGCCTCGTCCATCAGGGCCAGGGACGCGATGATCACCGGGTCGAAGAACCGCAACTGCCAATGCAGCGGTCCCAGCGATGCCTCGAGCGCGATCTCGGGCTCCTGCACCGGGCCGAGCGCCTCGGTGGTTGCCAGCAGGTGCAGGTTTCGGGTCGCCACCGCGGCGACGGTCAGCCGGCCGCCGGCCAGCAGCGGCATCCGGCCACGCACCGCCGGCGGGAAGGTACGGGCCTGGTCCAGGTAGGCGCGGTGGAGTTCCTGGACGTAGCCCGCGACCGCGTCCCGCATCTGTTCCGGCGTCGGCATCGATGTTCCTATATGTGGAACGACACTCTGTCCAAAGGAACGCTAGGCGGGCAGGCTTCGGCCGTCAAGCACCATCGAGGAGGCGCCGTGGGAGTCCTGAGGTTGGCCCATGTCGACGTCCGCACGCCCGATCTCGAGCTGTCCACGGCGTACTACACCGAGGTGCTCGGGCTCTCGGTCACCGAGCGGACGGCCGACACCGTCTACCTCAAGTGCTGGGACGAGCAGGACCACCACTCGTTGCGGCTGCGCCAGGATCCGCGCACCGGGATGGACCTGTTCAGCTTCCGGGTCGAGGCCGAGGACGACCTGCACGAACTGGAGAAGTCGCTGGAGAACTACGGCTGCGAGGTGCAGCGGGTCAGCCGCGGCGAGGCCGTCGGGCAGGGCGAGTCGATCCGGTTCGAGATCCCCAGCGGGCAGACGATGGAGCTGGTCTGGGACCTCGAGCGGACGGGCAACCTGCTCGGCAAGCTGAACCCCTCCCCCGTCCCGCCGCCGGATCTGCCCGGCATCGCGCCGCCGCGGATCGACCACATGCTGATCAACGCCGAGGAGGTCGGCGAGGCGTACGCGTTCTTCAAGAACGTCCTCGGCTTCCGGCTGACCGAGCAGGTCATCGACGCCAACGGTCACCAACTCGGGGTCTGGCTCGAGCGCTCCCACTCCCCGCACGACGTGGCGATCGTCAACGGCCCCAACGGCGCGCTGCACCACTTCGCCTTCTGGCTCGACGACTGGGACCACGTCCGCAAGGCCGCCGACATCCTCGCCTACAACGGCGTGCAGATCGACCAGGGCCCGACCCGGCACGGCGTGACCCGCGGCAACACCATCTACTTCTTCGATCCGCTCGGGATCCGCAACGAGGTGTTCACCGGCGGGTACTCACCCGACCCCGACTTCCCGACGATCACCTGGTCCGAGGAGCAGTTCGGCCGCGGACTCTTCTACTACGAGAACGTCGTGGCCGAGCGCTTCCTCCGCTTCCACACCTGATCAGTCCCACGACTGGAGCCGCCATGTCCGACCGGATCCTGCGCCTGCAACACGTCCAGATCCGCGTACCCGACCTCGAGCTGTGCACCGCCTACTACACCGAGGTGCTCGGCCTGATCGAGACCGCGCACGAAGCAGACCGGGTCTTCCTCAAGTGCTGGGACGAGCACGAGCACCATTCGGTCGTGCTGCGCCAGGCGCCCACCTACGGCCTGGATCACCTGTCGTTCAAGGTCGCGGAGCAGGGCGACCTCGACCACTACGCCGCTCGCATCGAGGCGTACGGCCTCGGCGTGAAGCACTTCGAGCACGGCGAACTCGGTCCGGGGTGGGGCGAGGCGATCCGGTTCGAGGCGCCGTCCGGGCACGAGGTCGAACTGGTCTACGGCATGGAGAAGGTCGGCAACATGCTGCCGCTGTTCAACCCACCGCCCCGGCCGGGGAACCTCGTCGGCATCGCCCCGCCGCGTCTCGACCACATCTTCGTGATGGCCGAGGACGTCGAGGTGGCGACCGCATTCTTCCGGGACGTCCTTGATTTCCGCCTCACCGAGCAGATCATCGCCAACGACGGGCACCAGCTCGCGACCTGGCTGGAACGCTCGCACACCCCGCACGACATCGCGTTCATCACCGGGCCCAACGGAGCGCTGCACCACTTCGCGTTCTGGCTCGACGACTGGAACGCCGTCCGCGAAGCAGCCGACGCGCTCGCCTACAACGGGGTCACGATCGACATCGCGCCGACCCGGCACGGCGTGACCCGGGGGTACACGATGTACTTCTTCGACCCGGTCGGCAATCGCAACGAGGTCTTCACCGGCGGGTACTGGGTCGACCCCGACTTCGAGCCGATCACGTGGACCGAGGAGGAGATGGGGCGCGCGATCTTCTACTACGCGCGCGAGGTGAACGAGCGCTTCTTCACGGTCCACTCGTGATGATCCGCTCGTTGGCCCCGAGGAGGTCCGGGACGGGACGGATCCGATGACCGGGTTCCGGCGGACCGACCGCACCGACGCGCCGCATTACCTGGCCGCCTACGCCGCCCGCCGCGCCGCCGCTCGACCGGTCGAGGCGGACGACGGCACGGACGCGGACCTGCCGCTGTACCTGCGCCGATTCCGGGCCCGAACCGGGGCAGCGAACAGCGCGACGCTGCTCGAGGTGGACGGCGAACGGTTCACCCGCGAATACGCGGGCGGCACCCGCAGCCGCGAGATCGCCCCGCCACCGGAACGGCGCGAGGTCGACAAGTTCACGACCGAGATCCGGATCATCCGCCACGGCATCACCCAGGGTTATTCGACCGACGCCGGCCTCACCCCGATGGGCGGCTGGCAGGCGCACGAGCGCGGCCGCACCATCAGCCGGTCGCTGCGGCACTGGCCCGACGTCCGGCTGGTCTGCGCCGACACCAATCGAGCGCGCCAGACAGCCGAGCAGCTGCACCGGGGCATGCTCGACGGCTACGACCAGTACGGGCGCGAGGCGACGATCGCCGGCCCGGAGGCGATCCCGGAGCTGCGCAACTTCCAGGTCTGGACGCCGGACGGCGCCCGTGACATCACCAGCGCGTTTCGCCAGTACCAGGCGTTGATGGAGAAGATGGAGCGGATGGCGATCGGCGAACGGCCGCGCTGGCTGGTCGAGATCGACCGGTTCTACCGCACCCAGCTCGGCGGCGCCGATCCGATCCAGATGTGGCTGACGATCCCGCTGATGTACTTCGAGTCGCCGCAGGCGTGTGTCCGGCGGTTCTGGACCGGGTTCCACCGGCTGATGAGCGAGTCGCCCGGCGCGCGGATCGTCGCCGCCACGCACTCGGGGCCGATCCGCGCATTCGCGACCTGGGCGCATGGCTACGACCCGGGCGAGCCGCACAACACCGAGGAGGTCATCGTCCGCATCCGCGAGGGCGGGCAGACTGCACTGGTCTCGTATCGCAATCGGGTGACCGAGGTGAACGTCCCTTTGCCGGACGAGCTGCCACGATGGGAGAATTGAAACACGTTCTAGTTCGCGGAAGGACACCTGATGCCCGCTGGTAAGACGTTGGCCGCCATCATCGGCCCCGGCAACATCGGCACGGACCTGCTCGCCAAGCTGCGCCGCAGCAGCGCCCTGGAGGTCGGCTACGTCGTCGGCGTGGTCGAGTCCGACGGGCTGCGCCGCGCGCGTGAGCTCGGTATCGAGGCATCCGCGGACGGCCTGGACTGGCTGATGTCGCGCGACCCGCTGCCCGACATCGTCTTCGACGCCACCTCGGCCAAGGCGCACCGGGCGGCAGCGCCGCGGTTGGCGGCAGCCGGCATCGTCGCGATCGACCTCACCCCGGCGGCCGTCGGTCCCCTCGTCTGCCCGCCGGTCAACTTCCGCGAACATGTGGACGCGATGAACATCAACATGATCAGTTGCGGCGCACAGGCCACCGTCCCGATCGTCCACGCGGTGTCCAGCGTCGTCCCGGTCGCCTACGCCGAGATCGTCGCCTCGGTCGCGTCGAAGTCGGCAGGTCCGGGGACGCGTGCCAACATCGACGAGTTCACCAATACCACCTCGCGTGCCGTCCGCGAACTCGGCGGGACGCCACGCGGCAAGGCGATCATCGTGCTGAACCCGGTGGAGCCGCCGATGATCATGCGCGACACGGTCTTCTGCGCGATCCCGGCGGGCGCGGACGAGGAAGCGATCACCGCGTCCATCGAGAAGCGGGTGGCCGAGGTGCAGGAGTACGTGCCCGGCTACACCTTGCGCAACCCCCCGCAGTACGACGCGCCGCGCGAGCAGTGGGACGGCAACGGCCGGGTCGCGGTGTTCCTCGAGGTCAAGGGCGCAGGGGACTATCTACCGGAATATTCGGGGAATCTCGACATCATGACCGCCGCCGCAGCACGCATCGGCGAACTGGTCGCCACGACACGGGTGGCAGCGTGATGGGCGGGACGCAGCGGCCGGTCCGCATCACCGACACCACCCTGCGCGACGGCAGTCACGCGATGTCGCACCAGTTCACCGAGGAGCAGGTCCGTGCGACCGTGCACGCCCTCGACGCTGCCGGTGTCGAGGTCATCGAGTGCAGCCACGGCGACGGCATCGGCGGGTCGTCGTTCAACTACGGCTTCTCGCGGGTGGACGAGATGATCCTGATCCGCGCCGCTGCCGAAGAGGCGAAGCTGGCGAAGATCGCGATCCTGCTCGTCCCGGGCATCGGCACGATGGACGATCTGCGTAACGCGCGCGAGGCCGGTGCGTCGGTCGCGCGCATCGCCACGCACTGCACCGAGGCCGACGTCTCGGTCCAGCACTTCGGGCTGGCCCGCTCGCTGGGCATGGAGACGGTCGGCTTCCTGATGATGAGCCACCGCACCTCGCCCGAGGAACTCGCGCGACAGGCGCGGTTCATGGTCGACGCGGGAGCAGACTGCGTCTACGCCGTGGACTCGGCCGGCGCGCTGGTCCTGGACGAGGCCAAGGCACGCATCGCGGCGCTGCACGCCGAGATCGGCAACGAGGCACAGGTGGGCTTTCACGGCCATCAGAACCTCAGCCTCGGCGTGGCGAACTCGGTGCTCGCCTTCCAGACGGGGGCGCGCCAGATCGACGGTTCGCTGTGCGCGCTGGGTGCCGGCGCGGGCAACTCCCCCACCGAGGTGCTCGCGGCGACCTTCGACCACCTGGGCGTCGAGACCGGCGTGGACGTCGGCGGCGTGCTGGACGCGGCGGAGGAAGTCGTGCGCCCGTACCTGCCGCGCTGGCCGAAGGCCGACCGCACCGCCATCGTCCAGGGCTGGGCCGGGGTGTACTCGTCGTTCCTGCTGCATGCCGAGCACGCGGCCGAGCGCTACGGCGTCCCGGCGCACGAGATCCTGCAGCGGGCGGGCGAGGCCGGCTATGTCGGCGGCCAGGAGGACATGTTGATCGACATCGCTCTGCAGCTGGCGCAGGCACGTGACCTGGCGGCAACGGGAGCGAGATAGCTGACGGTAAGGAGAGGCTGATGGCTGAGTTCATCCCGCACGTCATCGACGGCGCCGAGGTCGAGTCGCTCGGCGGGGCACGGTTCGACACGGTCGACCCGTGGACGCGGCAGACCTACGGACGAGGTCGCGCTCGGCGGTGCGGACGACGCCGACCGTGCGGTCGCCGCCGCGCGGCGTGCCTTCGACGAGGGACCGTGGCCACGGATGGGCCTGGCCGAGCGCGGCGCGATCATCCACGCGCTCGCAGACCTGATCGTCGAGCACGCCGACGAGCTGGCGATGGCCGACACCCGCGACATGGGCAAGCCGATCACCGACGCGCGCACCAAGGACGTCCCGCGCACCGCGCAGAACTTCCGCTTCTTCGCCGACCACGTGCGGCTGGCGACCGGTGAGACGTACCCGATGGACACCGGCCATCACGCGTACGCGCGCTACGAGCCGGTCGGCGTTACCGCCGCGATCGCACCGTGGAACTTCCCGCTGATGCTCGAGTCCTGGAAGATCGCGCCGGCCCTCGCGTGGGGGAACACGGTCGTGCTCAAGCCGGCCGAGGACACCCCGATGTCGGCGACGATCCTCGCCCGGCTCGCGCTCGAGGCGGGGTTCCCGCCCGGCGTGCTCAACGTGCTGCACGGCTTCGGACCCGACTCGGCAGGAGCCGCCCTGACCACGCACCGCGACGTCGACCGGATCACCTTCACCGGCGAGAGCGCCACCGGCCGCGCGATCGCCACCGCAGCCGCGGCGAACCTCACGCCGGTCAGCTTCGAACTCGGCGGCAAGGGCGCGAACCTGGTCTTCGCCGACGCCGACCTCGACAACGCCGTCGACTGGTCGATCAAGGCGATCTTCACCAACACCGGACAGGTGTGCCTGGCCGGCTCACGCCTCTACGTCCAGCGCGAGATCCTCGATGAATTCCTCACCCGGTTCACCGCCGCCGCCGAGTCGCTCGTCCTCGGCGATCCGAAGGACCCGGCAACCCAGCTCGGCCCGCTCGCATCCGAGCAGCACTGGAAGAAGGTGCGTTCCTACCTCGACGAGCTGGACGTGGCGGGAGCCGGCCGGATCGCGACCGGCGGACCGGGCGACGGCTGGACGGTCCGGCCGACCGTCGTCGTCGATGCCGCCGAGGACTCGCGCATCGTGCGGGAAGAGGTGTTCGGGCCGGTCGTCACGATCGCCGCGTTCGACTCCGAGGACGAAGCCGTGCGCCTGGCCAACGACACGCGCTACGGGCTCAATGCCATGGTCTTCACCGAGAACCTGTCGCGCGCACACCGGGTCTCGGCGGCGTTGCGTGCCGGGACGGTCTGGGTGAACTGCTTCTTCGTCCGCGACCTGCGCGCGCCGTTCGGTGGGTTCGGCGACTCGGGCATCGGCCGCGAGGGCGGCAGCTTCAGCCGCGAGTTCTTCACCGAGCCCAAGGCCGTTGTCATGCAGATCGACTGAGTCAGCCCGTCCCGCGCACCGACACCGATACCGAGGCGGCACCCGTCCCGAATTCCGCGCTGATCGTCGAGCCCGGGCGCAGCGGGTGCGCGGCGGTGAGGCCGCCGGTGATGACGAGATCGCCGGCCTCCAGACCACGCGCGGCACCGGCGAGTTCGCCGGCCAGCCACGCGACACCGGCCGCGGGGTGGCCGGAGGCTGCGGCACCGGTCGCGGACGCCACGGCCGTGCCGTCGACGAGCAAGCTCACGCCGAGGGCGGCGAGGTCGTCGAGCGGCACTTCCGCGCCGAGGACCACCCAGGCCGCGGACGACCCGTCGGCGGTGTTGTCGGCGAGGGTGAACCGGTAGTCGGCCCAGACCGAATCGACCACCTCGAGGCAGGCGAACGCGCCCGAGCAGCACGCCAGTACCGCTGCGACGTCGGCGCCCGACGGAACGGGTGAGCCGAGGACCAGTCCGATCTCGGGCTCGACCCTGGGTTGCAACGCGGCGGCCGGGACAGGCGCGCCCGGTACGAGCAGCATCGCGTCGGTGAGCGGGCCGTGGTTGGGCGTCCGGATTCCCATCTGTTCCCGCATCGCCAGGGAGGTGTACCCGAGCTTCCAGCCGACGATGCGTTCACCGCGCGCCAGCCGCAGCGCCGTCAGCTCGTGCTGGATCGCGTACGCCTCGCCGAGCTCGATGTCACGCGCATCGCTGAGCGGTTCGGCGATCGTCCGACCCGCGTCGCGAGCGGCCAGGAGCACTGCCGCGATCTCGGCCGCCTCGGCCGGCCAGGCGGTCATGTCAGCGCGCTCGTCGCGTCGCCCGGCTCGCCAGCACGGATGTACGGCGCCGTGTTCGCGTCCATGTCGTCTCCTCGTGTCCGTCGCGTGCGTGCCGATCGGGTACGACGAGCATGTCGCGGCCGGTGCGATCGCACTAGCATCCTGAAATGATCAGCCCGCGTCACGCGCACGGCGGGCACCGGCGCCGGACGGACGGCATCCCGCCCACGCGGGTCGGGTTCGCCCAGATCATCCGTCACCGGGAATTCCGCGTCTTGTGGTTGGCGGGCGCACAGTCGCAGGCCGGCGACCAGCTGGCCAGGGTCGCACTGTCGATCCTGGTCTTCGCACAGACCGGCTCGGGGCTGGCCACGGCTGCCACCTACGCGCTGACCTACCTGCCCGCCCTGCTCGGCGGGATCGCGTTCGCGCACCTCGCCGACCGATATCCGCGGCGCGCGCTGCTCGTCGCGATCGACGTGGCTCGCGCCGTGCTGCTGCTCGTGATGGCGATTCCCGGCCTACCCCTCGTCGTCCTCGCTGCCGTGTTGACGGTGGTGGTCGCGATCGGCGCCCCCTACAAGGCAGCCGAGCCCGCCGTCATCGCCGACCTGTTCGATGCCGTGGGATCGAGAGCCCAGTACACCGTCGCGATCGGCCTGCGTACGGCGACGCTGCAGACGACGCAACTGCTCGGGTTCGCCGCCGGTGGGCTGCTCGTCGCCCAGATCGGCGCCCGCGCGGCCCTGGCGGTGGACGCGCTGACCTTCGCCGTGTCGGCCGTGCTGCTGTTGGTGGGACTACGACACCGGCCGGCGGTGGCCGCCACGTCGCCCGGCGGGCTCGCGTCGATCCGCGCCGGTATCGCGCTCATCGGCGCGGACAGCTACCTGCCGAGGTTGCTGGGCCTGTCATGGCTGGCCGGGCTGTGGATCGTCCCGGAGGGTCTGGCCGCGCCGTACGCGGCAGAGCACGGGGGCGGCCCCGCCGCGGTGGGCGTGCTGCTGGCGGCAAACCCGCTCGGGATGCTCGTCGGCGCCCTGGTCCTGGTCCGCTGGGTACCCATCCCGACGCAGCAGCGGCTCCTCGCGCCGCTGGCGGTGGCCTCCGGCGTGCCGCTGGCGGTGTGCGCGGTCGATCCCGGGCTCGCCGCAGCTGCCGTCCTCTGGGCAGGGTGCGGTCTGCTCTCGTCCTACCAGTTGGTTGCCTTCGCCGAATTCGTCCGGGTGGTGCCTTCGACCTCGCGCGGGCAGGCCATCGGCCTGGCCAACGCCGGCCTGCTCGCGGCTCAGGGCGTGGGGCTGCTCGCGGGCGGCTTGCTGGCAGCCCTGTGGGGGCCGGCTACCGCCATCGCTGCGTGCGGATCGGTCGGAACGGTGACGGCACTGCTCATCGGGACGGCGCGCGGCCGCCCCGGGTTGGTCACCGTCGGCTAGTAGGGGTTGGTCGAGCCCGGCGGGGCGCACGGGGTGCGCCCCGCGTCGCCGGGCCGGTCGCCGCCGCTTAGATCCACTCAACACCGCGGGTCATGGTGGCCTCCTTTCGAGGTCAGCGGGGTCCTGGCTGACTGTGCTGCGGACGGTTTCGACTCAGATCCACTCGACTCCACGGAACATGCCAATCACCTCCTCGTCGGAGTAGCGCGCCTGCCCGGCCAGACCGGCCCGACCGGGACGCGCGAGCGGGCGCGAGGTAAACAGTCGTGCGCGGCGCCGGGAGGGACTCAGCGCTGGCGCAGCGACGGATGGTGTCATACAGTTCATTCCGAACTCACTTGGTCCTCACAATCCGCCCGACCGGGTCCAAGCGGGGGGAAACTGCACTGTCGAGGCACTCGGGGTGCCGAAACGCGGGCGAGACCACTGCCTGGGTGCAGCGACCGTTGGAGCGAGCGGGGATGACCAGCGCGAACCAGGGGATCGCCGGCGCGGACGCGCGTGCGTCACGCGGCGCACCGTCGCGCGCGCGTAGTTGGACCCCACGCCACTGGTCACTATGGCGAACCCCCGCTCGTCCACTGACCTTGATACTTTCGGTCGAGGCGCTGTGCCTCACTGTCCTAGCGCTGCTTGCCACCCAGATCCGCCTCGAGAGCGCGGACCTGGGTCACTTCGCATTGCTGTTCGCTATCGCGGTGCTCTACGCGTCACTGGGCGACAGATTTGATCGAATCCGGCGCTTCTTGCTCACCGACAAAATGGGTAACGCCGCTACTCTATGGTGCTTTGCCGCCGCTCTGGTACTCCCCGTCGCACTTGCCGGGATTTTCACCGCCGCTGTATACGGTCATGCGCTGCTGCGTGCGGCGCCGCACAAGGCGGCACGCGTGCACCGGCTCGTGTACACCGCCAGCACCGAGGTGCTGGCCACCATCGCCGCCGCCGGCGTCATCGGCGTCGTCGCCTCGTCGTTCCCGCATCGGCCGATCGCCGCACTCGCGGTCGTTGTCGCCGCCCTGGCCTACCTGGCCGTCAACCAGGGCCTGGTCGCCGCCGTCATCCACCTGTCCGCCCCCTCAGCACCGCTTCGCAGCACCGTCCTGGGAGCAGATGAGCAGTTGGTGGAGGTAGCCACCCTCGTCGGTGGCGTGTTCCTCGGGGTGACGGTCCTGTTCGCCCCGTGGCTGAGCCCGCTCGCCGTCGTCCTGGTCATCACCCTTCGCCGCAGCGCTCTCGTCCGTGATCTCCAGCAACAGGCCACCGTCGACGCCAAGACCGGACTGCTCAACGCCGGCGCCTGGCGGCTGGAGGCCGAACGCGAGTTGGCCCGCGCCGCCCGCGCCGGCCGAAGTGTCAGCCTGTTGATCATGGACCTCGACCACTTCAAGCGCGTCAACGACACCTATGGGCATCAAGCCGGGGACGCCACTCTCAAGGCGGTCGCCGGGTGCATGTCGGAGGCGCTTCGTGGCTACGACCTCGTCGGGCGCTACGGCGGCGAGGAGTTCGTGGCGTTGCTGGCCGACGTCGATACGGACACCGCCCAGCGCATCGCTCGGCGGCTGTGCGACCGGATCCGCGCGCTTCCGCTCGCGCACGGCGCCACCGTGACCACCTCGGTGGGCGTTGCCTCGGCGCGGCGCGGAGCCGCGCTCGATGTGCTCATCAAGGCAGCCGACGGTGCGCTGTACCGGGCCAAGGACGCCGGCCGCGACCGGGTCTGCGCGGAATCGGTACTGCCACCGATGCCGGTCGCACGCAGCAGTTGCGACCTGCCCGCTCGGTGAGTGCGCGACTCCTGATCCGCGCCCCCCGGACCGGCGCCGGTCCGGTCGGCGCTAGTGCTCGAGCGTGCGCTGTGCGAGGGCGATCAGTTGTTCCTGCACGACGCGTGCCACACGCACCGACTCGTCCTCAGTCACGCGGTAGCCGCCGTCCACGCGCTCCCAGAGACCGACAAGGCACAGTTCGAGGGAAGGCAGGCTGGTCTCGACCTGGATCGCATCCAGGTACGCGTCCTCGATCCGGCCCGGGTGTCCGTCCTTAATGCTCACCACGACGGCGTAGGTATGCAGCTTCACCGCCGCGCGACTGACCACCACGGCACCGGCGGGGCCGGCGGCGAACCGGACGAAACCCTCGGTCGATATACCTTCCATGGAAGCTATTGTGCCCGATTGGTTCCGGAAGTCCACAGCGCAAGGCAGGGCAATAGTTACCAATCTTTCGTCGACCCGGCGCCACGTCCCCGTCGGCGCGCGGCAAAGTGATCAACGAGGGTCCGGCTTCACCCCCTAGACTCGGCGGCGATGAACCGCGCATCCGGCCCGGGCCGACCCGACGCCGTCGAACTCACCCGCAGTTGGGGCACCGTCGTGCGCAGCGTGCTGGCCGTCCAGCAGTCGCTGGCCGCCCGGGTCGAGGCCGTCGGCATCTCGCTGCCCTACGTGTCGGTGCTGATGTTGCTGCTCGAGGCCGAGGACAACCGGCTGCCGATGAGCCGCATCGCCCGCGATCTCGCGATGACCTCCGGCGGGTTCACCAAGCTGGCCGATCGCATGGCTCGGGACGGTCTGATCGATCGTCGCGGCTCCTCGGGCGACCGGCGGGTGGTTTTCGCCGCTCTCACCGAGCAGGGCCGGACCACCGCCGAGCGAGCCCAGGCCGAGTACGTCGCGTTCCTCGAGCGCGAGGTGCTCAGCCACATGTCATCGGCCGAATTCAGGCAGCTCTCGCACATCACCGCAACGCTGCGCGACGCGCACGTGGAGCAGGACGCGGACACCGGTACCTTCCACCTCGCACCGCGCGGGCCCGACGCTCCCGAGCGGCGCGGCGGTCGGAGCGACTGACGCCCGACCGCTCCTGCGCCGGCAGCGATCGGCGGGTCAGTGCTCTGGCTCGTGACCGACGACGCGTTCGGTGAGCACGACGTCGCCGGCCCATCCGCACGATGCGCAGTAGCAGGCGAACACCCGCCGGTCCTGTTCCCAGAACTCGATCGCGATGCCGCGGCCACCGTCGCGCAAGGCGAACGTGGCCCCGCAGGCGGGGCAGTGTTTCGGAGCGTCGGCGAAGTGGCGGGCCTTGTCCTGCGGGAAGTAGCCCCGTGCCACGTCGGCCGACGGCTCGGTCATGCTGACCGGTTGTCCCACGCGGTGAGGTGGAGCTTCTTCAGCGCATCGGCCTGCGGGCTGAACTTGGACGAGGCCATATCGATGAAGTCGATGGCGAAGCTCGGTCCGGCGTCGAACTTGTTCTTCTCGCACGGCAGGTCGATCCGGTCGTGCTTCTCGCGGATCGTCCCGAGCGGGTCGAACCCGTCCGCGACCTTTGCCATCTCTGCCTTGAACATCCGGCGCAGCATGGTGACCCCGATATCCGAGCGACCGAGGTGCTCGACCGTCCGGTCGGTGATCGGGCCCTGCGTCACCCAGGCCATCATGTCCTGGCCCTCGACGTAGTCGGTCCGGTGCCGGCCGTTCTCGTCGAACAGCGGGATCTGGTAGTCGGGGATCGTCGGCTGGTCGGGGAACTCGATGCCCTCGGGCGCGTGGACGGAATAGAGCATGAACCGCGTCGTCGTCCTGTCGATCGGCACCCGGATCTGCATCTGCTCGATGTTCGCGCCGCCGACGCGCATGTTGTACGGAAAGACGAGGGGGTGCCCGACCTTCCAGTCGTCGTCCTCCTCGGACGCGCCCTCCACGACGCGGCGCTTGATGATGCCCCACTCGAACGCGTCGAAGCCGACCCTCACGTGCTTCTTGCCGAACGAGGCAGGCGCCTCGAACCCGCGCTGCCGGCCGAGGAACTCGAAGTAACGGCCGTGCAGGAACTCGACGTGGTGCGGGTCGACGGCGTTCTCCATGATCTGGACGAAGTTGCACGGCAGGTCGGTCCAGCCGATGTCACGCACGCCGTCCATGACGAAGACGTCGAAGCGCGGGAGCTCCGGCGCCGGCATGGGCCCGACGTAGGCCCACACCAGTCCGCCGAGTTCTTGCGCGGCGCCGGCCTGCGCCCGGACCCGGTCGCGGAAGTTGGTCTCGTCGCGTTCGGCCGGTTGTTCGAGGCACTCACCGTCCAGACCGAACAGCCAACCGTGGTACGGGCATCGCAACCCGTTGGACTCCACGACGCCGTAGGTCAACGAGGCGCGTCGGTGCGGGCAGGCCTCGGGCATGATGCCGTACTGGCCGCTCGGCGTCTTGTACACCGCCCAGTCCTCGCCGAGCAGTTTCGCGTGCTTGACGGGGAATTCGGCCAGCTCGCGGGTGAACGCCACGGGGTACCAGTACCGCCGCAGCAGTTCGCCCATCGGCGTGCCCGGGCTGATGTCGGTCAGCTCGTCGTTCTGTTCGGCGCTCAGCACGGCGATTCCCTTCAGTCGAGCACGGTGACGGTCCCGTTGTCGCCGTCGACACGGATCCGCTGGCCGGTCTTGATGGTCTTGGTGCCGAAGGCCGTCCCGGTCACTGCGGGCAGGCCGTACTCGCGGCACACGATGGCGGCGTGGCTCATGATCCCGCCAACGTCGGTCACGGTCGCGCCGATCTTGCCGAAGATCGGCGCCCAGGACGGTGCGGTGAGGGGCGCGACGAGGATCTCGCCGTCCTGCAGATCACCGATGCCGTCGGCACTGAAGATGACGCGGGCCGGACCTTCGGCGACGCCGGGTGAGGCGGCGAAGCCGGACAGCGTCCCGTCCGAGCTCTCCGAGCCGCCGAGCCACTGCCGCACGCTGTCGGACGTGACGCCCCACAACATCACGGTGAACGGCTCGGTGATGACCTCCGGCGGCACCCCCAGGGCCGGTGGCGGCGACCACGTGCGCAGCGCCGTCAGGATGCCCTGGCGGCGGGTGATCTCGCGCGGCCAGAACTTCGGCCCTCGCGCCTGGATACCCACCGCCCAGCCGTGGTAGTAGTCGAAGATCGCGTCCGGCACCTCGGTGCGGCGCAACAGGAAGATGTCATCCGCCTTCGCGAAGAAGCCGGCGTCGGTGAGCACCTGGCCGAGCTGGCGCATCTTGCCCCACACCGCGGACATTCCCCAGTGCTCGACGTAGAAGTTGTGGTTCTCGACGTACGGGAAGACGGTGCGCGCAAGGCCGAGCTTACCCTCGAAGGTGGCACGGTCCTCGTCCGAGTCGATCAGCTCGCTGTACTCGTCGACGATGCGGTCCCGCTCCTTCTCGATCGCCTGGATCGGTCGTTCCAGCGATTCGGCCCGGCCGAGCGCAGCGACGTAGTTCGCGATGAAGTTCATCGGGATGTCCGGGTAGTCCGCCCACACCCGGTCGGAGGAGTAGAAGCCGCTACCGGACGAGAACTTGAACCACGGTTCGTGGGACTGCTCCCACGCGCCCGTCCACGTCCGTCCGGGCTCGTCGGTACCCATCCGCTGCAAGGTCTCAGCAGCCGAGTCGCCGATCCGGTCCGCGAGGTCGAGTTCCACCGCGAGCCGGGCAAGCTTCTTCAGTTCCTCGTCCGGACGGAACAGGTCGACCTCGATGCCGGCCACCATCTTCGCGATCGCCTGGTCGGGAATCGACGGGAACAGTTGCTTGCAGAAGCCGAAGAAGTCGAGGTAGGCCGCGTACCCGAGGTTCAGGAACTCGAAGTGGTGGTTCCACAGGCGGATGGTGAGCTGGACGAGCTTGTCGTACTCGGCCAACATCAGCGACCCGCTGCCCATCCCCCGTCCCTCGGTGAGCACCGCCATGTCCTCGCGCTCAGGCAGCGGATGGAAGTCGATCGCCTCCAACTCGCGGATCACCTCTTTGACCTTCGGCAGCCACGCGGCGTAGAGCGAGTCCCAGTTGGCGAAGTAGTACCCGGCGCGTTCGGCGAACTCCGGCACCCGCGCGCCGATCTCGTCCGGGTCGGCGACACCGACCGGGGACAGGTACATGTAGCCGTTGAGGTAGCGGATGTCGACACCGAGCGCCGGCGGGATCACGTAGTGCCGAGTGTTGTACTGCGACAGGACGATGATCGCGAAGTCCATCACCGTCGCGTCCCACGGTGGGATCACCTCGGGCGTGTGCACGCCGTCCATGAACCAGAACATCGAGTCCTCGTACTCGCGACGGTCCTCGCTGAACACCGTTGAGTAGCCGTAGAGCTGCTCCCATCCCTCGGCCCCGCTCGGCGCGGTCATGTCGAACGGGCTGGGGAAGCGGTCTGCCATGGCGATCTCCTCGTCCGGATGGATGGTCAGTGGCGGTGCGTGTCGACAGCGGCGCCGGCGGATCCGGCGGTACCGGCCGGATGCACCAGGTTGTGCACGATGCTCTGGAACGTGTCCGTCGAGACCTCGTGCACCCGCCTGGCCTTGCGACTCCAGACCGTTTCCGGCCGGCTCTGCAGCAGCAGGATGTTCTCGGTCTCGGGCAGTTGCGCGTCGAGCGCCCACTCGACGTCCTGCGGGCACTTGTAGTGCCTCTCGGCGCGCCGGGCGAGCGCGGCCACCGCGCGGATCTCGGCATCGGTCAGGCACGGCGCGTCGCGGCGTTCGGGCTCGACCTCGCGCTCGACGACGACGTCGTCGGGGCCGACGTGGTGTTCGATGTGCTTGGGCGAGATGGTCCGCGAGGTGATGTCACCCATGACCTTGTCGACGAGGAAGTTGTCGGGCGTCACCGATCCGCTCACGACCGCCTCGCCCAACCCCCAGGACGCATCGATGGCGACCTGCGAGCGGTCCCCGTTGGTCGGGTTCAAGGTGAACGCGACGCCGGACGTGCGCGGCAGCACCATCTTCTGCACGCCGACGCTCATCGCCGCCGTCTGGTCGGCGTAGCCCATCGACCGGCGATAGGTGATCGCGCGGTCGGTGAACAGCGAGGCCCAGCACCGGCGCACGTGCTCGGTGACCTGCTCGGCGCCACGAATCCAGAGGAAGGTGTCGTGCTCACCGGCGAAGCTGGCGTCCGGCTGGTCCTCGCAGGTGGCTGACGAGCGCACCGCGACGGGAACCCGCGCGTCTCCACAGCGCTCGCCGAGCGCCGCGTAGGCCGCAGCGATCTCGTCCAGCAGTTCCGCGCCGAGGTCGACCTGCTCGACGGCGGCTCGGGCACTGCGCCCGGCAGCACTGACCGACGCGGACGAGGTCGGATCCACCCGGGCGAGCAGTTCGTTCAGCTGCGCTGCCAGGCCCGACGCGGCCAGCGTCGCGCGGAACGCGGACGCGGTGATCGCGAATCCCGGTGGCACGGGCAACCCGGCGCCGGTCATGATCGCGAGACTGCGGTTCTTGCCGCCGAGCTCGAGGCCCTCGGACTCCTCGTAGCCGTCGAACCACGCGATCAGCCCCATGCCCGTGCTCCCCGTCTGTCGGCCCCGTGCGGTGTGCCGAGTGAACCGGGTCACGTGTCAGGTCACAATGCCCGCATCCCGCATAGCGGAATAGAGTGCCTGTGTGTCCGAGCAGCTCTCGTCGGTCCGCAACGCAGCGCGACTGCTGCGGGCGTTCACGCCGACCGATCCGGGCGCCGAACTGGGGATCAGCGAGCTGGCCCGGCGGCTGGGTCTGGGCACGAGCACCGTGCACCGGATCGTGACCACCCTGGTGACCGAACGGCTGCTCGAACGCGGCACCCGACCGGGCCGCTACCGGCTCGGCCTGGCCATCTACGAACTGGGCACGCAGGTCTCGGAGCATGTCGACCTGCACCAGGCGGCACTGCCGGTGCTGGCGACACTGCGGCACTCGACCGGCGAGATGGTGCACATCGCAGTGCTGGACGGGCTCGAGGTCGTCTACGTCGAACGGCTCGAGAGTCACCACATGATGCCGGTGTTCCGGCAGGTCGGGCACCGCTTGCTCGCGCACGGGACGTCCTCGGGCAAGGTGCTGCTCGCTGCGCTCTCGCCGGAGGAGCTCTCACGGCGGCTGGCCGCTCACCCGCTGCACCGGGTCACCCGCCGCACGATCGTCGACCCGGCCGTGCTGCGCGGCGAACTGGACGTGGTGGCAGAGCGCGGCTGGGCCGAGAACGTGGAAGAGAGCCAGGCCGGGGTGGCCTCGGTCGGCGCGCCGATCCGCGGGGCCAACGGCGAGGTCCTGGCCGCGGTCAGCGTGGTCGGCGCGGTGACCCGGCTGTCGACACCCACCCGCCGCGGCATGGTCGCGCCGGTGGTGGCGGCCGCGGAGTTGATCTCGGCCCGGCTCGGCTACCGGCCCCGCTGACCGTCCCGCTCGTGGCCCCGGCTTTTGACCCTGCCGTGGTCGCTGACCGTCCCGCTCGTGCCCCGGCTTTGACCCTGCCGTGGTCGCTGACCGTCCCGCTCGTGCCCCGGCTTTGACCCTGCCGTGGTCGCTGGCGAGCCCGGATCACGACCATGGCGGGGTCAAAGGCGGTGGACGGGCGTCAGAAGATGCCGCGGTGGCCGCCTGCGTCGAGATACAGCACGCTGCCGTGCAGCAACGCTGCCTCGGGCTCGAGCAGCACCGACACGCCCCACGCGATCTCGTCCGCGGTCGGTAGCCGCCCGAGCGAGTTGCCCGCCGCGTACTCCGCCCACACCTCGTCGAACGGGCGCCCGGATTCCTCGGCCACCGCGCCGGCGATCCGGCGCAGACGCGGGGTGTCGGCGGGGCCGGGGCTGATCGTGTGCGTGGTGATGCCGCGCGGGCCGTAGAGCAGGCTCAGTTGCCGCATCAGGTTGAACACCGCTGCGTTGACCGCGCCCGGCCCGGCTTCGGTCGCTCGCGGTTCGAGGCCCAGCGAACCGGCGAAGGCGACGATCCGCGAACCAGGTTGCAGCCGGTCGCGCACCGCGTGGACCAGACGCAGCAACCCACCGGCCTTCACATCCACGCCGATGCCGAGCAACCCCGGCTCGATGGTGTCGGCCGACCCGCGTACCGGCAGGCCGACGCAGCTGACAGCCATTCGCACCGGAGCGGTGACGGCCGTCCTGATCGTGGCGATCGCCTCGTCGGTGCCGATGTCGGCGACACAGGTCCGGACCCGGTCGATCCGGGCGGCCAGCGCGTCCAGCTCCGGCTGGCTCCGGGCAACGGCGAGGACGTCGAGGCCCCGGTCGGACAGCCGCCGGACGACGGCCGACCCGATCGCGCCCGTGGCCCCCACGACGACGGCCAGTTCGGCGTCGGTCACTCGAGCGCGGCCGCGGCCCGGGCGGCGATGTCGTCGGCGCGAGCCACGTCGGCCGGCACTCCCCCGATGCCCCACGCGTGCGGCGGGAACTGGGTGATGTAGGTGCGGACCCGCTCGATCGGCGTGTCCAGGATCTCGGCCACCAGCGCCGCGACCCGCTCGTGCAGCTCGCGGATCATCTCCGGCGGACGGCCCTGCATGATGTCGATGCGGACGAGCGGCATGGCTGCTCCCATCTACGGCGGCGGCTGCCCGACTGTAATGGTCCGCCCAGCGCGGTCCGTCCGGCGCGTTCCGCTCTGCTGAACGGCCGGGTGTCAGTCGCGCAGGCCCAGCCGCTCGCGCGCGATGCCGACCGCCGCTTCGGGGGCCTCGTAGGAGACCGGGACGGCCTGCAGCCCGGCCGCCGCCCCGGCGTCCACGTTGTGCGGCATGTCGTCGAGGTAGACGATCTCGTGCGCCGGCAGCCCGATGGCGTCCACGCCGAGGGCGAACGCGCGAGGGTCCGGCTTGAGCACGCCGGTCGTCGACCCGTCGACGATCACCTGGAACAGCGCGAGAAAGTCCTGCTCAGACGCCCACTGCTCACCGTGGAACTCGAGCAGGTCGTTGGTCAGCGCGCCGAGCGGGATCCCGGCCGCCCGCGCATCGGTCATCAGGGCGACGACCGGCTCGTTCAGCCACACGTCGCGCGGCGTCTCGGTGTAGAGGCGGTGAATCAGGTCGCGCGTCGTCCACGTCTCGCCGATCGACGCACCCAGCGAATCGGCGAGCAGCTGCCAGTACTCGCGCTCGGTCAGCTCGGCCCGCAGCATCTGCTGCCACCGCTCGTCCTGCGGTCCGCCGACCTCGCCGAGCTGGTCGAGCACGGCGGCCATCGGCCGGTGTCGCTCGGCCAGCCGGCCGACCAGCTTCACGGCACCGAGCAGCACGACCCCGCCGATGTCGAGCAGCAGACCGCGCGCATGCATCCGGCTACCTTCGCACGTCGCTACTGCCACCGTCCCAGCCGCATCACCCGGACGACGGCCAGCTCGTCGTCGAGCACCACGAGGTCCGCGTCCAGGCCCGCCGCCAGCGCGCCGGTACGAGCGCCGAGGACGGCGGCCGGGGTGCCGGCCGCCGCACGGGACGCAACCGCGATGGGCAGGCCGACCGCGCGCACTGCCCGGCCCAGCGCGGCGTCCATCGTCAGCGTGCTTCCGGCCAGCTTCCCGGACGAGCCGAGCCGGGCGACACCACCGCTCACCTCGACCATCTGCTCACCGAGGCGGTAGCTGCCCTCGCCCATGCCGGTCGCGCTGATCGCGTCGGTGATGAACGCCAATCTGGGGGCCGCCGTCCGCGCGACCAACCGGATCAGCGAGTCGTGCACGTGGACGCCGTCGTTGATCAGCTCGAGGTACGCACCGGCCTCGAGCGCGGCGACGGACGGCCCGGGCGCGCGCTGGCCGATACGGGGCCATCGCGTTGAACAGGTGGGTCGCGAGGCTCGCGCCGGCGCCGAAGGCGGCACCGGCCTGCTCGTAGGTCGCCTCGGTGTGCCCGATCGCGGCGACCACGCCGTTCGCCACGAGTTCGGTGATCACGTCCATTGCTCCCGGTAGCTCGGGTGCGACGGTCACCGTGCGGACGCTGCCCTTCCCGGCTGCGAGCAATTCGCGCAGCACGAGCAGGTCCGGACGCAGCAGCCGATCGGCTCGCTGAGCGCCGCACCGGGTTGTTGCGAGAAACGGCCCTTCCAGATGCACGCCGGCGATCTCACCTGCGGCGTACAACTGCGCCGCCCAGTCGAGCTGCTCGCACATGGCCTCGACCGGCTGCGCCATCAACGACACGAGCGTCCGCGTCGTGCCGTGACCCCGGTGGAACGCCACCGCTGCCGCCATGTCGTCCGCGCTCGTCGTGACGTCCGCGCCACCGCCGCCGTGCATGTGCAGATCGACGAAGCCGGGCAGTACCCAGGCCCCGCCGAGATCCTCGCCCCGGCGGCTGCCTTCGCCGACCGCCCGGATACGAGCGCCGTCCAGCTCGACCCAGCCGGGGTCGAGGACCGCGTCCGGGGTCACGACGCGCGCGCCCGCGAGCACGGTCGGCTCGCGCGCCGCGACGGCCCTCACCACGTGGACGCCTCCGCTCCGGCCAGCAGCCGCGCGGTGGCGGCCAGCAGCCCGGGAGCAATGCCGCGCGTCCGCACCACCGGGACGCGCTCGTCGAGGTCGACCGGCCATCCGACGTCCACCACCACCGCGCACGGATGCCGGGCGGCCGCCGCGATCAGCTCGTGCTGCCATCGGTGGCGGTGCGGGTCCCGGACGGCCACGACCAGCGACCGGTCGGGCGAGAGGTGCCCGACCGGTGCGGTTACGGCGACCACGTCCGTCCCCGGTACGAGGTCGGCCAGCGGCACGCCGACCGACCACGACACCGCGCCCGCTGCATCGTGGCCGGGGGTCCGGCATTCGAGCACGAGTGGACGGCTCAGTTCGGGCAGCGCTCCGTGCACCTCCGGGCAGCGCCCGGCGACCTCGGGCATCGGCGCGTGGACGGCCGACGGCGGGCTCGCCAGCGCACGGGTACGAGCCGCGGCGTCCGCCAGTCGGTGGTCGGTGAGCCGGCCGTCCCGCAGCGCGCCTTCGACGGCGGCGGGAAGCTGCTCGACCAGTGCGGGGTGGTCACGTGCGCCGATCACGACCGCGTCCGCGCCCGCGGCGAGCGCGGCGACGAATCCCTCGACGATGCCGAGGGTTCCCGCGATCGCGCGCATCTCGAGCGCATCGGTGACGACGGCGCCGTCGAAGCCGAGTTCGCCCCGCAACAGGTCTGTGGTGATCGGACGACTGGTGGTGGCAAGGTCGTTCGGGTCGAGGCTCGGCACCAGCAGGTGCCCGGTCATCACGGCCCGAGCCCCAGCCTCGATTCCGGCGCGGAACGGGACGAGTTCGACCTCGTCCAGTTCGGCGCGACCGCGATCCAGGTGCGCGACCGTCAGGTGCGAGTCCTCGCGCGTCGCCCCGTGACCCGGGAAGTGCTTGAGGCAGGCGGCAACACCGTTGCGCTGCAGGCCGCGCACCGCAGCGGCGACATGCCGCGCCGCGCCATCGGCACCGGCTGAGAAGGCGCGCAGCCCGATCACCGGGTTGTGCGGGTCGAGGTTGACGTCCGCGACCGGCGCGAGGTCGAGCGTCACCCCGGCGGTGGCGCAGCGCTGCCCGAGGCCGGCATGAACAGCCTCGGTCGCCGCGACGTCGTCCAACCAGCCGAGCGCAGCGGCGCCGGGCGAGGCGCTGCCGTGCTCGCTGTCGAGGCGCGTGACGTCGCCGCCCTCCTCGTCGATCGCGATGACGATGTCACGGCTCGCCGCGCCCCGCAGGACCCTGGTCAACTCGCCGACCGCGCGCCCGTCCCCGACGTTGGACCCGAACAGCACCAGCCCACCGAGACCGCCGGCGAGCGCATCGAGCAGCCACGGTGGCGGCTGCCGGCCGGTGTAGCCGAGCAGCAGGACGGCCAATGCGAGCCGGCGCACTTCGGGATCGACGGGCACGGACAGCTCCGGAGCAGACAATTGGACTAGACAAATAGTAGCCTGGCTGCAGTCGCCCCGGCGGGCACTGGGCGCGCTCGCCGGCGGCTCGCTAGGGGGATCCATTGCGCGAACCCAAGTACTACCAGGTCAAGCGGCATCTGCTCGACCTGATCGACGAGCTTGCCCCGGGAGCGCCCGTACCGACCGAGCGTGACCTGACGGTCGAGCTCGCGACCTCGCGGACCACGGTGCGGCGTGCGCTCGCCGAGCTGGTCGGTGAGGGACGGCTGGTGCGTCGGCAGGGGTCGGGCACCTTCGTGGCCGAGCCCAAGATCAGATGGCCGCTGGAGATGGCGAGCTTCACCCGGCAGGCCGGTACGTACGGCTACCACGCGTCCACGCGCGTCCTCGGTGCGATTCGCGAGCGTGCCTCGACCGAGGTCGCGGCGCGGCTGGCGGTGAAACCCGGGGCGTCCACCTACCGCATCGAACGGCTGCGGCTCGTGGACGGCACGCCGATGGCACTGGAGTGCTCGCACCTGTCCGCGGCCCGCTTCCCGGGACTGATCGGCAAGCTGCGTCGCGAGCCGTCGCTGTACCGGGTGCTGGCGGAGACCTACGGCGTCGAGCCGGTCGAGGCGGAACAGACTGTCGAGACGGCGTCGGCTGCGCCGTACGAGGCCAACGTGCTCGCCGTCGGCACCGGCTCGCCGATCCTGGTGCTGACTCGGCACAGCCGCACCGCGGACGGCAGCCCGATCGAATACGTCCGCAGCTGGTACCGCGGTGACCGCTACACGTTCGTGGCCCGGCTCAGCGCGGTGCAGTGACCGGTTACAAGCAGACGTCCTCGCGTCCCGGATCGAGCTTCGCCTCGTCGACGTAGCCGCTCTTGCCGGTGACCAGATCGAGGGACGGGGGCGATGTGTGCGTGCGGTCAGGCCTGCCCGTACAGGTGGTTGACCGCGAGCGTCGCAACCAGGCGGCGGTCGTTCACCATCGCGGCTCGGTACTCGTCCCAGTCGGGGTGCTCGCCGCCGATCGCGCGGTAGAGGTCGCAGAGTTCGTCCACCGTGGCGTCGTGCGGGTCAGCGGCGACCGGGGTCAGCCGCGCGTCGGCGTCGGCCACGGCCCAGTGCCAGAAATCGCCGCTGGTGACGTGATAGCTCGCGCGCGCGTCGCGGGCCAGGTTACGCGCCTTCGCCCGGTCGGCGGTGATCGAGATTCGGATCAGCCGGGTCGCCGGGTCGTAGCTGTGGTTGACGTTGGACAGCTGGGGGCGACCGTCGGACTTCATGGTGACGAGCACGCCGCGGCGGTTGTCGGCCAGGAGTTGCTCGAGCGCTGCGTCGATCGTCATGCGAGCGAGTTGACTGCGGCCGCGCGAACGTGAGTCGACATGCCGACGACGGTACGCGTCGCCGGCCGGTGTTTGCCCGGCAACTCGACCGGGTACCTACCGCGCGCTGGCGGCCTGTCGACTTTGGGGGACATATGCGCTTGGTCCGGCGAGCGGTGCTGATCGCGATGGTCGGTGTGCTGCTGAGCGGCACCGTCGCCTCGCTCACGACAACGGCCGCCGGGCAGACCCGCACCGGCTCCGCACCAGGCGCCCCGGGAACCGCTGCCGCCTACCTCGGCGCGGACAAGTCCGGGTTCGGCACAGCGCGCGCCCGGGGCAGCAACGTCTGGTACACCGTCCAGACCGGCGGCACCGGCGAGCTCTACTACCCCACGATCGGGACCCCGGCAGCGCGCAGCCTCAGCTTCGTCGTCGTCGACCCGAGCGGTCGCGCGATGCGCGTGGGTGCGGTCGGCACGCACCGCACCGCCCCCGCGGGCGGGTACAGCCTCACCTACCGCGAGACCGACACCGGCCCGCGAGACACGTGGCGCCTGGTCACCACCTACGTCACAGATCCGAAGCGCCCGACCGTCGTCGCGAACGTGCACTTCGCCTCTCTCGACGGCCGCTCGTACGGCGTGTACGTCATGTACGAGCCGACGCTGTCGAACACCCCGTCCGACGACCGCGCGCGCACGCACGGTGCCGCGCTCGTGGCACACGATCCCCAGGCCGCCAGCGCCCTCGTCAGCACGCCGCAGTTCACCACGACATCGAGCGGTTACCGCGGGACCAGCGACGGCTGGACCGACCTCGGCGACGGCGTGCTGGACTGGCAGTACACATCGGCCGGTCCGGGCAACATCGTGCAGACCGGTCGGACGTCGCTGACGGGCCTGCCCGGCGACCAGGAGCTGACGCTCGATGTGGGCTTCGCGAGCACGCCGGCCCTTGCGCTGCAGCGCGCGCGGGCGTCGGCGGGGGCAGGCTTCGCCGCCGTCGCGAGCTCCTACGCCAAGGGCTGGCGCCACTACATCGATGGCCTGACGCTGCCGCCGGCGAGCCTGCGGTCACCGCAACAGGTCCAGGAATACCTGATCTCGGCGATGGTGCTCGCGGCCAGCGAGGACAAGCTGCACCCGGGTGCGTACGTCGCGTCCCCCACGATGCCGTGGGCGTGGGGTGGCGAGAACCCGACCGGCCCCTATCACCTGGTGTGGTCGCGCGATCTGTACGAGATCGCGACCGCCCTGATCGCGGACGGCGACACCGCTGGCGCCCAGCGCGCGCTGACCTTCCTGCTGCGCACCCAGCAGAAGCCGGACGGGTCGTTCCCGCAGAACTCGACGGTGGCGGGCACACCGTTCTGGGGCGGGCTGCAACTGGACGAGGTCGCGGATCCGATCGTGCTCGCCTACCAGCTGCACCGCGACGATGCGGCGACCTGGTCGAGCGTCAAGCAAGCGGCGGACTTCCTGGTCGACTTCGATGGTTCCGCGGACGGCGGCTACCCCGCGCCGTGGAGCCCGCAGGAGCGATGGGAGAACCAGAGCGGCTACTCGCCGGCCACGATCGCGAGCGAGATCGCCGGACTCGTCTGCGCGGCGCAGATCGCACGCGCCAACGACGACGCCGCATCGGCTCGCCGGTATCTGCAGACCGCGGACAGCTGGCGCGCCCGGGTGAAGGGATGGACGGCGACGTCCACCGGTCCGTATTCGCGCCAGCCGTACTTCCTGCGCCTGAGCAAGGACGGCAAGCCGAACCGCGGCACCACCTACTCGATCGGTGACAGCGGGCCGGGCGCCGCAGACCAGCGCAGCGTCGTCGACCCGAGCTTTTTGGAACTGGTCCGGCTCGGCGTCCTGCCCGCCGACGATCCGGTCGTCCGCACCAGCCTCCAGGTCGTGGACCGGCAACTGTCCTACCGCACGGCGCGGGGCACGTTCTGGCACCGTGCATCCTTCGACGGGTACGGCGAGACGTCCACCGGCGCGCCCTGGACGCTCGGCAATCCGGCCGACAGCTTCTTGACCCACGGTCGGGGCTGGCCGCTGCTCAACGGCGAGCGCGGCGAGTACGACCTCGCCGCGGGCCGCGACGCGGCGGCCCTGACCCAGCTGGCGACGATGGCCCGCACCGCGAACTCGGGGTACCTGCTGGCCGAACAGGTCTGGGACAACGCCGCCCCCGGCGGTCAGCCCGGGTTCACGCCGGGCACCGCGACGCTGTCGGCGACCCCCCTCGCGTGGACGCACGCGCAGTACATCCGGCTCGCGCAGGACGTGGCCGCTGGGCGGATCGTGGAACAGCCGGCCGCGGTCAGATCCAGGTATGCCGGCTGAGCGCCGTCAGTGCGAGCGGTCGAACTCGGCCCACACCAGCTTGCCGGTGGGCGTGAGCTCGTAGCCCCAGGCGGTCGAGACGATGTCCACGATGTACAGGCCACGACCTGACGAAGCGTCCGAAACGGGCCGGGTCGGAACCGGCAGGGTCGGGCTGCTGTCGGCGACCGACACCCTGACGTAGACGTCGGTCGACAGCACAGTGACCGTGACGTCAGAGTGCCCGTGGAGCACCGCGTTGGTGGCAAGCTCGCTGGCCGTGAGCAGGACGTCGTCCATGCGAAGCCCGTAGGACTGCACACCCAGCGCCGACGCGACGAACCTGCGGACGGCAGCCGGCGCGGTCACCGAACGGGCAAAGGTTCGAGTCGTCTCATCGAGCAGGAGTTCGCTCGGCTGTCCGACGACACCCGAGTGTGCGCCGCAGACACCGCTGATCGCTTCGGCCCCGGCCAGCGTCGCGTGGTTCGGGTACCCGCACAGCAGGGCGAACGGCACCCGGCACCCAAGCTCGTTCCAGAGCTCCTCGAGTTCGAGGGCGAGGTTGACCTGGCCGGCGTCCCACAGGACGGCGACCATCTCACCGTAGATGCGCACCGGCCGGCCGGCGGCCACACCCTCGCGGACCAGGCCGCCGATGACGGCGTCGAAGCCGGCGCTGTCGAGGCGGTCGTCCTGGAGGAATCGGTGCAGGGTGGCCTCCGCGTCGATCAGCACCAGCGTCCTGTTGAGCTGTTCGGCTGCGGTGTCCATGCCGCGTTCGGCAAGCCGGCGCTCGAACGCCTGCCGGTGCGCGGCCGTCGCCACGATGATGCTGACGCTGTCGCGATGCGCACCGTCGAGCACGAAGTCCGCGACGGACTCGGTCAGGTCGTCGTCGGTGGCATAGAACTGGACGAGGTGCCCGGTCACGGGCCACGCGGGCACCGTCGTGGTCACGCGGACACTCCAAACCCGAACGACATGTTCGCTGGCGGCAATTCTATGGGTCGGTCCTGCGCTCCGTCACGCGCCGTGCATGGTTTCGCCGGTCCGAAACCGGGCTCGGTCTGACATTCCGGACATCACGTCGTCCAATACCGCGCTGACGCGTCCGGCACGAACCGTGGTACCCAGGTGACCGCACCGAGATGCAGCCGCCGCACTCCGATTCGATGTGATGTCACTGCCGATCACCTGAGGACGGGTCCTCCCGCGGAGCGGCCGACTTGCTCGCAAACCCCTGACCGGAGTTCACTGCCCACCTGCCACACCCAGCCGGATCGAGACGAGGCACCAGCCGACGATGCGCGCATGAAGCCTGAATCGGCGCGCGAGCACGCCGATGCGGCGTTCGCCGATCGCGCGTGGGCAGTGGCGGCATCGGCCTACGCCGAAGCCGATGCCGATGCCGACCAGCCGATGCCGCCGGCCGAGCTCGAGCGCTGGGGGCTCGCCGCGTTCCTCGTCGGCCGCAGCGAAGAGTCCGACACCGCGCGAGAGCGCGCGCACCACGCCTACCTGGTCGCCGGCGACATCGAGGCGGCGGCGCGCGTCGGCCACTGGCTCGGCATGACGCTCGTCCTGCGCGGCGAACCGGCGCGCGGCGGCGGCTGGTTCGCTCGTGCGCAGACGGTGCTCGACGAGAACGGCGTGACCGACTCGGTGTGGCATCAGTTCCTGCTCCTGTCCGCCGGCATGAGGACCCTGTTCGACGGTGACGCCGAACGGGCGCGCGAGATCTTCACCGGCCTCGTCCGTGAAGCCGAGCGCTACGACGATCCCGACCTGACCGTCCTCGTCCGCAATGGGCTCGGGCAGGCCCTCGTCGCCACCGGCCGCGTCACGGAGGGCCTGCGGCAACTGGACGAGGTCATGGTCACCGTGACCACCCATGTTTCGGTATCTCCGCAGATCGTCGGTCTCGTCTATTGCGCGGTGATCGATACCTGCCGACGTTGCTTCGACCTCGATCGCGCCCGCGAGTGGACCGAGGTGCTGAATCGATGGTGCGCGCAACAGCCCGAACTCGTCCCGTACCGCGGCCAGTGCCTTGTCCACCGCGCCGAGCTGATGCAGCATCACGGCAGCTGGCCGGATGCCAGCGCGGAGGTCGACCGGGTCTTCGCGCAGTTGGGCGATGTGCCCACCGACGCGGCGGCCGGGATGGCCTACTACCAGCGCGGTGAGCTGTACCGGCTGCGGGGTGAGAGCGACACAGCCGAAGCGGCCTTTCGCAAGGCCTCGCGCAGCGGGCACGACCCGCAGCCCGGCCTGGCGCTGCTACGCCTGGCGCAGGGGCAGATCAGCACGGCCCGCGCCATGATCCGCCGTGCCGTTGATGAGGACCGATGGACCCACGACCGCGTGCGCCTGCTCCCCGCCTACGTCGAGATTGCCCTGAGCGCCGCCGACGTGGCCGCAGCCGTGACCGCAGCGGACGAATTACGCGATGCGGCGGAGCATCGGGACGCGCCCGCACTCACTGCCACCGCGGCACATGCGCAGGGAACAGTCGCGCTGGAAGCGGGCGATCCGAGCCGTGCGCTGCGGCTGCTGCGCGAGGCGCTGTCGATCTGGCAGGCCATGGCGATGCCGTACGACGCGGCCAGGACCAGGGTGCAGATCGCGGCCGCGTGCCGCGCTCTCGGCGACGGTGACAGCGCCGAACTCGAACTCGACGCGGCGCGGTGGGTCTTCGAGCAGCTCGGCGCCGGTCCTGACCTCGCCCTTCTGCCGCGCCCCCGCGGGCCGTCGAAGCCGCGCGAGGCCCCCGGCGGCCTGACCGCCCGCGAGGCGCAGATCCTGCGCATCGTCGCAACGGGTGCCACGAACAAGGCGATAGCCGCTGAACTGTTCCTGTCTGAGAAAACGGTGGCCCGCCACGTCGCGAACATCTTCGTCAAGCTCGACGTGAAGTCCCGTGCGGGCGCGACGGCCTTCGCCTTCACGCACCACCTCGTCTAATTGCATACCGGAGCTACACATTTCTCCCGATGCCACCGGATGCCCCCGCGCCTAACGTCCGGCCGTCGGCTCGATACCGAGCCTGACGGGGGCGTCTGTTGGGGGTTCGGTCATGCGCACAGTCATTGTCGGAGCGGGACCGGTCGGTACCTTGTGCGGCCTGATGCTCGCGCGGCGCGGGCACCACGTCCTACTCGTCGACCGTGACCCCGGCCCGGTCGGTGACGCACGCTGGCATCGTCGCGGCGTCATGCAGTTCGACCTGCCGCACTTCTTCCGCGCGGCGGTCCGGCAGGCCATCAGCGAGGAGGTCCCGGAGTTGTGGACCGCCGTGCTGCTCGCCGGGGGCTTGCCCGCGTTGCCCAAAGGACTTCCCGAATCCCTGACCAACCTGCAGTGCCGCCGCTCGGTTCTCGAACGCGCGATATGGACGTTCGCGAGCGCCGAACCGGGCATCAGCCGACTTGTCGGTCACGCCGATCGGCTCGACACCGACGGTGACCGCGTGACCGGCCTCGTGGTCGACGGTGTCACGATCGCGGCTGATCTCGTCATCGTCGCGACCGGCCGAGCCAACCGCCTCGGTGACGAGTTGCGCGCACCCGGCGAGGGGGGCTCGTGCGGCTTCTCGTACGCGGCTCGGCAGTACCGAGCGCTGCCCGGCGTCGACGCTCCCGACTGGGGCGTGCCGAACCGGGCGGTGTACGACGGCTACGAGGCAATCGTGTTTCCCCAGGACGCGCGGACGATCACCGCGCTGGTCGTCCGCCCCACGTCGGACGCGAGGCTGGTCGAACTGCGGCACAACGATGTCTTCGAGACCCTTTCCGCGGCGATTCCGGTGCTGGCGCCGTGGACCGATCCCGGCCGCTTCGTGCCCTTCACCGACGTCCTGGCCGGTAGCAACCTCACCAACGCCTACCGGGGGCAGCGCAACGCCGACGGCGGTGTGACGGCGGGCGTCTTCTTCGTCGGCGATGCCGTGTGCACCACGAACCCGGCCGCGGGCCGGGGCGTTGCCCTCGGGATGCAGCAGGCGCGCGCGCTGATCGGGCTGCTCGACGGCGACACTGACCAGCGCCGTGTCGCCGAGGCGTTCGACGATTGGTGCACCGAGAACATCCGGCCCTGGTACGACGACCACGTCTACTGGGACGCCACGGAACTGCGCCGTTTCGCCGGCGAGGATCTCGATGTCGAGGCCCGGATTCCGTCCGACGTGGTGGTGCGGTGTGCGCAGATCGATCCGAGCATCATGGCCGCGGCCGGGCCGTTCCTGGGCATGCTCGCGACGCCGACAATTCTCGACTCTGTCCAAGAGACGGCACGTGCGGTGCTGCGCACCGGATGGCGCCCGCCGTACGCCGAGGGACCGACGCGCGACGAGCTGGTGGAGTTGGCGTTCCCGAACGACGCGCTCACTGCCTGAGCGGCCCAGTCAGCCGCGGACACCCCGCGTGGGCGCCCACGACCCGTCCGCGTCGCTCGACCGCCGCCGCGACGGAGGAGCTGTCGGCGGGACATCGGCAGCTCACTAGGAGGCTCGCGATCGGACGTAGTCCTCGAGCGCGTGCCGAGCCAGCGCGGAGAGGCTCACGCCTTCGCCTTCGGCAATTCGCTCTGCCTGTGCCCGCAGTTCCTCCGGCACCCTGAACTGCACGCGCGGCGAATGGATCCCGCCACCGGACAAGGACTTGCCTCCCGGAATCAGGTTGCGGCGACGCACCTCGGCCAACGTCTCACCCGCGATCTGATCCGCGAGGTCGTTCGTGAGCCGGCGGCCGTCCTTGAGGATGAACTCTTCCTCGTCTAGGTCAAGGTCGGGTGCGATCACATACTTCGCCTTCGTCCGTCTCGCCATCGCCCTGCCCCTTTCTGAATTGTGTTGGCATCGCGTCAACGACGGCGAGCGTCTCAGGATTTCGGTCGTCCGGCACCGCGATAATCTCCAGTTCGACGCCTCGGTCATCTACGCCGACGAACAACAGCTGGTCGCCAATCTGGATCGGATCCACCGCGTTCATCACTGCCACAATGTGCACGACTCCGATCTTGTGTCGGCGACCGGAACGCACGACTCGTCTCGCGGTCAGGTCGAGTATGTCGCACATACTCGATGAGTCGGTGAACGGCGCCCGCGCCGACGGGGAGGAAGCGATCCAGGCCAGCGTTGGCACGGGCCCGGCAGTGCGGCCCGCCAATTTGGACACTCTCGCTTCCTCGGTCCGACGGCGCAGTAAACACGTAGCACCGACCCAGCCTGCTCGCCGGCGACCCCGACGTGCGGGTCGACTGGCCCCCTGGGACGAGAAGCTTTGAGGTCGCTGGGGCGAATAGGCTATGGGGAGTGGGGCGGGTGGGACTCGAACCCACGACCCAGGGATTATGAGTCCCCTGCTCTAACCAGCTGAGCTACCGCCCCGTCGCGAGCCAACCTAACGCAGCACCGGTGGGTCCTCGCCAACCGGGAAAGTGTCGACAAGGATCGTCGATATGCCCACAGACGAACAGGTCAGCCACTGGCTCCGGGACGGGACGGACCGCTTCCTCGCCGAGATGGACGCGCTGCCCGACGCCGGCTTCGCCGAGCCGTCCGCTCTGCCGGGGTGGGCGCGCCGCCAGGTGATCGCACACGTGGCCCGCAATGCCGAGGCAATCGGCCGGCTGCTCGACTGGGCGCGGACCGGCGTCGAAACGCCGATGTACGCCTCGCCCGAAGACCGGAATGCCGACATCGAGCGGACGGCCGAGCAGCGTCCGGCGGCGCTTCGCGACGATGTGCGCAACACCGCGCGGGATCTCGACGCCAAGATCGCCGCCCATCCGTCCGACGCCTGGCAGGTCGAAGTACGCGGCGCTCGCGGCACGGCGATGCCGGCGCGCAATGTGGTCTGGATGCGTGTGCGCGAGGTGTGGGTTCATGCGGTCGATCTCGCCGCCGGTGCGACAACCGCGGACCTGCCCGCCGCACTCGTCGACGCGTTGCTCGACGATCGCGTGGCCCATCTCGCCGGTGCCGAGTGCCCGCCGCTCACCATCCGTCCCGACGACAGGGACCGGACGTGGACGGTCGGCGACCCCTCAGCGGCAACGGAGGTGACCGGTCCGGCCCATGGCCTTGCCGGCTGGCTGCTCGGCAGGGACCCGGCGGGAGTACTGCGGTGCGCCGGCACCTTGCCGACGTTGCCGCCCTGGTTGTAGTCAGGGCGTCGATCGAACGGTGGACGTTCGCGACACCGCCGTCGGGATCACGGCCGCCCGATCTCGATGGGCCGACCGGTAGGCGCGCGGGCTGATCCCGAATTCGCGGCGGAACGCGCGGGAGAAGTACTCGGCCGAGATGAACCCGCACTCCTGGGCGATCTGTTCGACCTGCGCGGCGGTCGTGCGCGCTGCCAGCAACTCGGCTGCGTGTTCGAGACGCCGGCGGCGGATGCGGGCCGCCGGGCTCTCCATCCCGTTGAACGCTCGGTACAGCTGGCGCAGCGAGACGTTGAGCTGCGCCGCGATGCCGGCCGGGGTGAGCAACGGATCAGCCGCCTGCTCGAAGATGATTGTGTCGGTGCGGCTGCGGATGGACTCCATCTGCTCGACGTCGGTACGCCGACGGCGCACGGACGTACGAAGCAGCAGACCGGCCAGCGCGCCGAGGTACCGGTCGACGCCCACCAGGCTCGACGACGAGCTGAGCTCGTCCGCGCCGGTCAGCAGCAGCCCGACGGCCGAGCGCAACAACTGCGCCTGGAACATGGTGAGATCGAAGGACTGGTCGAGCAGATCGGCCAGGCCGGCCGTCTCGATGCCGAGCGTGCCGCGCTGCACGTTCAGCGTGAACAGGTGGCTGTTGCCGGCGAACTGCTCACGGATTTCCTGCGTCGGGTCGAACACCTTCACCGTGCCGCGGCTGAGCTGGCCCAGCGGGTCGAACACCGAGCCGGCGCACTCGGCGCGGATGAGGATGTGGACCGCGTTGTCCTGCGCCGGCGAGACGTGCCTGGCCGGGCGGGTCAGTTCGGCGCCGCTGAGGGTCGACGCGGACCAGATGCACCGCGCACCGCGCAGCCGGGCGCCTTTGAAGAAATACGGCGCGCGGGTGTTGGGCAGCGGCGAGATCTGCAGGCCCAGCGGGCCCATCCGGACCCGGCCCGGCCACGAGTCGGACGTCCCCGCGGACACGTCGAGCCAGGCAATTCCGCCCGGAGGCGGCGGATCAAGGCGCGGCATCGGATCAGACACCTGGCACGCCTCCTTCCCGACCTTCCGGCTAGGGGGGACAATCTATCGCTGATCCCCCCTGGTCGGCATGATGATCTTGGTCCTGAGGCACCACCTTCGGTGTCTGCGCACCCACCGGAACTCGCTACAGTCAGCACGCACGCTCCGGCTCGCGAACCGCACCACGACCGGATGTGCGAGTTGACAGCGAGCGCCCCTGTGAATCTCGGAGTAGGCCTGTGAAGCTCGGCTACCACACCGGATACTGGTCGGCCGGACCGCCGCCGGGCGTCACGGACGCGATCGCCCTGTGCGAGCGCCTCGGTTTCGACTCGATCTGGACCGCCGAGGCATATGGATCGGACTGCCTGACGCCCCTTGCCTGGTGGGGAGCAGCAACCTCGACGGTCCGGCTGGGCACCAACATCATGCAACTGTCGGCACGGACGCCGGCGGCGACCGCGATGGCCGCGATGACGCTCGACCACCTCAGCAGCGGGCGATTCGTCCTCGGCCTGGGCGCATCCGGGCCGCAGGTCGTCGAAGGCTGGTACGGCCAGCCCTACCCCAAGCCGCTGGCGCGCACCCGTGAGTACCTCGGCATCGTCCGCGCGATCCTGGCCCGCGACCGTCCGGTCACCAACGACGGCCCGGCCTACCCGCTGCCGTACCCGGGCGGCACGGGCCTCGGCAAGGCGCTGAAGTCGACGGTGCACCCGCTGCGCTCCGACATCCCGATCATGCTGGGGGCCGAAGGCCCGAAGAACGTCGCGCTCGCCGCCGAGATCGCCGACGGCTGGCTGCCCATGTTCTTCTCGCCGAAGTCCGACGGCTTCTACCGCGATGCCCTTGCGGAGGGATTCGCGCGGCCCGGCGCACGCCGAACCGCCGAGCAGTTCGAGGTCCCGGCGTTCGTCGCGGTGATCCCGGACGACGACCTCGAGGCGGCGGCGGATCGGATGCGTCCCTCGCTCGCCCTCTACATCGGCGGCATGGGCGCGAAGACGATGAACTTCCACGCGGACCTGTTCGCCCGGATGGGCTACGCGGCCGAGGTCGAGAAGATCCAGGGCCTGTTCCTGTCCGGGAACAAGGCCGACGCGATCGCAGCCGTACCGACTGCGCTGGTCGAGGACGTCGCGCTGATCGGCCCACCGGCGAAGATCCGTGACGAACTGCAGGTCTGGACGCAGACGGTGATCACGTCGTTGCTCATCCAGGCCGATCCTCGGTCGCTGCCGGCGATAGCCGACCTGCTCGGATGACCCGTCGCGGCGCTCGAGCGCGGGCGACCGCGCTCGGGCTGGCTTTCGCCGCCTGCACCGCGTTGTCCTCGTGCGCGAGCGTCGGGCCCGGCGGCGGTTCGGTGGTTCCCGCCGCGACCGCGCCGGGTTCGCCGGCCCCGGCCGGCCCAACCACCCGGTGGGACCACGTGGTCGTCGTGATCATGTCCCACCGCTCCTACCCTGCCGTCATCGGCAACGCGAACGCCCCGTTCCTCAACCTGCTCACCCGCACCGGGGTCACGTTCACCAACGCCTACGCGGTCGAGCGTCCCGAGCAGCCGAACTACCTGGCGCTGTTCTCCGGTTCGACGCAGGGGGTGCGCTCCAACTCGTGCCCGCACACCATCGCGGGCCCGAATCTCGCCACCCAGCTCACCGCCGCGCAGCGGAGCTTCACCGGCTACTTCGGCGAGCTACCCAAGGCCGGCTTCCGCGGCTGCCGCTCCGCCCCCTACACGACGGCACACAACCCGGTGGCATCCTTCCCGGACGTCCCGGCCTCGTCGATCCAGAAACTGTCCGCCTTCCCCAAGGACTTCACCACGCTGCCCGACGTGGCCTTCCTCGTTCCCTCGATCGACGACGACATGCAGCGCGGCACCGTGGCAGCGGGCGACGACTGGGCACGCCGGTACCTGAGTTCGTTCGCCGCCTGGACGAACTCGCATCGCAGCCTGCTCGTCATCACCTGGGACGAGGGCCCGGGCTTGGACAACCGCATCCCGATGATCGCCGTGGGTGACGGCGTCCGCACCGGCGTGTCAGGTCAGCGGGTCGACCACTATCAACTGCTCGCGACGATCGAGGACGGGTTCAACCTGACGCGGCTCGGCGCGGCGCTCGGCGCCACCCCGATCGACGCGCTCATGGCGCCCTGAGCGGACGGTGACGGGCACGTCGCGGTTTGGTGGCACGGTGCGATGGGCAGGCTCGTGGCGTCCTGGTTCTCGGGGGGCCAGCAGTGCTGCGGCTCGGCCGGCAGCCCCGTCGCCGCGACACGGTGCCCGATGTGAAAGTTCTGCCTTGCCTGTGAGTCTTGACGACAGCCTCGCGCTGACTGCCGACCTGCGCGCTCCCGCGCACGCTCGTGCCTGGTTGGGCGCGCGGGTCGCGTCCTTCCCTCGGCTGTTCGTCGAGGACGCGCTGGTCGTCGTGAGCGAACTGGTCACCAACGCAGTGCGGCACGGCCGTCCCGACATCGTCGTCGGCATCGATCACCTACCCGACGGTGTGCGCGTGCGGGTCCGGGACGAGGGCGCGGGCGTGCCGCTGCTCCCCGGCGCGCAGCCCAGTCCTGACCGGGACTGCGGCCGCGGCCTGCTGCTCGTCGCGGCGATGGCTGATGGCTGGGGCGTGGTCACGCACGGCGCGGGTGCGGGCAAGACGGTCTGGGCACACCTCGTCCGCCGGTGAGTTACACCCTGTCGCGTCGGCGGGCGACGTAGGCACCGGCCAGGAAGGCGATCGCGAGCAGGAACAGCCAGAACAAGGCGCGGAAGATGGACGCGACGACGCTCACCGCGATCGCAGCCGCGACGAGTATCAAGGCGATTTGCAGTCCCCGTGATCGTTGCAGTGCCATGTCGCCCCCTACTCGGTCGATGCGTCGTCGTCGTGGCGCGCGTGCTGGGACTCCCACATCGACAGCTGGGAGTTCAGCGCCCGCATGAACTCCCAGGCCTGACTCGCCGGAATCCGGACCCGGCTCACGACCTTGGCCTGTGCCAGCACGAACTGCTGCCCGGTCGACTCGTCCCGCTGCGGAACCGGCGGCATCGTCGGCACCGCGAAATCGAGGATGAAGCCGTCGTTGTCGTGCCAGATCTGCGCGAAGCTGGCGTAGACGCCGGTCTCGTGCTCGGGCGGAAGGTTCAATGCCAGCCGGGTCTCGGGCTGGTCGACGTCGTCTGACTGGTGCTCGCTCATGGGCTGCCCACGGTAGCGCCTCGACCTAGGAAGCACCGGGCACCGTCGCGGCGGCGGCGATCAGCCTCGATTCGCGACGATCGGCAGGTGGTACTCGCGTCGCACGCTCGACCCGTGTCGCCGTAGGTCGGCGCCGTAGACGTGGATCGAGATCGCCGTTTCGGCACCGGTGTTGTGGACGCGGTGGATGTCGCCGGGCGGTGCGAAGGAGCTCACCGAGCCGACCTCGTTGCCGGCCCGATCGATCTCGACGAGGTGGCTGCCCGCATCTCGGTAGCGGATCTCGTACTCGGTGCCCTGGGCCACGCCGAACGCGCACCAGGCGACGTGATCGTGGACCGGCGTGCCCTGTCCCGGACGCCAGACAAGCGCGACGACCGAGAAGCCGTCCTCGGCGTGCAGGGTGTGCCGGACGATGTCGTCGGCACTGCCCGCGCGTTCGTCCGCGTCGAGCAGTGCGAGCAGCCCGGACGGCCTCAGGTGGAGCAACCGCTGCGCGACCCGGCCCGCGACCTCGGCTGCGCGCCCGGCGCCGGTCACCTCGGACCGAATACCGTCGACGAGGTCTGCCAGTCCGGGACGTACCGCGGTGAGCGTCACCCACCCAGCGTCCGCGCGCTGCATCCATAAGTCCAATGCCAGTATTTGACGTTAACGATAGATACTATCTATGAATGCTTGACCTCACCCGGCTCCGCATCCTCGCCGCCGTCGCCCGGCACGGGTCGCTGACCAAGGCTGCCGCCGAGCTGCACTACTCGCAGCCCTCGGTCAGTCACCACATGTCCCGGTTGGAGGCAGAGACCGGCGCGATGCTGGTGCAGCGGGTGGGCCGGGGCATCCGGCTGACGCCTGCCGGTGAGCAACTGGCCGCCCGGGCGGTCGAGATCATCGGCCGGGTCGACGCGGCCGGCGCCGAACTCGCCGCGCACGTGGGCCTGCGCGCCGGGCGGGTGCGAATCGCCTCCTTCGCCTCGGCGCTGTGCACCTTCGTCCCGCAGGCGCTGGCAGCAGTCGCCGTCGAGCATCCGGAACTGGAGGTGCAACTGCTCGACGCGCACTCCGACCAGGCGCAGGCGATGCTGCGCTCGGGGGAGGTCGAGATCGCCGTCGCGTTCAGCACGGACGACACGCCAGTGGCGGACGGGTTGCGCGCAACGCCACTGCTCGACGATCCGGTCCACCTCGTGACGCGCCCCGGCGCCGCGCGGACGCTCGCCGCCCACCGCGACGCCGACTGGATCGCCGGGTGCACCCGCTGCCGCGCCCAACTGGTCGACCTGTGCGCGCCGCACGACTTCCTTCCGCGCATCACGGTCAGCTCGGACGACATGGTGGTCGAACAGGCACTCGTCGCGGCAGGCGTCGGCGTCACGACCATGCCCGGCCTCGCGCTCGGCGTGCACCGCAATCCGGGCGTCCGCGCGGTTCCGGTGCCCGGTGCCTACCGCCGGATCGCGGCGCTGACCTTCGGTGAGCCACCCGATCCGCCGCCGACGGCGGCCGTGCTGGCCGCGCTCGTCGATGCGGCGCGCAGTCTCGACCTCGCGCGGAGCGGGTGAGACCCGACCACTATCGTGAGATTTGTCTGGTGTGTTCTTGACCACCGGGCCCCAGATCCGATGAGGAAGTGGAGCACCACATGCCCCCCGAGCGCACCGACGAGAACCTGGACCAGCGAGCAGGCCGGCCACAAGATCAGCAACCAGACCAGCCACAGGGAGTGTCCCGGCGCCGCGTCCTCGCCGGACTCGGTAGTGCGGTCGCGCTGGGCGGCGTCAGCGGCGCAGTCGGTACGGGACTGCTCGGTCGCGAGGCGAGCACTGCCACCGCGGCGGCACCGGCGAGCGTGCAGCCGTCACTCCAACTCGACCCGGCCACCGAGTCGGCGATCGGCAGCTTGCTCCGCCGGATGACCCTGGCCGAGAAGCTGGGCCAGTTGCGTCTCGTCGGCGACGAGACCACCGCCCGCGCCGCCCTGGCCGACGGCCAGCTCGGCGGGGTGTTCTCCGTCGTCGGCGCGGCCAAGCTCAACGCGTTGCAGCGCATCGCCGTCGAGCACACCAGGCTGGGCATCCCGCTGATCTTCGGGCTCGACGTCATCCACGGCTACACGACCAACTTCCCCATCCCGCTCGCCCAGGGTTCCAGCTTCGACCCGGATGTCGCCGCGGCCGATGCGCGCACGTCCGCGGCCGAGGCGCGCGCCAGCGGCATCCACTGGACCTACGCGCCGATGATGGACGTCAGCCACGAACCGCGCTGGGGACGCATCGCCGAGGGCAACGGCGAGGACCCCTACCTGGTCAGCAGATTCGCCACCGCAAAGGTGCATGGGTTCCAAGGCGCGCACAACGCCCTCGACCGGCGGGACACGCTCGCCGCGTGCGCCAAGCACTACGTCGCGTACGGCCAGCCCGAAGGCGGCCGCGACTACAACACGACCGACATGTCGATCCAGCGCCTGCACAACTTCTACCTGCCACCGTTCCGGGCCGCCGTCGACGCCGGGGTCGCCACGGTGATGGCCGGCTTCAACGCGATCAACGGCGTACCGGCGCACGGGAACGTGTACGCGCTGCGCGACATCCTGAAGAACCGCTACGGCTTCAGCGGATTCGTCGTCAGCGACTACACCGGCATCCAGGAGCTCATCCCCCACGGCTACGCGGCCGACGGCGCCGACGCGGCCGCAAAGGGTCTCACCGCCGGTGTGGACATGGAGATGGTCAGCACCAACTACGTCCAGTACGGCCAATCGCTGCTCGCGCAGGGCCGGATCACGATGACCGAGGTGGACGACGCGGTCCGTCGCATCCTGCGGATCAAGTACCGGCTCGGGCTGTTCGACCATCCCTACGTGAACGTCTCGCACGAGGTCACCGCGCCGACCGCGGCCACCCGCGCGGTCTCGCGGCGGCTGGCGGGCCGCTCGATGGTGCTGCTGAAGAACCGCGCCGGGGTGCTTCCGCTCGCGACGTCCACCCGGCGCATCGCCGTGGTCGGTCCGCTCGGCGAGGCAACCTACGACCTCAACGGGACGTGGTCCGGGCTCGGCACGGGCGCGAAGACCATCGCGCCGACCACGGTCGCCGACGCGATCCGGTCCGCCGCACCCGCTGCCGCAGTGACCGTGACGCCGGGCAGCGACGTGACCGGCAGCAGCAGGGCCGGCTTCGCCGCCGCGGTCACGGCGGCGCGGCGGGCCGACGTCGCCGTCCTGGTCGTGGGCGAGACGGCCGATCTCAGCGGTGAGGCGTCGGCACGCAGCGACATCGGGCTGCCCGGCGTGCAGGCGGCGCTGGTGCGGGCCGTCGCCGCGACCGGGACCCCGACCGTCGTCGTCCTGATCAACGGCCGCCCGCTCGACCTGTCCGGCATCGAAGGGGTCGCCGACGCGGTTCTCGAAGCGTGGGCACCGGGCTTCGAGGGCGGCAACGCGATCGCCGACGTGCTGTTCGGGACGGTCAACCCGGGCGGCAAGCTGCCGGTGACCTTCCCCCGCGCCGTCGGCGAGGCGCCGTTCTACTACAACCACGAGAACACCGGACGCCCGCCGGACCCCGCCAACAAGTACACGTCCAAGTACCTCGATCTGCCGCTCGGACCGCTCTACCCGTTCGGCTACGGGTTGTCCTACACCACGTTCGAGATCACCGACCTGCGCCTGTCGTCCACGCGGCTGGACCGGGACGGCCGGCTGGACGTCACGGCGCGCGTGCGCAACACAGGCGCGGTCGCCGGGGACGAGGTCGTGCAGCTCTACCTGCACGACCCGGTCGCATCGATCGTGCAACCGGTGCGCCGGCTGCGCGGTTTCCGACGCGTGCACCTCGCGCCGGGCCAGGCGCAGGGAGTGCGGTTCACCCTCACCGGCGACGATGTCGGCTTCTACGACAACAACGCCCGGTGGGTGATCGAGCCCGGCGAGATCGAGGTGTACGTCGGCAACAGCTCGACGGCGACCCTGCAGACGACGTTCACCGTGCGCTGACGGCGCGGGGGTCGGTGCCTTCCGACCAGAACGAGCGGCGGGTGGCTGTGCGGGCGCGGCAGGGGACGAGGATGGGGTCGTGACGATCAGCCGGCGCCAACTGCTCGCGCTGGGCGTCGGGCTGGTCGCCGTCCCCGGGTGCACGTCCACCCTCGGCTCGAGCTCCGCAGGCACCAGCAGTGCCCGCCCCCGCCCGGGCGAATCCAGGACCGACAATGAGTTCGTGACCCCGACCGACCTGCCGCCCGGAGCCGTCCGGCATGCCTACGGCGCCGACCCCGCGCAGTTCGGTGAGCTGTACACGCCCTCCGGCCCACGTAACGCGGGAACGGTCGTCATCATCCACGGCGGTTTCTGGCGCCAGCAGTACGGCCTGTCGCTGGGCCGACCGCTGGCCGAGGATCTCGTTCGCCGCGGCTATGTCGTCTGGAATCTCGAGTACCGCCGGGTGGCGGCCGGCGGCGGCTGGCCGGGGACCTTGGCCGACGTCGGGGCCGGTATCGACAAGCTCGCCGAGCTCGGCGTCGACACCGATCACGTCTGCGCGATCGGCCATTCGGCCGGCGGGCAACTGGCCGTCTGGGCGTGCGCTCGGCAGAAACTGCCGCGGGAGGCGCCGGGAGCACAGCCCCTCGTCATCGTGACTTCGGCGGTCGCCCAGGCCGGCGTGCTGGATCTGGTGACCGCCGCCGACACCGGGGTCGGCGGGACCGCGGTGCCCGACCTGTTGGGCGGCACCCCGGACGAGGTGCCCGAACGCTACCGCCTGGCCGACCCGGTCGAGCTGCTCCCGATTCTGGCGCCGGTGCTGTGCGTGCACGCAACTGCCGACGACACCGTCCCGATCGCGCAGAGCGAGGTCTACGTCAAGACCGCACGCAACCTGGGCTCGCGGGCGACCCTTGAGCGGGTCGACGGTGACCACTACACCCCGATCGACCCGACGTCGGCCGCCTGGACGGTGGTCGTGGACGCGCTGCCCGAGTTGCTGCGCGACTGACGCGCCGGATCAGGTGCGCAGCGTGCCGTCGCCGTCGGCGTGATGGACGGCCGCGGACGGTGCCACGTCGCGCAATGCCGCCACGCCTGCCTCGTCCGCCGAGTCGTCGCCCAGGATGACGGCGGCCTCGAGACCGCGCGCGCCGGACGACACCGCCATCGACACCGCGACCTGCAACGCGGACAGGCTCAGCGACGGCAGCGCCACGGTCGCGGCCACGTAGGTCCGCCCGTCGCTGTCACGTACCGCGGCACCCTGCGCGGCTGCGGTGCGGGCGCGCGCCGACCGGGCGAGCGTCACCAGCTTCGCGTCCTCGGCGTCGAGGGGACGGTCAGGCACGCTGGGCCGTCTCGCTCGCGGCGTCGCGCTCGCTGGAACCGTTCGAGGTAGCCGGCTCGACGCGCTGATCGGGCTCGTCCACGTCCTTCTCGCCGTCCTTGGACAGCCGGGTCACGAGCACCGTGTCGATCCGGTTGCGGCGGCCGCCGGCGTTCTCGGCGACGAGTTCGAGGCCGAACACCTCGACGTGCGCGCCGGGGATCGGCACCCGTCCCAAGGCGTCGGCGAGCAGCCCGCCGACGGTCTCGACGTCGTCGCGGTCGGGCAGGTCGACGTCGAAGAGTTCGGCCAGATCCTCGACCGAGAGCCGTGCCGTCACGCGCGCGGTGTTGTCGTCGATGCGCTCGATCGGCGGCTGCTCGACGTCGTACTCGTCGGTGATCTCGCCGACGATCTCTTCCAAGATGTCCTCGATGGTCACCAACCCGGCCGTGCCGCCGTACTCGTCGATGACGATGGCGAGGTGGGTGCGGACAGCCTGCATCTCGCGCAGCAACTCGTCCACCGGCTTGGATTCGGGCACGTACGGCACCTGGCGCATCACCTGATCGACGGTCGTCGCCCGCGCCGTCTCGACGTCTTGCGCGCGGCGGGCGAGATCCTTCAGGTAGACCACGCCGACGACGTCGTCGACGTTATCGCCGGTGACCGGGATCCGCGAGAACCCGCTGCGCAGGGCGAGCGCGAGCCCCTGCGGCACCGTCTTCGTCCGTTCGATCCACACCACCTCGGTGCGTGGCACCATCACCTCGCGGGCGATCGTGTCGCCGAGCTCGAACACCGACTGGATCATCTCGCGCTCGCGTCGCTCGACCACGCCGCGCTCCTCGGCCATGTCGACCAGTTCGCGCAGTTCGACCTCGGACGCGAACGGCCCGTCACGAAAGCCGCGCCCGGGCGTGATCGCGTTGCCGAACAGGGTGAGCAACGTGGCCAGCGGGTTGAACACGCGGCCGAGGATGCGGACGGCCTGCGCGCCGGCCAGCGCCACCGCGTTCGGATGCTGGCGACCGATGGTGCGGGGGCCGACGCCGACCAGCGCGTACGAGATCACCACCATCGCGAGGACGGTGATCAACGGCACCGGCCAGTGCCCGCCGAACTGGCTACGGGCGACGATCGTCGCCAGGACGGTCGCGGTCAGCTCGCACGTGACGCGAAGCAGCAGCAGCAGGTTCGTGTAGCGCGCCCGGTCGGACACGATCTGCCGCAGCGCCTTCGCGCCGCGACGGTTCTCGCGGAGGAACTCCTCCACCCGGGCGACCGAGACGCGGGCCAGGGCCGAGTCGACGCAGGCCAGCAGCCCGCCGAGCGGCACGAGGCAGATCGCGACGATCAGCGCGATGAGATCGGCTGAGCTCACAGGGTGCCGCCGGAACTCATCCCGCTGGTGGGCGGTCTGGTATTGGGAGGGTCAGCCACGGCGGCCACCCGCGGTGTCGCGGACCTCGCCGGCGGTGCCGGGCAGCGGCGTCCGGATCGGCTCGGCGCCGGTCCGCGCGACCCAGTCCCGCAGGACCGTGGCCTGCAGCTCGAACATCTCGCGCTCCTCGTCCGCGTCGCCGTGGTCGAACCCCAGCAGGTGCAGGATGCCGTGTGTACACAGCAGATGCAGCTCCGAAAGTGTCGAGTGCCCGGCCGTGACGGCCTGCTCGGCCGCGACAGCGGGGCACAGCACGACGTCACCGAGCATCGCCGCGGCCACCCCCTCGTCGGTGGGCGGCGGCGCAGACGGGTCGATCCGCTCGAGCGGGCTGTCGGCACCGTCCATCGGGAAGGCCATCACGTCGGTCGGCCCGGGCAGATCCATCCACTGCTTGTGCAGTGCCGCCATCGAGTCCGGATCGAGCAGGACGATGGACAGCTCGGCGAGCGGGTTGATCGACATCGCATCGAGGACGAACCGGCTCAGGGTCACCAGCGCGGCCTCGTCGACGTCGGCGCCCGACTCGTTGTTGACCTCGACGCTCATCGGCGCGGCTTGCCGGCCCGCTGCGGACCGGGGTGCTGCGGCGCGCGGGTCGCCTCGGTGGCGTCCCAGCGCTCGTAGGCGTCGACGATCTCGCCGACCAGCCGGTGCCGGACGACGTCGGTCGACGTGAGGTTCGAGAAGTGGACGTCGTCGAGGTCGCCGAGGATCTCGCGCACGACCTTGAGCCCGCTGCGCTGATCGCCCGGCAGATCGATCTGCGTGATGTCGCCGGTGACGACGATCCGCGACCCGAACCCCAGGCGCGTCAGGAACATCTTCATCTGCTCCGGCGTGGTGTTCTGCGCCTCGTCCAAGATGATGAACGCGTCGTTCAGCGTCCGACCGCGCATGTAGGCGAGCGGCGCGATCTCGATGGTGCCGGCCTGGGTGAGGCGCGGGATCGATTCGGGATCGACCATGTCGTGCAGCGCGTCGAGCAGCGGCCGCAGGTACGGATCGATCTTGTCGTAGAGGGTGCCGGGCAGGAAGCCGAGCCGCTCGCCCGCCTCGACCGCCGGGCGGGTCAGGATGATCCGGCTGACCTGCTTGGCCTGCAGCGCCTGCACTGCCTTCGCGACCGCGAGGTAGGTCTTGCCAGTGCCGGCCGGGCCGATCGAGAACACGATGGTGTGGTTGTCGATCGCGTCGACGTAGCGCTTCTGATTGAGCGTCTTGGGCCGGATGTTCTTGCCGCGCCGCGAGAGGATGTTGAGGCTGAGCACCTCGGCCGGCCGCTCGCCGGTGTCGGCGGTGAGGATGCCGAGGGCACGCGTCACCGAATCCGGCGTCAGGTACGAGCCGGACTTGAGCAGTTCGAGCAGTTCCTCGAACAGGCGGACCGCGACCGCGTTGTCAGCCGGCGCGCCGGTGATGGTGATCTCGTTGCCGCGGACGTGGATGTCGCTGTCGAGGCTGCGTTCGATCACCCGTAGCAACTCGTCACTGGACCCGAGCAGCGACACCATGGCCTGCTCACCCGGCACCACGAGGACGGTGGAGACGCGATCCGTACTAGGCGTGGGATCGGACAAGTTCTGCTCTCTGATAGGCGGCCACGTACCCCACCACTGTACCGGCGAGTCGCCCGGTTTATGCCCGGATCATCCCGGTGGCCAACCCATGGGGCGCCCGGACAGCACGTGGGCGTGCACGTGGAACACGCTCTGCCCCACCCCGGCGCCGGTGTTGAACACCGTGCGGTAGTCGTGCAGGCCGAGTTCACCGGCCACGGCCCGGATCGCGGCGATCAGCCCCGCGGCGGCCTCGGCGTCGACACCGAGTTCGCCGATGTCGGCGTGATGGGTGCGCGGGACGACCAGGACGTGCGTGGGGGCCTGCGGGTTGAGGTCCTCGAAGGCGATGGTGTGCGCGTCCTCGTGGACCAACGTGGCGGGGACGTCACCGGCGATGATCGCGCAGAACAGGCAATCAGGCATGGTGGCAACGTAGCGCGGCGCCGGGTGTGGCCAGCACCGTGGTCGTCCCGTCCGGGTGACGGATCGCGAAGATCAGAGACGGCGAATAGCGCGTCTCCCACCGCCGCGATCCGTCACTCGGCGTGGCCGGGACGTAGCTGCCAGGCGATGATCTCGGTTCTGGCCGAGAAGCCCAGCTTGCCCAGGATGTTGCGCACGTGCGTCTCGACAGTGCGCTCGGACAGCACCAGCCGCTCGGCGATCTGGCGGTTCGACAAGGCGTGCGCGACCAGCGCGGCGACCTGGCTCTCCCTAGCAGACAGCGGCGTCTCGGCCGACGCGCGCGCGTCGCGGATCGCCTGCGCGAGGAGGTCGGCCGTGCGTAGCGGGCCGGGCATGTCGAGGCGGCGGAACTCGGCCGCGGCCTGGGCGGTGAGCTCGGCGGCGCGCGGTAGGTCCTGGCCGGTGTGCACCAGCGTCCGCGCCCAGCCCAGCCGGTTCAGCGCGGTGTGCGGGCGGGCACCGATGCGGACGTTCATCGCCACCGCGTCCCGGTAGAGCGCCAAGGCCTCGTCCGCGGCGCCGGCCAACTGCGCCAGGTCAGCCAGCAGGCCGTCGTTGCTGCCGTAGCTGAACACGCCGCCCGACCCGTCGCCGCCGTAGTAGTGCGCGATCGGCGCGAGCGCGGTGCGCACGCTCTCGGCGACCTCGACGTCACCCAGCGCGATCGCCGCGCGGCCGATCTGTCCCAACGTCCCGGCCCACCGGACGCCGACGGGGAACGTGCGCGGCAACTCCCGGTACTGCTCGAACGCCGCGCGAGCTTCGTCCAGGCGACCCGCGACGCAGCCCTGCAACACGAGGCTGACCTCGACCAGCGGCATGGACGGCATCAGCGCGGCGACCTCGGCCGTTACGAGCGGTGGCAGGTCGGCCGGGTCACCGCGCACGTGGGCGAGGTAGGCACGGAACGCGAACGACAACCCGATGAGCGAGATGTCACCCACCCCGCGCCCGATCGCCTCGGCGGCGGCGTCGTGTTCGCGACTGTCGGCGAAGGCTCCGACGAGCGCGTCGCGGCAGGCCGAGAATCGGTGGTAGTGCCAGCGCGCGATCACCGAGCCGCGCTCGCGGGCGACCCGGTCCAGTTCGTCGACCTCATGATCGACCTCGCTGAGGTTGCCGAGCTGGAAGGCCGCATCGGCACGCCAGAGGTGCCCCCACAGCGCGCCCATCGGACGGCGCACCCGGGTGCCCACCTCGATGGCCCGCCGGCTCAGCGCAAGGCGCTCGGTCACGGTCTGCGGGACCCCGATCGCCAGGTGCCGCGCCGCGATCGCCTCGAGGATCGCGTCGTCGTCACCCGAGCGTTCGGCTTCGGCCAGTGCCTCGGAGGCGAGTTCGGCCGGGCGCGGTCCACCCTCGGTCTCGGCGACGCAGACCGCCAGCTGAGCGAGCAGGCGCGCGCGCGTCGCCCGGTCGTCCGCGCCGATCATGACCAGGGCTCGTTCGCACAGCCCCGGCACCGTCCGGTGGGCCAGCGGATGCCCGACCCCGTGCACGACGAGTGCGGCGCGCGCGACCAGATCGGCGCGCCCGGCGGCGACCGCGAGATCGCTGGCGTCAACACACGCAGCCAGGCTCGACTCGACCAGCCCGGCCAGGATCCGTGCCTCGGCCAACCGGACGAGCAGCCGGGCCAGCTCGGTGTCCTCAGCGCCGAGACTGCGCGCACTCTGCAGGGCCAGCTCCGCATACCGGGTCGCTGCGTCGTTCGCCCCCACGGCGCGCGCCTGGTCGTCGGCCACCTCGGCCCACCGAGCGCAGTCGGCGAGGGCGCCGGCCCGTTCGAGGTGGGTCGCGATCGATCCCGCCGCCGACTCACCGGACACCGCTTCGAGGGCGTCCGCCGCCCGGCGGTGCAGCACCGCGCGCCGCGGCGGTGGCAGTTCGGCGTAGACGGCGTCGCGGACCAGCGCATGCTCGAACGCCGCGCCGTCGGCGCGCAGCACCCCGGCCGCGGCGGCAGCGGCGACCGCGGGATGGACGTCGTCGTCCGACGTCATCCGGGACAGCACCGCGAGGTCGACCCGCTCGCCGAGCACTGCCGCGGCGTCCACGAGCGCACGGGCAGCCGCATCGAGCGGCGCGACCCGCCCCGCGACGATGTGCCGCAGCTGCGGGCGGCTCGCCATCAGGGCCGAGATCGAGGCCGGATCGGCTGCGCCGCCGTCCCGGTTCAACTCCTCGGCCACGAGGCGGACGAGCAACGGGTTGCCGCCGGTGCGCTCGTGCAGGGCGCGAGCCACCGCATGGTCACCGCGGCCGATCAGGGCCGGCAGCCAGGCCGTGATCGCCGCGACGTCGAGGCCACCCAGCGACAGGGTGCGCGCGGTTCGCGCCAATTCAGGCAGCACCACTCCCAGCTCGCCCGGGTCGCCGTCGCGGTAGGTCGCCAGCACGAGCACCGGCAGGCCGGTTAGCTCGGTGGTGAGATGGCGCAGTAGCTGCACCGACAGCCGATCGGCCCAGTGCGCGTCCTCGAGCACGATCAGCAGCCCGCCGTTGCGTCCCCGGGCTGCGACCGCGTCGGCGACTGCCACGAACAGCCGGAATCGAGCCGACGCCTCGGGCTCGTCGGTGTCCGCGCCCGGGACGTCGGGCCAGTCGCGCACCACTCGCCGCCAGGGCCACAACGGCGGGGCGCCCGGGTCGTCCACGCAGTGGGTTCTGGCGACCGTGAGGCCCGCGTGCTCGGCCAGGTCGACGGCGGCCTCGGCCAACCGGCTCTTGCCCGAGCCTGCGGCACCCGCCAGCAGGACCAGGCCGCCGCGACCGGCGCGCGCCGCGGTGAGCGTGCCATCGATCTCGGCAAGCTCACGGGCGCGGCCGACCAACATGGCGCCCAGTATCGGGGCCGACGAGGCACATCAGTACCTGGTTACGTGCTCACACTGATGTTCAGCCGGCGGCGAGCCGCGATCCTCGTCCCTCACCACTTCGTGGAGGAGGACGCCGTGTACGCACAATCGATGTGGTTCGACGGGCCGCGCAGCCCCGAGCTCGTCGCCGCGACCAGCCGGGCCGGGCGCGAGCGGATAGAGCCGGCGATCCGCGCGCACCCGGAACTGATGGAGCAGCTCGTCGCGACCATCGTCATGCGCCGGTCCGACGGCGCCGAACTCGTCGTCACGATCGCCGAGGCGCAGGAGACCCTGCGGCGCAGCAACGAGATCGTCCGCAACACCGGGTTGCTGCCGGATGAGGACCCCGCGCTGCTGCGTGCCGCGGACCGGTTCGACGAGTACGAGGTCGTGCACACCTTCCTCGGCAAGGCGGTCCTGCGCTGACCTCCCACGTCCGCACGACCCGGCAACGCCCGCCGCGACGGCTGGCACTCTCGGTGCTGACCCCGCATTGCCCCGCGTATCGACACTCATGAGCGCTGCCAGGGTCGATACGCGGGGCAACGGGTGTCGCTACGCGGGGCAAACGGGCCAGGTGATCAGCTCCAGCGGCCGAGCCGGACCGAGAGCAGCGCGAGCGAGGCAGCGCCGGCGGTGGAGGTCCGCAGGACGGGTGCCCCCAGGCGCACCGCCACCGCGCCGGCCGCTGCGAACACCTCGAGCTCACGCTCGTCGATCCCGCCCTCCGGCCCGACGACCAGGACGAGATTCCCGTCGGCCCGCAGCCGGCGGTCCGCGAGCGGCAGGTCGGCCGACTCGTGCAGCACGAACCCACCCTCGGCGGCCAGCCGGGCGGTCACCGCGGCGGTGTCGGCCAGGTTCGTGATCGTCGGTACCCACGGCCGCCGGCTCTGCTTGCTCGCCTCATGCGCGGTTCGCCGCCACCGCTCGACTGCCTTCGCGCCACGCGCGCCGGACCACTCGGTGACCGAGCGGGCAGCCGACCACGGCACGATCTCATCGACCCCGAGCTCGGTCATGACCTCGACCGCAAGTTCGCCGCGGCCGGACTTCGGCAACGCCTGGACGACGACGACGCGGGGCGCGTGCTCGGGCACCTGGCGCCGGGCCAGGACCTCGACCGTCAGACCGTCGGCGCGCACCGCGGTGATGCGGCAGTCGAGCAGGCCACCCCGTCCGTCACCGAGCTGCACCGCCTCGCCGACCCGCATCCGCCGGACCTTCGCCGCGTGGTGGCCCTCGTCACCGGTCAGCTCGACCGACTCGGTGTCCGGCAAGTCCTGCAGGAAGAACAGCGGCGGCGTCATGCGCTCGGCTCGCGCCCGCTACCGGAAGGCGTCGCGGACCTTGCCGAACAGGCCACCGCTCTTGGTCACCGCGGCCACGTCCTCGCGCCGCAGCGCCGCGAGCTCACGCAGCAGGCGCTCCTGCTCCTCGTCCAGCCGGGTGGGCGTGCGGACGTCGACGTGCACGTGCAGGTCGCCGCGCGTCGAACTGCGCAACCGCGGAACACCCTTGCCGCGCAGGGTCAGCACGGTGGCGTTCTGCGTACCGGCCCGGATGTCGATCTTCTCCTCGCCGTCCAGGGTGGTCAGGACGAGGTCCGTGCCCAGCGCTGCTGAGGTCATCGGGACGAGGATCGTGCAGTGCAGGTCGGCCCCCTCGCGGGTGAACGTGTCGTGCGGCGTCTCGGCGATCTCGACGTAAAGGTCGCCGGCCGGGCCACCACCGGGGCCGACCTCGCCCTGGCCGGACAGCCTGATCCGCATGCCGTCCTCGATGCCGGCCGGGACGTCGACGGTGATCGTGCGCCGGGTGCGCACCCTGCCCTCGGTGCCGCAGGTCGGGCAGGGCGACGGGATCTGCGAACCCGTTCCCGCGCAGGCGACACACGGTCGCGAGGTCATCACCTGGCCGAGGAACGAGCGCTGCACGGACTGGATCTCGCCCGATCCGCCGCACGAGGCGCAGGTCCGCGGCGAGGTCCCTGGCGCGCAGCCCGAACCGGTGCAGGTCGTGCACACCACGGCCGTCTCGACGTTGAGCTCGCGGCGCACGCCGAACGCGGCCTCGTCGAGCGTGAGCGTCAACTGCAGCAGCGCGTCGGCGCCAGGACGGACGCGGCTGCGGCGACCACGGCCACCACCGCCGGAACCGCCGCCGAAGAACGCCTCGAAGACGTCGCCGAACCCCCCGAACCCGCCGAACGGGCTGCCGGCCGAGCCACCGCCACCCTGCGAGAGCGGGTCACCGCCGAGATCGACGATGCGGCGCTTCTCAGGGTCGCTGAGGACCTCGTAGGCGGTGGTCACCGCCTTGAAGCGGTCCTGCATGGCCGGATCGGGGTTGACGTCCGGGTGCAATTCGCGCGCCAGCTTGCGGTAGGCGCGCTTGATCTCCTCCGCCGTCGCGTTCCGTCCGACGCCGAGCAGGCCGTAGTAGTCACGGGGTGGATCAGCCAAGATGAATTCCCTCGAGGTCACTGGCACTCGCCGTCAGCAAGTGCCAGTCCAGTCTAGAAGAGCCTCAGCGCTCGCCGACCAGGTCGCCGACATATCGTGCGACCGCCGCCACGCGGGCCATGGTGTGCGCGTAATCCATCCGCCGCGGGCCGAGCACGCCGACCGCACCCAGCGCGGCCCCGCGGGGCCCGTACCCGCTCGCGACCACCGAGGCGCCGCTCAGGCCCTCGTGCTGGGTCTCGTTGCCGATGCTCACCAGCACGTGCGTGGTGGCGGCCGACTCGTCGAGCAGGCGCAGCAGGACGACCTGCTCCTCCAGCGCCTCGAGCACGGGCCGGATCGCCGGGAAGTCGAGCGCGTTCTCGGTCAGGTTCGCGGTACCGCCGAGGACGATCCGGTCCTTGTGCGTCTCGACCAGCGTCTCGAGCAGCACGGACGTGAGCGTGCCGAGCAGGCCGCGCAGTTCCGGTGCGACGGTCGGCGGCAGGTCACCGATGATCTCGGGCGCCTCGGCAAGCAGCCGCTCGCGCAGGCGGAGGTTGAGCGTCGCACGCAGCTCGAAGACCGATTCGTCGCTGACCGGGGCCGGCAGCTCGACGATGCGCTGCTCCACCCGACCGGTGTCGGTGATCAGGACGAGCATCAGGCGCGACGAGCTCAGCCCGACGAGTTCGAGATGGCGCACGCGTGAGCGTGACAGCGACGGGTACTGGACGACGGCGACGTGGCGGGTGAGCTGAGCCAGCGTCCGGACCGCACGGTGCAGCACGTCGTCGAGGTCGCCGGCGCCGTCGAGGAAGGTCTGGATCGCACGCCGCTCGGCGCCGGACAGCGGCTTGAGCTCGGTCAGCCGGTCGACGAACATCCGGTAGCCGGCATCGGTCGGGATCCGCCCGGCGCTGGTGTGCGGCTGGGCGATCAGGCCTTCTTCCTCCAGCACCGCCATGTCGTTGCGGATGGTGGCCGGCGAGACGCCGAGATTGTGCCGATCGGCGAGCGCCCTGCTGCCGACCGGCTCGTTGGTGGCGATGAAGTCCTCGATGATCGCGCGCAGCACCGCGAGCTTGCGCTCCTCGACCATCGTCGGCTCCCTCCGTGCTCGTCCCGAATCTCGTACCCTGCGCACCCCAGCATAGAAGTCAGGTCACGATCGAGCGGCGACGCCGCGGACGGTCAGCCGGGAAGGTTAGGGTCGCATCGTTTCGTCGGATTCGGTGTGGGGGTTCGGGTGATCTTCAAGACGGTGCAGGACGGCCGTCCCTACCCCGAGCACGGCCTCTCGCCGCGGGACTGGGCCAACATCGCGCCGCGCACGATCCGCCTCGACGAGCTCACGACGACCAAGAAGGAACTGGCGCTCGATCGCCTTCTCGACGAGGACTCGACCTTCTACGGCGACCTGTTCCCCCACGCGGTGCAGTGGCAGGGCGAGGTGTACCTCGAGGACGGCCTGCACCGGGCGCTGCGCGCGGCGCTGGAGAACCGCCACACCATCCACGTCCGGATCCTCGACCTGGACGCGCTGCGACGCAGATCGGACTCGCCCACGCAGTAGCGGCGACCCCGCGATATGCCACGAAATGCTGCCAAACCCTTCCGATGTGAAAGCGCTTAACGCTAGCGTCCCAGCAGCAGGGCGTCGTGACCCACGCGGCGCAGGTCCCAGCCGGCCAGGAGCAGACCATGAAGCTTGTTCGCCATGCCCGCGGCGGCCTCGCCGCAGCCCTCGCGCTGGCCACCGCAGCCGTGTTCGCCAGCGCCGTCACCAGCCAGGCGCACGCCACGACGCCCGCCCCCGCGGTCACCCGTGGATCGCACGACGTCCAGGCCAACCTGTTCGAGTGGAACTGGGTCTCGGTCGGGCGTGAGTGCACGGACGTCCTCGGCCCGGCCGGGTACGGCGGCGTGCAGGTCTCGCCGCCGGCCGACTCGTTGTTCCGCGACTACACCACCCCGGACGCGCCGATCGAGCACCCGTGGTGGGAGGTCTACCAGCCGGTGACCTACAAGCTGACCAGCCGGTTCGGCAACGCGGCACAGTTCCGGGCCATGGTCGCGACCTGCCGCGCGGCGGGCGTCAAGGTCTACGTGGACGCCGTCATCAACCACATGACCGGCCAGGGCTCGGTGTCCTACAGCGGCGCGACCTACACGCACTTCTCCTACCCGAACTACACCCCGGCGAACTTCCACCACCAGGGCGTCGAGTGCCCGTCGGCGAGCGGCGGGATCGAGGACTTCAACGACTACACGCAGGTGACCAAGTGCGAACTGCTCGGTCTCGCCGATCTGCGCACGGACTCGCAGCCCACGCGGCGCAAGATCGTCGGCTACCTGAACCGGCTGCTGAGTTACGGGGTGTCCGGCTTCCGGGTGGACGCGGCCAAGCACATCGGCGAGGACGACCTGATCGCGATCAGGTCCCAGCTCACCGACACCGTCGACGGCCAGCGTCCGCTGTGGGTGCTCGAGGTGTTCCCGGGTGGGCCGGGTCAGCTGTCGCAGTACGCGTTCACGCGGGCAGGGACGGTGCTCGGCTTCGACTTCGCCTACCAGGTCAAGAACGCCTTCAAGAGCTACGCGGGCGGGGCGGGCAACATCACCGGGCTGCGTGTGTTCGGTGAGGACGCCGGGTTGATGCCGAGCAACAAGACGCTCGTGTTCGTCGAGAACCACGACACCGAGCGGGGCAACGACACGCTCAGCTACCGCGACGGTGATCAGAACACGATCGCCAACGAGTTCATGCTCGCCTACCCATACGGCCGGCCGCAGGTGTACGCAGGCTTCGCCTTCATCAACGGCTACGACGCTCCGCCGGATTTGGCCAACGGCCATGTGCGCAACACCAACTGTTCGAACGGGTGGGTCTGCGTCGACCGGTACCTCGGTGTTCGGAACATGGTCGCGTTCCACAACTACGTGGGCAATGCGCCGCTGCAGAACTGGTACGACGACAACGTCAACCTGATCTCGTTCAGCCGTGGCGGTCTGGGCTTCTTCGCGACGAACAACGCCACGACGCCGAAGACGGTCACGGTACCGACCGGGCTACCGCAGGGCCGCTACTGCGACATCATCCACGGCTCGACGAGCGCAGGACACTGCTCCGGCCCGACGGTGACGGTGAACTCGGCCGGCCGCGCGACGATCACGGTCGGTGGGCGGGACTCGATCGCGTTCACCCGCCACGACCGGGTCAGCTGACGGCGTCGGCGCACGCGGCCCGATCGGGTCAGGGCAGTAGCTCGCGTACGACCGCGTCGGCCATCAGCCGGCCGCGCTGGGTGAGCACGACCCGCCCGGCGGTGACCGAGTCCGGGTCGAGCAGGCCCCAGCGGGTCAGCTGGGGCAGCGCCTCCCGGGCCTCGGTGGTCAGCTCGCTCGTCGGCAGGCCGGCACGCATCCGAACGCCGAGCATCACCTTCTCGGTGTAGCGCGCCGGCGGGTCGAGTTCCTCGCGCCCGGCCGCGGGGCTGCGTCCGGCCAGCATCGTCGCGCTGTAGCGCGCCGGGTGCTTGACGTTCCACCAGCGCACACCTGACACGTGACTGTGTGCACCCGGCCCCAGGCCCCACCAGTTCGAGTCGGTCCAGTACAGCTCGTTGTGCCGGCACCGTGCGGCGTCCGACCGCGCCCAGTTCGACACCTCGTACCACTCGTACCCGGCCTTGGCGAGCGTCTCGTCCGCGAGCACGTACCGATCGGCGAGGACGTCGTCGTCGGGGGCGGGGACCACACCGGACGCGACCTGCCGGGCCAGTGCCGTCCCGGGCTCGACGACGAGGGCGTAGGCGCTGACATGGTCTGGTCCGGCGCCGATCGCGGCGTCGAGCGAGGCCTGCCAGTCGTCGTCGGACTCGTACGGGGCGCCGTAGATCAGGTCGAGATTCACGTGCTCGAAGCCGGCCGCCCGGGCCTCGGCGACGGCCTGTTCGGGACGTCCCGGCCGGTGCCGGCGATCGAGGACCTCGAGCACGCGCGGCACGGCCGACTGCATGCCGAGGGAGATGCGGGTGAAGCCGGCCTCGCGCAACCGGGCCAGGTAGCCGGGAGCCACCGACTCGGGGTTCGCCTCGGTCGTGATCTCGACGTCGGGCGCCAGCCCGAACTGCTCGCCGATCTCGGCGACGATCAGCCCGAGGTGCTCGGCCGGTAGCAGGCTCGGCGTGCCACCGCCGAAGAAGATCGAGGACACCGGCGGGATCCGCTGGGACATCGCGTCACCGTCGTTGAGCACGTCCGCGGCCAGGCGGACCTCGAGCAGCAGGGTGTCGGCGTACGACATCCGGCTCACGCCCGGCCCGAGCTCGATCGCGGTGTAGGTGTTGAAGTCGCAGTAACCGCAGCGCGTGTCGCAGAACGGGACGTGCACGTAGATGCCGAACGGCACGCCCCACGCCGCGTCGAGGGTGCCGCGCCGCAACCGCCCGTCCGGTGGGGGCGGATCACCGTGCGGTTGAGCTGGTGGCACTCGTCCAGTGTGCACGGCTACCCGACCGGCGGTCAGACCGGACGGTCGGGAAGATCACGTGTCCGCCGCAACGGCGAGAGCGCGAGCAGCAGACCGGGCACCAGATTTCCGGCGAACAGCAGCCAGAGCGCAGTGCGTGGTCCGAGGGTCTGCGCGAGGGTGCCCGCGACCAGCGCGCCGGCCGGCATCATCCCGAACAGCACGAACCGCATCGACGCGACCACCCGGCCGAGCAGGTGCGGCGGGCAGTAGCTCTGCCGGAAGCTGCTGATCGTCACGTTGTAGACGAGGATCCCGACGAGCAGGACGACGTTGCCGACGATGAAGAACACGACACCGAGGCCGCGACTGGTGATCGGGACCAACAGGCCGAACGGGGCCGACACCGCGATCGACAGCCACACCGTCCGTGCGGTCCCCAGCGCGCGGCCGATCGGGCGGGCGAGCGCCGCGCCGACCACCGACCCCAGGCCGACGAGCGAGAGCAGCAGCCCGACCGACGACGCGGACAGGTGCACCGTCCGGACGAGGAACACCACGACGACCGCCTGGTAGCCGATGAAGAAGAAGTTCCCGATGGCCGGGCTGATCGTCATGATCCGCAGATACGGGTCGCTGCGGACGAAGCGCGCTCCCTCGGCCACCTCGGTGCGGATGCTGCGACCCGCCGGTCGCTCGCCGGCCGGTTCGCGAGCACTGATCGCACGCAGCGCCAGTGCCGACACCAGATAGCTGGCCGCGTCGATGACCAATGCGAAGGGGGCGCGCAGGGCCTGTGCGAGCACACCGCCGAGACCTGGACCCGCCACGCCGGCGACGGCCTGGCTGCCCTGCAGCTTGGCGTTGCCTTCGGCCAGGTCGCTGCGGTCGACGAGCACCGGCAGGTACGACTGGTACGCGATCTGGAACAGCACGGTGCCCGTCCCCGTGGCGAACGCGACCACGAGCAGGTGACCGATCGTCAGCGCGTCGAACGCCGCTGCCACCGGGACGCTGCCGATGCACGCCGCCCGGACGAGGTCGCACCAGAGCATCAGCGGGCGGCGCGGTGAGCGGTCCACCCACACGCCGGCCGGCAACCCGATCAGCAGCCAGGGCAACCACTCGAGCGCCGACAGCAGGCCGACCTCGAACGCGGTGGCGTGCAGGTAGAGCACGGCGACGAGCGGCAGCACGACGACGCTGATCGCGGTGCCGACGTCGCTGACCGACTGCCCGATCCAGAGCAGCACGAAGTCGCGATGGCGCAGCAGCCGCCCGCCCCGCGGGGACGACGGCGCTGCCGGGAGGACGGTCACTGCTGCTGCCCGGACGTCGACGGCGCCGGCCTCGGGGTTGCCCCGTCGTCCGAGCGCGCGGCCCGCACGGCGTACCCGACCGCCAGCGCGAGCACCAACGCGATCAGCGCGAGCAGCGGACGACGCGCACGGGCGGGAGCCACGCCGGAACACTCTAGACAAACCGGCCGTGCTTCGATTTCCGGTATGAGTCAGCCCCGGGCGACCGACTCGATGACCGCCTCGACCGTCACCTTTCCGGGCGCGGGCGGGGACGTCATCCCCGGCTACCTGGCACGCCCGCACGGGGACGGCCCGCGTGGCGGCGTCGGGGTGATCCACCACATGCCCGGCTACGACCGGGCCGGCGGGGGGATCACCCGCCGCTTCGCCGGGCTCGGCTACGACGCGATCTGCCCGAACCTGCACTGGCGCGACGCGCCCGACGACGCGCCCGACGACGCGGCCGCCGCATCCCGGGCGAACGGTGGCGTCCCGGACGAGCGGCTGATCGGCGACGTCGCCGGTGCCGTCGCGACGCTGCGGGCACTGCCGGGTTCGAACGGCAGGGTTGGCGTCATCGGGTACTGCTCAGGCGGCCGGCAGTCGGTTCTCGCCGCCTGCGAGGTGGACGTGGACGCAGCCGTCGACTGCTACGGCGTACGTGACCGGGACGCCTCCGGCCCAGTTCCCGCTGCAGGTCAGCAACCCCGTCGACCGGCTGCCCGGGTTGCGCTGCCCGCGCCCGAGTAACGGGTGGCCGCGGCGAACGACGGCTGGGAGCGGATCGCCGACTTCTACCGCAACTACTTGGACGGCTGAGGATGTGCACCGACGCAACCGTCCGCACGGCCGTCGACGGCAGCGGCAAAGGCCGAGCGGGCGGTGGTTCCACGTCACCGACGCGACCGTCTACTTCGACCACCCGGTGCACGCGATGGCCGAGCGCACGCTCAATGTCGATCTGAGCGACGCGGCAGCCGGGCCGGCCGCGCGGGTTGCGCTGGAACTCACGGCGCCGGCGGCACGGGCGTTGGTGCGGGCGATCCAGGACGCGCTCGCGTCCGCGCCGCCGGAACTGCTCGGCGAACTGCCTGCTCGCAGCGGCCATCAGCCGCCGTGACTGCCGCCCCGACTAAGGGTGGCGGAAGTACAGCCGGTTGTGGCAGCGGTCGCGCCACACTCGCCCGGTGCCGACCAGCACCGTCGACCCACGCCGCAGGACGTGCCGGGTAGTGGTCAAAGCCGCCAAGGGTTTGCCGCCGTTGGCGGTCGTCTGCATGACCGCCGTCGAGAAGTTGGGAATGACCGAGCCGCCGTAGACGCCGGACGCCACGACGGTCGAGGGACGCAGCAGCGTCGAGGTGACGCGCCGCGATGTGGTCAGGTTGGTGACGGTGATCGTGGGGTGTGCCGATCGGGCGTAGTTGAGTTGCGCCTGCACCAGGTCGCCCGCGCCGGCCGGATCGACGGAATAGGTCGCGCCGAGGCCGCTGACCCAGGCCTGGATCCGGTACCAGGGCGCACCGTCGGTGCACCCCATCACGGCAGTGCCGTTCCACTGCTGGCCGGTGCCGATCGCCGGCGAGATCAGCCCCATGATCGACGCGGTGTTCTGGCCCGGGCGGCACGCCACGCTCGGGATGGTGAAGGTGGCGCGCATCTTGTGGACGTGGCTGACGACATAGCCCGCGCCGGGGAACGTGGGTTGTGCCTGCGCTGCTGCCGGGTTCGCCGAGACGAGCGCGGCGGCTGCCACGGCAGCCAGCAGAAATCGAGTGGGCCGCATGGTGAGTCCTTGCCTGAGACGGTGCCGAGGTAGGGGGTCGGCACCCGTTCCATCGGTCGTTCGCCTCCCGGGTTGAGGGCCTAGGGTCGACATTGTGCTAGCTGTCTACGCCGAATCGATCAACCCCGATAACCCGCTCGACGGCCTCGTGGTGGGCGAGCGTCCCGACCCGGCCCCGCCGCCGGGGTGGACGCGCGTCGCCGTCAGGGCCGGGAGCCTGAACCACCACGACCTGTGGACGCTGAAGGGCGTCGGCATCAAAGCCGAACAGCTGCCGATGATCCTCGGCTGCGACGCGGCCGGGATCGACGAGTCGACCGGCGCGGAGGTGGTCATCCACGCGGTCGTGAACACCGAGGGCTGGACGGGCGACGACACCGTCGACCCGGGCCGCACGCTGCTGTCCGAGAAGCACCAGGGATCGCTGGCCGAGTACGTGATCGTGCCGTCACGCAACGTCGTCCCCAAGCCGGCAGAGCTGTCCTGGGCCGAGGCAGCGTGCCTGTCCACGGCGTGGCTGACCGCGTACCGGATGCTGTTCGTGAAGTCCGGCCTGCGGCCGGGACAGTCGGTGCTCGTGCAGGGTGCATCCGGCGGCGTCGCGTCCGCGTGCATCTCGATGGCGCGCGCGGCCGGGTTCCGTGTGTACGCGACCGCCCGCACCGCGGCCAAGCAGCAGGCTGCTGTGGACCTCGGTGCGCACGAGGCGTTCGAGAGCGGCGCCCGGCTGCCGGCGCGGGTCGACGCGGTCATGGAGACCGTGGGTGCCGCGACCTGGTCGCACTCGCTCAAGTCGCTCAAGCCGGGCGGTCGCATCGTGGTGTCCGGCGCGACGTCGGGGGCCGCGCCGCCCGCGGACCTGAACCGCGTGTTCTTCCTGCAACTGTCGATCGTCGGGTCGACGATGGGAACCAAGGACGAGCTGGGCGAGCTCATCTCGTTCCTGCAGGCGACCGGGCTACGTCCCCGCATCGACCGCACCATCCCGGTGATCGCCGCAGCGGACGGCCTGGCCGCGATGGATTCCGGCGACCTGATCGGCAAGATCGTCCTGGAGTTCTGAGCTGCTCACCGCGGTGCTGGCCGCCGGCTTCGACCGCGAGAGCGATGACGCAGTCGCGGCCGTGCGCGGCGCGGTCACCCGCGGCCGGCCCGGGTTGCGGATGGCTCGTGGCCGACCGCATCTGACGCTGTCCGCCGCGCGCGTGGCCGACGTGGCCGACGTGGTGGCGGTGGGCGAGGCCCTCGCGCCTCGGCATCGGCCGTTTCCCCTCGTGCTCGCCGAGGCGGGCAGCTTCACCCGAGTGCTCTGGCTCGGTCCCCGACCCAACGCGGATCTGGACCGGCTGCACCGCGCTGCGTGGAGCGCGTTGGTCGATGCCGGCTGGCCACCGGCGTTCGGCGAGCACAGCGCGCCCGGTCGGTGGGTGCCGCACTGCACGCTGGCGCGCGGGCCGGCGCACGGCATCCCGCTCGCCGAGCCCGTCCCGGTCTACATCGCCGACCTCGTGACGATCGTGGTCGGTCGAGGCGTGGTCGCGTCGGTTCCGCTCGGCGGCTGACCTCGCGATACTGGCTTGGTGCTCGACCACATCTCGATCCAGTGCGCCGATCTGCCGGCCAGCGCCGCGTTCTACGACGCCGTCCTGTCCACGCTCGGCGGGCGGCGAGTCTTCGACCAGTACGGCGTGATCGGTTACGGCCGCGACTTCCCGACGTTCTGGCTCGGCCCCCAGCAGACCGGGTCCGGGTTCCGCGAGACGCACCTCGCCTTCACCGCGGCCGACCGTGCCGCGGTGGACGCGTTCTTCGCCGCCGCGACGTCGGCAGGCGCCGAAGTACTGTTCGAGCCTGCCGTCCACCCGGAGTACCACGCCGACTACTACGGCGCATTCGTGCGCGACCCGGACGGCAACAACGTCGAGGCGGTCTGTCACACGCCGGCGTGACCAGCCGACCTTTCCCCGCCTGCGATCGGCCTGCGGCCCCACACCCGACCACAAGCGGGGAAACCGGCCGCAGCTTTCCCCGCCTGCGGTCGGCCTGCGGCCCCACACCCGACCACAAGCGGGGAAACCGCCGCCGCTACTTCTTGGCCGGCTCCGCGGAGTCACCCGTCGCCAGCGCGGCGATGAATGCCTCCTGCGGCACCTCGACCCGGCCGACCATCTTCATCCGCTTCTTGCCTTCCTTCTGCTTCTCGAGCAGCTTGCGCTTTCGGGTGATGTCGCCGCCGTAGCACTTGGCCAGCACGTCCTTACGCATCGCGCGGATGTTCTCGCGCGCGATCACCCGCGACCCGATCGCGGCCTGGATCGGCACCTCGAACTGCTGGCGGGGAATGAGCTTGCGCAGCTTGCCGGTCATCGACGTCCCGTAGGCGTAGGCCTTGTCCTTGTGGACGATGGCGCTGAACGCGTCGACCGCCTCGCCCTGCAGCAGGATGTCGACCTTGACCAGCTCGGATTCCTGCTCGCCGGCCTGTTCGTAGTCCAGGCTCGCGTACCCGCGGGTGCGCGACTTCAGCTGGTCGAAGAAGTCGAAGATGATCTCGGCGAGCGGCAGGGTGTAGCGCAGTTCGACACGTGTCTCGGACAGGTAGTCCATCCCGCCGAGGTTGCCGCGGCGGTCCTGGCACAGGTCCATGATCGCGCCGATGTACTCACTCGGCGAGATGATCATCGCCTTGACGACCGGCTCGTGGATCGTGGCGATCTTCTGCCCGCTCGGCCAGTCGGACGGATTGGTGACCACGTGCTCGGCGCCGTCCTCCAGCAGGACCCGGTTGACCACGTTCGGGGCGGTGGAGATCAGGTCCAGATCGAACTCGCGCTCGAGCCGGTCGCGCGTGATCTCCAGATGCAGCAGGCCCAGGAACCCGCAGCGGAAGCCGAAGCCGAGGGCGGCCGAGGACTCGGGCTCGTAGACGAGCGCGGCATCGTTGAGGCGCAGGCGGTCGAGCGCGTCGCGCAGCAGCGGGTAGTCCGACCCGTCGATCGGATACAGCCCCGAGTAGACCATCGGCTTCGGGATCGCGATAGCCGCCGAGCGACTGCTTCGCCGGCTTGGCCGAGTCGGTGACCGTGTCGCCGACCCGTGACTGGCGCACGTCCTTCACCCCGGTGATCAGGTAGCCGACCTCGCCGACGCCGAGGCCGTCCGTGGGCTTCGGCTCGGGTGAGATCACGCCGATCTCGAGCAGTTCGTGCGCGGCGCCGGTCGACATCATCTTGATCCGCTCGCGCGGGGTGAAGTGGCCGTCCATGACCCGGATGTAGGTGATCACGCCGCGGTAGATGTCGTAGACGGAGTCGAAGATCATCGCCCGCGGCGGTGCGTCGGCGTCGCCGACCGGCGCCGGGACGTCGCGGCAGATCAGGTCGAGCAGTTCGCTCGACCCCCTCGCCGGTCTTCGCGCTCACCCGCAGCACCTCGTCGGCGTCGCAGCCGATGATGTGCGCGATCTCGGCGGCATAGCGATCCGGCTGCGCGGCCGGGAGGTCGATCTTGTTCAGGACCGGGATGACGTGCAGATCGTTCTCGAGCGCCAGGTAGAGGTTGGCGAGCGTCTGCGCCTCGATGCCCTGGGCCGCGTCGACGAGCAGGACGGCGCCTTCGCACGCGGCGAGGCTGCGGCTGACCTCATAGGTGAAGTCGACGTGCCCGGGGGTGTCGATCATGTGCAGGACGTAGTCGGAATCCGGCGGACGTCCACGGCATCCGGACGTTCTGCGCCTTGATGGTGATGCCGCGCTCGCGCTCGATGTCCATCCGGTCGAGGTACTGCGCACGCATCGAGCGCGCGTCGACGACACCCGTCAACCGCAGCATCCGATCGGCCAGCGTCGACTTGCCATGGTCGATGTGGGCGATGATGCAGAAGTTGCGGATGCGGGCCGGATCGGTGCGGCCGACGATGGTCGGCGAAGCGGTCAAGGCGTGGTCCTGGTCCTAGAGCGGGCAATACGTCCATGGTCGCACGCCCGTCCGCCCGGCGGCGGGTTAGCCTGCACGCATGCGCGAGATCGTCGTGCTTTCCGGCAACGCCCACCGGCCGCTGGCCGAGGCGATCTGTGCTGCCCTCGGCGTGCCGCTGTCGCACACGGACATCAAGCGGTTCAGCAACGACTGCCTGTGGGTGCAACTGCAGGAGAACTGCCGCCAGCGCGATGTGTACGTCGTCCAGCCGCTCGTCCCGCCGACCCAGGAGCACCTGGTCGAGCTGCTGCTCATGCTCGACGCCGCGCGCGGAGCGTCGGCGGCGTCGATCACGGCGGTGATCCCGCACTACGCGTACGCGCGGTCGGACAAGAAGGACGCCTCGCGCATCTCGATCGCCGGCCGGCTGGTCGCCGACATGCTGACGACGGCGGGCGCGAACCGGGTGCTGACGATGACGCTGCACGCGCCGCAGGTGCACGGCTTCTTCTCCGTCCCGGTCGATCATCTGACCGCGATCGGCGAACTGGCCGACCACTTCCGCGGCCACGACCTGTCCAACACCGTCGTCGTGTCGCCGGATCTCGGCAATGCCAAGACCGCGACCCAGTTCGCGCGGCTGCTCGGGCTGCCGGTGGCGGCCGGGCAGCAAGCAGCGAGCTGTCCGACGACACGGTCGTCATCGACGCGATCGTCGGCGACGTGCGCGGCAAGCGCGCCATCGTCCTCGACGACGAGATCGCGACCGGCGGATCGATCGTCGAGCTGCTCGACCGGCTCGCCGAGCAGGACTGCGACGACCGTCGCCATCGCCTGCACGCACGGGCTGTTCGCAGGCAAGGCGATGCCGCGGCTGCACGACCACCCGAGCGTGAGCGAGATCGTCACGACCGACACCGTTCCGCCACCGGCGGGTGACTGGCCGCGCCTGACCATCCGGTCGGTGGCGCCGTTGTTCGCCAAGGCGATCTCGCGCATCCACGGCGGCGAGTCGATCAGCAGCCTGTTCGACGGTGTCGACCCGGCGCACGGCCCGCCCCAGCCCCAGTTGCCCTTCGGCGCGAGCGGCTGATCCTCGCTCCCCGAAGGGGTGACCGAGTTCGCACCAATCGGGATCGGGCAGGATAGCGGCCATGACCGCCCCTACGGACCCCCGCGCCGTTGCCGAATACAAGGTGCCCGCAGTCGAGCTCAAGGTCGGCGACGTCGTCGACGTCGGCGACCAGGACTGGCAGGCAGGTCATCGGCGTCTACCGCACCGCGGCCGAGGCCAAGGACGAGAAGGTCCGCAAGGTCGTCCAGTCCCTCGACGGGCGCTACGTCCTGGCGCAGCTGACCGACATCGAGCCCGGTGGACGGCGGCGTCTACTTCGCCGCCGGCCTGGCGATGGTGACCGGCGACGACTCGACCGCCGACCGGACGGTCGCCGAGGTCATCAGCACCGAGGACGGCGTCCGGACCTACCTGTTCACGAAGTTCGAGCTGGTCACCGTCCGGGGCTCGCGGGCCTGACGTTCCGGCGGGAATTTGGGCGCACATGGGCGCCGCTGGTAACCTGGCGAGGTTGCCTGTGCGGCGGTCCGCCGTCCGCGTGGGACGCAATCTGAACTTTCCTACGACTCCTCGAGGCTGTCTTTCGTGGCGAACATCAAGTCCCAGATCAAGCGCATCCGCACCAACGAGGTCGCGCGCCTGCGCAACAAGCAGGTCAAGTCCGCGCTGAAGACCTCCGTGCGCCGCTTCCGTGAGGCCGCCGACGCCGGCAACAGCGACGAGGCGCTCGTGGCGATCGAGCGCCGCCTCGCGCCAGCTCGACAAGGCAGCCAGCAAGGGTGTCATCCACCGCAACCAGGCCGCCAACCGCAAGTCGGCGATGGCCACCGCAGGCCAACGCTCTCTGACCTTTCGCTCCTCGCAGTACCCGCCCGGCTGGCAGACCGAGCCCGCGATCGCTCCTCATGAGCGGCGCGGGCTCCGTGCTGTTCGGGGGCGGTGCTGTTCGGGGCGGTGTTGGTCCGGGCCTGTTGCGGGTCCGGCCCGTCTCCGGTCCGGCCTGTCGCGGTCCGGAACCCCTCGGCTAACGCGCGGGCGTGTTTCGGGCCGCGGCCAGTGCGCGCACCGTCCGCTCGAGCGCGTACGCCGGGTCGACCGCCGCACCCTTCACATCTGCGTTGAGCGTGGCGACCTGCTGCAGCGCCAGCCGGACCCCCGGTTCGGTCCACCCCCGCGACTGACCCTGGGCGCGCTTCACCTTCCACGGCGGCAAGCCCAGCCGCGAGGCGAGCTGGTATGGATCGCCGCGTCCCGCCGAGGCCACGCGGGCGATCGTGCGCACACCATCGGCGACCGCGTCGGCGATCACGACGTGCGGCACACCCACGCCGAGTGCGTAGCGCAGCGCCTCGAGCGCGCCGGCCGCATTGCCGACGACGGCCAGGTCCGCGACGGCGAACCCGCTGACCTCGGCGCGGCCGGTGTGATAGGCCCGCACCAGGTCCACGTCCACCGTGCCGCCGGAATCACTCACCAGTTGTGCTGCGACTGCGGCCAGTTCGCGCAGGTCACTGCCCACCGCGTCCACCAGCGCCCCGACCGCCTCGGGCGCGATCCGGCCACCGGCCCGGCGCACCTCGGCGCGGACGAAATCGGCTCGTTCGTCAGGACGGGTCAGTTTCGTGCACGGGATCTCGAGCGCCCCCGTCCTTGCGGGCGGCCTCGAGCAACGCCTTGCCCTTCGCGCCCCCGGCGTGGTGCAGGACCAGTCGTGGTGTCCTCGGTCGGATCGTCGAGATAGGGGGCCAGGACGGCAAGGGCGGCCACCCGCACGTCCTGCGCCGTGCGGATCGACCACTACTCGCGCGCCGCCGAACAGCGACGGGCCGAGCAGTTCGTGCAGTTCGGGGCCCTCGATCTCGGTACCGGCGCGTTCGGTCAGTTCGACATCCGCGCCGCCTGCGGACCGGCGGGCGGCGGTGACCGCGCTGACTGCCCGGGCGACGAGTAGTTCCTCATCGCCCACGAGCAGCACCGTTGCCGGTAGCGGATCCGGGAGTTGGTCGACACTGACCGGACGCGCTGCCATGGGCCCATCCTGGCACCCACAGCAGACAGGTCGACGCGGCGCGGTAGCGCGGTCTCGCCCGCGAGCGTCCCCCGCGGCGGTGTGCCCGGGGCCGACACCGGTGCCGACACCGCCGACTCCGCCGCCGCCGAGGCGACGACGCGCGAGGCACCCCGGGTCACGGTGGTCAGTCGCGTCGCCGGCCCGACCACCGCGACGTCCCCGTCCCGATCGGTCCTGCGGACCGGCACCCCGAGGCGAGCCAACTCACCGAGCAGCAGTGGCGACGGGTGCCCGTAGTCGTTGCCCGCTCCTACGCTGATCACCGCGACGCGCGCCCGCACCGCCGCGAGGAACTGGGCCGAGGAGTACGCAGAACCGTGGTGCGGCACTTTGAGCACGTCCGCGCGCAGGTCCACGCCGGCATCGAGCAGCGCCTGCTGGGCCTCGACCTCGGCATCACCGGGCAGCAGGATGACGGTGCCGTCGATCGTCGCCCGCACCACGACCGAGGAGTTGTTCGGGTCCGACCGGGTGCCGTGGAAGGCAGTGACCGGGCCGAGGACGTCCAGCCGGACGCGACCAGCCGTGAACGAGCGGCCTGCCGTCACCGAGGTCACGGTGAGCCCGCGAGCCGAGGTCGCCGCTGCCACCGACTGCACGCCGGACACGGGCTCGGCGAGCGGACCGGTGACAACCCGGCCCACTCTCCGCTCGTGCAACACCCCGACGATGCCGCCGACGTGGTCGAGGTGGTAGTGGGTGAGGACGAGTAGCGCCACCTCGCTCACGCCGAGATCGCGCAGGCAGCGGTCGATCGTGACGGCGTCCGGTCCCGCGTCGATCTCGACGGCGCTGTGACCGCCCGCGGCGAGGACGATGGCGTCACCCTGGCCGACGTCGCAGGCGACCATCAGCCAGCCCGGCGGTGGCCAGCCCGGCAGCACGACGCGCAGCGGGATCTGCACGAGGGCGGCCACGAGGACCGCAGCCGACAGCAGCCGGCCGAAGCCGGCGTGCAAGGCGAGCACCACCAGCGCAGCCGACACCCCGAGCAGCAGCAGACCGCCGCCCGTGCCGCCGGGCCACGGGAGCGCCGCGCCGGGTAGCGCGCCGAGGTGGTCCCCGACCCAGACCAGCCAGCGACATGGCCAACCGGCCAGGTCGGCGCACACCCGGCCGGCCCCGAGCCACCACGGGGCGAGCAGCGCGGCGGCGAAGCCGAGCACCGTCGCCGGGGCGACGACCGGCTCGGCCAGGACGTTCGCAGGTACCGCGACGACGCTGATGCGGCCCGAGATCGCCGCGATCACCGGCGCCGTGACCAGATGAGCCGCGGCAGCGACCGCGACCGCCTCGGCCATGCCGAGCGGCACCCCGCGCCGGCGCAGCGCCGCCGCCCACGACGGCGCGAGGACGAGCAGCGCGGCAGTGGCGAGCGCGGACATCGCGAACCCGACGTCGGCCGCCAGGGCCGGATCCCAGAGCAGCAACCCCAGGACCGCTGCGGACAGGGCCGGGACGGCTTGTCTGGGACGCCCGGTCGCCAGCGAGACCAGGGCGATCGCAGCCATGAGCGCGGCACGCAGGACGCTCGGCGACGGCCGGGCCACGACGACGAAGGCGACCAGCACCAGTCCCCCGACCAGCGCGCACACCCAGGGCCGGACGCGCCGCCAGCGCAGCACCAGCAGCACCGTCCCAACGACGATCGAGCAGTTCGTCCCCGACACGGCGATCAGGTGCGTCAGGCCGGCGACGCGGAATCGCTCCACCAGGACGGGGTCGAGATCGGCCGTATCACCGTCGACCAGGCCCGGAAGCAGCCCGCGCTCGGGGTCAGGCAGACCCGCTGCCGCCACGCGCAGCGAACCGCGCACCGTTCCCGCTGCGCGTTGCCACCACGGTGGGCGACCGAGCAGCACCGGTGGCGAGCGCGCGAACACGACCGTCTCGGTCGAGGACGGGTCGAGCGCGGGCGCCAACGTCGCATCCACGCGCACCTGCTGACCAGGCAGCACGTCCCGCCACGGGGCGGCCTCGGCGAGCACCAGCAGGTCGCCTCCCACGCGCCAGCGACGTCCGGCCGACGTGACGGCGGTGGCGTGGCCGGTCACCGCGACGCGCGAGGCCCCGCTCGGACCCCGTGCCGCGAGCGCATGCGGGTCGCCGGTCACGGTGAACTCGACCGTCGCGGACTGATGGTGGGCCGCGAGATTGCTGAGTGGTGACGCGCGCGCCAGTGCCGAGCGACCCGCGAACGGGACGAGCACCAGCGCCACGCAGAACCCGACGAGCGCGAGCGCGTTCGCCACGCGGACGCCCGCACCGTCGCGCCGGCGACCGGACACCAGAACCGGCCACACCAGTGCGAGGGCACCGGACGCGGCGGCGACGACGCTCACCACGAGCACTGTGGCCACCGACCGGCCGAGGCAGCACACGAGAACGAACCACGCGGCGGCGGCTCCGAGCGCCAGCCGGACGTCCATCGGGCCGGACGGGGCTGGTACTACACCGGCGGGTGCACGGGAGTCGAGACGGGATCGCGACCCGCCGCTACCGAGCCCGGCCACCGGGCCGTGACCTCGCGACGCCGAAACGATCTTGTGCAGACCCGCGCGCGCCTGCCAGCGTGTCTGCACAAGATCGCGAGCTGGTCGTCGGCACGCCCCTGCTCACAGCGTGACCAGATCCTTGATCGCGGCGAACTTTGCCGGTCCGATCCCGCTGACCTCCTGCAGTTGATCGACCGACGTGAATTGTCCGTGCTGGTCGCGCCAGTCGAGGATGTTCTGGGCGAGCACCGGCCCGACGCCCGGCAGCGTGTCGAGCACCTCCAGGCCAGCCGTGTTCAGATCGACCACAGCACCGGTGCTCGGCGCGGAGGTCGCACCCGGGTTCGCCGCCATGCCCGGCGGTCCGGTGTTCAGCCCGACCACGATCTGTTGGCCGTCCTGCACCGGCGCGGCCAGGTTGATCGTCACCGTGTCGACGCCACGCCGCACCCCGCCCGCGGCCGCGACCGCGTCGAAGACCCTCGATCCGGCCGGCAGCCGATAGATCCCCGGATGCACGACCTTCCCGGCCACGTCGACGACGAGTTGGGACGCCGCGCCCGCCGCCGAGGTCGTGCCCGACCCGTCCGGCGCGGGGTCCGCGGACATCGGCAGGTCGGCGAGCGCACCGGCCGGCGCCGAGACCGACGCACCCGCATCGATAGGCGCCTGGGTGACGGCCACTGCCTCGGGACGCGAGCGCATCAACCACCACACGGTGACAACCACGGCGACGATCAGCGTCACCCCCAGGACCGCACCTGCCCGGCGCCCCGGATCCCAGCGAAACCGGTGCCGGCCGGCGTCAGCCGGCTCACCCGCAACGACGCCGAGCAGATCACGCACCCGCTGGGCCACCCGCGCCTGCTCATCCCGACCTCCGCCTCGCATCTGCCCGACGCTAGGTACGACGGCGCGGCTGCTGCGGTGTGCCGTGTGCCCGTGTGGACAGCCGTCGATGGTGTGGACAGTCACGCCCGGGTTGTCAGGCCGCACTGGTATCCGGGGACGCCGACCGGGTACCTCCTCGCTACACCGCCGAGAGGGGCACCCACCATCGTGATCAAGGTCGAGCGCAGTTTCGACGTCAATAGGCAGCCCGACATCGTCGTGAACTACTTGAAGGACTTCGCCAACGCCGTCGAATGGGACCCAGGCACGAAGCGCTGCGTCCAGCAGGACACCGGCCCGATCCAGGTCGGCACCACCTGGGACAACGTGTCCGAGATCCGCGGCCGCGAGACCGAGTTGACCTACCGCCTCACCCGGCTCGAACCGGGCCACCTCATCTTCCAGGGGACCAACAAGACGGCAACCTCGACCGACGACATCACCATCACCGCGTCCGGCGACGGTGCGGGCAGCAGCATCACCTACCGAGCCGAGATCCAGTTCAACGGGCTGGCGAAGCTGGCCGGGCCGTTCCTCGCGCGGGAGTTCGAGCGCCTCGGCGACGAGACGCGCGACAGCATCATCGCGGCAGTGGCGCGGCTCAGCGCGACCTGAACCGCAGCCTGAACCGCGACTTGAACCAAGCCCCGAACCGCGACCTGAACCGCTAGCGGCGCGAGGGTCACCGGCCCCCTTCGAGGATCGCCTTGAGCCGGCGCAGATCCTTCTGGTTGGCCCTGCGCATGGCGGCTGCCAGCGCCGGCGCAGTCACCTTGCTGAAACCGGCGGGCTCGCCCTCGTTCTGGAGTGTCATCACCGTGGCGCCGCTCGGCGTGTCCACCCAGGAGTAGGTCGTCCGCATCGGGAACGGCCCGTTCTCGGTGCTCATCACGAACCGAACGTCCGGGACGACCTCGCGAACCTCGTAGGTGTAGGCGATCCGCCGGCCGAGGAAGTGCGCGACGAACGCGATCCGCGAACCCTCGACAGCCGGCGGGGGCGTCTGCCACTCGACCGACTTGATGTTCGCGTACCACTGGGTCACGTGGTCGGGGTCCGAGGCGTAGGCCGCGACCACCGGCCGCGCACAGGCGATTTCGATCGATGTCGTCACGTCCACCGACATGAGCCGATGGTAGATGCCGTCCCGTCCGTCAGCTACGCCGTGACGCGCACCGGTTCGGTCGCGCTGCTGCTCGGATCGATGAGGATCTTCGCGTGGGTTTCCGGATCGGCGAGCGCGGTGAATGCGCTGTCGACCCCGCCCAGTCCGACCGTTCCGGTCACGATCGGCGCCGCGGTCACCTTGCCGTCGGCGAGCAGGTGCAGGGCGTCGCGGAACTCCCGCGGGGTGTAGCCGAGAACGAAGCGCAGGTCGATCTCCTTGTTGATCGCCATCACCGGGCGCAGGCGGTCCGGCTGCATGCAGACCCCGACGACGACCACGCGCGAGAACAGCGGCGCGCCGGTGATGATCTGGTCGATCATGCCCGGGACGCCCACACATTCGAAGATCACCGGATGCTTCGGCGTCGCCGCACCGACCGCTTCGGCCGCCTGCCACACCCGCCACCACGGGATCAGCGGTATCCGGCGCAGCTTCTCCATCGTCCCCACCGCCAGCTCGAACACTGCGGGAGCACTGTCGAGATGACCGTGCTTCTTGCCCGGTGCGTACGGCGATTCCTGCGCGGGATCGACGACGACATCGGCGCCCAAGGACGAGGCAAGCGCGCGCCGTCCGGCCGAGAAGTCACTGGCGACGACGGTACGGACGCCGATGGCCTTGAGCATGCCGATGACCGCGAGCCCGACCGGGCCGCAACCGATCACCACTGCCACCTGGCCCTTGGTGACTTCGCTGCGCCGGACGGCGTGCAGCCCGACGGCCATCGGTTCGGTGAGCGTCGCGACATCGGTCGGGAGCCCGTTGGGAACCGCGAGGCTCAGCGCTTCCTCGACCAGGGTCTGCTCGGCATATCCGCCCGGCGCGAAGACGGAAAGACCGGTCGGGTGGACGGCCCCGCCGTGGCGCAGCAGCGGGAACGACACCACCCGGGTCCCCGGGCGCAACGACTTGCTCGATCGGGGACCGGCCTCGAGCACCTCGCCGCAGAACTCGTGCCCGAGCACGACGGCCTCATCGGAGCGGAAGATCCCGTCGTAACCGACCTCGCTGGTGACGTCGGCCAACTCGTCGCAGTTGTGGCGTGCATGCAGATCCGATCCGCAGATGCCACAGCGCAGCACCTCGATGAGAAGCTGTCCGCGACCCGGAACGGGCGTCGGCAGGTCCACGACCTCGAGTTGCGCCTTCGTGCAGCTGACCGCTCTCATCGGACCCCTTTCGATGCCGGTCTGCTGTGCGCCGGCTGGCCCAGTGTCTCTGCTGACCGCACCGGGTTGCTACCCGGGTGCGCCCTGCGGCCCGTCGAGTTCGGCTGCGAACTCAGGGGCTCGCATCCGCCACGCGTCGGTGACCAGTTCCCGCAACCGTGCCGCGTCCACCGCGGCCAGCCGCAGCAGCACGAGCGGCCAGCCATCGTACCCGGACGCGGTGAAGAACACGTCCGGCTCGCCGAGCAGGAGCGCCTGCTTCTCGGCTTCGTCACCGACGAACAGCACCGCGACATCGGTCCGGATGACCCGCCGCCGTCCCGGCGTGCGCTCGGGGTACGACCAGACGAAGCCCTTGTTCGCAACGCGAAAGTCGAAGCCGTCGCTGTCGATCTCGGTCACGTGCGGCAGCGCGAGCGCGAGCCGGCGGACGTCGTCGGCGTCAGCCATCGCCGTGACCGCCAGCTCGCCGCATCCGCACCGGCTCAGGCTAAGCGTGGCCTACGACCGAGCAGGCGCGACTTAGGAGTCGCCAAGTGACGCGCCAGATCCACAAGCACGCGCTGCCAAGCTGCGCACGTGACCACCAGCAGACCTGACTGGCGCCTCGCGCCGCGCGGCATCCGTCCGGACCGAACCGCGACGGTGCTGAGCAAGGTTCCCGAGATCACGGTCTACTTCTGGATCGTCAAGGCGCTGACCACCGCCCTCGGCGAGTCGGTCTCGGACTATCTCGTGCACGCCATGCCGCCCGTGCTGGCCGTCGTGATCGGTTTCGTCGCCTTCGGTGGGGCATTGGGCCTGCAGTTGCGTGCCCGCAGGTATCAGGCGTGGACGTACTGGCTGGCTGTCGCGATGGTCGGGATCTTCGGCACCATGGCCGCCGACGTCTTGCACGTGGGCTTCGGCGTCCCCTACGACGTTTCCGCGGTGCTGTTCGTGCTCGTCCTCGGCGCCGTGTTCTGGCTGTGGTACCGCTACGAGGGGACGCTCTCGATTCACAGCATCACGACCCGGCGGCGCGAGTTGTTCTACTGGGCCGCAGTGGTCGCCACCTTCGCGATGGGCACCGCCGTGGGGGACATGGCCGCGAGCACGCTCAAGCTCGGGTACTTCTCGGCCGGGCTGGTGTTCGCAGCGCTGATCCTGGTGCCGGCGACCGGCTATCGCTGGTTCGGGCTCAACCCGGTGCTCGCGTTCTGGTGCGCCTACGTCCTGACCCGCCCGCTCGGTGCCTCGTTCGCCGACTGGTTCGGCAAACCGGCGAGCTTCGGCGGTCTCGCGCTCGGATCGGGACCGGTCGGGCTGATCCTCGCGATCATCATCGCCGGCTTCGTGGCCTACCTCGCGGTGACGAAGGTCGACACGGTCGTAGCCGACACTCGGACGACGCCGCGGAGCTAGCTCATCGACGGGCGACGACGGTGCCGATGACGCCGGGCCCGAGGTGGGCACCGAGCACCGGACCGAGTTCGGCCACGCAGAGCTCCCCGAGCTGCGGCAACGCCGAGCGCAACTGATCAGCGACCGATTCGGCGCGCGCGGCCGCAGCGAGGTGATGCACCCCGACGTCCACCACGCCGTCGCCCGCGGCCTCGCAGGTCAGCGCCACCAGCCTCGCGATCGCCTTCGCCGACGTCCGGACCTTCTCCAGCCCCACGATCTGGCCCTCGACCATCTGCAGCAACGGCTTGACCGAGAGCGAGGTCGCGAGCAGGGCGGCGGCGGTGCCGATGCGGCCACCGCGGCGCAGGTACTCCAAGGTGTCCACGTAGAAGAACGTCTGGGTCCGGTCGATCATCGCCGTCGCTGCGTTCTGCACCTCGGCCGTGTCGGCGCCGGACGCGGCAGCGCGTGCCGCGACCCGGACGGCGAAGCCGAGTCCCATCGCGGTGGAGCGGGAATCCACCACGCGCACCACGCCATAGCCGAAGTCCTGTGAGGCCAGGACGGCTGATTCCCACGTCCCCGACAGCGCAGCGGCGAGGTGGATCGACACCACATGGTCGGCGCCCGCGGCCAGCGCAGGACCGATAGGCGGCCGCGAATTCGGCCGGGGCGGGACGGGACGTGCTCACGCGCACCTTCTCGCGCAGCGCGTTGACCACCTCGGCCGGTGTGACGTCCACGCCGTCGACCGCGGTCCGGGCGCCGAGCTGTACGCGCAGCGGCACGACGTGGACGCCGAGCGACTCCGCTCCCCCAGGCAGGTACGCCGTCGAGTCGGTGACGATCGCGACCGTGGCCACTACACGACCAGGTTGACGAGTCGGCCCGGCACCGCGACGACACGTCGGGTCGGCCGCCCGTCCAGCGCCGCGGCGACCTTGGGGTCAGCGCGCGCGGCGGCTTCCAGCGCGTCGGCGTCGGCGTCGGCCGCGACGGTGATCACCGAACGCACCTTGCCGTTGATCTGCACCGGCACCTCGATGGTGTCGTCGACCAGCAGCGCCTCGTCGGCCACGGGGAACGCCTCCCAGGCGAGCGAGGCGGGGTGACCCAGCCGCGTCCACAGCTCGTCGGCGATGTGCGGTGCGAGCGGCGCGAGCATCAACACCAGCGGCTCGGCCAGCGCGCGCGGCGCGCCGCCGTGCGGGTAGGCAGCCGTGATCGCATTGTTCAGCTCGGTGATCCGCGCGATCGAGGTGTTGAAGCGCAACGTCTCGTAACCCTCTCGAACGGCATGAATCGCCTTGTGCAGCAGGCGATTCAGCTCGTCCGGAACCACCTCGTCAGACACATGCACCGCGCCGGTGACCTCGTCGACGACGACACGCCAGATGCGCTGCAACAGCCGGTACGGCCCGACGATCGCCTTGGCATCCCACGGACGGGACTGCTCCAACGGGCCGCTGAACATCTCGAACAGCCGGAAGGTGTCCGCGCCGTAGGCGGCGATGAACTCCTCCGGGGTGACGACGTTCTTCAGGCTCTTGCCGATCTTGCCGAATTCCTGGTTGACCGGTGCCTCGTTGTAGAAGAACCCGCCGTCGCGCTCGTCGACCTCGGCCGCCGGGACGTAGAATCCGTCGGCGTTGGTGTACGCGGGCAACTGGAGCATGCCCTGGTTCACCAGCCGGTGGAACGGCTCGGACGAGACCAGGTGACCGAGGTCGAACAGCACCTTGTGCCAGAACCGCGCGTACAGCAGGTGCAGCACCGCATGCTCGACACCGCCGACGTACAGCTCGACACCGCCGAGCGGACGCTCGCTGGTCGGGCCCATCCAGTACCGCTCGATCGCGGGGTCGACGAGCCGCTCGGTCGTTGGTCGGGTCGAGGTAACGCAGCTCGTACCAGCACGAGCCGGCCCAGTTCGGCATCGTGTTCGTCTCGCGACGGTAGGTGCGCGGCCCGTCGCCCAGATCCAGCTCGACATGCACCCAGTCCGGCAGCCGGCCCAGGGGTGGCTCGGGGGTCGAGGTCGCGTCGTCGGGGTCGAACGACTTCGGTGAGAAGTCGTCGGTGTCGGGCAGTTCCACCGGGAGCATCGACTCGGGCAGCGCAACCGGCAGGTCGTGCTCGTCGAACACGATCGGGAACGGCTCACCCCAGTAGCGCTGCCGCGAGAACAGCCAGTCGCGCAGCCGATAGGTCGTCGCCCCCCGACCGTGCCCCTCGGCCTCGAGCCACTTGATGATCGCGGCCTTGGCCTCCGTCACGCCGAGGCCGTCCAGGAACGCCGAGTTCACCGCGGGTCCGTCGCCGAGGTAGGCGTTGCCGTCAAAACCCTCGGGCGGTGCCACGGTGCGCACGATCGGCAGGTCGAAGACCTCCGCGAACTCCCAGTCGCGGTCGTCCTGCCCCGGCACGGCCATGATGGCACCGGTGCCGTACCCCATCAGGACGTAGTCGGCGATGAACACCGGGATCTGCTGGCCATTGACCGGGTTCGTCGCATACGAGCCGACGAACACGCCCGTCTTCTGCTTGCCATCGGACTGCCGCTCGAGATCGGAGCGGCTGCCCGTCACGTTGCGGTAGGCGGTCACCGCCTCGGTAGGTGTTGCGTGGCCACCGGTCCAGGCCGGCTTCGTGTCAGCCGGCCACTCGTCCGCGGTCAGCAGGTGCACCAACGGGTGTTCGGGCGCCAGCACCATGTAGGTCGCGCCGAACAGCGTGTCCGGACGGGTGGTGAAGACCTCGATCTCGCCGCCCTCGAACGGGAACGACACGTGCGCCCCGGTCGACTTGCCGATCCAGTTGCGCTGCATCGTGCGCACCTTGTCGGGCCAGTCGATCTGGTCGAGGTCGCGCACCAACCGGTCGGCGTAGGCGGTGATCCGCATCATCCACTGCGGCAGCGGTCGCCGGAAGACCGGGAAGTTGCCCCGCTCGCTGCGCCCGTCGGCGGTGACCTCCTCGTTCGACAGCACGGTGCCCAGGCCCGGCGCCCAGTTGACGGTCGACTCGGCGCGGTAGGCCAGCCGGTGGTTGTCGACGACCGTGCGGCGTTCGACTCGGGCGAGAGATCGGCCCACGCGAGCCCGAAGGGATTGGCTCCGGGCGCGGGCCGCCGGGTGCCGGCGTCCAGTTCGGCGAGCAGTTCGGCGATCGGGCGGGCGCGGTCCTGATCGGTGTCGTACCAGGCGTTGAAGATCTGCAGGAAGATCCACTGCGTCCACCGGTAGTAGTCCGGGTCCGTGGTGACGACGCGGCGGCGCTCGTCGTGGCCCAGCCCCAGCCGGCGCAGTTGCGCGAGGAAGATCTCGATGTTGCCGTACGTGGTGGTGCGTGGGTGCTGCCCGGTCTCGACGGCGTACTGCTCAGCCGGCAGGCCGAAGGCGTCGAAGCCCATCGTGTGCAGGACATTGTCCCCGCGCATGCGGCGGTAGCGCGCGTAGACGTCGGTGCCGATGTACCCGAGCGGGTGCCCGACGTGCAGGCCCGCACCCGACGGGTACGGGAACATGTCCATGATGTAGACGCGGTTTCGGATCGCGACGCGGTCGAACCCGGCATCGAGGTCACCGACTGGGTTGGGCGCGTTGTAGGTGCCCTCGTCCGCCCACCGCTGCTGCCACCCGGTCTCGATGGCATCGGCCAGCGCCGCGGTGTACCGGTGCGGCGGTACGTCCGCTGGCTGATCGGTGCTCATGGACGTGCTCCTTCGTTAGCGGTTCGGACAGAGCAAGAGCCCCCGCGAAACTCGCAGAGGCTCAGCCGCGCCGACTCGACGATCCGTCAGCGCGGCAATCCGAGAAGCAGCCGGACACCGGGCACGCGATCATCCTACTCAACCGCACACCCGCCCGCGCGTTATCGGGTGCTCACCCCGCGCCCGTCGTCTCCGCCGCCGGGCGCGGGGGCACCTGAGCCGAACTTTAGGGGCTTCGCCGCGCACCGGCCACGTGCAACGTCGTATGCCGTCGATCACGCTCTCAGCATCCGTTGGGTAATTTCGGCACAACCTGCGTAAAACGCCCAGTGGGCAACCTGGTCAGGCGTCGGCGTCCGGCACGTCCTCGACGAGGGGCAGCGGCACCACGCCGCCCGGCGCGCCGAGATTGTGCCCGCGCAGCCGCCACACACCGTTCGGCGCGGCGCCTTCGTGGTGCTCGGCGGCGAGTTCGGACCAGTGGCAGTTGGCCAGCGGGCCGAGGACGTGGACCTCCTGACCGAGTCCCATCAACGCGTTGCCGAGTGCCATCGCGGTCGCGCTGTGGGTGACCAGCACCGCGGTGTCCACCGGGGGCAACGACCGGAACGCCTCGAGCGCCCGCGCCGCCACGGCCAGCCGGGTTTCGCCGCCACGCCGGCTGACGTCCCGGCCGGCGACCCAGTCGGCGAACTCGTCCGGGTAGCGCTCGGCGACCTCCTCGCGAGTGAGGCCCTCCCAGTGCCCGAGCGAGCGCTCGCGCAATCTCGGCTCGGTCTGCACCGGCAAGCCGGTGGCGGCACCGACCGGTTCAGCCGTCTGCACCGCGCGCGCGGCGTCCGAGGTCACCAGCAGGTCGGGGCGCAGTGCGGCGATCAACGCGGCAACCTCGACGGCCTGGGCCCGTCCCACCTCGTCCAACGGCGGATCGGCCTGACCCTGGAACCGGCGCTGGGCGTTCCATTCGGTGCGCCCGTGCCGCAGCACGATGAGCCGCACTAGTGGGGCTGCTCGGTGAAGGGGATGAACGGGCAGTCCTTCCAGAGCCGCTCGAGCGCGTAGAAGATCCGCTGTTCGGCGTGCTGGACGTGGACGACGACGTCGCCGTAGTCGAGCAGCACCCAACGACCGTCGCGCTGACCCTCGCGGCGGATCGGCTTCGACCCGGCCAGGCGCAGCTTCTCCTCGACCTCGTCCACGATCGCCTCGACCTGGCGCTCGTTGTTGCCGGTCGCCACGACGAACACGTCGGTGATGACCAGCCGCTCGCTGACGTCGATGAGGACGATGTCGGTCGCGAGCTTGTCCGATGCGGCCCGGGCGGCGACCAGGGCCAGCTCACGCGCATCGTCGGTAGCGGTCATGGCTGATGACTCTACGTGCGGTACAGGCGATGCTTGTTGATGTACTGCACGACGCCGTCCGGAACGAGGTACCAGACCGGCCGCCGCTCGCGGACCCGTTCGCGACAGCCACTCGACGAGATCGCCATGGCGGGCACGTCGAGCAGCTGGACCGAATCGTTCGGCAGGTGCGCGTCGGACAGTTCGTACCCGGGACGGGTGACGCCGACGAATCGCGCGAGCCGCAGCATCTCGTCGGTGTCCTTCCAGGACAGGATCTGCGCGAGCGCGTCCGCGCCGGTGATGAAGAACAGTTCGGCGTCGGGACGAAGCGCGGCGATGTCGCGGATGGTGTCGATGGTGTACGTCAGGCCGGGGCGATCGATGTCGACGCGGCTGACCCAGAAGCGGGGATTGGACGCGGTCGCGATGACCGCCATCAGGTAGCGGTGCTCGGCCGGACTGACCTCGCGATCTGATTTCTGCCACGGTTCGCCGGTCGGGACGAAGATGACTTCGTCCAGGCCGTACAAGGACGAAACCTCGGACGCGGCGACGAGGTGGCCGTGGTGGATCGGGTCGAACGTGCCGCCCATGATCCCGACGCGGGTGCCGTCCGGCGCAGCCATGGCCGAAATCCTACGGACGGCGCCGCCTTCCCCCCTCGTCCGACCAGTTTCGCGCCCGAAATCTGGTCACACGAGGGGGGAAGGCGGCCGGACGTCGCCTATATCAGGACAATTTGACCGACGGCATCCGCAGCGGTCCGGCCGCCGGCAGGCCGAGCGCCGCAGCCAATCCCGCGAGCTCACCCCACGGCGAGATCGTGGCGGCCAGCGCGCGCGGATCCTCACTCGACTTGGCGCGACCCAGGCGAGAGAGCGGCGCAACGTGGAGCGCCGGGCGCAGCGGTGCGGTCGCCGGCAGCCCGGCGCGCTGCCGGGCGATGTCGAGCGCGTCGCGCAACCCGCCGAGGGTGTCGACGAGGCCGATTCCCGCCGCATCCGCACCGGACCAGATCCGCCCCCGGGCGACCACGTCCACGGCCTCGACGGTCATCGAGCGCCCGGACGCGACCTTCTGCACGAACTCGGCGTACACCCGGTCGAGCATCTCGCCGAGGCGTTCGCGCTGCGCGTCGGAGAATCCCTCGCGCAGCGAGTACATCCGGGCGTTGCGGCCGTGCTCGACCGAACCAAAACCCAGGCCGAGTCGCTGCATCAACTCGGCCAGGACCACCTTGCCGCCGAGGACGCCGATCGAGCCGGTGATGGTGGCCGGCTGTGCGACGATCACGTCGGCCGCGCAGGCGATGTAGTAGCCGCCCGAACCCGCGAGGCTGCCCATCGACACGACGACCGGCTTGCCGCTGTCGCGGGTGAGGACGACCTCGCGCCAGATCGTGTCCGAGGCGACCGCCGAACCACCCGGCGAGTCGACCCGCATCACCACGGCTGCCACGTGCTCGTTGCGCCTCGCCGCGCGCAACGCAGCGCACACCGTGTCGCTGCCCAGCTGCGCGCCGCGCAGGCCGCCGCTGCTGCGGCCCGTCGAGATCTCACCCCGGGCATCGACGAGGGCGACCGTCGGCTGCCAGCGGCGCAGCATCGCGGTCGGCTTGCGCGGCGGCGACCAGCGATCGGCGAACAGCAGGTGCACGTCCACGCCCACCCGGTTCCTGAGGTTCGCGTAGACCTCGTCGCGGTAGCCGAGCCGGTCGACCAGACCGGCGTCGCGCGCGGCGACCGCCGACAGCGGCGCCGCGTCTGCGAGTTCGCGCACCCGTTCGACGCTCAGCCGGCGGCCCTCGGCGATGGCTGCGACGGCGCCCTCCCACGTCGACGCGGCGACGCGATCGAGGGCTTCGCGGTGCTCGGGCGTGAACGAGGTGTTCATGATCCGGTCCGCTGCGCTCTTGTACTCGTGGCGCTTGTCGAGCTGCGGCTCGATCCCTGCCTTGTCGAGTGCGCCGCGCAGGAACGTCGTCTCGGCGGCCACGCCGAGCAGGCCCACCTCACCGGAGGGCTGCAGCCAGATCTCGGTGCACCCCGAGGCGAGGACGTAGTCGGCGGTGCCGTTGCCGCCCTCCCCCAGCGATTCGGCCCACGCGACGATCGGCTTGCCGCTGCGGGCAAAGACCCGGACGGCCGCGCGCAGCTCCTGCACCGTCGCCCAGGGCAGCGCCGAGCCGCCCAGCTTCACGACGACGCCGCGGACGTGGCTGTCCGCGCCGGCTTCGTGCAGGGCCCGCAGGACGGCCCGTAGTCGCGGCCGGTGCCGGCTGCGCAACCGGCCGGGCAAGTCGGCCGCCTCGACCTCGACCGGTGCGCTGGTCAGGTCGAGCTCGAGCAACAACGGCGGACGGCGCCCAGGCAGCATGCGTCCACCGTAGGTGGACCCCGTCACGATCGCTCCGGTCGAAGCGGCCTGATCACTGCGGGGCTCGGTCAAGCAGGCGGGACTGGGTCAAGCAGGCGGGGCGTCCTCGTCCGGGGGTTCGGTCCAGCCGGACAGGTAGTGCTCGAACTCCGCCCCGAGCTCGTCGGCCGTCGGCAGCCGCGCACCGTCGCCCAGCAGCCCGCCGCCGTGCCCGGCGGTCATCTCGTCATATTGCCGTTCCAGCCGCTGCACGAGCGTCACGACCTCGTCGGACGCGGCGACCTGACGGTCCACGGTGCCCCGCGCCATCTCGGCGGCGCGGGCGAGCGCCTCGGTCGGCAGCGACAGTTCCCCGGCCCGCGACACACAGCCCAGCAGCGTGTTCGCGGCGTCAGGGTGCTCGAGTTGGGCCAGGTAGTAGGGAACCGCGACCGCGAACCCGCAGGCCGGGGTTCCGGCCGTGCCCAGTCGGTACTCGAGCAGGTTGCCGACGCTGGCCGGGACCTGGACGGTCGGCAGCCACTTGGGATAGTCCGCAACCAGGTCGGGGGGACTGCCATGCGCGATCACCGTCGGCGGCCGGGTGTGCGGCACGCCCATCGGGATGGCGTTGAGCCCGATGACGAGCCGCACGTCGAACTCGGCAACGAGCAGCCCGACAGCCGCGATGAACCGCTCCCACTGCCCATCCGGTTCCGGTCCGTGCAGGACGAGGAACGGGGTGTCGTCGAGGTCGCGGACGAGGTGGACCGCCAACTCCGGCGCGGCGTAGCCGTCCCAGTGATCACTCGTGAAGGTCATCTCCGGACGTCGCGATCGGTAATCGATCAACTGATCCACGTCGAAGCTGACCAGCAGTTCGGAGTCGAGCGCAGTGAGCAGGTGTTCGCACGCCAGCCGGCGTCCGCTACCGGCGTCGACGAAACCGTCGAGCGCCTGCACCAGCACCGGCCGCGCCAGATCCGGCCGGACGACGTCGGCCCGAGCGGTGGTGGTGAACAGAGCCGCAGGATCCTGCACCGACGTCCTTTCCTCCGAGTGACGTCCAGTCTTTCACCTGCGGCGTCGCCGTCGGACCCGGCGCGGCTCGTCGGCAGCCCTAGTGCCAGTTGCTGATCTTGACGTCGTGCGGCGCGGGGGCACCCTTTCCGGCCTCGACCAGCGATTTCAGGCTCATCAGGAAACTCGCCCACTTGGTGCTGCAGTGGTGCATGAACTCCACGGGCTCGCGCCAGCCCCGATGTTCGAACAGGACGATGGTGTACTCGCCGTCCTGGGTGAGCTGCCAGCTCACGGTGGTGCCGATCCATTCCTCGGGGCCGTCGATCACTTCCCACAGCACCCGCCCGGCGGGATCGAGTTCGACGATCGTCATGTCGAAGCCGCCGACGTCGAAGCGGAATTGGAGCACGCCGCCGACCGCGGTGTCCCCGAGGGTGTCCTCGGTCCACCAGCCGGACAGACCGTCGAGCGTGGTCAGTGCCGAGTAGACCTCGTCCAGCGATGATTCGATCCCGACTCTGTGCAGGATGTCGACCATGGTGATTCCTCGTTTCGGTAGTAGGGCTATTTGTTCTGACTGCGCTCGATCGTCTCGGCGATCTGCTTGATGCGCCGCAGCCGTGCGTCCCAGGTGCGTCCGACCGCAGACAGTTGCGCGACCGCACGGGCAAGTTGCGCCTCGTCCACCTGGTAGCGCATCTCGCGCCCGGCCGGCGTGACGTGAACCAGGCCGGCGCGGTCGAGCACCCCGAGATGCTTCGCCACCGCCTGCCGGGTCACGGGTAACCGTCCGCTGAGCGTGGTCGCGGTCCCGGCACCGGCGGTCAACAGCAGGTCGAGCATCCGTCGCCGGGTGGGGTCCCCGATCGCCGACCACAGGTCGTCGTCGACGGCGACGCTCATCGGGGCAGGACCAGCCGGGCGACGCACTCGCCGATGCGCGGCAGGAAGGTGTCCCAGCCCGTGGCGTGCTGGTGGTACTGCTCCTCGAGGACGGCAGCCTCCCACCCCTTCTCGCGGAACCCGGTCTCGGTGAAGCGGACGTCGGTGCCCGTCCCGGACGGTGCCAACTCGAAGGTCACCAGCAGAGAGTTCGTCGGCGTCGCCACATCGGAGTAGACCCATCGGAAGGAGAACAACCGCGGCGGGTCCGCGTCCACGACGGTGATCGGGGCGACTTCGGCCCGGGCGTTGGTGTCGTCACCCCAGACGAGTTCACCGACAGCACCGGGGCTCGCATCGAAGTCGGCGTCGGCGTTCCACCAGTTCCGGATGTGCTCAGGGCTGCTGATGACCTCGAACACCACCTCGGGCGAGGCCTCGATGTGGAGTTCGCGCTCGATGCTTGCGTATTCCATGTTCGCTCCCATTCCTGCAACGTTTGGTTGCACATGACCGTAACCCATCACCCGTTCTGGCGCAACCAATAGTTGCGTGACGATCGGCCCGTCCGTCCAGGCTGTCGCCTACTGGTCGCCGCGCGCCCGGTGTGCGTGACAGGATCGGCAGTTCCGGCGACGAGGAGACAGTGATGACGTCGAACAAGCTGGCTGCGGACGCGGTGCCGCCCGGCACCGTGACGGCTGCCGGCACCTATGCGGTGGGCAACAACGGCGAGTACTTCGCCGTGAGTCGGCGCTGCCGCCACCTGCGCGCAGACCTGGCCGAGGGCAGCATCGACGCCGACGGCTGCCTGGTGTGTCCCTGGCATCAGGCGAAGTACGACGTGAAGTCCGGCCGGATGGTCCGCGGACCGCAGGGGATCTTCGCGAAGATTCCCGGCCTGAGTCAGTCGTTCGTCGCGCTGACCAGGGCGTGGCCGCTGCGGCGGGGCAGGGTGACCCGGGACGGGGATCAACTGCAGGTCGACTGAGCCACAGCGGGCCGACGCACAGGCGTACGCTCGGTCCGTGGTCTTGACTGATTCCAGAAAATGGGACCAGACTGGGCCGGTGCCGTCGGGGCCGGAAATCGAGCAGTTGCTGCGGGGTGTCGAGCTGCGCGTGACCCGGCCGAGGGTCGCCGTCCTCACCGCGGTGCACGAGCATCCGCATGCCGACACCGACCAGATCCTCGGTGCCGCACGCGCGAAGCTCGGCGAGGTGTCCCACCAGGCCGTCTACGACGTGCTGCGGGCGCTCACCGTCACCGGGCTGGTGCGGCGCATCGAGCCGGCCGGCTCCGTCGCCCGTTACGAGTCGCGGGTCGGCGACAACCACCACCACGTGGTGTGCCGCTCGTGCGGCGCCATCGCTGACGTCGATTGCGCCGTCGGCACCACACCCTGCCTGACTGCGTCCGATCACAACGGTTTCGCCATCGACGAGGCCGAGGTCACCTACTGGGGCCGGTGCCCCGACTGCTCGACCGCACGCAGTTCCTCACCATCAGCACCTACCACCAGCAACTACTGAGGCTTGGAAGGATTTCCCGTGTCTGAGAACCATGATGCAGTCGTCGGAGACATGAACTCTGAAGAGAGCGAAGGCGGCTGCCCCGTCCTGGCCGGACGCCCCTATCACCCGACCGAGGGCGCGGGAAACCGCGAGTGGTGGCCCAGCCAGCTCAACCTGAAGATCCTTCGCAAGCACCCCGCCGTCGCCAACCCGATGGACGAGGACTTCGACTACGGCGCCGCGTTCGCGACCGTCGATCTCGCTGCGCTGCGTCGTGACGTCGAGCAGGTGATGACCACCTCGCAGGACTGGTGGCCGGCCGACTACGGCCACTACGGCCCGCTGTTCATTCGCATGGCCTGGCACAGCGCGGGTACCTATCGCATCCACGACGGCCGCGGCGGCGCCGGGGCCGGCATGCAGCGCTTCGCGCCCCTCAACAGCTGGCCCGACAACGGCAACCTCGACAAGGCGCGCCGGCTGCTCTGGCCGGTCAAGAAGAAGTACGGCCGCACGCTCTCGTGGGCGGACCTGATGGTCTTCGCCGGCAACTGCGCCCTGGAGTCGATGGGGTTGGCGACCTTCGGTTTCGCCGGCGGCCGGGCCGATGTCTGGGAGCCGGACGAGGACGTCTACTGGGGCCCCGAGGACACCTGGCTCGGCGACGAGCGCTACACCGGCGACCGCGAGCTCGAGAACCCGTTGGCCGCCGTCCAGATGGGCCTGATCTACGTCAATCCCGAGGGCCCCAACGGCACGCCGGACCCGCTCGCCGCGGCACGTGACATCCGCGAGACGTTCCAGCGGATGGCGATGAACGACGAAGAGACCGTGGCGCTGATCGCGGGCGGGCACACCTTCGGCAAGACCCACGGCGCGGCCGATCCGGACCGGTACGTGGGCGCCGAGCCCGAGGGTGCTCCGCTCGAGCAGCAGGGCTTCGGCTGGAAGAACACGTTCGGCAGCGGCAAGGGCCGCGATGCGATCACCAGCGGGCTCGAGGTTGTGTGGACGGCCACGCCGACCACGTGGGACAACAGCTTCTTCGACAACCTGTTCGGCTACGAGTGGGAGCTGACCAAGAGCCCCGCCGGGGCCAACCAGTGGCAGCCCAAGGACGGCGCCGGCGCGGGCACCGTGCCCGACCCGGAGGATCCCTCGTTGACGCGGGCACCGTCGATGCTGACGACCGATCTCGCCCTGCGCTTCGACCCCGTCTACGAACCGATCTCGCGACGCTTCCACGAACACCCGGAGCAGTTCGCGGACGCGTTCGCACGCGCCTGGTTCAAGCTGACCCACCGCGACATGGGCCCGATCCAGCGCTACCTCGGCCCGCTCGTCCCCCAGGAGACGCTGCTGTGGCAGGACCCCGTCCCCGCGGTCACTCACGAGCTGATCGATGCGACCGACATCGCCGCGCTCAAGGGGCAGCTGCTCGACTCGGGGCTGTCGGTGTCGCAACTGGTCGCGACCGCGTGGGCGGCCGCCTCGAGCTTCCGCGGCAGCGACAAGCGCGGCGGGGCGAACGGGGGCCGCATCCGGCTCGAGCCGCAGAGCGGTTGGGAGGTCAACAACCCCAACGAGCTGGCACTGGCGGTGCGCACCCTCGAGGGGATCCAGGACGCCTTCAACGGCGCCCAGTCCGGGGGCAAGCGGGTCTCGTTCGCCGACCTGGTCGTGCTGGGCGGCTGCGCCGCTGTCGAGCGGGCTGCCAAGAACGCCGGCCACGACATCGAGGTGCCGTTCACCCCGGGACGCACGGACGCGACGCAGGAGCAGACCGACGTCGAGTCCTTCGCCGCGCTCGAGCCGACCGCGGACGGGTTCCGCAACTACCTCGGCAAGGGTCACCGGCTGCCGGCCGAATACCTGCTGCTCGACCGCGCGAACCTGCTGACGCTGAGCGCTCCCGAGATGACGGTGCTCGTGGGTGGCCTGCGCGTGCTGAACGCCAATTCCCAGCAGTCCCAGCTCGGCGTCCTCACCAAGGCACCCGAGACGCTGACCAACGACTTCTTCGTCAACCTGCTGGACCTCGGCACCACGTGGCAGCCGACGTCCGAGGCCGACGAGAGCTTCGAGGGACGCAACGCCGCCGGCGAGGTCGTCTGGACCGGCAGCCGCGTCGATCTGGTCTTCGGTTCGAACTCGGAACTGCGGGCACTCGCGGAGGTCTACGCGAGCGACGACGCGCAGCCGAAGTTCGTACGCGACTTCGTTGCCGCGTGGGACAAGGTCATGGATCTCGATCGATTCGACGTCCGCTGATCCCGGCGTTCAGGTCGGCGAACCGCTGCCGACCTGAACGCCCCGGCGCGGTGGAGACACTGGCTTGATGGACCTGAGCGGCGAGCTCGCGCGGCGCGTCGTCCTGCTCGACGGCGGGCTGGCCACCGAACTCGAACGGCGCGGGCACGACCTGTCGTCCGCGCTGTGGTCGGCACGGCTGCTGCGGGACGACCCGGCGGCGATCGTCGGGGTGCACCGCGCGTTCGCCGCGGCCGGCGCCGAGGTCGTGACCAGTGCGAGCTATCAGGTCTCATTCGAGGCGCTCGGAGCAGACGCCGAGGCGCTGATGCGGCGCAGTGTCGAACTCGCGCGCGAGGCGGGGACGCGATGGGTCGCGGCGTCCGTCGGGCCGTACGGCGCGATGCTGGCGGACGGCTCGGAGTACCGCGGCGACTACGACCGGACGGTGGCCGAACTGCGCGCCTGGCACCGCCGTCGGCTCGGCGTGCTCGCCGATGCCGGCGCCGACGTCCTGGCTGCCGAGACGATCCCGTGCCTGGCCGAGGTCGAGGCCCTCTGCGCGGAGCTTGCGGCACCGGCGTGGCTGTCGATCTCGTGTTCCGGGACGCTCACCCGCGCGGGTGAACCCGCCGCCGAGGCGTTCGCGATGGCCCGCGACTGCCCCGCTGTGATCGCGGTGGGCGTGAACTGCACCGACCCCGCCGACGTCCCGGAGCTCGTGCGGCTGGCCGCGGCCACCAGCGGCAAGCCGGTCGTCGTCTACCCGAACAGCGGCGAGGACTGGGACGCCGCGGCGCGAGACTGGACCGGCGCGTCCCGGTTCACCGCCAAGGCGGCTGCGGGCTGGATCCAGGACGGCGCCCGGCTCGTCGGCGGGTGCTGCCGGGTCGGGCCCGAGGACATCGCCGCGATCGCCGGGTCCAGCGTCGTCGGACCGCGTCTCTAACCTGGATCACGTGACCGGTCACGAGCTGTCGCGCGACGAGGCACGGCGCATCGCGGTCCGCGCGCAGCTCCTCGACGACGACCGGCCGGTCGACCTGCTCGACGCGGTCCGCAGGCTCACGATGCTGCAGGCCGACGCGACCGCTGCTGTGGCGCCCAGCGCCGAGATCGTCGCCTGGAGCCGGCTCGGCCCCGGCTTCGGTCCGGGTGATCTCGACGACGCGCTCGCCGCCCGCACGCTGATCGAGCTGCGGGGCATGATCCGCCCCGCCGAGGACCTCGCGCTCTACCGCCCGACCATGGCCCGGATGCGCAGCATGACCGGCCTCACCGGCTGGCAGTTGGCGAACATGGTCTGGGTGGAGGACAACGACAGCTTCCGCCGCGACGTGCTTGCGCGGCTCGACGCCGAAGGCCCACTGTCGGCGGGCGAACTGCCCGACACGTCCACCCGGGCGTGGAAGTCCACCGGCTGGAACAACAACCGCAACGTGCCCCTGCTGCTCGAGATGCTCGAGATCCGCGGCGAGGTCGCCGTCGCCGGACGCCGGGGCCGCGGCGAGCGGCTGTGGGATCTCGCCGAGCGGGTCTTCCCCGACGGCCCGGCCCCGTCCGAGGACGACGCGGCGCGCGTCCGCAACGAGCGGCGGCTGCGCTCGCTCGGCCTCGCACGCAGCAGGGGTGCCGAGTGCCCGGTCGAGCCGGTCGACGTCGGCGACGCGGGCGAGCCCGCGGTCATCGAGGGCGTCCGGGGCACGTGGCGGGTCGACCCGGCGCAGCTGGGCCGCCCGTTCCACGGCCGCGCGGCGCTCCTGTCACCGCTCGACCGGCTCGTCTACGACCGCAAGCGGATGAGCGAGATCTTCGACTTCGACTACGCGCTCGAGATGTACAAGCCGGCCGCCAAGCGACAGTGGGGTTACTGGGCCCTGCCGATCCTGTTCGGCGACCGGCTGATCGGCAAGCTCGACGCGACTGCCGACCGCACCGAGGGCGTGCTGCGGATCAACGCCGTGCACGAGGACATCCCGTTCACCCCGGAGATGACGGCGGACATCGACCGCGAGATCGACGGGCTGGCGTCCTGTCTCGGCCTGGAGCCGGTGCGGCAGTAGTTACCAGTGGACGCCGCGCAGGATGTGCGCGAACGCGACACTCTCGGTCGTCGGCTCGTCCGAGCGCTTGCGGTCGCCCCGCGCTGCCTTCGAGTCCGGGAACATCTTGTAGCCGTAGTTGAGGACGAGGTCGACCCCTCGCGGTGCCACCTGGTAGGCCAGCGCACCGGCGTTGCCCAACGGCGTCCCGACCTTCTTCGGCTTACGGATCATCGCCTTGCAGATCATGTCCGCCGCCTCGGTGGGCGTCATGGTCGGGAACCGGTCGTACATGGTGGTCGGCGCGATCATCGGCGTGCGGACGAGCGGCATGTGGATCGTCGTCAGGTGCACGCCGTCCTCGAGGACCTCCGAGGCGATGCAGCGGCTGAACGCGTCCAAGGCCGCCTTCGACGCGACGTAGGCGGAGAAACGCGGGACGTTGGTCTGCACACCGATCGAGCTGATGTTGATGATGTGCCCGCCCTTGCGCCCGTCCGGGCTGGCCTGGCGCATGATCGGCAGCAGCGTCAGGATCAGCCGCACGGCGCCGAAGTAGTTCAGCTGCATCGTCCGCTCGAAGTCGTGGAAGCGGTCGTAGGACAGCGCGATCGAGCGGCGGATCGACCGGCCGGCGTTGTTCACCAGGACGTCGACACGACCGTGGTCGTGCAGCACCTCTTTCGCCATCCGCTCGATGTCACTCATGTCGGACAGGTCGCAGCGGTGCACGAACGCGGACCCGCCGAGATCCTCGATCTCGGTCTTGGTCTGCTCCAGCTTCTCGATCCCGCGCGCGACCAGGATGACCTTGCCGCCTGCCGCACCGACGCGCAGCGCTGTCGCCCGGCCGATCCCCGATGACGCACCGGTGATCATGACCGTCTTGCCCCGGATCGCACGGGCCAGCTGCTTGTCCTTGCGGCGATCGGGGCTGTAGGTCCGCTCCCAGAACTCCCAGAGGGTCTGCGCGTAGGTCGACAGCGGCGGTACCGCGATACCCGATCCGGCCAGCGCCTCCTGGGTCTTGGCGGAGTCGAAGCTGGTCGGGTAGTTCACGTAGTGCAGCACCGCGCGCGGGATACCGAGCTCGGCCAGGACGAGATCGGCGGCCAGGCGCGGGCCCGGGATGCGCGACGCAAGCGCCCGCAGTGGCTTCGGGATCGCCTCGACGGCGGCGTCGAAGGATTTCGTGTCGAGGTTGACGGCGAACTGCGGCGCCTTGGCAGCCTTGGCGAAGGCGTTGGCCATCTGCCCGACCGTCATCGGCTCGGGGTCGGTGAGGTGGAAGGCCTGACCGTCCAGCCCCGGCTGGTGGGCGAGGTAGTCCATCGCCTTCGCGACGTAATCGACGGGCACGAGGTTGATCGGGCCGCCCTCGATGCCGATACCGCGCAGCCATGACGGCGCCAGCCCGCGCAGGCGCTGGATGGCGCGGAAGAAGTAGTAGGGGCCGTCGATCTTGTCGATCTCGCCGGTTTCGGAGTGCCCGACGACGACGCCGGGCCGGTACACCCGCCACGGCACCGTAGCACTCGGTGCGCACGACCCGCTCGGACTCGTGCTTGGTGGCGTAGTACGGGTTGTTGTCGACGTCGACCGCCTCGTCGAACATGTCCTCGGTGAACACGCCCTTGTAGAGGCCGGCGGCCGCGATCGAGCTCACCTGGTGGAAGTGCTCGGCGTGGACGGCCTCGGCGAGCTGGAGCGGCGTGCCGCGTGCCCTCGACGTTGGCCACGCGCTGACTGTCGGCGTCGGCGGTGAGGTCGTAGATGGCCGCGAGGTGGAAGAAGTGCTCGATCCTGCCGGTCAACTTGTCGAGGTCCTCGTTGCTCACGCCGAGGCGCTCCTTGCTCAGGTCGCCGACGACGGCCACCACGCGCTGGTCGTCGGTGCCGAGGCGTTCGCGCAGGTCGTCGAGCTTGTCGAGCGAGCCGGCCCGGCACAGCACGTAGATCGTGCCCTCGCGCTCGAGCAGCTGGGCGACAAGGAACCGCCCGATGAATCCCGTCGCGCCGGTCACGAAATAGGCCATGGGGTCTCCTCGACAAATGAACAGCGCCGGTGCGTCGTAGCGGGCGCCGGAATTTCGCTGGTGCTGGCCAGTCTCGTGCAGTCGCGGCCGATAATCCAACCGGGTCGTCCAGATCGCGCACATAGGCACCTGTTCGTGGCCCCGCAGCAAGGCTCCGCGTCGGCGCCCTCCGGGCCGAGACCCAGCCGAAGCGGGCCTGGTCGTGGTGGGCGTCGACGGGTGCGGCCTCGGTCTCGTTCCCTGTGGCGAGGTAGCGATCGGGCCCGTCGATGACCTCGCAGGTCATCGCGCCGGCTCACCGGCCTCGATACCGTCGGCCCGTGTCCGCCACAACCCCACCACGCCCGGTCGGCCTGATGTTGCGTGCGTGGCGCGAGCGGCGCCGGCTCAGCCAGCTCGACCTGTCGCTGCAGGCCGACATCTCGACCCGGCACCTGAGCTTCGTCGAGACCGGGCGCTCGCGCCCGACTCCGGACATGATCATCCGGCTCACCGAGCAGCTGGAGGTCCCTTTGCGCGAACGCAACCAGTTGCTGCTCGCGGGTGGCTACGCGCCCGCCTACCCGATGCACGGCCTGGACGAACCGGAACTGGCCAGCGTGCGGACCGCCCTGACCAAGGTGCTCGTCGGCCACGAGCCCTACCCGGCGATCTTGATCAACCGCTGGTGGGAACTCGTCGACGCCAACTCCGCGATCGCGATGTTCGTGGAAGGCTGCGCGTCGCACCTGCTCGAACCGCCGGTGAACGTGCTGCGCCTGAGCCTGCACCCGGACGGCCTCGCGCCGCGCATCGCCAACCTCGGCCAGTGGCGGGCACACCTGCTCGAGCAACTCGACCGGCGCACGATGGCGACCGGCGATGCGCGCCTGGCGGCGCTCGCCGCGGAGGTACGCGGCTACCCGGGCGGGGACGACACCGTGCCGTCCTCGACCGATGTCGTCCTTCCGCTCCGGCTGCGGACCGACGGCGGCGAACTGTCGTTCTTCAGCATCGCCGCCACGGTCGGCACCGCGACCGACGTCACGGTCGAGGAACTGGTGATCGAGTCGTTCTATCCCGCCGATACCGCGACGGCGGACGCACTGTCGCGGCTCAGCGGCCGCCGATCGTCGTGAGCGGACTCACCACCCGAGTTCGTGCAGCCGATCGTCGTCGATGCCGAAGTGATGACCGACCTCGTGCACCACGGTCCGCCGCACCTCGTCGACGACGTCTGCCTCGCTGTCGCAGATCGCGCAGATCGCCTTGCGGTATATGACGATCCGGTCGGGCAGGACCATCGCGTACTCATGCGTCCGCTCGGTCAGCGGCACCCCCTCGTAGAGCCCGAGCAGGTCGAGTTCGGGTGCGTAGGCGTCCACCACGATCGCCACGTTGCGCATCAGCCCACCGAGTTCGGGCGGTAGACCGTCGAGGGCCGCTTCGACCATCGCCTCGAAGTCCTCGACGGTGACCTCGATCAGCGCGGGTGCCTGTCGCCGGCCGCAATGCGGCACCCGGGATCGAATCGGCTCATGCCGCAGCGGGTCATAGCGCCAGGGTACGGAGGTGACCGGCATCCACTGGTCAGTCGAGGAAGCGGCCGATCTCGCGCACGAGTTCGGTCCACGCGGCTTCCCCCGCCGTCAGGATGTGATTGCCGCTGTCGAGCAGCGTGAGCGTGCTGTCGGGGATCCGCTTGGCCAGCTCGCGGGCCTGGCTGCTCGGCACGCGGCGGTCACGGCGTGAGTGCAGGACGAGTGTCGGGCAGCGCACCCGCGTCGCCTCCGCGGACACGTCGAGGTGCGCGAATGCATCGAGGAAGCGGACGACGTTCTCGGTCGAGGTAGTGGCGCGTTGCAGGGCGGTGAACGCGTCCCAGATCTCGCGTGACTCGTCGGGCAGGAACTGCGAGGCGAAGACCTGGCGGTACACCTCGTCGTCGCGGCGCCACGCGGCCCGGCCGACCTGCAGGTCGAGCGCTGCCTCCTCGCGCTCGTCGGCCGTCTCGGCGCGGGCCAGCCGGCCACGCGCGTACGCCCCCACCAGGACGAGTTTGCTCACCCGCTCGGGGTGCCGCACGGCATAGGACACGGCGACCGCACCGCCCTGCGAGATCCCGATCAGCGGGAAGGTGTCGAGCCCGATCGAGTCGACGACGAGTTCGAGATCCTCGACCCAGGTGTCGAGCCCGAACTCGACCACGTCCCAGTCCGAGAGCCCACAGCCGCGCTCGTCGTAGCGGATCAGCCGGCGTCCGGCAGCCAGCGCGTCGATCCAGTGTCCCCAGATCGGACTGCCCCACTCGAGATCGAGATGGGTGAACCAATTCGCGGCTTTCACCAGCGGCGGGCCCGACCCGGTCGAGGCGTAGGCGATCCGCACGCCCTCCGGCGAGCGGCAGTACCGGATCGCCTGCTCCCGCGTGGGAGCCGGCGCTGGTACGGCGACCGGTGCCGCCGACGCGCTGACCTCACCGACGAAGCGATACCCGATGCCGTGCACCGTTGCGATCAGGCGTTGTGCCACGCCGTCGTCGCCGATCGCGCGGCGGGCCGCCTTGAGCCGGCTGGTCAGTGCCGAGTCGCTGACGAAACGATCGCCCCAGACCGCGTCGAGCAACTCCGCCTTGGGCACCACCCGGTCCCGGTGCTCGATGAGATAGCGCAGCACGTCGAACACCTGTGGCTCGACGTGCACCGGCGCCCCGTCCCGGCGCAGCTCGTAGCAGGACGGATCGAGTTGGCATCGGTCGAATGCGAACATCGGCACCTCCCTGCAGGTCCAGATTGTCGTGGTTGTTACCTGACTCGACAAGCTGAGAACCTCCACCAGGTCTCCCTGTTCTCTCCACCTCGCCTCCATGTCCGACCACCGCAGACCGGCGAATCTTCTCGGCACGGCCGAACCCCATCGGGCGGCCGGCGAGCGAGAGGAATCCGACGATGACCAACCGAACGAGCACGACGCATGCAGTGGTCCTGGGCGCAGGCATGGCTGGGCTCTTCGCCGCCCGGGTGCTGAGCGAGAACTTCGACCGGGTGACCGTGATCGACCGGGATGCGCTGTTCACCGAGACCGATCCACGCCGCGGGGTGCCGCAGGGACGGCATGTCCACGGCTTTCAGGCGCGCGGCGTCCAGATCGTGGGGCAGTTGTTCCCCGGCCTGGTCGAGGAGATGAGCGCTGCCGGGGCATCATTGATCGGCGACCTCCGCAAGCTGCACTTCCGCATCAACGGACATCTGCTCAGCCAGCAGCCGAAGGCCATCACCCCGGTGCTGCTCGCCACTCGCCCCTACCTCGAGGCGTGCGTGCGCAACCGCGTCGCCGCGATCGGCGCGGTGACGTTCTGGGACTGCCTCGAGGTCAGCGGCCTGCTGCACGAGCGCACGCCGGACGGCCGGGTCGTCGTGACCGGCGTCCGCGTCACCCCGCGCGGCGGCGGCGCCGTCGACGATGTGCCGGCCGATCTCGTCGTCGACGCGAGCGGTCGGGGCAGCCGCACCCCCCACTGGCTGGCCGAACTGGGCTACCAGCGACCGGCGGAGGAGAAGATCGCGGTCCGCGTGCAGTACGCCAGCCAGACGGTTCGGCTGCCCGGGACCGACCATCGGCTGCGCTTCCTCATCGACGGCCGCACCGTCGACCGCGATTTCGGCGTTGCGCTGTTCGGGTGCGAACGCGACCAGTGGGTGTTCACGGTGATGGGTGCCGAGCGCAGGTTTCCCGAGGTGACCCGCGAGTGGATGCTCGCCGCCGCCGACGTGGCGCTGCCCGAATGGGCTGCGCAGGCGCTGCGCGCAGCCGAGCCACTCGGCCAGATCTCGGCGCACCGGCACCCGGCGAGTGTGCGCCGGCGCTACGACCGCCTGGACAGCTTCCCGGACGGTCTGGTGGTGACCGGCGACGCGATGTGTGCGTTCAACCCGATCTACGGGCTGGGTATGAGCGTGGCCGCGGAGCAGGCGCTCGCCCTGCGGGCGTGCCTTCGCCGTGGTGTCGAGAACCTCGCGCCTCGCTTCTACCGGGCCTCGGCCAAGCCGGTGACCACAGCGTGGGAGCTGTCGGCCGGATCCGATCTCGCCTACCCCGAGGTCGAAGGCACACCGACGGCGTCGATGCGTCGGGTCGGCCGCTACGTCGAACGGGTGCTGCAGGTCGCCGAGGACGACCCCGAGGTCGCGCGGCGGTTCATGGCGGTGTCGGGGCTCGTGGCACCACGTCAGGCGATGTTCCACCCACGGATCCTGCGTCCCGTCCTGCGCTCGATCGTGCGACCCGCCCGGGTCGCTCGAGTGGCCGCTGTGGAGCCGGCCGCCGCTGCACACACCCCAACCCCGGTTGCCTGACGGCACGGACGACGGGGACAACGACCATGCTTTTCTCCCGCAGCACCGCGGCCCGGCCTGCCAGGTCCACCTGCCGGCGCACGCGCTACGCCAACGTCGCGTCGACGATCGCGCTGATCCTCGCCTTCGGTACGGGCGGTGCCTATGCCGCCGCGACGATCACCGGCGCCGACGTGGTCGACGAGTCGCTCACCGGCGCCGACGTCAAGGACGGTTCCCTCGCCCTCACCGATCTGGGCACGAACTCGGTCAACAGCTCGAAGGTGCGCAATGACACCCTGACCGGTACCGACATCGACGAGTCGACGCTGGGCACGGTTGCGCACGCCGCGGACGCGGACACGGTCGGCGGGATAGCCCCGTCCGCCCTCACCTTCGGGCGCAGCGCGACGTTCGGGGCCGAGTGCGATCCGAGCGCAACAGTGCTGCAACGATGCGTGGAGCTCGACCTCGTGCTGCCCAGGCGCGGCCGAGTGCTGGTCATCGTCGCCGGCCAGTGGTACAGCGGCCAGAACTTCGACCTCACCGGCAGCTGCCAACTCCAGGTCGATGGGGTGACGCAGAGCCAGGAAGTCTCATTCGGCCAGCCGTCCCCCGCGAGGTCCGGTTTCGCGCTCACGAATGCCGATCACCAACAAAGCTTCCAGCTCAGCTCCATCGACCACAATGTGCCCGGTGGTCCGGCTCTCGCGGCGGGACTGCATTCGTTCACACTGGCCTGCAGTGTTGCGTCGGGCGACCTTCGCGTCGACCACGTGAGCATCTCGACGGTGCTCCTCGGCTCCGACTGAACCCTTACAACAGCACGAGATCGTCGCGGTGCACGACCTCCCGGCGGAACTCCGCCGGGAGGTCTGCTGTCCGCTGCCCGAGCAGCGCCGGCAGGTCGGCCGCGTCGTAACCGACGAGGCCGCGCCCGACGGCGACCCCGTCCGGTCCACGCAACTCGACCGGTTCGCCGGAGTAGAACTCCCCCGACACCGCCGTGATGCCGGCCGGCAGCAGCGACATCCGCCGCTGGACCACGGCGGTCACGGCGCCCGCGTCGAGCACCAGGTGCCCGCGGGGCGTGGTCGCGTGCCGCAGCCAGAACAGCCGCGACGCCGACCGATCGCCCGCCGGATGGAAGGCCGTGCCGGTGCGGCCGAGCAGCGCGTCGTCGATCGAGGTCGCCGCCGCGAGCAGCACCGGAATGCCCTCGCTGGTCGCGATCGCGGCCGCGTCGATCTTGGTGGCCATCCCGCCCGAGCCGACGTGGCTGCCCGAGCGCGTCACGTCCATCCCGGCAAGTTCGGCCAGCGAGCCCACCTCGGCGACGAAGGTCGAGCCCCCGCGGCCGGGACGGGCGGTGTAGAGGCCGTCCACGTCGGTCAGCAGCACGAGTGCGTCGGCGTGGACGAGGTGCGAGACGAGGGCGGCGAGCCGGTCGTTGTCGCCGAAGCGGATCTCATGGGTGGCGACGGTGTCGTTTTCGTTGACGATCGGGATGACCCCGAGCGCGAGCAGCCGCTCGAGAGTCCGGTCGGCGTTGCGGTAGTGGCCGCGCCGATGCAGGTCGTCCGCGGTGAGCAGGACCTGGCCGACCCGCAACCCGTATCGCGCGAAGGACGCTGCATAGCGCTCGGCGAGCAGCAACTGCCCGACGCTGGCAGCCGCCTGCTGCGTGGCCAGGTCGCGCGGGCGGGCCCGCAACCCGAGTGGTGCGATCCCCGCGGCGATCGCGCCGGAGGACACCAGGACGACCTGCTGGCCGCTCTCGCGCCGCCGGGCGATCGCGTCCACGATCGCGTCGAGCCGGGCACCGTCGAGCATGCCGTTCGAGGTCAGCGAGGACGAGCCGACCTTGACGACGGTTCGCGCCGCACGCGCGATCGCGTCACGGACCATGGCCGCCGTCCTCGTCGTCGTCCTCGCCCCGCCGCCGTGCCTTCTTGGCGGCCAACCGGTCAGCGGCATCGGGCCGGCTGGTCAGGTCCAACCGCTCGTCCTCGCCGCGGCGGCCAGGGACGTAGGCCGCATCGTCCATGCCGGCGGTGGGCTCGAAGTCGAAGGTGACCTCGCCAATCGTGACGGCCGCCCCGGGCATGGCGCCGAGCTTGGTCAACTCGTCCTCGACCCCGATGCGGGCAAGCCGGTCGGCGAGATAGCCCACCGCCTCGTCGTTGCCGAAGTCGGTCTGGCGCACCCAGCGTTCGGGCTTGTCGCCGTGCACCACGAACCCGTCGACGACCGGGCGCACAGTGAAGCCGAGATCGTCGACTGCGCGTGGGTGCAGCACGATCCGCGTCGACTCAACGACCGTCCGGGCGGTTCGGTCGGCGGTGACCGCCTCGGCCAGGGCGAAGGTGAGTTCGCGCAACCCGGCGTGCGAGACCGCCGAGATCTCGAACACGCGCAGCCCGCGCGCCTCGAGTTCGGGGCGCACCAGTTCGGCCAGTTCGCGCCCTTCCGGGATGTCGACCTTGTTCAGCGCGACCAACCGCGGCTTGGTCAGCAGATCACCGAAGCTGGCCGCCGAGCCCGACAGGTACTGCGCCAACTCGGCCTCGAGCGCGTCGAGGTCGCTGATCGGGTCACGGCCCGGCTCGAGCGTCGCGCAGTCGAGCACGTGCAGCAGCACCGAGCAGCGTTCCACGTGGCGCAGGAAGTCCAGGCCCAGCCCACGGCCCTGCGCGGCGCCCGGGATCAGGCCCGGCACGTCGGCGACCGTGAACGTCGTGTCGCCGGCGCTGACCACCCCGAGGTTCGGGACGAGGGTGGTGAACGGGTAGTCGGCGATCTTCGGCCGCGCCGCAGACAGCGCGGCGATGAGCGAGGACTTGCCGGCGCTGGGAAAGCCGACCAGCCCGACGTCGGCCACGCTCTTGAGTTCGAGGACGACGTCGCATTGTTCGCCGGGCTCGCCGAGCAGCGCGAAGCCGGGCGCCTTGCGGCGGGTCGACGCGAGCGCGGCGTTCCCGAGCCCACCCCGGCCGCCGGCGGCGACGACGAAGCGGGTGCCGATGCCGACGAGATCGGCCAGCACCTCGCCGTCGGCGTCGACGACGACCGTCCCGTCCGGAACGCGCAATTCCAGATCGGCGCCGTCCGCACCGGTGCGGTGGCTGCCTGCGCCCTGCTTGCCGTTGCCGGCCCGCTGGTGCGGGCGGTGGTGGAAGTCGAGCAGGGTGTGGACGTTCTCGTCCACGACGAGGATGACGTCGCCACCGTGCCCGCCGCTGCCCCCGTCCGGGCCGCCGAGCGGTTTGAACTTCTCGCGGTGGATCGAGGCGACGCCGTGCCCGCCGTTACCGGCAGCAGCGTGCAGCACGACCCGGTCGATGAACGACGCCATCGCGCTGCCCTTCCTGGTCAGTGGTGCTCAATGGCGAGAGGGCGGGCACCGGTCGCCCGGGCCCGCCCTCTCGATGACTGGTGGTGGGGAGCCTAGGCTCCGGCCGGCTCACCCGCGACGATGTTGACGACCTTGCGGCCACGCGAGCGGCCGAACTGCACGCTGCCCTCGACGATCGCGAACAGCGTGTCGTCGCCCCCGCGACCCACGCCGGCGCCGGGGTGGAACTTGGTGCCGCGCTGACGGACGATGATCTCGCCGGCCTTGACGACCTGGCCGCCGTAGCGCTTCACGCCGAGGAACTGCGGGTTCGAGTCGCGGCCGTTGCGCGAGCTGGACGCACCCTTCTTGTGAGCCATGTCGAGTGCTCCTTACTTGCCGCTGGTGATGCCGGTGACCTTCACCTGGGTCAGCCGCTGACGATGACCCATGCGCTTGTGGTAGCCGGTCTTGTTCTTGAACTTGTGGATGCGGATCTTGGGGCCCTTGGTCTGCGCGACGACCTCGGCGGTCACGGCGACCTTCGCGAGCATGTCGGCGTCGTGGGTCACGGCGTCGCCGTCCACGAGCAGGATCGCCGACAGCGCGACCGCGGCACCGGGAGCTCCCTCGAGCTTCTCGACCTCGATCACATCGCCCTCGGCGACCTTGTACTGCTTGCCGCCCGTTTTGACGATGGCGTACACGCTGGATCCACTCCTCACACGCAATTGGCCCACCTGTCGGTACTTGCCAGTGGGCCGTCGTCCAGATTACGGCAGGGACGGTGTCCGAGGCAAAAGCGTGCCCTCGGCCGGCCCGAAGGCTTGGACGCGCAGCCTCACGCGGTCACCGGTGGCCCGGCCGGACGCGAGGCGGCCCGGCGCCGCCGGGGACGGGACGGGGCGGTCGCCTCGACGGGCTCGGGTGCCGACGATTCGGCTGCGCCAGGGTCTGCCGCGTCAGTTGCCGCGTCGGGTCTGCCGCGTCGGGCCGGGCTCGGCCGGTCCGGGCTCGGCCGGCGCGGGCGTGGCGTCCTGCGAGTCGCTCCCCGCCTCGGTCTGCTGCGGCTCGGCCTCGACGGCTGACGTGGCCTCAGCCGCAGGTGCCGGGTCGTCGAAGACCCCGACGGACTCGAGCAACTCGGCATCCATGGCCGAACCTGCCAGCACCGACTCGACCGCGTCGAGTTCGAGTTCAGCGCTGGACTGTTCCTCGGCGTGCGTCGCGCGATGGATGGCGGTCATCGCGGCCAGCGCCTTCTCGCGCTGCTCGCTGGACACCGGCAGTGCCGGCTCACTCGGCTCGGCGACCCGTTTGGCGGCGCCGCGCTTGCGCTTCGGCTTGCCGTTCGGCGACTTCTCCGCCTCGTCGGACGGGTCGGCTCCCCCATCGGACTTGTCGACCGGGGTCGAGTGCACGATCACCCCGCGACCGTGGCAGGTCTCGCAGGTCTCGCTGAACGCCTCGAGCAGACCCTCGCCGACCCGCTTTCGGGTCATCTGCACCAGGCCGAGCGAGGTGACCTCGGCAACCTGGTGCTTGGTGCGGTCCCGGCCCAGGCACTCGGTCAACCGCCGCAGCACCAGGTCGCGGTTCGACTCGAGCACCATGTCGATGAAGTCGATGACGACGATGCCGCCGACGTCGCGCAGCCGTAGCTGGCGCACGATCTCTTCGGCCGCCTCGAGGTTGTTGCGGGTCACGGTCTGCTCGAGGTTGCCCCCTGACCCTACGAACTTGCCGGTGTTGACGTCGATGACCGTCATCGCCTCAGTGCGGTCGATGACGAGTGATCCGCCAGAGGGCAGATAGACCTTGCGGTCGAGCGCCTTCATCAGCTGCTCGTCGACCCGCAGGTCGTGGAACAGGTCCGACTCGCTCGTGTGTTTCGACACGCGCTCGCCGAGGTCGGGCGCGACGCCCTCGATGTAGTCGGACACGGTGTTCCACGCGTCCTCGCCCTGGACGGTGAGCTTGGCGAAGTCCTCGTTGAAGACGTCGCGGACGACCCGGATCGCGAGATCCGGTTCGCCGTGCACCAGCGACGGCGCGTTCTTCGGCTGCGCGGCCTTCTTCTGGATCTTGGCCCATTCGGCCTGCAGGCGTTCGACGTCGCGGGTCAGGTCGGCCTCGGTCGCGCCTTCGGCAGCCGTCCGGACGATGACGCCGGCGTCCTCGGGAACGATCTTCTTCAAGATCGCCTTCAGCCGGTGCCGCTCGGTGTCCGGGAGCCGTCGGCTGATGCCGGTCATGCCGCCGCTGGGCACGTAGACGAGGAACCGGCCGGGAAGCGTGACCTGGCTGGTCAGCCGGGCGCCCTTGTGGCCGATCGGGTCCTTGGTCACCTGCACGAGCACCGTATCGCCGGACTTGAGTGCGTCCTCGATGGTCCGAGACTTGCCCTCGAGCCCGGCAGCGTCCCAGTTGACCTCGCCGGCGTACAGGACGCCGTTGCGTCCCTTGCCGATGTCGATGAAGGCAGCCTCCATCGACGGCAGCACGTTCTGCACGCGACCGAGATAGACATTGCCGACGTAGGAGGACGAACTGGCCCGCGTGACGTAGTGCTCGACGAGCACGTCGTCCTCGAGCACGGCGATCTGGGTGCGGTCGCCGGACTGGCGCACGGCCATCACCCGGTCGACGGCCTCACGACGGGCGAGGAACTCGGACTCGGTGAGGATCGGCGGACGGCGGCGGGTGGTCTCGCGGCCGTCCCTCCGGCGCTGGCGGCGAGCCTCGAGCCGGGTCGACCCCTTGACGCCGCGGACACCGTCGTCGGACTTGCCCTCGCCCTTCTCGCGGGCGGTGCGGACGTGGGTGACGGTGTTCGGAGGGTCGTCCTCGGTGCCGTCGGCACCGGCCGTTCCACCACTGCCGCCACTGCCGCCGCCGGTGCGCCGACGCCGGCGCCGGCGGCGGGTGGACGTACCCTCGCCGCCCTCACCGCTCTCGTCACCGTCGGTGCTCTCGCCCTGCTCGTCGTCGTCGGCCTCGGCCGTCGCGTCGAGTGCCTTCACGACGCCCTTCGCGGCACCGGCCTTGCCGCTGCCGGCCTTGGTTGCACCGCGTCCCGGCCTTGGCGGTCCCGGCCTTGGCGGTCCCGGCCTTGGCGGCACCGGCCTTGGCGGCACCGGACTTCTGACCTGCGCCCTTCGTTGTTTGGGCTGCCTCGTCCTGCTCGCCGGCGTCGTCTCCGGCGTCCTCGGCCTGAGCCTCGTCGTCGACCGACGAGTCGCCGGACTTCGCGCCGCCCCCGCGGCCCCGCCGACCCCGGCGGCGCCGCCGTCGGGCTTCGGTCGCCTCCTCGGCAGCGGCCTCACGCACGTCTTCGGGCAGCGCGACGCTGTCCTCGGCCTCCGCGACGGAGATGTCGGCCGCGGCAGGCGCCGGCTCGTCGGCCGCGGGTGGACCGGCCGGTGCCGTTGCCTTGCGGCGGCGCGGCCGCGGCGCCGCCTCGGCGGACGGGGCGACGAACACGACCCCGGGTGCACCGACGGGCGCGGGCGGCTCCGCCTGGGCGGCGTCAGCCGTCACGTCGGTGCCGATCGCGGTCGTCCCAGCGGGGTTCGCGGCGCGAACCTGGTCGGCGACGTCCTGCTCGAGGGTGGACGAGGCCGTCTTACCGGCCTGGCCCAGCGTGTCGAGGGCGGCGAGGACGGCCTTGCTGGTCAGGCCGAGTTCCTTCGCGAGCGCCGAGACCCGAATGCGGGGTGCGGGCGCCCGGGGAGTCGGCGAGGGCCGGGTCGCCTGGGATGCGCGGCTTCGCGACCGGGGTCTCGGTGCCGTGCTGGTCTCGCCGGCGGAGTCGTTGTTGTTGTCGGGTGTGTTGTCGGATTCGAGCATGTGCTCAGATCACTTCCATCTCTTCTGCCCCCGGGCGCGTGCGTCCATGACGCAACCGCGACCGCGCGAGGGCGGTTGTGGCGATCCCGGGCCCCTCACTGAGCCGGTTCGAACCGGCTGGTCGAGGAGGTGCCGTGACCGCGAAGTCTGTGTGTGTCGGGCAGCCGGCTGCTCCTACAACCGTGCCCGTCGGTGCTCGGGACTACGGCGCCGTCCGCGTCTGGATGCGGCTGTCGGCAAGCGGATCGCCGACCGAACCATCGGGGTCGAGCGGTCCCTGCGCTAGGCGTACCGCCAGGGGCGGCGCGTCGAAGGCGAGACCGGCGGCTCCGTCGGCAGCTGACACTGCCTGCAACGCAACGAGGACGTCGTCGGGTCGCACAGCCGGGGTTGCCTGCCGGACGACCAGCTCAAGTATCGCACGAGGACGGTCAGAACCTGGTGCGGGCACGCCCGGCGACACCCGCGCCCACACAATCGCGGCCCGGACGTCGAGGCTGCGCTGCCCGTCCTTGGTCTTGCGCTGGACGGTGAACTCGCTCGTGCCGAGCAGCGTCTGCAGCGGCTGGCCGACCTGCTCGCCGCTGACCCCGCTCAACTCCACCCGCCAGTGCGAGGCCTGGATCTGCTCGGCGAACGACCCGGGGCCGGCGGGCACCACGCTCATGATGTCCAACCCGTCCGGCAGGGCCGCATCGAGGGCCGTCCGCACGGCGTCCGGATCCATCTCGCGGGCCAGCCCGATCTCGAGGTATTCCGCCTCGCTCGCGACGCCGGTCGGCGCGGCGCCGACGTAACTGATCTTCGGGTGCGGCGTGAAGCCGGCCGAGTAGCCCATCGGGATCTCGGCACGGCGCAGCGCGCGCTCGAAGGCGCGCGCGAAGTCACGGTGCGAGGTGAACCGCAGGCGTCCCCGCTTCGCGTACCTGATGCGCAGGCGCTGCACCACCGGTGGCGGCGGTGGACCCTCGGGGACGCGTCGCGGACTCATTGCTCCAGTGTGGCGTCAGGGCAGGTACTGGAACGACGCCGCGTAGGTCCGCGCGCTGCGTCCGGCGTTGCTGACGACGACCAGGTGCCCGCTGCCGGCCGCGTGCGCGGGCACCTTGACCGATAGCACGGCGGGTGTCCGCGACGTGATCCGCGCCGAGCGACCCACCACGAGCACCGAGCTCACGCGGACGAATCCCCAGCCCCGTACGACGATCGCGCGCCCGCCCGACGTGGGCGCGGTGTGGGCGCTCAATGCGATCACGGACGGGAGATACGGGACGCGCGCCGAGGCGGGGTGCTGCTGGTAGAGCTCGGTGAACCCGTACGACCCTCGCCCGTCCGAGCCGCCGCCGGCGCCCATCACCAGCTGCCGCCCGGCCGGCACCTTCAGCAGCGTGTTGTGCCGGTGCCCCCAGCAGCCGGCCGGATGGGCCGGCGTGCAGTCGATGTTGTTGCTGTGACCGGACTCGTCCAGGCCGTCTTCGTACATCCACTCGTAGTAGGCGAAGGCCGGGTTGCGGATCGCGCCGCCCCCGCCGGCCCAGTTCGAGCTGTAGGACGTCCACGGGCTGCCGCCGAGGACGGGCACCGGCTCCGGATCGCCGCGCCGCAGCACGCCGTCCTGCGCGCTTCGGTTCAGCGACTTGTTCAGGCCGGTGACCGGCGGCAGCCCGAACACCGCGCGGTCACGGTTGGTGAGAGTGATCAACTTGTCGCGGAAGCCGAGCGAGTTGAACCGGCTGGGCAGGCTGTAGGTCCGCAGTCCCATCACCGATCGGGCATGGTTGAGCGCGCGAACGAGCACCCGATCGCACGCCAGGCTGTTCGGACGCGAGTCACACACGCTGCCCTGGATCGCCGGGACGGGCGAGATGTTGCGCGCCGGATCGCGGCCGCCCCAGTACGAATCCGCCGAGGCCGGCGGCGCGGCCACGACGAGCGGCAGGACGAACAGGCCCACACACCAGGCGGCAAGCGCGGCTCGCGACACGGATCCTCCCAGCGATGGTCTCCCGTGCAGGGGGAACCTTCAACTATCGGCCGATCCGCAGCACTCTTGAGGCTGGCGCTCGTGCACCCGGTCCTGGCGCGGCAGTCGCGGGTGCGCCAGTCACACTCGAGGCGCGAGTGGCAACAGCGCGCGCCCGGTCGGGCCGACCTGGATGTCGGTGCCCAGGTTGGAGCACACGCCGCAGTCGAAACAGGGCGTCCAGCGGCAGTCGTCCTGCTCGAACTCGCCCAGCGCGTCCTGCCAGTCGTCCCACAGCCACTGCTTGTCCAGCCCGGAGTCGAGGTGGTCCCAGGGCAGCACCTCGTCACCGTCCCGCTCCCGGGTGGTGAACCAGGCCATGTCAACGCCGTGGAGTTCTGATTCGGCGGCCGCAGCCCACCGGGCGAACGAAAAGTGCTCGGACCAGCCGTCGAAGCGGCCGCCCTCACGCCACACCCGCTCGATCACCGCGCCGACACGACGGTCACCGCGGCTGAGCAGTCCCTCGACCAACGACGGTTCGCCGTCGTGATAACGCATGCCGACGTTCCGGCCCAGGCTCCGGTCTGCGTTGATCGCCTCGCGCAGCTTGCGCAGCCGCAGGTCGACCGTCTGCGGATCGGCCTGCGCGGCCCACTGGAACGGTGTGTGCGGCTTGGGCACGAAGCCACCGATCGACACCGTGCACCGGATGTCCTTCGAGCCGGTCACCTCGCGACCGGCCCGGATCACGTCGTGTGCCATGTCGGCGATCTCGAGCACGTCGTCGTCGGTCTCGGTGGGCAGGCCACACATGAAGTACAGCTTCACCTGCCGCCAGCCCTGCGCGTACGCGGCGCTGACCGTCCGGATCAGGTCGTCCTTGCTGACCATCTTGTTGATCACCCGGCGCAGCCGCTCGCTGCCGCCCTCCGGCGCGAACGTGAGCCCGGATCGCCTGCCGTTGCGGGAGAATTCGTTGGCCAGGTCGATGTTGAACGCGTCCACCCGGGTGGACGGCAGCGACAGGCTGACCTTGTCGTCGGCATAGCGGTCGGCCAGTTGCTTGGCCAGTTCGCCGATCTCGGAGTGGTCGGCACTGCTCAGCGACAGCAGGCCGACCTCTTCGAACCCGGTGGCGCGCAGACCCTGATCGACCATCGATCCGATCGCGTCGATGCTGCGCTCACGCACCGGACGGGTGATCATCCCTGCCTGGCAGAACCGGCAACCGCGCGTGCAGCCGCGGAAGATCTCGACCGACATCCGTTCGTGGACGGTCTCGGCAAGGGGGACGAGCGGGGCCTTCGGGTAGGGCCACTCGTCGAGGTCCATCACGGTGTGCTTGGTGACGCGCTCCGGCACGCCGGCACGATTCGGCCGCACCGCCGCGATCTGGCCGTCGGCGCGGTAGGTGACGTCGAACAGGCGCGGCACATAGATGCCGCCGGTCGCGGCGAGACGTCCGAGCAACCCGTCACGGCCACCGGGACGTCCGGCGGACTTCCAGTCGCGCACGACGTCGGTGATCGTGCCGACGGCTTGCTCGCCGTCGCCGAGCACGGCTGCGTCGACGAAGTCGGCGATCGGCTCGGGATTGAACGCTGCGTGGCCGCCCGCGACGACGATCGGGTGGGTCTCGTCCCGATCGCAGGCGTGCAACGGAATCCCCGCGAGATCCAGTGCGGTGAGCAGGTTCGTGTAACCGAGTTCGGTCGCGAAGCTGACGCCGAGCAGGTCGAAGGCGGCGACCGGCCGGTGCGCGTCCACGGTGAACTGGCCGATGCCGTGCTCACGCATCAGGGCCTCGAGATCGGGCCACACGCTGTAGGTGCGCTCGGCCAGCGCGTCCGCCCGCTCGTTGAGCACCTCGTAGAGGATCTGCACGCCCTGGTTCGGCAGGCCCACCTCGTAGGCGTCCGGATACATCAGGGCCCAGTGGACGGCGACGGAGTCCCAGTCCTTGACGGTCTGGTTCAGTTCACCGCCGACGTACTGGATCGGCTTGCTGACCTTGGGCAGCAGCGGTTCCAGCAGCGGGAACATCGACTCGACAGGCACGAGAGCCCAGTCTACGTGCGCCAGACCGCCTTTGACCCCGCCGTGGTCGCGCATCGGGCGCGATCACGGCCGCGCCGGGGTCAAAGCGGGTGGTGGGCTCTGACAGGATCGCGAACGTGCGCAACAGGCTGGGCGGGGTGCGGCCTGAGTTCCTGCTTCTCGGCAGCATCGCGTCGGTCCAGTTCGGATCGGCGTTCGCGAACACCCTGTTCGACCGGGCCGGGCCCGGTGGTCTCGTCTTCCTGCGGCTCGGGCTTGCTGCCGTGGTCGTCACCGCGATCGCCCGACCGACGCTACGTGGCCGGACCCGGGCGGACCTGCTCGCGGTGACCGGGTACGGCCTGGTGCTCGGCACGATGAACTGGTCGTTCTACGAGGCATTGGACCGGCTGCCGCTCGGCGTGGCCGTCACGATCGAGTTCACCGGCCCGCTCGTCGTCGCCGTCGCCGGGTCGAGGCGCGTGCTGGACCTGGCGTGGATCGTGCTGGCCGGCGGCGGCGTCGCACTGCTGGCGCTGCGCGGTGACCGGCACGGCGTCACCGCCGCGGGGGTGACGTTCGCCCTGATCGCGGCGGCGTGCTGGGCCGCCTACATCCTGCTCAGCAAGCGAGTGGGGACGTCGTTCGCCACCCTGGACGGGCTGGCGATCGCGCTGTGCGTCGGCACCCTCGTCGCCCTGCCGGCCGGGATCGTGCAGGGTGGCAGCGCGCTCGGCCAGGCGGCGGTGCTCGGCGGTGGCCTCGGGGTGGCCGTCCTGTCGTCGATCCTGCCGTACTCGCTCGAACTGATCGCCCTGCGCAGGCTGGCTGCGTCGACGTTCGGGCTGCTGATGAGCCTCGAGCCGGCCGCAGCGGCCCTCGCCGGCGTCCTCGTCCTGTCCCAGGCCGTGACCGGTGTGCTGCTCGCCGCGATGGCGATGGTGGTCGTCGCGAGCATCGGCACCACGCTCACGCAGCGCCGGCCGAACCTCGAACGGGTCGCCGCCGCGTCCGGACCGCAGTAGGCGGCTACCGGTCGGGGCGCCGGTGCACCGATTGCAGGATCCCTATCGCCAGCGCCTGCGCGAACATCGATGAGCCGCCGTAGGACACGAACGGCAGCGGGAGCCCGGTCACCGGCGTGAGCCCGAGATTCATCCCGATGTTCTGGAACGTCTGGAAGGCGAACCAGCACACGATGCCGACCGCGACGAGCTGGCCGGTGCGATCGGCACTGCGCGCGATGGTCAGCCCGCGCCAGCACAGCAGGGCGAACAGCGCGATGATGATGCTGCCGCCGACGAGACCGAACTCCTCGCCCGCGACCGAGAACACGAAGTCGGTGCGCTGCTCGGGAACGAAACCGCCGTTGGTCTGCGGGCCGTCGAACAGGCCGGTGCCGAACAGCCCGCCGTTCGCGATCGCGATGTGCGCCTGGTTGACGTTGTACGCGGCGCCCTGCGGATCGTGCGTCGGGTCGGTGAACGAGGCGAAGCGCTGCAACTGGTAGTCGGCGAGAACACCTGATTTCGCAGCGAAAAGTGCTGCCAGCACGGCGAGGACGAGCAGGCCGACCGTCCAGCGCGCCGGGACGCCTGCCGCGATCAGCACGCCGAGCGACGCGGCCGCGAGCACCATGGCCGACCCGAGGTCGGGCTGCAGCATGATCAGGCACAGAGGGATCGCCATCAGGATGAGCGCGAGCACCATGTCGCGCGTGGTCGGCGGACCTAGCGTGCGTCGCTCGGCGGCCCGCTGTGTGAACAGCACGGCCAGCCCCAGGATCAGGCCGAGCTTCATGAATTCCGACGGCTGCACCTCGAACCCGCTGGCGACACGGATCCACGCGTGCGCCCCGTTGACCGTCGAGCCGATCGGGAACACGAGCAGCAAGCCGAACACCGCGCCCAAATAGGCGATCGGACCCGACAGGCGCAGCATCCGCACGTCCAGGCGTGAGGACGCGAACATCAGCGCCGCCGCGATGACCACATTGATCACGTGGCGATAGAGGTAGCCGTTCGGGCTGTTCCCGGCCGCCTGCTCGACGTCGCGAGTCGCGGCCCACACGAGGACGGCGCCGATCAGGGCCAGCGACAACGCCGCCGCCGCAAGCACCCAGTCGTAACCGTGACCGCGGCTGCGCGGTGACCCCGCGGTCAGCAGCGCGAACGGCTCGCGCGGATCGCGCGCGGTGAGCGTCACGCCGCTGCCTCGCTGCCGGGCATCGTGCGGCGTGGCTGCCCGGCCCGGGGACGCGACCGGCTGATCACTTCGACACCCGGACCTGCGGACCCAGGTCGGGCAGGGTGCGCACCGGCGACGCGTGCGACACGATCGCCTTGCGACCGACGCCGAAGATGCCGTCCCAGATCCGCTTGAGCATCGGCCCGGCCGCCGTCGCGCCCGTCCCTGCCTGCTCGACCATGCCGACCATCACGAACTTCGCCCGCACGTTCCCCGCGCTGTCCTTCTTGATCGGGCCCCATGTCGCGAGCCAGGACGTGTCCTGCTTGCCGTAGACCTCGGCGGTGCCGGTCTTGCCGCCGATCCGGGCGCGGTACGGGGAGTCGAGGTAGGCGAAGGCTCCCGACACCGCCCAGCCACGTCCGAAGTTCAGCGAGTCGGCGATGTAGCGCAGCGTGGCGGCCGAGACCGGGACCGTACTGCGCACCTTGGGCTGGATCGTCTCGGCGACGTTGCCGTCCTTGTCCACCACCGCCCAGCCCAGCCGCGGTTCCCAGATCCGGCCACCGTTCACCAGGGCGGAGTAGGCGATCGCCAGTTGCAGCGGCGAGAGCGTCGTCTCGCCCTGACCGATCGAGAGGTCGGCGTTGTCGCCGGCCCGGTAGCGCCAGCCGTCCGTGCAGTTCTCCGACGCCAGTTGCGTGAGGTAGGACCGGTAATTGGTGTTCGCGATCTCTGGATAACCGCGTCGTGCGTCGCGGCAGTACTGCACCCGGTTCGCGCGCCAACGCTCCAGCCTGGTCGCGCGGTCGGCGTACGAGCCGCTCGCCTGCTCGTCCGCAGGCAGATCCACCCCGGGTGCCGTCCCCACCCCGTAGGACGCGGCCATGTGCTGAAGCCACTCGTGCGGTTGTTCGCCGCGGTCGATGCGGTTCTGATCCGCGTAGTACTCGTTCGCAGCCGGCGCGTAGAAGAACGTGTCGCACGAGTAGCCCAGCGCGTCACGCAGCGAGATTGCCCCGCCGAAAGACTCGCTCTCGAAGTTCGTCTTGATCCGGCCGTCGATCGACAGGGCACTCGGGCACGGGTACTGGCCGTCGAGCGAGATCTCGTGGTGCGAGACCAGCGAGGACGTGGTGATCAGCTTGAACGTCGAGCCCGGCGCGTACTGCCCGGCGATCGCCCGGCTCAGCAACGGGTCCTGCGCGGCCGGTGAGGTCAGCCGTCCGTAGTCGGCGGTCGAGATGCCGCCGACGAACAGTTGCGGGTCATAGGTCGGGTAACTCGCGGCCGCGACGATCCGGCCCGTCAGCGGATCCATGACCACGACGGCGCCGGACGGGGCGGGCTTGCCCGCCTTCTGCGAGTCCTGCAACTGCTGCAGCAGCGACTGCTCGGCCAGCGTCTGGATCCGCGCGTCGATGCTCGTGACGAGCGTGTCGCCCTGGACGGGTGGCCGGTACGGGCCTTCGGAGACCGCGTAGCCCTGCGGCGACAGCCGCACGGTGCGCCCGCCGTCCACACCGCGCAGGACGTCGTCGTACTGCTGCTCGAGCCCGGCGACCCCGATCGTGTCGGCATCGACCAGGGCCGCGTTCGACTTCTTGTCCGCCTCGGTCACCTGCCCGACATAGCCGAGCAGATGCGCCGCCAGCGTCCCGTCGGGATAGTTCGGCAGCGTCTGGGTCTCGATCGACACGCCGGGGAAGTCCTCGCGGTGCTCGCTCACCGTGAACAGCACCTGGGTGGGGACGCCGATCACCACCGGCACCGGCTGGTACGGCTCACCCGTCCAGCACGGTGCGGGAACCTTGGGCGAGCACGGGCGAATCTCTTCGGCCAGCCGCGACGCGCTCACACCGAGCAGCGCGGCGAGCTTGCCCAACACCGCCTCACCGTGGTCGGGCAGGCCCTCGAGACGGTCCTGATCGATCGTCAGCACCTGCACGCTGGTGTTGTCGACGAGGGGCCGGCCGCGCGCGTCCACGATCAGCCCGCGCGGAGCGGGCACGACGATCACGCCGTCGTGCAGCAGGCCGGCGGTTTGCTGCGGCTTGTTCGGGTCGAGCAACTGCAGGTAGTACAGCCGGCCGAAGAGCGTCAGCACCATCGAGACGACGAGCACGACGATGATCGTGAACCTGCGCGCGCCCGGACCGTGCTGCATCATCTCGGCACCACCAGCTGCGTCGTCGGTGCGCCGGCGCGCATTGCGCCGTTGCGCAGGAACGCGCGCACGACGGGGACGACGGCCAGCGCGAGGATCGCGTCGCCGAGCGCGGTCGGGACGATGTCGTGCGCAGCGCGCAGGACGGTGGCCCCGCCGGCGTGGACGATCGCGAGCAGGAGCGTCGCGGCCGTCGCCGCGCCCGCCGAGGCGACTGCGGCGATGGCAGCGTCCCGGCGGACCGAGCCGCGCTCGGCCGCGAGCCCGCAGACCAGGCCGAGCGCCAGCCAGCACAGCGCGAACACACCGGCCGGGTGGGAGGAGCCGAGATCGGCCACCAGGCCCGCGCTGAAACCCAACGCCATGCCGGCACCCGGCCCGTCGACCAACGCGACCGCGGCGATCATCAGCGCAGGGAGGCTGACGGGGATGGGCGTCGTGATCGGGCCGATGAGCGTGGCCTGCAGCAGCAGGGCGGTGAGGATCGCCGTCATGGCAGCGAGCGCGCGGGTGCGGGTCATCATCGCCCTGGGCTCAGCGCGCCGCGTCCACCGGCATCGGTACGTGCCACCGCGCCGTCCACGATCACGCCGACGAGGTCGATGCCGGTCGGCGACGCGGTGGGCGTGAGCGCTGCGGTTGTCGATCCGTCGGCTGACACCCGCACCGAGCGCACCGTCCCGACGGCGACACCGATGGCGAAACTCGACGAGCCGACCGGCCCGGTGACGAGCTGATCGCCCACCCGCACCGTGCTGGACGGGTCGAGCGGTGTCAGCAGGAAGCCGTCCGCGCCGGCGCCGGTCGCGACCCCGAGTTGTCCGGAGCGGACGTTGCGCACCCCGACACCCGACCCCGGATCGGCAGCCAGCAGCACGACGCACGAGGACCGGTCGGCGTGCAGCACCCGCCCGACCAGGCCGCGACCGTCGGTGACGGTCTGCCCCACGTGCGCCCCGTCCTCGGTGCCCACGTCGAGGGTGGCCGTCCAGTCGAAGCCCTGAGCCGGGCCGAGGGCGGTGACGCGTGCGGGCAGGATGTGGTGCCGGCCGGTGGTGGCCGCCAGTTGCAGTCGCGCCAGCTCGGACCGAGTGGCGCGGTCCGTCTCGGCGTCGGCCAGTTGCTGGCGCAGCCGCCGGTTCGCCGCTTCGAGTTCGTCGATGTGTGCCTTGTTCGACCCGGCGCCCGGGATGCCCTGGACGAACCTGCGCACCGGACCGAGCACGCCGTCCGTGCCGCGGTAGAGCGCGCCCAGCGTGCCGCGGACACCGCCGTGTGCCGACTGAAGGCCGGAACCACCGAGGTCGAGGGTGAGAAAGCTCAACGCAAGGACGGCGAGGACGATCGCCGCCACTCGTTGGCGCCGGGTGAGCCGCCGCATCAGCGCGCGACCTCAGCGGCGATGGCCGTCGATGACGACCTTCTGTAGCTGCTCGAAGTGCTCGACCACCGTCGCGGTCCCGAGCACGACGGAGTCGAGGGGTCGGTCGGCGACCAGCACCGGGATGCCGATCTCGTGCTGCAGCCGCGCGTCGAGCCCGCGCAGCAGTGCGCCACCGCCGGTGAGGACGACGCCGCACTTGACGAGGTCCCCGGACAGCTCGGGCGGGCACCGGTCCAGGGTCGAGCGGACGGCGGCGACGATCCGCGCGACCGGGACCTCCATCGCCTTGCGCAGCTCGTCCCCCGACACCGTCACGTTCCGCGGCAGTCCGGTGCCCACGTCCCGTCCACGGATGTCTGCCTTCTTCGGACCGGCCACCGGGAAGGCCGACCCGACCGAGATCTTGAGTTCCTCGGCCGTGCGCTCGCCGATCAGCAACGAGAACTCGGCCCGCACGTAGTCGACGATCGCCTCGTCGAGCGCGTTGCCCGCGACGCGCAGCGACGTCGAGGCGACGATGCCGCCGAGCGCGAGGACCGCGACCTCGGTCGTCCCGCCGCCGATGTCGACCACCATCGACCCAGACGGCTGGTTGACCGGCAGGCCGGCGCCGATCGCGGCGGCCATCGGCTCGGAGATGATGTGCACCCGGCGCGCCCCGGCGGCGAACACCGACTCGCTGACCGCGCGCTGCTCCACCCCGGTGATCCCGGACGGGACGCAGACGATCACGCGCGGCCCGGTCAGCGCACCGCGGCGGCGCAGCACCTTGCGCACAAAGTAGCGCAGCATCTCGGCCGTGATCTCGTAGTCGGCGATCACGCCGTCACGAAGTGGCCGCACGGCGCGGATGTGGCCGGGCGTGCGCCCGATCATCCGCTTCGCCTCGGCCCCGACCGCCACCACCGCGTGCGTGTCGGTGTCCACGGCGACCACCGAAGGTTCGTCGAGCAGGATGCCGCGGCCGCGGGCGTACACCAGCGTGTTCGCCGTCCCGAGATCGATCGCGAGATCACCGCCGAGCAGGTCGCCGCCGCGCTGGGTCATGTGAGACACCAGCGGGAGCCGCGCGAGCGGGGTGAACGTCACGGTGGATACGCGGCCTTTCGCAGTGCGCGGAATCGGTGGCCCGGCCCGGGCAGGGTGCGGCCTGTCCGGATCGTAAGGTCGCGCAGCACACAAACCCTGGTGCGACTCGCGGTGAGGGCGTTACCTATGTGACCAGTGGGAATCCGGCGCACTAGCCGCCGGCGCCCAGCCCCGGGAACCACAGCGCGATCTCGCGCGCCGCCGACTGCGGGGAATCCGAGCCGTGGACGAGGTTCTGCGCAACCGCCAGGCCCCAGTCACGACCGAGGTCGCCGCGGATCGTCCCGGGCAGGGCAACCGTCGGGTCGGTCGCCCCGGCGAGGGCGCGGAAGCCCTCGATCACCCGGTGACCCTGCGCGACGATCGCCACCACCGGGCCAGAGAGCATGAACTCGACCAGCGGCTCGTAGAACGGCTTGCCGACGTGCTCGGCGTAGTGCTCGGCCAGCAACTCTGCGCTGGCCCGGCGCAACTGGATCGCGGCGAAGTGGTAGCCCTTGGCCTCGACCCGGCGCATCACCTCGCCGACGCAGCCGCGCCGGACACCGTCGGGCTTGACCAGGATGAGGGTTCGTTCGGGCGGGGGCGCACCGGCGTCCGAGGTCACGGCGCGAGCCTACCTGCGCACCCCGAGCGCCCCGTCGACGCCGCGTGGACGCGGTTTGATGCACTCCGCGCGGAGAGTCCCCTAGAGGCGAGCCGACATTGATCGGTAGCCTCATCCCATTGTGAGCGGGAACGAGCGAACGGCCGTCGTTATCGAGGACGACCCTGACGTCCGCGCCCTGTTGAGCGAGTTGCTCAGCCAGAGCGGATTCGAGGTCACGGACGCGGCGACCGGGGCCGACGGGGTGCGGATCGTGCGCGAGCATGACGTCGATCTGGTCACCCTCGACCTCAACCTGCCCGATCTGGACGGCATCGAGGTGTGCCGGCAGATCCGCGAGACCAGTGAGGCCTACATCGTCATGCTCACCGGGCGCCCGGACGAGATCGACCGCCTCGTCGGGCTCGAGACCGGGGCGGACGACTACCTCACCAAGCCGTTCAGCCCGCGCGAGCTGCGCGCTCGCGTCGCGGCGATGATGCGCCGCCCCCGCCGCCGGCCGACCGCGGAGCAGGTCGAGGACACCACCGGCCTGCTGCGTCACGGCGGCCTCCAGATGGATCTCGAGGCGCGCCTGGCCATGCTCGACGGGCACGAGCTCGACCTGACCCGTACCGAGTTCGACCTGCTGGCCACGCTGCTCAGCGGCCCGCGGCGGGTATGGCCGCGCGAAACGCTGCTGCGCACGGTCTGGGGCCACGAGTGGGCCAGCGACGGACACCTCGTCGAGGTGCATATGGGCAACCTGCGTCGCAAACTCGGCGACGATCCGCGCAACGGCCGCTACATCCGCACCGTCCGCGGCGTCGGCTACCGGCTCGGAAGCGGCGCGGATGAGCGTTGACGAGGAGTCCGCGCGGCTGGCGGTCCTCGCCGAGTACGACCTCGTCGGGCCGTCGGCTCCCGACGTGGCGGACCTGACCGTCCTATGCGAGCTGGCCGCGCAGCTGGTCGACGTCCCGACGGCGGCGATCAACATCATCGACGACGAGGTGCACCACCTGGTCGCCGCGTTCGGCTGTGACACCGGCATCTGCGCCCGGTCGGAATCGATGTGCGCACTCACCGTCGCCGGCGGCGCCGACGCGTTCGTCGAGGACGCCGCCCGCGACGACCGGTTCCGCCGCCTGCCGTGGGTCGATGGACGCCTCGCGTCCGTCCGGTTCTACTGCTCGATCATCATCCGGACACCGGACGGCTACCCGCTGGGGACGCTGTGCGTGTTCGACGACCAGGTGCGCCCGGTCGTGCCCGCGGCGGTCCGGTGGCTGCAGATGATCGCCAGCCAGGTGGGCGAGATGTTCGAGCTGCGCCTGCGCGGTCGGCGCCTCGAACGCACCCGAGCCGAGCTGACGTCGACCCAGGACCAGCTCACCGGCGTCGCCCGCCGGCTCACCCATGATCTGCGCACACCGCTGACCGCGGTCCTCGGCTTCACCGAACTGCTCGCCGAGCTACCGGCGGTGCGCAACGACGACACCGCCCGGGCCTATGTGGCCCGGGCGCACGCGTCCGGGGTCCGCATGAACGCCACGATCGACCAGCTCACCGCTCACGCGTCCGGCTGACCCCGCGTCGCGGCCGTTCCCGGCACAGCGTCAGCCGGTCGCCGCGACGTGGTCGTTCCACCGCGGCCGCTGCCCGACCAACTGCCCGACGCGCTGCACGAGTTCGCGGGGGCTGAACGGCTTGGGCAGGTAGTCGTCCGCGCCGGCGGCCTGACCGGCCGCAATGTCCTCGAGCGAGCAGTTGGCGCTGATGAGCAGCACGGGACTGGCCCAGCGGTCCAGTCCCGACTTGAGCCGGCGGCACACCTGCAGCCCGCTCAGGTCCGGCATTTGGACATCGAGGACGAGGACGTCGTACTGGCCGCGCAGGGCGGCCGTCAGCGCGTCGGTACCACCTGCCGCGGCGTGGACGGCGAATCCTGCGGTGCGGAGGGAGAGCAGGAGCAGGGCGCGAATGTCCGCGTCGTCGTCAGCCACCAGCACGCGGCTGGGGCCCGGGGTATCGGTTGTCATCGACGGGTGCCTGTTTCTCGAGGCGGAGCGGGAGCGAATTTAAGCGCGGCGGCCGATTCCCCCCGCGGAAGCTGCCGCCGCGCCTACCAGGAGTCTGTGCGGTAATCCTCAAATCGGACAATCGGCTAACCGCTCGTTGACGATGACAATGATCAAGAAAGCCGCAAGTACGGTCGAATTACGAACCTAAGTTGTGCACGGGCACCAACGACTACGAAACGAGCAGCCGCCAGCCGCCCGGCGTTCCCAGCAGCTCGCGCCGCAGCACCAGCAGGCGAACCCAGACGGCGGCGAAGATGGCCCCGATCACGAGCATCGCCACGAGCCAGATCCCGGTGAGCAGGAACGGCACCTGCAGCGCGCTGCCGACGGCGATGCCGTAGGACCGGCGGGCCAGACCGGCGGCAAGCACCATCGCCACCGCGAGGCCGATCAGCGCCACCGTGCGGGCGGTGCCCAGCCCGGTGCTGGTGAAGGCGAGGGCACGCGGCACGAGCAGCGTGACGAGCGCCTCGAGGCCGAGAATGGCCGCGAGCGCCCCGCGCGTCGACCGGTCGATCCGCCTCGCGCGGGCAAGGTCCTCGGCCTGGCTGTCGCTCACGTCGGCGCCCCGAGCAGCACCCGCGCGTCGCCGGCGGTCACCACCGACCCGGTCACGAGCACCCCGGCCCCGGACAGCAGGTCGTCGCCGGTGTCCTCGGCCAGACGCACCGCGGTCTCGATCGCGTCGTCCAGGCGGGGTTCGACGCTCACCCGGTCCGGGCCGAACACCTCGACGGCGACCACAGCCAGCTCGTCGGCGCTCAGGCAGCGGGTCGAGGAGTTCTGGGTCACCACCACCTCGTCCACGACCGGTTCAAGCGGTGCGAGCAGGCCGGCCACGTCCTTGTCGCCGAGGACGGCCACGACGGCGACCAACCGGCGGAAGTCGAACGCCTCGCCCAGCGCAGCGACCGTGGCGGCCATCCCGTGCGGGTTGTGCGCGGCGTCCACCAGGACGGTGGGGGCGGAGCGGACGGCTTCGAGCCGCCCCGGTGACCGCACCGCCGCAAACGACGCCCGGACGATGTCGAGGTCGAGGATTCCGCTCGGAGCACCCGCGCCGAAGAACGCCTCGGTCGCCGCCAGCGCGCAGGCCGCGTTCTGCGCCTGGTGGGCACCGTGCAGCGGCAGGAAGATCTCCTCGTACACACCGGCCAGGCCCTGGACGGTGATGACCTGTCCCCCGACGGCGACCCTGCGGTCGAGCACGCCGAACTCGAGACCCTCGCGCGCGACGCTCGCCCCGACCTCGGCGGCGCGGCGCAACAGTTGTTCGGCTGCCTCCGGCGACTGGGCCGCGAGTATCGCCGCCGCCCCGGGCTTGATGATGCCGGCCTTCTCGGCGGCGATCGTCGACACGTGTTCGCCCAGGAAGCTGACGTGGTCGAGGTCGATCGGTCCGACGACGGCCACCTCGGCGTCGATCACGTTCGTGGCGTCCCACCGACCACCGAGACCGACCTCGACGACGGCGACGTCGACAGGCGCATCGGCGAAGATCGAGTACGCGAGCGCGACCATGACCTCGAAGAACGACAGCCGGATCTCGTTCCTGGCGTCGACGAGGTCGAGGTAGGGCGCGAGCTCGTCGTAGCCCTCGACGAACCGGCGGGCGCCGACCGGAAGGCCGTCGAGGACGATCCGCTCGGTGATCTGCGACAGGTGCGGGCTGGTGAACCGCCCGGCTCGCAGGCCGAAGCCGCGCAGCAGTTCGTCCACCATCCGGGCCATCGAGGTCTTGCCGTTGGTCCCGGTCAGGTGCACGGCGCGGTACGAGCGCTGCGGCGAGCCGAGCAGGTCGAGCAGGGTTTCGATCCGGTCGCGGGTCGGGTGCAGCCGTCCTTCGCCCCACCGGCGGGTGATCTCGGCCTCGATGACGCGCATTCGGGCCGCGAGGTCCTCGCGCTGGGTGGGTGCCACGACGCGCCAGTCTACGGACCCGCCGCCGGCGGCAGGACGGTCCAATCCCGCCGCGCGGCGAACTCAGCCCGGCTGGGCGGGCTAAGCCGGCTGGGCCGGCTGGGCCGGCTGGGCCGGCTGGGCCGGCTGGGCCGGCTGGGCCGCCAGCGCCGCCAGCGCCGCCTCGATGCGGACCAGGTCGGCCTCGGCAGCCGCGAGCCGGTCGCGCACCTTGGCCACGACGTCCTCGGGTGCCTTGCCGGTGAATGCCTCGTTGCCGAGCTTGGCGGCGTTGACGGCGCGTTCCTTCTCGGCAGCGGCACGGTCCTTGCTCAGGCGGGCCCGCTCGGCCGCGGCGTCGATCGTCCCGGACAGGTCGAAGTCCACCCGCACGCCGGCCGAGGTGGTGAGCGAGGCCGTCGGGGCGAAGTCGGCGGGCGCGTCGTCCAGGCGCAACATCGCGCGCGCGGCCGGCTCGGCCGACCCTGCCCCGGTGAGGCGCGCCGGCACGCGCTGGGACGGCTTCACGCCCTGGTCGGAGCGGAACCTGCGCACCTCGGTCACGATCGCCTGGACGGCCAGCACCTCGGCCTCGGCGGCAGCGTCCGCGCGAGCGGTGTCGGCGCTCGGCCAGGCGGCGATCACCACCGACTCGCCGCCCGTCAGCGCCGTCCATAGCGCCTCGGTGACGAACGGGATCATCGGGTGCAGCAACCGCAGCAGCACGTCGAGCACCTCGCCGAGCACGCGGCGCGTGTCAGAACCGCTCGGCCCGTTGAGCGACAGCTTCGCCAGCTCGATGTACCAGTCGCAGACCTCGTCCCACGCGAAGTGGTAGAGCACGTCGACGATCTTGGCGAACTCGTAGTGCGCGTACAGGTCGTCGACCTCGGTGACGACAGCTTGCAGCCGCGACAGGATCCACGCGTCGGCGCCGGTCACCTGCGCGGGCAGCGGACCGTCGACCGTGGCGCCGCTGATCATCGCGAAGCGGGTCGCGTTCCACAGCTTGGTGCCGAAGTTGCGGGCCCCGACGACCCACTCCTCGTTGATCGCCTGGTCGGCGCCGGGGTTCGCGCCCTGCAACAGCGACAGCCGGACCGCGTCCGCGCCGTACGAATCGATCCATACCAGCGGGTCGACCACGTTGCCCCTGGATTTGGACATCTTCTTGCCCGAGCTGTCGCGCACCAGGCCGTGCAGCATCACCGTACGGAACGGCACGCGGTCGGCCGGCTCGCGAGAATCCATCGCGTAGAGACCGAACAGCATCATCCGCACGACCCAGAAGAACAGGATGTCGTAGCCGGTGACCAGCACGGTGGTCGGGTAGTAACGGCGCAGGTCGGGCGTGTCGTCGGGCCAGCCCATCGTCGAGAACGGCCACAGGGCCGAGGAGAACCAGGTGTCGAGGACGTCCTCGTCCTGGGTCCACCCCGAGGGCGGCGTCTCGTCCGGGCCGAAGCACTGGTCGTCGCCGTCCGGTGAGTACCAGACGGGGATGCGGTGGCCCCACCACAACTGCCGGCTGATGCACCAGTCGCGCAGGTTGTCGATCCACTGGAAGTAGCGCCGCGTCATGGCCGCCGGTTCGATCACGACGCGGCCGTCCCGCACCGCTTCGGCCGCCGCGCGGGCCAGCGTCTCGACGCGGACGAACCACTGCATCGACAGCCGCGGCTCGACCACGGTGTCGCACTTCGAACAGTGACCGACCGAGTGGCTGTACGGCCGCTTCTCGGCGACGATGCGACCGTCCTCGCGCAGCGCCGCGACGATCGCGTACCGCGCCTCGAACCGGTCGAGGCCGGCGAACGGGCCGGGGACGGTGATGATCGCCCGCTCGTCCATGATCGTCGGCATCGGCAACCCGTGCCGCCTGCCGATCTCGAAGTCGTTCGGGTCGTGCGCCGGAGTCACCTTCACCGCGCCGGTGCCGAACGCCGGGTCCACGTGCTCGTCGGCGACGATCGGGATCCGCCGGTTGGTGAGCGGCAGTGCCACGTCGGTGCCGACCAGATGCGCGTACCGCTCGTCCTCGGGGTGGACGGCCACGGCGGTGTCGCCGAGCATCGTCTCGGCGCGGGTGGTGGCCACCACGACGGACGCATCCCCGTCGCCGTACCGGATCGAGATGAGTTCACCCAGATCGTCGCTGTGCTCGACCTCGATGTCGCTGATCGCGGTCATGTCGCGCGGGCACCAGTTGATGATCCGCTCGGCGCGGTAGATCAGGTCGTCGTCGTAGAGCCGTTTGAAGATCGTGTGGACGGCCCGCGAGAGGCCCTCGTCCATCGTGAAGCGCTCGCGCGACCAGTCCACCCCGTCCCCGAGTCGGCGCATCTGGCCCAGGATCTGGCCGCCGTAGCGGTGCTTCCACTCCCACGACTTCGCGACGAAGTCCTCGCGGCTGTAGTCGGTTCGGCTCTTGCCCTCGGTCTCGGCGAGGTGGCGCTCGACGAGCGTCTGCACCCCGATCGACGCGTGGTCCATGCCGGGCAACCAGAGCACGTCGTGGCCCTGCATGCGCGCCCGGCGGGTGACTGCGTCCATCATCGACTGCTCGAGGGCGTGACCGATGTGCAGCGTGCCGGTCACGTTCGGCGGCGGGATCACCAGCGAGAACGGCGGCTTGTCACTCGTCGGATCGGCCGTGAAGTAACCGCGCTCGATCCACCGCTCGTACAGCGGGCCCTCGACCTCTGCCGGCACGAACTGCGTCGGCAGGTCAGGGCGCGTGCTGGCCGGGTCGGTCATGTCGGGGATTGTATGGACTGCCCCCGCGTCGATCTCCGGTGGCGTTGGCCGCGCCGTCGTTTCCCCGCTATCGACCGGTTCGGGACCCGCCAGCCGACCGATAGCGGGGAAAGGCGCCGTCGTTTCCCCGCTATCGACCGGTTCGGGACCCGCCAGCCGACCGATAGCGGGGAAAGGGGCGGCTAGCGGGCCATCGGCGCGACGTCCAGCCACGCCTGGAAGGCATCGAAGGAGTAGGGCCGGCCCAGGAATGCCTCGACCAGGTCCGCGGCGTCCGCGCATCCGCCGCGGGCCAGGATCTCGTCGCGGTAGCGCTGCACCACGGCGGCGTCGAACAGGTCGGTGCGGTCGAAGGCTGAGAACAGGTCCTTGGCGATGACCAGGCTCCACATGTAGGTGTAGTAGCCGCTGCCGTAGCCGGTCAGGTGGCCGAAGGACGCATGGAAGTGCGTGCCCGGCAGGTGGTCGATCAGGTCGTAGCGGGCCTGCAGGTCGCGGACGGTCGCGGTCAGGTCGGCCGGACGGTCCTGGTGCAGCCGGTAGGACAGCGCGGCGTAGAACATCTGCGTGCGGGTGAAGCAGCCCTTGCCGAACTCCTTCGCCGCGCGCATCCGCTCGACCAGGTCGGCCGGGATCGGCGCACCGTCCGCGTCCACGGCGAAGCTCTGCAGCACGGCGGTGTCCCAGGCCCATTCCTCCAGTAGCTGTGACGGCGCCTCGACGAAGTCCCACTCGGTTGCGACGCCCGAGAACCGCGCCCAGTGCTGGCGCCCGCCGAGGACGTGGTGCACGAGATGGCCGAACTCGTGAAAGAGCGTGACGACGTCCGAGTGCTCCATCAGGCCGCGCGGCAGGTTGCAGACGAGCGCACCTTCCGGCAGCAGCCGGCCCTCGATGCCGACGGCGAGGTCGAACTGCGCGGCGTGCTTGAACTTTCCTTCGCGCGGATGCAGATCGAGGTGGATCCGCCCATGGTGTTGCCCGTCGACGACCACGTCGTAGACCGCGACGTCCTCGTGCCACGAGCCGGCATCAGGCACCGGCCGGTAGTCGACACCGAAAAGGCGGGCCGTCACGTCGAGCAGGCCGGCGCGCACCTCCACGAAGTCGAAGTAGCGCCGTACCTGCTGGGTGTCGACGCTGTAGTCCTCGCGGCGAACGAGCTGTTCGTAGTAGGAGAAGTCCGCACGGTCGAGCGAGGTGCGGGCGGGGTCGTCCCGCTGCGCGCGGGCCAGCACGACGTCGTAGTCGCGCCGCCCACCTTCCTCGGCCGCCGCGGTGATCCGGTCGACGAACTCGATGATCGCCTTGCCGCTGCCGATCATCTTGACGTCGGCGTCGTAGGACGGCCAGTCGTCGTAACCGACCAGGCCGGCCAATTCGGCGCGCAGTTCGAGGATCTCGGCGAGGACGGCGTCGTTCGCCGGCCACGCCCGGTCGAGGTACTGCCGCGTCAGGTCGCGGCGCACACCGCCATCGGTCGCGAACAGCCGGATCGGGACGAAGTCAGGTGTGTCGGTGCTCAGCTCGACCAGCCCGTCCGCGCCGGCTGGGTGGGCCGCGACGAAGTCGGCGGGCAGGCCGCCGAGCCGGTCCGGCGCTACCCGGATCGATCGGACGTCATCGCGGATGTTGCGCGCGAAGTCCTGGTCGAGGACGGTCACTCGCTCGGCAATCGCACGCAACCGAGCACGCACGTCGTCGGGACGGTCGACGCCGGCGCGGCGGAAATCGCGCAGCACCCGGCTGCGGAACCGCGCCGCGTCTGCGTCCAGGCCCAGCTCGTCCGTCGCCGCGAGGACGTCGTAGAGGCCGCGGTCGAGCCCGCGCTCGGTGCGCACCCGCGAGATCTCCTGAGCACACTCCTCGGCGCCCGCGCGGACGGCGGCGTCCGGGTGCACCTCGCTGAGCAGGCCGGCAAGGGAGTTGGCGTTGTGCAGCGCGATGTCCGCGTCGTTCCACAGTTCGAGAACCTCGCCGCTCGATCGCGCCGTCCCGTCGCGGAGCCGGTCGAGCAGGTCGCGGGTGAGTCGTAGGTTGACCTCGACGCTGGAGCGGACGTGGTTGAGCCAGTCACCGTCCGGCGCGGGCAGATGCAGTGGACGCATGCGTCGACCTTAGGCGCGGCGGGCGGCGCATTACCCACGCGTTCGGCGGACCGCCCCCGTCCCGATCACGGCCGCTGGCACGCCACACTGGGTGCCATGCCTGACATCGCTGACGTCCGCTGGGGAATCGTGGCGACCGGCGGGATCGCCCGCGCGTTCGCAGGCGACCTCACCCTCGTCCCCGGCGCGTCGATCGCCGCGGTCGGTAGCCGGACCCGGGACTCCGCCGAGGCGTTCGGTGCCGAGTTCGATATCCCGCACCGGCACGGTTCCTACGCCGACGTGTACACCGACCCGTCCGTGGACGCGGTCTACGTCGCGACGCCGCATCCCGGTCACCACGAGGCGGCGCTGGCCGCGCTCGCCGGCGACAAGGCCGTCCTCGTCGAGAAACCGTTCGCGATGGACCACGCCGAGGCCGCCGAGATGGTCGCGACGGCCCGGGCGAGTGGGACGTTCTTGATGGAGGCGATGTGGTCGCGGTTCATGCCGCACATGGCCCGCGTGCGCGACATCCTGGCCGCCGGGACGCTGGGCGAGATCTCGTACCTGACGGCTGAGCACGGCCAGTGGTTCCCCGAGGACCCGGCGCACCGGCTGTTCGCGCCCTCGCTCGGCGGCGGCGCGCTGCTCGACCTCGGGATCTACCCGCTCTCGTTCGCGTCCATGGTTCTGGGCACACCGACACGGGTGACGGCGCGCGGGCGCCGGGCGTTCACCGGCGTCGACGCAACCACCTCGATGATCCTGGAGTACGGGGCCGGCGCCCACGCAGTGCTGACGACCTCGCTGGCGGCGATCTCGAACAACCCCGCCGCGGTCTACGGCTCGGACGCGCGGCTGGAGATCGACGGGTGGTTCTACACGCCGAACGGGCTGACGGTGACCTCGCGCGACGGCACGGTGCTGGAGCGCTTCGAGACGCCGCGCGAGGGACGGGGCATGCAGTACGAAGCGATCGAGGTGGCGCGCTGCCTGGCGGCGGGCCTCGGCGAGAGCCCGCTGCTGCCGCTGGACGAAACCCTCGCCATCATGGCGACGATGGACGAGATTCGTGACCAGATCGGCCTGGACTACGCGCAGCTGTCTTGACCGCGAACCGGGTGCGGCACGGACTGCGGCGTGTCGCGCCGCAGCTGGTTCAGCAAAGGGCGAGGTCCGGCTACGCGGACTTCTCGCGCGGGGCGCGCTTGGGCGTCTCGCGCGGCACCAACGTCGGGTAGACGTGGTCGAGGACGGTCTCGCGCGTGATCAGTACGCGGGCCACGTCCTCGCGGGAGGGCACCTCGTACATCACCGACAGCAGCACTTCCTCCAGGATCGCCCGCAGGCCACGCGCACCGGTACCGCGCAGCACGGCCTGATCGGCAATGGCCCCGAGGGCGTCGTCACCGAATTCGAGCTCGACGTTGTCGAGCTCGAACAGCTTGGCGTACTGCTTGACGAGGGCGTTGCGCGGCTCGGTGAGGATCTTGACGAGCGCGTCCCGGTCGAGTGGGCGCACCGAGGTGATGACCGGCAGCCGGCCGATGAACTCGGGGATCAAGCCGAACTTGATCAGGTCCTCGGGCATCACCTCGCCGAACACGTCGCTCTGCTCGCGCTCGCGCTTCGAGTGCAGCTCGGCCCCGAAGCCGAGGCCCTTCTTGCCGATGCGTGCCTCGATGATCGTGTCGAGCCCGGCGAAGGCGCCGCCCACGATGAACAGCACGTTCGTCGTGTCGATCTGGATGAACTCCTGGTGCGGGTGCTTGCGCCCGCCCTGCGGCGGCACCGAGGCCGTCGTCCCCTCGAGGATCTTCAGCAGCGCCTGCTGGACGCCCTCGCCGGACACATCGCGCGTGATCGACGGGTTCTCGGCCTTGCGGGCGATCTTGTCGACCTCGTCGATGTAGATGATCCCGGTCTCGGCCCGCTTCACGTCGTAGTCGGCGGCCTGGATGAGCTTGAGCAGGATGTTCTCGACGTCCTCGCCGACGTACCCGGCCTCGGTGAGCGCGGTGGCGTCGGCGATCGCGAACGGGACGTTCAGCATCCGCGCCAAGGTCTGCGCCAGCAGCGTCTTCCCGGATCCGGTCGGGCCGAGCAGCAGGATGTTCGACTTGGCCAACTCGACGGCCGACTCGGCGTTACGCGGCTTGCTCTCGGCGCCGGCCTGGACGCGCTTGTAGTGGTTGTAGACCGCTACAGCGAGGGTGCGCTTGGTGTGGTCCTGGCCGACGACGTAGGCGTTGAGGAACTCGTTGATCTCGCTCGGCTTGGGCAGTTCGTCGAAGGAGAACTCGCTGGTCTCGGCCAGCTCCTCCTCGATGATCTCGTTGCACAGGTCGATGCACTCGTCGCAGATGTAGACGCCGGGGCCGGCGATCAGCTTCTTGACCTGCTTCTGGCTCTTTCCGCAGAAAGAGCACTTGAGCAGATCACCGGTCTCGCCGACACGTGGCACGGGCCCTTCGTCTCCCTCGACTCAGCGGGTCCGGCGGGCGCGGCTGCGTGGGCAGCCACCCGGAACTCGTCCTAAGTACATCGCAACTCGGTTCAGACGCTACCGAAGATTCCGTCCGAAGTCCCCAGAAATGGCTCAGAGCGGCACGGGCGCGCCGCGTGTCGGCATCAGCTGTCGACCATCTTGCGGCTGCTGATGACCTCGTCGATCATCCCGTATTCCTTGGCCTGCTGAGCGGTCAGGATCTTGTCGCGTTCGATGTCGGCACGAACCGTCTCGATCGGCTGGCCGGTGTGGCGCGCCAGGATCTCTTCCTCGAGGTCGCGCATCCGCTGGATCTCCTTGGCCTGGATGTCGAGGTCGGAGATCTGCATCGAACCCTCCGTGCCGCCCGAGGGCTGGTGGATCAGGATCCGCGAGTTGACCAGGGCGTAGCGCTTGCCCTTGGTTCCCGAGGCCAGCAGCACCGCCGCCGCCGAGGCTGCCTGACCCATGCAGTAGGTCTGGATCTCGGGGCGGACGAACTGCAGCGTGTCGTAGATGGCGGTGAGCGCGGTGAACGAGCCGCCCGGCGAGTTGATGTAGATGAGGATGTCGCGGTCGGGGTCGTTGGACTCCAGCACGATCAGCTGCGCGATGACGTCATTGGCGACGACGTCGTCGATCGGCGCGCCGAGGAAGATGATGCGCTCCTCGAACAGCTTGTTGTACGGATTCGACTCCTTGATGCCGTAGTTCGTCCGCTCGACGAAGGACGGCAGGACGTAGCGCGAGGTCGGGGTGTGCAGACCCTGATAGGTGGGGAACTCGCTCATTCGTGCTCTCCTACTCCGGCGCGACGCTACGGCTGGGGACCTCGCTCGCGCGGCGCACGATGTGGTCGATGAATCCGTACTCGAGCGCTTCCTGCGCGGTGAACCACCGGTCGCGGTCACCGTCCTTGGTGATCTGCTCGACGCTCTGCCCGGTGTGCTCGGCGATCAACTCCGCCATCTCACGCTTGGTCAGGTTCCACTGCTCGGCCTGGATCTTGATGTCGGAGGCAGTGCCGCCGAGCCCGGCTGAACCCTGGTGCATGAGGATGCGCGCGTGCGGCAGGGCGTAGCGCTTGCCGCGCGCGCCGGCCGACAGCAGGAACTGGCCCATCGAGGCCGACAGGCCCAGAGACCAGGTCGCCACGTCGCACTTGATGAGCTCCATCGTGTCGAAGATGGCCATGCCCGCAGTGACCGAACCACCGGGTGAGTTGATGTAGAGGTTGATGTCGCGCTCGTCGTCCTCGGCCGACAGCAGCAGCAGCTGCGCGCAGATCTGGTTGGCGATCGCGTCGTCGACCGGCTGGCCGAGGAAGATGATGCGCTCACGCAGCAACCGGTCATAGACCGAGTCGTTGAGCGTCATGCCCGCGCCCGCGCTGCGCAACTGCACCGCGCGTGACAGCGGGCGGTCCACTCCGTTCACGGCCGATGCCTCGTTCGCACGCTCGCTCACTGGCAAACCTTCCTCTTCCGGTTCGACTTGCGGTCCAACTTCCACGTCTCGATCGACCCTAACCACGCTCGACCCGCGAGGAGTCCCGAAACGAGCGACGTTCGCTCTCGGCGTTACGCCTCGTCGTCGTCGACCGGCGCGGCGGGCTCGTCCGCTGCTTGCTGGACGAGCGAGGCGAGATCGACGGCGTTGCCGGAGCTGTCGGTCACCACGGACGCCTCGAGAACCGTGCTCAGGGCCTTGTTGCGTCGGACGTCGGCGATGATCGCCGGCAGGTTGCCGCCCTGCACGACCTGATCGGCGAACTCGCGCGGCGCCATGTTGTACCGGCCGGCCTGGTGCACGAGGTACTCGGTGAGCTCGGCATCGCCGATCTGGACCTCGGTGCGCTCGGCGACAGCGTCGAGGATGAGTTGCATGCGCACCGACTTCTCGGCAGCCTCGCGCAGTTCGGCGGTGAACTGCTCGCGGGTCTGGCCCTGCATCTCGAGATAGCGGTCGAAGACCGAGTCGTCGTGGCCCAGGGAGTGGACGATCTCGTGCTCGCGGTACTCGACCTCGCCGGTCACGGCCGACTCGGGGACCGGGAAGTCGATCGACTCGAGCAGGTGATCGACCAAGTGGTCGCGCGCCTGGGTGCCCTGGGCCATCCGCTTGGCCCGGCCGAGCCGGTCACGCAGATCGGCACGCAGCTCGTCGATCGTGTCGAACTCGCTGGCCAGCTGCGCGAACTCGTCGTCGGCCGCCGGCAGCTCCTTGGTCTTCACCGAGCCGATGCTGACCTCGATCTGCGCCTCGTCCCCGGCCTGGCCGCCGGCCTGCAGCGCCGCCGTGAAGGTCGCTGTGTCACCGGCGCTCTTGCCGAGGATCGCGTCGTCCAGACCGTCGACCAGATCGCCGGAGCCGACTGCGTACGACATGCCCTTGGCCGAGCCGGCCTCGACCTGCTCGCCGTCGATGGACGCGGTGAGGTCGATCGACACGTAGTCGCCGGTCTCGATCGGCCGGTCAACCGCGGTGAGGGTGCCGAACCGCTCGCGCAAGCCGTCGAGCTGCTCGTCGATGTCGGCGTCGGACACCTCGACGTCCTCGACCGTGATCGCGATGCCCGTCAGTTCCGGCAGCTCGATCTCGGGGCGGATGTCGACCTCGGCGGTGAAATTGAGCGACTCGTTGTCGGCCAGGGTGGCCACGTCGCTGGTCACCGAGATCTCCGGCTGCCCGAGCGCCTGGACGTCGTGCTCGCGGGCCGCCTCTACGTACTTGCGCGGGACGGTCTCGTTGACGGCCTCCTCGACCACGGCGGCGCGGCCGACCCGCTGGTCGATGACGCGCTGCGGAACCTTGCCGGGACGAAAGCCCGGGACCTTGATCTGGGCGCCGATTTTCTTGTATGCGGCGTCGAGCGCTGGCTTGAGTTCCTCGAAGGGCACCTCGACGGAGAGCCGAACACGGGTCGGGCTCAGGTTCTCGGCAGTGCTCTTCACGACGCGATGCTCCAGGGTTGTGGCGGGGAAGTCTGGGCGGACGTGCCCACAACCAGGTTAGTGCCCCGCGACGGCACCGAGCGCCGGTGGGTGCTCCAGCACGGTCTCAGGTCGTGCCGAAAAGTCGGGGTGGCGGGATTCGAACCCACGGCCCCTCGCTCCCAAAGCGAGTGCGCTACCAAGCTGCGCCACACCCCGGGCGTGACGCGGTCAGTCTACGGCCGCCGGTCAGCCAGTCCGGGGCTCGCCGCGGTAGGTGCCGAACGACCACCGATTGCCCTCCGGATCGCGGATCGCGAAATCGCGCGAGCCGTAGTCCGTGTCGTGCAGACCGGTCGTAATCTCCGCGCCTTCGGCGCTGACCCTGGCGAACAGCGCGTCCGGGTCGTCGACCACGACATATCCGCCGAACGTGCCTGGCTGCACCGGCCACGGGTCGCCGTCCTCGGTGCGCGCCGATCCGAGCATGACGCCACCGCCGAGCGGCCACGACAGCTGGGCGTGGTGGACGACATCACCGTCGGCATAAACAACCGTCTCTTCGAAACCGACGACGTCGACCAGGAACCGGATCAGCGCCGGGGCGTCACGAGCACGCAGCGTCGGCCAGACCTGGGGAGCAGGTGTCTCGGTCATGAAAACCATCATCTACGACCGAACCGGCTGATCGCCAGGCCGGTGAGCACCGCGGGGAACAGTCCCGCGCCCATCGAGCCATCATTGTGGGTACGGTCGATCGCGTGCGGCACGGCCCGCCGCCGGAGGACCCGACCGAAGGGGGCCTGTGCTCGTCCCCGCCGTGGTCGCCACCGCGTTCGGCCTCATCTTCCTCGCCGAGCTACCCGACAAGACCACCGTTGCCGGCCTCGTCCTCGGCACCCGCTTCCCGTGGCGCTGGGTGTTCCTCGGGACCGCGGCCGCGTTCCTCGTCCACGTGGTCATCGCGGTCGGCATCGGATCGCTGCTGACCCTGCTGCCACGGCGTCCGGTCGAGGGCGTCGTCGCCGCGCTGTTCCTGCTCGGCGCCGTCCTGATCTGGCGCGAGGGCCACGACGGGGCAGCCGACGAGGTGCCGGCGGTCGCGGCGGATCCCGAGGCCGCCGGTCTGTGGAAGGTGGCCTCTCTCGGGTTCGGCGTGATCTTCCTTGCCGAATGGGGCGATCTGACCCAGTTGCTCACCGCGAACCTCGCCGCGAAGTACCACGATCCGCTGTCGGTGGGGCTCGGGGCGGTGCTCGCTCTCTGGTCGGTCGGCCTGCTCGCCCTACTCGGCGGTAGGACGCTGCTGCGGTTGCTGCCGGTCGCCTGGATCACCCGGGTCGCTGCCGCCGTGATGGTCGTCCTCGCCGGGTTAAGCATCGTCGCAGCGATCCGAGGCTAGGCTCGCGCCGACGGCAGCCGAGGGGGCCCTGGTGGTGCGAGTACCGCTCGTCGTTGCGCTGGTGACGGCAGCCCTGCCCGTGCTGACATCCGCACACGCGGCCAGCGCGTCTCCGGCAGTGGTTCCCGCCGGCGGCGCGCAGGTCGTCTTCGCGTCGATGAGCCCAGCGCAACGAATCGGGCAGCTGTTCATGGTCGGCGGCGCGGCAACCGGGGTGGGATCGGCAACGCTTGCCGCGATCACCGATTACCACGTGGGGAACGTGATCCTCACCGGACGCAGTTCGGCCGGCGTCACGGCCACCCGGTCCATCTCGGACGCGGTGCAGAACCGTGCCACGCGCGCGGCGACGGGCGGCGTCCCGCTGTTCGTCGCGACCGACCAGGAGGGCGGCCAGGTCCAGGTGCTGTCCGGCCCGGGATTCGCCCGCATCCCGGAAGCGCTGACCCAGGGGACGTGGTCGACCTCGACCCTGCGGGCCAGCGCGCACGCCTGGGGTGCGCAGTTGCAGGCCGCAGGTGTGAACGTGGATCTCGCCCCGGTGATGGACACCGTCCCGGTCGGCCAGGTCAATCCGCCCATCGGCCACTACCACCGCGAATTCGGCCACACACCCGCCGTTGTCGGACCGCACGGCACGGCGTTCGCACAGGGGCTGGCATCGGCCGGGATCGCGACGACGGCGAAGCACTTCCCCGGCCTGGGGCGGGTCACCCAGAACACCGATACGAACTCGGGCGTGACCGACGACGTGACGAGTTTCGACGATGCCTACCTTGCCCCGTTCGCGGCCGCGGTCGATGCCGGTGCGCCGTTCGTGATGATGTCGAGCGCGTACTACTCGCGCATCGATCCGGGCCGTCCTGCCGTCTTCTCCCCCACCGTCATCAACGGCATGTTGCGCGACGAGTTGGGCTTCACCGGGGTCGTCATCAGCGACGACCTCGGTGGTGCCGTCCAGGTGTCGGCCTGGCCGCCGGGCGAGCGCGCCGTCGACTTCATCGCCGCGGGCGGCGACATGGTCCTGACCGTGAACCCGGCAGTCATCCCGGCGATGATCGACGCGGTGTCAGCCGCCGCGGCGCGCAGCGCGAGCTTCCGGGCCAAGCTCGACGCGGCCGTGCTCCGGGTGCTGGCGGCGAAGCAGGCCCAGGGTCTGATCCCGTACCCGGACGTCGCGTTCCGGTTCGACGTCGCCGGCCACGCGACGATCGCGCTGTTCCGGCCCGCCACCGGGACGTGGCTTGTGCGCGGGCAGCCCACGATCACCGGGTACGGAGGCTTCGGCGACATCCCCGTCCCCGCCGACTGGACCGGCGACGGCAGCACCGACATCGCCCTGTTCCGACCCAGCACCGGCACCTGGTACATCCGCGGCCACCACACCGTCACCGGCTACGGCCGCCCCGGCGACATCCCCGTCCCCGCCGACTGGACCGGCGACGGCACCGCCGACATCGCCCTGTTCCGACCCGCCACCGGCACCTGGTACATCCGCGGCCACCACACCGTCACCGGCTACGGCCGCCCCGGCGACATCCCCGTCCCCGCCGACTGGACCGGCGACGGCACCGCCGACATCGCCCTGTTCCGACCCGCCACCGGCACCTGGTACATCCGCGGCCACCACACCGTCACCGGCTACGGCCGCCCCGGCGACATCCCCGTCCCCGCCGACTGGACCGGCGACGGCAGCACCGACATCGCCCTGTTCCGACCCGCCACCGGCACCTGGTACATCCGCGGCCACCACACCGTCACCGGCTACGGCCGCCCCGGCGACATCCCCGTCCCCGCCGACTGGACCGGCGACGGCAGCACCGACATCGCCCTGTTCCGCGCACAGGGCGGTCTCTGGTTCAACCGCGGTCACCACACGGTGCGCAATTACGGGCGTCCCGGCGACATCCCGGTCTGATCGGCTGCGGTTGCACCGGGTGACAGCACCAGGCAACGCTGCCATCATTCGTGCGTGCCGGGGCCGACCGAGGATCCCACCGTCGTCCACCCCGGCTTCTCCGCGCCCGAGGGTGCCGCCGCGTTGCCCCTGCGCCAGCTCGCGCAGGTCGGCGCGGAACTGGCAGCCGCAGACACCATGGCCGACGTCGTCACCGCGGCGGTGACCCACGCCGCGACCGCGATCGGTGCGGCGGTGACCACGTTGATGATCGTCGAGGGTGACGAGCTCGTCCTCGTCGCCGGCCACGGGTTACAGCCGGGCATCCAGGACCGGTGGCAGCGGTTCGGGCTCCACGACGTCAACCCCGCCAGCGAGGCGACCCGGACCGGTCAACCGATCGGCATCGGCTCGCCCGCCCAGATCGAGGAGCGTTACCCGTCGCTGCGCGGCCAGGTGCCGGACGGGCGATCGCTGCTGTGCGTGCCCCTCGGCAGCGCGCGACCGGCAGCGGGCGCCCTCGGACTCACCTTCGAGCAGGGCTGGCTGCCGGGACCGGGCGAACTGGCCTTTCTCACCACTTTCGCCGAAGCCTGCGGCCAGGCCGTGCGCCGGATCCAGCTCTTGGACCAGGCCCGCGAGCGGGCTGAGCAGCTGACATTCCTGGCTCGGGCGTCGGTCGAACTGGCCAGCGATCTCGACTACCGAAAGACCCTCACCAACACCGCCCGGCTCGCGGTCGACAGCCTGGCCGACTGGTGCACGATCGCCATCGAGCAGGAGGACGGCACGATCGCCACCCTCGCCGTCGCGCACGTCGACCCGGCAAAGGTCCGCTGGGCCTGGGACTTGCAGGAGCGCTACCCACCCGACCAGTCAGCGCCGACGGGGGCTCCGAACGTGGCCCGCACCGGTGTCAGCGAACTGCACGCCACGATCACGGACGACACGCTCGCGGCCGCAGCACGCGACGAGCAACATCTGGCCCTGCTGCGCGACCTCGATCTGCGCAGCGCGATGGTCGTGCCTCTCATCGCCCGCGGACGGCCGCTGGGGGCGATCACGCTGGTTCGCGCCGGGTCCAAACGCGCGTTCACGCCTGCCGACCTCGCAGTGGCCGAGGATCTCGGCAGGCGCGCCGGGGTTGCGATCGACAACGCGATCCTGTTCGAGCAGGCCCAGGACGTCGCGCTGCAACTGCAGTGGGCCGTGTTGCCGGACGCGCTCGGAGCCATCCCCGACTGGCAACTCGCGACCCACTACGCACCCGGCGGCAGCGCCGAGGTCGGCGGCGACTTCTACGACGCCATCGCTCTCGACCGCGACCGGCTGGCTTTCGCGATCGGCGACGTGATGGGGCACGGGGTACGCGCCGCCGCCGCGATGGCCCAGATGCGGGCGGCCGTCCGCGCGTATGTGTGCATCGACCCGGACCCCGGCCGCGTCTGCGAGAGTCTGGAGCGCATGTTCGACACGTTGCACCTCACCGGGATGGTCACGCTGATCTATGGCGTGATCGACGCAGCAGCCCATGAGATCGCGCTGGTGAATGCGGGTCACTACCAACCGCTGATCATTTCGGCGGCCGGCGCGGTGCGCGCGGTCGAGAGCACCCCGCGCGTTCCGTTCGGTGCCGGGCACGACGATCGGACCGCGGTCCGATCCGCATTCGCCGATACCGACACGTTGTTGCTGTTCACCGACGGGCTGATCGAGCACCGCGACGAATCCGAGGACGACGGGCTGGAGCGTCTCGTCGCCGAGGCGCCGTGCCTGGTCGGCGCGGATCTCGCCACCGGCCTCGATCACCTCGTCGCACGGGTGGCACCGGTGCGCGGGCACGACGACATCACTGCTTTCGCGGTGCGCCGGGCCCGGTGATGATCGGCGGAACCTGACGCGACACGGTGCCGCGTCAAGGCGTCGCCGGCGTGCGCGGCGGGCGGCACCGCACCAGGTCGAGGCGTCCGCGCACGCGCACGGTTCCCGCTCCGAAGGGCACGAGGACGGTCGACCCGGAACCGACGTCCAGGCCTTCGCCGCCGGGCCACTCGAGCCGGCCCGAACCGCCGGTCACGACGAGAACCGCGAATCCAGGGCCGAGGACGGTGTCGAGGTCGCCGGCGAACCGGTCCGCGCGGAAGAACCCGTCGGCCGCGGGCGGGAAGATCCGCTCGTCGTCCCACCGCCCGCACAACGCGTCCACCTCGTGCGGCGGCACCGCGTCATGCCGCACGCAGCGCAGTGCGGCCTCGAAGCCGATACCCAGATGCCCGTCGCGGGGACCGTCCACGGCATAGCCGGAGTACTCGAGCAGCAACGACAGGTCGGCAGCCTGCTGCAGTTCGAGCAGGAAGATCCCGGCACCGATCGCGTGCGCGAGACCGGCCGGCACGTACACGGTGTCCCCGGCCCGCACCTCGATCTCGTGCAGTGCGGCCAGCATCGGCTCGCGCGCCTGATCAGCCACCCACTGCGCGAGCTGGCCGGGCTCCACGTCGCGCCGGAAGCCGAGGTGCACCCGCGCACCCGGGTCGGCCTCGAGGACGATCCAGGACTCCGTCTTGCCGGTGCGGCACGACAGGTGCTGGCGGGCGAAGCTGTCATCGGGATGGACGTGTACCGGCAACCGCTCGCCCGCATCGAGCAGCTTCACCAGCAGCGCAGGATCAGCGCCGAACACGTCCGCGTGCTCGGGTCCCAGCCAGGTCAGCGGGTCCTCGGTGATCGCGGCCGACAGCGTCCGACCGTCGGGCAGCCGACTCGCACCGACACCGAAGGAGCCGGCGACCGAGGAGACCGAGCCGACCCAGTCCTCAGGCACGTGGTCGCCCGCCACCGGGACGCGGCGGAAGTGGGCGATGCGCTCGCCGCCGAGGTAGAACCGGTCGGCCGGCTGGTTGGCGGGCAGCGCGATCGGCGCCCGGCCGGTCGTCGCAGCCGCCCCTGCCGATGTCGTCGTCACACGGTTCTCCCCACGAAATCTCCCTCAGCCATCGAGGTCGGCGGAATCCGGAATCCCGCCCGCCGCCCGAGCACTCTGACGGCGCCGACGTGCGTACGTCAAGCGTCGCGCAGCTGACCCAGCACCAGCTCACACTGCGTCGCGGTCGGTTGCGCAGCGTCGACGGCCAGGTGGGCGACGACGGGGGGTGCGAGGTCGACGCTCGCGACGTAGGCCGCACCGTCGGCCAGCTTGGGTGCATCCCGACCCGCACTGCGCGCGGCCATCCGGCGCAACAGTTCGTCCCCGTCGAGTCGCAGCCAGACCAACGTCGCCGAGCCGCCGGCACGGCCGAGCCGCTCGCGCAACCGGCCCCAGGCCGCGGGGTCGCGACGCTCGTTGCTGAACGGCGCGACCAGCACGACCGGCCCGCCCACGTGCAGGTTGTCCTCGGCGACGGCCAGCAGGGTCTCGTACCGTGCCGCCCGGGTGGCCTGTTTCGCAGTCGCCCCGTCCAGGTCCTCGGTCCCGAGCAGGGTCAGCACCACCTCGGTCAGCGGACCGGTCAGCACGTCCTGGTCGAGCAGGGTGGCGGCGAGCGCGCGGGCGAGCGAGCGAGCGAGGGTCGACTTGCCCGCAGCCGGCGGTCCGCAGACCACCACGGCGGGGACGGGAGGACGCGCCGCAGTCATGCCCGGACGGTAACGCCCGGACCGGATCGCCCGCCGGAGGTCGCGAAATGGGCAAGAAATCGGCCCGACATCTTGACATCGCCGCCAAGTCGCGCGACAGTCTCTGCAACCCACAGGTGACATCGATTACCCCGCCGGAGTTACGGGGGCGTGAAGCCGACAGGTCAACCTCGACACGACCCGACGCTGCCTTCCCCGGCCGGTCCTGACATCGATTACCCACACGGATTACCCACACGGATTACCCGCAGCCGACAAACCGGACGGAGGTGCAGCCAGTGCCGACGAGCCACCACGAGGGCAGCACCGAGCCCACCGCGTCGATGACGGCCGGATCCGCGCGGACCCACCAGATCCTGGTGGCGACGCCGAACCTCTGCATCGACCGCACCGAGATCGTGGCCGACCTGGTGCCCGGCGCGGTGATGCGAGCCCTGGACGTCCACGTGTCGGCCGGCGGCAAGGGTGTCAACGTCGCCCGCGTCATCCGGGCACACGGCCACCGCGTGGCGCTCGTCGGCCTGGTCGCCGACAACGACCGTGAGCGGCTGCTCGGGCTGCTGCGCGACGAGGGCGCCGATGTCGTCGACGTGCGCGTCCCCGGCGACGTCCGGATGGCCATGATCATGATCGAGCAGGGCCGCGGCCGGATCACCGTGTTGAACGAACCCGGCCCGACCGTGTCGGCCCAGACCTGGCAGGCCTACCGCGACGCCGTCGAGCAGGCCCTGCCGGGCCGGGCCGCGCTGGCCTGCTCCGGCAGCCTGCCGCCCGGCGCGCCGATCGACGGCTACGGGCAACTCGTCGACCTCGCCCACCGGGCCGGCGTGCCGGCGCTGGTCGACTCCGCACCGGGACCGCTCCGCGCGAGCCTGGCCAGCGGCCCCGATCTGGTCTCGCCGAACCTGCAAGAGGCCGAGGCGGCAATCTCCGGCGATGCCGGCTCGGTGCTCGCCGATGCCGAGAGTGACGTGCGCGAGCGTGCCGCCGCGGCCGCCGAGCAGCTGTGCGCCCTTGGTGCACGCGCAGCGGCAGTGACCGCCGGCGCGCACGGCGTCGCGCTCCTGACCGCCGACACCGGACGCCTCCGGTGGTTGCCGACCGTGCCGGTCGAGGTGCGCAGCGCCGTCGGGGCCGGGGATTCCTTCCTGGCCGGCGTGCTGCTCACGATCGCGAACAGCGAGCGAGCGGCCGACGTCGACTGGTACGAGGCCGTGCTGCGCGGGTCCGCGACGGCGACGGCATCCTGCGAGCAACTGCTCGCCGGCGGGGTCGACCCGGTCCGCGTCGAGCACTTGCTCGAGCGGGTCCGCGCGCTCGCCACGCTTCCCACGACCGGGGGCCGGACGTGACGCGCCGGGTACGGCTCAGCGATGTCGCCGCGCTCGCCGGGACGAGCACCAAGACAGCGTCTCGCGTGATCAACGGTCAGGCGCGGGTGGGCGCCGAGACACGCGAACGGGTCGAGGCCGCCGTGCGCGAGCTGGGGTACCGGCCCGATCCGCTGGCCCGCTCGCTGCGCCGCGGCACCGACGACACCATCGGCGTGGTCGTCGACGAGGTCCGTGACCCGTTCTTCGCGAGTGTCATCGGCGAGATCGAGCACACCGCGCTGGCCGGCGGCATGACCGTCATCATCGCCAGCACCCAGCGCATCGCCGAGCGCGAACTGGTCGTGCTCGACGGCCTGCTGCACCGCCGGGTAGCCGGGCTGATCATCGCCTCGATCGCGGACGACCACTCCCACCTGCAGACCGCGCCGTGCCCAGTGGTGTTCATCGACCGCCGCGCCGTCGGCCTGGACGCGGACTCGGTCGTGGTCGACGACCGCGCCGGCGCGCGGCTCGGCGTCGACCACCTGATCGCGCACGGCCACCGCCACATCGCCTACGTCGGCGATCGTCTCCAGATCGACACCGCCCGCTTCCGCACGGACGGCTATGTCGACGCTCTCGACGCAGCAGGCATCGACGTCCGGCCGGAACTCGTCGTGACCATGGACCCCTCGCTTGCCGACGGTCGGCCGATCGTCGAGAAACTGTTCGAGCTGGCCGAGCCGCCGACCGCGATCTTCAGCGCCAACACGCGCTGCTCGCTGCGGATCCTGCCGACCCTGCACCGGCTCGGCCGCGCCGACGTCGCGTTCGTCTCGTTCGGTGACTTCGCCACCGCCGACATCCTGACTCCGCCGATCACCGTCATCGACCATCCCCCCGAGGTCATCGGTCATCTCGCCGTCACCCGCCTCATGCGGCGCATGGCCGGTGAGCAACTGCCCGTCGAGACCGTGACGACACCGCTGCATCTCATCGAGCGCGGCAGCGGGGAGCTGACACCGTGAGCACGCACCAGGAAATCGTGGTCGGCGTCGACCTCGGCACGACCGACACAAAGGTCGCGCTCACCACCGTGGACGGCGTCACGATCGGCTCCGCCCGCCGCCCGACCGACTGGGCCCAGGACGCCGCCGGACGGCTGGAGACGACGGGCGACTCGATGGTCGCGACAGCACTCGCGACCGTCGCCGACGCGCTCGCCGCGGCCCGCGAACGGACCGGTGACTCCTACCGGGTGCTCTCGGTCGGCATCGCCGGGCTAGCCGAGAGCGGCGTCGTCCTCGACCGCGACGGCCGCGAGCTGTCACCGGTGATCGCCTGGTTCGACGAGCGCGGCGGCGCCGAGCTCCGAGCCCTGGATCCAGACTTCGTCCGCAACTTCCCGCGCCGCACCGGTCTGCCGGTCGGCTCGCAGTGGACGCTGCCGAAGCTGCTGTGGATGCGGTCGGCGGGTCTGGAACTGCGCTCGGGCCAGCGCTGGCTGAACATCCCCGAACTGCTCGCCTGGACGCTGTGCGGCGAGCAGGTGAGCGAGCCGTCCCTGGCCTCGCGCACCGGCCTGATCGACCAGTCGTCGGGACGGGTGTGGGACGAGGCCGCCGCGCAGTTGGGCGTGCCGAGCGACTTCCTGCCACCGACGCAGATCGCGGGCCAGCCCGCCGGACGGATCGCGCACTGTTCCGCCGTCCCCGAACTCGCCGGTGCGGTCGTGACCGTCGCCGGGCACGACCACCCGGTCGCGGCGGTCGGCGCCGGCGCGAGCGGTCCGGAGGACCTGTTCGACTCGTGCGGGACGGCCGAGGTGCTGTTGCGCGTCGTGCCGCGCCTGCTCGGCGACGGCGAGCGCGCCACCCTGGTCGGGCTCGGCATCGATGCGGGCACGCACGTCATCCCGGAGCAGAGCGTGCTCATCGGCGGGATGCGTTCGGGTCTGGTGATGCGCCGGGTACTGGCGTTGATCGGCGCGAGCGCTCCGGCCGCACGCGACGAGGTCGATCGCCGGTGGGCGCCGACCGCACGCACCGCCGACTCGGTGGTGATCGCCGGGGCCGCGATCCACGACAACGACGTGACGATCCGGCTGCGCGACGGCGCGAGCCCCGATCTGGCCTGGGCGGCCACTCTCGCGCACCTTGCCGAGCAGACGTCCTCGTTGCTGGCCGGGATCGGCTCGGTGGTCGGCGAGCACCGATCCGCTGTGGCCGCCGGGGGCTGGACGCGGATGCGCAGCGTGCGCGAAACGAAGCTGGCCACGATCCCCCGACTCACATTCTGCCCGGTCGACCAGCCGGGTACTCGCGGAGCGGCACTGTTCGCCGCCTGCGCCGCACTGGACGAACCGCGGATCGAGGAGCGGGCTCGCCGCTTCGCCGCGACCGTCGACACCCCGACACCGGCCTCGTCGGCGACCGACATGTCGCCAGGCCGACCCGAGCACAACGACCGACTCACCGAAGGACTGACCCGCTGATGACCGAAACCGCAGCACGCACCGGACTGGCCCGCATCGCCGACAGTGACGGGATCTTCTCGATCGTCGCCATGGATCAGCGCAACACGTTGCGCCGGATGTTCGAGGCGGTCGGCCGCACCGCCGAGCCCGAGGACATGTACACCGCCAAGATCGACGTCGCGGCAGCGCTCACCCCGCTCGCCAGCGCGATCCTGCTCGACCCGACCTTCGGCGTCCCGGCGGTCACCAAGGCGGGCGCACTCGCCGAGTCGTGCGGGCTGCTCGTCGCCGCCGAGCCCGAGAGCCGGGGCAACTGGAACGGTGAGCCCCGCACGCATCGCCTCCCCGCGCAGAATGCGGCCTGGGTGCGTGCGATGGGCGGCGACGCGGTCAAGTTCCTCGTCCAGTTGCGTCCGGGCCGGCCGTCGGGCGAACCCGACCTGGCTGCCGAGGTGATCGAGGTCGTGCGACAGGTCGTCGCCGACTGCCGCGCCGAAGGCATCCCGTCGGTGATCGAGAACCTCATCTACCCGCTGCCGGGTGAGCAACTCACGGCTCAGCAGCGCGAAGACCTGATCGTCGAAGCGGCCGCGATGCTCGCCGAGACGCACGCCGACCTGGTCAAGCTCGAGTTTCCCGGTTCGGCACAGGGCTGCCGCCGCGTGGCCGAGGTCGTCGGCGGTCCGTGGGCGGTGCTGTCGGCCGGCGTCGGGTTCGAGGAGTTCCAGAACGTCCTTCGGGTGTCGTGCGACGAGGGCGGCGCGTCGGGATTCATCGCCGGCCGGTCGCTGTGGAAAGAGGCAGTCGGGCTCGACGGCCCCGAGCGCAAGGAATTCCTCGACACGGTCGCCCGGCCGCGCCTCGAGACCTGTTTGCAGACGGTGGCCGGTCGGGCACGGCCCTGGAGCGAGGCGGTGGTAGGCGGATGACACCCGTCCTGGAAGCGAGAAACATCTCGAAGCAATACGGGCACGTCGAAGCGCTCTCGGACGCCAACTTCGACATCGACGCCGGCGAGGTGGTCGCCCTGATCGGTGACAACGGAGCCGGCAAGAGCACCCTCGTCCGCATCCTGTCGGGAACCGAACAGCCCGACGGCGGCGAGGTCCTGTTCGACGGCAAGCGAGTCAACCTGACCTCGCCCACCGATGCGCGCGCCCTCGGCATGGAGACCGTGTTCCAAGACCTCGCGCTGGCGCCGCACCTGTCGCCGGTGCAGAACATGTACCTCGGCCGCGAGGTGATGCGCCCCGGCCCGCTCGGCCTGCTGGGCTTCATGGACACCAAGACGATGCGCGACGGGAGTCGGGCGGCGTTCGAGAAGCTCGGCGCGACCGTCCGCAACCTCAACGGACCCGTCGGGGCGATGTCGGGCGGCCAACGCCAGGGCATCGCCGTGGCCCGCGCGGCTGCCTGGGCACAGAAGCTGGTCTTCCTCGACGAGCCGACTGCGGCACTCGGCGTGGTCCAGACGAAGAACGTGCTCGAACTGGTGCGTCGCGTGAGCGGGGAAGGCATCGCGGTCGTGTTCATCAGCCACTCGATGCCGCACGTGATGGAGGTCGCCGACCGCGTTCAGGTCATGTGGCGCGGGCGGCGCGTGGCCACCTACCGCAAGGAGGACACCTCGATGGAACAACTCGTCTCGACGATGACCGGGGCCCTCACGCAGGAGGCGTCATGAGTCTCGACACCGCCACCTCAGCAGCCGGCCCGGGCGCCGCGGCCGTCGAGGATCCGCCGGAGGGTCGCCTGCAACGCATCGCCCGCATCCAGGCGCTGCAGATCGTGATCCTGTTACTGGTGACCATCGCGATCTTCGGCATCATGCGGACCAGCACGTTCCTCACAGTCTTCAACATGCGCGGCATCGTGCAGAACACGTCGATCTACGCCGTCCTCGGTGTCGGCATGACCTTCGTGATCATCACCGGCGGCATCGATCTGTCGATCGGCAGCGTGCTCGTGTTCAGCGGGGTCATCGGCGACAAGGCGATGGCGGGGTGGGGTGGTGACGGCTGGGGAACGGTCCTCGTCGGAACCGTCGCCGCGTGTGCCGCCGGACTCGGCTGGGGCCTGGTGAACGGATTCCTCGTGGCAAAGGCGAAGGTGCCGCCACTGATCGTCACGCTCGGCACGCTCACGGCCGCGCTCGGGTTCGCCCAGATCATCACCAAGGGCCTCGACCTGCGCGACGCACCCAAGACCCTCGTCAGCAAGATCGGGTTCGGCAACGTGATCGGCCAGGTGCCGACGCTCGCCGTGATCGCGGCGATCGTCGTGCTGGTCGGGATCGTGCTGCTCCACCGGACCAAGTTCGGGCTCTACACCTACGCCATCGGCTCGAATTCGGAGTCCGGCCGCCGCGTCGGTGTCAAGGTCGACCTACACCTGATCAAGGTGTACGCCTTCGCCGGATTCCTCGCCGGCTTCGCCGGAATCCTGAACCTCGGGTTCTTCCAGTCGACGACGATCGGCGGGCAGTCCAACACGGCGCTGAACGTCATCGCCGGGGTGGCGATCGGCGGCACCAGCCTGTTCGGCGGGGTCGGCTCGGTGTTCGGCACCGTCATCGGGCTGTTCATCCCGATCGTGCTGCAGAACGGCTTCATCCAGATCAACGTGCAGCCGTTCTGGCAGCAGGTGGTCGTCGGAGCCGTGCTCATCACGGTCGTGTTCGTCGACCAGCGTCGCCGGGCGGCGGCGGTGGGCGGACGAAAACAGCGATTCAGATTTTTATCCAACCAGGGCAAGACAGATCGAAAGGAAGCAGCATGAACCGACGATCCGCAGCAGTGGTGCTCGCCACCATTGCGACGGCAGCAACCCTCGCCGCCTGCAGTTCCAGCGGCGGTGGCGGCGGCACCTCGGCGCCGGCCGGCACCGGCGGCGCGACCAGCGCCGCAGCCACGGCCTACAAGCTGGCCTTCATCCAGGGCGTGGCCGGTGACGCGTTCTACATCACGATGCAGTGCGGGATCGAGGCCGAGGCCAAGGCCGAGGGCGCGACCGTCACCACGCAGGGTGCGCAGAAGTTTGATCCGACGCTGCAGACCCCGATCCTGCAGTCGGTCATCGCCACGAAGCCTGACGCGATCCTCATCGCGCCGACGGACGTCTCGGCCATGCAGCAACCGCTCGAGCAGGCCAAGTCGCAGGGCATCAAGATCGTGCTTGTCGACACCACGCTCCAGGACCCGTCGGTGGCGGTGTCGGCGATCTCGTCCGACAACCTCGGCGGCGGGAAGGCTGCGTTCGACGCGATCAAGAAGCTCGCACCGAACGGCGGCAAGGTCCTCGGCATCGGCGTGCAGCCGGGCATCAGCACCACCGACGCCCGCGACAAGGGCTTCGGCGATGCCGCCAAGGCCGACTCGAACTACACCTACCTCGGCGTGCAGTACTCGCAGAACGACCCCGCCAAGGCTGCGTCGATCGTCAGCGCTGCACTGCAGAAGGATCCCGACATCGTCGGCATCTTCGCGTCCAACCTGTTCTCGGCCGAAGGTGCCGCGACCGGTGTTCGCCAGGCAGGCAAGCAGGGTTCGGTCAAGATCGTCGGCTTCGACGCCGGCCCTGACCAGATCAAGGCCCTCGAGGACGGCACCGTGCAGGCGCTGATCGCCCAGCAGCCGGCCACGATCGGCAAGGACGGCGTGGAGCAGGCGATCAAGGCCCTCAAGGGTGAGCCGACGACCGCCAAGATCGGTACCGGATTCACCATCATCACCAAGGACAACCTTGCTGGTGAGGGCAAGGCAGCCGAGTACAAGGCAAGCTGCTGAGTTAGCCGGCTGTTCCGGCACCCCGTCCGACGTGCGGACGGGGTGCCGGCAGCAGGTGCCGCACTCGACGGACGGAGCCGCACCGGTGAGCAGGTTCGATGGCCGTTGTGTGCTCGTGACCGGCGGAGCATCCGGCATCGGCCGGGCGATGGTCGAGGAATTCCTGGCCGAGGGCGCGGTGGTCTACGCCGCCGATCTGCACCCGGAGGGCGCACCCGAGGGCGCGCGTGCGCTTGCCCTCGACGTCACGGACGAGAGCGCGTTCGGCGCCGCGGTCGAGCACGTGCTGGCCGAGTCCGGACGCATCGACGTCCTGTGCAACAACGCGGGGATCGGCTCGACCGCCGACCCGCTCACCTGCTCGGTCGCCGAGTGGGACCAGGTTTTCGCGGTGAACGCGCGAGGCACGTTCATCGGCACCCAACGGGTACTGCCGCCGATGCTGCGCCAGGGCAAGGGCGCGATCGTCAACACCGCGTCCATCGCCGGCATGGTGGGCCTGCGCGACCGCACTGCCTACTGCGCCAGCAAGGGCGCGGTGATCGCCCTGACCAAGCAGGTCGCGATCCAGTACGCCGGCACCGGCGTGCGCTGCAACTGCGTGTGCCCCGGCACGGTCGACTCGCCGTGGGTCGGGCGGTTGCTCGCCGAGGCGGGCGACCCGGACGCGGCTCGGCGGGCGCTCGTCGCGCGGCAACCGATGGGACGGCTCGGGCTGCCGCGCGAGATCGCCCTCGCCGCGTTGTACCTCGCCTCGGACGACGCCGCGTTCGTGACCGGGACAGAATTCGTCATCGACGGCGGCCTGGTCGCCGGCTGACCCCAGGCAGGAGGCACGCGTGACGATCCGGCTCTCGCTCGGCCACATCGACGAGTACGACGACACGGTCGCCACATTCGCCCATCAACTCGGACTGCGCAGCGTGCAGTTGCACACCCCGTCCGCGCTGCCGGGCGTCGACGGCTACTGGAGCGTCGAGGAGTTGCGCGCACTGCGCGAGCGCTGCGACCGCGACGGGCTGGCAATCGACGGGCTCGAGAACGTCCCCGCCGCGCACTTCTACAAGATCCAGCGTGGTCTGCCCGGGCGCGACGAGCAGGTGGAGAACTACCAGCGCACGATCCGGAATATGGCCACCGTCGGCATCGACCTCTTGGGCTACAACTTCATCGCAACGTATGTGTGGCGCACGGACATGAGCGCGTCCGCCCGCGGGGGCGCCAGGGTGAGCAGTTTCGACCTGTCACGCGCATCGGCCGGCAACGCCCTCAGCTCGTACAAACTGGTTCCCACCGAGGCGATCACCGAGCCGATCGACGCCGCGCAGATGTGGTCGAACTACCAGTACTTCCTCGACGCGGTGCTGCCCGTCGCCGAAGCGGTGGGCGTGCGGCTCGCCCTGCATCCGGACGACCCGCCGGTGGACGAACCGCTGGGCGGGGTGGCACGCATCTTCACCTCGCCGGCCGCGATCGCCGAGGGGTACCGCCGCGCGAACGGCAGCCCGGCCTGGGGGCTCAACTTCTGCCTCGGGACGGTGTCCGAGATGGGCGGCCAGCAGGCCGTGGACGAGGTGATCGACCTGCTCGGCCCCATCGGCCGGATCTGCTACGTCCACTTCCGTGACGTCCGGGGCACCGTCCCCCGCTTCACCGAGTGCTTCCTCGGCGAGGGGAACCTCGACCCGGCGCGCGTCGTGCGCCGCCTGCACGAGTGCGGCTTCGACGGGTTCATGATCGACGACCACGTGCCCGCCATGATCGGCGACGTCGACACCTGGGGCGACACGTCCCCGGCCGCGTACTGCAGCCGCGGCCGTGCGCACGCGATCGGTTACCTGCAAGGGGTGTTGAACGGTCTCGGCCTCTCGTCACCGTGAACTCAGTATCAGTACGACGCGAGCAGCCCGCCGTCGACGACCCAGGTGGCTCCGGTGACGAACGACGCCGCCTCCGACAGCAGGAACGCGACCACGTTCGCGACCTCCTCGGGACGCCCGATCCGTTTCAGCGCGTGCATGTCTGCCCAGTCCCGCAGCGCGGCCTCCGGATCGTCCGGTGACAGGTCGGCCGCGTTCTGCCGCACCAGCGGGGTGTCGATCGTTCCTGGCGCCACCGCGTTGACGCGGATGCCCTGTGCCGCATGGTCGAGTGCCATCGCGCGGACCAGGCCGAGCGCGCCGGCCTTCGCCGCGGCGTAGGCCGCGACCGCGCGCTGGGTCGCAATCCCCTGGATCGAGGACATGACCACGATCGACCCGCCGCCGGCAGCCGCCAGCACCGGGACCGCCGCCTGCGCCGCGAGGTAGGCGCCCTTCAGGTTCACCGCGTGGGTGAGGTCCCAGGTCGGCTCGTCAGTGCCGACGACCGACCCGTGCCGCTCGATGCCGGCGGTGTAGACCAGCCCCGCGAGCGGGGCACGTCCGGACGCCCCGGCCATGACCCGCGCCATGTCCGCGGCCGAGGTGGCATCGGCGCTCACCCGCTCGACGCTGCTGCCCGGCTCCGCCTCGTCGGCGAAGGCGATATCGGCCGCGGTGACCAGCCAGCCCTGAGCGGCGAGCACCTGCACGCAGGCCCGCCCGATCCCGGATCCGCCGCCGACCACGACTGCCGACCTCGTACCGTCCATCGCGGGCTACTCCTGCCGGTTCGGGTCGGCCGATGCTACTGCGACGTAGCTGTCCGGACCCACCTGCCGCGCGCGCCCGCTCTCGACAAGTGCCCGCAGGTGCGCGTCGACCATCGCCAGCCCGCGGAACTCCTCGACGCGTCCCATCCCGGCGCAGGTGCCGCGCCAGATCTCGGCCAGCGCGCGCGGATGATCGGCCAACTGCCCGTGCACGACCTCGGCGACCTCGGCGACGTGCCGCTCGACCTCGCCCAGCAGCGTCAGGAACGATTCCGCGTCGCGGGCTGGGTAGTGGGACAGGCACACCGTCCGGACGTCCTGCTCGGCCACCAGCGTGCGCAACAGGTGCAGCGACGTGCGCAGCCGGACCGGGTCCACGTGCCCGTGGAAGAAGCTCCACGACGTGCCCGTGACGACGTCACCGAGGATGAGGGTGCGTGAACTGCGCTCGAACCAGCACAGCTCGGCGTCGACGTGACCTGGCACCTCGTAAGCGACCAGGTCGACCCCGCCGCCCAGCCGGACCGACCCACCCGCACGCATCGTGATGTCGACGTGGCACGGCGCGTCGTAGGTCGGGTCGAGTTCGGCGCGCAACTGTGGGGTGTCGGGAATGATGTCCGGACGGTGCAGCGCGAACTCGCGCAGGTTCGCGTCGAGATCCTCGATCCACCTCACCGCACCGGGCGCGGCCACCAGCCGGGCGCCGGTGCGCTCGCGCAGCGCGGCAAAGGTCCCGATGTGGTCATGATGGGCGTGGGTGTTGAGCAGGAAGTCCGGGGCAGACACGCCCGCGGCGGCAAGCAGCGCCCCGACCGCGCCGAGACTGCTCGGCAGCCCGCCGTCGACCAGCGCCGAACCGGACGGCCCGACGACGAGGTGCAGGTACAGCGGAACCTCGTCGCTGAGCGCCTGGCCGATCTGCCAGATACCGGTCGCCACCTCACCCGGTTCGCGTGTGTGCACCCGATCATGGTCTCAGCCCGCGGTGCCGGCTTGACTGGCTAGTGGGATCGCATCCGGTTGTGCAGCCGGAGCAGCTCCCGGGAGCTGCTCCGGCTGCGGGCGCTCAGCACATGACCCCGAGGTGGAACCCGCGGTCGGCGAGGGCGCCGGTCGTGTCGCGCGTCTCGACGAAGACCCCGAGCGGCTGTCCTGCCCGGGCGGCAACGACGATCGTTCCGTGCGGCGGGTTGCCCAAACCGGCGTTGCCGATGGTCGCGACGTAGGCACACGCGTCGACCGGCTTCAGGAAGTCGATCTCGTACGAACCCGTCGTGATCCTGGACGAGGTTGCCTGCCGGGGGAAGGCCCGCGCGAGCGTCCCGTCCGAATTCACCACCGCCCAGAGCACCTGGGCCGTGGGCGGCATCCCGCCGGACGTGCCGGACACCTTGTGCGACCCGGCGCTGCCGGACCCGTTCGCCCCGTTCGTGCCCGCCACCGCAGCGACCGTGCTGCCTACGAGCACGCCGACGGCACCCACTGTGATGAGGATCTTCTTCAGCATGTCGACACTCCTATCGCTGCCCAGCCGGCCACTCCGGCCGCGGTGGAATGCATCGTGGACCTCGGACAAACCGCGAACAAGCACCCGGCACGAGATGTTCGGATCGATTCTCAGGTTTCACCCGATACCGGACACCTTCTGGACTTGCCAGCGCGGGACCAGGGGCCGGATTCACCCCGTCGGGGACGTCCGCCGGCCCGCTCGGACGCCTGCACTGGTAAATACTGCTGCACGTGCAGAGTGGCCAGCTCGTCCTGTGCGTTCTGCTCACGCTGCTGAGTGCCTTCGCCTTCGCCGTCGCGACCGTGGCCCAACAGCGCGCGGCGGCGCGGTCGTCGGACGAGATCGCCCGTAGCCGCCACTTCATCAGCCACCTGCTCCGCAGCCCGCAGTGGTGGGCGGGCACGGCGGGCAATACCGGCGGCTACGTCCTGCAGGCGCTCGCGCTGGCGATCGGTCCGTTGATCGTGGTGGCACCCCTCGTGGTGACCAACTTGCTGTTCGCATTACCCCTCAGCGCCCGGCTGGCGCAGCGCCGGTTGACGCCGGTTGCGTGGCGGTGGGGCCTCGTCCTCGCGGTCTCGATCGCGCTGTTCGTCGTGCTCGGGAACCCCGACGAGGGTGCGGACAGCGGCCCCGCAACGGATTGGCTGATCGTCGCCGCCGTCGGCGCTCCGATCCTGGTCGCCTGCTTCGTGGTGGCGAGTGCCCGGTCGGGTTCGTCCCGGGCATTCTTGCTCGCTGTCGTCGCCGGGTCGTGCGCCGCGGTGGCAGTCGTTCTGACCAAGGCAGTCGTCGTCACCGTCCCGGACGGACTCGGGGCACTGCTCACCACCGGTGAGACCTACGGAGTCATCGTGATCGGCCTCGCGGGCGTCTACTTCGAGCAGTTGGCCTACCAAGCCGGTGAGCTGCAGGCGTCCCTTCCCGTCATCTCGGTGCTCGAGCCGTTGCTCGGGGCCGTCCTCGGTGTCGCCCTGCTCCACGAACAACTCCAGGTCGACGGCCCCGCACTCGCGCTGCTGGCCGTCATCGCCCTCGTCATGACGCTGTCGACCGTCGGGCTCGCCCGCAGCGAGGCCCAACTGGTTCCGGCCGGCTGAGTCGAGGGCCCTCGACTACCCGTTGCGCTGCCAGCCCCATAACCTGCATGCCATGGACATCTCCGGACGGCACAACGTCCACGTCGCCGGACCGCCGGACGCCCAGCCGATGCTGTTCGCGCACGGTTTCGGATGCGACCAGAACATGTGGCGCTACGTCGCGCCCCGTTTCGCCGAGCACTACCGGGTCGTGCTGTTCGACCACATCGGCGCAGGCGGATCCGATGCCAGTGCCTACGACCCGGATCGGTACGCGTCCCTGGACGGGTATGCCGACGACGTCATCGCCATCTGCCGCGAGCTGGACCTGCGCGATGTGATCTTCGTCGGCCACTCGGTCTCGGCCATGATCGGCGTGCTCGCCGCCGCCGCCGAGCCGGCCCTGTTCGCCTCCCTGGTCCTCGTCGGCCCCTCGCCGCGATACATCAACGACGGCGACTATGTGGGTGGCTTCAGCGCTGCCGACATCGACGACCTGCTCGCCTCGCTGGACAGCAACTACCTCGGCTGGTCGGCCGCGATGGCACCGGTGATCATGGGCCAGCCGGACCGCCCGGAGCTCGGGGACGAGCTCACCGAGAGCTTCTGTCGCGCCGATCCCGAGATCGCCCGCCTGTTCGCCCGAGCGACGTTCCTGTCCGACAACCGGGCCGACCTTGCGCGGGTCAAGACCCCGACGCTGGTCCTGCAGTGCTCGAATGACGTCATCGCGCCGACCGTCGTCGGCGAATACGTTCGCCAGATGATGCCGAACGCGACGCTGCGGCACCTCGAAGCGAACGGGCATTGCCCGAACCTGTCCGCGCCCGACGAGACCGCGGAGGTCATCGAGGAATTCCTGGCCTCGGCCACGACCGAACGAAGATGAGCTCCAAGTCCGACGCCGTTGACGAGTTCATCAGTGCGCTCTCGGACGACGATCCGGAACAGCTCTACCAGCAGGCCCCCTGCGGGTATCTGTCCACCACCGCCGACGGCGTGATCGTGAAGGCGAACCAGACGTTTCTCACCCTGAGTGGATTCGGCCGGGACGAGCTCGTCGGTCGCAAGCGGTTCGTCGAGCTGCTCTCGGCCGGCGGGCAGATCTATCACGAGACGCACTACGCGCCGATGTTGAGCATGCACGGGACGGCTCGCGAGATCGCCTTGGACCTGGTCCGCAGCGATGGCAGCCGGCTGCCCGTCCTCGTGAACGCAGTCCTCGAGCGCGACGCCGACGGCACGCCGAGGGTGATCCGGACGGCGGTCTTCGATGCCACCCAACGACGCGAATACGAGCGCGAACTGTTGCGGCAGAAGCAGCGCGCCGAAGCGTCGGAAGCGCGCGCATCAGCGCTGGCGCGGACGCTGCAGAAGACGTTCATCCCGCCGACGGCCCCGATGATCCCGCATCTCGACGTCGCAGCCCGCTACCGCCCGGCCGGGGACGGGTCGGAGGTCGGCGGCGACTTCTACGACATCTTCCAGACCGGTCCGGAGGAGTGGACGATCTCGATCGGGGACGTCTGCGGCAAGGGGGTCGGCGCCGCCGTCGTCACCGCGCTCGTCCGGTACAGCCTGCGCGCGGTCGCGATCCAGGATCCGTCCCCGTCGCACGCTCTCACCGCGCTCAACGACGCCCTGCGCCGGCACGGTAGCGACCGGTTCTGCACCGTCGCGATCGTCCGGCTGCACCGCGTCGACGGCACCTGGACGGCGTGCCTCAGCACGGCCGGCCACCCGCTCCCCCGGCACCGCAACCGCGACGGACTCGTCGCCGAGGTGGGCGAACCAGGTCAGCTGCTCGGCGTCCTCGACGACATCGTCGTGCACGACACGAGTCTCGTGCTCCAGCCGGGCGAGGCGTTGCTGCTCTACACCGACGGCGTGACCGAGGGCCGGCGCGAAGGCTCGTTCTACGGCGAGCGCCGCCTGGTCACCGTGATGGCGGAGCGCACCCGGTCGGCAGAGGCGCTCGCGGCGGGACTGCTCGAGGACGTCCTGGACTTCCAGGACGGCAGCGCCCACGACGACATCGCGATCGTGGCCGTGCAGGTACCCGACACCGCGAACTGAGCGTCATCGCCTACGCAAGCCAGCCACCGTCACCTGGTAACGGTCAGTTCCTGAAGCATCGGCGCCGGCCCGGGCGGCGCAGCCGTGATGCGGAGCGCCAGGTAGCGGGCGGCGACGGGCGGGAACGACAGCACGTCGCGCACGCGGCCGGTTGTGGTGCGCACGCTGGCCACCGTGGTCCACGTCGTCCCGTCCTGGCTCACGAGAAGGTCGTAGCCGGTCGGGCGGATCGTCCGAACCGGGCCCGGCGGCGGCGGCACGTTCGGCGCGGGGGCCCCTGGCCACATCCGCCCCCACTGCACGAGCGCATGGGCGACCGTCCGGGTGCCATCGAGCGGCACGACCAGCCGAGCAGGCACGGCCCGCGGTTGCCAGTCGGTTGCCGGGCTACCGTCGACCGCTGAGAGCGGGACGGTGCCCCGCTGGGCGCTCGACGCAGTGGCCGGCGCGCAACGCGCGACGTCGCGGGTCGGGGTGGTATCCGGACGTGACGTGCGGACCGTGATCGGCGCACCGACGGCGAGCCTGCGGTCGGCGCCCCCCACGGTGACGGTCATCGGCTGCCCGCTCTCGAGCCACACGGTTGTGCTCGCCGGCCCGATGGACACGCTGAGGTGACGGCCCTGCCAGGCCAGCCGGTGCAGGACGAGGCCGCGAAGTTGCCCGGTCAGCGACGGGTTGAGTGTCACCGAATGCGGGCCCCACCGGAGCCCGGAGAACCCGTACAGGAACTCCTGCAGGAACCCGCCGATGCCGGTCATGAAGGTGAACGCACCGCCGGTGCGCGTCTCGGAGAACTGGTCGAACACGTCGCGCATGAACGGCTCGATGCTGCGCTGGACATAGACGTAGGACGCGCAGCCCGGCGAAGCGAGCGCCGCCGTGTCGATGCTGTTGATCGCGTCGCTCATCGACGGCCCGCCCGGATCCGATCTGGGCACGTAGTAGTCCAGGTCGCGCTGCGCGACCGCGTCGGGCATCTGCCGTTCCCACGGGTACTGCAGCATCGTCACATCGGCCTGCTTGACCAGTTGGCCCTGGTAGCCACGGAACTCCGGATGGACGCCGAGCGCCGAATCGACCGGCACGACCAGCCGGGCCGCGATCCGGGACCAGGACGCGGGGGCGGTGTGTCCGAGCGCTCGCGCCGCGGCGGTCGCGATGCGAAGGGCCCGCGCCGCGCCGGCGTTGGTGTATGCCTCGTCGTTGACGTCCGGGTTCTCCTCGTCCGGCCCGGTCACGTGCCGGATGTGGAAACTCCCGTCTGCCCCTTGCACGGCCCGCCCGGCCCAGAAGGCGGCCGCCTGCGACAGGACCGGCCAGCCGCGGCTGCGCAGCCAGCCCTCGTCGCCGGTCGCGAGGTAGTACTGCCATTGGGCGAGCGCGATGTCGGCGGTGATGTGCTGCTCGTACAGGCCCTCGCTGTTGATCGACACCGGGGGCGGGGTCTGTTCGGTGCCGTCCAGCGCGCTCTCCCACGGGTAGCGGGCTCCCTGGTTGTGCGTCGAGGCGGCATGGGCCTTGGCGGCGCCCAGCAACCGGAATCGGTAGGCGTCCATGCCCGCTGCCAGGTCAGGATGCTGCGCGAGCAGGGCGGGGTGCATCCAGGTCTCGGCGTCCCAGAAGATGTGTCCGTTGTAGCCGTTGGACGACAACCCGGCCGGCGAGATGCTCCAGTCCACGCCACTGCGGGTGCTCGACCACAGGTAGAACTGGCTGGCGTTGACTTCGGTCGCGAGCGTCGGGTCGCCGAGCACCTCGATCCGGCCGGCCCAGAGCGCGTCCCAGGCCGAGCGGTCCTCGCGGTGCAGGGCGGTGAAGCCGGCGCGCTCGGCCGCACTCGACTGGGCTCGGGCGAAGGCGACCGGCCGCGCGGCTTCGTGGGACGTCGCCACCCCTACGTACTTGGTGACGGTGTAGCTGCGGCCGGCGTGTACCGCGAACCTCGCTCGCTGCCCGATGCTCTGCACGTCGTCGGGGACCACGCGGGTCACCTCGGGGTCCCCGACCGAGGCCGACACGCCCATCCGGCTGACCAGCCCGGCGACGATCCCCGTCCCCTGCGTTCGCACGCTCTGCCACAGTTCACGGTGCTTCGCGTCCCAGCCGTGCGCAACGGGCACGGTCAGCGTCGCCGGTCGGCCGTCGACGAGATCGGTCACGGCTGCGGTCCCGGACCAGCGGGGCGTCACGGTGAGCCGGACCGACCCCACGTACTGCCGCGCGCGGTCGGTGAAGACCCGGTAGGTCAGGTCGGTGACATGACCGTTCGGTGCCTGCCAGCGCGCCGACGTGGTGATCACGCCGTCGCGCAGGTCCAGCTGCTGCCGCCACCGGCTCACCCGGCCGGTCGTGAGCGAGAACGACTGCCGGCCGTCGGTGAACTTCAGCGCTGACCAGGTCGGAAGGTTCGCGCGCTGCTGCACCTCCCGGGGCGGGTCGGCGTAGAAGCCGGCCAGCTCGGACAGCGCCGGCACGTCCCCGCCTGCGTAGCCCTGACCTGCCGCCGGCACACGCACGCTCAGGTAGCCGTTGCCCGTGAACGTCGGTGCGTAGCTCGAGCCGCGATCGGTCGCGGTCAGCACGAACGCGCCGGCCGCAGCCTCCGGGGCGGCCGTCGCAGCCGTCGCGGCCCCGGAGCGTGTCGCCACGGCCAGCGACGCGAGCAGTGCTGGTGCTGCGATGACCACGAGCCAACGCCGACGATGCATGTCCCTACCTCCGGTCAGGTGCCCGCGCTAGCTTTCCCATCGCAGACCGGCCCAAACCGGTCATATCCGAAGGGGCTCTGTGCGAGCCGGGCCTGCGCTGGGTAGAGGCAGATGATGAGTTCCTCGTCCGGCGATTCCAGCGACGTCGTCGCACCCACTGGCGCACGTGAGGAACCCGAACTGGAGGACGCCTTCGACCGCCTCGTGGAAGAGGGGCACGACCGCCTGTCCAGGCCCCTGCTGCCGCTGGTGGCGACCGGCTTCCTCGGCGGAGTCGATGTCGCGGTCGGCGTGCTCATCTATTTGGTCGTCGACGCCGAAACCGGCCAGCCGCTGCTGGCCAGCCTGGCGTTCACGGTCGGGTTCGTGGCCTTGCTCATGGCCAGCTCCGAGTTGTTCACCGAGAACTTCCTGGTACCTGTCACCGCGGTCGTTGCCAAGGCAGGCACGTGGCTCGAACTGGCGCGGCTGTGGGTCGTCACGCTCGCGGCGAACCTTGCCGCCGGGTTCCTCATGGCCGCCATGATCGTGATCGCCCTGCCCGACGTGAAGCAGAGTGCGATCACGGCGGGCGCGCACTACGCCGACCTAGGCATCTCGTGGCGCTCGTTGTTCCTCGCGGTGCTCGCCGGGGCCGTCATCACCTTGCAGACGCGCATGCAGCACGCCACCGACAGCATCGGCGTGAAGATCGTCCCCGCCGTGGTGATGTCCTTCATCCTCGTCGGCGCGCAACTGTTCCACTCCGTGCTGGATTCCATCCTGATGTTCGCGGGACTGCTGTCCGGCCACGCGCCCTACGGCTACCTCGACTGGCTGCCTGCGCTCGGCTGGTCCGCATTCGGCAACCTGCTCGGCGGCCTCGTACTCGTGACCTCAATCCGGCTGCTGCGCGTGCCCCACCGCGTCTCGGAAAGCCGATCGAAACAGGAACAGTCACCGGGCACTGATCCGGAGGAAGCCGAGCGGGCCGCCGGCAGCTGAGGCCCCGTGTCAATGTGCCGTTCACAAGGCAGCAACATCCCCGGCGGATGATCGAATTCGTGTCCGTGGAACGGCGTCGCGCCAGGTGGATCCGCCGGGTGCGCCGCTGGTGGCGAGAGACCCCGGCCGCCGAGATCGGTCAGGACCTCATGGGCGTCGGCCTGATGCTCGTAGTGGTGGCCGCGCTGATCGTGTTCAGTCTTCGCTGACGTCGACGCTCAGGCGGCAGCGAGCACAGCCACCCGGCGACTCGTCTCCAGGTTGCCGATCGCTGCACCCACGTAGGACCCGGACGTGGGCCGGACGTCGGCGTAGTCGCGACCGGTGGCCACCGTCAGATAGCGCGCCGATCCAGCCACCCCGTTGCACGGGTCGAACGGCATCGCGACGGCCTGCTCGCCATGTGCGACCACGACCTCGACCCACGCATGCGTGCCACCCTGCCCGAGCAGGTGGCCCGACACGTACCGCGCCGGCAGGCCCACCGCGTGGCACATCGCGAGCATGATGTGGGCGGCGTCCTGACAGACCCCTCGCCCACCCGCGAGCGCCGCCGCCGCGGTCGTGTCGACACCCGTATGGCCGAACTCGTAGCGAAGCTCGCCAGCCACCCGGCGGCACAGCGCGTCGGCCAGCTCGACCGGGATCGCGGCCCGTCCGACCTCGGCGGCAACCTCACGGGCGAGCTCGCGTATCCGGTCGTCAGGAGCAGTGAGCCGCGTAGCCGTCAACAGCCGCGCATCGGTGAGAGCGGCGGCTGGCAGCAGGGTCGCGCCGTCGGCGTGCACCCGTTCGAGCAGCGCGCCGATCCGGAACGACACGCTCTGCTCGACGCGATCGGCGCGCAGCCGCACGACCGTGTTGCCGTGGGCGTCACGCCGCATCTCGCGCCGCGCGCGGACGCCGTCCACGTCGATCCGGTGCGCCCGCAGATGCTGATTGCCATGCCGCTGCGGCGGTAGCACGACCAGGCGATGCCGCAGCTGCTCGATCGGGCACTGGTAGCTGTAGTGGAAACTCTGCTCCAGCAGGTAGGTGACCCGCTCGGCGCCGTCCAGGTCGACCTCGTCGTGCTCGAGGACCGGCACCTGGAGCAACTGCCGGTCGAGCATCACGTCGGCAGCTCCGCCGCACGGACGGTCATCGCATCCAGCCGCGGGCCGCCGAAGGTGGTGGCCATCGCGACGTCCGAGGCGTCGCGCCCGCGGCCGATCACCACGCGGCCCTTGCGCCGAACGTTGTTACGCGGGTCGAAGGTCCACCAGCGATCATCGAGCCAGACCTCCATCCAGGCGGCGAAGTCCATCGGTACCGGGTCAACAGGCACGTCGACGTCGGGTAAGTACCCGAAAACGTAACGGGCCGGGATGTTGAGGGCGCGGCAGAACGAGATCGCCAGGTGGGTGAAGTCCCGGCACACCCCGAAACGGGTGCTGTTCACGTCCGCCGCCGTCGTCCAGGCCGACGAACTGCCGTACTGGAAGGTGAGGTGCGAATTGACGTGATCGCAGATGCGCTGAACCCGCGAGTAGCCGGGTGCGACCGATCCGAACAGCGTCCACGCTTCGTCACCGAGCACGTCCGGCAGGCAGTAGCGGCTGGGCAAGGTGTAGATGAGCACGTCGTCGGGCAGATCGTCGGGCGCAACCTCGCGCGCCGACTCGTCGAACTCCTCGGTCGCATCGGGCACCTCGAGTTCCGCGTGATAGGCGAACATCGACACCCCGACCGGCAGGACCGCCCGGGTACACCGATTGCCGTACAGATCGATGTAGCTGCGCAGGTCCATGTGCGGCGCGGACGACCACGCCTCGTGTTGCATGCTGCCCGCCCCGGGCGCCGGCTGAACCTGAAAGATCGCCGGAGTCTTGACGTCCGCCATATAGGTGAACTCGCATCCGACCGCCACTCGCCGCGTCCTCACCGGCCCGATGATGGCACGCCGGTGTTACCAGTTGCTGCGGCACGCGTGACCTCAGCGGGTCGAACGAGTCAATCGGTCGTCGACGGCGGCTGCGCGGGCAGCGGTTTCGGCATCGGAACCGGGTGGTGGAACGTGATCGCGCTCGGGTCGAGCGCGAGCACCTCGATGTCGTACCGGGCTGCGTCGCCGCTGACCGCCTGGAAGCGGTAGGTCGGGACGAGATCGACCGCGGCCTGGTCGTCGAGGTAGCCGTCCCAGCGGGCCAGCCCGAGCTCGACTCCGGTGATGTGGACGGTCTCCGGCTCGGCGGTCTGGGACGGTGCCGAGTCGGGTCCCGTCCGTACGGGGGGCACAGCGTCGGCGATCATCGGCTGCGGGCCCACGTACAGTGCGCGGCCGTGCTGCAGGTCGGCGAACGCCGCGCTGGTCGTGATCAGCGGGTACGTGCCGACGTCTGCCGGCGCAGCCCAGTCGCCATAGACGGACTCGACCCGGCCGTGCTCGCCCAGCGTGACCGACCAGCCGCCGCCGGAGACCACTGACCCGGCAACCTTCGGCGCAAAGGTGACGGCGCGGGCGAACACCTGTGGTGGCGGGGGTGCACAGGGCGCGTCCGACGCGCAGGCGTAGGCGACCCCGCCGGCGTCGGAGACCGCGATCGCCCAGTCCTGACCGGCCAGGACTCCGAGGCGATCGAGCAGGTCGCGCGCGATCGACGACGCCTCGCCCGCGCTCGGCACGTCGCTGGGTGCCGCGACCGGCGTGGCGCTGGGCAGATCGGGCGGCGCGACCGGCGGGGGCGAGGCATCGGTGACCGGAACCGGCTTCCCCCCGCGCACCGGTTCGGGCGCCGGGCCGTCGACCGCGGTCCCTGGTACCGCCGAGCCGACGGACGACCCGCCCGAACCGCTCGACACCCCGCCGCCCTGGGAGTACGAGACACCGACAGAGCCAGGACCGACGACAACGCTCAGCCACCCGTCCGAGCCGTGGACCTCCCACCCGGTTGAGGTGCGCGCGGGAACCGTCTCGAGGCCGAGCACGTCGGCGAAGCGCTGCACGTCACTCGCGCTGACCGGGTGCGGCTGCATCCGCCACACAGTGGCATCGGAGCCCAGGTCGGGCAGCGCGGCGTCCAGGACGTAGGTCGTCGGACGGACGGCGATCGCGGGGTCGTACGTGGGTGAGTCCTTGTCGAGTTGACCGGAACCCAGTTGGCCGGAGCCCAGTTGGCGGGAGTCTGCTTGCCCAGGGGCGGCCAGCTCGAGTCGGGTGCCCGGCGTCGGCGACGTCGATCCGCGGCCAGATCCGCCAGGGGAGGCGCAGCCGGCCAGCATCAGGACGGTCACCAACGAAGCAGTCGGGATCGGACGAATTCGCTGCACGGTTCCTCCAGGCGGGTTCGCTGCGTTAGACGCGACGTGGCGGCCGAGTGGTTCCCGCGAACGCGGTGAGGGGGCGCTGCAGGGCGTAGGCCTGCACCGGGTGGTCGAAGCCGCGCAGGGTGAGCGGCAGCGGTGGCCCGGCGTCCCAGTCGGGCAGCGCCTCGCGGATGTCGGTCGTGGCAAGGATCTGTCCAGGGACGGCCGCCGCAACCAGCCGGGCGGCGACGTTGACGGTGTTGCCGAAGTAGTCACCGTCCAGCGCGAGGGTGGAGCCGTAGGCCAACCCGGCCCGCACCTGCAGGCCCGCCAGGTGAGCTTTCGGGTGCTCGACAAGATCGGCGGCAGCGGTCGCGAGCTGTTCCGGCGTGCGGCTGACCCACATCACCGCATCCCCGATGAACTTCACCACCCGTCCCCCATCGGCGTGCACGACGTCGCCGACGGTCGAGGTGAATGCACTCAGTAGGCCCGAGAGCTCGGCCGGGGTGAGCTGCTGGGTCAGCGCCGTGAAGCCGGACAGGTCGACGAAGCCGACACCGCAGATGACCGTCGCGGAAACGTCCTGCACGACGTCCTCGAAGTAGACGCGTGCGCTCTGCAGGTGCTGGCGGTGCACGGCGTCGATCAAGGCCCCGATCCGCGGGACGAACTCGGCGACCCCGGCGTAGGCCCGCGCAGTGGTCAACTCGTCGGCGGTGTAGTTCATCTGGATCGCCGGCACGCCGGCGCGGATCGCCGACGACTCCGCCTCGGCGAAGCGGGCCATCGCGGCACCGAGGACGCGCAGCACCCCCATCGACGCGTCAACGCCTGCGACCGCACCGAGATCGGCCCACGTCCGCAGGCCGTCCACATCGGCCTGGGTCAGCGCGATCTGGTCGGCATCGGCGACCGTGAGACCCAGCGCGGCCCAGGCATGCTCGACCGCCTCGAGCGGAAGGCTCAGGCTCTCGGCCGCCGAGCGCAGGCTGTGCAGCACCGGGCCGGGGCTGATGACCGCATCGCCGGCCAGCGCGAACAGCCGGCCGTGCCGCTCGGCCTCCACCATCTGTTCGAGCGAGAAGCCGAGCGAGTCCAGATACGCGAGCAGACCGCGGCGCGTGTGGACGTCCGATACGCCGGCCGCCTGCAGAGCGTCCAGATCGACCACGCACGCCACCTCCTGCCAAGTCCGATGTCCGCGTCAGTACAGCACTCACCTCGGCATGCCGCCCGACGAAGCGCAAGCGGCGTCCGCAGCCGGCATCGCCGCCGTCGCTAGCATTGCCGTCGTGGCCGACCCAGACCGCTCGGACGATCCGCAGGCCATCGCGGACTCAGCCGTGGCGGGCTACGCGCGCGCCGCCGCGGCGGCAGCCGCATCGATGGCCGCGGCCACCGACGAACAGATCACTGCCGCACTGACGACGATGGCCGAACGGGTGACCGCCGACCGCACAGTGATCGACGAGGCGAACGGGCAGGACCTGCAGGCTGCGCAGGACGCCGGCATGAGCGCTGCGCTGCGCGACCGGCTGCGTATCGACCACGATCGACTCGACGAGGTAGCCGCGCAATTGCGCCTGCTCGCGGCGGTGCCGCCGCCGACGCGCGACACCGATCTCGGTGCGCTGCCGAACGGGTTACGGCTGCTCGAGCGCCGGCGTCCGATCGGCGTGATCGGGGTGAACTACGAGGCGCGGCCACTGGTCACGATCGATGTCGCCTCGCAACTGCTGAAGTCCCGCAACGCCGGTGTGCTTCGCACCGGTTCGGCCGCCCTTGCGTCGGCACGCGCGTTGCACGAGCACGTCGTCACGCCGGCGCTGCAGACGTGCGGGATCGACCCACGCGCGATCGAACTGGTCCGCGAGCCGGGGCACGAGTTCGCCACCGCCCTGGTGCGCCAGCCGCAGCAGATTCGGCTGGTCATCCTGCGCGGCAGCGGCGAAACGACGGCGTCGCTCGGTGCCGAGGCCGCCCGGCACGGCGTCCGTACCCTCGCCCACGCTGCTGGTGGCGGCGTGCTCTTCGTCGACGCAGCGGCCGACGTCGAGGTCGCGCTTCGACTGCTTAACGAGGGAACCGACCGGTTAGGGGTCTGCAACCGGGTCAACCTGGTGCTGATCGCAGCGTCCCGCTACGACGAGATCAGCCGGCTCGCGACAGCAGCGCTGGACGAGAAGGGCATCGGGGTTTCCGCGCCGCCGCACCAGCACCCGCTCGACCACGAGTGGGCGCTAGACACCGGCAACGAGGCAACGGTGACGCTGGCACCGGTGACAGACCTGCGCGAAGCGGCCCGTGTCGCGAACGAACAGACCTCGGGCCTGGCCGCGACGATCGTGACCGAGGACCCCGCCGCGGCCTCGGAGTTCCTCGGCCTCTACGCCGGCACCGGCGCCTTCCACAACGCGACCACCCGGCTGTTGGACGGGGTGAAGCTGCTCGGCGTGCCCGAGACCGGTATCAACATTGACAACGTCCCCGGCCCCCGAGGACCGGTCACCTTCGCCGATCTGTACCTGCGCCAGTTCGTGGTCGTGCCTGCATAACCTCAGCGAGGTCAGTCGACCCGCCCAGGCCACACTGGCAGGCGAACGGTCCTGCCGGGTTACCCCCGCAGGACCGTTCGCGCGCGCCCTAGTTGCTGCGGAAGAACAGGCTGAACGTGCCTGAAGGGATGAAGTTTCCGGTGGCGACCTGGGTAACCGCGCCGTTCATACGAGTGAGCTTGGTCGGCCCCCACGAAGCAATAGGCGCGTTCTCGAGCAACGACTGGCGGACGCGCACGGCACCGAAGTCCGCGACCGGCAGCGGGTCCGGGCCGGCGAACAGCGGGAACAACCCGTAGGTCACCGAGTTGTCCGGCATCGGCGTTCCGGACGCGACGACCGAGAATCCCTGGGTCACGTCCCGAACGGTAGCCACCACCTTGTTCGTCGTCTGGCTGATCGAGACGAAGATCAGGTCACCCGGCAGGGCGGTTCCGGAGTTCCCATTACCGCCGGCCTGCGAGTACATCGTTAACTGCGGACTGCCGCTGACACAGGCCAGGAACACGATCGCGAGCACTGTTGGGAAGCCAACGGCCTGTTCGTTGCCCAGGCCGAGACCGGTGCCCTGCGTGTCCCCGGTCGGGCAGGTGACGGTCGGCACGTTGAACCGCGCCGTTGCACGCGACACGCCAGGGTTGGTCATCTGGTAGCCGGCCAGGTACGTGGAGGCCACCTTCGGCTGGACGCCCCCGGACGCCGACGCCGAGATGTGCGGCCGGGCCGCCACGGCGGGTACGGCGTTGACGAGCGCCGCCGCCGTTACGGCGGCGGTAGCGGCCGCTACTGCGGCATACCTGAACTTGTGCATGAGTGCCCTCCACAGACCGGGAACTGTCAAGACCGTGGCCGATCCACGGCAGCCGTCCCGCGATCAGCTTCTTATCAGGTTCGGGCGCGACACGCCACGTAGATCGATACTTTCCCGCCGCGGAACGCACTCCTGCAGCGGCGTTGTTACAGCGGCGGCAAGCACGGGCAGCGTTAGTACCGCCAGCGGGGATCCCCGCCTGACCCACCCACGAAGGGAACGCCGGTGACAACGGACGCCATCGTCTTGCTGAAGAACGATCACAAGCAGATCCGTGCGCTGTTTCGCCGATTCGAGGCAGCCGGCGACTCCGCGGTGAAGCAGAAGGCTGCTCTGGTAGCCAAAATCATCGAGCTGCTGACCGTGCACACCTACCTCGAGAACGAGGTGATGTACCCCGAGGTGCGGCAGTTGCTGCCTGACCTCGAGGACGACGTGCTGGAGTCCTACGAGGAACACCACGTCGCCGACGTCCTGTGCATGGAGTTGTACGCGATGTCCGCCGACTCCGAGCGCTTCGACGCCAAGACCACCGTCCTCATCGAGAACGTGCGCCACCACATCGAGGAGGAGGAAGAGGAGTGGTTCCCGAAGGTGCGCGCCGGGCTGGGTCGCAAGCAACTGCGCGACATCGGCGAGCGGATGGAACAAGCTCGTGCCCAGGCACCACGTTCGCCCGCGCAACCGAGTGCGCTGAAGAAGGTCGTCGACGCCGTCCTCGCGTGACGGCGTTCAGCGCGCCAGGATGCTCGCCAGCTGCGCCGCCGCGCCTTGACCGTAAGCCGCGCAGGACAGTGGCGCGGCGCCGCGGTGGGTCAGTCACCTGCTGCTGCTTGGTTTACGGGCGCATCTCGTAGGCCCCGGCCAGGTCGCGGACCTGCTGCCACACCGCGGCATAGCGGTCCGGCGCGTCCGCCGGCTTGCGGACGTGGTCGAGTGCCCACTGCTGCTGCGCCTTGGTTGAGGACGCCTTGCCGTGCAGGTCGATCGCGTAGGCGGAGAAGTCGCGGACGAGCACGTCGAAGACCTGATCGACCAGCTCGCGGTCGGTGCCGTCCAGCTCCGCCTGCTCGAGGATCAACTGGCCGTACACGACGAGCGTGAACAGCTCACCGAGGGCGAGCAGCAGATCGAGATCCTTGGCCTGGTCGGCGTCCGGTGCCGCGGTCGTCACGAGCGAGACCAGTCCCTCGGCCTGCTCGCGGAAGATCGCCACGTTCGGCACGCCGGCGAAGCGCTCGTAGGGCCCGCGCCAGTCACCGAACACGATCTTGCCGAGCCCGCGGGCCGGCCCCTGGTGGAAGAGGAACGTGTCGTCGGCAGCGTCGCGCGTTCGCGGGACGGCCGGTAGGTCTTGCGGCGCGAACAGGTAGTTGGGCAGGAACTTCAACACCAGCGCCATGTTGACGTGCACGGTGCCTTCGAGCTTGGGCAGCGCGCGGATGTCCATCGCGGCCTGCTCGAAGTAGGTGTCCTTCTCGAAGCCGCGCGCTGCAATGACGTCCCACAGCCCGTCGATACACCGTTCGCCCTCGGTGGTGACCTTCATCTTGGTGACCGGGTTGAACAGCAAGTAGCGACGGTCGTCGGCCGAGGCGGTGCGGAAGTAGTCGATCGCGCGCTCGGCGAACAGCTTCATCGCCACCAGGCGACAGTAGGCGTCGGTGAGCCCCTGGCGCACGTGCGGGAAATCGGTGACCCGCTTGCCGTAGAGCACCCGGTTGTCGGCGTGCGTGATCGCCTCAAAGAAGGCGTGTTCGCAGATGCCGATGCTGGCGAAGCCGAGGTTGAACTTGCCGATGTTGACCGTGTTCAGCGCGGCGTCGAATGCACCCGGGCCGGTGTGCAGGATGTCTGCTTCGGTGACCGGGTAGTCGTCGAGGGTGAAGGCGCTGACGAACATCTGCGACTCGATGACGTTCTTCTCCAGCCGGTAGGCCGGGTGCTGGCTGTCGGCCGCGAAGAACACATAGCCGTCCGGCCCGTCCACGTCGGCGCGCCGGCCGAAGACCGAGACCATTCCGGCGGCGTTACCGTTGCCGATGTAGTACTTCGAGCCGTTGGCGCGGAACCCGTCGCCGTCCGGGGTGAGGATCAGGTCGGTGCTGTAGATGTCCGCGCCGTGCGTCTTCTCGGACAGGCCGAACGCGAACACGGCGCCGTCCTGCAACAGTTGCGCCGCGCGCCGGCGGGGAGCGGTGTTGGCGCTCTGCCAGATCGGACCCAGGCCGAGGATGCTGACCTGCCAGGCGTACCAGTACCCCAGGCCGTAGAAGGCGAGCACCTCGCCGAACGCGCAGATCCGCGCGGTGTCCCAGCGCCCGCCCTCCGACTCGGGGGTCAGCAGTATGGCGAAGGCACGCTCGGAGGCGATGAAGTCGAGGAACTCCGAATACCAGACGCGGTCGTGGTAATCCTGCTTGAGCCGCACCTTGCCGCGGCTCTCGAACCACTCGATGGTCGCGGCGATCAACCGCCGCGCCTCGGGGTCGAGCTGGGCCGGGTCGTAGCTGTTGGGGTTGAGCAGCACGCTCGTCGCCTCTCGCCGGGGTTACCGAACAGTAGCGGCCGGCCCGACCTCGCTCGACGGCCACCGCTGCGATCGTTTCATCGCCCGAACGATCGGCAACTGCTCGAGCGCGAGAGTATGCGGCCGGCAGTCCTCCGGTCTATCCTCACCCTGTGCCGCGCTACATGATTGTTCGCGCCTTCGACTGCGGGGAAGAACAGATGCCGCAGGTCGGTCGTCGTTCACGCGAACTTCTCGAGAACGAGTTCACCGACGTGAACTGGGAGCACAGCCACGTCGTCGTCGACGACACTGGCACGGTCCGCACGTTCTGCATCTATGACGCGCCGGACAAGGCGGCCGTGCATGCCCATTCCGAACAGCTCGGCATGCACGGGATTGTTTCGATCGACGAGATAGCCGGCGATGTCACTCCGGCCGACTTCCCGCTCGTCTGACGTCCGGTACGTGTACTGACGCCGCGCTCGCGAGCGCGAGCCTTCGGCGGATCGTCCGCCGCCGCTCCTCGTCTTGCTCCGGCACGAGCTGTAGAGCCTCGCGGTACAGGAATGCGGCGTGGTCCTTCGCCCAGCTGCGCTCGGCGACTTCCGCCGCGCGCACCAGCTGCTCGACGGCGCGCTCGTGATCACCGGCCGCACGCCAGTGCCGCGCCATCGCGCCGATCGCCTCACCTGATCCACCGGTAGTGCGGCCGAAGAACTCCGCGACCACGGCGTGCCGTCGAGCCCGCTCGGCCCGCGGTAGCAACTCGTACGCAACCTCGCGGATCAGCGCGTGGGTGAACGCAAATTGTGGTTTGCCCTCGAACATCGATCCGGGCTCACGGCTGATGAGGTCGCGCCGTTCGAGCTGATCCAGTAACCGCGGGATGTCACGATCGGGTTCGTCGAAGGCCCGCAAGGCGTCCACCCAGAACACCTTCCCGACAACGGCAGCATCGAGCAACAACCCGCGCTCGGCCACCGGTAGCGCATCGAGCCGGGCCGCGACGATCTCGCGGATGCTCGTCGGCAGCCGACCGGGTGCCGTCTCGCCAACGGAGGCCGCGAGCTGTTCGATGAACAACGGATTTCCTTCTGCGATCTCGAGCACGGCTTCGGCGTGGTCCCCATCGCCCACCCGTCGGACGACGAGCTCGCGGGCGTGCGCCTCTCCGAGTGGGCCCAACGTGAGGGTGAGGAATTCGGGCACGGTGGAGCCCCAATCGGGACGGGCGTCGAACAACTCAGGACGAGCAAGCGTCACGAGCATCAGCGGAACTCGCCGCATCAGCCCGGCGAGGGCTAGGACCAGGTCGTGCAGGTTGGGGTCGCCCCATTGGATGTCGTCATAGACGAGCACCGTCGGCTCCTTGTGGGCAGCCGCCTCAAGGAACTCACGCACCGAGTAGAACAACGCATCGCGCCCGCCGGCGCTGCTGGCAGCGCCGACGCCGACAATCGCGCCCAGGTCGAGCGCCACCGCGTCGATATCCGAATCGGACCCGGCAAGCAGCTCGATTGCCGTCGTCCGTAATTTCTCGGCCGCCGCGTCTGCGGAGTCGCTTTCAAAGACACCGGACAGCCGCATCAGCTGGCCGGCCAGCGCTCCGTACGTGCCGCTCTCTCGATACGGCAGCGAACGGCCGACCACGATCCGGGCGCCGCCCTCAATGGCGAGACGGCAGAACTCCGCGGTGAGCGACGACTTCCCCACGCCGGCCGGTCCGACGATCGTGACCAGCGTCGGAAGCCGCCCGGCGGATGCCCGCTCCCACAGCGCGTGCAGGATCGCCAGCTCCAAGGTGCGTCCGACGATGCCACCGGCAGTGAGCGGGCGGACGCCGACCTCAGTCAGCGGCTCGACCGCGAGCCACGCGGCAACCGGGTGCGCCTTTCCCTTCGCAATGACCGGATCGACCGGCGCGTAGCTGATGCGATCGTGCGTTGCCAGCCAAGTCTGCTCACCGACGACAACGCCGTTGATGGGCGCGGCCGCTTGCAGGCGCGCGGCCGTGTTGACGACGTCGCCGGCGACCATCGACTCGCCGAGGGCCGGCCGCGCGCCCGGCGAGACGACCGCCTCCCCGGTGTTCACCGCAACCCTGATCTGCAGGCCGCCGTCGGCCAACTCGCCGGCGATGTCACGTACCGCGAGTGCCGCGCGGACTGCGCGCTCGGCGTCGTCACCATGTGCAAGCGGTGCCCCGAACACGCCCATGACCGCGTCGCCGATGAACTTTTCGACAATGCCGCCGAAGGATTCGATCTCGCGCCGCACACGATCGTGGTAGGGCACGAGCAACGCGCGGACATCTTCCGGATCCAGCCGCTCCGCACGTGCGGTGAACTCGACAAGATCGACAAAAATAATCGTGACGATCCGGCGCTCGTCCGGGGCTTTCGTCAGTTCGTCGAGCGCCGCGCCGCAGTCCGAGCAGAACCTGGCAGGTGACGCATTCTCGCGCCCACAAGCCAGGCATGTGCGCACGTCGGTCGCCGTCAGCCGATGGGCAATGCAGCGCGAATCATGGAGTCCTTCCGTGGCTGCAGAAATCATAGCCGCACACCACCGCCGCTATGCAGGCTCAAGGTTGCTCCAAATGCGCACGCCGTCGGGTGACTCACCGCCGGCGCCGATGCAGCCCGCTCTGCCGGCTGCCTACGGCACGCCTCTCCGGTGCTCGGCCTTAGCGCGGACGACGATCGCGACGTGCCTTTCCGATACCGATCCGCCTCGACCTTGGACACGTGCGTTCACGCCCCGCATTTCGGCGATCTGCGCGGTGGGATGGCGGTCAGATGCTGATGCCGGCGCTGCGCTCGTGTGAACGCGTGAACGCGGGGCCGATGCTGAATGGAATCCGCCAGGGCTCGATGTCGTCGTCGTGCTCGGCGAGGTAGGCGGGTGCTGAGGCTTCGGCGGCGGTGCGGTCGAGATCGAGGTCAGTAGTTCGTGACTCGTCAGCGGTGTCGGGTCCCCGCCCCGTGACCACTCTGCCGCCCGGCTCGACGAGGTCGCGGGCGGCCTGGATGCCGCTGGCGTTCGAATCTCGGCGATGCCAACGCTGAAGATCCCGGAATCCGGGGCCCTCCAGACCCGAGCGGGCGACGGGAATCGAACCCGCGTAGTCAGTTTGGAAGACTGAGACTCTGCCATTGAGCTACGCCCGCGTTGCGCCTGTGAGGATACCGGCTCGGTGCTGGACACTGCCCCGATGACGTCCTCCCCGCCTGTCGCCGTTGTCACCGGCGCCGGTAGCGCGACCGGCATCGGCTTCGCAGTCGCGCGGCGGCTCGCCGCTGCCGGGCATCGCCTGGTGATCGCTGCGACCACCGACCGGATCCATGAGCGGGCGGCTGACCTCGGCGCCGAGGGGTTCGTGGGCGACCTCACCGACCCCGCGGTTGCGCAACGCCTGATCGACCGCGCGGTCGAGTGCTTCGGCACGCTGCACGTCCTGGTGAACAACGCCGGGATGACCGCCCTCACCGACCAGGAATCACCCGGCGCGATCGACGACATCGGCGCGGACGAGTGGCACCGCGCGATCGCGCGCAACCTCGACACCGCCTTCTTCGTGACGCGGGCGGCCGTCCCGGTGATGCGCCGCAAGGGGTACGGGCGCATCGTGACCGTCGGCTCGGTGTCGGGGCCGGTCGCCGCGTACCCGCGCGATGTGGGCTACCACGCGGCCAAGGCCGGCCTGCTCGGCCTGACCCGATCAGCCGCGCTCGACACCGCGCGTGACGGGATCACCGTCAACGTGGTCGCGCCCGGTTGGATCGCCACCGGATCGTCCGGGACGCACGAACTGGCCAGCGGCGCCGCGACCCCGGTCGGCCGATCGGGCACGGCGGACGAGGTCGCCGCTCTCGTCTGCTACCTCGCCGGGCCTGACGCCGGATACGTCACCGGCCAGCAGTTCATCATCGACGGCGGCAACTCGATCATCGACGCGCACAGCTAGGGTCGATGCGTGCATTCGTCCCGGCTGACCGGCCCGCCGATGCCGCTGCGCCTCGGCGGCACCGCGCTGCCGATGGTCGGGCGCGTGCGGATGTATGTCTGCGGCATCACGCCCTACGACGTCACGCACCTCGGCCACGCGGCGACCTACATCTGGGCCGACGTCGCCGAGCGGGTGCTGCGGTGGCACGGGCACACCGTGACGGTGGCGCGCAACGTCACCGACGTCGACGACGTGCTCTATGCCGAAGCCGCGCGCCGCGGCGAGCAGGTCACGATGCTGGCCACCCTGCAGCGCGCGTCCTTCGAAGCCACGATGGACTCGCTGCGGGTGCGCATCCCGGATCACTCGCCGACCGCGGTGCAAGCTGTCGGTCACGTGATCCAGCTGGGATCGGCGCTGCTCGCGCGCGACGCCGCGTACCTGCGCGGCGGCACCGTGTACGCGCGGACGTCGGCGTCACACGCAGTCGCCGCGGTCGACCGCGACACGGCCCTTCGCCTGTCGGCCGAATACCACGACCATCCCGATGCGGCGGACAAGGACGATCCGCTCGACGTCGCGGTCTGGCAGCAGTCGACGGGTGACGAGGTCAGCTGGCCGAGCCCGTGGGGGGACGGCCGGCCCGGGTGGCATGCCGAGTGCGCGGCGATGGTGCTCGCGCTGTTCGGACCGAGCGTCGACCTGCACTGTGGCGGCGCCGATCTGACCTACCCCCACCATGCCTGCGAGACCGCGCTCGCCGAGGCGGCAACCGGAGTCGCACCGTTCGCCCGGGCCTGGCTGCGCGCCGGCATCGTCGATGTCGGCGGCGCGAAGATGGCGAAGTCGACGGGCAACCTCGTCCTCGTCGACGAGCTGCTGGCCTCGCATCCGGCCGGGGCGATCCGGCTGATGTGCCTCGACCGGCCGTGGTCGCAGCCGTGGGACTACTCCCCCGACCTGCTCGACGCGGCGGCGGCCACGCTCGACCAGCTCTACGCGGCGGCTGCCCGACCGGACGGGACCGACGAAGGCTCGGCCGCCGTTCCGGCCGCACTGCTGAACGACCTGGACGTTCCGCAGGCGCTCGCGATCGCGCTCGAGGACGGTGGCCAGGCCGCCCGCACGCTCATCGAGATGCTCGCGCTGCGCTGACCCCTACCGGTGCCGCCTACCGGTGCCGCGGGAATTCCACCACCTGCTGGAAGGTCGGCCGGTTCTGCCAGTCGATGTTCGGCTGCCCGACGACCCCGAGTGCGCGGAAGTGGATCGCGTCGAAGACCGGCATGGTCTGACCCGCGTCGTGGGAGGCCGTCGACTGCGTCCACGAGGCCACATCGGTCGTGCCGTTGACCGCCGCGAGATCGGTGAACGTCTTCTGCAGCGCCGCGTCGATCGCATCGGCACAGGTTGCCGGACCGCCGTTGCACTCGCGTGCGGTGATCTCGGGGCCGAACCCGTCGACCGGATGCCGGCCCATCAGCTGCTGCAACGTGGCGACGACATAGCTCTCGTACCCGCCGTCGTACGCACTGCCCAGATGCGCTCCGCCGGAGTTCGGCGTGTTCACGAACTGTTGCGGCAGCGCTGCGTATCCCGTCGCGGTGGCGCCGCCGGTCGAGCCGACCGTCCCGAGACCGCCGTCGAGCAGAATCGGGTCGTACAGCGCACGGATCAGGTTCGGCATCAGTTCGTCCGAGATCGCGACGGCTGCGGCGTGCGCGTACTCGGTGTCGCCGGGTGCGGTCTTGCGACGGTGCGAGCCGTATTGGGTCCACGTGTGCAGCGCATCGAGCATCGCCTGCACGTCGGCCGGCTCGTTGCGGTCACCGAGGTAACGCTGCAGCAGCGTGATCACGGTGACGCCGTCGAGATCCTGGCTGGCAGCGGTCTCCATGGCGTAGACGACCTGGCTCCGGGTGAGTTTGCCGCCGTGGAGCCGCAGCTGCGCGTCAAGCGCCCGGGTGAGCAGCACCGACCGGAAGACCTGGCCGTAGCCGTACTGGTCATCGGCAGCGGCGAAGCCGGGGGCGGGCTTGTTGTTCCAACTGACGAAGTAGCCCTGCGCCGGGTCGACCTGGTGGACGTGCTGACCCGGTGTGAGGTAGCCCTGCCACTCCGAATCGCCGGTGCCCCACGTCGGCAGGCTCGGGTCGATGTTCGAGGGACGGATCGGATCGCGCCCGCTCACGAAGTAGCCGGTGTTGCGGCTGTCGACATAGAGCCAGTTGAATGTGTACAGGATGCGCGCAGCGCCCTTCATCCATGACCGGACGTCGTGCGTCAGCGCCGGCTGACCCCACTGCAGGAACCCGACCACCGAGTCGATGTCGTGGTTGTAGGTGGAGCGCTGCCGCACGATGGCGACGGGGGCGTCGCCGGACGTCGTCCACCCCTGCACGATGCCGTGCCTGGTGCGGTGGATCACGTGGTCGAGCACCGCGGGGCCGCCGACGCCGCCAGGCTTCGGCAGCACGGTCTCACGGAAGTGGTCGACGCTCATCGGCAGGCACCGGCCGCGGTACTGGTAGAACGCGCCTTCCGGATCAGGGGCGCCGCCGTCGGGGTTGCAGATCTTCTCCAGGCGCATGTCGATGACATCGCTGCCGGACGAGGTCGCCGACCACGCGTAGTCGACCCCGCGGCCGAGCTCGACCAGCCCCGTCCCGGGGAAGGACGCTCCCGACGCCGCGTAGTTGGGTGAGTGCAGGTCGATCTGCGACAGGATCTGCGGCGCGTAGTAGGACACCTGCGGCCCGAACACCGCGATCGGGTGCCCGCTGACCGAGTGCTGGCCGATTCACGAGGAGTGCGTTGCTCATGTGCTTGGGCATGGCCTGCAGTGCCTGGATGATCCCGAGCGCCTGCGGATCCGGTGCGGTGAGGTTGCAGTCCGGCGCCTTCCCGACCGGCCCACCGGTGACCGGTGCGCCGTCGTCGGGCAGTGCCGTCGTCGCCGGGTCGATCGTTCCCGGGATCTCGTAGGGGAAGGACGTGTCGACAACCGTCGTCGGCGCCAGCGGGTCGTTGGGCTGCTTGAAGTCCTGGAACGCGCGATCGCCGTCAGCCTGACCGAGTTCCCCGCGCAGGTAGCTGAGCAGGTGCGCGTTCTCGATCTCGGCGCCACCACCGCGTCCGAAGATGCCACCGATGAGACCGGCGATCGCGACAACGTCGGCGACGTCCCAGTTCTGCGGGATCGCGGCGTCAACAGCGGCCGCGTAGTCGGCAGGGAGCAACAGGACGTTCGTCCGGGCGGCCTGGACGTAGGCGTTCACGCCGTCGACGTAGCTCTCGATCATCGACTTCGCGATCGCGCCCTGCTCGCCGTAGCGGGCAGGCAGCGCGTCGACCTGGGCGACCGCCTCGTCATGCGTGTACGGCGCGAGCAGCAACTGATCGTGGTCCATCTGCTCGAACTCGCACGACCCGCCGAGGAAGGCGGCCAACGTCCCCTCGCCGTAGTGGCGGAGCACGTCCATCAAGAACAATCGGTCCTCGGCCTGCGCGTACCCGGCACCGAAGGCGGTCGACGCGTCGCTGTTGCCGTACACGTGCGGGACGTCGTGGGTGTCGCGGTAGATCGTCACGCCGTCGCCGGGCCTCTCGACTCGCGTGATGTCGGCACGCCGAACGCCGAAGGACGCGTCGTTGAAGTAGAGGCCGAGCTTGTTGTCGGTGAGCTTCTTGTAGCCGTAGAGCAGATCGGCGTACTTGCTGAGCTGGTCATCACTGGCCGGTGGACGCCGGCCGGTGGCGAGGAACAGCGCTGCATCCGCCGCATTGACCAGGCCGTTCTCGCCAGGCGGCAGGATGCTCATCGCCTGGCCGTCGGCATAGTCGTTCGCGCGGTAGGCGTGCGACGGCGCGACAGCTCGGGACGCGGGGGCAGCGCCCCCCTGGGGAGCGGCGACCGCGGCGACAACACCGACGGCAAGGGTGGCGCTCGTGAGCAGGGCCAGATTCTTCAGTGAACGCCGTCGAACCACGCCAAATACCTCCGCAGACTGTCCAGCAGACGGTTGGTCTATACCCTGGTCGCGCCGAGTGTCACACGGTATTCGGACGCAGACGAATCGAGAGCTGATGGCTGAGGGCACGGCCCGGCGTCGGCGTCGTCGCCGGGCCACAGCCGACCAAGGCCCGCCACCCGCGAGAGACACGGCACCGGTGTCGGCTCCGCCACCTACCCCGGCACCCGCGCCGGAGGCGAGCGGCCCGCCGCCGGCGGCTGGCGACCTGCCGCCTTCGGCACCGGCCACTCGCAAGCCACGTGATCGCGGCGACCGGGGTCTGCGCGACCTGGTCGGCTCCGGCAGCTCTCAGGTTGGCGTCAGTGGCGCGCTACGCGCCCGCGACGTGAATCGCCCGACGGATGACGATCTGGCCGAGGCCGAGCGGCAGGTCGTGATCATCCGACGGCACTGGAAGCCGCCGTCCTGAGCTGAGCCCGGGGCGCGCGTTCGGTCCTGACGGGTTCGCTGGCGATTCGTGGGATTTAGCTTGTGGATATCATGGCTGGTGTCTGATCGGACGGCTAGATTAGAACGTATGAGTGCAGCGGTGGTGGATGCGGGGGCGGCGCTGCTGGCCCGGCTGCACTCGGCCATCGACGACCTGCTGGGCGCCGATGTGATCGGCCTCTCGGACGACCACCTGCTCGAGCTGTGGCGCGGGGCCGAGTCCGTGCGGCGCCGGCTCGCCGCCGTCGACCACGCCGTGGTGAGCGAAGCGGCCGCGCGGCACCTGGACCACACCTGCGGGGCGGCGTCGATGACGGCGCTGGTGCGCCAGGTGCTGCGGGTGCCGCCGGGTGAGGCACGGGCCCGGGTGCGGGCCGCCGAGGCGGGCGGGCCGCGCCGGGCGCTGTCCGGTGAGGCGCTCGCCCCGATCTACCCGCAGGTGGCCGCCGCGCAGGGCGCCGGTGAGATCTCCGAACGGCACGCCGCGCTCATCATCGACACCATCGAGCACCTGCCCGACACCGTCCGCGTCGCCCATGAAGAGACGGTCGAGCAGGTGCTGGTCGAGCAGGCGCGCCAGTTCGACCCGACCACGCTGGCCACCATCGCCCGCCGGATCAGCGACACCCTGGACCCGGACGGCACGCTCAAGGATTACGCCTACCGGCGCCGGCACCGCTACCTCGACCTGCACCCCCGCCCGGACGGCTCGGCCCACCTCGAGGGCGACCTGGACGCCGAATGCGCCGAGAAACTGCGCACCGTGCTCGACACCCTGGCCGCACCCCGACCCGTCGAGCAGGACGGCGTGCGCGTCCCGGACCAGCGCACCCCCGGCCAACGCCGCCACGACGCCCTGCACCACGTCCTGCACCGCACCCTGGCCGCCGGCGACCTGCCCACCTGCGGCGGCATCGCCACCACCGTCATCCTCACCATGACCCGCGACCAACTCACCACCGGCACCGGCCTGGCCCGCACCAGCCACGGCGCCCTCATCCCCGCCACCCAAGCCCAACACTGGGCCGCCCGCGACGCCCGCCACCTCGGCGTCATCCTCGACCGCACCGGGCCCGGCCGAGCCACCTCGGTTCGCGCGTGCACCCCCACCGCGAGGCTGTTCACCGAAGGCCAACGACTGGCCCTGATCGCCCGCGACCAAGGCTGTTCGTTCCCCGGCTGCGACGCGCCACCCGCACACTGCCAAGCCCACCACATCACCGACCACGCGAAAGGCGGCCCCACCGCCATCACCAACGCCGCCCTGCTCTGCCTGATCCACCACCCCGAATTCCACGCCATGGGCTGGACCTGCACCATGCTCCACGGCCACCCCCACTGGATCCCACCCGCCCACATCGACCCCACCCGACAACCCCGACGCAACCACGCCCACGACCCACTCGGCTGAGGCCGCCCAGCCGCGGCCCGCAGTGCCGAGCCGACTCAGGGGGTGTGTTCAGGCCGGCCGCCGCTCAGGCCGGGCCGCCGCTCAAACCGGCGCGCTCAGACCGGTGCGCTCAGACCGATCCGCTCAAACCGTGACATGGCCGGCGATCGCACCGGTCGTCTCGTACTCGCTCAGCATCGCGATCCGACGTACGTGGCGCTCGTCCTCGCTGAACGGTGTCGCCAGGAAGGTCTCGACGAACCGGAGCGCGTCGGCCTCCGGGTGGTTACGCGCGCCGATGCTCATGACGTTGGCCTGGTTGTGCTCGCGGGCGAGCCGGGCGGTCTCGTCGCTCCACACCAGCGCGGCGCGGATACCCCGAACCTTGTTGGCGGCGATCTGCTCACCATTGCCCGACCCGCCGATCACGATGCCGAGACTTCCCGGCGTCGCGGCGACCCGCGCGGCGGCCGCGATGCACGGCGGCGGGTAATCGTCGAGTGCGTCGAAGGTCAGCGCGCCGCAATCGACCGCGTCGTGACCGAGGGCGCTCAGATGCTCGAGCAGGCGGGCCTTGAGCTCGAATCCGGCATGATCACTGCCCAGGAAGACCTGCATCGCGTCATCATTGCAGCCGGGGCATGGACAATGGCCGGGTGATGCCGGCGCCATCCCTGGGCGGCATGGTCACGTCGTGGACGCTGCAACCGGTCGCGGTCGCTGCCGTGGCCGCTCTCGCGTTCTGGTACGCCCGAGCTGCCCTCCGCGCACCAGGCACCTGGTCTGCCCGCCGATCCGCCGCCTTCGCCGGTGGCCTGGCGGCGGGACTCTGGCTGACCTGCGGGTTCCCGGGCCGCTACGCGCCGGCCGCGTTCTGGATGTGGACCTCGCAGCAGTTGGCCCTGCTGCTGATCGTGCCGATCCTGCTGCTGTCCGGACGTCCGCTGCAGCTGGCCCGGCTGAGATCCGGCGACCACGGGATCGCCGCCCGGGTACTCCGTTCGCGTGTTGTGCGTGTGCTGGGCAACCCGCTGATCGGGCCGGCGATCATCCCGCTGCTGTGCACGGCGCTGTTCTTCGGACCGTTGCCGCGCTGGTGCGTCGAATACACGGCAGGCGGCTGGATCGAGCAACTGGTCGTCGTCCTGGCTGGTGCACTCGTCGTGCTGCCGCTGGTCGGTACCGACGCGACACCGAGCTCGCTGCGCGTCGGGTTGATCCTCGCGATCGGGTCGTTCGAGCTCGTCCTCGACGCGATTCCCGGCATCGCACTACGCCTGCACCGATCCCTGTCGACGTCGTATTTCGATCAGCGCATCCCGACCGTGTGGGCACCGGCACCACTGCACGACCAACAGATCGCCGGCGCCGTCCTGTGGTGCGTGGCCGAACTGATCGATCTACCGTTCCTCGTCCTGGTATTCCGGCAATGGATACGTGCGGATGCACGGGAGGCGGCCGAGGCCGATGCCGTCCTCGAAGCCGAGCGCATCGCCCTCACCGGCGATTCGACCGAGGCCTCGCGCGATCGGCCGTGGTGGCTCAGCGATCCGGCGATGCGCGATCGGCTGAAGCGGCCAGATTAATCGGCACAGTGAATCGGCACAGTGAATCGGCACCGGCCGTCCTCGTCACGCACGAGGTCATGGACCGCGACCGCAGCCGATACCGGGATCGGCCCGTACACGTGCGGGAACTCGGTGCCCGAGCCGTAGCTGTCCTCGACGCGCACCTCGTGCGCGAGCCGTGGGCTGTCGAATTCCACGACGATCAGGTCAGGGACGTCGCGAAAGATCAGCTCGGCCGTCGCGGCGACCTGGTCGGCGAAGGAGAAGTGCACGAATCCCTCGTCGTCCAGCGAGGCGGGCCGGTACACGCCGGTCCCGACCGCTGTCGCCCAGACGCCGCGATCGACGATATGGAACAGCCGCATGGAAGCTATCTTGCCTGCATGACCGCGAGCGGCTGGCGCGAGGTCGACGACCGCGTCTACGTCCGGCGCCACGACAGCTACGACCTGAACGTGGGCCTCGTGGTGGCCCACGGGGGCGCGCTCGTGATCGACACCCGGCAGAGCATCCGCTACGGCGAGGAACTCGCGGCGGCGGTCCGGACGGTGACTGCCGAACCGTGGACGGTGGTCAACACGCACGCGCACTTCGACCACTTCCTCGGTAACGGCGCGTTCCCCGGCGCACCGATCTGGGCGTTGCGCCGCTGCCGTGACGTCATCGCCACCGACGGCGAGCAGCAGCGCCGCGCCAGCGCCGAACGGACCCGCGCCGCGGGTCGGGGCGACGAGGCGGACGACATCGAGCAGAGCCCCCTCGTCCTGCCCGACCACGTGTTCGCACCCCCGTCGGCCGAGGTCGGCGTCGGTGACCGCATTGTCACGCTGCGCCACCTCGGCCGAGGGCACACGGACAACGACATCGTGATCACGGTGAGCGGGTCGTCGGTCGTGTTCGCGGGTGATCTGGTCGAGGAAGGTGCCCCGCCCAGCTTCGGCGACGCGTTCCCGCTCGACTGGCCGGGCACGCTCGCTGCGCTGCTGCCCATCGTGACCGGCCCAGTCGTGCCCGGCCACGGCGACGTGGTGGATGCCTCGTTCGTCGCGCAGCAGCGGGACCTGCATCGCGCGGTGGTGGACGCCGCCGCCGACCCCTCGTCGCGCACGGTTCCAGGTCTGCCCGACGCGGTCGCCGCAGTCGCCCTCGTGCGCGCTCGCGGGCAACACCGCCCGGCGTGACGTAATCTACGAAACGGCGCCCACCCGCCGGCAGCCGCAGCAACACGGGCAATCGCAAGGGACAATCGCAAGGGAAAGAGGATCGACATGACCGTCTCGGCCTCACGTTCGTCCGGAGTGACGGCGACGGGCTCGATCCCCGACACCGTCGCCTCGTTGCGCGCCACCTACCGCAGCGGTCGCACCAAACCGGCCGCCTGGCGGATCGCGCAACTCGAGGCCGTCGTCCGGCTGATGTCCGAGCGTGAGGGCGAGTTCGCCGAGGCGCTCGCCGCCGATCTAGGTCGCCCCGCCGTCGACGCGTGGATCGCCGACCTCGCCCCGGTCACCGGCGAAGCCAAGTACGCCATCAAGAAGCTCCGGTCCTGGATGAAGCCGACGAAGGTCCGGGTTCCGCTCGCCGTGCAGCCCGCGCGCGCCTGGCACCAGCCCGAGCCGCTCGGCGTGGTGCTGATCATCGCGCCGTGGAACTACCCAATCCACCTTGCCCTCGCGCCGCTCGTCGGTGCGCTGGCGGCGGGCAACTGCGCTGTCATCAAGCCGTCCGAGCACACTCCGGCCTGCTCGGCACTGCTCGCACGCCTCGTGCCGCAGTACCTCGATTCCGATGCCGTCGCCGTCGTCGAGGGTGCGGCCGAGACCACCCAGGAACTGCTCGACCAGGGTTTCGACCACTGCTTCTTCACCGGTGGCCCCGAGATCGGCAAGGCGGTGATGGCGGCCGCGGCCAAGCACCTCACCCCGGTCACGCTCGAACTCGGTGGCAAGAGCCCCGTCATCGTCGGCCGCCGACGCCAACGTCAAGGTCGCTGCACGCCGTATCGCGTGGGCGAAGCTGCTCAACTCCGGCCAGACCTGTGTCGCCCCTGACTACGTCCTCGTCGACCGGTCGATCCGCGACAGCTTCGTCGACGAACTCCAGTCGGCCCTCACCGCGTTCGCCGGCGCGCCGGTGCTGCCGCTGGTGAATACCCGGCACGCCGAGCGCATCGCCGCCTTGATCGATCAGGCCGGCGGTCGCACCGTCCGCGGCAGTGCGGTAGGCGCCGGCGTCAAAGGTGCCGAGCTCACCGTCGTCGTCGACCCCGACGCCGACTCGGCGCTGATGCGCGAAGAGATCTTCGGCCCGGTACTGCCGCTGGTGAGCGTCGACTCGATGGACGACGCGATCGCGCACGTCCAGCAGGGCCCCAAGCCACTCGCGGTCTATCTGTTCACCGAGAGCCGCGAGAACGAACAGCGGGTCCTCGACGAGATCAGCAACGGCGGCACCGTCGTGAACCACCTGATGTACCACCTGCTGGTGAACGAACTGCCCTTCGGCGGCGTCGGCAACAGCGGCACGGGCGCCTACCACGGCAAGTGGGGCTTCCAGACCTTCAGCCACCGCAAGGCGGTGCTGCGCAAGCCCACCTGGCTCGACCCGTCGCTCGGCTACCCGCCCTACACCAAGCTCAAGCAGATCATCATGCGCCGGGTCTTCTAGTCGACGGTGTGACCCAGCAGGCAGGCTCGGTCAGGCAGGGTTGGCGGCGCCGCTGAGCGCTGCAAGCGCCTCGTCCGCGTGTGTGTTCATGTCCGTCTCGCTGTGGATCGCCCGCACGACGGTGCTGTCGGCGCCGATGGCGAAGGTGTAACGCTTGACCGGTGCACCGAGCCGCTGCCCGATCCGGCCGCGCTTGACGCCGAAGATCCCGGCGACCGTGCCGTCCTCGTCCGAGAGCAGCGGGTAGTCGAAGGCGTGCTTGTCGGAGAACTGCTTCTGCTTGGCGATCGAGTCGGTGCTGATGCCGACCCGCTGCACGCCGGCGTCGCCGAACTCGGCCGCCAGGTCGCGGAAGTAGCAGGCCTCCTTCGTGCACCCGGTGGTCATCGCGGCCGGGTAGAAGAACAGCACGACCGGGCCGCTCTGCAGCAGCGTCGACAGGCGACGGGGTGTCCCGTACTGGTCGGGCAGCTCGAAATCTGGGACGCAGTCACCGGTGTTCATCCCTCAACGGTAACGAGGAAGTCAGCACGCACCGGCCACGTGACAGACTTCTCTCAGATCCCGATGACCCGGAACCGGCGGCCATCGGCCCGACGAACGGTACGGAGATCCTGTCTTGTCACCCTCAGCTGCTCCCGGTGCTGTCCCGAACCTGACTCGCGAGGACGCGCGGTCACGTGCCGACCTGCTGCACGTCGAGTCCTACGACATCGTTCTCGACCTCACCGACGGTGGCGGCAAGCCGTCCGAACGGTCCTTCCGCTCCACCACGACCATCCGGTTCAGCGCCAACCGTCCGGGCGAGTCGAGCTTCGTGGACGTGATCGCTGATCGGTTCCACTCGGTGACGCTCAACGGCGCGGAGGTGGACGTAACGGAGTACCGGTCCGCCGACGGCATTGCCCTGACCGGCCTGCAACCGGAGAACGTGCTGGTCGTCGACGCCGATCTGCTCTACACGAACACCGGTGAGGGACTGCACCGCTTCGTCGATCCGCTCGACGGCGAGACCTACCTGTACTCCCAGTTCGAGACGGCGGACGCGAAGCGGATGTACGCGTGCTTCGACCAGCCGGACCTGAAGGCCGCCTTCACGATCGCAGCGACCGTCCCCGACCACTGGGACGTCTCGTCCAACGCGCCGGTTCGCGAGGTCGAGAATCTGCGGGCGGGCAAGGTCGTGCGGTTCGAGACGACCGCCCGGATCAGCACCTACATCACCGCCCTCGTCGCTGGGCCCTACCACGTGGTGCGCGACAGCCACGACGGGATCGAGCTCGGGCTGTGGTGCCGCGCCTCGCTGGCGCGCTACCTCGACGTGGACGCGCTGTTCGAGGTGACCAAACAGGGCTTCGACTGGTTCCACACGAACTTCGGCACCCGCTACCCGTTCGGCAAGTACGACCAGGTGTTCGTGCCGGAGTTCAATGCCGGCGCGATGGAGAACGCCGGCTGCGTGACGATCACCGAGGCGTACGTGTTCCGCAGCAAGGTCACCGACAACGCCTACGAGCGCCGCGCCGAGACGATCCTGCACGAGATGGCGCACATGTGGTTCGGCGATCTGGTGACGATGCGCTGGTGGGACGACCTGTGGCTCAACGAGTCGTTCGCAACCTTCGCCGCGCTGCTGTCGCAGGTCGCGGCGACGCGCTGGCCCGAGGCCTGGACGACGTTCGCGAACGTCGAGAAGACCTGGGCCTACCGCCAGGACCAGTTGCCGTCCACCCACCCGATCGCCACCGACGCACCGGACGTCCAGACCGCTGAGGTGAACTTCGACGGGATCACCTACGCCAAGGGCGCCAGCGTGCTCAAACAACTCGGCGCCTACGTCGGGGTCGACGCCTTCCTCGCCGGAGTGCGCGCCTACTTCGACAAGCACGCGTACGGCAACACCACGCTCGCTGACCTGCTGGCGGCTCTGGAGCAGGCGTCGGGCCGCGATCTCGGCAACTGGTCGAAGCTCTGGCTCGAGACGTCGGGCATCAACACCGTCCGTCCCGAGTTCACGCTCGACGCGTCGGGTGCCTATTCGGAGTTCGAGATCGTGCAGTCCGCCCCGGACGACGTCGCGACGACGAACACGCTTCGGCCACACCGGCTGGCGATCGGCCTCTACTACGACCGCGGCGGCGTCCTGGAACGCGTCCAGCGGATCGAGGTCGACCTCGTCGGCGCCCGCACACCGATCCCCGAGCTCGTCGGTGTGCAGCGGCCCGCGCTGGTGCTGGTGAACGACGACGACCTGACCTACTGCAAAGCCCGGCTCGACGACCACAGCGTGGAAACGCTCAGGACCGGCGGGATCGCGCGGATCACGGACTCGCTGCCGCGCGCACTGCTGTGGAGCGCGGCGTGGGACATGACCCGCGACGGCGAACTCCCCGCCCGCGACTACATCGCAACGGTCCTCGCCGGCATCGACCAGGAGACCGACATCGGGGTCGTGCAGTCGCTGATCGGCCACACGCTGCGCGCGCTGGAGATCTTCGCCGATCCGCGGTGGGCACCCGACGAGTACGCGGCAGTCGCCGACAAGGCGATGGCCGCACTGCGCTCGTCCGAGCCGGGCTCGGACCGCCAGCTCGCCTGGACGCACGCGCTGCTCGGCAGCATGTCTGCCGCCGAGCACATCGATGTCGCGCGGGGCCTGCTCGACGGCACGGAGACGGTCGAGGGGCTGGCGATGGACGCCGACCTGCGGTGGGCGATCGTGTGCGCGCTGTCGGCGAACGGCGCCGTGGGTGAGGCCGAGATCTCGGCCGAGCTCGAACGCGACCCGTCGTCCGCCGGGCAGCGCCGCGCTGCCACGGCCCGAGCGCTGGCACCGACTCCGGAGGCCAAGGAGAAGGCGTGGCGGCTCGCCGTCGAGGACGACGAGCTGCCGAACGCGATGCAACGTGCCGTCATCGCCGGGTTTGCGCACTGGAGCCAGGGTGAGTTGCTCGCGCCGTACGTGACGCGCTACTTCGCCGAGGTCGCCGGCGTGTGGGACCGCCGCACCAGCGAAGTCGCGCAGAACGTGGTCACCGGCCTGTTCCCGTGCTGGTCGTCGACCTGCACGCCGGACACGATCGCGGCGGCCGACGAGTTCCTCGCCGGCAAGCACCCGTCCGCGCTGCAGCGCCTGGTCAGCGAGGGCCGCGCCGACGTGGTCCGAGCGTTGCACGCGAAGTCGGCCGACGTCGGCTAGCACCGCCCGCCGGCCCGCGGCACCGCCTCGGCGGGCGTCACCGGGCCGTGTCGCCGTCGTTGGACATAGACGAGACCCCGGTGCCGGATCCGGGGTCTGCCGATCCGGAGTGGAGGGAACATGCCCGCCGCGCGCGCGCCCGCTCCCTCACCACGGCCTCGACCGCGTCCGACGCTCGCTCCGGCCCCCGCCGTCGCCCAGGCCCCGGCCCCCGCACGCTCGGCCCGGCCGCTGCCCGTCGCCGGCCCGGACGGCATCACGGCGCCCGGCATTGCCGCGATGCTGCGCCGTCACCCCGCAATCACCCGGCGCGCCGGGGTGGGCACCATCGCCGCCGGTACCGCATTGTTCGTCATCGCGAGTCTGACGAATCCGGCCGCGACCGCGAACCCCGACCACCTCGCGGCGGCCGGCGCGCCGGCCGTGTCGCACCTCGGCGAGTTCGGGGTGTACGCCGGAACGTCGGCAGGCGGCGGGGCCAAGCACGTGACCAAGCGCCCGCGCGCGGCCGCCGCCACCCCTCGCGCTATCCGCGGGCTCGCGGCGAACGGCATCCCGAACGTCGCGCTCAACGCCTACCGCGTGGCCGCGGCCCGGATGAGCAACGCCGACCCGGGCTGCGGGATCGACTGGGCGATGCTCGCCGGCATCGGCCGCGTCGAGTCCGACCACGGCCGCTACGGCGGCGCGGTGCTGCACTCCGACGGGACGTCCACCCCGCAGATCATCGGCCCGGCTCTGGACGGCACGAGCTCCGAACTCATCTACGCGCCGCCGAACGGGATGGCGCTGGCCGGCGATGCCGTGTACACCCACGCCCTCGGACCGATGCAGTTCATCCCGCAGACCTGGGCCGGCTACGGCGCGGACGCCAACGGCGACGGGACCGCCGACGTCTTCAACGTCAACGACGCCGCGCTCGGTGCCGCCCGCTACCTCTGCGCAGCAGGCGGCAACCTGCGCACGCAGGACGGGCGCACGCGCGCCGTTCTCGCCTACAACAACTCGACCGAGTACCTGGCCCAGGTGTTGGCACTTGCCGACGCGTACCGGCGCGGCGTCTCGATCGCCGGCCTGCCGGTCGGCCAGCTCACCGGTGCGCTGCCGCCCGTTCGGCGCGTCGATGTCCCGGCGGCGAACCCGGGACCACCGACCGCGGTCGGCGGCGGCCAGAACGCTCACCACCGACCGGCTGCCAGCGGCGGTTCCGGCGGATCGGCCGGCCGACCGCCGGGCGGAGAATCGCCGAGCAGCCGCCCGCCGGGTAGCAGCAGCCGGCCGCCGAGCGGCGGGTCGTCCTCGTCGCCCACGAGCAGCGGTCCGCCGCCGCCACCGTCGTCGAGCAGCAGCCCGCCGCCCCCGCCGTCGTCGACACCGCCCAGCCCGAGCCCGACCAAGACCTGCCACGTCCCCATCGGAGATAGCTGCCTGTTCCCCTGAGTACGTTGAGGTCCGAGACGTAGGAGAGGACGGCGCTCGGATGGGACTGACCGTTGCGGTGACAGGCCCGACCGGCGAGATCGGGATATCTGCGATAGCGGCGCTCGAGGCCCACGAGGGCATCGAGCGCATCGTCGGGATGGCGCGCCGCCCCTTCGATCCGGCGGCGAACGGGTGGACGCGCACCGAGTACCGGCAGGGCGACATCCTCGACCGGGCCGCCGTCGACGCCCTGGTCGCCGATGCCGACGTCGTCGTGCACCTGGCCTACCTGATCATGGGCTCGCGCGAGGAGAGCCGCCAGATCAACCTCGCCGGCACCCGCAACGTCTTCGAGGCCACCGTCGCGGCGGCCCGGCCGACCCGGCTCGTCTACACCTCGTCCGTGGCGGCGTACGGCTATCACGCCGACAATCCGGTCCCGTTGACCGAGGACGTGCCGACCCGGGGCTCGGCCGAGCACTACTACTCCGAGCAGAAGGCCGAGTGCGAGGCCGTGCTGCGCGAGGTCATGGACGCCTCCGCCGTCGAGGTGTACGTCCTTCGACCGTGCATCGTCGCCGGTCCCAAGGCGCCGGCCCTGGCCGATTCGATGCCGTGGCGTCGCGCGCTCGACCTGCTGCCCGAGCCACTGCGCGGCGCGGCCGGTGCCGTCCAGGGCCTGCTCCCGCTGATGCCCGACGCGGGCGTGCCGGTGCAACTGGTGCACCACGACGACGTGGCGGACGCCATTGCGCTCGCCGCTGCCGGCGCGGGCGAGCCGGGTGCCTACAACCTCGCCGCCGACGGCGAGGTCTCGCTCGCCGACGTGGCACGAGCGACCGGGACCAGGTCGGTGCGCGTCCCGCAGGCGGTCGTGAGCGCTGCCTCAGCCGTGCTCGCCCGGCTGCCCATGGTGCCCGCGGCAGCCGAGTGGGTGCACATCGCGAGGACCTCGGTCGTCATGGACACCACGAGGGCCAAGACGCTGCTGGGCTGGCAACCCCGACACACCAGCAGCGAAACGCTTGCCGCCCTCGCTGCGACGCTCTGAGCGCGAGGCTCAGCGCGCAGTACCGGCGGCGTCGGCGAGCATCCGCAGGCCGATCACGATCCCACCGGTCAGGTCGCCGTTGGCGAAGGACGCGCGCATGGCGAGCGCGGCAAGCGCACAGGCACGGTTGGGCAGCCGCTCGGCCGATTCGGGGCCGGTGACGATGTGCAGGCAGCGCTGGCCCGGTGACACGGCCAGCAGCACCGACGAGGCACCGAGCTTCTCGAACATCGCCTCGGCGTGCGCGCGCATCGGCGGCTCGAGCTCACCGACGTAGACCGAGAAGCTGATTGCTGCCTCTTTGCTCGACAGCGTCAGCGCCTCGTCCAACCGGGCCAACTGCCGGCTGGTGAACGGGCTGCCCGGACGGCTGGCGCCGACCGGGCCGTACTGCAGCGCCGTGCCGGTCCTGGCGACTTCACCACTCACCGCTTGCTCCTCCTACTGCGGACGTCGAGGCAGAACCCTCGATCGCGCCCGTGATCGCAACGCGGGTCTCGGGGTGGTTGGGCAGCGCGTCCGGGTGCGGCACGAACCACACCGGTTCGAACTTCCAGGGACGTCCGGGGCGATAGCGGTTGGGCTGATGGGCGAGCGAGCGCCCGAACACCATCAGTGCGAGCAGCGCGGTGATCCCGGCTGGGATGCCGATGTAGACCAGCACCGTCTCGACGACCGTCATGCAAAGAAGGTATCTAATCCGCGCTGCGCGTTCGCAGCGGGTCAGACGGCGGGTGCGACCCTGACGTCTGCCGGACCGGCCCACTGCAGGTACTGCTGCCAGGACGGCTCGCGACGGGCCCATCCCATGACGACAGCCACCGTCGCGGGTGGCTGTACGGGAGGGCTCATCAGGCGCCAGCCGAGTTCGGCGACGAGCCGGTCGCCCTTGCGATGGTTGCACCGGGCGCAGGCGGCGACCACGTTGGTCCAGACGTGCAGCCCACCGCGCGAGCGCGGCCGGACATGGTCGATCGTGTCGGCGCGCGCGCCGCAGTACGCGCAGCTGTGCCCGTCCCGATCGAGTACCGCGCGACGGGTCAGCGGTACTTCCCGCCGATAGGGAACCCGCACATACCGGGACAGACGGACCACGGTGGGCACCTGGATGCTGGTGCGGGCTGAGTGCATGACGGTGGTTCCGGCCTCGACGACCACGGCCTTCTCGGCCAGGACGAGGACCACGGCGCGCCGAAGCGGCACGACGCACAGCGGCTCGTACGTCGCGTTGAGGACGAGCGCACCACCACTCATCTGCTCGGCAACCTTTCGCGTGGTTATCCGCGTGGGTATCAGTGAACCGGACAACAACGCGCCGCGCACCCTAATCATGGGGTGATTCGCACGTGGCAAGGTGTTTCGGCGTGAGCCTGACTATTTCGACCAACCTGGCCGCACCGCTGGCCGAACTGCCGAAAGTGCTGCGAGACCACAACAAGTGGCTCGTCGAGATCCCCCTGCGCATCGTCGCGATCATCGTCGTCACGCTGATCATCCGAGCGGTGATCCACCGGATCATCACGCGCGCTGTGAAGCCGGTGCGCGTCGGTGACGTGCCCCGGATCCTGCGGCCGTTCAAGGAGCGCGTGGCGAACAGCGCGTTCCTCGAGTCGACCGGGCTACTGTCCGAGCGACGCGCTCAGCGCGCGTTGACGATCGGCTCGGTGCTGAAGTCCGCCGCGTCGTTCACCTTGCTGCTGATCGCATTGATGCTCATCCTGAACGAACTCGAGTTCAATCTGGCGCCGTTCATCGCCGGCACGTCCATCGTCGGCGTGGCCCTCGGCTTCGGCGCGCAGAACGTGGTGAAGGACTTCCTGTCCGGGATGTTCATGATGCTCGAGGACCAGTACGGCGTCGGTGACGTGATCGACTTCGAGCAGGCAAGCGGGACGGTCGAGGCGGTCGGGCTGCGCACCACCCGATTGCGCGATGTCAACGGCACCGTCTGGTACGTCCGCAACGGCGAGGTGGTCCGCGTCGGCAACAAGAGCCAGGGCTTCGCCCAGGTCGTCCTCGACGTGCCGATCGACGCGTGGGCGGACGTGGCCAAGGCGTCCTCGGCGATGCTCGACGTCGCCACCGGCATGCGAGCCGAGGACGACTGGTCGCCGGTGTTCCTCGGCGACCCCGACCTGCAGGGCGTCGAGGCGATGACCCGCGACGAGACGGTGATCCGGCTGGTCGTCCGGACCCGTCCGGGCGAGCAGTTCCGCGTGGCGCGCGAGTTGCGCCTGCGGATCCGTGAGCGGCTGGACCGGCTCGACATTTCCGCCCACGAACCCACCGCGTCCACGCCGCCGGTCACCGAGCCCTGACCCGGGCGTCAGGCGAGCGCCAGCACCGCCTCGAGCACCGCCCGGTGCATCGTCGGGAAGGCGTAGTGCATGGTGGCGAGCGTGCTGGTCGGGACGGCCGCATGCACCGCGAGGGTGAGCAGTCCCAGTAGTTCGCCACCGTAGGGGCCGACCACGGTCGCGCCGACGAGCACACCGCGGTCACGGTCCTCCACCAGCTTGACGAAGCCGTCGTTGCCCGGGCCGTGGATCCACCCGCGCGAGTTCGACGAGATCTGCTGCACGCCGATCCGGACCGCGATCCCGGCTGCGCGCGCCTGCTGCTCGGACATCCCCACCCGGCCGACCTCCGGATCGGTGAACGTGACCCACGCCAGCCCGTGGTACCCGCCGAAGGGCTCGTGCCGGTCGAGCAGGTGCGCGATCAGCACCTTGGACTGCCACACCGCGACATGGGTGAACTGGCCGTGCCCGGCGATGTCCCCGATCGCGTAGATCCCGTCATGACCGGGCAGGGCCATGTGCTCGTCCACGTCGAGGGATCGGGCGGACGGGTCCAGGCCGACCGTCTCGAGTCCGATCTGATCGAGATTGGGCTTGCGGCCGGCGGCTACGAGCACCCGCGCGCCGGTGAGGACGGTGCCGTCGGCGAGGCTGACCTCGACGCCGTCCCCGCCCGGAGCAAAGGCGGTAACGCCGACGCCCTGGTGCACGTCGATGCCATCCCGGGTGAAGACCTCGGCGACCACCGCGGCCGCTTCCGGCTCCTCGGGGCCGAGGATCCGGTCCGCACCCTCGACCAGCGCTACCCGCGAGCCGAACCGGGCGAAGGCCTGCGCGAGTTCGCAGCCGATCGCCCCGCCGCCGACAACCACCAGCGACGCCGGTGCGGTCCGCGCCTTGACGGCCTCGCGATTCGTCCAGACAAGATCGCCGGCCGCGCGCAGGTCGGCCAGCCCCTCGATGGGTGGCAGGGCGGGCGCGGTCCCGGTGGCGACGACCACGCGCGGGCTGCGGTGGGTCTCGTCCCCGACCACGACCCGCAGCTGGCCGGTCTCGTCGCGCCCGGCGAACCGGCCGGCCCCGCGCACGAAGCGCGCGCCCTGGTGCTCGAGCCGGTCGACCGCGACCTGGTCGTCCCAGTCGTCGGTGGCTACGTCGCGGATCCGGTCCGCCACCGGTGTGAAGTCGGCAACAACGCTGGCCCGGCCGGCCATGCCGTCGATGCGCCGACCCTCCGCGAGCAGCTCGGCGCCGCGCAGCATCATCTTCGACGGAATGCAGCCGTAGTAAGGGCATTCGCCGCCGACGAGGTGCTTGTCGATGCCCAACACCGACCAACCGGCCTTGGCCATCGCGCCAGCGACGTCCTCGCCGCCCGGCCCGAGTCCCAGCACGATGAGATCAAAATCAGCCATCAACGGACCGTACGGGACAATGGCAGCGTGGAAGCTGACCGGCCCGAGACGTTCTACGACGCCGTCGGCGGCGAACCCACCTTCCGCGCCCTCGTGCACGAGTTCTACGCGGGAGTGGCAGCTGACCCCGTCCTGCGCGCGCTCTACCCCGACGACGACCTCGGACCGGCCGAGGAGCGGCTGCGGCTGTTCCTGATCCAGTACTGGGGCGGGCCGCAGACCTACAGCGAACAACGCGGGCACCCGCGGCTGCGGATGCGGCATGCCCCGTTCCCGATCGGCGCCGCGGCCCGCGACGCCTGGCTGCGGCACATGCGGGCGGCCGTCGAGTCGCTCGCGCTGCCCCCCGCCTACGAGGACACGCTGTGGACCTACCTGCACGGGGCGGCCGAGCAGATGCGGAACACGCCGGGCTGAGTACGCTTGGCTGCCATGTCCAAAAGCGCTTCCAGCCCGCCGTGGTGGGCGACCGCCGTCTGCTACCAGATCTACCCGCGTAGTTTCGCCGACGGCAACGGCGACGGCATCGGCGACCTGATCGGCATCCGCGAGCGGCTCGACCACCTGGTCGAACTCGGCGTGGATGCGATCTGGATCTCGCCGTTCTACCGCTCGCCGATGGCCGACGGCGGCTACGACGTCGCCGACCCGTGCGACGTCGACCCGATGTTCGGTTCGCTGGCCGACTTCGACGACTTGCTCGCAGCCGCGCACGAGCGAGGCATCAGGGTCACCGTGGACATCGTCCCGAACCACTTCTCCGACCAGCACGCCTGGTTCCAGGCGGCCCTCGCCGCCGGCCCCGGGTCACCCGAGCGGGCGCGGTTCATCTTCCGCCCGGGACGTGGCGAGGACGGCGAACTGCCGCCGAACAACTGGCCCTCGGTCTTCGGTGGGCCCGCCTGGCACCGCGTCCCCGACGGCGAGTGGTACCTGCACCTGTTCGCGCCCGAGCAGCCCGACGTGAACTGGGACAACCCCGAAGTGCCGGCGGAGTTCGAGCGGATCCTGCGGTTCTGGCTCGACCGGGGCGCGGACGGCTTCCGGGTCGACGTCGCGCACAGCATGGCCAAGCCGGCCGGCCTGCCCGATCTGGACCCGACCGTGCTCACGCCCCGCGACAGCGATTCGCACATGCCCTCACCGCTGGACATCCGCTTCGACCACGACGACGTGCATGATCATCACCGGATGCTGCGGCGCGTCCTCGACTCCTACCCCGGTGACCGGATGGCCGTCGGCGAGGCCTGGGTGCCTGACGACGTGCGCCTGGCCAGGTACGTGCGCCCGGACGAGCTGAACCTGACGTTCAACTTCGAGTTGATCGTCGCGCCGTGGGGCGCCGAGGCGTTCCGGCGCGCGATCGAGTCCTCGCTGCAGGCCCTGGCCGACGTCGGGGCACCGTGCACCTGGGTCCTCGGCAACCACGACGTGAACCGGCCGGCCACCCGCTACGGCGGCGGGGCGGCCGGCGTGCGCCGGGCGCGGGCCGCGGCCCTCGTCCAGCTCGCCCTGCCCGGCGCTGCGTATCTGTACAACGGTGACGAGCTGGCGCTGGAGAACGTGGAGCTGCCGGACGAGGCGCTGCAGGACCCGACCTGGGAGCGCAGCGGGCACACCGTCCGCGGCCGCGACGGCGAGCGGGTGCCAATCCCGTGGAGCGGGAACTCACCGCCGTACGGGTTCACCAGCGGCACAGCCACGTGGCTGCCGATGCCGTCGCACTGGGCCGGGGACACGGTCGAGGCGCAGCACGGCCGACCCGAGCTCGACCCTGCACCTGTACCGGGCGGCGCTGCGGCTGCGGCGGTCGTTGCCACCCGACGACTTCGCCTGGGGCGACGGCCCGGCCGGCGTCCTCACCTTCCGCCGCGGGAACCTCACCGTGCTGCTCAACACCTGCGCCGAGCCCGTGGCGATGCCCGCGGGTGAGGTGGTGCTCGCGTCCGGGCCGGTCGACGGCGCGGTGCCCGCCGACACCGCGGTGTGGGTTCGGTCCCCAGATGCCCGTCGCGCCGGCTGAGCTGCAGCGTGCCCTCGTCGCGGGCCTGCTGAGCGCTGACTGCCCGCACGTCGGTCCGTTCGTCGTGCTGCTCGACGCCGCCAGCGACAACCCGTTGCGCAACTACGCGGCGCCCGCGCGCCCGGACTCGCCCACGCCGGACGAGCTCGATGCGCTGATCGCGAAGTTCGGCGCGCACGGTCGCCGTCCCCGGCTGGAGTACGTCGAGCCGCACGAGGGCTTGACCGCCGCGATCAGGGCAGCCGGATTCGTCACCGTGCAGAGCCTGCCGCTGATGGCGCTGGGGTCGCGCGGCGCGGCCGCCGCGGATGTCCCCGGCATCGAGGTCGGTGACGCCGGACCCGACGAGCTGCTCGGTGCGGCCGCCGTCCAGGTCGCCGCCTACGGCGACGACGAGGCGCCCGAGCAGAGCGCCCGGCGGCTGGCCCGGACGCTGGCGAGCGGTGGCGGCGTCGTCGTGGCCCGCGACCGGGACAGCGGCCGGATCGTCGGTGCCGGCATGTATCCCGCGCCGACGCTCGGCTTCGCCGAACTGGCCGGGGTGGCCACCCGCGACGGGTTCCGCCGCCGCGGGATCGGCGCCGCCGTGTCGGCCGAGCTCGCCCGATCGGCCGAGCGGCGCGGGGCGCACCCGTTCCTGCAGGCCGGGGGCGCGGACGAGCAGCGGATGTATGCCCGCATCGGGTTCGAGACCTGCGGGTCGATGACGCTGGCCGAACTGAGGTGACGCTCAGCCCTGCGCACCGGCGGGGCGAGTAGCGTCGAGAATCGGACGGCGCCACCGGGGACGCGCCGGACTGCGGAGGTGGCATGACATCGGCCTCCGCGCGGCGCCTGCCCTTCACCCGCGCAGCTTGTGGCGCGGCGCTCGCCGTGGCCCTGCTCGGGCTGCCCGCCTTCGCTAAGTCCGGTGCAGCGCGCGTCGTCGCGCACGGTGGCGACCCGGCCACCACCACCGCGACCGCCACCGCCGGCGCCCCGGCGAGGACCGCGCAGCAGCCGCGCACGCTCGACGCCACCTGCGTGCGGGCGGGTTCCCCAGCCGCCGCCGTGGCCGGTCGGTGGGGTGCTCGCATCGGCGTCCACGGTGCCGTCCCGGATGCATCGGCGTGCCCGAGCGGCCACGCCCGCGACACCGCCCCGCCCGACGATCCGGCCGGTTCGTTCACGGCCTCGGGCACCGCCCGGCTCGGCGGGAGCTGGCGCCCACTGGCCGGCCAGCGGCTGCGCCTCGTTATGCAGGGTTCACCCCAGGCACCGAGCTGGGACAGCGGCGGCAGCTACCGCCTGACGATGTCGGACGAGTTCACCGCGCCCGGCGTGGACGACTCGACGTGGGAACGCGGGTGGTTCCTCGGCCTGGGTGAGAGCGGCACCACGTTGCCCGCCAATTCCGACGAGCTGGCCTGCTACAACTCGGCCAACGTGTCGCAGCCGGGCGATGGCTACCTGCACCTGTCGTTGACCGATGTCGCCTCCACCTGCGGGCGCGGGCGGAGCCGAGTCACCAAGAGCTACACCGGCAGCCTCGTCGACACCAGGCAGAGCTTCCGCCAGGCCGGCGGGAGCATCGAAGCGCGCGTGTTCATCCCGTCCACCGCCGCCGGGATGGCGAGCGGCTGGCCGGCCTTCTGGCTGAACGGGCCCGATCCGCCGCCGTGGCCCGAACACGGCGAGATCGACATCGTCGAAGGCCGTGGCGGCACGACGTCGGCCCACCTGCACTACACCGACGGCTCCGGCGATCAGGCACCGAGCTGGGTGACGCCGAACGCCTACGTCGGGTGGCACACCTTCGGCGCGCATTGGGATCGCACAGCTGGGACCGTCACCCTCTACTGGGACGGTCGGCCGATTGCCACCGACGCCGCCATGACCGCCGCATACCGGGAGTATCTGGTGTTCGACCTCACCATGGACAGCGCATCGCTCGTGGACTCGTTCCCGGTCACGATGCTCGTGGACTGGGTTCGGGTATGGCGCTGACGGCCGGTCGAGCCGACGTCACCGGGCGCTTCGGCGTCCGCCGGCCGTACGTGTGGTGGGCACGGCGCGGATGCGGCAATAGGGACATGCCCAGTTAGGCTGGAGGTTGCCTATGTCCACGGTAGCTGTCCCGACAACGATGAGGAATCCCGCGTGACCGACGAGCTGTGGGAGTCCGATCCTGACTCCGAGCACAGGCGTCGGGCGGTCTGGGGGCTGACGATTCTGGGCCTCGCCGCGGCGATCGTGGTCGCGATCATGATCTTCTTCCTGGGCACGTCCAGCAGCGACAGCGCGCATCGCAGCACCGGCGACATCCCCCTGTCCAGCGCGTCCGGAAGCAGCTCGTCGAGCCCGTCCGGGGGTGGTTCCACGTCGTCGGGCAGCCGGTCACCGTCGACCTCCGCGTCCACGTCCGCGGGTCCGAGTACGCCGGTGACGACCTCGTGCGCGTCGGGTAGCTCGTGCGTGCTCGAGGGGGACGGCGGCAAGGTCATCGACGCCGTCAACGCCTACCGCACCAAGCGTGGGCAGTCGGCAGTGCCCGGAACGGCAACGACCCGGGCGAAGGCGTGCGCGCTGGACAGCGGCAACACCGGCTCGTGCCCCTCCAACTACTTCTGGGAGCCGGTCACCCCGCAGAGCGGCACGTCGGTGGTCGCCAAGATCGCGGCCAGGAGCGACGGGCGGCGGTGGTTGGTCGACCCCTCGATGAAGTCGCTCGAGATCGGGTGGGCTTTCGTGGGCGGCCAGTACTACTGCGCGGTCATCTCGCTCACCTGATCGGCACCGCATCGAGCCCGCTGCCTGCACTTTCGGCGTACACGGAGCCGTAGGCGGCAGCCAGCCGGGTCCAGCGCCCGCGGACGTCGACGGCGGCGTGCGAGTCGCGCCGCAGGAAGCCGAGCCTGGTGAGCGCGCTGAGCGGGCGCAGTCGCACCTCGGCAACCGTCCCGGCCTCGTTGTGGACCCTCAGCACGACCGAGTCGAGCAGGGCGTCAGCGAGCTCGGCGCGGGGCTGGGCACCGGGAACCCCCTCGCGAGCGGCGGCCTCGCTCAACGCCGACGCCCCGGCACGCACCAGCCCGCGGATGACGTCGTCGGGGATGGTGTCGACGCGCTGCCATCCCGTCGCCGGCGGCAGCGTCCCCCGCCAGGACGTGTCGCGCGCGTCGGGTTCGCCGGCCCGTTCGCCGTCGAGCCAGGCGAGCAGGTCGGCCGCGGTGACGGTCCGGTCGATCGGCTCGGTCGCGTCGCGGTCGGTCGGGTGGAACTCGACGGTGCGACCGGCCAGGACGTGGAACGGCAGCCGCAGCAGTGCGCTGAGCTGCTTCGGCCCGGTGCGGACTCGTACGAGCGTGCCCGGATCAAGCGCCACGGCACGCCGCAACAGCGGCGCCATCTCGTGCAGGGCGGCTTCGGCCGTGGCCAGGACCGCGGTCACGCGCTGCTGGTGTCGCCGACGTCCGGACGGTCCGCGCGATCCGCACCGCCCTGGCCGTCGTCGGCGAACGACTCGAGAACCGTCCGTTCCTCCGGGGTGAGCCGGCGTGGGCGGACGGCGCCGAAGTCGAAGGTCACACACTGCGTCGCGGCCCTCGCCGCGATCAGGCCGTGGTCGTAGACCTCGTAGCGGACGGTGAACCGAGCGCCACCGACCTTTTCGATCCACAACTCGAGCCGCAGCGGTTCGGGGTGGTACACGATCGGGCGTACGTAGTCGATCTCGTGCCGCGCGATCACCGTGCCGTCGGAGAAACCCCGCTGCCGGTGGAAGAACATCGCGACCCGAGCCTGCTCGAGGTAGGCGAGGTACGCGGAGTTGTTGATGTGCCGGTAGGCGTCCATGTCCGACCAGCGCATGTGCACTTCGTGCGCGAACCTCGCCATGTCCGTCCCTCCCGTTCGGCAGCCGTCAGTCGCGGGTCAGCTTGCGGTGGGTCATGGCGTGCGGGCGGGCCGCCTCGAATCCGAGTCGCTCGACCTTGTTCTTCTCGTAGGAGTCAAAGTTGCCCTCGAACCAGAACCACTTCGCGCCGTCGGCGTCATCGCCTTCCCAGGCCAGGATGTGCGTCGCCGTGCGGTCGAGGAACCACCGGTCGTGGCTGGTGATGACCGCGCAACCCGGGAACTCGAGCAGCGCGTTCTCGAGCGAACCCAGGGTTTCGACGTCGAGGTCGTTGGTCGGCTCGTCGAGCAGCAGCACGTTGCCGCCTCGCTTGAGGGTGAGCGCCAGGTTCAGGCGGTTGCGCTCACCCCCGGACAGGACGCCGGCCGGCTTCTGCTGGTCCGGCCCCCGGAATCCGAAGGCTGACACGTACGCACGGGAAGGCATCTCGACCTGGCCGACGTTGATGTAGTCGAGCCCGTCGGAGACCACTTCGAACACCGTCTTGGCCGGGTCGAGGCCACCGCGACTCTGGTCCACGTAGCTCAGTTTCACCGTCTCGCCGATGCGCAACTCGCCGGCATCGGGCTTCTCCTCCCCGATGATCATCCGGAACAGCGTGGTCTTGCCCACGCCGTTCGGGCCGATCACGCCGACGATCCCGCCTCGCGGCAAGGAGAAGGAGAGGTCCTTCATCAACAGTTCGCCGTCGAACCCCTTGTCCAGGTGCAGCGCCTCGACGACAGTGCTGCCCAGCCGCGGCCCCGGGGGAATCTGGATCTCTTCGAAGTCGAGCTTGCGGGTCTTCTCAGCCTCCGTCGCCATCTCCTCGTAGCGCTGCAAGCGGGCCTTGCTCTTGGCCTGCCGGCCCTTGGCGTTCTGGCGCACCCACTCCAGTTCGTCGCGCAGCCGCTTCTGGAGTTTGACGTCCTTCCTGCCCTGGACGGACAGCCGCTCGGCCTTCTTCTCCAGATAGGTCGAGTAGTTGCCCTCGTACGGGTAGGCGCGGCCGCGGTCGAGTTCGAGGATCCACTCGGCGACGTTGTCGAGGAAGTACCTGTCGTGTGTGACGGCCAGGATCGTGCCGGGATAGCGCGCGAGGTGCTGTTCGAGCCATTGCACGCTCTCGGCGTCCAGGTGGTTGGTTGGCTCGTCGAGCAGGAGCAGGTCGGGCTGTTCGAGCAGCAGTTTGCACAGCGCGACCCGCCGCCGTTCGCCACCGGACAGGTGGGTGACGGGTTCGTCGCCGGGCGGGCACCGAAGCGCGTCCATCGCCTGCTCGATGCGACTGTCGAGCTCCCAACCCTCGGCATGCTCGATCTTCTCCATCAGTTCGCCCTGTTCGGCGAGCAGTGCATCGAAGTCGGCGTCCGGGTCACCCATCGCGGCGGAGACCTCCTCGAAGCGCGCCAGGGTGGCCCGGAGGTCGGCGACGGCGTCCTCGACGTTGCCTCGCACCGTCTTGGTCTCGTCGAGCGGTGGCTCCTGCTGGAGCAGCCCCACCGATGCCCCGGGCGCGAGCATCGCGTCCCCGTTCGATGCGTGGTCCAGACCGGCCATGATGCGCAGCACGCTCGACTTGCCGGCACCGTTCGGGCCGACCACGCCGATCTTGGCGCCAGGCAGGAACGAGAGGGTGACATCGTCGAGAATGACCTTGTCGCCGTGCGCCTTGCGCACCTTGTACATGGTGTAAATGAACTGAGCCACTGACCGTCCTCGCCGAATCTGGTGAACCGGTGCGGCCGCCGCACGGGCATGTCGGGCCTGCCCTCATCGCTGTCGATGGCGTCGGCCGCACCGTCCAGTGTCCCAGCCCGGCGGGCGGGCGGCTCAGGCGACCGGCTCGAGCTCGCGCACCTCGCCGGTGACGGGATCGACGCCGGGCGGCACGTCGCCACTCCCGTCGCGGTCGTCGATCTCGACGACGTCGAGGTATCGGTCGCTGTGATCCTCCGGAATGCCGTCCGCGTCCAGCTCGACCCGGGCGGCCGAGGCTCGTACGACACGCTCGAACGACGCGGTCCCGCGCGACAGATCGTGACCGATCGACGTCGCCTCGAGCTCGTAGGTGGTGCGCAGCTGCTCGTCCACCGTGTACTCGCGCTGGAAGTACCGACCGGTGACGATGACCGGCTGGCCCTTGAACAGCGACTGGGCGACGTTCTCACCGAGCGCGCGCCAGGCGGTCACGGCGACGAACAAGGTCGTCGCGTCGACCCAGGCATTGCGCTCACGGTCGAACCGGCGCGGCGTGGACGCGATCCGGAAGTTGGCCACGACGTGGTCGCCGGTCTTTGTCTTGCGCAGCTTGGGGGTGTCGACCACGTTGCCGACGATCGTCATCAGCGTGTCGTTCATGTGCTGGTCCTTTCGCACGTTCCGATTGCTTGCATCGCCCCCTGCGGGCGACACAGCAAGCAAAGCCGGGTTGGCGGACGCAGCGGGGCTACCGGGGCCGGCTGTGGACGGGCACCCGGGCTGTGGATGACGCTGGGCTGCAGTGTCAGCAGCGAATGCCGGCGAAGCTCAGCTCGCGAGGGGACGACGGAACGTCCGGCGGTACGAGGCCGGCGACACCCCCACGATGCGCCCGAAGTGGTGCCGCAGCATCGCGCTGGTGCCGAACCCGCAGCGGTCCGCGACCGTGTCGATCGGGTCGTCGCCGCCCTCGAGCATCCGCCGCGCCATGAGAATCCGCTGGTGCGTCAGCCACAGGTGCGGCGTCGTGCCGGTTTCGGCCCGGAAGCGTCGCGCGAACGTGCGCGGACTCATCGCCACCCGATCGGCGAGGGACTCGACGGTGTGCTCGAGGTGCAACTCGCTGCCGAGCCCGTCCAACAGCGGTGCGAGGGTGTCCGCCGCCCGGACGCGGATCGGGGCCTCGACGAACTGGGCCTGCCCGCCGTCGCGGTGCGGCGGCATGACCATGCGCCGCGCGACCCGGCGCGCGACTTCCTCGCCGTGATCGGCGCGGATGAGGTGCAGGCACAGGTCGAGCCCGGACGCGGTGCCGGCCGAGGTGAGCACCGGGCCGTCGCACACGAACAGGACGTCGGGGTTGACGCGAGCCGCCGGATGGCGCGCGGCGAGCTCGTCGGCGTAGCGCCAGTGGGTCGTGCAGTCGCGGCCGTCCAGCAGGCCGGCAGCACCGAGGGTGAACGCGCCGACGCACACGCTCATCACGCGTGCCCCGCGGGCGACGGTGTCGCGCAGCAGGTCCAGCACCGGCTCGCGGTGCTGGGTCCGTTCCACCTGAGCGGGGACGACGACGAGGTCGGCCTCCGCAGCGCGAGACAGGGTGTGCGGCGTCGAGATGGTGAACCCGGCAGCAGTCTGGACGCGGGGCGTCTCGGCCACCACCACGCAGTCGTAGCGGGGTACGCCTTCGTCCGTGCGGTCGATGCCGAACCCCTCCCAGGCGACGCCGAGTTCGAAGGGCTGGACCCCGGGCAGGGCCAGGATGGCGACCGAGCGGATGGGCGGTCTGGCGGGCACACCAGCACTGTGCCACGAAAATGGCAGGAACTCAACGTACCTCGACATAAAGTCACTCGTGGCGGAATCTCAACGGGTGCACACTTCATGCCATGGCAATGTTCATCGTCCTGGCGCTCATGATCGTCGGCCTCGGAATCGCCACCGCCCTCGGCTGGACGGCCGACTCGCGGGACCCGGACTACGGCCTCGGCAGGGTCCTCAGGGATACACGGACAGGCGCCGGAATCACCCTCGACCGGTAGTCTCGGCGGGCGGAATGCCCCCGTAGCTCAGCGGACAGAGCGCCCGCCTTCTAAGCGGATGGTCGCAGGTTCGATCCCTGCCGGGGGCACCACGAGCGGGCGCCACGTCCACCTGAGGTGTCGCGATGATCACGTCGGGCTATCGTCCGCGACACCGACGCACCACGCGGCGCACACCCGATGCACCGACAGGCCTCGCCCATCGACGAGGTAGCCGCGCGGCAATGGCTCAGTCCGCTGCCCACATGACCAGGGTGATCAGCCCCCGCCGGCGGCCTCGTCGGCGTCGGTCTTGGCAGCCTCGGTCTCGCTCACTGCGCCGTCGCGCTCGCGCTCGAAGAAGTCTTTCTGGTCAAGCTCGCTCGAGGTCTGCTCAGACACCTGCTTGACCATCTCTTCGTCGGTCAGTCCGTCGCCGGCTGGGGTCGTCTCGTCGTTGCTCACGGGTGCGTCCTACCCCGGTGCAGGCGCCGTCGTAACCGCCAATGATCGGGCGAGCGGGACGCCGGGCCGGTAGGCCAGGTGGACGTAGGACGGTGCGTCGAGCACGGTCAGGTCGGCCCGGGCGCCGGGGCGCACGACGCCGATGTCATCGCGTCGCAGTGCGGCAGCGCCCCCCGCCGTCGCCGCCCACAGCGCCTCACCGGTCGTCATCCCCATCTCACGCACGGCCAGCGCGATGGCGAACGGCATGGACGAGCTGAAACATGTCCCGGGATTGCAGTCTGTTGCCAGCGCGACCGTAACTCCGGCGTCGATGAGGCGACGCGCATCCGGGTAGGGCGAGCGGGTCGAGAACTCCACGCCGGGCAGCAGCGTGGCCACAGTGTCGCCGTCTGCCAGCGCGTCGACGTCGGCTCCGGTGAGGTGCGTGCAGTGATCGACGCTCGCCGCGCCCAGCTCGACCGCGAGTCGTGCACCGGGACCCGGCGCGAGCTGGTTGCCGTGCACGCGCAGCCCGAGCCCGGCATGGGCACCGGCGCGCAGCACGGCACGTGCCTCGTCGCCGTCGAAGGCATGCGGGCTCGCCGGCTCGCAGAAGACGTCGATCCACCGCGCCAACGGCGCGCAGGCGGTCAGCATGTCGCCCGTCACCAGCGCGAGATAGTCGTCGCGCTCGGCGCCGGAGGGCACGACGTGCGCACCGAGGTAGGTGGTTTCGCTCGTCACCTCCCCCGCCAACCGGAGCAGGCGCGCCTCGTCCTCGATGGTCAGGCCGTAGCCGCTCTTGACCTCGATCGTGGTGGTGCCCTGCGCCCGGGCCTCGACCATGCGGGCCAGCAGGGACGCGCGCAGCTCGTCGTCGGACGCAGACCGCGTAGCGGCGACCGTGGACGCGATCCCCCCACCGTCGTAGCGAAGGCCGGCCATCCGCGCCTCGAACTCGGTGCCGCGATCGCCGGCGAAGACCAGGTGCGAGTGCGAGTCGACGAACCCGGGCACGACGGTCCGGCCGCCCAGATCGTGCCGCTCGTCCGCGGCGGGAGCATGCGCGGCGGGCCCGACCCAGACCACGGTGTCGCCGTCCACGACGACTGCCGCGTCATGAACGAGGCCGAGACCCAATTCGTGCTCCGCGGACGGATCGTTGGTCACCAGCTCGGCAATGCCGGTGTAGATGACGCTCACCGGACCAGTGTGCCGGTCAATCCCCCGCCGGCGCCTCGTCGGAGTCGGCCAGATCGGCTGCCGCTTCGTCAGCAGTCGCCTTGGCGGCGGCGTCGCGCATCTCCATGGCGTCGCTCGCCCACTCGCCGATCTCGTGGACGACCCCGCGGACGGCGCCGCTGAGGATCGTGGCGATGCGGCCGACGTGCACAGCGGCTGACTCGGTGAGCACCTGCGCGGTGTCCTTCGCGACCTCGAACCTTCCGACCACGCGTGTCGCCTCCTCGCCCTGTTGTTCCGTGCTCGCTGGGTGTGTGGCAGAGCCTATGCCGCCACGGACCCCGCTACGCCGCCACGACCCCGCTATGCCGCAACGGGGACGCGCGAGGCGACGATGCGAATCGTCGGCTCAGCAGCAGCCTTCGAATTGCGGGTCGGCAGCGCCAGTCGGGCGATCTTGAGGTAGACCGAGCCGAGCTGCTTCGAGAACCGGCCGGTGTTGTAGGGCAGGCCGTACTTCTCGAAGATCGCCTGCACTTCGGGCGCGATCTGCGGGTAGCGCCGTGCCGGGATGTCCGGGAACAGGTGGTGCTCGATCTGGTGCGACAGGTTGCCCGACAGGATGTGGAACAGCTTGCCGCCGGTGATGTTGGCCGAGCCGAGCATCTGCCGCAGGTACCAACGCCCGCGCGACTCGTCCTCGGTCTCTTCCTGGGTGAAGGTCGCGACCCCGCTCGGGAAGTGGCCGCAGAAGATGATCGAGTACGCCCACACGTTGCGCACCAGGTTGGCCGTCGCGTTCGCCGTGAGCGTCGCGAGGAACTGCGGCCCGGTCAGCGCCGGGAACAGGACGTAGTCCTTCAGCGTCTGCCGGCCGATTTTGCGCCAGATGCCGTCCAGCAGCTGCTTGTTCTCCGACATCTTGCGCTTGCCGGTGATCAGGTTCTCTGTCTCGAGGTCGTGCAACGCGACGCCGTACTGGAAGAAGGTCATCAGCAGGAACGCCCACACCGGGTTACCGAGGTAGTAGGGGTTCCAGCGCTGGCTCTCGTCCATCCGCAGGATGCCGTAACCGATGTCACGGTCCTTGTCGAGGATGTTGGTGAAGGTGTGGTGCATGTAGTTGTGCGAGTGCCGCCACTGATCGGACGGGCAGGCGGTGTCCCACTCGAACATCTTCGAGTTCAGCGCGGGGTCGCGCATCCAGTCGTACTGACCGTGCATCACGTTGTGCCCGATCTCCATGTTGTCGAGGATCTTCGACAACGCGAGAGAAGCAGTGCCCAGCAGCCAGAACGGCGGCAGCGCGCTCAGGAACAGCGACGCCCGCCCACCGACCTCAAGGGCTCGCTGGGCCTTCACGATCTTGTAGATGTAGTCGCGGTCGACGGCACCGAGGTCGTCGACGACGCGCTGCTTGAGGGCGTCCAGTTCGCGGCCGAGCTCGTCGACCTGGTCTTCGGTAAGGGTGATCGTCATGGTGATGTCCTCTTTCAGATGTCGAGTGCGACGTCGCCGACCGGGACGTTGATGCACAGCTGGATCTCGGTGTCGGGATCGCTGTTCAGCTCGCCGGTTCGGACGTTGCGGGTGCAGCCGCTGGTCTTGATCTGCGTGCACGAGAAACAGATGCCCATTCGGCAGCCGTACTCCGGGCTCAGGCCGGCGGCCTCAGCCTGTTCGAGCAAGGTCGCGCCGGAGTTGGCGGCGCTGGCGTCGGTCCGCTCGAAGCTGAGCGTCCCGGTCACGGTGCCGTCGTCGACGACGGCCGGCGCGAGCTGGAATTCCTCTGTGTGCACCAGGTTCTCGAGGTCGCGGGCGGCGTAGCTCTCGCGGACCGCATCCATGAGTGAGCGCGGGCCGCACACGTAGGTCTGCGCATCGGCGAACCACGGGGCGAGCGCCGACAGGTGCGACTCGTGGAAGTGACCGCTCACCTCACCGTCGCCGTCCTGCGTGTGGCCGAAGGCGAGGTGGACGTTGTCATGCGCGTCGGCAAGCGCGGTCAGGTCGTCGCGCAACGCGACGTCCGCGGCGTTGCGCGCATAGTGCAGGAACGCGACCTGGCCGCGGTACCCCTCGTCGCACAGCGTCCGCAGCATCGACAGCACCGGCGTGATGCCGCTGCCACCGCTGACCAGGACGATCCGGTCGGGGCGTTGCTGCGGCAAGGTGAACGTGCCGTCCGCCTGGGACAGGCCGACAACGAGCCCGCGGCGAGCGTGCGCGTAGAGGTACTGCGAGACGAGCCCGTGCTCGTGGGCGCCGACAGTGATCTCGAGCTGGCCGTCGCCGCGGTACTGCGAGCAGGACGGCGAGAAGCAGCGCACCCGGCGCACCCCGTCGACGTCGACCGTGACCTGGACGAACTGGCCGGCGCGGAAACCACGCCACTGCCGCGTCGGGCGCAGGGTGAGGGTCACCGACCGGTCGGTCGTGCGACGGACCTCGGTGACCGAGGCGCGCAACTCGCGGACGGTGAGCATCGGGTGCACCAGTTCGAGGTAGCGGTCCACGGCGTGCGGGGTGGCCAGGGCCTCGAACAGACGCAGCGGCGAGAAGGTGCGGCCGGAGGCCGGTTTGGCAGGCGCCAGAGCGGTCATGTCACCGGTATCCTTTCGCTGGAAGCTTGGTGTACATCTGTACACTCAACCAGTGTGGTCAGGCCCTCGCGGCAATGTCAATCTCAGGATGTTGTGACGTCAGGTACGTCACTTTCCGTGAACGCGCGTACTCTGATCGCCGTGGGAGAACCCCGGGACTCGCACTCGTCCGGCAGCCGGGCCGAGCGCAAGGAACACACCCGACAGAGGCTGCTGGACGTCACGCTCAAGCTGGTCGGTACGCACAGCCTGGCCTCGATCAGCCTGCGCGAGGTCGCCCGCACCGCAGGCATCGTCCCGACCGCGTTCTACCGGCACTTCGACTCGATCGACGCGCTCGGCGTCGAACTCGTGGACGACTGCATGCGCCCGCTGCGGCAGATGACGCGCGATGCCCGACGCGGCGCTGCCAGCCACGGCAACATCATCAGCGGCACGGTCGAGATCCTGGCCCGGCAGGTGCGCGAGCACCCGGACCAGTTCCGGTTCCTCGTCCGCGAGCGCTACGGCGGCGTGCGCAGCGTGCGCCGCGCCATCGACACCGAGTTGCGGCTGTTCACCAGCGAACTGTCGGTCGACCTGGCCAGGCTGACGGCCGGCTTCGACTGGACCTCGGACGACCTGGAGATGACGGCAGGGCTGATGGTGGCCGCGATGCTCGCTGCCGTCCTCGACCTGCTCGAGATCGATCCGCGGCGCGCCCGCGACGAGGAGCACGTGATCGTCGATCGGGCCAGCAGGCAGTTGCGCCTGATTGCCCTGGGCATGACCCAGTGGCAGAGCAAGCCCTGAGCCGCAACCGATCCTCCGGCTACTACGCCAGTGGCAGACCGGCCGCGACCTCGTCCACGATGCCGGCGAGCGTGAGGTCCTTCCGCGTCACACCACCCGCGCTGTGGGTCGACAACGCGATGTCGACCCAGCGCCAGCGAAGCGCAAGGTCGGGGTGGTGATCGAGTGCTTCGCAGCGCGGCGCCACCCGGTTGATGAACTCCACGGCCGTGGCGAAGTCGGCGAACTCGATCGAACGGGTCAGCTGATCGGTCCCGCCGGCCCACCCCGCATGCCGGGCGCTCAGGCCCTGCTCGATGTCGGACGCGCTGAGCAATTCGCTGGACATGTCCCACCTCCGCCAGCCACGGTATCGGCGGCGTGTACTTTCACGGCGTGACGGCCCGAGGCGAGCGTGCTGACCGACTCGTGTGGATCGACTGCGAGATGACCGGGCTCGACCTGGCCCGCGACGCCCTCATCGAGGTCGCCGTCCTGATCACCGAATCGGACCTGACCCCCCTGGACGACGGGGTCGACGTGGTCATCCACGTCGCCGACGACGTCCTGAACACGATGATCCCGTTTGTCCGGGACATGCACACCTCGTCCGGGTTGACCGAGGCGGTCCGGGCGTCGACCACGACACTCGGGGAGGCCGAGCGGATGGTGCTCGACTACGTCCGCTCCTACGTCCCGGAGATCAACACGGCGCCGCTGTGCGGCAACTCGATCGCGACCGACCGCGGTTTCCTGGCCCGGGACATGCCCGGCCTGGACGCCCACCTGCACTACCGGATGATCGATGTCTCGTCGATCAAGGAACTGGCCAAGCGCTGGTACCCGCGGGTCTACCAGGCCCAGCCGAAGAAGGGCCTGCTGCACCGCGCGCTGGCCGACATCCGCGACAGCGTGCAGGAACTGGACTACTACCGGCGAACCCTGTTCGTCGACCTCCCGGGGCCGACGCGAGCCGACGCCGAGGCCGCCGCGGCAGCGGTCGCCGGTCTGGACGATGCCAGGTAACGTTCGTAGTTCCACGCGATGGTTACACTGTGCGAGCCCGGCGCGCTTCGCGTCGGCATGGTGGGTGTAGCTCAGCTGGTAGAGCACTGGGTTGTGGTCCCAGGGGTCGCGGGTTCAAGCCCCGTCACTCACCCCAAGATCGGCACGGGAGGAGACTTTCGTGGTGCAGAGCAGAGCGGTCTCGGCGGCTGACGCGGTGACCATGCTGGCCGAGTTCGCGGCCGAGCTCGCGGATTCGCCGTCGCTCGAGGACGTACTGCAGCGCGCGCTCGAACTGGCGGTCGAGATCGTCCCCGGCTGCGAGCAGGCGGGCATCTCGCTGCAGCGCGGGCGGCAGGTCCAGACACCGGCCAGCGTCGGGCCGCTCGCCGCCGCCTGCGACCGGCTGCAGGAACAACTCGGCGACGGGCCATGCGTCACCGCACTGCGTGAGGCCGACGTCGTGCGCATCGACGACGTGGCCACCGATGACCGCTGGCCGGCCTTCGCCGAGGGTGCGGCCCAACTCGGGCTGCGCAGCATGTTCGCCTGCCGGCTCGCCACGACGCGCGACGTCCTCGGCGCGTTGAATCTGTATTCCACCGAGGTCAAGGCGTTCAGCCCCGACTCCGAGGCGCTGGCATTGGCGTATTCGACCCACGTCGGCCTCGCGCTGTCGGCGCTGGACAAGGAGCACAACCTTCGCCGGGCGCTGCAGAGCCGCGAGGTCATCGGTCAGGCGATGGGGATCCTGATGGAACGGCACCGGATCACCGCCAGCCAGGCGTTCGACCTGATGGTGCACGTCTCGCAGAGCAGCAACGTGAAGCTGCGCTCCATCGCCGAGGAACTCACGCAGACCGGCTCGCTGCCGAACGGCCGCTGACCCGGTCGGCCGGCTACGCGAGCAGGCCGGTCACCTTCCCGACCAGCAACGCGTTCAGGAAGGGCACCAGCGCCCGCTCGTCCGGATCCAGCAGCGGCGAACGCACCGGACGTCGCGTGCGCAGGATCTCGCCGAACGTCCCGTCGAGGTAGCTCTCGAGCACATGCGGGTGGACGTAGTGGGCCCGAGCGATCGTGCGAGTGTTGTTGAGGAAGTCCGAGGCAGCGTCGATGGCGTTCAGCACTCGCTGTTCGGCCTCGTCGCCCGGCGGCAGGTGCTTGCGCAACGAGGCGAACGCGACCCGGGTGCCGTGCCAGGTCCGGAAGTCCTTCGCGGTCACGCGGGCGCCGGCGAGGTCGCTGAGCCGGTCGTTGAGCTCGTCCGCACCCACCGGCGATCCGTCGACCGTGAACAGCCGCCGGCCGCGCTGCCCGAGCAAGGTGGTGACCACGCGCGCGACCGCCGGGTCAGCCAGTGAGACCACCGATTGCTTGCCGGACTTCGCGGGGAAGTCGAAGTACACGACCCGGTTACGCACGCTCACGTGGCCTTTGGTGAGCGTGCTCAGCCCGTAGCTCTCGTTCTCCTCCGCATACGCCTCGCTGCCGACCCGCAGCCCGCACCGGTCGACAATGCGCAGCATCGTGGCGAGGACGAGGTCGCGGTCGAACCCGCGCCGCCGCAGTTGCCGGGCCACCTCGGTACGCACCGCCGGCAGCCGCGGCCCGACATCGACCAGGCGGTAGAAGTTCAACAGGTCGCGGAAGGTGCGCCAGTTGTCGTGATAGCGGTACTGGCGCCTGCCGCGGTCGTCATCGCCGATCGCGAGCAGGTGCCCGTCCTCGTAGAGGCAGATCCACACGTCCGACCAGGCCGGCGGGATGGCCAGCGACTCGATACGGGCACGCACGTCGGCGGCGACCACCTTGCCATCGGCGTCGAGGTAGCTGAAGCCCCGTCCCCTCCGGACCCGGCGGATGCCCGGTTCTTCGGCGTTCACGTAACGCAGGCCGGCGGACACCGCGCAGCGTTCGGCATCCTCGTACAGGCTGACGACCTGCTCGATCGTCGGCGCCTTGGAGCGCGCGGGACTCACGCGGTCCCGCGCCGACCTCGTGGGGTGATCACCAGGGGGTCGTACCCCCGGCAGTTGTCCCGCTATCGTCGCGAGCTAGCTGGCGTCCCCCGGCTCGATGCGGTGCAGGTTGTGCCGGGCGCGCACCCGCGCGGGGAGTGCGTACCAGACCACAGCGATCAGCAGTGCCAAGACCCCGGTGACCGACACCGCCGCCGTCAGGTTGAGCACCACGTCCAGGACGAACAGCACCGCGCTCAACATCGAGATCGCGAGGAACACGAGGGCGATCGCGGCCAGCCGCGAGGTGAAGTCGACGACCTCGTCCTTCAGATGGACCCGGAACAGCATCCGATGCACCGCCACAGGCGCAATCAGCAGGATCGCCGTGCATGCGGACGCCACGAGGGTGATGACGTAGAGGAGGTGCTGGTACCCGCCCAACTCGCCGTAGCGCCGGGTGAAGGCGATCCCGAGCAGGAACGCGAACAGCACCTGCACGCCGGTCTGTGCCACACGCAGTTCCTGCAGCAACTCGCCGAAGTTGCGGTCCAGACGCGCTGCCTCGGACTCCGTGCGGGAGTACTTCTGTTCCCTGTCGGCCATCTCGCCTCATTCGTCGGCCATGGCGCGGCCGTATCGCTCGCGCACCCGCTCGCGGAAGCGCGGGTCGTCCCGCGACACGGGCTGGATGAAGATCTCGTCGAGGACGTCGAAGCGCTGCCGCAAGCTCTCGTCGATGCGCGCACACGCGAGTTCGACGTCCCCACCACTGATCGAGTCCACGAAGTCAGCCCGGATGCACACCAGGACGCTACCGGCACCGGTCCGCATCGTCAGCAGGTCGACGACGTCGACGATCTCGTCCTGGGTCTCGAGGTGCTCCTCGATGGCCTTCAACAACTGCGGCGAAGCCTGCTTGCCGATCAGCAACCGCGCGCACGTGCGGGCCAGGAAGAACGCGACGACCAGCAGCAGCGCGCCGATGAACAGGGACGCGATCCCGTCCCAGAGCGCCGCGCCGGTCAACTGGTGCAAGCCGACGCCCAGCGCCGCGATGACAAGGCCGAGCAACGCCGCGGAGTCCTCGACCGCGACGCTGTTCACGGTCGGGTCGTCCGGGTCGAGCACCGCGCTTCGCAGGGTGCGCCGCTGCCGCTTCGCGTGATTTCGCACCGATCGGATCGCCTGGATCAGCGAGCCGCCCTCGAACACGAACGCCAGCGCCAGGACCGGGTAGTTGATCCAGAGTTCGCCCGCAGGCTCGTGACTGCCGAGCAGCGTGTGCAGGCCCTGGTACACCGAGAATGCAGCGCCGGACACGAAGATCGCACCCGCCGCGAGCAGTGACCAGAAGTAGCGCTCCTTGCCGTACCCGAAGGGGTGCGCGTGATCGGCGGGCCGGTCGGAGCGCCGCAGCGCGACCAGCAACAGGATCTCGGTCGTGCTGTCGCCGACCGAGTGCGCCGCTTCGGACAGGAGCGCGCCCGAACCCGAGACGAGCCCCGCGATCAGCTTGAGCACGCCCACGCCGAGATTGGCCGCCAGTGCGAGGAGCACCGTGAACAGGCGCTCACCCTCCTGAGCGTCTGGCTGGTTGCCGTCCTGCGTCACCTTCGGACGCTACCCACGCCAGCTCGCGACTATCGGATGCGCAGCCCGCTCGACACCGCAACGACGGACGGAGCGGCGCGCGTGGCCGCCCGCGCTGGTGCAAATCCGGCACTGGCGTGCGTGCTAACGTCGTACCCCGGTCCACCCCGGCAGGTCGGTGGCCCGACCGCGCGCCGCTAGCTCAATTGGCAGAGCAGCTGACTCTTAATCAGCGGGTTGGGGGTTCGATTCCCTCGCGGCGCACACATGCGCGCATTCGGGACGTCTCGTGACACCCCGGACAGATGTCTCGCGTCCTGGCGAACGGGTCGGCCACCTGCGCACGTGCGGGCCTAGCATTCCGCTCCATGACCGAGCTGGACGAGCAGGGTCGGCCGGAACCACCCCTTGCGGCCGACGAGATCACCACGCTGTTGGGCTTTCTGGACTTCCAGCGCGCCACCCTGGCCTGGAAGTGCTCCGGGTTGGACGGGGCCGGTCTGAGCGCGAGGGTCGGCGCCTCGTCGATGACCCTCGGCGGGTTACTCAAACACATGGCCATCGTCGAGGACTGGTGGTGTTCGCGGTCGCTGCACGGGCGCGACCCACATCCGCCGTTCGACGCGGTGGACTGGACGGCCGACCCGGACTGGGAATGGCACACGGCCGCCGCGGACTCACCGGATCAACTCCAGGCCCTGTTCCAGGACGCAGTGGCGCGCTCGCAACGCCTGGTCGCCGAGGCGCTGGCCGACGCCGGCCCGGAGCGGCTGGCCGTCCGGACCTTCGCTGACGGTCGGGCACCGAGCCTGCGGTGGATCCTGTGCCACCTGATCGAGGAGTACGCGCGGCACAACGGCCACGCCGACCTGCTGCGGGAATCGGTGGACGGCAGCATCGGCGAGTAACGCCCCGGGCCAGATCTTGCCCGCAACCATGTCGTGATGCCGGCCGCGGTGCTGCCCAGCGGTGCCTGCGTGCTCACCGCCGGCGGAATGCCGCTGCGGGCCGGCGGTGTTGGCGCTACGTGCGCCTCAGCTACCGGATCGGGCAGCTGATCGTCTCGTGCCTCGTACTCGGGGTCGGCGTCGCGTTCCTGCTCAGCGCCGCGCTCGGTTCCGACGGCTACTCGACCTTCGTCAACGGGCTGTCCCTGAGCCTCGACCTGCCCTTCGTCCTGGTCAACCTGGCGCTGGGCGTCGTCCTCATCGCGCTCACCTGGTGGCGTGGACTGCGTCCGGGCCTCGGCACCGTCGTGCAACCGGTGGTCGTCGGCGAGGCCGTGTCGCTCACCATGGCCCTCCTGCACACACCGGACGGACTTGTCGCCCGCGGCGCCATGCTCGCCATCGGCTTCGTGATCGCCGCGCTCGGCGTAGCCGGCTACCTCGGCAGCAATACCGGCGCCGGACCCACCGAAGCCGCCGCACTCGCCGTCGACCCACCCGTGCCGTTCCGGTGGAGCTACAGCGCCGTGCAGGGTGGCGGCGCCTTCGGTGGCTGGCTGCTCGGGGCATCGGTGGGCCCCGGGACGATCCTCGTGATCACGCTGCTCGGTCCGGCCGTCGACCTGCTGAGCCGAACTCTGCACCTGGGCAGGATCAACCCGCGGGCCGTGGCAGCGCGCGCCCAGTAGCTGTCAGGGCCGGCGCTGAGGGCCCGATTTCGGATGGCCCTGTTCATAGGGGCCGTGCTGGTGGGGGCCCCGTTGGTAGGGGCCTTGCTGGTAGGGGCCGTGCTGGTGGGGGCCCCGTTGGTAGGGGCCTTGCTGGTAGGGGCCTTGCTGATAGGTCCCTGGTTGCTGCGGGCCTGGTTGCCGGCCCTGCCGCCGCAACGCGCGGCGTCGCCACGATGCGTTGCGCCGCTCGCGTTTGGCCTCTCGCACTCGCTGGTGGAGATCGCGGGCGACAGCGCGACCGTGGCGGCGGTCATGGCGGTCGACGAAGTAGGCACCCACTATCGCCACGAGCACGACCACCAGGATCACGACCCCGAACACCGACCCAGTCTCACCCACGGGTGCACCGTGCGGCAATGGACTCAGAAGTTGAGCACCTCGAACCCGACACCGAGGGTCGAGCCCAGCCGGGTACCGGACTGCCTGGCCATCGCCTCGAGGAACTCGCGCGGGTCGGACATCGCGTGGTCACCGAGCCCTCGCAGGTACTCCGCGTGCGCCTCCAACGAGGCCACGCCGGCGTCGAAGTAGTCGGTCACGTCGACACCGTGCGTCGGCCGCGGGCTGGTGATCAGTACCTGCTTCACCGACCACGGCGGCAGGTCTTCATCGAGCAGTTCGCGGAACACCCAGCGGTTGGCAGCGTCCCGGACGCCGTCGATCACCGCCCGTCCGAGCGCGATGTGGTCCGCCTGGTTCAGGGCGCCCGGAGCCCACGATTCGCCGTAGAAGCCGGTGATCATCACGTCCGGACGGTGCCGGCGGATCGCCCGTGCGACGTCGCGGCGCAACGGCAGCCCGTACTCGAGCATGCCGTCGGGGTAGCCGAGGAACTCGACCACGTCGACCCCGACGACCGCGGCCGAGGCGCGCTGCTCCTGTTCACGCAAGGGTCCGCAGCGCTCGGGCTCGATACCGTCGATTCCTGCTTCACCGCTCGTCGCCAGGCAGTACACCACCTGCTTGCCCTGGGCCGTCCACCGCGCGATCGCCGCTGCCGCGCCGTACTCGAGATCGTCCGGGTGGGCCACGACGGCAAGAGCCGTCGCCCACGACTCGTCCAGCTGCTCCAACGCGTCCGACGGCGCCACGGGTTCGCTCATGCACCGAAGATTAGCGATTTAGACTGTGATCATGACACCGAGCCGCCTGGACATCACCGCGCTGATCATGGACGACCACGAGTGGTTCCGCCGCCAGTTCGCCCGCCTCGACGACACGGAGCGCCCCGGGGAGCTCGCAGCGATCTGGGAACCGCTCGCCACGCGCCTCGACACCCACGCGCAAGCGGAAGAAACCATCTTCTACCCGGCCCTGCTCAAGCGGGGTGACGACGCCGACGACGAGACCGACGACGCGATCCGGGACCACAACAAGATCCGCGACGCCGTCGCCGAGGCCCGCTGCCAGGAGGTCGGCTCGGACGAGTGGTTCGAGGCCGTCGGGCGGGCGCGCTCCGAGAACACCGAGCATCTCGGCGAGGAGGAGGACGAGGGCCTGCCGGACTTCCGCAAGAACGCCAGCTGGGAGTTGCGCGAACGGCTCGGTCAGCTGTGGCTCGACTTCTACGCGGCGCACCCGGACGGCGCCGGCATCGACCCGAGCGACCGCGACCCGGAGAAGTACCTCGAGGACAACGGCTGAGCACCGCCGGCCGACCGGCCGTCCACGACCCGGCTACGGGGCCAGGAGCGCGACGAGCGCGCGCAGTGCCTGGCCACGGTGGCTGATCGCGTCCTTCTCGTCGTTGCTCAGCTCGCTGCTCGTCCGGTCGTGACCGTCGGGCACGAAGATCGGGTCGTAGCCGAAGCCGTTCGTCCCGCGCGGTGACCGGACGAGCCGGCCAGGCATCCGCCCGTCGACCACGATCTCGCGGTGCTCGTCGACGTAGGCCGCAGCGCACACGAACGCCGCGCCGAGTCGCTCGTCCGGCGTGTCGGCCAGTTGAGCCAGCACCAGGCGCAGGTTTGCCTCGTCGTCACCGTGCGCGCCGGCCCAGCGCGCCGACAGCACCCCCGGCATGCCGTTAAGCGCCTCCACGGTCAGCCCCGAGTCGTCGGCCACGGTCGGCAGGCCGGTGTGGGCCAACCCCTCGCGCGCCTTCAGCAGCGCGTTGTCGGCGAAGGTCGCGCCAGTTTCGGGGATTTCGTCGTAGGCCCGGACGGCGTCGAGGCCGACGACGTCGAGATCAGGTCCTGCTGAACGGAGGATGCGGCGAAGCTCCTCGAGCTTGTGCCGATTGCGGCTCGCGAGCAGCAACCGGGTCATCGGGAACTCACTCGCGCAGCGCCTTGTGCTGCAGTTCGGTGAGGTCCGCGCACCCGGCCAGGGCCAGGTCGAGCAACGCATCCAGTTCGTCGCGCCGGAACGGGACGCCCTCGGCCGTGCCCTGCACCTCGACGAACGACCCGGCGCCGGTGATCACGACGTTCATGTCGGTCTCGGCCCGGACGTCCTCCTCGTACATCAGGTCCAGCCGGGGCTCGCCGTCGATCACGCCGACCGACACCGCGGCCACCGAATTGATCAGCGGTTCGTCGCTGGCCAGGGCGCCCTTGCCGCGCAGCCACTCGATCGCATCGGCCAGCGCGACATAGGCGCCGGTGATCGCGGCGGTCCTGGTGCCACCGTCTGCCTGCAGCACGTCGCAGTCGATCGAGATCGAGTTCTCCCCCAGTGCCGACAGGTCGATCGCGGCGCGGAGCGAACGGCCGATCAGCCGTGAGATCTCGTGCGTGCGTCCCCCGATCCGGCCCTTCACCGATTCACGGTCGTTGCGCGTCGACGTGGCGCGCGGCAGCATCGCGTACTCGGCGGTCACCCAGCCCAGACCGCTGCCTTTGCGCCAGCGCGGCACGCCCTGCTGCACCGACGCCGCGCAGAGCACCTTGGTCTCGCCGAATTCGACAAGGGCCGAACCCTCGGCGAACTTCTGCCAGTGGCGGGTGATGGTCACTGGACGCAGCTGGTCGGCGGTGCGACCGTCGGGGCGAGGCATCCCCCGACCTTATCCGCGCCGGGTGTGGGCCCACGAGAGCGCATGCCTGGTGCGACCTCGGCGCCAGGGGAAGGATCACCGACATGCGCAGTGACACGCTCACCATCCGCACCGGCGCACGCGCCACCGTCCACGACCTGACCGGTGAGTGCGCGTCCTTCGTCGAGGGCGAGGACGACGGGCTGCTCAGCGTGTTCGTCCCGCACGCCACGGCCGGCATCGCCATCCTCGAAACCGGAGCCGGTAGCGAGGTGGATCTGCTTGCCGCGCTGGACGAACTGCTGCCGCGCGAGGACATATGGCAGCACAGCCACGGCTCGGCCGGTCACGGTCGAGATCACGTAGTGCCCGCATTCGTCGCGCCGTCGATCACCGTCCCGGTGCTGGCCGGCCGGATGCAGTTGGGGACGTGGCAGTCGGTGTGCCTGGTCGACACCAACCTCGAGAACACGGTCCGCGAGGTTCGGCTCAGCTTCCTGGCCGGCTGACCCGATGGAGCCGATGACCCCCGTCTACCGCGCCGTCATCACGCTCACGCATCCGGTGATGCGGCCCTGGTCGCGGTTGCAGGTCAGCGGGCTCGAGCACCTGCCGACGTCCGGCCCGACCCTGCTCGTCAGCAATCACGACAGCTACTGGGATCCGGTCGCGATCGGCGTCGCCGCTCGGCGCCGTCGCCAGGTGCGTGCTCTGTCCAAGTCGACGATCTGGAAGGTGCGCGCGATCGGCAAGGTGATGGACGGCATGGGTCACATCCCGATCGAGCGCGGCAAGGGCGACGCGGCGGCGATGGACGCCGCGATCGCCGCGCTGGCGGGCGGCGCCTGCATCGGGGTCTTCCCAGAGGGCACCCGGTCGCTGGGCCGCGAGCTGCGCGCGCGAAGCGGCGTCGGCCGGCTGGCGCAGGCAGTGCCGGACGCCGTCGTGGTGTGTGCCCGGGTGCTCGGGACGACCGAGGTGGTGCGGTTGCCGCGAAGGCCGCGTGTCAGCGTCGAATTCTTCCTACCGGCCGGCGGCGCGATGCAGCCAGGAGAGAGCGCCGCCCAGTTCAGCGCGCGGCTGCTCGCCGAGATCCGCGCCTCGGCGCGGCCGTCGACACCGGGTCGGCGGCGGACGGCGGCAAAGTTCCGTGCTCGACTCGACGTCCCGACCGGCGGCTGAACCAGCCGCCGTCCGGTCGCCGGAAAGGCAGCGACCGGACGGTGGCTGTCGGCAGCTCAGGCCGGAGCGAACAGCGCCCGCACGTGCGTGTTGAACTCGCGCATCTGCACTGTCGGCCCGACCTCGAGGAAGGTGCACGGCTCGTCGGTCGTCCCGGTATGGCCGGCGGGCCAGTAGTAGACCTCGCCCGCGTTCACGGTTTCGGTCGTCCCGTCCCCGTGCACGACGTGGATCGCGCCCTGCAACACGATGCCCCAGTGCGGGCTGGGGCAGCGATCGCCGGGCAGGCCCTGGAGCAACTGCGACATGTCGGCGCCGGCGGGCACGCTGGCATGCCGGATGGCCATGTCGCCGAGTTCGAGGTAGCGGGTCTGCAGCTCGCCGGCGTCGATCTCGACGGGCATCGCGTCAATGGCTGTAGCCATGATTCCTCCTAGGTGTACCGATTGGTCCTACACCTGGAAGGCGTGAGCATCAGTGTCACAATGCGATGATGACCGGCCTGGACGTCGCGCGGACCGCCGCGGCCGACGGTGCGTGGACGCGGGCCCTGGCCGCCCTGCCCGAGTCGAGCGCGGACGATCCGGGGGCGCTGGAGATCCGCGCGACGGCCCTCTACGCGCTCGGTGATCTCGAGGGTTGCTTGACGGCGTGGGAACGCATGCACGCGGTGTGTGCCGCGTCCGGCGACCCGGTCGGAGCGGCTCGCGGTGCGGTCATGACCGCGCTGCACCTGCTCATCGACACGGGGCTGATGGCGCCGGTCCGCGGCTGGCTGGCGCGCGCCGAGCGCCTGCTGGCCGGGTTACCGACCGGGCAGGTGCACGCGATGATCGCGATGATCCGCACCTACGAACGGTTCCTGACCGGAGACCTGGCCGCCTGCCGCGAGCTCGCTGCCGAGGCGATCGAACTCGGGGAGCGGTTCGACGTCACGCCGGCGGCGGTGATCGGCCAGGTGGCGCAGGCCCGCCTGCTGCTCCTGGACGGGCGCGTCGACGACGGGCTCCGTGCGCTCGACGAGGCCGGAGCGCGGCTGATGTCCGGGGACGTCGACCAGCTGACCGTCGGGATGATGCTGTGCGAGATCGTCTGCGCCGCCCAAGCATTCGGCCTGCATGAGCTGGCGCGCGAGTGGACCGACGTGATGGAGCGCTGGGGGCAGGGATCGGCGGTCGGCGGGATGCGCGGCCGCTGCCGGGTTCACCGCGCCGAACTGCTGCGCATCAGCGGCACCGGCGCACAGGCCGAGACCGAGGCCCTCGCCGCCTGTGCCGAGCTGCAGCCGTGGATGCGTCGCGAGTACGGCTGGCCGCTGGTGGAGCTCGGCACCATCCGGCTACGGCGCGGCGACCTCGCCGGGGCCGAGGAAGCCTTCCTCGCTGCCGACGCGCTGGCGTGGCCGCCGCAGCCGGCGCTGGCCCTGCTCCGGTTGGCCCAGGGCCGGATCGAGGCGGCGGAGGAGCTCATCGCGGACGCACTCGCACATCCGCCGGACATCCCGTGGAAGGAACGGCCACCGACGGGTGACCTGCGGCTCGTGCCGCTGTTGGACGCGCAGTCGGAGATCGCCGCTGCCGCCGGCGACGCCCAGACGTGCGCGGATTCGTCGGCGGAGCTGGCCCGGATCACCCGCGCCTACCCGAGCCGCTGGTCAGCAGCGGTGGCCGCGCTGGCCGAGGCGCGAGCGGCCCTGCTGGCCGGCGACCCGGAGCGAGCGCGCGACCGCGCGTCGGCCGCTGCGCACGAGTGGAGTGAGCTCGGCGCGCCGTTCGAATGCGCGGCGGCGCGAGTGGTGGTCGGCGACGCAGCTGCGGCAGCGGGTCACGGCGCGGCAGCGCGGCGCGAGTGGCAGGCGGCCGGCCGCTGCTTCGCCGACTACGGCGCGGCCGGACGGACTCGCCAGGTGGACGACCGCCTGGCCGGCCACTCCGACCAAGCGCCACCGACCGCGCGCGAAGCGCACTTCCGTCGACAGGGCACGATGCGGATCGTCGCCTTCTCGACAGCCGAGGTCGCGGTGCCCGACCTCGTCGGCTACCGATACCTCGAACTCCTGCTCGCCCGTCCTGGTGCCGAGATCTCGTGCCTCGATCTGGTCGCGCACGAGAACGGCGGCGCGCGCAGTACCCAGCTCGGGTTGCCGACCCTGGACGACGAGGCGCGTGAGTGCTACCGCCGGCGCCTGCTCGACGTCGAGGAGGACATCGCCACAGCGACGGCGATGAACGATCTCGGCCGGGTCGCGTTGGCCGAGCGTGACAAGGACTTCCTCGTCGCCGAACTCGCCCGCGCCGTCGGCTTCGGCGGCCGGGTGCGGCAGGTCGGCAGCGATGCCGAACGCGCCCGGACGAGCATCTTCCGCGCGCTGCGCTATGCGACCAAGGCGCTGACGGCCATCGACCCGATCCTGGGCGAGCACGTGAAGCACAGCGTGCACACCGGCTCGTGGTGCAGTTACGCCCCTGACCCGCTCGCGCCGGTCACGTGGCGGCTCTAGCCACCAGGTGCGGACGCGCAGGCCTGCGTCGGGCCGATCAAGCCGCCGGCGATCGACGCATCGACCGTCACCGTTCCCGGCCGGTCCGTGTGGATCGTCAACCAGCCACGCGGAGTCGAATCGACGCACCCGTACCTGCCGCGAACCTGCCAGAGGTTACTTTCCCGAACGCGCACCGTCGCGGTACCGGGTCGGTCGAAGTGCACGACGATCGACGACGTGCCCAGCTGCACGAGGGTCGCCGCCCCCGTGACCAGCGGATTCGGATCGGTGACGCGCAAGACCGTCCAGTTGCTGTCGTGCCAGATCGGCCGCAGGTAGGCCGGGGCCTGATCGATGACGGCTTCCTCGGCCTGGCCGCCGTAGTCGATCGGTACGTCCGGCACGGCGACCAGTGACACGGCGTTGTCGTCGAGCCAGCGCCGGTACGTCGCGGCAGTGAGCCCGGCGTACAGGACTGCGTTGTAGCGCAGGTCGGTCTGGCGTTCCCAGCCTCGAGCGATCGGGAACGACCGCGCCACGAAGAACGACTCCCAGTGCTCGCGGGTGAACGGAACCTCGACCCGCCCGGCATTCGGATTCTGGGTCTTCAGGAAACCCACCAGGCCGGTGTAGTACGCCTCGTTGCGGGACGGATCCGTCGCGCCGCGGGCGATCGACGAGGCGAAGGGCACGCCCGCCCAGGAGAAGGCCAGCACCGTCGCGGCGAGCGCGGCTACCCGGCGGCTGCCCCGCAGCGCGACGAACAGGTGGCACGCCAGCGGCAGGGCGATGAGCTTGCCGAGCCGCGCCATGTTCCCACCGACCGGGTCGGGGATGACGAACGCCGCCACCGAGGCGAGCAGGTAACACAGCGCGAAGCACTGCAACGGACGGTTGGTCCTCGCCGCGACGGCGAGCACGCTGCAGAAGATGACGACCCCGAGCAGTCCGAGCCACTCGAACGGGAAGGATCCACCCGAGCCACCGACGACGACGGACACGCCCGGCCCCACCAGTGCGGCGAGCAGACCTGCCGCCCGGCGCCGTCCCACCGCCATCGCGCCGGCCGGAGCGACGACGAGCAGGAAGACTCCGGCAAGTGGGCTGGACAGCCCGGCCAGCGCCGCGAAGCCGGCGATCACGACCACCGGTCCGCCCCGCAGCAGCGCGCGCACCGCCACCGCACCGAAGGCCACGCCGAGCAGGAAGGGCACCTGCCCGATCAGCAGGTTCTCGGTGAGCCCGAACCCGACGCTCAGGTAGAACAGCCGCGCTCGCCACCGCGCAGCAGGAGCGAATGCGGCGCAGGCCCAGGCAGCACCGACACTGGACAGCAGCCCGGTGAGCCCGGCGCCGAGAACGTTCGCCACGACCGGGTACAGCACCGAATAGCTCGGCAGCGCCTGGCCGCCGTACCAGCGATTCGTCCACACACCGAGGCCCTCGTGCGAGGCTGCCCACGCGCGGAACTCCTGTGCCGGCCAGTCCGGCCCCCACCGGGCGGCCAGCACCACCACGACACCGAGGACGAGCGCGACGACCGGCGCCAGCAGCGGCGTCGGTCGTCTCGGCAGCGGGAGCGTGGTCACGGCATCACCGGATCACGGCGGGCGACGCCGGACGGGCAGCATGCCTCGCCGGAGGGTGGGCGCCCAAGGTAGAACTCGTCCTGACCGAAGCAGGACGCAATCGCCGGAACAACCGTGCCACCGCCTCAGCTGGTGATGTCGTCCGTCATCATGGACTACCGGCCGAGGTGCAAGCCGAGTTATTGCTGAGAAGCGCCGCGATGTTCCTTATCCACGGCACGGAGCACGTTCTTCAGCGTCTCGTGCTTGGCGAGCAGCGCGGGCAATTTGTCGTAGTTGAGCCGCATGGCCTTGACCTGGCCGTGCGTGGCCACCGTCGCGTGCCGCTGGCCACCGTCGAGGTAGGCCATCTCGCCGACAATCGCGCCCGCCGCCAGGCTTGCGACGATCCGGCGTCCCATCAGCACGTTCGCCTCGCCCGACAGCAGGATGTACGCGGCATCGGCCGGCGTCCCCTCGTGGACGAACGCCCACCCGTCCGGCAGGGTCACCACGTCCCCTGCCTCGGCGAGTGCCTGCAGATCGTCCTTCGAGCAGACGCTCAAGGACGGCAGTCGACCCAACTCGTCGGCGAGTTCACGCTTTTCGCGGTTGTGCACGGTGCCCCCGGTATTCATGACGGGTCCTGCGACGTGCCGGACCGAGTGCGCTCAGCGTAGGACCGCACGGGCGTCACAGCACGTCGAGACACCGGTTTGCGCTGCCGTGCGGGACGTCCGCCCCGAAGTTAGTCTCTGTGCGAGACATCGGTGTCTCTCATTCGGGGAAGGGCCGACCACATGACCGATCCCGGCGGGCCACCGTCCGGCGACCCGGGGTCTTCCGCTCCACGCGGCAGCCGGGCGGGCGGCCGACGGCCCAAGCCGGGGGGTGTCGACAGGTGGGTCGACGTGCCGCTCGGGGCGCTCCTGACCGCGCGCCGGCCCAGTGCCGTCGCCACCGCGCCTGCGCCACGACCACCGGTGCCGGTCTTCCGGTCAGCCGCCGAACCGGGACCGCTGCGGCGCTCGCTCGAGGCCCTCGGCGGCATGTACTCCATGGCGGCCGGCTCGCTCTGGGGCATGCTCGACGACCTGGCGCGTCGACGGTTCCAGTTCAGCGAGTTCATCCAGCGGTCGTGGTTCCTCGTCGCGGTGACGCTGCTGCCCGTCGTCCTGGTCGCGACCCCGCTGGGCATCGCGATCGCGTTGCAGGTCGGTGCGCTGGCCAATCAGATCGGCGCCACGTCGTTCGTCGGCGCGGCGGACGCGGTGGGCGTGCTGCGCGAGGCCTCACCCATCGTCACCGCGCTGCTGCTGGCCGGCGTCGGCGGGTCGGCGGTGTGCGCGGAACTCGGCGCCCGCACGATCCGCGAGGAGATCGACGCGATGATCGTGCTCGGGCTCGACCCGCTGCGCCGCCTGGTCGCCCCGTTGCTGCTCGCCGGCGTCGTCGTCAGCGCACTGCTCAACCTCGTGGTGATCTTCGTGAGCATCCTGAGCGCCTACCTGTTCGACATCGCGGTCCTGCACGGGACGAGGGGCAGCTTCTTCGGCTCGTTCACGCAGTTCGCCACGGTCGCGGACTTCGTGACGTCGGAGATCAAGGCGTGCGCGTTCGGCATCACCGCAGTGCTCATCGCGGCGTTCAAGGGCCTGACCGCACGGCGCGGACCGACCGGGGTCGGTGAGGCGGTCAATCAGGCCGTCGTGATCAGCGGAATCGTGCTGTTCGGCATCAATCTGGTGATCACGGAGATCTTCTTCGCCGTCGTACCGCAACGGGTCTTCTGATGGCGGTCTCGGTGGCCGATGTCGTGCCGCGGCCGGCGCGGCGCGCGGTCGAGGGTCTCGTCCATGGCGCCGGACGCAGCGCGGACAGCCTGCGGCTCCTCGGGTCGATGGTGCTGTTCACCGCGCGCGCCGTGCGCGCGGTGCCGATGGTGCTGGCGCGCTACCGCGCCGAGGTGGCCCGGCAGATGGGCGAGATCACGCTGGGCACCGGGCTGTTCATCACCTTCACCGGGACGCTCGGTGTCGTCCTCGCCGAGTCGCTGTTCATCGGCATCGAGGTCGGAGTCGAGGGCTACCAGAGCCTGAATCTCATCGGGATCGCGCCGCTCACCGGTTTCATCTCCGCATACGGCAACACCCGCGAGATCGCGCCACTCATCGCCGCGGTGGCGATCGCAGCACAGATCGGGTGCAAGTTCACCAGCCAGCTCGGCGCGCAGCGGATCAGTGAGGAGATCGACGCGCTCGAGGTGATGGCGGTGCCGTCGGTCCCCTATCTGGTGACCACCCGGATGATCGCCGCATTCACCGTGCTGGTCCCGCTCTACCTCGTCGGCCTGTTCGGCTCCTACCTCGCCACCCAGCTCACCGTCACGGTGTTCTTCGGCCAGTCCCTCGGCACGTACGAGCACTACTTCCATCTGTTCCTGCGGCCGCAGGATGTTCTCTACTCGGTGCTCAAGGTGGCCGTCTTCACCGTGTTCATCACGGTGATCCACACCTTCTACGGCTACCACGCGGCAGGCGGCCCGGCCGGCGTCGGCCGCGCGGTCGCGCGAGCGATCCGGGCGACGACGGTCATGGTCGCGATCTCGGACGTGCTGATGACGATGCTGTTCTGGGGTCTGCACGGCGTGCGCCTCGGTGGCGGTTGAGGTGGGCCGCGTCCGCCGCCCCGGTCTCGAGTTCGTGCTCGGGATCGGACTGGTCCTGGCAATGGCCAGCACGGTCGTCGTCATCTACAAGTCCTTCCGCGGCGACTTCGGCGACGACATCCGCGTGTCCGCACAGATCTCGCAGGCCGGCGATGCCCTCGCGCAGGGCGACATCGTGACCTACCGCGACGTCATCGTCGGCGAGGTCGCCGACGCCACCGGCAACATCGACGGTAGCGCGGTGCTGACGTTGAAGATCCACCGCGATGCGGCCGGTGTGATCCCAGCCGACGTCACCGCCGTTGCCGTTCCCGCGTCGTTGTTCGGGTCGACGAAGATCGAGCTGCTGCCCGGACAGCAGGCGACCGCAGCGCGCCTGCAGGACGGCGCACTCATCGACGCCGACACGAACCCGGCGGCCGAGGGGCTGCAGACGGCGCTCGCGAACGCGTACACGCTGCTCACGTCCGTCCACCCGGCGCAACTCGATGCCGCGCTGTCGGCGCTGGCCGGCGCGCTGCAGGGCCAGGGCAAGAACGTCGGACGACTGATCAGCGACGCCGACGCCTATCTCACCCGGCTCGCCCCCCACCTGCCAGAGCTGAACCGGGTCATCACCAGCCTGGCCACCGTCACCGGCGCGATGGCGCGCAACAGCCCGGCGCTGCTGCGGTCGGTCGGGGACCTGCTGGTGCTCTCGCGCGGCATCCTCGCCGACAAGCAGGCCATCGCGAATCTGCTGGCGGTCGCACCGACCGCGCTACGCCACGCGCGCCTGCTGCTCAACCAGACCAACGTCGACAACGCCGTCACCATCGTGCGAACCCAACAACCGGTGCTGGCTGCCTTCGCCGAGAACCCGCGGGCCCTGCCGCAGACGATCGACGGCTTCAAGGCGTTCGCCGACACCTTCGCCAGCGTGCTGTCGAGCGGGCCCTACCTGAAGGTCAACATCATCGTCACCGGTGCGAACCTGGCGGCGCTGGTCGGCGTCGCAGCCGGCCGCAAGGGGACGCTGTTCGCCGGCACGTCCGACCCGCCGGAATACGACGCCACCGACTGCCCCCGCTACCCCGGCATGGACGGGCCCAACTGTCACTCGACCACGTCGTCCGCACGAGCCAGGCCGACGGTCATCGCCACGGGTACGGCCTACGGTGGCACCTCGTCCTCGGTCGGCAGCCCGAGCGAACTGGCCGCGATGCGTGCCGCCGCCAGCGCCATCACCGGCCTCGCCGAGTCGAAGATCCCCGCAGCAATCGCCCTGCTGCTCGGCCCGCTGCTGCGCGGCAGACCGACGGTGATCGGACCATGAAGCCGGCGATGCTGGTCAAGCTCGGCATCTTCGTGATCCTCGCGCTCGTGGCCGGCCTGCTCGAGTTCAACACGCTCACCGGGCCGCACGTGGGGACGACGCACACCTATCACGCGATCTTCGGCGGGACGGACGGCGTGTCCGGGTTGCGCGAGGGCGACAGCGTCCGGGTCGCGGGAGTCGTGGTCGGCAAGGTCACCGACGAGACCCTTGTCGACGCCGAGCACGTCCGGGTGGGCTTCACCGCGAATGAGAACCAGACCCTCACGACGCACACCTGGGCCGTGGTCCGGTACGCGAACCTGCTCGGCCAGCGGTACCTCGCGCTCACCGAGAGCGACGGAGTGGGTGCTCCACTGGCGTACGGCGACACCATCCCGCAGGCACGCACCGCGCCGGCGCTCAGCCTCACCGCGCTGTTCAACGGCTTCCGGCCACTGTTCAGCGGGTTGTCGCCGAACCAGGTCAACGAACTGTCCCGCGACATCATCGGCGTGCTGCAGGGTCAGGGCGGGCGGATCGAGGATCTCGTGGTCCGGACGGCAGATCTGACGCGCAACCTGGCTCAGCGCAGCGAGACGTTCACGGAGGTCATCGACGGTCTGACCCGCCTGCTCGGCACGGTTGCCGCGCACGACGACCAACTGGCCTCGGTGCTGACCTCGTTGCGGTCGCTCACTGCCGCGCTGCACGCGGACGGCCCGGGAATTCTCGACTCGCTCGACGCCGTGGGCGGCCTGACCGGCTCGGTCGCCGGGTTGCTGGGCAAGCTCGAGGACCACAACCTGCCCGGCGACATCACCGACCTGAACGCGATCACCGGCGTGCTCGCGAAGAACTCCGGATCGGTCCAGCAACTGGTTTCGGGCTTCGTGACCGCGTTCGGCGACTTCGCGCGGATCACCCAGAACGGCAACTGGGTGAACATCTACTTCTGCTCGTTGAGCATTCGCTCGTACGGCCAGGCACAGGTCACCGGCGCCGACGTCGTCGACAGTCTCACGGCCGAGCTCGGGCCGGCGCTCGGCGGCCTGCTCGATCGGCTCGGCTTCGGCACCCAGTCGCTGGCTGCGCTCGCCCTGCCGATCCCGATCACGCTGCCCGACGGACGGGTCGGCTCTTCCGGCGCGCAGACCGGGGTGTGCCGGTGAAATCGCTGCGCGAGCGCAACCAGGTCGTGGTGGCCATCGTCGGCACCGTCCTGGCCGTCGCCGTCGTGCTGCTCGCCGTGAACCTGGACCGGCTGCCTTTCGTGAACCAGGCGACCGGCTATCACGCCGAATTCGCCAACGCCGCCGGATTACGCGTCGACGACGACGTCCGGGTCGAGGGCATGGACGTCGGCACGGTGACCGGGATCCGCGTGGCCGGCGACCGGGTGCGCGTCGACTTCACTGCTCAGTCCGACCTCGATCTCGGCGCGGCCAGCAACGCGAGCATCGAGGTCGCGACCGTCCTCGGACAGGTGTTCGTGCAGATCGAGTCGGCGGGACCCGGGGTGCTCGCCCGCGGCGCCACCATCCCGCTGTCGCACACCACGGTTCCGTTCACGCTCGTCGCCGCCCTCGACAGCTTCGGCTCGTTCGCCGACCGCACCGATCTGCCGCGGTTGCGCTCGTCCCTGCGCACCCTGGCCGGGACGATCGCAGGCGTCGCCCCGAAGGATGCGAAGGCCGCCCTCGACGGGCTCGCCACCGTCGCCGAGACGTTGGCGGCGAAGCAGGACCAGATCAGCCAGATCCTCGTCGCAGCAGGACGAATCACCGACACGCTCAACTCGAATTCCGGTGCGCTCGTCCAATTGCTCACACACGGCGATGAGTTCCTTCGGCTGCTCGAGCAACGCCACCGCGTGATCTCGAGCCTGCTCAGCGACACCGCGCGGCTCGGCAGCGAGCTGTCACGGCTGGTGACCCGCAACGCCGCACAGCTCGAGCCACTGCTGGCCAACCTCGCGAGCGTGACTCACGTCCTGGCAGCCGACAAGGCGCAGCTCGAGCAGGCGGTCACCAGTCTCGGCCAGTTCTCGGTCAACCTGACCAACGCCACCGGGTCCGGCCCGTGGTTGGACCTCCTCTCGCCGGTCGCCCTGACGCCCGACAACGTGATCCGCTCCTGCGGTGTGCGTCCCGACTCGTCGAACGGACCGTGCGGATGACGCGCCGCAACCAGTGGGTCGCCGGCCTGCTGACCGCCGCGCTCGCCGTCGCGGCAGCCGTCGGCGTCGTCCACGTCCTGACCGGCTCGGGCGACCGGTACACGGTCACCGCCCGGTTCGCGTCGACCCCCGGCCTCTACCCGCACAACCGCGTCGACATCCTCGGCGTCGAGTCCGGCGAGATCGACTCGGTCACCCCGCAGCAGGGCTACGTCGAGGTCGTCCTGTCGCTACCCAAGACGGTCGTGCTTCCGCGGGACGTCCGCGCGATCATGGTGTCGCGAACGCCGGTCAGCGACCGCACGGTCGAACTGGATCCCGCGTACACGGGCGGCCCCGCACTCGCACACGGCGCCACGATCCCGCTGGCACGGACCGCGGTCCCGCTCGAGCTCGACCAGGTGTTCACGAGCGTGGACGACCTCGCGCGCACGCTCGGCCCTAACGGTGCCAACAGCAACGGTGCGCTCTCTGCGGCGCTGCACTCGCTCGCCACGCTGGCCGACGGCAACGGCCAGGACGTCCACCACGCCATCACTGCCATCGCCCGCGCGCTGCCGGCGCTGACCGCCCACCCTGACGAGTTGGCCACCCTCATCACCGGTCTCGACCGGCTGACCGGGACCCTCGCCCAGCACGACTCCACGATCAACGCGCTCTACGGCGATCTTGCCGATGCGACCGGTCAGCTCTCCGGCGAGCGCGAAACGCTCGCCGCAGCAATCGCCAACCTGCAGCGCGGTCTGGCTGAGGTGATGGGATTCATCAAGCGCAACCAGGCGAATCTCGGTGCGAGCGTGCGCAACCTGAGCACGACGGTCGCAGCGATCACCAAGCGCCAGCAGGCGCTCATCGACACCTTCGACACCGCCCCGCTCGCCTTCCAGAACTTCAACAACGCGATCGACACCGCTGCCGCGTGCGCTGGCCGGTCCGGCAACTGCCCGGCCCTGTTCGCCCGGCTCGACCCCACCCGGGACGCTGCCGAGTTCGTGCGCAGGTACTGCGGCGAGAGCGTGCTGCAGAGCATGCTGCCGATCCTCGAGTACAGCGCGACGCACCGTGGCGCGAGCCCGAAGGACACGCTCTGCACCGCTGAGATCGGCTTGTTGCAGGGACGCAACGGTCCACCGAACGCACCGGCCGGACCCGACCTCGACCTCTCGCACCACCTGGGGCCGCGATGAGCACGCGGCTGCGCCTGGCGGCGGGCATCGCCGCGGTGGCGGCGCTCGCCGGCTGCTCGACCACGCTGGCCGTGCTGCCCGCACCCGCCGGGGTCGACGGACCCACCTACCACCTGAGCGCGGACTTCGGCGACGTCCTCAGCCTCACCGACGGCGCGAAGGTGAAGCTGCAGGGCGTGGTGATCGGCGAGGTGACGTCCATCAAGACCGCTGACTTCCGCGCTCAGGTCGGCATGGACATCGCGGAGAAGTTCCCGCTGCCGAAGGGCTCGACGTTCCAGATCAGGTTCGCCACGCCCCTCGGCGAGGACTTCGTCGCGGTCACCCCGCCCGACCGAGCCGGGGCGGGCCGGCTGGCCGACGGCGCGCACGTGCCGGTGTCGGCCACAGGTGACGCACCGACCATCGAGGACACCTTCGCGGCGCTGTCGGTGCTGCTCAACGGCGGCGGGCTGGACAAGCTGCAGAGCATCGCCGGTGAGTTGGTCACGGCCCTCAGGGGACGGACCGGCGACGCCCGCGACGTGCTCGTGCGCCTCGACACGGTCGTGACCAGCCTGGACGAGCACAAGGGCGACATCGACCGTGCACTCGACGCGCTCGCGTCCCTGTCGGCGTCGCTCAACCGGGGTACCGGCCTCGTCGAGCAGGCGCTAGCGACGTTCCCCGCGACCCTTCGCCTCGTCGCGGACGACACCGACCGGATCGCTGCCGTCCTGGCCCGGATCGCCGGTCTGAGCCGCACCGTGCGCGACCTGCTCGCGCGCGGACAGGATGCGCTGCTCGCGGACTTCGACCTGCTGCGCCCGACGTTGGACGCCCTGGCCGAGAGCCGCACCCGACTCATCCCGACGTTCGAGTCGTTGGTCCACTTCGGCAAGCTCCTCGACCGCGCGACGCCGGGCGACTACCTGAACCTCGACACCACGGCGCAGTTCCTGTTCGACACGCCCGCACAGCATCCGGGCCGGACGCAGCCCTCAACCGGATCCGCGGACGCGATCAGGACCCTGCTGGGGGGCGGGGGCCGATGAACCGCCGCACCGTACGGCTGCAACTGCTCGTCTTCGCCGTCATCTCGGTCGTGATCGTCTCGTACACCCTGTTCGACCTGCTCGGCGTGAAGATCACCGGCCGGCCGTACCACGTCACCGTCCGGCTCAGCACCGGCGGCGGCATCTTCCCCGGCGCCGAGGTCGCGTACCGAGGGGTCGAGGTCGGCAGGGTGAGCGAGGTCGACCTCGGCGCGTCCGAAGTCACCGTGACGCTCGCGATCGAGCCCGATCGGCGGATCCCGGCGAACTCGATCGCGCACGTGTACGACCTGTCGGCGGTGGGCGAGCAGTACGTCGACCTGGTGCCGGCGGCGACGTCCGAGGTGTTCCTGCACGACGGCAGCGTGATCGCGTCCGCGCAGACCACGACTCCGCTGCCGGTGGCGACCGTCCTCTACGACCTCGAGCGGTTCATCTCCAGCATCGACCCGCGGGACCTGCGGATCCTGGGCGCCGAGGGCGCAAAGGCATTCGCCGCCGCCGGGCCGCAACTCACCTCGCTGCTCGCCGACACTCGGGCGATCGTCGCGCAGTTGTCGCAGACGCAGGGCAGCACCGGTCGGCTGCTGCGCAACGCGGCGAACCTGCTCGGCGACGCCGCAGCGCACACCGGTGAGTTCGATCGATTCGCGGCGTCACTGGCGGCGCTGTCCAGGACGCTTGCCGGCTCGACCCCGGCGCTGAACACGTTCTTGCAGCAAGCCGCGCCGACGACCGTCCTCCTCGACCACCTCATCGTCGAGAACGCGCCCGCGATCGGGGTCCTGCTGGGCAATCTCGCCACGTTCAGCGGCATCCAGGCGGTGCGCGTTCCTGGGCTGAAGGCATTGCTCGTCGCCGTGCCCGAGTTCGGCCGGCTGGCGCCCCAGATCGTCTCCGGCGGCTCGCTGCGCGGCGTGCTCAACTTCAACGCCGACCAGGCCGTGTGCCCGACCGGGGTCGCTCTCAGCAACCCGCTGTCCGGGACGAGGTCAGCGCGCCGGACGGTGCGCTGCACGGCCGTCGATCTCACGCGGGGCGCGGCGAACGCCCCGCGACCGAACACCACGACCGCGTCACAGACGCAGGTCGGCAGTTACGACGTGCGGTCCGGACTCGTTAGGACCGGTGACGGCACGCCGGCGCGGCTCGGCACCGCGGGCGGCCAGCAGGAGTTGCTGGGCGTCAATTCGTGGCAGGCGATGCTGCTCGCCGTGACGGGGAACTAAAGGAGCCAACGATTAGCGACCACGACGAACCAGCGGTGCCCGAGCCGGTCGCACCCGCCCCGAGGACGAGGGCCGAGAAGCTCGAGGCGAAGGCGGTACGGCTGCGGCAGAAGGACGAAGCCGCGCGGGCCCGCGCCGCCGAGGCGTTACCCCGCCGGTCACGGTGGGTGCGGATCGTGCTGCCCTCGGTGGCCGGAGCCCTGGTCGTCGGACTTGCCGCTGCCTTGATCTGGACGCTCGTCTTGCTCGACCAGCGCGACGGTGACGTGGCCGCCGCGAACCGCATCGATGCCGCCCGCGCCAGCGCGCTCAAGGCGGCACTGACCTACGCCGTCGACTTCGGTTCGTACGACTACCAGCACCTCGACGCCGACTTCCAGCGCGTGACCGAGCACCTGACTGCCGGCTTCGCGAAGAAGTACTCCTCGGTCAGCCGTGACCTGCGCGCGGTCATCGTGCAGTACAAGGGCCGCTCGACCGCCACCGTCCAAGGTGCCGCGATCTCGTCGGTGACCAGCACTCACGCAGTCGCCGTGATCTTCCTCGACCAGACCGTGATCACGACCCAGTCGAAAACCCCGCGGATCGATCGCAACCGGATGCAGATGACGATGCAGCGTCAGGGCAACGGGGACTGGATGATCTCCGACCTCGCCCTGAAGTAGCGCTCAGGCGGCCAGCCGCTGCCACACGTCGTCACGGCCGAGCGCGCGTGCGCGGTCGCGGATGAGCTCGAGGATCTCGGGCGGCAGCTCGGCGCGGACGTCGACGAAACCGTCCCATACCTGCGCCGGTGTCTGGTCGGTGAGCAACGCCGCGAAGTCGTCGAGATTGGCGATGCCGCCGATCAGCTCCAGCATCCGTCGCCGGCCGGGCTCGTCCTGCCGCAGCGCGACGTCGACGAGCATCGGCAGATCGTCACTGCGTGCGGCCGCCGCCAGGGCCGAGAGCAGCTGCGCGCTGCTGAGATCGCCGAGCGCGGCTGCGATCTGGCGCCGTGCCGCATCGGGGATGGCGGCGACGAGGGGTAGCAGGTCCGCCCACAGCTCGTGCAGAGCGGCGAGCGCGATGACCTCGCGCAGGACGGCGAGGTCGTGCAGGACCGGAAGTGCGGCGAGCCGACGCCGGTCCGCCGGCTCGAACGCGGTCACGAGTGGGAGCAGGGCATCCCACAGGCCCGCCTCGTGCGCGGTGCGGGCGAGAGCGGCAAGGGTGTCGTCGTCCTGACCGGCCACCGTCCGCGCAACCGTCGCCCGGGCGTCGTCGGACAGGTGGACGGTGAGCGGCAGCAGATCGCGCCACAGGTCGGCGGCCAGGGCCACGCGCACCAGTTCACCGACGATGTCGTCGTGCTGGACCGCGGGCAGCTTCGCGAACCGCTCGAGCCCGGCCGCGCTCATCGAGCCGGCCATCGGCAGCAGGCTGTCCCAGGCCTGCAGGTCCTGCGCGGCGTGCACGAGCGCGGTCAGCAGGTCGTCGTCCTGTGCGGCGGTGAGGTCGCCCAGTTCGCGGCGGTGGGCGGGGTTCAGGTGCCCGACCAGGTCGAGCGCCTCGCCCAGCAGGTCGTCCTCGTACGCGGCCCGGATCACGCCGAGCAGGCGCGGTCTCGCGATGTCCATGAAGTCGTCCAAGCGGTCCTTGCCCTCGAGCACGAACGCGATCTGCAGCAGCCCGGCGTCGTCGACCACGTGCAGCGCCGCACGCAGCGACGCGTCCGGCAAGGATGCGACGAAGCGACCCATCGTCACCCAGTCCTGCCGGGCCACGAGTTCACGGCCGACCTCGGTGACGAGCGCGGCCGGCATCGCGGCGATCACCGCGCTGGCCCGCCGCGGGTCCAGCTGGGTCGTCGCGTCGGCGAGGAAGCCGACGGGCAGCCGTTCGGCGATCTTAACGGCCCGGTCGGCGTCCACCAGGCCGGTGACGGCCGCGCACAGCACCGGTCCGAAGACCTGCTCGGCGACGCGGGCCGACACCTGGACGGGCACCAACTTGCTGGCCGCGGCGACCCGCCTGAGCCGGCCCGCGTCCGCGTCGAAGAGCAGGTCCGTCGCGCGGTCGCGGAACGCGCGCAGCGATGCGCTCGGCAGGTCCTCGAGATAGCCGAGTTGGCCCGGCTCAACCTCCAGCAGGACGGCCAGCTTGCGGATCTCGGCCGAGCGTTCCAAGTGCTCGCTCATCGTCGGCTCAGACGCCCAGGACGCGGCGAACCGGCCCGCGCAGCAGCGCCGGCAGCTGCCGCAGCGACCCGCTGATGGCCTCGTCCAGCCGGGTCCGGCGCTGCTGCAGCGCGGCGTGCAGGATGCGCTCGAGTGCGGCGCTCGCGTCGGCGGGCAGCGCGTCGAAGCCGGGCGGAAGTGGACCACCCGCCGTGGCAGCGAGGTCGGGCAAGGTCAGCTCCCGCGGGTCATAAACAGGAATGTTCCTGGAAGGTTGCCATGGTCCGTCCGCGCCTGTCCAGGCGGCGCCTCAGTGTTCGGGCCGGACGAGCACCGACTCCATCAGCGTGGACAGCGTCGGCAGCAGCGCCGGCAGGTCCCTGACCTCGCCCGGCGACAGGTGCTGGGCACACACCTCGAGCACCCCGCCGAGGGCACCGACGACCAGATCGGGCGAGGTCGGGGCGTACCCGGGGTGGCGCTCACGAACCTCGTTGACGCGGGCGGTCACGGCGGCGGCGAAGTCACGCACCGCCTGGTTGCGGCGTTGACGGATCCGCGGGCCGGCGGCAGGCGCCTCGATGATCAGCATTCGGGTGAACTCCGGCTGCGCGGCCAGCGCGTCGAGAAACACGCGCAGGGCGCCGCGGATCATCTGCACGGGGTCCTCGTGCGTCATCGTCGCGGCGGTGACCCGGCTCAGCATGTGCTCGACCCCGGTGAAGACGGCCAGGACGGCGGCCTCGCGATCGGCGAAGACCTCGTAGAAGGTTTTGCGCGACACCCCGGCCCGGCGAATGATCTCGGCGACCGTGGTGTTCGCGTAACCCAACTCGCTGACGGCCGAGGCGGTGGCCAGCAGCAATCGACCGGTCTGGGAGCCCAGGACGTCGGCGCGGCTGAGCGCGTGCCGGTGACGGGGCAGCCGGCCCAGCGGCGCCGCAGCGTCGCCGGTGTCGGAGGTGCCCGATGCGCTCACGACGGACTCCAGTGGCTGGCGGGCCGCCCGGCCCGGTCCCGACTGAGAAACAACCGCGTCTTCAGCCCGCGAGTCTACGCACGGCGCGGACCCTCCCCGTTCCTGACCGCTGCCGAGCCCCCTGCCCGACGATCTCCGAGAGCGGGCGCCGATAAACGTTTACCGACAGACTTGCCTGTTTCTTCATTCGTAGCTACGGTCCGATCATGGCGACCCGCGAGACCCAACTCGTCCGGCCCGCCCGCACGCGGCGCTCGCAGGCCGAACGGGTGGCCGCGATGCGCGCCCGACTGCTCGACGCGACGATCGAGTGCCTGGACGAACTCGGCTACGGGGCGATGTCGACCAACGACGTGGTGCGCCGAGCGCGCGTCTCGCGCGGCGCCCTGTCGCACCACTTCCCGACCAAGGCCGACCTCGTCCGCGCCGCCGCGCAACGCCTGCTCGATCTGCGCGCCGCCGAGTTCCGCCGGCGGTTCACGGCCATCGCGCCCGAACAGCGCACCCCGGCCGAGGCGCTCGCCGTGCTGTGGTCGTTCTACGACAGCCCGGCCGGCACCGCGCTGATCGAACTCACCGTCGCAGCGCGCCATCAACGCGAACTCGAAGGCGTCCTCTCGCCGATGGTCGACCGCATCGCCGCGCTGACCCGTGACGTGTTCGACGAGTTCTTCCCCGACCTGGCCCGCCTGCCGCATGTGGACGAAGCCCTGCGCGCCGTCCACGCGCTGTTCGCCGGGCTCGCCCTCGGCGCGCTGACCGGCGGTGACGACCGTTCGCGCGGTGCCGAGGTACGTGCGCTGCTGACGATGCTGCTGTCGGTGCCGCTCCAGCACATCGTCCCTGCGCTGACCGTCCTGTACGGCGCGACGGCGCCCGGGGAGCGCCGTTCGCACCACACCCCCGCACCCGACCGAGGAGACCCCGCATGACACACGCCGCAACGACGCAGCCCGTCCCCGCACGTGACGTGCGCACCCGCCGGATCGGCTTCGACTACCCGACCGGGTCACTCTCGCGCCACTACGTCGACGGCGATCTGGTGATGAGCCACGTCGTCGCAGTGCTGTCGGCGATGTTTCCCGAGGGCGAGGACTTCTTCGTCCGGGCGGTGCGCGGCTACGCCGACCGGGTCGAGGATCCCGAGCTCCAGACCCAGGTTCGCGGGTTCATCGGTCAGGAGGTGACGCACGGCCGCGAGCACCGAGCGCTCAACGAGCGGCTGCAGCAGCTGGGCTACCCCACGCGCCGGGTCGACCGGATGGTGCGCCGCTCGCTGGCCATCCAAGAACGGCTGCTCCCCCCGATGGTGCCGCTTGCGATGACGGCCGCGCTCGAGCACTACACCGCGACGCTGGCCGAGACGCTGCTGACCAGCCGACGCGCCCAGGCGCTGCTCGGCTCGACCGAGGTGCGCTCGATGCTGCTCTGGCACGCGCTGGAAGAAGCCGAGCACAAGGCGGTCGCGTTCGACGTCTATCGCGCCGCTGGAGGTACCGAGACGATGCGCATCTGGACGATGCGGGCGGTGACGGTCACCTTCATCGTCGGCGTCACCGCGCACACGATCGCCTCCATGCTCGGTGATCGGGCCACGTACCAGCCGAAACGGCTCGTCCGCAGCGTCGCTGCCCTGCGGTTCTCACCGTTCCTGAGCCCGCGTGTGCTGCGCCGGCTGCGTGCCTACAACGTGCGCGGCTTCCACCCCGACGACAACGACAACGCCGAACTGCTCGACCGCTGGCGTGGCGAACTGTTCGGTGCGGACGGCGCGCTCAGCGACCACCTCAAGTGAGCACGCACGAGGTCGTCATCGTCGGCGCCGGCTTCGGCGGGATGGGCGCGGCCATCGCGTTCCGCCGTCTCGGCGTCGACGACATCCTCATCGTCGACCGCGAGGACGATCTCGGCGGCACGTGGCACGTCAACCGCTACCCGGGCCTGGCCGTCGACATCGCCTCGATGACCTACTCGTACTCCTTCGAGCCGAACCCGTACTGGTCCCGCCTGTACGCACCGGGGGCCGAGCTCAAGCGCTACGCCGAGCACGTGGCTGACAAGTACGACCTGCGGCGCCACATGCGCTTCGGAACCGCCGTCGAAGGCGCGCGGTGGGACGAATCCGCGCAGCAGTGGGAGATTCTGCTCACCGGCGGCGACACCGTCCTGGCCCGCTATCTCGTCACCGCGACCGGCTTCCTGTCCCAGCCGCAGGTTCCCGACATCCCTGGCATCGACTCGTTCGCCGGCAAGGTCATCCACACCGCGGCGTGGGACGACGCGTACGACCTTGCAGACAAGCGGGTGGCGGTGATCGGCACCGGCGCCACTGCGGTGCAACTCGTCCCCGAACTGGCCCGGACGGTGGCCGAGCTGACCGTGTACCAGCGCACGGCGATCTGGGTGGCACCGAAGATCGACGGGCCCGTGCCGGCGCTCGTCCAGAACCTGTTCGCACGCCTGCCGGTCACGCAGCGGATCGCCCGACTGGCCAACACCAGCCTGCTGGAGCTGATGATGGTCAGCGCGGTACTGCACTTCCGCCAGGCCGGGCGGGTGAACCAGGCAGCGGCTGCCGCGTCCCTGCGCCACCTGCACCGACAGGTGAAGGACCCGGACCTGCGCCGCAAGCTGACCCCCGACTACGACTTCGGCTGCAAGCGTCCGACGTTCTCCAACAGCTACTACCGCACGTTCACCCGGCCGCACGTCCACCTCGAAACCGATCCGATCGACCACGTCGAGGCAGACGCGATCGTCACCGCCGACGGCCGCAAGACCGAGATCGACGCGCTGGTACTCGCCACCGGGTTCAACCTGTGGGACAACAACTTTCCCGCGATCGAGGTCGTGGGGCGCAAGGGCCGAAATCTCGGCAAGTGGTGGCGCGAGGGCCGGTTCCAGGCCTATCAGGGCATCACCGTGCCGGCCTTCCCGAACTTCCTCACGCTGTCCAGCCCGTACTCCTACAGCGGACTGTCGTACTTCACGACGATCGAGTCGCAGATGCGCCACATCACGCGGCTGTTCGGCGAACTGCGCCGCCGCGGGGCGGCAACCTTCGAAGTCACCGACCGGGCGAACGACGCCTTCCTCGAGCGGGTCACCGATAAGCTCGGGGATTCGGTCTTCTATCTCGGGTCGTGCGATTCGTCGCGCAGCTACTACTTCAACCAGCACGGCGAGGCAGCGATTCTGCGCCCGACTTCGACGGTCAACGCGTTCTACGAGGCGGATCGGTTCCCGCTCGACGACTACGCGTACGCGTAGGGGCTCCCGGCGAAGCCGGATCGGCGCACCGGGTTGCCCGCCCGGATAGCCCGATTTTTCTTGCTGCTCTCGATATGGCCAACATATATGGTCTGCGTAAAGGAGCGGTATGCTCAACACCCGGCTGCTGCTGCCGAACAAGGTGGCATCCAGGTCGGGCCGGAAGTGGAGACTATGCACGGGGACGCGAAGTTGCTGGCCGATCTAGGTCGCTTGTGCATATCGGCCCCGGCAACCGAGGCACTTCTGGCGGTCGCGCTTCCCGCGCTGCTCGAGTTGTCCGCCGCGCACACCGTCGTCGTCCAGCGCCGTTCCGGCGATCAGCAGATCGTTGCCGCGCAGGCGGGCCGAACCCTGCAACCCGACACGATGCCCGGGCTGACTTCCGTCGCCGAGCAACTGACGGTAGTCGCGGTCCCAGCAACGTGGGCGGCGCTGGGCATCACCCGGACCGCCGCCCAGCAACTGCCTGAAGGCGTCGGGGTCATCATCTTCGCCTGGGGTCACGGCGAGCCGGCGGACTCGGCCATGCTCGCCGCCGGGCTCGCGATGCTCGGCGGCTCAGTCGCCCGGCTGGTAGCCGAGGAGCGGTTGTCCGACTTGATGTTGCGGGTCGACAACGCACAGAGCCTGGCGAACATGGGTGACTACGACTGGCACATCGCCAGCGACACCAACCGCTGGTCCGATCAGCTCTATCGCATCTACGGTCACGAACCGCAATCGTTCGAAGCCAACTACAGCGAGTTCCTCGCACACATCCATCCGGACGACCGCGACCGGATCACCGAGATTCACCAGCAGGCCTACGCGAGCGGCGAGCCTTACCAGATGATCGAGCGGGTCGTCCGGCCCGACGGTCAGATCCGGTATCTGTCCTCCAACGGGCAGGTCATTCGCGACGCGAACGGAACCCCGGTCCGGATGCGGGGTACCTGCATCGACGTCACCGACCGGGTTCTCGCCGAGCAGGAGCGGGAACGCAGCGCAGCCCGCTTCCGCGGTCTCGTGGAGTCCAGCCCGGACGCGATCATGGTGGTCGACCACGAGAACCGGATCGTGCAGGCCAACGGCAAGGCCAGCGACCTACTGGGCGCCGACCCGGTCGGCCACGTGATCGACGAGATCTCGTCCTTCGATGGGACGACCGACCAAGCGGTCGCAGCCACCGGCTTCGACGGTCGTCGGCTGCAACTGGACGTGTCCACCGCGCGACTGAGCCCGGTCGACGACGAACGCGTGACCGCGATCTTCCTCGCCGACGCCGCACCGCGCTTGGCCAGCGAGGCGTCAGCGGCTGGGCTGCGCGAGGCGCAGGTTCGCCGGCGGCAGGCTCTGGAGATGAACGACAACGTCGTACAGGGCCTCACCGCAGCGATGTACTCCCTCGACGACGGGAATGTCGGGGCGGGCACCGCGTATCTCGAGGGAACTGCGTCGGCGGCGCGCCGGATGATGAACGAATGGCTCAGCCCGCTCACCGGCGGGGCGCTGCACGCCGGCGACCTCGTGCGCGATGCCCCGTCCACGCTGGACGGCAGAGCACACGACGACGCACCCCAGGGACCGTGGCCGGCCGGTGTGACCGACCTGCCCCGTGTGCTGGTCGTCGACGACAACCAGGACCTGCGGATGCTAATCCGCTTGCACGTCGAGGCGATCGGCAAGTACGAGGTGGTCGGCGAAGCCGGCGACGGAGAAGAGGCCGTGGCCATGGCCGCCCAGCTCCAACCCAACGTGGTGCTCCTCGACCTGGCGATGCCCCGGATGGACGGCCTGCAAGCACTCCCGCTGATCCTCGAGGCGGCGCCCGGTGTGCGGGTGGTCGTGCTGTCCGGTTTCGACAAGGGAATGATGGCCAAGGAAGTACTGGCCGCCGGTGCCGCCCGCTACATCGAAAAGGGCGTGCGCCTCGACCTCGCGGACGTGCTCGCCGAAGTCCTCAGCGCCGCCTGACCGCGCCGCGGGCGTGCGGTCCGCCGGCCCCAGGGACAATGAGCGACGTTGCGGCTTAGCGTTGCGCCATGATCCCGTCCATGAGCACCGATACCCGCACCGAGTCCGCGCGCGGCAGCGCCGAATTCTGGCGCAGCGCCGAGCGGCACCTCGTCCGGTACTCCGGCGCGGGAGGATTCACCCGCGAGATCATCGAATCGGCCGCCGGGTCCTTCCTGACGACCGCGGACGGCCGGCGGATCCTCGACTTCACCTCGGGTCAGATGAGTTCCATCCTCGGGCACTCGCACCCGGCGATCGTGCAGACCGTCCGCAACGGGATCGGCACGCTCGATCACCTGTTCAGCGGCATGCTGAGCCGACCGGTCGTCGAACTCGCCGAGCGCCTGGCTGCGTCGCTGCCGGACCCGCTCGAGAAGGTGCTGCTGCTGTCGACCGGCGCCGAGTCCAATGAGGCTGCGGTCCGGCTGGCCAAGCTGGTCACCGGCCGCCACGAGATCGTGTCCTTCGCCCGGTCGTGGCACGGCATGACCCAGGCCGCTGCGAACGCGACGTACAGCGCCGGGCGGCGCGGCTACGGGCCGGCTGCGCCCGGCAACTTCGCGATCCCGGTACCGAACTCGTACCGGCCCGACTTCACCACGGCCGATGGCGAGCTGGACTGGGAACGCCAGCTCGACTGGTCGTTCGAGCTCATCGACGCCCAGTCGGTCGGCAGCCTGGCCGCCTGTCTCGTCGAACCGATCCTCAGCTCGGGCGGCGTCATCGACCTGCCCCTCGGCTACCTCGCCGCCCTGCAGCGCAAGTGCCGTGAGCGCGACATGCTGCTGATACTCGACGAGGCGCAAACCGGGCTGGGCCGTACCGGTGCCTGGTACGCCTTCGAGCGGGACGGGGTCGTGCCCGACATCCTGACGCTGTCGAAGACGCTCGGCGCCGGCCTGCCGCTCGCGGCCGTCATCACGAGCAGCGAGATCGAGCAGGTGGCGCACGAGCGCGGATTCCTGTTCTTCACCACGCATGTGTCTGATCCGCTCGTGGCGGCCGTCGGCACGACCGTGCTCGACGTGATCGAGCGAGACCGGCTCGACCAGCGAGCCGCCGAACTGGGCCGGCTGCTCACCGCCGGGCTGCATCAGCTGGCCGAGCAGCATGCGGTGATCGGCGACGTACGCGGTCGTGGCCTGCTGATCGGCGTCGAGCTCGTCCTCGACCGCGAGACCAAGCAGAGCTCGGACGCGCTCGGCACCGATGTCACGACACGCTGCCTCGAGCTTGGACTGCACATGAACATCGTCCAACTACCTGGCATGGGCGGCGTCTTCCGCATCGCACCACCGCTGACGGTGACCGGGGACGAGCTGGCGCTGGGCCTCGCGATCCTCGATCAGGCGATCGGCGATGTCACCGGCGGCAGTTGACTGCGCTACTCGACCGCTCGCCGATGCCATTCGGCGGCCGTTGTCTCGTCCCACGCGAGCGCCTCAACGACGCGTCGGCGCCAGAGTTCGTTGTCGAGGCCGGCGTGATCGCGTTCGACCCAGGTCCACACCGCATTGAGACCGTCGCGCAGACTCAGCCTCGGCCAGGGTGAACGCACCAGCCACAACCGGCCGTCGCAGTGCGGATCGTCCAGCTGCCAGGATCGTGTCTCGGCCACCGAGCGACGATGCTTCGCCGGCCACAGTGGACCGATCCAGACCGCTCCCGTGTACTCCTCGATCGGTTCGAAGCCCTGCCTGCGGCAAGCTGCGACACCTGCGACGGCGTCGGGACCCGGACTGTCGACGCCGGCCGCGGTGGTCTGGTGCGGGTTGATCCAGTCACCCAGCGGGACGAACTGTGCACGTACCGCGCGCGGCAGCACCCCCCACGCCCGCACTGCCACCCAGGCGACCGGCTGCGGAACGCGCTGCCACCACGGTCGCGGCACCCCCGACGATTGATTCAACGCCTGATACGACCGCGACCTGCGCGCCACCATGCCGAGCATTCTGCGGGACATCCGCGCCACCACAAGGCCGCGCGGACACTCGAACTGTCCGTGGTCCGGACCGTCCGAGTCCCCGATCACTAGGGTGTGTCGCATGCCGACGGCCACCCCGCAGCCCGGGTTCAGCGAACTCGTGTTCTCCGATCTCGCCAGATACCGCGCCGACGCCGATCCCAGTTGGGTCAAGGTGTTCGCACGGTGCCTGACCGTCCCGGGAATGATCGCGTCGGTCATCCTGCGCGCACAGCAATGCCTGCACCGCTCGGGCCGCGCCATGCCGGCAAAGATCCTCAGGACGGTGGGCAACGTCGTCATCGGCGCTGACTTCGGTCCGGGAATGCAGATCGGGCGCGGCCTGATGCTGGCGCATCCGAACGGCGTCACGATCGGGTTCGGACTCACGGTGGGCGACAACGTCACGTTCGCCGGCGGTGTCACCGTCGCGGCGCGTTACTACGACGAGCGCATGTTGGACGAGGCGACCGTTCAGAAGTTCGCCACGATCGGTGACAACGCCGTGATCGGCGCGCACGCCGTATTGGTCGGCGGTGTCACCATCGGGAAGAATGCCATGGTCGGCGCGAACACGGTCGTGCTGTCCGACGTCGCTGACAACGCGGTCGTGCTCGGCGTACCCGCACGCCAGGTCGGCACGCGGGAGGTGCTGGCGGGATGACCGAATCCGGCTACGACCCCGCCGAGCACTACGACCGGGTCACCGCGGCATGGCGGTTGTTGCTCGGTGACGAACTGCACTACGGGGTGTTCGTCGACGGAGACGAACCGCTTCCCGTCGCGACCGCCGAGTTGACCCGCCGGATGATCGACGCGGCCGAACTGGCGGGCGGCCTCGATGTCCTTGACGTGGGCTGCGGGTCCGGCGCGCCGGCCTGCCGCCTCGCCGACGAGTTCGGCGTGCGCGTACTCGGCATCACCACGAGCGCCGTCGGCGTCGCCGAGGCAAAGGCGCGCGCGGCAGCCGGCGCCATCGCCACCGCCGACTTCGAACTGCGCGACGGCACGGCCAACGGTCTGCCCGACGAGTCATTCGATCGGGTCTGGGTCCTCGAATCCTCACACCTCATGCGAGAGCGCGAGCAGCTCGTCGCCGAGTGCGCCCGCGTGCTTCGGCCCGGCGGCCGGCTGGTGTTGTGCGATCTCGTCCGGCACCGTGAGATCCCGTTCACCGAGGTGCGCGATCGGCGCGCGGACTTCGTCACCCTTCGTTCCGCGTTCGGCGATGCGCACTTCGAGCCGCTGTCGTTCTATGCCGACGCGGCGGGACGCAACGGCCTCACCGTCGACCGCATGGACGACCTCACCCGGGCCACGCTGCCGACTTTCGATCGCTGGCGCGCCAACGCGGCCGCGCACAGCGCCGAGGTCATCGCTGCGCTCGGTACTGACGGTCACGCTGCATTCGTGCGCTCGTGCGACGTCCTCGAAGGTTTCTGGCGTGACGGAACGTTCGGCTACGGGTTGGTGGCGGCGCGCAAGCACGCGCGCTGACCGCTGCCGGCGGGCAGAGCCGTCCCAGCCGGGATAACCTCGGCCTGACGATCGAGGAGGATCCGCAGAACATGAGCAACACCACCCAGGCCGAGGTCGAAGCCACGATTCGGACATTTCTTGTCCGCGCGAAGAAGTCCACCGAGAACGTGACGAGCGAGACCCCGCTCTACGCCGACGGCATCGGGCTCGACTCCCTCGAGACCGCCGAATTGTCGGCCGTGCTCGAGGACACCCACGGCACGGACCCCTTCAGCGGTGGGTTGATGCCGCAGACCATCAGCGACATTGTGCAGTTCTACGGCGTCGCGCCCGTCCGCACTTGATCGAGCTGCTCCGGCGGGTTGCCGCTCCTGATCCGAGCCGTACCTCCATCCTCACCGACGACGCCGCGGTCAGCTATGGCGAGTTGCTGCAGCGCAGCGAGGCCGTCGCCGGCTGGTTGCGTGCGCACTCGACCTCGCGTCTCGGCGTCCTCGGCTACGACGCCGCCGACGTCGTCGCCCTGCTCGCGGGATCCTCGATCGTCGGAGCCGAGGTCTGCCAGTACGCGCCGACAGATGTCGCCGCGGAGGTGGTGGCCACGGCCGAGCAATTCGACCACGACGTCATCGTCATCGGGACCGACCTCGTCCTGGCGGATGTGCGAGCGGTACCCGCCGGCGCGGTCCAAGCAGCCGACCCGCTGGACGCGGCGGACCTGCCCGCCGCACGTCCGCTGCTCGTGCTCACGACAGGTACGACCGGTGTCCCCCGCGGCGTCCGGCACGACTGGTCACGGATCATCCGCGGAACGACGCGGATCGCACCCGCACCCGGCCAGCGCTGGCTGCTCGCCTACGGATTGCACCAGTTCGCTGGCCTACAGATCCTGGTGCACGTCCTGGCCGCAGGAGCAACGCTGGTCGCCCCTGCGCCGCGACGACCACGCGAAGGGCTGGCGGCGATGCGGGCACACGGGGTGACGCACGCCAGCGCCACGCCGACCTACTGGCGTTTCCTTCTCGCCGAACTGCGATCCGACGGCGGCCCGGTGCCCGACCTGCAGCAGATAACCCTTGGTGGCGAGGCGATTCCCGGACCGCTGCTGCCCGAACTGCGCGCAACCTTCCCGAACGCACGCATCTCGCAGGTGTACGCGGCGAGCGAGTTCGGCTCGAGCGGGTCGATGCGAGACGGGCGCAGCGGGTTGTCGACCGAGGTGCTGCGCCGCGGTGAGGACGCCGACATCGCGATGAAGATCGTTGACGGCGAACTCTGGGTGCGCTCGCGGACCGGGATGCTTGGTTACTACGGTGAGCCGCCGATCGATCCGGACGCGTGGCGCGCGACTGGTGACCTCGTCGAGGTGGTCGACGATCGCATCTACTTCCGCGGTCGCAGCACCGAGATCATCAACGTGGGCGGGGTGAAGGTGCATCCCCTGCCGATCGAGGAGCGCATCTTCGCCGTCGCCGGTGTCGAGCTCGCGCGCGTGTACGGCAGGCCCAATCCGATGACCGGCGCCATCGTCGCCGTCGACGTCGTGGCGACACCCGGCGCCGTCACGGACGACGTCGAGGACGCGATCCGGCTCGCCTGTGACGACCTGCCCGCTGCGGCGCGCCCGCGAAGGATCAAGTTCGTCGAAGCGATCGAACTGGCCGGCAACAAGATCGTCAGGAGATAGTCGTGACTCGAGTCGTTGTGGTGACCGGCGGCAGCCGTGGTCTGGGCGCCGGGATCGTGCGCGCGTATCTGGCCAACGGCGACGCCGTGGCGACCTGCGCTCGTACTGCGACGCCCGAGACGGACGCGTGGGCGGCCGACGCGGCGCTCACCGACCGGTTCCTGTTCGGCACCGCGGACCTGTCCAAGGCTGCGGACGCCGAGACCTTCGTGAAGTCGGTGGTGGCGAAGTGGGGGCACATCGACGTCCTGATCAACAACGCCGGTGTCGCCCGCGACGGCATCCTCGGCCTGTACTCCGACGAGGACGTCGACACCGTCATCGATCTCAATCTCAAGGGCACGATCTACGTCACCCGGCTGGTCAGCCGGCGGATGCTGGCTCGCGGCGCCGGTTCGATCGTGAACATCTCCTCGATCGTCGGCCGGTCCGGGTACCGCGGGCTGGCGGTCTACAGCGCCACCAAGGCGGCGCTGGACGGCTTCACCAGGGCGATGGCACGCGAACTGGGGTCGCGGGGCATCACCGTCAACGGCATCGCCCCGGGCTATTTGCGCACCGAGATGAGTCACGGCCTGGACGAGGAACAACTCGCCCAGATCGTTCGGCGCACACCGGCCGGCCGACTCGGTGACGCTGCCGACATCGCGCGAGCGGCGCTGTTCCTCACCGACGCCGCGAACGGCTATCTGACCGGACAGGTGCTCGTCGTCGACGGCGGGCTGACCTGCTGAGCGCGTCCGGCCGGTTGAGGGCGAGAAGAACCGGCAGGACGCATCGTCGAACGTGGCGGCCGCCGTTCCCGGCGCCGGCACGTCCGGCGTTCGTTTCGGCTTGATCGGCCTGAGATTCTGACGGCATGAGCGAATACTCCATGCCGGCAGACGCAGCGCGCGCGCTGGTGGGCGCTCTGCACGCTCACGGTCTGGCCGCCTGCATCTGCGGCGGTTGGGCCGTCGACGCACTCGTGGGCGAGCAGACACGGCCGCACGCGGATCTCGACCTCTGGGTCGATGCCGCCGACACGCACGGCCTGTTCATCGCCCTCGCCGACCAGGGGATCGATCGGATCTACCCGTGGCCCGGGGATCGGCCGTGGAACTTCGTGATGCATGACGGGCGCAGCAGGCGCGTGGATCTGCACCTGTACGAACGCCTCGACGATCACCGCCTGCACTACGGCAGCGTCGTCGCGCCGTTCCTCTTCGACGACCGCGACGTTTCCGGGCGCGGCGAGATCGCCGGCCTTCCGGTGCTTTGCGAGGCACCGGAGTTCGCCTTGGCCAACCGCACCGGATATGAGCTGCGTGACACCGACCGACACGATGTCGCCGTCCTGTGCCACCACTTCGGTCTGCCACGGCCCGCCAACGAGTGACAGACCCCGAGGCGGTCGATCAGTCGATCGCGTACCCGGTGGCCGCCCGTCATTGACGGGCCGTTGAGCGTGGTACCACTCGGCGGGCGTGAGTGGTGCCACTGTCGACATGGGTCCGAGCCTGCCGACAATATGGAGGTCTGGTTGGCCGACGGAGCGAGGATGCTATGCGCAATCGGCTGGGTGCAATCGTCGGCATTCTTGTGTTAATGACGTCAACAGCATGCGGGAGTGGATCCGGGGGTGTCGCATCGGGCAGGAGTTCGGCACCATCCGGCAACGGGACACCGAAATCGAGCCTCCTCTCCTCGGACGCACCGTTGATCCCATCCGAACTGGTCGGCACCTATCACTTCACGCTGGCCGCCGCGGATGTGCCAAAGGACGCCGTGCCCGCGCTCAGGAACGGTCTCGGCGGGTGGACGATCACGATCGCGCAGACCGGCGGCACCAATGCGGGCCCATCGTTCACCATCTCCAACGATCAGTACGGCGTGCTCGAGGACCCTGATTTCACCGTCGAGAACGACCGCATCCTGCTTCATCACGAGGAATGCGAAAACCCCGACCCGAAGGGTCCGCCGTACACGTTTGTCGAGAGCTCCTACCGTTGGCAGGTCGACGGGGCGACGCTCACGTTCGCCGATCCGGCCGGAACGTGCCCGGACAAAGTCGTCGAGACCCTGCTGACCACCAGACCGTTGACCCGCCGCGGCTGAGCCGCCCGCCCCGGTTACGTGTGTCGGTGAAGCGGGTGGGCGGGCATCGGGCCGTGCGCGGGTGTGGCGGTGGCGGGGAGTTGGCTGGCCGGGATCAGGTAGCCGGCGAAGAAGACCGCAAAGTAGCCAGGTGTTGAGTTCACGCCGATCGACGGCATGGGCGGGCCGGTGGGGGAACTGTGTTGCTCGGTCGCGTAGGCCTCCCTCGTCTCCTCGACGTCGTACAAGTCAGAGCAGTTTGCGTCCCTCAAGTGGCCCACTTCGCCGCTTCCGGCGGTTCCGGTGCCCAGGTCGTAGGTCACGGAGGTGACGACGGCCTTGCCGGCGGGCGGCGTGTAGACCGCGGTGCACCCGCCACTGGAGCTGCCGAACCCGTGCTGGCGCCCGCAATCCGCAGACATGATCACCCGTCTGACGCAGATATTGAGCAAAGCGCGGCCGGGCCCTCGAGCACCCGCCGCGTCGAGCTCAGCACTCACTCACACGTTGAAGCGGAACTTAGACGGCGCCTTTTGGCACGGAGTCCTGATGCAGAAATCCCCGTGTTTCCTGGGCTAGCTGCGTTTGGTAGCGACGATTGCAACCAGCCTGTCTCGGATATTTTGCGGACTAGCTGCGGACTGAGCAAGATCAAATAGAGATCAAGATCTCTAGAGCTTGCGCTCGACCGGCACCGACCAGTTGGGCAGCTACCAGCTACGGCGTCACAACTCTGGCTTGCGTCGCGGGAGTCCGCCCGGTCAGCCCCACTGGCGATGTGCGCGGAAGATGTAGGAGTAGGCGGAGCCAGCCTTTCGGGTCGGAGCGATCCGGAGCGCAGCGCCAAGCGCGGCCAGCCCTGCCGGTAGAGGATTGCCCGCGGCGAGACTCCACGCGGCGCCGGTCAGTCCAAGCCCGAAGCCGCCCGCGTCGGGCGGCCTCTTGAACGCAGCGAGCGTGAGCTTCCTCAGACTTCTCGCCTGCTCGACGAGGTGCGCTTGCCGCTGTTGCAGCAAACGCCTCCTATCAGCCGGATCAGCGCCGGTGACGTCGGCGACGAACAGGCGAAGGTTCAGCATGTAGTCACGGTGTTCATCGCGGTGTCGGGTCCGAAAGTCAAGCACTTCGTCGAGCGGGACGGCGTCAAGATCGATGGACGCGGTCGCGAGATCGAACGCCACGACGTCTTCACGCGAGGGCATCGGCGTCAGCTCAAGGAACCTGCGAATTACCTCGTCCATCCCTCTGCCGTTTGTTGTCGGCTGGAGATCCAGGCCTTGCCTCTGACCGGCCTCCCGTGCCTCCTGGGCAAGCAGGAGGAGGTAGACCTGTCTTACGTCGCGCCGAAGCGGGATCGACAGTCCATCCTCCGTGTCGCGGGCGAGGCCTCGCGCTTTCAGTTCGTCGTGGATCATGTCGAACACACCGCGATCGCGAGACCCCATACGTGACTGGGAAAGTTCGGCGAAGCCCATGCGGCTCATCGACAAGGCGTCGAACGGCGCCGATTCCCCGGTGCCGTCGTCGAATGCGCCGCCAGTTATGAGTTCGACCATGCCCTCTGCGAGACGGCCGGCAAGTTGGTCGTCAACGAACCACTCAGGTTCGAGCACGGTCAGTAAGCCGAGGTCGGCCAGCGGTTCGGCGAGCGAAGGGTCAGCTGCCAACTCCCTTCCGGTCATGTAGTTCGGCAGGAGAATCGCCACGCCGTCGAAAAACAGCAACAGTGACTTGATCCACGAACTTTCGTGTGTCAGCCAGTAGGGCTCCGGATAGTAGTACGCGAGCTCGGGCCGCACTGGAAGGTCGTCGTTGATCGTCATGCGGGCAGTCTCCTCCGAAGCCTCACCGCCGGCAGCCAACGAACGGCACGCTGAGCGCGGAAATGCTCACGTGCGAACAGGAAAGGGGTCGCGATCCGCACCAACGCATTCAGGCGTGGCGTGGGCGGACGGCGGGCGGTCGACCGCAGGAATCTCAGGCTTCAGCCTCCACGATCAGGCCAGCGTCGGACAGCGCTCGCCGCACTCGTTGGATGCGAAGATTCTCGACTTGATTCGCCTTCCATTCTCGGATGCTCTTGCCGTGATACAGAATCACGCCGCCGGCCGCGGCGATGAGGACGGCGCAGACGCGCAGGTCCAATTGACCGCCGCGTTCATATGCTGGCTGACGCCGGGGAAGAGCGAGAGCACACCGAACAGAGTGCTGCATACGAGGATCGCTGCAAGCACGCCCGTGACGATGGTGTCGAGATGCCGTACCCGACCGTCAACGCGCCGCCGTATGGCGACCTCCTGCTGAGCGTTTCGGACCTCCAACGCTTCCATGCGCTGCTTGAGTGCCAGGTTCTCCTGCGCCGATTGGGCGAGTTCGAACGCGCTGGCGACTTGGGCGGACTCTGCAACTACCGCCCGCTCGATGGCGGCGTCGCGAGTGGCCTCGGCGGGCGCAGCAGCCGCGTCACGAGCGTGCGCTAGCGCCTTCAAGATCGTTGTCTCGTCGATACGGCGCGGGTCACCGAAGGTGGCATCCAGCACCGCGCGCTCGGCTTCGTGTGAGTAGCGGAGCAGTGCCACGTCTTCTTTCGTAACGCCGCCCTTCCTATCTAAGCGGTCTATCTCGTTGACGAACTTCGTCCATAAGGAAGCCGAGGGCGACAGGGCAGAGACGCAGTCCGCAATTACCTGCCGCCGTGGCAGATCGGGCGCTGTTGTCGGCTCTTTGACCCATACGAGAGCCGCGAGATCATGATCAAGCATGGCGACAGGCCACTCGTGGCGCCCCGAGTTGAAGAACTCGCGGGATGCTCGAACGAGAGAACCGTTATTCGTCACCAGAACCGCGCCACAGGTCTCCAGGTAAGGGCCGCTCTCCCCTCTCCGAAGCCTGTGGATCGCGGTGAGGCTCTTCAGGTCACTCGTTTCGTTCTTTGTTGATCACCGCGTGAGGTTATCGCTCGGCCACCGGTCGGAGGCTTCAGATTGGTCGATCCGTGCGACGAACAGCTGCACCCGGGCCGCCGCCTCTGCCGCCGTCTCCCCAAGGTCGAGGTGGTCGAGACCTTCCCGCGCTCGGTCGTAGATCGCGGGCCAGTGTGGCTTCGCTTGAATCATCGGTGGCCACGGATGCTCGGCGCGCGCTTCAAAAACAGCGACACACGCGACGCGCGTGTCTGCGAGATCCGAATCAGCAAGCAGTGCCTCGAGCAACTGCAGGTCGACGAGATCATGGGCGCGGTCGTTGGTCCGGGGCAGCGCCATCACCGCGGTGCACGCGTGCAGCTTCTGCGCGATCTGCCACGGCACGGTCATGCACGGCACGGTCACCTCGACCGGCACGCCCACCAGGGCGAGCGCATGGGAGGAGACCGCGTCGAAGCTCTCCGTGTTGCCCGCCTCGACCATCGACACCTCGATCGGCACCGAAGCGAACGGCTGGCCGTGGTAGCTCAGCTTGGCGACGAACCGTCTCGGTTTGACTGGCAGCCCGGGGACCTCGATCTCCTCCGGCGGGGTGAAGACGGCGGTGAAGCCTTCCCAGCCGACCTCGCCCGCATCCGCGAGCAATTCGTGGACCTCTTCGACGTCGTGGCGGGCGACCGTGTCGAGGTCCTTCGACGTGCGCGAGTCACCGATCCCTCGACGTAATTCCAGCGACGATCCGCCCTTGACCAGCAGTAGCGGCGCGCCCGCGGCATCGGTGAGCCGCGCGGCTAGCTGGGCGACAACCAGGACCGCGACGTGCTGCTGCAGTCGGCCGAAGACGAGTCCTTCGCGCTTGGCAGCCTGCACGAGCCGGTCACGCAATGAGCGCAGGTTCGACGGCGGTGAGGAGTACGGCGAAGTCATGCCGACGCCCGCCCGGGACGCTGCGCACCCGCAGCGTCAAGCTCGTCGCGTAACTGTGCCGCGACCGTGCGCCGCAGCGTGCCGTCGCGCTCCGCCTGATCGATAGCCAGCCGCAGCTGGTAGGGATCCGTGCCGGTGGCCATGCAATCCCTGATCGTCCGGGCGACCGTCGTAACCGGCAACGAATCAACCTGAGTGACGTCCGAGGGCGCGAGGTCGCGGCGATGCGTCCGGTACATCTCGCCGCCGGCCGCCCGCGGGTGGTTCTCCCGCGGGACGGTCAGGTGGATCCGCGACGGATTCACGTCCGCCAGTCCGTGCAGTTGCAGGGCCGACTCGTGCGACACCACGCCGCGACCGAGTGACCACGCGACCGCAGAGGCCAGCTCGTCATGTTCGCCTCGCGGCAACAGCGGCACGCGGTAGACCCCACGCCCTGCGCGCTCAAGTCGTCCTCGTGCCGCCATCAGTCTCAGCTGGGTTGGATCGATGCCCAGATCGCGCGCATCGCGCGTTGTCACGTACCCGTGCTGCTGGGCCGCACGCTCGACCAGCAGATCCCACACTCTCATGTGCTGAATCGTATCACGTAGATACGTTTGCGCACATCCCAACTCGGATGTGAGTGCTTCGACTCAAGCAGGTGGCAGTACCCGCGCCTACCTTCCAGTCACCGTGATCGACCAACCAAAGTACGGCGAGCCGGAGGCCCACCATGAACGAACCAGACGACCTGTTGACCACCGCGGAGGTCGCGCTGATCCTGCGCGCCCCAGTCTCCACGGTGCGCTACTGGCGCTATCTCAACACCGGGCCGAAGTGCTTCAAGCTCGGGCGCCGAGTCGTCTACCGGCGGGCCGACGTCCACGCCTGGCTCGCCGAACAGGAAGCCGCTGGCCGCGGGCGGGCTGCCAGCTGATCACGCTCCGCATAGTCGTAGGGGTGCCGCCGTGCTAGAAAATCTGCTAGATCGCCCGATTACACCCGCTCGCGTCACGATCCGTCCTGGCTTGCTCCTGGCCCGGGCGAGAAAATAAGGCGAGAGGAAGAGGGCATCAGATGGCGAGCATCAAGCGACGACCGGACGGCCGGTGGCGCGCCCGCTACCGCGACGACCAGAGTCACGAACACTCGAAGCACTTCGACCGCAAGATCGACGGCGAGACCTGGCTGGCAGCACAGACCATCGCGGTGGCGACCGGCGCTCACGTCGTCCCGCGACTGAGCCGAATCACTGTCCAGGCATTCTACGACGACTGGTCACGCCGCCAGGTCTGGGCGTCAGGAACGCGCACAGCCATGGATCTCGCGATGCGTTCGTCCGGGCTCGGCGGGTACCAACTCGGCCAGGTCGGGCACTCGCACATCGAGGCCTGGATCAAGCGGATGGCCGACCAGCCACTCGCGCCGGGAACGATCAAGACCCGCTACAACAACGTCCGCAGCGTCTTCCGCGCCGCCGTTCGTGAGCGCCTGATCGTGCGCGACCCGACCGAGAACGTGCGCCTGCCGCGACAACGCCGGCCCGAAGCCAGCATGACGATCCCGACCGTCGAACAGGTCGGCGCGCTGCTCGACGCCGCGGACGCGCCCTTCCGCACCCTCGTCGCGCTGTGCGCGTTCGCCGGGCTTCGGCTCGGTGAGGCTGCCGCCGTGCAGGTCAGCGACATCGACTTCCTGCGCCGCAAGCTCAACCTCACCCGGCAGGTCCAACGCGTCAGCGCCGGAGAGATCGAGATCAAAGCACCCAAGTACGGCTCCGAGCGCGTCGTCCACCTGCCCGACGAGCTGGTCGCGATGCTCGCCCGCCACGTCGATGTGTACACCGACAAGCGAGCAGCGCAACGGTGGCCGTTCCAGGGCGAGCCCGGCTACCCGCCGCACCAGAACACCGTCGGCTACTGGTGGCGCAAGGCAACCTCGCCGGGAAATTCTGGGGACTTTTTGCGGACTAGAACTCCGAAATAGGCCCTGGAGGCCCCATTTTTACTCGGATTCCGGGCGTCATCAGACGTTGAAGCGGAACTCGACGACGTCGCCGTCCGCCATCACGTAGTCCTTGCCCTCGATGCGCACCTTGCCGCGGGCCTTGGCCTCGGCCATGGAACCTGCGTCCACGAGCGCGTCGTACGACACGATCTCGGCCTTGATGAAGCCACGCTCGAAGTCGGTGTGGATCACGCCCGCGGCCTGCGGGGCCGTCGAGCCGGCCTTGATCGTCCAGGCTCGCGATTCCTTCGGACCCGCGGTCAGGAACGTCTGCAGGCCCAGGGTCGCGAACCCGACGCGGGCGAGCTGGTCGATGCCCGACTCGTCCTGACCCATCGACTGCAGCAACTCCAGCGCCTCGTCGTCGGGGAGTTCGATCAGCTCCGACTCGGTCTTTGCGTCCAGGAAGATCGCGTCGGCCGGCGCGACCAGCGCGCGCAACTCGTCGGTGAACGCGGGGTTCGCGATCTCGTCCGGGTCGACGTTGAACGCATACAGGAACGGCTTGGCGGTCATCAGGTGCAGTTCGCGCAGCGGGCCGCCGTCCAGCGCCGAGCCGTAGATCGTCTTCCCGGTCTGCAACAGCTCGTACGCCTGCTCGGCGGCCGTGACGAGCTCAGCCTTGTCCTTCGACAGGCGCGCCTCTTTCTGCAGCCGCGGCAGGGCGTTCTCGATCGTCTGCAGGTCGGCGAGGATCAGTTCGGTGTTGATCGTCTCGATGTCGTCGGCCGGACTCACCTTGCCGTCAACGTGGACGACGTTCGGGTCGTCGAAGGCTCGGATCACCTGGCAGATCGCGTCCGCCTCACGGATGTTGGCAAGGAACTTGTTGCCCAGACCCTCGCCCGTGCTCGCGCCTCGGACGATGCCCGCGATGTCGACGAACGACACCGTGGCGGGGACGATCTTGACCGAGTCGAAGATCTTCGCCAGCACGCCGAGGCGCGCATCGGGGACGCCGACGACGCCGACGTTGGGGTCGATCGTCGCGAACGGGTAGTTCGCCGCCAGGACGTCGTTCTTCGTCAGGGCGTTGAACAGGGTGGACTTGCCGACGTTGGGCAGGCCGACGATGCCGATTGTGAGAGCCACGGGCCGCCAGTCTACGGGCGCGCGCGAATGTCACCGGACAGCCGTGTCGCCGACGCGAAACTGTCGTACCCCCGTGTCAGCCTCAGAGCATGGAACTGATCTTCGTCCTGATCGCCCTCGCGGCGGGAGTCGCGATCGGCTGGCTCGCCGCCGTCGGCCGGGCCCACACTGCTGCCCGTACCGGCGGGACGCTGCGCGACGCGATCGGCGCCGAAGCGGCCGACGCGCTCGAGCGCGTGCAGGAGCAACTGGTCGCACTCGATCGCGGCCGAGTCGGGTCGGACGCGACGCTGCGCGAGCAGGTCCGCGCGATGACCGAGACCTCGGCGCAGTTGCGTACCGAGACCGCCCAGCTGGTGACCGCGCTGCGAGCACCTCAGGTACGCGGGCGGTGGGGTGAGATCGCCCTGGAACGCATCGTCGAGGCCGCCGGGATGACCGAGCATGTCGACTACGTGACCCAGCCGACGAGCAATGTCGGCGGCACGGTGCAGCGTCCTGACCTGGTGGTGCGCCTGTCCGGCGGCAAGCACCTGGTCGTCGACTCCAAGGTCGCGTTCTCCGCCTACCTCGAGGCGATGGAGGCGCGAGACGAAGCGACGCGCGAGCAGCGGCTGAAGGCACACGCCCGCCAGTTGCGCGCACACGTCGACGCCCTCTCGGCCAAGGAGTACTGGCAGCGCTTCACCCCCAGCCCGGAGTTCGTCGTCTGCTTCGTGCCGGCCGACGCATTCCTGGACGCCGCGCTGCGCGCCGACCCGAGCCTGCAGGAACACGCCTTCGAACGGGACGTGGTGCTGGCGACCCCCTCCACGCTCGTCGCCCTGCTGCGCACGGTCGGGTACTGCTGGCGCCAGGACACCCTGGCCGCGAACGCGGCGACCGTGCACCAGCTCGGCCTCGAGCTGTATCGGCGGCTCGGGACGATGGGCGCCCACATCGACAAGCTCGGCCGCAGCCTCGGCGGCGCCGTGGCGGCGTACAACGACACCGTGGGCTCGCTCGAGCGACGGGTGTTCAGCTCGGCCCGGCAGTTCACCGAGCTCGGCGTCGGCGGCCCGGACGCGCGGCTCGGGCAGCTGCAACCGCTGCTGGACGCCGTACCGAGGCCGCTGACCGCCGGTGAACTGTCCGAGCCGAGACTGGTCGCTCTGCGCCCCTCCGGGCTCGGCCGCGCGGCGGCCGGTGGACCCGCGCAACCGGACGGGGCGTGATGCCCGTGCGATGAGCGAACGGCGACCTGAGCCGACGGCGGAGCCTGAGAGCCCATCGTGAAAATCCGAGTTCGAGACCCACCGGGTGGCCGGCGCTGGCCACTTCGGCGGCCAATGAGCACGGCCGACTTGCCCGTCCCTGAGCGTTTCACCCGCGTCGATCTGCGGTTGAACAGAAATTCGGGTTACCGTAACTGGAACGAGACATTCGGTGGGACCTGCTCGGGGTTGCGCCGGTGGGTTCGTCGAGCCTGCAGAACGGGGTTACACGTGGCGAACGCGTCGGGCTATTCGGGGTCTCGCTCCGGTGACCCCGGCGACGGCTGGAGCCAGGCGCGCCCGTTCCGGTCGACCGGGTCCGCCGCGGCCGCGCCGACCGCCGCCTCGTCGCGCCCGTCAGCGCGTCCCACCCCCGTTGCCCTGCCACCCCGCCGGCCCCGGACTGCGAACCCGTCGAACATCCCGTCGGCCGGCACCAGTTCGCACACTGCGCACGACCCGTACCGCGACCGCCCCGCCGCCGCCGCGGGTTCGGCCCGCGACCGACTCGCCGCGGTCATGCCGAGCAACCCGTCCGAGCGCGGACTGCCGGGCTGGGGAGCGCTGCTCGTGCTGATCGGCATCGCCGCCATCGGCGGGACCGTTGACATGCTCAGCGGCACCCACGTCCGTGGCGGGTTCAACATCGGCATCATCGTCGCGTCGATCGTCGCGATCCTGCTCGTGCGCCGGTCCCGCATGTTCCCGATCGTGATCGCGCCGCCCCTGGTGTACTCGCTCGCGTCCGGCGTGACCCTCTACATCCGCTCGGGCGGGCTGCATGATCGCAAGGTGCTCATCGACTCCGCCGCGAACTGGCTGGTCTACGGCTTCCCGGCGATCGCCGCGGCGACCGCCGCCGTCCTGATCATCGCCGGCATCCGCATGATCGTGCGGCGGTAGCCGGTAGCCGCCTCAGCGCGCGCCGGGCGCCTGGCAGTTCGGGCACCAGAACAGGTTGCGGCCGGCCAGCACCTCGGTGCGGATCTCGGTCCCGCACACGCGGCACGGCAGGCCCACTCGCCGGTACACGTACACCGCCTGCTCGCGGTTCAGCGGCCCGCGACGCCGGGGCCGGTCCTCGGGGCGAACGGTGACGATCCGGCCGGTGCGCACACCCGAGCGCATGAGCAGCACCAAGTCTTCCCACAGCTCGCGCCACAGTTCGGGCGCGAGCGCGCGTCCGGGCAGGAACGGGTCGATCCGGTGCCGGAACAAGATCTCGCCCCGGTAGACGTTGCCGATGCCGGCGACGACGTTCTGATCCATCAGCAACCCCGCGACGGGCGCACGAGAGCGGGCCAGCCGGGCTGCTGCCCGGCCCGGGTCAGCGTCGCGGCGAAGCGGGTCCGGGCCGAGGCGGGCCACCAGTTCGGCGCGCTGTCCGGGCTCGAGCAACTCGCACGCAGTCGGCCCGCGCAGGTCGGTCCAGCCGTCGGCACCGGTCAGGCGCAGCCGCAACGCCCCGCGCGGCTCGGGCGCCTTGCCCGAACCGATCGTGAACTTTCCGTACAGGCCGAGATGGACGTGCAGCAGCACCCCACCCTCGTAGTGGTGCAGCAGGTGCTTGCCCCACGCCTCGGTGCGCCGCAGCACCCGGCCGTCGATGCGCTCGGCGCCCTCAACGAAGCGCCCCTGCGGGCTGGCGGCATGCACCACGTCCCCGGCGAACAGCTTGTGCTGCTGGCGTGCCAGCCGGTGGATCGTGTGGCCCTCAGGCACTAACTGTCCGTGGGCGAGGGATTGTCCGCGGGCGAGGGCTCACCCACGGACGCGGCGCTGCCGGTCGGCGGCGCGGCCCGCATGTCGCGGCGCAGCTCCTGCGGCAGGGCGAAGGTCAGCCGCTCCTCGGTGTGGCTGACCTCCTTCAGGTCGCCGTAGCCGCGCGCGGCCAGCCAGTCGACGACCTCATTGACCAGGATTTCAGGCACCGACGCGCCCGACGACAACCCGACCGAGGTCACGTCGTCGAGCCATTGCTCCTCGATCGCGGCGGCGTTCTCGACGAGGTAGGCGGTTCGGGCGCCGGCGGCCGCTGCGACCTCGACCATCCGCACCGAGTTGGACGAGTTGGCCGAACCCACGACGAGGAACAGTTCCACGTCCGGGGCGATCGTCTTCACCGCGGCTTGGCGGTTCTGGGTCGCGTAACAGATGTCGTCGGACGGCGGCGACTGCAACTGGGGGAATCGCTTGCGCAACTCGTCCACGGTCTGCATCGTCTCGTCCACCGAGAGGGTCGTCTGCGAGAGCCACACCACCTTCTCGGGGTCGCGGACGGTCACCCGCTCGACGTCGTCGGGTCCGTCCACGATCGTGATGTGCTCCGGCGCCTCGCCGCTGGTACCGACGACCTCCTCGTGCCCCTCGTGACCGATGAGCAGGATGTCGTAGTCATCGCGCGCGAACCGGCGCACCTCGTGGTGCACCTTGGTGACCAGCGGACAGGTCGCGTCGATCGCCCGCAGCCCGCGTTCTTTCGCCTGCTCGTGCACCTCCGGGGCGACGCCATGGGCCGAGAACACCACGATCGAACCCTCGGGGACCTCGTTGTTCTCCTCGACGAAGATCGCGCCGCGTTCCTCGAGGGCGTGCACGACGTGCATGTTGTGCACGATCTGCTTGCGGACGTACACCGGCGCGCCGTAGTGCTCAAGCGCGTGCTCGACGGTCTGCACCGCCCGGTCGACGCCGGCGCAGTAACCGCGCGGCTTGGCCAGCAGCACCCGGCCGCGGGGCGCGACGGGCACGGTGTCGCTCATGTCGTGTCCCGGCGGACACGCTGAACCTGGGAAATGGGCCTGTGGCGTGAGATCTTCATGGCACCCGCCATGGTACGGACGGCGCCGATGAGGCACGCTTGCCACATGCCACAACTGCCGATGCCGTTCCGCGCTGCCCTCGGGGTTGTCGCGATGGCGCGCGACGTGGTGCAGAACTTCCCCGACAAGGCGATCGAGTTGCCGATGCTCGCCGTCAGCACCGCGCTGCAACTGTCGCTGCGCGCCCAGCAACGCTATGCCGAGCTCGCCGCCCGCGGCGACGCGCTGCTGGCCGGTACCCGCACCACCGACGAGGCGCCCCCGTGGGCCACCTTCGACGATCCGGTCGAGAACCCTGACGTCGCCGGACCCGTGCGCAAGACCGTGCGGCGCCCGCGCAACGGGGCGCCGTCCGCCTTCGACGCCGTCGAGGACGAGTAGCCGATGGCTCGGCTGCAGACCTCGGCCGAGTCCCCCGTCCCGGTCCGGGTGATCGCGCTCAAGATCGGCGAGTGGATCGCCCGCCTGGGCGAGGTCTGGGTCGAGGGGCAGATCGCTCAGCTCACTCGCCGGCCGGGCATGGCGACCCAATTCCTCACCCTGCGCGACACAGACGCGAACATCTCGCTCAGCGTCACCGTGCCGCGATCGATCCTGCCCGAGACGATCACCGAGGGCAGCCGGGTGGTGCTCCGGGCCCGGCCGGACTTCTGGCTCGAGCGCGGCACCCTGAGCCTGCGCGCCACCGACATCCGCCAGGTCGGGCTCGGTGAACTGCTGGCCCGCCTCGAGCAACTCAAGCGCCTGCTCGCCGCCGAGGGGCTGTTCGCCGCCGACCGCAAGCGGTCGCTGCCGTTCCTGCCCCGCACGATCGGGCTCGTCACCGGGCGCGCCAGCGCCGCCGAGCGCGACGTCGTCGAGAACGTGCGCCGGCGCGCGCCGGGCATGCGGTTTCGCATCGAGAACGTCGCCGTGCAGGGGACGCAGGCCGTGACCGAACTCGTCGCCGCGGTGCAGCGCCTCGACCACGACCCGGCGGTCGACGTCATCGTCATCGCCCGCGGCGGCGGCAGCGTCGAGGATCTGCTGCCGTTCAGCAACGAGTCGCTCGTCCGGGCCGTCGCCGACTCGCGGACACCCGTCGTCAGCGCGATCGGGCACGAGACCGACGTCCCGCTGCTCGACCACGTCGCGGATCTCGCCGCCTCGACCCCGACCGATGCCGCGAAGCGGATCGTCCCGGACCTCGCGGACGAGGCGCGCCTCATCGGCGACCTGCGGCAGCGGGCCCGCGACGGCATGCACCGCCGCCTCGATCGCGAGACCGAACTGATGGCCGGCCTGCCGCAGCGGATGAGAGCAGCCGTCCGGGGCCGGATCGAGCGGGAGCACCACGACGCGGACGCGCTGCGCGAGCGCGGTCGGCGCGGCATCCGCGCCCTCGTCGACGCGGCTCGGGCCGAACTCGACCAGGTGCGTGCCCGCGTCGCGACCTTGTCCCCGCAGGCGACGCTCGAGCGCGGCTACGCCGTCGTGCGCGGTGCGGACGGTGCGGTGGTGCGCGATGCGGCGCGGGCCCGCGGCACCCTGCGGATCCGCGTCGAGCGCGGCGAGTTCGAAGCCATCGCGGGCTGACCGCTACGTTGGCTGGCGTGAGCGACGACGACGCCTCCCGCCTCCCGAGCGGGTCAGCTGACGAGCTGAGCTACGAAGCCGCGCGCGCGGAACTGCGCCAGGTGGTCGCCGAACTCGAATCGGGCGGAAAACCGCTCGAGGACTCACTCGCGCTCTGGGAACGCGGCGAGCAACTCGCCGACATCTGCCAGCGCTGGCTCGACGGCGCGAGTGCCCGGCTGGACGACGCGATCGTCCAGCACGACGCGCCGACGGACGACTGACCGTCAGGCCACGCAGAACTCGTTGCCCTCGGGGTCACGCAGGGTGACGCCGTAGTGATGCTCGTCGTCCATCGTCCGCACGATGCTCGCGCCCGCGGCGAGCAGCCCGGCCACCTTGGCGTCCACCCGCTCACGGCGGCTCGCCGGCGGGACACCACGCCCGCCGCCCACCAGCAGGTCCAGGTGCAGCCGGTTCTTCACCGTCTTCGCCTCGGGCACGACCTGGAACCAGATCGGCGAGCCGAGCCCGTCCGGGTCGTGGATGCGGTCGATGGCGTCGCCGTCGGCGGGCAACTCCTCGGCGGGCACACCGATGCTGAGATAGAACGCATTCCAGGTGTCGAACCCGTCCGGCGGCGGTACCGGTCGATAATCCAGCGCTGCGCACCAGAACCGGACCAGCCCGGCCGGGTCGGCGCAGTCGATGACCAATTGGGTCGTTATCACCTGACTGATTCTGCACCCGGTCCCCGACCACGCGGCGGTCTGACAGGATATGGGTCCACCTGCGGACTACCGACAGGAAGGCCCCCATGACCGACGGACCGCTCGAGACAGCCCCTGAGGGCTCTCCCGTCCCGCCCACACTGGCCGTGAGCCGCGAGGCCCCGGACCGCAACCTGGCGCTGGAACTGGTCCGCGTCACCGAGGCTGCGGCCATGGCTGCCGGCCGTTGGGTCGGTCGCGGCGACAAGAACGGCGGGGACGGCGCCGCGGTCGACGCCATGCGCGCGCTCATCGGCACCGTCTCGATGCGCGGCGTGGTGGTCATCGGCGAGGGCGAGAAGGACGAAGCCCCGATGCTGTTCAACGGCGAGCACGTCGGCGACGGCACCGGCGCGCACTGCGACGTCGCGGTCGATCCGATCGACGGAACCACGCTGATGGCCAAGGGCATGCCGAACTCGATCGCGGTGATTGCCGTCGCCCAGCGAGGGGCGATGTTCGACCCGTCCGCGGTGTTCTACATGGACAAGATCGCGGCAGGTCCCGAGGCAGCCGCGGTCATCGACATCACCGCACCGGCCGCCGAGAACATCCGCAGGGTCGCGAAGGCCAAGCACGGCAATCCCGAGGACGTCACGGTGTGCATCCTCGACCGGTCGCGCCATCAGCAACTGGTGGACGAGGTCCGTGAGTCAGGCGCGCGGATCAAGTTCATCACCGACGGCGACGTCGCCGGCGCGATCTCGGCGGCACGCCCGGGCACCGGCGTCGACCTGCTGCTCGGAATCGGCGGCACACCCGAGGGGATCATCGCCGCCGCGGCGTTGCGGTGCATGGGCGGCGTCATGCAAGCGCGCCTGTGGCCACGCGACGACGACGAGCGCGGCAAGGCCATCGACGCCGGCCACGACCTCGACCGCGTGCTGGTCACCGAGGACCTCGTCCGCGGGGACGACATCTTCTTCTGCGCCACCGGGATCACCGACGGTGAACTGATGCGCGGCGTGCGCTACTACGCGGACTCCGTCGCCACCGAGTCGATCGTGATGCGGTCGAAGTCGGGCACCATCCGCACGATCGAGTCGCTGCATCAGCTCGGCAAGTTGCGGGCATACTCCGCGGTGGACTTCGACCGGCACTGAAGTCGCGACCAACGTCGAAAGGGCTGCACATGCTCGTCGTCACGACCAATGAGCTCTCGGGCTGGGAGATCCAGCGTGTGTGCGGTGAGGTGTTCGGCCTCGCCGTCCGCCAGCGCGGTGCCGTGAGCGGGGACGACGCCCGCACCGAGGCGAAGGCCCGGATGCTCGAGCAGGTGCGTGCAAAGGGCGGTAACGCCGTCGTCGGCATGCGGCTGGACGCCAGCAGCCTCGGCGACGGCGGCAGCGAGGTGTGCATGTACGGCACCGCAGTCGTCGCCACACCGGCAAACGACGCCGCGAAGCAGACCGCGGCGGCACTCGGCTACGGCCAGCCCGCCGCGGCAGCCACGTCCGAGCAACCGGCTGCGCAGCAGCCCGGGGCGCAGCAAACCTTCGGCCAGCCGGGCTACCAGCAGACGCCCTACGGCCAGCCGGGTTACCAGCAGACGCCCTACGGTCAGCCCGGGTACCCGCAGCAGGGGCCCCCGCAGCAGCCCCATCCGCAGGGCTACCCGCAGCAGGGGCCGCCCCAGCAGTCGTAGCGACGTCGCGCTCGAGCGCGCCTGGTCGATGTGGGGTTGTACACGCCCGCCCGCGCCGGCTCGCCCTGCGTCATAGGCTCATCAGCCATGAGCGAGAGCACAGAGCAGGACTTCCGGATCGAGAAGGACTCCATGGGCGACGTGCGCGTGCCCGCGGCAGCCAAGTGGCGCGCACAGACCCAGCGGGCGGTCGACAACTTCCCCATCTCCGGCCGTCCGATCGAGCGCGAGCTCATCGGCGCCCTCGCCTCGATCAAGGGGGCCTCGGCCAGCATTCGCGGTGCGAACGGCACGGTCGACGTCGCTCTCGCGACCGCCATCCATGATTCGGCGGCCGAGGTGGCTCGCGGCGACTGGGACGGCGAGTTCCCGATCGACACGTTCCAGACCGGCTCCGGGACGTCGTCCAACATGAACGCCAACGAGGTCATTGCCACCCTCGCCGCCGAGCGGCTCGGCCGGCCGGTCCATCCGAACGACGACGTGAACGACCCGTTCTCGTCCAACGATCAGTTCCCGGCCGCGATCCACATCGCCGCAGCCCGCGCGATCACCGTCGATCTGATCCCCGCGCTCGAGCACCTCGGCGATTGCCTCGCTGCCAAATCGCAGGAGTTCAGCTCGGTGGTGAAGTCCGGACGGACGCACCTGATGGACGCGACGCCGGTGACTCTCGGCCAGGAGTTCGGCGGCTACGCCGCACAGATCCGCTACGGGATCGAGCGGCTGCGCGACGCCCTGCCGCGCATCGGCGAGCTGCCGCTCGGCGGAACCGCCGTGGGCACGGGTATCAACGCGCCGGCCGGGCTGGCCGCTCAGATCATCGCCAAGCTGGCCGACGACCTCGACCTGCCTCTGACCGAGGCGCGCGACCACTTCGAGGCTCAGGGGTCACGGGACGCGCTCGTCGAGGCGAGCGGCGTGCTCCGCACGATCGCCGTCGGCTTGAACAAGGTCAGCAACGACATCCGCTGGATGGGATCAGGTCCGCGCACCGGCCTTACCGAGCTGTTCCTACCCGATCTGCAGCCGGGCTCGTCGATCATGCCCGGCAAGGTCAATCCGGTGCTGTGCGAGGCGGTCTGCCAGGTCGTGGCCCAGGTCGTCGGCAACGACGCGGCAGTCGCGTGGGGCGGAGGGGCCGGCAATTTCGAGCTCAACGTCATGCTGCCGGTCATCGCCCGCAACCTGCTCGAGTCGATCCAGCTGCTCGCCAACGTCTCGCGGGTCTTTGCCGACCGGTGCGTGTCCGGCATCGAGGCGAACGTCGAGCGTTGCCGTGAGTACGCCGAGTCGTCGCCGTCGATCGTCACACCCCTCAACCACTACGTCGGTTACGACGAGGCAGCGCTGATCGCCAAGCAGGCGCTCAAGGAACGCAAGACGATTCGCGAGGTCGTGCTCGAGCGCGGGCACGTCCCGGGCGCGATCAGCGAGCAGAAGTTGGACGAGGTGCTCGACGTCCTGTCGATGACCCGACCGTCCTGACAGGCGGTGCGACCGGCGCTTCAGCTCCTGTGCACCGCGGTCAGCGCCGCCGCCAGCGGCAGGTCGATCGTGAACCGTGAGCCCCTGGCGGGTGCCGAATCGACGGTGATCGTCCCGCCGTGCAGGTCGACGATGCTTTTCACGATCGCCAGGCCGAGACCGGTACCACCGATGGCCCGCTCACGTGCGGTCGACGCCCGGAAGAACCGCTGGAACAGCTGCGGTTGTTCGACGAACGGGATACCGATGCCGCGATCGACGACGGCGATGCGTACGTCGGTGCCGACAAGTTCCACCGTCATCTCGATCGTCGCGCCACGCGGCGAGTACTTCGACGCGTTGCTCAGCAGGTTGATCAGGGCGCTGTGCAACTGCTCGGCGTCCCCTCTGATCACGGCCGGCCCCGGTTCCATGCGGGTGACCAGCCGCTGCTCGAGCTCAGTGATCGCGGGCCGGGTCGTCTCGATCGCGGCCCGAACCGCGTCCTGGACCACCACCTGACCGAGGTGTGCGGACGCGCGTCCCGCCTCGTTCTCATCCAGCTGGCTGAGCACCAGCAGATCGTCGAGCATGTCGGCCAGTCGTGCCGAGTTCCGCACCGCGACGTCGATCATCTGCTGCTGTGACCGGGTCAGTCGTTCACCGGAGAGCAACTCCAGATAACCGCGAATGCTGGTCAGCGGCGTGCGCAGTTCGTGCGAGACCGTGCCCACCATCTCGCGGCGCACCTGGTCGAGTGCACGCAGCGTCTCGCTAGCGGTGGCCAGCTGCTCCAGCGTCTCGAGCTGGGCGCGCTCGGACTCCTTCAGTGAGCGAATGTCCTGGACGTGTTTGATCAACTGCATCGGCTGGCCGACACCGTCGCGCACCACGCGGTAGGAGATCTCGACCCAGACCGGCCGGCCCGACGAGTGGATGAGTCGCTTGCGCAGCCGGTGCGCCGGGACGGCACCGGCGCTCAGGTCTGGACGCAGGTCGACGTCCTCGGGATGCGTCACGTCGGTGATAAGAGTGCCGACCAGGTCTTGCGCGTCGCGTCCGAGCATGCCGGCGAACACCCCGTTGACGCGCACGAACCGCTCGACACCAGGCTCCTTCACCGACGTCACGACGACGCCGATGGGTGCCCCGTCGAACGCCTCGCGGAAATTCGTCTCGCTAGATGCCAACTGCTGGATCATCTGTTCGCGTTCGCGGGCCGCCGCGCGTTCCTCGGTGACATCACGAGCCACACCGAACGACAGCCGCTCGCCGGCCGGCCCGCTGACGGGGATGATGTCAACGGCCATAGTCTGCCCGCTGGTCAAAGTAAGTTCGGTCTCCACGTGCTCGGTCAACCCCAGCTTGTGCAGCGCGACCACGGTATCGGCGGCGTCCGGTTCGGCGAGATCTCCCACGTGCCGGCCGAGCATCTCGGCCTCGGTGAGGCCCTGTTCCCGAAGCCAGCGTCCGGCGGCCATGACGCACCGCTGCTGGTCATCGAAGACGGCGAAGGACATGACGGGCAACGCGTCGATCACTAGCCGGAACATCGCATGTTGCGATTCGGCCAGGTCCGCCGCGTGGCGGGCCTCCGTGACATTCGTGCCGACCGCCACGTAGCCGGTCACGCTGCCGGTCACGCTGCCGGTCACGCTGCCGGTCACGCTGCCGGTCACGCTGCCGGCGCGGTTCAGGATTGCGGTGACGGTCACCGACACAACGAGCCGCGACCCGTCCGCGCACCGATACGTCCAGTCGCGGGTCTCGCCCCCCAGGTGAGCGGCGTGGGTGAGCACGGCCAGCCCCGGGGTGACACCGAGTTCCGCAGCTCGCCCGGCCAGCTCACTCTCGTCGTGGAAGGCCCACAGGGCACGCACGCCGATCACCTCGTCGGCTCGCCATCCGAGCATCCGCTCGGCGCCGGTGCTGAAGACCGTGATCAGCCCGTCCAGGTCGCACGCGATCACCGAGTGCCCCGTCGCCGCGCGCAGGACGGCATCGAGCCGCTCCCCGGCCGGTTCGAGCGCGGTGGCCCGGCTCGCGGCCGCCTCGCGCTGCCGGACGAGGTGCTGCGTGAGCGGACCGATCAGCACGGCGAAAGTAGCGGTCAGGACGGCGCCGTGCAGGTCGGCGGCCGGATAGCCGGGCGCGCCCAGCACCCAGATCGGGACGATGAGGAGGGTGGCCATCGAGGCGATGACCAGCCACATCTGCCGCATCGACCCGAACAGGGCCACCCAGGCGACCGGCACCAGCGCCACGACGTTCTGGCCACCGAACGGGTGGCCGACCGATTCGCGCCAGAGCGCGAGCACGACGAGGAAGAGCAGCGCGGGGGCGACCGTCAGCGGCTGCACCCGGTGGCGCCCCGTGAGCGCCACCAGGACGCAGATCCCGACGAACAGCGCTACGGCAGCCCAGCCGTAGCCGCCGACATCGGTCAGCGGCCAGCCCAAATCGACCTGGGCGGCGACCGCCACGACCAGGAAGGGCAGGGACGGACGATCGCGGAAGCGGTCGAGCAGCCGCGCCAGCACGCAGATCGCCCCCCGACTAGTGACGGCCGGGCACCAGCGAGCGCCGTCCCCAGCCAGAGCTAACCTCGACTTTACGCGCGAATGACCAGCGCCGCATCAACCTGCGTGATTCACAGCGGCAGATCCTCGAGCATCTCGGTGACCAGCGCGGCGATCGGCGAGCGCTCGGACCGGGTCAGGGTCACGTGCGCGAACAACGGGTGCCCGCGCAGCGCCTCGATCACCGCCGCGACGCCGTCGTGCCTGCCGACGCGCAGGTTGTCCCGCTGCGCCACGTCATGCGTCAACACCACTCGCGACCCCGCGCCGACCCGGGAAAGCACGGTCAGCAGGACGTTGCGTTCCAGCGATTGCGCCTCGTCGACGATGACGAACGAGTCGTGCAGGGACCGACCCCGGATGTGCGTGAGCGGCAGCACCTCGAGCATCTGCCGGTCGATCACCTCGTCCATCACGTCGGCGGACACCAGCGCGCCGAGGGTGTCGAAGACCGCCTGCGCCCACGGCGCCATCTTCTCGTTCTCACTGCCCGGCAAGTAGCCGAGATCCTGTCCGCCCACCGCGTACAGCGGGCGGAAGACGACCACGCGCTTGTGCAGCCGACGCTCGAGGACGGCTTCGAGGCCGGCGCACAGGGCGAGCGCGGACTTGCCGGTGCCGGCGCGCCCACCCAAGCTCACGATGCCGATGTCGGGATCGAGCAACAGCTCCAGTGCGATGCGCTGCTCGGCCGAGCGGCCATGCAGGCCGAACGCCTCGCGATCGCCGCGCACCAGCCGCACCTGCTTGTCCGGCGTGATCCGGGCCAGGGCGGAACCGCGGGCCGAGTGCAGCACCAGCCCGGTGTGGCAGGGCAGGTCGGCCACGGCCGCGAAGTCCGGCTCGTCGACGAGTTCGAGTGGGGCGCCGTCGTAGAGCGAGTCGATCGTCCCCGGCGACACCTCGGCCTCGGCCATGCCCGACCAGCCCGTCGCTGTCGACACCGGGTGCGTGCGGTACTCGTCGGCGACCAGGCCGACCGAGGCAGCCTTGACCCGCAACGGCATGTCCTTGGTGACCAGCGTGACGGCGCGGCCCTCGGCGGCCAGGTTCAGCGCGACGGCCAGGATCCGTGAATCGTTGCTGTCGACCCGGAAGCCCGCCGGCAACGGCGACAGGTCGGAGTGGTTCAGCTCGACGTGCAGCGTGCCACCGCTGTCCCCGATCGGAATCGGCGCGTCCAGTCGGCCGTGCTTCACCCGCAGGTCGTCGAGAGCGCGCAGGGTCTGCCGTGCGAACCAGCCCAGCTCCGGATGGTGCCGCTTGCCCTCGAGTTCGCTGATCACGACCAGCGGCAGGATCACCTCGTGCTCGCCGAAACGTCCGAGCGCCCCCGGGTCGGACAGCAGCACCGAGGTGTCGAGGACGAACGTACGGACAACGCTTTCGGGCTGGACCGAGGTCATGAGCACTCCCGGAAGGCGGTCAAGGCACGCAGCCAGGGCTGCGGCGCGGGTGAGAGGTGCGGACGTCCCGCGTGTGGTGCTCGCGCGCGGGCCGACCGGCCCCTCGCGCTCGATCTCACCACCGAGTCGGGACCTCCCGGACAGCGGATACGACCGCCGCCGGTGCCGACGCTACGACTGAGGACGCCCGCCCCCGCGCAGGACGCGCCGAGAGTTCATCGGCCCGTCATCGAGGGTCGGGACCGGTCACGGCCGGACGCGACGCGTCGGCGCCCCACTGCGACCACGAGCCGGGGTAGAGCGCGGTGTCGGTACGGCCGGCCAGTTCCAGCGCGAGCAGGTCGTGGCAGGCCGTCACGCCGGAGCCGCAGTACACGGCGACCGGTTCGCCCGGGACACCGGCGTAGCGCTCACGCAACGCCTCAGGTGTGCGGAATCTGTCGTGTTCATCGAGGTTTCCCGCCCAGGGCAGGCTCAAGGCGCCTGGAATGTGGCCGGGACGCGGATCGACAACCGGGTCCCCGTCCGTGTAGCGCGAGACGGCCCGGGCATCGAGGACGGCATGCGAGGCGAGGTCGTCGGCGCCGACGAAGCGAGCCGCCGGCCAGTCGCGCGCCGGCCGCTCGACCGGGGCGGGTGCCGGCTGCTCGGTCGTCAGCTGACCGGTCCATGCCTGCAGGCCGCCGTCGAGGATCGCCGCCGGTTCGTCGAGCACGTGCAGCAGCCACCACAGCCGGGCAGCGTAGGACCCGCCGACGTCGTCGTAGGCGACCACCGGATCACCCGCGGCGATGCCGACCCGGCCGAGGACGGCGGCGAACTGCTGCGGGGACGGCAACGGGTGGCGCCCCTCGGCGGGGCGGCGGGTCGGGTCGGCCAGGTCGGTGTCGATGTCCAGGAACACCGCACCCGGCAGGTGCCCGGCTTCGTACTCGGCGCGCCCGGATCGGGCCGGGTCGAGGTACCAGCGCGCGTCGACGAGGCGGACGTCGTCGAGGTGCTCGGCCAGCCAGTCGGCCGAGACGAGCGGGCCGAAACTCATCCGCCGTACCGTCGCTGTCTCATGCCGTAGTCGCGCAGGGCACGCAGGAAGTCGATGCGGCGGAAGTCCGGCCAGAGCGCGTCGCAGAAGTAGAACTCCGAGTGCACCGACTGCCACAGCAGGAATCCGGACAGCCGCTGCTCGCCCGAGGTGCGGATCACCAGATCCGGATCGGGCTGGCCCTTGGTGTACAGGTGCTCGGCGATGTGGTCGACGTCGATGACCTCGGCCAGTTCCTCGATCGAGGTCCCTGCGGCCGCGTGCTCGTGCAGCAACGAGCGGACGGCGTCGGCGATCTCGCGGCGCCCACCGTAGCCGACGGCAACGTTCACGGTCAGCCCGTCGCGCCCGGCGGTGCGTTCCTGCGCGGACTTGAGCGTGCGCGCGATCTCGTCCGGCAACAGGTCGAGCGCGCCCATCGGCTGCACCCGCCAGGCGTTGCCGTCGGCGGCAAGTTCCTCGGCAACGCCGGCGATGATCCGCAGCAGCGGTTCGAGTTCGTGCGCCGGCCGGCGCAGGTTGTCGGTGGACAGCAGCCAGATCGTGACGTGCCCGACGCCCGCGTCGCGGCACCAGCTCAGCAGGTTGGAGATGTGCCGTGCACCGGCCAGATGACCCTCGCTGACGTCCTCGAAACCGGCCGCGCGGGCCCACCGTCGGTTCCCGTCGATCATGATCGCCACGTGTCGGGGGACGGGCAGTCCGGCCAGGTGGCGCCGCAAGCGGCGTTCGTAGATCGCGTAGACAGCGTCACGGACACCCACGCGCTTAATCTAACGCCAATCCGAGCTGTTCACTCGTCGTGGTCAGCGGACTCCTCGCGACAACCTACGGTGTCGTAACGTGAGGCCATGACGACGACCGAGCCGACGGCCGTCGCGCTGGTCGCAGCGCTCAAGCCCCGCCTGCGCGGGTGGTTGCACGCCTATGCCGCCGCGGTGTCGATCGTGACCGGCGTGGTCATGGTCGCCGTCGTCGCCGCGCTGCGCGGCACCGAAACCGGTGTGGTCACCGCGATCTACGCCGCCACCGTGACCTTGCTGTTCGGCACGTCGGCGCTGTACCACCGGCGCACCTGGTCACCGCGGGGCCAGGCGATCATGCGCCGCCTCGACCACTCGATGATCTTCGTGTTCATCGCCGGCACGTACACCCCGATCGCGGCCCTGGCTCTGACCGGCACCGCGTCCACGGCGATCCTGGTCACCGTGTGGGCCGGCGCCGGGGCCGGCGTCGCGCTGAAGGTCATCTGGCCGGGATCGCCGCGGTGGCTCTCGGTCCCGCTCTACATCGGCCTGGGCTGGGCCGCGGTGTTCGTGATGCCGCAGATACTGCACAACGTCGGCGTTGCTGCGCTCGTGCTGATCGTCATCGGTGGCGCCTGCTACACCATCGGCGGCGTCGTCTACGGCCTGAAACGCCCGGACCCCTACCCCGGGACGTTCGGCTTTCACGAGGTCTTCCATGCGGCGACGCTGGTCGCGGCCCTGTGCCACTACGTGGCGATCTGGCTGACCGTCCTGCGCTGAGGCCGGGGCTTTCCCCGCCTGCGACCGGTTGGACCGGCCAGAACCGACCACACCCGGGGAAACGTCCCGGCCTTTCCCCGCCTGCGACCGGTTGGACCGGCCAGAACCGACCACACCCGGGAAACGTCCCCTGCGGAATCCACTGGCGCACGCACCGATATGGATGTAATGTTGTAATTACTATTACGACGCAAGGAGTGAATTGCAGTGATGAATCACAACACCGCCACTGACACAAGCACCCACACCCCGGGCGAGCGACGCCACCGGCGTGGCCACGGGCCTGGCCCGCGCGGCCACGGACACGGCGGCGGCCCGCGCGGTCGCGGCTTCGGCCGTCCGGGCGGCTGGCAGCAGGCCGACCTGCCCCCCGCCGACGACGCGCCCGCCTGGTTCGTCGGGCGGCTGCCCGGCGACTGGTTCACCGGCGAGCCGACGGTGACCGTCGACCGGGAAGAGATCATCGTGATCGGCGAACTCGTGGCACCCGAGGGAACCGACGAGGCCGGCCGCGCCGCCGCGGCGCACGGGCGGATCACCCGCTTCCGCGAGGACACCCGCGAGACGCGAATGCAGATCGCCGACGAGGCCGAAGCCCGCTACGGACGCAAGGTCGCCTGGGGCGCCCGCATCGGCGAGACCTCCGTGCTGTTCACCCATCTCGCCGTCCCGGTGATGACTCGGCTGCGACAGGACGAACGGCGGGTACTCGACACGCTCGTGGACGCCGGCGTGGCCCGGTCACGGTCCGAGGCGCTCGCCTGGTGCGTCACGCTCGTCGGTGAGCACACCGACGACTGGCTCTCGAGCTTGCGCGACGCGATGAGCGCCGTGGAGAAGGTCCGCGCCGAGGGTCCCGACCTCTAACGCCGGCGCAGCAGCCCGTCCAACTGGGCAGCCCAGCCGTCGGTGTGGATCGCCCGGCCGCGGAACCCGCTGCGCAGCCACGACAGGTAGGGCAGCCGCTCGACCGCGTCACGGAATCGGGAGTCGACGCCCGACGCGGTCGAGTGGACGGCTGACACCTGGAACCCGATCATCGCCAGCGCCGAGGCCAACGTCCGGATCGCCTGGTCCGGATCGCCGGGCGGCAGGTCGTAGACGTAGCTGGCGTGCTCACGTTCGTTGAGTACCTCGTACACGACCGCTCCGTGCTCGGGCACAGCCGCGTAAACCATCCCCAGGACGGTGGCCGACGCGCCGCCCGTCCCCAACCGGGCGTAGTCGGTGTGCGCGACGCCCGCCGAAGCACCCGGTGGCGAATCGGCAGCGGTGCGGTCGTGCTGCCGGTCCGGCGCGCTGCCACCCGCGCCCCCGGCCAGGCCGGGCAGACCACCGCCGAAGCCACCCATCAGCGCGGCACCGAGCACGACCGAACCCACGTCCGCCCCGGAACCGGTCCCGAACAGGTCGGGACCGGCGCGCAGCAGTCCGCCGGTCATGACGCCGGCCAGCCCGCCGGGAGCGGCCCCGAGCCCGCCGTGGTCGACATGCACATCCACCGGTGTGGCCGAGAGATCCGCCCCGCCGGCGGCTGCGACCTCGACCGACTCGCGCTGGTGCAACGCGAGCCACAACTGTCCGCGACGACCGAGTTCCGCGACACACGCGGCACGCTCAGGCAGGGTGGCCGCGCGCAGCAAGGACGCACTGACACTCGACTCGACCGCGTCGAGCGCGGCCAACGATGCGGGTACGCCGTCGCGAAGCAGCCCGGCCACCGTCCGCCCCGCGATCGTCGGCAGGCCAGGGAGCAACATGTCGATCAGCGTTGCCGATCGAATGCGCGCAGCATTGATCCGCGTGCGCAACAGGTCGAGGAACTCCGAGGTCCGCGTCGCGAGCCGGTGCAGCTCCAAAGGAGCGCGCCCGTCCGACGTGATCGTGATCCGGTACCCCGAGGCGTCGGTCTCAACCGAGTCGACGAACGAGAACCGGACCTGCTCGGGGGCGGCCCGTTGCGGCAGCACGACGAGGACGTCGTCGTAGATCCGCAGCTCGGCGTCGACGTCGTGGACGGCTCCCGGAAAGTTCACCGGTGTTCCGATCCCACCGAGAAGCAGGGCGTTCACCGTGGCCTCGGACCGGACCGCGGCGAAGTCGCTGAGCAGCTGGGTACGCAACGCACCGAGCTGGGCGAGCTCGAGCGAGGGCCCTTCCGCGAGCTGCATCAGCACCACGTAGGGCGCCGGTTCGCTGATCGCGGTCACATCGATCGGCCGGACGCGCAGCGGTTGACCGAGTTGCGGGACGACAACGAGCGAGCCCGCCTCGACCCGGGCCTGCGCCTCGCCCTCGTCGAGCACCTGGCCGGATTCGGCAAGCAGCCGGAAGCGCACCGGACCAGCCCTACGCGACCGGTGTGCCGCACTCGGCGCAGAACGTGCCGCCGGCCAGTTGGCTGCCGCAGTTGCCGCAGAACTTCTTCGTCTGAGCAGGAGCTGACTGCAGGGCCGTCCCGCAGTGCTGGCAGAACTTCCCGCCGCCGGTCTCGCCGTTGCAACCGGGGCACAGTCCCGCGCGCTCGTCGACCACATTGAGGTGGCCGGTGTAGTCCTGCTGCATGATCCGGTCCTGGAGTTGCAAGCGTTGCGCCTCGGCCTGCATACCGGCGATCTCCTGATCCAGACGCGGCGCGCAGCTCACGCACAGGCCGCGCTCGGTGTTCCAGCAGACGTTCTTGCAGACCCATTGACCGCATCGGTGGCACTGCTCGAAGTGCGGACGGACGTCGTCGACGGCCTCGGCCAACCGCTTGTCGCGAGTCGAGCCGCGGACGCCGTCGCGCAGCCACTCGGCGTTCCACCCGGCGTTCTCCATCTTGCTGCCGACCTCGCCGCCGAGCATCCCGCCACCCATCGAGAGCAGCCGGCCACCGAAGCCGAGCGTCGAGTGCCGGAAGGTCGACTCGTACCCGTTGCCGCATCGCATGCAGTGGAAGCGGAACTGGTAACCCTCGCGCGTCGACATGTCGTCGTAGTTGTTCGTGAACGGAACTGCATCTGGCATGCGCCACCTCCTCGACGCGGCGCTCCGCGCGCCCAATGCCGGGACGGTAATGCGTCGAGGCCGGTCAGTCGACCGGCGCCGTCGCAAGTTGACGGCTCAGCCCTTGGACGGACGTGACCGGAAGGTCGCAAACCATGCCACGGCAGACATACGCCGCCGGGCCACCGCCGACGAGCGGCCGATCGGCAAGCAACGGGACGCCGTCCGCGTCCGGGGCGCCGCTGACCACGACCGCACCCGGTGGCCGCTCGCGCCAGGCCGTCCGGGTCAATTCGCCGACGCCGTTCTCACCGACCACGGCGATCTGCACCGGGCCGGCGATCAGGCCCTCTGCGGCGGCGAGCGCCCAACCCAGGAACCGCGGTTGGCGCGTCCCCAACGCGGTCACGACGGTGAGGGCGGATTCGGCGGCTGCCCGATGTTCGAGCGACCCGGTGAGAGCCGAGTAGGCCACCAGCGCGGTCGCCAGCGCGCTGCTGCCAGAAGGTGCAGCGTTGTCGGTCGGGTCCTTCGGGCGGCGCACGAGTTGCTCGGCGTCCGAGCCGGTGTCGAAGAATCCCCCGGCGCCATCGGTGAAGCTGGCCAGCGCGACGTCCAGCAGTTCGCCGGCTGCAGCGAGCCACTGCGGGTCACCGGTCGCCTGGTGCAGCACGAGCAGCCCGTCCGCGAGGTCGCCGTAGTCCTCGGCGACCGCGAGCGCCGAACCGACCCGGCCGTCGCGCGACGTGCGGCGCAGCCGACCACCGACGAGGTGTCGGTCGACCAACAGTTCCGCGCAGCGGGTGGCGGCCTCGAGGTAGCGCGCGTCGAGCAGTACGCCGGCCTCGGCCAAGCCGGCCAGCGCCAAGCCGTTCCACGCCGCCACGATCTTGTCGTCACGCGCAGGCTGCGGCCGGGTACTGCGTGCCGCCAGCAGCATCGTGCGAATGTCCTGGTACTGCTGGACATTCTCCGGATCGCTGAGCAGCTGCAGCGTGGACGCGCCGTGCTCGAAGGTGCCGTCATCGGTGACGTGGAACAACCGGGCCGCCGCCTCGCCGTCCGGGCCGAGCACTTCGCGCAACTGGTCGGGCGTCCACACGTAGGTCAGTCCCTCGACCCCGTCGGTGTCGGCGTCGAGCGCGGACGCGAAGCCGCCCTCAGCAGTGCCGAGGTCACGGACGATGAAGTCCGCGGTCTCACGGGCGATCCGTTCCGCGAACGGTGACCCCGTCAGCCGCCACCAGTGCAGGTAGACCCGCAGCAGCAATGCGTTGTCATACAGCATCTTCTCGAAGTGCGGGACCACCCAGGCGGCATCCACCGAGTACCGCGCGAAGCCACCGGCGAGTTGGTCATACATTCCGCCGCGGCCCATCGCGTCCATCGTCCGTTCGGCCATCGCCAGCGACATCGGGTCGGCCGTGCGCTCGTGATGGCGCAGCAGGAACTCGAGCACCATCGACGGCGGGAACTTCGGTGCGCCCCCGAACCCGCCGCGCGCCTGATCGAACTGTGGCACCAAGGCAGTCGCGGCTTCGTCCAGTTCGGCGGCAGTTGCGGCGGCGGCGCCGGACGTGTCGAACGACCCGGCGGACGAGAGCGCGTCCACGATGCGGCGGCCGGCGTCGAGCACCTCGCCGCGTCGTTCGCGCCATGCCTGCGCAACGGTCACCAGCAACTCGACGAATTCGGTCCGCGGGAAGAACGTGCCGGCGAAGAACGGCGCTCCATCCGGCGTGAGCAGGCAGGTCATCGGCCAGCCGCCCCGCCCGGTCAGTGCCGTCGTCGCGTCCATGTAGACGGCGTCGACGTCCGGTCGCTCCTCTCGATCGACCTTGACGTTGACGTAGTGGGCGTTCATGACGGCGGCGACGTCGGCACGCTCGAACGAGTCGTGTGCCATCACGTGACACCAGTGGCAGGCCGCATAACCGACCGACAACAGGATCGGGACGTCACGCCGCGTGGCTTCGGCGAAGGCGTCATCGCCCCACTCGTACCAGTCGACCGGGTTGTCGGCGTGCTGGCGCAGGTACGGGCTCATCGAGCTCTCAAGCCGGTTCACCACAACCATGGTGTCAGGCCGACTCGGGATACCCGAAAGTGACGCCCGAGTCCGCTTGTCACCGGATGCGCACCTGGCGTGCGCCACCATGCCCCAAACGCCGCTGTTCACGGCCGACCACCCCTTGCGTCTGTCGCGGGCGCCGCGGCGGCAGGGCTGATGTCTGCTCTGCGGGAGGCCGTCTCGGCCAAGTCCTGGGCCGCGTCGCGGGCTTGCTTCCCACGCGGTACGGAACTCAGCGACGATCTCGCGGGCCGAAGCCGCGCGGCGCGCCGATGCACTCGGCCCTGACCGAACGGTTCCCGTCGCGATGTCGCGGTTCACCCTCAGCCGTGCAGGGCGGCCATGCCTGCGATCAGGTCGAGTCGTTGTTGCGGCGCCAGGACTCGGTAGACACTGCTCGCCCGACGGTTGGTGTCCGATTCGATGGCGTCACGCTCAGGTCCTGGTGCAAGTTGCTTGATCTGTTCCAGCGAGAGGCCGGCGCTGCGCCAGGCAGCGATGTGGCTGTCGAAGCGATGAAATCGCAGCGCGGTCAGCAACTCGGCGAATCGACCTCGGTCGGACAGCTGTGCCTCGTTACCGGCCGAAGGCGCCATGAGTGCGACAGTCTCACCACCACCATCGATAGCAGCCACCGCTCGTTCGACCAACGGCAACAGCCGGTCCACCACCGCGCCATCCTGCGACCACAACTCTTGAGCCGTCTGATCCCCGGCCGCTACGACATCGTGCATGAGCGCACGCCCGGTTGCCGACAACGTCAGCAACCCGTCGTCGGCCGGCTCGAGATGACCATCGGCCAGCAAAGCGTTCAGCCCGACGGTGACCTGATCGACGGATTGGTAGGTGAACACGGCCAGCAGGTCGCTGGGCCTGAAGGCACGATCGGGATAGACGTTGCGCAGATAGGCCGCCGTCATCATCGACGGCATACCAATGCCATGAGCCGCGACGATCCGCGGCGCGTGAGTCTTGACCCTGTCCGCCAACGCCAGCCTGAGCCGGTCAAGCGCAGGCGCTACCAACTCCGCACAGTGCGTCGCGTCAAGCGCAACCATGTCCACGCTCATCAATCAAACCTATTCCGCCGGCAGCCACCTGCTGCGGCCCCGCGGTTGGCGGGCGGCTGATTGGCCCGGCGTGCGAAATTCCAGTCGGCCAAACGGCCCCGGCCCGGGCGCGAGAAGGGCGACGCGCGTCCACGGCACGTCGCCCATCCCTGTCGACCGCGAGGGGAGGGAGGTCGCGGTCTGGGTCGCAACGAGGGGGTATGCGGCCCTGATGCGGGTCACGGTCGAGTGCCATGACCGTTGTGGCCGGCTTCCCAGCGCGCCGGTACTGCTCAGATACCCAGTGACGGCCGTCACATCACGCCCGCAACCAAGATTTTTCCGGCGGGCGCGCGCTACTGATCTACGTTCAACAACAGTAGGGTCAGGGGATGGCCGATCGCAGGTACGACATCGTTGTGTTCGGCGCGACCGGGTTCGCCGGCGCGCTCACCGCCGAGTACCTGGCCCGGCACGCTCCGGTCGACTGCCGCTGGGCGCTCGCCGGGCGCAACGCGGACAAGCTGGCCAGCGTTCGCGACCAACTCAGCGCCATCGACCCGGCGCTCGCCGACCTGCCGCTGCTCACCGCAGACTCGGCCGACGGCCCCGCACTGCGGGCGATCGCCGAATCCGCACGGGTGATCGCGACGACGGTCGGGCCCTACGTGCTGCATGGCGGCCCACTGGTCGCCGCCTGTGCCGCCGCAGGCACGGATTACCTCGACCTGACCGGCGAGCCGGAGTTCGTCGACACGACCTACGTCCGTCACCACGAGCAGGCGGTCGCAACCGGCGCGCGCCTCGTCCACGCCTGCGGGTTCGACTCGGTGCCGCACGACATCGGGGCGTACTACACCGTGCTGCAGTTGCCCGAAGGGGTGCCGGTGACCGTCCGCGGATACGTCGAGGCGTCCGCGCAGTTCTCCGGTGGGACATTCGCGTCGGCGCTCACGGGCTTCTCTCGCGCGCGCCAGAATGTTGCGGCGGCGCGCGCTCGCAAGCGAGTCGAGGACCGCGGCACCCGCAACGTCACCGCGACAGCCGGCCGCCCGCACCGCTCGGCGGAGACCAACGGATGGGCCCTGCCGTTCCCGTCCCTGGACCCGCAGGTGATCGCCCGGTCGGCCCGCGCGATCGAACGCTACGGGCCGGACTTCCGCTACAGCCACTTCGTCTCGGTGCCGCACGCATGGACGGCGGCTGCCATCGTCGGTGGCGTCGGCGGACTCGTGCTGGTCGCGCAGGTCCCGCCCGCGCGGCGCGCGCTGCTCAACCGGCTGCCGGCCGGCGCGGGACCATCGCTCGAACGCCGACGCCGCAGTTGGTTCCGCGTCACGTTCGTCGGCGAAGGCGGCGGCGAGCGGGTCGTGACCCGGGTGTCCGGCGGCGATCCAGGGTATGACGAGACGGCGAAAATGCTGGCCGAGTCCGCGCTGGCGCTCGCCTTCGACGACCTACCGGCTACGGCCGGTCAGGTGACGACCGCGACTGCGATGGGCGACGCCCTGCTCGAGCGGTTGCGGAAGGCAGACATGGGCTTCGAGGTGCTGTCGTGAGTGTGCTCGGGGTCGAAGACCTGGTCGCTGAGCGGATCAGCCTGCTCGACATGATCGCGTCGCTGACCAACGAGGAGTTCGAGTCCGGGCGCACGCTGTGTGCCGGCTGGGCGCCCCGCGACGTCCTGGCACATGTCATCGGCGCCGACGACACGGGGCTCTACCTGCGCTACGCGGGACGGGTGAAGGCGGCGAACAACACGGCGGTCGAGCGGTCGCGCTCACTTCCTCGCGACGACCTGTTCGCTCGGGCGCAGGCGTGGACGAGCAACCCGGCCCCGGCCAGCAAGCTGATCGCGCGCTATCTCATCGGCGATGTCGCGATGCACCACCAGGACGTCCTGCGCGGTCTGGGCCGCACCCGCGAGATCCCGCTGGTCGCCGCCAAGGCGATCTTCCGCGAGGGCGTGGTGCTGTCCACGGGCACCAAGCGCAACCTGCTGCGCCATCGGGTCGTGCCGACCACGCCGGGGGGCGTGGCGCTCGGGCGCGGCCGGACCGTGCGCGGCACGACAGAAGCCCTCGGCCTCTGGCTGGCCGGTCGGAAGGGGATCGAGGCAGAGCTCAGCTTCGATCAGTAACGCGGCTGCTCACCGTCGGGCCGACGTTGCTCGGCAGGCGGCAGTTGCGTGGTCGGCTGCTCACCGGTCGCGGGCGTCTCGGTCACCGGCATCGCCTGGGTCTGTTCACCGGCACCGGCCGGCGGCATCGCCTGGGTCTGTTCACCGTGCTCCCCCGGGTCCGGGACCGGCGTGAACGAGGTGGTGGGCTGCTCCTGCCCGTCGGGCGTGCCGAATGCGACCGCCGCGGGCGCGTCCTGCACCGGTGGCCCGTCCGGAACCGGTGGCCCGTCCTGCAGCGATGGCATTCCCGCTCCCGCCGGCGCGGACTCGGCTCTCGGCTTGGCCGGGCGCAGGGTGATCGCCGCGGTGATCGCGGCTGCCAGTGCCACGAACAGGCCGAGACCGATGCCGGCGACGAAGGTGTACCCGCTCGGCGCGGTCTGACCGAAGAACGCGAACCGCAGGTCGCTGCCGGTCTGGGTGTAGAAGCGCTGATCGACGACGAAGCCGCGTGCCACGGCACCGGTCTGCGTCGCGACGATGACGGCGAGCCAGGTCCCGACGAACACCCGGCCGAACCCCGCGCCGCCACGCACCAGCACGAGCAGTAGCAGCGCGGTGACGGCTAAGACAGTCCCGATCAGCACCAACTGCGCGCTCCACAGGTGTGCCGGGTCGCTGGCGGGCGGCGAGAAGCGCCACTGGTAGGTCAGCGCCGACTCACCCACGTTGGCAACGAAGCGGTCGAGGTGGTCGCGGATGCGCTTGACGAGTTCGTTGGACACACCCTGGTTCGCGCCGGCGGCGATGAGGACGACTTCGGTCAGGAAGGCGACCAGGATGATCAAGCTCGGCCGGCCCTGCCGGGGCGGGGTCTCCGCTCCGGTGGGCGGGCCGGCCCACGCCGGTTGGGGGCTCGCCGGCGCGGCGGCCTGCTCGCCGTACGGGTCGAACCCCCCGGCGCCTCCCGGCGCGGCGTGGCTACCAGGGGACCCCTGCTGGGACCACGTCGGCGAACCCGGGGGCCAGCCGGCCGCCGGTTGCGACGGCGGTGCGGACCAACCGGCCGGGGGCGGGGGGTATTCAGGCTGCATCGGGTCAAACTAGCGCGAGCCGAGACACGATCGCCTCTTAGACTCGCTGCATGGACCGATCCGACGACAACGCCGGGCGCAGCTCCGCCCGCACGTGCGCGGGACCTCGCCCATCGGGCGCGCGGCGATGACCGAGACGCCAGACGGCTCCGCCGTCGCTGCCGAGAACGTGAAGCCACCGAACGACGAAGGGGCTGCGGCGCGGGACATTCCGATGCCGCAACACCTGCGCGAGGCGATCGCGAAGGACTGGGATCCCGCACCGCCGATGCCGCATCCGGCGCGACCGGATGGCGCGGCCTTCGCCGGCCGCCGGCGCGCCGCCCTGTCGGCGAAGTTCCCCGGCCGACTGGTGATCGTCCCCGCAGGTGCGCCGAAGGTGCGCTCGAACGACACCGACTTCCCCTACCGCGCGTCGAGCGCGCTGACCTGGCTGACCGGCGAGACCGCGGCCGACGCCGTCCTCGCCATGGAGCCGACCGGCGCCACGCACGCCGCGACGCTGTTCGTGCGCGAGTACGCGCAGCCGGGCGAGGTCTCGTACTTCACCAGCCGGACGCACGGCGCGGTGTGGGTCGGCAACGTCCCGTCCGTCGACGACACCGCTGACGTGCTGGACGTGCGCACCCGTCCGCTCAGCGAACTGGACACTGTGCTGGACCGTCACCGCGACACCGACACGGTCCTGCTCGCCGACCAGGACCCCGATCTCGACCGTCGCCTGCCGGGTGCCGCGTCCGAGCAACTGGTCCAGGTCCTCGACGAGCTGCGCCTGGTGAAGGACAGCTGGGAGATCGAGCGGCTGCAGGCCGCCTGCGACGCGACCGCCCGCGGCTTCACCGACGTGGCGCGCGAGCTTCCGCACGTGATCGGCCGCACCGACATTCGCGGCGAGCGCTGGCTGGAAGGCACGTTCTGGCGCCGTGCCCGGTTCGAGGGCAACGACGTGGGCTACTCCTCCATCGTCGGGTCCGGACGGCACGCGACGACGTTGCACTGGTGGCGCAACCACGGCGTCGTCGAGCCCGGCTCGCTGCTGCTCGCCGACATGGGCGTCGAGACCGAGGAGCTCTACACCGCGGACGTCACCCGGACGATGCCCGTCGACGGCGAGTGGACCCCTGCGCAGCTTCGCGTCTACCGGGCCGTGCTCGAGGCACAGGAGGCGGGCATCGCCGAGGTGAAGGCCGGCGCCGACTTCCTCGCCGCGCACCGCGCGGCGATGTGGGTGCTCTCGGACTACCTGCACTCGTGGGGCGTGCTGCCCGTCGGTGCCGACGAGGTGTGCGACCCCGATCCCGAGAAGCCGAACTCGGGGCTGCACCGGCGCTTCACGCTGCATGGGACGTCCCACATGCTCGGCCTGGACGTGCACGACTGCGCAGCCGCCCGCTTCGACGTGTACCGCGACGGGACGCTGGCGACGGGCCACGTCCTGACCGTCGAGCCGGGGCTCTACTTCCAGGCCAACGACCGCAGCGTGCCGGCCGAGCTGCGCGGCATCGGGGTCCGGATCGAGGACGACGTGGCCGTGACCGAGGGCGCAGCCGTGAACCTGTCGGCGAGCCTGCCCCGCGACCCGGACGCCGTCCTCGACTGGATGCGGGCGGCGCAGTCCTCGCCCGCGGTCCCCTAGCCCCGGTGGACCTCGTCCTGCAGCCGGCACGCGGTCTGCCGGACGGCCTTGTCGTCCCCGACGCCGAACTCGTCGAGCGGTTCAGCCGCGCATCCGGCCCGGGCGGGCAGGGCGTGAACACCACCGACAGTCGCGTCGAACTGCGGTGGGACGTGCAGTCCTCGCGGGCGCTCAGCGACGACCAGCGGGCGTTGCTGCTGACTCGGTTGGGGCCGCGGCTGATCGACGGCGCGGTCGTCGTCGTCGCGTCCGAGCACCGGGCCCAGCTGCAGAACCGGAACGCCGCGCGCGCCCGACTCACCGCACAGCTCGTACGGGCGTTCGCGCCGCCCCCGCCCGAGCGCCGGCGCACCAGGCCGTCCAGGTCCGCACGCGCCCGTCGCGTCGAGGGCAAGAAGCGCCGCGGCGAGCTCAAGGCGACTCGCCGGACACCGCCGCAGGACTGACCCGGCACGTCGTCGTGTGGACCGGGTGGGTCTTGCGTGCGAGAGTTCGACCGGCACCAGGTCGGCGCCCGGATGGAGGTCGAACATGTCGGACGAGGTCCACAGCGACGCGGAGCGCCTGGCAACGCACAGCGCGAAGCACCGCGCGGAGCAGGCCGGGCTGTCCCGTCGTCAGGCCCTCGGTATCGGCGCCGCCGCGGCGGGCGCGATCGCGGCCGGTTCGGTGCTCGGCACCGGCTCGGCCGAAGCCGTCCAGGTCCAGCCGCACCTGCCGCAGTTCCCGGCGGCACCTGGCGGCACGACGCTGGCCCAGACCCTCCTGCACGGGACGCCCGACCCAGCCGGTTACCGGCGGGTCGTGGTCGGTCCCGGCGAAGCGTCGCTCGTGCGCGATGACCTGCTGGGCGGTGCCGTGCGCGGTCGCGGCCGACGCCATGCCGTCGCTGCATTCGGACAGCTCACCGACATGCACATCGTCGACGCGCAGTCCCCGGCCCGCGTCGAGTTCCTCGACCGCCTCGACGACCCGGACAGCCCGCTCGCCGGTGTCGCACCGTTCCAGTCCGCCTACCGCGCGCAGGAGATGCTGACCCTGCACGTCGCGGAAGCGATGGTCCACGCGCTGAACGCGCTGCCCGGGGCTCCGGTCACCGGGCGACGGCTCGATTTCTGCGTGTGCACCGGCGACAACGCCGACAACACCCAGTTCAACGAACTGCGCTGGCAGATCGACGTCCTGGACGGCCACAAGACCGTCCACCCCGACAGCGGCAGCTACGCGAAGTGGGAGGGCGTCGGCGGTACCGACGACCCGGACGGCTCGTACTGGCACCCGGACGGCACGGTTGCCGACCGACCGCACACGCTGTGGGGATTCCCGACCTACGCCGGGCTGCTCGACCGCTGCCGCGCGCCGTTCCACGCCAAGGGGCTGCGGATGCCCTGGTACACCAGCTTCGGCAACCACGACGGCCTCGCCCAGGGCAACGTCCCACCCCTCGCGGCGATCAGCGCGATCGCGACCGGCCCGCTCAAGGTCACCGGCGTGAACCCGCTGCTCGACCTGAACGCGCTGCTCGCCCAGCTGCAGGCCGGTGACTGGACGGCGCTCATCACGTTGCTGACGACCGGCCCGGCCAAGCTCGTCACCGCCGATCCCAACCGTCGATTGCTCAGCCGCGCAGAGACGGTTGCCGAGCACTTCAAGACGACGGGAAGCCCGCGGGGGCACGGCTACACCGAGGACAACGTCACCGCGGGTACCGCGTACTACTCGTTCACCGTCCGCAACGTGCACTACATCTCCTTGGACACGGTGAACCCGAACGGGTACGCCGACGGCTCGCTCGACAGCGCCCAGCTGGCCTGGCTCGAGTCCGAACTGCAGGCGAACAGCTCGCACCACCTCGGCACGGACGGCAGCGTGGTGGCCGGCACCGGGTCCGACCGGCTGATCGTGATCTTCAGTCACCACACCGTCGAGACGATGACCAACGTCATCGGTGTGGACCGGGTGGACGGGACTACCGTGGCGAATCTGCTGCTGCGCTACCCGAACGTCGTGGCGTGGGTGAACGGGCACACGCACGAGAACGTGATCAAGCCGTTCTCCCGGCCCGACACGGCCGCCGTCGGCGGTGGGTTCTGGGAGATCAACACCGCCTCGCACGTCGACTGGCCGCAGCAAGCGCGTGTCGTCGAGATCGTCGACAACGGCGACGGCACGCTGTCGGTCTTCGGCACCATCGTCGACCATGCCGCGAAGCCGCGATTCGGCAGCGCGCCACGGTCCCCACTGCAGCTTGCGGCGCTCTCGCGCGAACTCGGCATGAACGACTGGCAGCGCGATCCCGAAACGGCGACCGTCGACGGCAAGCGTGGCGCCGCCGAGGACCGCAACGTGGAACTCCTCGTACGGGCGCCGTTCGCGCTGTTCTGATCGGCGTCCAGTGCGGGCGCTCAGCGGGGGCGCTGCACCGACACCTTCTCGACCCCGCGGACCGCGGCCACGCGTTCGGCCTCGGCCTCGATCTGCTGCCACACGTGCTCCGGCAGCCGGGCGAACGCGTCGACGGTGATCGTGAGCTTCCCGCCCGCGGACCGCGTCCGCCAGGTCCCGGCCACTTCGCCGTCGGCCAGGACGGCGCCCGGCCGGCCGAGCACCGGCCAGAGCGCCTTGTGCACCGACTTGTCCGGCACGAGGACATCACGGTCGCGCGCCTGCAGGAACGGGTCGAACGGGCCCAGCAGGCGCACGACGTCGGGCTCGTCCGGCGTGTCGAGCGACGCGCGCTGACGCTCCGGGAGCCAGCACTCACGCTTGCCCACCGTCACCGCGACCAGCTTGTCCGACGGCCACGACTGCTCGAGATCCGCGCGGCGCACGCCGAGGTAGTCGGCGACGTCGGCATCGGTCGCCGGCCCGAGCAGGGTCAGGTAGGCGAGCACGAACCGACGCAGGGCCGCACGGTCGGGCGCCGACGCCCGTTTCGCCTTCGGCCGGCGCTGCAGCACCGGCGGGGACGTGTCCGGCTGCAACTCCAGCCCGGCCGGAAGGAACGACGCACGCATCGCCGAGTCGGAGATGTGGCTCGTCCCGCAGCTACGGCAGGCCCGCCGCATCGGTGGCGGCAGTTTCGCCGTGACCGCCGTGCTTGCCGCGCCCTTGCCCATGGCCTTGGTGACGACCGCACGCATCGACCGCACGGCGAGTTCGTACTGCTCCATCGCCGCGATGCCGGCCCGGTGCACGCTCGGCCCGGTCTCGTTGATCCGCGCGGCGGCGTCCGGCTCGGACAGCGGGTACAGCGCTGCCGCCACCGCGTCCAGGTCTGCTCGCCGGTGCACGTAGGGCGCACCTCGTAGCGACCAGACGAGCGCGAGCGACCGGCCCGGCCCGATCACGTCCGCGGCCGGAGTCGGACGGCAGCCGGGCGTCGAACGCCAGCCGAGCGCCCTCGGGCGCGGCGTCCTGCACCCCGATGTCCAGCACCGCGAGGCGGTCCAGCTTGCGGCCGGTGCGGTGCAACCCCTGCGCCTGGATCCGATAGGCGAGCGCCTGCTCCCGGGTGACCTGCACGTGGTGCTCCTCAGCCGAGTTCGTAGTCGAGGTTCAGGGTGTACTCCATGCCGGTCGCGGCATAGCTCCCGCTGCCGGTCAGCCCCGCGAGTTCACCCGTACCCGAATCGGGCACCACCGTCACGTCGGTGTGCGCGACCTCGTTCCCGTGAAAGCCCTGCGCGGCGATGACGAACGTGCCGCTTCGGCCGCCGATGCTTCCGGTCACCTGCTCGTAGCCGGTGTACGGCCCGACGAGGGAATGCGGATCGGACGGGTCGCCGGCGACGTAGCTGAGGAGCAGCCAGCACGTCGACGTCGCGGTGACGTCGCCCGACCACTCGGTGGTGAACTTGGCCTGCGCGATCGCGTGCGCGTCGTCCACCTCGCCATCGCGCTTCTCGTCCCAGCTCTTCACCGTCACCGTCACTGTCGCCTGCATGTGCTGCATCCTCTCGTCGTCGTGTCATCCGAGCATGGCATCGATACCTGACAACTAGCGTCAGGTATTAGCGAGATAATCGTCGACGTGCGCGCCAGCCGGCTTCTGTCCGTCCTGTTGCTGCTCCACACCCGGGGCCGGGTCAGCGCGCAACAACTTGCCGAGGAACTCGAGGTCTCGGTACGCACCGTCTACCGCGACGTCGAGGCGCTCGCCTCGGCCGGGATTCCGGTGGTCGCCCTGCGCGGGCGCGCCGGCGGTTTCGAACTGCTCGACGGCTACCGGACGAAGTTGACCGGGCTGACCGCCGAGGAGGCGGACGCGCTGTTCCTGGCCGGCATCCCAGGCGCGGCAGCCGACCTCGGGCTCGGCAGCGTCCTCGCCGCGACCCAGCTCAAGCTGCTCGCCGCGCTGCCACCCGAACTGCGCGACCGCGCAGCGCGGATCCGCGATCGGTTCCACCTCGACGCCCCCGGCTGGCTGCGCGAGGTCGACACACCGACCTACCTGCCCACGGTCGCCGAAGCGGTGTGGACGCAGCGACGGGTGCGGGTGCGCTACGAGCGGTCGAACCGCGCGGTGGTCGACCGGGTGCTCGACCCGCTCGGGCTCGTCCTCAAAGCCGGCGTCTGGTACCTCGTCGCCGCGGTGGACGGCAGCCGGCGGACCTACCGGCTCTCGCGGGTGCAGGCAGCCGCCGTGCTGGACGAGACGTTCGAGCGCCCGACCGGGTTCGACCTGCAGGAGCACTGGACGCACTACCAGCGCGACTACGCCGGGCGGATCTTCCGCGACGAGGCGACGATCCGGCTCACCGAGGCCGGACGGTCCCTGCTGTTCCTGATCGGGACGCCCGCCGCACGGGCCGGCCGGGCCGCGATGAGCGCACCGGACCAGGACGGCTGGACGACGACCACGGTGCCGATCGAGTCGATCGCCCACGCCCATCACGCGTTGCTGCAACTCGGCGAGGAGGTCGACGTGGTCGGTCCTCCGGCATTGCGCCGGCGGATGGCCCGCAGCGCCGCCGAACTCGCCCGCCGCTATGCCGACGGACCTGCCGACGGACCCTCGTCGGTCCGCCGAGAGGTCGCCGGGTCCGGGGGCGGCGGCGCGTCGGACGGCGGTGACTGCGTGCGATCGTCCGGGTCGACGGGGAATTCCTCGCGAACCTTGCGCAGGTGCTTGGACATCGACTTGAACAGGAAGTAGACGGCCACGCACAGCAGCAGGATCACGGCCAACCCGATCGGGCCCGACTTCACCGCCTCGCCCGACTTCGCCAGCTCGAGGGCCGGCGCCACGTTCATCGGATGCCCGCGAACAGGTCGTCCTCGGGGATGGTCGAGTCGACGAGCGAGCGGGCCAACTCGAAGTCCTCGGTCGGCCACGCCTGCTTCTGCAGGTCGAGCGGTACCGAGAAGAACCAGCCGTTCGGGTCCACCTGGGTGGCATGGGCCAGCAGCGCCTGGTCGCGGCGCTCGAACCAGTCCGCGACGTTGACGCGCGTCGTGACCTTGGCCGGGCGGAACTTCTCTTTCATCTCGTCCCATCGCTTGCGCCGCTCCTCGAAGGGTGACTCGAGGCCTTTGGAAATCATCGCCTCGTGCAGCGCGTCGAACCGCTCCGGGCTGAAGCCGACGTCGTAGTAGAGCTTCAGCGGCTGCCAGGGTTCGCCCTCGTCCGGAAAGCGGTCCGGATCCGGCGCCGCCTCGAACGCCGCCACCGAGATCTCGTGACAGCGGATGTGGTCCGGGTGCGGGTAGCCACCGTTCTCGTCGTAGGTCGTGATCACATGCGGGCGGAAGTCGCGGATCTCGGCGACGAGCCGGCGCGCGCCTTCGTCCACCTCGGTGAGCGCGAAGCATCCCTCGGGAAGCGGGGGCAGCGGGTCGCCCTCGGGCAGGCCCGAGTCGACGAAGCCGAGCCAGTGCTGACGGACGCCGAGGACCGCCCGCGCGTGATCCATCTCGGCGCGGCGGATCTCGCTGATGTTGTCCTCGATGTCCTTGCGGTGCTGCAACGCCGGGTTGAGGATGCTGCCCCGTTCGCCGCCGGTGCAGGTGACGACGAGGACGTCGACGCCCTCATCGACATAGCGAGCCATGGTCGCCGCGCCCTTGCTCGATTCGTCGTCGGGATGGGCGTGCACAGCCATCAGCCGCAGTCGTTCGGAATTCACGTTGCCATTGTTCCCGATGCCCGCAACGCTTGCGTGCGCACGTTGCCCGTTTCGCCGCTACCGGGTTGTCGGTGTTAGGTTCGACGTTCGGCTTCGGCCCGACCGGGCCACCACGACCAGACCACGATCACTGGAGTATTCACGTGTCCACGACCGACGACGCCATCGCCACCTGGCTCACCCAGGAAGCACACGACCGTCTGGCGCGCGAGTTGGACGAGCTCATCACCAACCGCCCCCGGATGGCGAAAGAGATCAACGACCGTCGCGAAGAGGGCGACCTGCGCGAGAACGGCGGCTATCAGGCGGCGCGCGAGGAGCAGGGCAAGCAGGAGGGTCGCATCCTGCAACTGCAGGAGTTGCTGCGCACCGCGAAGGTCGGCGAGGCACCGGTCAGCGAGGGCGTCGCAGGTCCGGGCATGGTCGTCGAGGTGCGCTTCGACGGCGACGACGAGATCGAGACGTTCCTGATCGGGTCGCGCGAAGAGACCGAGACTGCGAACATCGAGGTCTACTCGGCCGCCTCGCCGCTCGGCAAGGCCCTCACCGGCGCCCGCGAGGGTGCCCGGGTCCAGTACGAGACCCCCACCGGCAAGACGATGAAGCTCGAACTCGTCGCGGTGAAGCGCTACCCGGTCTGATCGGCACGCACTGATCCTCAGCGGCGGGCCCGAACGAGGGGCTGGAGCCGATGCGGCACCGGGTTCGACAGCGCGATCACCGTCGAGGTGCGGACGATCTGGGGAAACTCCGTGACCGTGTCCAGCACCCGCTGCAGATCGTCGTTGGACCGCGCCACGAGCCGGCACAACATGTCGCCCTGCCCGGTGATCGTGTGCACCTCCAGCACCTCGGGGATGGCCCGCAGGTGGTCGAGGACGTCCGCGCCCCGACCCTGACGGATCTCGAGGGTGGCGAACGCGGTGACGATGTAGCCGAGCGCGACCGGGTCGAGGGCCGGCGCGAACGACGCGATCACCCCCCGCCGGACGAGCCGGTCGAGCCGGGCCTGCGCAGTCGCGCGGGCCACTCCGAGGCGACGCGAGAGTTCGAGCACACCCGCTTTGGGCGCCGAGTCGAGTTCACGCAACAGGCGGGCGTCCAGATCGTCGAGACCGTCGGTCGAGGGCACGCCGTCAAGCCTGACAGCTCGGGGCCGCCGACGGCGGTCACGACGCGAACGCGCACCGGCCGCGTTTGCCACGCGGCGATAGGCTCGCGTGGCCGTCCAGGGGCGACGGGCGCCCGCGAGGAGGTAGCGACTGGCATGGACGCCGCCGAACTCGCAGCCGACGCGCTCGCGGAGGTCGACTGCGCCTTCGACGCCGACCGGCTGGCGACGTTCCTGCGGGCCGCCGAGCGGGTGGCCCGGCTGGCCGACCGCCTGCAGCCGCCTGAGCTGACCCAGTGCCGGCAGGACGGCGCCTGGGCGGCGGGGGCCGGTGTCAAGCTTCCCGAGCTGGTCGATGTCTATCTCAGCAGCGCACGGCTGCTGTGGCTGCAACTGGCGTCCGACCCGCGTGGTGACTCGGACCTGGTTGCCATGGGTGCAGCGGTGCTGCAGACCGTCGACGACGCGCTGGCCCAGGTGGCCACCGGGTACGCCGATGCCGGCCGGGTGATGCTGCGCAACGACGAGGCCAATCGCCGCGACTTCATCGACGATCTGCTGCTCGGCTCGGGCGAGACCTCGAGCCTGTTCACCCGGGCCGAGCACTACGGCCTGGCGGCCGGTGGGTGGCACTGCGTGATCGTGCTGGGCGGCGAGCGCCCGCTGCACGGTTCGTCGACCGCCGCGTCCGACCTCGAGGCTGCCGCGCGCAGGTCGCTGCCCGGTCGCGGCGTACTGGTGGCCCCGCGCCACGGTCGCCTGGTGGTCGTCCTCGAGCTCGGGGCGATCGCCGAGCGCGCCCGCTCCGACGAGGCCGACCAGATTGCGAGCGCGCTGCTCACTGCCGCAGACCACGTCTCTGGCGATCGTGACGACTCGATCGTCTCGGTCAGCCGCCGCCGGCAGGGGGTCGGAGCCGTCGCAGCGTCATTCCACGAGGCGGACGAGGGGTTTGCGCTCATTGCAGCGCTCGACTGGCCGGGGCGGCTGGTGCACGCCGACGAGCTGGCGGTGTTCCGCGTCCTGCTGCGCGACCGTGAATCGATGGTCGAACTCGTCGAATCGGTGCTGGGTCCGCTCCGACTTGCCCGGGGCGGGGTGGGGCCGCTGCTCGAGACCCTGCACGTGTTCCTGTCGGCGGGAGCCGTTGCCACCGAGACCGCCCGCCGCCTGCACCTGTCGGTCCGCGCCGTGACCTATCGGCTCAAGCGCATTGCCGATGTCACCGGCTACGACCCGACCGACGCCGACCAGCGGCTGACGCTGCACGTCGCGGTCGCGGGCGCTCACCTGCTGCGCTGGGAAGAGACTGCCGCAGCGGGTTCCTGAGTGACACGTTGCCGGACCTCGGCAACGTAGCGCCGGGTAATTGACCTGCCGCAGACCCTGTTCGTGGGCGTTCGGCACGGCATTGTGGAGGGCAACCAGTTCGGACTCTGCTCGGTGCCCGCACGGGTGCCCGAAGGAGGTGCAACCTCGATGACCAGCGACGCGCACGACAGCCGTCCTGAATCCGGCGGTGATCCGCCCGAGGACGCACACCCGACCCATCCCGCCGAGCCGGCGCCCGCGTCCGCGTCCGGTGAGGGCCTGCCGACGAGCGTCGCGGCCATCGCCCGGATGTCGATCACCGTCGTCATCGTCATCACCATCGTGCTGGTCGCAACCGCGATCGGCACCGTGCTGCACCACCGAACCTTCGGTGCGGTGGTCGGCGGCCTGGTCTGCATCGGTGTCGTCGGGACCATCTGGTACGACCGCCTCGCCCGTCCGCGCGACGCTCACCGAGGCCGGCCCCGCCGCTGACCGACCGTCGCGGCCCGCTGCATTCACACACGAACGCCTCTCGCCGGAACCGGCGCCGGGCGCAGACCTGGAAGGTCCCTAGATGCCAGCTGTCATTGCCGCGGTGGTGTTCATCGCCGGGTATGCCGCCATTGCCTCCGAGCGCTTCGACCGCGTCAAGGTGGTGTTGGCTGCGGCCGGCGTCCTGCTCGCCCTGAGGATCCTCGATCTGCACGACGCGTTCCACAGCGAGAAGACGGGCGTCGACTGGAACGTGATCCTGCTGCTGCTGGGGATGATGGTCATCGTCAGCGCCGTCCAGGAAACCGGCGTGTTCGACTTCTTGTCCCTGCACGCGGTCCGGATGACCGGGGGGCGTCCGTTCGCCCTGCTCGTCTTCCTCGTCGTGCTGACAGCGGTCGCTTCCGCGCTCGTCGACAACGTGACGATCGTGCTCCTGATCGCACCGATGGTCATCGCCATCACGCACGAGCTCGGACTGCCGCCCGTCCCGTTCCTGCTGTCGATCGTGTTCGCGTCCAACATCGGCGGTGCAGCCACCCTCATCGGCGATCCGCCCAACATCATCATCGGCAGCGAGGCCGGCCTCACCTACGTCGACTTCCTCGCCAACCTTGCCCCGCTCGTGGCCATCCTGCTGCTGGCCTTCATCGGGACCATCCGGCTGATGTACGGCTCCATGGAGGTCGATCAGGAGCGCGTCCGCGCGATGCTCGTGCAGGACCCGCGCAGCAAGCTGAGAGACACCAAGATGCTCGCGTGGACGATCGGGGTGCTCCTCGTCGTCACCGTGGCCTTCGCGCTGCACGGCGTGCTGCACTACGAGCCGGCGATCGTCGCGCTGCTCGGCGCCGGCGTCGTCCTCGTGGTCACGGCCAAGCCGGCGGAACTGCTGCAGGAGGTCGAGTGGGGGACCCTCGCTTTCTTCGTCGGGCTGTTCATCATGGTCGGCGCGCTCGTCAAGGTCGGCATCGTGTCGTCGATCGCCAGCTGGCTGGCCGACGTGATCGACGGGCGGCTGCTGCTCGGCTGCTTGCTGCTTCTCGGCGTCTCGGCGGTGCTGTCGGCCGTGGTCGACAACATCCCCTACGTCGCGACGATGGCGCCGATCGTGGGCACGCTGGCGGCCGATCTGCCCGCGGGCACCGACAGCACACCGCTGTGGTGGTCGCTGGCCCTCGGTGCTGATCTCGGTGGCAACGCCACCCCCGTCGGCGCGAGCGCGAACCTGATCGTGCTGGCGATCGCCGCCCGGCACGGCCACACGATCTCGTTCGGGAAGTTCGTGCGGCAAGGTGTCGTGATCACCTTGATGACGTTGTCGCTGTCGGCGCTCTACATCTGGGCCCGGTACTTCCTGCTCGCCTGAGACCGGGGTGGCCCGGCGCGGCGGAGGCGGCTACGGCATTCTGAGGCAGTGACACGACACGCCGCCGGGTGGCTGTGCGCCGCCGCGGTGGTGCTCGGCTCGGCGTTGCTCACCGCCTGCTCCGCCAGCACCACCGGGTCGGCGGAGCAGCCGTCCTCCAGGGCGCCCAGCACCAGCGCGTCCCCGTCCCCGTCCCGCAGCCGGCGCTCCCCGTCGCCGACGACGCCGAGTTCACCGGCGACGTCGGCGTCGAGCAGCACGCATTCGGTCCCCTCGCGACCGCTGCGGAGCGAGACCGTCCACGCCTCGGACGGCAGCGTCTACGCGATTCAGGTGTGGGCCGAGCAGACCTCGACCGACTGTGCCGCCCATGCCTACGGACAGGTCGCCGGCTTCCTGGCCGCGCACCCGTGCTTCGGCATCAGCCAGGTGCTCGCCACCACCGCCATCGACGGGCGGGCGGTGGGCTTCGCGCAGAACGGCGTCGGCTTCAAGGGCGATCTGCAGGTGTCCTACCGCGCTGCGCGCGATTTCGGCGCGCTGATCACCAGGGACGGCACCGGGAACCTGGACGATCTGTTCCGTGAGGGCTACCGGCTGCCCGCCGGGCCGGATCACGTGCCGTCGCCGGACGCGTTCAAGGCGCTCGGGCAGGACAACGGCGTGACGGTGGTCGACGCGTGGTACCTCGACGGTCCGACCCCGGACAACGATCCGCCACTGGTGAAGATGGCCGAGGACATTTTCCTGCAGTTCTGACGCACCGGCGCTACCGCGTTAACCACCCGGGTCGTAGCGTCGATCGAGTGAGTGCTGCCCCTTCCGTGTCCACCCTCGGTGACCTGCGCGCAACCGGTCACGTCCACCGCTCGGTCAAGACCGAGATGCGGCAGAACCTGATCGCACGCCTGTCCGCGGGCGAGCCGACCCTGCCCGGGATCGTGGGGTTCGACGACACGGTCGTGCCCGAGGTCGAGCGAGCCGTGCTCGCCGGTCATGACATGGTGCTGCTCGGCGAGCGCGGGCAGGGCAAGACCCGGCTCATCCGCACCCTGGTCGGGCTGCTCGACGAGTGGACGCCGGTCGTCCACGGCTGCGAGATCAACGACCATCCCTACGCCCCGGTCTGCTCGCGCTGCCGCGCGCTGTCGGCCGCCGACGGCGATCTGACGCCCGTGGCCTGGCTGCATCGCAGCGAGCGCTACGGCGAGAAGCTGGCGACGCCCGACACCAGCGTCGGCGATCTCATCGGCGACGTCGATCCGATCAAGGTCGCGCAGGGTCGCACCCTCGGCGACCCAGAGACGATCCACTTCGGCCTGGTCCCCCGGACCAACCGCGGCATCGTCGCCATCAACGAACTGCCCGACCTGGCCGAGCGGATCCAGGTCTCGTTGCTCAACGTGCTGGAGGAACGCGACATCCAGGTACGTGGCTACCAGTTGCGGATGCCGCTCGATCTGCTTCTCGTCGCGAGCGCCAACCCCGAGGACTACACCAACCGCGGGCGGATCATCACGCCGCTGAAGGACCGCTTCGGTGCCGAGGTGCGCACGCACTACCCGCTCGCGCTGGCCGACGAACTGGCGCTCATCGCGCAGGAGGCCGCGGTGTTGTGGACCGACTCCGCCTACGCGGCGCCGGTCGTTCCGATGCACCTGCTCGAGGTCATCGGCAGGTTCGCGCGCAACGTCCGGGACGCGCCACAGGTCGATCAGCGCTCCGGCGTCTCGGCGCGGTTCGCGATCGCCGCGGTCGAGACAGTGGCAGCGTCCGCGGTGCGGCGGGCGGCGCAGTCCGGCGAGGCGATCGCGGTCGCCCGCGTCGCCGATCTGCCGGCCATCATCCCGGCCTCACGCGGCAAGGTGGAGTTCGACGACGCCGACGAGGGGCGCGAGTTCGACGTGCTCGAACACCTGCTGCGACGCTCGGTGAGCGAGACCTATCGCGCGCACCTGGCGGGGATGGACCTGCGTCCCTTGCAGGAGCGCTTCGATCAGGGGCTCACCGTCGAGACCGGTGAGTCGGTTGGTGCCGAGACCCTGCTCGGCCAGCTCGGCCCCGTCCCGGTGCTGTCCGGCTTGCTGGAACGGCTCGAGCCCGACGGGATCGGCGAGGGACCGGCGGCCATCGGCATCGCCGCGGCGGTCCTCGAATTCGCGCTCGAGGGGCTGCACCTGAACAAGCGCCTGGCCAAGGACTCCGACGGCAGCCGGACGATCTATGGCAACTAGCCACCCTGCTGCGGTAGCCGACCCGGGTCGACGATGAGGTACCGCGCCTGGCACGGCGGTCCCGACCCGCTCGCCCCGCCCTACGACGTCCGTGAAGCGCTGGACGAGCTCGGCGACGACGTGCTGGCCGGCTCGTCCCCGCGCAGCGCCCTGAGCCGGCTGCTGCGGCGCGGGACCGACGGCCGGGACGGCTTGGACGCCCTGCGGCGCCGCGCCCGCGAGCGGGCCCGTGAGCTGCGGCGCAGCGGACAGCTCGACGGCACCTTGCAGCAGGTCAAGCAGTTGCTGGACGAGGCGGTCGAGGCCGAGCGAAGCGCGCTGTTCCCCGATCCGGGCGATGCCGCCCGGATGGCCGAGGCCGAGCTGGACGCGCTGCCGAACGACACCGCGCGCGCCGTGCGCCAGCTCGCGGACTACCAGTGGCGCTCGCCCGAAGCGCGGGCCGCGTACGAGCAGATCCAGCAACTGCTGCGCGAGGAGGTGCTGGACCAGCAGTTCTCCGGCATCCGCGAGGCGATGCAGAATGCCACGCCGCAGGATCTCGAGCGGTTGCGCGAGATGATGCGGGCCCTCAACGACATGCTCGACGCCGACGCGCGCGGCGAGCACACCGACGAGGACTTCGCGCAGTTCATGGCGCAGTACGGCGACTTCTTCGCTGACCAGCCGAGCAATCTTGAGGAGCTCATCGACTCACTCGCCCGGCGGGCCGCCGCCGCGCAGCGCCTGCTCGAGTCGCTGTCGCCCGAGCAGCGCAACGAGCTGGAAGCGCTGATGGGTCAGGCGATGCAGCAAGCGGGGCTGGCCGATGAGATGGGGCGGCTGCAACAGGGCCTGCGGTCGGCCCGCCCGGACCTGCGGTGGGGCGGTCGGCAGCGGATGGACGGCGACGAGCCGATGGGGTTGTCCGACGCGACCGGTGCCCTGGCCGAGCTGTCCGACCTCGACCAGCTCGACGACCTGCTCGGCCAGGACTACCCCGGCGCGAGCCTGGACGACATCGACGAGGAACTCATCGAGCGGGCGCTGGGCCGGCGCGCGGTCGACGACCTGTCCCGGCTGCGCGAGATCGAGCGCGAACTGCGCCGGCAGGGTTACCTCGAGCGCGGCGGCGACGGGCTGAAGCTGACGCCGCGCGCGCTGCGCCGGCTCGGCTCGACGGCCCTGCGCCGCGTGTTCGACCTGCTGGACTCGCGCGGGCGGGGCGGGCACGACATCCGCGACGCCGGTGCCGCGGGCGAGGTCACGGGCGGCAGCCGCGAGTGGCGCTTCGGTGACGAGCAGCCCCTCGACGTCTCGCGCACCGTCCGCAACGCCGTCCGGCGGGCCACGTCGTCGGGCTCGTCGCTGAGCCTGGCCGCGGAGGACTTCGAGGTCGTCGAGACCGAGCGTCGCTCGTCGGCCGCCGTCGCCCTGCTCGTCGACATGTCCTACTCGATGGAACTTCGGGGGACGTGGGGCGAGGCGAAGACGACCGCGCTGGCGCTGCACGCGCTGATCAGCACCAAGTTCCCCCAGGACGCGATCGAGATCATCGGCTTCAGTGACTACGCCCGCGTGCTGACGACCGGAGCGCTCGTCGACCACGACTGGGACCGCGTCCAGGGAACCAACCTGCAGCACGGGCTGATGCTGGCGCGCAGGCACCTCGACCGGCACCGCTCGTCCGAGCCGGTGATCCTGGTGATCACCGACGGTGAGCCGACCGCCCACCTGGCCCGCGACGGGTTCGCCGACTTCGCCTGGCCGCCGACCCGCGAGACGATCGCAGCCACGCTGGCCGAGGTGGAACGCTGCACCCGCCGTGGCGCCACGATCAACGTCTTCATGCTCGACGACGACCCGCGGCTGGTGTCGTTCATGCAGGAACTCGGCCGCCGCAACGGCGGCCGGGTGTTCCTGCCCAAGTCCGGTGCTCTCGGCGAGTACGTGGTCGCCGACTACCTGCGCGCGCGGCGCGGCCGACGTCGTGCCGCCGGCTGAACCACCCCGCGACGGCTGGCTGCATCCGGACGTCGCGCCCGGCACGTCCTTGATCGCCGGCACCGGGCTGCTCGCCCGCGCGAGGATCCCCGCCGGCACCGCGGTCGCACGTGTCACCGGCCGGTTGGTCTCGAGCGCCGAACTGGAGGGCCTGCACCGGGCCGGCAGCGGGTATGTCGATTCGGTCGTGGTGGCCGCGGACGTGCACCTGGTCGTGTCGGGGGCGTCGCGCGCCTATCTCGGCAACCACAGCTGCGAACCGAACCTGGGCTGGACCGACGAGTTCACGCTGAGCACGCTGCGCGAGGTCGTGCCCGGCGAGGAGCTGGCCAGTGACTACGCGACCGGGTCGGCGGACCCCGACTTCGTGATGTGGTGCCATTGCGAGACCTACCGGTGCCGCCAGGTGATCGAGGGCACCGACTGGCAGATTCCCCAGTTGCAGCAGCGTTACGCCGGGCAGTTCGTCCCCTACCTGCACCAGCTGCTCGCCCGCTGAGCCCGATCACGCCCGGCTGCCGGGCCGAACCTCGGCGGGGCGGGCCTGGTTAGGCTGCGTCCGTGTCGACGCCGCTGCGCTACGCGTACCTGGGTCCAGCCGGGACGTTCACCGAGGCAGCCCTGCGTCAGGTGGCCGGCCCGGACGAGGTGCAGTACCTGCCCCAGCTCGACGTCGTCGCGGCGGTCGAGGCGGTCCGGTCCGGTCACGCGGACTTCGCCGTGGTCGCGATCGAGAACTCCGTCGAGGGCTCGGTGACTGCCGTCCTAGACACCCTGGCCACCGGTGAGCCGCTGGTGATGGTGCGCGAACTGCTGGTGCCGGTGTCGTTCACGCTGGCTGCCCGTCCGGGGACCGCGCTCGACGCGGTACGGACGGTGGCGGCGCACCCGCATGCCTGGGCGCAGTGCCGCGGCTGGCTGTCGGTCAACCTGCCCTCGGTCGGCCACGTCCCGGCGACGTCGAACACCGCGCCGGCGGTGCTGCTCGCCGACCCGAGCGCGGACGCGGGCTTCGAGGCGGCGCTCGTCCCGCCGCCTGCGGTCGCGCACTTCGGCCTCGTCGCCCTCGCCGACCAGGTGTCGGACAACCCGTCCGCGGTCACCCGCTTCGTGGTCCTGGGCCGTCCCGGGCAGGTGCCGGCGCCGACAGGCGCAGACAAGACCTCGCTCGTGGTGCACCTGCCCAGCGACCGCGCCGGTGCGCTGCTCGAGATGCTCGAACAGTTCGCGACGCGCGGCGTCGTCCTGTCGCGGATCGAGTCGCGTCCCATTGGTGACGCCCTGGGCCGCTACTCGTTCTCGATCGACGCGGAGGGTCACCTCGCCGACGAGCGGATGGCCGAGGCGCTGATGGGGCTGCACCGCACCTGCCCGGTGGTGCGGTTCCTCGGCTCGTATCCGAAGGCGGCGCACGTCGCGGCCGAGGTCAGCCCGGGGACCAGCGACGACGACTTCGCCGCGGCCCGGTCGTGGCTGGACCGGTTGCGCGGCGGCGCGGTCTGACTGGCCGATCGTGTGCAGACCCGCCGTCCGAGCGCGGCGCGGCTGCACACGATCGCCGCCTCGCCGCGAGCATCACCCCGCGGCGAGGTCGGCCAGCGCGGACGGTGCCGACCAGTCGTAGCGGATCGCGGTGCCGTTGGTGACCTTGCCGTCGCACCACAGTTCGACGGTCACCACCCGCTCGCTCGCACCGTCGGCAGTGAGCGGGTACATCGCCAGCCGGTCCCCCTGCACCGGGAACGGGCACCTACGAGTCCCGCGCAGCGGCGCCGCCTCCAGGCTGGCCGCGACCTCGGTGGCGGCGCTCCCGACGAGGACGGTCGAGGACCCGGGCGCTCCCGAGGCCGGGTAGCCGCACACCTCGATCGCGGCGACCGGGGACGCGAACAGCGGGCCGTCCGAACCGAACTGACCCGACCCGCCGCCGCCCGGCAGTGCCAGCTGCGGGAAGTCGGCCGGGCAGGCCGGCGCCGCGGTTGCGGGTGGCGCGCCCTTGTCGTCGGTGGCCGCACCCTGGTACCCGCCGGACACCCGCGGCGCCGTCGATCCGGCCACGGTCGAGCCGGTCCGGGGCGTCGAGCGGCCTTCGGCGTTCAGCGCGGTCGAGCCGCTGCCGTCCGAGCCGTTGCTGCGGAAGGCCACCGACGCGCCGGCGCCGATCCCACCGACGACGATCACCGCCGCCGCCACCGAGGCCACCCGCATCCGCCGCTCGTGACGGACCCGGACCGCGCGGGCGATGACCGCGCCGGCATCCACCCCGTCGCCCTCGCCGTCGCGCAGCGCGTCGCGCAACTGGAACTCGCTCGGACTCACCCCGTACCCCCTACGCCCGCCTCGACGCGCAGCCGGGCCAGCGCGCGCGAGCAGGTGCTCTTGACCGTCCCGACCGGCATGCCCAGCGTGGCCGCGGTGTCGTGCTCGGACAGGTCGCAGTAGTAACGCAGCACGATCACCGCGCGTTCCTTCGGATTCAGCCCGGCGAGCAGGCGCCGCAGCTCGTCGCGTTCGTCGATAGCCGCGGCCGCGTCCCCGGATGAGACCTCGGGCAGCGTTTCGGTGGGTCGCTCGCCCCACCACTTGCGCCGCGTCGAGTCGATGTGCGCGGTGACGAGGGCTTTTCGGGCGTACGCGAGCGGCGCGTCGATGCGGTCCCATTTCAGGTAGACCCTCGTCAGTGCCGTCTGCACCAGATCCTCGCCTCGGTGGTGGTCGCCGGTCAGCAGGCGCGCGGCGTGCAGCAGCACCGCGCCGTTCTTGTCCACGAACGCGCGGAAGGCTGCGTCGTCAGCCACCTGCCGACCTCCCGCAAGTCATGACGAGGCGGGGCCGGCGCGAAGTTCTCGCGCCATCCGCAGATGCGGGATCGGGTGATCCGGATCCAGGAAGATCTCACCGTACGGCTCGAAGCCGTGCCGCGCGTAGAACCCGATGGCCTCTTCGCGCGCATGGCACCAGACGAGCGACACGTCGTGCATGGCCAGGTAGTCGACCGCGGCCGCGAGCACCATGGCACCCAGGCCCTGCCCCTGCCGTTCCGGGACGGTGGCCATCTGCCGCAGGTGCCACGCACCGGCGCCGTCCGGGCGCCAGTAGCACGCGTCGGGATAGACGAAGCAGGTCGACAGCACGAGGCCGGCGTCGGTGACGGCGAAGTGGACGCCGCCGCTGAGCCCGTCGCCGGGCAGCGGGTCGGCCGGACCGAGGTTCGGACGCAGGACCCGCCGGCGCAGCTCGCGCGTCGCGGCCGCGTCGACCACGCCCGCGTCCACTAGTGGCCCGGCTGGTAGACCATCACGAAGACGATCGCGGCGAACAGCAGCGCGACCACGCCACCGGACGCGGCGACCCGTGCGGTCAGGCTCACCACCGACGCCTCCTTCTCGATCTGCTCGCTCGCTTTGGTCAGCGTCGGGACGAGGACGAGCAGGGTGATCGCGATCGCGGCCGTCCACAGCACGAGGGACAGCCAGATCCACGTGTCGCCGAACCTGCCGATCTTGCCCGCGTGGTCCGGGTCGTCCATCGACATCAGGCCGAGACCGACGACCACGACCAGGGTCGAGGCGTAGGCGTAGATGCGCAGCACCCGAGCCGACGATGCGGTGGCGGCACCGTCGCCGGTGCGCACCCCGCGCGCCGCCGTGCTCGCCGCGTGGACGAGCGGCCCGATGGCGAAGATCGCGAACAGCAGGTGCAGCGCCAGCAGCAGGTTGACCACGCCCACGAGGCTAACGGGCAGACTCGGACGCATGCACCGGCCACTCGCAGTTGTCGCAGTCCTGCTCGTCCTCACGGCGTGCGGCAGCGACGGCACGCCCGGGGCCGCCGAGCCCGCGACCGCTCCCGCAGCGAGTGCACCGGCCGGGTCCGTCAGCGGCATCGGCGCGTCGCCGGAGGGAATCGTCTACGACGCCCGGACGAACCTGCTCGCGATCGCCGTCCGCAAACCCTCCCGGCTGGTGCTGGTGGATGCCTCGACCCTCGCCGTGCGGCGGACCGTCGCGCTGCCCGGCACCGTGCGGCACCTGCAACTGGCCGAGCCGGGCGGTCCCGTCCTGGTGCCGGATGAGAGCGCGGCCGAACTGATCGAGGTGTCGCTGCCGGACGGGCACAAGCGGGTGACCAGCGTGGGCAAGCAGCCACACGACGCAGCACGTGTCAACGGCGGCGAGATCGTCGTCGGCAACGAGTTCGGCAAGTCGATCTCGTTCGTGGAGAACGGGACCGTGCTGCAGACGGTGCCCGGCCCGCAGCAGCCAGGCGGCATCGTCGGCGCGGGCAACACAGTCGCGGTCATCGACGTAGGGAAGTTCACGCTGAGCACCTACGACGTGACCTCACGCGCGCAGCGGGCGATCGTCGACGCCGGCACGGGCCCGACCCACGGCGTGCTGCTGTCCCGGGACCGGGTGGCGGTGGTCGACACCCGCGGCAACGCGCTGCTCGTGTTCTCGCTCAACCCGCTGCGGCAGCTCGGCGAGCTCGACGTCCCCGGCACGCCGTACGGGGTCGCGGTCGACGGCGACGTCGTCTGGCTGACCCTGACCTCGACCAACGAGGTGGTCGGCCTCGACGTGTCCACCAGCCGGCCGAAGCTACTGGCGCGGTACCCGACCGTCCGGCAGCCGAACACGATCGCCGTCGACGCGGGCAGCCACCATCTGTGGATCACCGGCACGGCGGCCGGGCAGCTGCAGACCATCACCCGCTGACGCCGCGATCACAGCCCCCGCAGCCGCCGCGGTCCGGTGTCGGCTCGGGCCGTCGCCGGCGCCACCCGCGCCGACACCGACGCCACGAACGCGCCGATCGGCGCGGCGAGCACGTGCAACGTGCACTCGGCCAGTTCGGGGACTGCCTCGGCCAGCGCGGCGAGGCGCAACACCACGTCGGTCAGCGCGAGCAGGTCTGCGGGCGGCGCTCCCCCGTACCCGGTCAACAGCGGCGCGGCCCGGGGCGCGCGCACCAGATCCGTGGCGTCGGTGTCGGTGAGCGGCACGGCGGCGTAGGCGCGGTCGCCGAGCAACTCGGTCGCCACCCCGGCGATGCCGAAGCACGCCAGCACCCCGAAGGACGGGTCATCGCGCACGCCGATCAGGACCTCGACCGCGTCGGTAGGGACCTCGGCGGTGAGCACGATGCCGACGGTCCCGAGCAGCCGGCCGCTCTCCTCGTCGGTGAGTTCCCGCGGCGCTTGCGGCAGCAGTGACTCGACCAGCACCTTCGCCGCCGACAGCTCCATCCCCTCCGGCACCACAACCGTCCCCGCCGGACGTCGGCGCCATTGCCCGTAGCGCACCGCCCGCGCCAGCGCCCGCACCGCCCGCTCCGGCGAGGCGTAGGACGGCACCGAACCGCGCGCCGGCGCCGAATCCCCGGACGCGGCCAGCGCAGCGGGGACACCTTCCAGGCCGAGGAACGTCGACAGCACCGGTTTCACCGATCCGACTGCCACCGTTCGCAGGATTTCGGCGACGTCCTCGGTCGCGGTCCGCTGCAGGGGCGGGACGAAGACCGCGACGACCGCGTCGACGTCATCGTCGGCCAGCGCCGCCCGCAGGGTGTGCTCGAAGTCCGCGGCCGGCGCGTCCACGCCGAGGTCGTCCAATCGTGCGAGGGAAAGCCCTTCGGCGGCAAGCGCGTTCGAGACCAGGACGCCCAGGGCCGTGGAGTTGCCGACGACAGCCACCCGGTCCCCGGGCGGCAGCGCCTGCGAGGTCAGCAGCAGCGCAACGTCGAACATGCCACCCACCGTGTCGACGCGGATCACCCCGGAGCGCTCGAACAACGCACGTGCCGCCTCGTCCGGCAGATCGACCGACGTCGACGCGAGGCCCGGCACCACCGATCCGGCCGCACTGTTCACCGCGACGATCGGCTTGCGCCGTCCCAGGCGGCGGGCCAGCCGCGCGAACTTGCGCGGGTTCCCGAACGACTCGAGATACATCAGCACCACGTCGGTGCGGTCGTCGGTCTCCCAGAACTGCAGCAGGTCGTTGCCCGAGACGTCGGCGCGGTTTCCGGCCGAGACGAACGTCGACACCCCCAGCCCGCGCCGGGCCGCCTCGCCGAGAATCGCGACCCCCAGCGCGCCGGACTGGCAGAAGAAGCCGGCCCGTCCGGCCAGCGGTGGCAGCGGCGCGAGCGAGGCGTTCAGCGAGATGGTGTCGGTGTTGACGATGCCGAGGCAGTTCGGCCCGACGACCCGCATCCCGTTGGCCCGCGCGGTGGCGACGAGGTTGCGCTGGGCGGCGCGGCCGGCGGCGCGCTCGTCGTCCGTACCTCGCTCGCCGAAGCCGCCGGCGGTGACGACCAGACCGAGGACGCCTCGCTCGGCGCATTCGGCGACCACGTCCGGCACGACGGCAGCCGGCACCGCGATCACGGCCAGGTCGATCACGCCGGGGACGTCGCGCACCGACGGGTAGGCCGGGACCCCACCTACGTGCGGCGCATCGGGGTTGATCGGGTAGAGCCGGCCGTCGAAGCTCATGCGCAGCAGGTTCGCGAACAGCACGTGACCGACCTTCGTCGGGTCGTTGCTGGCGCCGACGACGGCCACCGAGCGCGGGTAGAGCAGCCGGGCGATCGAGCGGGCCTCCGCGCGCTGTTCGCGCTCGTGCATCACGATCTCGGTCATGGCGGTCTCGTCGACCGCGAACTCGAGCGTCACCTCGCCGTGCTCGAGTTGGCGGGTCACCTCGTAGCCGGCGTCGCGGAACACGCGGATCATCGCCTGGTTCTCGGCCAGCACCACAGCCATGAACCGGCCCACCCCACGCTCACGCGCCGCGGCCGCGAGGTGCTCGAGCAGCACCGAACCGATGCCACGGCCCTGGTGCTCGTCCGCGACGACGAACGCGACCTCGGCGTCCGGACTGTCCGCGGCGTGCTCGTACCGGCCCACCGCGATGATCTGCTTGCCCAGTTCGGCGACCAGCGCGACGCGGTCGTGGTGATCGACATTGGTGAAGTGCTGCAAATCGCGTTCCGGGATCCGTGGATAGGCGGAGAAGTACCGCAGGTAGCGGGTGCGCTGCGAGAGCCCGCCGTGAAAGGCGACGATCGCGTCCGCGTCGGACGGGCGGATCGGCCGCAGGTGCACGGTGCCACCGTCCGCGACGACGACGTCGGCCTCCCAGTGCCGCGGCGCATCAGTCACGCGGATCAGCCGGGTCGAGGCCGAGCAGGGGGAACGAGGCTCGCCGGGTCGCGCTGATGGCACGGTCGAGCCAGGAATCGCCACCGGGCACCCAGGCGAGCGGGCGGGGCTCGCGTCCCTCACCCATCAGCGTCGGCAGCTCACCCCGCACCCCGCGTCCGCGCAGGTGGTCGGACCATTCGTCCGGGATCGGCGTCGCCGGGTCGACCCGGACGCCACTCACCTCGGCCAGCAGGTGCGTCCACGTCCGCGGCACGCAGCGCACGATGCCGTAGCCGCCGCCTCCGAGCGCCAGCCACTTCCCGCCTGCGGTCTCGTGCGCGAGGCGGTGCAGCGCGGCGATGGCCGTGCGCTGGCCGTCGATCGACAGTTCCAGGTTGGCCAGCGGGTCCTCGTGGTGGGTGTCGCAGCCGCACTGGGTGACCAGCACGTCCGGCGCGAAGGCGCGGACCGCGCCCGGGACGACCGCGTTGAACGCGCGTAACCAGCCGTCGTCGTCGGTGCCGGGCGGCAGGGCGACGTTCACCGACGTGCCTTCCGCGGCGCCGACGCCGACTTCGGTCGGCAACCCCGTGCCCGGGAACAGCGTGCGCGGGTCCTGGTGCAGGCTGATCGTCAGCACGCGCGGGTCGTCGTAGAACGCCGCTTGCACGCCGTCGCCGTGATGGACGTCGATGTCGACGTAGGCGACCCTCGCCGCACCCTCGTCGAGCATCGTCCGGATCGCGAGCACCACGTCGTTGAACACGCAGAAACCGCTGGCGTAGCCGCGCATCGCGTGGTGCAGGCCGCCGGCGATGTTGACCGCGTGCTCGACCTCGCCCGACCACACCTTGCGCGCGGCGATCGCCGATCCACCGGCGACGAGCGCGGACGCGTCGTACATGCCGGCGAACACCGGGTCGTCGGTCGTCCCGAGGCCGTAGCCGGCGAAGGTCGGGTCGTCGCTGGCCCGCCGCACCGCGGCCAGGTAGTCGGCGTCGTGAACCGTCAGCAGTGCCGCCTCGTCGGCCGGATGCGCCGGCAACACCTCCAGCGCATCGAGCACGCCGAGGGATCGAGCCAGCCGGATGGTGAGGTCCAGGCGCACCGGATTGAGCGGGTGGTCGCCGAAGTCGTAGCCCAGGTAGCGCTCGTCCCAGATCGCACATGCGCCGCACGCCATGTACAGACGGTAGCTTTGCCGCGTGTTCCGCCCCGACTACCCCGTCCGCACCGAACGGTTGTTGCTGCGGCCGCTGCGCCCGGACGACGTGGACGCCGTGCACGCCTACCAATCACGTGCCGACGTGTGCCGCTACATCCCCTACCAGCCACGCACGCGCGACCAGGTGGCCGAGCGGCTGACCCCCGACAAGGCCACGGCCGAACTCACCGAGGCCGGCCAGGCCCTGCTGCTGGCCGTGGTGTTGCGCGCGGACGCCCGCCTGATCGGTGACGTGATGCTGGCGTGGACGAGCCGCGAGCACCAGCGCGGCGAGCTCGGCTACGTGCTGCACCCTGACCACTCGGGCCACGGCTACGCTACCGAGGCGGCGCGGGCGGTGCTGCGGCTCGGTTTCGAGGGCCTCGGGCTGCACCGGATCATCGCGCGGATCGACTCGCGCAACGCCGCGTCGGCCGCGGTGCTGCACCGCCTGGGCATGCGGCACGAGGCGCACCTCGTCCAGAACGAGTTCTTCAAGGGCGAGTGGACCGACGAGGACGACTTCGCGCTGCTCGCCTCGGAGTGGCGCAGCGCGTACGCCACGTCCATCGACGAAGGAGGAAGCTAGATGGGTTCATGGCCGGCCGGGATCAGCGCGATCACCCTGTTCGTGGAGGATCTCGGGGCCGCGCGGGCGTTCTACGGCGAGGTGTTCGCGCTGCCGGTGGTGTACGAGGACGAGCACTCGGCCGTGTTCAACTTCGGCAACACCCTGGTCAACCTGCTCACGACGTCCGAGGCGCCCGACCTGATTGCGCCGGCTGCCGTGGCGCGCCCGGCCGCTGGTTCACGCTGCCAGTTCACCGTCGGGGTGGACGACGTCGACGCGATGTGCGCCGAACTCATCGCGCGCGGCGTGACCCTGCTGAACGGGCCGATGGACCGACCCTGGGGCATCCGGACGGCCAGCTTCCAGGATCCGGCCGGTCACATCTGGGAAATCGCGAAGTAGCTGGTTCATCAGGCGAGGGCCTGAGCCAGGTCGGCGAGCAGGTCGTCGATGTCCTCGATGCCCACCGACAGCCGGACCAACTCGCCCGACACCTCGAGCGGCGAGCCGGCCGCGCTCGCGTGTGTCATCCGGCGCGGGTGCTCGATCAACGACTCGACGCCGCCGAGCGACTCGCCGAGGGTGAACAGTTCGGCCAGGTTGCAGACCTTGACGGCGGTCTCTTCACCGCCGCGCAGGGTGAACGACACCATGCCGCCGAAACCGCGCGGCATCTGCTTCGCGGCGATCTGGTGGCCGGGGTGTGCGGGCAGGCCGGGGTAGTAGACCCGCGCGACGGCAGGGTGCTCGGACAGGAACTCCGCGACCCGAGCGGCGTTCTCGCAGTGCCGGTCCATCCGCACCCCGAGCGTCTTGATGCCGCGCAGCACCAGCCAGGCGTCGAACGGTCCGGGTACCGAGCCCATCGCGTTCTGGTGGAAGGCCAATTCGTCACCGAACGCCTCGTCGGCGACGACCAGCGCACCGCCGATGACGTCCGAGTGGCCGCCGAGGTACTTCGTGGTCGAGTGCACCACGACGTCCGCGCCGTGCTCGATCGGCTGCTGCAGATAGGACGACGCGAACGTGTTGTCGACCACAAGTCGCGCGCCCGCGCCGTGCGCGATACCGGCCAGCGCCTCGATGTCGGAGATGCCGAGCAGCGGGTTGGTCGGTGTCTCGCACCACAGCACCTTTGTCGTCGGGCGCATCGCGGCGCGCACGGCGTCCAGGTCGTCGAGCGGGACCGGCGTGAACTCCAGGCCCCACCGGGCGAGCACGTGCGCCACCAGTCGGTAGGTCCCGCCGTAGGCGTCGCCGGGCAGGATGAGGTGGTCGCCGGGCCGGCAGGCCGTCCGCAGCAGGGTGTCCTCGGCGGCCAGCCCCGACGCGAACGCAAGCCCGCGCACGCCCCCCTCGAGCGCGGCCAGCGCCTCCTGCAGGGCAGCGCGGGTCGGGTTGCCGGCGCGGCTGTACTCATAGCCGCCGCGTAGCCCGCCCACACCGTCCTGTTTGAAGGTGGACGTCTGGTAGATCGGGACGGTGACCGCCCCGGTCAGCGGGTCGGGCTCCTGGCCAGCGTGGATCGCGCGTGTGTTGAATCCGGTCACGGACGACGACGCTACCGAGCCGGTGTCGGTCACCGCGATTTGGTGGATAGCAGGACGAATAGAGACCATGGGACGGTGTTCGTGAATTCCCTTCGCCCGCCAGTGCTGCCCGTGCTGCCTGCCCTGACCGTTGTCGTGGCCCTGCTCACCGTTGCCGGATGTGGCTCTGCGTCTTCGGGCGCAACCGCGCCGGGCTCGACCAGGACGGCCGAGCGCTCCGCGTCGGCTCCGGCCGCCAGCCCGACGCTCGGTCCGGAACAGATCCGGGCCACCGCCGAGCGTCAGGTCGCGTCGATCATCGCCGCGCAACCGCGCGGAGCGGTGTCCGTCGCCGCGCTGAACACCGCCACGGGCGCACGCTTCGTGGCCGGGGCGGGTTCGGGGATGTGGACGGCGAGCGCCTACAAGCTCTTCGTCGTCGAAGCCCTGCTGCTGCGCCGTGAGGACCAGGGTGCGTACCTGTCCAGCTATGAGGTCGACGAAGTCTCGGCGGCACTCCAGTACAGCGACAACGCGGCGGCCTACCGGCTCTTCCTCGACGTGGGCGGCAATGCCGCGCTCACCGAGACGGCGCAGCGGCTGGGGATGACGCACACCGTGCCCGGCGCCAGCGACCCGACGTTCACGACGACCAGCGGCGCGGACTACCTGAAGTTGCTCGAGAGCCTCGTCGACCCCGGCACGCTGTCGGCACGCGCGCGGTCGTTCGTGCTCGGGCTGATGCGCAACGTCGAGGCCGACCAGCGCTGGGGCGTGAGCGCGGTCGCCGACAAGGACAGTTCGGTCGCGCTCAAGAACGGCTGGCTGTCGATCGACAACAGCAACGGCCCGGGTGAGACCGACAACGGGCTGTGGGTCGCGAGCAGCGCCGGCATCGTCCGCGTCGAGGGCCAGCAGGTGCTGATGGCCATCTTCACGCGGCACCAGCCCGACTACGCGACCGGCATCCGGCTGGTCGAGCGGCTGGCGACGGCGATCGCGCCGGCCGTCACCGCCCGCTGACCCTGCGCCTACTCGCCCGCCCTACGCGACCGCCTTACTCGACCACTCTGCCGGCGGCGAGGTAGCCCAGCAGATCCTGGCGGGTGATGACTCCGGTCGGCTTGCCGTCCACGTGCACCAGCAACGCGTCCGCGGCACCGAGCGCCGCGACCGCCGCCGCCACCGGCTCGCCCGAGCCGATGATCGGCAGCGGCGGTGACATGTGCGGCTCGACCGCGTCGGCGAGGGACGCCTTGCCGGTGAACAGCACGTCGAGCAGCGCCCGCTCGGACACCGACCCGCGCACCTCGCCGGCTGTCACCGGCGGCTCGGCCCCCACGACCGGCATCTGCGATACGCCGTACTCCCGAAGGATGTCGATCGCCTCACGGATCGTTTCGTGCGGGTGGCCGTGGACGAGTTGCGGGGTCGTCCCCGACTTGCCCTGGAGCACCTCGAGCACCGTCCCCGCGAGGGTCGAGGCCTGGAATCCGTAGTCGGCCATCCAGGCATCGTTGAAGATCTTGGACAGGTAACCGCGACCGCCGTCGGGCAGCAGCACCACGATCACGTCGTCAGGGCCGCCCCGCTTGGCGACCTCGAGTGCGGCGACCACGGCCATCCCGCACGAACCGCCGACCAGCAGGCCCTCCTCGCGGGCCAGCCGGCGCGTCATCGAGAACGAGGCGGCGTCGGACACCGCGACGATCTCGTCGCAGACGTCGCGGTCGTAGGTGTCGGGCCAGAAGTCCTCGCCCACCCCCTCGACCAGGTACGGCCGGCCGGTCCCGCCCGAGTACACCGACCCCTCCGGATCGGCGCCGATGACGCGCACCGGACCCTGCTCCTTGAGGTAGCGCCCGATGCCCGAGATCGTCCCGCCGGTGCCCACGCCCGCGACGAAGTGCGTGATCCTGCCCTCGGTCTGGTCCCAGATCTCGGGACCGGTCGTCTCGTAGTGCGACAGCGGGTTGTTCGGGTTGGCGTACTGGTTCGGCTTCCAGCCGCCGGGTGTCTCGCGGGCCAACCGGTCCGACACCGAGTAGTACGAGCGCGGGTCCGCGGGCTCGACCGCGGTCGGGCAGACGACAACCTCGGCCCCGTACGCGCGCAGCGTGTCGACCTTGTCGCCGCTGACCTTGTCGGGGCAGACGAAGATGCACTTGTAGCCGCGCTGCTGGGCGACGATGGCCAGGCCGATCCCGGTGTTGCCGGACGTCGGCTCGACGATCGTCCCGCCCGGCTGCAGCTCGCCGGACTGCTCGGCGGCGTCGATCATGCGCACGGCGATCCGGTCCTTCACCGAGCCGCCCGGGTTGAAGTACTCGACCTTCGCCAGCACCGTCGGCGCCAGCGACGTGGTCACCGAGCGCAGCCGGACGAGCGGGGTGTTGCCGATCAGTTCGATGAGCGATTCGTGGTAATGCATGCCCGCCACGGTAGGCGATGCGCTCCGCGGGTCCTCAGCACCGTCCGAAGCACCGTCCGAGGCGGGTCGGTCCGGGCCGGTTGCCGGCCCTGACCGGTTATGCGTGGGCGTGCCGCGGCCGAACCGGGTTAACCTCGAAGCCGTGCACAGACGTCACCGGCTCGCGCTCTACGCGAGTGGCGCGCTCAGCTCAGGCCTGGCGGTCACCGCCGCCGGCCTGGCCGGACTGATGTGGACCGAGGCCAAGCTCGCCGAGCGCCGGATCCCCCGCTCGTTCGATCCGCCGCCCGTGTCGCACGACACGACCTGGACGGCCACCGGTGTCCCGCCCGGCCGTCGCCCGATCCGGCTGGCGATCCTCGGCGACTCCTCCGCTGCCGGCTACGGCGCCGAACTCGACCGCGAGACCCCCGCGGCGCAGCTGGCGCTGGGTATCTCGGAGGCGGCCCGCCGTCCGGTGCACGTGTCGAACGTGGCCGTGGTCGGAGCGGAGTCCCACGACCTGCCCGAGCAGCTGGCCGCCCTGGGAGCCGCCCGGCCCGACCTCGCTGTCGTGATGATCGGCACGAACGACGTCACCGAGCTCACCAAGCCCGCCGACGCCGTCCCGTTCCTCGAAGACACGGTGCTGGCTCTGCGGGCCCGGGGTGCCGAGGTCGTCGTCGGCACCTGCCCGGACCTCGGCGCGATCCGGCCGATCGCCCAGCCGCTGCGTGCGTACGCCCGGCGGCTGTCGCGACAGATGGCCCGCGAGCAGACCGTCGCCGTGGTGCGGGCCGGGGGGCGGACCGTGTCGCTCGGTGACCTGCTCGGCCCGATCTTCGCCGCGCGGCTCGACCTGTTCTCGGCCGACCAGTTCCACCCGTCCGCGGCCGGATATGCGGAGGCAGCCCGGACCATCCTGCCGTCCGCGCTGGACGCACTGGGCGTGCGAACCCGCGTCACGTCGGCGAGCACCTTCACCACCCGCCGGTCGAAGCCGATCGAGAAGGCCGCCGCGCAGGCTGCCGCCCGTCCGGGCAGCGAGGTCGCGCCGAGCCAGACGCGCCCGATCACGACCCTGCACGAAACGGGGACCTGGGCGCGGCTGCGCCGGCGCCGGATCCGCAGGTCGGTGCCCGCCCCGAACGACTGAGTGGGACGATCGGACTCAGCCATCCCAGCCGCGAGGAGAAGTCCATGAACGACGCCGTGATCGTGTCCGTCGCCCGCTCCCCGATCGGACGGGCGGTGAAGGGCTCGATGGCCACCATCCGACCCGACGAGCTCGCAACCCAGATGGTCAGGGCGGCGCTGGACAAGGTGCCCGCGCTCGACCCGCACGACATCGACGACCTGATGATGGGCTGCGGCCAGCCCGGCGGGGAGTCCGGCTTCAACATCGGCCGGGTCGTCGCGGTGAATCTGGGCTACGACTTCCTGCCCGGCACGACGGTCAACCGGTACTGCTCGTCGTCACTGCAGACCTCGCGGATGGCGATGCACGCGATCAAGGCCGGTGAAGGGGACGTGTTCATCTCAGCCGGTGTCGAGACGGTGTCCCGCTTCGCCAAGGGCAACTCCGACGGCTGGCCGGACACCCACAACCCGCGCTTCGCCGACGCCGAGCAGCGCACCGCCAAGGTCGCCGAATCGGGCGCCGGGACGTGGGACGACCCGCGCACCGAGGGCAACCTGCCCGACATCTACATCGCGATGGGTCAGACCGCCGAGAACCTGGCCCTGGCCAAGGACGTCAGCCGCGAGGACATGGACCACTTCGGTGTCCGCTCGCAGAACCTGGCCGAGCAGGCCATCGCGAACGGCTTCTGGGGAACGCGACATCGTCCCGGTGACGCTGCCCGACGGCACCGTGGTGTCGACCGACGACGGGCCACGCGCGGGCGTCACCTACGAGGCGGTGTCGGGGCTCAAGCCGGTGTTCCGTCCGGACGGCCGGATCACCGCAGGCAACTGCTGCCCGCTCAACGACGGCGCCGCTGCGGTCGTGATCATGAGCTCGGCGAAGGCCGCTGAACTGGGGATCACGCCGCTGGCGCGCATCGTCGCGACCGGCGTCAGCGGCCTGTCGCCGGAGATCATGGGCTACGGCCCGGTCGAGGCGTCGAAGCAGGCCCTGGCCCGCGCCGGGATGAGCATCGGCGACATCGATCTGGTCGAGATCAACGAGGCGTTCGCGGCGCAGGTGCTGCCGTCGCAGCGCGATCTGGGCATCGACATGGACCGGCTCAACGTCAACGGCGGGGCCATCGCGGTCGGACACCCGTTCGGCATGACCGGCGCCCGCATCACGTCCACGCTGGTGAACTCGCTGAAGTTCCACGACAAGCAGTTCGGCCTCGAGACCATGTGTGTCGGCGGCGGCCAGGGCATGGCGATGATCCTGGAGCGGCTCTCGTAACGCCGCTCTCTTAACGCCGACAGCCCGCGGGTCACGGTGCTCGCACACCGTGACGCGCGGACCGCGTCGGGACAGGCTGCCGGGTGACGGCGCCGGGTCAGTCGCTGCGCAGGTAGCTGAGCAGCCGCAGGATCTCGATGTAGAGCCAGACCAATGTGACCATCAGGCCGAAGGACGCGAACCATGCGAACTTCTGGTCGGCCCCGTTGCGGATGCCGCGCTCGATCATGTCGAAGTCGAGGACCAGGTTCATCGAGGCGATCACGATGCACACGAGGCTGAACACGATGGCCAGCAGCCCGCCGCTGCGCAGGCCCAGGCCGTCCGTCGGTGAACAGGTAGGCGACCAGGTTCACGACCATCAGGCCGAACACGCCGATGGTGGCGCCGACGACGATCCGGGTGAACTTCGGCGTGACCCGGATGGCGCCGATCTTGTAGACGAACAGCATGCCGGCGGCGACCATCACGGTGCCGGTGATCGCCTGGACCACGATGCCCGGAGTAGGCCTGCTCGAACATCTTGCTGATCGCGCCGAGCAGCACCCCCTCGAGGACGGAGTAGGTGATGCACAGCGCCGCGTTCGCCTTGCCGCTGAAGGACATGTAGAGGCCGACAGCCGAGGCTGCCCATCAGCGAGATCAGCAGGATCGGCAGCGACAGGTGGTCAGGCGTGATGACCCACGAGATCGCGCCGGCGGCGAGCAGCACCGCCAGCATGGCGCCGGTGCGCTGGACGACGTCGTCCAGGGTCATGTAGCGCTGACCCGGGCGTGGCCCCGCGAACGCGGGCTGGTTGAACATCTCGTTCAGATCGTTGGCGCTGAGGTCCCGCGGCGGACTGCCCGCGCCGGACGCTGCACCGAACTTGCGGATGACGGGGTTCTCGGCCACCGGATCAGGCTCCTTCACAGCTTGACTACTTGACTCAACGATAGGCGTCGAGGCCCGGTTCCCGGCGCGGGGCGACGGACGGCGACATGGGTCACGGCCGGTGGCCCAGTGGGCTACCGGCGGGTAACTTGTAGGTCAAGTACCTGGAACACGATGTATCAGACGTTCGGAGACAGCATGTCAGGACGCAATCGCAGCGGCAGAGACGCCATGGGCGCCGGACTCGCTGCGCTGCACAAGCTCGCCGGCTCGAGCCTGATCGACCGGCTCCGGCTGCGACCGCAGGCCGAGCGAGCGGTCTACGAGGCGACCCGGGTCGGGTTCAGGACGCTCGGCCAGGCCAACCGCGCCTTCGCGGCCGTCCAGGGGGCGCAACGCCGCAAGAGCCCCGAGCGGCCGACCACCGCCGGCGAGCGGGGGCTGTTCGACCTCACCCCCACCGACGAGCAGAAGATGATCGCCGAGGCGAGCGCCGAGTTCGCCGCCGAGCAGTTGCGCCCGGCCGCGGCGGTGGCGAACGACGACTGCGCCGCCCCCGAACCGCTGCTCAAGCGCTCGGTGAGCGAACTGGGCGTCACGCTGCTCGCCGTGCCCGAGTCGCTCGGTGGGATGAGCAGCCGAGCGGTCGATCACGACCGGAGTCCTGGTCGCCGAGGCGCTCGCGCACGGTGACATGGGGCTGGCCGTGGCGTGCCTGGCCCCGGCCGCCGTGAGCACCGCGCTGGTGCTCTGGGGTGACGCCGACCAGCAGGCGACCTACCTGCCGGCGTTCACCGGCGACGACGTGCCCGCCGCCGCGCTCGCGCTGCTCGAACCCCGCCCGCTGTTCGACCCGTTCACCCTGACGACGACGGCACGCGCAACGCCCGGGGGCTTCGTCCTGGACGGGGTGAAGTCGCTGGTACCGCGCGCCGCCGAGGCCGAACTGTTCGTCGTCGCCGCCGACCTCGACGGGGCGCCCGCGCTGTTCCTGGTCGAGTCGGGCACGCAGCGGCGTGTCGATCGAATCCGAGCCGGCGATGGGGCTGCGCGCCGCCGCGATGGGCCGGCTCGTCCTCGACGGGGTGTCGGTCGCCGGCAAGCTCGACGCCGACTACGCCGAGTGCGTCCGGCTGGCCCGCCTGGGCTGGTCGGCGCTCGCGTGCGGGACGAGCAAAGCCGTCCTCGACTACGTCATCCCCTACGTCAACGACCGCAAGGCGTTCGGCGAACCGATCAGCCACCGCCAGGCCGTCGCGTTCATGGTCGCCGACATCGCGCATCGAACTCGAAGGCGCGCGGCTGGTCACGCTGCGTGCGGCATCGCGCGCCGAGCAGGGCACGCTCCTACGCCCGCGAGGTCGCGCTCGCCCGCAAGCTGACCGCCGAGTACGGCATGAGGATCGGCAGCAGCGGCGTGCAGCTGCTCGGCGGCCACGGCTACGTGAAGGAACACCCGGTCGAGCGCTGGTACCGAGATCTGCGTGCCGTCGGGCTGATGGAAGGCGTGGTTCTCGTATGAGCATCAACCTGGAAGTGCCGAAGAAGTTCGGGATGCTGGTCAACCAGGCCCACCAGGTGTCGACCGAGATCTTCCGGCCGATCTCGCGCAAGTACGACCAGGCCGAGCACGAGTACCCCAAGGAACTCGACATGCTCGCCTCGCTGATCGATGGCATGAACGCCTCCGGCGAGACCTCGACGGGTGCGCGCGGCGTGCGGCGGTCGGAGGGCGACAAGGACAACAGCAACCGCAACGGCACGAACATGTCCGGCGTGCTCTCGATCATGGAGGCCTGCTGGGGCGACGTCGCCCTGGTGCTGTCGATGCCACGCCAAGGGCTCGGCAATGCCGCGATCGCGTCGGTCGCGAACGACGAGCAGTTGGCCCGCTTCGACAAGCTCTGGGCGTCGATGGCGATCACCGAACCCGGGTTCGGCTCGGACTCGGCGGCGGTGTCGACCACCGCGACCAAGGACGGCGACGACTACATCCTCAACGGCGAGAAGATCTACGTGACCGCCGGTGGGCGCTCGGACGCCGTCGTCGTGTGGGCGACCCTCGACAAGGCCAAGGGGCGCGCGGCGATCAAGTCCTTCGTCGTCGAGAAGGGGACGCCCGGCATGGTGGTCGAGCGGCTCGAGCACAAGCTGGGCATCCGCGCGTCGGACACCGCGACGATCCGCTTCACCGACTGCCGCGTCCCGGCTGCCAACCTGCTCGGCTCACCGGACGTCGAGGCCGAGCAGGGCTTCGCGGGCGTGATGCAGACCTTCGACAACACCCGTCCGCTCGTCGCCGGCATGGCGGTCGGCTGCGCGCGCGCGGCGCTGGACGAGATCGAGGACCTGCTGCGCGAGGCCGGCGTCGAGATCGACTACGACCGGCCCGCCCTGGCACAGCACGCGGCCGCGGCCACCTACCTGCAGTTGGAGGCCGACTGGGAGGCCGCCTACCTGCTGACCCTCCAGGCGACGTGGATGGCCGACAACAACAAGCCGAACTCGCTGCAGGCGTCGATGGCCAAGGCCAAGGCCGGGCGTGCGGCCACGGACATCACCCTGCGCTGCGTCGAACTCGCCGGCGCGGTCGGGTACTCCGAGAACTCGCTGCTCGAGAAGTGGGCGCGTGACTCCAAGATCCTCGACATCTTCGAGGGGACACAGCAGATCCAGCAGCTCATCGTGGCCCGGCGGCTGCTCGGCAAGTCCAGCACCGACCTCAAGTAACGACCTGCGTAACCAGTAGCGGTAACCAGGAGCTCAACAGCCGTCGCTGCCGGGAACCGGAGCCAGGTCACCGTGACCACCGGCCGTCGCCCGTGCCAGCAGGGCGCGCACCTGGTGGCCGAACCGGGGCGAGTACGAGGTGTCGGCAGTGCACCCGCCCTGGTGCAGCCCGCCGATGAGCCCACGCACGACCGTCCGTCCGGCCGCGCGGGCCAGCCACGGCCCCCCGCTCGACCCGCCGGCGAATCCCGGGCAGTCGAAGCTGGGGAACCCCGCGGTGTAGTACACCTGGGTCCGACAGCGGATCGCCCGGTCGCCGGCGCCGGCGTTGTAGGCGATCACAAGCACCGATCGGCCGCTGCGCGGCGCCGGCGCGACGTGGTTCGCCCCGACAACGTCCTGGATGCCCTGGCCGCCGTGGCGAGCCACCCGCAGGATCGCGACGTCGTGATGCGGATCTTGGCGCTGTTGCCACGCCGGGTCGACGAAGGTCGCGGTGACCGTCCAGACGCCGAACGGGAACTGGCCGGCGTCATAGCCGGGCGCGAACGTCCAGCCCAGCGCGAGGCCGTACACGCAGTGCGCGGCGGTCATGATCAGGTCATGCGTGCGGCTCGCGACCACGCTCGCCGTGCAGTCGTGCACAACGGGCACCGGCGTGCGGAACACCGGGCCGACCGTCGCGGACACCGGGCGCGCGACGTCCGGACTGCTCGCCCCGGCAGGCCCGGCCCACCCCGCCACGACTGCCGCGGCAGCCGCCACCGCGAGAACTGTGCGACGCATGCCTGCCAGCTTCGCGGATCCGGCCAGAAAGCGGAACTGGTTCAGTGCCGGTGCGTGGAGTCGGGATGGCCCGGCGCCGCCGGGTGCTCGAAGCCAGGACTCAGCACGACGTCCGCGGCCATCCGTTGCTCGAGCCAGCTACCGAACGCGCGGTCGGACGCCGCGCCGGCCAGCTCGACCATGATCGCCGCGCGCGCGTCGGCGAAACACACGCCGGGGTACAGATCGCGATTGCGCTGGTAGTAGGCGCGCACCTCGGCGTCGCCGACCACCGGTTGCTCGATCAGGCCGACACTCTCGGGAATCGCAGCGAGGACGGCGGCGGCCACGCCGCCGACGGCCAGCGCCCGCGGCAGCGCCAACGGCGCGCGGGCCCCTGCCGGCGCCGTGCGCCGACGGGCCAGCTCGTCCGAGACGACCTGCTCGGCACACAGCAGCTGCAGCACCCAGCGCCGGGCATTGCGTCCCTCGGCAGTGGCCTGGCTGGGCAGGCGCGACCCGAACGCGCCGGTGCGCAGCGCCGCCAGCCGCTGGTCGACCTGAGCGACCGTGATCACGTGCGTGCCGACGTAGGCCGCCACCGGTTCGCCGGCCGGTGTCACGGCCGCACCGTGAGCAGGACTGGCTCGCTGTAGGTGAGCAGGCCGGCCGCACTCACCTTCACCACCGCCCACCACGACCCGAGCGGCGCGGACGTCCCGGCGGTCACCGGCAGCGACAGCACGCGCCGCTCGCCCGGCGCCAACTCGGCGCCGGTGTCCCACTGCGGCAGCAGCTCCCAGGTGTGCCAGGGGCTGACGAGTTGCACGCGGGCCGCGATCGTGGACCGCGCCGCGCTGGCCAGCGTGACGTCGATGCGACCCCGCTCGCCGCGGCGCAGCTCGGCGGCTGCCGCAACGTCGACCGAGAGCTCGCGCTCGCGGGCCGGACCGGTCAGGACGCGCGTGACGTCCTCGAGCACGTCGCCGTCGACCTCGGCCAGCACGCGGATCCACCAGGTCCCGTCGGCGAGCTCGTCGGGCGCGACGAGGCGAACCGGCTGCTCGACCCAGCCGCCCGGATCGATGCTCGCCCTGAACGTGGCGGGCTCGGCCTGCCACCCGGCCGGCACGACCACGCGGACCGGGACGTCACTCGCGGCGTCGCTCCGGTCCGACGCCACCCGTACCGCCAGCTCGAACGGGCCGGTGCCTTCGACGAGCGACGGTTCGCAGTGGACGGCGACGGGCAGGTTCCCCCGCGGCGCCGGTCCGGTGTTGTCGAGCCAGTAGCGGGTGTAGACCGGCTGGTGCGGCTCACCGTGCGCGGCGAGCTCGACCTGGCCGGTACCGGGCGTCACGTCCAGTCGCAGCGTGCGGATCTGCATCGGCGACAGCTCGACCGGCACCGCCGACCCGGTGAGCGCGGCGCCCGCCGTGGGGCGTTCGAGCAGATCGAGCCAGGCGGCACCGGTCACGGCGAACGACGGCGTGACGCTCACCGACGCGCTTGCGCCGACCGGCTCGACGAGGCGGACGGTCAGCGACTCGACCGGGCCCGGTGTGCGGCCCTCGGCCAGCGGGTTGGTCCCGGCCTTGACCGCAGCGACGACCGCACTGCCCTCGACGCTGCCCTCGACCCGGATGAAGCTGTCCCGCGCCGGCAGCTCCCCGCCGCCGGAGGCCGGCGAGGTGTGCAGGCGGTGATTGAGGTCGCGGCCGCTACGCGCGAGCCCCGCTGCACGCCAGTCGCCCGATGCAGCGACCACGGCGTAGTCGAAGTGGTGCGTCCAGTGCTGCTGCTGGAAATTCGATCCGTCCGGTGCGGTGCGCCGGGGCGGGTCGATCCAGACCCCGGACGGCCACCCGGTGCACGAGCGCATCAGCGACAGGTGCAGCGCGCCGGTGGTGTCGACGGCGAAGCCGGGCATCCCGGTGTTGAGCACGCCGACGGTGTAGTCGTCCAGCGTCGGGTCGCCGGGCGTCGCGGCGTCGGCACTCTGGCTGACCTCGATGGCCGCGTCAATCAGATCGGCCACGACCGCGTCGACCTCGCCGGCGCCGACGACGATCAGCACCGGCAGGTCGAGCGGACCGGTGAGATCGGCGCTCGGCTGCCAGGCAGCACGCAGCGGGCGCGCGGCGGGCACCCAGACCCGCGCCGTGCCGGTGTCCGCGAGCTGTTTGTCGACCTCGGTCCGGTAGGCCTCGTCCGCCGTGTCCAGCACCTGCGCGGTGAACGCGTTGTCCTGCGGCCCGCCGATCGCGATGCGCACGTCGGGCAGGTTCGAGTCCACCGCGAGCCGGCCGTAGCGCGGACCCCGACCCACCGACGTCGTCGCGGTCACGCCCTGGCCGGCGAGGGCCACGGCGAGCGGGCGCAGCTGCCCGCTCGCATCGAGGTCCGCGGCGACGAGTTCGGCCACGCCTAGGGCGCGCTCGTGAACGGCGCCGTCGGGCGCGCAGACCCGTACCCGCGCGGTCGAGGACAGGGCGAACCAGTTCAGCGCCGGATTGTCCAGCGTCCACGGGTGGACGGCCGAGTCCTCGGCGATGAGCGCGAACCCGCGCCCCACGACCGCATTGCCCACGTCGCTCACGGGCAGGGCGCCGGGCACGTCGACCGCCCAGCGCACGCGCACCAGCTCGTCGACGCCGGCGAACCCGTCCAGCGTGGTTCGGCAGTCCAGCCGGTCAGTCGACGTCCAGAGCGTGATCGTCTGGACGTAGGTCGCCGAGCCCAGCTGCCCGGTGACCGTGATCCGCTCGCCGAGCGGGCAGGTTTCGCGCCGGACACTGTGGGCCGGCGCGCTCGCCGAGCGCTGCTTGCGCCCGGTCGGGACGAGATGCCACGGGCCCTCATGGACGACCGGGTGTTCCGGGTACTCCTGCTCGAGCAGCAGTTCGTTGCCGAGCTCGCCGGCGCGCAGCACGTCCCGGTCGTGGCCCTTGTCGAGCAGGCGGCGGACGCAGCCGCCGCGGTCGGGGTCGACCTCGACGACGTACCGATCAGACTCGATCGACGTGCCCGGGCCGGCGTCGACCCAGCCGGTCGCAGGCGTCGTGGTGCCGCGTAGCTGCCAGCCGGCCGCGTAGCCGATCGCGGGCGCCTCGGCCACGAAGGTGACCTCGGCCGAGGCCAGCGACCCGTCTTCGCGCGTGACCGGGTGCTCGACCAGGCAGGGCACGGCCGCGCCGCCCGGTGCGACGACCTCGACGCCCAGCATGCCCGCTTGGTCGAACTCGACCGGGACGGTGACCCGATCGGCACGATCCCAGCTCGACGGGTTGAACACGGTGACCGGACTGGCGTCCGCGGCCACGGCCGGCGCGGCAACTGCGGCGGCGAGGTGGTCCAGCGCCGCCTGGCGCACCTCGCGGCCGATCTCGTGCGCGTCGCGCCAGGTGGTGAGCAGGTCGAGATAGACCTGGTCGGACTCGGACCCCGTGATCGCGTCGTGGTGCGCGCCGAAGACCAGCTGGCGCCACGCCTTGTCGAGCGCCTCGTGCGGGTAGCGCGCCCCGTGCAACGTCGCGAACGAGGCGAACAGCTCCGCGTCGACCAGCCCGCTCTCGGCCGCGCGCTGCGCCTGCTTCGTGTCGATGTAGGAGACGTCCTTGCCGGTGTAGACGGGATTCATGTCCCGGGTCTGCGGCGCCGGGCGGCGGCCCGTCCCAGCCAGCTCCTCGTGGACGGCGGCGAAGAACGACCGCGGCGTGGCGCAGCGGAACTGCGGCCACGCGTACTTCGCGTTCCAGTGCCGGTGGATCTCGGTCACCCACTTGCTCGGCGGGGTGTAGTCCGTCCCCACCGGGAGCAGGACGTTGCGGGTCGCGGCCACCCGCTTGAGCAGCAGGAACAGCTCGTACACCGCCTGTTCGGCCCCGGCCAGCGTCGTCCTGGAGTCGATCGTCCAGCCGGCCGAGTAGTGCGCCGGCATGTAGTGGGTGAGTACCCCGCGTCCGGACGGCGAGATCCACTCGAACTCGGCGGGGAACTGCATCACCGACGGGTCGCCCCAGCCCTGACTGGAGTCGTGGGTCGTGAGCATCGGTCCCCACTGGTGATGGGGTCCGCGGGCCCAGGACGAGGACGTCAGCCCGGCGTCGGCGGCCAAGCCCGGGAACTGCGGGTCGTGGCCGAACACGTCGAGCTGCCAGGCCGTCTGGGGATCGGCGCCGAGCACTGCGCGCTGGAATCCTGCGCCGTACACGAAGTTGCGGGCCGTCGTCTCGGCCGTGGTCAGGTTGGTGTTGGGCTCGTTGTAGGTCCCGCCGATGATCTCGAGGCGGCCCTCGTCGATGAGCCGGCGCAGGTACGGCCGGTCGCCGGGACGGGCATCCCAGTACGGCTTCAGGTAGTCGACCTCGGCGAGCACGAAGCAGTAGTCCGGGTCGCGCCGGGCCACCGCGAGATGGGCCTCGACCAGCGCGAATCCCGTTTGCTGGAAGGCCGACCGGGTGCGCTGCGCCTCCTCCCCCAGCTCGTCCCAGGTCGCGGTGTAGGCCGCCTGCGTGTTCCACCAGACCGGGTCGTAGTGGAAGTGCGGGATCATCCAGACCGTCCAGCCGGGTTCAGCCACCACGACCTGGACCGGATGCCGCAGGGCGGCGATCGAGACGGTCGCGTCGACGGTCTGGCCCGGTGCCCGCCCGATCAGTCCGGTCAGCGCTACCTCGACGGTGTTGCTGTCGGCCGCTGCCGAGCCGATCAGCACGCCATCGGCGGACACGGTGATGGCCTCGCGTGCCGGCTCGGCCAGCTCGACCCGCAGCACCTGCGCCGGTCCCGCGTCGGTCGGCAGGAAGAGTTCGGTCGCTACCACGGACGTGATCTGCATGTGCAGCCTTTCGGTTCAGCCCTTGACCCCGCCGGCGAAATTGAACGCGCCACCCAGGTACTTCGACAGCACGCCGTAGAGGCCGACGATGGGCAGCGTGTAGAGGATCGAGAACGCCGCAAGCTGGCCGTATGCGACTGCTCCGTACTGCGAGAAGAACGTGTAGATGCTCACCGAGGCCGGCTGCTTGTCCGGGCTCAGCAGCAGGATGAACGGGATGAAGAAGTCGCCCCACTGGGTGACGAAGACGAAGATGCTGACCACGGCCACGCCGGGCGCCATGAGCGGCAGCACGATGCGGCGCAGCGCCTGGAACCATCCGGCCCCGTCCGTCCAGGCTGCTTCCTCCAGCGTGACCGGGACGCCGTCCATGAAGTTCTTCATCATCCAGATCGCGAACGGCAGCGAGGACGCCGACATGAACAGCACCGTGCCGGTCATCGAGTCGGTCATGTTGAAGTGGGCGAACATCGAGTAGACCGGCACCATGATCGCGGTGATGGGCAGCCCGGTCGAGAACACGATCGTGTAGAGGAACAGCTTGCGAAAGCGCATCTGGTAGCGCGAGAGCGGGTATGCGGCGAGCGACGCGCAGATCACCGTGACGACAGTCGTGGCGCCGGCGAGCACCAGCGAATTGCGCAGCGGGATCCACAGCGTCTCGGCCGTCATGACCGCGCGGAAGTTGTCCAGCGTGTAGCTGCCGCCGAAGTCGACCGACAGCGCGGAGTCCCGGTGCACTGCGCCGAGGAACAGCCAGAGCATCGGCGCGACAAAGGCGAGGACGACCAGCAGCAGGGCGAGCCGCGCCAGCAGCCGCGACACGTCCATGCGCGGCGAGGTGATCGCGAAGGACCGCCTGATCCGGACGGTTGCGGTCGTCATCGCTCGTCCACCTTCACGAAGCGCAGGTAGACCAGCGAGAAGAGCGCGCCGAGCACGAGCAGGACGAGCGCCATCGCGGTCCCGTACCCCAGGTTGTAGAACTTGAAGGCCTGCTCGTACATGTAGAGCGGCGTGGTCTGGCTCTTCGTGCCCGGTCCGCCACCGGTCAACACGTAGATCGTCGTGAACACGGCCAGCGTCTGCAGCGTGATCAGCATGAGATTGGTCATGACCGATCGGCGGATCATCGGCAGCGTCACGTACCAGAAGCGCCGCCAGCCGCCGGCGCCGTCGATCGATGCCGCCTCCTCGATCTCGGGCGGGATGTCCGACAGCGCAGCCGAATACACCATCATCGAGAACGCCGTCCCCCGCCACACGTTCGCGAGGATGATCGCGAACATCGGCGCGCTGTACAGCCAGTTCTGCGTCACACCGAGGGAGTCCAGCCACGAGTTCAACGAGCCGTCGCGGTTGAGGTAGGCGTACCAGCAGAACGCCGCGACGATCTCGGGCATCACCCACGCGCCGACCACGACGAGGGACACGCCGGCTTGGACGAAGCGCCCGCGCTGGCGCAGCAACATGGCGATGACCAGCCCGAGAATGTTCTGCCCGATGACCGCTGATCCGACGACGAACACGACGGTGAGCACGAGCGACTGCAGGAACGTCGGGTCGTCGAGCATCCGCCGGAAGTTGTCCAGGCCGATGAAGCGCGGGTGCTGCGCGCCGGTGCCGGACAGCGACTGATCGGTGAACGCGGTGTAGCAACTCCACATCACCGGGCCGGCGAAGAACAACAGCAGGAGCAGAACCGCCGGGACCAGCGGGCCGAGCCGGCGTGCAGCAGCGCCGCCTGGCCGGCTGCGTCCGCGCCGTGGTGGTGCCGGCGCTGCCGGCGGTAATCCGGTGAGTGTGGTCGAAGCCATCAACCCGTGGTCTTGTCGGCGCCCACCGCGCTCTTGACCGTGTCGGCAAAGCGGTTCATCGCATCATCGACCGAGATCTGCCCGGTCATGACGCCCTCCATCGCCTGCTGGATCGCGTCCGAGACCTGCGGGTAGTCGGAGTAGGCCGGCCGGAAGTGGGTGTACTGCACCAGGCTGGTGAAGAACGGCGTGAACGGGTCGCTGCCCGTGTAGGCCGGATCGCTCGCCACGTCCTTGCGCTCGGCGATCTGGCTCGCTGCGTTGTCGTAGCTAAGCGAGTTCTCGCGGTTCAGAGCGAGCGCGATGAAGTCCCACGCGGCATCCTTGTTGCCCGACCGGGCCCCGACGGACAGCAACCAGCCGCCGGACATGCTGGTCTTCCCGGGTGCGGACCCGTCCTCGGTCGGCATCGCCGCGGTGCCCAGCACGCTGCTGTACTCCGGCCAGGGCTTGCTCCCGGTCTTCTTCCAGGTGCCGGTCAGCCACGATCCGTCCAAATCGATCGCGAGCTTGCCCTGCGGCATCAACTGGGTGCTGACCTTGGTGCCCCACTGCGGGTCGAGTTCGTCCTGCGGATCGGGACCGAGCTTTTCCTGGAACACGGTGTGCAGGAAGTTCATCGCGGACGTCATGCCCGCACTCGACACGATCCACTTCTTCGACGAGTCGTCGTAGAGCGTGTCCTTGGTGCCATACAGCAGCATCTCGAGGCCCTGCATCGTCGCGCCCTCGCCGGCTGATTTCGCCGAGTAGATGTTGAACGGCACCACACCCGGCACCTTTTGCTTGATGGTTCGCGCGGCCGAGAGGATGTCGTCCCAGGTCTTCGGTTGCCAGTCGGCCGGAAGGCCTGCCTTCGCGAACACCTGCTTGTTGTAGTACAGCCCGCGGGTGTCGGTGCCCATGGGCACGCCGTAGGTCTTTCCGTCCGCGCCCTTGCCCGCGGTCTTGGACGAGTCGGTGAACTGGCTCCAGTCCTTCCACTTCGACAAGTACCCGTCGATCGGCGCGAGATACCCGGCACTGATGTCGGAATTGACGAGGAAGGTGTCCTCGTAGAGCACGTCCGGCGCCGTCGACGCCGACCGGCTCATCAGGTTCAGCTTGGTGTAATAGCTGTTCTCGTCGGCCTGGATCGGCTGGAGCTCCACCTTCATCCCGGGGTGCGCGGCCTCGTATTCGTCCTTGACCTTGTGCATGTGCGCGTCCATCTGGGTGAATGCGCCGAACTTCTGGTAGGCGATCTTGAGCGTCTTGCCGTCGCCGCTTCCCGAACCGCTCGAACACGCCGGCAGCACGGCGAGCACGGCGACGGCGGTTACCGCCGACAGGATCCTGCGTCGAGACATGGGTTATCCCTTCCGGTCCAGCACGTGGTGACGGTGACGGTCAATAGAGGCGGCGGTAGTCGGCGCGCGACCAGGCCAGCACGGCGTAGAGCTGGGTCATCGCGGCCTGCTCGATCAACTGGGTGTGCGCATCGCCGGTGCGGAAGTGGAACAGGCCGGTCGCCGGGTCGCGGTGCATGGTCCACATCCGCTCGGCGTAGGCACCCATCGCCCGCCGGTACCGAGGGTCGTGTGTCACGGATTGAAGCAGGAGCAGGTTCTTGAACCAGATCGAGTTGAAGTACGGCGGTTGCGCATCAAGTCGGTCGCCGCCGAAGTAGTGCAGGCCGGCCGTAGCGATGCGCTCGGCCTCGCGCAGGTAGCGCGGCTGCCCGGTGACCTCGTACAGCAGCACGTTTACGCCGACCGGCACGCCCTGGTTGTAGGTCCAGAACGTCTTCTCGATCGTGCCCTGCAGATCGACGTGATCCCAGTACAACCCGTCGGGCGACTGGAGGTGGGTGTTCGTCCACTCGTACATCCGCATCGCCCAGCGCAGATAGCTGCGATCGCCGGTGACCTGGTAGAGCCGAAGCCCCAGTTCAGCACCGGGCATGTTCGACACGGTGTTGCGGTCGTTGCTCCAGTTCGCTTGCGTCCAGAACACGCCGCCGGGGTCGGGATGGGCCGGGTCGCGGTCCCATCCCGACACCACCAACGCGAAGATCCGCGCGGCCTGCCGCAGCGAGCGTCGATCGTGGAAGAACAACCAGTGTTGGACGTCCTGCAGGCCGACCCATTCGTTGTCGTCGTAGAAGAAGTCGCCACCGGTGCCGTACGGCGGCTCGACACCGGAGGCGAATCCCGGCCGGCCGGTCGTGCCTGCCGTGCTCCAGTACAACACTTGCGCGGCGTCGTTCTGCCGCAACTCGGGCCGGTGCTGCCTGCCGAGCCTTCCTGGCATCCCGGCCAGGTCGAGTGCAGCGACGTGTGCCTGCGAGAAGGGCCACTCGTAGCTGTAGGCGTTGTCGCCGGGCTCGACCGGGTACTGCTCGTGATACAGCCCGTGACCGGCCGCGAAGAACTGCTCGAGCGCGCTGTAGCTCGCTGCGGCTCGGTCGACGGCTGTCTGCGCGGGCCGCCCCGAGGGTGGCGGAGCGGCCGCTGCGGTCGTGACCGAGAGTGCGGTCGCGAGCACGGCCGCAGCGCTGGCAATCGTTCGGCGCAACTGCACTGGCACTCGCCTCTCGGGGCTAGGACGGTAGGCCAATTTGGAAACGTATCTAATTGGAAACGTAACCAGACGTGGTACGAATCGTCAACAACTACTTATTTCAGGCGTCCGGATGACGCCGATTGCACGATCACAACTGCGTCGAGTGCAGGGACGGGCAGACTAGATGGTCATGAGGCAGCCGACGATGCGGGACGTCGCGGTCCACGCCGGGGTCGGCGTCGGCACGGTGTCCCGGGTCGTCAACGGTGGCTTGTCGGTACGTCCGCAGACAGCCGCCCGCGTACATGCCGCCATCGCCGAGCTGGGCTTCCGCCGCAACGACATCGCCCGCGCCCTACGCCCGGGCATGAGTTCGCGGATGATCGCGCTGCTGGTGGGGGATCTGACCAACCCGTTCTATGCCGCGATCGCCAAGACCGCCGTCGAGGTGGCGCGGACGTCGGACTACGCGGTCGTCGTGACGATGGTCGACGAGGATCCCGAGGCCGAGCAACGGGTCGTCCAGGATCTGCTCGGACGGCGGATGGCCGGCTTGATCGTCGTTCCCGATCAGGGCGACTACAGCTTTCTGCAGAGCAGCCTCGACAGCGGCACGCCGGTGGTCTTCGTCGACCGGCCGGCGGGCGGTATCGCCGCCGACGTGGTGCAGTTCGACAACAATCGCGGCGGATACCTCGCGACCGCCCACCTGCTTGCGCATGGCCACCGACGTGTCGCCACGATCGTCGCGCCGTCCTACTACACGACCGGGCAGCGCGTGCGGGGGTTCCGCCGGGCCATGCGTGGTGCGGGCCGGGCGGTCGAACCGTCGCTCGTGGTGACGTTGCCCGAGGGGTCGGCCGACGCCGCGTACGACGCGACGCTCGACCTGCTGAATCGGCCGAATCCACCGACGGCGGTGTTCGCGACGACCAACTTCGTCTGCGAGGGCGTGCTGCGCGCCGTGGGCGCAGTCGGGTCACCGACCGCGGTCGTGGGCTTCGACGACTTCCGGCTGGCCGACCTGCTGCCCCTACCCGCAACCGTGGTCACCGGCGACGTCCAGGAGATGGGGCGGCTGGCGGCGCTGCTGCTGCTGCGTCGCATCGCCGGTCACGACGGACCACCGGAGCGCGATGTGCTGCCCGTCCGGCTCATCGCGCGCGGCAGCGGCGAGGTCGCGGCGCGGCGGCGCTGATCTCACGTTTCGCTGCTGCCGGGCGTCTACCTGGCATGACCACTCCGACGCGCAAGCACTCGACAGGGAGCAGGACCGACCCGCCAGACTCTCTGCTGACGTGAGGTGAGCAACGCGTGACAGCGATGGACGGCTCGTTCGTGGCCGCTGCCAAACCGCCGTTCGAGGCGGTCGTCCAGCGACACGGCGCGACGGTGCTGCGGGTTTGCCGTGCCGTGCTCGGACCGGTGGACGCTGACGACGCCTGGTCCGAGACCTTCCTCGCCGCCCTGCGCGCCTACCCCGACCTGCCGGACGACGCGAACCTCGAGGCATGGCTGGTGACGATCGCGCACCGCAAGGCCATCGACATCGTCCGCGCCGCCGGCCGACGCGCCGCCCCCGTCGCCGACACCGCCGACCGTCCCGTCCACGACCATCAGCCCGACCACGACCTCTGGGCCGCCCTGGCCGGGCTGCCCGACCGGCAACGGCACGCCGTCGCCTACCACCATCTCGCCGGGCTGCCCTACCGCGAGGTTGCCGCTGTCATCGGCGGCACCGCGGACGCCGCCCGCCGCGCCGCAGCAGACGGCATCGCCACGCTGCGCCGCACCTACCCGTTAGGGGACATCACATGATCGAACTGCCCGAAATCACCGGCACCGAACTCGACATCCTGCACGCCCGGCTGGTCGCGGCAGCCGACCGCGACGGCGTCCTCGACGTCGCCTACCGCACCGTCGACTCGCCGGTCGGCAGCCTGCTGCTCGCCGCGACGGACGTCGGGCTCGTCCGCATCGCCTTCGAGGCGCAGGACCACGCGCTCGCGCTCGACGTCCTCGCCGCGCGGGTGAGCCCGCGCGTGCTGCACGCGCCCGGTCGGCTCGACGCGGTGTCCCGCGAGCTGGACGAGTACTTCGCGGGGCGACGGCGCGAGTTCGACCTTGCGGTCGACCTGCGGCTCGCGCACGGGTTCCGCCGAGACGTCCTCGCTCACCTGCGCGCGATCGGCTACGGGCGGACCGAGAGCTACGCCGAGGTGGCGCGCGCGGCGGGCAGCCCGCGCGCCGTCCGGGCGGTGGGGACCGCGTGCGCGCTCAACCCGGTGCCGATCGTGGTCCCGTGCCACCGGGTCGTCCGCTCGGACGGGTCGCTGGGCCGCTACGCCGGGGGTGAGCACGTCAAGCGGGCGCTGCTCGGACTGGAGTCCCACGTCGAGTGACGGATCACCGTGTCGAGTGACGGATCACCGTCACCGCGCGGACCGCAGCGCAGCCATTGACCGCGACCGGTTCCGGCGTAGCGTCGACTCGATGACAGCACCGCAGCGAACCCCCCGACGGGTGCCTCGCTGGTCCGACTTCGCGCCGCTGGTCTCGCTTGACAAGCCGGACCTGAACCCGACGCGGCGCCGACTCGCCCAGGCATTGACCATCGACGACCTGCGCACGATCGCGCGGCGCCGCAGCCCACGCTCGGTGTTCGACTACACCGACGGTGCCGCCTCGGCCGAGATCAGCCTCACCCGCGCGCGGGCCGCTGTTCGCCGAGCTCCAGTTCAATCCGTCGGTGCTGCGCGATGTCTCCCAGGTCGACACCTCGACGGACCTTCTCGGCACGCGTTCCGAGCAGCCGTTCGCGTTCGCGCCCACCGGATTCACCCGGCTGATGCACCACGAGGGTGAGCGCGCCGTCGCACGAGTGGCCGAGCGGTACGGCGTGCCCTACGCGCTGTCGACGATGGGGACGACGTCGATCGAGGACGTCGCTGCCGCGGCGCCGAAGGCGCGCAAGTGGTTCCAGCTCTACGTCTGGCGCGACCGCGCTGCCGCCGAGGACCTGATTGCCCGGGCGCGCGCGGCCGGGTTCGAAGCGCTGATCCTCACCGTCGACGTCCCAGTGGCCGGGCCCCGGCTGCGCGACGTCCGCAACGGGTTCTCGATCCCGCCCAAGCTCAAGGCGAGGACGGTCGGCAACGCGATCCTGCACCCGGCGTGGTGGGTGAACCTGCTGACCACCGAGCCGCTGACGTTCGCGTCGCTGTCGAGCTGGGATTCCACCGTCGCCGAGATGATCGACACCCTGTTCGACGCGACCATGACCGAGGACGACCTGGTCTGGCTGCGTTCGGCCTGGGACGGCCCACTCATCGTCAAGGGGATCCAGACGGTGGCCGACGCCCGGCGCGTCGTCGATGCCGGGGCCGACGCGGTGATCGTGTCCAACCACGGCGGGCGCCAGCTCGACCGGGCACCCGTCCCGCTGCGGCTGCTGCCCGACGTCGTGCAGGAGCTGCAGGGACACGCCGAGGTGTGGCTCGACACCGGGATCATGAGTGGCGCCGACATCGTGGCCGCCAAGGCTCTCGGCGCCGACACCGCTCTCGTCGGCCGGGCGTACCTGTACGGCCTCATGGCCGGCGGCGAGCGCGGGGTCGAGCGCGCGACGGAGATCCTTACCAGCGAGGTGCGCCGCACGATGCAGCTGCTCGGCGTCCAGAAGATCGACGAGCTCGGCTCGCAGCACGTAACCCTGCCGTGATCGTCTTGTCGAGGAGCGCGCCGCAATGACCGACATCATCGAGCTGACGCCGAGTTTCGAGCAGTACGCGTTCACGTTCGGCGGGGTGGCCCCGCTGCGGAAGGTTGCACCCGGCGCCGTGCTGCGCCTGTGGTCCGACGATGCGTTCTGCGGGGCGCTGCGCAGCGTCACCGACCTGTCCAGCGAGAAGGTCGACCTGCGCTACGTGAACCCGCAGACCGGCCCGTTCTACGTCGAGGGCGCCGAGCCCGGCGACACGCTCGCCCTGCACCTGGTCGCGCTGGAGCCGGCGCGCGACTGGGGTGCGTCCGCGGCCATCCCGTTCTTCGGCGGGCTCACCGGCACCGATCGCACGGCACTGCTGCAGCAGGCGCTGCCCGACACCACCTGGATCTATCACCTCGACTCGGCCGCGCGCACGGTGCAGTTCCAGGCGCGGCACAGCGAGCACCGCATCGAGTTGCCGCTCGAGCCGATGCTCGGCACGGTCGGCGTCGCCCCGGCGTCGAACGAGGTACGCAGCTCGCTCGTCCCTGACCGCTTCGGCGGCAACATGGACACCCCGCAGATGCGCGCCGGCACCACCTGCTACCTCGGCGTCAACGTCGAAGGCGCGCTGTTCTCGATCGGGGACGGGCACTACCGCCAGGGCGAGGGCGAGTCCTGCGGCACCGCCGTCGAGGGCGCGATGACGACCACGCTGATCGTCGAGCTGATCAAGGGGTCGGCGCCGGGTTGGCCACGGCTCGAGGACGACGACCACATCATGACCGTCGGCTCCTGCCGCCCGCTCGAGGACGCCTGGCGCTCCTCGCAGGTCGAGATGGTCGGTTGGCTCACCGAGCTGCACGGCCTGCACACGATGGACGCCTACCAGCTGCTCTCGCAGATTTCCGAGACGCCGCTGGCCAACGTCGTCGACGCGAACTACAGCGTCGTCACCAAGGCCCGCAAGGCCCTGCTGCCCGCCAACCCCGCATTCGGCGGGCTGCACCGCGACCTGCGCGCCCGCGCCGCAGCGCTCACCGGCACCTGACCCCGCGTCCCCGCTCCGTCACCGTCCCGGAAGGACGATCGTCATGGACCTGCAACTCACCGGCCGGCGTGCCCTGGTCACCGGCGGCACTCGCGGGATCGGCCGCGCCATCGTGGAACAGTTCCTCGCGGAGGGCGCGTCGGTCGCCTTCTGCGCCCGGAACGCCGACGCGGTGCAGCGCGCCCAGGACGAGCTCAGCGCGGGTGGCGCCCACGCCGTCGGCACCGCCCTCGACGTCGCCGATGCGCCCGCACTCGCCGACTGGGTGACCACCAGCGCGGAGCAGCTCGGCGGCATCGACATCGTGGTGTCGAACGTCAGCGCGCTCGCCATCCCCGACGAGCCGGACAACTGGACCGCGTCGTTCGAGGTCGACCTGATGGGCGCGGTCCGCCTCGTCCACGCCGCCATGCCCTACCTCGAGGCGAGCGACGCCGCGTCCATCGTTGCGGTGTCGAGCGTGTCGGGACGCGAGATCGACTTCGCCGCCGGGCCGTACGGCACGCTCAAGGCCGCGCTGATCCACTACCTGCAGGGCCTGGCCAACCAACTTGCGGCCAAGGGCATCCGGGCCAACTCCGTCTCACCCGGCAACGTCTACTTCGACGGCGGCGTGTGGCAGTCCATCGAGCAGAACCAGCCGGAGTTCTTCGCGACCGCCATGGAGCTGAACCCGACGAAGCGGATGGCCACCCCGGACGAGATCGCGCGCACCGTGGTCTTCGTCGCCAGTCCGGCGTCGAGTCGCACCAGCGGCGCGAACATCCTGGTCGACGGCGCCCTGTCGCGGGGCGTCCAGTTCTGACCTGGCGCGATCTTGTGCAGACCCGCGGGCCCCGCGCAGCGAGTCTGCACAAGATCCACGGCGGGGTGGTCAGCTACCCGCCAGCCGCTCCAGGACCGGTACGAGCTCGTCGATCTCGCCGAGCAGGATGGACGTGATGCCGAGTTCCTCGCGCAGCTGCAGGAACTTCTCCACCAGCCGGTCGATCGATCCGATGAACAGGTGCGGCGAGTCGATCACCTCGGCCTCGGTGAGTTCCGTGCCGGTACGTGAGCGCAGCTCGTCGATCACCCGACGCGCCTCGCCGTGCAGGTCGTCGGTCACGGTCACCGGCCACATCGACGGGTAGACGTTGAACTCCAGGGACGCGAACCGATCGCCGGCCGCCTCTCGCACCCACTCGATTTTCTCTCGAGCGCCCGCCCACGTCAGCGACGCGGGATCGACGCTGCCGTTCGGCCGGATCCGTGGCGCCAACCCGACGATGTCGGCCTCGCGACCGGCCAGACCCAAGGTGCGCCGCCCCCCGCCGCCGATGAACAACGGTGGGTGCGGACGTTGCACCGGCACCGGTTCGGCCAGGTACCCGGTGATCGTGTAGTGCTCGCCGGCGAAGGTGAACGGGTCGCCGGAGAACAGCCCCTTCAGCACCGCGACCGACTCGGCCAGGCGCGCCTGGCGCACGGGAGTCGCGTCGAACCTCAGGCCGATGGCGTCGTACTCGGGCTTGTTCCAGCCCGCGCCGATGGCGACGTCCAACCGGCCGCCGGACAGCACGTCGATGCTTGCCAGGTCCTGCGCGAGCACGGCCGGGTGCCGCAGGTCGTTGTTCAGGACGAATGCCGACACTCGCAGGGTCGAGGTCGCCGCCGCGACGGTCGCCATCGCGACGACCGGCGACAGTTGCCCGAGCAGGTGGTCCGGCACCACGAGGGCGTGATAGCCAAGTTGCTCGGCACGCCTGGCGCTGGCGGCCAACTCCGCACCGCTGACGATCCCGCGGACATCGGCCAGGAAGTGGAACGGACGCATGCCGCCATTGTCGTGCCCGCGCTCACCGGCGAGCCACCTCGGGCGGCCGGGCGTGGCCCGGCGCGACCGAGCTAGGGCCGCACGGTTGCCTGCGTCCGGACGGTCATCTGCTCGCCGGGCCGGGCGAAGATGCTGAGGATCTCGGCAGGTCCCTCGCCCGTGCTGCCGAACCAGTGCGGCACGTGGGTGTCGAACTCGGCCACCTCCCCGGGCCCGAGCACCCAGTCCTGGTCACCGAGCACAAGGCGCATCCGGCCGGACAGCACGTAGATCCACTCGTGTCCGTCGTGGGCGCGCGGCTCGGGCTTGATCTTGTCGCTCGGGATGACGATCTTCCACGCCTGCATGCCGTCCGGTTGCCGGGTCAGCGGGATGACCACCCGGCCCTTGACGCGGTCGGGCTTGAGCCTGATGCGCGGGTCCCCAACGTCCGGCGCAGCAACGAGGTCGTCGAGCGGAACCCGGTATGCCTTGGACAGCGCGAGCAGCAGTTCCAGGGTCGGCCGCCGCTGCCCGGTTTCCAGCCGCGACAAGGTGCTCTTCGAAATACCGGTCGTGGCCGCCAGCGCCGTCAGGGTGATCCGGCGTTGTCCCCGCAGCCGCTTGAGCCGCGCCCCGATCTGCTCGGGCGCGACCTCGTCGACTGACTGGCCCGACGCTGCGCGCTTCACGGTGGTCATCACACTCCGCTTTCCCAGTTCCGGCAACGTTCGTGGACGGCGCTCGCCCGCGACCGCAGCCTTGGTGACATGAGTGAATACGACGTCGCGGTCATCGGCGGAGGCGCCGCCGGCCTGTCCGCAGCCCTGGTCCTGTCCCGAGCCCGCCGCACGGTTCTTGTCGTGGACGCCGGCTCACCCCGCAACGCGCCGGCCGCGCACCTGCACGGGTTCCTCTCACGTGACGGGCTGCCGCCGAGCGAGTTGCTGTCCGTCGGCCGGCGGGAGGTGACCGGCTACGGCGGCACGATTCGCGCGGGCACCGCCATCGAAGTCGCACCGGACGCCCGGCTGGGCTTCTCGATCCTGCTGGCCGACGGGCACCGCGTCTGCGCTCGGCGCGTCCTGGTCACGACCGGTCTGCGCGACGAGCTGCCCGACATACCGGGCCTGCGCGACCGGTGGGGCCGTGACGTGCTGCACTGCCCGTACTGCCACGGCCACGAGGTCCGTGACCAGCAGCTCGGGGTGGTGGGCGGTACTCCGGGCGCCGTTCGCTACGCGCAGCTCGTGCGCCAGTGGACCCACGACGTCGTCTACTTCACCGCTGCGGGCATGCTCACGTCCGCCGATCGCTGCGAGCTCGTAGCACGCGCGATCGGTGTCGTCGAGGGCACGATCGACGGGCTCGTCATCGCCGAGGACCGGCTGCGCGGCGTGCGGATGGACGACGGCCGCGTCGTCCCGCGCGACGCGCTGTTCGTGCCGCCCCGCTTCGTCCCGACCGATGACCTGATCGTCGGCCTGGGCTGTGCCGTCGGCGACGACGGCTGGGTCACCGTCGATGCCACCGGGCGCACAAGCGTCCGCGGCATCTGGGCAGCCGGCAACGTCGTCGATCCGCGTGCCCAGCTCATCACCGCGGCGGGCGCGGGTTCTGCTGCCGCGATCGCCATCAACGCCGATCTCGTCGAGGACGACGTGCGCACCGCCGTCCGCGACTTCGCCACGGCCTCGTCCCACCACCTCACCTGACTGGAGTCGACATGACCAACCGCACACCGCACACCGGCCCGCCGTCCAAGCACCAGCTCGCGCTGATGATCTGGCTCGCCGTCTTCCCGACCCTCACCGTCGTCAACCTTGCCCTCGGCGACTGGCTGCGCACGCTGTCGCCGGTCGTGCGCACCTTCGTGCTCGCCACCATCGCCGTGCCGATCGTCATCTACGGGCTCATGCCCCAGCTGCACCGGCTCCGCGGCCGCCTGCTCGCCCGCGCCGACGAAACCCGTTGACCGACGTGGGTGGGCAGCGGCCGACCTACCAGGGTGGCTGGTAGCCGGGAACCGGGCGCGGCGCCGGACGCGCGTCAGCGTCAGCGTCCGAGGTCGGGGCCGGGATCGTGTCCGCGGCCCCGGCCCCGGTGACGTCGTCGCAGTCTCGGTCGCAGTCTCGGTCGAGGTCGGGGCCGCGTCCCCGGTCGTCGCCGCCGCGGCCGATTCCATCTCGATGATGGCCGCGAGGACCTCCTCGGCCAGGGCGGCGTAGTCCTCGGACAGCCCCGCGGCGTCGCGGCTGAGCAGAGCGTCGTTCTTGCCGCGGATCCCGCCGCGCAGCCGGGCCAGGCGCGCCTTCTTCTCCAGCGCGTGCTGCTGCTCGAGCTCGTACGGCAGCAGCCCGTGCCGGCGCATGTCCACGGCAGCGCTCTCGTGGTAGCGGATCGCCGTCCGGAACACCGGCGCCACACCCTCCAGCGAGTCCTCGAGTGAGGCCCGCACGCCTTCGCGCAGTCGCGTGCTTCCGTGCCGGGCGCCGAAGATCAGCACACCCAGCAGGCGCAGCGTCGGGTTGTTCTGCAGGGTCGCAGCGAACCGATGAGCGACGGTGACCAGCCCGTCGAGGGACGCTTCATCCGACCTGGTCGGGATGATCAGGTAATCGGACGCGCGGAACACCAGCTCCTGGAGCATCGGCTCGCCGGGCGGGGTGTCGACAAGGATCAGGTCGTAGTCGGCGCCCGGCTGCTCCGGTGCCACCTGGGCAAGGGCGGCGCGCAGCCCCGTCATCGTCTGGCCACGGGCCATCCGCGCGATGTAGGTGGCCGGGACGTCGAACAGCGCCGAACCGCCCGGGACGCAGTCCAGGTTCGGCCGCACGTCGCGCAACGGGCTGAGCGGGTAACCGCTCTGGATCGCCATCGCCAGGCTCTGCCCGTCGCTGATCGGGTACGACAGGTCGCGGCTGAGGTTGCCCTGCGGGTCAGCGTCCACGGTCAGGACCCGCCGCCCGGACCTCGCCGCGAGCCCGGCCAGGCCCGCGGTGACACTGGTCTTGCCGACGCCACCCTTCGCGTTGGCTACGGCAACGACACGACGCATCCGACCCTCACCCTCTGCTTAACCAGGCGAGGGTCATGCAACCACACGGCCCTTCACCGAGCCACGCGGTGCAGGCGGTCAGCGCGCTAATGCCGCACTCCCGGCCGGGGGCGGGACGCGGCGCGAGGGCTCGGACGAGGGGGTGGACCCGCCGGCGCCGGTTCGGACGCGATCGGCTCGGGTATCGGCACCCCCGGGAAGCGATCGGGCGGCACGGGCGCCGCGACGCCGTGGTTCTCGGTGTACCCGGCCGCGAAGAACCGGCCCAGCCGGCGCCGCGAATCCGATTCGACTGCACCCGCCGAAGGAACCGGCGGGTCGCGGACGAGGGCGTGGGGCGTCGGCCCGGCCGGGATCGGCCTGCCCGCGACTGTCTGCCTCACTGCCCACGATCTGAGGTTATCGCGGCGATCGAGCGCCAGGCCTCGAGGTACTGGCCGCAGCCGTGTCGACTCGGGCGAACCGCGGTCCGACCGGCCACGAGATCACGAACGGTCCGCGACGGGCACACCGTCGTCGGCACAGTCTGGCAACATCGGGTCGACCGAGCGAGCGACGTGATTGCCGAGTTCGCCCACGTGATCCGCGCACCACTCGATCCAGCTCGCCCTTGTCTCGTGACCCGTCCCCTCGTCTGCCCTGGAGTTCGTTGATGACGCTGTCCAACCTGCCACCCGTCGTCGACCGCGCCGCGTGGCGTGCTGCGCGCGACAGCATCCTCGACCGCGAGAAGGCGCACACGCGCGAGGGCGACGCGATTGCCGCGGCCCGGCGCCGGCTACCGATGACGCCCGTGCCGCCGGTCACTGTGACCGGAGCGGACGGGCCGGTCCCTCTGCTCGACGTCTTCGAAGGACGCCGCATGCTGATGGCCTACTTCCACATGTGGCACGACGGCCAGCCGTGGGCCGATCAGTGCGAGGGCTGCACGATCTCGACGAGCCACATGCAGATGCAGGAGTACCTGCACGCCCGAGGGGTCACCTACGCGGTGTTCTGCGAAGGGCCCTACGAAGAGATCAAGCCGTTCCGCGAGTTCATGGGCTACAACTGGCCGTGGTATTCCGCGAAGGACAGCAATCCCGCGCTGGCCGACGACCGCGACTTCGGTTTCATCGCGTGCTACGTGCACGACGACGACGCGCAGGTCTATGAGACGTACTGGAGCGATGCTCGCGGCGCCGAAGCCCTGATCACGAGCTACCACGCGCTGGACATGACGGTGTTCGGCCGGCAGGAGCAGTGGGAGGACTCACCCGAGGGCTGGCCGCGCGTCCCACAGGGCGAGCACCCCTGGGCGCTGAACGGTCGACCGACCGCGCAGTGGTCCCGTCCCGGGGTGCACGAGCACCAGTCATAAGCCGCGCTGGCCGTGGACGCGGTCGACTGAAATCATGGTTTCATGGCGCTTCGCGGTGGCAAGGTCCCGTCCCGAACGAGCCGCCGGCGCAGCGTAAGCAATCCGCTACTGGTCGTCGACGACCCCGCGCTGGAGGAGGAGATCAGTGCCCCGTTGCGCGCCTTGGCCAAGCACCCGGTGCCGCCGGCGGTTGCCTATCAGTTGGTACGTGACGAGTTGTTGCTCGACGGCAGCGCGCGCCTCAATCTGGCTACTTTCGTCACGACGTGGATGGAGCCGCACGCGAACCAACTGATGGCCGAGTCGGTCGACAAGAACATGATCGACAAGGACGAGTACCCGCAGACCGCGGAGATCGAGAATCGGTGTGTCGCGATCCTGGCCGACCTGTGGCACGCACCGGAGTCCACGGTCGCGACGGGTTGTTCGACCACCGGGTCCAGTGAGGCATGCATGCTGGCCGGGCTCGCGCTCAAGCGCCGCTGGGCGGCGCGCACCGGTGGTGACCCCGCCCGCAAACCGAATCTGGTCATGGGCGCCAATGTGCAGGTCTGCTGGGAGAAGTTCTGCCGGTATTGGGACGTCGAGCCGCGCTTGGTGCCCGTCGAGGGCGACCGGCTGCATCTCGGCGCCGCAGAAGCGGTCGCGCACTGCGACGAGAACACCATCGGTGTGGTCGCGATTCTGGGCTCGACCTTCGACGGCAGCTACGAGCCGGTCGCGGACATCGCCGCAGCTCTCGATGACCTGCAGGCCAGCGGCGGCCCGGATATCCCGGTGCATGTTGACGGGGCTTCGGGAGCAATGGTCGCTCCGTTCCTGGACCCGGAGTTGGTGTGGGACTTCCGGTTGCCGCGGGTCGCCTCGATCAATACCTCCGGCCACAAGTACGGGCTGGTCTACCCGGGGGTCGGGTGGGCGCTCTGGCGCGACGCTGAGGCCCTCCCGCAGGAGCTCGTCTTCGACGTCAACTATCTCGGCGGGGACATGCCGACCTTCGCGCTCAACTTCTCGCGGCCGGGCGCCGAGGTCATCGCGCAGTACTACATGTTCTTCCGCCTGGGCTTCGACGGGTACAAGGCGGTGCAGCAGGGTTCCCGCGACGTCGCCACCTCTCTCGCGCAGCAGATCGAACAACTCGGGCCCTACCGGCTGATCACCAGAGGCGACGAGCTGCCGGTCTTCGCGTTCACCACGACGGACGACATCACCGAGTGGGACGTCTTCGCCGTCTCGCGCGGGTTGCGCGAACACGGCTGGCAGGTCCCGGCCTACACGTTCCCCGCCGACCGCACCGACCTCGCCGTCCTGCGAGTCGTCTGCCGCCACGGCTTTTCCCACGACCTCGCCGAGCTGTTCCTGCGCGACCTCACCGAGGTCACCACCACGCTGGTGACCGACGTCGATCAGGTCGGCCGCAGCGGATCGGCCTCGTTCCACCACTGACGGCGCACTCGGGCGGGCGCGTCCAGCGCTACGGTGTCGATCCTCGGTTGCTGCCCGCCCGATGCGGGCGACACCCCGAGTCGTCGAACGATGAGGGGTGCTCGGTGTTCGGAAATGACTGGGACAAAGCCGAGGCGACGATCGTCGCCCGGGACGCGAAGTTCACCGGCGACGGATCGGTGGCCACGTACACCTATGTCGCGGACGTGCGCCTGCCAACCGGCGAGACGTTCCGCGCCACGATCAACGAGCCGACGATCGCCACCGACTTCTGGGCGCCGAGCATCCGCGACGTCGTGTCCGTGCTCGTCAAGTCCAAGGACCGCAAGGTCAACTTCGACAAGGACGACGAGCGCCTGAGCGTGAAGGCCTTCCACGCAGCCAAGAAGAAGGCGTTCGAGGACGCCCAGAACCAGCCGCCCGGCACGCCACCCGCGGGCTCGACGCCCTCCGTCGGGCTCCCCGACGCCATGGCAAGCAAGTTGGCCCAGCTCGGCATCGCACCGATGCAGGTCTTCACTGCTGACTCGGCTCAGGGGCAGGCGGCACTGGCCGCGTTCAGCCACCTCGGCGCGCCCGACGTGGCGACCCCCGAAGCCCGGCTCAAGAAGCTGCAGACCCTGCACGAGCAGGGGCTGCTCACCGCCGACGAGTACGCCGAGCAGCGACACCGCATTCTCGACCAGATCTAACGAGTTCGGTCAGACCGTCGGCCGGCGGCTGATCGGAGCAGGTACCTGACGACGCGACGATGTGAGTCAGCGATGGTGCGCCACATCGCGGCGACCACCCGGTTGTCGTGCTGAATCAGCGTGGCGAACAGCCACCCGTTCCCGTCCCGCGCGAACACCAGTTCGGCGGGCATCCCGATCCGCGAGCGCGCGCTGAGGACGACGAGGTCGGAGGTGTTGAGCCGGATCGGCCAGCCGAGCACGTGGCGCGGCGACCGCGTCGAGCCGTGCCGAAGTCCGAGCAGCGACCAGGCGCGGGGAAGCCTGCGCCGCAGTCGAGCCGGTGCGCCCTCGAGGACGTCGCGCGCCCACTCTTCCGCACCGCGGGCCGCGGTGCTCTGCACCAGAAAGCAGTCGCAGTAGTCGATCCGGTCGAGTTCGGTGGCCTCGCGCACCCAACCCGGTAGGGGAGCGGCGGTCACTGTCGACTCGACGGATGCTCGGTGTTCAGGACGCATCGGGTCATGCCTCGCGCTCGGTGGCCAAGGGATCTTGACCCCAAGCCTGCCACGGTCCGATGGACGATCCACCGTCGCAACCGCCGCCGGGCCGTCACATCTCGCGCGTCAGCGGTGTCTTGATGTCGACACCCACCCGCGAGGAGGACAGATGAGCACCACCCGAATTCCCACAGCAGAGATCACCGGTTTCTACGGGGCCCTGGTGAAGCGGTTCAGCAAGAAGCTGCTCGGCCGCGTGCCGGACCCCCTTGGCGTGTACTGGCACAACCCCGCCGTGCTCAAGGCCACCATGGGGATGGGCGCCAAGGCGGAGAGATGGGACGCCTGTGACGCCGGCCTGAAATCGCTTACCCACATGGCTGTCGCAGCACAGATCGGCTGCAGCTGGTGTTTGGACTACGCCTACTTCAAGGCGTTCAACGAGCACCTGGACATCGACAAGGCGCGCGAGGTGCCGCGCTGGCGCGACTCGATCCTGTTCACCCCGCTGGAGCGAGCGGTGCTGGGCTACGCCGAGGCGATGACCCAGACGCCGCCGACTGTGACGGACGAGATGGTCGCTGTGCTGCTCGAACAGCTCAGCGAGGCGGCCCTGGTCGAACTGACGGCATTCGCCGCACTCGCCAACATGAACTCCCGGGGCAACGTCGCACTCGGGATCGAGTCGGAGGGCTACGCGGCGTCCTGCGATCTCAAACCCCTGGTGGCGCCCGTCCTACGCTCACCGGCATGACCAACGACCCGTTCGTCAGTCACCGCAGCCTGCTGTTCACCGTCGCCTATGAGCTGCTCGGCTCGGCAACCGACGCCGAGGACGCGGTCCAAGAGACCTGGCTGCGGTGGGACGGGATCGGCGCGGACGGGCAGGCCGGAGTGGCCGATCCGCGCGCGTATCTGGTGCGGATCGTCAGCCGGCTGGCGCTCAACCGGCTGCGGACGCTGGCCCGCCGCAAGGAGGATTACGTCGGCGAGTGGTTGCCTGAACCGCTGCTGACCACTCCGGACGTGGCCGAGGACGTCGAGCTGGCCGAGAGCGTGTCCATGGCGATGCTGACCGTGCTCGAGACGCTGACGCCGACGGAGCGAGCGGTGTTCGTCCTGCGCGAGGTCTTCGACCTGCCGTTCGACGAGATCGCCGCGGCGACAGGCAGATCGGCTGCCGGTGTCCGCCAGATCGCACACCGGGCCAGGTCCCACGTTGCTGCGCGGCGTCCGCGGATGGAGGTCGACCGCACCGAACAGCGGCAGGTGGTCGACCGCTTCCTCATCGCGCTAAGGACCGGCGACATCCAGGGGCTGATGGACGCCCTCGCACCGAACGCAGTGCTGATCGCGGACGGCGGCGGCGTGGCGACCGCAGTGCGGCAACCGGTCGTGGGCTCGAAGAAGATCGTCAATCTGCTCGGCCGATTCGCGCGCGTCGTCCCTACCGCGGTGGTGGAGCCGGTCCTGCTCAACGGTGCCCCGGGCGGCCGTGTCCTGCTCGACGGCGCCGTCGACACCGTGATCGGCTTCGCATTCGAAGGCGATCGGATCAGCCGGGTCTTCGTGGTACGGAACCCCGACAAGCTCCACCGGCTCAGCGAAGCGACCGAGCTCAGCCGGTGAGCAGGCCCTTGACCAGTTCGGTGTCCTCGCTGCCGCGGAAGTAGGTGAGCTTCCCGTCCACGATCTTGAAGTGATGCTGGATGTTCATGGCGGCGGACTTCCCGGTCGCCCGCGACTTGATCGCGTAGGCAACGACCGCGAGTACGTCCTCGCCGTCACCGGCCATCGCGGTCGCCTCGAACCGCTCGACCTCGAACGTGGCGCCGAGGTGCTCGAAGAACGCGAGGACACCGCTCTTGCCGTGCCGGATGCCGTAGTACGGCGCGAAGGTCGCGGTCGTTTCGACGCCCCAATCACAGTTGTCGTCGATCAGCTCGAGCACGGTAGGGATGTCGCCGCGCCCGAAAGCCTCGTAGGCCGTCCTGAGCAGCTTGATGTTGTCGTCCGAGCTCATCACAATGCTCCTTCGCCTTTGTGGTGGACACCAGTAGTTCGCACGAGCGAAGGCGCCGGATCAGTCGGTGTTCGGTTGACGGCCGCGGGCCGGCTCACGCCGGCGTGGGTGCTGCGTCGAGAAATTCTCGGCGAAGATGGGACGAGGATGTCGAGACCGGCGCGGCGGCTCCGTCCCACGGGCACGACGCACCGCCGTCGCCGCATCGCACCGAGGAGGAGAGCATGGCGAAGTACCTGCTACTCAAGCATTACCGTGGCGCTCCCGAGTCCATGAACCCCGTCCCGATGGACCAGTGGACGCCGGAGGAGGTCGAGGACCATGTGCAGTACATGGCCGACTTCGCCGCCCGGCTCGTGCGCACCGGCGAGTTCGTCGACGAGCGGGCTCTCTCGCCCGCAGGGACGTTCGTCCGGTACGACGGCGAGGGCCGACCGCCGGTCACCGACGGGCCCTTTGCCGAGACCAAGGACCTGATCGCCGGCTGGATGATCATTGATGTCGACAGCTACGAGCGTGCGGTCGCGCTCGCCGGCGAGTTGTCGGCAGCCCCCGGAGCCGGCGGCAAGCCGATCCACGAGTGGCTCGAGCTGCGCCCGTTCCTGACCGCATTGCCGACGGTCATCGACTGACCAGACCGACCAGGGCGGATCAGTGATGGACGAACTGCTGCTGAGGGAGCTGACTCCCGCGGTGATCGGCATCCTCGTGCATCGCGGAGTCGACTTCGCCACGGCCGAGGACGCCGTGCAGGAAGCACTCATCCAGGCCGCGCTGACCTGGCCGGACCGGCAGCCCGCCGACCCGAAGGGGTGGCTGGTCACGGTTGCCTGGCGCAAGTTCCTCGACGCCCGCCGCTCCGAGGTCTCGCGCCGCGACAGGGAGCAACGGGTCGAGGCCGAGCCGCAACCCGGACCGGCCGAGACCGCGGACGACACGTTGCGGTTGTTCTTCCTGTGCGCCCATCCGTCGCTGACGCCGACGTCCGCCGTCGCGCTCACGCTGCGCGCCGTCGGCGGCCTGACCACCCGGCAGATCGCCCAGGCCTACCTCGTGCCGGAGGCGACCATGGCGCAGCGGATCAGCCGGGCCAAACGCACCGTCGCGCACGTGCGGTTCGACGAGCCAGGCGACGTGGCGACAGTGCTCCGGGTGCTCTACCTGGTCTTCAACGAGGGCTACACCGGCGACGTCGACCTCGCGGCCGAGGCGATCCGGCTCACCCGGCAGCTGGCGTCGATGACCGATGACGAAGAGACCGCAGGGCTGCTGGCATTGATGCTGCTGCACCATGCTCGGCGACCGGCGCGGACCCGGCGTGACGGCAGCCTGGTCCCCCTCGCCGAGCAGGACCGCTCCCGCTGGAACACGGCGCTCATCGCCGAAGGCGTTGCTGTGCTGCAGGCAGCGTTGGCTCGCGACCGACTCGGCGAGTTCCAGGCACAGGCCGCTATCGCCGCGCTGCACGCCGACGCGCCGCGCGCCGAGGAGACCGACTGGGTCCAGATCGTCGGCTGGTACGACGAGCTGCTCCGCCTCACCGGGAGCCCGGTCGTGCAGCTCAACCGGGCCGTCGCAGTCGGCGAGGCCGACGGCCCGGTGGCCGGCCTAGCTGCCCTCGCCGCGGTCGACCCTGCCCTACCTCGCCACACCGCCGCCTCGGCCTACCTGCACGAGCAGGCAGGCGAGCTGCACACCGCGGCGCAGCAGTATGCCGACGCGGCCCGGTCCGCCCCGAACCTGGCCGAACGCCACCATCTCAGCCGGCAGGCAGCGCGGATCAGTCAAGCGCTGCGTGACTGAACTCCAGCTCGACCACTCCGCACGACGTTCGCTCCGCAGTCGAAGAAGGGCACGTGACGTCTATGTGACAAGCAGCGTCACCTGGCTGATCGGGTATGGCGCTCGGCCGAGTGCGCCGCCACACTACGTGTGGACACCACCCTCACCCGGAGGTTCGTCATGCCCGACTTCCCCGCCATCTCGCACGCAGCCGTCACCGTCACCGACCTCGCCCGCAGCACGCAGTGGTACTCCGCCCTCATCGGTGCTGATCCCGTGCTCGACGAGGACGAGGCGAAGGGCGCGTACCACCACACCGTCTGGCTTCTGCCCGGGGGCCAGCTCTTCGGCATCCACACCCACCAGGCCGCGGGGAGTGGGTCATTCGATGAGAGCAGCGCCGGCCTCGACCACCTCGCGTTCGGCTGCGCAACGCGCGGCGAACTCGAGCAGTGGGCGGCCCGGCTCGATGAGCTCGGCATCGCGCACAGCGGGATCGACGACCAGCATTACGGCTCGGGCGTCTCATTCCGCGACCCCGACGGCATCGCGCTCGAGTTCTTCGCCCCGCCCGGGAGCTGAACCGCTGCGGTTATGACCTCTCGCGGTCGAGGCGGACGGGCGAGAGCGCCGCTGCGGTGAGGCCGCGGTCGACGACGTCGCCGGGCAGGTCGTCGCCGCGTGCCAGCGCCGCGCCGCGTGCGGGCCAGCGCCGGCGCCGTCTGGATGCCGTAGCCGCCCTGGGCGGCGAACCAGAACAAGCCCGGCTGCTCGTCGTCGAACCCGACCACCGGCGAGCGGTCGGCGACGAAGGTGCGCAGTCCCGCCCAGCGGGCTCGCACGTGCCGCACGTCGAGGGTCGTCACCTCGTTGATCACGTCGATCGCGCGAGCGATCTCGACCTCGTCCGCGCGCGCGTCACCAGGCTCCTGCAGCGTCTCGTCAGCAGGCGAGCAGAGCAACTTGCCGGCGTCGGGCTTGAGGTAGAAGGCGTCGTCGATATCGGCGATCATCGGTTCACGCGCACCCCGCGGGGCATCCACGATGAACGCCGTCCGACGCAAAGCTTGCAGGCCGGCCGGCCGCGCGTTGAACGTACGGGCGACGACGTCGGCCCACGCCCCCGCAGCGTTCGCGACCACGGGCGCGCGCCACTCGGCCTCGCCGGTGCTCAGCCGCCACGCGCCCTCTCGGTGCTCGGCGCTGTTCACCCGCGAGCCGGCGACGATTCGTCCACCACGTTCGCGCAGCCCGTGCACGTAGAACTGGTGCAGCGAGTGCACGTCGATCTCCATCGCAGCCGGTTCTAGCAGCGCGAGCTCGACAACCCCCGGCCGGAGCAGTGGTTGCGCCCGGACCACCTGATCGGCGTCCAGTAGCTCGACATCGGGCACAAGTACGCGCACCGCGCTGTACAGCTCCTCGACGACGTGACCCCGGCCGGGCCGGCCGACGTGCAGCATCGGCAGCGGAGTGAGCACCTGCCGCTCCGCAAGGAACGCCCGGCTCGACATCGTGAGCGCCCGGATCGTCGGACCGCCGTAGCTCTCCAGGAACATCGCGGCCGAGCGGCCGGTGGTGTGGTAGGCCAGCGTCGGCTCCATCTCGAGCAGCACCACCTGCCGATCGGCGGCGAGCTCGTAGGCCAGCGACACCCCGGCCATCCCGCCACCGATGACGATCACGTCGCAGGGCTGCACAGCCCCATCCTCCCTGCCATGACCCGAGGTGCAGGTCACGGGGCGCTGAGAGCCGGGCCGAGCCACCGCCGCACGAGGGCACGCAGTTCATCGGCAGAGCGCGGCGGATCCGCCGGGTACTGCAGGAACGACAGGAACAGGCGCATCAACATTTCGGCCAGGCTCTCGAGGTCGGAATCCGAGATCCCGATCTCTGACCAGTCGACCGGGACGCGCCGCAGAATCCCGCCACCCACCGACAGCGCCAGCGACGAGGTAACGGCGCGGCTGAAGGCGTCGGTCTCGCCGGCTTGCAGCAGCGCACCGATGAACCGCTCGTGCGGGATCGTCTGAACACACCAGACGATCGACTCGATCGCGACATCGGCCGGCGTGCTGAAGTGTCCGAGGTGTGCTGCCATTCGTTCCACGAAGTCGTCGATGCCGTCCTGGGCGACGGCACCGAGCAACTCGCCGAGGTTGGCGTAGTACCGATAGACCGTTTGCCGCGTGACGCCAAGCTCGCTCGCCACGTCGGAGAGTGTCGTCTTGGCCGGCCCGAACTGGTCGACGCACGCCGCTGCGGCGGCAACGATCCGCCGACGCGCATCCGCTTCGGTCGGCGGCGGATTGCCGTTCCAGCCGTGGTGGCCCATACCTGGCTCAGCTTGCCATGGCCGGGACACGACGGCGCCCCGTGTAGAGCACAGTCAGGACGGCTGCTGCTGCCACGAAGCAGGCAATTGCGTATGGCCCGCTGCCGACAGGGGTGCCGTCCTTTGTGATGCCGTCCCTGGCGTCGAGATACGCGGGCAATGCCGACAGCCACAGCACCGCCAGCACCGCCAGGTAGATCGCGGGGTAGACGCGGGCGAACGCGGTCATCGGCTCGGGCTGGACGCCGCGATGCACCTGCGTGATCAGTACCCAGGCGCCGGCGAGCCAGATCAGGCCGAGCTCAATTCCGATGATCCATGCCTGCGCGTGAATGTTCGGATGATCTCCACCGAACACGGCCGCCGGGATACCGGCCACGGCCATCGCCGGCGGGCTCAACACACCAGCCAGGACGATTCGCCACGTGAGCGACCACCCGCGACGCGGTTCGCCAGCGGCGTCGCGCGAACCGGTCAACCGCACGACAAGGTAGGTCAGGACGCCGAACGACACCGAGGCGAACAGCAGCATGCTCGTCATGGGCACGGACGCGAGAGCAGGGTGGTTCACCTTGGTGTTGGCGTCGTTCCACGCCCACCACTTCAGCTGCGGGCCGAGCTGATCGAAGACCTCGTAGAAGACCTGGTAGACGAAGGCCACCGCGACCGATCCCACCACGGCACCACGACGGAAGATGCCCAGCACCCGCACCAGCTCGTACACCAACTGACTCAGCGCCGGATAGATCGCGATGATGTAGAGCGGCAGACGGTCCCACATGAACTGCACGGTGAAGATGTTGTGGGCAAAGATGAAACCGTACTGGCTGTCCAAGCCGAACCACTCGGGGAAGTACAGCGGCGGCTCGGTCACGAACAGGTAGACCAGCGACGCGAACCAGATCGCCATGTTGGTCGGGTCGCCGGCGCGCAGCCTCCGCCGCGCGTGCACGAAACCGTAGACGGCTCCAGCGATGACCACCAGTTCGAGGATCGGCATCGTCCAGCCGGCCAGCTCGAACGGGTTGTGCACCGACACGATCGGGCTCACGTGGTGACAGTCGAAACCCAGGTTGCGGGTGACTTGTTCGGCGGCGGAATCGCAGGTTCCGCTCATCAGGCGGCGCCGGGCGCGTCCACGTGTGCGGGACGGGCAACCGCGCCAGGAGTCCAGTCCGTACCAGGAGGATCTTGCTGCACGTCGAAGCCGAAGGGCAGCCGGAGGCGTCCGAGCATAGAGTTGATCTTGTAGCGCAGCAGCCCGAGGAGAACGCGCGGGCTCCGCATCATCTCGCCCAGCGACTCGTCCAGATTGAAGACCTTGGCGAAGTGCTCATCGATGACGGGGTCCTCGCGTGCTGCACCGGTGATCACGTTGAAGGCCGGCCAGGTCATCGCCGAGACGAGCTTTCGCCGCCACGGTGCGACGGTCTCGGTACCGGTGGCGCACTCGTACCCCTGGTCCCGTGCCATCGCGAGTCGCCAGGCCACGAGCAGTTCCTTGGACTGGGCGGCGAGGAACCGCTTGAAGAAACTCTGGTCCAACACCGTCGCCGACCGGAGCTGGTCGCGCAGCAGTCGAGCCGACAGCGCAGCCGCGCTCATGCCCTGACCGTAGAAGGGGTTGAACGCACAGATCGCATCGCCGATGAACACGACATTCGGCGCCGTCGGCAGCTGGTCGTAGCGGCGCCACTTGTTGCCGGTCGAGCGGGTGAGGTGGACTTCCGAGGTCGGCTCGCAGGCCGCCATCGCCTCGGCGAACAAGGGCGCGCGAACGCGCTCGGCCGAGGCCACGAAGTCCTCCGTGGTTCGCGGCATGTCGATGCCCCACGACCCCATGCAGGCGATCGCACGGTTGCCTTCCATCGGGAAGAAGTTGACCAAGAAGTCGTGCTCAGCCGGGTGATCGCCCTTGTGCTGAGTCGGCATCACGACGATGTGCTGCCACCACCAGGAATCCGGGCGGTCCTCCGGACTCGGCAGGTCGTACCAGCGCGAGGTGTAGGTGACCTTGGCATCGAGGGTTTGGACGGGTGGGGCCGGCCATCCGGCGGCGACGAGCCAGTCGGAGACGGACGAACCTCGGCCCAGTGCATCGACAACGAGGTCTGCGTCGAGGGTGACGTCACCGGTCCCGGTGGCGACCGTGACGCCGGTGACGCGGGCTTCGGTGGTCACGAGTCCGCGCACCGAAACGCCCTCACGGATCGTGACGTTGTCTAGCTCCCGCACCTTGTCGCGCAACACCCGTTCGATCAGGATCCGCGAGCTGTAGACCATGGTCATCGAGCTCTGCTTGCGCGGTGCCCAGCCGGCCTGTTCGCAGTAGGCCGCATCCATCGAGGCGGTCAGGTGCAGACCGCCCGCCGCGATGAGGTCCTCCTCGAAACCGGGGAAGAGGGCACTGATCGCCTTGCGCCCGGAGTTGAGCAGGAAGTGCGGGTGCTTGCTCTGCGGCACGCCGCGCCGGTGCTCGGCTCCCACCGGTAGTTCGTCTCGCTCGAGAACGATCACCTCGTCGAAGTGCGGGGCCAGGGCACCGGCGGCGCACAGGCCCGCCATGCTTCCGCCGAGTACTACCGCTGTCTGGCCCAGCCCCATGCCGACCCCTGCCCATCGCGTCATTCATACATTTGTTGCATGAATGTATGAACAGATAAATCGCCTGTCAACACGACGGTCGGCAAGCAGCCCTCGGCCGATCGGGGAGAACTCCGGCATCGACGCGAAATCCACCGACGAGCAGATCGCCGCGATCGCGTCCAAGCACCCGGTCTTTGTCCTGGACTGAGCTCCGCACATCGTGTCGCCATCGCTGGGACACGCCTTTATGGTCGACCGATGGCGTCCGTCAGGCAGGTCCAAGTCACCTTCGACTGCGCAGAACCCGAGCGCGTCGCTCGTTTTTGGTGTCAGGTGTTGGGATACGTCGTCCCGCCGCCACCGGACGGATTCGCTACGTGGGACGACGCCGATCGCGCGCTGCCGCCCGAGCAACGGGGTGCCGCGTTCGCCTGCGTCGACCCCTCTGGTGTAGGCCCGAGACTGTTCTTCCAACGCGTTCCCGAAGGCAAGCTCGTCAAGAATCGGGTGCATCTCGACGTCCGGGTTGGACCCGGGCTCGTGGGTGACGAGCGCCTGGCCGTCCTTGAGGCCGAATGCGCACGGTTGGTCGCGCTCGGCGCGGTGCGCGTGCGACTCCTAGCTGCCGATGACGACAACGAGTCGTGCCTGGTGATGCAGGACATCGAGGGCAACGAGTTCTGTCTCGACTGAGCGGCCGCGGTACTGATCGTCCTCGCCACGATCGCCTTGGTCGTCTTCGGCCGGAGCGCGCGGATCAGTCCAGGCACCGGCCATCTTCAGCACGGCGGCGGCCACGGCGTCCGGGTCGATGAGCATGTGGAGATGCCCGCCGGGCAGGTGCGCGGTCGGCCAGCCATAGGCAGCGGCCCGGTCGGCTCCCTCGTCGTAGGGCGCGCCGAACCAGATGTAGCCGCACGAAGGCACGGCCCAGCCGTCCGGCGCGGGCGGCAGCTGGTCGTAGTAGGCCAGCGGCATCCGTGGCTGCTCGGCTTCGACCGCGGCGCGCGCGGTCGCGTCGGGAACAGTGCGGCAACGTCGGCCTCGTCCCACCACGACGTCCACGGTGGCAGCAAGCCGTCAACGGTGGCGAGCCTGCGAAGGAACTCGGCGGTGCTGTGATGGCCGCCGCCGGGCAGCGCGGCGTCGACGAACACGACGCCGCGCACGTGCTCACCGAGCGCGTCGATGACCGCTGGCACGTACAGGCCGGCGTTGCTGTGCGGGACGAGCACGACCGGGTCGTCGGCGGCCGAACGCACGATCGCGTCACGCCCCTGCGGCCAGTACGGCGGCGCGCTCCGGTCGGGCGATGACTGTGCCGGTACGGGATCTGAGATCGTGGGGGCAGTCATGAGGGAGGAGCGCCATGCCGCGGCAGATCATTACGACCCCGAACGCGCCGCGTTCTCCGCTCTACAGCCAAGGGGTCAAGGCCGGATCGCACGTGCTCGTCTCGGGAACGACGGGCATTGACCCGATCACCGGTGACCTGGCTGGCGACACCATCCAAGACCAGACCCGCCAGGCGCTCGCGAATTGCTCAGCCATTCTCGAGGCCGGCGGCGCAAGCTTGGATGACGTCATCGAGGTGGGCGTGCTGCTCAGCAACCCGGACGACTTCGCCGGCATGAACGAGGAGTACGCCCGCTGGTTCCCAGCCAACCCCCCGACCCGCTACGCGGCGAAACTCGGTGTCGAGATGGCGGGACTGCTGATCTCGATCCGCATGACCGCATTCATCAGCTGATCCCTAGCTCGAAACGCCGAACATCCGCTGACGAGGGCCTGCCCCGATGCCGCTGGCGTGCGTTGCCATCAGCGTGGATCGGTGAATGCGGCCCGCCAGGCGGGCGGATCGAAATCCTTCGCGTAGTAGCGCGTATCGCGGAGTATGCGGCCGTCCGGGGCGAACTCCATCGCGACGACGACATGCCAGACATCGCCCCCGCCGTAATCGTTGACGGCCTCGACGAGCCATGACCGGCCCGCACCGGTGACCCGGTGGACTGTGATCGACGGCGGGCTGGGGAACGATTCCTGCATCGCTAGCATCCGGTCGCGGCCGGTGATGCGCTCGCCCGACTGGGGCATCTCCATCACGTAGTCCTCGTGCCGCAGTTCGAACTCGTCCGACGCCGAGAGCCCGCCTGTGCCAGAGAACAGCAACTCCAGGCCGTCGCGCATCGCCCTCGCATCGTCGGTGTCGATGGCCCGACGAAACAGCCCCAACGCCTCGCTCACACCTGGGAGTCTGGCAGTCCGCCTCACGTTCCGCGATGCCTCTGGATCGGGACGTAAGCGCGTCGGTCCGCGCCGTCGGCAAGACCTGGGACCGCACCTTCGACGACATCCTCACTGAGATCCAGCAGCTGCGTGGCGGCAAACCGACGGCGATCCGGCTGGTTGACGCGGCCGACGTCTTCCTGTCCGAAGCGGAGATCGACCAGGGTCTGCCCGCGGACTTTGCCAAGACCGGCGGCGCGCTGTTCTTTGACCTGTTGAAGCGGGCCATGTGCAAAGCGGCCGCCGCTCATGATGCCGTGTGCGTCGACATCCTGCCGATCCTCAACGGCCCGAAGCTGGACCAGTCGGTGGACGAGAACTCGACGGCCTCCATGCAGGCCATCGCCGACGCGCTCGCAGCAACCAAGCTGCCGGAACTGGGCTTCTGACTCATCCGCTCGTCGCACGGGGAGAGCACGCGTGGCCGGGATGTCGAGACCGGCGTGGCGGCTCCGTCCTAGGGGCATGACGCGGCCGGCGTGGCCGCACCGTCACCCCGGAGGACAGCCGCCATGGCCATTGCTGAGGACCTCGACCGCGCTACCGACTCGAAGTGGGACTGGGTCGCCGAGCACACTCGCACCTACCTGGCCTCGGGCGGCACGGAAGGTCATGAGAGCGACGGTGTGCGCACCCTCGTGCTCGTCACGACCGGACGCCGGACCGGTACGCCTCGTCGCACCTGCCTGATCTACGGCACCTCGGGCGACGACTACGTCGTCGTCGCCTCCAACGGCGGGGCCGACGAGGACCCGTCATGGTTGCTGAACCTCGCGGCGGACCCCAGCGTCGGGGTACAGGTCGGCACTCGCCGGTTCACCGCGCGCGCCCGCATCGCGTCCTCGGCCGAGCGCCCGCCCCTCTGGGCCCAGATGGTGGACATCTTCGCGCTCTACGACGACTACGCGCAGAAGACCGGCCGCGAGATCCCCATCGTCCTGCTCACCCAGCTGGGTCCCCGCTAGTGCAGCACTGTGCAGGGTGGGCTCGCCGTGGCATCACCGGGATGAGGGAAGCTCCCGGTGATGTCAGATTTGCTCAACCACGAAGCTATCGGCGCCTCGCTCCAGCGCGGCCAGGACGGCATGGGCATCGAAGGCCTGCCCCGGCGCCACGGCACCCGGTCTGCGGTTATCGCCCGTCCAGAAGGCGGACCGCGCCCTCGACCACGATCGGAGCGGTCACGGCATAGATGTCACGTCCGATGGCACGGAGACGGCGGGTGTCCGAGCCGCGTCGTACGACGACGTCCACGACGAACTGCTGGGCCGAGCGCCCGGCCTCGTCGGTCGCGGTCGGGGGTGGGGTAGCGGCGTCGTGGAGGTCGTCGAGCGGAGCCCCAGGAACTCCTCGAGCGCACCGACGCCGCCGTTGAGCAGATCGCCGCCATCTGCGGTATGGGCACCGCCGCCACCCTCCGCCGCCACTTCCACCGGGCCCTGAGCGTGACCCCCACGGCGTACCGGGCGACGTTCCGCCTCGGCTGGCACCACCAGGTCGATAGCGAGCACCTCGCCCGCGCCGCTGGGTCGCGCAGATCAAAATCCGTGGCCGCTCCGCTGCGCCAGCGCACGTTCGATCACCAGAACGATGCGATCTTGCCAAATGTGCGGACACCAGAACGACGTCCGGGTAGACCTAGGGGTATGACTGGAGAACCTAGCTACATCGAACTGGGTGTGCGCGACGACCAGGCCGCGAAGTCCTTCTACGGCCGACTGTTCGGCTGGAAACCGGTGGAGCCGGGCCAGGTCGACACCACGACGTTGTCCATCGGTATCCATGGTGGCGACGACAACTCGCACTTCGAGGTGTTCTTCGCAGTGGACGACCTGGAGTCCTCGATCGAGCAGGTTCGCGGGCTCGGTGGACGGACAGTGAGCGACGTCAACGAGACCCCTGGGTTCGGTCGCTGGGTCGAATGTGCCGATGATCAAGGCGTCCGTTTCGGCCTACGGCAGTCGGGCTGAACAGGCAACGGCAGATTGCCTGGCCATGACCCCGGGCCGATGGGCTTCGCCGGAGCCGAGCACACTGTCCTCACCGACGGAGAGGCGCACACGATGCCGAGGTCAGATCGCGGAGTCGAAATTGGCGCGTGGATGCTCGAGAACGGCCACCGGATGGTGCTGAAGCTGACGGGAGGCCGCTACCCGAAATCCATCGCGGGCATGAAGCCCATCGAGCTGCACACGTACGGCCGAAAGTCCGGCAAGCGCTATTCGACATTGCTCACCGCTCCCCTGCACGAGCCGAACCGGCTGGTCGTCGTCGCCTCAAAGGGCGGGCATACAGATCACCCCGACTGGTACAAGAATCTGCTCGCCAATCCCGACGTCGAGGTCACCGTTGACGACCGCACGATGCCGATGCGCGCCCGAACCGCGACGCCCGAGGAGAAGGCCGAACTGTGGCCGGTCGTCGTCAGGACCTACAAGGGATACGCGGGCTACCAGCGCAACACCGATCGCGACATTCCGTTGGTCATCTGCGAACCACGCTGACGCGCGGTCGGCTACAGGGCGCCATCGCGGTGGTCGTACGCGATTGCCTGCGCGACCTCACTCAGGTCATCGTTGAGGTGATGATCCCGGTGGGGCAGCCGGTGCAGGTACGCCTGTGGGATCGCGCGGGAGTACAGGTCGATGTGGTCCGGTGACGCGGTGTGATCGCTCAGCCCGTGGAACAGGTGCACCGGCACGCCGCGCGGCAGTCTCGCACCAAGGTCGAGAGGCAACTCGAAGTCCTCGCCCGGCCAGCCGCCTGCACCGACGAACGGGGCGGCGATGAGCATGATCGCGCCGAGGCGCCGTGCCGGTGAGGCCTCGGCGAGATACTCGTAGCCTTCCCCGAGCTCATCCCTCAGGCTGTCGACCAGCTTCGCGTCCCAGTCGTCGTGGGTGCCTGCGCCGCCACCCTGGATGAACACGACTTGACGGGAAGCGGGCATGCCGGATCCTCCTTGGCGGATGCTTCCTCCCGCTTCGGACCGTACGGGGACTGACTGACAATGTGTCCCTTTCGAATGTGTCGCGAGAGGCCGCGGGCAGCTCACGCTTGGCTACTGCGTGGCGAGCCGTCCCAACCCACGAAGCCCGAGTGGCTCGAGATGATGGGCGCACCCGGTCGTGACGTTTCTCGGGCGGGGCCTCCGGTAGAACTGACAGGTGCGTTACTCGATCAACATTCCCAACTTCGGCGACTTCGCCGACGCCCGCACGGTGGCGAAGGTCGCGAGAGCGGCCGAGGTGGCGGGTTGGGACGCCTTGTTCGTCTGGGACCACGTGGTGCACGACAAGAAGGCGCGCGGACGACAGCCGTTCGGGGATCCGTGGATGCTGTTGACCGCTGCCGCACTCGCGACGTCGCGACTGCGTCTCGGCACGCTGGTGACGCCGGTTGCCCGGCGCCGTCCTGAACAGTTGGCCCGGCAGGTTGCCACCCTCGACTCGCTGTCGGGCGGCCGAGTCGTCTTCGGCGCCGGACTGGGCGGCCCGATCGAGGACGAGTTCGCGAGTTTCGGCGACACCACCGATCCGCTCGTCCTCGCCGAGCGACTCGACGAGGGACTCGGGCTGCTGAGCCGCTACTGGTCCGGCGAGACGGTCGACCACGACGGGCCGCACTACCGGGTCCGTGCGACCGCGCTGCTGCCGGCAACGGTCCAGCGCCCCCGCCCACCGGTGTGGATCGCCGGCTACTGGCCCAACCGCCGACCGATGCGCCGCGCAGCCGCGTGGGACGGTGCCGTACCGCTGTTCGAGTCCGCGCGCTACGGCCAAGCCCCACCGCCGGGCGAGGTGAGCGATCTCGTTGACTACATCGCGCAGCAGCGCGGCGACCGAGTGGCCGAGCCGTTCGACATCGTGGTCGGCGGCGTCAGCCAGCCCTCGACCGCCGCCGACCTGATCGGTCCGCTCCGGGACGCCGGCGCGACGTGGTGGGACGAACGGCAGATGCACAACAATCTCGACCGCGCCCAGCCGGTGCTACGCCGCATCGAAGAAGGACCGCCCGCGATCGAGTAACCACATACCGGAATCCTCCCGGACGGCCCTCCCCACCCGATCCGCGAATCACCGATCGGCGCCCAGGCCGCCGCGATCAACTCGAGTGCGGGGACGCTGTACAACCCAGTACGGTCCGGTCATGCCCTCGGATGAGTTCATGCCGGTCGACTTCAATCCGCCCAGATCACTGCTCACCGACCAGTTCCACCTCGAACCGCTGGGGCCGCAGCACAATCACGCCGATCACGCCGCCTGGATGTCGAGCATCGAGCACATACGCTCGACTCCCGGCTACCCCGACGGCAACTGGCCACCACCCAACGGCATGACGCTCGAGGAGAACCTCGCCGACCTCCGCCGCCACGCCGACGACTTCTCGCGACGCGCGGGTTTCACCTTCACCGTGCTGGACCCCGGCGACCACGACGTCATCGGCTGCATCTACATCTATCCCACGGCCTCCGAGCAGTGGGACGTCACGGTGCAGTCGTGGGTGCGGGCGGACAGAGCTGGCCTCGACGTGCCGCTCGCCGATGCCGTCGCACAGTGGCTCGCCACCGACTGGCCTTGGGAGCGCGTGGACCGCTGCGGGCGCTGAGTCCCGATAACACGCTCGCTGCCGTGGACGTCGCGCCTCTCACCCGACGCGCACTGGCACCGGGCCTGCCGTGAGCGGCGTCGAGTGCCGCTTCCAGACCCGCCACTGCCCGTCGCGCTGTCGCCACACATCCGTCACGACAAAGAGGCCGCTTCGGTCCACCCCGCCGACCGTGGCGTGCATCTGCGCCCGATGAAGCACAGCAGCGACGCGTCCATCCACGTCGATCGTCTGGTCCTGAACGTCATAGGAGTGCACCACGTAGTCCGGCAGCATGGCTAGCCAGCGATCTCTCGGCACGACGGCCGCCACCGGCTGGACGAGCACAAGGGCAAAGTCCGCGTCGAGGACGTCTGCGGCAGCCTCGCCGTCACGCTCGGCAATGCATCGCTGGAACTCAGTCATGGCCGCTTCCAGATCAGTGCTCACGGCGTGATCGTCCCACGAAGGCCGCACTCGTCGATCTGCTCGCGCTGCGGGTCGGTTGCCAGATGATCCGGTGCTCGACATTCGCCCAAGGGGTGGCACAGAGGCTCGGGCACCGTGACAGGCTTGCGGGGTGTTCGTTCATCTCGTTGATGGCACGTATGAGATCTTTCGACAGTTCTACGCACCGCGGCCCGGACATCTGGACAGCGACGGCCTCGAGATCGGCGCGACGCGCGGCGTGGTGCAGTCCGTCTTCACGATGCTTCAAGGCGGCGCGACACACCTCGGCGTCGCGACCGACCATGTCATCGAGTCGTTCCGCAACGACATATGGCGCTCGTACAAGTCGAGCGCCGGCATGGACCCGCTGCTGCTCGCGCAGTTCGATTGGCTCGAGGACGCGCTGCGGGCACTCGGTGTCGCGGTGTGGCCGATGGTGGAGGTGGAGGCGGACGACGCGCTGGCCAGCGCAGCCGTGCTCGCCGCTGCCGAGCCACGGGTCGAGCAGGTCATCATCTGCACCCCGGACAAAGATCTTGGCCAATGCGTCGGCGGCAAGGTCGTCCAATTGGACCGACGTCAGGACAAACTGATCGACGCCAACGCAGTCATCGACAAGTTCGGCGTCCCTGCCGGGTCGATCCCCGACTGGCTGGCCCTCGTCGGCGACAGCGCGGACGGTTTCCCCGGCTTGCCCGGATTCGGCGCGAAGTCCGCCGCGACGCTGCTCGCCCGCTACGGGCACCTCGAGCACATCCCGACCAACGCCGATGACTGGGACGTCACGGTGCGTGGCGCGGCCAAGCTGGCGGCGACACTCGCCGCGCAGCGCGCCGATGCCGACCTGTTCAAGAAGTTGGCCACCCTGCGTACGGACGCCGAGGTCGGCCGCGTCGACGACTGGCAGTGGACCGGCCCAACCGCCGAGTTCCCCGCCTGGTGCCAGCGATTCGGCTGGCCGCGTCTGGCGGACGACGCGCTGGCATTGGCAGCGACCCGCGAGCCGTGACCAGCGTGGTAACCAAGCAGCGCGTGGACCCCGTCACGGTCTAGTCAGCTTGGGTGATCCGGTGACAAACCGCGCCCGCGGGGAACGTTCGGGTGTTTGCAGGGTGGCTCGCGCTCACTAGGATGTGCCCGACATGGGGGCCGGTGTGCTCAAGCGCGAACGGGCGAGTAGTGACCGGGTGCTGCTGGCCACGCGTGTGTTGGCAGCGGTCATCGTCCCGTTCCTCGTCCTGGCGTTCCTGGTCCTGGTGCCCTGGCCGACCGACACGAAGCGGTTGTTCGCGTGGCAGATCATGCCGACCATGTCGCCCATGGTGCTCGGGTCGGTTTATCTTGGTGGCGCCTACTTCTTCGTTCGGGTTGTCGGTGCCTCGCAATGGCACACGGTTGCCGGTGGGTTCGTACCCGTCGGGACGTTCGCGACGTTGATGGGCGTGACGACGATCCTTCACTGGCAGCGGTTTCTGCATGGCAATGTCGCGTTCTGGCTCTGGGTCGCGCTGTACTTCACGACCCCGTTCTTGGTGTTCGTGGTGTTCTTGCGCAACCAACGAGAGTACGACTCGAGAGCGGACTCCTCCGGGCGAATCGGTTCCGCGGCGGCGGGCGGTTTCGTTCTGATCGGCGTGACGTCGATGGCAATGTGCGTGTTTCTCTACGTGTTTCCTACGCGCGCGGTGGACGTCTGGCCGTGGCACCTGACTCCTCTGACCGCACGCATGCTGGGCGCGATCTTCGCGCTGGGCGTGGCAGGTGTCGGCGCGTGGTGGGAGCGGCGGTGGAGTGCGATGCGGATCCTGCTGCAGGTCGCGGGCCTCATGCTCGTGCTCATCCTGATTGCTGGAGCACGCGCGCATGCCGAATTCGACCCGTCGAACCCGCTGACCTGGCTGTTGCTCGTGGGCTTCGCAGTGACCACGGCGGCGCTGGTCGTCTTCTATGTGCGCATGGAGTCGCACCTATCGCCGAGAGAAGGCATGACATAGCGCTAGAAGATCATCCGGCGCGGCGAACGCGAGCTGCCACGGTGGTGGACGCGGTGGTCGTTCGACAAGCCGCGTGAGCCTCACGGGCTCCTACGCCTTGACCAGCCCGTCGTCGATCATCTGCTGGAAGTGCTCGACGACGGTCTCGCCTGCGGGACGAAAGTTGATGTCGAGCGCGTGGACCGTTCGCGCGTTGTCGAACGCCAGCGGCCAGCCGACGTTGCGGTCGACGTAGTTTGCAGTGAGCCCCGCGACCGGGGCGCCGAGCTTGATCAAGATCTTCGGCAGCTCGATCCGTGGAAAGGACGCGCGCCTGCCGTAGGCATCAGTCAGGATCTTGCTGATCTTGAGAAGGCTGATGGTCTCGGCGACGGCGATGTAGCGTCCGTGCGCCTCGGGGGTGAAACCCGCCTTGATGTGGGCCCGTCCCACGTCGCGCACGTCCACGACGCCCAATTGCAGCGCCGGAGCACCGGCGGTCATGGTGTAGTCGGTGAAGTGGCGCATCGTGGCCATGCTGCCCGAGTTGCTCGCGGTGGTCAGCGATGGGCCGAGCACCAGGCCCGGGTGGATGGTGATCAGATCCCACCGATCCTGAGCAGCCTGGATAGCCCACGCCTCCCGCTCCGCAGCGGTCTTGGAGTACGCGTAGGGCTGATGGTCGATCGAACTGGTGGTGTTCCAGTCGTCCTCGGTGAAGCACTCCTTGCCCTTCATGTCCGCGTTGTCGCCGTAGATCGCGGCGACACTGCTGGTGAGGACGACACGTTTCACCGACTCGGTCGTGTTGACACTCGCCAGGACGTTGCGAGTCCCCTGCAACGCCGGACGCACCAGCATCGCCTCCGGGTGCTTGATCTTCCCGAGCAGGAAGGGCGACGCGGTATGAACGACCAACTCGCAGCCGCGCATGGCGTCGGTGAAGCTGCCCTCGTCGAGCAGGTCGGCCGCGCACAGGGTCAGCTTGCCGGGATGGGCGGCCGACAGCTCGTGAAGGTGCTCGAGGCCCTTCGGCTTGGCGGGATTGCGCACGGTTGCTCGCACCGTGTACCCGTCCTCCAGTAGGTACCGGACGATCCAACTGGCGACATACCCGCCCCCGCCGGTGACGAGTACGGGAGCGACCGGGTCTATGACGCTCATGCGCAGCACACTGCCACACGACGCGTCGCTGACGTATTCATCGACGAACTGGATCGCCCCGCGCTACAGCGCGGCTACCCGGCGAGCCCTGGCCCACCGGCTACGTCGAGTCATTCAACCGCCGCAGATCGGGAAAGTACGCGTCGTTGGGCCGCACGTCGTTTGTTCAGGCGGTGAAGCGGATTGGTCAGCCGAAACTTCCGAGCGGGGTCGCCGCGGTCGGCGTTGGACCCTCGGCGCAACGCTGCACGATACCGGCCTGGAATGCAGCGAACGCCGGCGAGGACGCCAGCGGGTTCACCTGCGTCGACAGCGTCGCGGTGTGCACGAAGCTCACTCCGTCCTCAAGCCGGTAGGCGCGGTAGCTGAGTCCCTCCGGCCGTACGAGCGCCAGTTCGGCGAAGACGTCGCCGATGAGGCTCGCGTTCTGTTCCGCGCATTCAGGCCTGGTGCGGTATTGCACGACGAGAGTCTGTGACATCAGATCGCCTTCGTTCGGTTGTTGCGGGCATCGTGGGTGAGCTCGGCGAGCCCCAGTGCCTCGAGCAGCGGCGGCAGGTACATTCCGAAGCGTCCCCGATAGCCCTTCCGTAGGCCGTACCAGCCACCGACCGGGTTCGTCTCGGACCGTCCCCACGCCTCGACGGTTCCGTCCTTGGCCGGCTTACCTTCGTCAGCCGCACCGAGCTCGACCCAGTCGCCTTGGGCGAGGAGCCACGTGTGCAGGTCCTGGATCGCGGCCAGGTGATATTTCAGCGTGGTCGATCCGACCTGGCAGACGAGCGCCGGCGGATCAGCCTCGGCGTCGCGATACATCGTGTAGCTCGACGTGCCCGGTGGAGTCGTCAGCCGCCACGGATCATCTCTGGTTCCTTCAGTCATCAGTGCTGTCCTTCGGTGAGTGCGATCAGATAATGCGGCAGCAACGAGTCCCACCCGATCTGATTGCGCTCGCGCCACAGCGGCGCGGAGTCGCCGAGGCGCTCCCAACCACGATGGCTGATGTCGACCCGCGTAAGGCCTGGCTCGACGGGCGCAAAGTTGATCTCGACCTCAGTGGCATCGGCTCGGTCGCGGGCGAGGTGCCAGAGATAGCCCAGACGGTTTGGCGGTTGCCAGTCGGTGACTTCGCCCCATTCGTACTCGACGCCATCAACGCCACGTTCGTAGATACGTCCGCCAACGCCGGCGTCGATGACCACCGATGCGGGCCTCCCGGTCACGGAGTGGTCGGGCGGCCACCACGCGTCGATGCACGTAGTCCAGACCAGGAAGGCGTGTTCCACCGAGCAGGCGACCTGGAAGCTCATCTGCAACGGCGCTGTCATCGCGCGGCCCCCGGGCCGGTGTTCTCGGCGAACATGCGAAAACGTTCCGCGGCGTCGCCCCAGACGCCCTCGAGGTAATCACGCACGGGCCGCAGCCCCTTATCTTGGAGGTGATAGATGTGACGGGTGCCTTGCGCCCGTTCGGCGACGAGACCGGCCTCCTTGAGCAAGCGCAGGTGGCGCGAGACGGCGGGGCGGCTGATCGGCATGGCGGCGGCAAGGGCCTGTACCGACTGGTCACCCGCGCTCAGCAGCCGAAGGATCTCCCGCCGATTCCGATCACCGAGCGCCTCGAACGGATCGCCAGCTTGCTGAGGCATCGCCCACCTCCGTCGCTAGCTTTGGTAACCTCGCGGTTACCGTAGCTGATCGGTTACCGATACGCCAGCACCTGGACGCCGGAACCCGGCACCGCGATAGTGCTCGTGTCGCATATCGGCGGGGCGACTCGCGTTGCCAACGCATCGACGCGCAGGCGGTTCGACATCGTGCGACGGATTCGTGAAGACTCCGGTGTCATGCCGGCGATCTGGACCGAGACGAGCGGCGAAGGCCCGCCCGCGTTTGTCTTCCTGCACGGCTTGAACGGGAACGCAGGAGTGTGGGCTGGCGTTGAGGCGGCCTCGGCCAAGCTCGGTCCCGGTAGCCGCGTCTACCTCGACATGCCGGGCCACGGCCGGTCGGGCCCGCTGCCGCAGTACTCGCTCGGCGCCGTCGCGTCAGCGGTCGCCGGTGCGCTCTCCTTCGTTCCCGACCCGGTGGTACTGGTCGGTCACTCGATGGGCGGAGCGGTTGCGCTAGCACTGGCCAGCGGCTGGTTCGGCGTTCCGGTACGAGCCGTTTTCGGAATCGGCATCAAGACCGAATGGTCCGATGCCGAACGCGCGCACGCCGCCGGGTTCTCGGCCAAACGGCGGCGTCCATTCGAGACTCGTGATGCGGCCGAGGCGTTCCTGTTCAAGGCCGCCGGGCTCACAAGTCGCGACCACCTCGAGGTGTTCCGGCGCGTGGGCGTCGACGAGCAAGACGCGTTCTACATCACCGCGGAGCCCGCCGCGGCGTCGCTCGCGACGACGTGGCAGAACTCGGTGTTCGACGCCGTCCGCGTGCCGTTTCGGCTCTCCCGAGGCAGCGCGGACGCGATGGTGCCGACCGAGCACATGCTTCGCCATGATCCGGACGGTGTCGAGTTCGTCGCCGCTGGCCATAACGCACACGTCGACGACCCGGATCAGGTCATCGCGGCGATCGCTGCGTTCGCCACCTCCCTTCAGGACGGGATCTGAGGCCAGGATCGCCTTTCGGTCCATACAGCGCCCCGAGACGATTTGTGGAGGCGACGGCGCTCATCACCTCGCAAGATGTCCGGCCGACCCAAGTCCGAGACGCACGAAGCGCCCTGAGCAACTATGCGAGTAGACGGTTCTCCTGTGCCTCGGTCAGACCAGCGCGCAGCGCCGGGTAGCCGCGTTCGCGGTCCCACGCCCGAGTGTCCGCCACCGTCTCGGAAAGCGGTGTCTGCGGCATACCGATTGCGTGGGCCGCCGCGCCGCTGATCCGGAACATCACGTCCCATGACGGGTCGGGCAGCAGTAGCGGAAAGTCCAGGTCGCCATCCGGGACGGCCACCAGTTCGACATCCCCGCATGCAGTGATCAGCTCGCGCAGTGTGACGGCCGGCGTGGGGCCTACCGCGTTGTACGCGCCAGGCAGCTCATTCTCGACCAGCACCACCACGAGGCGGGCGACGTCGCGAACGTCCACGACCTGGATGGGCCGATCAAAGCGACCCGGGACCGGGACGCGTCCGCCGCGTGCAGCGCGCCGCACCCAGTAGGTGAAACGATCACTGGGATCATGCGGGCCGACAATGTAACCAGGCCGCACGATCGCCGCCCGGGTGCCGAAATGAGCGAGCACGTCGTCCTCGCAGGCGACCTTCAGCGGACCGTACGTGTCATCGTCGATGTCCTCCGATTCCCGGTAAGGGGGTAGCCGGGGACTTGTCTCGGTGATCTCCCCGGTTGCCGCCTCACGGTCGTAGATCAAGCCAGTTGAGATGAACACGTAGCGCTCCGCATGACCACGCAGTGCCGCGATCGCCTCGGTGACATGGCGGGGCACGTAGGCGCTCACGTCCACCACGGCGCCCCACTCACGATCGTCGATGGCGGTGTAGTCACCCGTGGCCCGGTCACCCACTAGCCGTTCGACCGCGGGAAACAGTTCAGCGCCGGTCTTGCCTCGTGTGAACAACGTCGGGGTGTGTCCGTGCTCGAGCAGATCCGTCACGATCGCGCGACCCAAGAAAGCGGTGCCACCGAGCACAAGGACGTGCATAGACACAAGGTAGGCGTTCGATGAGCACGCCGCCGAACCAGCATGCTGCGTCGTCGCCAGACCTGATCGGAACGACCCGTCTGCCCAATGACCGGAGGGCCCATAGTCGGCACTACCCGAACAGGACACCGACAGCGCTGCACCGTGCGATGCTGGACAAATGGTGTTCAACATGAATGTCGGCGGCGGGCAGTCGATCTTCGCTCAGTCCTCCGCGCGGGTGAACGAACTCGATGCAGAGTTGCGCGACAAGCACACCGGCAAACCTGCTGAGGACATCAAGCACCTCGCCCTCCTCGCGCTTCGGCGAATCGGCGTCAGCCTGTCTGACGCGGAACTGGTCGCGTATGCGGACGCGGTCTCCCGCGGCGAGAAGTTTCAGTTCCACCTCAGCTGACACACGCTCACGTGGTGAAGCCTGGCTCGTCGGTAGGGTCTTGCAACCCAGCGCGTGCGGTAATGGCAGGAGGGCGGTAATCGGCTGGGCCTCACACGGAGGGGTATGGCCCGCATCATTTCCGACGGGGCGACCATCTGTTATCTGCAGGACGTACCTGTTCACCCCGATGTGCGCCGGAACGGCATCGGTCGGGAGCTTGTGAGCACCGCTCTCGAGCCGTACGCCGCGGTCCGGCAAAAGGTGCTCCTCACTGACAACGAGCCGTCGCAGCAAGCCTTCTATGAAAGTTTGGGGTATTACGAGGTCCACGACTTCGGCGACGGATCGCTCCGCGCGTTCGTCCGCTTCGACCGGTAGACGATCGCCGATCGGGGGCAGCGTGCGCCGTGGGCGCCATGCGCGTACCCGTCGATCTGCGCGCTGGGTCGCGGAGTGGGCAGCGCTCAGCTGAGTCGTTCTCGGCCACGCTGACAGCGATCAACCAGGCGGACGTGTCGACGTCCCGCCCGATGTGATGATCTTGTGGCCTGGCGAGGGGCTCCCCTGTCCCGACCTTTCGCGGCTCGTCACTTCGACCCTGCCGCCACCAGGGTTGCGGTGATGGGTTCGAGTTCGTCGACCAGTTCGGCGAGCTCGGCGGGAGAGAGGGCCTCGTACGGCGCGGCGGCGAGGTCGTCGGTCAGGGTTTCGATGCGCTGCGTGGTCTCGCGGCCGGCTTCGGTGAGCCGGCCGTCGGTGTCGACGAGCCCGCGCTCACGCAAGCCGTCCATGACCGCGGCCAGCTGCCGTTTCGGCAGGTGATGGATGCGCCCGAACGACTCCGGCGGGTCGACGCCGTGCGCCAACGCCCAGAGCATGTGGGCCTCGGTGCCCCCTATGCGTGCGCCGACGAGAGCGGCGACGTGCCCGTCACCGCGGTGCTCGCGCAGCATGGTCGCGGAGTGCCACAGCCGCGTGACTGGGTCGCTCGGCACCGGAAGCGTACGCATCCCGGCGAACATCACCCGACCTTCGGTCAGCGCGCTCAACGCGGCTTCGGTCGTTAGGTCGGCGGCACGCACCAGGCCCGGGGACTCAGCCAGGTCCTCGCCCAGGATCCGCCGGAGCGAGGCCGCGCTGCCCCGCTCTCGCGCGGCGACGGACGCCTCGGGCGGGATCGTCTCCCACGCGCTCGGGATGTGCCGCGCGGCCTCCCCGTCGGCGAAGCTGTAGAAGGCCGCGTGCACGACCTGCGCCGGCACCCGCCCCAGCGGCGCGGCACGGCTGGCGAAGTAGCCGTCCCAGTACGTGCGGTGGCCCAGCGCGGCCAGCTCCTCGTTGCACTCGTCAGCGAAGAAGGTGACCAGGCAGATCGGCTCAAGCAGCTCGAACATGCGACGGGCGATGGAGGCCATGACCGACATCATGCCCACCTCGGTCACTGCCGTTCTCGTCCTGATCGCGTTCCGCTTCTGGCGTCGTGACTTGCGCCCTGCGACGGCCCCTGGCTTCACCTGAGTCGGTAGCCGACGCCGCGGACAGTCTCGATGCGGTCGGCAACGGCGCCCAGTTTCCTCCGGAGGCTGCGAATCACGACGTCGACCGTGTTGCTGCCACCGTCGTAACTCGTGCCCCATACCTCGCGCAGTAGGTCGGCGCGCGACACCGGCGCCGCAGGGTGGGCGGCGAGCGCGTTCAGCACGCCGAATTCGAGCGGCGACAGCTGGATGCGAGCGCCACCGAGATCGACGCTGCGGTCGCGCTCATCGAGGAATGGCTGATCGACTCTCGCCGAGCTCGGCCGCGGCGATGCGGTTGAGCCACCCGTCGACGGAGTCCGGTCCGAAGTCGAGCACCGCGAGATGGAACGGTTCGCCGCCGACCTCGATGGGTTCGTCGAAGGGACGGAAGCCGAGCGTGCGCAGCGCGTCGAGGAAGGGCCGGGGGTCGCGGACGCCGAGGTAGAGCCGACCCAGGTGTGGCCGCAGGCGGAAGTAGTCACGCTTGACATCGAGCAACGCCGCGGCCTGCACACCGCTCGGACCCTCGCCCGTGCCGGCGGCGAGCCAGCGCCGGTGGGTGAGAGTCCGCTGGCCGGGAGGCAGCGGGTCACGCGCGGCGTGCCGCGACCAAGCTGCGACGACTGGGTCGGCTCGCTCGAGAGAGGGCGGGATGTCTCGCCACTCGGCGACGATCGAACACCCGACGACGGCTCCGGTCCGGTCGCGCACCGAACGGACCGCGTCAGGACGAAGGCGCAACCACGCGTCCAACACCGAGGCGCCCTCCGGTGTCTCGAATTCGTGCCACAACGCTCGCAGAGCTTCGGCGTCCTCCTCCCGCGACCTCTCGACACTGAAGGCATGGGCAGTCGCGGGGAACATCGCCTCGCGGACGAACGGGTTGTCGATGAGGAAGAGGAGGTCCGCGGTGAATCGGTGGAGGTCACTCGCGCCCGCCCGCCGTGTCTCGTTCTGGAGATGGCGCCACGCGGCCGAGCGCAGTTCGCGGAACCGCTCAGGTTCGAGGGCGCGTAGCCGGGCGGAGACTGCGGCTTGCACCGCATCGTGCAGCCGCAACCCTTCCGATGTTTCGTCTACGAAGCTGAGCGCCCCGAGTCTGCTCCATCGCGTCGTCTGCGTCTGGCACGCCATTGCCTCGAGGACACCTCTCGTCACTCGGCGAGGCACCGATGCAGCGTCGAGGAGTCGGCGACCCTCGTCATCGAGGCCGGCGCGAAACGCGGTCGCCAGCGCGGCGACCACACGCGGCCCGACCTCGTCGATCGGCATGTGGGCGACGTCTGCCTCCGCGGCGAGCCGAAGCGACAGAGGGTGGCCGCGCGCGATTCGGCAAATCATGTCAGCGTGGTCTTCCGCCACATCCGCGTCGGCGAGAAAGGCTTGCGCGGCCTCATCGGTCAACCCGACGAGCGGGAGGATCTCGAGCCCGCCCACTCGACCCCTCTCGGTCGACCATTCGAGCATCGGAGCGTCGCGCCCGGCGATGACGAAGCGCAGTTCCGTCGACAACGACGGAACCAGTTCGTGCCGCAACCAGGGATCGGCGATGCGGAACATCTCATAGGTGTCGACGAGCACGACGCCAGCGCTTCCTGGCTGCCAGCCCGCCGCGTCGAGCGCCGCGCGGAAGCTCGACTCCGTCGGATCGATGGCCGCGCAGTCGATCCGCCACACCTGAGTTCCGGACTTTCGCACGCCGCTCGCGAAGGCGTTGAGCAGTGCCGACTTGCCGATGCCCGCGACGCCGTAGACGAACGCCACACGCGGCCCGTTCGCGTCGAGGACGCGCTGAAGGGACGCGAGCTCGCGCTCCCGTCCCTTCAGCGTGACGCCGTCGCTCATCGCGACAAGCGTGCCAGCCTCAGACGCCCGCGGGCTGCGCCAACCCACGGGTGACACGGGTAGGCCCGTCGAGTACGCCGAAGCGACGGACCGAGATGTTCACGAGACCGGGTGTCGCGCCGACTCCGGCGAACAGGTCCGACTGGAGGTAGTCGTCGACGGCCTTCTCGGACTCGAACGTGTACACGCCGCCGAAGATCCCCTCGGCGCGGTCGGCGAGCCACACCTTCGAAGCGAGTCCCGGGACCGCGGCGAAGGCAGGAGCGAGCTCGTCGCACGAGCTCGCGAATTCCTCCTCGGAGAGTCCGTCAAGGTTGAAGTTCACGATCAGGATCTGCATAGCGACCTCCTTGGTCCGGGCCGGCGGCCCACAAGACGACGATGACGCGCCGCCGAGCTGCGCAGATGAGGACTCGATGAGAATTGGGCTTGCGTGCTCAGGCCTCAAGCGACCCCGCTGTCATCGAGTTCGACCTGCCGTCCGACGGCGGACGCGGCACCGATCTGCGTCGGACATTGGTTGTCGACGACCCGCCCCCGGACGATGCGCTGGTCGTTCACATGAGGAAGTGGCTAGCCTGCGGTGGTGAAGATCCACCACGTCCAGGTTTCCTGTCCGTCAGGCGGCGAAGATCAGGCACGCCATTTCTACATGGACGGGCTCGGTTTCACAGAGATTGCGAAGCCAACCGAACTCGGCACCCGTGGAGGAGTCTGGTTCCAGCACAAACGGGGCGCTGAGATTCATCTCGGCATCGAGGATCCTGTCCCCGGCCGCAAGGCGCATCCGGCTATCGAAGTTGACACGACTGCGGAACTCGAACGAGTCGGCGCTCACCTCGAATCGATCGGCTACAACGTCGACTGGTCGCAGCGCTGCAACGCGGAACGGGTCGAGCGGTTTCATACCCACGACCCGTTCGGAAACCGGATCGAGGTGGTGCACTGAGTGGCTGGTCCGCTTCTGAGCAGCAAGTACCGGTTGCCGGTAGAGCGCGCCGGCGCGATCACCCGCCAACGGCTGATCGATCGGCTCGACGCCGCGATTCGGGTGCCCCTCACCGTTGTGTCTTCGCCGGCTGGTTTCGGCAAGACGACCCTGATCAGCGGTTGGCTGGCGTCGGCACGCTCGGGTGGCTCAACCGCGGCCTGGCTGTCGCTCGATCACCGGGACAACGATCCGGCGCTGTTCTGGACCTACCTGGTGACGGCGATGCGCGCGGCCGTGCCCGATCTGGGCGAGGCCGCGTTGGCCTTGTTCGCCTCGTCGGCCGCACCGACCGATGCCGCCCTCACGACGCTGCTCAACGAGATCGAGACGCTCCCCAACGAGCTCGTGCTGGCGCTCGACGACTACCACGTCATCGAGTCGTCGGAGGTGCACCAGGGAATGACCTTCGTCCTCGAGCATCAGCCGCCGCAACTGCATCTGATCATCGTTACCCGGGTCGACCCGCCGCTGCCGCTGGCTCAACTACGGGCCCGCGGTCAGCTGGTCGAAGTGCGGGCCAACGACCTGCGGTTCACGTCCGACGAAACGTCGGATTACCTTCTCCACTCGATGGACCTGCGGTTGAGCGGCGACGACGTCGCTGCCCTCGAGGGACGAACCGAAGGCTGGATCGCGGCCCTGCAACTGGCCGCCTTGTCACTGCAGGGCCGGACGGACGCCAGCGCGTTCATCGCCGGATTCGCCGGCGACGACCAGTACATCGTTGATTACCTCGCTGAAGAGGTGCTCAGCCGCCAACCCGCGGACGTCCGCGACTTCCTGCTCGAGACGTCAATTCTCGAGCGCCTCACCGGCCCGCTCTGCGACGCGGTCACAGAGCGGCGCGCCGGCAAGGACACGCTGGTCGCGCTCGAGCGGGCGAACCTCTTCCTCGTTCCGCTCGATGACCGGCGGCGGTGGTATCGCTACCACCACCTCTTCGCCGATGTGCTGCAGGCGCACCTGCTCGACGAGCGCCCAGACGAGGTCGCTGAGCTGCACCGCCGCGCCAGCGCTTGGTTCGAGGCCAACGACGACACGCTGTCGGCGATCAGCCACGCGCTGGCCGGCAGCGATACCGGTCGGGCCGCAGACCTCATGGAACTGGCCATGCCCAGAATGCGACGCGAACGGCGCGAAGCCGATCTGGCCCGCTGGATGCGAGCCCTGCCCGACGAACTTGTGCGGACCCGTCCGGTGCTTGCCGTCGCCTTCGTCGGAGCGTTGGTCCAAGGCGCGAAGTTCGGCACCGTCGCCGAACGGCTCGACCAGGTCGAGGCGTTGGTGCGCTCGGCCGACGGCGCCTGGCCCGAGCGTCCCCCAGCGCATGTGGTCGTAGCGGATCAGGACCATTACCGCGCGCTGCCGGCCCACGTGGCGATGTACCGGGCCGCCCTGGCGCTCGCGAACGGTGACCTCGACGGCACCATTGCGCACGCCCGGCACGCCCTGGGCGTGGCGCCGCCGGACGACCCGCTGGCTCGGGCGGCGGCGGGGGCGCTCGCTGGCCTCGCGTCGTGGAGTGCCGGTGACCTTGCGGGCGCGTACGACGCCTACACCGAGTCGGTGGTCGGGCTGACCAGTGCCGGATTTCGCGCCGACGTGCTCGGGTGCACCATCACCCTCGGCGATCTTCAGCGCACCCAGGGCCAGCTCGGGGCAGCGCTGCGCACGTACCGGCAGGCGCTCGAGCTGGCGGCCTCGGAGCCCGGCGCCGGACCGCTACGCGGCACGGCCGACATGCAGGTCGGAATCGCCGGTGTGCTACTCGAGCGCGACGATCTCGCCGGCGCGCAGGAGTGCCTGGGGATCAGCCGGCAGCTCGGTGAGCCGAACGGTCTGCCCCAGAATGCGTACCGATGGCGGGTCGTCTCGGCGCGGCTGCGAACAGCCGAAGGCGATCTCGACGGTGCGCTTGCTGTGCTCGACGAGGCCGAGCGCGTGTACGACGGCGACTTCTCCCCCGACGTCGCTCCGGTCGCGGCGACGCGAGCGCGGTTGTGGATCCGCCGCGGCGAGCTCGCCCTCGCGCGGCAGTGGGCACAGGGCCGTCAGCTCAGTCGGGACGACGGTGCGTCCTATGCGCGCGAATACGAACACCTGACGCTGGCGCGACTGCTGATCGCCGAATACAACCGCGATGGCGGAGACATCGAGGGCGCCCTCGGCCTGCTTGATCGGCTGCTCAGCGCGGCTGAAGACGGTGGACGGACGGCCAGCGTCATCGAGGCGCTGGTGCTGCGGGCGATCGCCCTGAGCGCTGCAGGCGCTGCGCCAGCGGCCTTGGCATCGCTGCGTCGAGCGGTCACCCTGGCCGAGCCCGAAGGCTACATACGCCTGTTCGCCGACGAGGGCCCGGCACTCACGGCGCTGCTCACGACATTGCGACGGCAGCCGTCGGCCCCGGGCTATGTCAACCGGCTCATCGCGGCGACCACCGCGACCGCGGCTTCGACCAGCGCCTCGCAACCGCTGGTCGAGCCGCTGAGCGCGCGTGAACTCGAAGTGCTGCGACTGCTGGGCGGCGACCTCGGCGGCCCGGAGATCGCCCGCCACCTGTCCGTCTCGCTCAACACGGTCCGGACGCACACCAAGAGCATCTACTCGAAGCTGGGAACGACCAGCCGCCGCGCCGCCGTCCGCCGGGCCCGTGAACTCAACCTGATCCCGGGCTGACGCCTCCCCAGAATCACCACATGTGGTGATGACCGCTCACCACATCGACCGCCATCTTGCTGGTAGCCCAACCGGGCCCGAGCAAGGAGGCGAACAGCATGAGCGAACAGACCGGGATCAACGAGCGCTACGAGATCCGCATCGCCGGGCACCTCGCTTCGCGCTGGGCGGCCACATTCGAAGGCCTGACCCTCACTCGCCACGCCGACGGCACCACCGCTCTGGGCGGCCTTATCGCCGACCAGTCCGCCCTGCACGGACTGTTGCGCCGGCTGGGCGACCTCGGGCTGCCGATTCTCTCCGTCCGGACGGTCGCAGAGGACGACCGCACCGCCTGCACCTGATCAGCCCATTCACTCGTCCACCATCGGAAAGGGAGCACGACATGACCACGATCGCCAACGCCGTACCGACCGCCTACCACCCGGCCGGACAACATCGGATGAGTCCGATGCGCAAGATCGCCCTCATCGGCGGCTTGATGTACCTCCTTACGTTCATTGCCTCGATTCCGCAGCTGAAGCTATTCGCCAATATCGTTGATGATCCGGAAGGCTTTGTCGCCGGCCACGGCAGCACGACCCCGGTTCTCTGGGGCAGCTGGCTCGAGGTCATCACGGCGTTGTCCGGCATCGCCACCGCCGTCGCGCTGTACCCGGTCACGCGGCGGGTCAGCAAGTCGGCGGCGATCGGCTTCATCGCGTCCCGCGTCACCGAGGCGGGCCTGATCCTCGTCGGTGTTGTCAGCGTGCTGACAGTCGTGACGATGCGGACCGACCTCGCCGGCGCGACCGAGGTCCGGGCCGACGCACTCGGTGTCACCGGTCACGCGCTGGTCGAGCTGCGCCAATGGACCTTCCTTGTCGGTCCCGGCATCATGGCCGGCATCAATGGACTGTTCCTCGCCTACGTGATGTACCGGTCTCGTCTGGTCCCACGAATCATCCCGACCATCGGCCTCATCGGTGCCCCACTGATCCTCGCGTCGTCGACCGGCACCCTGTTCGGTCTCTGGGACCAGGTCTCAGGCCCGGGCTTCGCGCTGGGCCTGCCCATCGCCGCGTGGGAACTCTCGCTCGGCCTGTGGTTGACGGTCAAAGGGTTCCGGGCACCGGCCGTGGCCGCCCTCGACGTGGTGACCGATCGTCCCAAGAGCTCCTAGCACCACCCAAACCGCATGACCCAACCGCACCACTCGAGCGGCCCACCGGAAGTCGGTGGGCCGCTTGGTCTGCGTCAGGGAAAGATCTGTCGAGAGCGGATCGCCGTGAGGACCGTGACCCGCCGATACGGGAACGGGTCCATTCACGGCCGCGCAAACGACCAGACCTGACTTACCGTCGTCTCCCCGCCGGTCAGTCCGAGTTCACTCATCAAGGGCCTTAGCACCGTGTCCAGGTAAGTCAGTCCCTCATCGGGCCCGCGCCAAACTTCAGCGAGAACGAACCCCTCTTGCTCGGGATAGACCACGTGAGACATCAGCCCGTCCGGCGGACCAGCCTGCATCATCGCCTGCCCCACGCGGGCGTCCAGTTCGTCGAACTCGGCTCGGGTAGCAGGGCCGACCGAGACACGCAGAAGAACAGCCATGCCGCGCATCCTCTCCCTGAACAATGTCGGGAGGGAGGCCTGTCTGGCGGCGCACTGGCCATGACGCACGCTCCCCGTCGTCTTCGACATGCTAGAGCAGGACCACAGCTGGCGGGCCCCGATATCCGCAGCATCCGGTTGGCGCGGTGGCCAACCGGCCCTCGCCGTGGTCTGACCGATGAATCTTCGCGCCGTGTGGTCTGTACGCCGAATACCGACTCGCGGGAGGCTGACGCCATGCCGAAACTGACCTTTGGCATGAACCTGAGCCTGGACGGCTACATCGCCGCGCCCGGCGACGATTTCGGCTGGAGCGTGCCGAGCGACGAGCTGTTCCAGTGGTGGTCCGACCGGGTGGGGACGACGGGCCTGGCGCTGTACGGGCGCAAACTGTGGGAGACGATGAGCTCCCACTGGCCGACCGCCGACCAGCAGCCTGGCGCCACACCGGCGCAGATCGAGTTCGCCCGCCGCTGGCGGGACATGCCGAAGGTGGTGTTCTCCTCGACGACCAGCGCGGTCGACTGGAACGCCCGCCTGGTCACCGGCGACGCGGTCACCGAGATCACCCGGCTCAAGACTGAGGATGGCGGTCCGATGGACGTCGGCGGCGCCACCCTCGCCGCGGCGGCCATGCGGGCCGGGCTGATCGACGAGTACGCGATCGTCACCCACCCGGTTCTGGTGGGCGGCGGCACGCCGTTCTTCACGGCCCTGGACAACTGGGTGAACCTGAACCTGGTGCAGACCCGGACGTTTCCCGACGGTGTGCTCCTCACCAGGTACGAGACCAGGCGCTGAACACGCGGGCTCGGATTCGGCGCGGGCTCGGATCAACCGAGGATCCCGAGGCCGTTGGGCACGTCGCTCGGAACCGCCGCGCACGGGCAGCTGGATCGTTCTGGCGGAAATGTTCGCCGTAGTCGGTACATGGGGAGATCAGTTCCGCCAGCGCGGAGGCGGCTGCCGCCATGCTGCATAGCCTGATCGGGCTCGAACTAGCCTCACGTCAGTGGTCATGCCGTATCGAGGGCATTCTGCAGTCGACAACATCTTCCGAAGGAGTTCGGCTACGTGCGAGTGGCGACATGGAACTGCAATGGCAGGTTCCGCGACAAGATCACGCGTGCACTCTCTCTGGAAGCTGACATCACCATCATCCAGGAAGCCGAGAACCCAGCTCTATACGTCGACCTCCTTCCGGGACCCTGGGTTTGGACGGATGCCGGTCGCGGCAAAGGTCTGCTGACCTACGCAACGGAGGGTTGGTCACTCGACGGGAATTTGGACGCACCGGTCGAACCAAGCTTCAAGTACGTAGTGCCGATGAACGCGATAACCCCCGAAGGCGACGCGCTCGCAATCTGGGCTGTGTGGGGACCGAGACCGGAAACTTAACCACTCGCGCCTCACCGAGCGATTGGCCGAGCGCGGAATTCTCTCGGCCTACCACGAGGCGACGGGCGAAGAAGGCGGACAGGAAAGTCAACCGACCTTTTGGCTCGCCCGATCCGAGTCCAAGCCGTTCCACATTGACTACGTGTTTCTGACCTACCGGTGCGATCGGCCGTAGTCGGCTCCTACTCGGCGTGGTCAGGCCGAACAGCAGCCGGGGGGTTGTCTGACCATGCCCCGCTCGTTGTCGATTTCGAGTGCAATCGAACTTCGCGGCGCTCCTGAAACGGTCTGCGCGGCCGTCGTTGGCGGCACCGACGAGCAGATGAATCCCTAGAGCACACGGGTGCGCACTCGTCTGGCAGATATGCGGATGTCCGCTGGGCGAGGTGTGTCGGCGGCAGGCGGCACTATCCGGGTATGCCGATCAATGCCGCTGAGCTTCGTCCCTACTTCCTGTCGGCCTGGGGCGCCGACACCTGCTATCCCGACAGCCGGGAGGAGTGGACGCCCCAGAACCCGGCTCGCGACCAGTGCGGCCTGACGGCGCTCGTCGTGCAGGACGTCCTTGGCGGCGACCTCATCCTCGCCGAGGTCCACGTAGACGGAGCCAAGATAGGTCACCACTACTGGAACCGGCTACCGGACGGTTCGGATCCGGACCTCACCGCCGACCAGTTCCGGCTGGAGGAGAAGGTAGTGGGCGGCAAGGTTGTGGTTCGACCCCCGGACGCTCCGCGCCGGCACCGTGAGCAATACGAACTTCTGCGGGACCGAGTCCTCGACGCGCTGGCCGCCGATGGACGGGTCTGAACCCCCGCACCCCCTCGCCATGTGGGGGCCTCCTCTCGCCCAGACCTGCCGCTGACGTTGCACAGTCGCCAGGGCGCGATCCGTCGCTAATGTGCGGCTATCGCAGCAGGAACCGCGGCAGGCGATAGCCGTTGCGGCGGAGGATGCGCGCGCCACGTACTCGGTCGCGTTCGGACCGGTGCTCGAAGTCAAGCGCGTCGGCGACCCGGTTGATGAAGTTGAACGTGAACGCGATGTAGACCGCCTCAGCCAGCGCGTTGTCATCAAGTCCTGCCGCTCGCGCGGCGTCGAGATCGGCGACCGTCACCGAGTCCGGATCGCGGGTCAGCACTTCGACGAAGTGGGCCGCGGCCGAGGCTTGCGGGCCGAATCGTCCGTCCCGCCAGTCGTCACCGGAAAATTGTCCTACTGTCCTTGCGGCGATCTCGGCGTGGGTGCCGACACAGAACTGGCAGGCGTTGGCGCGGGAGACGACCGCTGCGAACAGTTCCCGCTCGCCGATCGACCATGCCGAGCTGCCACGTAACGCGACCTGCGCCAGGCCGAGGAACGGACGTCCGAAGAATTCGGGTCGACGCATCGACACCTTCGCGACGTCGTCCAGCTCGGCGCCGAGTCGTCGAGTAAGCCAGAGCACGGCCCGTTGCGCGGGGCGCCGCCCGGAGGAGTACTCGCTCAACCGTGTCATCGACCGGGCGCCACCGCGAGTAACGCCAGACCTGCGTCCAGGCAGCGCTGCGCCGCACCGAGGGCAGCTGCGACAGTCACCTCGAAGATCGCGTCGTCGGACAGTCCCTGGTCCTGCAACGCGACCACGTCCGCGTCGCTGATGCGATCGGCGTGTGTACGAACCGCAGTGACGAATCCGGCGACGATCGGCTCCGCGGCAACGCCGTCGTGGGCTGCGCGTCGCACGACAGCCGTGGTTGCCTCGCCATGATCGAGGACTGCCTCACGCAGCCGATCAGTCGCGTGAGCCAGCAGACCAACGCGCCGTCGGCTTCCGCCCGCTGACATGCCAAAAGCATGCCAGGCGCCCGTTCGACAACCTACATCCGTCATTCGGATGGCATCGGATGCCTTGGCGTGTGCACAGATCAAGTTGTCGGTGCTCGTTCGTGGGTCGACTCCCCGCCCACCGCTGTTCACGATGGCCGCATGAACCCGGACCGGATCGGCCCACCCGCACCCGCGTGCGCATCCGCGCGCGGGCCTGTTCGCTAGCCCTAGGCTGATGCCGCGTGGCGCGCGTGAATCGAGTGCGTTCGCGGCCCTCGGCGGGTGCGCCGCGTGAGGTCAGGTGCAGAGGGTTCAGATGGTGGCGTTTGGGTCGCGGCGTAGGTCAAGCCGGATGAGTGCCGGCTCGATGCCGACCACCTTCGGCCCGGTCCGGGCGTAGAGGTTGAACTGTGCAACGATCTCGGCGTCCATCTGGTGGATGGACGCCGTGGCCGCGTCCCAGCGTCCGCGGTGCCGCAGGCGAACCACCGGGTTCGCCTCGATGTTTCGGACGAAGTCGCTGCGCGCGCCGTGCACAGCGATGATCCACATTCCGGCGGCGTCCCGCGGACCTGCCGCGAGCGGTGTGCGGCGCACCCGGCCCGAACGACGACCAGTCGTTTCGAGCGACACCCACCAGGGCGCGAACCCGGCGAGGGGACGAGCTATTGGGTTGAGCAGCCACCGCCACAGAAAGCGGGTCACGGCGCGTTTGCGGTCGGCGTTCACCGGGTGGCCGTTACGGGCTCCGACGCCGCCCGCTCCAGCAGGTACGGGGCGAAGTGCCGGTGGCCGCGCCGGATCGGCGGCCACAGCGTCCGCGCGTAAGCCGTGTCGAGGCTGATCTGCGTCGCGATCAGAGCTTGTCCCGGCGGCGTCAGAGCCACCAGGCGCGCACGCAACCCGCCAATGGAGTCCAATCCGACGGCGAACAGGTCCGGTCGGTCGTGCAGCACCCGCCAGCCCAGCACGTGACCCGGTCCCCGCATCGGGCCGACCTTCGCGCCCAGTACCGCCACCGCCACGCCGATCCAGGGCACCTGAAACCATCGCGGAGCGCCCTCGAGGAACGCGCGCAGCCACTGTTCGGGCGTCCGGGCGATGTCGGTGTTGACACGAAACGCGTCCTCGTAGGCGGCGATGCGGTCGAACAGGCTCAGCTGGGCCACGTCATCGGGCACCGGGACCTCGACTACCTCGGCCACGCCAACCTTCAATCTGTACGGCACCGTATAGATTGAACCCTAGCATCATCGCAGCGCCAGTCAAACGAGAAGGAGGCCATGGCCCACGCCCGAACCCCGCGCCGCGCCTGGATCGACGAAGGCCTGCGCGCCCTCGCCGCCGGCGGGCCGGCGGCGGTGCGAGTAGAGCTGCTGGCTACCTCGCTCGGCGTCACCAAGGGCGGGTTCTACGGCTTCTTCGCCGACCGCGCCGCGCTACTCGAGGAGATGCTCGACGCATTCGAGCGCGAAGGCGTCGACGCAATCATCGAACTCGTCGAGGCGCCTGGCGGTGATGCTCGGCACAAGCTGAAGATGCTCTTCGCGTTGGGCACTGGCGAGGCCGTGCCCGACCTGATCGCCGTCGAACTTGCCGTGCGCGAGTGGGCTCGCCGCGACGCGGCAGTCGCCGAGCGGCTGCGCCGCATCGAGAAGCGGCGGATGGACTACATGCGCTCCCTTTTCCGAGAATTCTGCCCGGAAGAGGACGAGGTCGAACTGCGCTCAACACTCGTCGGCGCCCTCTACCTCGCCACTCACCTAAGCAACATCGACCACGGACCGCGCACCCAAGCCGAGGTGCTGAACTTGGCCCTCACGCGCCTGCTCGAATAACCGTCTGCGCATGTCCCATGATGCCGGTGGCTGCGCAGATGGATGGATATGGAACCTCAAGACATTCGCTCGTGCCGAGCCCGGCACCCCTAGGTCGTTGACCGCGTCGAGCCTCTTGTCTGTTGGTGCACGGCGTGCAACGGTCCGGACATGACCACCTTCGCTCTCGTTCACGGCGCATGGCACGGTGCCTGGTGCTGGGAGCTCCTCGAACCGAGACTGCATGCTTTTGGTCATCGAGTGATCACTATGGACCTGCCGTCGGACGACTCGACGGAGACATTCGAGGGGTATGCCGAAGTTGTCGTGCATGCGATCCGGGAGGGTGGCGGGGACGACACCGTCGTGGTCGGTCACTCGCTGGCCGGGTTGACGATTCCGCTGGTAGCGGCACGGCAACCAGTGAAACGACTCGTGTACCTGTGTGCGTTGGTGCCGAGTCCGGGCCGCAGCTTCGCCGATCTGATGGGCGAGGAGGAGATGTTGGATCGGACGTATCTTGCAGGCATGAGCGGGCCAGACGCCCAAGGCCGACGAGCGTGGGTTGATGAGGCTTTGGCTCGCAAGGTGCTGTTCGCAGATTGCGATGAAGCCGCGGCACACTCGGCGTTCAATCGTCTCCGGCCGCAGGCTGTTACTCCTTACAGTCAGCCCTGTCCGCTCGTCGACATGTCGACGATCCCGTCCACTTACGTGCTCTGCAACGAAGATCGCCTGGTGAATTCCGCTTGGTCGAGGACGGTCGCGCGTGAACGGCTCAATGCGGATGTGATCGAACTACCGGGCAGCCATTCACCATTCCTCTCCCGCCCGGCGGAGCTAGCCGCCCTGCTGCACGATCTGGCCTAAGTAGCCGCCAGTCGAGCGCGCGACCATGCCGCGATGCGCGGCAGCAATAGTCGTCGATCTCGCGCACATCGCCAGCGCCGGCTGGCCGCGCAGATCGGTCCGTACGGGCAACCACAAACAGCCGCATGTGCTTGGAGAGCAGGGAGATGCTGGCCGGTCACGCCGCCGCACTGGTTGTCCCGAACTCGGGTGATACTCCTTGGTTCAACGTCAAGGACACTCCGCACTCGAGTTGTGCGGCGGGTCGCCGAACCACGTGCTCAGCGCTTCGCGCAGTGCTCGCAGAGCGGTCTCGCCGGGTGCGTCGACCATGCCCGCCCACGCGATCAGTGCGTCGGGTCGGATCAAGAGTGCGTCGGCAGCGCGCTCAGCGAGCTTTGCGCGGACGACGTCAACGCGCCCGCCCCACTGACTGGCAAGTTCCCGCAGGTGCGGCTGGTCTGCAAGGTCGAGGAGCAGCGCGCTGTTGCGCAGCATCCCGGCGAACTGAGGGTCCTCGTGGCCGACGCGCAGAGCCCGGTCGGTCACGAAGGTGCCGACGAGCGGGTGCACGTGCGACATTGGCGATCCCACATCGGTGCCGGCCATGGGCGCACCGAGACGACGCAGCGGCTGCTCGTCGGCGGTCAGCTCGAGGAAGAGCGCCCGCAGGGCGTCGGCGTTCGGCCCGTAGCCGCCGCGCAGCGCCACCTGAGCCCGTGTATGGAGCAGAGTGCGCTCGGCAGCCGCGCGGCGTTCGTGGGTGTACGTGTCGAGCAGACCGGGCGGCGCCCAACCGTGGACACTGCCGGCGAGCTTCCAGGCGAGGTTGGCGGCGTCGAGCATGCCCGCGTTGACCGCGACTCCGCCCGCGGGGAACAGGTGCACCGCGTCGCCGGCCAAGAAGACGCGGCCGTCGCGGTAGGTGTCCGCCTGCTTTGCTGAGTAGCCGAACCGCGTCATGCGAAGGGGCGCTCCCAGTGGTAGGTCGACGCCGAGCACGCGGTTCACACTCGCGCCAAGCTCGACGACGGTCATGGGTATGTCGTCGTCGTAGCCGCTCGCTTCCACCTCGGCGGTGTAGATGCCCATAGTGCCGCCACTGCCCGAGCACGCGAACACACCGTGTTCGGTCGCCGTGTAGCCGAACGGGATCTTGCCGACTCCGGCGACGTCCAGTCCTCCGTCGGCGAGCACAGTCACCGTGTCCGGAACGGTGACGGAGGCCAGCCGCTCGATCTCGGGGAAGGAGCTGCCCGAGAGCGGGATTGCGACCAGGTCGCGGACCCGGCTGCGGGCACCGTCGCAGCCGACGAGGAACTGCGCGCACACCTCATACGCTCCGCGCGGGGCACGCACCTGGGCAGTCACCGTGTCGTCGCCCTGGTACAGCCCGACCACCTCGTGTCCACGGCGTAGGTCGCAGCCGTGCCCGATTGCGCGTTCAGCGAGGACAGCCTCGAGCTGGGGCTGGGGAAGCAACATCACCTGCGTCGGCGACTCCTTCACCTGGGTGAGGTCCAGATGCAGCCCACCAAACGGAAGTTGCAGAACCGGGTCGGGGCCAATGCTCCTACTCGCCTCGCGAAAGCGGTTCAATTCGCCCCGGTAGTGCAGCAGCTGCAAGATCTGTCCCGCGAGGCCGCCCGCCTTCGCGACCTCGGACGGTTCCGGCCGCCGCTCCAACAGCAGCGTGCGCACCCCCGCCTGGCCGAGCTCACCAGCGAGCATGAGCCCGGTCGGACCAGCGCCCACTACGACTACGTCCGCGTCCATCAACTGCCGGCCCCCCTGACAACTTCCTCGATCTAATCCACCTTCGGCCGTCGATTGTGCGGGCGCATGAGGGTCTTGCCGCAAGCCCGGTGCTGCCGTATACGTTGAAAGTGCGAGGGCATTCGTGCCCAATATCCCCTCTCCAGCAGCGACTACGCGGCCGTGCTGCCTCACCCGGCGTCGCCGCTGGCCCGGCCGATCGGCACCGGATCCCGGCCGCGTCTGCCGCGAGCCACCCCTACCGGATCTCCTGGGTCCGCGGCCAGCACCTGCCGATGCCGCTGCGCAACTGCTTCGAGTTTCGGGCTTCGCTCGATCACCGCCACGGGCGCGCGACGTTGCCCGCGAGTGTCCAGCCGACGAAGGCGTTAGCGTCCCCGTTCCCCATGCCGTGCTCGGCTTTCAGCCAACTCACGATCTACATGTACTTCGACATGCCCGAACGGGCAATGCTCTCCTGCCACGACGAAATGGGACGCCCGTACTTGGCCTCAATCGACGGAAGACGGAAAGCGGGCCCCGACCGCGCAGCGCGCCATTTCACAGCGACTGGATCGCTGCGTGCGCTTGTTGTGCTCGCGCTACGGCTTCCGGCCGATTGCGACGAAGCTGGGCGCGAAAATCATTGGCCGGGTGGCGGCGGCGTCCGAGCGCACGAAGGCCGCTTTCCAACGCTCGACGTCCTCGGGCGTGGCGGCGCCTTCCGCGAGCATTGCCTCGCGGGCCGCCCACGAGGGTGGACGCATTCCCGGCGGGGCGTCGATGATGCTGTAGCCGCCCGTGAAGCTGGTGACCTCCAGGCCGGCGGCCCGCAGCAGATGGCTGAGTCGTAGTCCGATGCTCGGATTGTTGCCGCGCGTCGCATGGAAGCGGGCGTACTTGTCCGACAGGTCGTCCAGTTCGGGGTCGGCGTCGACTAGGCGGAAGGCCGTGAGGTCCACGTCGACGAGGTAAACCGCACCGCCGGCGCGCGGCAAAGTGGCAAGGTGATCGACGATTGACTGCTCGTGGCCGCCGTTGTGGGCCAGGACGTGGCGCATCATCACTACGGCGACAGACCCTGGTTCGATGCCGGTGTCCGCCGCGCTGCCCGCCCGCAATTCGACGTTGGTGACTCCACTCTGCTCGACCAGGGAGCGCGCCGCTGCGAGCGCTTGTTCGTCACGCTCGATCCCGATGACCCGACCGCTTGGCCCTACCTCGGCCGCCAGCTCCACGCTCATCGCCGCCGGGCCGCACCCGACGTCCGCGATGACCGCGCCAGGCACGATTCCGGCGGCGCGCAGGTGGGCTGCCTCGAGGATCAGCGCATGCGCGGCCATCATCCGATATCGCGCGACCTCGACCTCACTGACGGCGAGCGTGTAGTCAGTCATGCCGGGCAGACCCTCGAACGGCGCACTTTTCGAAGTATGCCGCCGGTGACCGGGAATGTCATCAAGAGCAAGGTTGGACTGAACAACGTATCCGCACCGTATGCGCGTTCGCACGAACCTTCGCTCGGTGCGCTCACCAGTGGAACGCGACAACGGACGAAAGAGACCGCCTGAATCGCCAAGGTCCAGGCCATCAAGGCGCTGAAGCGGTGCTTCAGGACGCCTCGTCAAGGAGGCGTACGACCCGATCCGCGCCTGGTGCGAGGCGTTAAGGACATCACGAGCGACGCTCACAGCGTCTACGTTTCGAGTGGAAATCCGTCCGTCCTGCAATCGATCGATCCGGCTACGGACGCAACCACCACTCCTGCGGGGAAGACCGACGACCAGTTCTGCGGGCCGCTGACCTTCAGCGGGGGCTCGATTTGGAACAGCGACCGGTGCACCAACACGCTGTACCAAATCTCACGCGCCGGCGTCGTCCGCTCGCAGGTCACCTACGGACCGCCCTTCGCGTCTTCCCGGCCCCAGGTGCTCGATCAGACCCAATTCGACAGGAAGCTGTGGGTAGCCGTCGACGAGTCCTACAACAACGACACGTCCACCGGATCGCGCGGTGTCGTCGAACAGCGCGACCCACACGACGGCACGTTGCTCGGCCGGGCGTTGTCGGTGGTGACGTGAGTCTGGTCCGCCTCGGCTTCGGGTCGTTGTGGACGTTCGACGCGGGTAGATCGACCCTCCGACGCATGACCATTCCGGCGACGCCCTGACGCCTGCTCTGGACGATGGCCCCCCCGCGCTCGTCGAGCGAGTCAGCTGCCCGAACTCACGCGCTGGTCGAGTTCGGTGCGTGTCGGCGGGTCGGCCCCGGCGCGTTCGCAGGTCATCGCCGACACCAATACCGCCTGGGCCAGTGCCGCGTGAATCACGCTGCCGCCGGCTATCGCGTCCGCGAGCGCACCGGGCGAGCTCACCCCGCCGGACGCGAGCCCGGCCAGCAGCCCACCGGCGAAGGAATCACCTGCACCGACGGTGTCGGCCACCGCGATCGCCGCTCCCGCGCAACGGGCCACCTCGCCCGCAGCCGCGTAGGCGACCGCGCCCTCCGAGCCCAGCGTGACGACGACCAGCAGCGCGCCGAGCCCACACCACCGTGCCGCGACCTCGGCCAGCGCCACACCCGGGTAGAGGAATTCGACGTCCTCATCGCTGGCCTTCACCAGGTGGGCCGCGCCCAGGCACCGCTCGATGCTCGCGCGCACCTCGTCGGGGTCGGCGATCAACGCAGGACGAACGTTCGGGTCGTAACTGACCAGGGTGTCGCCGAGCGCGTGCAGACGCCGCTGCAGCGCCTCGATGAAAGGCCCGGACGGCGGCCGCCAACTCGCGAGCGACCCGACGTGCAACACGCCACCGGACGGGACGAGGTCGAGCACGCCGTCGTCCCAGGCCAGGCCCGCAGTTCCGTCGAGGTAGAAGTCGTAGTGCGCGCGGCCGGCTTCATCCAGCCCGGCGACCGCGAGCGTCGTCGGCTCGCGGACGATCTGCCACCGGTCGAACCCCACCCCGCTGGCCCGCGCCTTGTCCTCCAGCATCCGGCCGAACGCGTCCGAGCCGGTGCGGGCGACCAGTGAGACCTGCTCGCCCAGCCGGGCCAGGGTGAGCGCCACGTTGTAGAGGCTGCCGCCGGCGTGTGCGGTGAACGTCCCGCGCGACGACGGGCTCTCGACCAGGTCGACGAGCGCCTCACCGACGACGGTGAAAGACGCGTTCACCACTGCATCATCGCAGTCTCACTCGCCGCTGAAGGACGGCGGACGCTTGTCCAGCATCGCGGTCACCGCCTCGCGATGGTCGGCCGTGTGGTGCGCGATCGCCTGCATCGCGGCGGACAATTCGAGCAGCGCGTCCAGCGACTGGTGCTGGCCCTGGCGGATGAGCGACTTCGTCATCCGCAGGACGTGCGGCGGGTTCGCCGCGATCCGCGCCGCGAGTTCGTGCGCGGCGGCGAGCAACTCGTCGGCAGGGACCACCCGCGACACCAGTCCCCACGAGAGAGCAGTCGCCGCGTCGATCGGTTCACCGGTGAACGCCATCTCGCTGGCCCGCGACAACCCCACCGCACGAGGCAGAAACCACGCACCGCCGTCGCCGGGGACGAGGCCGACCTTGACGAAACTCTCGGCGAACACGGCCCGCTCGGACGCGATGCGGATGTCGCACATCAACGTCAGATCGCAGCCGGCACCGATCGCCGGGCCGTTCACCGCGGCGATCGCCGGTACCTCGAGGCGCGCCATCGCCTGCGGGATGCGCTGCACGCCGTGGCGGTAACCCTGCCGGATCTCGGCCGGGGTGCCGGCGAACATGCCCTCGCGGTCGCGCATGTGCTTGACGTTGCCGCCGGACGAGAACGCCGTCCCCGCCCCGGTGATGACCACCGCCCGAATCGCAGCGTCGGCATTGGCATCGGCGACGTACTGCTCGATCGCGGCGATGGTCTCGACGTCGGTGATCGCATTGCGCGTGTCGGGCCGGTTCAACGTCCACGTCTCGACAGCACCGTCGCGCTCACGCAACACGGCCTCGGTCATGGCCACCTCCGGTCGTACCGTTTGGGCATGAGCAATCTCGATCGGACGCCCAGTCTGACCTACTGCGATCGCGGCGGGGTCGCGACCCGACCCGCCCAGGAGCTGTTCAACGGCAGGGAAGTGCTGCTCGGCGAGAGCACGGTGGTGCGGCGCGTCCTGCCGAATCTCGGCCGCCGGCTGGTCGGCCCGTGGTGCTTCATCGACCACTACGGCCCGGACGACATCGCCGGGCAGGGCGGCATGCAGGTGCCGCCGCACCCGCACATGGGGCTGCAGACGGTCAGCTGGCTGCTGGACGGGCGCGTCCACCACCGCGACAGTCTCGGCAGCGACGCCATCATCGAGCCCGGCCAGCTCGGCCTGATGACCTCGGGCGCCGGCATCGCGCACGCAGAGTACTCGCCGCTGCCGCACCCCGACCTGCTGCACGGCGTCCAGCTGTGGGTGGCGCTGCCGTCGGCGACGGCCGGGACGGCGCCTGCCTGGGCGCACCACGTCGCCCTGCCCACGGTGTCCGACGAGGGTCTGCACGCGACCGTCATCCTCGGGTCCCTGGCCGGCAGCAGTTCACCGGGCACGACCCACAGCCCGCTGGTCGGCGTCGCGGTCACGCTGCACGCCGGCGCCGGCACCCGGCTGCCGCTCGAACCGGACTTCGAGCACGCGGCCCTGGTGCTGGCGGGTTCGGCGGACGTGGACGGCGTGCCGGTGCCGATCGGATCGATGCTCTATCTGGGCACCGGACGATCCGACGTCGCGCTGCGATCTGACCGCGGCGCCGAGCTGTTGCTGCTCGGCGGCGAACCGTTCGGCGAGGACATCGTGATGTGGTGGAACTTCGTCGGCCACTCCAACGACGAGATCGTCGAGGCACGGGCGCAGTGGACGGCCGGCGAGCGGTTCGGGACGGTCACCGACGCGGGTGAGCCGCTGGTCGCGCCGCCGCTTCCGCCAGGAGCGTTGAAGCCGCGCGGCGCGACCCGCTAGCCGGTCAGGCGGCGACCTCGGCCGCCGACTCGGCCCTCTCGAGCGCGTGCGCGAGGATCTCGGCGACATCGGTCACCGGGCGCACGTCCAGCGCCGCGAGCACCTCGGCCGGGACGTCGTCCAGATCCGGCTCGTTGCGCTTCGGGATGAACACCGTCCTCAGCCCGGCGCGCTGCGCGGCGAGCAGCTTCTGCTTCACCCCGCCGATCGGCAGCACCCGGCCGTTCAGCGTGACCTCGCCGGTCATGCCCACGTCCGAGCGCACGGCGCGGCCGGTCGCGAGCGAGGCCAACGCGGTCACCATCGTCACCCCCGCGGACGGCCCGTCCTTGGGGACGGCACCGGCGGGGACGTGCAGGTGGACGGCCCGGGTCAGCGCCGGTGCCAGCTCGGGACGGTGCGACCGCAGGTACGACAGCGCGATCCGCGCCGACTCCTTCATCACGTCGCCCAGCTGACCGGTCAGGGTCAGGTTCGCCTCGCCGTCCATGGCGCTGGCCTCGATGAACAGCACGTCGCCACCGGTCCCGGTCACGGCCAGACCGGTCGCCACGCCGGGGACGGCCGTCCGCTCCGCCGACTCAGGCGTGAACCGTGGCCGGCCGAGGAACTCGCGCAGGTTCGCGACCTCGACAGCGATCGGCGCGGGGTCGGACGCGAGCGTGGTGGCCACCTTGCGCAGCACGCGCGCGAGCGAGCCTTCCAGCTGCCGTACCCCTGCCTCGCGGGTGTATTCGGCCGCGATCAGGTGCAGCACGTCGGCCGAGATCGTCACCTCGGCGTCGGACAGCGCGGCCCGATCGAGCTGTCGCGGCAGCAGGTGGGTGCGTGCGATCGCGACCTTGTCGTCCTCGGTGTAGCCGTCGAGCGTGACCACCTCCATCCGGTCGAGCAGGGCGGCCGGGATGGTGTCGGCGACGTTCGCCGTCGCGAGGAACAGCACGTCGGACAGGTCGAGTTCGACCTCGAGGTAGTGGTCGCGGAAGGTGTGGTTCTGCGCCGGGTCGAGCACCTCGAGCAACGCCGCGGCCGGGTCGCCGCGGAAGTCCGAGCCGACCTTGTCGACCTCGTCGAGCAGGACGACCGGGTTCATCGAGCCGGCATCGCTGATCGCGCGGACGATACGCCCGGGCAGCGCGCCGACGTAGGTCCGGCGGTGGCCCCGGATCTCTGCCTCGTCCCGCACACCGCCCAGGGATACCCGGACGAACTTTCGCCCGAGGGCGCGCGCAACCGATTCACCGAGCGAGGTCTTGCCGACGCCGGGGGGCCCGACCAGGGCGAGGACGGCGCCGGACCCGCGCCCGCCCACGACCTCCAGCCCACGGTCGGCGCGGCGCGCGCGCACGGCGAGGTACTCGACGATGCGATCCTTCACGTCGTCCAGCCCGTGGTGGTCGGCGTCGAGAATCTCCCGCGCGGACAGGACATCGGTGTTGTCGACCGTCCGCTCGTCCCAGGGCAGGTCGAGCACGGTGTCGAGCCAGGTACGGATCCAGCCGGACTCGGGCGACTGGTCGGATGCCCGTTCGAGCTTGCCGACCTCGCGCATCGCGGCCTCGCGCACCTTCTCGGGCAGCGGGGCGGCCTCGACCCGGCTGCGGTAGTCGTCGGCGCCGTCCGGTTCGCCCTCGCCCAACTCCTTGCGGATCGCGGCGAGTTGCTCGCGGAGCAGGAATTCACGCTGGCGCTTGTCCATGCCCTCGCGGACGTCGTCGCGGATCTTCTCCGACACCTCGAGTTCGGCGAGTTGCGCGCGCGCCCAGTCGAGCACGAGGGTCAGCCGCCGCTCGACGTCGGGCGTCTCGAGCAGCTCACGCTTCTGCACGTTCGACAGGTAGGACGCGTAACCGGCGAGGTCGGCCAGTTCGGACGGGTCGTTCACCCGTTGCACCGAGTCGATGACCTGCCAGGCGTTGCGGCGCTGCAGGATCGCCACGACCAGCCGCTTGTAGTCTGCGGCCAGGTCGCGCGCGCGCTCGTCGGGCTCGGCGTCCTCGACCAGATCGGCCTCGACCCACAACGCGGTGCCGGGACCGGTCACGCCCGATCCGATCCGCGCTCGCCCGCCCGCGCGCAACACGGCCGCCGGCTCGCCACCGGGCAGCCGGCCGACCTGCTCGATGCCGGCGACGACGCCGTACACCGGGTAGCGGTCAGGCAGGCGCGGCGCGATCAGCAGCTGACCGTCCGAACTCGCGCTGGCGGCGTCCACGGCAGCGCGCGCCGCGTCGTCGAGTTCGATCGGCACCACCATGCCGGGCAGCACGACCACGTCGGACAGGGACAGCATCGGAAGCTTGAGCGACATCGGGATCCTCGCCAGGTCGGTATTGAGTCTCGACGGCTCAAGTCCGTCGCCGGCCGGGATGTTCCCCGTCCGCTGTCCGCTCAGGGCGAACAGCCGCTCGGGGCGACGGGGCGCTCACGAAGATGCAGAACGGGTGCCCGGCCGGATCGGCGTAGACCCGCAGCGGCTCCTCGGGGTCATCGATCCGGTCGAGGCGCAGCACGGCGCCGAGGGCGACCGCGCGGTCGTGCTGGGCCAGCAGGTCCTCGGTGGACGGGACGGTCAGGTCCAGGTGCAGTTGCTGCGGGACGCCGTCGTCCGGCCAGGTCGACGCCGCAAGCGAATCGACGTGTTGGAACGCGAGGTGATGCGTGCCTGAAGCATCGTGCAGCACCAGCCAGTCAGGCGTGTCGCCGTCCTTTGCCTCGTCGCCCGCCCGGTACTGCCAGCCGAGCAGGTGCCGGTAGAACTCGGCGAGGGCTCGGGCGTCCGTGCAATCGAGCACCGTCTGCCGGTACTGGGGGAATACCTGTTGGGCACTCACGGTTGCTCCGATTCACATCAATTGACAGCGGGGGACGACAACCATGGCAGTTCTGTTCGGGGACGAGCACGTCGCCCGATATCTCGAGACCGACGGTGCCGAAGGCTACGACTGGCTCAACGGAACGTCGATCCTGATTCTGTTCACCAAGGGTCGCAAGTCCGGCGACGAGCGGCGGCACGCCCTCATCTATCGCGAGTACGGCGACGACTACCTCGTCGTCGCGTCCAGGGGCGGCGCGCCCGAGTCCCCGGCCTGGTTCCTTAACCTCGAAGCCGACCCGCTCGTCGAGGTCCAGATCAAGGGCGACCGGTTCACGGCGGAGGCGCGGGTCGCGACCGCTGACGAGAAACCAGCCATGTGGAAGCACATGGTCGAGGTCTGGCCCGACTACGACGTGTACCAGACCAAGACCGTCCGCGAGATTCCGGTCGTCGTCCTCGAACGCCACTGACCTGCTGCTTCCGGCTGCGGATGCCGCCGCCGGGAGCGTGGGCTAGAAGGTAGCGGTGTCGATGACGAAGCGGTAGCGGACGTCGCTGTCGACCACGCGGTCGTAGGCCTCGTCGATCTGCTCGCCCGTGATCGTCTCGATCTCGGCGCCGATCCCGTGCTCGGCGCAGAAGTCGAGCATCTCTTGCGTCTCGCGGATCCCGCCGATCATCGACCCGGCCCAGCTGCGCCGCATCGGGATGAGCGCGAACACCGGCACCTCGAGCGGCTCGGGCGGCGCACCGACGCTCACCAGCACGCCGTCCCTGCGCAGCAGCGACAGGTACTTGTGCATCGGCAGCGTCGCCGAGACGGTGTTCACGATCAGGTCGAAGTGCCCGGCAAGATCGGTGAAGGTCTTGTCGTCGCTCGTCGCGTAGTAGTGATCAGCGCCGAAGCGCTCGCCGTCGTCCTTCTTGGACAGCGACTGCGACAGGACGGCGACCTCCGCGCCCATCGCGTGTGCGATCTTGACGCCCACGTGACCGAGACCGCCCATACCGACGATCGCGACCTGCTTGCCCGGTCCGGCATTCCAGTGGTGCAGCGGCGAGTACAGCGTGATGCCGGCACACAGCAGCGGCGCGGCCTCGTCCAGTTCGATGCCTTCGGGAATGCGCACCACGAAGTCCTCGTCGACCACGATGTGCGTGCTGTACCCACCCTCGGTGGGACGGCCGTCCTTACCGATCGCGTTGTAGGTACCGACGTTGCCCTTGAGGCAGTACTGCTCCTCGCCGGCCAGGCAGTTCTCGCACTCGCGGCACGAGTCGACCATGCAGCCGACACCGACCCGGTCACCGACGCCGTGCTTGCTCACGTCGGCGCCGATCTGTTCGACCGTCCCGGCGATCTCGTGACCGGGGACGAGCGGGAATATGGCTGGGCCCCACTCCTCGCGTGCGGTGTGGATGTCGGAGTGGCAGATCCCGGCGAAGGCGATTTTGATCAGGACGTCCTTCGGGCCGAGCTCACGCCGCTCGATCGTGCGCTTCTCGAACGGCGCCTTGGCCGCAGGCGTGACGTACGCGGTAACTGTTTTCATGATGTGTCTACTACCCCATCCAGGGATGATCCTCGCGGTCCCGACGTGTGACGTGTCAGGCTGACCCCATGTCAGACGACGATTCGACCTCCGATCCTACTAAGGACAAGTTCCGCGCGGCCCTGGAACGCAAGCGCGCCAAGCACCACGCAGACAACGGTCCGGCACAGAACGATTCCAAGGTGCACGGCGAGCACGAGCGTGCCGGCGGCAAGCGGACCTTCCGCCGCAAGAGCGGCTGAGGACACCCCTGGCGACTGACCGCAGTCAGTCGTCAGGAGCGGCAAGGACGACGGGGCCGACGGGCGGCGCGGTCTCGTCGGCCGAGATCAGGGTCGAGGTGTCGGTGGCCGTGACACGCAGGCTCAGGTAGTAGCCGACGTCCGACGAACCCGGCGTGTAGGAGGTGCCCTGCGCGCCCGGGAGGTCCGCGCAGTTCTCGCCGGCACCGTCGCAGCGCTGCCAGTGATACTCGTAGCTGATCGCGTGCCCGCTCGGTGAAGTCACCCACTGCCCGGGATCCGCGGTCAACGTCTCGCCCTGCTGCGGCGTGCCGACGACGCTCGGGTAATCCCAGTTCGTCGGGGCGCCATTGGCGGCGGGGACGACAACCACGTGCGTCAACGACGCGGGGACGGACACGGTGGCGCCGGCGGCATCGGTTGCCGTCACGACAACGGTCATCCGGTAGCCGGCATCGGCGCCCGTCAACCAGTACTTGGCGAGGGTGGCCCCGCTGATGTCGACACAACCGGTATGCGGCGCTTCCTCGCAGCGCTGCCATTGATAGGTGTATCCCAACGGCGGGACCGAACTGGTCCAGGTCCCGCGCTGGGCGGCGAGTTGGAATCCGGTCACGGTCGGACCTGAGATCGTCGGCGGCGTGCTGTTCGCCGGGCCCGGCGGAACGGGCACCGGTCCGACGGCGGCAGAGGTGACGTCCCCGCCCCCGCCGGCGATATCCCCAGCCTCGAGGTGGAGGGCGAGGGCGATCGAGTGGCCGACGTCCGCGTACGCGACCCGATACGCGAGGCCCCGCAACTCTTCAAGCGCGACGCCGGAAGCGTCCGGGATCGGGACGCAATTCGAGCCATCCGCGTTGCAGCGCAGCCACTCGAATGACGCCTGCCGCGACACGGGCCACCTCGCCGGCCTCACGAGCTGGCGGTATTCCGGCGTGCCGGTGAGCGTCACCGGCGGAAGTGCCTCCACCAGTTGCGCGGTGGGCGGTGACGCGGCCGTGGTGCTGTGCCCCAGCCCGTCGGTTGCGGTGACCTCCACGAACACCCTGAACCCGGCCAGGTGGGACGCGGACGTGGCCAGCAAGGCCGCCCGGGTGGCATTGGGAACGACGCTGCACTCGCTGGGCGTGACCTGGTCGCAGGCCACCCACCGGTAGCTGTAGGTCAGCGGCCCGGCACGGCTGGTCCACGTGCCGCGCGACGCGGTCAGGGTGGTCGGGACCACGGTCGAACCGGCGATCGACGGCGGTTCGGTGTTCGCCGGGTCCACCGGGACCGGTACCGGGCCGACCGCGACGGAGTAGGCAGGCAGCGAATGAAGTCCGTTGTAGTTGGCGACCACAACGACGGCCACGCGAACGGTGTGCCCGATGTCCGGTGCCGCGAGTCGGTACGTCGGTTGGGTCAGGGCGGTCGGGGAGGTCGGGATGTCGACGCAGTTGCCGCCGGCAGCATCGCAGCGCTGCCACTGGTAGCTGAATTCCCCGTCCGCTGACCACCGGCCCGTCGTCGTGCGCACCAGCGATCCCATTTCCGCCGTGCCGGCGATCTCGGGCAGGCGCTGGTTCACCGGTGCTCCGGGCTCGGGCAGTGGCGCTGTTGCGGGGGCGGCCGCGACTCCGCTGTGACCGAACTGGTCGATAGCGGTGACGACCACCTTGAACGTCGCGCCGATGTCCGGGTAGGTGGGCGTGTACTGCGCCCCGGTCGCCCCGGCGATGTCGGAGCAATTCGCGCCCTCGGGATCGCAGCGCTGCCACTGGCGGGCGTACATCAGCGGGGTGGCGGCACTGATCCAGTGACCGCTGGTCGCCGTGAGCCGCTGCCCGACTGCCATGACGCCCTGGATGGCGGGTAGGACATCGTTGACCGGCACAGCGGGTTGGTCGACTTCGGCAGTCGGTGCGCTGCTCGCCGTGGCCACCTGAGCGAGCTGGTCAGACGCCGTCTGCATCAGGACGAGCGTGTGGCCGAGGTCGTCGACGACCGGTCGGTAGGTCAGCGTGGTCGCCGCCGTGATGTCGACGCACCCCAAGCCCGCGGCGTCGCAGCGCTGCCATCTGTAGCCGTACGTGAGCGGCTTCTCCAGCGACACCCACCCGCCGGTAATCCCTTGCAGGGTCGAGCCGATCCGCGCCGTCCCGCTGATCACCGGCGCCGACGTGCTCACCGGAGCCGGCGGGGTCGTGATCGGCCCGACCGGCCATGACGTTGCCGTGCCGGTGATGCCTGCTCTGTCCCTTGCTGTCTCGACCACACGCACCTGGTGGCCGATGTCGCCATTGGACGGGGTGTAGGCGGCGCGGGCGGCGCCAGGGATGTCGGCGCAGTTCGCGCCCGTCCCGTCGCACTGCTGCCACTGCTCGGTGAACCGCAACCGCCCGACGAAGCTGCTACGCGTCACGGTCAGCGGCGAGTGCGCCTCGAGCGTGCCGTTGATCACCGGCACCGCGTCGTAGACGAGTGTGCGGCGCACGCCCGGGTCGGCGCTGGTCGACACCGACGCGTTGAGCGAGTTCGTCGATGACGGGTTGGTGACGTCGGGAATCGTCACGCTCACGGTGTCTCCGGCCGGGACGTCAGCCGTGACGTAGTACACGGCCGTGTGGCCTGAACTGCTCACGCAGCCCAGCGTCTGGTCGGCCGTCGGTGTTGCTTCATCGGTCAACATCGCGCTCCCGCAGCCGTTCGGGAAGGAGCCGCCGGTCGGTGCCGTGAACGTGATGAGCGAGTTGCCACCGGCCGGGCCGCTGGGTCCGGAGGACAGCGCGTTCCCGCGGTAGTCGACGGTCCTCAGGCCGTGCGGCACGGTGAATTCCGCCTCGTAGGTCACATCCGTCGCGCCGAGGGAGGTGGACATTGCCTTCAGGTCGAGGCCGGTGACGGTGCTCGGCCCGGTGAACGTCTGCGTGCCCGCGACGACCGGCTCGGCGTCGTTGCTCGTGGAGACCGACCAGTCCCCGGATCCGGCCGTGGCCGGGTTGGTCACCCCGGCCAGATCGACGTAGACCTGATTACCGCCCGCGATCGCGAAATTCCCGAGTCCGACGGTCAACGTGTCGGTATCCGCGACCGTGGACACCGACACAGTGCCCCAGGTGGTCTGGTCATAGGTGATGTCGGTGACGATCGCGGTGTTCGGCTCGTCGGACAGACGCACGCCAGGTGGTGCCGTGATGACTATCGACGCGGACGAGCCTCCGGGAAGGTGCGACTGCGGGATGAACCCGATCTCGTCGACGACCTGGGTCGCGCTGCGCGAATCCGACTGCGACTCGAACGTGACACCCGAGACCTGGCCGGGCGGGTCGATATCGACAGAGAACACGGCGGCGCCGGGATCGGCAGTGGTCGACACTGACACCTCGGCAGGGCCGATGTCCACGGGGTTGGTCATGCCCTCGATGCGGAGCCCGACCGTGTTGCCGGCCGGGACCGCACCCGAGACGACGTAGTCGACGGTATTTCCGGTCACCTCCGCACAGGTCAGCGTCTGGTAGATCCCGGCGGTGAAGTCGATCAGGTTCGCCGCTGGACACGCGTTCGGGAACGACGCGCCGTCGGGCGCGGTGAAGCTGATCTGCGATGCCCCGCCGTGCGGCCCGTCGGCGGCAAACAGGTCCCAGCTGCGATAGTCGCTGTTGCGCAGTTCGGTGGTCAGCGTGAACGCCGCGGTGTACTGGACATCGGTCGCGCCACTGAACGTTGACGACAGGTACAGCGCCGGTCCCGTCACGCTGGTCAGCTCTGTGAAGCTCTGTGTCGCCACGACGATCGGGTCCGGGTCGGCGCTGGTCCGCACAACCCAGTCGCCCGAACTCGCCGACGTCGGATTCTGCACGTTGATCAGGTCCACGTAGACCTGGTCGCCCGCATCGATACCAGGGGAACCACCGGTTGACCAAGTGTCTGGCACGGTGATGGTTACCGTGTCGGTGCCCGTGGCGGCGTCTGTCGTCACCGGCGGCCACAAGAGCGCGGTCTGGTCGGTTGTCTCGTCGTGCAGGTAGACGGTGGTGTACACGGACAGCACGACGCCGGCCGGGGCGGTGACCCAGATCGATGACGCACCCCCGGCCAGCGGCCCGGACGGCGTGAACCCGAGTTCGTCGACGACCTTCGTCGCGGACAACGACGACGACTGCGTCTGGAACGAGAGCCCCGTCGACGCAGCGAGCGCGACCGGGACCGGGACCGTCATCGCGCCCACCACGACCGAGATCGCGACGACCGCCACTCCACCACGCCTGGTGCCACGCGGACTGACGATTGGCAGTGTGCAACGACGTCTCGACGTCACGGCCCCTCCCCAGCCTCGGAACGACGACGCCGAACCGAGGTGGGGGCCTGCCTACTCGATCAAGGTGGCAGTGTCAAGACCGGTGTCACAACACCGACCACCCACCCGTAGACCCGGCACGGATCCCGCCGGCGGTCGCTGTCGCGGTGACGGTGAACGCATGCGGCTCGGTGAATCCGGCGGCGGCGAAGCCGCTCGCCACTCGTTGCAGAAGATCCGCGGCGGCGTTCACCGGCGTGAGCGCGACAGCGGCGCCGCCGAAGCCGCCGCCCGTCAGCCGCGCGCCGAGGGCTCCGGCGTCGAGCGCGGTCGCGACGGCAAGGTCGAGTTCAGGCACGGAAACGTCGAAGTCGTCGCGCAGCGAGGCGTGTGACGCGCTCATCAGCCGGCCGAATCCGGTGTGCTCCCCCTCGCGAAGAGCGCGCACCGCGTCGAGCACGCGGCCGTTCTCGGTGACCACGTGGCGCACTCGCCGGAAGGTCTCGATGTCGAGTATCCGTTGTGCTGCAGCGAGATCGTCGATCCCGACGTCGCGCAGAGCGGGGACGTGCAGCTCGCGGGCAGCGCGCTCGCACGATTCCCGTCGCGCGCGGTAACCGCCACTGGCGTGCTCGTGCCGTACCCCCGTGTCGATCACCACGAGCACAAGATCTGCGGCGGCGAACCCGAGCGGGACGGCCTGCACCTCCAGCGACCGGCAGTCGAGGAACACCGCTGCGTCCGGCTCGCCGAACAGGCTCGCCACCTGGTCCATCAGCCCGGTCGGCGCGCCGACCGCGACGTTCTCGCCCAGCTGACCGGCGCGCGCCAGATCCATCCGGCCGAGGCCGAGTTGCCATTGCTCGTTCAGCGCCACCGCGGTGGCCATCTCGATCGCCGCGGACGACGACAACCCGGCCCCGACCGGGACGTCCGAGGCAAGCGCGAGGTCGAACCCGGGCACCGCTGCCAGATCCGCTCCGACCTCGCCGAGCGCCCAGGCAACCCCGAGCGGGTAGGCCGACCAGCCGTCGAACTCGCGCTCGGTCAGCGCGTCGACGCTCGTCACGACAACCTCGCTCGCGAAGGTCGAGGTGACGCGTATCCGCCGGTCGGCGCGCAGCCGAAGCGTCGCTGTCGTGGTCCGGTCGATCGCGACGGGCAGGACGAACCCCGCGTTGTAGTCGGTGTGCTCGCCGATCAGGTTCACCCGGCCGGGCGCTCGCCACGCACCGTCCGGGTCTCCTCCGAACTCGCGCGCGAAGAGGTCGGCGGACTCGGTCACCGGACCGGCCGTTGCTCGTCGGCTCGCGCCAACGCCTCGCGCAGCCGGGCCGCGGTGTCCTCGGGGACGAGGTCGCCGATCCAGGCGCCCATCGCCGCCTCTGAACCGGCGAGGTACTTCAGCCGATCGGCGCCCCGCCGGGGTGAGGTGATCTGCAGCGAGAGCCGGACCGTCTCGCGATGGCTGTGCACCGGCGCCTGGTGCCACGCGGCGATGTAGGGGGTCGGGGTGTCGTAGAGCGCGTCGACGGCGCGCAACAGCCGCAGGACCAGCGGGGCCAGCTCGTCACGCTCGGCGACGGTGAGCTCGGCGAGGTCAGCGACGTGCCGGTTCGGCAGCAGGTGCACCTCGATCGGCCACCGCGCGGCGAACGGCGTGAACGCGGTGAAGTGCTCGGTCTCGGCGAGCACCCGCTCGCCCGCACGCTCGAAGGCGAGGACGTCGGCGAACAGGTCACCGTCGTAGCAATCGAGCTGGTCGATCAGCTGCGTCGTGCGTGGCGTGACGTACGGGTAGGCGTAGATCTGACCATGCGGATGATGCAGCGTGACGCCGATGTCCTCACCGCGGTTCTCGAACGGGAACACCTGCTGCACGCCCGGCAGCGCCGACAGCGCCGCCGTCCGGTGCGCCCACGCCTCGACCACGGTCCTGGCCCGCGACGCGCTCAGGTCGCCGAATGCCCCGTGGAGTTCGGGGCTGAAGCAGATCACCTCGCACCGGCCGGCCGCGAGCCGCGTGCGACCCATCCCGAGACGGGTCAGGTCGTGATGGCCACGCGGCACGTCGTCGGCGGTCCCGTCGGCCGGACCGAACGACGGTGCCCGGTTCTCGAAGACGGCCACGTCGTAGCAACTCGGGATCTCGGACGGGTTGCCGGGTGACTGCGGCGCGAGCGGGTCGGCCTCGGCCGGTGGCAGGAAGACCCGATTCTGCCGAGTGGCTGCGATCGACACCCAGTCGCCGGTCAGGACGTCCAGGCGCATCGTCGCCGTCGACGGTCGCGGGTCGAGCGCGCGCTCGTCGGTCAACCGGTCAGGTGCCAGCTCGGTGTCGGCGTCATCGAAGTAGATCAGTTCGCGGCCGTCGGCCAGCCGGTCGTGGCGTACTCGGATCGCGTCGCTGCTGTGCACAGTTGTCGATAATGCCGCGCTGCGGTGCAGAGCTCGCTCGCGCGCACCGTCCGGGTCACTCAGACGAACACGCTGAGGACCAGTACGCCCCCGAGTCCCGCCACCGAGAGCAGGCACTCCATCACCGTCCAGGTCTTGAGGGTCTGCAGCACCGTCGTGCCCATGTACTCCTTCACCAGCCAGAAGCCGGCGTCGTTGACGTGCGACAGGAACAGCGATCCGGACCCGATGGCCAGCACCATCAGCGACACGTGCGTGGTGCTCAGCGTGCTGGCGACCGGCACCAGGATTCCGGACGCGGTGACGGTCGCGACGGTCGCCGACCCGGTCGCCACCCGGATCAGAACGGCGACGATCCAGGCCAGCAGCAGCACCGACAGGCTGCTGTCCTTCACCGCCTTGGCGATCACCTCGGCGATCCCGGTGTCGATGAGAACCTGCTTGAAGCCACCGCCCGCACCGACGATGAAAGTGATCCCGGCGATCGGTCCGAGTGATGACGCGAGCGTGGCGTCGATCGCGTCCCGGTTCATCCTGGCCGGCCGGCCCAGCAGGAAGATCGCGACCAGGACGGCGACGGTCAGCGCCACGAGCGGCGTGCCGATGAAGTCGAAGAACGCCTTCAGGTGCGACGTCGAGGTCTCTGCGACGATGTCGGTCACGGCCTTGACCAGCATCAGCGCGACCGGCAGCAGAATCGCGAACAGCGCTGCCGCGAAACTCGGCCGGTGCCGGCTGCCATCCTCGCGCTCCTCGGCCGGCACGAACAGGTCGGGCACCGGGACGTCGACCCACCGCGCGGCGTAGCGCGAGAACACCGGCCCCGCGATGATCAGTGCGGGAACGGCCACCACGACGCCCAGTGCCAGCGTCAGCCCGAGGTTGGCGTTGAACGCAGCGACGGCCACGAGCGGGCCGGGGTGTGGCGGCACCAGGCCGTGCATCGCCGACAGCCCGGCGAGCGTCGGAATGGCGATGCGGAACAGCGGCAAGCCCGATCGGCGGGCAACCAGGATGATCACCGGGATCAGCAGCACCAGGCCGATCTCGAAGAACATCGGCAGACCGATGATCGCGCCGACGGCAGCCATCGCCCAGGGCAGCGACCGGTCGGTGGCCCGGCGGACGATCGTGTCGACGATCTGGTCGGCGCCGCCGGAATCGGCCAGCAGCTTGCCGAACATCGCGCCGAGCGCGATCAGCAGCCCGACGCCGCCGATGGTGCTGCCGACGCCGGTGGTGAAGCTGGCGACGGCGTCGTTGATCCCCTCGCCTGCGCCGATGCCGACCCCGATCGCTCCGACGAGCAGCGCGAGGAACGGGTGCAGCTTGAGCCAGGTGATCAGGACGACGATGACGGCGATGCCGACGAGGCCGGCAACGATCAGGTGCGCGTCGCTGCCGGTCGGAGTCGGCGAGTCAGCGGCGAGCAGGCGTAGCTGGTCCATCGGGCCTCCGCGGGGTCGAGGTCCCGCCCTGGCGCGGTGGCGTGGACTCGAGGTGGATCTTCTTGCGGGCAATTGGTACTGAAAGCCCACAATACGGACTGCCCGTTCCTCGGTTGAGGGCGGCGTCGCGTCACGTCCGGCCAGCGGCCCCGCTTCCGACCTGGACGACCGGCCCATCGGCGCGGACCATGGCCGGGACAGCGTCGCTTCATCGAGGAGCCCCCGCGGGAGGACCTGATGACTGACGTGGTCAACCGGCTGGCCGCGGCCATGAACGCGCACGACCTGGATGCCGCGATTGCCCTCGTCCACGAGGACTACCGCAGCGAGCAACCGGCGCATCCGGGCCGGGCCTTCGTCGGACGGGACCAGATTCGCGCCAACTGGCAGGCGATGTTCGCCGGGATCCCGGACTTCCACGCCGAGCAGCGCCGTTCGGTCCAGGACGGTGACACGACCTGGACCGAATGGCACTGGACGGGAACTCGCACGGACGGGCGACCCTTCGAGACGCGCGGCCTCACCCTGTTCCAGGTCGAGGACGGCCTGATCGTGTCCGGACGGCTCTACCTGGAGGAAGTCGAGCGAAGCGGCGGCGACATCGAGCAGACCGTCGAACGCCTGTCCGGCCTGCGCCCGGGGACTGCGCGGTAGGGCACCGCCGGGAGCCCGCCGTCAGGCCTTGTCCTGCATGCTCGATCGCGCCGGGTTGCCCTGGTCGGCAGCCTTCGGATCCTTCTTGCCCTGCTTGGCGCGCACACCCGCCTCGATGCGATCGCCGAGGTCCTTGTCAACGTTGCGCCAGTACGCGAAGGCGCGGTCAAGGACGGGCTCGCTGACCCCGTTGAGCAGGTGGCCGACGATGTTGTCGACGAGCCGCCCGCGGGCGTCGTCGTCGAGCACTTCGCGGACCAACGTGCCCGGCTGGCCCCAGTCGTCGTCCTCGGCGTGCAGCGTGTACGCGCTGCGCACCATCTCACCGTCGGCGTACCAGAGTCCGCCGTCGTCGGTCAGCGCCGGATCGGCTTGCGGGCCGCCGTAGGAGTTCGGCGCGTAGACGGGGTCGGTGGCGTGCTGCATCCGCATCGCGCCGTCCTTGGAATAGCTGTGCACCGGCACCCGCGGCGTGTTCACCGGGATCTGGCGGTAGTTCGTGCCGAGTCGGGCGCGGTGTGCGTCGGAATAGCTGAACCCGCGAGCGAGCAGCATCTTGTCCGGCGACAGGCCGGTGCCGCGAACGATGTTGTTCGGCTCGAACGCGGCCTGCTCGATCTCGGCGTGGTAGTCGGTGACGTTGCGGTTGAGCGTCAGCCGGCCGACCTCGTGCAGCGGGTAATCGCCGTGTGGCCACACCTTGGTCAGGTCGAACGGGTTGAACCGGTAGGTCTTCGCGTCCTCGAACGGCATGATCTGCATCTTCAGCGTCCAACTGGGGTACTCCCCCGCTTCGATGTGCTCGTAGAGGTCACGCTGGTGGTAGTCGGTGTCGACCGCGGCCATCTGGTCGGCCTCGTCCTGGGTGAAGCACTCGATGCCCTGGTCGGTCGTGAAGTGGTACTTCACCCAGAACCGCTCGCCGTCGGCGTTGATCCACATGTACGTATGGCTGGAGTAGCCGTTCATGTGCCGCCAGGTCCTCGGGATCCCGCGGTCGCCCATCAACCAGGTGACCTGGTGTGCTGATTCCGGCGACAGGGTCCAGAAGTCCCACTGCATGTCGTGATCGCGCAGGTTGTTCGCGACCCGGCGCTTCTGCGAGCGGATGAAGTGCTGGAACTTCATCGGGTCGCGGATGAAGAACACCGGCGTGTTGTTGCCGACGATGTCGAGGTTGCCCTCGCTGGTGTAGAACTTCAGCGCGAAGCCGCGCGGGTCGCGCCAGGTGTCGGGGCTGCCCCGCTCGCCGGCGACCGTCGAGAAGCGGGCGATCACGTCAGTCTCGGCGCCGGGCTGGAAGACGTCGGCCCGCGTGTAGGCGCTGACGTCCTGCGTCACGACGAAGGTGCCGTACGCGCCGCCTCCCTTGGCGTGCGGCTGGCGCTCCGGGATGCGCTCGCGATTGAACTGCGCCATCTGTTCGATCAGGTAGTGGTCCTGGAGCAGTAGTGGGCCATCAGGCCCGATCGACAGTGAGTGCTCGTCGCTGGCAACAGGAACTCCGGCATCGGTGGTCGTGGGTCGAGATTGCTCGGTGGTCACGCGAATCTCCCTCGGCTGGGGCTGCTCACGCGCGGGCGACCGCAACGTGCCTTACCTGGACGGACTACCCAATAACGCCCGCTTCCCCCCTCGTCCGACCAGATTTGGGCCCTGAATCTGGTCAGACGAGGGGGAAGCGGGCGGGTGGGGTACCCCCGGTCGGACTCGAACCGACACTGGAACCCTTTTAAGGGGTCTGCCTCTGCCATTGGGCTACGGGGGCGCGGGTGTGCGGGTTCATTCTGCCCGGCCGGATCGCCCGACGCGGGCACTGCGCGCGATGACAGGCGGGATCAGATGCCCGGTGTCACGTTCGTCGGCTCGCTCATTGAGCGGCGCCGCGACGCCGCTCAGTCCTGTCGACGGTCGACGCGTGCCGGGTAAACCGCAGCGTTTCGTACCGGACGTCCATCGCGTCAAGCGGACAGGGCGATGATCCGAAGCCGCTGACCCAACGATGGTGACCAGGGCGCACTGGTCGGCGCCCGCGCTCAGTTCTGATCTGCGTCGGCGATCGGCACGGCGCCGGCCGTTGCGGGCCGCGCTACGAGACGAGCCAGAGCTGCTGGAACAGATCCGGGTAGTTGGCGATGCCGAGATAGAAGCTCTTGTCGCTGCTGAGTACCGCGGTTTCGATGTTGTCGCTGGTCAGGACCTGCGTGGGAAGAGCCGCATCCTGCTCGGCAGGACCCAAGTCGTCGCCGTTGAAGTATCGGGCGAACATGTCGACTACGCGCCAACCGAGGATCGGGGTCGCGAAGCCGGCCCACATCGCTTCGGTCTTGTTCACGAGCCCCGTGAGATTGGCGGCGGCGGGCGTTTCGCCCATGATCTTGACCTTGCCACCGAACCCCGCCGATTTGAGCGCGGATGTGACGCCGATGGTCATGTCGCCGAACGCGAATGCGGCGTAGCCGATGCTCGGATCGCGTTGCAGTGTGCTGACGACGCTCGACGGGATCTTCGTCCCGATATCGCTGGCCTGCTCGTTCACGCTGGTGACCTTGCAGTCCGGACACCACTCCGCGACCGCATCGCGGAACCCAGCTTCGTACGCGGTGAGAATGGGGAACGACGTGATGTTGAAGATCGCGGCGTGGCCCTTGCCATCGCTGTCGGCGACGAAGTAGGCGGCCGTCATCTTCCCCCAGATCTTGACCTGAGGACTGTTGTCGAGTGCGGTCGAGATGAGACCGCCACCGGGCGAGTCCGTCGTGGAATCGCTTATGACAGCGATCCCGGCCGACTTCGCGGCGGCGAGCTGAGCGGTGTAGGTCGCCTTGGGCTGGCCGCTGGTATGTATGCCGTCGGGCTTTCGAGCGATCGCCGCAGCGAAGGCCTTCGCAGGATCTTCGGCGCCGTTGCCGACGTTGATCCGCTCGTACCGCCAGCCGAGCACCTTCGCGGCAGCCGCGATGGCGTCATCCTTCTGCGTGGACACCGGCTGAGCAGTCTCCAGCGAGATTATGTACTTTCCGGTAGCGGGCTTCTTGGACAGCTTCGCGTCCAATCCGAGATTGGTGGGATTCTTCGAATTCTCGGCCAAATAGGCCTTGGCCGCGGCAACACCGCCCACCACGTCGGCACTACTGGTGGTGCCCGTGGCCGGACCGCTCTTCTTGGTGCCGCCGGCACTCGAGCAGGCCGCTAGGACGACCGTTCCGGTAACGAGAAGTGCCAGTCCAACTCCGCGGACGAGTGTCATACGTCGTCGCCTCTCTCGGCTTGATCGACTTACTTGATCGACTTGAATGACCCGACCCGTCGAGTGTCAGCAGGTTCGAGCATGCGAAGCGGGTGTTCACATCGAAGGCTGAGCCTGGCAGTATGCGGTGGGACAGTCAAGTAACTGTGACCGGGCCGTCGCCTCCGCGTAGCCGGTCCCTCGCGCGAGACACAAGGAGCCCACCGTGTCCAAAGCTGGCCTGTATGCCGCCCGCGTCCTGGCGGAGCGCTATGCGGAGGTCGTCGAGAGCCTCACCGCACCGGAGTGGGATCAACCAAGCCGCTGTTCCGGCTGGACCGTACGCGATCTCATTGCCCATACGGGAAGCAACTTCCGCCTCGTCGTGGAACCGCCGACCGAACCCGGCGATCCCAACCTCACTGCCGAAGAACTCCAGGAGTCTCTGGTGCGCGAGCGAGACTCTTGGTCAGCGCAACAAGTTTCTGATGAGTTCCTCCGCTTTCACGGGCTTGCGGTCGACGTCTTCGCCGCCATCCAGGAAGAACCCCTCGCGTCAGCGCCCATGACGTTGAGCGAGCTGGGAACGTACCCGACCCACCTGTTGGCCGATGCCTTCGCATTCGACTTGTGGTGCCATCTTTATGTCGATCTGCTGGCGCCGGAGGGACCGGTTACTCGACCGGTGAAGGACGCGGAGGATGACATCCTTCGGCCGGGAATCGGTTGGATGCTCGCCGGCATCCCGCAGATGTGCCGGCCGGTCGGCGCGGTGCTCGACAAGCCGCTGGGACTGCAGCTGACTGGTCCAGGTGGCGGGGCGTGGACGCTCCAAGCTGGACAGCCGTTCCCGGTCGTCGCCGAAGGACTCATCGGCCCAACGGCTGTCGTCACGTCCTCGGCCACCGACTTCGTGCTGTGGGGAACCAAGCGCAGCGAGTGGCGATCGATGGCAAGTGTGGCCGGTGACGAGGCCTACGCCGCCGCCGTGCTGGACGCGATGAACATCGTCTGACGCGGCATCCGGTCGTTCCGAACCGACCTGCGACCACTTGGGGCCAGCCGCTGCCCGTGGACAACGGGACGGTGGTGCGCGTCCGCAGTGTTCCGGCAGGATCGACGGCTGACGTCACAGTGTGATTTTCCGCATCACTCGGCGGCCACCGACGCCAAGATCGCATTGACCCCACTGCAGACCTGGGCGCTCGTGGTCCGCGGCCCGCGGGAGAGACTGGCGGCATGAGCACTTGGTCGGCACCGGTCCGCTACGGCGAGGTGGACGCGCAGGGCATCGTGTTCAACTCGCACTATCTGCTCTACTGCGACGAGGCGGTGACCGCGTTCTTCGCCGCCCGCGGCATGGCCACGGCGTCCGACGACATCCGCCTGGTGAACTCGAACCTGACGTGGTCGGCTTCGGCCCGCTGGGGTGACGTCGTGGACGTGGACGCCGAGTGCACGCGGGTCGGGCGCACCAGCTTCGCGATGACGTTCGGCGTGCGGGTGGGCGACACGTCCGTGTGCCGGGTCGAGACGACCTACGTCCACACCGACCGGGACGGGACTCCGACGCCGATCCCCGCCGAGGTGCGGAGCGCCCTAGGACACATCGGGTAGCTCGCGCTCGCCGCTGGCCTGCTCGAACTCGTAGCGCGGCGACTGCAACTGGCCCAGCGCGACGACCTCGCGGCGGAACAGCAGTGCTGCCGTCCAGTCCGTGAGCACCCGCACCTTGCGATTGAGCGTCGGCATGCGTGAGACGTGATAGGTCCGATGCATGAACCAGGCGATCGGCCCACGCAACTTGATGCCGTAGATCTCCGCAACCCCGCGGTACAGCCCGAGCGAGGCCACCGACCCGGCGTAGGCGTGCCGGTAGTCGCGCAGCACGCCCCCGCGCACCGCCGAGGCGACGTTGCCGGCGAGCGTCTTCGCCTGCCGCACGGCGTGCTGCGCGCTCGGGCTGCACATGGCGTTCGGGTCATCCTTGGACAGATCCGGGACGGCAGCGCAGTCACCCGCCGCGAAGACCCCGCTCACGCCCTTCACCGCAAGATTCGCCGCGCAGGGCAGCCGGCCCTTCTCATCGCGAGGCAGATCGGTGTTCTCGAGCATCGGGTTGGCCTTCACCCCGGCAGTCCACACCAGGGTGTCCGACTCGAACGCCTCGCCGTCGGAGAGCACGACCCGACCGCCGATGGCCGACTCCAGGCGAGTGTTCAGCCGGACGTCGATGCGGCGCTCGGCGAGCCGGTCGACCGTGTAGGCCGACAACCGCACCGAGACCTCGGGCATGATCCGGCTGGCCGCCTCGACCAGCACCCACCGCATGTCCTTCGCGTCCACGTCAGGCACGTAGCGCAGGGCGTAGCGGGCCATGTCCTCGAGCTCGGCCATCGCCTCGACGCCCGCGTACCCGCCCCCGACGAACACGAACGTCAGCGCCCGGCGACGCCGTTCGGGATCGCTGGTCGACGCGGCCAGGTCGATCCGCGAGAGCACGTGGTTACGCAGGTAGATGGCCTCACCGATCGTCTTGAAGCCGATGCCGTGTTCGGCCAGACCGGGCACCGGCAGGATCCGGCTCACCGAGCCCGGGCACACGACCAGCAGGTCGTACCCGAGCTGGTAGGGCTGGCCGTCACCGGGCTGCACCGTGACCTGCTTGTGCGCGTGCGACATCGCCGTCACCGCCCCGGTGAGCACGCGGCACTTCTTCAGCACCTTGCGCAACGGGACGACGACGTGGCGCGGCTCGACGCTGCCGGCCGCTGCCTCCGGCAGGAACGGTTGGTAGGTCATGTTCGACTGCGGGTCGATCACCGTGATCTCGGCTGCGCCGCGCGACAGCTTCCGCTGCAGCCGCAACGCCGTGTACATACCGACGTAGCCGCCGCCCACGATGACGATCCGGGTGGGGTGATTGACAGCGGTCATGCCCACAACGCTAGTGCCGGCGCGGGCCACCATGCGGCCGGATTCCCCGGACGGGACGGGCGTCACGATGCGGTTAGGGCGCGGCCGAACACCTCGTCCAGCATTGTCGCGGTCAGCCGGCCGGTGAACGTGTTCTGCTGGCTCACGTGATAGCAGCCGAGGACGCGACGCCCGTCGACATCGGCTTCGACACCGTGCCCGAACGCCGGAATGCGCTGCGGCAAGGGCACATCCAGCGCGCGCAGGGCTGGCCACAGCGCTGACCAGCCGAACCCGCCGAGCACCACGACCGAGCGCAGGTGCGGCCAGAGCAACTCGAGTTCGCGCACCAGCCACGGCCGGCAGGTGTCGCGCTCCGCGGTCGTCGGCTTGTTCGCCGGCGGGGCGCACCGCACGGCCGCGGCGATGTACGCGCCGTCGAGCCGCATCCCGTCCCCGGCCGACACCGAGGTGGGCTGGTTGGCTAGACCGGCGCGATGCAGCGCGGCGTAGAGCCAGTCCCCGCTGCGGTCGCCGGTGAACGTCCGTCCGGTGCGGTTACCCCCGTGCGCGGCCGGTGCCAGGCCGAGGACGAGCACCCGGGCAGCTGGGTCACCGAAGCCGGCGATCGGACGGCCCCAGTACGGCTCGGCGGCGAACGCGGCGCGCTTGTCGAGCGCGACCTGCTCGCGCCACGCGACCAGCCGGGGGCAGGCGCGGCACACGGTGATCCGCGCGGACAGTTCGGTCAGCTCGCTCACCCCGGCGAGTGCCGCGACGTCGCCCGCCGACCCGGCGACCGACGTCCGCGCGGTTGCCACGTCGCCTGGCCAACCCGTCCCGGGCACCACACTCATGCTGCTCACTGTGGCAGGCTGACCACATGGCGGGAGCGGCAGGCAAGATCACCATGAAGATCCTGACCATCGCGGTCAGCATCCCGGTCGGCATCGCGACGAAGAAGCTCACCGATCGCATCTTCGTCACCACCCGACCGAGTTCTGAACTGCGCAGGGTGGACGACAGCGGCGTGGACTGGAAGGACGCGATCGCCTGGGCCGCGATCTCCGGCGTCGGCGTCGCCGCGGCGCAACTGATCGCGCGCAAGGGCGCCGAGGAGACCTACAAGGTGCTCGTCGGCAAGCAGCCGCCGCCCAAGCCGCCGTCGAAGATGCAGAAGAAGGTGGCGAAGAAGGCCGAGAAGCAGGCCAAGGCGCTCACCTGATCCGCAACCCGGCGCTACCCGCCGCGGGTGGACTGCTCGAGCAGTGACAGCGCGATTCCGTCGAGGATGTCGTGCTCACTGGCCACTACCTGCTCGGCACCGGCCGCCTCGACCAGCGTGCGCAGCACCAACGCTCCCCCGCCGATGACGTCCACCCGGCCGGGATGCATCACCGGCAGCGCGGCCCGCTCGTCGTGGGTCATGGCCAGTAACCGGCTCGTCACCTCCGCGACCTGCGCTGCGCTGAGCACCGTGCCGTGGATGCGGTCCGCGTCGTAGCGGGGCAGGTCGAGGACGATCGCCGCGAGCGTGGTCACCGTCCCGGCCACGCCGACGAGCGTCGCGCCGGTGTCGAGCGGGACGTCGCGCGCAGCCTCAGCGAGCGCCGTGCGCAGATCGCTCACCGTCGCGTCGATCTGCTCCGCCGTCGGCGGGTCGTCGTGCAGGTGCCGCTCGGTCATGCGCACGCACCCGACGTCCATCGAGTGCGACCGCAACCCGTCGGCGCCGCCGAGGACGAGTTCGGTCGAGCCACCGCCGATGTCGGCGACGAGCACCGGCCCGGTGACGTCAGGCAGGGTGCCCACGGCGCCGGCGTACGACAGCGCAGCCTCCTGCGCGCCGGTGATCACCTCGGGGTCGGCACCGAGCGTGGCACGCACCATCGCCACGAAATCGGCGCGGTTCGCAGCGTCCCTGGTCGCGCTGGTCGCGACCATCCGCACGTGGACGGCACCGTGCTCACGGATCGTCGCGGCGTAGTCGGCCAGCGCCACTCTGGTGCGCTCGATCGCCTGCGGCGCAAGCGATCCGGTGCGGTCGACGCCTTCGCCCAGGCGCACGACGCGCATCTCGCGGACGACGTCGCGAGGCGTCGACGGGCCCGGTTCGGCGATGAGCAGCCGGATCGAGTTCGTCCCGCAGTCGATCGCCGCTACACGCACGGGCCGTCCAGCCACCACGGCGCGAGCAGGTCGAGCGCCTCGTCGCCGAGTGGGTTCACGCCGCGGCCGCAGGCAAGGGCGTGCGCGACGAGGACGTGCAGGCACTTGACCCGGTTGGGCATCCCGCCGGCGCTGATCCCGGCGATCTCGGCGACCTCGCCGATCTCGGCGCGGCGGGCGAGATAGGACTCGTGCGCGGCGCGATAGCGGTCGGCGAGGTCGGCATCGGCCGCCAGCCGGTCGGTCATCTCACGCATCAGCCCGGACGCCTCGAGCCCACCGATCGCCGACGCGACGCGCGGGCAGGTCAGGTAGTAGAGCGTCGGGAACGGCGTCCCGTCGGGGAGCCGCGGCGAGGTCTCGACGACGTCCGGGTGTCCGCACGGGCAGCGGTGCGCGACATCACGGATCGCGCGCGGTGGCCGGCCCAGCTGGGCGGCGACCGCCGCCCGGTCCGCGGACGCGACCGTGGGTGGGCCGGTCAGGGCGCGGCACCCGCGCGCTGCACGCTGTCCCACAGCTTGGCGTTCCAGCTCGGCGCCTGCGGGCCGCTCGCCGATTCACCGGTCGTCGCGGCGATCTGGTTACGCTCGCCGCGGTTGACCACGACATAGGACGTGTCGCCCGGCATCGCGTACTGCAACCGCGAGCGCGCCTGCTCCTGGATGTATCCGGGGTCGGACCACAGCGCGAGCTGCTTGTGCAGTTCGGCGAGCCGTTCCCGGTCCTGCTGCAACTGCTGCGCCGCGGTGGTGACGTCCCCGCGACTGGCGAAATAGCGGTTCAGCGGGGACGCGAGCAGGACGAGCAGCAGCACGACGATGGTGCCCAGAGCGAGCGCGCGGCCGGTGACCGCGCGCCGAGGACGGTTGACGTGCGGCACGCGATCAGGCCTTGAACTCGGCGACGACGAAGCGGTGGAACGCCGAGGCGCCGGCGTAGCGGGCGGCGTCGTCGAGTTCCTCTTCGATGCGCAGCAGCTGGTTGTACTTGGCGACGCGTTCGCTGCGCGCCGGTGCGCCGGTCTTGATCTGGCCGCAGTTCGTCGCGACGGCGAGATCGGCGATCGTGGTGTCCTCGGTCTCGCCGGAGCGGTGGCTCATCATGCACTTGTAGCCGTGCCGATGGGCCAGGTCGACGGCGTCGAAGGTCTCGCTCAGCGTGCCGATCTGGTTGACCTTGACGAGCAGGGCGTTGGCGGCGCCGGTCTCGATGCCCCGCGCCAGCCGCTCGGAGTTGGTCACGAACAGATCGTCGCCGACCAACTGCACCGTGTCGTCGAGTTGGCCGGTCAGGCCCACCCAGCCGTCCCAGTCCTCTTCATCGAGGGGGTCCTCGATCGAGACGATCGGGTACGACCCGGCCAGGCTCACGTAGTAGTCGATCATCTGCGCCGAGGTCTTCGTCGCACCCTCGAACAGGTAGCCGCCGTCGGCGTGGAACTCCGACGCAGCGACGTCGAGCGCCAGCGCGATGTCGACGCCGGCGGTGAAACCGGCCGCGCCGATCGCCTCGACGATCAGGTCGAGCGCGGCGCGGTTCGAGTCCAGGCTCGGGGCGAAGCCGCCCTCGTCGCCCAGCCCGGTGGCCAGTCCCTTCGCCTTCAGCACGGACTTGAGCGCGTGGTAGACCTCCGTGCCCTGGCGCAGCGCTTCGGCGAAGGTCGGCGCGCCGATGGGCGCAATCATGAACTCCTGCACGTCGACATTGGAGTCGGCGTGCGCGCCGCCGTTGAGGATGTTCATCATAGGCACGGGCAGCAGGAACGCGTTCGGGCCACCGAGATAGCGGAACAGCGGCAGGTCGGCGCTGGTCGCTGCAGCCTTGGCCACCGCGAGGCTGACGCCGAGGATCGCGTTGGCCCCGAGGCGGGACTTGTCCGGCGTGGCGTCGAGGTCACGCAATGTCTGGTCGACCAGCCGCTGCTCGCTGGCTTCGAAGCCGACCAGCTCGGGGCCGATGGTGTCGAGGACGGCGCCGACGGCGTTGCGCACACCCTTGCCGCCGTAGCGCTCACCGCCGTCACGCAGCTCGACCGCCTCGAACTTGCCCGTGGACGCGCCGCTGGGCACCGCCGCGCGGCTGATCGTCCCGTCGTCGAGGGCGACCTCGACCTCGACGGTGGGATTGCCGCGCGAGTCGAGAATCTCGCGGGCGCCGACGGCCTCAATGCTTGCCACAGCGGGTCCTTCCGGGCGTGAGTGCGAAGTCGGACCCACCCTAGCGGCGCGCAAGCTCGTGGCCGGGCACCCCGCCGAACCGGCCGGTCCGGCCGGTCAGGTCGCGGGCTGCTCGGCCGCGAGGATCGCGTCGCGGTAGCTGGTGACCGTCCGGCGCAGCGCGCCTTCCGGGTCGACCCCGGCCGCCACGGCATCGCGGACGATCCCGAACAGCCGCGTGCCGAGCTCGTCGGACGGGTCCGGCTCCACCGCCAGGCCGGCCCGGTCGGCGCGCGCGACCAGCTTCGCCGCCAGGGCCAGCGCCGGTTGGGCGAGCGGCACGCCGTCCACGGCCGAGGTGCGACCCTTCTCGGCAACCTTCTGGCGTTCCCAGTGCTCGTTCACCGCTGCCGCGCCGGACGTGGGCGCGCCGGCGAACACGTGCGGGTGACGGCGTACGAGCTTGTCGGCGAGGTCGCCCGCCACGTCCTCGATCGAGAACCGCTCGGCGGACGGCAGCTCTTCGGCGAGCCGCGCGTGGAACAGCACCTGCAGCAGCAGATCGCCGAGCTCCTCGCGCAGCAGCGTGCGGTCGTCGGTCTCGATCGCGTCGAGCACCTCGTAGGTCTCTTCGAGCAAATACCGGGCGAGCGAGCGGTGATCCTGCGCGGCGTCCCAGGGGCAACCGCCGGGCGAGCGCAGCCGGTCCATGATCTCGACCGCGCGCTCGAAGTTCGAGGCCATCGTGGCTACGGCGCCGGCGCCTGCAGCGTGGGCGTCGGCGCGAAGGTCACGAAGCCGGGCAGGCCGGCAGCGGGGTCGTCCGACAGGCTCAGCGAGGACGGCGTCCAGGTGCCGTACCGCTTGCTGACGTTCACCGAGACCGGGTGCTTGCCGATGAAGGCCACGATGTCGGCCAGCGAGGATGCCTTGATCTGGTTGACCAGCTCGTTCTCGAGTTCGGCCGTGCGCACCACCAGGCCGGCGAACTTCTTGGTGAACCCGTAGGACCTCGCCTGCGTGATCAGCTGCTGGTCGAACTTGTCACCGCCCGCCGCGGCGCCGAGCAACCGCTGCACGGCCTCGTCGTGCTGGGCTGCGAGCTGGGCGTCGGTCGGGACGCCCGAGGTGCCCTTCAGCACGGCGGTGAACACCTGCGCCTGGATCAGGGTGCTGAGCGCCTGCACCTTGGGTTCGATCCTCTGCCCCTGCTGGTCGGCGGCCTGCTTGACGGCGTCGGTCGGGCCGGCCAAGGCGACGTAGCCGGCGACGTCGGAATCGCTGATCCGGTAACCGTCCACGATGGCGGCCGCGCCGACCTTGGTGGTGCAGGCCGACAGGCCCGCCGCGGTCAGTGCGGCGAGGGCTAGCGCGCTCAGAATCCGGCGTCTCACACCCGTCAGAATGTCATGGCCGGGTCATCGGGATCGAACAAGGCTGCCCCGGGGCACGGCCACGGCGCCGCCTTCCCCCCTCGTCTGACCACTTCTGGGCCCCTGATCTGGTCAGACCAGGGGGGAAGCGGGCCACGCTCAGGTGGCGGTGACCGCGGCGAGCACCTGGGCGCACCACTGCAACAGCGCCACGTCGCGCAACGGCTCACCGCCGAAGGCCGCCTCGGTGAACGAGCCGTCCGGCTTCACGACACCCTTCGGCCGGGGGACGGACACGATCGACACCGCCTGCTTGTAGATCGCCCGCTCGTAGAGCCGACGCAACCGCACCTGCGCCGACTCGGCCAGCTCGATCGGCGAGAACCGCACCGTCGAGCCCTGGAGCGACACCTCGGTGACCCCGTACCCGCGGCACAGCACCCGGAATCGCGCGACCGCGAGCAGGTTCTCGACCTGCGGCGGCAGCGACCCGTAGCGGTCGACCAGTTCGGCGCGCACCGCGTCCACGGCCTCGTCCGCCGTCGCCGAGGCGAGCGCCCGGTAGGCCTCCAGCCGCAGCCGTTCACCCGGCAGGTACTCGACCGGCAGGTTCGCATCGACCGGCAGGTCGACCTTCACCTCGGCCGCCTCGGCCTCGCCCGCCTCGCCGCGGAAGTCCGCGACCGCCTCGCCGACCAGGCGCACGTAGAGGTCGAACCCGACACCGGCGATGTGGCCGGACTGCTCGCCACCGAGCAGGTTGCCGGCGCCGCGGATCTCGAGGTCCTTCATCGCCACCGCCATGCCGGCGCCGAGTTCGGTGTGCTGCGCGATCGTCGCCAGCCGGTCGTAGGCCGTCTCGGTGAGCGGTCGCTCGGCCGGATAGGTGAAGTAGGCATAGCCGCGCTCGCGGGCGCGGCCGACCCGTCCGCGCAACTGGTGCAGCTGCGAGAGCCCGAACATGTCGGCGCGGTCGACGATCAACGTGTTCGCGTTCGGGATGTCCAGCCCCGACTCCACGATCGTCGTCGCGACGAGGACGTCGTACTGCTTCTCCCAGAACCCGATCATGATCTGTTCGAGCGCGGCTTCGGGCATCTGCCCGTGCGCGACGGCGATGCGCGCTTCGGGCACCAGCTCGGCGAGTTTGGCCGCGGCGCGGTTGATCGACTCGACCCGGTTGTGGATGTAGAAGATCTGCCCGTCGCGCATCAGTTCCCGCCGCACCGCCGCCGCGATCTGGCGCTTGTCGTACACACCGACGAAGGTCAGGATCGGGTGCCGCTCCTCGGGTGGCGTGAGAATCGTGGTCATCTCGCGGATGCCGGTCAGCGACATCTCGAGCGTGCGCGGGATGGGCGTCGCCGACATGGTCAGGACGTCGACGGCGGTCCGCAGCGACTTGAGGTACTCCTTGTGCTCGACACCGAAGCGCTGCTCCTCGTCGACGATGACCAGGCCGAGATCCTTGAACCGGACGGTCTGCTGCAGCAGCCGATGCGTTCCGATAACGATGTCGACCGTGCCGTCCACGATGCCGGTGGTGATCGCCTCGATGTCCGCCCCCGCCGTGAACCGCGACAGTTCCCGGATCACCACCGGGAACTGCGCCATCCGCTCGGTGAAGGTCTGCAGGTGCTGGTGTGAGAGCAGGGTGGTGGGGACGAGGATGGCGACCTGCTTGCCGTCCTGCACCGCCTTGAACGCCGCGCGCACGGCGACCTCGGTCTTGCCGTAGCCCACGTCCCCGCAGATCACCCGATCCATCGGCAGTGGCTTTTCCATGTCGGCCTTGACCTCGTCGATCGCAGCGAGCTGGTCGGGGGTCTCGACGTAGGCGAAGGCGTCCTCGAGTTCGCGCTGCCAGGGGGTGTCCGGGGCGAACTGGTGCCCCTTGGTGGCCATCCGCGCGCTGTAGAGCCGAATGAGCGCCGCGGCGATCTCACGGACCGCCTTGCGTGCGCGTCCCTTCGTCTTCGCCCAGTCGGCGCCTCCTAGCCGGTTGAGCGAGGGCGATTCGCCGCCGACGTACTTGGTGACCTGGTCGAGCGAGTCGGTCGGGACGAACAGCCGGTCGCCGGGTTGGCCGCGCTTGGCCGGCGCGTACTCGATGATGAGGTATTCGCGCTCGCCACCGTTGATCGTGCGCCGCACCATCTCGACGTACCGGCCGACGCCGTGCTGCTCGTGCACGACGAAGTCGCCGGCGGCGAGCTGGATCGGGTCGATGGCATTGCGCCGGCGGGACGGCAGCCGGCTGGTGTCCTTGGTCAGCGAACCCCGCTGCCCGGTGAGGTCGGCCTCGGTGAGCAGCGCCAGCTTCAGGTCAGATGCGACCAACCCTCCGAGCAGGCACCCGGTCGTGACGTCCACGACCCCGGCGTCGACAGCGGCCTCGGCCACGAGCCGGGCCGGGATGTCGGCGGCCATGAGTCGCTCGACGGCGCGCTCGGCCGAGCCGTGCCCGTCGAAGACGAGGGCGACGCGCCAGCCGTCCCGGGTCCACGCCTTGAGATCCGCGAGCGCGGATTCGGTGTCGCCCCGGTAGGCGGGTGACTCGGCGAAGCCGCTGGCCGTGGTGTCGGCGTCGGTGAGCGCGCTGATCCCCCACCAGGGCAGTCCGAGTTCGGCCGCCTCGGCCTGCACGTCCGCGATGTTGCGCAGCGACGCCGCGGCGAGGTCGACCGGCGACTTCCCGCCGCCGGCAGCGACGGCCCACGAGGCTTCGAGGAACTCCTGCGACGTGCGGACGAGGTCGGCGGCGCGCGTCCGCACCCGCTCGGGATCGCAGACGACGACGTGCGCGCCCGCCGGTAGTTCGTGCACCACGAGCGCCAACTCGTCGACGAGGACGGGCGCGAGCGCCTCCATCCCGTCCACGGCCTCGCCGAGGCTGATCGGTTCGAGCAACTCGCCCAGTTCGGGATGCTCACGCAGCAGCGACGCGGCTCGCTCGCGCACCTCGGGCGTCAACAGCAGTTCGCGGCACGGCGGCGCCCAAAGCCCGTGCTCGGCGAGTTCGAGCGAACGCTGGTCGACCACCTTGAAGTAGCGGATCTCTTCGATCTCGTCGCCCCAGAACTCCACCCGCAGCGGGTGTTCCTCCGTCGCCGGGAAGACGTCGAGGATGCCGCCGCGGACGGCGAAGTCGCCGCGTCGCTCGACCAGTTCACTGCGCGTGTAGCCGGCGTTGACCAGGTCGGTGACGATCTCGGTCAGTTCGCGACCGCCGTCGCCGGCCCGGAGCTGGACGGGCTGCAGGTCACCGAGGCCGGGCACCTGCGGCTGGAGCAGGCTGCGGACGGGCGCCACCACGACCGACAGCGGACCGGCCGATGCGTCATCCGAGGACGGGTGCTTGAGCCGGCGCAGCACGGCAAGGCGCTGGCCGACGGTGTCGGCGCGCGGCGAGAGCCGTTCGTGCGGCAGTGTCTCCCAGCCCGGGTAGAGCGCGATCTCGTCCGGTGGCAGCAGGCAGCGCAGCGCTTCGACGAGGTTCTCGGCCTCCCGGCCAGTGCTGGTGACCGCCAGGACCACGCGTCCGGTGCGCGCCAGGGCAGCGATCGCAAACGGCTGGATGGCCGGCGGGCCGCTGACGGTGAGCGCCGGCGCGCCGACGGACTCGGTGACGGTGACGAGGGCGGGATCGGTGAGCGCCGCGTCCAGCAGGCCGGACAGTGACACGGGAACCTCTTTCCGGGCTGCCGTTTTCGGGCAGCGCCGTTTTCGGAGCAGCACAGACACCCCCGCACCAGTCATGGGGAGGGGTTGCCACCGAGCTTACGCGCGCCCGCCGACCCCCGATCTCGGCCGTTGCGCGCAACTGCAGGCATTCAGGACTGGGGGCACTCAGGTTCGGCTTAGCCGGGCTTAGGCCGGACTTGACGTGCCGTTCGCGCCGGCTTGAGCGTGCGCGCCGCACCGTGTTCTCAGCGGCAGCCGCCGCCCGCAACCGGACAGCACCACGATCAGTCACCGAAGGAGCCAGCATGAGCGACGCTCAGCCACCCACCGCCCCCGAACCACCGATCGTCCCCGAACCACCCACCGTCCAGGGAGCCGGATCCGCACCAGCCGCGGAGCCGAGGTCGAGCCGGCGTGGCTTGAAGATCGCCCTGGTCGGCGCAGGCGTCGCGGCCGGCGCGATCGGCGCCACCGCGATCGGCGCCACCGCGCAGTCGTCCGGCTCGGACAGCACCCCCGCGTCCGGGTACTCACAGCGCCAGGACTCTCCGGACAAGACGGCCGGCACTGACCGCGCGGATGCGCACGGGTCGGCGCCCGTCCGCAGCGACGAGAAGGCCGTCAGCACCGCTGATGCGGCCACGCTCAAGGCGGCCGCGCTCAAAGCCGTCCCGGGCGGCACCGTCTATCGCATCGAGACCGACGCCGGCGACGCCGCCTACGAGGCGCACATGACCAAGGCGGACAGCACCGAGGTCACGGTCAAGTTCGACAAGAATCTGGCGGTGACGGCGGTCGAAACCGGCATGGGCAAGGGCGACCCGCGACCGAATCGCTGATCCCGTAACCGCCGCCGCGCCGACGATGGGTCCGCTGCGTCGTCGCGGACCCATCCTCGACCGGCACACTGGGGCGGTGGACCGAGCCGAGTTGCGCGCCTGGGTGGAGGATGCCCTGCGTCGCCACGAACGCGACGTCCGCGAGCGCGATGAGGACGTCGCCAGCGTCACCGTGACCGAGATCGTCGATGCCGTATGGGGACGGCTGCCGCTGGAGATTCGCCGCGCCAGCACGCGCTCCGACGTCCAGGCCAGCCTGACCATGCTCACTGCGCGCCACGGCATCGCGACCACCCGGACTGACGAGAGCACGCCGGCCATCGAAGACTGAGTCCCGCCAAATCGCTGCGCGACCGGTATGTTCCGGCTGTTCGGTAACTTCGGCCAGGCGCTTCTGCGGGAGGGCACGACGTTGGCGACGATCTGCCCTTCCTGCGGGACGTCCGACGAGGCGCCCGGCAGGTTCTGCCGCGAGTGCGGCGCCGGATGGGCAACGGCGTGCCCGGTCTGCTCGGCGCCTGTAACCACAGGCGACAAGTTCTGCGCCGCGTGCGGCACGCCACTAACGGTGCCGCCGCCGCGACGACACCCGGACCCACGTCCGTCGCCGAACGCCGCGTCTGCTCGGTGCTGTTCTGTGACCTGGTCGGGTTCACGCCACTGTCGGAATCGCGCGATGCCGAAGAGGTCCGCGAACTGCTCTCGCGCTACTTCGACACCGCTCGCACGGTGATCACCCGCTACGGCGGCACCATCGAGAAGTTCATCGGCGATGCGGTGATGGCGGTGTGGGGCACACCGGTCGCGGTCGAGGGCGATACCGAGCGGGCCGTTCGCGCGGGCCTGGAACTGCTTGACGCGGTCGAGACCCTGGGAGCGGAGATTCACGCGCCCGGGCTGCGCGGCCGCGCCGGCATCGTCACCGGCGAGGTGGCCGTGACGATGGGCGCCACCAACGAGGGCATGGTTGCCGGCGACGCGGTCAATACCGCCGCGCGGGTGCAGTCGGCAGCCGAGCCCGGGACGGTGCTCGTCGACTCGGCCACGCGGCGGCTCACCGAGGCTGCTGTCGAGTTCTACGACGCCGGTGAGCACCACCTCAAGGGCAAGACTGAGCCGCAACACCTGTGGCGGGCCGGTCGCGTGCTGTCGGGCATCGGCGGATCGCAACGGGTCGACGGGCTCGAGGCGCCCATGACCGGCCGCGATGCCGAGCTACGCATGGTCAAGGATCTCTTTCACGCGGCGGTCGACCGTCGGCAGCCGCGCCTGGTCGCCGTGTCCGGGCCGGCCGGCGTCGGCAAGTCACGCCTGGGCTGGGAGTTCGAGAAGTACATCGACGGTCTGGTTGTTCCGGTCTGGTGGCACCGCGGGCGGTGCCTGTCCTACGGCGACGGTGTGTCGTTCTGGGCCCTCGCCGAGATGGTTCGCCAGCGGATGGACATCGCCGAAGAGGACGGCGCCGACATCGCCACCGCCAAACTGTGCACCGCCATCGACACCTTCGTCAGTGACCCGGCCGAACGTGCGTACATCGGCGTGCGCCTGGGTCGCCTGCTCGGCCTCAGCTATCCGGGCGACGCCAGACATGAGATCGCTCGCGACGAACTGTTCGTCGGGTGGCGGATCTGGCTCGAGCGGCTGGCCCGAGTCGAGCCGGTTGCCCTGCTGATCGAGGACCTGCACCATGCGGACGTCGGGCTGCTCGACTTCCTCGACCATTTGCTCGACTGGGCGCGCGGTGTGCCGATCTTCGTCATCACCTTCGCCCGACCTGACCTCGAGCAGGAACGGCCGGGCTGGGGTACCGGACGCAACCGGACCTTTCTCGCGCTCGAACCGCTCGACGTCGACTCGATGTCCAGTTTGCTCGGCGCGCTCGTGCCCGGCATGCCGGCGGCCGCCGCCGCCGCGATCGCCGAGCACGCCCGGGGAATTCCCCTGTTCGCCGTCGAGACCATCCGGTCCCTGATCGACCGCGATGTGGTGATACCGGTGGAGGGCGCCTACCGCATGGTCGGCGACGTCGGCACGTTGACCGTGCCGGACAGCCTGCACGGCCTGCTGGCTGCCCGACTGGATTCGCTCGACCCCGGTGTGCGTTCGCTCGTCGCCGATGCCGCGGTGCTGGGATCGAGCTTCCCGACCGAGGCGCTCATCGCAGTGACCGGACGAACCGAGTCCGAGGTCACGGTCGCACTCGCCGACCTGGTCCATCGCGAGGTCTTCGAGATCGCCGCCGATCCGCTGTCGCCGCAGCGCGGGACGCACCACTTCGCGCACGAGATGCTGCGCCAGGTGGCGTACCAGACGCTGTCGCGTCGCGATCGCAAACAACGCCACCTGGCCGTCGCCGCACACCTTCGCTCGACCCTCCCGCGGGACGGCGACGAAGTCGTCGATGTCATCGCCCGGCATTACCTCGATGCCCTCGCTGCCGTGCCGGACGACAGCGACGTCGACGAGATTCGCGAGCAAGCGGTCGCGGCCCTGACGCGGGCAGGCGAGCGGGCTCGCCGTACCGGCGCGCCGCGCCGCGCCCGGGAGAGCTTCGCGTCCGCTGCGGAACTGGTGACGGCCTCGAACCGGTCCGACGCCGCGCTCGCTGCTGCCCGGCTGTGGGAACGCGCAGCCAAGACGGCCCAGGTCGACGCGGCATGGGCCGACGCGGTCGACCACGCCGACCGGGCGCAGCGCGACTACCTCGCTGCTGGCGAGCCGCGCAAGGCGGCAGCGACCCAGTCGATCGCCGGCCAGGCGCTGCGCGCCGGGGGGCATCACGCCGCGGCGCGGATGCGGCTGGTCCCTGCCCTGGAAACCCTGCGTACCGATCCCGATCTTGACACCGTTGTGGTGCTGGCCGAGCTGGCCGCCCTCGAGGTGTTCACCGGTGTGCCTGCCGCCGGTCAGCTCACCGACGAGGCACTCGCGCTCGGCCAGGCACTCGACGTCGCACCGGACGTCTTCGCGTCGCTGCTGATCACCCGCGGCGTCTGGTTGACTATCGTGGGCCGCAGGCCCGAGAGCGTCGCCTACCTGCGTCAGGCGGCTGTCGTCGCCGAGCAAGCGGGTAACACCGATCTGCAGGGACGCGCGCTGCTGAATCTCTGCGACGCCTTGACCTCGGCTGACCCGTCGGCCGCAGCGAGCGCCGCCCGGTCGGCCGTCGACATGTTGCGTCGAACCGGCGAGCGCTATCGCCTGCCGGTCGCGATCTCCAACCTCGTGGTCGCGCTGATCGAGTCAGGCGACTGGGACGCGGCCGAGCAGACGCTCAAACACAGCGATGCCGAGGATCATCTGGCCGACGACGATGTCCTGCACCTTGTTCGGGTGCAGTTCGCCGGACTGCGCGGCAGGACCGAGGAATGCGAGCGCGAGCTGAGCGCGATCAACGATCTGCTCGCCAGCGAGGCGCCACAGGATCGTGCGGCACTTCGACTCTGCAAAGCTGTCGCCGCCTACGCCCGCGGTGACACTGCCGAAGCGCTCGACCACGCTCGACCCACCGGCGACCTCATCGATGAGCTCGGCCCCGGCGGTGAGCAGATCCGGTGGATGTGGCCCCTCGCCGCCCGCGCCGCGCACGACCTTGGCGACACGACCACGATCGCGGCACTGCTCGGGCAGCTTGCGCCCTACCGTCCCGGCGAGTTGGGGCCCATGCTCCGTGCCGAAGTAGCCCTCGTCAAAGCCCGGCTCGATCCCACCGGGACGCAGTTCGCGTCGGCCATCACCGGCCTGCGCGAACGCAGCACCCCCTACCACCTCGCACACGGCCTGCTCGACCACGCCGAAGCGCTGATCGGCACCGGCGCATCCGGCGACGCGGCGCCACTGATCGACGAGGCGCGAACGATCGCCGAGCACCTGGGCGCCGAGCCGCTCGCCCGGCGGGCGACCTCGCTCGCGATCGGTGCCGGGGTGACGGCCGGCTGACCTCAGGCCGAGCACGGCCGCCGGATACGTCCGGGTTTGGGAGCTGGGGCCACTGGGTAGACCGAGCCCGACCCGAACGATCCCCGCGGTGACGTACGCCGCCCAGGAGGTAATGACTGATGAGCACCGAGAACGCGTTCAGTGCAGATGAGCTCGCGGCAGAGGGCGGAACAGCGCTGCCGGACAAGGAAGTCATGTCGCTGCTGGACCTGAACGCCGATCTCGACCTGGCCCTGGATGCCGCCGCGCCGATCGATCTCGCGGTCGGCGCCAACGCCAACATCGCGGCGCCGATCAATGCCTCGGTCGGTGCGAACGTCCTGTCGGTCGGGTCCACCGCGGGTGCCGAAGCGCTTCAGGGTGCTGAGATTCACCAGGGCATCACCGGCGACGCCACCGCCACGGCGACCCAGGACAGCGGTATCACGCAGGGCGCGGCGCCGCAGCCCGCGGCCGCGGCCCCGGCGGCCGCCGATGCGCCGGCGCCGACGAGTGCGGCCGGCGCGCTCGACGGCGACCTGCTGAATGTGGACGTCAACCTCAACGCGGACCTCAACCTCGCGGCCCCGATCGACGGTGCGGTCGCTGCGAACGCCAACGTGGCTGCCCCCATCGATGCGGCGGTGTCGGCGAACGTCGGTTCCGTCGACTCGGCGGCCAGCGGTGTCGCGGAGCAGTCGGCTGTCATCGATCAGCACATCACCGGCGACGCGACGGCTACCGGCGACCAGTCGTCGACGATCGACCAGCCCTAACCCGCGCCCGACGTGAGCCTCACCGACTCGCGGCCGGAGGTCACCACCGACAACGTCCCCGTCCGCGCGGCCGACCTCCACCTGATCGGCGAGATGCCGGGATCGGGCTATCGCGAGGCGCCGTCGCTGGTCCGCCGCCAGGACGGCCAGACGCTGCAGTTGACCAAACTGCTGTACGTCGTGCTGGAGTCGATCGACGGGCAACGCACCTACGACCAGCTCGCGGCCGAGGTCAGCACCAGGATGGGCCGCTCGCTCTCTACGGAGGACGCGCGCACGCTGGTCGACGCGAAGCTGCGTCCGCTCGGGGTCGTGTGCCGCGCCGACGGGTCGGAACCTGACGTCCGCAAGTCCAATCCGCTGCTGGCTCTGCGCTTCCGCTGGGTCGTGTCGGACCCCGCTGCGACCCGACGCATCACCGCCCCCTTCGCGTGGCTGTTCCAGCCGCTGATCGTGGTCGCCGTACTCATCGCGTTCGTCCTGGTGTGCAAGTGGGTGCTGTTCGAGCGTGGCCTCGCGTTCGCCGCGCACGAGGCGTTCGCATCGCCGGGGATGTTGCTGACGGTTTTCGCCATCACCCTGGTGTCGGCCGGATTCCACGAGTTCGGTCATGCCGCCGCCGCGCGATACGGCGGCGCGACACCCGGGGCGATGGGCGCGGGGCTCTACCTCGTCTGGCCGGCGTTCTACACCGACGTCACCGACAGCTACCGCCTCGGACGCGGCGGGCGACTGCGCACCGACCTCGGTGGCCTGTACTTCAACGCACTGCTGTCCGTGGTGATGTTCGGCGCGTGGTGGGTCAGCGGCTGGGATGCGCTGTTGCTGGTCATCGCCACCCAACTCATCCAGATGGTGCGCCAGCTTCCCCCGCTGGTGCGCTTCGACGGCTACCACATCCTCGCCGACCTGACCGGCGTTCCCGATCTGTTCCACCGCATCAAGCCCACGCTCGCCGGGATGTGGCCGACCCGTTGGGGTAGCGCGGAATCCAGGGTTCTCAAGCCGTGGGCGAAGGCAGTGGTCACGCTCTGGGTGCTGCTCGTCGTTCCGCTGATGATCATGACCGTCCTCGTCACGATCGTGAGCATGCCGAGGATCGTCGCGTCGTCCGCGGTCAGCGTGTCGCACCAGTGGACGCAGATGCTGGGCCGCTTCGGCGCCGGTGACGTGACCGGCGGTCTGGCCAGGGTTCTCGGCGTCATCGCGGTGGCGCTACCCCTGTTCGGCATCGCCTACATCGCTGGGCGTTCTCTTCGCCGGCTGACCCGGTGGGTGCTTCGCGTGACCGACGGCCGCCCCGGCCGCCGCGCTCTGGCCGGCCTTACCGCCGCTGCCGTTGTGGCCGGGCTGCTGTACCTCTGGTGGCCGCACGGGAACTACAAGCCGATTCGTGCTTACGAGCGCGGCACGATCCAGAACGTGCTGCCGGCGTCCTTCGTGGCTGACCGGTCGGGCCTGGCCGAGGGGCGGCAGGGTTCGGCTCAGGCGATCTGGCCCAAGGGTGCCGGCGCGTTGCCGAATGCAGACAGACCGGCACTGTCGCTGGTGCTCGTTCCACGGACGAGGACCGCGACGGGCGAGACGGCACCCACCTGGGTGTTCCCGTTCAACCGGCCCGCGCCGGCCGGGATCGGAGACAACCAGACGCTCGTGGTCAACACCACGGACGGCGCCGTCGTGTACGACGTGGCCTTCGCCATGGTGTGGGCGGACGACGACACCGTGCTGAACAAGAACGAGGCCTACGCGTTCGCCAGTTGCACCGCCTGCCGAACGACGGCGATCAGCTTCCAGGTCGTCGCCATCGTCGGTCAGGCAGACATCGTCGTACCGCAGAACCTGTCCGCTGCGGTCAACTACGACTGCACCGCCTGCGTCACGCGCGCACTCGCCGTCCAACTCGTCGTGTCACTGCCGGAGCATGTGCGGCCGGTCGAGGCGCGCAAGCTGGCCGCGCTGTGGCGCGAGGTACAGGCGTTCGGTGGGCACGTCGACGGCTTGTCCTACAGCGAGATCCACGCCCGGATCGTCGCGTACGAGCGTCAGATCCTGGCCGTGGTCAGGATGTACGCGCCGAAAACCAACCCGACGCAGCCAGGCCCGTCGATGTCGTCCGGTCCGTCCTCGACTGCCGGGAGCACCGACGCGCCATCCAGCCCGGCCGACAGCACTAGCCTCGACAGTTCAGCCGGCACGGGCGACGCATCCGGCTCAGCCGGGTCGAGCACCGCACCCTCGTCGTCGCCGACCACGTCCCCGTCCCAGTCAACTGCCACCAGCAGCGCGCCGACGAGCTCGGCCACCTCACCCTCGCCGACCGGTTCGGGTTCTTCCTGACCCTGGCCGGCATGGACTCGCGGCGCGGGACGATGCGCGGGTGACTGCGACGCTGCGCGTGCTCGAGGACGGTCAGCCGATCGACTTCAGCTACGAGGCGATCCTCGACTACCACGGCCGGTCAGCGCCGGCCGGCGTGGCACATGCGTGGACGGTGATGCAGCGCGCGTTCCCGCTGCTCGACCCGGCCGGCCCGCCCGAACGCCGCGAGATCGCGATCGTGACCGCGTTCGCGGGCCCCGGCGCCAGGGACGCGTTCGAGGCGGTGACCCGCGCGGTGACCGGGGACCGGTACACCGTCGACCCGAACCTGGAAGCTCGCGAGCGGGGCCCGACGATGGCCAACTTCGTGTTCGTGCTGGCCTACCGCGGCACGTCCGTCCGCCTGCAGTTGCGTCCGGGTCACGTGAGCCAGGAGTTCATCGACCTCGCGCAGGCCGACGACCTCAGCGCGGCCAAGGCCGACCGGCTGCGTCGGCTCAAGCTGGACATGAGCCGGCGGCTGCGCAGCCTCGACCCCGCTGAGGTCTACGAGGTCGTGCCCGGCTGAGCTGGGCGCGGCACGGTCGGACTCAGCCGCGGGACCGCTCGAACGCCCACGCGTCGGAGACCATCTCGTGCAGGTCGCGCTGCGGGGTCCAGCCCAGCAGCGCGGCAGCTTTCTCGTTCGAGGCCACCAGCACCGGCGGGTCACCCGGCCGGCGCGGGACCTCATCGACCGGCAGGTCCGAGCCGGTGACCTCGCGGACCGTATCCAGCACCTCGCGGACCGAGTAACCGCGCCCGCTGCCGAGGTTGACGATCTCGTGCGTCCCGGGCGCGCCGACGCCGAGGGCGAGCAGGTGCGCCTGACCGAGGTCGGCGACGTGGATGTAGTCGCGGATGCAGGTGCCGTCCGGGGTGGGGTAGTCGGTGCCGAACAGCGACAACCGAGGACCGGTGCCGGCGGCAGCGCGCAGCGCGTTCGGGATCAGGTGCGTCTCGGTCGCGTGCCGCTCGCCGTAGCGCGAGCCGTCGTGGGTGTCGAGCGCACCTGCGACGTTGAAGTAGCGCAGGCTCACCGCCGCCATGCCGTACGCCCGCGCGTAGTCGGTGAGCGCCAGGTCGATCGCCAGCTTGCTCGCCCCGTAGGCACTGGACGGGCGGGCGGGCGCATCCTCACCGATCGGCTGCTGCGCGACGTCACCGTAGGTCGCGGCGGAGGACGAGAACACGATCCGGTTGATGCGGTGCGAACGCATCGAGTCGAGCAGGGCAACCGTCCCGGCCACGTTGTTGCGCCAGTACATCGCCGGCTCGGCCATCGACTCGCCGACGAGCGACTTGGCGGCGAAATGGATGACCGCCTCGATGCCCCAGTCGCCTATGACCGGGTCGAGGGCGTAGACGGGAAGCTGGTGAAAGACCGCGCCGGGCGGGACGGCGTCCGCGTGCCCGGTCGAGAGATCGTCCACCACGACCACGTCGTGCCCGTCCGCCAGCAGCTGTGCGGCCACGACGCTGCCGATGTAGCCGGCCCCGCCGGTCACCAGAACACGCATCGGCCAACCCTACCGAGCGCCTAGCCCCCGCTCGGCGGAAGGAACCCGCCCCCGACGGGTGCCGCCGACCGGCGCACGTGGGCGAAGATGTACCGGTGTCCGAAGCGCCGCTCGAGTCCGCCGACGCCGACGACGCCGCCCTGCGCGCGGACGTCCGCCGGGTCGCGGCGCTGCTCGGCGAGTCACTGGTCCGCCAGCAGGGGCCGGACGCGCTCGAGCTGGTCGAGCAGGTGCGCACGCTGACCAAGCAGGGCAAGGAGGACGACGACAGCCAGGCACGCGACGAGGTGCAGGAGCTGCTCGCCGGCGTCCCGCTCGATACCGCGGCCGTCCTCGTCGCGCGCGTTCGCCGCCTACTTCCACCTGGCCAACGTCGCCGAGCAGGTGCACCGGGTCCGCAGCCTGCGCGACCGCGACGCCGACCGAGGGCTGGCTGGCGCGCGCCGTCGCCGCGGTCGCCGAGGAGAACGGCGCCGGACGCGCTGACCGCGGCGATCGCGCAGCTGGCCGTCCGTCCCGTGTTCACCGCCCACCCGACCGAGGCGAGCCGCCGCTCGATCCTGACCAAGTTGCGCCGGGTCGCGGACGTCCTCGCCGTCGGAGACCGCAGCCCGACACCGTCGCGCGGGCGCGCCAGGACCGCACGCTCGCCGAGATCATCGACCTGGTCTGGCAGACCGACGAACTGCGCCTGCACCGGCCGACGCCGGTGGACGAGGCCCGCAACGTCGTCTACTACCTGCAGGACCTCGCGCCGAGACGCTGCCCGAACTGGCCACCGAACTCGCCCACGAACTGGAGCGACCACGGCGGCAAGATCGCACCGGACGCCCGCCCGCTCACCTTCGGCACCTGGATCGGCGGCGACCGCGACGGCAACCCGAACGTGACGGCCTGCGGTCACCCGCGACGTGCTGCGCCTGCAGCACCACGTCGCGACCCGCGCGGTCACGCCGGCGATCGACACGCTGATCGCCGAGCTGTCCTCGTCCACGACCGTCGTCGCGGCGAGCCCCGAGCTGCTCGCCTCGATCGAGGCCGACCTCGCCGTGCTCGACATCGATCCGCGCCTGCGCAAGCTCAACGAGACCGAGCCCTACCGGCTGAAGCTGACCTGCATCAACGCGAAGATCACCAACACCCGGCGCCGGATCGACGACGGCACGTCCGCACGTCGCCCGGCCGCGACTATCTCGGTTCGGCGCAGCTGCTCGCCGAACTCGCCCTGCTCGGCGACTCGCTGCGCGCCAACGCCGGCGCCCTGATCGCCGACGGCCTGCTGGCCAGCGTCTCGCGGACGGTGGCCGTGTTCGGGCTGCATCTGGCGACGATGGACGTCCGCGAGCACGCCGACGCCCACCACCACGTGATCGGCCAACTCGTCGACCGGCTCGTCGAGGAGACCTGGCTCTACGCGGACCTGCCGCGCGACTACCGGCTGCGGATGCTGTCGAAGGAGCTCACCTCGCGCCGGCCGCTCGCGCCCAGCGCCGCCGCCGCTCGACGAGGCGGGCGCGAAGACCTTCGCCGTGTTCACCGAGATCCGCGCGGCCATCGACACGTACGGCCCGGAGGTCATCGAGAGCTACATCGTGTCGATGACCCGCGGTGCGGACGACGTGCTGGCGGCGGTGGTGCTGGCCCGCGAGGCGGGCCTGGTCGACGTCCACGGCGCCGGTGCCGGTGGGACGCGGGCACCGTTCGCCCACATCGGCTTCGTCCCGCTGCTCGAGACCGTCGACGAGCTGCGCCGCAGCGGCGAGGTGATCAGCGACCTGCTCAGCGACCCGACCTACCGGCTGATCGTGAAGCTGCGCGGCGACGTGCAGGAGGTGATGCTCGGCTACTCGGACTCGAACAAGGAGGCCGGCATCACCACGTCGCAGTGGGAGATCCACCGCACCCAGCGCACCCTGCGCGATCTCGCCGCGCGGCACGGCGTGCGCATGCGGCTGTTCCACGGCCGGGGCGGGACGGTCGGACGCGGCGGCGGCCCGACCTACGACTCGATCCTCGCGCAGCCGTGGGGCGTCCTCGACGGCGAGATCAAGTTCACCGAGCAGGGCGAGGTGATCAGCGACAAGTACGCGCTGCCCGAACTGGCCCGCGAGAATCTCGAGCTCACCGTCGCCGCGGTGCTGCAGGCGTCCACGCTGCACCGCGCGCCGCGGCAGGCGCGGCGCCCAGCTGCAGCGCTGGGACGAGTGCATGGACCGCGTCAGCGACGCGGCCTTCGCCGCCTACCGCAAGCTCGTCGACGACCCGGACCTGCCCGGCGTACTTCCTGGCGTCGACGCCGGTCGAGCAGCTCGGCTCGCTCAACATCGGTTCGCGCCCCGCCCGGCGCCCGTCCTCGGACGGCGGGATCGGCCGGGCTGCGCGCGATCCCGTGGGTGTTCGGGTGGACCCAGTCACGGCAGATCGTGCCCGGCTGGTTCGGGGTGGGTTCGGGGCTGGCCGCGGCGCGCGACGCGGGGCTGGCCGACGTGCTCGCCGAGATGCACGAGCGAGTGGCACTTCTTCCGGACGTTCGTCTCCAATGTCGAGATGACGCTGGCCAAGACCGATCTCGACATCGCCGCGCACTACGTCGTCGACGCTCGTGCCGCGACAGCTGCGCCGGCTGTTCGACGTCGTGCGCGCTGAACACGACCGGACCGTCGAGGAGGTCCTGCGCATCACCGGCGAGGCGGAACTGCTCGACAACTCGCCCGCCCTGAAGCGGACCTTCAGCGTCCGCGACGCCTATCTCGACCCGATCTCGTACCTGCAGGTCGAGTTGCTGCGGCGGGTCCGCGTGCGACGAGGCGGACGTGGCGCCCGAGTTGCGGCGGGCGCTGCTGCTGACCATCAACGGCGTGGCGGCCGGGCTGCGCAACACCGGCTGACCGCCACCCGGTGCGCCTGTCCGAAAACCGCCAGTCGTTGTCGGACGCGCGCGGCACGACTGGTCCGCGTGCTCGTCCCTGATCCCGATCGTCTGCTACCGCGCCGTGCAGGGCCGGACGCGCGCTTCGACGGGTGGTTCTACACCGCGGTGCGCACCACCGGGATCTACTGCCGCCCGTCCTGTCCGGCGATCACGCCGCGGCGCGAGAATGTCACGCTTCCATCGCCAGCGCCGCCGCCGCGCAGCGCGCCGGTTACCGGGCGTGCAAGCGGTGCCGCCCGGACGCCTCACCCGGCTCGCCGGAGTGGAACATCCGCGGCGATCTCGCCGGCCGCGCGCTGCGCCTGATCGCGGACGGCGTGATCGACCGCGACGGCGTGCCCGGGCTGGCCCGCCGGCTGGGCTACTCCGAGCGTCAGGTCCACCGCACTCTGGTCGCCGAGGTCGGCGCCGGGCCGATCGCGCTGGCCCGTGCCCAGCGAGCGCAGTCCGCGCGCGTGCTGCTCGAGACGACCGACCTGCCGGTCACCGACGTCGCGTTCGCGGCCGGGTTCGCCAGCGTGCGGCAGTTCAACGACACCGTCCGGACGGTGTTCGCGACCACGCCGCAGCTGCGCTGCGGGCGCCGGCGCCAGCGCGGCAGGCCGGCAGTGCCAGCCGAGTGCCGAGCGCCAGCGGTGACGCGCTTGCGGCTGCCCTATCGCGAGCCGATGGATGTCCAGTCGGTGCTCGATTTCCTCGGCGCGCACGCGGTGGCCGGTGTCGAGAGCTACGCGGGCGGCGACGTACACGCGCGTGCTGCGGCGCACCTGGCGGCCCGGCGCTGGTCGCCGTCACGCGCGGGCGACGGGCGCGGTGCGCTGCCGAGGTGCGCCTGCACGACACGCGCGACCTGTCGGCCGTCGTGGCGCGGGTGCGCCGGCTGCTCGACCTCGACGCCGACCCGGTGGCGGTCGACGCCGTGCTCGGGGCCGACCCTGCGCTGGCCCCGCTCGTGCTGCAAGCGCCCGGGACTGCGGTCACCGGGCAGCGTCCGACGGATTCGAGACGGCCGTCCGCACCGTGGTCGGCCAGCAGATCTCGGTCGCCGGTGCGCGCACCGTGCTCGGCGCGCATCGTCGCCGAGCACGGCGACGGTCGCGTTCGCGGGCGAACCGTGGCGGCTGTTCCCGTCCGCGGCGACGCTCGCCGCAGCCGACCCGGCGACCCTGCCGATGCCGCGCGCGCGAGGCCGCGATCGGTGCTCGCCCTCGCGGCGGCGGACCTCCCGCTCGACCCCGGCGCGGACCGCGACGAGATCCGGGCCCGGCTGCTCGCCCTGCCTGGCATCGGGCCATGGACGGCGGACTACCTGCGCATGCGCGCGATGTCCGATCCGGACGTCCTGCTCGCCAGCGATCTGGCGATCCGCAGGCTGCCGACGACCTCGGGCTGGACCTGCGCCGGCGGCCGGCCCGAGTGGGCGCCGTGGCGCAGTTATGCCACGCACCACCTGTGGGTTCATCGCTACGGCCACCGCTGGTCGATGCCGTGAGGACAGGGAGCAACACCATGGGAATGCGCTACACCTACCTGCCGTCCCCGATCGGCGACCTGCTCGCGGTCCGCGACGAGATCGGGCTCACCGGTCTCTACCTGCCCGAGGGCGCGGCCGCGATGTCTCCGGATCCCGCGTGGATCCGCGACGACGGCGCCTTCGGCGACGTCCGCACCCAGCTGGACGAGTACTTCGCCGGCAGCCGGCGCGAATTCGACCTGCCCCTGCACCCGCACGGCACCGGCTTCCAGCAGCGGGTGTGGACAGCGCTGCGCGCCATCCCGTACGGCGAGACCACCAGCTACGGCGCAACCGCTGCCGCGATCGGCGCCCCGACCTCGTCTCGTGCGGTCGGTGCCGGCCAACGGGCAGAACCCCCTGCCGATCATCGTCCCGTGCCACCGGGTTGTCGGCGCGAACGGCGCCCTGACCGGCTACGGCGGCGGCCTGGACGCGAAGCGGTGGCTGCTTGCGCACGAGGCGCTGCATGCCGGGCTGTTCGCGCTGTGAGCGCTGCGGGCGCTCGGTGGGCCGTCACTCGTGGAAGGCGTTCTGGGCGGACTCCAGCCCGCCGCTGAGCAGCGCCTCGGTCGCGTCCGCGGCCCGGTCGACGAGGTAGCCGAGTTCGCGGCGCTCGGACGGGGCGAACTCGCGCAACACGTAGTCGGCAGGGTCCTGGCGTCCGGGTGGGCGGCCGATGCCGAAGCGCACCCGCAAGTAGTCCTTCGTCGCGAGGCGCCGAGGACATCGACCGCAGCCCGTTGTGCCCGCCCTCACCGCCACCGACCTTGAGGCGGATCGTGCCGAACGGCAGGTCCAGCTCGTCATGGACCGCGATCACGTGAGCCGGCGCGATCTTGAAGAACCGCGCGGCGTTCACCACCGGGCCGCCGGACTCGTTCATGTACGACAACGGTTTGGCCAGCACCACCGGCACGCCGGCCAGGCGCGCCTCGACGATCTCGCAGCGGCTGCGGTGCGACTTGAACCGTCCGCCGACGCGCTCGGCGAGCAGGTCGGCCACGAGCGCGCCGACGTTGTGACGGGTGGCTGCGTAGCGCGGGCCCGGATTGCCGAGACCGACGATCAGAAAGCGGTCCTCAGCCATCGGCAATGTCCGATACGGCGCGGAAGATCAGCCCTCCGAGGACGCGGACTCGGCGCTGTCGCCGGACTCGGAACCCTCGCCGTCCTCGCCGTCCTCGCCGCCTTCGCCCTCAGGCTGGTCCTCGACGATGCCGAGTTCCCCTACCGCCTCGGCGATGTCGGCCTCGATCTCGGCCTCGGTCGGCGCCTCGTTGATCGTGATCAGCACCTGGTCGGGGTCGGTCGTCAGGATCGACCCGGTCGGCAGCGCGAGGTCACCGGCGGTGATCTGCGAGCCGATCGCCAGGCCGGTGAGCGAGATCTCGATGCCGGTCGGCAGGTGGGTAGCCTCGGCCTCGACGCGAGATCGTGGTCGTCTCCTGCGCGAGCAGGGCGCCGGGCACGATGTCGCCGATGATCAGCAGCGGCACGTCGATCGTGACCTTCTCGCCGCTGCGGACGGCCAGCAGGTCGACGTGGTCGAAGGTGCCCTTGATGGCGTGGCGCTGGATCGCCTTCGGGATCGCGAGTTGCTCCTCACCCTCGAGATCGAGGGTCAGCAGGACGTTGGCGCCGCCGTGGCGCACCGCGTTGGTGAACTCGCGGGCGGGCAGCGAGACGTGCCGCGGGTCGGCACCGTGGCCGTAGATGACAGCGGGAATCTTGCCGGCCCGGCGGGTGCGGCGAGCGCCACCCTTGCCGAATTCGGTGCGGGGCTCGGCGGGGAGACGGACCTCGGACACTGCGGGAACTCCTTGCTGGCGGGAAACGTGGACCGCGACGGCGTACGGACGCGGTTGCCTCGGACGCGGGTACCGGTGGTCCGGCCGACCGTCATGGACGCGCGTCGACGAGCGACACCGCGTCGATCACGGAGGCTCGAACCGCAAGCGCTCCCTCGCCGGGGCAACCTCCACACAGTACCCGGTCGCACGCGGACGCCCGCCAGCGCGGGTCAGCGCGAGGGGGCCTTGCGGTAGTGCCGGACCGACAACGGGTCGAGGACGGATCCGCACCGCCGTCGTCTTGCCCGCACCGGGCGCCGGGTGCGGATCAGCCCGTCTCGGTCCGGGCGACCGCGCCGTCGATGACGTCTCGCGCGCGGTGGTGCGCCGTGAAGTCGGCCCGCTGCAGGTCGGCCCCGCTGCCCTCGGCGTGCCATCGGCCAACCGCTTCGTCGACGACGGCGAGGTCACCGTCCGCCCGCAGCCGGTCGCGGACGAAGTCGAGCAGGTGCTGGACCACGTCGCTCGCAGGTCGCAGTCCCCCGTCGACCGGATCCCACAGGTCGCCGGAGAGCCCGAAGCGGGCCGCACGCCAGGCAGCCGCGCGCAGCAGGGTCAGCGGAACCGGGTCAGGGGCGGTGGCGAGCACCGACTCCACGAGTGCCCGGCACAGCGCCGCCAGCGCGACCGAGTCGCCCACGTGCTGGACGACGTCGGAGACGCGGATCTCAACGGTCGGGTACCGCGCCGAGAGCCGAGCGTCGAAATAGATCATGCCGCGGTCGAGGGCGGCCCCGGCGGCGATCAGCTCGCTCACCGTGCGGTCGTACGCGTCCTCGGTCCCGAACGCCGGCGCCGGGCCCGCCGTGGGCCACCGCCCCCACGAGATGCTGCGATAGCTGGCATACCCGGTGTCGGCGCCGTCCCAGAACGGGGAGTTGGCCGAGGCCGCCAGCAGGACCGGCAGCCAGGGCCGGATGCCGTCGAGCGCGGCCACCCCCTCCGCTCGGGAGCTCACCGAGACGTGGACGTGCGCGCCGCAGGTCAACTGGTCCTCGGCAACGAGGCCGAAATGTCGCTGCATGCGCCCGTAGCGCTCGTCCGGGGTAGGGGTGGGACGAATCGCCAGCGGGCTGGTGCCCAGTGCCGCGACCCGGACCCCACGAGCAGCGGCCGAGGCGATCAGTTCGGCGCGCCGGCCGACCAGGTCGGCGAGCAGTTCGGCGAGATCGCGGTGCGGTGCGCTCGCGATCTCGGCCTGTTCGAGCTTGAGCTCGTGTTCGACCGACGTCAAGGGGTCTTCGGCGAGCGTGTCACCGGCAGGCGTCGGGCGCTCGGACGCGGCGCCGAACAGCATCAGCTCTTCCTCGACGCCGACCGTGCGCGAGGTCAGGGCCATGAGTCGAGCGAAGCACCCGACCCGGACCTCGCGCCAGTCCTGACAGGCGTCAGGACGTGGACGCCTCCTCGACCTCGCCGGGCAGCGGGACCGGTGTCGTGCCCGAGAGGGTCGCCAGCATCTGCCGCACATTGGTCAGCTGGGCGTTGATGCTGTCGCGGCGCTGGACGGCGGCGGTGAGCTCGCGCTCGGACTCGGCCCGGATCCGCTCGGCGCGCGCGACGGCGTCGGCGACGATCTGGTCAGCCTTCTGTGCCGACTCGGCAGTGAGCTGCGCGGCCTTGCGGGCTGCATCGGCCGCAACCTGGTCGCCCTCGGCGCTGAGCTGCAGCGACGCGATCCTGCGCCTCGGAGAGCTGGGATTCGGCGACGGCGGTCCGGTCCTGGAAGGACTTCTCGGCCTTGTCCCGACGGTCGGCCAGCGTCTGCTCGAAGTCGGCGGCGGCCTTGGCCGCCTTGGCCCGCTGGTCCTCATAGACCGCCTCGGCCTCACGCCGGCGTGCCAACGCGTGGCGGTCGGCATCGTCGAGCAGCTGGTCGGCGGCGCGCTTGGCCTCTTCGACGATGCGTGCGGCCTCCTGGTCGGCGGAGCTGCGGATCTCGTCGGCGTACCGGTCGGCCTCGGCACGCGTGGCGGCGGAGGTGCTGTCGAGCTCGCTCATCCGGCGCCGCGTCTCGGCGACGGCGGCGGTGCGGATCTCGTCGGCCTCTTCCTCGGCGAGGGCCATGATGCGCCCGACCCGCTCGCCGAAGTCGGCGAAGGTGGGCTTGGCCGGCGGGGCCGGCTTCGAGGTGACGACCGGCCGACTTTCGGCTTCCTCGACCTTCGCGGAGAGGTTTCGCACCTGGCCACCGAGTTCGTCGATGCGCTGGTCGGCCGCCCGTGCGGCCGCGGTGAGCTCCGCTATGACGCGGTCCACCTCGGCTGGGTCGTACCCGCGCATGACAGTGCGGAATGCGTTGCTGGAGTTGTCGCTCATCGGTCCCTGCTCATCTCATCGTTGTCGGACTCGGTCTGACTGTGGTGCTCGGTACGGGTGTTCGGGTCGGGCTGGCTGCGGCCGCCGGAACTCGAGACTGCCAGTGCCTCGATGACACCGGAGAGGTCGCCCAGCTCTTTCGCGATCGCGTCCCGGCGGGCGCTGAGCGAGGCCACCTCGGCCCGCGCCTCGGACAGCATCGTCCGGGCGGCAGAGCGCATCTCGTCGGCCTCGGCGCGTGCGGCCGCGATCGTGCGCGCCGACTCGTCCATGGCGGCACGGCGGGCGTCGCGGGCTTCCCGCTGGGCCCGGGCCAGGTCCTCGGCCACCTGCTCGCGGATGGTTCGAGAGCCGACCTCGGCTTCCTCGACCCGGCGCTGGGCGATCGCGGCGCGGGCGTCTGCCTCCTGGATCGCGCGGGCGACGATGATCTCGGCGTCCTCCTGGGCCTGGTTCTGGATGATGTCGGCGGTCCGGCGCGCCTTCGCCATCGCCTCGGCCCCGAGTTCGTCGTGGGCGCGCTGGCGGGCCTCGGCGGCCTCCAGACGCTGACGCAGCCGATCGCGGGAGGCAGCGACCACGTGGACCACCCGCCCGCGGGCTCGGCGCACGATCGCCTCGGCGTCGAGGTCGGCCTGCTCACGCTGGCGATCGGCCTCGGCCTGCGCCGTCGCGCGCAGCTCGTCGAGCGTGCGTTGGGTCCACGCGGTCTGCTCGGCGGCTGCGGCCAGCTCGCGCGCCGCGTCGGCGCGCGCGGCGTCGAGATCGCGTGCGGCGTTCGCGCGGGCCGTCTCGAGCAGCATCATCGCCTCGTCCTTGGCCTTGGCGCGGTGCGTCTCGGCCTCGAGGCGGATGTCCTCTGCCTGCCGTTTGGCGTCGCCGATGATCCGCTCGGCGGCGGCGCGGGCGTCGTCCATCATCGCCTCGAGGCGACGGTTGCCCTCGTCGGCCTCGAGGGCGAGCCGGTCGTCGTGCTCGGCGCGCAGCTGCCGAAGCTGGTCCTCGTGCTCGGCGCGCGCCTGCTCGACCTCGGCCTCGGCACGGTCGCGGTGCTCCTGGCTGCCGCGGCGGGCGGCAGCGATCACCGCGTCGGCCTGCTCACGCAGGACGCGGGCGCTGGTCTGTGCGTCGATGAGGCGGCGCTCGGCCTCGGCGCGGGCGTCGGCGAACATCTCCTCGGCCGCCACTTCGGCGCGGCCCGTGATCAGCCCGGCCTGGGCGAGCGCGTCGGCGACGATCGCCTGCGCCTCGCTGTGCATCGGGGCGAGCCGGTCGGTTCTCGGATCGCCGTCGGAGGGGGCAGCCGTCGACCCGGCGTCACCGATGAGGCCGGAGCGCCCGAAGGGGCTCGGGCGCTCGGGTCGGTGCTCGTCACGCGGCGATGACGTCTCGCCGCGGGGTGCGTCATCACCTCGCATGCCGCACATGCTCTCAGATATCTCCCTGGGAGGGCCATCGACGCTGCTGTACCGCCCCGCGGCGGGCACTCCGGCGGCGCGGCTAGCATTCCGCGCTCAATGCCTCTCGCCGACATCTCCCGACGCGGTTCGGGCTCGCGTCCCGGCGAAGATCAACCTCCATCTCGGCGTCGGGCCGCTCCGCCCGGACGGCTTCCACGACGTCACCACCGTCCTGCAGGCCGTGGGCATGCTACGACGAGGTCATCGCGCGGCCGTGGCGAGCGCTGCGGATCGCGGTGACCGGCGCTGCGGACGGTGTACCGGCGGATGCGCGCAACCTGGCCTGGCGCGCTGCGCAGCTGCTCGCGGACGAGACCGGGGTGGCCGCCGCAGCCTCGCTCGAGGTGGACAAGTCGATCCCGGTGGCCGGCGGCATGGCCGGCGGCTCGGCCGACGCGGCAGCCGCCCTGCTGGCCTGCGCGGCCCTGTGGGACCTCGAGCTGACCAAGCCCGGTCTGGTCGAACTGGCAGCCCGCCTCGGCAGCGACGTCGCCTTCCCGCTGACCGGGGGCACGGCGCTGGGGACCGGCCGGGGCGAGGTGCTGACGCCGGTGCTCGCCACCGGCGAGTTCCACTGGGTGCTGGCCCCGGCTGGGTTCGGCATCGCCGACCGGCGACGCCTACGCGCGAGCTGGACCGGTTGCGCGCCGCCGGCACTGGCCCCGACCCCGGCCGGGTCGCCGGACGAGCAACTGGACGCGCTGCGGGCCGGCGACTGCGGGCGGCTGGGCGCCAGCCTGACAACGACCTGCAGGCGGCGGCGCTGTCGCTGCACCCCGAGCTGGCCGACGTCCTGGCCGCCGGGTCCGCGCTCGGAGCGGTCGCGGCGATGGTCTCGGGGTCCGGGCCGACCTGCGCGTTCCTGTGCGCCGACGACGCCGACGCCCGCGCGGTGGCGCGCCGGCGTGGACGCCGCGGGTGTGCCGCACCGTGCATCGTCGCGACCGGCCCGGCGCACGGCGCCCGCATCGCGCTCTGATGGCCAACCTCGTCAATCTCGAGAGCGTCGCGAAGTCGTTCGGGACGACGCACGTCCTGTCCGCCGGTCTCGCTCGGCATCGGGACCGGGGAGCGGATCGGCGTCGTCGGGCGCAACGGCGACGGCAAATCGACCCTGCGCGGCTGATCACCGGGCTCGAGACGCCGGACGACGGACGGGTCACCGTCACCGGCGGCACCGCGATCGGGCACGTGGCGCAGCGCGACGACGCTGAGCGCCGCGACCGGTGCGCGACGGTGGTCGTCGGAGACGGCGGCCGAGCACGAGTGGGCCGGCGACGCAGCGGTGCGCGCGGTGCTGACCGGGCTTGGGCCTGGCGGCGGTCGGCCTGGACGCGGCCGGTGGATCGGCTGTCGGGCGGCGAGCGCCGACGGGTCGCGCTGGCCGCCGCGCTGGTCCAGCCGGCCGACCTGCTCGTCCTGGACGAGCCGACCAACCACCTCGACGTCGAGGGCGTGACCTGGCTGGCCGCGCACCTGGCTGTCGCTGCGGTCGTCGCTGCTGGTGATCACGCACGACCGGTGGTTCCTCGACGCGGTGTGCCTGCGCACCTGGGAGGTCGTCGACGGGCGGCGTCGCAGCAGTACGACGGCGGGTACGCGGCGTACGTCCTCGCCCGGGCCGAGCGCGCCCGGCAGGCGTCGGCGGCCGAGGCGCGGCGGCAGAACCTGCTGCGCAAGGAGTTGGCCTGGCTGCGGCGCGGGCCGCCGGCCCGTACGTCCAAGCCGCGGTTCCGGATCGAGGCGGCCGAGGCGCTCATCGCGGACGAGCCCGAATCCCGCGTCGTCGGTGCCGTTGCAGGCGCTCGCCCGACGCCGGCTGGGCCGTACGGTGTTCTCGCTCGACGACGTGACGCGTGTCCGTCGGGGTCGCGGACGCTGCTCGATCGAGGTGACCTGGCACGTCGGCCCGGGCGACCGGATCGGCGTCATCGGGGTGAACGGCTCGGGCAAGACGCACCTGCTGCGGCTGCTGGCGGGCACGCTCGCACCGACGGCCGGGCGCGTGCGAGATCGGGCAGACCGTGCGCGTCCGGGTACCTGTCGCAGGAGGTCACCGAACTGCCCGCCGAACTGCGCGTGCTCGAGGCGGTGCAGGAGATCCGCGTCCACTGCGGTGTTCGGCGGGGTGGAGCTCTCGGCGTCGGCAACTGGCCGAGACCGTTCGGCTTCGACGACGCCAAGCAATGGACGCCGGGTCAGCGACCTGTCCGGCGGCGAGCGGCGCCGGCTGCAACTGCTGCGGCTGCTGCTCGCGGAACCGAACGTGCTGCTGCTGGACGAGCCGACCAACGACCTGGACACCGACACCCTGGCCGCGCTGGAGGACCTGCTCGACACGTGGGCGGGGACGCTCGTCGTGGTCACGCACGACCGGTATCTGATCGAGCGGGTGTGCGACTCGACCGTCGCCCTGCTGGGCGACGGGACGCTGCCGGCGCTGCCGGGGGGCGTGGACGAGTACCTCGCCCGGCGGGCGTCCGCGCAGGCCGATGCCGAGGCGCCGCGGCGCGAGGCACGGGGCGACACCCGGGACATGCGGCGTGCCCTCGCCCGGCTCGAGCGGGAGGTCGCCCGGCTGGAGCGGCGCGAGGCCGAACTGCACACGCTGCTCGCCGAGCACGCGACCGACTTCGAACGGGTGGCCGGGCTGGACGCCGAACTGCGCGACGTGCTCGCGCGCCGGGACGCCGCCGAGGACGAGTGGCTGCTCCTGTCCGACGACTGACGGCGACTCAGGAGCTGAGCGGGCGCGGACTCGGTTCCAGGTGGGCCAGGCCGTTCCACCCGAGATTGACCAGGTGCGCGGCGACGTCCTCGCGCTTGGGCTTGCGCTCCTCGAGCCACCACTGCCCGGTCAGCGCGACCATGCCGACGAGCATCTGCGCGTACATCGGCGCCAGCTTCGTCGAGATACCGCGGGTCTCGAACTCGCGCGACATGATGTGCTCGACCTGGCGTGGCGATGTCGTTGAGCAGGGACGAGAACGTCTGCCGTCGAGCCCGCGACCGGCGAGTCCCGGGTGAGGATGCGGAATCCGTCGGTCTCCTCCTCGATGTAGGTCAGCAGGGCGAGGGCGGCCCGCTCGACGAGCTGGCGCGGGTGCCCCGACGACAGCGCCTCGGTCAGCCGGTTCGAGCAGGTGCGCTCATCTCGCGGTCGACGACGACCGCGTACAGGCCCTCCTTGCCGCCGAAGTGCTCGTACACGACCGGCTTGGACACGCCCGCCCGGGCGGCGATCTCTTCGATCGAGGTGGCGTCGAAGCCCTTCTCGGCGAACAGTGCCCGACCCACGTCGAGCAGTTGCTCGCGGCGCTCGCGACCGGTCATTCGCACGCGGGGCCTGCCTTCGATGTCGCTCATCGGAAATCATGGTCCCATGGCCAGCCCTGTGACGTACGGCAAGTTATCTCGCGCCTCGACGACCTGCTGGCCTGCCAGCGCCCCGCGACGGAGCAAGCACGACGAGATGCTGTTCGTGATCATCCACCAGGTGTACGAGCTGTGGTTCAAGCAGATCCTGCACGAGACCGAACTGCTGCAGCAGCCGCCTCGAGGCAGGCAACTCCGCCGGCGCGCTGCACACGGCGCGACGGATCGCGAAGATCCTCAAGACGATCGTCGGCCAGCTCGACGTCCTCGAGACGATGACCCCACGCCAGTTCGCCTCGTTCCGTCCGGAGCTCGGGTCGGCGAGCGGCTTCCAGTCCAACCAGTTCCGCGTCATCGAGGCCGCGCTCGGACGGCGCGACTTCGCCGAGCCGACCGGCGACCCGCAACTGGACGCGCGCCCTGCACCGGCGCTCGGTGTTCGACTCGCTGCTGCGCTACCTGGTCGACCTGCGGCTGGGACGTGCCCGGGCGAGTACCTCGACCGTGATCCGCACGAGCCGTGGCCGGGCGAACGCGACCGATCCAGGCACTGCTGGTCGAGGTCTACGCCGACGAGTCCGCGCCGGCGGCCGAGGTCTGCGAGGCGCTGGTCGACATCGACGAGGGCATCCAGGAGTGGCGCTACCGGCACGTGAAGATGGTCGAGCGCATCATCGGCGCGCGGGTCGGGACGGGCGGCTCGGCCGGCGCCGAGTACCTGCGCTCGACGCTGTTCCGGCCGGCGTTCCCCGATCTCTGGGAGATCCGCTCGCGCGTGTGAGGCGAGCTCGTCAGGATCGTCGGCGGCGGCGCACCCCGACGACCGCGGCCAACGCGAGCAGCACGCCCCCGGCCACCGCGCCGAGAACCCGCTGCTGACGGCGCATCCGCGCCGGGATCTCGGCGTAGGGCATGGTCGAGAACGACACCAGTTCGTAGCGCGACACGAACTGCGGCACGCGACGTTCCAGCGCGTGCATCGGCGGCGGACTTCGCGCGGAACAGCGGTGAGTTCACCTTGTCGCTCATCTCGACGAAGTTGTCCAGCGCGAGCGTCGGCGATGGTGTCGCAGTTGGCCTTGCGCTCGTTCCTCGTACGCGTCAGCGCGGCGGCCCAGTCGACCGCCGCGCGCGTCCAGGCATCGTCGATCTCGATGCAGTCCTCGAGCGCGCAGTTCGCCCCCTGCCCGAAGAACGGGACGATCGCGTGCGCCGCGTCGCCGACCAGGGCGAGCGTCGCGGCCGCGCCGTGGTGCACCCACGGCCAGCACCGGACGGTGACCAGCGAGCCGACCGGGTTGAGCCGGTAGTCGTCGGACAGCGTCGGCATCAGCGTCGACGACGTCCGGGTAGTGCTCGCGTGAAGTAGTCGACGATCTTGACCGACGAATCGAGCGCGTCGAGCTGCGTCGCGCGGCCAGAACAGCGTGCAGGTGAACGAGCGGTCCATGTTCGGCAGCGCGATCATCATCGACTCGCCGCGCGGCCAGATGTGCAGTGCATCGGGATCGATGCGCGAATTCCCCGTCCACAGCGGGGATCGTCAGTTCCTTGTAGCCGTGCGTCGAGGTAGTCCTGGCTGAAGGTGAAGCCCGCGCGGAAGGTCACGGCGCGGCGCGCGGCGCTGTACGACCCGTCGCTGGCGAGCACGATCTCGGCGTGCTCGTCGGCGGCCCGGTGCCGGTCGTCGAACGCAGCCGTCCGTCGTCGAGTCGACATGGACGTCAGCCGGTGCTCGAAGCGCAACGTCACGCCGGGCGTCGCCTCTGCTGCGTCGAGCAGGGCCGCGTTCAGCTCGGCCCGGCTGATCGAGTTGATCGCCCGCTTGCCGTCGGCGCTGTACGGACTGGAAGCTCTCGCCGCCGCCGGGCGGGTGCACCATCCGCCCGTGCATCGGCAGCGCCCGCTCGAGGGCAACGCTCGCGCAGCCCGACCCGTTCGAGGGCGTCCAGACCGCGCGCCGAGATCGCCAGGTTGATCGAGCGGCCGCGCTCGGCGCCGGTCAGCCGCGGGTCCGGCCGCCGCTCGTAGACGGTGACCTGGATGCCGCGCCGGCCGAGCAGGGTCGCCAGCAGGCAGCCGGCCAGACCGGCCCCGACGACGGCGATTTGCTTCAGCCACGAGTCACCTCCGCCACCGCCGTCGCGGCTCGCCAGCAGTCGTGGAAGGTGTTGTAGAGCGGGGCCGGGCGCCAGCCGGATCACGTCCGGTTGCCGCGCATCCGCGATACACGCCGTAGCTCGGGAACGCAGGTTCGCAGCTGATCGCCCGCGCGGACGAACCCGAGCACGCGGACCGAGAGCTGGGCACCGCGGCGCGCGGGATCACGCGGCGTGATCAGCTCGACGCTCCGCCTCGTCGAGCAGCGACTCCAGGTACCCGGTGAGCCGCACGCTCTTCTCACGCAGCGCGGCGCATACCGACCTCGTCGAAGATCTCCAGCGACGCCAGGACGGGCGCCATGGCGAAGATCGGCGGGTTCGACACCTGCCACGCGTCAGCGGAGTCGACCGCCGTCACCGTCGGCCCCATGTCGAAGCGCGTCGCCGGGTCGGTGCTCCACCACCCGGCCAGCTTCGGCAGCGTGCGGTCGGCGAGGTGCCGTTCGTGCACGAATGCCCCGGCGAGCGAGCCCGGCCCGCTGTTGAGGTACTTGTACGAGCACCACGCCGCCCAGTCGACGTCCCAGTCGTGCAGGTGCAGCGACGACGTTGCCCGCAGCGTGCGCGAGATCCCACGCCGCGATCGCGCCGACGTCGTGCGCCGCCGCGGTGATCGCCGGGATGTCGAGGTATTCGCCGCTGTAGTAGTTCACCGCGCCCAGCAGCACCAGCGCGACCCGGTCGTCGAGTGCTGCGATCACGTCGGCCGTCCGCAGCGCCGACTCGCCCTGGCGAGGACGCAGCCGCACGACCGCGTCGTCCGGGTCGAACCCGTGCCACGCCGCCTGGCTGCGAACCGCATAACTGTCGGACGGGAACGCGCTGTCCTCGATCACGATCGCGAACCGGTCAGCGCGTCGGCCGGTAGAAGCTGGCCATGAGCAGGTGCAGGTTGACCGTCAGCGAGTTCATCACGACCACCTCGCTCGGCAGTGCCCCGAGCAGCCGCGCAGCCGGATCGCGCAGCAGTTCGTGGTAGGAGACCCATGGCCGGGCCGCCTCGAGGTGGCCCTCGACGCCGAGCAGCGCCCAGTCGTCGAGTTCCGCACCGATCCGCGCGCGCGTCACGCGCGGCTGCAGGCCGAGCGAGTTGCCGGCGAAGTACGCGGCCTCACCCGACCCGTGCGGCGGGACGTGGAACTGCGCGCGCAGCGTGGGCAACGGGTCGGACGCGTCGAGGTCGCGGGCCCGTTGCTCGGCGAAGGCGACGACGGTCATCGGGCGCGTCCGAGGAACGTCTCGGCGTTGGCGTGCAGGATGCGCTCGCGGATCGGCTCGTCCATCGCCGCCGTGCGCACGACCGAGCCAACCGCCCGCTCGCCCAGCGGGTACGGGTAGTCGCTGCCGACCATCACCCGATCGGGGCCGATCGTGTCGATCAGCAGGCGAAGCGGACGCTCGTCGAAGACCACCGAATCGACGTAGAACCGGCCGAGGTAGTGCGACGGCTCGTGCTGCGACGTCGCGACCACGATCGGGCCGCTCGCGCCACGCGTTGTCGAGCCGGCCGAGCCAGAACGCGAACGACCCGCCACCGTGGGCGAAGCAGATCCGCAGCTCCTCGCCGATCTTGTCGAACACCCCGCCGAGCGTCATCGCGAGCAACGACAGGTGCGTCTCGGCGGGCATGCCGGTCAGCCACCGCGCCATCCACCGATCCAGGCGCGGCGAGCTCGGCATGTCCCAGGGGTGGACGAAGACCGGCGCGCCCAGCGAGGCGGCGTGCTGCAGGAACGTCACGATCCCCTCGTCGTCGAGATCCCGGTCGCCGACGTGGTTGCCGATCTCGACGCCCGCGTGACCGGCCGCCAGGCACCGTTCGAGCTCGCGGCAGGCGGCATCCGGGTCCTGCAGGGGCACCTGGCAGAACGGCAGCAGCCGGGACGGGTCGGGCGCGCAGATCTCGAGCGCGGTGTCGTTGCAGCGGCGGGCGATGTCGAGGCCCGCCGCAGGATCGTGGGCGTAGCAGAAGAACACCGGCGTGGGCGAGACCACCTGCACGTCGACACCGTGTTCGTCCATGTGCGCGAGGCGGACCTCGGCGTCCCAACCCGACGAGTCGACCGAGCGGAACTCGTCGGTGCCGAGCATGATCGTCGCGGCGGTCGGCGAGTCGGGTCGCACCCACGGCGCGCCGTCGATCTCGCGCAGTGCCCCGCAACCGTGCGGGACGTAATGGGTGTGGACGTCGATCAAGGCGGTCTACCCCTTACCCGGGTGCAGCGCGCCGCACTTCGGGCAGGTCCGCGCGTCCTCGTCGTCGTAGAAGGCGCTGAAGACCGGCGGCAGATCGGTGACGATGTCGCGCACCTGCAGTTCGACCTCGTGCACGAGCCCGTGACACTGCCGGCAGTACCACTGGAACTTCTCCAGCGTCCCGGGCTCGCGGATGCGCTCGATCACCAGGCCGATCGACCCTTCCTCGGGTCGCTGGGGCGAATGCGGGGTGTTGCCGGGCAGCAGCCAGGTCTCGCCTTCGTGGATGTGCACGGTGCGCGGTTTGCCGTCGAGCATGAGGTCGACGTGGATGTTGCCCCGCACCTGGTAGAACCACTCCTCGTACGGGTCGACGTGGAAATCGGTTCGCGAATTCGGCCCGCCGACGATCATCACGATGAAGTCGTCGCCGACCGCCATCGTCTTGTTGCCGACGGGCGGCTTGAGCAGGTGCCGGTTGTCGTCGATCCACTGCTCGAAGTTGATCGGCTGCATCAGGGTCATGATGTCTCCTCGGCACTGCGCTGGGGCACGAACGCGACTGCCTGCATCTCGATGAGCAGATGCGGGTGCGGCAACTGGTGCACGGCCACGGTGGTTCTCGTCGGACCGCTCTCGTCGAAGTACTCGCCATACACCTCGTTGTAGCCACCGAAGTCGTTCATGCTCACGAGATAGGACGTCACCTGGACCAGGTCGCCGAGACCGGCACCGAGTTCGACCAGGATGTCGCGGAGGTTCTCGATCACGGCACGGGTCTGCACGCGGATGTCCAGGTCGGTCGTGCCCATGCCGTCGGCCTCGGCCCCGGCGATCGTGTTGTCGGCTCGGCGAGCCGACGTCCCGGACACGTAGACGAAATCGCCGGCGCGCCGGGCATGCGGGAACCGGCCGCGCGGGACGGCCTTGCCCGAAACGGTGGTCACCCACCCAGCTTGGCGCATCGCGCAAGACCCGGCCAGGGTTCGGCCGCGGGGCTACCGATAGGTCAGTACCGGCAGCGTCAGTAGCCGGCAGCGTCACCGACCGGCAGCGTCACCACCGGCAGCGTCAGTCCGCGACGCGCAGCTTGGCAACCCGCTCGGCGTCGGGCCACCGCACGTTGTGCGCCCAGCCGAACTTCTCGAACACCCAGATCACGCGGGCCGACGAATCGACCTGACCACGCAGGACGCCGTGCCGCGCCGCGGTCGGATCTGCGTGGTGCATGTTGTGCCAGCTCTCGCCGAAGCTCAGCACGGCCAGCGGCCAGAAGTTCGCGCTCTTGTCTCGAGCGTTGAACGGCCGCTCGCCGATGATGTGGCAGACCGAGTTGATCGACCACGTCACGTGGTGCAGCACGAACACCCGCACCAGCGAGGCCCAGAAGAAGGCCGACACCGCACCCATCCAGGACCAGGTGATCAGCCCGCCCAGCAGCGCCGGGGTGAGCAGCGAGGCCGCGAACCACAGCGGGAAGAGGCGGTCGACCAGGCGGATGTCGCGGTCTTTCATCAGATCCGGCGTGTATTTCTCGCGGTTGGTGTGGTCGACGTCGAACAGCCAGCCGAGGTGGGCGAACCAGAAGCCCTTCAGCAACGCCGGAACGCTCTCACCGAAGCGCCACGGCGAGTGCGGGTCACCCTCGCGGTCGCTGAACGCGTGGTGCCGCCGGTGATCGGCGACCCACCGGATGACCGGGCCCTCGATCGCCAGTGACCCGGCGATCGCCAGCCCGACACGCAGCGGGCGCTTGGCCTTGAACGAGCCGTGGGTGAAGTAGCGGTGGTAGCCGACCGTCACCCCGAGACCCGACAAGTAGTAGAACACCACCATCAGGGCCAGGTCGGTCCAGCCGAGACCCCATCCCCACGCGAGCGGAATCGCGGCGAGGAAGGCCAGGAACGGCACTACGACCACGAGGTAGAGGGCGAACTGCTCGCCGCGCCGTTTGGTGCCTTCGAAGGTTGGCTTGGGGCCATCGGGCCCGGGTGCGGTCGGGCGTTCGTCCAGCAACGTCATGCGGGCCTCTTCGACATCTCGACGGGAGCGGGTTCACCCAAGAGTGGGGGTTACGGAAGCGTAACCTACGTCGCCGTAGGCTCCAACGCGAGCTGAGCCGGGCCGACGACACTTGTAGGCTGACCGCCGTCGCTATGAGCTGACTTGGGGGATGGGGTAAACGGCAGCCCGCAGGCCTTTGGAGCCTTGCAGTCTCGGTTCGAGTCCGAGTCCCCCAGCAATCTCGTCACCCACCGCCGCGAAGGGATCCCAGTGCCGCCTCTCGCTGTCATCGTCCTCGCCGCCGGCGAAGGCACCCGGATGCGGTCGCGCGCACTGCCCAAGGTGCTGCACGGATTCGCCGGTCGGTCGATGCTGGGCCACGTCCTCGCCGCCACCGAGCCGTTGCAGGCGGAGACGACCGTCGTCGTGATAGGGCACCGCCGGGACGAGGTGCGTGCCCACCTGGCCGGGGTGGCTGCCGACGCCGTCGCGGTCGTGCAGGAGCAGCAGCTCGGCACAGGGCACGCCGTCCGCCTGGCCCTGGCAGCCGTCCCCACCGGCGGTTCCGGGGCCGTGCTCGTCGTCCCCGGCGATGTCCCGCTCCTGACCGCGGACACCCTCGCCCGCCTCGTCGCGGCGCAGTCCGGCACCGCAGCCGCCATGCTCACGAGCGAACTCGACGATCCGGGCGGCTACGGCCGCGTCATTCGCGGTGCGGACGGCGCCGTGACGCGCGTGGTCGAGGACAAGGACGCGACCGACACCGAACGGGCGGTGCGAGAGATCGCGTCCGGGGTGTACGCCTTCGACGCCGACGCGCTGCGCGACGCGCTCGAGCGGATCTCCACCGACAACGCTCAGGGCGAGGAGTACCTGCCCGACGTCATCGGCATCCTCGTCGCCGACGGCGCCCGGGTCGTCGCGCTGACCGCGCCGGCCAGCGAGACCGCGGGCGTCAACGACCGGGTCCAGCTGGCAGGCGCTCACCGCAGCTACAACGACAGGCTGCTCGCCGGGCACATGCGGGCCGGCGTCACGGTGATCGACCCGGCGAGCACGTGGGTGGACGCGACCGTCTCACTCGATGCGGACGTCACGCTGCACCCCGGCGTCGAACTGCACGGGACGACCGCGATCGCCGAGGGCGCTGAGATCGGCCCGCAGGTGACACTGACCGACACCCGGGTCGGCGCCCGGGCGCGGATCACGCGCGCGGTCGCCGTCCAGGCCGACATCGGCCCGGACGCCACCGTCGGCCCGTACGCCTACCTTCGCCCGGGGACGTCGCTCGCCGAGGCTGTGCACATCGGCACCTACGTCGAGCTCAAGAACAGCAAGGTCGGCGCCGGGGCCAAGGTCCCCCACCTGTCCTACGTCGGCGACGCGACGATCGGCGAGGGGACGAACATCGGCGCGGCCACCGTCTTCGTCAACTACGACGGGGTGGCCAAGCACCGCAGCGTGATCGGCGCGCACGCCCGAACCGGGGCCGACAACATGTTCGTGGCCCCCGTCCAGGTCGGCGACGGTGCCTACACCGCCGCCGGGGCGGTCATCAGCAAGGACGTCCCTGCTGGGGCGCTGGGCCGATCCACCGCACGGCAAGAGAACGTGGCAGGCTGGACAGTGAACAAGCGGCCCGGCACGCCCGCGGCACAGGCGGCCGAGCGGGCGAACAGTACCGAGCAGGACGAGGACACACCGTGACCGAGCGACGCAAGCCAACGACGGTTGCCGGGCTCGCCCGGGCGAGCGGGCACCGGCGGTGAGCACGCTGCACGTCGCGGGCCGCAAGACCCTGGTGTTGCTGTCCGGCGGGGCGTATCCGGAACTGGCCGAAGAGATCGCCGAGCACATCGGCGTCACCGTCACCGAGACGACGAGGCGCTCGTTCGCCAACGGCGAGTTGTTCATCCGCCCGAACGAATCGGTCCGGGGGACGGACGCTTTCGTCATCCAGTCGTACACGACGCCGATCAACGAGTGGGTGATGGAAACCCTGATCCTGGTCGACGCGCTCAAGCGGGCCTCGGCCAAGCGGATCACCGTGGTCGCGCCGTTCTACCCGTATGCGCGCCAGGACAAGAAGCACCGCGGCCGCGAGCCGATCTCGGCCCGCCTGATCGCGGACCTGTTCAAGACGGCCGGCGCCGACCGACTGATGGCCGTCGACCTGCACACCGCGCAGATCCAGGGCTTCTTCGACGGGCCCGTCGACCACCTGTTCGCGCTGCCGTTGCTCTCGCGCCACGTCCTGCACAACTACGGCGCCGAGGACCTCGTCGTCGTCTCGCCCGACACCGGACGCGTCCGCGTTGCCGAGCAGTGGGCCGATGCGCTCGGCGGCCTGGACATCGCGTTCGTCCACAAGAGCCGTGACATCGACGCCGCCAACGAGATCGTCGCGAACCGGGTCGTCGGTGAGGTGGCCGGCCGCTGTTGCCTGCTCATCGACGACATGATCGACACCGGCGGCTCGATCACCCAGGCCTCGGAGTTGCTCTTCGCCAACGGCGCCACCGACGTGATCGTCGCGGCGACGCACGGCGTGTTCTCGGCGCGCGCCGTGGACCGGCTGAAGAACAGCCGGATCAGCGAGGTCATCGTCACGAACACGCTGCCCATCCGCGCCGAGCAGCACTTCGACAAGCTCACCGTCCTCTCGATCGCACCCCTGCTGGGGCAGGCGATCCGCGAGGTCTTCCAGGACGGTTCGGTTACGTCGCTGTTCGCCGGCCGGTCGTAGGCCGCTGCTCGGCCAGGCGGGCGAACTGGGTGACGTCCAGCGTCTCGCCCCGCGCCGACGGGTCGATGCCCGCGGAGACCAGCGCCGCTTCCGCCGCGGGAGCTGACCCGGCCCACCCGGCCAGCGCCGAGCGCAACGTCTTGCGGCGCTGCGCGAACGCCGCGTCGATCGCCGCGAACACCTCCCGCCGCGTGGCCGACGTGTCCGGTGGCGGCCGCCGGTCCAGCCGCACCAGCCCGGAATCGACGTTCGGCACCGGCCAGAACACCGTCCGCGAGACGGCACCCGCCCGCGAGGCCACGCCGTACCAGGCCAGTTTGACGCTCGGGATGCCGTAGGTACGCGATCCCGGCGGGGCCGCGAGCCGATCGGCCACCTCGGCCTGCACCAGCACCAGCGCGCGCCGCAGCGTCGGCACCACCTCGAGAAGGTGCAGCACGACCGGCACGGCGACGTTGTACGGCAGGTTCGCGACGAGTGCGGTCGGCGCACCGGGAACCGACGTCACCCGCAGCGCGTCCGCCGTCACCACTTCCAGCCGGGCGTCCGGCACGCGGTCGGCGACGGTCGCGGGCAGCCGTCCGGCGAGCACCGGGTCGATCTCGACGGCCGTCACCGCGTGCCCCGCGCCAAGCAGGCCCAGCGTCAGCGAGCCGAGGCCGGGCCCGATCTCGAGCACGGTGTCGTCCGGGCTCAGGTCGGCCGTGCGGACGATGCGCCGGATCGTGTTCGCGTCGTGCAGGAAGTTCTGCCCGAGCGTCTTGGTCGGGCGCACGCCCAACTCGTCGGCCAGCGCCCTGATGTCGGCCGGCCCGAGCATGTCAGCGGTCGATGTAGAGGTCGTAGAGCAGGTTCGGCCCGCCGCCGTACTTCGCGAGGTCGGTGACGCCGGCGTCTCGCAGCACGTCCACATCGATGAATGTGTTGCCGGTGCATTCGCGTGCCGGTCGGGTAAGGATCGCCATCGCCGCGTCGGCCACGATTTCAGGCGTGCGTGCAGCCGCCATCGAGTCGTCGCCGCCGAGTAGGTTCGCCACCGCTGCGGTAGCGATGATCGATTCCGGCCAGAGCGTGTTGGACGCGACGCCGGCCTCGGCGTATTCGGCTGCCCAGCCCAGCGCCAGCAGTGTCATTCCGTACTTGGCCAGCGTGTAGGCAGGGTGACTCCCGAGCCACTTCGGCGCGAGGTTCAGCGGGGGCGACAGGGTCAGCACGTGCGGGTTGGCCGCGGTGCGCAGGTGGGGCAGCGCCGCCTTGGTGAGCAGGAACGTCCCGCGCAACTGGATCTGCTGCATCAGGTCGAACTTCTTCATGCTGAGCTGCTCCGTGCCGTCCAGAGCCAGCGCACTCGCGTTGTTGACGCACATGTCGATGCCGCCGAAGCGGTCGACGGCCTGGGCGACCAATCCCGCCACGGACGCCTCGTCGCGGACGTCCCCGACGACCGGCAGCGCGGCGCCGCCTGCCTGCTCGATCTCTGCCGCTGCGGTGTGGATCGTCCCAGGCAGCCGAGGGTCGGGTGTGTCCGTCTTGGCCAGCAGGGCGACGTTCGCACCGAGGCGCGCGGCGGCAACGGCGATCGCCAGGCCGATGCCCCGGCTACCGCCGGACATGACCATGGTCTTTCCAGCGAGCGGACCGGCGGTCATCGATTCTCCCTGCCTGCGGCGAGGGGTCCCGTCCGCTCGATCAGTAGTACCAACCGCCGTGAGCCTGCCATGCCGCCCAAGCGCCACACGGAGTGCCGTACCGGGACGCGATGTAGTCCAGGCCCCACGTGATCTGCGTCGCGGGGTTGGTGCGCCAGTCGGCGCCGGCGCTGGCCATCTTCGACCCCGGCAGCGACTGCGGGATGCCATAGGCGCCGCTACCGGCGTTGTAGGCGTCGACCCGCCAGCCGCTCTCGTGGTTCCACATCTCGACCAGGCAGCCGAACTGCACCTCGCCCATGCCGCGGTCGGCGAGCATCGCCCGGGCGATGTCCTGCGCCGAACCCGGCGTCACCGCGATGGGCGCGGCCCGCGTGGTGGACGTGCCATCCGATCGCGACGAGCTGCCCGAGCGGGTACCGCTGGCGAAGGTCGCCGGCAACGGCTTCGTGCCGACCTTCTCGACGCGGGCGGTGGCCGGACGGACGGTCACGGTGTCGATGCGCTTCTTGCCGGTGAGCTTGCCGTCGACGTACACGGCGGCATAGTTGATCTGCACCAGACCGTTCCTGCCCGGCGTGACCACCTTCGTCAGACCGGTCGTGAGCGTGCCGTCCTTCACCCGGGTGGTCTGGTACGGGACGGTCCGCATCGCGGACACCGTTGCCTCGTGCACCCGCGTGATGCCGATGACCATGCCGTTGTCGAGCGCGTCGCCCATCGCCACCGACACGCGGTCGCTGCTGCCGACCTGGATGCCGAGTTGGTCGATGAGCTGGCCGACGGTCTGCGCGGTCGTGGTGATGTCGTTGGTCGTCCCGCCCTGGCGGATCTGGACGAGGTGCGGTGTGCGGATCGCGATGTCGGTGGGGTGCAGCGGCAGGCGGGTCGAGCGCGACACCGAGATGTAGTTGCCGGACGTCATCCCGAGCTGATTGAGCGCGACCGCGACCGTCGGCGCGGTCGTCCAGACATCACGGGACACGCCATCGACGTCGAGGCGCAGCAACCGGCCGCGCTTGTAGATGACCGTGCTGCCGTCCTGCACCGACGAGTGGGCGCTGGGTGCGAGCAGGTCGTGCGCGCCGGCGCGGTACCCGGCCGAGGCGAGGACGCCGGCGACGTCGCTCGCGGTGGTGTGCACGCTGGTCGCGTGGCCGTCCACGTACAAGGTGACCGACTTGTCGACTGCGTGCCAGGCGGCGCTCCCGCCGACGACGCCGGCCAGTACGGCACCGTAGATGCCGAACTTCACACTGCGCAGCACGCGGACGATCTCCTCAGTACGGGTTCTGGAGCTGACCGGGCTGCGGGCAACCGGGTCACAAAACTGTAACGGACCTATCGGCGTCGGGTCGACCCGCGCAAGCGGCTGCTGGGAAATCTGTCAGGTTCCTGCCCCGTGTGGTGCCGGGTTGGTCCGATTCGTTGTGCCCTTTTCCGGCAAAACGACCGGGACCGGCACCGCCCGCGGGCGGTACCGGTCCCGGTCGGAGTGCGCTTCGCTCAGATGTACTGCCCGCACACCGGCCACGGGCTCGCGCCCCGGCTGGCGTAGATGCGGTTGGCGACCGCGATCTGCTGCTCGCGAGAGGCGAGGTCGGCCCGCGGCGCGTAGGCACCGCCACCGTTGCCGAGCCACGTCCCGGAGTCGAACTGCAGGCCACCGTAGTAACCGTTGCCCGTGTTGATCGACCAGTTGCCGCCGGACTCGCAGTTGGCCACGGCGTCCCAGTTCAGGCCGCTCGAGGACACCGGCGGGGCCGGGCGGGACTTGGTCCCGTAGTTCTCGACCTGCGACTTCGGGCTGCTGACCAGCTTGTGGCTCAGCGCCGTGCGGCCGCTCACCTTGCCGTCGACGTACACGACCTCGTAGGTGACGAGCTGGCTGCCGGGAACACCCTTGGTGATCACCGTCGTCTGGCCCTGGTACATCGACGAGTCGCTGTGCTTGATCGTGGAATACCCGATCGCCTCGCGGACCGTCTGCTGCTTGCTGGTGACCCGGTGCACGACGACCTTGAGGCCGGCCTCGATCGGGGTCGAGCGGCGCGGACGCGTGTAGTCGCGCGCAGCGAACGTGACGCCCAACTGGTGCATCAGGTCGGCGACCGTGGTCTCGGTCGTCAGCACCCGCTGCGTCTTGCCGTCGTAGGCCACGGTCACGCTCTTGGGCGCACGCAACTCGATCGACGTCGCCGAGAGCGGCAGGCGCTTGGAACGCGACACCGAGACGAAGTCCTGGGTCGAGTAGCCGAGCTCGTCCAGCGCCATCGCCACGGTCGGTGCCGTCGTCCAGATGTCGGACTTCTGCCCGTCGATGTTCAGGTGCAGGAGGCGACCGCGCTTGAGCACGATCGTCGCGCCACTGTCGACGCTCGACCCGGCCGCGGGGGCGACGATGTCGTGTGTCCCGACCTGGTAGCCCGCGCCGTCGAGGATGTTCTCGACCTTGCTGGCGTCGGTGTGGATGGATGAGGTCTTGCCATCGACCACCAGGGTGATCGACTTGCCGGTGTTGTCGGCTGCCAGGGCTGCGGTACCACCCAGGACACCCGCGAGTACAGCACCGTAAACGCCGTACTTGACGCTGCGACGCATAAAGGAGACTCCCATTCGTAGTCGCATGCTTTGCGTGTCGTTTGTTCGGTCACGGAACGGTAACCAGGCACTTCGCGTGCTCCCAAATCGGCAACAGCGATCCGGGCGCCCGTGGGCGGGGGGACGTGCCGCCGCTCACCCCGACGCCGCCGGCCGGCGGCGCGCGAGGCGATCATGGCCTCGGGTAGGGATTCCGGGGGCTTCGTGGGGTCAGCCCACAGCTGGTCAACCGACCCGCCGAAGCCGACGTGCGTGCAATTGCAAGCGGTTATGTGAAAGCCGCCACGCAGGCTCGAATACCGCGCAAATCGGACACTCACCAGCCGAACACGCGCGTGCCGGTGGCGCGCACCGCGGCGCACAGCGCCTCGAGCTCGTGCCCGCCCGCCGCGGCGAGCGCCCGCACGGTGAGCGGCAACAGGCGCGGCGCGTTGGGTCGGCCACGCCACGGATGCGGTGTCAGGAAGGGCGCGTCGGTCTCGACGAGCACCTGGTCGATCGGTACCACCGCCGCCGCGTCGCGCAGGCCCGGGGCGTTGCGGAAGGTGAGGACGCCCGGGAACGAGAGCACGTAACCGGCCTCGGCACACTCGCGCGCCATCGCCGTGTCGCCGGAGAACGCGTGGAAGACGACCTGCTCGGGCGCGCCCTGCTCGCGCAGGATGCGCAGGACGTCCGCGTGCGCGTCCCGGTCGTGGATCATCAGTGGCTTGCCGACCGCCTTGGCCAGGTCGATGTGCCGACGGAAATGCTGCTGTTGCTCGCGGTGCTCGGTGCGATCCCAGTAGTAGTCCAGCCCGGTCTCGCCGACCGCGACCACCCTGGGGTCGCGGGCGAGCCGCTCGAGTTCGGCGTAGTCGTCGTCGGTCATCGCGTCGATCTCGGTCGGGTGCACGGCCACCGCCGCGTAGACATCGGGGTGCGCCCGGGCGGCGGCCACGCACCAGCGTGCCGAGACCATCGTGTCGGCGACCGTGATCGTCGCGGTCACGCCGACCGTCCGGGCCTCGGCCAGCACCCCCGCGACAAAAGCGTCGTCGGGCTCGGCGCCCGAGCGCTGCGCCATCGCGTCCAGGTGCGTGTGGGCGTCGAAGACGGTTGCCGGCAGCGCGTCGACCGGTTGCCCCGCTGGTGGCCGCAGTTGCCCTGCTTCGGGACCGCTCACGCGCCGGCGGCCAGGCGGGCCAGTTCCTCGTCCACGACCGACGGGTCGAGCTTGGTGAACACCGGCGTCGGCGGCGCGAGGACCGTGCCCGGACGGATCGGGGTGGACTCCCACCGCGCTCCGGTGTCGTAATCGCCGGTGAGCACGTGGTAGCCGGGCGAACCTGCCGCTGTCGGCTCGTCCACCTCGACCAGGTCAGGCATGCGCGCCCAGTCCCCCGTCCCACCGAGGGCGGCGTGCACCTTGGCCGAGGATGACGGCAGGAACGGAGTCAGCATCGTCTTGACGTCGTCGACCACCTGCAGCGCGACGTGCAGGACCGACGCCATCCGGTCCGGGTCGGTGCTCTTGAGCTTCCACGGCTCCATGTCGGACAGGTACTTGTTCGCGGCCCCGGCCACCGCCATTACCTCGCCGATCGCCGCCTTCTGCCGCGACTGCGACAGCAGGTCGCCGACACTTCCGAAGGCCGCCTTCGAGCGGTTCAGCAGTTCGTGATCGGTGTCGGTGAGCGCACCGGCCTCCGGCACGGCGCCGAGGTTCTTGGCGATCATCGAGATGGTCCGGTTCACCAGATTTCCCCAGCCACCGACGAGTTCGTCGTTGTTGCGCCGGACGAACTCCGACCAGGTGAAGTCGGTGTCCTGGTTCTCGGGTCCGGCCGTCGCGAGGTAGTAGCGCAGCGCGTCGGCGTCATAGCGCGAGAGCATGTCGCCCACGTAGATCACGACGTTGCGCGAGGACGAGAACTTCTTGCCCTCCATGGTGAGGAACTCGCTCGAGACGACTTCGTAGGGACGATCGAGCGCGCCGAGCGAACCCGGCGTGCCGCCCTTCGACCCGATGCCGGAGTAGCCGAACAGCATGGCCGGCCAGATCTCGGCATGGAAGACGATGTTGTCCTTGCCCATGAAGTAGTAGCTGCGCGTGGCGGGATCGTTCCAGAACGGCTGCCAGGCGTCGGGGTCACCCGTCCGCGCCGCCCATTCGATCGACGCGGACAGGTACCCGATCACCGCGTCGAACCAGACGTAGATCCGCTTGTCCGAGCGGTCTCGCCAGCCGTCGAGCGGCACCGGCACGCCCCAGTCGAGATCGCGGGTGATCGCTCGAGGTTTGAGGTCGTCGAGCAGGTTGAGGCTGAACTTCTGGACGTTCGGCCGCCAGTGGTTCTGCTTCTTCATCCAGTCGGCGAGCACCTGCGCGAACGCGGGCAGATCGAGGAAGTAGTGCTCGGTCTCGACGAAGACGGGCGTCTCGCCGTTGATCCGCGACACCGGGTCGATCAGGTCGATCGGGTCGAGTTGATTGCCGCAGTTGTCACACTGGTCGCCGCGCGCGTGGGGGTAGGCGCAGATCGGGCAGGTGCCCTCGACGTAGCGGTCGGGCAGGGTGCGTCCGGTCGACGGGCTGATCGCGCCGAGTTGCGTCTTCGGGAAGATGTAGCCGTTGGCGAGCAGGCCGAGGAACAGTTCCTGCGTGATCGCGTAGTGGTTCTTCGTCGTCGTCCGGGTGAACAGGTCGTAGGACAGCCCGAGATTCTGCAGATCCTTGGCGATCACCAGCGCATTGCGGTCGGCGAGTTCGCGCGCGGTGACGCCTTCCTGATCGGCCTGCACCTGGATCGGCGTCCCGTGCTCGTCCGTGCCGCTGATCATGAGCACCTGGTTGCCGGCCATCCGCTGGTAGCGCGAGAACACGTCGGAGGGGACGCCGAAGCCGGCCACGTGGCCGATGTGCCGCGGGCCGTTGGCGTACGGCCAGGCGACGGCGGTCAGGATGCGTTCACTCACCGGTCCACCCTAGTGAGCGGGGCCGCACGAGTTGGCGCGGTCACGACCCGTCCGTCCGCCGAGTGACGGATCCCCAAGATCAGAGACGGAAAATTCGCCGTCACCCGATGCGCGGATCCGTCACCCGGCGCCGCGATCCGTCACCCGGGGTCGACGGGCGGCGACCACGGCGTCGTACACCTGCCGTTTCGGCAGCCCCCGCTCCCGCGCCACGGCGGCGATCGCCTCCTTGCGCGGCACCCCGTCGGCCTCGGCCGCAGCGACCGACTCGGCAAGCCCAGCGGTGTCGCCGGTGCGGGCAGGCGCGCCCGCGACGACCAGCGTGATCTCACCCAGGACGCCACCGCCGGCCCAGGACGCGAGCTCGGCCAGCGTCCCGCGAACGACCTGCTCGTGCGTCTTGGTCAACTCGCGACACACCGCGGCCCGCCGGTCCGGGCCGAACGCCTCGACGAGGGCCGCCAGCGTGGCAGCCAGCCGGCGCGGCGACTCGAACAACACCAACGTCCGCGCCTCGGTGGCCAGCGCCGCCAGCACCCGGCCCCGCTCCCCGGGGCGGCGCGGCAGGAACCCCTCGAAGCTGAACCGGTCCACCGGCAGCCCGGACACCGCGAGGGCGGTCGTGACCGCCGACGGACCGGGCACCGCGGTCACCACGATGCCCGCTTCGACCGCCGCGCTGACCAGCCGGTACCCGGGGTCGGACACCGACGGCATCCCGCCGTCGGTCACGACGAGGACGTCGGAACCGGACCGCAGCGCCTCGAGCAACTGCGGCACCCGCGCCGCTTCGTTGCCGTCGAAGAACGACAGCACCCGCCCGGACGGGGTGATCTCGAGGTCGGCACACAGCCGCCGCAACCGCCGGGTGTCCTCCGCGGCGATGACGGCGACGCTGCCCAGCGCAGTACGCAGACCCGCCGACGCGTCGCCCGCGCGCCCGAGCGGAGCGCCGCCGAGTATCAGCCGACCGGCACCGGCCACCGCCGACCCCCCTGCCTCGCTCACGCAACCGACGGTATCCACCTACTATCGACCGCGTGACGGCGACGCTCTCGGACCGACCGTCAGCCGCACCCCCCGACGACCCCGAGCCACCGCAGCCGGCTCGCCCCGTGCCGGCCGCGCTCGCGGCGTGGCACGATCCCCGTCCGTGGGTGGGCTGGCTCGTTGCCGCCGGACTCATGATTCTCGCCGGGTTCACCCGGCTCTGGGCGGTCGGGTTCCCGCCCGACCGGGTCTTCGACGAGGCGTACTACCCGGTCGAGGCGCAGGAGCTGCTGCGCTACGGCTACGAGGACAACCGCGGCTACATGTTCATCGTCCATCCGCCCTTGGGCAAATGGCTGATCGCGCTGTCTGAGGGCCTGTGGGACGAATCGAAGGCCGACTACCTGACCAACTCGGTCGGCTGGCGGCTGGCCCCGGCCATCATCGGCTGCCTCAGCGTCCTCATCGTCGCCCGGACAGCGCGCCGGCTCACCCGCTCGAACCTGTTCGGCGCGGTGGCCGGCGTGCTGATGGCGCTCGAGGGCATGTCCCTGGTGCTGGCGCGGACGGCCCTGCTCGACGTGTTCCTGCAGTTCTTCGTGATCGCGGGCTTCGGCGCCCTCGTCCTCGACCGCGACCAGATGCGCCGCCGCCTCGGCGGGCTGATCGCGGCGGGCGCCGACCTCGGCCCGCGCATACCGACGCTGGGGCCGCGTCCCTACCGCCTGTTGGCCGGAGTCTGCCTCGGGCTGGCCTGTGCGGTGAAGTGGACCGGGCTGTCGTTCTTCGTGCTGCTCGTGCTGCTGAGCCTGGTGTGGGACCGCGGTGCGCTCAAGACCGCGGGCGCGTCGCGTCCCACCCGGTCGATGGTGCTGCGGTCCGGCCTGCCGGCAGTCGGCCCCTTCATCGTCGCGCCGCTCGCCGCGTACTTGATGACCTACCTCGGCTGGTTCACCGGCGAGAACGCGTGGGGACGGCATTGGGCCGACACGCACGGCCCGTCCACCCACCTCGGCGTGTTCGGGATGCGCATCCCGTTCAGCTGGGCCTGGGTACCCGATCCGCTCCGCTCGCTCGGGGCGTACACGCTGGACGCCTACCGCTTCCACCAGGGCCTGGACAGCGGGCACGCCTATCAGTCCAGTCCGTGGAGCTGGCTCGTGCTCGGCCGCCCGGTCGACTTCTACTACAGCGGCGATTCGAAGACGTGCGGCGCCGCCAGTTGCTCACGCGAGGTGTTGCTCATCGGGACGCCCGTGATGTGGTGGGCGTTCGTCCCGATGCTGCTGTGGCTGGCCTGGCACTGGATCACCACCCGCGACTGGCGCGCGGCCGCGGTGTGGGTCGCCTTCCTCGCCGGCTGGGCGGTGTGGTTCCAGAATCTGAAGCGGACGATGTTCCTGTTCTACATGGCCCCGCTCGTCCCGTTCCTGATCTTCGGGTTGACCCTCGCGCTCGGTGCCGTGCTCGGTCCGGCGTACCGCACGACGGGCGACCGGGATCGCGACCAGCGAGCGTGGCGGCGGCGACGGTGGGGCGTCGGCGCGGTCTCGGCGTTCCTGGCGTTGGTCGTCGTCGACTTCGCGTGGATGTGGCCGGTGTTCACCGGCGGCCTGCTCAGCTACGACGTCTGGCACGCGCATATGTGGCTGCCCTCGTGGGTATGACCGCGACATGAGCCTTGCCACGAAGCTGCGCCGAGCCCCGCTGCGCGCAGCGGCAGGCGCCTACATCCTCAACGCCGGATTGACGAAGTTCGGGGCGGACGACGCCACCGCCAAGGCGGTGCACGGACGCGCGGCCGACGCGTTCCCGGCCGTCGAGCACCTGCCGCCGAAACCGTTCGTGAAGGTGCTCGCCACGGGCGAGACCGCGCTCGGCGCAGCGCTGCTGCTGCCGCTCGTCCCGGCCGGCGTCGCCGGGTTGGCCCTGACCGGATTCTCCGCGTCGCTACTCGGCATGTGGTGGCGCACGCCGGGCGCGCACGAGCCGGGCAGCGTGCGGCCGACCCTGCAGGGCGCCGCAGTCGCCAAGGACGTCTGGATGCTCGGCATCGGCACGGCCCTGGTGATCGACGCCGCCGTGACCCCAGTGCACGACAAGGCTTTGACCGGACGCACGACGGCGAAGGCCAGGCTCAAGGCCGAAACCACGGCAGCGCGCAAGGCCGCGCGGCGCGCAGGCAAGCGCGCCCGGCGGCAGGCCGACTCGGTGCGCAAGCACGCCGAGTCGGTCGCTACCGGGCTGACCGGGCTGCTACTTCCCGTGCTCGGGAGCGACGTAGCTCTTGGCCAGATCGCTCGCCGTCAGCGGCTGCACCACCGTCAAGCCACCCTCGGCCTTGGAGTCGGCCTTGAGAATCACTGCCTCGCGCGTGGCCGGGTCGCCGGGCTGGCTGTAGTCCAGCGCGGGGAACAGGCCGCCGGTGTCGACGCTGGTCGTGTCGCGGAAGGCGGTCTGGATTCCGGCCCGGCTCAGATCCTTGTTGTCGCACGCCGTCTTCAGCACCGTGGCATAGGCCTGCGCCGCCCCGTAGCCCCAGTCGACGCCGCCGTTGGGGACGTCCTTCGGGTACTTCGCCTTGTAGGCGTCGCGCACCTTCACCGCGCCCGCGCTGTCACCTGCGTACGCGTCCCAGGACGCGACCAGGGTGAACAGCTTCTCCATCGCGGGTCCGGCAGCGGTGTCGAGCAACTGCGGCACGAAGGTCGGGTTGTTGCCGAGCACCGGGACGTTCAGGCCGGTGGCCGCATCGACGCCGACGACCGACGCAGTCTGGGTCGGGGTCGTCGTGAGCAGGATCGCCTTGACGCCCTTGGACTTCAGCGACGCCACCTGGCTGCTGAGGTCCGTGGCGGTGGCCTGCACCTGAACCCCCTGTAGCCGCAGCCCGGCCTGCTTGGCCGCGTACTTGCTGCCCAGGTAGCCGTTCGCGCCGTACTCGCCCTCCAGGTAGATGTGCCCGATCGTGTCGCCCTTCTTGATTCCCTTGTTCGCCATCAGCCACGAGATGCCGTTGATCATCTCGACGTCGTAGGTCGTCCCGACGATCATGTTGTTGGGGTTGTCCAGGATGGTCGAGGCCCACGACACCGGGACGGTGAACATCTGGTCGGACTCGATGTTCTGCTTGAGCGCGGCGTTGACCGGCGAGCCGAGCAACTGTTCCATCCCGAGCACGCTGCCGGACAGGTCGGCGTAGAGCCCGATCGCCTTCTGCACGTCGTAGCCGTGATCCTTGATCACCAGTTTGATCTTGCGCTCGCAGATGCCGCCCTGCGCGTTCAGCTCGTCGAAGTAGAGCTGGGCGCCCTGGGTGACGGTCTTGCCCAGGACCGCGAACACGCCGGACAGGTCGGTGAGCACGCCCAGCGAGATCGTGGACGCGGTCACCCCCGGGCCGGTCTTCAGCTCACCGCTCGCGGCGCTGTTGCCGCTGTTGTCCTTGGCCTTGGTGCTGCACGCCGCGGCGGCGAGCACGGCCACCAATGAGAAGGTCACCGCCGCCCGGCGAGGTAGCGATGACCTCCGCCGCACGGTTGGACTGCCTTGTCGCGTCATACCTTTCCGGCCTCCTTCTCGGGTGACGCCGGCGCGGGTGATCCCGGCGGCGGTGCTGCTGACTCAGTGTTGGCGGGCGGACCGAACCCCAGCAGTCTCAGCATCGACGCTGGGATCAGCCTGGCCAGACCGCCGGGAGCGACGAGGATGACCAGGATGATCGCGGCGCCGTAGACGTATCTGGAGAAGTCGCTCGCCGCGATGCCGCTCTCGCCCGGCTGGGCGAGGAAACCGATCTGATCGGAGTAGTGCGTCAGGACCAGGGGCAGCGCGGTCACGAACAGCGCGCCGGCCACCGCTCCCGGTACCGATCCCAGGCCGCCGATCACGATCATCGCCAGGTAGGTCACCGACAGCGCCAGATTGAAGTAGTCGGGCACGGTGCGCTGGAACGCCAGCCCGATCATCACCCCGGCCAGCCCGGCGTACATCGACGACAGGACGAAGGCGTATGCCTTGTAGCGCCGCACATTCACGCCCATGACCGCAGCCGCGACCTCGCTGTCTCGGACGGTCCGCAGCGCTCGTCCCGGCCGTCCCCGCAGCACGTTCTGCGCGAACACGTAGGCGAGCACGAGCAGCACGAGGCCGAGATACCAGAGCCGCTCGCGCCGGCCGTAGGTCACGTTGAGCACGGTCAGCGCCGGATGGTCGTCGGCGAAGGTGAAGCCGAACAGCTCGAAGTTCGGGGCGAACCGGCCGTAGAACCCTCCGGTGAGGCTCCTGGCGTTGAGCAGGAGGTGCTGCCCGATGAAGACCAGGGCGAGCGAGGCCACGCCGAGGTAGATGCCACGCAACCGGCTGGCGATGGGGCTGAACAGCAACCCGGCGACACCGGTGAGCAGGACGGCGAGCACCATCGCGACCAGCGGTGGCAACCCGGCCCCGTGGACCACGACCCCCCCGCCGATGGTGGTGTCGTCGCCGGCGAAGTACGCGTACCCGTAGGCCCCGACGGCGAGGAAGAACGCGTGTGCGAGCGAGAGCTGACCGGTGCTGCCGGTCAGGATCGACAGCCCGATCGCGCCGATCCCGGCGGCGAACACGAACAGGCCCAGTTGCAGCCAGAACGCGCCGATGTAGAGCGGGAGCGCGAGCAGCACCAGGAAACCGACGGCGCCGGCTCCGATCCGCACCCACCGCTGCTGCTGCTCAGACACGGGCCAACTCCCGGGTTCCGAACAGCCCGCTCGGACGCCACAGCAGCACGATGAGCATCACCACGTACGCCGAAACGTCGCCCAGCGGTGCGCCGAGGAAGCTCAGCTCGTCGTTGTAGCCGGCGGTCATCGACTGCACGACGCCGATGAGCAGCCCGCCGGCGACCGCACCGCCGGTCGAATCCAGACCCCCGACCACGGCGGCGGGGAAGGCGTTGAGTGCGGTCAGGTTGGACGTGTTGTTCAAGCCTGGACTTGGGGACGTGCCGAGGAACACGCCGGCCACCGTGGCCAGCGCACCGGCCACGATCCACGCCACCATCGACACCCGGCCACGGTGGATGCCCATCAGCGCTGCCGCCTCGGGATCCTCCGCGGTGGCGCGGGTGGCCACGCCCCAACTCGAGTACTTGAACGCCGCGAAGAACGCCGCGACGAGGATGACCGACACGATCATCGCGGCAATGCGGGCCTGGGGGACGGTGAACGGCCCGAGATCGACCGTCCCGTTGCCCCAGGGATCACCGAAGGACAGCACGTCGTTGCCGATGCGGCGGGTCAGGTCGGTGGCCAGCACGATGTCGATCCCGATCGTCAGGATCGCCAGCGCGGTCGGGTCGGCGTGGTGGGCCCGGCTGACGAACACCCGCTCGATGACGAACGCGCCGGCCGCGCCGACGGCGATGCCGACCAGGACGGCGAGGACGAACCCGAGACTTTCGTGCAACCGCGCCACGACATAAGCACCGAGCAGCAGCATCGATCCCTGCGCGAAGTTGATCACCTCGGTCGCCTTGAAGATGACGACGAAGCCGAGCGAGATCAGCGTGTAGATGAACCCGAGCGAGAGCCCGTTGATCAGCAACTCGCCGAAGTAGGTCACTGCGGCACCTCCGGATCGGGATCGGACGTCAGGCCGGCGAGGGCCGCGAGGTCGGGCGGGTCCTCGGTGCCGGTGCCGAGGTAGGCCCGGATCACGGCGGGGTCGTGTTGCACGGCGTCGGGGGGGCCGTCCGCGATGCACTTGCCGAAGTCCAGGACGGTGACCCGATCGGCGATGCCCATGACCAGGCCCATGTCGTGCTCGACGATCAGCACGGACAGGTCCAGCTCGTCGCGGACCCCCAGGATCGCGTCCGCCATCGTGCGCGTCTCGTCGGCATTCAGGCCGGCGACCGGCTCGTCGAGCAACAGCAGCCGGGGTTCGAGGCACAACGCCCGGGCGAGCTCGACACGCTTCTGCACCCCGTAGGGCAGCAACCCGGTCACCGACTCGAGCACCTCGGTGATCCCGACGAACGCGGCGATCTCCTCGATGCGCGCCACGTGCCGGCGCCGCTCGCGCTCGACTCTCGGCAGCCGCAGACCGGTGCTCAGGAACCCGGACCGCGTGAGCAGGTGCCGGGCGAGCATCAGGTTCTCGGCGACCGTCTGGCGCGGCGGCAGCGCGATGTTCTGGAACGTGCGCCCGATGCCGAGCCGGGTCACCTCGTGCGGGCGCTGCCCGGTGAGCTCGACCTCGCCGAGGTGCACGGTCCCGCTGGTCGCGCGGTAGACGCCGGACAGCACGTTGAAGCAGGTCGACTTGCCGGCTCCGTTCGGCCCGATCACCGCGTGCACGGTGCCGGGCTCGACGACGAACGAGACCGAGTCGAGCGCGGTCAGGCCGGCGAAGCGCACGGTCAGGTCGGTGACGCGCAGTTCCGGCGTGCGGCCGCTCACGCGTCACGCCAGACGAGTGAGCGGCGGCCGGTCGGTTGCGCTCGCCGCGCTGTGCGAGGCACCGCCGTCGCCGAGGTAGAGCCGCTGCACCTCGTCGGTGCGCCGCAGGTCGGCGACCGTGCCCTCGAGCGACACCTCACCCAGCGCCAGGACGTAGGCGTACCCGGCCAGTTCGAAGGCCATCTCGGCGTTCTGCTCGACGAGCAGCACGGCGGTCCCCTGCCGGTTGATCTCGGCGATCACCTCGGCGATCTTTCCGACGACCTGCGGTGCCAGACCGAGGGACGGCTCGTCCAGCAGCAGCAACCGCGGTCCGGCCATCAGCGCGCGGCCGATCGCCAGCATCTGCTGCTCACCGCCGGACAGCAGGCCGCCGCGTTGGCGGCTGCGCTCGGCCAGGACAGGGAACAGCTCGTAGACGCGCGCGCGCGCCTCAGCCCGGGCATCGCGGTCGCGCCGGCGGATGCCACCGGCCCGCAGGTTCTCCTCCACCGTGAGCCGGCCGAAGATCCGCCGGGCCTCGGGTACCTGGACCACGCCCTGCGCCACTGCTCGTCCGGGGTCGACACCGGTGATGTCGCGGCCGGCGAACTCGATCCGGCCCCGCTCGATCGCGCCGCGGTGCAAGGTGTGCGTGCCCGAGATCGTGCGCAGCAGGGTGGACTTGCCGGCCCCGTTGTTGCCGAGGACGGCAACGATGCCGCCGTCGGGCACGTGCAGGGTCACACCACGCAGCGCTTCGACCGCGCGTCCGTACCGCACGGCGAGGTCGGTGACGGTGAGCAGGGCGGCGCCCTGGTCCTCCGACATCGGCCACCCCCCTGATCGCATACGCGGGATTCGTGCACTTACTGCGGTTACGTGCTGATGGTCGTGAGTGGGGCAGGCGCGCGCTATCTCCAATCGGAGACACAGGTCCAAGCGGCCGCGCGGTGCTAGAGCAGGCGGGCTTCGCTCGCCTTGGCGATCGCCTCGACCCGGTTACGGGCACCCAGCTTGCTCATCGCACTCTGCAGGTAGGTCTTGACCGTGTTGCGCGTCAGCCCCAGCACCTCGGCGATCTCGGGGTTCGTGTGACCGGCCGCGACCAGGCGCAACACCTCGTACTCGCGCCGCGTCAACCCGGCCCGGTAGGGCTCGGCCCGCACCGTCCCCGCGGTCACCGGATCGATGCGCGCGTCCATGACGGCATGTCCTGCGTCGGCCTGTCGGATCGCGGCGGCGAGATCACTGGTCGAGACATCCTTGAGCAGGCACCCGGCCACGCCGGCCTCGAGCGCCGTCGGAAGGGCGGCGTGGTCGGCGTAGGCGGTGAACAGGATGATCTTGACGGGGGGACGGACGGCACGCAGCCGCCCGATCACCTCGGTGGCCAGCATGTCCGGCAGTCGCAGGTCGAGCAGGATCACGTCGGGCTCGAGCTCCCCTGTCGCCTCGACGGCCTCGCGGCCGGTGCGCGCCGAACCGACCAGTTCGATCCCCGGCTCGCTGCGCAGCAGCAGTGTGACGCCCGAGGTCACCACCGGATGGTCGTCGACGACGAGCACCCGGATGGGGGCAGCACGGCCCGGGGTGCAGACACGGCCCGATTCGCGTTCCCGGGCGCCGGTCACGAGGTCGGCAACCAGGCGCGGACGGTCAGCCCGCCGTCGTCGTTGCCGACGACCGACAGCGCCCCACCCAACCGGGCCAGGCGGTCGTAGGAGGCGCGCAGGCCGATCCCGCCGGGACCGCTCGTCCGGGCGGGCGGCAGCGTGTCGGCCGAGGGGGCCACGTCCGCCTCCGCGGCGTCGGCCCAGCCCAGCCCGTCGTCGGCGACGGCGACCGACACGCCGCCGTCGCTGGCGAGGACGCTGACGACGACCGACGTCGCGCGGGCGTGCCGTTCGACGTTGACCAGGGCCTCGCGCACGACCGCCACCAGCGCGGCGCACGGTGCGCCGTCGAGGGCGGGCACGTCGGTCAACGCGACGCAGCGCGCGTTCACGCCGGTCCGCTGCGCGAATGCCTCGCAGTCACCGCGCAGGGTCGCGGTCAGCACCTGGTCGGGACTGACCACGTCGAGCACGGCCAACGACTCACGGAACATGGCCGCGGTCTCGGCGATGCGCCGCTCGACGCCGCGCAGCCGCGCGAGCAGTTCTGGGTCGGCGAGCGCGCCGGTCTGCAGATCATGCACCTCGGCTCCCAGGCCGAACAGCATCGCGCCGACCGAGTCGTGCAGGGCAACGGCGATCCGCTGGCGCTCGGCCGCCACGGCGAAGCCGGTCTGTGACACCACTCGGTCGGCCAGGTGCAGGGCAGCCGCGGCCGGCACCGCGACGGTGCGCATCTGATCGAGCGTCGCGTCACCGATGTGCCCGGCCTCGCGGCGGGCCGCGTACGCGACGCCCAGCACCTCGCCGTCGTGGACGAGCGGGACCGCGGCCATCGCGCCGATCCCCTCCTCGCGGATCACCGAGTCGAACTCGTGCGTGATCGCCGCCGAGGTGCAGTAGTCCGGTACCCAGACCGGCCGCTCGAGCGCGAATGACTTCCCGCCGAGCCCCAGCCCGCGGGGTACCTCGAGATTGCGCAAGCTGGTGCCCTTCGCGCCTGCCCAGCCGCGGATCACCAGCAGGTCGGGGCCGTCCAGCTCGGCGGCGTAGCCGAGGTCGGACCCGGTACACGACCGGACCCGCTGCGACGCCTCGCGCAGCACCGAGGCCCGGTCGATCAGCCCCGCGACGTCGTGGTGCTCGTCGACCAGCTGGCCCAGCGCCTCGACCTGGGCCAGCAGGTCATCGTGCGCCCGCCCGGGTCCGGTGGCCATGGCGCAACTGTGGCATATCAGCCGAATGCGGTGCCATCGCCGAACGGGTGGGTTCGGTCAGCGCCCGTGGCGCCAGTCGGGCTTGCGCTTGTCGAGGAACGCGTGCATTCCCTCCGCCGCGTCCGGGAGCTGGCTGGCCGCGGCCATCGTCTCGATCGCGTAGGCGTATGCCTTGGGCTGGTCGAGATCGATCTGGGCGTAGAACGCCTGCTTGCCGAAGCCCTTGCTCTCGGCGCTGCCGCGCGTGACCCGCTCGAGCAGGTCCTGCACCGCCGAGTCGAGCTGAGCATCGGGCACCACAAGGTTGACCAGACCCCAGTCGGCAGCGGTGCGCGCGTCCACGACGTCCCCGGACAGCGCCATCTCCAGCGCGCGTTTGCGGCCGACGTTGCGCGCGACGGCGACCGAGGGGGTGTGGCAGAACCAGCCGCCCTTGCCACCCGGCAGAGCGAAGCCCGCCGACTCCCCGGCGACGGCGAGATCGGCCGACGCGACGAGCTGGCACCCAGCCGCCGTGGCGAGGGCGTGCACCCGGGCGACGACCGGCTGCGGGATCTGCTGCAGCAACGTCATCAGTTCGGTGCATGTGTTCAGCAGCGAGCGCACCGAGGCGTGGTCGTGGTCGACGACGTCGGCGAAGTCGTGGCCGGCACTGAACACCGGTCCGTTGGCCGCGAGCACGACACCGAGCGCGGTGCTCGCACCGATGTCGGTGAACGCGGCGATGAGCTCGCGCATGTGCTCGCGCGACAACGCATTCCGGCGGGCGGGACTGTTCATGGTGACGGTGGCGAAGTCGCCCTCGCGCCCGACGAGGATGTGCGCGTAATCGGTCATGCCATCGAGTCTTGTCCGGCAGCGAGATTGTGCAAGGGCCGCGGGCTGCGCACGAGCCACGCCGCCGCCACGGCGCTGAGGGCGGCGAGCACGGTCAACGGGACCGCCAGGTTCGCGACGGTCACGAACGACGTCGCCAGGAACGGCGCCGCGAAGCCGACGTAGGCCCAGGTGTAGAACAGCCCGTTGCAGGCACCTCGCGTCGCCGGCGTCGAGATGAGGTGGACGAGCACCAGCCCCGAGTTCAGGCACAGCCCGGCCCCACCGCCGAGCAGGCCGCCCGCGACGAGCGTGACCGGGGCGGACTCGGTGAGGGCAGCGACCACGGCCAGCGAGTACCCCACCACGCCCACCGCGACACCGACGGCACCGGTCCGAACGCCGAGGCGGTGGGCCAGCGGCTGGACCAGCGCGCCGGCCCCCAACGTCACCGCGGCGAGGACGCCGGTGTACGCGACCGCGTGGTCGAGGTGCCCGATCGACAGCGGCAGGACGGTCACCGCGACCGAGGGGAAGGCGTAGACACAGATCGCGGTGGGAATCAGGGTCCGGGTGAACACCCGTCGACCGGCCCGGTCCAGCCGGGCACGCGGCAGCACGCTCGCGCCCGGCACGCCGCGCCGCCCCGCGGCCCAGGCTCCGCCGGGCACGGCGAGCGCCAGTGCCGCGCCGAGCATGGCGAAGACGATCGCGACGTGCACCAGGTACGGCACGACCAGCGGACGCGGGCCGTACTGGCCGAGCAGCCCGGCGCTCAGCGGCCCGAAGCAGAACCCGGTGTTGAGCGCCAGGGACGCGCGCCGGGCGGCCGCCGCCGACCGCAGCGGACCGACCAGGTCCTGCAGCCAGGCGCTGCCGACACTGAATGCGGCGCCCGAGGCAAGCCCCTGCACGAACCGCGCGACGAACAGCATCGGGACGGAGTTCTCCCCGGCGAGGAACACCAGCGACGAGACCCCGACGAGCACGATCGACGGGAACAGCACCGTGGTGCGGCCGTAACGATCGGACGCCGGACCCCCGAGCAGCAAGGACGGCGCCAGCCCGAGCGCGTAGACACCGAAGATCGCGGTGAGCACGGTGGGCGAGAGGTCGAGCCGGTCGCGGTAGATCAGCAGCAGCGGCGTGGCGACGTTGGTGCCGAACGCGGCACAGAACAGCAGCGCGACCGCGGCCAACCACATGGTGTCGGTGCGAGCGGCCGGCATCGTTGGCTCGCCCGCGCGCATGCCTGCCACCCTCGTCCGCCACCGGGGGCGCCGTCCACCCTGCCTGATCGGGTGTGGCGGGTCGCACTCGTCACAGGGTGTAATCGACGGGTACCCGCACTGGAGGTGCCCGTGTACTACCCGCTGACCGTCCGTGACTTCCTCGACCGTGCTGAGCACGTCTACCCGGATCGGGTCGCGATCGTCGACGAGCCCGATCAGCCGGCGCGGAGCCTGGGCGAGCTCACCTACCGCGAGATGGCGGTCAATGCCCGCGCGCAGGCCGCTCGCCTCGACCAGCTGGGCGTCCCGGTCGGTGGCCGCGTCGCCGTGATCTCACAGAACTCAGCGCGCCTGCTGACCTCGTTCTTCGGTGTCTCGGGCTGGGGCCGGATCCTGGTGCCGATCAACTTCCGGCTGTCCCGCGCCGAGATCGAGTACATCGTCGGGCACTGCGGCGCGGACGTGGTCTACGCCGATCCGGCGGTGAAGGACACCCTCGACGCGCTGGACGTGCCGCACAAGTTCGTGCTCGGCGAGGACGACGCGCTGTACCTGCCCGACACCGAACCGCGCGGGTGGGACGACCCGGACGAGCGCGCCACGGCCACCATCAACTACACGTCGGGCACCACGGCGCGTCCGAAGGGCGTGCAGCTCACTCACCGCAACAACTGGCTCAACGCCACCGTCTTCGGCCTGCATACCACGATCAGTGATCGCGACGTCTACCTGCACACCCTGCCGATGTTCCACGCCAACGGCTGGGGGATGCCGTTCGGAGTGACCGGTGTCGGCGCCAAGCACATCGTGCTGCGCCAGGTGGACGGCACCGAGATCTTGCGCCGCGTCGACGCGTACGGGGTGACGCTGATGTGTGCCGCGCCCGCCGTGATCGCTGCGGCGCTCGACGCGGCGCCGAACTGGGACGGTCCGATCCCGGGCCACGGCCGGGTTCGCATCGTCGCGGCCGGCGCACCGCCGCCGACCCGCACGATCGAGCGGGTGCTCGACGAGCTCGGGTGGGAGTTCATCCAGATCTACGGGCTCACCGAGACCTCGCCGCTGGTGACGGTCAACCGACAACGCGCGGAGTGGGACGAGCTGTCGACGAACGAGCGTGCGCGCAATCTCGGCCGGGCCGGTGCCCCCGCGCTCGGCGTGCGCGTGCAGATCGACTCGGACGGCGAAGTGCTCACCGCGTCCAATCACAACCTCGACGGGTACTGGGAACAACCCGACGCGACCGCGGATGCCCAGCGCGACAACTGGTTCCACACCGGCGACGGGGGCTACCTCGACGACGACGGCTACCTGGTCATCTCGGACCGGAAGAAGGACGTGATCATCTCCGGCGGTGAGAACGTGTCGTCGATCGAGGTCGAGGACGCCTTGATGTCGCACGCGGCGGTGAAGGAAGTCGCGGTGATCGGCATCCCGGACGAGAAATGGGGTGAGCTGGTCACCGCGCTCGTGGTGACCGACGGCGGGGACGTCAGCGCGGGGGAACTGATCGCGCACTGCCGCTCGTCCCTGGCCGGCTACAAGTGCCCGAAGCGGGTCGAGTTCGTCGACACGCTGCCCAGGACGGCGACCGGCAAGCTGCAGAAGTTCAAGCTGCGCGAACCGTTCTGGAAGGACTCGGACCGCCAGATCAACTAGTCGGTCGCTGGTCGACGACGCGGCCGGTCAGCCGGACCGGGGTGCGATCGACGAGCAGCGAGGTCGCGAGTACGCAGCCGAGCGCGAGCGCGAGCGCCCCGAGCGTGTCGCTCGGGTAGTGGTAGTACTGGCCGACCAGGCCGACGGCGGTGATCAGGAAGTACCCGGCGAGCACGACCAGGACGGTCACCTTGACGAGCGCCCGCACCTGCGCGCGCAAAATCAGCAGGGCGAGTATCGCGAGCAGCGTCGAGACGCCCGTCTCGTGGCCGCTCGGGTAGGCCTCGGACGTGATGCCGGTCATCTTCGTCACGACGGGGTTCGTCCGTCCTACCAGGGGTTTGAGCACCCACTCGGCGAGGACCACTGCGACCGCGGACGAGACGGCGACAAGGACGGCGACGTCGCGGCGACCGATCAGCCAACCACCGAGCGCGACGAACCCGAGCAGGCCGGCGATCAGGGCGGGTGTGGTCAGTTGCACCATGTCGTAGAGCGCGTACACGTCGAAGTGCCGGTGCACCCAGCGCTCGAGCACATCGTCGACCGCGGTCCCGCTGGACGTCCCGTGCACGATGACACCGAGGACGGCCACGACGACGGCACAACCGAGCGCGGTGGCGGCCGCAGCCCGTGGCCACGCGACGAGCGGCGCCGGGCCGGTGCGCGGCACGCTGGCCGCCTCGCCGACCCGGGTCATGCGTGTGACTGTATTCGGCGATCCCGTCAGGCGCGCGACGTCGGGTTGCTTCGGCCGGAACCCCTGCGGCTGCGTGGCGATGCCGTGGTCGGGTGCGGCGGGAGGTCGGGTGATCTGGTCGCCCGGAGCAGGGCGTCGTCCGCAGCCCGGGTGTAGGCCGCGGCCCAGCGCTGCTTCGCCCCCCACTCGTGCTCGGCCTCGGCCTGCGCCTGGGCGGCGGTCTTGATCGCGTCGCTCAACAAGCGGACGCCCTGCAGCGCGGCCTCGGCCCGCACGCGGTCCGCTTCGGCGCGAACCCGATCGGCGGCAGCGCGGGCACTCACGGAGAACTGGACGACCTCGTCCAGCCCGAAGGGACGCGGCGCCTGGCCCGCGATCGGCAGGTCGGACGCCTGCGCCGACCACGCCGTTTGGGCGCGCGAGGTGGCGTTGCTCGCCGGCTCACCGGTGCGGTCGAGGGTGTCGAGCAGCTGATCGACGTGCTGGACCGCGCGGCCGAGCATGCTGGCCGTGAGCGCGGATGGGGTCAGCTCGACAGCTTCTACTCCGTCGGCTCGGGTTTCGGCATCGGGGCCGAGCTCGTCGCTCATCGGCCAGTCAGCTGCGTTAGCGAAGTGATTCGCATGAGACCAACCCCTATGTCGACGCGACGACGGCATTTCGCGTCACCGGGGTCCGGGGCAACGACAACTCAAACAGAACCGATTGAGTCCGGTTTGTTCCGAGCTTACTGCGCAAGCCGTACCCACAACAGCTTGCAACTAACACCTTACTTCGGCTGGCCACGTCGGTGCGACGTCAATCGGAGCTGCCCCGGAGCTCGACGCTGCCCAGTTCGCCGGTCACCACGCGGCGCGCGACGTCGGCCAACCGCTGGCTGGTACGTCGTGCGAAGCCGCGGAGCAGTTCGAAGGCCGCAGGCATGTCCAGTTGTTCCCGCTCGGCTAGCACACCCTTGGCCTGCTCGATCACGAGGCGGCTGTTCAGCGCCTCTTGCAGTTGGGTGCTGAGTTCGACCCCGCGGTCGACGGCACGCTGCTGCAGGATGGCAATCGCGGCCACGTCGGCCAACCCCTGCGCGATGCGAACCGTCGTGCCTTCGACGTCCCCGCGGCTGAAATGGAACAGGTTCAGCGCACCGATGGTCTCGTGGCGCAGGCGCAGCGGAATGGCGAACGCCGCCTGGAAGCCGACCCGCATCGCCTCGTCCGAGAACACCGGCCACCGCTCCCTCGTCTCGGACAGATCGCCTGCGAACACCTGCTCGCCAGTCCGATAACAGTCCAGGCACGGGCCTTCGTCGTTCTGGATCTCCATCAACTCGATCAGTCGTGACCGCTCGCTCGAGGAGGCCATCACCCGGAGGTTGTCAGCCGTGTCCACGAGCATGAGCCCGGCCGCCGAGACCGGAAGCAGGCTCACGCAGGCCCCGGCCAGCTCGTCAAACATGTCCGCGATGTCGAAGCCGGTGACGAGCGCACCGGCGAGTCCCACGAAGGTGTCAGCCAATGCAGTCTCGCGCGGCGTCGGAAAGTTGGTCATCGCTGAACCTCCCCTCTGCCGATGCCGTCAACCATTGTCCGCCTCCAACCTTAGTTTGCGTTCGACGATGTCGTGGGCGACCTCGGCGAGCTCGCGGCCGGCTGCGAAGGCGTGCGCCCGAATCCGGATCAAGGCTTCCTCGATGTTCACCCCGAGCTGCACCATGACCATTCCCGATGCCTGGTAGACCTGGGACCGGTGGAAGACGCCGTCCGCATCCGGATCGTGACCGTCCGGCGGGGCCCCGTCGACAGCCAGCTTCCGCACCAGATCGAGCGCGGCGAAGGACGCGGTCCGGCTGAACCGCACGGCACGCGTGCGCTGGGTGCTGCTCAGCTCGCCGGGCTGCTCGCGGTACATCAGCAGCGTTCCGAAATGGCCCGGCCCGGCGTCCAGCGGGAACGCGAACACCGCGCGCGCGCCTGCCTCGGCGGCTGCGGGCGAGAACGCCGGCCAACGTCCTCCCGCGGACTCGCGAGGGTCGAGGACGTCCCCGACGAGCACAGGTTGGTGGGCGCGGACCGCGTCCAGCCCAGGGCCTTCGCCGAGCGTGAACTCGAGGTCCTCGAGCGCGGCGACGACCCGGTCGCTGGCGTAGATCGTGTCGCGATGGCCGAGGCTTCCGGTGAGCGAGACGGCGGCGCCGGCAACCGGCACCTGTTCCACGCAGGCGAGACACACTTGGCCGACGAGGCTGTCGCCCGGGTCATACGCTCCCGCCTTGTCCACTCGCAACTCACTGCTCATCGCGCATCCGCCGTTTCGGCCGCAGACCCAGCGTGTCCGGATGCGCAGTGGGCATCCACCCTACGCCGGAACTCGGCGGAGAGCTGTTCCTGCGGACAATGCGGCACCGACGCGCCAGCAGCGGACCTCACGATCACCCGCGAATGCTAGCGAGCAGACGGCACGACGTTCTCGTCGAGCCGGAACACGCGGCCGACCACGATCGCTACGGCTTGCCGTGCACATCCGCCATCGCGGTGATGGTCGCTTCAGGCGGCCTCGCGCACGCTCAGCACCCCTGCGTGACTTTCGCGGCTAGCTGCTCACCGCACGCCTGGAAGGAAGCAGAACCACCACGATCAGCGGCCATCGGGCGAGGTGGCGAGGTGCATCAACATGATGATCTCTTTCCGGCCGGCGAAGACCTCACTCTGCTCGCTCCACTGCGGCGGCACAAGATCGTGTGCCTGTCCATCGTCTGCCTGTGCCGTTCCTGGCTACCTCGGTTGACGGCCAGGACGGCTGAGTCGCCCGCTCAGCTGGCGACGTAGACCGTGTTGGCCGATGTGCCGCCCGTGAGCCGGTTGGCGAAGGTGATCACGTGCGCGTGCGTCCTGGCGAACACCTGCGCCAGCACGGCACCGAACTCCGCATCCGGCGGATCGTCCGACCACAGGGCGAACACGCCGTCCGGGCGGAGGTACCGGGTGAGGCGGCGCAGGCCGGCCGGCGTGTAGAACCCGGTGTGGCTCGGATGCAGGACATGTCGCGGCGTGTGATCGATGTCCACCAGCACGGCGTGGAAGCGCCGTCCCGGCGTCGCCGGGTCGAACCCGATATCGCCGTGCGCCATCGCGAAGAAGTCCCCGTGCTGCAGCCGCGTGCGTGGATCGGACGCCAAGCCGGCAGTGTCGGGCAGCAGGTCTCGCTCGTGCCACTCGATGACCGCGCCGAGAGCCTCCACCACCACCAAAGATGCGACCCGCCGATCCTGCTGCACGGCACCAGCGGTGTAGCCGAGCCCGAGGCCGGCCACGACCACGTCGAGGTCGGTGCCGGGCACCGCGGCCAAGCCGAGACGCGCGAGCTCGATCTCGGCGGCGGTGAACAGGCTCGACATGAGGTACTCGTCGCCGAGCTTCACCTCGTACACGTCGATCTTGAGCGCCGGTTCCAGGCGGCGGCGCAGGCTCACGGCCCCCATGGGCGTCTCGCACCACGCGAGCTCCTCGAAGCGATCGCTCACGAGCCTGCGCCTGCGTCGACTACCGGCACGCCATCACGCCATCACGGTACGCAGGTGATGCTGCACCCAGGTCAGGAGTCGGAGATCGCTCGCAGCATCGCCGCGAAGCCGCCTGCCCGCTCGCGCCACCAGTCGCTGGTGGACGAGTCGTAGTCGGCGTGCAGGGGCTCGTGGCGTTCCACCCAGTTGTCGGCGAAGCGGGCGTACCAACTCAGCGTCGCCGCGGGGTCCTGCTCGAGCAGCGCCTTGAGCGCGTAGCGCCGTTCCCCGCGACGCAGTCCCATCCCGAGCCCCGCCGCAGCACGCCGCAGATCCTGCTGCGAGATGATGACGCCGCTGTGCACCGGGCAGACGAGCCGGTCCAGCAGCTCGTCGCGGCCCTCGAGTTCGTCCGGCCCGGTCGGCAGCGCGGCGGCCTCGCGCATCGCCAGCGGCAGCCGTGGTGGTGGCGGCAGCAAGCTCGCTTCGTGGGTCAGGGTGTGGCGCACCAGCTCCGCCCACTGCGCGATCGGCCCGCCGGTCAGCTCACCCAACGCCGACAGGTACGCCGGCACCCAGCTGGCCAGGTGCTCGTGCAGCAGTGCCGCACGGGCATTGCCCAGCTTCAGCGCGACCGCCTCGGTCTGCGCGGCCTGCGCGGCCTCCCCCAGCTCCGCGTAGAGCATCAGCAGCGAGCCGAGATGGTCGGCGTCCTCGGCCGGCGCGAGACCGAGGGCGCGCCAGAATCCCTGGACCCGTCCCAGCCCCTCACCGCCGAGCTTCCCCTCGGGGCCGAGATAGATGGCCGCATGCGGCGGCAATCCAAGCAGAAACGCGTCGGTCACCGCGACGGCGTCCGGCCGCTCCAGCGCGAGAGCGTCCCACACCGCGCCGCTGTGCTGCGGCGGGCTCAGCACCGCGGCCCCGAGCGAGCGCAGCAGCTCCCACCAGCCCGGGTCGCGCTCGCACGGACCAGCCGGCTGCGGCTCGGTCAGGGCGCTGGCAGTTGCCGTGGGAACCGTGACGCTCACGGCGCCTCGGGGATCGCGAAGGCCTCTCGGCCCGGCTTGAGCGGTCGCATCAGCCACATCGGCCGGCGCAGACCGTCGGGTGAGACCTGCCCGGCGGGACGTGCGATGGCCAGCCATTCCCGGTAGACGTCGCGGGCCCGCGCGGTGTCGACGACGATGTCGCCCTGCTTGTCCGCCGGCTGGGCCGGGGTGACGCGCACCGCCTGGTGCCAGCAGTGCATGCCCGAGATCGGGTCGGGGTGCACGGGGAAGGTGAGGTTCTGGTGTACGCCCGTGTCACTCCACCAGATGCGCTGCGAGTCCGGGTCGCTGCTGTCGTAGGGCACCACGGTGCGCACCCGTCGCATGCTCCAGTCCGAGTCCTTGCGCACCAGGTCGACGGTCGCCATCATCCCGCCGACCGCACCTGCCTCCTGCTGCGTCTTCCAACGGCCCATGTGGTGACTGCACGCGATCACCCCGGGGCGGATGCCCTCGGTGATCCAGGCCTTGGCCACGAAGAAGCCGATGTCGGTCTGTACCCGAACCAGGTCGCCGGTCTGCGCAACCCCGAGGCGGGCTGCGTCGCTCGGGTGGATCCACACGGGGTTCGTGTGCGCCAACTCGTCGAGCCATTTCGAGTTCGCCGAACGGGTGTGGATCTGGGTAGGCAGGCGGAACGTGGACAGCAACACCATCTGATCGGCGGCGAGCTTGCTGGGATGCACGTGCGACTTGATGTAACCGGGCAGTGCGTGCTCCGGCCAGCCCCAGTCGGCCAGGGTCGAGGAGTAGAACTCCAACTTGCCCGACGGCGTGGGGAAGCCTTGCAGCACGGTGCCGTCGACGTCGATACCGACCGCCCGGCGGCCGTCCTCGTCGGCGTCCGGGGCGCCCATCGGCACGATGTTCGGGCCGGCCGGCTTCGGCGTGGCCGTGTAGACCCGGCCGTTGCGGCCCCAGTGCACGTCCTCCAGTTCCTCGGGGGGCACCGGCTGCGTGTACGCCTGGCCGACGCCCTTGGCGATCTCGAAGGCCCCGTAGCGGCGCATGAACTCCAGCGGGGTGCGCCCCTCCTCGGCGGCGCGCTCGGGCAGGCCCGGCACGGAATTAGCGAACATCCAGCCGTAGTACTCGTCGACGGTGAGCTTCGTGCCGGGTTCGAGCTTGGACTCGTAGTACTGGCGGATGCCGAGGCTGCCGTCCGGGTCGATACGCCAGGACAGGTCGATGTAGAGCTCGTTCTCTTCCCACACCTCGCCCGGGTTCACCTGGCGGGTGTCGGTGATCGTCTCGCCCATCCGCTCCCGCGCGGCCCGCAGCACCGGCTGCCGGAAACCCAGCCACTGGCCGTCGTACTGCTCGTAGGAGTGGGTGTCGTGGCGCTCGCTGCTGTGCCCCACCGGAAGGACGTAGTCGGCGAGGTAGGCCGATTCGTTCCAGGTCGGGGTGAGCGCGACGAAGCAGCCGACCTTGTCGTGGTCGGTCAGGACCTCCATCCAGGACAGGCCGTCCGGGTTGGTCCAGACCGGGTTGTAGACCCGGATGAAATAGGTGTCGAGCCGGCCCCGGCCGTCCTTGAGCAGGTGCGGCAGCAGGAAGGACATCTCGTTCTGCGAGAGGGGGTACTCCAGCGGCCAGCTCAGCCCCTGCCAGACCTGCGGATGCGGCGGGGTGTAGATCGGCGTGGGCACGAACTTGTTCGCCGTGTTGGGGAAGATCCCGCCCGGTGTCGAGATGCCGCCCATCAGTGCCGAGAGGAGTACCAGCGTGCGGGAGACCTGCCAGCCACCCAGGTTGGACGCTGCCGCGGAGCGCCACGAGTGCGTCGACAGGCGCGTGCCGGCGTTGGCGACGGTCTCGGCCACCTCGGCGAGGGTGCCGGCCGCGATACCCGACTCCGCCGAGGCATAGTCGAACGTGAACTGCTCGTAGGTCTCGCGCAGTGCCGACTCGAAGGCCTCGAAGGTCTCGGGCAGGTCCGGACGGCACTGCTGCAGGTACTCCTGCCAGTTCCACCACGTCCGCACGAAGTCCCGGTCGTAACGATCGGTGTGGATGATGTGCCGCGCGATGGCCAGGTTGATGGCCGCCTCGCTGCCCGGTTGCGGGGCGAGCCAGTAGTCCGCGTGGGTTGCCGTGTTGGACAGCCGCGTGTCGAGCACGATGACTTTCGCACCGTTACGGCGGGCATCGGTGATGCGCTGCGCGTGCGGGTTGAAGTAGTGCCCCGCCTCGAGGTGCGAGCTGATCAGGTAGATGACCTCGGCGTTGGCGTGATCCGGGCTCGGACGGTCGGCGCCCATCCAGAACTGGTAGCCGGTGCGGCCACCACTGGAGCAGACGTTGGTGTGCGAGTTGTGCCCGTCCACACCCCAGCTGGCCAGCACGCGCTCGGTGAAACCGTCCTCACCCGGGCGGCCGATGTGGATCATGATCTCGTTCTGGCGGTCCTCCACGATCGCCGCGCGGATGCGGCCCGCGAGATCGTCGAGGGCCTCGTCCCAGCTCACCCGGGCCCACTTCCCCTCACCGCGTTCGCCCACCCGTTTGAGCGGGTAGAGGATGCGGTCCGGGTCGGTGACCTGGTTGAGCGTCGCCGGGCCTTTGGCGCAGTTGCGGCCCCGCGATCCCGGGTGCTCCGGGTTGCCTTCGAACTTGCGCACGTGCAGGTCGTCCTTGTCGACGTAGGCCAGCAGGCCGCACGCCGACTCGCAGTTGAAGCATGTGGTCGGGACGAGCAGGTAGCGCCGCTCCTCGCGGCGCGGCCACGCCTTGGAGTCCAGCTCCACCCACTCGTCCCAGCGCTCCTTGGGCGGGAACGCGGCCAGGTGCACGCCGCTCGCTCCCTGGTAGAACGTCTCGTGCCGCGCCTCCACGTCCTGCCGTGCCGCCGAGACGCGGGCCGCCAGCCGGGACAGCCGCGACGCGTGGGGAGCTTCGTTGTTGTTGTAGTTGTCCTGCGCCACCGACCCTCCCTTCCTAGGCGAGCGGAACCGACTGGCCGGCCTGGACGTAGGCGTGCTCGTGAGCCAGCAGGCCGAGCAGCGCGAACGGCACCGCCACCGCCCCGATCCACGGCGCCGCCACGGCCACACCGACGCACGCCACGCCGGTCCAGAAGTACCAGCGGAACCGGCCGCCGAGCATCTCGTGCATGGCCAGGTGGGCGTGGGCGGTGACGTGCGGCAGACTCGCCTCCGCCCATACCAGCGCGAGGTGCACCGCGGCCGCGACGGCCAGCACCGACTCCAGGTCGTGCACACCCCGGTCGGGGGAACCGGCCAGCGCAAACGGCAGCAGCCCCGCCGCGCCCGCCAGCACGGCCTGTACCGCCAGATGCGCCGGCAGCAGCGGGCTCTGCCAGAGGTCGCGGGCCTTGGCCTGGGCGAACAGGTAGGCGGTGTAGCAGGCGGTAGCCAGCGCCAGCGGGATGCCGGCGCCCGCAGCCACCTTGATCCCGGTGGTGCTGTCGGCCAGGGCGCTCAGCATCTGGACCGAGACCGCCGCTGCGTAGGCGCCGATGATGAACGAGCCGCGTACCAGCCAACTCGACCAGTGATGTCGGGTGAAGATCAGGTAGAAGCGGAGCGGGTGCTTGAGGTCCCAGATCAGCAGGACGCCGGTGATCGCGAGAAACAGCAGGGCGATCGACGGGGCGGCGAAGCGGACCACGTCGTCGTGCCACGTGAGCAGGCCGGCGAAGGCAAGCACGGCGGCGAGCAGCACGGTGCCCGCGGCCAGCGACTTGGTCCAGGTGTACAGGCTCACCCGCCAGCCCCAGGGGGCGAAGTGCGGGATGTCGTAGGACAGCAGCGCCGCCGCCGACGAGGTGCCGCCGCCCGGGTGCCCGGAGCGCACCAACTGCGGCCCGGGAGGGCCCTGGGTGGCCCAGGCGAACAGATCGCCGGGCGGCCGGGTCGCACCGAGCGGGTCGAGCGTCGCCTGATGGGCACCCAGGTAGAAGACCGCGGGCTTCGTCTCCTTTTCCGGTCGACGCACCTGCACGGGCTGGCGGTTGACGATCTGAGCCACCTTCGACTCGGGGTCGTTGGCGTCGCCGACGAGGATGGCGCCGGTCGGACAGACGGTGACACACGCCGGTTCCAGGCCCACGTCCAGGCGGTGCGCACACATGTTGCACTTCTCGGCCGAGTGGTCGTCGGGGTTGATGAAGATGGCGTCGTACGGGCAGGCAGCGATGCACGCCTTGCATCCGATGCAGATCTGCTTGTCGAAGTCGACGATGCCGTCGTCCCGCTTGAACATCGCCTCCGTGGGGCAGGCGGTGACACAGGGCGCATCGGTGCACTGGTTGCAGCGCGTCACCTGGAACGAGCGCCGCACCTGGGGGAAGATCCCGACGTCGACCGACTTCACGTAGGTGCGGGTCACCCCGAGCGGGACTTCGTTCTCGCTCTTGCACGCCGTCGTGCACGCGTGGCACCCGATGCACGCGGTCTGGTCAAGCACCTTCAACCATCGGGTCTGGCCTTCGCCAGCAGGCTGCATACGAAGCAAGCTACGCGGGGGACCGAGGCGAGATGTACAACCTGTACGTGTGCCCATACAAACCAGGCTTGTAGCAACCCGTCGCCGGTCGCGCCCGCGGCCGTCCGTGATGCATTTCCGCGGACGCGCTCGGCCTTTGATCGAAGCGTGGCCAGCCAGGGTCAGGTGGTGACGACCAACGCCAGCGCGCCAAGCTCCATCACGGTGACGAGAACCGCGGTCAGCGCGATCAACCGGGGCGCTGCCGGCGAGCGGCCCCCGCTCACCGCGGCGGTGGTCGAGCGATGGCGGAGCTCCGCCCAGACTGCTACCGCAGCTCCGAGCACCACAGCCAGCAAGCCGAGCACGAGCACCGCGATCGAGCGCCGGGCGGCATGGTGGGCGATCAGCGCCCCGATGGCGGCGAAGCTCAGACCGGTGCGCGCCCAGGACAGCGACGTGCGCTCGCTCTGCGTCCCCTCGCGACCTACGGACGTCGCGCCGCAGAGTTCGCTCATGAGCCGCTGCTCTTGCCGAAGACGATGAAGACGAGGGACAGGATCGCGATCAGCACCAGGCCGGCCGTCAGGATCCACGGCATTCTCGGGACCGCGAGCGGCTCGTCGCGCCGGATCGCTACCTCGTTGCGGGCCCAGCGGAAATAGCTCGTCGCGGACACCAAGACCGCCAGCAGCACCAGAACGACCCCGAGCGCGAGCCGGCCGCCGTGGACGAAGAATTCCGGGACCAACTGCACCACCGCGATGCCACCGGCCACCAGGGCCAGGGCGGTGCGGATCCAGGCGAGGAACGTGCGCTCGTTGGCCAGGGTGAACCGGTAGTCGGGGTGCTTGCCGATCCCGTCGAGCGGTCGCGCAAATTGGCGCCACCACCCCCGGTGGGGATGGTGGCCTTCGGACGCGGACGGTGCGGACCCGGGTGTCTCTGCACCGTCCATCTGTGACCGTCCTACCGAGTCAGCGACATACCTAGACAAACATAGGCCCACCGTGCCCCGCGACTTGCAGGTGCAGCGTCGGTCAGACGCGGCGCAGGACGTGCCCGATCAGGTCGCGTGCCGGTCCGGGCGGCGGTGTCGCGTTGCCGATCCAGATCGCGCGGAGCGCCCGGCGCAGGTCGAGACCAACCACCGGCACCCGCGCCAGCCGATGTGCACCCAGGTCCTCGACGACGGCCAGGTCACTCAGGATCGCCGGCCCGGCACCGGCGATCACCGCCGCGCGGATCGCCGCGGTGGACGAGAGCTTGAGCAATGGGTCCGCGGTCTCATGATTCGGGCCGAGTGCTACGCGAAGTGCCGCGACGAGGGCTCCTCGAGTGCCCGACCCCTCCTCGCGGCTGACCATCGGCGTCCGCGCAAGCGTCGCCGCGTCAACAGGACTGCGTCGGCGCGTCAGCGGATGGTCCGGACGGCAGACCAGCACCAGTTCGTCGCGAGCCACCACTCGACTGCGCACATCGGCCGGCACGCCGGGCGACTCGATGAAGCCGACATCGGCCGACCCGGACCGCACATGCTCGATGACCGTGAAACTGTTCTCCGCGGTGAGATTCACGGCCGCCGGCGACAAGCCCTGTGCGCGTGCAGCACGGTGGAAGGACACCAGCCAGGCCGGGAGCAGGTGCTCGGCGATGGTGAGGCTCGCCGACACCCGAAGCTCGGCCCGGCGGTCCGAACGCAGCGTCGCCAGCCCGACATCGAGTTGCTGAGCAGCCGCCACCACCCCCGCGGCCCATTCCGCCACGACGATGCCTTCGGCGGTCAGCCGGGAGCCGCTGGTCGATCGGGTGAACAGGGTGACCCCGGACTGCGCCTCGATCGACGCGACCCGGCTCGACACCGCCTGTTGCGTGAGACCGACTCGCTTGGCGGCTGCGCTGATGCTGCCGGCGTCCACGACGGCGAGCAGTATGTCGAGCGCGGCCAGGTCGGGAACCCGTCCGCTGAGCCGCACCGGCCCAGCCTACAAGCGCACCTTGTGGCGCCCGCGCCGCCACACCGACCGGCCCGCACGGGGCACGGCCGAACGGCTGCCGCCCGCCGCCGAGACACACGACGTCCCCAGAGACCTCAGATGTGGAGCTGAGGGGATTCGAACCCCTGACCCCCTCGTTGCGAACGAGGTGCGCTACCGGACTGCGCCACAGCCCCCGGAAGGCCTGTCGAGGACCCCGGACGGCCCGTTCGGGCCGTCGATCAGGATATCAGCCGAGTCAGGACGCTCGACGCGCTGCGGCGGGCGCCATGTCCTCGGTGTAGAGACCGGTGAGGTCGATCGTGTCGAGGTTGTGCAGGTCGAGGTCGTCGTCGTCGATGCGCACGGCCGTTTCCGGCGCGGCCTCGAAGTAACCGACGTTCGCGGTCGCGTCCACGCCGTGCTCCTCGCGGCGCTGGATGGCTCGCTGCTGACGGTGCTGGCGTCGTTCGCGGTCCTTGAGCGCCTGCGAGCGCAGGAACAAGAAGTACCCGACGAGCCCGAGGCCGAAGCCGACGCCGGGCACCCACATCAGCCCGCCGAGAAGCAGCGCGACGGGCACGAAGACTGCCGCGCCAACGCCGAGCACGGTGAGCGAGCGCCGCCGCCGGGCCATCATCTGGGTGCGCGCCGCGGACATCTCCGAACGGTCGACGGGGTACATCAGCGCCTCCTGGGCAGCCGGCACGGGACGGCGGGTGGTCACGGGCGGTGCGGCCGGCGGGGCCACCGCGGCCTTGGTGGGGACGAAGACATCGGTGTCGGGCTGGGACGCATGCGCACGCCGGCCGAGCGCACGCATCGCCTGACCGAAGCCATCGACGGACCTGTCCCGCCGCCGCTCGTCGTTCCCGCGGACGATCATCGGGACGACCACGATCAGCCACAGGACGGCCAGCACGAAGACCGTCATCATTGGTGACAGCACTTCGTCCCTCCAGTCACACCAGCCACAAGTTCGTTCAACGTAGCCAGCACGAGGTCCCCGCGGCCGTACGTGGCCCGGCGTGTCGGAGAAGTCTCAAGCTCGCCGGGAGGGTGGGGTTGGCAGCGACGGCAGCCGCGACAGCATCGACCCTCGGGCCAACTCCTCGACCGTCACCGCGAAGGCGATGTGATCGCGCCAGGCTCCGTCGATGTCGAGGTAGCGCTCGTAGAACCCCTCCCGCCGCATGCCGAGCTTCTCGACGACACGCAGGCTGGCCTGGTTCTCGGGCCGGATGTTGATCTCCACACGGTGCAGGCCGACCGCGGTCAGGCAGTGGTCGATCGTCAGCGCGAGCGCCGTCGGGACGATGCCGCGCCCGGCGTGGGCACCGTCGATCCAGTACCCGACGGTGCACGAGCGCTGCACCCCGTGCACGACGTTCGACACGTTGACCTGCCCCACGAGCTGCTGCCCGTAGAGCAACATGAACGGCACCATCGTCCCGGCCCGGCCGGCGCGGCGCAGTGCCGTGTGGAGCTGCGGCCAGGCCGAGGTTGCGTTGCGTTCGCGCCACCGGTGCGGCGAACTCGGCTCCCACGGCTCGAGCCAGGCCTGATTGCGTAGCCGGATCTCGCTCCATGCCCGCGCGTCGCGACGCCGTGGCGGTCGCAGGCTGACCGGCCCGGCCGACAAGGTGGCCGGCCAACCAGGGTGGTCGGTCACCGATTCGAGAGCAGCAGCGGGATCACCGTCACCCGCGAGCCGGCGACGACCTCGGTCACCTCTTCGTCGATCACCACCAGGCAGTTGGCCGCTGCCATCGCCGCGATGAGGTGCGAACCCGCGCCGCCGATGAGCGACACGCTGTACCCGCCGGTCGCCTCGCGGTGCAGCACGCCCCTGCGGAACTGCCGCACGCCGGACGGGCTCGAGATGCTCTCGAGCGCCGCCGCCTGGACGGTCGCGCGATGGACGTTGCGTTTGCCGAGCAGCTTGCGGATGGCCGGACGGACGAACACCTCGAACGACACGAGTGCGCTGACCGGGTTGCCCGGCAGGCAGAAGATGGGGACCCGGTTGCCCAGATGGCCGAATCCCTGCGGCTTGCCGGGCTGCATCGCGACGCGGGTGAACTCGACGGTGCCCAGGTCGGACAGTGCTTCCTTCACCACGTCGAACGCGCCCATCGAGACGCCACCGGTGGTGATCAGGATGTCGGCACGCAGCAGTTGGCTCTCGAGCACGTCCAGCAAGGCCGAGTGATCGTCGGGAACGATTCCGAAGCGCTTGGCGTCGGCGCCGGCGTCCTTGGCCGCGGCCGCGATGAGGTAGGAGTTGGCGTCGCTGACCTCGCCGAAGCCGGGCCGTACGCCCACGTCGACCAGTTCGCTGCCGGTGCTGATCACCACGACGCGGGGACGGGGGCGCACGAGCACCCGGTCGCGTCCGATCGCGGCGAGCAACGCGACCTGCTGCGGGCCGAGCGCCGCGCCGGCAGCCAGTGCGGGCGAGCCTGCGGCGAGATCCTCCCCGGCCCGGCGGATGCACTCCCCACCTCTAGCGGGGCGGCGGATCGCGACGCGAGCAACGCCGCGGTCGGTGTCCTCGAGCGGGATCACGGCGTCCGCGCCGGCGGGGATCGGTGCCCCGGTCATGATGCGCATCGCCAGACCGGGGCCCATCCCGGCGCGCGAGGTCATGCCGGCTGCGATGTCTCCGATGACGGGCAGCATGACGGGCGCCTCGAAGCTGGCGTCGCGCGTGTCGACGGTGCGCACGGCATAGCCGTCCATCGCGGAGTTGTCGAAGCCCGGCAGCGGGAGCGCGCTGCTGACACTCTCTGCCAGCAACAGGCCCTGGGCATCGAGCAGGGGTTGCTCGATCGGGTCCAGCGAGCCGATGGCGTCGAGGACGAGCGCCAGGTGCTCGTCGACCGTGCGCATGCGGGGATCATCGGCGGCCACGAGTGAAGTATCCCGCGCTCAGCTCGACCGGGACACGAACTCGCGCAGCCAGGCCGCGAACTCCGTCCCGATCTCGTCGTGGCGGACGGCGAGCGACACGACGGACTTCAGGTAATCGAGGCCGTTGCCCGTGTCGTAGCGTCGGCCGCGGAAGACCACACCGTGCACCGGAACCCCGTCTTGCGCGAGCCGTCGCATCGCATCGGTCAGCTGGATCTCGCCCTTCGCGCCGGGCTCGGTGCTGCGCAGCGCGTCGAAGATCTGCGGCGGCAGGATGTAACGGCCGATGATCGCGAGCGAGGACGGCGCCTCGTCCGGTGCCGGCTTCTCGACGAGGTCGATCACGCCGACGACCTCCGCCGACGGATCGCTGCCGGGAGTCAGGGTCACGATGCCGTACTTGTCGATGTCGCGGCGGGGCACGTCGATCAGGCCGATGACGACGCCACCGCGTTCGGCCTGCACCTCGATCATCCGGCCGAGCAGGTCGTCACGGTCGTCGATGAGGTCATCGGGCAGCAGCACGGCGATCGGGTCGCCGGCCGCGAAGTCCTCACCGTGCGCGACGGCGTCCCCGAGCCCTCGCGGGTCCTTCTGATCGACGTAATGGAACCTGGCCAGGTCGGCGCCGCGGCGGGTCGCCGCGAGCAGCGCGTCCTCACCCTTGCCCGCCAGGGCCGCTTCCAGCTCCTCGTTCGGCGCGAAGTACTCGGCGATCGCCTCCTTGCCGGGGCCGACCACGAGCAGCACGTCGGTCACGCCGTACGCAGCCGCCTCAGCGACCACGAGTTCGAGCGCGGGCGTGGTTACGACAGGCGCGAGCTCCTTCGGGACGGCCTTGGTGAACGGCAGGAATCGCGTCCCGCGCCCGGCAGCTGGGACGAGGGCTTTGGTGACACGCGGCATGACGCGAGGGTAACCAAGCCACAATGGCGCAATGCAGAAGGCGCAGCTGCGGGATCAGTTCACCCAGCATCGGCGCGCCCGTTCGGCGGAGGAGATCACCCGGGCGCGTGAGTCGGTCTGCGGGCACGTCCTTCGCCGGTGTGCGTCCGACGGGTGGGGAACCGTCGCGGGCTACGTGCCGTTGCGGACCGAGCCCGGGTCGACCGAACTGCTCGATGCCTTGCTCGCGCGGCGGGTGCGCGTCCTCGTGCCGCACCTGCTGCCGGACCTCGATCTGGACTGGACGGCGTGGCCGGACGCTGCGCGGCTCGGGACCTCGGCCATCGCGAGGGTCGATGCGGTGCTCGTCCCTGCGCTCGCCGTCGCCAGGGACGGCACCCGGCTGGGTCGCGGTGGTGGGTCCTACGACCGGGCCCTGGCGCGCGTCTCGGACGGGGTGGCCGTCTACGCCTTGCTCTACGACGACGAACTGGTCGACCAGTTGCCGTCCGATGAGTGGGATGTGCCGGTTGCGGAGGTCGTGTCCCCGGCCGGGTGGCACCAGCTGAGGGAATCCGGGACGCGGGGGACTCGTTAGCAGTCGTAGACTGCGAGTGCCAGTTTGCGGAAGGACGCCGTTCAGATGCCCACCTACCAATACGCCTGCACCGATTCCACGTGTGCCCACCGGTTCGAACTCGTGCAGACCTTCACCGACCCGTCTGCGAGCGAGTGCCCGATCTGCGCGCACCCGGTTCGCAAGGTGTACGGCTCGGTCGGCGTGGTGTTCAAGGGTCCCGGGTTCTACCGCACCGACAGCAGGGCTGCCGGCAACGGCAAGGACGGCAAGGCCGAGCCGCGCTCGAAGTCCGACGCGAACGGAACCGGGTCGTCCACCGCCAAGTCGGACGCGTCCTCGTCCGGGTCGTCGGGCACCGGCTCCGCTTCGGACTCCTCGTCGGGCGGGTCAGGTTCAACCGGTTCGGGCAGTTCGGGTTCGGGCAGTTCGGGTTCGGGCAGTTCGGGTTCGGGCAGTTCGGGTTCGGGCAGTTCGGGTTCGGGCAGTTCGGGTTCGGGCAGTTCGGGTTCGGGCAGTTCGACCTCCCCGAGCACGCCGAGCGGCAAGGCCGCAGCGGCGAGCTGAGCCTGCCCCCAGCACACCGCCGGTCGCACGATCCCCTGACAGGATCGCCGCCCGCCGTCCACACCCGCGCTCGCCGTCCACAGCGCGGCCGCGGCGCACGTCGACCGACCGCCGCCCGACCTAGCGTCGTGGGCATGCCTTCCCTCAACCGCGTGCTGATCCGGCTGTCCCGCTGGCCGCGGCGTGTTGCCGCGCTGTCGTGCCTATTGCTCGCCGCCGCGAGCGCGGTATCCCCCGCCAACGGCTCCGACCCGCCGCGCTCGCCGCGCACGGCGAACCCGATCGCGGCCGGCCTGGCCGACGGACAGGTCGCCGTTCCGGTGCGCGCATCGTCGGTGCCGAGTGCCGACCTGGTGCGCGTGGGCGATCGCGTCGGGCTGCTCACCGGGACGGATGACGGTGGCGAACCGGCAACCCTCGTGGCCGACCGGCTGCGTGTGCTCGCGGTGTCGTCCGGCCAGGACCTGTCGACCGCCGAACCCGTCGTGGTCGTGGCCGCCAACCGCGACCAGGCGGTGCGCATCGCAACGTCGGGGACTCGCCCGCTGCTCATCGTCGTCGACCGATTCCCCTAGGGTCTTGCACGAACGCCCGTGGCAAGCGGCCGCGGATCCGAAGGGGGTCGGGTACATGCTCAAAGGCTTCAAGGAATTCATCATGCGCGGCAACGTCGTCGATCTGGCGATCGCCGTCGTCATCGGCACCGCGTTCGCAGCGGTGGTCTCGGCGTTCGTCGGCGCCATCGTGCAGCCGATCGTGAACGCGGCGGGGGGCTCGAACGTGAACGGGCTCGGCTTCTCATTGCGTCACACCGACGGGGTGGCGCAGAACTCGGCGGCGGACCTGCTGGGCAAGTCGACCTTCGTCGACTTCTCCACGATCATCAATGCGGCCATCGTCTTCCTCATCACTGCCGCGGTCGTGTACTTCGCCTTCGTGCTGCCGATGAACACCTTCAAGGAACGTCAGGCAGCGCGGGCCGCGCGGGGCATCCAGGAAGACGACGTCTTGGCAAAGTCCGACGAGGTGCTGCTGCTCGAGCAGATCCGAGACCTGCTGCAGGGCCAGACCAACCCCAGCCCTCGTCCCTGACCGGCCCCGGACAGCAGCGGCCGCCGCATCACTCGTGGTGCGGCGGCCGTTCCCGCTGGTACCACTCGTCGTCGCGGCGCCCACCGTCGTGCTCGTCACCCCAGCCGACGTCCCGCTCGTCCGACGAGGTCTGTGGCAGAACCGGGTGCTCGTCGTCGCGCCGTCGCGCCACGTCGTCCGGCTTGCTCGAGTCCCTGCCGCCGGTGCTCATGGGCAGTTCACCCACTCGTCGGTGCCGTCGCGGAAGACCTGCCGCTTCCAGATCGGGAGCCGGCTCTTGACCTCGTCCACCAGGTCGGCGCACACCGTGAACGCCGCACGACGGTGCGCCGTCGACACCACCGCGACCAGCGCCACGTCGCCAATGTCGAGCCTGCCGACCCGGTGACTGACCGCCAGGCCGAGCACGTCCGGCAGGGCCGAGAACTGCGCCGCGATGTCGGCGAGGACGTCGGCTGCCGACGGATGGCCGACGTACTCGAGTTCGCACACGTCCCGGTCGTGGTCGTGATCGCGCACCACCCCGCAGAACAGCGCGATCCCACCAGCCTGCGGATGTAGTGCCGCGACCCGGTGTGCCTCGACGTCCAGCGGTCGCTGGCTGACACCGGTCAGTGCGGTCACCGCGCTCACAAGCCACCTCCGGGCCGATGGTCGCCCCCGCGCAACTGGTCGACCGCGTGCTCGAGCAGTGGGGCAAGCACGGCGATCCCGTCCCGCACTCCGCCGGGCGAGCCCGGCAGCGTGACGACGAGGACCGGTCCGATCGCACCCGCCACCCCGCGTGAGAGAACCGAGGTCGGCACCGTGTCGCGCGCCACCATCCGCAATGATTCGGCGATGCCGGGGATCTCGCGGTCCAGCAGCGGTCGCACCGCCTCAGGGGTCACGTCGGTCGGCGTCAGCCCGGTGCCGCCCGTCGTCAACACCGCGTCGGCCCCGGCCGTGATGGCGTCGCGCACCGCGGCGCGGATCGCATCAACGTCGTCAGCGACGATCACCCGCGACACCACGTCGTGACCCGCCTCGCTCAGTCGGCCGGCCAGTAGTGCGCCGGAATCGTCGGCCCGCTCACCGGACGCGGACCGGTTCGAGCAGGTGATGACCGCTGCCTTCACTGCTGCGTCCACTCCCCCGACCGGCCGCCGGTCTTCGACACCAACTCGATGTCGGTCAGCCGGGCCGATCGGTCCACTGCCTTGACCATGTCGTAGAGCGCGAGGCCGGCGACCGCGACCGACGTCAATGCCTCCATCTCGACACCCGTTCGGTCTGCCGTGCGCGTGGTCGCCTCGATCACCACATGATCGTCGCCCAGCACGAGATCGACGGTCACCGCGTGCAGCGCGACCGGATGGCACAGCGGGACGAGATCGGGCGTGCGCTTGGCCGCGGCAATGCCGGCGATCCGCGCGACCGCGAGTGCGTCGCCCTTCGGCAGCCCGTCGCGACGCAGCAGCGCGATGACCTCCGGCGTCGTCACGAATCGGCCGCGCGCATGGGCCGTGCGGACGGTGACGTCCTTGGCCGACACGTCCACCATCCGGGCGGCGCCGTGCTCGTCGACGTGGGTGAGTTCCACGGCATCGACAGTAGTGCGCGTCCGGATCTGCGCACCGCGTTCCTGAGGCGTCGATGAGTGGGCCGGTACCTGCCAGACCAGTACCTGACATTCCTCGCATCAGGTAATAAGTCGCGCATACCCATAGATTCCTGCGTTGGCTCTCGATGGCGCGAGCCTCAACCCACTCTCAGGAGGCATTCGTGAACGTTGCTCAACGAGGACTCACCGTCCTCGTCGGCGGCACTGCACTCGCGATGTCCCTGTCGCTCCCGGCCCTGGTGACCCCAGCGTCCGCGGCAGCGACGGGCATCTCGGTCGTCAAGGCGTGCAAGCAGAACGTCGCACCCGGCCGGAGTGCCTGCCAGGCACTGCGCCGCGCCGACCTCGGCTTCACCTCACGCGCGCAGTTGGCCGCCCGTCCGATGGCGACGCCGAGCGGGTACGGCCCGTCCAGCCTCCAGTCCGCCTACAAGCTGCCGTCCGCAACCGCGGGCAGCGGCCAGCGGGTCTACGTCGTCGACGCCTTCGACGATCCGAATGCCGAATCCGACCTCGCGACCTATCGAAGCCAGTACGGCCTGCCGGCGTGCACCACCGCCAATGGCTGCTTCAAGAAGCTCAACCAGAACGGCGCGACGAGCCCGCTGCCGAGTCCCGACAGCGGCTGGGCCGGTGAGATCTCCCTCGACCTCGACATGGTCTCGGCGGTGTGCCCGAACTGCAGCATCACGCTGATCGAGGCCAACGACAACGGCAACAACCTCTACACCGCGGTCAAAGAGGCCACGAACCTCGGCGGCAAGTTCGTCTCGCTGAGTTGGGGCGGTCCTGAAGACGGTTCCGAGGCATCGACGGACTCGACGTACTTCCAGGCCACCGGCGTCGTCTACACCGCCTCGACCGGTGACTCCGGCTACTCCGCCGGCGTCATCTACCCGGCCACCTCGCCGCGGGTGGTCGCCGTCGGCGGTACGTCACTGACGACCTCGACCAACAGCCGCGGCTGGACCGAGTCGGTATGGAGCGGCGCCGGTTCGGGTTGCTCGAGCGATGAGGCCAAGCCGTCCTGGCAGAGCGGGATCTCGGCATGCAGCAAGCGGGCAACTGCCGACGTGTCCGCGGTCGCGGACCCGAACACCGGTGTCGCGGTCTATCAGACCTACGGCGGCAGCGGCTGGGCCGTCTACGGCGGGACGAGCGCGTCGGCGCCGATCATCGCGTCCACGTACGCCCTCGCCGGCACGCCCGCGTCCGGGACTAACCCGGCGTCAGTGCCGTACGCGCACACGGCCAACCTCTTCGACGTGACCTCGGGCTCGAACGGCTCGTGCTCGCCCACCACCCTGTGCAAGGGCGGCGCGGGCTGGGACGGCCCGACTGGGCTCGGCACGCCGAACGGCACGACCGCGTTCGGCGGTTCCGGCGGCGGTGGCGGCGGTGGTTGCAGCGGCCAGAAGATCGTCAACCCGGGATTCGAATCCGGGACGGCCAACTGGACGTCCACGTCGGGCGTGATCAACACCGACGGCGCGCACTCGCGGACCGGCAGTGGCTACGCCTGGCTGGACGGTTACGGGACGACGCACACCGACTCGATCTCGCAGGCCGTCGCCATCCCGGCCGGCTGCTCGGCGTCGCTGACGTACTACCTCTACATCAGCAGTTCGGAGGGGACGTCGACGGCGTACGACAAGTTGACCGTCACGGCGAACGGCACCGCGGTGCAGTCGTACTCGAACGTCAACCAGGGCACCGGGTATGTGCTGCGAACCGTCAGTTTGAGCAGCTATGCAGGCACCACGGTCACGATCAAGTGGACCGGCACCGAGGACTCGTCGAACGCGACGTCGTTCTTCATCGACGACACCGCGCTCACGCTGAGTTGAGCTAGCCACGATTGCTCCGGGCCGCCGGGACATCCGTGTCCCGGCGGCCCCGCGTCGCCCTAAGGTGGTGCGCGTGTACCCCGGCCCGCACGCCCGCCTGACCCCCGACCGGCCCGCAGCGGTCATGCACGGCGACGGCACGGTCATCACCTTCGGTGAGCTCGAATCGAATTCGACTCGGCTCGCCCGCGCGTGGCACGACGCGGGGCTGCGTCGGGGCGACCACGTCGCGATGGTCACGCTCAACGACGTGCGCTGCTTCGAGATCTACTGGGCTGCGCTGCGGTCCGGGCTCTACATCACCGCGGTGAACCACCACCTGACGCGCGGCGAGGTCGCCTACATCGTGGCCGACTGCGGCGCGCGAGCACTGATCGCCTCGGCACGACTCGTGCCGCTCGTCGACGACCTGCCGGTCGGGATCACACTGGCACTCGACGGCCCGGTCGACTCGTACGCCTCGTACGCCGAGTTCCGCGACGCAGCCTCGGACGAACCGCTGGCCGAGCAGCCGCGCGGCATGGACATGCTTTACAGCAGCGGGACGACCGGACTGCCCAAGGGCATCGAGCCACCCTTGCCCGACGCGTCGATCGAGGAACACACCAGCGAGCTCGTGACGCTGTGCAGCGCGGTGTGGGGGTTCGGGCCGCAGACCGTCTACCTGTCGCCCGGCCCGATCTACCACGCGGCACCGCTGCGGTTCGGCGCCGTCGCCCAAGCGCTCGGCGGGACGGTGGTGGTGATGGACCGGTTCGACGCCGTCGAGTCACTGCGCGCGATCGAGCAGCATCGGGTGACCCACAGCCAGTGGGTGCCGACGATGTTCGTGCGGATGCTCAAGCTTCCCGAGGCCGAGCGGACGGCGCACAACCTCTCGTCGCACCAGGTCGCGATCCACGCGGCGGCGCCGTGCCCACCCGCGGTCAAGGACGAGATGCTGCACTGGTGGGGCCCGATCGTGCACGAGTACTACAGCTCGACCGAGGGCAACGGGCTCACCCTGATCGGCCCGCAGGACTGGCTGGTCCATCGCGGCTCGGTCGGACGCGCCGCCGTGGGCATCGCCCGGATCTGCGACGAGACCGGGGCCGAGCTGCCGGCCGGATCGATCGGTACCGTCTACTTCGAGCGGGACGAGGTGCCCTTTCGCTATCACGGTGACGCGGACAAGACCGCGACCGCACAGCACCCGGCTCACCCGACGTGGACCACGACCGGTGATATCGGCTACCTCGACGAGGACGGCTACCTCTATCTCACCGACCGGGCCGCGTTCGTGATCATCTCCGGCGGCGTCAACATCTATCCGGCCGAGGTGGAGGGCGCGCTCACCCTGCACCCCGCCGTCCACGACGTCGCCGTGATCGGCCTGCCCGACGACGACCTCGGTGAGGTCGTGACCGCGTTCGTGTCAGTCGCGCCCGGCGTGGCGGCCGCACCCGAACTGGCCGCCGCACTCATTGCCTACGCGCGCGAACGGCTCGCGCACTACAAGTGCCCGCGCGAGGTGCGGTTCGTCGACGCGGTGCCGCGGACACCGGCCGGCAAGCTCGCCAAACACCGCCTGGTGACCAGTCTCGCCGATCCTGCCTCAGGCTGAGCTGCGAGCGGTCAGGAAAAGTCGTCGCCGGCCCACCAGCGCTCGTGCATCGGTCGCGCGTAGCTCGCAACCGGCTCGAGCAGGAAACCCTGCGGGGATCTGAGATAGGCCATGGCCCCGTAGCCGTGTTCCGGTGCGAGTTGCGAACCCTCGAGCGTCCACCCAGCACCGGTGCGCCGATCGACCTCGGCCGCCACATCGTCGACCCAGATGCCCACGTGGTGCAGGCCGGGAAGATCGCTGCCGTCCCAAACCGTCCCCGGCTCGCCCTGCAACAGTTCGATGTGCTGCGGCCCCTCGCACGAATACACGACCCGAAGCGGGGTCGTGGTCGCACCTGTCCGGGGCGTCCAGATCCGCTGCTCCCGCTCGACGACCTTCGCCCAGGTCAGCCCGAGGGCTGCGCCGATGTCAGCCATCGCGGCTTCCAAGTCCGGCACCCGGATACCGACGTGGTACACCGCGCCCTGGTAGTCCACCATCTCGCCACCAATCTCGTGCCGTACACACGACCGAATCGCCGCGACGGCCCTGCGGACCCTTGTCCCGGCCTGCCCACACGGTATATAAAGCTCAGTGTACACCAGTACGTATACACCGGCCGAGCGATATCCCGCTCGGTCCGAGCGAGGGAGCTGCGACTTGAGTGGTCCTGCATCGATCACGCGTGACGTCGACGTCCTCGTGGTCGGATCCGGGGCAGCCGGCCTGGCTGCGGCCCTCTCCGCACGCGAGAGCGGCGCCGAGAACGTGCTGATCGCCGAAGCTGAAGGCGTCATCGGCGGCTCGTCCCGGCTGTCCGGGGCCCTGACCATGGGTGCCGGCACGCGTTACCAGCGAGCGCTCGGAATCACCGACAGCGCAGACTCGCTCTTCCACGACTACATGCAACTGAACCAGTGGCAGGTCGAGTCCGCCGTCGTCCGCCGACTGTGTGAGATGGCGGGCCCGTCGGTCGAGTGGTTGGGCGATCTCGGGGTGCAGTTCTACGACGAACTGGTCTTCGGGGGCGACGAGATCGTGCCGCGTGTGCACTGCCCCATCGGTCGGGGGCAGGCGGTCGTCGATGTCTTGGCCGGGCACTGTCGCGACCAGGGTGTGCACGTCGCATTGGGCCGCCGGGTCGACCGCTTGCTGATCGACGACGCAGCCAACTCGCGCGCCGTCATCGGCGTAGGTGTCGGCGACGACACGATCACCGCAGGTGCGGTCATCATTGCCACCGGCGGATTCGGCAACTCCCCCGACAAGCTCGCCCAATTCTTTCCCTCGGCCGCCGCAACCGGGTGGGCGTGGTACATCGGAGCACCCGGTTCCCGTGGCGACCATCTTGACCTGGCGGCTCAGGTCGGGGCACAGCTCGCCGGCTTCGACTGCGGGCTGCGACTGCTACACGCCGATTTCGCCAGGATGTACGAGGCGTACCTGCCGGGCTGGCTGACACTGGTCAACCGCGAGGGTCGTCGCTTCTGCGACGAGACCGCCCCCTACGGGATCATGGACGGGCTGATCCAGCAACAGGGCGCGGTTGCATTCGCGGTGTTCGACCAGGCTGCGTTGGACGAAGCGACTGCCGCCGGTGTCGCGCTGTACAAGCAGCAGATCCCGGGCTCGACGAAGAAGCAGAGCCCACATTGGAACGCCGACATCATCGCGGCGATGGTCGAGGCCGGCAAGGTGCACCGGGCGGACAGCGTCGCCGAACTGGCCGCGTCGATCGCCCTGCCCGCGTCGCACCTGCAGACCACGGTCGAGCGGCTGAGCGCCGCTGCCGACGCGGGTGAGGACGCCGACTATCTCAAGGATGCGAAATTCCTGCGGCCGATCACCACCGCCCCGTTCTATGCGGCAGAGATCCGGCCTGCCACCGTCTGCTTCACCGCATGTGGGCTGCGGATCGATCGCGACGCGCAGGTTCTGGCTGAGTCGGGCGCGCCGATGCCCGGATTGTTCGCGGCCGGTGAGAGCACCGGCGGTGTCGTCGGACGCCGCTACGTCGGAAGCGGCAACTCCTACGCGAACTGCGTCACGTTCGGTCGGATCGCGGGCGAGTCGGGTGCTCGGGCAGCTGCGGCCGTACAGCGCGGGTCAGCGTGACGCCGACCGGAGGTCCGGGATCGAACGCGTCCTACGCTATGAAGACTGCGACGGCTTCGCCGGCTAGCTCGCCTGTGGTCGCCTCGGCTGGAAGGAACGATGTTCATGGCCATCACCGCAGATGCCACGCAACGATTCCTCGCCGCCGTCGAGCCGGCCCGTAGCCCACAGGTCACCGCGCTACGTCCGATCAGCGGCGGGTACAGCCGCGACACCGCACTCGCCGACGTTCGTTGGGGCGACGACGGCACCACCGCGCGCTTCGTGCTGCGCGGCGACCCGCCGCCCGGCCACGGCGTGTTCGTCAGCGACCGGGACGTGGAGTGGAGTCTGCTCCGGCAGTTGTCAGCCGGGACCGCCGGCTGCGTTCGCGTGCCGACTGCCCGCTGGTACGACCCGGACGGTGAGTACTTCGGCACGAAGTGCATCGTCAGCGAGTTCTATGACGGTCGATCGCTGCAGGACGTCGCGCGCGAATCCGCCGACCTGCGTACGAACCAGTGCGCGTTCGTCGATGCCATTGTCGCCGTCCATCGCACGCCGCTCGAGGTGCTGCCGGCCGAACTCATGCTGGACCAGGACTGGGACAGTTACATCGACGGCATCATCGAAATCTTCGCCACACTCGGGCGCGAATTGTCGGATCGAAGTCCCGCGCTGCGCTACGTTGCCGCGCGCCTGGCTAGCTTCCGACCCGAGCCGGTACCACTAACGCTGGTACACGGCGACATGCAGCCCTCGAACGTCCTCGTCGGCGCGGCCGGGTGCCTGGTCATCGACTGGGAATTCGGACGGCTCGGGGACCCCCGTGAGGATCTCGGCTACTACCTGCAGATCCCCATCCCGCCCAATCTCTACCTCGAGGATCCGGACTACTTCTTGGCCAGGTACCGAGAGCAGACCGGCCTCACGGTCGAGCAGCTCAACCCACCGGTCGTCGAATACTTCATGATGCTCGGCATGGCTCGCCTCATCGCGCAGATGCTGCACAGCCTGGACGCGCTGGCGAACGGCGAGTCGCGCGGGATCATGGCCACATATCTGATCAACGCGCTGTCACTGCTGTACAAGAAGTTCTTCGCCATCTGCAGGCGTCTGGAATGAGGAATGCCCGATGATCGGACGGCCGACTACCGACCAGATCCTGCTCGACTGCGCGCGCGTCCTCATCGACGAGGTTTTGCCTGCCATCACTGACGAGACGGCACAGGTCCGTGTGGTGATGTGCGAGACCGTGCTGCGGAACGCGGCGGCACGCAGCGCTCACGAGATCGCATGGATGCTCGACGAGATTGCGCACATCGAAGCCTTCGGCCAGGCGGTCGCGGCCGATCCCGCTGCGGGCGACGAGATCCGTGACGCACTCGACTGGCTCGCCGGCCAATCGCGCGACAGCCTGCACCTCTCCGATGTCGCCGAGACCTACAACCGGGCCGGCGAGGTGCTGTCCGTCGGACTGGAGACAGCACTGTCTGCCGGGCTGACCGAACTGTGGGCACATGGCGAACAGTTGCTCGAACAGCGCCTGGAGCGCGAGATCGTCATCAGCGCCGGCTGGAGCCCGGCCGGCCGCTAGCGCTGGTTCGCCGCCTCGACCGCAGACCTCGGTGGGCTCGCGCGGACAGGTCGTTTCGTCCGCGCGGCCGTCCGGAGACCCGCCAGTTGCGCATCGATCAACCGGACGAGGGTCGGTCTTGACCAGTGCGCCGGATCGATGACTGCTTGGAACGACATGCCGTGTACCAGCGACACGAGGCGCCGACCCTCGTCGTCGGGATTGACTGCCGCCGGGATGTTCCCGGCGGCCTGTTCGGCTCTGACCAGGCGCGCCAGTCGGCCGACGGCGGAGGCCGCTCGGGCCGCCCAGATCGCGGTCAGTTCCGCGTCGCCGATTGCCATGCCCTGAAAGGCCAACCACACCTTCCATTCGGTGACGGTTGCCTTGTCCATGGGCAGCAGCGCTCGCAGGCATGCCGCGAGCGCGTCGTCGCTGGTGCGGATCGCGTCCTCGACGCGTTCGGCAGCGCGAGCAGCCATCGTCTGATACGTGTGCAGCATCAGCTCACGCTTGCTGGTGAAGTAGTGCGTGACGACCGTGGTGCTGCCAGCCAGTCGTTCCGCGATCTTGGCGTTGGTCAGCCCGTTGATGCCCTCGTCAGCGATCACCTCGGCAGCAGCGAGCACGAGTACTCGTCGGCGACCGTCCGCATCGATCTTCGCAGGCATCTACCCAGTTTACACTCGTCAATATATAATTCCCGATACATATCCCGCATGTCTGGTGATTCGGAGACCGCCTGTGGACGATCTGCGCGAGCGTGTCGCGGTTGTGACGGGGGCGGCCAGCGGTCTCGGCCGCGCCATGGCGCAGCGGTTCGCCGCCGAGGGCATGAAGGTGATGTTGGCCGATATCGATGCCGACGGCGTGGCTGACACGGCACGTGCGCTCGTCGAGCAGGGGCGGGACGTCCGGGCGCTCAGGGTCGATGTATCCGACAGTGCCGCGGTCGAGATGCTGGCCGAACAGACGATGCAGACCTTCGGCGCGGTACACCTGGTGTGCAACAACGCGGGAGTCGTGAAGAACGCGCGGTCGTGGGCATTGACCATCGACGACTGGAACTGGGTGCTCGGCGTCGACCTGTGGAGTGCCATCCACGGCGTTCGCAGCTTCGTCCCGCGCCTGCTGGCGCAAGGTAATGGCGGGCACGTCGTGAACACGGCTTCGATGGCCGGGCTGCTACCGATACCGAACCTCGCGGCATACGCCGTCGCGAAGTCCGGAGTTGTCGCGTTGTCCGAGTCGCTGCAGATGGAACTCGCCGCGGAGGGGTCCGACATCGGCGTGTCGGTCCTTGCCCCGGGATACATCGCGACACGGATCTCGGACAGCGCGCGCAACCGCCCGAGCGATCTCGGCGACTCAGCTGCTCCACCGTCGGTGCAGCGCACGAGTTCGGGTCTGCAATCGTCGATGACCGCGGACAATGTCGCCGACCAAGTCGTTGCCGCTGTTCGAGCGAAGCGGTTCTGGATCCTGACCCATGACAACTACCGCGAGGTCATCCGACAGCGGGCTGCCGGAATAGGTACCGACGCGCAGCCCGTGCCACCGCCGATCTGGTGACCCCGATCAGCACCGACCTCACGACTTACCCGAAACTGTGACAAGTTACGGTGCACCGCTGGCCACAATCGCCCGGTGCTGAACCTGGCCACCGATTACACTTCGGCGAGAATTGAATCATTCGCCGGCACCGTCAGGAGACCTTGGTGGCTCGCTTGCTCTACTCGGCTTATCACGCAAACGGGGCATTCATGGCACCGGCGCGCGCCAGCACGGCTGCGGCCGTCAGACTCATGCAGTCAGCGCCGGCCGCGCTGCAGGACAGCACGATCGCGCGGCATCTAGACGCGGTAGGCAGCCTGGTGTCGGGTGCCCGGCTCACCCATCGGCGTCCGGACTTCGGCATCGACTCGGTGACTGTGGATGGGGTCGAGACTGCTGTCGAGGAGTGCGTGGTCGACTCGACACCGTTCGCGTCGCTCGTCCGGTTCCGCAAGGCTGGCCATCACGACGAGCCGAAAGTCCTTCTTCTGGCGCCCCTTTCGGGCCACTTCGCGACGATGCTGACGCCGACCGTTCGAACGATGCTGCAGAACCACGAGGTCTACCTCACCGACTGGCGCAACGCACGTGACGTCCGGGTGCAGCACGGTGGTTTCGGCTTGGACGAGTATGTCGACCACGTGATCAGGTTCATGCGCTCGGTAGGCCCTGGTGCCCACCTCATGGCGGTGTGCCAGCCGTGCGTCCCGGCGTTGATGGCGACCGCGGCGCTCGCCGAGCAGGACGACCCGGCGCAGCCGTTGTCGTTGACCCTGATGTCCGGTCCGATCGACACGCGAGTGAATCCAACGAAGATCAATGTGCTCGCCTACCGACAACCCCTGGCGTGGTATCGCCGATACCTCACAACGGTGCCCCGGCGCTACGCGGGCGCCGGACGGCAGGTCTACCCGGGGTTCCTGCAGGTCGGCGGATTCATGTCGATGAACTTCCGCCGGCATGTCGGCTCGCACACGCAGATCTACCGCGCGATCGCCCGCGGCGAGGCCAAGGCGAGCGAACGCACCCGGGAGTTCTACGCGGAGTACTTCGCCGTACTGGACATGGACGCGAAGTTCTATCTCGACACGGTCGAGCGGGTATTCCAGAAGGACCTGCTTGCCAAGGGCGAGATGACCCACCACGGACGTCTCGTGGTGCCTGCCGCCATCAAGAACACGGCCTTGCTCACGGTCGAAGCCGAGCGCGATGACATGTGCGCGGTCGGGCAGACCGAGGCGGCGCACCGACTCGTCAGCGGCACCGGCCCGCACCTGCATGCGCACCACGTCCAGCAGGGGGTCGGCCACTACGGGGTGTTCGCAGGCAGCCGCTGGTCGGACGAGGTGTACCCGGTTGTCCGCGGCTTCATCGACGAGCACCATCGCGAGGACGGCGCTGGCTGATGGCGACCGGGTCCGCGGTCGAACGTGCCCGGCAACACGCTCTCGGTGATCTGCTCCGACGCACGGCCGCGCGCTACCCGGACAAGACCGCCCTCGTCGCGGGCGGCCGCACGCAGACCTTTGCCCAATTCAACGATTCGGTCAACCGGACGTGTTCGACGCTGACCGCGCACGGATTGAGCAAGGGTGATCGGCTGGCAGTGCTGTCCCACAATTGCTGGGAGTACGCAGTCCTGACGATCACGGCCGCGAAGCTCGGTGTCATCTTGGTACCGATCAATTTCATGCTCACCGCCGACGACGTCGCCTACATCCTCGAGCACGCCGGAGCGCGTCATCTGGTCGTCGAGGACGCGCTGGCCGAGGTCGGTGACGCGGCCCTGCTGCTCGCCGGAGTCTCCGACGGAATCCGGGGGTGGATCGGGGACGAACCTGCAGCGGGCTGGTCCCGCGTAGCCGACTGGGCCGAATCCGGGACGGCAGACGAGCCGGCCGTCCTCGTCGGCGATGACGAACCGCTGCAGTTGATGTACACGAGCGGAACCGAATCCCGTCCCAAGGGTGCGATGTTGTCGAGCCGATCGCTGATCGCGCAATACGTGAGCTGCATCGTCGACGGCGGGATGACACACGACGACATCGAATTGCACGCCCTGCCGATGTATCACTGCGCCCAGATGCACTGCTTCTTCCTGCCAGATGTCTACATCGGTGCGCAGAGCGTCATCCTGCCCGGCCCGGATCCGGTGGCGGTGCTCACGGCGATCGAGAAGCACCGGGTCACCAAGTTCTTCGCGCCCCCCACCGTGTGGATCTCGCTGCTGCGCTGCCCCGACTTCGACCGCGTGGACCTTTCATCGCTACGCAAGGGGTACTACGGGGCGTCGGCCATGCCGATCGAAATCCTTCGCGAGATCCAGGATCGGTTGCCGAACGTGCAGTTGTGGAACTTCTACGGTCAGACCGAACTTGCGCCGGTCGCCACGATCCTCGGCCCGGACGACCAAATCGGACGCGCGGGGTCGGCCGGCAGGCCGGTTCTCAATGTCGAGACGACGCTGCTCGACGATGACGACGCGCCGGTTCCGCCCGGCGTGGTCGGCGAGATCGCGCACCGCAGCCCGCAAGTCGTCCTCGGGTACTGGCGCGACGAGGAACGCACCACAGCAGCCTTTCGCAACGGCTGGTTCCACTCCGGCGACCTCGGCGTCATGACCGACGACGGCTATCTGAGCGTGGTTGACCGGAAGAAGGACATGATCAAGAGCGGTGGCGAGAACGTCGCGAGCCGCGAGGTGGAGGAAGCGATCTACCTGCTCGAGGGAGTGGCCGAGGTCGCCGTGTTCGGTATCCCCCATCCGCGGTGGGTAGAGGCGGTCGTCGCCGCCGTCGTCCCTCGGGCCGGAGCCGCGCTCACCGCGGAGAGCGTGACCGAGCACTGCCGAACGCACCTGGCCGGCTTCAAGCGGCCGAAGTACGTGGCCGTCACCGACGTCCTACCGAAGAATCCGAGCGGGAAATTGCTCAAGCGCGAACTGCGCGAGACCTATGTGCACCTCGCGCGCATTCCCGAGGTCGGCTGAGCGTGGCCGGCCGATTGGCCGTCGTGTCAGGCGGTGGGACGGGTATCGGTGCTGCCTGTGCGCACCACCTGGCGGCGGCCGGGTGCGCGGTCGTCCTGGTGGGGCGGCGGGCGGAGGTGCTCGACCAGACCGCTCAGTCGGTGCGGACCGCGATACCCGGGTCGGCCGTCGTGTGCGTGCCGACCGATGTGTCCGATCCCGACAGCGTGCGTGCACTCGCTGACCGCATCACAACGGAGTTCGACGCCGTCGACATCGTGGTCAACAACGCGGGTGCTCCCGCGGTCAAGCATGGCGACGACCTTCGCGATCTCGCCGACGCGTGGATCCAGACGTATCGGGTGAACACGCTCAGCGCCGTCCTCATGACCACCGCGCTGGAGCCGGTGCTCACTGCGCCTGGCGGCCGGGTGATCCTTGTCGGCTCGCAGGCGGCACAGACCGGCAGCGCCTCACCCGCGTACGGAGCCGCGAAGGCCGCACTCGAAGGCTACCTCCGCGCGACGGCCGCCAGGCTCGGACCGAGCGGCATCACGGTCAACCTCGTCGCCCCGGGCTTCACCGACGACACCGAATTGACCGTCGGCCGCATGCCCGACGAGCGGCGCGCCCGCATTCTGGCGGCCGTGAGCCTGGGACGCCCTGGCCGGCCGGATGAGGTCGCCGCCGCCGTTGCCTTTCTGGCGACACCTGGGGCGGCGTACATCACCGGTCAGGTCATTGCCGTGGACGGCGGATATTCGCCCTGGCGCGGCTGACTCCGCGCTGGTTCAGATGGACATGCCGCCGCTGCAGACCAGGACTTCGCCGCTCACGTAGTCCGATTCCGGGAGGCAGAACAAGTACACACCGTTGGCCGCGTCTACCGGGGTGCCCGCTCGGCCCAGCGGGATAGCGCCTTCCATCGCGGCCATGAGCTGCGAGTTGATGCCCACCTTGATCTCTCGGTCCTCGATCGAGATCGTGCTGTCGCTCCCGGCCGCAGAGTCGGTCAGGCGAGTCTTGATCAGCCCGAACGCCAGGCTGTTGACCGTGACGTTGTAACGCCCCCACTCCTTGGCCAACGTCTTGGTCAGGCCGACGATGCCCGCCTTGCCGGACGCATACGCCGCCTGCCCCGCGTTGCCGCCGAGACCGGCGATGGAGGAGATGTTGACGACCTTGCGGGTTACCGGTGCGTCGGCGGCAGCCTCGGCCCTCGCCGCGTCACGGATGTACGGGGCAGCCGCCCGCAGGATGCGAAACGGGGCCGTCAGGTGAACGTCGATCATCGCGTACCACTGCTCGTCGGTCATCTTCTGCACGACGTTGTCCCACGTGTAGCCGGCGTTGTTGACGATGATGTCGATGCGACCGAAGTGGTCGAGTGCGGCCTGGACGAACCGATCACCGAACGCGGGCTCGGTCACGCTTCCCACCACCGGGAGTGCCTCGCCACCGGCACGCACCACTGCAGTGCACGTTTCCTCGGCCGGGTCCGGGTCCAGGTCGTTGAGCACGATCCGGGCTCCCTCAGCGGCCAGCTTCGTGGCGATGGCCCGCCCGATGCCACGGCCTGCCCCCGAGACAAGTGCGACCTTTCCGTCCAGCTTTGCCATAGTGCTTCTCCGCTTCGGTCACCAGTCCGCCCGGCACGCGCGACCGATGGCGGTCGCGGTGTTCACGTCCGAACGACTCGGACGTCGATCTCGCTAGCGGGAGATTCTGTAGGGCGACTTCACTAACTCTGGTCAACCTACTTGTGCTTGGGATAGTACGCAAGCACCCGAAGTCACGAACCCGGGAAGCCACGCATCCGCTGGTACATCGCGAGCAGCAGTTGCTTGTCTGCTTCGCTGAGGTCGGGGTCGCGCTGGATCGCCGCCGCGGTTGCGACCGCCTCGACCGCATCGCTCGACGGCGACGGATCGGCGCGGTCCATGCCCGCATGTTCCAGGAGCAAGCTGGGCGGCAGGTCGAGCGCGCCGGCGACCGCCCGCAGCACCCGCAGTGACGGTTGGTGCATACCGCGCTCGATCTGGCTCAGGTAGGCGTTCGACACGCTCGTCATATCCGCAAGCTGGCGCAGTGACAACGCGGCCAGACGCCGCTGGGACTTGATGAAAGCACCGAGGGCCTTCGACCGGTCCGGACCGTCCTCGGCTGCCATGGGCTCAGTGTGCCAGCGCGGCCCGGCAGGTCGCGGACCGCAACATCAGGCTGTCGCGACCGTCGCCCAGCCGCGCAGGTGCACGCCGCCGGTCTGTCGCGTCGCGGCCAGCTCGAGATCCAGCTCACCGGCGCGGCGGGCGACGACAGTGCCGGTGTAGGTGAGGACGTCCTCCGGCCACGCTTGCTCTCGGAACTGCACCTTGAACCGACGGACGTTTGCCGGTCCGAACAGTTCGGCCACGTAGGTGCCGAGCACTCCGGCGCCGAGCATCCCCACGGCGAACACCGTCGGGAACCCGGCCGCCCGGGCGTACGCCTCGTCATGGTGGATCGGGTTCATGTCCCCGCTGGCACCCTGGTAGCGGACGAAGTCCGTTCTCGTGAGCGGTTGGTCGACGAACTCGGGAATCGGGTCGCCGGGTGCCAATGCATCGACGTCGACGCCGGTCATGCCGAGGCTGCCTTGCTGGTCTCGATCACGGTGTGGCGCGCTTCGGCAACGAGCCGACCGTCGTCGGCCCGGTACTCGGTAACGACAACGATGAAACGCATGCTGCCACCGCGCCGGCCCTCCTTGTCGAAGACGTCGGCCACGGTCTGCTGCGCCGTGAGGTGCTCGCCGGCCGCCGGCGGCGCGCCGTGGAACACGTACTCCTCCTCACCGTGCAGGATCCGTGCCCAGTTGACATTCGCCCGCTCCAACACGCGATTCGCGGATTCCGCCCAGAACCGATCCGCGGTCAGGTAGGTGGGCGGAGCAATTGCATCCGGGGCATACCAGCTGTGACCCCGCGCCCGCGTCGCCCGGGCAAACTCACGGATCTTGCCTGCTTCGACGACGACCTCGTACGCGTCGCCACGGTGGCCGACGACCGGATCCTCAACATCGCTCATGTCGCCCTCCTGTTCTGGTTCGACCGGATGACTCAGCTCGACAGCGATCGTTCGATCAGCGCGCAACTCTGGTCCGCGCTCTCCAGGATCCACAGATGTCCGCCGCCCGGGATGAGATCGAGCTGTGCGTTCGGGATCCGACGCGCGAGCAGCCGCGCGTTGCGTGCGGGGACGAGGGGGTCGTCGTCGCCGCAGATGACGTGGGTCGGTTGGCGCAGTTCGTGCAGCCACGGCAGGCTCGTCCAGCCGCTGATCGCGTACACCTGGTGGGCGTACCCGAGTTGCCGCGGGGGCTGACCGAGCCACCGCTCGACGTGGGCTGGGTCGAGCGAGCCGCTGCGCCGCACCTGTCCGCCGTAGATCTTCGGTGCGATCCACTCGAGGTAGCCGCCCGACACATACCGCAGCGGCGAAGACATCAGGGCGAGGACCGCCAACGACGGCGGCTGGCCGCCCAGACCCGGTGAGGTGGACGCGAGCACCAGCCGGCGCACCCGCTCAGGCGCGTCATGGGCGAGTTGCTGTGCCAGCGCTCCGCCCCACGAGTAGCCCAGCACATCGACCTCTGTTTCGCCGAGCGCATCGAGCAGTTCGACGACCATCGTGGCCAGGGCGGGCATCCTTGCGGGGCGGCACGGCAGCTCGGACCGGCCGGCGCCCGGCGCGTCGAACATGATGACCCGGCGGCCCATCGCCAGCCGTTCGGCGAGCGGCCGCCAGGTTTCCAGGCTTGCGCCGATGCCATTGACCAGGAGCAAGGGACTGCCGGTGCCGATCTCGGCGACCCGGACGGTGGTCGTCGGCAGCTGCACCGAATGCACCAGCGGCTGGTAGGTACCCAGTCCGGCTTCCGTCAACGCCACGCCACGCTCCTTGTGGGACCACGAACAGCTACCACGTGCCAGGGTGTACTAACAACATAGGCGCTACGGTAAGCAATCGGGAGGGGACCGGGTGGTCATGGGAGTGAGTGACATGGATGCCACAGACGAATGGGCCGTGTGCCGGACGCTGTACCAGTTCGCAGCGGGGATCGACACCCGCGATTGGGCGCTCTACCGGTCCGTGTTCGCCGACGAAATCGACATTGATTACTCCTCGTATCGCCCCGGCTCGCTCGGCCGGGTGAGCGCGGACGACTGGGTCGCCCGGGGATCTGCGTTGTTCACGGGTCTGGACGCGAGCCAGCACTGCCTCTACAACCCGCTCGTGACCGTCGACGGGGACGTCGCGCACATCACGATCTACCTCCAGGCCGAGCACTTCCTGACCAACGCCGAGGGTGACAACTGGTTCACGCTCGGCGGCTACTACGCGGACACGCTGGTACGCATCGCCCCTGGCTGGCAGATCTCGAAGAAACGGCTCGTGGTGACCTGGAACCGGGGCAATCGACACATCCTGGCGCAAGCCGCCGAGCGTGGTCGGCAACGCTTGGCCCAGTCGACGCCGATCTGATCGGGGTATGCCGCGGGCCCTCGCCGCCTACGGGTAGGAAAAGCCCGCTGCCACCCTGCTCAGGTTGGCCAGCTCGTCGCGGAAACGCCGCGGGCCGAGGGTGCGGTACGGCTCGTCGAGGGCCAGTCTCGCGCGCGCCGCCGTCTCGTACAGAATGATCATGGCTACCCCGTTGACGCTCGCATCTGCGCTCGAACGCTCGGGAACGAGCCGTCGGACGGTCTTCGTGGCCGAGCGAATGAGCCGGTTGCGGGCATCGCGCCGGATGCTCTGGACGAGCAATGGCGCAGTCGCCGAACTCAGGAAGAAGATCTTGGCCGGCTGCTCCCACTCCTCGATCCCGTCAACGACGGCGGCGGCTACCTCGCACAGCTCGTCGGGCGTGCCGGCGGCCGCAAACCCCTGCTCGATCAGGTCAACCCAATCCTCGGCGAAGCTCTGAACGATCTCTTCAAGCAACTGCTCGCGCGAGGAGAAATGGTAGTAAAACGCCGCCGGTGTCATTCCGGCGCGTTCGACGATGTCGGTGACAGCCACGAACTCCCAGGGCTGCAGCGCAAACAGCTCGACTGCTGCGCTGATCAGATGTGTTCGACGCGACGGCCGGTTCGCGGCTCGCCTCGCAACGTTTTCAGGCATGATGATTAGATGTTAGACACAAGTAAGCACACCGGCCCGCTCGCGGTGGCCGATGTCGAGGTGAAGCGCCCCGCCCACCGGCCCTCACGCCGGCGCCAGATCATCGACGCCGCGACGAAGGTGTTCGCGCGGGCAGGCTATATCGAGGCAAACGTCGAAGACATCGCCGCTGCCGCCGGGGTCGCCCCGACTGCGATCTACTACCACTTCGGGTCCAAAGAGGAGCTGTTCACGCAGGCGCTGCGGACGGCGATGACCGGTTTCAGCGAGCGGGTCTACGAGGCCCGCCCGGACACCGAGGCCGGCACCGTCGACAACCTGCGCACCGTGCTGCGTGCGGGGTGGGACTGGTGGCACAGCAATCCCGATTCGGCGCGTCTTGTGGCCCGCTACTCCGAAGGATCCACTGCGCACGCGCTGCAGCTGCGCCGAGACTGGGAAGAGCGGCACCTCGACCGCGCCTACGACTACGTCCCCAACGCACGCACCACGCGGAGCACGCGCAAAGCCCGTGAGCAGCACGCCGCTCATGCCCTGGCAATCAGGGTCATGCTGGACGTCATTCTCGGCAGCCAGGCCGCAGCCCTTGACGGCAGCCTCGGTCGCGTATCCCGCAAGCCGCTGGTCGCGGCAGTCGAAGAGATGTGCGTCGCACTCATCCTGTCACTGCGCTGACGCTGCGGTCCGATCGAGCAGCCGCCTGCTCGACGGCGGCGTGAGCCGCTGCGAGCCGGGCACCGGGCACCCGCGACGGTGAGCACGAAACATAGTCCAGGCCGAGCTTTTCGCACATCGCGATCGACGCGGGATCTCCACCGTGCTCGCCGCAGATGCCGAGCTTGATCGTCGGGTTGACCCGTCGAGCGTGCAGGATGGCCGTCTTGACCAGGACACCGACGCCGTCCGGATCCAGGCTGGCGAACGGGCTCACCGGCATCAGTCCTTGCTCCACATAGGCGGTCAACAACTGCGCCTCCACATCGTCGCGCGAGAAGCCGTACGTCAACTGGGTCAGGTCGTTGGTGCCGAACGACAGGAACTGGGCAAGGTGGGCCAACTGGTCCGCGATCAACGCCGCGCGCGGCGTCTCGATCATCGTCCCGACCAGATACGGCACCGTCACGCCGGTACGGGCTTCGACGTCGGCGGCTGCCGCGTGGATGCTTTCGATCGCCGCCGCGAGCTCCCCGGCCAGCGCGACCAGCGGCACCATCACTTCCAGCTGCGGGCGTACGCCGGTCGCCGCGAGGTCGACCCACGCGCTGAACAGCGCCTTCGCCTGGGCCGGGTACAGCTCGGTACGCATCAGCGCCAGCCGCACTCCGCGCAGGCCGAGCATCGGATTGACCTCGTGCGTCGAGTCGCCGAGGAACTCGTGCAACGGGGCGTCGAGCAAGCGAACCGTCACCGGCCGGTTCCCCATGACGCTCAGCAGGTCGAGGAAGTCTTCCTTCTGCGCCGCGGCCAACTCGGTCAGCGCGGCCGCCTCCTCGTCCGGATCCCGGGCCAGGAGATAGCGGCGCACCAGGGGTAACCGCTCGCCGAGGAACTGGTGCTCCGTACGGCACAGGCCGACCCCCTCGGCGCCGTACTGCAATGCGACCGCGGCGTCGCGGCCGTTGTCGGCGTTGGCCCGGATGCCGAGGCGTCGTAGGCCGTCCGCCCGACGCAGCAACGACTCGAGATCGTCGCCGGGACGCGGAGGGACGAGGTGGACGGTGCCGGTGTACACGGATCCGCTGCTGCCGTCGACGGAGATCACGTCGCCTTCGGCCAGGGTGTGCCCGCCGGCAGCTATCGACCGCGCCTCCCGGTCGATGCTCAGGGCAGTGGCTCCGCACACGGCTGGCCGACCGAGGCCGCGTGCAACCACCGCTGCGTGGGCGGCAAGGCCACCGCGCGCGGTGACTATCGCCCTGGCGGCGAGCATGCCGGGCAGGTCCCCGGGCGAGGTCTCCTCCGTCACGAGGACGACGGCGTCACCGGCCTCGCTCCACTCGACCGCGCGGTCACTGCTCAGCGCGATGCGCCCCACCGCAGCGCCGGCCGCAGCCGGCAGGCCGCGGGTGAACTCGGATTCCTGACCCGTGAGCCGCAACTGCGGGTGCAGCAACGCCTCGAGGTCGCTCGCCTCGATCGACCCGACGGCCGCAGCGTCGTCGAGGACGCCTGCGTCGGCGAGATCGACGGCGAGCCGGACGGCCGTCCGCGGGGCGGGTCGGTCGACCTTGCGTGCGGCCAGCAGCGACAGCTCACGGTCGCGAATCTCGAACTCGACCCAGGCCGCGCCGCGCATGTGCAGCTCGAGGGTGCGCAAGGCCGACGACAGCAGGCCCCGGCCGCCGGGCATCTGGTCCAGCGCCTCGCCCGGACGGTCGTCGACGCGGCCGCGACGCACGCCGCGGTAGAACGTCCCGGTGGGCGCGAACTCACCGGTCGCCGGATCACGGCTCTCGGCGATTCCATATCCAGACGCCGCCGGCGGCCCGACCCGGACGGCCTGGACGTGCAACGCCAGCGGCAGGTCCTCGGGCAGGTTCTGCCCGCGACGCAACCGGCGCGCCCGTGGCGACGCCCAGCGCCGCAGCATCGCCGTTGCGGCGCGGGCCAGTTGTTCGGCCGGATCGTCAGGGAACGGCGCTCCCGCCTCAGCGCTCAGCGCCAGGTACGCCGCTACCCGCTCGGCCGGCGTCGTGGCGGTGAACTCCGCATCCGCGAACTCGTCCGTCGGTATGCCACACGAGTGCTCACCGATGTACCGGATCACGCCGGCGAAGACATCGTGGATCGCGTCGTCACTGCCCACGACGCGATCCAGCGCAACCGCCGATGCCGGCGTGATCCCGAGTCCTGGTACGTCGGTGGGTACGCCGCCCGCACCGCTGACCGGAGAGCTCGCCAGCAACCGGATCAGCACCGGGTGCGACTCGTCGGCGATGCTCCTGCCGGTGAGCTGCTCTAGCAGGTCGACCGCGGCGCGAGCCGGGCCGACCTGCGTCAGGGACGTGGCCCGCGACGCCGGCACCGTGAGGCCGGGGACGACGGGCAGGCCGAGGACGACAAGCCGATCGAGTTCAACGCCATGACTGCCCAGCTCCGCCTCGTCCAGGCCCCGGGCGCGACCCTGCCCGTACGGGACGAACGCCGCCGATACCGACTCGGTGTCGCTGCTCATGATCTCCTCGTCGTTCCGGTTCGGGTAGCCGCCATCAGCCGGCGATGGTCCGCTCGTCGCTCCAGTACGGGGCGCGCATCGCCTTCTTGTCGAGCTTGCCCATCGCGTTGCGCAGCAGGTCGGCGCGAAACTCGTACTCGCGTGGGACCTTGTAGGGCGCGAGCCGCTCTCGGCAGAACGCCTCGAGTTCGTTCGGGTCAGGCACAGCACCGACGGGGACGATCAGCGCGCGCAGCGCTTCCCCGAGATCCGGGTGCGGGACACCGATGACGGCCACCTGCGCCACAGCGGGGTGCTGGGCGAGGACCTTCTCGCTCTCAGCCGGGTACAGGTTCACCCCACCCGACACGACCATGTCGGCAATCCGGTCGGTGATGTAGACGTAGCCGTCGGGATCGACATAGCCGACGTCCCCCAGCGTGAACACTCCCGGCGCCAGGTAGGCCTTGGCCGTCTTCTCGGGGTCGGCGTGGTACTGCGGGCCGCGGCCCTCCGGCGCCCGAAAACCGAGCACGCCGACCTCTCCGGTCGGCACGGGCTGGTTGTCTTCGTCGAGGACCACGACCTCGAACGGCGGCCGCGGCCGGCCGACCGACCCGCGGTGCGCAAGCCACTCGGTCGAGTCGATCCGGCACAGCGTGCCGGTCTCGCTGCCGCCGTAGGACTCGACGAAGATCGGCCCGAACCACTCGATCATGGCCAGTTTGGTGTCCGTGGGGCACGCGGATCCGGTCTGGCTGATCATCGTCAGGCTCGACACGTCGTAGCGGGCACGGATCGCGTCATCGAGGGCGAGCAGTCGCTGCAGGTGTGTCGGGACCATCACCGATGACGTCACGCGATGCGTCTCGATCAGCCGCAGGATCGCTTCCGCGTCGAACTTCCCGACGATGACGACGGGCTGGCCGCCGAGCAGGTGACGCACCGAGGTGAGCGGGGCGTTGTGCTGCAACGGTCCGACGACGAGGTGCGGGCCGGGCGGGAACGCCGATTCGGCAGTGATTGCCGCGACGTAGTCGTCAGCGGTCGCGGGCAGCGTCGTCGTCCAGCGCACCTCTGCCCCACGCGCCCGACCGGTCGTGCCCGACGTGTAGACGAGCACCGGCCGCGGGGGACGACGACCCGCGTCGGCCGGCGCGGACGCTGCCGCCGCGAGCCACTCGGTCCAGGACCGCTCGCCCACGCCGGGATCGCCGCCGTGCACGATCACCTCCGGCACGGCCGTGATGGTTGCCGCCTCGCGTACTGCAGAAAGGTTGCCGGTGCCGGTGATCGCGCAGACGACGCCGGAGTCTGCGTACTGGTCGGCGAGTTCGTTGGCGCGCAACTGCCGCGAGGTGGCCACCGTCCCCACACCGACCGTCAGGCCGGCGGCATGTGCAACGAGGGTCGGGATCGCGTTGTCGCCGAGGACGGACACCCGGTGCGCCGGGTCGGGGGCCACCGCCAGCATCGCACCAGCGGCCCGGGCGAGGTCCGCGCTCAGCTCGGACCAGGTCCGCGATGTCGAGTCGTCGACGAGGGCGACGTCGTCGGGTGTGGCGTCGGCCCGGGCGCGAATTGCAGCCGTCACGACACTCCTTCGAGCAAGCGGTCCGGACCCTGCGTATCGTCCTCACAACTGTTCTTCACGTCAAGAAACAGGGACGGAGACACATGGACGCAGACGCGATTGTGATGATCAACCAGGTGCTCGCTCAATACGGCCACCTCGTCGACGCGAAGGAGTGGGACCGCTTCGATGAGCTGTTCGTCGCAGATGCCGAGCTGGACTATCGGCTGGTGAACGTCCCGGAAATCCTGCACGGTCTGGACGCCATCAAGGACTTCTTCCGGTCGGTCAACCACCCGTCCGCCCACTACTGCACCAATGTTTACGTCGAGGACGACGCCGGTACGACTCGAGTGAAGAGCAAGTTCCTCGCGCCGTACACCCGGGAGCGGCACCAGCCGCGGCGGTGGTACGGCGGCGACTACGACGATGTCGTGGTCGAGACGGCGGCCGGGTGGCGCATCCGGAGCCGTACCTGCTCGGCTCGGTGGCAGTTCACACCCGAGGCCGCCGACGTCCCCGAGAACCGTCGCTCCTGGTGAGGGCAGTCCGCTAGTGTTTCTACAGACCGCCTCTAGTGGCTGGAGCTCCCGAGGGGACCGACCGCATGCTCCTGGGCATCGACGAGTATCCATTCCATCAGAGCGCCCGGCCCTTCTCCTGGGTCGGTACCAGTGACACGCAATGGAACGACGGGCACTACGTCTGCCTGAGCGATTGGGCGGGCCAGGTCAGTCTGGCCTCGAACGTGCGGCTGTACGCCAACAACGATGTGTTGGACGGCTTCATCTGCCTGCGCCACGACGGCCGCCAGTACAACATCCGGCTCTCGCGCCGCCTCCGCCCCGACCTGGAGCATCTCGGCGTCGGGCCGCTGCGTCTCGAGATCATCGAACCGATGAAGGTGGTTCGCTTGGTCCTCGAGCCCAACGACATCGGCATCGAACTGGATGTCATCTGCCGAACAACGACGCTGCCCTACCTCGACCCCGTGGAGACGACGCGGGCCGACGGGCTGCTGATGAGCGAGCGCTCCACCTACGAGGTGACGGGTCGGTGTGAGGGCTGGGTGAGCGTTCTCGGAAACAGATTCGAATTGGATCCGGCCCGGGACTGCTTCTTCCGCAATCACTCGTGGGGGGTGCACGCCGGGCGGGGCGGCCCGCGGACCTACAGCGCGCCGCGCCCACGGCATCGCGTACCCGGCGTGAGGCAGTGGGTCCTGTTCAATCTTCCTGATCACGGCGGGTTCTTCTTCGAGGACCCGAGCGGCCGCAAGGCGTCGGGCAAGGGCGCGATCCTGTATCCCGATAGAAGCGTCCCGGTGACGTCTGTCGAACATGAGTTGTCGTTGTACGAGGGCGGCCGGCGCTTGCGCGGGGGCTGGTTCCGGCTCACCGACGCCGACGCGATCGTGCGCACGTATCAGATCGAGGACCTCGGCTGGGTGTACTGCCAAGGTGGCGGGTACTTCGGCGGGTTCGATGACCGGTTGGGGCAGGGCGTGTACCGCGGCGACTTCCATCAGGAGGGCGAGGTGTGGGACGTCCGCGATCCCACCCGGATCGTCGATGCAGTTGGGCGATCGTTCGAGTTCGACCACGCCTGGGCCGAGAACTTCACCCGGCTCACCTGCGGCGCGGACGAGGGCCTCGCGCACTACGAGTACGTCCTCATCGATCCGCCCGACACGCGGCCGGCCAGCGGCGCCTAGTCATGGATCTGGCCGGACGCAGTGTGCTCATCACCGGTGCGAACCGCGGCGTCGGCGCCGAGTTCGTCGAGGCGGCTCTGCGCCGCGGGGCCGCTACGGTGTTCGCGGGCGCACGGGGCTCGGCGCTGCCGGCGTGGTCCGACCCGGCGCGGGTGATCCCGGTCCGGCTGGACGTGACGCACGCCGGCGATGTTGCCGCGGTCGCGAGCGAGCACCCGGACATCGACCTGATCGTCTGCAACGCCGGGGTCACCAGCCAGCATCCGGTGCTGGATGGCGCGGACGACGCTGCGGTGCGCGAGGTTCTCGAGGTGAACTTCTTCGGGCCGCTGCGGCTCGTGCGCGCATTCGGAGCGAGCCTGCGTCGGCCCGGCAGCGGCGTCGTCTTCGTCCTGTCGGTGTCCGCCGTTGCGTTATCGCGCAGCGCGCCGATCTACAGCGCCAGCAAGGCCGCGTGCCTGATGATCGGCCTCGGACTGCGCGAGGAACTGCGCGAACACGGCGCAACGGTGACCATGGTGCTTCCCGGATTCATCGACACCGACATGGGGGCCGCGTTCACCTCGCCGAAAGCCAGCCCGACGCAGATCGCGGACCGCTCGCTCGACGGCTGGCTGGCCGGCCGGCCGACGGTGTGGCCGGACCGGTTCGCCGAACTGGTCCGCGACGCGATCGGCGACGCGCAGCAGGACTTGCTGGACGAGCCGCGCGCGTTCATGTCCGCGCTGCATGACGCGTTTCTGAGCGACCCGGCCGCCGGCCGGTGAGCCCCGTTCAGGCCGGCTTTCCTACGCTGGCGGACTCGAACACCTCACCGTGCGCGATGAAGTAGCGGTGTAGCGACCGGCCCACGCGCTCGTACGGCGCGATCGCCGACCGGAACTGCGCGATGTGCGGGGTCGTGAAGTGTTCGGCGAGATCGTTCTCAGAGACCCAGCGCTCGAACACCACGATGCGGCCGTCCTCGTGCGGGTCAGCGCAGACGGTGTAGTCGAGGCAGCCCGGTTCTTCCCTGCTGTGGACCGCGCAGGTCGCGAAGTGCTCGAGGACCTTGTCGCGGTTCGCACCGTAATCCAGCCATCCTGCGATGATGAATTCCTCGGCCATGACGTCTCCCACCGGTTACTTGTGCAGCTCTATAGTTACCGGTCGGGTGCGGGAAGACAAGCGCCTCAGCACGTCGGCGACCAGCGTGCCCAGTCGTCCGGGTCGTGGCTGACCCAGATCGCCGCGCCGAGTTCGTCGCCCATGGCCGCGATCCGCCGGATCGACGCACGTGCTGCGGTCTGGTCGTGGTCGTGCGGGAATGGTGACGCATCGTCGAGCGCACAGCGCGAGTGCATGGCATCCCCGGCGAGCAGGTACCGGCCGCCCGGCACGCGGACCAGCATGCTGAGATGACCGGGCGTGTGCCCTGGTGTCCACAGCACGACGACCGAACCGTCCCCGAACAGGTCGGTGTCGGCGGCCAGTTCCCTGGTGGCGCCACGGGCAACCCGCTCGACGTCCTCAGCACGGTAGTAGTCCGCACCGCTTCGGGCATATGCGAGCTCGCCTGCGCCCAGCAGCACCCTGGCGGCGGGGAACAAGTGCGCCCCGCCCGCATGATCGAAGTGCAAGTGTGAGAGCACGACGTGGGACACCTCGCTCGGCTGATAGCCGGCCACCCGGAGCTGATGGTCGACGCGCTGGTCAGGCGTGAAGCGCAGTTGCAGGCGCTCGGCTCGCCCGCCGTAGGCCGCACCGGCGTCGGTTGCCGCCTCCGGCGCGAGGCCCGCGTCGAACATGACAAGCCCGTCGCGGTGCTCGATCACAAACGCAGGCGCCGGGATGCGGACCGTGCGGTCATCGCTGGAGCCGACCACCAACGCCGTGCGGGGCACCACCATCGTCGGCGGATCGAGCGGCACCAAACGCACGGCCTCGGACATACAGCACCCCGGATTCAGTAACGGCTGTTGCGCGAACGGCGCCCTCTGGCGCAGAGTTACCCGAACCAGTACCCAGATCGAGCGCATCGGTGCGCCGCGGAGGAATCGTGACAGACGAGACGTGGATTATCGACACCCCCGCAAGCACGCGATACCCGGTGTACACCCGGCTCAATGCGAACGACGTGATGCCGGACCCGATCACGCCGTTAGCTGCGAGCCTGGTGTGGATCCCGGAGATCCTGACCGGCTGGCGCGGCGGGAACGTCCGGTTGAACTCGTTCACACCCGAAGAGATGGTCGATCCGGGCGCGACAGGTGGCTTCTTCTACGGATACCTGTACGTCAATCAGACGACCGTGCGCATCATCGGGATCCGGGCAGGCATCGGCTCGGACGCCATCGACGCGGCGTTCTTCACCCATCCCAATCCGCCGCCGCACCAGGCCAGTCCCAGCGACATCAACGAGGAACTCTCGGTGCACATGGCCGAACGGGTGAACTGGACGTTGACGACGACCACGATTCCGGAGTTGGAGGAGGAACGCGAATATGCCGACCGCGTCCGCTCGCAACGGCCGGATCTGGCCACCGTGTCGAACGAGATCCTCGTTGCGTGGGCACGCTCCGTGGCGCCGCTGCAGCGACTCGTGTGGGGCCGCGGCTACGTGATCGCCAGCAACCAGGCGGCGGTCGGCCCCGGAGTCGTGTCTGCCTTGCTCGGCGACGCCGATCCGACGCTGGCGATCCGGCTGATCGGCAGCGCCGGCGACGTCGACTCCGCCTTGCCGTCGTTCGCGCTGTGGGACCTCTCGCGCGTGGTGCGCGGCGACCCCGGGCTCACCGCCGCCTTCGAAGCGGGCGAGGAAGGCCTGCTCGACCGGCTACGCGCCGACCACCCCGAATTCGCTACCAAGTTCGCCACCTTCCTGCATGAGTACGGCTACCGAGGTCCGAGCGAATGGGACATCGGAGTGCACTCGTGGGAAACGCAGCCGGAACTGCCGTTGTCATTGATCGGACGTTTGCGCCACCTCGAGGACGACGCATCGCCCGCCCTGCGCCGTGAGGTCCGCAGTATGGAGGCCGCCGAAGCGATGCAGCAGGCACTGAAAATCCTCGGTGACAACGAGGAAGCCGTGCAGACCCTGCACATCGGCATCGCATCCGCGCGGCGGTTCGCCGCGTGGCGCGAACGGGGCAAGACCAACGCCGTCAAGTTGATGCACGAGGCGCGGATGGCGCTGTTCGAGCTCGGCCGTCGGCTCGTGGCGCAGGGCGAGCTCGACCATCCTCGCCAGGTGTTCATGGCCCTCGCCGATGAGCTGGACACGCTCACGACGCACGCGTCGGCGATGCGCGACACGCTGCGTGAGCGCGAGAAGCAGTGGCAGGCCCTGTTCGACGTGGAGCCGCCGACCTTCGTCGTCGGCAACGAGCCGATCAAGCCGCTGTCGGCGTTGCCGCGCAAGGGCAGCGGGGACAGTTCGGCGGTACAGCCCGGTGACGTCCTCACCGGGGCACCGGCGTCCGCGGGGGTCGCGCGAGGCCGCGCGCGGGTCGTCCGGGACACGGCCGACATCGCCGCATTCGAGCCCGGCGAGATCCTCGTTGCCCCACAGACCGACCCGTCCTGGACGCCGCTGTTCATGGTGGCCGCCGGGGTGGTCGTGGACGTGGGCGCGATGGGCAGTCACGCCATGATCGTCAGCCGCGAGCTGGGCATCCCGTGCGCCGCAGGGGTCACCGGCGCCACGCAACGCATCCCGGACGGCACGCTGCTCGAGGTGGACGGCTCGTCCGGGAAGGTGACCGTCCTGGAGGGCTGACCGTTACCGGTCGCTGGCGGGGTCAGCCGACGTCGCAACGAATTCCGGCGGCAGGACCTGGCCACTGCCTGCGGTGATCCCACCGTCGACCGGAATCGTGACACCGGTGACGAACGACGCGGCGCGACTGAGCAGGAATGCGACAACCTCGGCGACCTCTGCCGCGGTTCCCCACCGTTGCAGCGGGATCGCCCGGCGCAGGGCTTCGAACCGCGCGGCGTTGGACGCCTCCAGCTCGCGCGTCATTCCGGTTCGGATCGGACCCGGGCAGATCGCATTGACCCGGATCCCGTCGACGGCGAGATCGATGGCGGCGCAGCGAGCCAGGTTCAGCGCGCCGGCCTTCGCCGCTGCGTAAGGCCAGCGTGACGGTTCACCGCCCAGCCCGGTCACCGATGCTGTGACGACGACGGCTCCGCCACCCGTGGCTCGCATCGCCGGCACGGCGGCACGCAGCCCCAGCACGACCGCGCGCAGGTTGACGGCGAGGCACTCGTCGAAGCGCGCCAGTTCGAGCGTTTCCAGTGGTCCCGACACGCTCACCCCGGCATTGAAGAACGCTGCGTCGAGTCGGCCGAACCGGTCCACGGCCGCCGCCACCGCTGTGGCGTTGGCCTGCTCGTCCACGACGCTTCCCGCGACCTGGACGCAGTCGTCCTGCCCGTCCAGCCACGCGAGAGACTCCGTCGTGAGGTCCATGGCAATCACCCGCCCACCGCGCTCGAGCAGCAGTTCGACGGTGGCGCGGCCGATGCCGGATGCTGCACCGGTCACCAGGGTCACTGCAGGGTGGACCATCGGCATACCTCTCGCTCAGCCGCGGCGGCGGTCCGGCTCAGCGCCCCGTCGGGCTCCATCCGGCCATGACCTCGGTCTCGCGGTCACAGCGAGCCTCGAGCAACTGCTCACACCGTGCGACAAGATCCGCGGTGCCCGCCGATACGGCCGCCTCGGCCGCCGCGGACAGGACGTCGCCAGCCCGGCAGTAGGCCTCGACGACGTTGTCGAGATGCAGTGAGCTCAGCGGGGTGCCGGTCAACGCGTCCAGCGCCGCCGTCACCTTCTTGGCGTCCGGAACCGCCGCGACGACGTCGCGCCCGAGGCTGTCGATCGACGCGATCTCGTCGTGCATCCACGCCACCTCGTGTGCTGCGCGCACCGCCATGTTGCGCAGCACCGTCTCGATCATGACCACACGCACCTGGGCGGTCTCGTCGGTGAGCGCCGGCAGTACGCCCGTCATCAGTTCGCGGCAGCAGTCCAGCAGGATCTGTTCGGTCGTGGGTCGGGCCAGCACGTTCGCTCCCTCAACTAGCCAGTCGCCGGGCGACTTCGAAGAACTGTCGGGTGATGGCCGCGGTGCCGTTCATCATGTACGTCGCCATCACACCTCGCGGCCGACCCTGCGCCAGCGCATCGGCTGCCTCGAACATCTGCTGCAGCAGGCGAGCCATGCCGAGTAGCAAGGAAGTAGTCGACGCTGTCCTGGTTGACCTGCTCCTCGGTCAGCCCGGTGCGTTCGCGATAGCGAGCAAGGAAGGCCGCCGGGTCTGCTTCGTACAGGTTCGGCGGGACGGGAAGGTGGCTGTAGTAGCCGAGATCCTCGCGCGGGTCGCCGACCCGGCCGAACTCCCAGTCGATCACGAGCACCCGGCCGTCGTCGGGTACGAGCAGGTTCGCGGGCTGGCAGTCGCCGTGGACCAGGGTCAGCGGCACGGGCGCCGGGCGGTGCGCCCGCAGTTGCGCCGCCGCGTAGTGCAGCGTCGGGTTGCTGTCGGCGACGTCCCGGTCGACGCGCCCGAGCAGATCGACCAACCCGTCCAGGTAGGTGTCCCAGTCGTTCGGGCGGTCCAGTTCAGGCGGAAGCACGTCGAGCGGGCACCGGTGCAGGTCGGCAACCGTCTCGACGAAGATGTCGGCTGCCTTGGCGACCCCTTCGTGCTCCTGCGCGAGAACCGGCAGCGGCCGGCCCTGGAAGAAGTCGACGATGAAGCACTTCGCACCGAAGTACTCACCGGTCGAGTCGTACCACCGCGGCGTCGGCGTGAGTACTGACGCCTTACCGGACAGGGCCTGCAGCAACCGCCACTCGTCGTCACGGTCGCTGACGAACACGCCGGTATCGGGTGGCGGGTCGCCACGCAGGACGAAGGACTCGACCGTCCCGTCCGCCCAGCGCACCTCGGCCAACGCGCTCAACCTGCTGTAACCGCCGCTGATCGGACGAAATGCCGTCACTGTCGGGCCGCGGTCCGGCTCGAGCGCGTCGAGGAAGCGCTGCAACGACGGACCATCGAGCTGCGCTAGTTCGGACACCCGGCTCTCCTTGACCATCGTTGCTTCGCTGGTTGCAGAGGGATGCTAGAGACTGCGTACGCCGATGAACAGACTCTTTGTTGAATCGCACAGCAGAAACGGCAATTTGGGTCAGCCTGCGATCCGGCGCCGCTGATCGACGCCCGGTGCCATCAGCGCAAGCCCGCGCCGAAGCTGCTCCGATTGGCGCTGCGGCGTCCAGTCCTCGGGATCGAAGACCGCCTGGGTGGCGATTCCCTGCACGAGCGTGAGCAGTCCCCGAGCAGTTCCTCGCGGATCCGTGTCGCGCCGCTGCCCCGGCAGTTGGCCGGCGAGCAGATCCTCGATCCGCTTGCGCGCGCTGCGTACCCGGTTGCGCTGCTCGGTCGCCAGCTCCTCGTCGCTGGCGGCGCTGCCCCAGAACGCGACGAACAGCCGCCAGTCCCGCCGTGAGTGTTCGTCGAGCGGTAGCAGTGACTCGAGGCAGGTCGCGACCGTGCGCTGCTCGGAATCCACCGCTGCCTCGAAACGTGCCGTCGACCGGTTGGCGGCCGCGCGGAACGTTGACCGCAGCAGGTCGCGCTTGTCCGCGAAGTAGTGACTCACGACGGCTGTGCTGCACCCGGCGGCGGCGGCCACCCCCCGGACGGTGAGCGCCTCGACCCCCCGCGCGGCGACGATGTCGGCGGCAACCTCGGTCACGAACTGGCGGCGCGCATGGTGATCGACGAATTTCGGCACGGTGATGACGCTACCAGCGTCACATAACAGTTGTCAGACAACACGCGATTGCCCATCTCACACCGTCCCTTCATTGACAGCTATCGTATAACGCTAGTTAGATAACGGCATGGAAACCTATGACGTTGTCGTCCTCGGCACCGGTGCTGCCGCGCTCGCCGCCGCCATCCGCGCTGCCGCGGAGGGAGCCAGTGTCGGGCTCTTCGAGAAGGCCGATGCCGTCGGCGGGACGAGTGCGTGGTCCGGCGGCATGGTCTGGATCCCCGTCAATCCGCACATGGCCGAACTCGGGATAAGCGACAGTCGCGAAGAAGCGATGACCTACCTCGACTCGCTCTCGCACGGCACGATCGACAAGCATTTGGCCGGCGCACTCGTCGACGCCGGCCCGGAGGTCGTGTCCTGGCTCGAGGACAACACCCCCGTCCGGTTCCAGATAATCAAGGACTTCCCCGACTACCACCCCGAACATCCCGGCGCGAAGCCCGGCGGCGGTCGATCGCTGGAGTGTCCGCTCTATCCGTACGCCGACCTCGGGCCGTGGCAGGACCGGGTCACCGTCGGCCCGCAACTGTCCGGCAACATCATGATGAGCGAGACCAGCCTGGGACGCGGCGCACCGCAGGGGGTCGATCCGGCCGAACTCGAGCGCCGCAAGATCCGTGACGAGCGCGGGGCCGGCCAGGGCCTGATCGGCCCGCTGCTCAAGGCCTGCCTGGACCGCGGCATCGAGCCACGCACCGGCATGCGGGCCGTCGAACTGATCGTCGCCGAGGGCCGGGTCACCGGCGTCCGTTTCGAGACCGCCGACGGGCCGGTCGAGGTCGGGTCGCGCGGCGGCGTCGTCCTGGCCACCGGCGGCTTCGAGTGGGATCCGGAGCTGGTGCGCGCCTTCACCCGCGGCCCCCTGGTGCGCTCTGCGTCCGTGCCGACGAACACCGGGGACGGCCTGAAGATGGCGATGCGCATCGGCGCCGGGCTCGGCAATATGCGCGAGGCCTGGTGGGTCGCCACGATCGATGTGCCGGTCGGTGGCCGGATGGCGGCCTGGCAGGTGAACGGCGAACGCACCCGGCCGCACTGTGTGATGGTCAACGGGCGGGGCAAGAGATTCACCAACGAGGCGGCGAACTACAACGCGCTCGGCGCCGCGTTCCACGTGATCGACGTCAGCACGTTCGAGTACGTCAACCACCCGGCGTGGCTTGTCTTCGACCGTCACTACCTGACCCGCTACGGGCTGGCCGGGTTCAAGGGCCAGTCGGCGACGCCGGACTGGATCATCGAGGCGCCGACGCTGACCGCACTGGCCGAGGCGACCGATGTCCCGGCCGATGCGTTGGCAGCGACGATCGCGCGCTGGAACCAGCAGGCAGCGCTCGGTGAGGACACCGACTTCGGGCGCGGGAACAGCGCGCACGACCGTTGGTGGGGCGATCCCAGCCTCGGTGACGGACCGCAGGCAACACTCGGCCCGCTCGATACCGCCCCGTTCTACGCGGTGCGGGTGTACTCGGGTGCACTCGGGACGAAGGGCGGCCCGCGAACGGACGGCAACGGGCAGGTGCTCGATGTGGACGGCCACCCGATCGCGGGCCTGTACGCGGCTGGCAACGCGATGGCCTCGGCCATGGGGATGACCTACGGCGGGGCCGGCGGGACCCTCGGCCCGGCGCTCGTCTTCGGCTACCTGGCCGGTCGCCATGCTGCCCGGGCGGTATCCGCGTGAGCACCGACTTCACCGGCAAGGTTGCGCTCGTGACCGGGGCAGCCGGTGGGATGGGGCGTGCCACGGCCCTCGCCTTCGCGGCGGCCGGCGCGCAGGTCGTGGCAGCCGACATCGCCGTGGACGGCGGCGAACACACCGTCGAACAGATCCGCGCGGCCGGCGGCGAGGCGGTGTTCGTCCGTACGGACGTGTCGCAGGCTGTTGACGTCCACACTGCGGTCGACGCGGCGGTCTCGTCCTTCGGTGGCCTGGACTGCGCCGCCAACATGGCCGCGATCGAGACCGAGACGACGCTGCTCGCCGACTGCGAGGAGGCTACGTTCGACCGACTCGTCGCGGTGAACCTGAAATCGATCTTCCTGTGCCTCAAGTACGAGATCCGCGCGATGCTGCAGCGCGGCGGGGGCGCGATCGTCAACATCGCCTCCACGAACTCGTTCCGTCCGCTGCCGAAGCAGGCGGCCTACACCGCGACCAAGCACGGCATCATCGGGCTGACCAAGACCGCGGCGATCGAGTACGCAGGCGCCGGCATCAGGGTCAACGCCGTGGCGCCCGGTGCAATCGACACACCAATGTTGCGTGGCGCCATCGCCGCACGCGGATCGGACGAGGCGGAGGTGATCACGCGGCTGAGCCTGGTCGGCCGGTTCGGCGATCCGGCCGAGATCGCCGACGCCGTCCTCTGGCTGTGCTCGGAGCAGTCGACCTACACGATCGGGCACGTCCTGGCGGTCGACGGCGGCTACCTGGCCAGGTAAGCCGGGCCCAAGGTGGCCGCGAGGACCGCGTGCAGACGATCTCGCCCGAGCTGCGCGACCTCCTCGGCGGGAAGCTTCTCGAGTTCGGGGTTGAGGACCTCGGCGCCGACCAGCCGCAGGGCGCCGATCTCGTCCAGCGCGTGGATGGCTCGCGCCAGGTCGAACGCGCCGTCGCCGGGCAGCAGTCGGCGACGGGTCTCCTGCCGTAGGTCTGCCTCGGGTACGGCGGGCGCGTCGTCGAACTGGACGTTGAAGATCCGGTCGCCCGGTACGCCGGCCAGGACGTCGAAGTCGGGCTCCCCGCGGAAGAAGTGCCAGGTGTCGAAAAGGCATCCGCCGTTGTCGCGGTCGGCGGACCGCACCAGATCCCATGCGATCCGCAACGATCCGACGATGGTGAAGGGCATGAATTCGAGCTGGACCCGTGCGCCGAAGTCCGCTGCCCGGTCGCAGAGACGGCCGAAGTGCTCGCCGAGCGCCGGCACCGGCACCTCGCTCGTCGCCGTCGCGATTGCCGAGATCGAGACCGCCCCGACCGCTTCGCTCACTCGAAGCGCGTCCTCGGCGCTGACGCCGGCAAAGCGTGACGGCGACGTCGCGTGATCGGGGTACCAGTTCATCAGCGGGTCGACGACGACGTCGAGACCGAGGTCGCGCGCCTCGTGCCCGACGTCTGCCGTGGCCCAGCCCGATTCGGCCGCGCGCAGGAGCTCAGGAGGGCTCACACTGACCTGGTGATACCCGGTGGCTGCCGCAGCCGCGAATCGCTCGCGGATCGGGCCGGAGAACCCGGTCATTCCGGCCCAGAGGATCCAGCGGATCGGCTCGGGGGCGCCCGGGTTACTCGACTCAACAGGCACGGCTCACCTCACCTGCTCAAGCGCGCCGTGATTGAGCACAGCGGTTGCCGACACCTCGACATGCTAGTCGACAGTTAGTAGATTGAATCCACATAAAGTAACTTCTCCCGATCGACCACGGGGTTCTCCCGGACAACGATCCGCGGGCAGCGCAGGTGCAGTCCTGGAATTCACGGCAGTGCCGAGCCGCAATGCGGGCCAGACGGCGAACAGCAAAGGAAAGTAGGCACATGACGACCTCGGAGCGCATCGAGGATCGGTCGAAGCGCACGACGCTCTGGTACGACCTGGTTCTCGACGACGAGCATCCGGCGCCGGAGTCTCTTCGCGAGAGATTCGAATACCAGCCCGAAAGCACCCAGGTGCCGGTGAGCCGGTACACGAGCCGCGAATGGCACCTGCTCGAGCGGGAGCACCTGTGGCGCAAGGTCTGGCAGATGGCCTGCCGTGAGGAGAATCTGCCCGAGGTCGGCAGCTACATCGTCTACGACATCGCCGGCGACTCGTACGTCGTCGTGCGCACCCGCGAGGGCATCAAGGCCTACGTCAACGCTTGCCTGCACCGCGGCCGAGCACTCAAGGACTACGACGGACGGTGCAGCGAGTTCCGGTGCAGCTTTCACGGCTTCACCTGGCGGCTCGACGGCAGCCTGCGCTTCACGCCGGCCCCGGCGGAGTTCCCTGAGATCGAGGCCGACCGCGACGCGTGGCGACTGCCGGAGGCGAAGGTCGGCACCTGGGGCGGGTTCGTCTTCATCAACCCCGATTCCGATGCCGAACCACTCGAGACCTTCCTCGGCACGCTGCCGGAGCACTTCGCCCGGTGGAAGTTCGAGCAGCGGTACCTGTCCGCGCACGTGGCCAAGAAGATCCGGTGCAACTGGAAGATCGCCCAAGAGGCGTTCGACGAAGGACTTCACCTCGGCGCCACTCACCCGCAGTCGGCCCCGTACGTGGGCGACATCAACGCCGCCGTGGACGTCTACGGCAACTACTCGCGGCAGATCAGTCCGTCGGGCACGCCGATCGAGGATCTGCCGGCCGATGCTGCCGAGGTCGACATCCTCAAGCGGATGCTGGACGTTCGCGAGGGCGAGGACCTGCCGATCCCGTTCTCGCAGCGCAGTACGGCGCGCGACGCGATGGCACGCGCTGGTCGCGACCGGTGGCGCTCGGTGCTCGGCGACGAGGCCGACGACATCTCCGACGCCGAACTGGTCGATCACTGGAACTACGCGGTCTTCCCGAACTTCCACCCGTGGGGCGGGTACAACCGGATCATCTACCGGTTCCGCCCCAACGGCGATCGGCACAACGAGTCGATCTTCGAGGTCATGTTCCTCACCCCGTTCCGCGGCGAGCAGCCGCCGACCGCGACGATCACCGAGCTGGACTTCGGTGAGCCGTGGACCAACGCGCCCGAACTGCAGACACTCGGCCTGGTCATGGAACAGGACACGTTCAACATGGAGGCCGTGCAGCGTGGGCTCGAGACGACCCGTCGGCCCTACGTCCTCACGTCGACCTTCCAGGAAGGGATCGTCTCGTGGCGCCACGACCTGTTGACGAAATGGGTGAGCAACCAGGCGGAGACGACGCCGTCATGACCGGGCCGGTCGGCTCGATCAGGCACCCGCTGAATCCGAAGGCCTTCTACGCCGCCAACGGCGACGGAACCGTGCGGGTGACGATGGGTACGCGGTGGGGACGCTTCGAGCCGGACGGCCGCTACCTCGAAGGCACGCTGTTCGAAGCCGATCCCGAACTCTGCGTGTGGGTCGCCGCCCCCCGCCCGGCCAGCCACCACCGCATCAGCCGCGTGCTAGAGATGCCGGCCGAGCGGTAGCCGTGCGTGCCGCCGACCGGTCCAGCGCGTACGAAGCGATCCGGCAGGCTGCCCTGCGGTACTGCCGCGGCGTCGACCGGCTGGATTTCGAGCTCATGGTCAGCGCGTACCACGACGACGCGACCGATGATCACGGCGTGTTCGTCGGGCCGGCTCGCGATCTGTGTGCGCGAGTCGTCGAGTCCCACCGCCGATACGACTCGACGATGCACTGCGTGCTCAACCACGCGATCGACGTCATCGACGACGACCACGCCTCGGGTGAGATCTACAACGTGACCTACCTGGTGTCGACGGCCGAGAACGGCAGTCGTCAGCTCGACACATGGTGCGGACGCTATCTCGACAGCTATGAGCGCCGGAGCGGCCGATGGGCGATCGCTGACCGCGTATGCGTCCACGAATGGACCCGCTCGGAACCACTCGGGCCGGCGATGTCGATCGATGCGCGACGCTTCCGCCCCGGCAGTGCCGACCGCGGGTAGCACCGACCAACCCGCCTTGTCACCGGCCAAACGCGGCTGCTACTTTGTTTCTGAAGTTCGCCTATGGTTAGTACGTCGGCGCGGAACTCGAGTGAGGAAGCGGCGGATGCGCAAGATCGAGCACGCGCTCAGCGGCGCCACCTACGAGTGGGCCGACGACAACCTGGGCCCGGTGCTGGTCACCACCCGCGACGGCCGCCAGGGCCGCTTCGACCGGAATGGCCGCTGGCTCATGGGCGAACTGCGGCGCGCCGATCCAGAACTGTGCCGCTGGATCGAGAGCGGCGGACGCACGTCGGGCGGCGCCGCCGCGCGGAGCCGACGCTTCGAGATCGAGGAGACGTTCTCCTGACTACCGACGCAACGCCGCGAACCGGCTTCAACGGCAAGGGACCGTCCTACCAGGACCTGCTCGACATCGACAGCAGGCCGGTTCCCGCCTCGCTGCGGCGCGACGAGCCCGGATACTTCGGCGAGGAAGACATCCCGGTCGAGCGCTACATCAGCCGCGAGTTCCATGAGATCGAGAAGTCCCGGCTCTGGTCGAGGGTCTGGCAGTTTGCCTGCCGCGACGAGGTGCTGGCCGAGGTGGGCGACACCGAGGTCTACGACATCTGCGACACCTCGATCCTGCTGGTCCGGGCCGAACCCGGCCCGAATGGCATCAAGGCCTACATCAACGCCTGCCTCCACCGCGGACGCGCGCTGCGCGACGGCCGCGGCCGCGTTGACGAACTGGAATGCGCGTTCCACGGCTTTTGCTGGTCGCTGTCCGGCAAGCTCAAGCGCGTCCCGAGCGCATGGGACTTCCCTCAGGTCAAACCCGCGGAGTTCCAGTTGCCGGAGGTCCGGGTCGGCCTGTGGGGCGGGTTCGTCTTCGTCAACCCGGACCCCGACTGCGAGCCGCTCGAGACCTATCTCGGCGACCTGTCGAGCTTCTTCGACCGCTGGCCGTTGACCGACAGGTACACCCGCGTCCACATCTCCAAGATCATGCGGGTGAACTGGAAGGTCGCGCAGGAAGCGTTCATGGAGTCCTTCCACGTCATCACCACGCATCCCCAGCTACTGGCCGGGTTCGGCGACGCGAACTCCCAATATGACGTCTTCGGCAACTTCTCCCGCGCCATCTCGGCCCGGGGCGTCCCGAGTCCGTACCTGTCGTGGGACCCGAGCGAGCAGCAACGTCTCAACAGCCAGATCGACCAGCGCATGGATGATCCACCGATGCTCGAAGTGCCCGAGGGTGGCACGGCGCGCACGACCCTCGCCGATGCGGCCCGCCGCTCGCTACGAGAAGTGCTCGGCGACCGCGTGCATGACCTGACCGACGCCGAACTGGTCGACAGCTACTACATGACAGTCTTTCCGAACATGCATCCCTGGGGTGGCTACAACCAGATCACCTACCGGTTCCGGCCCAACGGGGACGATCACCTCAGCTGCATCATGGACGTCTTCCTGCTCTCCCCCTTCACCGGCAAGCGCCCGCCACCGGTCGCCGAGATCCGGCTCGGCCCGGACGAGCAATGGCGCACGGCGGTGGAGTCGCTCGGGTCACTGGCCCGGGTCTTCGACCAGGACGAGTTCAACCTCGAGGCCGTGCAGAAGGGCTTGCGGACGACGCGGAAACGCGGAGTGAGCTTCAGCGTCTATCAGGAGAGCAAGATCCGGCACTTCCATCACCTGCTCGATCAATGGGTGGCGAAGGACCTCTGAGTTCCATACTCGAACTGTTCCGCCTCGACGGTCGGGCCGCCGTCGTGACCGGATCCGGGCGCGGGATCGGAGCAGCCATCGCGCTGGCGCTGGCCGACGCCGGCGCGGACGTGCTCGTCACCGCCAGGCGCGCAGCAGACGTGGCCACTGTCGCCGCAGAGGTCCGGGCTCGTGGCCGCCAGGCGCTCGAGTACCCCGGCGACCTGCGCCACGGCATCGCCGACGACATCGCGCAGGCCGCGGTCGACACCTTCGGCCACCTCGACATCTGGGTGAACAACGCCGGCGGCACGGACGACCCAGGCGTACGCCCGCTCGCGGACACCACCGACGCGCAGTTGCGCGACATGCTCGAACTCAACCTCGTTGCCGCCGTCGCGGGCTGCCGGGCGGCGGTCCTGCGGATGCAGCGAGGCGGGGCGATCGTCAACGTTGCCTCCGGCGCCGGGATGCGCGCCGCGCCGAACACCGGCGCCTACGCCGCAGCCAAGGCGGCCCTACTCAACGTGACGGCCACGATGGCGGCCGAGCTGGCGCCCAGAGGCATCCGGGTCAATGCGATCTCGCCCGGCATGGTGCCCACCGAGACATTCTTCTCGGCGCTGCAGTTCACCGAGGACGACCTGCCCGCACTCATCGACACCGTGCCACTGGGCCGGATGGGCACGCCGGACGACATGGCTGCCGCGGTGCTGTATCTGGCCTCACCGGCTGCATCCTGGGTCACCGGGCAGAACCTGCTCATCGGCGGCGGGCGCGACGGGGGCCGATCTGTCGAGCACCGCTGACGCCGGTCACGCCGCCGCGTCGAGCAACGGTGCCAGCGTGTCCGGGACCGCCGCCCAGCGCTCGGTGCTGTCGAGCGCAGGATCGAAGTTCGTGTCGATGATGACGGTGGCCACACCGGCGTCCCGCGAGGCAGCGACGTCCACGCACAGTTCATCGACGCCGAGCGTGTGCAGGTTGGCCACCTCGACCGGTGGCGTGGTGAACATCCGCCGGTACAACTCGATCGGCGCCAGGCCGCTCGGTCGCATGTCCTTGATCGTGCCGAGCAACTCCAGATGCTGCTCCAGCGTGCCCGAAGCCGGATTCCAGATGTCGAACTTCTCCGCAGTCCGCCGCAACCCGGCCGGCGAGCGCATCCCCGACAGCAGCCGGGGGCGCGGCCGCTGCAACGGCTTGGGACGGATGTCGGCTTCCGGGATGTCGAAGAACCGACCCTGGAAACGGACCGGGTCAGGGCCCCAGCACGCAACCAGCGCGTCGATGAGTTCGTCGCACCGGGCGCCTCGAGTGCGCGGGTCCACGTCCATCACCTGATGTTCCTCATCCGACCAGCCCACGCTGAAACCAGCCACCAGCCTGCCCTCGGACAGCAGGTCGATCGTCGAGAGTTGCTGGGCCAACGACACCGGCCGGTGCAATCCGGCCACGAGAATGCTCGTGCCGAGCACCGGCTGCGTCGTCCACGCCGCCGCGGCCGTCAGAGTTTCGAGCGCGGCGAGGACACTGCGGTATGCCTCAGGGACGGCCAGGCCCGGACGTGCTGAATATCCCGAGACCGGGTTGCGCGGGTAGAAGATGTGCTCCTGCACCCACAGGCTCGCGTAACCGAGTTCCTCGGCCCTCTCGCAGAAGGCCCGCAGGCCGTCGCGAGTCACGTGGCCACCGAGTTGCGGCAGGGTCAGCCCGATGTCCATTCCAGCTCCCGAGAGTTTATGAAATCGCTCTGTAGATACGTACACCCATGTACCGGCGATCGCAATGAGACCAACGCGTTGCTGCTGACTGTCGTAAAAACAGTCAGTCTCCGGTAACTTCGGCGTATCGCTGGACACGTCCGGGAGGTTCGCCGTGGAGGTCCGCAAAGAGCTCTACGTCGGTGGCCGGTGGACGGCGCCGGACGGCGAGGGCGAGATCGCGGTTGTCGACTGCCGCACCGAAGACGTGCTGGGCAGCGTGCCACGAGGTTCGATCGCTGACGCCGAGCACGCGGTAGCAGCCGCCCGTTCGGCGTTCGGCGCGTGGTCAGCCACCCCCGTCCCGGATCGTGTCGACGTGTTGCGAGCGATCGCCGATGGGCTGGCTGCACGTACCGACGAACTAGCGACGCTGATGTCTCGTGAGGTCGGCACACCGATCGCGACCTCACAGCGGGTACAGGTGGGCCTGGCCGTCGACGTGTTCCGCTCCATCGCCGACATCCTCGTCGACTTCCCGATCGAGAGCCGGCTCGGGACCTCGCTGCTCGTGCGCCAACCCGCCGGCGTCGTCGCCGCCATCACGCCCTGGAACTACCCGCTCTACCAACTGGCGGCCAAGCTGGCGCCCGCGCTGGCCGCCGGCTGCACGACCATCCTCAAGCCGCCCGGCCCCGCTCCGCTTGCTGCCTTCGTGCTCGCGGAGGTCATCGACGGGCTCGGCCTGCCCCCAGGGACCGTGAACGTCGTCAGCGGGCCGGGCAGCGAGATCGGCGAGTTGCTGGCCGGCCACCCCGACGTCGACATGGTCAGCATCACCGGCTCGACCCAGGCCGGTATCCGGGTCGCGCAGGCGGCCGCCCGGACGGTGAAGCGGGTGACGCTGGAGCTGGGTGGCAAGTCAGCGTTCGTCCTGCTCGACGACACCGACCTCGAGGCCGCTCTGCCGGTGGCGGTGCGCAGTTGCTTCGTCAACAACGGCCAGACGTGTTCGGCGCTGACCCGGCTGATCGTCGCGCGCGAGCAACTGCCCGCCGTCGAGGAGCGCCTGGCCGAGATTGTCGGCGCGATGCGCGTCGGCGACCCGCTCGACCCCGCCACCGAGCTCGGCCCGCTGGTGAGCGCCGGTCAGCGGCACACCGTGCGTGGCTACATCGACACCGGCAACGACGAGGGGGCGACGCTCGTGACCGGGGGCTCCGAGCCGCCGGATGGTCTCGATCGCGGCTTCTACGTGCGTCCGACCGTCTTCTCGCGGGCCACCCGGGACATGGTGATCTCGCGCGAGGAGATCTTCGGGCCGGTACTGGTCGTCCTGGCCACCGACAGCGAGGACGAGGCCGTCGACATCGCGAACGACTCCGACTACGGCCTGTCCGGCGGAGTGTGGTCCGCGGACGAGGAGCGGGCGATCGCCGTTGCCCGGCGAATGCGAACCGGCCAGGTGGCGGTGAACGGCGGCCGGTTCAACGTCCGCGCCCCGTTCGGCGGCTATCGCCTGTCCGGGATCGGTCGCGAGCTGGGCGAGCACGGTCTGGCCGAGTACTTCGAGCTGACCGCGCTACAGCTGCCCGCGCCCGCGAAGCCGGACACGCTGCCCGTCGGCGAGCACCCGTAGCGATGACCGGATCAGCGGCCGTCGCACCCGCCGACGAACTGGCCATCCGCAACCTGCTCGCCCGATACGCCGACGCCGTCTGCCGGCGTGACGCCGACGCGTGGATCGACACCTGGGCGCCGGACTGTACGTGGGATCTCGGCGGGGGGCGGGTGACCCGGGGCCACGAAGAGACGCTCGCTCTCTGGCAGGCCTCGATCGCCAAGTACCCGTGGGTCGCGCAACTGCCCGCGTCGGGGACGGTCGAGCAGGTCGGCGACGACGTGCATGGCCGGTGGTACGTGCTCGAACTCAACCACGTGGGCGACGGGTCCGGTGTGCTCCACCTCGGCCACTATCTGGACACCTACGTCCGCGTCGACGGCGGCTGGCGCTTCGGTACCCGCCGGTTCCACCTCATCTACCGGGGTTCCATGGACGCCGGGACAGTAAATCCGCTCGGAGGCTCGGGATGACCGAACGCGACTACGAGGACGTCACTGTGTACGGCCTCAACGACGACCGCGAGACCGAACTGCTCGCCAGGCAAACCGAGTGCACATTCATCTGGAGCAACAGCGAGGGCCACCCGGTCGGAGTGATCATGAACTTCGTCTACAAGGACGATCGCTTCTGGCTCACGGCGAGCGGCCAGCGGGCGCGGGTGCCCGCCGTGCGCCGCGATCCACGCGTGAGCATCGCGGTGAGCTCACATGGCTCGGGGATCACCTCCCGGCAGTCGCTCACGTACAAGGGCCACTGCATCGTGCACGAGGATGCGGACACCAAGGCCTGGTTCTACGCCGCGCTGTCGGCGGCCGTGCGTCCGGGCGATCCGGACGCGCAGGCTGCGTTCACCCGCCATCTCGACTCACCGCGCCGGGTCGTGCTCGAGGTCGTTCCCGAGAAGCGGATCGGTTTCGACAGCACCCAGATGTGGCGCGACACTCCGGACGCCGCGCGGCACGACGACGTACCGGAATAGGGCGAGCATGACCGGCAGGCTCGAGGGCAGGGTGGCCGTGGTTACCGGCGGCGCCAGCGGTATCGGCGAAGGAACGGTGCGGACCTTCATCGAACATGGCGCCCGGTGCGTCGTCGTCGACGTGCAGGACGTAGCCGGCGAGGAGCTCGCCCGCGAACTGGGCAACGCCGCCCACTACGTCCACGCCGACGTCTCGGACGAGGACCAGGTGGCGCGCGCCGTCGACGCGGCGGTCGGCCAGTTCGGACGGCTGGACTGCATGTTCAACAATGCGGGGATCCTCGGGGCGATCGGGCCGATTGCCGAGACCGATGCCGGCGCGTGGCGCCGGACGATGGACGTCCTGCTGAACAGCGTCTTCTTCGGCATCAAGCACGCCGCCCGGGTGATGGTCCCGCAGCAGTCAGGCACGATCATCAACACCACGAGCACGGCAGGCGTGCGGGCCGGGCTCGGGCCACACGCCTACACGACCGCCAAGCACGGTGTCGTCGGGTTGACCCAATCCGTCGCGACGGAACTCGGTCGGCAAGGCATCCGGGTCAATGCGATCGCACCCGGCGCGACAGTCAGCGGGATGACCGCCTATGTCAGCACCGGCGACTCGACCGCACTGGACGAGGCGAGCCAACGGATCGCGCGCAAGGTGCCGCTCGGCCGTCCGGGCTACCCGCGTGACATCGCCAATGCTGCGCTCTACCTCGCCTCGGACGAGTCGAGCTGGGTCAACGGCGCAGTGCTGGTGATCGACGCAGGTGGCGAGGTCATCGGCGACCGCAACCATCGGTTCTTCGAGGCGGCCTCCGAGATCGTCAACGAAGCCGGCCGCACCGGCTGACGGTCCACCTGCGGTCAGCGGGCGGTCAGCCGCCGACGACCGCGGCGTTCCCGTCGGTCCACATCGCTTCCAGCCGACGGTCCTTGATCCGCCATCCGCCGTCGGTTCGGACGAACTTGTCGAGGTACTTGCCGGCGATGGTGAAGTTGTCACCGCCCGACGTGCCTGTCTTGACGTGCTGGGCTTGCAGGTAGCAGATGCACGTGGCCTCGTCGCCGTTCACTTCGGCGGTGACATTGGCGATCAGGTGCTGGGTAGCGTCCAGCGGCTCGAGCGCCGTGCGGACCCGCTCCTCGATCTCCGCGTAGCTGTGACAGGCCGGCATGGACAGGTAGAACGCCTGGGCGTCCTCGGTGAAACACGTGCTCAATGTCTTCCAGTCCCGGTTGTCCAGGGCGATGCCGTAGCGAAAGCAGACCTCTGTGATCTCCTGTTTCGCGGCCAGTTCTTCCAGATCAGCCATTGTTCAGAGCCTCCATTGGGTTCGGTGTGTGCCAGGCAGTCGGATCGGACGCGCGCAGCGCGTCGACGCGATCGACGAGCTGGGTCAGGAATCGCAGGTGGACGGCGGTGCCGATGGCGAGCAGGTTCGGTGCGGTGCTGACGCCGTCGCGGAACAGGCGCAACGCGGTCAGGTTGACGCACGCCCCCTTGAACAGGTTGAACGCCGTCCAGCAGGCCCAGGTGTGGTCGTCGTAGGACACGCCGGCGTGCGCTGCGAATCGTGCGCGCCAGGTCGCCGGATCGTGCAGCTTGCGCGCGCGGATGGCCCCGAAGTAGGTCCAGTCCTCCGCAGCGTCACCGTAATGAGCGAACTCCCAGTCGGTGAACGCGGTGATGCTGTCGCCGTCGACGAGGAAGTTCCCCGGCCCCGGATCGCCGTGCACCACGCAGACCGGGCCGGTCGGGCGCAGGTTCTCGCGCAACCACTGGGCTGCTTCGTCCAGCAGCGGGATCGCCACGATGGTGTTGCTGCGATACAGGTCGAGCCAGTAGTCGATGAGCCCAGCGACGCACTCCTGCGGCGAGGCCGGAACAGGCCCCAGACCGTCGGTGACCGTCTCGGGTGCCAACCGGTGCAGGGCCCCCAGCGCCGCGACGTATCGGTCGAGCATGACGGTGTCCGCTGCCGGCGTGCCGGGTACGCGATCCATCACGAAGAACGGCTGGCCGAGCACCGCCGGGTCGGACTCGATCCAGCGAACCCGCGCGGTCGGGAAGCCGGCATCAGCAAGCGCCCGCATGACCCGCGCCTCGCGATCGCCTTCGGTGCCGAACATGCCACCCTGCTCCACCCGTACCACCAGCTCGTGGTGCGAAGCTCCGGCGGTCACCCCGACACTCAGCATCCGCCGCGAATGTCCGCCGACCATGACCGCAACGTCGAACTGCTCGACCGGCGAGCCGAGTACCCCGCCCAACCACGCGCGCAGCGCCGGACCCTCAGCCACGTCCACGACGTCCGGTTCGTCATCGACCGGCCCGTGCCCGGAGAAGGTCTCGAGCAACGGCGCTGCCTCCGCGACGTCGGCCGCCAGGTGGCGGAGCAGCATCTCACGGAGGGCCGGCTGCGCCGTACCACCGACCAACGCGTGCGAGGCCGCGTGCAGCACGTCCGCCAGCCCCGCCGAAGCGGACACGCCGACCAGCGGCGCCAGCTCGACCGCCCGCGCAGCGGCGGTATCACCAACGCGGCCGAGTGCGTACCGTGCGACGCCGGTGAGCTGGCGGGTGCTGTCCTGTTCGAACCCCGGTCGCAGCGCAGGCAGCACCGTCCGTTCAAGGGTGTCGAGAACGCACTGCCACAAGGCGGCCTCGCCCGGCCGATCAGAGACGGTCATGTCGCCCCGACGCCGAGTCGATCAGCGATCTCCGCTTCATAGGCCAGGTCGAATCCCTTACCCCACAGCGGATCGTCCAGGTTCATGTCCGCAGCCGCGAGCGGCGAGCCCAGGAACCATTCATAGGTGTCCTCGTGCCCGGTCTTGAAGCTGCGCTCGGGCGGTAGGCCGAGCCGGGCCTGCGCCTTCTCGGTCGAGATCACGCCGTGGTGGCGTGCCCGGAACAACCGACCGAACGCGGGACGATCGAGGTCGGCAAGCATCGCGTCGGGGACGAGCCGGATGTCAGGTTCGGCCCCCACGATCTCGGCGAGGGTTCGTACGTACTGATCGGCCGAGACGCCCAGCCCGCTGATGTTGAACAGTTGCCCGGCCGCCTCGGGCGCGGCGGCGAGCACCAGGAGCGCCGCGGCCAGTTCGTCCACATGGCCGTAGGACGTCACGACGAGGCCCGCGTGCGGAAGCAACACGGGCAGGCCCCGCCGCAGCCGCAGGAACATCGCCGTTTCCATGTCATAGATGTTGTTCGCGGGGCCATAGATGGCCGCAGGCCGGGCGACGCTGCACTCGAGCGTTCCGTTACTATGCCGCTCCATCAGCGCCTGTTCGGCGAAGGCCTTGAACCCGCCGTAGGTCGTGGGGGGCTCGCTGCGCCGCGGTGCGTCCTCGTACCACGGGAAGAACCCACTCGGCTCGTAAGCCATCACCGACGACACGAAGACGTAGCGTCCGGCGCGACCCTCGACCAGATCGAGCAGCGCGGTGAAGTTCTCGGCATCGGTGGCCATGATGTAGCCCGACACATCGAACACCGCGTCCCACTCCAGGCCGCCGAGTGCAGCCCGCATCGAAGCGCGATCACGTCGGTCGGCCGTCAACTGCGTCACGCCTGCGGTCGGCGCGCCCGAACGGCCCCGGTTCAAGACGCTGACGTCGTTCCCGTCCTCGAGCAGCCGACGGACCAGTCGACCACCGACGAAACTGGATCCGCCCAGGACCAGCGCCCGCACATCGGCCCCCAAGTTTATGTGGACGGTCTCTAGATTGACGATCCAGGTCATCATTTCGGCGACGCCGCGTCTGCGCAAGTGCTCGGCCGTTGTCAGCGCTCTCGCCGCCCGGCTAGCGTGGCGACCGTAGTCATCGAGAACGTCTGTTTCCGGAGGCAGCATGGACAAAGAAGCCCGAATCGCCCGGGCCCAAGCGCTGTTCGCTGCCTGGTCGAGCGGTGTTGCGGACGCGCCGCGCGAACACCTGACAGCTGACGCCGTACTCGACGACGTCATAGGCGGTGTGCATCGCGGCTGGCCCGCGATCCGCGCCTACTTCCAGCACGGTCTCGACCGATACCCGGACCTCACGCTGATTCCTACCGGCGAGTACTGGCACCGCGAGGACGGTCTGGCGCTCACCTGGGTGATGTCGGCGAGCGTCCGTGACGAGGCCGCATTCGGCCCGGAGGCTGTGGGTCTTCGGTGGCAGGCGCCGGGGATGAGCTTTCTGGTGTTCACCGGTGGCGCCGATGAGCTGGTGTGCCATGAGGTCGACTACCACGACGGCGGGTCGCGCAGCCGCTCCGTCGCCGCCGCGCTGGCGGCTCGCGGGTAGGGCCGTACACGCGGCGCTGCCCCGGTGGATTCCCACCGGGGCAGCGCCGTCTCGTGCAGTCTTCTTACTGGCGGGTAACGCTCCGTGTCAGCCGACCAGCCACAGCTTCTTGTACTGGGCCTCGTAGTCGGCCACCCCGATGTAGTACCCGTCGGAGTCCAGCGGCGCGTCGTTCACATTGTCCTGCGTGAGCAGCTGCGTCGGCAACGACGAGTCGTTGTTCGGGGCCAGGTCGTCACCGTTGAAGATCCGGGCCAGGGCGTCGATGCGGCGCCAGCCGTGGATTGCCGCGGCGAATCCGGTCCACACATTCTCCTCGCCCTTCTTCAGCGCGGTGATGTTCGCGGTGCTCGCGCTCTCACCGCCGATCTTCACCTTGCCGCCGAAGCCTGCCCCCTTCAACGCCGCACTGAGGCCGGTCGACATGTCGCCCAGCGCCAGGATCACCCAGTCGATGTCGGGGCTGCGCTGAATCGCACTGACGATGTTGCCCGGGATCTTGCCGCCGACGAGGTCGCTGATCTGAGCGTCCAGAACGGTGGTCTTGGTGCTCGGGCTCACCTTTTTCAGCTCGGCGACAACGCCCTCGGAGAACGCGTGCAGGATCGGGTAGATCGACAGGTCGACCACCAGGGTGTGCTTGCTGCCCTGGGTGGCGATGTAGTCGGCGTCCATCGTGCCCCAGGCGCCGGTCTGGTTGAAGTCGTCCAGCGAGAGGGTGTAGACGCTGCCGTCGGTCGCCGTCGCCTCGCCGGCATCGCTCTGGATGACGGTGATGTTGGCGGCCTTGGCGCGCGCGACCTGCGCCCGCATGGTGGAAAGCGGGTTACCCGTGATGCAGATGGCATCCGGCTTCATGTCGATCGCCTGACCGAAGGCCTTGGCCGGGTCCTCGGGACCCGTCCCCTCCTGCACGGTCTTGACCGTCCAGCCGAGCACCTTGGCGGCCGCGCGGAAGCCGTTGTTGGTCGTGATCGTCACCGGCTCGGCGCTCTCGACAATCACAACCGTCTTGCCGGTCTCCGGCTTCTTCGACAGCGGCGTCGTGATGCCGATGCTCGTCGGCGCCTTCAGGAGCGGCGCGATCTTCGCGGCAAGGTCTGATGTGCCGCCGCCACTCTGACTGGCGCTACCCGAGTTTCCGGCCGGAGCGCTGCTAGTACCGCCGCCACCGCTGCTGCTGCAGGCGGCGGCACTCGAGACTGTGAGTGTGAGGACCGCGAGGGTCCCGATCATTGCCGTACGGCTCCGCATACCTGCGACTCCTTCGTGTGGTGGATTGGGACTTGGCCGAACCGGGCTGGGTGCTTGCCCGTGCTCGCCGCCGGCGTGGATGCATCGCGGCGCGAACGAGCCTGGCCGAACGAATCGGTTAGCGAGCAACCTAACGGGGCGAGCCCTGATTTCACAACGGTCACGAACAGGTTTCTTGACACTTGCTGCAGAATCGTTATGAGGCTCGTAACAAGGGTCCGTCTCCTGATTGACTGCCCTGTTCGGCTCTTGCCTCTAGCGCACTTAGCCCACGCCGCCTACAGTTCAGTGTCACTGAGCTTGCACCCACGTGACCGGCGCTTGTGACTGGTGAAGGAGTCGGATGCCGTCGACGCCAGCCCTGCAGATTCGTGGCCTGTCCAAGACCTTTCCCGGCCAGCGAGCACTCATCGATCTCGACTTCGAGATGCAGCCGGGCGAGATCCGGGCGCTCGTCGGGCAGAACGGCTGCGGCAAGTCAACGATGATCAAGGTGCTCGCCGGTTACCACGACCCCGATCCGGGGGCCGAGGTCCGGGTCGACGGCGCACCTCTCGCCCTCGGCGTGGCAGGAGCGGGAGATCACGCGGGGCTGCGGTTCGTCCACCAGGACCTCGGCCTGGTCCCGACCCTCGACGCATGTGACAACCTGGCGATGGGTCACGGCTACGAGCGCAACCGCTTCGGACTGATCAGCTGGCGCGGCGAACGGCGCCTGACCGGACGCACACTCAAGGACCTCGGCTACGACATCGACGTCCGCCAGCCGACGAGTCACCTGGTCATCAGCGAGCGCACAGCGATCGCGCTCGCCCGTGCATTGTCTCCGCGCGCGACACCGCCGCGGGTCCTGGTCCTGGACGAACCGACCGCCAACCTGCCCGCCGCCGAGATCACCCGACTGTTCGACGTGGTACGCAGCGTGCGCGAACGCGGCGTGGCGGTCCTGTTCGTGTCGCACCACCTCGACGAGGTATTCACGCTGTGCGACACGGTGACCGTCCTCCGGGACGGGCGGCACGTCAGCACCCGGCCGGTCGAAGGCCTGGACGAGGATGCCCTCATCGCCTTGATGATCGGGCGGAAACTCGAGCAGTACGACGCGCCCACCGAAGCCGCCCAGGCGCATGGCACAACCGCGCTGCGCGTCAGCGACCTCGCGACTGACGTCGTGCATGGCGTCTCGTTCGACGTGCAAGCCGGCGAGATCGTCGGTATCGCCGGGATCACCGGTTCGGGACGTGAAGAAATCGCACTCGCGCTGTTCGGTGGCGTCATGCGCACCGGTGAGGTCATCGTCGGCGACAAGGTGCTGGAGGCGCACCGGCCGGACAAGTCAGTCGCGGTCGGACTGGGCCTGGTCCCCGCCGAGCGGCACGCCACCGCGGCGTTTCTCGACTCCACGCTGCGCGAGAATGTCTCGATCGTCAGCCCCGGTGACTTCCTGCGCCGCGGCCTGCTCAGCCGAAAGCGCGAGATCTCCGACGTGACGTCCTGGCTGCAGAAGCTGCGTGTTCGCCCGCCGGATTCCGAACGGATGCTGGCCACACTGTCCGGCGGCAATCAGCAGAAGGTCATCCTCGCGCGCTGGTTGCGCCAGAAGCCCTCAGTTCTTGTGCTGGACGAGCCGACGCAGGGCGTCGACGTCGGGGCCAAGGCCGATATCCACACCCTGCTCGAACAGGCAGCCGCCGATGGCGCGGCTGTCATCGTGGTCTCCACCGATCACAGCGAACTGACGCGAGTTGCCGAGCGGGTTCTTGTCCTGCGTGGCGGCGAGATCGTCGACGAATTGCGTCGACCCCAGATCGACCCCGACCGGATCACCGCCGCCACCATCGGCGCGTCGCAAGGAGCCGCGGCATGACGGACAGCACCACCCCATCGGACGACGAGCGCGACGCGCGTCCGCGTTCCGGGCGATCAATCGGCGGACCTGCCAGGCACACCCACGGCGACGCGGTCCTCGTTGCCAAGGCCGACATGGAGCACCAGGTGTCGGTCGCCGAGGCCGGCAACCCGGTCGTGGAAGCGGACCACCCCGCCCATCCGGACGCCGATCGAGCCGCCCCGCGACGCCGGTTCACCCTCGGCCTCGAACGCTTCAGCGGGCTGTATCTGTGGGCCGCCCTGATCATCCTGTTCAGCATCTGGGTGCCGGATACGTTCCCGACGGTCGACAACGCGAAGATCGTCGCCGGCGACCAGGCCATCACGGCCATGCTCGCGCTCGGCATCATCATCCCCTTGGCCGCGGGCGTGTTCGATCTGTCCTTCGCTGCGGTGCTGGGTGTCGCCGTGGCGATCACGGCGTACGTGCAGACCAACGGCTACAGCCCGTGGCTGGCCGCACTCGCAGCCATGGGCGGCGGGCTGTTCATCGGCGCGGTCAACGGTTTCGTCGTGGTGACCCTGAAGGTCAACTCGTTCATCGCCACCCTGGGCATGAGCAGCTTGCTGGCCGCGGCCGCGTACTGGATCACCGACGGCAAGCAGATCACCGAAGGTTTCAGCAACACCTTCCTCGATCTCGGGACGAAGCAGTACTTCGGAATTCCGCTGCCGTTCTACGTCATGCTCGTGCTCGCCGTCATCGTGTACATCCTGGTCGAGTACCTCCCGATCGGGCGCTACCTGTACGCCTGCGGCGGCAATGCACAGGCCGCCCGACTGGCCGGTGTCCGGGTCGACCGCGTGGTGTTCGGTTCCCTCGTCGCATCGTCGTTGATCGCGAGTGTCACCGGCGTCGTGCTGGCCGCGCGCCTGGGCACTGCCTCATCCGACATCGGTCCGTCCTACCTGCTGCCTGCGTTCTCGGCGGTCTTCCTCGGCTCGACGCAGATCAGAGCCGGCCGGGTGAACGTGGTCGGGACGATGGTGGCCGTCTACCTGCTCGCCACCGGCGTCAAGGGCCTTCAACTGGCCGGCGCGCCGGTCTACATCAGTGATCTGTTCAACGGTGGTGCGCTGATCATCGCGGTTGCACTTGCGGCCCGGACGGCTCGTCGGGTCTAGGCACGCGTGGCGAGTCCAGGACATCCGCACGACCGCGACCGAGTGTCGTGACGTCCGACCAACTCGTCCTGAGCCACCACAGCCTGCGGTTCGCGTCCTTCCCGGACCGGGTCCGGGCGGCCGCGGAAGGCGGGTACAGCGGGATCGGTCTCTACCTTCGCGCATACGAACGGTTGCGCGCCGACGGCCACTCCGACGCCGAGTTGCGCGACACGCTGGCCGAGCACGGGCAGCAGGTGCTCGAGATCGAGGCATTGCGAGGCTGGGCGTCCACGGGCGCCGGGCACGAGCAGTACCAGCGCGATCTCGACCTCGTCGACAACATGGTCGCGGCGTTCGGTCCGGCTCGCCACGTCCAGGTGATCGGTCCGTACGAAGGCGGAGTGGACGAGGCGGCCGCCGGATTCGCCCGGGTGTGCGACTGGCTCGCGGATCGCGGAATGAGTGCCGCGATCGAGTTCCTGCCGGAGATGAGCAACATTCCCGACATCGCCAGCGCGTGGCAGATCATCGAGGCCGCCGGACGGGCGAACGGCGGCATCTGCGTCGACTCGTGGCACCACTTCCGCGGCGGCAGCACCTTCGAACTGCTGGCGAGCGTGCCGCCGGAACGCATCGTCGACATCCAGATCAACGACGGCCCGAACGAGCGCACCGAACCGGACTACTACACCGACTGCACCAGCAATCGGCTCGTTCCCGGCGCCGGAGACTTCGATCTCGTCGGATTCGTGCGCACGCTCGACGACATGGGAGTCGACGCGCCCTTCTCGGTCGAGGTCATTTCCCATGGCCTCGACCAGTTGCCACCCGGCGAGTTGGCCCGAGCGATCGCGGACGGAACGCGCGCCGTACTCAACGCCGCCCGAGGCGACGCTCAGCGAGCGACGTAGCCACCGTCGATCGGGACGGTGTGGCCGGTGATCCACGCGGCCTCGTCCGAGGCGAGGAAGGCGACGACGGCTGCCACCTCGTCCGGCGTGGGGATGCCCGGAATCGGGTTGAAGTTCTGCATCATCGCCAGCATCTGCTCGGGATCAGGAGCGGTCGCGACGAACTTCTCGACGAGTGGCGTCCAGACGACGGTCGGGGCGATCGCGTTGATTCGGATGTTCTGCGCTGCGTACTCGACCGCCGCCGAACGGGTCAGCCCGATGATGCCGGCCTTGGCGAAGGTGTACGGCGAGATGTTCAGCTGACCGGTCAGGCCCGCCGTCGACGACGTGTTCACGATGCTGCCCCCGCCGGTGCGAAGCATCGCCTCGATCGTGTACTTCAGCACGTAGAAGACCCCGTCACCGTTGATCGCGCGGACGCGGTCCCACTCGGCGACATCCATCTCGTGCAGGATCTGCTGATCACCGGCGATGCCGGCGTTGTTGAAGACGACGTCGATGCGGCCGAAGTGATCGACGGTCGCGTCGACGGCGCGGCGGACCGCGTCCGCATCTGCGGTGTCGACCGTGACCGCGAATGCGTCGGCACATTCGGCCGCGACGGCCTGCGCCGACTCGGCGTTGATGTCGGCGACGGCGACCTTCGCGCCCTCCGCGGCGAATCGCCGCGCGGCAGCCGCACCGAGCCCTGATCCACCGCCGGTGACGAAGGCGACTTTGCCCTCGAAGCGCCCGGTCACGACGCGCCTACGGTGACGGTTCCGGCGCTGCCGTCGACGGTGAGTTCCATCCCGTCACGCAGCCTCAAGGTCGCGTCCTCCAGAGACAGCACGCACGGGATACCCAGTTCACGTGACACGACGACGGCGTGACTGTTCAAGGCGCCGACGTCCACGACCACGGCGCCGGCCACGAGGAACAGCGGCGTCCACGCGGCGTCGGTCAGTGGCGCGACCATGATCTCGCCGGGTTCCAGTCCCATTGCCGCGTCGAGATCGAGCACGACGCGGGCTGTCCCGCGGTACTGACCAGCGCTGCCGCCGATTCCGCGCAGTACCTCACCCGGCGGCGCCGCGGGCGGCAGCGGGCGGCTACGACGCGGCCAATCGCCGAGCGGCTCGGGGTCGGCGTCGATGATGAACGGCGGGTCGATGTCGAACAACTGCAGGTAGCCACTCAGCCGGTCGGCGATCACGGCGGTGAACCCCTCGGGCGCCAGCACGTAGTCATCCAACTCCGACTCCAGCAGCATCATCACGTCCTCCGGTGCCGCGAAACGTCCGGCTGCGACACCGCGCCGCCCCAGCTCGCGGAGCGCCATCCGAACCTCGTTGATGGTCGTGACGGCGATCAGCTTGGTCTGCTCGCGAAGCGGGATGATCCGCGCGGCCGATGCGAGCGCCGTGTCAAAGCTCTGGACCTGTGCGTCGTCGGCGAGCGCCCCCCGGATGCGCGCCGCAGTCGCCTCGCGCTGAGCTGCGAGCCGGCCGTGCCGCTGGTCTGGGGACGTGTCGTCGGGCATGTTCCGCATGCTGTCGACGAGGGCAAGAGCCTGCTCGGGCCCAGCCTCCCAGGACACTGCTCGGATGTCCCACTCGTTCGGCCCGCGCTGCCCGTAGTCGGCGAGGAAACGCTCAAAGGCCGTCCCGAACTCGGCAATCGCGTCGTCGCCTGCGCTCGCCAGCGCCTCGAGCACCGCGGAGGGTCCACGGTCGAACAGCGCACGCACCTGGGGCGCGGCGTTGGCGCGACGCGACAGCTCCCAGAGACCCCAGGACGGGGACGCCGACTGGACCTCGCCCAGACCCGAGATGAGATCGAGCAGCGCATCGGGTTCCCCCGCGGCGGCGCATACCTCGGCCAGCATTGCCGGACCGACCGCTGAACCCAGCGTCGAGTAGTCGTGCCGGGCGAAGGCGTTGTCCAGCTCCGGGACGAACGAGCGAGCGAGCGTCACCAGCTCGGCATCCGACAACGTTTCGAGGTCGGGCCGATCGCGCCGTCTGCCGAGGACGCGGGCCAGATCCGCATCGATCTCGGGAAAGGTCGAGGCTGTGAGCACTCCGCCGATCACCTCCGCGACCTTGGCCGAGCACTCGGCGCACGGATCGTCCGGATGTGGCTGGTAGGGCGGCGCGGCCGCGGCATTGCCCAGCAACGCGGCATCGAATGCCTCGACCGTCATGCCCATCCGGATGGCCATGACCCGGCAGTGCGAGAGATTGATGTAGAAGTAGCCACCGAACAGGCCGGCCACCGGCGGCCGTTCCATCGGCAGCTCGCCCTCGCGATAGATCCCGAAGTCGACAAGTCCACGCAGCCAACCAGGCAGCAGTCCACGCTCGAACACGAGGGTCCAGCCGAGCGGGCTGGCCGGGTCGGGCAGCACCTCACCGGCGTTGGCGCGGGTGTAGAAGGGCATCCGCTCGTTGCGGTCCCAGTCGGTCAACCAGGTGTCGGGCAACACGCGTTCTGCGCTCACCACTGCGCAGTGCCGCCGTCGACATTGATGAGCGCGCCGGTGATCCCCCCGCCGACCTCGCTCGCCAGCAGGGTAGCCATCGCGGCGACCTCGGCGACCGTGTTCAGCCGCTTGAGCGCCGATTCCTGCGCGTAGTTGTCCAGGAACTGCTCGTAGGTGATGCCGGCCTGCGCGGCAACGGTGGGGCCTGCCTCTTTCATCAGGTCGGTCTCGACCGCGCCGGGACAGATCGCGTTGCACGTGATGCCCCGCGGGCCGTACTCGTGTGCCACAGCCTTGGTGAGCCCGTTGATGGCGTGCTTGTTGGTGATGTAGTGACTCACCGCCGGCTTGTTCCCCTGCTTGCCCTCGACCGAGGAGATGTTGATGATTCGCCCCCAGCCGTGTTCGAGCATGTACTTCAGCGCGCGCCGGGTTCCCCAGAACACCGCGTTGAGGTTGAGGTTCAGCGCGTTGTCCCATGCCGCGTCGGACAGTTCGTGCACGAGTGCCCACCCGTCGCTGCCCCCCGCGTTGTTCACCAGGATGTCCACGCGCCCGTAGCGCTTGGCGGCCTCGTCAACCAGGTTGTTCACATCGTCCTGCCGGCGGACATCGCACGACACGAAGGTCGCCCGGTCGCCCATGCCCATCTCATCGATCGCCTGCAGGCCCTTGTCCTTCGACTTTCCGCCGATCACCACCGCTGCGCCCTCGGCCAGGAATCCCTCGGCGATCCCCCTGCCGATACCGCGCGAACCGCCGGTGATCACGGCGACCCGCTTGTCGAGCTTCGGCGCCGCTGCGGCGTCGAAGGTCGCCGCCGATTCGTCGATGTCGGTCGCTCCGCCGCCGCTCATGTCACCGTCTCCTTCAGCACCCGATGGAAATGTTGGACACCCGGTTCGTTCCGACCGAACACGAACTCCTCCTCGGCCAACGCGTCGAGACCACGCTGCACCCCGTACCCGGTTGCGTAGTCCTCGTCCATGACGACGTCGTGGAACCAGTCCCGGGTGTGCTCCGCCGCCTTGCGCTCGTCGTCGTCCTGGGGCTCGTGCCGCAGTGCCATGATCTGCTGGGTGTGCGAGGTGTCCCAGGTCTTTCCCGGCAGGACGAGCGAGACGACGACCTGTGACCGCCAACCGCCGGCAACGGCAAGGCCGGGGTACAGCCAGTAGATCGCACCGACGCACAGCGCTGGGTCCCACTGCTCCTCGGGCTCATCGACCGCGTTGGCGATCGGCCGCAGCGCGAACGAGTTGCGTTGGTGCGGTCCCCACGTGTCGAACGCCGCCATGTTCGAGAGGTTCGTCCGGAACACGGTGGTGCGGTGCAGTGACGCGAAGTGATAGCCCTCGAGGTAGCCGTCGATGACGACCTTCCAGTTCGGCCCGACAAGGGTGCGCGTGGAGTAGTGGTGGGTTCGGTCCAGCGCCATCGCCTCGAGCAGGAGGATCAGCTCCGGTCCGAGCCAGGTGTCGAGATCGATCGTCGCCGTCCGGTCGAGCGAGACGAAAACGAGCCCGGCCCGCTCTGCGACCGGCAGCGAGAGCAGCCCCATCCGATCCTTGTCGACGCCACCGAACGTGTCCTCGCCGTAGACCCCGAGCAGGCAACCCTTCAGGTCGTAGCTCCACGCGTGATACGGACACGTCAACCGGTTGGCGCGCCCGGTGCCCTCTGGGACGAGTTCCGCGCCGCGGTGCCGGCAAACATTGATCACCGCGTGGACGGCTCCGGAGTTGTCGCGCGTGATGAGGACGGGAGTTCCGGCCACGTCGATCGCCTTGTACGTGCCGGGGCCGGGCAGTTCGCACGACAGGGCAAGCGGAAGTGGCACCTTGCCGTGGACGGCCTTCATCTCCCGTTGCCACAGGTCGGGATCGCGGTAGTTGTGCACCGGCTCACGCCACTGCTCAGGAGCCTGATCGGTCGACTTGTTCCGGTAGTGCTCGACCAGCCGTCCCATGACCCCGAACGCGTCCTCGCGTACGGCTGGGCTGAAGTCGATTCCCGCGACGTAGTGCGGTGCGGCCATTCTCGGTCCCGTCTCAATCTTCGGCGTCGAGCATGTCCTGCACGACTTGGTGGAAGTGGGTGATCTTGCATTCACGATCGTTGAAGATGTTGCGGGTGTATGCCGTCGATCGCCGCGCGGCGCCCCACTCCTGGTAGATCTCGACATCCTCGGCGACGACGCCCTTGAGCCTTTCCCAGTGCGCGCCGACCTTGTCCAGGTACTCGTCGTCCCCGTCCTTGTACCAGAGCTCCCACGTCTCGAACCGGGTGCGGTCGACAGCGATCGGCACCGAGCGGAACAACTGGATGTGATTCGGGTTGTTGTTGAACACCGAGGTCGGGAAGATCGTGTAGTGGCAGATCGCCAGGCTCTGGTGATCGCCGGTCTGGTTCAACTCGGGTAGCACACCCTTGTACGGGATCACCATCATCCCGTTCTTGTCGAAGACGAAGTACGTGCTGAACCGGCCGTCCTTGACGTCCTGCGGCGAGATCGTGTGCAGGTGGGCAGCGTGGTAGTTCTCGTTGAATCCGTCGATGACAACCTTCCAGTTGGCAGGCAGTTCCCACACGAGCTTGTCGTGCAGTTCCATGTCCTGCATCCGGTATACGCCCAAGTCGGACGTGATCTCGGGCCCGATCCAGTCGGTCAGCGTCCCGGCGACGCCCGGACCAGCCAGGACGGCCCACACCCAGCCGCCCCACTCGTCGCACTCGACGGGAGGCGCACACAGGCCCTCGAGCTGCTTCTCGTCGAAGTCCTCGCGGTCGGGGACGCCGACCAGGGTGCCCTCGAGGTCATAGCTCCAGCTGTGCCACCGGCAGGTGAACCGGCGAGCGCCCTTCCCCGACTCCGGGACGATTCGCGCACCGCGGTGCTGGCAGACGTTGTGGAACCCGCTCACTCCGCCGTCGCGGCGCCGACTCACCACGATCGTCTCGCCATGGCCCTCCCAGACGATGTGGTCGCCAGGGCTGACCAGTTCCTCGGATCTGCAGATGATCTGCCAGCTGCGGTTGAGCACCTTGCGGCGCTCCTGCTCAAACCGGTCCGGGTCGGTGTACACCGACGAATCGAGCTGGGCCGGGCCGATATCCGGAATCAGCGGCACCCCAGGACCGATCCGGGCCGGCAGGTCACCACGGTGCGGGACGTAGACCAATTCGACTCCTAGATAGAGGACCCGGTGTTGGGAAAGTACGCTCCGGTGGTCCGGATTATCCACGCGCTGTGCGGCGAAGGGCAACACTTCCGGACGGATGCCTCACACAAGCTCTGGTTACTGCCGCGTAATGACCGGGCAGGTCCTACCATCGGCATGCATGCAACCGCATCCGCTCCCGACGTCACCATCGACGCCGTCACCGCCGCGCCAACCGCCGGCCGCGGCCCCGTCGCCGACCTCGCTCGATCGGCCATTCCTGACCGGTCAACCGAACGTCGTCACGCTCTCGTTCGTGCGGCATGGGAAGCAGGAGGTCCCGGACGGGGCCTTCACCCCCGCGCAATGGGCGGACCCACCGCTGTCCGAACTGGGCAAGCGCCAGGCCGCCGCGGTGGGCGCTGCCTTCGCCGACGAACCGCTGGACGCCGTGCTCTGCAGCCACCTCGTCCGGGCGGCCGAAACTGCCCAGCAGGTCGCAGGTCCGCACGGTCTCGAACCGATCGTCTATCCGGAACTTCGCGAGGTGGAGACCTACCGGGACGTACCCGATGGCGTGCGACTCGAGGACATCCTGCCGCCGGTCATGTGGCACGGGGTCCACGAACGCTTCGTACGGGAGCGCCGCTGGGACGTGTCGCCGTTCTCGGAAAGCAGTGCCGAATTCCGTCATCGAGTCGTGACCGTGGTCGAAGGCATCCTGGCCATGCACGAGGGATCACATCTGGCAATCGTGTGCCACGGTGGAGTGATCAACGCCTATATCGGGCACTTGCTCGGGCTCCACGAGGACATGTTCTTCCGCCCCGCGCACGCTTCCGTGAGTCGCGTCCTGGCCGGCGACGGTCGGCGGGTCATCCACACCCTCAATGAGTTGCACCACCTCCACGCCGTCACGCCGGAGCTGGTTACTTTCTAGAGTCAAGCACTGGTTCCCGACGGTCAGGGCACGCGCGAGTACGTCGTCGGCTGCACCAACTGCAGTGCCTCGTCGGCGATGGACTCGGCGAATGCGTCGTGCCAGCGGCGCGCATCCGGGTGGCTGCGCACGTTGTCGAGCGCGTCCAGGACGCTGTTGGCCGACGGCACCCGCCAGATGTGAAATACCGCGCCGAGACGCCCTATGCCCGGCGTGAAGGCGCCAACCAAGCGCCACCCGTTCTCCTCCAGCACCGGTGCCATCTCGGCCATCGTCGATGCGAAGAGCTTGTACTTGCCGCGGACAAGCTGAAGCGTCACGTGCAGGTAGACCGCTGTGTCGTCGGTCATGCCGTCTCCTTCGGACCCCGCTGTCAGAGTGTTTATGGACTACGGTGACAGTAACTACCCTACTGGCTGGAGCTGCCGTGACCCGGCGATGGACCCCGCAGAGCGCCGTGAACTTTCGCGACCTCGGGGGGCACTCGACAATCGCCGGCGGACGCATTCGCGAAGGTGTCTTGTTCCGCAGCGAATCGCCGCAATTCCTGACCACGGCGGACGCAGCGAGGCTCGTCGACGACGCGAGGCTGCAAGTCGTCCTCGACCTGCGGTTCGCCGCCGAGGCGGTGGCAGCCGGCCGGGGGCCGCTCGCTGATACGGCGGCGCGCTATCTCAACATCCCGATCGTCGGCGCGGGTGGGGACGACATTGCCTTTGCCATCCCGCTGGACGGCGGTGGGAACCTGCTCACTCGGTACTACATCAGCTTCGTCCAGAACAGCGCGCCAGCCTTCGTGGACGTGTGCCGCGCGCTGGCCGCACCCTCGGGCATGCCGGCCCTGTTGCACTGCGCTGCGGGCAAGGACCGCACCGGCGTTGTCGTCGCCGTGATCCTCTCGGCACTCGGGGTGCCCGACGACCGCGTCGTGGCCGACTACGCGCGCACCGCGGAGGGCATGCCGCGCGTCATTCGCCGCCTCAGCGGCGTCCCCGCCTACGCCGCGACGATCGCCGCCCAGGATCCCGATGACGAGAAGGCGCTCTCGACGCCGGAGACGATGCAGGGCTTCCTCCACTGGCTCGCTCGCGAGCACGGATCAGCGCGCGAAATGCTGCTGACCGCAGGACTGGAGCCCGAGGTGTTGACCGATCTGACCCACCTGATGGTTGATCGAGCCGCTGCCTGATCGACCTGCTGACAGCTGAACTGCAGAGAACGGGGGCCACATGCGCTTCGACGGGAAGGTTCTGTTGGCGACCGGCGGCGCATCCGGACTCGCCGCGGCGGTAGCCCGGCAGTTCACGGCTGAGGGCGGACGCGTCGCCGTGGCAGATCTCGACGGGGATCGAGCCGGCGCAGTAGCCGCCGATCTCGACGGCGCCATCGGGTTGGCGGTCGATGTGTCCGACGAACGCGCCGTCGAACGCGGGGTGCACGAGGCACACAAGCAACTCGGGTCGATCGATTGCGTGTTCAATGCTGCCGGGCACGCCGAATTCGGGCCGATCGAGGAGTGGTCGTTCGCGCGCTGGCAACTGATGATGACCGTGCATGCGGGCGGGACCTTCCTGGTCTGCAAGCAAGTCCTGCCGTTGATGCGCGCGCAGGGTGCAGGGTCCATCGTCAACGTCGCCTCGGTGGCAGCCCTGGCCGCGCAGGCCGGCAATGCACCGTACGGCGCGGCGAAGGGCGCCATTCTGGCGTTCTCGCGACAACTCGCACGCGACGCCGCCCCGGACATCCGGGTGAACACCGTCGCTCCTGGGCGCACGCGGACAGGAATGACCGAGCCGCTCATGGTCGCGCGCGCCGGCAGCGTCGAGAAGGGCAGCGAGATGTTCGGCCAGGCCAACCTGCAAAAGCGCGTGGCCGAGCCCGAAGAGCTGGCCAGACCGGTGTGCTTCCTGCTGTCGGACGAGGCCAGCTTCATCACCGGATCACTACTGGTCGTCGACGGCGGCGAAACGGCGATCTGACCGCCTCGACGAGTAAGTCGGCCGCCAAGTCGTTGACCAGATACTGGAGTCCGTGTCAGCATTGCCCCTTCCTAGGAGGCTGGCGTGAGCAAGCTTGAGGGCAGGGTCGCTGCGATCACCAGCGGTAGCACGGGCATCGGCCGCGCGATCGCTGAAGCCTTCCTGGCCGAGGGAGCCAGCGTCGTCATCAACGGCCGCGATGCCGGCAAGGGCGCGCGGGCGCTGGACGAGATGGGCGCCGGCGAGCGCGGTCACTTCGTGGCGGGCGACGTCACGGTGCGCGAGGACGTCGACGCAGTGATCGACGGGACCGTCGAGCGGTTCGGCCGCATCGACATCCTCGTGAACAACGCCGGCGGACTGATCAAGACGGCACCGGTCGCCGACCTCGCCGACGAGGACTGGGACTTCGCCGTCAAGTGGAACCTGTACTCGGCGTTCTGGGCGAGCCGCAAGGCCCTCGGCTACATGGTCCCGCAGGGCTTCGGGCGCATCATCAACATCTCGTCCGTCGAAGGCAAGCATGGCAAGCCCGGTATCCCCGCGTACGTCGTCTGCAAGCACGCGATGAACGGGCTGACCAAGGCGGTTGCGAAGGAAGTCGGTACCGCGGGGGTCACCTGCAACGCCATTTGCCCCGGCCTCGTGTGGACCGACGTCCTCGTCCAGACCGGGCCGGACAGTGCGAAGGCCATGGGCATCACCTTCGACGAGATGGTCGACCAGTTCGCGCAGGAGACGGCACTCAAGCGGATCACCACGCTCGAAGAGGTCGCCGCCGTGGCCGTGCTGCTCGCGTCGGACGTCGCGGCTGGGATCACCGGCGCCATGTACAGCGTCGACGGTGGCACGGCGGCGTACTGACCGATCGGGGTTGCTCGTGACAGGACGGCTCGCAGATCGGGTGGTCGTGGTCACCGGCGCCGCGAGCGGCCTCGGTGCCGCGATGGCCCGACTCATGGCGGCCAGTGGCGCGGCGGTGGTGCTGGCCGACATCCAGGACGACCGCGGCGCCGCGACGGCTCACCAGATCGGCGGTTCGTACCACCACTGCGACGTGTCGTCCGAAGCCGACGTGGCAGCACTGGTCGACGCGGCGGTCGCCGAGCACGGCCGCCTGGACTGCATGGTGAACAACGCCGGGATCGTCGGCGCGTTGGGACCGATCGACACGATCGCGCTGGCCGAATACGAATTCACCGTCGCCGTGCTGCTGCGCTCGGTGTTCCTCGGGATGAAGCACGCCGCGCGAGTCATGAAACCGCGGGGCTCAGGGGTGATCCTGTCGACCACCAGCATCGCCGGCGTCCACGGCGGCCTCGGGCCGCACGTGTACGCGGCGGCGAAGGCCGGGGTGATCGGGCTGACCCGAAACGTTGCCGCCGAACTCGGCGCGTGGTCGATCCGGGTCAACGCCATCGCTCCCGGCAAGCATGTGACCGAGATGAACGCCGCCCAGTTGGTCGGGGACCCGGACGATCTCGAGGCGACCGCGGCGGCCTTCGCCACCCGGACCCCGCTGCGGGGACGCATCGGGCTCGCGGACGACATCGCGCAGGCGGCGCTGTGGCTGGCCAGCGATGACGCCGGCTTCGTCAGCGGGCACACGCTCGTGGTCGACGGTGGCCTGACCACCGGTACCCGCGAGAATGTCGCGCCCGGCGGGCACGGCCGGTGGGCGACGAGCGGACCGCTGTTACGTGAGCACGGACGTCACGGCATCCCGGACGCGACCGACGCGTAGCCAGCGGTCATCGGCGGCGGCCGGCCCGAGCGCCACGTTCCTCCGCAAGCAATGCGTCCACGATCTGGTACGCACGGATCGCGGCGGCGTCGGTGGTCGCGCTGACCCCGTACCCGATGCCGCCGCCCGTCGTTGCCTGGATCGACTCGAGCAGCGGTTGATCCTCGGCCATGGTGCCCTCGTAGACCTCGCGCAGCCGTTCGGTCACCGGCGCATCGTCGAGCGCGTAGTTGCGGGCTGCCCGCCAGATCACGAGCGTGTGGCCCGGGTCGACCGGCGTGAACGCGCGGATGAACGCGCCGCGGTACACCGCCGCGTCCCCGTCCGGATCGATGATGTCCATCCGGTCCACGTGCAGTGCGGGCGAGACGAAGATCCCCGATTCGCGCTGCGCATAGAGCCCGTCGGCCGGCAGGCCGGTCGCCTCATGTTGCCAGTCGGCCAGCGGCGCGGGCGTGAATGTGCGCGTATAGGACACGGTGGTCTCGGCGACCTCGATCTGCAGCGGTGGCGGGTCTTCCACATAGCCGCGGTGGATCCGGTGCGCGTGGACGAACGGAAAGTGCGTGCGATCCAGCGCGTTGTCGTGCAGCAGCAGGTAGTTCGCCGCGACCTGAAGGGAACCACCGAGAACCGCCCAGCCGGGTTCGCGCAGTTCCGGGACGTCAGGCGGTTCGACACCGGTGCTGCGGCCCGGGTCACCGAGCCAGGCCCACACGAACGGCGGGCTCTCATGGATCGGGAAGTCTCGCACCCGGGCGCCGTAGGGAACGTGGCGCTGCGAGGGCACTCGGACGCACTGACCGTTCGGAGCGTAGGTGAAGCCGTGGTAGCGGCACACGACCTGGTCGTCGACGAGTTCACCCATCGACAGCGGTGCGGCGCGGTGCGCGCACCGGTCCTCCAGCGCAGCCACCACGCCGCTCGCCTGGCGGAACAGGACGAGCCGGGTGTCGAGAACCTGCCGGGCCAGCAAGGTCGGGCCGACCTCGTCGCTCGCGGCGACCACGTACCAGCAGTTGAGCGGGTAGTTCGCCTGCTCGGCGGACCGGGCCGAGTAGCGCGGGGTGTCGGTCACCGCAGCCTCCCCGCGCTCACAGGTCGAGCACCAGCCGTTGCGACTGCGACCTCGACACGCAGATCATCATGTATTCGTTGGCCTCACGCTCGTCCTCGCTGAGCAGCGAGTCGCGGTGGTCGGGCGTCCCTTCCACGACGCGAGTCTCGCAGGTGCCGCATACCCCCTCCAGGCAGGAGGACAGCACACTGACGCCGTTCTCCTCCAGCGCGTCGATGATCGACTTGTCCGCCGGGACGGTGACGGTGACACCCGAACGCTGGCAGACGACCTCGAAGCCGGCCCGATCCTCCGGCGCGGTCGTCGGCTGCGGCTTGGCGGCGAAACGCTCGAGGTGCAGCGCGCCGGACGGCCACGCCGAGCAGCGCTGCTCGACCGCAGACAGCAGCCCCTCCGGGCCACAGCAGTACACGAGCACGCCATCGGCAGGTGCCGACAGGATGTCGTCGAGCGGCAGCATCCCTCGCTCGTCATCGGGCCAGACCGTGACCCGGTCCTCGTAGCCTTCGAGCTCGTCGAGAAACGCCATCGACGCGCGCGTCCGGCCCCCGTAGTGCAGGTGCCACTCGGAGCCCGCGGCCGTGGCGGCGGCGATCATCGGCAGGATCGGGGTGATGCCGATGCCGCCCGCCAGGAAGATGTAGCGAGGAGCCGCGTGCAGCGGAAAGTGGTTGCGCGGGCCGCGCGCGACGACCGCCGTCCCGACCTCGAGTGTGCCGTGCACCCGTTCCGACCCGCCGCGGCCCGCCAGGGCGCGCAGGACGCCGATCCGCCAGCTGTGCTGGTCGTTGGGACGGCCGCACAGCGAGTACTGGCGTACCAGCGAGTCATCCAGGAGCAGGTCGATGTGCGCGCCGGGCGTCCAGTCCGGCAGGCGGGCGCCGGACGGATCGGCCAGGGTCAGCGCGATGACCCCCTCGGCCCGGGTCTCGCGCGCTGTGACGACCAGATCGCACCGGCGCTCGGAGAACACCGTCGACATGGCGGTGCTGGGCGCCTCGCCCGGGGACATGACCTGCTCCTTCGTCTACAGCGGCTACGGGACGATGACGGCGCGACCGGACAGCTCGCCCTTTTCCATCAGCTCGTAGGCCTGCATCCCGTCCTCGAGCGAGAACCGTTGCACGTGCGCCTTGATCGCGCCGCGTTCGGCCATCGCGATCACCTCGTGCAACTCGGGCAGCGTGCCCCAGAACGACGTGGTCAGGTTCACCTCGTACGGCAGTGTGTAGAAGTTCCAGCTGACGCTGCCCCCGGCGGCACCGATGATCATCAGCTCACCGGCCGGACGTACGACGGATGCGCCCAATGCGATCGTTGCCTCGGCCCCCACGAAGTCCAGGACGACGTCGGCCTTGGCGCCGCGAGTCGCATCGATGACCTCGGATGACGTGTCCGTCCCGGAGCGGACGGTCTCGCTGGCGCCGACCTTGCGGGCGAGGTCGAGGGCGGAGTCACGCGTGTCGACGGCGATGATGGTGGCCGGGGTCAACGCGTCCAGGATCTGGACCGCCAGGTGACCGAGGCCGCCGACGCCGATCACCACGGCGTACGAGCCGGGAGTCAACTTCGGTACCACTCGTTTCACTGCGCGGTAGGGCGTGAGCCCGGCGTCGGTGAGCGGGGCCGCGTCGACGGGGTCGAGGTCGCCGATCGGCACCAGTCTGCGCGGGTCGTCGATGAGCAGGTACTCGGCCATTCCGCCGTCGATGCCGAACCCGATCCCTGGTGGGCCTTCCAGCCCGTGGATGCAGAAGTTCTCGGCACCCGCAGCGCAGGGCTTGCACCGCCCGCAGCCGTGCAGGCCGTAGACCGCGACCGCCTCCCCCTGCTCCACGCCGCGCACTCCCGGGCCGACCTCGTGCACCCAGCCCGCGTTCTCGTGGCCGATCACGAATGGCGGCCCCCACGGCGCCATTCCCGCCTGAAACTCGTGCATGACGTGCAGATCGGAGTGGCAGGCGCCGGCGCCACCGACCTTCACGACCACCTGACCGGGGCCCGCCTCCGGGTCAGGCAGTTCGACGAGTTCGGCGTCCGACTGGAACGTCTTGAGCTGAAGTGCGCGCACGGGCTCTTCCTTTCCGGCCGCTGTCAGGCGGCGATCAGGCCAGCAGGGAAAGCGGGCTCGCCAACCGGCTCACGACCGTGCGGAGGTAGTCCGCAGCCGGGGCACCGTCGACAGCTCGATGGTCGAACGTCAGGCTGAGCGTCAGCACCTGGGTGCGCACGGGCGTCGCCCCGTCCCAACGGACCGAGTCCCGCAGCCGGCCCACGCCCAGGATCGCCACCTGGCCCGGCGTGATGACCGGGGTGAAGAAATCGATGCCGAAGCCGCCGAGCGTGCTGACCGTGAACGTGCCCCCCTCGAGGTCGGGCAGTGCGAGCCGATTCGAGCGCGCACCCTGGGCCAGCCGCCGGGTCTCGGCGGCGATGCCCGAGAGCGGCAACTGGTCGGCGTTCTTGACGACCGGGACGATCAGGCCGTCGTCGAGGGCGACTGCGACGCCGATGTTGATCTCGGGCTGGACATGGACCGCATTGTCGTACACGGACGCGTTCAGCCGCGGGTGGTCGACCAGTCCGAGCGCGGCAGCGCGCACGATCAGGTCGGTGATGGTCGGCACGGCGAGGCCCGCCTCGGACCACTGCTGCTTGAGGTCGGCGCGCAGCGTTACCGCAGCATCCATCGTCGCGTCGGTCCCCAGCGTCAACTGGGCCATCTCGTGCAGGCTGGCGTGCATCCGGGTGGCGATGACGCCACGCATACCGGTCAGCGGGATGACCTCCGCCGCAGCCGGCGAGCCACCACCGCGCGCGCCCGCGGCCGACACGTCGGCCCGGCGGACCCGTCCACCGGGCCCGCTCGCGGGCACCGCGCCCAGGTCCACGCCCGCAGCCGCCGCATCGCGGCGCACCAGCGGCGACCCGACCACCGGCGACGCGCCGCGGCCCGGTTGTACACCGGCTTCCAGGACGTCCGCGGTGATGATGCGCCCGTTCGGACCTGTCCCCCGCAACTGCTCGAGGTCGACGCCGCCTTCGGCTGCCACGCGTCGCGCATTCGGTGAGGCGAACAGCCGCCCGGAACGAGCGGCGGGAGTCAGGGCACCGGGTTCAGCGGCAACCGCTGCCACGGCGGCAGGTGCCACGGCGGCAGAAGTTCCCGCCGGCGCCGGCCCGGACGCAGCCGTCGGGGCGCTCGCGGGTATGTCCTCGCCCGCTTCGAGCAACCAGCCGATCAGTGCGCCGGGCGGCAGGCTCGCGCCGGACTCGACCACCGGGTGGAACACGCCCGCAGCCTCGGCTTCGACCTCGACGTCGACCTTGTCGGTCGACAGGCGCATCAGCGGGTCGCCGGGCTTGACCGCGGTGCCGGCGCTGACCAGCCACTCCTCGATCAGCCCGGTCTCCATGGTCAGCCCGAGCTTCGGAAGGAGTACCTGCACCGCCACGTCAGCCCCCCGAACGCTTGATCAGGTGACGAACTCCGTCCGCAATTCGGTTGGCGTCGGGTATATAGGCCCGCTCCAGCACCGGGCTGAACGGCACCGGCGAGAACGGTGCGCCGATGCGCAGCACCGGGGCGTCGAGGTAGTCGAAGGCTTCTTCCTGGATCTGCGAGGAGATCTCGGCGCCGATGCCGCCGAAGGTGACTGCCTCGTGGACCACCACCGCACGGTTGGTCCTGCGCACCGACTCCAGGATCGTCTCGCTGTCGAGCGGCTGCACCGAGCGAACGTCGATCACCTCGACCTCGATGCCGGACTCGGCCAACGCCGTCGCTGCGGTCACCGACTCGGGCACCATCCGGCCGACGGCAACGATCGTGACGTCCGTGCCCGCCCGAACGATGTTGGCCTGGCCGAGCGGGACCTCATACAACTCCTCAGGCACAGGGCCTTTCGTTCCGAGCATTCGCTTGTTGAGGATCACGACGGTCGGGTTGTCGTCACGGACCGACGACACCATCAGCCCCTTCACGTCGTACGGCGAAGACGGCAGCACGACCTTCAGACCGGGGACGTGCGCCAGCCAGGCCTCGAGGCTCTGGCTGTGCTGCGGCCCGGCCGAGAGCCCGGCGCCACCGGCCGTGGTGAGGGTCAGCGGTACCGAGACGTCGCCGCCGAACATGAACTTGAGCTTGGCGGCCTGGTTGTAGACCTGGTCGAGGGCGACACCGATGAAGTCGAAGAACATCAGGTCACAGACCGGCCGCAGCCCACGTGCCGCCGCGCCGACGCCCATCCCGATGAAGCCCATCTCGGAGATCGGTGTGTCGATGACCCGGCGGTCGCCGTAGGTCTTCCACAGCCCTTCGAAGGCATGGAAGACGCCGCCGTACTGGGCGACGTCCTCGCCGATGACGACGACGTCCTCGTCGTCGGCCATCAGTTGCATCAGCGATTCGGTGAACGCCTTGACGTAGGTGATCTCACGCATCTATTGCCTCACACCGTGTAGACGTTGTCGAGCATGTCGGCCGGGTCTGGATCAGGGCTGTCCTCGGCGAACTGGATCGCCGCGGCGATCTCGTCGCGCGTGTCCGACCAGACGGCCTTGAACTCCTCGTCCACGCCCAGGTTCGCCGCGATCATGCGCTGCTCGAGTGCGGTGATCGCGTCGCGCTCGATCCACGCGTCGATCTCGTCCTGGGTGCGGTACGGGATCCGCAACCCCTTGACGCCCTGGTGGTCGTAGTAGCGATAGGTCTTGCACTCGAGCAAGGCCGGGCCCTCGCCGGCACGTGCCCGCTCGACGAGTCGCTTGGCGGCCAGGTAGACGGCGACGACATCCATGCCGTCGACGATCTCGCCCGGCATGCCGTATGAGGCGGCACGGTCGGCGACGTCCTTCAGCAACATGTGCCGGTCCTGCGAGGTGAACTCCGCGTAGCCGTTGTTCTCACAGAGGAAAAGGACCGGCAGGCGGAGCACGGCGGCGAGATTGGCCGACTCATGAAACACGCCGATGTTGGTGGCGCCGTCGCCGAAGAACGGCACCGCGACCGAATCCTGGCCCTTGTAGACCGCCGCGAAGGCCGCGCCGAGCGCGTGCGGGATACCGCCGCCGACGATGCCGTTCGCGCCGAGCATGCCGATGCTCAGGTCATTGATGTGCATGCTTCCGCCGCGGCCCTTGCAGTACCCGGTGGTCTTTCCGAACAGCTCGGCGTACATGTACCGCAGGTCGGCGCCCTTGGCGACGGCGTGACCGTGGCCGCGGTGGGTCGAGGTGATCACGTCGTCATTGCGCAGCGTCGCCATCACTCCTGCGCCGACCGCCTCCTGACCGACGTAGAGGTGCAGAAAGCCGGGCATGCGCCCGCCCTCCATGAGCTTGCCTGCTTCTTCCTCGAACAGCCGGATGCGAACCATCCGCCGGTGCAAGTCGCGCAGCACCTCGGTCTCAATACTGGACATCGGGTCTTCGACAGCCGTCTCAGTCATCACCACTCCGCATCGAGGTGCGTGGTCTCCGCGCCCGTTAACCTACTGGCCGGACAGGGTGAAAGGCTACGCCGTCTCCATAAACTATTGGCAGCCCCCGGGGCCGTTGGCTAGGGTCGGCCTCCTCCGAGGAAGGGTCACGATGCGCACGGCGGTCGTTACCGGAGCAGCACGAGGTCTGGGCCGCGCGATCTCGGAGCGACTCATCGCCGACGGCTTCGCCGTCTTGGCCGTCGATGCCGATCGGGACGAGACCGCCCGAATGGCCGACGAGGTGGGCGCGATCAGCGCGCCGATGGATGTCACCGACCTTGCGGCGGTCGACGCGCTGGTCGCGCGGCTGGACCGGTGCGATGCGCTGATCAACAACGCGGCCGTCTGGCGGTACACCTCCCTGGCGGACACGTCGGTCGAGGACGCGACGCGGGTCCTCGCGGTCAACGTCGTCGCCCCGCTTGTGCTCATGCAACGGCTGGCGCCGGTGCTGTCCCGAAGCGAGTCCGCGTCGATCGTCAACATCTCGTCCGTCACGGCGAAGTACAACCCGACCGGCGCCGGCGTCTACCCGGCCTCCAAGGCGGCGCTCGAGGCACTGACGCGGATCGCTGCCGTGGAATTCGGTGCGCAAGGCATCCGGTGCAACGCAGTCGGGCCGGGCATCATCCCGACCGAGGGGACGCTGTCGCACTACGGCGATGACGAAACCAGGAGCCGGCGCGGCCGAACGCTGCCCGCCGGCCGGTTCGGACATCCCGCCGACGTCGCCGACGTCGTCGCCTTCTTCTGTTCGGACGACTCGCGCTACGTCACCGGTCAGGTCGTCTACGTCGACGGCGGGTACACCGCCGCCGGCGCCGATTTCTTCCGTCGCGGCCGCGACGCCGGAACCTGATGGGCACCAACCGTCCTCGGCGGGTGCTGGCGATCACCGGCGGGCACCGGGTCGATCTCGACGCATTCACGGCGATGCTCGCGGCCATCTGCTCCGATCGAGGGTGGGTGTTCGCGCATGCGATCCAGCCCGCGGCACAGGATTGGCTCGGGCCCGAACACCGCGGAGCCTTCGATGCAATCCTGTGTCACGACATCCCGGGGCTGTCCCTGAAGCGGGGAAGCGTCCCGCGTGCGGTCGGGCCGGATCCCGAGGTCGCCGCCCGGCTCGTCGGCCTGCTCGACGCCGGGCAGGGCATGGTCTTCCTGCATCATGCCCTCGCCGGCTGGCCGGGCTGGCCGGGCTGGGCCGGCGTCCTCGGCGGCAGGTACCACTACGCACCGGGTGAATTGCGGGGGCAGGCCTGGCCGGACTCCGGTTTCCGCTACGCGGAGTACACCGCCCGGGTCATCGACCCCGACCATCCGGTCTGCGAGGGGGTGGTCGACTTCGCCCTGGCCGACGAGCTGTACTGCTGCCCGGTTCTCGACGACGAGATCGTGCCGCTGGTGAAGGCCGCCGACGCCTCGGCAGGTGAGTTCCGCGAGACGCTGCACGAGGTATTGGGCACGCCGCGGTCCGGACCGCCATGGCAGCACCCCGACCCGAGCGACGTGATCGCCTGGGCGAAGGCGGCCGGGCGCTCACCGGTCGTCTACGTCCAGCCGGGCGATGGACCAACGACCTTCGCCGACCCGAACTACCGCGTACTGCTCGGCAACGCCCTCGCCTGGGTGTCCTCGCAGGACGCGCACACCTGGGCGGCGCAGTACCCGACGGCGGTATCCCTGCCGCCGTCTTCCGACAGATGAGGATGAGCAGATGGATCTACAACTGACCGGTCGCAAAGCACTCGTCACCGGCGCGAGCCGGGGACTCGGACGCGCGATTGCGGAGCAGTTGGCCGCCGAGGGGTGCGACCTGGCACTGTGCGCCCGCGGAGTCGAGACGCTCGAGGAGTTCGCCGGCCAACTGCGCGACGCCGGTCGAACCGTGGTGACCGGCGCCGTCGACGTGTCCGATGAGCAGGCGGTCGCCGCCTTCGTCGAGACGGCGGCCACCGAACTGTCCGGGCTCGACATCGTCGTCTCGAACGTCTCGGCCGGCGGCCTCAAGGGTCCCGACCAGTGGGAGACCAGCTTCCGCGCCGACCTGCTCGCGTTCGTGCGGCTGGCCGAGGCCGCCGTGCCGCACCTGGAGAAGTCCGACGCAGCGGCGATCGTCGCGGTCGGCACGACCTCGGCCTTCGACACGCTGCCGCCGACCTCGGCGAACTCCTACGCCGCGCTCAAGGCAGCCGTCCTGCAGCACGCGTCCGGTTTGGGGCACTCGCTGGCGGCCAAGGGGATTCGCGTCAACACGGTCTCTCCGGGGCCAATCGACTTCCCTGGGGGAGCCTGGGACAAGTTGCACGAGTCGCGTCCGGAGTTCTACGAGGGGATCCGGTCGCGCATCCCGATCGGTCGCCTCGGTCGGGCCGAGGAAGTAGCGCGCGCCGTCACGTTCCTGGCCAGCCCGGCCGCGAGCTTCTGCACGGCCGTCAACCTCGTGGTGGACGGCGGCTTCGTCAGCCGCGTCCAATTCTGAATGGCCGGCCCGGCCGGGCGTCTCGACGCCGTCTTGGTGTGCGCCGGCCAGTGGCACGACTTCGACTTCGCCCGGCTGCGCCTGCTCGAGGAACTTGCACAGTGGGAGCAGGTGCGGACCCGGGTATTCGAGGACTACCGGTGCCTGGACGCGATCGAGCGGGCGGATCTGCTTGTCACCTACACCTGCAACGTCCGGCCGGACCCGGCTCAGCAGGACGCGCTGGTCCGGTTCGTTGAGCGGGGCGGACGGTGGCTGGCCCTGCACGGCACCCATTCTGCGATCGACCCGAAGGATGCGTCGGGGCGATTCTCCACGCCGCGAGCGATGGGCGCGGTGGCGCCGCTGCTCGGCAGCCAGTTCCTCGCCCACCCGCCGATCGAGCCGTACACGGTCGACGTCACGGCGCCCGATCATCCGTTCGTCCAAGGCGTCGAACCGTTCGAGGTTCGCGACGAGCTCTACATCTGCGAGCTGCACCCCCCGCTCGAGGTCCTTCTCCATACCCGGTTCACCGGCGAGTGCCGCGGTTTCGCCGAGGGGCACGTCACCGACGACGAGCCCCGGCCGGTTCTGTACTTGCGCCGTACCGGCGCCGGCGCGGTGTGCTACTTCACGCTGGGTCACTGTCGGGGCCGCTATGACATGCAGGACGAGGGCGTCGCCGACCTCGGCCGGGTCGACACTGGCAGCTGGGAGATTCCCGAGTACCGCACGGTATTGAGCCGCTGCCTGGCCTGGGCGGTGAGCGGGGACGAGGCGCCGCCGCCCGGCCGCACCACTAACTAGACAGCATCACTAACTAGTAGGAGAGTTCACTTACTCCTATTGTCCGGCCATTCGGTCGGTATATGGTCGGTACCGGTTTATCAGGAGGTGCGTGTGACAGCCGAGACTGTCCCGTCCGCAACACGGGTGGTCACCCTTGCGGCTCGTCCCAGCGGCCGGCCCACGGCGGCGAACTTTGCACTCGTCGAGCAACCGGTGCCAGAACTCGGCGACGGCCAGTTGCTCGTGCGCAACATCTACATGAGCGTCGACCCCTCGATGCGCGGGCGGATGGACCCGGCCGAGATGCACTACACGACCAGCTTCACCGTCGGTGGCGCGCTGGACGGTTCGGCATTGGGCAAGGTCATCGCCAGCCGTGCCGACTCGTTCGCGCCCGGCGATTACGTCCGTCACCGCCTCGGCTGGCGCGAATTCGCGGTCGTCGAGGCCGACGCGGCAACCACGGTCGACCCTACGGTGGCCCCGTTGCCGACGTGGCTCGGGATGCTCGGGCAGACCGGCTTCACCGCGTATGCCGGCATCCGCCGCACCGGCGAACTCCGCGACGGCGACGTCGTGTTCGTCTCCGCGGCAGCCGGCGCGGTCGGCAGCGCCGCCGGGCAGTTCGCGCGCTTGCTGGGCGCCGAACGGGTGATCGGAAGTGCGGGCGGCGCGGACAAGGCGCGCATGCTCGTCGACGAGTTGGGCTTCGACGAGGGCATCGACTACCGCGCCGGAGTGGCCGCCGGCCTCGAGAAGGCCGCGCCGAACGGCATCGACCTGTATTTCGACAACGTCGGCGGGGATCACCTGGTTGCGGCGCTCTACGCGTTGAACATCCGTGGCCGGGTCGCCCTGTGCGGCATGATCTCCACGATCGAGGACGCCTCGTCGGCGCCCGGCGTGAACCACCTGATCCAGGCGGTGCTCAAGCGGCTGACCCTGCGCGGGTTCATCGTCCGCGATCACGAGGATCTGCGCCCAGAGTTCGAGCAGCAGGTCGGCGGATGGTTGCGCAGCGGCGAACTCATCTCCAAGCAGACGGTCGTCGACGGCCTCGACAACGCCGTCGATGCGTTCCTCGGGCTGCTCTCGGGCGCGAACGTCGGCAAGATGCTCGTCCGCCTGTCGGACGACGACACCGGTACCGGCTGAGGCGCGGCGGAGGGGAATCGAATGGACAACACCATCGCGCCGAGGGTGGCCGAACTTGCCCAGCGCACGCAGGACTTCATCCGCGACGTGGTCATCCCGGTAGAGGTCCAGGTCGCGGGTGTCGTCCACGACGCGTCCGACGAGTTGCGCCGGTCGCTGCAGAAGCAGGCGCAGGCTGTCGGCCTGCTGGCACCGCACGTTCCCGAGGAGTGGGGCGGCTGCGGGTTGGACATCCGCGGGCAGTCGGTGGTCTTCGAGGAAGCCGGCTACTCGTTGATCGGCCCGCTCGCGCTGAACTGCTCCGCCCCTGACGAGGGCAACATGCACCTGCTGGAGGTCGTCGCAAACGACGAGCAGAAGGAGCACTACCTGCGCCCGCTCGCCTCGGGCGAGGTGCGCTCCTGCTTCGCGATGACCGAGCCGGCACCCGGCGCCGGTTCGGATCCGTCCATGTTGTCGACGACAGCGACCAAGGCCGATGGCGGCTGGCGCATCGACGGACGGAAGTGGTTCATCAGCGGCGCGAACGGTGCCGGGTTCGCGATCTGCATGGCGCGCACGAGCGGCTCACCCGGCGATCGCGGTGGTGCCACGATGTTCCTGGTCGACGCCGACAACCCAGGGATGCGCGTCGTACGCGACATTGCCACTCTCGACGAGGGGCTGTTCGCCGGCCACAGCGAGGTCGTCTTTGACAACTGCGTGGTCAGTTCCGACGCGATCCTCGGCGAAGTCGACCGCGGCTTCGACTACGCGCAGGTGCGCCTGGCTCCGGCCCGGCTGACGCACTGCATGCGCTGGCTGGGCCTGTCCCGCCGGGCACACGACATGGCCGTCGACTGGGCCGCGACGCGCCAGGCTTTCGGGGGTCTGCTCGGCGACCTCGGGATGGTGCAGCAGATGGTGGCCGATTCCGAGATCGACATCGCGGCGAGCCGGGCGCTGATCCGGCAGACCGCCGCGGTTCTGGACAGCGGGGCCCGCGGCGGTAACGAGTCCTCCATCGCGAAGACGTTCGTCGCCGAGGCCACCAACCGCATCGTCGACCGAGCGGTGCAGATCTGCGGCGCACTCGGCATCTCGGGCGACGTGCTGCTCTCCCGCTATCTGCGTGAGGTCCGTCCGTTCCGGATCTACGACGGGCCGTCCGAGGTGCACCGGTGGGCGATCGCCAAGCGCGCGATCGGCCGTCGCCGGCGCGAGATCGAAGCCGGCGCCACGCCGCGATGGACGGCTGGGGAGCACGGTGTGACATGACGATCACCAGCATCGAGAATTCGTTGTTCGCCTCGCTCGATCCGCCTCGGCTGGCCGGATCGAAGTGCCGGGCGTGCGCAACGGTGGCCTTCCCCGCCCAGGCCGGCTGCGCGAACTGTGCCGGGTCGGACGTCGAGACGACCGAGTTGGCCGACTCCGGGACGCTGTGGACCTGGACGGTGCAGGCATTCGAGCCCAGGGCGCCGTATGTGCCGCCGGCATCGGGGTACGAGCCGTACGGCGTCGGCTACGTCGACCTGGGCGATGTGATCGTCGAGACCCGCCTCGTCGGCGATCAGGGTCGGTTCGAGATCGGCATGCCGATGCGGCTGACGCTGCTGCCGGTGCGGTCGGACGCCGACACCACCGTTGTCACCTACGCCTTCGAGGCCGAGGGGGCCAACACATGAGCGCCACCACCGAGGTCAGCATCGTCGGTGTGGGCATGCACCCCTTCGGTCGGCACGATCCGAACCTGACCGGCATGACCATGGGCGCGAAGGCGATCCGGCTCGCCCTCGAGGACGCCGGAGTGACCTGGCCCGACATCGGCTATGCCGTCGGGGGCAGCAATGTGTCCGGAAAACCCGACACCTTGGTGGGCGTGCTGGGGCTGACCGGGGCGCCGTTCGTCAACGTCCGCAACGGGTGCGCCACCGGCGGCGTGGCGCTGGCCACCGCCGCGAACGCGATCCGCGCCGGCGAGACCGACCTGGCCCTCGTCGTCGGATTCGACAAGCACACGCGTGGCGCGTTCGCCGCCAGCCCGGCCGACTACGGGCACGGCAACTGGTACGCCGAGACCGGAATGATGGTCACGACGCAGTTCTTCGCGATGAAGGACCGTCGCTACCTGCACACCTACTCACTCAAGGACCGGCTGCTGGCACAGGTGGCTGCCAAGGCGTTCCGATGCGGCGAACTGAATCCGCAGGCGTGGCGGCGAAGCGCACTGACCGAGGACGAGATCATGTCGGCGCGGGTGATCAACCCGCCCCTGACGCAGTACATGATCTGCTCGCCGAGCGAGGGCGCCACCGCGATCGTCCTGGCCCGCTCCGATCGGGCGGCCGATCTGTGCGATCGGCCGGTGCGGCTCGCGGCCGTCGCGAAGCGCACACGTCGCTTCGGATCGTTCGAGGTCTTCGCGCCGTGGCTACCACCCGAGGCGGGCGTCAGCCCGAGCGTCGACGCGGCCCGGGCCGTGTTCGAGGCATCGGGCGTTGCGCCGGCCGACGTCCAGGTTGCCCAACTGCAGGACACCGACGCCGGCGCCGAGATCTACCACATGGCCGAAACCGGGCTGTGCGAGCACGGGGCGCAACAGCAGCTCGTCGACCTCGGTGAGACCGAGCCGACCGGACGGCTGCCGATCAACACCGATGGTGGGTGCCTGGCAAACGGCGAACCGGTGGGCGCGTCCGGGTTGCGCCAGGTGCACGAAGTCGTCGTGCAACTGCAGGGACGCGCCGGCGCCCGGCAGGTGCCGAACAGCCCGCTTGTCGGATTCACCCACGTCTACGGTGCGCCGGGAATCAGCGCGTGCACCGTCCTGACCGCATAGGGAAGCGATGACTGAGCCGAACATGGCGGAGTGGCGCGCCGAACTGCGCGAGTGGCTGGCGTCCGTCCTGCCCCGGCGGTCGGGGCAGAGCGAGGCCGTCACGGACTACGCGATCTTCCAGAACATTTCGGAGGACGACGAGCACGCCTTGCTCGAGCGCGTGCGGGCTTACCGCCGGCAGCGCTACGACGCCGGGTACGGAGCGATCGCGCTACCCCTCGAACTCGGCGGGGCAGGCTTGTCGATGCAGTTCGTCGTGGCGTTCACCGCCGAGGAGCAGGCCTTCGAGACGCCGCAGTCGACCGAGTTGATCAGCGTCACCACCGGCCTCGTCGGCCCGACGATCGCGACCTTCGGGACCGACGAGCAGCGCGAGAAGTACGGTCGCCCGTTGCTGCGCTCGGACCTGTTGTGCTGCCAATTGTTCAGCGAGCCGAGCGCCGGCTCCGACCTCGCGGCGGTGGCGACGGTCGCCGTGCCGGACGAGACCGGGTGGACGATCGACGGGCAGAAGGTGTGGTCCTCGGGCGCCCGCTTCGCCTCGTACGGGCTGCTGCTCGCCCGCACCGACCCCGAGGCCGTCAAGCAGGCCGGGCTGACGATGTTCCTCATCCCGATGGACGCCGACGGCGTCGAGATCCGTCCGATCCGGCAGATGAGCGGCGCCTCGTCGTTCAACGAGGTCTTCCTTTCCGGCGTGCGCGTGGGCGATGACATGCGCGTCGGCGACGTGGGCGACGGGTGGCGGGTAGCCAACGCGACACTGGGATTCGAGCGCACCGCAAGCGGTCAGGGGACGCGGCGCAAGGGCGGCAGCTTCGACGAACTGCTCGCCCTGGCCGTCCGGCTGGGCAAGTCCGATGACCCGGTCGTGCGGCAGAAGCTGGCCGATGTGTACGTGCGGACCCAACTACGTGCCGCGACGACCGATCGGGTCGCCCGGGCGGCCGCTGCCGGTGTGGCGCCCGGACCGGCGGCGTCGATCGGCAAACTGGTGGCCTCGCAGAACCTGACGCGGATCGGTGACGTCGCGAGCACCCTGCTCGGAGCCCGCATCACCGCCGACACCGGTGAGCCCGACGCCTTCGCCTGGACCGAGCACCTGCTCGGCGCACCCGGGTACCGGCTCGCCGGCGGCACCGATGAGATCCAGCGCAACATCATCGGCGAACGCGTCCTTGGTCTGCCCCGCGAGCCGCGGGTGGACAAGGGCGTGCCGTACTCGAAGCTCCCGCGCAGCGGCTGAGATCCCGATTCACCAGCCGAGCAACGTGGCCAGGCGCTCGCGGTGCACGCTGGCATCGCCGAAGAGCATTTCGTCGGTACGCGCGCGCCGGAAGTACAGGTGGGCGTCGTGCTCCCAGGTAAACCCCATCCCGCCGTGGATGTGCACGTTCTCGGTCGCCGCTTCGGTGTACGCGTCGCTGCACCAGACCTTCGCCAGCGCCGCGGCTTCGGCCAGGCGCGCCGGGTCGTCCTCGGCGAGAAGTGCGCGATCGATCGCCGAACGGCCCATCTCGACCAGGAGCAGCAGATCGGCCAGCTTGTGCTTGACCGCTTGGAAGCTGCCGATCGGCCGGCTGAACTGGTGGCGGATCTTCGCGTATTCGACGGCCATGTCCAGGCACGCCTTCGCGCCGCCCACCTGCTCGGCGGCGAGCACGACCAGTGCCCGATCGACGGCCGGTCCGACTGCGCCGGGACCGGCACCGTCATCGGTGAGCGGGGTGCCGACGGCCGCGGCGAATTGCACGCTCGCCTGGCCGCGAGAAGCGTCCAGCGTGTCGAGCGCGCGCCGCTGCACTCCGTCGGCGTCGGCAGCGACGAGGAAGAGGTCGCAGCCTGCGGGCGTCTGGGCAGCCACCACGAAGTGGTCCGCGGCGGCGCCGTCGAGCACAAAATCGCTCGTGCCGCTCAGCAGCCACGACTCGCCGGTGGCGTCCGCAGTCACGGTGAGCCGATCGGGACGCCAGCAGCCTTCTGCGTCCAGGCCAGCGAACGCTCCCAGCTTCGTGCCACTGCACAGCTCGGCGAGCACGGCTGCAGCACGGTCGTGGCAGCGAGCCAGGATCTGCCCGACCACCACCGTCGAGGACAAGAACGGCACCGGCAGCAGCGTCCGCCCCAACTCTTGGGCGACAACGGTCAGCTCGGCGAGTCCACCGCCCACACCGCCGAGCTCCTCTGCGATGCCAAGCCCGGCCAGGCCCATGTCTCGGCCGAGCAAACGCCAGGCCGACGCGTCGATTCCCGAGCCGGCGTCGAGTTGCCTCCGGGCAGCCGCCGCCCCACCCGCCCCAGCAGCGAGATCGCGGACCGCCTCGTGCAGCGCTGTCAGTTCGGCTGCGCGCTCGGCCGCCACCTGGCTCGACGTCACCGCAACCCTCCGTCGAATCGGGTCATCCGGCGCGCTCGCTCACGAGGCGCTCCTCGCGCTGCTCGTCCTCCGCGCGGGTCAGGCCGAGCGTCAGGATCAACTGCTGGTGCAGGTGCATCCACACGGTGTGGTACGAGTCGATGAGCGGCGATGCGAGCCACGAATCCTCACCCTCCTCAAACTTGTCCAGAGCCTCCTGCAGCCGGGCCCGGTAGTCGGCAAGCCTCGGGTCCGCCGCACCGAGACGGCGAAGGATCGGGCCGATCGCCGCGTGCACGTCGTCGAGTCGCTCGCGGACCCCGTCGTCGTACCCGGCGTCGCTGTGGTCGTTCGGGGTGCCGTCCGGACGCGTTTGCCAGGACGAGCAGACGTCACGCAACCGGCGATTGATCGGCAGGAAGCCATCGAACAGATTGTCGATCTGCCGCTCCCTCTCGCTGCCCGGCGGCACGCGCAACAGCTCTCCCGCGGCCGTCGTACCCTGCGGTGTTGCCATCGTGATCGGACCCTTGACCATCGCGAGGCCCTGCTCGACCAGACGGGCCGTGGCCTCGTCCGGCTCGCCGCGGACCATTCCGCGGATGACGAGGGTCACCAGCGCCTGCTCGGCCGGATCGAAGTCTTCTGTTGGCGTCTCGGTCACCGCGGCCGCTCCTTGTGTGTACGTGGCCCTTGCGGGCGAATGGCAACGCCGCAATCCTTCGCCGAACTGTGGTCGCCGTCAAGAAACTACCCGAGCGGTCCGGCGCCGCAGCTCGGCGTCCAAGGTCCGTCTCAGCCGCTGCGGCGGCCACGCTTCCGGGTCGAACGTGGCCTGCATGCCGAGCCCCAGCACCGTCGCCAGCAGGGCGGCTGCGGTCACGGCACTGTTCGCTCCGCCAAGATTTTCCTCGTCGAGCACTCGGCGGATGTGCTGCCGCGCAGCGTCCAGCCGGGCGCGCTGCTCGAGCGCGAGTTCGTCATCGGTGGCTGCCGGGCCAAGGAAGGTGAACAGCAATCGCCAGTCCTTCTGGCGGTCCTCGTCCAGCGGCAGCAGGGCCTCGAGCGTGCGCGGCAACCGCCGCGACCTGCTCTCGGCCGCGGCTTGCAGGCGCGACGTCACCCGGTCCCCTACCTGCCGGTATGTGGCGAGAACGAGATCGTGCTTGTCGCTGAAGTAGTGACTGACCAGCGTCGTGCTGCATCCAGCCGCGGCGGCGATGCCCCGGTTGGTGGCCGCGGCCAGGCCGCCCTCGGCGATGAGGTCAGCCGCGATGGTCGCGACGTGACGCCGCCGCAGATCATGATCGGTACGCGCCGGCACCCACAAATGGTAGACGCTTACCGCACCAAGCGGTATACATCAACTGATACACATCATGTGATGCAGATGAGGTGAACTCGTGGATCTCGGACTCACGGGCAAGAAGGCACTCGTCACCGGGGCGAGCCGCGGACTCGGCCGGGCCGTTGTCGAACGGCTCGTCGCCGAGGGCATGCAGGTAGGAATCTGCGCCCGTGGCGCCGAAGCGGTGGACCTCGCGGTCAAGGAACTCGGCGCCGACGGCGCCGTCATCGGTGCCGCGGTCGACGCGAGCGACCACGGGGCGCTCGCGGCCTGGGTCGAGGAGTTCGGCGAACGCCTCGGCGGCATCGACGTGCTGGTCTCGAACGCCAGCGCGCTCGGCGGGATCCCGAAGTCGCCCGAGGGCTGGCGGCGCAACTTCGAGGTGGACGTCATGTCAGCGGTCACCGCGGTCGACGCCGCGTTGCCGTTCCTGCGGCGCAGCGAGACGGGCAGCATCGTGCAGATGGGCACCATCACCGCCGTCGAGTACCACCACTACCCCGGCGGCGGCCTCAGCTACGGACCGGTCAAGGCCGCTCTGATCAATTACGTCGCGCAACTGGCGAAGGAACTGGGCTCCGACGGCATCCGGGCCAATGCGGTGTCCCCCGGCCCGATCTACCTCGATGGCGGGTCGTGGGACCGGATTCGGCAGAACAAGCCCGAGTACTACCAGTCCAACCGGGACCGGCACCCGTCCGGCCGGTTCGGGACGCCGGCCGAGGTGGCCAATGTCGTCGCGTTCGTCGCGAGCCCGGCCGCATCGTGGATCACCGGCCAGAACCACGTCGTCGATGGCGGTTTCACCCTGCGGATCGGCTACTGATCGAGATCGAATGAGGAGAATCGCGTGACCCACACTGCTCCACCGGAACTCGACCTGTTCGGCGAGCGCTTTCTGGCCGATCCATCCGCCTGGTACGAACTGGCCCGTCGAGGCGAGCCGGTGCACTACGCGGCCAAGCACGATTGGTACGTGGTCACCGCGTCCGACCTGGTGCGCGAGGTGCTGCGCACGCCCGAGATCTATTCCTCGCGCGTGCACAAGCACACCCAGCCGCCCGCCGAGGTCGCCGACGAGGTCGCGGCGATCCGGGCGCAAGGTTGGCCGTACTACCCGGCCCTGGGCACCAACGACCCGCCCGACCACACCCGGCTGCGCAAGCTGGTGCAGCGGGCCTTCACCGCGCGCACCATCGCCTGGATGCAGCCCCTGATCCGCGAGACGGCGGAGGAATTGGCCGCCGCGCTCCCCGACGGCACCGCGCTGGATTTTCTGCCGGCGTTCGCCGAACCGCTGCCGGTCTGGGCCATCTCGCGCGTGCTGGGCCTGCCCGACTCGCGGCGCGAGGACATCCGGCGGTGGTCGGTTGCGGCCACGGCGTCCATCGGCGGCATGCCCGACCCGCAGGCGTGGGTCGAGAACGAACGCGTGCTGTTGCACTACCAGCAGACGATGGCCGCCGAGATCGAACAGTTGCGACGCGAACCGCGCGACGGGCTGCTGAGCACGTTGGTCGAAGGCGCCGACCATCCAGGTGACGGCGAGTCGCCGTTGCCACTCGCCCAACTGCTGACCTTGATCCGCGAGTTGGTCGTCGCCGGCAACGAGACCAGCGGCAAGCTGATCCTCGACGTGGTGCGCCTGCTCGACGGCAAGCCGGACGAATGGGACCGCGTCCGCCAGGACCCGGCCCGGGCGACCGCGATCGTGGAAGAGGCGCTGCGCTGGGCCAGCCCGTCCCAGACCGCGTTTCGGCGGACGACCCGCGACACCGAATTGGGCGGAGTGTCGATACCGGCCGGTGCCACGCTGGTCGTGTCGTTCGCGTCCGCCAACCGCGACGAGACGCAATACCGCGCGCCGGACCGGTTCGATCCCGACCGCGAGAAGCTGAACCAGCACCTGGCGTTCGGTCTGGGGATGCATGCGTGTGTGGGCAACCCGCTGGCCCGGATGGAGGCAGTGACGTCCGTCCAGGTCCTGGCCCAGCAACTCGAGGCGCTTCCGGTGCTCGACCCGGCGGGCCTGCGCTACAACGCCAGCTTCATGGTGCGCGGTCTGCAGGGGCTTCCCGTGCGCGTCACGCGCCGCGCGGCCGACGCGACGACCGGCGCATGACGGCGACCACTACCCGCGCCGCGTTCATCACCGGACCCGGCCGGCTCGAGCTCCGCGACATCGTCGAGCCGACGCCGGCCGGCACAGCCATCTCGGTATCGATCCTCCTGTGCGGGATCTGCGGCACCGACCTCGACAGCTTCCGCAGCGGGTCGGTGCACAGCCCCGCCGTCTGCGGACACGAGTGGGTCGGAAGGGTCAGCGAGACGGGGCCGGACGTCGCAACTGTTGCTCCGGGCGATCGCGTGGTCGTCGCGGTCCCGCCACCATGCGGGTGGTGCCCCGAGTGCGAGGCCGGGCTGCCGGACTTCTGCCGACACGTCGTCGAGGTGTCCCGGGGCCGGGACGGCGCCGCCCCGGCCCACGGCGCCTTCGCGCAACGCCTGGTCGTCGACGAGACCCGGGTAGTGCGTGCGCGGCCCGAGCTCAGTGATGTCGAGGCCGCCCAGGCCGAACCTGCCGCGGTGGCCTTCCACGGCATCCGCCGCGCCGGTATCGAGGTCGGCAACGTGGTGGTCGTCCAGGGCGGCGGCCCGATCGGCCTGCTGGCCGCCCAGTTCGCCCGGAGCGCCGGCGCGGGGACCGTGGTGGTCGTGGAACCGAATCCGGTACGGCGCGCCCAAGCCGTGGACCTCGGGATCGACGTCGCGCTCGACCCCGGACCGGACGTCGCGGACGCGGTCGCCGACCTGACGAACGGGCGCGGCGGCGACGTGGTGATGGAGTGCACCGGCCGCAACGAGCTGATCGACACCGCGGTCGACCTGGGGCGGCGGGGAGGCACCGTCGTGCTCCTCGGGTACAGCCCGTTGCCGCTGACCACCAAGCCGGGCGTCTGGCTGTCGAGGGAGATCACGCTGCGCGGGTCAGTGGCCTTCACCCGCGCCGACGTGCACAAGACAATGGCCCTGATGGTCCGCGGCGCCGTGCAGACTGAGTCGATGCACACGCGGACGATCGGCTTGGACCTCCTCGCCGATGCCTTGGGCGAGCTCTCGTCCGGGCAGTCAGCCGACACGAAGGTACTGCTCGACCCACAGACCTGAACCCACCGTGAGATGGAGATTCGGATGTCCGACTACGAGACGATCACGGTCGACCGGCCCCGTGAAGGCGTCGTGCTCGCCACCCTCAACCGTCCTGACCAGCTCAATGCCCTGAACTTTCTGATGTTCGATGAGCTGCTGCGGCTCAGCACGGCGATCGATACCGATCCGGACGCCCGAGTCCTCGTGCTCACCGGCGCGGGCCGCGGATTCTGCGCGGGCCTGGACCTTGCGGACGCCAGCACCCTGCCCTCGATGTCCACAGCGGAGTTCCTGCGTGGTCAGGAACTGTGGTCCGAGTCCATCACCTCGTTCCGGCGGATGACCAAGCCGGTGATCGCCGCGGTCAACGGTGCGGCAGCGGGAGCTGGATTCTCGCTCGCTCTCGCCGCCGACATCCGGATCGCCGGCCCGGCGGCGCGCTTCAACGCGGCGTTCATCAAGATCGGGCTGACCGGCGGCGACTGCGGGAGCTCGTGGAGCTTGCCACGCATCGTCGGGCTGGGACTGGCCAACGAGATCCTGTTGAGCGGCCGGTTCGTCGACGCGGACGAGGCGGTACGGATCGGCCTGGTCAATCGCGTAGTTGCTGCCGAGCAGCTGGTCGACGCGGCCTTGGACCTTGCCCAGCAGATCGCGGCCAACAGCCCGTTGGGTGTGCGGCTCACCAAGCAGGTCGTCCAGGTGAACGTGGATGCGCCGTCACTCAGCGCCGCCGTCGAACTCGAGAACAGGAACCAAGCCCTGGCCGCCGGCACGGCGGACATGGCCGAGGCCCTGCTTGCGTTCCGCGAGAAGCGCGCACCTGTTTTCACCGGACGCTAGGGCCGCGGTTGTATCACATGCTTGACCGCCCGGTGCGGCAATAAACTAGAGTTGCCCTGTAGAAACTCACGCGGCAGCGAGGAGGCTCGGGTGACATCAGGTAAGGCCGGCCCCACCGCACCCAAGAAGAACGCCCAGCCGAGACCGACGGCGCGCGGCACGCGGCGCAAGGCCGGCGACGCGGAACACGCCAAGCCCGTCAACGCCGACAACCCGACGGTGGCGGCTGCTGCCGACGCAGTCGGAGGGACGGACCCCGTCGGCATGCCGTCGTTGACCGGTGCACTCGGCGACCTCGGAGCCGCATTCACCCAGTTCGGGACGTTGAATCGCAAGGGCCGCAAACTCGCGGTCGAGCTCGTGAAGATCGCCCGCGGATCGGGTTCGGTGGTACCTGATCCGAAAGACTGGCGCTTCAAGGACGCGGCCTGGACGGACAATCCCATCTATCGGCGCGTCGGCCAGGCGTACCTGGCCGGCTGCACCTTCGCCGATGAGATCCTGGACGACCTCGGCCGCGACGGGCGCTCGACGACAACCGCCCGATTCCTGCTCAACGTGGTCGAAAGTGCTCTCGCGCCCACGAATTCGTTGCTCGGCAACCCCCCTGCGCTCAAGCGCGTCTTCGAGACCGGCGGGCTGAGCCTGGTGCGTGGCGCGAAGAACTTCGTCGGCGACGTCCGGCACAACGGAGCAATGCCGTCGAGCGCCGACCGGACCGCGTTCAAGGTCGGTCGCGACCTTGCGGTCACCCCCGGTGCCGTGGTCGATCGCGATGAGTACGCAGAGGTCATCCAGTACACCCCCACGACGGCACAGGTAAACGCACGTCCGGTCCTGATCGTCCCGCCACCGATCGGCCGCTTCTACTTCCTCGATCTGCGCGAAGGCCGAAGCTTCGCCGAATACTCGGTGAGCCGGGGGCTGCAGACTTTCATGCTCAGCTGGCGCAACCCGACCAAGGCCGAGGGTGAGTGGGACCTCGAGACCTACGCCCGCCGAGTGCTGTCGGCCGTCGATGCGGTCCGCGAGGTCACCGGCTCGGAAGAGATCAACGTGATCGGTTTCTGCGCCGGCGGGATCCTCATGACGCTTGTGCTCAACCACCTGGCCGCGCTCGGCGACGACCGCATCCACTCGGCCAGCTATGCCGTCACCCTGCTCGACTTCGGTCAGCAGGCTCCCATCCGCGCGTTCTCGGCGCCCAAACTGCTCAAGCTCGCGCGGTGGAACTCGACACGAGCCGGAGTCATCAGCGCGCGCAACATGGGCAACGTCTTCACCTGGATGCGGCCCAACGAACTGGTGTGGAACTACTGGGTCAACAACTACCTCATGGGTAACAGTCCCCCGGTATTCGACATCCTCGCGTGGAATGCCGACGGGACGAACCTGCCGGCAGCGTTGCATCGACAGTTCCTCGACATCTTCGAGCACAACGTGCTCTGCACGCCGGGCGCGCTCACCGTGCTCGACACCCCGGTCGACCTGCAGACGATCAAGGTACCGACCTTCGTCACCGGCGGTTCGACCGACCACCTCACCCCGTGGACCGGCTGCTACCGCACCACCCAGTTGCTGGGCGGCCCGTCCACGTTCGTCCTCAGCAACGCCGGCCACATCCAGAGCCTGGTCAACCCGCCCGGCAACCCGAAGGCGACCTTCTTCGCCGGCGGCGAGCCCGGACCGGACCCGGACGAATGGCTCGCCGGAGCGCAGCAGCGCTCCGGAACGTGGTGGGCGCACTGGGCGGACTGGGTCATCGAGCGCTCGGGTGACCTGGTCCCGGCACCGACCAGCCTCGGCAGCGCTGACCATCCGGCACGGGAGGCCGCGCCCGGACCATACGTCCAGGACGTGGTACCAGCAGGCGTCTGACGCGTGCGTCCCCTGATTCTCGTCACCAACGACGACGGGTTGCACTCGCCTGGCCTCGCTGCCGCCGCCGAGGCGGTTGCCGACCTCGGCGACCTTGTTCTCGCTGCCCCGGCGACGCAGCAGACGTCGATGAGCCGCGCGTTCGTGACCGGTGCCGGGGTGGGCGCGATGACCCGGCATGACCTGCAGATCGGCGGGCGGACGGTGTCCGGTGTCGCCGTTGTGGGATCGCCGGTCGTTGCGGTGACGCATGCGATTCTCGAACTCGTCGATCGGACCCCGGATCTGTGCGTCAGCGGGATCAACTACGGCGAGAACATCGGTGGGGGTATCGGCAAGAGCGGCACGATCGCCGCTGCTCTGGAAGCCGAGAGCCACGGCATCCCGGGCATCGCAGCATCGATCCAGGTCGACGTATCGGCGTGGAAGACCTTCGGTGAGGTGGACTGGACGGCCGCGAAGCACTTCACCCGATTGCTCGCCGAGCACGTCCTCGCCGAAGGCCTCCCACCGGACGTCGCAGTGCTCAACCTCAACGTTCCGCGGACGGCCACCCCGGACTCCGAACTCCGACGAACCGTGCAGAGCCGCCAGTCGTACTACGTCCACAGCCTTCCGGACGGGGCACGAATCGAGTCCGATCCACTGCGGCTGCGAATAGCGGCCGAGTTCGACGCCGATCGGGTCGAGCCGGACAGCGACATCCGGGCGGTGGTGCTGGACGGCGTCGCGTCCGTGACGCCGCTGAGCTGGTCGATGACTGCCCACACCGATTGGCAACTGCACCGCTGAGTTCTAGGACGAGCAGACCGCCGCGTCCGATCGCGAAGCGCGCTGCTGCAGTCGATTCCAGTCCCGCACATGGATCGTCCGGTCGGACTGCAGTAGCCAGCCCCGGCCGCAGAACTGCGCGAGAGTCTTGTTGACCGCCTCGCGGGAGCACCCGATCAGGTCGGCCAGGTCCTGCTGGGTCAGGTCGTGACTGACCCAGCCGGAATTCCCTGACCGCGTACCGAACCGCTCGGCCAGCCGCAGCACGTGCTTGGCGACCCGACCGGGAACGTCGGTGAACAGTGCGTCGTCGAGCGCGGCACGCGTATGCCGCAGTTGGGCGGCAAGCACCGCGAGCAGGTAGCCGGCCACGTCCGGTCGCGCCGCCGCCAGCTGCGCCAATGTCGATGCCGGCAACTCCTCGACCGTTGCCGACGTGATCGACCGCAGTGAGACCGTGCCACGGTCACGGCCGCCGACAGGGGATGGGAAGTCGATGTACTGATCGCCCGGACCGAGCACAGCCATCAACAGACGACGGCCCCGCTCGCCGGGACCGAGGAGGGCAACCTTCCCGGCGACGATACGGAACCACGCGGTCGGATCGTCGTGGGCCGGCAAGGGCTGTCGCGGCTCGTGCTGAGCACGGTCGAACAAGGGACGCAGCAGTTCGACCACGGGCGCGTCCATCCGGTCCGAGGGGACAGCCCGCTCAGCCAATGAACGCGCCCTCGTCCCGCCCCCCGCCACAGACACGTGACGCACCGTCAGACGGAGGCCGAGGTCCGCGGCTTGGTGCTTCGCGTACGGGTCGGGCTAGTGGCCTTCGCGCCGCTGGTGGCGGTGGCCTTCGCGCGCGGGCTGGCGGTGGCCTGCACACCGCTCTTAGGCGATGCCGCGCCGATCACTCGAAGCGCGTAGTGCTTCTGCGCGTCGAGCAGGCGCGCGACGATGGCGAAGTTCGCCTCGGTGATCTCGCTCGGGCTGGGCAGCCGATCGGTGAACCTGCCCGCGAGCGGCACCTTGGGCAGGTCCGGCGCCTTGGCCGCGAGGGAGGCGACCTTTTCCGTCGAGCCCGCCACCGCACCCTCGATGCGCTTCAAGCCGGCGAGGACCTGGTCGGCAAGCTGCTCAGTGAGTTGTCCATAGGACACCGGCATGAAATCCCCCAACCACATACGACATATAGAAAGTACTGGAAAGTATTGCAAGCACCTGCTCAGCATGTCAAGCAATACCGTCGGGCCACGCGATTCTCGTTGACTGTCTTGACGATTCCCGCCGGTGCCGCAAAGCTACCGGAGTCAGTCTCTAGTAAGTTTGCTCCCGAAGCTGCACCGTGGACGGTGGCGATGCCGAAATACGTGTACGACTTCGCCGAGGGCAATCGAGACATGAAGGACCTGCTCGGCGGCAAGGGCGCGAACCTGGCCGAGATGACGAATCTCGGGCTGCCGGTCCCGCCGGGCTTCACGATCACGACCGAGGCCTGCCGGGCCTACCTCGCGAGCGGTCAGCAACCACCGGGCCTCGCGGCGGAGATCGACAGTCACCTCGCCACGCTCGAGCAGGTCATGGGCAAACGGCTTGGGCGACCAGACGATCCACTCCTCGTGAGCGTCCGGTCAGGAGCGAAGTTCTCCATGCCCGGGATGATGGAGACAGTTCTGAACATCGGGCTCAACGACCAGTCGACACGCGGGCTTGCCGCACAGACCGGGAGTGAGCGCTTCGCGTTCGACTCCTACCGCCGGCTGATCCAGATGTTCGGCAAGACCGTCCTCGGCATCGACGGTGACCATTTCGCCAGTGAACTGGACGCCGCCAAGCACGCCAAGGCAACTACCAACGACCTCGACCTGGACGCAGACGACCTGCGCAAGCTCGTCGAGACGTTCAAGCACGTCGTGCGTGACCAGAGCGGACGGGAGTTTCCGCAGGACCCGCGCGAGCAACTGACGATGGCCGTCGACGCGGTCTTCACCTCGTGGAACACCGAGCGGGCGGTGCTGTACCGGCGCCAGGAACGAATCCCCACTGACCTCGGCACTGCGGTCAACGTGTGCGCGATGGTCTTCGGCAACCTGGATGCGCAGTCCGGCACTGGAGTCGCCTTCACGCGTGACCCCGCGAGCGGGGCACAGGGCAGCTACGGCGACTACCTGCAGAACGCGCAGGGCGAGGACGTGGTCGCGGGGATCCGCAACGCCGTCCCATTGACGGAGTTGGAAAGGCTGGACGAGAAGTCCTACGCGGAACTGCTCGACATCATGGCCACACTCGAGAGCCACTACCGGGACCTGTGTGACATCGAGTTCACGATCGAGCGCGGCAAGCTCTGGATGCTCCAGACACGTATCGGGAAGCGCACTGCCGCGGCCGCGTTCCGGATCGCCACCCAACTGGTCGACCAGGGCCTGATCGATCTGGACGAGGCGCTCGCCCGCGTGACTGGCCGCGACCTCACGCAGTTGATGTTCCCGCGTTTCGACGAGAACGCCGACCGCACTCAGCTCGCGACCGGGATGAACGCCTCGCCCGGTGCGGCCGTCGGCAAGGCGGTGTTCGACTCCGCGACCGCGGTCGAGTGGGCCCGGTTGGGTGAGCGAGTCATCCTGGTCCGCCGCGAGACCAATCCGGACGACCTCGACGGGATGATCGCCGCACAGGGCGTGCTCACCAGCCGCGGCGGCAAGACCAGCCATGCCGCCGTCGTCGCCCGCGGCATGGGCAAGACCTGCGTCTGCGGCGCCGAGTCGCTGGAGGTGGACGTCCGCCGCCGGGTGATGCGCGCTCCGGGCGGGATCGAGGTGCATGAGGGCGACGTGTTGTCCATCGACGGCACCACCGGGCAGGTCTTCCTCGGTGCCGTGCCGGTGATGGATTCGGCAGTCGTGCGGTACTTCGAGGGGGACGACGACCACACCGGCGACGAACTCGTCGCCGCCGTCGACCGGCTCGTCCGCCACGCCGACGAGCGGCGCGTCCTCGGGGTCCGGGCGAACGCGGACACACCCGAGGACGCGGCGCGCGCGCGGCGCTTCGGCGCGCAAGGCATCGGACTGTGCCGCACCGAGCACATGTTCCTCGGCGAGCGGCGAATACTCGTCGAACGGCTCATCCTCGCCGACACCGACGACGACCGCAGCGCCGCGCTGGCCGAACTGATCCCCCTGCAGCGAGCCGACTTCGAAGCAATCTTCGAGCAGATGGACGGCCTGCCGGTCACGATCCGGCTGATCGACCCGCCGCTGCACGAGTTCCTGCCCGACCTGGTGGAGTTGTCCGTCCGGGTCGCGATCGCCGAAGAGCGCGGCAAGCCGGATCCCGACGACGTCCGACTGCTCGAGGCCGTGCTTCGGCTGAGCGAGCAGAACCCGATGCTGGGACTGCGCGGCGTCCGGCTCGGCCTGGTCATTCCCGGGCTGTTCGCGATGCAGTGCGAAGCCATCTTCCGCGCGGCCGCCGCACGAAAGGTGGCCGGCGGTGATCCCCGGCCCGAGATCATGGTGCCGCTCGTCGGGGCCGTCCAGGAACTCGAGGAGGTCAAGGCGAGCATCCTTCAGGTGGCGCGCGACGTCCGCCGCGACACCGGGGTCGACCTCGAGTTCCTGATCGGGACGATGATCGAACTACCACGTGCGGCCCTCACCGCCGACGAGATCGCGACCTGCGCCGAGTTCTTCTCCTTCGGCACGAACGACCTCACCCAGATGACCTGGGGCTTCTCGCGCGACGACGTCGAGACCGGGTTTTTCCCCCTGTACTTCGACAAGGGGATCTTCGGCGTCTCCCCGTTCGATTCGATCGACCGCAACGGTGTCGGCGCCCTCGTCCGGATCGCCGTCGACCATGGACGGTCGGTACGGCCGGGGCTCAAACTCGGCGTGTGCGGAGAGCACGGTGGTGATCCGGATTCGATCGCGTTCTTCGACGAGATCGGCCTGGACTACGTGTCGTGCTCGCCGTACCGGGTGCCGGTCGCCCGGCTGGAGGCAGGTCGCGCGCAGGTCGCTGCCAGTTCGGGATCCTCGGCGTGACGCCGGCTGCGCGCGAATCGTCGCCCCATGACGCAAGGTTCTGACCCCATCCACCCGACCCAGCGTCGGACCGAACACACGAGGAGTGTCTTGATGCAGTTGGACGGCAAAGTCGCAGCAATCACGAGCGGGACCGGCGGTATCGGTCGCGGAATTGCAGAGGCATTCCTCACGAACGGGGCGAAGGTCGTGATCAACGGCCGCAACCCCGAGAAGGGCGAGAAGATCGCACGCGAACTCGGCGACGAGGAGCATGTGTTCTTCCAACAGGGCGACGCCACGACGAAAGAGGGAGTCGAGAAGACAGTCGACGCGGCCGTCGAACGGTTCGGGCGTATCGACATCCTCGTCAACAACGCGGGCGGAGCCGAGCGCCTGGTTCCGCTGGTCGACCTCTATGACGAGGACTGGGACCTCGTGATGAAATGGAATCTCTACTCGACCTTCTACGGCACGCGGGCAGCGCTGCGGCACATGATCCCGCAGCAGTCCGGCCGGATCATCAACATCTCTTCGGTGGAGGGCAAGCACGGTAAGCCCGTTCTCACCGCCTATGTCGCGGCGAAGCATGCGATCAACGGACTCACCAAGGCGGTTGCCAAGGAGGTCGGGACGCAGGGCATCACCGTCAACTCGATTTGTCCCGGCCTGGTCATCACCGACATCATCAAGGCCAACGGGCCGGCGACGGCCGAAGCCATGGGGCTGACCTTGGACGGCATGATCGAACTGTTCTCGTCCGAGTCGGCGATCAAGCGACCGAACACCGTCGATGAGGTCGCCGCCGTTGCGGTGCTGCTCGCATCGGACGTCGCTGCCGGAATCACCGGCGCGATCTACAGCGTCGACGGCGGCACGGCGGCGTACTGACGGGAGTGGTTCGACGTGGTGGGCACACACATTCCCGATGATCGGGACCTGTTCGAATCTGGGCTGCAACGCATGCGAGAGGCCTTCGATGCGCTGCGCGAGGGCAGGTTGAGCCCAGAGGCCGCAGCCGACGAGTTCCTCGTCGGCTACGACACGGTGACCGACATTTCGAGCATGTTCTTCCTGGCGCGGCGGACGGCGCGCCGCACCGATCAATCCGACTGAGGAGCAGCAGTGGCGGACAGGCAGTTCGACCTGGTCGTTCTTGGTGGTGGTAGTGGTGGGTATGCCGCTGCGTTGCGTGCGGCGGAGTTGTCCAAGTCGGTGGTGTTGATCGAGAAGGACAAGGTGGGGGGGACGTGTCTGCATCGGGGGTGTATCCCGACCAAGGCGTTGTTGCATGCCGGTGAGGTGGCTGACAGTGCGCGGGAGAGCGCCAGTTTCGGGGTGAACGCCAGTTTCGAGGGCATCGACATGGCCGGGGTGCACAAGTACAAGGACGGGGTGGTCTCGAAGAACTGGAAGGGGCTGCAGGGGCTGATCAAGAGCCGCGGCATCGAGACGGTGGAGGGTGAGGGCCGTCTGGTCGGGCCGAAGTCGGTCGCGGTGGGTGAGGACGTGTACACCGGCACGCATGTGGTGTTGGCGACCGGGTCCTACTCGCGCACGCTGCCGGGTCTGGAGTTGGACGGGCAGCGGATCATCGCCTCCGAACACGCGCTGAGCCTCGATCACGTGCCCGAGAGCGCGATCGTGCTCGGCGGCGGGGTGATCGGCTGCGAGTTCGCCTCGGCCTGGACCTCGTTCGGCACCAAGGTGACCATCGTCGAGGCGCTGCCGCACCTGGTGCCGCTGGAGGACGAGGCGAACTCCAAACTGCTCGAGCGGGCCTTCCGCCGCCGCGGCATCGGGTTCAAACTCGGGGTGCGCTTCGAGCAGGCCGAGATCACCGAATCCGGGGTGCGGGTCACCCTCGAGGGCGGGCAGAGCCTGGAGGCCGAACTGCTGCTCGTCTCGGTCGGGCGCGGCCCCACCTCCGCCGGGCTCGGCTACGAGGAACACGGCATCACCCTCGACCGCGGCTTCGTCACCGTCGATGAGTACTGCCGCACCAGCGTCGCCGGCGTCTACGCCGTCGGCGACCTGATCCCCACCCTGCAACTGGCCCACGTCGGCTTCGCCGAAGGCATCCTGGTCGCCGAACACCTCGCCGGGCTACCCGTCGTCCCGATCGACTACGCCGGCGTGCCCCGCATCACCTACTCCTCCCCCGAAGTCGCCTCCGTCGGGCTCACCGAAACCCAGGCCGCCGACACCCACGGCGCCGACGCCATCAAAACCGTCACCTACGACCTGTCCGGCAACGGCAAATCCGCCATCCTCAACACCAAAGGCGCCGTCAAACTCATCGCCCTGCACGACGGCACCATCCTCGGCATCCACATCGTCGGCGACCGCGTCGGCGAACTCATCGCCGAAGCCCAACTGATCTACAACTGGGAAGCACTGGCCAGCGAAGTCGCCCAACTCATCCACCCCCACCCCACCCAATCCGAAGCCATCGGCGAAGCACACCTACTGCTCGCCGGCAAACCACTCCACGTCCACGACTGACCGTGCGCTCAATCGACCCTCGAGGAGGCCCGCGGTGCTCGTCCTAGCCGTCGAGACCAGTCCGGTGTCGTCCGGGCTCGTCGTGTGGAGCGGACGTCGTCACGACGACGGCCCCGAGTTGAGCAGTGGCAGCGGACCGGAGTTGTTCGACGTCGTCTTTCACGCGTTGCACGACGGTGAGCAGGTTGCGCTCGGGGTCGACTGCCCGCTGACGCTGGGCCTCGCCGACGGCGAGCGCGTGTCGGCGGACGGCGGCGTGGGCGAATGGGTTCGCGCACGCTTGGCGGACTCGACCCAGCGTCACCCCGCCATGGCGCAGATGACCGACCTGCTCGGCCAGTTGGGCATGTGGCGACCATGGACCGCAGTCAGCACGTCACTCGCCCGGTGGTTCGCCACGCGGTCCTTGCTCGTGTGGCAGGCCGCGGGTACGGGTTCGGGCGAAGTGCCCGCAGCGGGTGCTGCGGTGGCGGCGTTCTTCGACCTAGTCGGCAGCAGAGCCGACCGCCCGCCCGAGCACGGGGCCGGTGGCGTCCTCAATCTGGCGGCTGCCGCTGCCCTCGAGGCCGGCGTCACTGCCGATCGCGTCGAGCTCACGGTGCCGGCGCTGACGGTGCACGTGCTCACCGACCCAGGTCTGACCGGGTCGCGGGCTGCGTCAGGGCTCGCGACCGGTGAAGGCGATCAGCCGCTCGAGGGCGGTGGCGTCGGCACCCACAGCCACCTCGGCGGCGAAACTCTTACCACGCTTGTCGGGCGTGACGAGTTCGCGCGCGCTCACCAGCATCGATTCGGCCAACTCGGTCGAGACGACCAGGCGGTGCCCGGTCGCGCGGGCGAGATCCCAGCCGTGCACGAGCAACTCCAGCGGGACGATCTCGGCGGCCACGCGAGCCGGCAACACGCTGCGACCGACGGCGACCGAACCGTCGAGACCGCGGCTGCGCCAAGCGCTGATCGCACCGGTGGCCAGACCGGCGATGCGCGTTGCGGCGGGTGCGGTCGCGTCGTCATGCAGCGTCGTCCCGGCGACGTCGGCGAGCAGCGTCATCGACCGGATCACGTGATCGGTCAGATCAGCCACGGTGAACCCTGAGCAGGGCGTGGGAGAGTCGAGGTCGGCTTCGGTCACTCGCTGCGCCGCCTCGCGGCACGCGGCGAGCGCCTCGTCGGCATGCATCAGCACCATCGGTGAATCCTATGAGGTGGTAGATGACATCAGGGAGGACGGCGCTGCTGTAGCTGCCCCCTGCCGTTGCGAGGCGATGGGCGAGCGCTGGGCCAGGTAATCTGGCGACCTCAGCACCCCGCCCTCGTAGCTCAGGGGATAGAGCGCCGGACTCCTAAGCCGGGCGTCGCCGGTTCGAATCCGGCCGGGGGCACGGCTACAGGCCCCATCTTTACTGGCCTGTAGCGTGTTGGTAGCTCCCATCAGTATCGAGCGACCCGGCCCGGGTACACATCGGGTACACACCAGCTCGCCGCCATGGAGCGGAACGTCACCGTCGCGGCCGCGTACCGAGCCGTCGTTCGAATATCTGGCTCGGGCGCGCAAGAATGCACGTGTCGCGCGCGGCTCCGCGGCGAGTTCAGGCGTCGGGCAGGACGGCGTTGCCGAGCTCTTCGCCGCTGACGCGGACGCGGCGCCAGAGCTGGTCCGGCTGTTGCCCGACCCGATCCGCGGCCCGTTGCAGGTACGTCCAGGCATCTTCGGGCGGTCGACGCCGATAGGCGAGGCGAAACACATTGGACGTGCGCGGCCTGAGACGGTCCGGGAGGCCGGGAAGTTCCACGAGCAAAGCGCCGACGGCCCGTAGCGGGTCGTGCCCGAGTCCCTCGATCGCGACGACGATCATCTTGGTCGCCACGATCGCGGCGATCTCGGTCGGCACATCGAGCATCTTGTAGTTGTTCGTGATCAACCCGTGCCAGCCGAGCTGGTGCAACCCGATGATCAGCGGGCGATCGTCAAGATCGGACAGTCGCGGGTCAATCTCGTGCAGACTACGTAGCTCCAGGTTTGTCGGCAGGTAGCCGCGGACCGCGTTGATCAGAGGAGTCGGGAAGTTCTGGTCCAGAGCGAGGCGCAGGCTCCGCGGTTCGTTCACGCAGCTGCGAGCTGCCGCTCGAGGTCGACCGCCTCGCCGATCACGTCCTCGGGCTCGTCGTACATGGCAGCGATCTGCGCAACGGGATAGCCGCGATTGGCAAGTGCGGCGATGGTCTGGGTGGTGAGCCGGGAATGTTCGACATGAGGTTCGCCGGCGACCTTCGACGGGACGATGCGAAGGTGTGGTCGCGGCCGCAACAGATCGGGGCCTGAAATCCCAGCGCTTTCGAACGGCGCGGTCAGCCCGAGCACGTCCTCGGGTAGCAGAGCCGGTTGCCGGTGCAGGTTCAGCGTGCCGTCCCCAGCCCGGACGTAGATTTCGCCCGCTCGGTCAACGAGCAGCGGGGATCCAGCACCGGCTCCGGGGCTCCACGGATCCAGGCCCAATTCGTCCAGCAACGACAAGGCCTTCCGAACCTTTGGCATCGGACTCGCCGGTAGATCAATGTCGTAGCCTGCCGACTTGGGGTGGCGCAACCAGGACACCACCCGCAGCGCCATTAGATCGGAGTAGGACCACAGCTTCTCGCGTACTGGGGAGACCGACGGGACAACGATTCCCTGTCGGGCCCACCAATAGACCGTCGTCTTCGGGACGCCGGAAAGGGCGGCCGCCCGAGCAGCCTCGTAACACCCGTCACTAGCTGCCGTCGCTAGCGACATGCTCGCTCCCACGTCATGAGTATGGCCGACCGACCGCATTGACGCAGCCAGTATCGAGTCGGCGAAGCGCGGCGCTCAACGGTCGGCCTGACGTCGCTGCGCAAGGTCTACGACGTTGGCTGTGCTCGTGTCGTTCACGTCGGCGCACGCTCGGGCCGCAGCGTCGAGGCGTTCGGCGACCTCGTCGAGGCGACTTTCGAACAGGTGCCCGTAGAGGTCGAGCGTCATCGTGGCCGACTTGTGTCCGAGCATCTGCTGGACGACCTTGACGTCGGCGCCTGCCGCGATCGCGAGCGAAGCCGCGGTGTGGCGGAGACCGTGTGGTACGAGTCCGTCGAGGCCGACGGCCTCTACGGCGTGATCCCATACGTCGCGGCGGAAGTTCGAGGCACGGAGTACCGATCCGTTCGACGAGGTAAACACGAGGTCGTCTGCGGACTTGCCCCTGACGTGCTCGGCGAGCGCCTCGGCAACAAAGCGCGGGACGCCGACCCAACGTCGCGTGTGTCCCTTCGGCGTGCCCCAGATCAATACACCATTGACAGCGGTGACTGACTCCGCGATCTCGACCTGACGGCGCAGGATGTCGACCCGCTCGACCCGCAGGGCGGCCATCTCGCCGAAGCGCACGCCGGTGTAAGCGAGGAACAGGATTTCGAGGCGATGTGTGCCGGCAGCGCGGGCGAGCTGTTGCACCTGCTGGTGGTTCAGGTAGCGCCGATCCTTCCGCACCTCCCGCGGTAGTCCGACCCTCTCAGCAGGGTTTCGCACGAGCCGACCGTCGCGGACCGCAAGGGAGAGCACGAGCGACAGCACGCGATGAGCCTTGATCGCTGCAGACGCCGAACGCTTCTCGGCGAGATCGCTCACCCACGCCTGCACGTCGGAGTGCGCGACCTCGGAGAGCGGAACCCGTCCCCATCTCGGCTCGACGTGCTCGCGCAGCAGACCGGCGTAGCGCTCCCGGGTGCTCGGCTTCAGATGAGCCTGCGCGGCCTTCCACTTCCGGGCGAATTCACCCACGGTGACCGCGGCGCGGCGAGGGTCTACATAGCTGCCAGACAACTTGGCCGACTCGGTCGTGGTGAGATATCGCTCGGCGTCGATCTTGCGATCGAACACCTTCGTGCGCTGACGCCCGGCCGGGTCGCGATAGCGGACGTACCAGCGAGCACGGCCGTTGCGGTTGCGCTTCTCGATGCTTGCCATGGTCAGTACCTCCCAAGGAAAGGCTACGTCCGGCGTCCGACGGACAACCCGTGACCGAGCGTCGCGCGTTCAGCGACCGTCGCCCTGGTGGTGCAGTCATGCGGCACTTCCTGGCGCCACCGGTCGTCAGAGCGCTTCGCGATACCGGCCTCCCTGATCGGCTCGGGATGGTCACGCCATGTCGAAGAAGAGAACTTCACGCGACGTCGTGGCGGCCGCCGCGGCGCTGTTCCCGCATCCAGCGCTGGAGCGCGGCGCGGGGATAGCGGACGTGGCGTCCGATCTTGAGAGTGGTCGGGCCGGTTTCCTTGTGGATCCAGTAGCGCAGGGTCGCTTCGGGTACGCGGAGGATCTGCGCAACCTCGCGAAGAGTGAGCAGGTGCTCGAACTCGTCATCGACATAGTCCTGGATCGGGTTGCGGTCGTCAGTGGTCATTGTCGGGTTCCTTTCGTGGTTGCTGTCGCCACCGGAAGGTGACGCAGCGGGTGCTGGCGGACATGGTTGGGCGAAGTAGTTTCGTCCGTCCTGATGGGGGTGGCGTCGGGACTCCTCTCGTTCGGGTTGGGTTTCGTTGTAGCCGCAGGGTGTGCCACGGCCGGCGTGGAAGACGGTTGGACGGCGCGTGCTCTCACCCCGGTCAAGTGCTGCGGGGACGACCGAACACGACACTGTTCGGCAAACTCGCGAGGATCCGGCGCGCGCGACCGTTGAACGTCGTGTGCTGTGTTGGTAGGTGTTGGCTGCGTTGGACGGTGTGAGGGCGTTGCGGCTCTCAGCGGCTGATGCCAGGGTGCTGGTCGCGATCGAAGTTTTCCGACACGCCGCCCCAGCCACGACTACTCCAATCCAGGTCGCGAGTGTGATCGCGGCGCTGTTCGCGGATTCGGTCTTCGCGGCCGGCGGCGAGAAGGGCGCGCCATGCGGCCGTCGCGTCGCGGTCGGCGGCCCAGCCGGCGCGCGCCAGTTCGACCGTCTCCGCGTGTTGGGTGCGCAGGGTGGGCTCGGCCCGCAGCGCGCCGATCTGTTCGTGTGCCGTGCGCAGCAGCGCCTCGTCGCTGGCCATCGCCTGTTCCGCCTCGGCGAGCAGCTGCGCGGGATTGTCGGCGTGGCCGAGACTGCCGTGGTGATCCAGGTTCATCGAGTAGCTGCGCTCGGCCTGACGCAGCTCGGCGAATGCCGACCTCGCGGCCGCGTCTGCGTCGTGGGCTGCTGTTCGCGCGGGGAGGTAGTCGGGGCGAGCCTGCTCGGCGAGGCTTCGGGCGTGGGCCTCGAAGTGGGCATAGTGACGACCGGTGTCTTCGAACCGTGCCGCGAAGGCGACGACCTCGCGGGGGTCGGTCGGCATCGCGGACAGGTGCGGCCGCCACGCGCTCGACCAGGCCGCGAGGTGTTCGTGGGCGTCGCGGACTGCGCCGCGGCGTTGGCCGAGTCGTCCGGTGCCGGCGCGGACGGTCTGCGCGGCCTCACGCGCCGCGGCTCGCTGCGTATCCCACGCGTGTTTCAGCGCCGCGGCGGTGTCCTCAGCGCTCGCGGTGACTGCGGGTTCGAGGCGGCGCAGCCGGGTGGTGGCGGTTTCGGCGTCGGCGCGAGCCTGGTGGTAGCTGCGCTGCAGGTCGGGCAGGACCGCGTCGCGCTGCTCGGTCACGGCGACGACGTCACGCAGCATCTCGACGCGATGTCGCGCGTCCTCGAGTCTGCTTTCGGCGCCGGCTTCGAGGGTCCACGCCCGCCGCAGATCATCAAGTACGTCACCGAGGGGACGCAGCCGGGCGTAGCGATCGGCTTCGCCAGCGGCTAGTTCGGCGGCTTGGCCGGGGCCGAGATCGGCGCGGTCGCGGGCGAAGACCGCGACCCACTGCTCCTTTGCGTCGTCGACGGAGTCGGCGACCAGGTGGGCGGTGTTGGCGTTGCGGCCGCGGGTCATGCCCACGTAGGCCGACGCCGCGCTGGTGTGCTCACCGACGGCCAGATGCGCCGCGGCGGCCGTGTCGCCTTGCACGCCATGCACGGTGCTGGCGTAGCCGAGTTCGACATGCTGGCGCACGTAGTCGGCGGGCAGGACGCGCTCGCCGCGGTCACCGGTGACGGTCACTGATCCATCGCGGTGGACGCTGGTGGCGGTCCAGGTGTCGCGGTTGGCGACCTCGATGCCGGGGTCGTTGCGGCGCGTGACGACCCGGTCACCAGCGCCGATCCGCGCTGACTTACCGGTGGTGGTGTGCGCGTCATCGACGCGCCCGGCTGCGACCAGCTCGGCGCGGATGGTGTCGTTGAGCGCGACGACCCGCTCGTTGGTGTCCGCGACGACGACCGTGGCAATGTCCTTCTCGTGGGCGTGCGCGGCGTGCCGGGCGAGCGCGCTTATCCGGTCGAAGTCGGTGGCGTGGAGGCGGATCTGCCCTCGGGCGAGCAGTGCGTCGAACACTGCGGCGGGGTTGTCGCCGGCCCGCATGGCCAAGCTCAGCTGCGCATACTCCTCATCCGGCGCGGTCGTCATCGTTCCGTCTGGGCTGGAAACGGTGCGGGTGAAGCGATGCACGGTGTCGAGTTCGCGGTGCGCATCCGGACCCACGTGGCGGACCGCGAGGTCGAGCACTCCTCCGCGGCCGACCGCCGGCAGTTGGTGCCGGTCGCCGACCAACGCGACCCGGGCGTGGCGTTCGTCGGCGATGATCAGCAGTGCGCGGGCTGTGTCCTGGTCGAGCATCCCGGCCTCGTCGACGAGCAGCACGTCGCCCGCGGTGAGAACCGCGTCGGCGCGCGGGCCGGCGTGGACGACGCCCGATTCCGGGTCCCGCTCCCCGACGCGAAGCCGGGTCCACGCGCCGTTCTCGTCCCATCGGAAGCCGTGCTGATAAGCCAACCACGCGGCCGACGATGCGTCGCCGCCGACTTCGCGGGCCGCCACTCGGGCCGCCTTCCGCGTCGGTGTCACCACCCGCAGTCGGCCGCCGTGCTGCTCGATCGCGGTCCGTGCGGCGGCCAACGTCGTGGTCTTGCCCGCGCCCGCCGCACCCTCGATCACTACCAGGTCGGCACCGGCAGCGAGCGTGCGAGCGACCTCCCGCTGTACCGGATCAAGACCACCTTCCGCGTCGGTCGCGGTCGGATGGAGGCGCGCTCGCGACCTGGTGGCGCGACGGGCGAGGCGGGTGGTGAGGTCGGCTTCGACGTCGAGGACGCGCTGCGATGTGAGGGCGCGGACGTGCTCGGGCACGCCGGGGCGGTCGATAAGCCGGACGCACGCCTCGACCGTTCGAGCGGTCAGGTCCTCGGCAAGCTCACGCCGCAGGACTGCGTCGACGACGAGGTACGCACGGGCGATGAAGTGCTCGACTTCGCCTCGGATGTCGGCGGCGTTCCAGCCGGATCGGCGCGACGCGAGCCGCGCCAACACGTCATCGACTGCCTGGTTGCGATCGAGGTGACCGGCCGGTGAGGCGTCTATCGCGACCGGTCGGAACTGGTCGCGGTAGCCCAGGGCGTGCAGTTCGGCGACCCATCGCGACGTCAACTCGGCGCCGTCGCGCGGCACGATCTTGTCCGGCCGGGCATCAGCCCAGGCCCGCCGATCCCACCCGCGACGCAACGCCGGCCCTGGCTCGGCGTCCGGATTGGCCGCGCGCCACTCGGCCTCATAGCGGTCGAGGTGGCGTCCGATCTGCGCGGCGCGCGCGCTGAACGGACCGACGAATTCGGCCAGCTGCGCGACCTCTCCGGTGCCCGGGTCGAGGCTGAAACCATGCTGCGTGAGCGCCTGCCGGAACCCCGGATCGGTCATCACTGCAGCGTGCCCGATGCCGTTGATCGCGTCGATCGAGTCCCGCACTCCGACCGTGTGCAGCCCCCGCCACCGTCCCTCAGCAAGTACCCTGGCGTTGATCTGCAGGTGCAGATGACGGTGCGGATCCCCCGCCCGCGAGCTGTGATGCCGCACCGTCACCGCGTCGATCTCGGTGACCGGTACCTGAATCTGACCGCCGCGCGGACCGACGCGGGTGGTCGCATTCTGCGCCAACCAACCAATGATTTGCAGCGCGGCAGCATCCTGCGCAGCGTCGTAGGCGGCAGAGATATCAGGGTGCAATTCCGCCGCGAGCGACCAGGACTTCGGCCCGTTCACCGACACTTCGACGAAGCGAACAGCCTGCGCGTCATTGCGTAGGCGGCCTTTCGGCGCGCCGCCGTCAGGGTGTACTCCGGCCACCCACGCCTCGTACGCGTCACCGGTGAGCGGCGCCTCACGCATGACCGCGCCGTCACGTGAAGCCGTGAAACGCTCGGCGATTCCGGCACCCTCGGCGAGGTAGTAGTCGTCCGCGCGGCCACGGTCGGCCTCGACGTACTGGCGCGCGGCAGCAGCAGCTCCCCGGTAGACCTTCACCCCGCCATGCACCGCGACCAACACCCGCCAATAGCAACCAGCAATTGCTGTATAAATGCGCGAAGGTCACCCCGCCAGGGGTGACCTACCTACCGATATTGGTAGCATGCGTGCCGCTATTCGGTAAAGAGTTGGGAATTGCTGAATGGCGTTGGTGATGTTGAGGCTGGCTAATTGCGAGGGAATTGGACGGGTGGGAACATCATGTGGGCGATCGGGTGAGGTGGAAAGCGTGAGCCAGTAACAGTGATGGAGTTTAAGACGACGCGATAGCCAGTCAGTCGCCGCGCGAGCGGGAGGCCGCGAAGTCCCGGGCGTTCCAGAGGCAAGCTCACCAGGGGTCGGTCTGGCAAGCATTCGGCCGCGTGGGTGAACAGCGTGACGGCGTCGCCGCCGGCCATGGCCGAGTGGTGCCACCAAACGCGTCAATGGCAGGACGTGCGGCGTGGATCACGCGTGCCTACGTCCGGCAGTAGTCGCGACGTCCGGTGTTGATCGCTAGGCGGCGCCCGCCTGGATCGGCTGCGTGCCGGTCAGGTCCAGCACGAGCAGTCGCCGCGACGGCGACCACGCCGTCGGTACGGCGCGCCCCGACGAGAGTTGGGCGACGCGGGTTCGCTGGAGAACCTCCGCCAGCGCCGTCGGAAGGTTGCTAGCGGTGTAGCTGACCGCGCGGTCGGTCGTCAGCCCGAGGATCTCCAGCGGGTGCAAATCGCTCGGCAGGGTGTCCAACACCGCCCGCAGTCGAGGATTGAGTTCTGGCGTCGAACTGCCAGGCCGGGAGCCGCAGCGGGCCGCCGATCTTGAGGAGTAGACCGGGGCGGTCACGCATCCGATGCCGACCCGCGAACCATCAACGATGAGCGGCGTCACCTGCTGCTCGACCCACCAAGACTCGCGCCTTGCATCGGCGAGGCTGAACAACGGCGAACGCAGTACCCGTCCCCTCTGGACCGTTTGGTCGTTGCCAACCGGTCAGGCAACGCCGCCGTGTGATCGCGCTCGCCCCGACATCAACCAAGCGTCCCGCTCAAATCTGCCGAACGTATTCGAGCCTTTCGCCGGACCGCGCAGCCGTCTGTCGAAGACCCATCGTCTTTCGGTCCTCGATCGTGAGTGAACGTATGCTGAGAGGCAACACATTGTGCTTCTGATGCTGGCAGAGCACAGTGAGCCCGGACAGTCGGGATTTGTTCCGTTTGAGGGGGCTCGCGATGGGCAAGAAGTTGGTCGGGTTGGTGGCCGCGGCTGCGGCCGCTACTGTGGCGTTGTCTGGGACGCCCGCGGCGTACGCCGCGACGGGCGCTAACGCATGCGACTTCAACTCCGGTGTATGCGTCTTCAAGAACGCGCTGAATGGCCAGACGAACTACTCGGCCAAGTTCGGTAGTTCGCTGGATCAATATTCGCAGTACAACTACTACCTGTCGACTTACTCGGTGCACGACTCCGTGAGCGCGATGATCAACTACGCGGCATGCACCGAGAAGTTCTACATCAACAGCTTTTACACGGACCCATCGGGTGTGAACCCGTTCCCGCTGTCGTCGGGATACGAGGCGTCTAACCTTGCAGGCACTCAGTACCAGGACAAGCTGGACTCGCATAAGTGCGCCTGACTTCGCCGACAATACGGTGGGGGCCGCGCGCCGGCGCTTTGTCACTGGTCGCGGTTCTAAGCTTGACGTCAGGCTGCACGTCCAGCGGGTCAAAGATCACTGCCTACCACGGTGCCGCGGTAACGGATCAGCCCTACTACGTTCTCCCCCTGGATGCATATCAGCCGAGCGCGGATCAGCAGCGCACGATGCTTTTGGCTGAGTACACGCTGGTCCGTTCGTGCGCTTCCAGCTATGGCATCAAACTGGCCCCGTTCACCGAACCACCAGCTGATCCGTCGTTGAAGTTTCTCAATGACTACGCCTCAAGCATGCGACCGATCACCATGTCCCAGGCGCAGACGATCGGCTACTCACTTCCGTCGACCCCGGAGGGCAATGCGTCGAAGATCTTTGGCGCGTTGGACCGCACGGAGTCGCTGACGGTGCGCGGCTACTTGCCTGGCCCCGGGGAAACCCCCCCTAAGAGCCAGTTCATCCTCGATGGCGGGTGCGTCGGGCAGGCATCGCGGGAGCTGACGGCAGGTGAGTCGTCTGCAGCTGTCTCGCAGGTGCGAGGCGCCGGTGTGTTTGGTGACAGCGATCAGATGGCGCAGTACTTGCAATCAGCCTTCGCGGTGGGAGACCTTTCGTCGACCGTGACCGCAGCACGCTCTCAGTGGGCGTCCTGTATGTCCTCGCACGGCTATACCGGCCTAAAGCAGATGCAGGACGCGATCGTGGCCAACGGCCCGGACCCGACATCGGCCAAAGCCATTAGGGAAGCCGAGCGAGACGTCGCCTGCAAACAGCAGGTCAAATATCTGCCGATCTGGGTGGCGTCGATGACCAAGGCACAAACCACCGTAATCAATCAGAATCAGCTCGACCTGGAGCACATCCAGCAGCGACTCAGGCTCACCGTGACGCACGCAGCCGCTGTGTTAAGCCGCTGACCAACACGCCTCGTCGACTCTGTTCGATGCCTGAGCCTCTTGTGTGCGAGATGATGTCGTCATGACCGGGTCGACCGGCACACGCGCCCGCCGGGCGGCCCTTGCCGTTCTGGTGTTACTGGCCGTCGCGGTCGGTGGGTACCTGATCGGGTCGCACGTGCGATCATCTAGGCAGGCCGCCGCCGATGCCGGTCCACAGCCACGAACTCGGTTGACCGTGCCCGTCCGCCGACAGGTCCTCTCAGCTACGGTCGTGTTCAGAGCGACGTACAGCGTCGGTGCCGCTGTCGCAATCACGGCGGTCCCCGCCCTACCCGGCTCGGACCCCGTCGTGACAAAGGTGTTCATCCACCCGGGGGAGAACGTCAAGGCTGGCCAGCCGCTCATCGAGCTCGCCGGATTGCCTATAATTGCGCTCTCTGGCGACATCCCGGCCTACCGCGATCTCGGCAACGGCGACAGCGGCCCGGATGTGGTCGAACTGCAACACGCTCTGCGGGCCATCGGGTACGGCGCCAGCAGCAACGGCACGCTGGATTCCGCGACCGCCGAGGCCTACCTGCAACTGCTCTCCGATGACGGCTACCCGACTCCGGTCGGAGCCAGCCCGGACGGCAAACGCATTACGATCACCAAGAGCACGCTCGTGTTTCTGTCGAGGCTGCCCGCCACGGTCGCCAGCGTCGCCGCCAAGGTAGGGACTGCCCTTCAGGCGAACGATGCGTGGGCGTCGCTGCGCACCGGGGCACCCATACTAACCGCGGCTGTCCCGACCGAGTCGGCCAGCAGCGTCAAGCCGGGCACCCGAGTGCGTCTATTCGACGACATCAATGCCACCAGCGCGACCGCCCGCGTCACCACCGTCGGCCGACCGAGCACTGGTACGACGGTCAGGGCGTTGCTCGCCCCGATTGGCGCGGTTCCGTTCGCCGATGGCGCTGATTTGCGCGCGGTCGCGACCATCGACACTACCGGCGCCGCGGCCCTGTCGGTCCCAGTTATCGCCGTCCACACGGACAGTACGGGGACGCCATACCTCACCCTCGTTCATGGCTCGCAGTTGACCGATGTGCCGGTGCAGACTGGACTCGTCGCCAACGGCTATGTCCAGATCACCGGCACCAGCGGCACTACCCACCTCGCCGCCGACGACCAGGTACTCGTCAGCCGATGAACGCACCGACACATATCGGCACAACGACCAGTCCTTCCGGCCGCGGTCAACGCGAAGACCGAGCCTCCGTATGAGGCCGGTACCGGCCAGGCGATCGGTATTGATCGAGCTGCGCGGCGTCACCCGCACCTTTGGCACCGCCACCACCGCGGTACATGCGATCCGCGACGCCTCGGTCACCGTCCGGGCCGGAGATTTCATTGCGGTCACCGGCGTGTCCGGATCAGGCAAGTCAACCCTGCTTAATGTGCTCGGCTTGCTCGACGAACCAAGCACCGGCAGCTACCTGCTCGACGGCATCGACACCGCGCTTCGAAGTGACACCGCCCGCGCCGAGCTGCGCGCACGCACGATCGGGTTCGTGTTTCAAGATGCCCGGCTTATCGCCCACCGCACCGTCACCGAGAACGTCACGGTGGGGCTGCTATACGGGCGCGGCTGTGCGCGCCGCGACCGGGCCCGACTCGCCAGCCAGGCGCTTGAGCGCGTTGGGATGACCCACCGCGCGGACGCGATGCCCGAAACACTGTCCGGCGGGGAGCGTCAACGCGTCGCAATCGCCCGCGCTCTGGCAAAACGCCCGCCGCTGCTGCTGGCCGACGAACCTACTGGCAATCTCGACACTGCCAACACGGACGCGATCTTGCAACTGTTTACTGACCTTAACCGCGACGGGCACGCGGTCATCGTCGTCACTCACGAAAGCTACGTCGCCACTCACTGCGCCCGGCAGCTGCACATGCGCGACGGCATTCTCACCGAACCCGCCCGCGCGTCGAGCCTATGAGCACGAAGACGTCCGCTAGCCACCGCGCGATCGGCTCACCTGACGGCATCGGTCGCGAGCCGCCGTCGGCGACGTGGCGCGACACACTGCGAGATCTGCTCGACGAGGCGATCGCCGCGGTATTCGCCCGGCCGGGCCGGTCGGCGCTGCTCAGCGCCGGCACCGTCGTCGGCGTTGCCACGCTGGTCGCCGCGCTCGGCCTGGGGACCACCGCCCGCGCCCAAATCGACAGCCAGTTCAACGCTTATACGGCGACTGAAGTTGCCGTCCACCCCGCAACCGGCCAAAGCGTTAGCAGCCTCACCACAACCCAAACCGCCCAAGCCGAACGTATCCGGGGTGTTACGGCGGCTGGCCGCTACTGGCTCACCCCTACCGCTGACCAGACGTGGGCGCCGACACCGGGTAGCAGCGACACGACCACGGCCCCCCTCTACGCCGCCGACCCCTCCACGCTTCAGGTGCTCGATCTAACTCTCCAGTATGGACGCCAGCCATCCCTCTGGGACGAGCAAAACCACGTCCCTGCCGTCCTCCTCAGCGCCAGCCTCGCCCACCGACTTGGCGTCACCAACGTCGACCCGCCCGATTATGTGTTCCTCGGCGGCCGGGCGTTCTTGGTCACCGGCGTTTACTCGGTCGCAAAGCGTCAAGACGAAGTGCTGCTCGGCGCGATCTGCACCACTGCCATCTCCGACGAGTATTACGACGTCGCGGGACGCGTTAACCCCCAGCTGCTTGTCGCCACCCAGCCCGGCTCCGCTCAAGTGGTCGCCGACCAACTGCCCATCGCCATCAGCCCGGAAGAGCCCTCCGCTGTTATCGCAAGCGCACCGGTCAGCGCCACCGGACTACGCCAAGACGTCGACCACGACGTCGAGCGCCTGCTCTACGTCCTGGCGATCGTCGCACTCGCGATTGGTGCATTTGGCATCACGAATGGCACGCTCGTCTCCGTTCTCGAACGCACTCCCGAGATCGGACTACGTCGCGCCCTCGGCGCCCGAAAACGAGACCTCGGTGGCCAACTTCTCATCGAAGGCACCGTCATCGGCACGGCCGGTGGCATCCTCGGCCTTTCACTCGGAATCCTCACTGTTCTCGGGTTATCCGCGGCCAACGGCTGGACACCAACCCTCAATCTCAACGATCAATGGGCGCTACCCCTGGCCGGCACCCTGACCGGCTTACTCGCCGCCGCCTACCCGGCCTGGCGCGCCGCCACCACCACCGCAGCTCAAGCCCTCCAGCGAGCCTGACAACATCCCACCCCGGGACTGGCCACACGGCGATCTCTCAAGACCGTAGAGACGTCAATTTGCGGATCTTGTTCCTTTGGTCTTTCCCGTCATGCCAGGCCCCCAACAGGAGCGCGACCGCTGCCGCCGGCAGCCGGCGTTGAGGCTGGCCGAAGGGACCGCCCCAAGGGCTTGGACTTGATGCCGGCGTGGACAGCGAGGACAGCGCGGACCTGGGGCATCGGAACCGGACATACACGCGCTGATCATGCCGATCCAACCATTCCTAGTGGGGAGTGCTTGAACGCAGAAGCGAGGCGACCTGGCTGATCACCGTGAATTGCCCGCAACCCTGAACATCTTCTCCCTACTTTCCATCTGCGCCGGCGACGGAGCATCTTGGCGGTGTGAGACGCACGTCGGCGGCCGTCGCCATCTTTCTGTTGCTGCCACTCGCGGCCAGCTGCGAGGCATCGAACGCGCCGCACCCGTCTTCATCGCCAGCTGAGCCGTCTTGCCCGCCGCGACTGACAGGTCAGGAGATCCACGGTCAGGCACCGCCCGCCGTCGAACTGTGGGCCCTGCTCTTTGGCCGCTACCCGATCGCCCGCGCCACTGAGACGAAGATCGTCTGGCGGATGACCGGAGCCGGCAACCTGCGACTGAACGCGTCCGGCCCTGACAATCAGCAGCTGGCACCGCGATGGGGCCCAGAGGCTCATGCAAGCAGCAGTTGGCATCGACCGGGCGACGAGTGGGGCGCGGCCTTCATCTTCCCCACCGTTGGATGCTGGACGATCCACGCCATCCGCGGCTCGAGAACCGGCACCGTTGACCTTCTGGTCACCAATTGATCGCCAGTAACCCCAGCTATTCGTGCGGCGTATGGTGTTGATCGTTTCGTCCGGTGTTGATCTTCGTTGCAGGAGGTTGACGATTGGGCATCGGTGATGGCCTGGTCTGCGTCTGCCAGGACCTCCCGGGTGCTCGTCGTCGGGATCGGGGACGGTGTTCGGCGAACCGCCAGGGCGAGCACGGTTGGGCCCAGCGCCAGGTGCGGTCCAGGCGCAGCCTGACGGCGTCGCTGTCCGTGGGTGATGCGGGCGGCGTTGTGCAGCAGCCGGTAGCGCAGCGTTTCGGTTCAGCTTTGGCGAAGCTCGCGGTTGTCGTGCAGGCACTCGAAAGAAGGGATTAGCTTCCGGGGGGCGCAGGACAAGGTGCTCAGATCGAGTATGGACTGGCGCACGTTGTTGCGTGCCATCCCGGCCACTGGCTCGCCGGGCAAGTCGCGGCACCGCCGGCGGCGGCGTTTGGTCTGGTGCGGCCGGCATGACCGTAAGGGCGATGCGCCTCGAGTGCGGCGACCGTTAGCGTGATGGAACCGGTTGACCCTGACCGGGTACTTAAGGATGTGGGCGCGGTCGCGGACCTTTCCGATGAGTCGTTGTGGGCTGAGGCCGTGCGTGGTGATGCGGATGCGTTCGGGGAGATCTATGACCGCCACATCGACCGGGTCTATCTGCAGTGCCTGCGCCGAGTCGGGCACCGCGAGGACGCGCAGGATGTCGCGGCGACCGTGTTCGCCGAGGCTTGGCGAGTGCGCGATCGGGTCCGGTTCGTCGAGGGGTCCAGCCTTCCGTGGCTGCTCGTGGTCGCGTCCAACTTGGCAGGCAAGCACCTCAGATCCGCGAGGCGGTATCAGCGGCATCTTCGGCTCGTGCGATCTCCCGACAATGCCGCCGATATCGCTGACGATGTCGCGGAGACAGACGAGCTACAACGGCGTGCACGACTGTTGGCCGCTGCCATCACGACCCTGAACCGAGGCGAACAGCAGCTCGTCTCGCTATGCGATCTCGGCGACCTGAGCTACGCCTCCGCAGCTCAGGCCCTCGAGATACCGCTAGGAACCGTGCGCTCGAGGCTGTCTCGAGCCCATGCCAAGCTGCGCGCCCGACTGACCGACCTCACCACGACTGGCCAGCCCGCCGACGACAGCGCTGAATCACCCATCGGAGGGCAACATGCCTGACCTGGATCTCCCACTCCTGCCCGCGGAGCCGTTTCCCCCCGACCTGCGCGAGCTGACCCGACAGCAGGTCCTCGAACTCGTGAAGACCACGCACCGGTCGCAGCCGTGGTACCGGCGCCGCCGTCTTCTCATCGGCGGAGCTGTCGTTGCGCTCGCCTTCGCCGGCGGCGGCACCGCGGCCGCCTTCCAGATCTTCGGCCCCAAGCAGGTCACCAACCATGACTCGGCTCGCTGCTACTCGCAGTTGTCCACCGATTTCGGTGACGACTTCCCGGGCACCACGGTCTCCGCGCCCTTGACCCCACACTCGAGCGCGAGCCCCGAGCCCGACCGCGCCCACCGCCAGGCCCCGGTGGCGCCAATCGAGGAGTGCGCTCAAGCGTGGGAGGTCGGGTTGCTGTCCGGACACGCGCCTGACCCCATACAGCGGACGTATCCGGTACCGCACCTCGTAGGTTGCGTCCTACCTGATGGCACTGCCGCCGTGTTCCCCGGCCCAGACGGGGCGTGCCAATCCCTCGGGCTGGCCTCTGCGTCGCCGAAATAGGCGGTCGCCCGACCTGACCCCCACGAACCGCACGACGCGGTTGCCTTGCATCTGCGCCGGTTGATCGACATGATCCACAGCGCCGTCAAAAGGCCTGCGGATCACCTCTAATCGAACGGCAGGACGTCTCGAGTTGATCTACGCGGGTACACATCGGGTACACACGACGGCCAAGAACGATCGGTCTCAGCCATCGCGGACCAACGCATCAGGCCCAGCAAGTATCGGACCTGCACGCGGTTTCCGAGCATTGCCAACTGTCCGGTGAAGCGGACTCCTAAGCCGGGCGTCGCCGGTTCGAATCCGGCCGAGGGAGAGGGCACCGGTGGCACGAGGGCACCAGTAGAAGCCCTCCGCTACTGACCTGGAAATGTCCCATCGCACGACGTCAGCGAGCTGATCTGGGAGTCCATCGAGACATAGGGCTGGTTGAGCACATGAGTGATCTCGACGCGTTTGCCGGGCTGAGTCAGCACGTGAACGGCCTCGTCGTGGTGTCGACCCTGCGGGCCGACGCAACGATCCAATCGTCGCTGGTCAACGCCGGCGTGATGGCAAGCCCGTTCGACGATCAACCGGTCCTGGCCTTCGTCACCTACGGCCGGGTGAAACTCGCCCACCTGCGGGCGCGACCTCAGATCACTGCGACGACCCGGGACGGCTGGCGATGGTGCACCGTCGAGGGACGCGCGGACCTGGTCGGACCCGACGACCCGCACCCGAACGTCAATGACGAGCGCCTTCGGCTGCTCCTTCGGGAGGTGTTCGTGGCGGCCGGCGGTTCCCACGACAACTGGGACGAGTACGACCAGACCATGATCGAACAGCGCCGGGCCGCGGTGCTCATCACCCCGACGCGGGTATACGGCAACTGACGCGAGATCGGTCGGCCAGACCTGACAGGTCTCATTCAAGGAATAGGGTTCAGCCATGAGTCCGGACCAAGGCTTCGGCATCCCCGGCTGGTTCATTGCGCTGTTCGTCCTCGTCGCCCTCGTGGGCATCGGCTCCACCATGTGGCGTATCTCGGTGACCCGGAAGATGGCCAGGGACGCCGGCCTCGATCCGAATACCGCCACAGCGGTCACCCTGCTGAGCAAGGACGGTGTCGATGCGGCCTACCTGGCGTCGACCCTCGCGTCCCACCCGCGCCTGCAGTCGTCCGAACCGGCGCAGCGCCCGAGGAGCGCCGAGGAACGACTGCAGGAACTCCAGTCGCTAAGGGACAAAGGCCTGGTCACTCAGGAGGAATACGACGCGCAGCGACAGGGGATCCTCGGCTCGATCTAGCGCCGCACGACACCGATGGCGCTGCCCAGATCGCTAGGCGGAGAAGTGCGTCACGGGGCGGGTCAACAACTCACCGCCGACGACGTGGTCGACCCGCTCGTTGTAGAACGCGACCATGCCTGATATCGAGGCCAGCGCCGGGGTCGGGAAGTCGTAGGACCACGCGATGTCGGCGTGGGCGGCGCCGCCTGAACGCACCGACCAGTAGTGGCTTGTCGTGCCCTTGTACGGGCATGAGGTGACGGTGTCGGTCCGGATGAGATGGTCGAAGTTCACGTGCGTGCGGGGCAGGTAGTAGCGGGTGGGTAGCCCGGTCTCGAACACCAGCACCGGTGCGGCGCTTTCGGCGAGGACGATGCCGTCGAGTTGGACGCGAACCGTGCGGCTCGATCGAATCGCGTCCACGCGGGTGTAGGGGTTGCGCGGGTGCACGAACACCTGCTCGTCCTCCTCGTACCAGGCGTCGAGGGCGTCCCAATCGAACCGCACGGTGTCGACCAGGTCGGCAACGGTGTCGGTGCGGTAGACGCGAGCCGCCCCGGGTCGGGCAACCGCGTCGACGAGCAAGCCGTGTCGGTGCGCGGTGCCGCGTTTGAGTTTCTGCGGGTGGTGCTCGTCGACGAGCAGAGTCAGGTCGACGTCGGCAAGCGGCACGTAGTACTGGGGGTATTTCGGTGTTTCCCACACGTAGCGCGCCATCGTGGTGTCGAAGACCGTGCGACCGGCGATCATGCCACGCACGCGTCGAGGCGCCGGCTCGACGAGGTCCGCCTGGGCGATCATTTGCGGGTAGTCACGCATCTCGGTCCTCCGCTGCACTGTGGCAGTAATCGGCGCCGACGATCCAGCCGCCGACGTCATGTGGTTGTTCTGATGTCTCGACGATGCGGACCGGGTCGCCGACGTGCAGTTGACCGGGGCGAATGACCCAGCAGTTCAGGGCGAGCTTGCCACCGAAGACGTTTCGGATGCGACGGAAGACGTTGAGGTCCTGGACGCCGGTGTCCGGGTCGATGCTGGTGACGATGCATCGTTGCCGCGTTGAGTGCACACCGATCAAGGCGTCGCCGATCGCGAGCGCGCGTCCAGCGAGGGCTGGCTCCTGGTCGCCGGGTACTCCGGAGAGGACGAGGTTCGGTCGCAGCCGGCGCGAGTCGTGACCGAATGTGTCGATGGCACCGTCGGTGGCAATGAGCAGGCTGAGGATGTCGAAGCGTGCAGGTGAGCGGTCCTCGACGAGTCGCGCGTCTTCGCCGGCGTGCTGTCGGATCCTGGCGAGCGCCGCTGGTGAGTCCCAGCGCTCATCCTCGATGAGCGGGCTGCCGTGGGGTCCGGTCGTCGCGCGGATGGTGAGCAGTCCGTGCCGGGTGCGGCCGGTGAGTGGGCCGGTCGCGCCGGCGACGTGAACGATCCTGTCACCGGCGATGCCGTCCGCGGCCAGCCGTGCAGTTTCCAGCGGCTCACCGCGCAGCGACTTGACCGGATAGCGCCACAGCTGGGATATCCGAACCGCGTCCATGAGACCTACTCCTCCAGCGCGCCTATCCGGCCGTCGCATGTTGGACGGGGCTGACGCGCGTGTCGTAGAACAATGTGATGCCGTCGGCGATCCGGTCCAGATTGTCCTCGACGGCGAAGTGCCCGGAGTCCAGGCGAACGAGTTCGGCGTCGGGCAGATCCCGCAGGTATGCCTCGCCGCCGGCGGGTGTGAAGAAGATGTCGCCCTGTCCCCAGAAGATCAAGGTGAGCGGCTGGCGGTCGCGCAGGGACTGTTGCCAGGTCGGGTAGAGCGCGGCATTGGTGCGGTAGTCGTAGAACAGGTCGAGCTGCACCCGGTGGGCGTTGGGACGGGTCAGGAAGAACGAATCGGTGTTCCAGTTGTCCGGGCTGATCAGCGTCTCGTCCGGGTGGCCGGTGGTGTAGATGGCCTTGACGGTCTCCGGCTGCAGGAACGCCGCCAGGGGCGCCTCGGTCTCCGGGCTGCGATCGACCCACAACGCGTGTCGGATCCCGTCCCATGCTGCGGTGAAACCCTCCTCGTAGGTATTGGCGTTCTGGATGACCTGCCACTGCAACCAGTCCGGATGCGCCGCGATGAGCCGGTTGCCGATCGGGCCGCCGTAGTCCTGCATGTACATCCCCATCGGCCCGGTGAACCCGACGGTCGTCAGAAGGCTGTCGACGACCTGGGCGAGGTGGTCGAAGGTGTACTCCCACGTTGCCGGGTCGGGCAGGTCGGTGTTGCCGAACCCCGGGTAGTCCAGCGACAGGACGTGGAATCGGTCAGCCAGCGCGGGCATCAGATTGCGGAACTGATGCGATGATGAGGGGAAACCGCCGAGGAGCAAGAGCTTCGGGCCGGCCGGGTCGCCGGCCTGCCGGTAGAACACGTCGAGACCCTCGACGCCGACGGTGTGGAACGTGGTCGTACTCGTCATGGTTTCCTCCGAAGGGTTCGACCGGCCGGCGATCCCGACGGCGGTCTGCGAACGCTTGACGGAGAATTGGCCTCGGGCCGAGCGACGGTCTTACCCCGTGCCTCGAGAAATCTGCGGACGAATCCGAGCAGGTCTACGCGGCGTCGATGGACAGCTCGTAGACCTCAGTGCGGACCAGCGTGGTTTCGGCACCGGCTGCCGACCCGGTCATTGTTCCTGGCCGGTCTGCCCGCGCACCGGCCGCGTCATCCCAGTACGAGACGTTGAGCGCGCGGCCATGGTCGCGATCGACAAGCAGTCGGAAGCCCACGAACGTGTCGCCGTTGTGTGCGACGACCGCGTTGTTGCGCACGTGCTCGATCACGTCCTCGGCGCGATCGGCGGCGAAGCTGATCTCGTCGATACGTACCCACATGGCGACCTCCCGGGCCGGCGGCAGTTACGGGACGGTGTCGCCTGTGGGGCTGGCATCGCCGAACTGGTCGGCGGCATCGAGTAGTCCCCGGTAGTCCTCGCGACATGCCGGGCAGTTGCGCAGGTGTGCAGCCATCCCCGGTTGCGAGCGGGACGGCTGGCCGCCCGAGAGCTCTTCTTCGACGTAACGATGCAACACCTCGAAACCGGCCGCGCAGCCGGAGTCGACATCGTCGGTGGGGAGCAGGTTGTCAAGTTCCGGGTCAATGCTCATGACGCCCTGTCCGAGGTCGTCGGCCGGTCGTACCCGGCGCTCTGCAGACACGCGCGCAGCTTACGTCGGGCGTCGAACAACACCTTGTATATCGCGTTGCGGTTCGAGCCGAGGTGCCGCGCGAACGCATCCATCGGCACCTCGTTCAACGCAATGGCGACGAACACCTGCCGCTGCAGCAGCGTCAGATCCTCATCGATCGCCCGGCGGAGCACCGCGAACAGTTCACGCTGCTCTGCGTTGCGCTCGGGTGCGACGAAAAGCGTGTCCGGCACCTCGTCCCATCCGGCATCGTCGATGCTGGCGCGGTGGGTTCGCCAGAAGTGCCGGCCCATCTTGGTGGACACCTCGAACATCACGAACTTGTAAGCCCAGGTGGTGAACCTACTGTCGCCGCGAAAGCTTGCCGCTTTCGACCGGATGGCCATCACCGCGTCGTCGCTGGCCTGTTGAGCGACGTCCTCCAACTCCGGGCCGTAGATGCGCAGCGATCCGGCACGCCGCGACACCTCGTAGCGAGCAACCCGCAGCAGCAGAGCGTGCAGCGCTGCGCAGCACAGCTCGTGCTCGGTCCCCGACGCGCGCAGCCCATCGATCCACAGCTGTGACGTTGCGTCGAGCGCAACGGACGGCTGCGCGGGGCCGGTATCCGCACGCGGCTCGACCGGCATGGCGGAAAAGTTACACCCACCAGAACCCGCCAACCCGACCGTGGGACGACGAATGTGGCACTGGCGGCCGGTTCGGGATGGTTCGCACAAGAGTGACTTCGCATCCTTCGGCTGCACTACAAGTCGAGCACAAGCTCGCTGTCGGGCTTCGCGCAACAAAGCAGAACATTGCCGGGGGCTGGTTGGTCGATCGGCACCGGGTCGTAGACCACGGACCCGGCAAGCATCGCGCTCTCGCAGTTGTGACAGACCCCTGATCGGCACGACCACCGGACCGGGACCGCGCACGCCTCGGCGAAGTCGAGCAGGCTCGCAAAGTCCTCACGCCACGCTGCGGACAATCCGCTGCGGGAGAAGACGATCTGACCGCCCGTCCCAGCCGGGCCGTCCGGGACGTGCGGAGCGCGGACCGGTGCGGCAGCGATGCCCGGCGTCAGCGCTGGTCCGGCGCCGAACGCTTCCGAACGGATCTTGCCGGGGTTCAGACCCAGCTCGGTGAGAGCGCGGGTCACGTCGGACGTGAATGCCGTCGGCCCGCAGATGTAGGCATGCGCGTCGACCGGCAGCTGCAGCGATGCGAGCAGGTCGGCGTTCACCCGGCCCGCTGACATGTAGTCCGTGCCGCGCTCGTCCGATGCCAGGGGGGCGGTATAGGCGACAATCCTGTGCGCATACGGCAACGGTTGCAGCAACGCCGCGACTTCGCCGGCAAACGGATGTTCGGCGCCGTTGCGCGCGCCGTGCACCCACCACACGTCTCGCCGGCTGTGCATCGCGGCCAGCGCATGCAGCATTGCGAGCACAGGTGTGGCGCCGATGCCGGCCGACACGAGAAGCACTGGCTCGTCGCCGTCATCGAGGACGAATCGCCCGCGTGGCGCGGCGACGTCGATGAGCGCGCCCGGGTTCAGTTCGCGATGGACGATGCCGCTCGCAAGCCCGTGCGACTCGAGCTTGACACTCACTCGGTACTCACCCGCTTCGGGCGCACCCGAGAGCGAATAGTTGCGGATGACCGCTCGGCCGGTGCCGGATGACTGGAGCGACAGGGTGATGAACTGGCCGGGACGCGGCCGCGGAAGTGGCACTGCGTCCGGCGCGACGAGGTGCACGGAGAGCACGGTGTCGCTTTCCCGTACCACGCGCGCGACGCGAAGCTGACGAAACCCCGACCACGGCGGTGGATCCGCGTCGACCGCTGCGAGTCCGGGATTGCCGACCCGGCCCTCCGGGGACGCCAGAATGGCGTCGAACGAGGCTCGCCAACCCGGGCTCAATGCCGGCATCACGGCAGCACGCGCAACCTCCGCGCGGTCGTGGCCGGGCCGGTAGAGCAGCGCGTCGATATCGGCTACAGACATTCGGTCCGGAGCTGCGCCGACCATCACGATGTCGTTGCCGGCTTCGACGACGCCCTCTCGCAGTACGCGCAAGTAGAAGCCGGGACGGCCGTGCGCGACCAACAACGCCGGCAGTTGTGGCTCGTCCAGCCGTAGCCCGACGCGATAGCAGGTCACCCGCGGCTGGCTCACCTCGAACACAGCCGTCCCGACCTCGAAGCGGTCGCCGATGCACACGGTGTCGTCCGCCAGCCCGTCCACCGTGAAGTTCTCGCCGAACTGGCCGAATGCGAGGTCGTCGCGGCGCAACTGTTGCCGCCAATGCGTGTAGGACTGCTGTTGGTAGACGAGCACTGCGCGGTGCGGGCCGCCGTGGCCGTCGAGATCGCCCTGCCCGTCGCCGTCGATGTTGAGGGTGCGCACGGTATGCGGGCCGGCCGCAGGCGATTTGAACACTGCGGTCCGCACGACCCGGCCCTGCCAGGACACGTCGTGCGGCAGTCCCACACTGACTGCCATCAGCCTGCCGACCACGACGGGCTCGGTGCCGTCGGAAAACGCGTCGGTTGTGTTGCTGCGTGACGTGGCGTCGGTCAACGCGCCACCTCCGTGACATCGCCCTCGCCCAGCCGAACGTGCCGACGACGAGTCCGGGGTCGGCGTTGGGCGTTCGGCGCACACTGTGGATCGGGTAGCGCGGTGTGCCGTCGCACTCTACCGTCGATGTCCGGCTGAAAGAGCTCCTCGCCGGCTCCCGTGAGCCCGGCGGCGGCCGCTGCCGAACGGTGCCGCTGTCAAGATCGATCTCACGTCTGGAGAATGTGCCCGTGACAGACGTGATGTTGGTCGAGGACGACGAGACGATTGGCCGGAACCTTCACGGGGCGTTGGTCGATGCACGCTACGACGTGCTGTGGTGCCGCGACGGCGGTTCGGCGATCGCGGCGGCCGCCACACAGCGAACCGTCGACGTCATCGTCCTGGACCTCGGTCTACCTGACATCGACGGGGTAGACGTGTGCCGTGCGCTACGGGCTCGGCGGCCTGACGTGGTGATCGTGATCCTCACGGCGCGCGATACCGAGATCGACGTCGTCGTGGGGTTGGAGGCCGGCGCGGATGATTACTTGACCAAGCCGATCCGGACGACGGAGCTGTTGGCTCGCCTGCGAGCTCATCTGCGCAGGGCAACTCCGCGCGAGCACGCGGCGACGCGCCACGTCGTGGGTGACCTGGTCGTAGATGAGGCGACGCGCCGCGCGTGGCTCGGAGACTCCGAACTTGTGTTGCGGGCAAAGGAGTTCGATCTGCTGGCCAGGTTGGTTCGTGAGCCTGGTGTGGCAGTGAGCCGGGCGGCGCTCATGGCCGACGTGTGGGACGAGCATTGGTATGGCTCGACGAAGACGCTTGACGTTCATGTCGCGTCGGTGCGGCGTGCCCTCGAGCAGGGCAGCGGTGGAGCGGGGTCGACCGTGCAGACGCCAGTGGTCGAGACGTTGCGGGGTTTCGGCTATCGCGTTGATGTCCGTCCGAAACCGGGCATGACGCACAATGGTCCTGATTGACGTCGGTCAGAGTCGTCGGATGGTGGGCAGCAGATTGCGTCCCGATATCCGAACGGCGCCGACGGTGACGATCGCGAGGCACGCCACGATGAGCACCGTCAGTGCGACCAGATAGGGCCAGGGAACCGTGATCGCCGACGGCGGCGGGTCGAAGACGCCGGTGAGAACCTTGACCAGGGCCTGGGTCAGGTAGGCGCCGAGCACCGCGCCGCCGAGCGCTCCGGTCACTCCGACGAGGAGGGTCTCGCAGGCGACGGTCGCGCGGAGGTGTCTGCGGCGGGCACCCAGGGCGTTCATGATGGCCAGGCTGCGGCGGCGCTCGGCCAGGCCGAGAGCGAGCACAAGTCCACCCGCGGCGGCAGCAAGGACGAGAGCAAAGGCCAGTTCGACGCGACTCAGTCCGGCGAGGTCGACGGAAGTGAGGCTCGAACCGACCGCACCGCGCGTGGTGCTGATGTCAGTGACGCTGACCGCCGGTCCGACGAGCGCGCGAACGCGGGCGGCGACGGGGGAGGAATTGGTGGCGCCGGTGTTGATGAGGAAGCTGCCAACGGCGTTGCTGCCGGTCTGCCGCGCCACGTAGCCGGCGTCGGTGACGAAGAAGCTGTCCTTCGGTGCGGTCGGGAACTCCGACACCACGCCGACGTAATGGAATGGCACCGTGACCAGCTGATGGGTGCGACCGTCGATGAGCCGCAGGTTGATGAGATCGCCGAGGTGGAGTTGATAGTCCTTGACCGTCTCGGCGCTGACCAGGATGGAATCGGGTTTGGTCTGCAGGGTGTGCATGAGCGCGGCCGCGCTGCCACCCTGGAAGTAGCTGTCCTGCAACGCGGTGACGGAACGGATCGAGCCGGGGCGCACCCCGTAGAGGTCCTGCAGATCGGTGCCGACATAGGCGTAGCGGTGCTGCAGCGGTTCCACGCCGGTCACGCCGGGCACCGCGGCCAGGTGGGCCGCGAAGCCGGGGCCGACGCTGGCGGCGGGTGACTCGGTGACGGTGACATCGGCGCCGTTGGTCAACTGGGCGTCGGCTTCGGCCTGGGCGCGGTAGGTGGCGTTGAAGCTGGCCGTGGATATCGCGAACGCGATGGCGAGGGCGAGCACGGTCGCGGCCTTGACGAGCGGACGTCGTTGACGGGACATACTGGCGCTCAGTACGGGCGCGAGACGGCCGGCGAACGGTCGCAGCAGCACCGCGGTAACCCGCCGCCCGCGGCCGAGCAGGAGGTCGACCAAGCGCCACACGAGCAGTCCGGCGCCGAGCCACAGCAGCGCCGGACCGGCCAGGGCCCAGTAAGAGACCGAGATCGTCGGAACCCCCTCGGGGGCCAGAACCAGCTGATAGCCGTTGTGACTCGCCGCATTCACGACCAGACCGGCACCGACGAGGGCGGCCACGTCGAGACCGTAGCGAGCCCACCACGGGTAGCGGCCGGTCGCGATCTCGGCCCGACCGCTGGCGATCGTTTGTTCGCGCACGTCGCGGCGGGCCGGTAGGAGCACGGCGCCGCCGGTGATCGCGAGGCCCGTGACAACAGCGAGGCCGGCCCACACGAGGGCGGAGGTGGTGGTAGCACCGAAGCTTGCCGAGCCGAAGGCGGCAGCGCCGACGGCGAGCGCAGCGCAGAGGCCGACGACACACCCCAGCACTGCGATGACGGCCGCCTCGAGCGAGGCCAGCCGCAGCAGCTGCCGCTGCGACGCGCCGCGGATCCGCAGCAGTGCCTGCTCGCTGCGGCGTCGCCGCGCGCCGGCCGTCGCCACGGTGGCGGTCAACAGCCCGGCGAGGACGGCGCCGGGCAGGCCGAGGAACAGGAACAGGATCTGCGCGTAGGCAGCATCACCGCGCGCGGCGTCGAGTGCCGCGGCGAGGTTGTTGCCCACCATCGCCGTACCGGTGCTGCGTGCTTCGAGGTTGTGCGCGGCGGCGGTGACCGTCGAGTAGGCGGCGGCCGGATCGGCGGGCAGGGCGTGGCTCAACCGCGCATGGATCTGAGTGGACACGAGGTCGGGGCGTCCAGCGGCGATGGGGTTGCTGAATTTTTGCCACTGGGGGTAGGGCAGCAGGACGACGTTGTCGGGCGGCGCGGTCGGCTGCGCCCCGACGGGCGCACCGACCTTCTGGAACAGCGAGTTGGCCTGGGGTAGGTCGACGACGCCGGACACCGTGACCGTTACCGGGGCGAGCCCGGGCCGTTGGATGGTGATGCGTGAGCCGGGGGCGGCGTGCAGGTTGGCCGCCGTCTGCTGCGCGAGCAGCACCCCGAGTCCGGTGCCGGTGAGGGTGCGGATCTCGCCGCCGAAGGTGGCGGCGTAGGCCGTCGGCAGGCCGAGGACCACGCCGCTTCCGGTGGTCTGGGTGGTGCCCGACGTGGTCGCGCTCAGCCCGGGAACCTGCGTGAACCCGACTGTCTGGCTGGCCTGCACGCTCGAGGTGTGCGCAACCAGAGCGGCGGTCTTGGCCGGGCCGACGCCCTGGGCAACCTGGACCTGCCAGTCGACGCTGACCGAGCGGACTGCCCGGCCGGTCATGCTGGCCTTGGCGTGGGCGAGGAATGCGCCCAGGCTGGCGAGCAGCGCAACCGCGATGGCCACGCCGATCGCGGCGCCGAGCAGACGCGCCGGTTGGCGGCGCAGCAGAGCAGGCAGCCAGATCCGGATCATGCGTGATCACCTTCGGTGCTGTCTCGGACTGCCAACGGGTCACCCGGGACCGGCCCGGTGGACCAGGGTGCGGTCGCTTCGGTGAGCGGCGTGGTTGCCGGGTGCAGACGGCCGTCGTGCATCGGCCACACCGTCCGCATGCGGCCGCCGATGGCACGGTCGTGGGTGGCCACCACGAGTGCGGCGTCGATCTCGTCGCTGACCTGCGCGAGCACGTCGGCAACGTGGTCGGCGGTGTGGCGGTCGAGCTGGCTGGTGGGCTCGTCGGCGAGGATCAGACGGGGCCGCGCAGCCAGGACGCGGGCAATCACGACGCGTTGCGCCTGGCCGCCGGACAGCTGCTGCGGCAAGTCGCTGTGCACCGTGTCGAGGTCGAGCAGATCCAACGCCGACCGGGCCCGCTCCCGCGCTTCGCCGACCGGGACGTCGGCGAGCAGCATCGGCAGTTCGACGTTCTCCAGCGCGGTCAGGCTCGGGATCAGGGTCGGAGTCTGGAAGACCAGCCCGACGCGCTGGATGCCAGATCGGGGGTGGCCGTTGAGGGCGGGCCAGCTGATCTGCCCGGCGCTCGGCGTCTCCAGCCCGGCCAACAGGTGCAGCAGGGTCGACTTACCCGACCCGGACGGTCCGACGATCGCGATGCGGTCCCGTTCGGCGACGGTGCACGTCACGTCGTAGACGGCGACCACGGCGCGGTCTCCGGTGCCGTAGGTTCTGCCGACCGCAACGCACCGGGCGACCACTTTGTCGGGGTCCCCGCATCGCGGCTCCATCGTGGCGAGGCCTAGCACGCCCGACCCGGTGACGTCCGACTGCACGGGCTGGTCATCGTCGGGTGGCGGAGTCGAGCCGTTCGAGTTGCCCGGACCAGTCATGCGGACACCTCACCACTGCGGAGCGTGATCACGCGGTCGGCCGCCGCGGCGACGGCCGCGCTGTGGCTGGCGACCAGCAGGGCAGTGCCGCGGTGGGCGCGTCGCGCGAGAATGGCCAGCACCTGCGCCTCCGTGCCGGAGTCGAGTTCACCGGTGGGTTCGTCGGCCAGCACCACGGGTGGGTCGTTGGCGAGCGCGACGGCCAGCCCGGCCCGGACCGTTTCACCGCCGGAGAGGGTGTCGGGTCTGGCGTGGGCGCGGTGCGCCAGGCCGAGCGCGGCGAGATTGTCGTCCGCACCGCGTCCAGAGGTACGGGCGAGGCTGCGAGCGAGGGCGATGTTCTGCGCAATGGTGAGGTGGTTGAGCAGGTTGCCGCTCTGGGTGAGTACGCCGACCAGGCGCGCCCGCAACCGTGCCCGCTCAGCCTCGGGACGGCGGGTCAGGCGAGTTCCGTCGATGCGTACGGTTCCGCCGTCTGGTTCGTCCAGACCGGCCAGGCACGCCAGCAGGGTCGACTTGCCCGATCCGGACGGTCCGACGACGGCGACGAACTCGCCAGGCGCGATAGCGATCGACACCCCGCGCAGAGCCTGGGTTTCCTCGTCGCCAGAGTGGAAGAACCGGTGCAGCGATGTTGCGTCCAGAGCCGGCACGGGCCGTGTCTTCGCGCTCGTGGCCATCACTTGGTCCAGGTGAAGGAGTCGGTGATCGTGCGCCAGGGGTCGACGTTGTCCGATCCGACTGGAGCCGCCAGGGTCAGCGTCACCGACATTGCGGCGCGCCAGAACGTGTAGCGCTCGACCGCCTCATTGGCGACCTTGCCGGTGACCGGGTTGACCGAGGAGTAGGCCTGGTAGGTGGCCAACACCGCGGGGCCGCCCTGGCGGGCCACCGTCGTCACGGTGCCGGCAACGAAGCCATGCGATGCGGACCTGATCTTGGGCAGGTCGACCGCGCGAACCGTGGCCGGAGTCGGCGCGCGCCCGGCGGGGGCGGACGTGATGGTGATGCTGTTGTACTTGTCGGAGAACACCACAGCCGACGCGGCCGACGACCGGGCCCAACCCTCGGGGATGGTGACGGTGAATCCCGATCCTGCGTAGGGGACGAAGGCTTGGTTGTCGGGGATGTCGCCGGGCGGGTTGCTTTCGACCACGGCCGGTCCGGACGCGCGTGACGCGGCCGGCGGGGACGACGCCGCCAACGGTGTGGACGGTGCCGTGCCGCCGCCCGCCGAGCCGCACGCCGTGAGCACTGCGAGGACAGCAGCTACCGCCCCGCCCGTGATCGCGACACGTGACTTCCGCGATTCGGCAAAGCGCGGCACTGTCGTGAGCTGGTCTGGTGAGCGGTTCGCTCGCATCATCGGGTCCTCGTTCCACGTCCGGTGTGCCCAGGGCTGCAGGTTGCTCGGGCCCCTGGGTTTCGACGCTAAGGACCGGCAGGCAAGCAGCGTGGCCGGATCAGGTAAGCCGACGGCAAAACCTTGCAAAGAACGGCTGCGGAACACCGCGTCGTGGAAATTCCGCTGACACACTTGGCGCCTACGCCGGGCACCGATGCCAGGTCCGCGGCGACGGTCGACCGACAGGGGGCGCGATGCGGCGGCGGATCACCGTACTGGCCGCCGCGACGGCGCTGCTCGCAGTTGTGCTGTTGGCTGTGCCTCTGGGGATATTCGTCAGCCGCGGCTATGTGAACGACGAGCGCTTGGAACTGCAGCGCGCTGCCGCGACCGCTGCCGCGTCACTGCGCGGTGACCACCCGGCGCTCGGGTCGCTGCGCATCGATCGCAGCGAGATCACAGCGGCCGTGTACGACCGCACCGGTCGACTGCTCGATGGCAAAGACGCGGCGCAGGCGGGCGTCCTTGTGCGCAAGGCGCTACGCGGCACGGAGGCGACCGGAACTTTCGGCGCCGACATCGCCGTGGCGGCACCGATATCTGACGGGGATCAGGTCATCGCCGTGGTGCTGCTGCGGTCGGACCTGAGCGCGGCGCACCACCGGGGCCTGCTCGCCTGGCTCGTCATCGCCGCCATCGGTGTCGTCGCAGTCCTCATCTCGGCGGGAGCTGCGCTTTTGCTGGCCAGGCGGCTCTCTGCACCACTGGACCGGTTGCGTCGCGCCGCACATCGGATCGGAGCCGGCGATCTCGACGCCCGCGCAACGCTGTCCGGGGTGGCTGAATTCGACACGCTGGCCGTCGCCCTGAACGACAGCGCGGTTCGCATTCAGACGATGCTCGGCCGCGAACGCAGCCTGTCCGTCGAGGTGTCACACCAGCTGCGCACCCCCTTGAGCGGACTGCGTCTGGAACTGGACACGTTGCGAGCCTCGGTCGGGCCCACCGTCGGCGTCGAGTCCGCGCTTTCCGCCGTCGACCGGCTGGAATCGATCATCACCGATGTCATCGCGCTTGCCCGTGACCTCCCGGTCCTTCAGTACGCCAACATCGGCGAGCTCGTGGGCGCTGCCGAGCAGCGCTGGCATGGACCGCTCGCCGCGGCGACGCGGCCGCTGCGGGTCACGACGGAGACCGGGCTTCCCGAGAACATCGCCGTTTCCTCCACGGCGGCGGCGCAGATTCTCGACGTCTTCCTCGACAACGCGCTCCGCCACGGCCACGGCGCAGTCACCATCCACGTGCGGAGGGTCGACGGCGTCGTTGCCGTCAATGTCAGCGACGAAGGGCCGGCCCTGGTGGACGAGGCGCACCTGCTGTTCCGGCGTCGTGACGGAGCACGCGGCGACGGCATCGGGTTGCCATTCGCCCGTAAGCTCGCCGAAGCCGAGAACGCCCGCGTCGTGATCACGAGCTCAGCACCGCCCACGTTCTCGCTTCTCGCGCACGCGGCCGGCCAGCGAGTCGGTCCGGCCGTCGAGGAAGGCAGACCGCGCGACGAGTGATCGACTGGCGACCCACTCGGCCAGCAGTACTAGAAGCGTCAGCCCTGAGCGCTGGCGACGCGCATCGGCCGCGACCGGTGCATCGTCACCGTGCCGGTCGTCCCGGGCCGCCCGACGACTTCGTCGAAACCGCGCCGGACGCAGTCGACGAACAGTGCCGGATCGGTCACCGCGGCCGGGTCGAGGGTGATGCCGATGCAGGATGTCGCGCAGTACGACAACAGCACGGTCATCACCGGCACCCCGGGCAGCGGTCCGAACGGGTAGATGCGGTCGACGGGAGCGCCGGCGACGAAGATGGGGACGGGTGTGCCCATCAGGTTGCTCGCCTGCAGATCGGTGTGCCGCGCGTGCGTCCGGAGCGCGACGCGGGCGAGACCGTCCGGCACGTGCCGGGCGAGCTCGGCGAGCGAATCGATCGCGCCGAGGGCGGGTTCGTTGCGCGCGCCGGCGACCAACTCGTGCACCCGCTGCATCCGCGCGACGGGATCGCTGATGGTCGCCGGCCCGGCCAGTCGGGCCGCGGAGAAATGGTTTCCGGCCGCGAGCATCTCGCTGTCGCGGATGCTGATCGGCAAGGCGAGCGGGACGTCGACCGCGTGGTCGCCGAGCGCGCGCTGGTAGTGCCGGTACCCGCCGAGCACGCCCGCGAGATAGGCGTCGTTCACCGTGCAGCCCGCCCTGCGCGCCGCATCGCGAAGCGCGTCGAGCGGAAGCTCAACGGCGGCGTACTCGCGACGGCGGCTTCGCTGCGCCAGCAGCGGCGAAGGTGGCGCGTCCGGGGCAGAGAGCAACCGCCGGGCGGACTGCGCGTGCGCGAACCCGGCGCGCGGCGAACGGGCGAACCGCAGCGCGCTGCTCGTAACCGCCGTCACCCGCCGGAGGTTGCTCGTCACGGTGTCGATCGGCATCAGGGTGAGTCGCTGCAACAGCAGTTGGCTCGCGCCGACCGTGGCCGTCGATCCGACCCGCGCGTCGTCGGCTATCGGCGGCGGATCGTTGCTGTCGAGGCTGACGAGCGCGCCGAGCATCGCGATAGCGCCGAGGCCGTCGGTGACGGAGTGGTGGGTGCGGACCATCAGTGCCGCGCGCCCGCCGCTTACCCCATGCACCACGGTCGCCTCCCACAGCGGGCGGGCCATGTCGAAGCTGGCCGTCGCGCCTGCCGCGGCGATGTCGAGGACGCCCGCGAGCCCGGCGCTCGGCAGCACGGCGATGCGGTGGACGTGGTCGCGCACATCGAACTCGGGATCGTCGGCCCACACCGGCGGGCCGACCGGGAGCGCGGGGGTGAGCACGCGCTGGCGCATCCGCGGTACCAGCCGGGTGGCCCGCTCGAACGCGGCGAGCAGGCGGCGATGTTCCGGCGCCTCGTCCAGGAGCAGGACTCCGGTCATCACCGCCCGCGTCCGCGGATCGGCGTCCCCCTTGAGCAGGAGCACGTCCACTCCACTGAGTTGATCGGGCTGCATCGGCACGGCGGCCTCACCTTCGGAAGGTTCGCCACCAGACTCGCCCCGAAGTATTAACGCGACATTGCCGCAACTGATGAACTCGGTGACAATCTGGCCGCTCAGGACGCCGCGCGTGGCCGTTCGGGGCGCGGCACCGCGGCGAACTGGGACAACCGGAACCAGGCCGGCAGCGTGCGGAGCGTCTTCGAGGGTCCGGCGAGCACGAGCTCGCCCGACCTGACCGCATCGGCCCAGGTCCGATCGCCGAGCCAGATCGCCACCATGCAGCGCAGCGGCGCGGTGACGGTCGCATCGACTGCAAACCCCGGATCGACGTCGCACGCGTCGACGTCACCGTTGGCTATGACCAACCACCAGTCGTTGTGCAAGGGGATCTCGGGAAAGCGGAATTGGATGACAGTCCGTCTCGGCGGCACCGCCGCGTGATCGACGTTGCGTCGCATGTCCCAGAGCAGCAGCTTCGGATCCAGATCGACGTCACCCAACTCGCCGACCCAGCGCACGCCCCACACGCCCAGCGCCTCGACGATCGGACGTAACTCGCGGCCGGCGGGGCTGAGCAGATACCGGACGTCGGACCCGCCACCCTGCTTGACGACCACCCCGGCGCGGACGAGTTGGTGCAGGCGCTTGGACAGCAGCGTCGGTGACATCCGAGGCAGCCCACGACGCAAGTCGTTGAAGCGCCCGCTGCCGGTCAGGAGTTCACGCACGAGCAGCAGCGTCCATCTTTCGTCGAGAAGCTCCATCGCCTTCGCAACCGGGCAAAACTGGTGATACGACGCCCCCATGCGACCAGGCTAGGACGTCACGGGCACCTGGTACAGATCTGGTACTAGGGCGGGGACTGAAAAGTTCCTAACGTCGGTCACGTGACATCGACGAAGGGATCCGAGATGACCGTGACCAGCGCTGACCACGAACTCAAGGCCAAGCACCGCGCGATGTGGGCATCGGGCGACTATCCGGCGTTGGCCGCCGAGCTGATCGCCAGCCTGGGACAGGTGCTCGTCGATGCGGTCGGCGTTGCCCCCGGCGACCACGTGCTCGATATCGCTGCCGGATCCGGCAACGCTGCGATCCCTGCGGCGATAGCGGGTGCCCGCGTGACCGCCAGCGACTTGACGCCGGAACTGTTCGACGCCGGCCGCGAGGAGGCCGCCCGCCGCGGCGTGGGTATCGATTGGGTTCCTGCCGACGCTGAGGCGTTGCCGTTCGGGGACAGCAGCTTCGATACCGTGCTCTCGTGCGTCGGGGTGATGTTCGCGCCGCACCACGATCGCTGTGCGAACGAGATGCTTCGGGTCTGCCGTCCCGGTGGCCGGTTGGGACTGATCAGCTGGACGCCGCAGGGGTTCATCGGCCAGTTGTTCACGACGATGAAACCGTTCATGGCACCGCCGCCACCCGGAGCTGAGCCACCGCCGCTGTGGGGCGACGAGAGCCATGTGAGCGACCTGTTCGGGGCCGACGTCCGCGACGTGACGATGCAGCGGCAGTCGATCCGCATCGACCGGTTCGGGTCGGCCACGCAGTTCCGCGACTATTTCAAGCAGCGGTACGGGCCTACGATTGCGGCTTACGCGCGGCAGGCCGGCGACCAGTCGCAGATCGCCGAACTCGACGCAGCGATGGTCGATCTGTGGTGCCGCAACGACGGCGACGCCTCATCGGCTCGAGACTGGGAATACCTATTGTTCACCGGACGCCGATCCGGTGACCCCGTGGGCCCCCCCGAGATCGTGCGTTAGGGGATAGGAACCGGCTCGGGGCTTGCAGCGCTGCGGGCCGCCGGGGAATCGCTCCCCCGACGGCCCGTCGACGCGTCAGCTCAGTGTCAGTGCGATGTCGTCGAGGAAGAACGCCGTCGACAGCGAGTTGTTCTCGACGCCCGTCCAGCGGACGTTGGCCGAGCCGCCGGCGAACGCGCTGAGGTCGATCGAGCGGTGGAGGTAACCCGAACTCTGATTCCGGTTGGTCACCGTCTGCAGCTTCGTACCGTTGACGGTCACTCGCATCTTGTCGTTGGCGGGTCCCGAAGGTGCTTCTTCGCTGACGACGTGAACCCAATAGCCGAGGGTGGCGGTGCAGCCGGCCGGAATCGTCACCGTCTGCGCGACGTAGTCCGTGTGGGTCAAGCCGTAGCCGTCGAGGTACGCGTAACCGGTCCCTGTCCGCGAGTACGCCCCATCGGTGTAGATGACACTCGGCGTCGCCCGCCAGTTCGTCGACCCCGATTCGAAGCCGGGGTTGAGCAGGATCTGACCCGAGCACGTCCCGCCGGAGCCGCTGATCGTCCAGGTGAACGACGCGCTGCCGGACGCACCGGTCGAGTCGCTCGCCGTGACGGTGCTGTGGAACGTGCCGGCACCGGACGGCGTCCCCGAGATCACGCCCGTGCTCGGGTTGATCGTGAGCCCGGTCGGCAACCCCGTTGCGCTGTAGGTCAACGCCAGTCCGCCGGAATCACTGGCAGAGATCGGAAGGTTGACCGCAGTCCCGACTGCGCCGGTTTGAGGCCCGGGATTGGTCACCGTGACGGTGTTGCCGGTCGAGCCGCCAAATGCGGCGGTGCCGTTCGGCGTGCCAAGTCCGGTTGGACCATCCCAGCCCGGCGCCGCGTTGCACAGCAGTGACGGCGAACATGATCCGTTCGATCCCGACGTGACGTCGTAGAGGTTGGCTGTGTGCGCGTACGGCACCGACCCCGGATTGGTTCCGGATGCCGGCGTGCCGGCAAGGGCGTACGTGGACGCGATCATCGGCGCCGACGCGCTCGTCCCGCCGTACACGGCCCAACCGCTCCCGCCATAGGTCTGGTAGACCGCGACGCCGGTGTACGGGTCCGCGTCCGCAGACACGTCGGCCTCGGCCCGCTTGGCACACGCCGCGCCGACCGGGCCGGCCTGCCAGGACTGCTGCGTTTCGTAGGCCGAGCAGCCCGATCCCGTGCCTTGGCTGGGACTGTTACTCCACACGGTTTCGTTCCAGCCGCGAGCGTTCGCCGCAGACGTCAGCGAGGTACCGCCGACCGCCACGACGCGGTCGGACGTGGCCGGGTACTCGCGCCCGCCGGCGTAGGCACTGTCGCCGGTCGACACCGCGTAGACCACGCCGGTCGGCTGGAAGTAGGTGTTGGTGTAACTCGTCTCACCGCTGAACTCGCTGCCGCCCCAACTCATCGACACGAACTTCGCGCCGAGCGTGTTCGCTCGGGCGATGGCGGTGTACAAGCCGTTGCTGTTGTCGTTGGCCTCGATCAGCGTGATCCCGCAGTTCGGGCAGATCGCCGAGACCATGTCCAGGTCGAGCGAGATCTCGCCGGCCCAGCCCGCGTTGGGGCTCGGCAGCGGACTGGTCGCACCGTTCTGGTTGAGCTTCTGGAAGCAACCGTTCGCGGTCGTGCAGGCCGCCAGTCCGTACTGCGTGCGGTACGTGCCCAGGTCTGATTCGGCCGTTGGATCGTCGTAGGCGTCCACGACGTACACCCGCTGGCCGCCACCGGCCGACGCCGAGGGCAGGTTGTAGGCCGACTGCAGGCTCACCGGGCCGTAGCCCGACGGGGTGGTGTCCGGGTGCGCCGCGTAGTGCGCGGCCGGCGTGAAGCCGAGATCTGCACGGCGCAGGGCCAAACACGCGTAGTGGCGCGCGGTGAGCTGTTGCGCGCACGCGTGCACGACGCTCGGGTCAGCCTTGCTGGGCGCGGCCGAGGCGGTGGCGGGCAGCACCAACGCGGCGGCCAGTCCCGCGCCGGCGAGTAGGGCCGTCAGGCCCCGGCGGGTCGTCAATGTCATTACACCCTCCCAGGTGTGGTGCTCGGGTCGTCCGAGCCACCGAGGACCGGGGCACAAAAGCGGCACACCGACCCGGGCGGAGCTTGCCAGGTTTCGGCCGCTGCGGGAACAGACTCCGGGTCTCGGTCGCTCAGGTGAGCTTCATGTGCGGCCTAAGCACCGCGTTGCTGCGCGTGGTTCAGCGTCGCCGGTCCACCCCGCGCCCGCGTGATCTTCGCAGCAGCAGGAACCTGGTTGGGTGCCACCGTGTAACCGTCCACGTAGACGTCGGACCAGATCGAGGTGCCGTACACCCTGACTGCCATCGCTGAGGAAGCCGGTATGCCCACCCCGAGATCGAACGGCACGACGATCTGGCCGAGGCCAGGCGGATTCAGGTCGGCGACGAGCCCGCCCGCCGCGCAGTCGGAATTGGCGAAGACATCGATGTTCTGTCCATAGCCCGGTGACGGGTTGTGATAGACGCTGATCCGGAGCTGACGCACGACCAGGGCTCTGCCGACGGGCGGAGCTGCGACGACGAGGCACACAGAAGTCTCTGTCACGGTCAGCGAGGTCGAATGGTAGATGTGGGCCGGCGAGGCCAGCTGCGAATCGACCAGCAACCGGTTGGTATTGCTCACCGACGCGACGTGCGCGCCGGTCGCATCGGTGATGCTGACCGGTTGAGACGTCACTGCCGCCCACGCACCAACAGGCAGGGCCACCGCCACGATCGCGGCCACGATGATGACCGTCAGCTGCTGGCCGCTGAACGGCCCCCAGCCACGTCGTGCAGGCAGTGCTGCCGGGTCTGTCGACTCGCCGCCTCCGTGGTGTGCACGCACTCGCATGGTGTCCCTCCTCGTGACGTGCGGCCCGCTGCCGCGGGGGAAGCATGACGCTCGTCTAGCTGGTTCGCATTTCATCCGGAAATGCACTTCTCAGGTGACGTCGGCTCGCCGATGTGGTTGGCACGTGCCGGTGCTCGACTAGGTGCGGGTGTAGCGGTGGCTCGCCCTGTCCGGATCGGCAACCGCTCTCGATCGGGCTAGGGTCAGCACCGCACCGAACTCGAGGAGGGCGCACCATTGGCAGGTCTCGCCGCCGAACTCGCCCGGATCCCGCTGCTGGCCGGGCTTGACACGGACGAGTTGGACGTGCTCGCCTCGCGCGCGTTCGTCCGGCGCCTGGCGCGCGGGCAGATCCTGTTCAGCGAGGGTGAGCCGAGCGATCATCTGTTCCTCGTGCGCTCGGGACGGCTGCGCGTCGTTCTCGCGTCCGCGCACGGCGAGGAGCTGGTGCTGTCGGTGTGTGGACCCGGCGAGAGCCTGGGGGAACTGTCGGTGCTCGATCGCGAACCCCGGTCGGCGACGGTGGACGCGCTCGAGCCGTCCGAACTGATCGCCATCGCGGGAGAGGACGCCCGCACGCTGCTCGACACGAATCCGAAGGCACTGCGCGCCGTCGCCGTAGCCCTCGCGTCCGGCATGCGCCGCCTCAGCGGGACGGCCGCCGACCTGGTCTTCCTCGACCTGCCGCGCCGGCTGGCGAAACTGTTGCTCGCCGAATCAGTCGTCGGCGCCGACGGCAAGCACGAGAGCCACCTCGCGATGAGTCAGAGCGGGATCGCGGCAAGGCTCGGGGTGACCCGCCAATCGCTGAACCGCGCGTTGTCCGAGCTCGCCCACCGCGGCTGGATCAGGGTGGACGGGGCGACGATCCGGCTCGACGAGGTAGCAGCCCTGAGCCGGTTCGCCGGCAGCTGAGCCCTACCCCGTCGCGTTGAGCTGCGGGGCGGCGTCCAGCTCCTCGATCCACGTCTCGGCCCGCAGTTCGGTGAACGTCTCGCGGGCGGCCGCGAGGTGGCCAGCGGCGTCGGCGCTGCGTCCGTTGAGTTCGAGCCAGCGTCCCAACACCGCTTGAGCCCGCGCGCGATCGGGGACGGCACCGAACGCTGCCAGGGCCTCGATCGCAGCAAGCAGGTCACGCTCGACGTCGGCCGGATCGGTTGTGGACGCGGGGTCTAGCGCCTCGATAGTCCCGCGGAGTCGTGGCAGCTGCGCGGCGAGCAACGGCGTCCACCGGATCGGTGCCACGTCGGTGACCGGACGCAACAGCGCCCGCGCTCCGGTGAAGTCCTGCACGTCGATCAGCCAGCCGACTGCCTGCGCCCAGACGTGCGGGAAATCGTCGTCGAGGGCGCAGTACTTGAGCCCGTTCGCGACCACCCTCGGTGCCGTACCCGTCAGAGTGGAGCGGTCGCCAGTTACTCGCGCGTGGAAGGCCCGGTCAGCAAGAAGGTACAACGTGTCGTAACTCTCGGGCCGCCCCTGCTCGCTGAGCAGCGCGAGCGCGTCGAGCGCCGCGACGTCGACGACCTCGCCGCGAGCGTGCGCGATGATTGCCAGTTCGAGCTCGATGATCGCCGCATACGGACTCTCCGGCGGCTGTTCGCGCAACAACGGGCGATCGCGCAGCTGACCGACCTCGTCCCACCGCCCGGCGATGGTCAGCGCGATCGCCTGGTTGACTGCCACGTGCCAGCACTGCTGACTGTTGCCGGCCTGCTCGGACAGGCTCATCGCCTCGTGTCCTGCCTGCAGGGCCGGGCCGAGCTCGCGGTTGAGCCCGTAGGCGATCATGTTGCTCAGGGGAAGGCCGAGCTCGAAGACCAGATGATGCTGGCGTGCCACCTCGGCAGCAAGCTCGAGCAGGTTCAGCCCGATGCGCGGATGGCCCCGTTGCAGAAACCCGACCGCACAGGCGTTCAGGCACCGGGCGATCTCGCGCCAGTCACCGCTGTCCTCGGCCAACCCGAGCGCCCGTTCTTGCCAGGCACTGGCCAGCTCGTGTTGGGCCGTGTACCCGTAATAGATCGCGATCTGGCGCGCCATCCTTGACGCGATAAGCGGGGGGAGGTCGGCGAGCGCACCCTCGGCCATGTACGGCTGCAGCCACGCCCCGCCTTCGTCCAGCCGACCGGACCGCGACGAGGCTTCCGCAGCCTGCGCCACCGCGCCGGCGATCTCGCCGGGTCCGGCGGCGGGCAGGTCCGATATCACGCGCCCGGCGTGCTCGAGGGTCACCTCGAACGATCCATAGGCGAGGGCTGCCTCGGCGACAGCAAGGTTCAGCCGCACCTGATCGGCCGCATCGTGCGCCAGCGCGAGCGCCTCGACCAGGGATCGCACCGCATCGGCTGGTGCGCCGACCGCCACAGCGCGCTTGGCCGACCGCTCCAGCCACGCACCGAGGCGTCGCAACAGATCGACCCGCTGCTCCCCGTCCGGTGCCGCGAGCGCAACCGCATCGCGCAGGTGTTGGGCGATGACGATGCTCAGCTCGCCGTCGGCCTCGGCCAGCGGCTCAAGATGAGCGACGGCGGCGAGATGCGCGTCGAGGCGGTCGCGGCGGGACTGCGTCTGGTAAGCGACGGTCCGGACGACGCTCTGGACGAACGCGTACTGCCCCTCGTGTGCGGACAGGCGGTCGCTGATGGTCGTGAGCAGATCCCGGGTGGTCAGCTCGTGCAGCGCGTCGGGAAGTGCGTCCGCCTCGCCCGTGAGCGCGGCGAGGGCAGCGAGGGTGAACGTCTGGCCGAGCACCGAGCCAGCGGCCAGGACGGCACGCTCGCGCGGCGGAAGCAGGTCGAGTCGGCTCGCGACCAGCACCTGCAGGCTGGCCGGCGCGGCCAAGGCGCTCAGCTGCGCGGCATCCACGCCGGTGGACAGCCGCACCGCACCGGGTGTGCGCGTGGGCCCGCCGACGGTGAGGCCCTGGTCGTTCATGGCCCGCACGGTTTCGATCGCGTACAGCGGGTTGCCTTCTGCTCGCTCGATCAGCGCATCGCGGACGTCCTGCGGCAGTCCCTCGACCAGCCCGTCGAACAGCGTCGCGATGTCAGGGCGCGACAGCGTCTCGAGCCCGATCACGTTCGCGCGCCGCAGTGCCGCGAGTCCCGGCCGACGCACCAGCAGTTCGGGTCGGGCCAACAGCACGATCAGGATCGGCGCCTGAGCCACCGTCGCGACGTGCTCGACGAAGTCGAGGAGCCCGTCATCGGCGTAGTGCACGTCGTCGACGACCCACACCACTGCCTCGGCCTCGGGACCGGACAGGCACTCGAACCAGGCCAGCCACGCGCTGAACAGATCCTCGCGGGTCAGTCCGGTGCCATCGCCCAGCCCGAGCAGGCCGGCCAGGGGAGGGGTCAGCCACGCACGCTCGGCCGGATCGGGCACGTACAGCTCGAGCGAGCGCGCCAGCTTCTCGCGGGTCGTCGCCTCGGTGTCGTCATCGCTCGCACCGATCCGTCCCCGCACAGCCGCGTTGAGCGCCGAGAACGCCACGCCGTCGCCGTAGGCGAGGCAACGCCCGCTGTGCCACAGCACCCCGGCAGACAGACCGTCGAGGTAGTTCTCCAGCTCACGACCGAGCCGTGACTTGCCGACACCGGCGTCGCCGGACAGGACGACCAGCCGCGGCCGATGTTCCTCCGCGGCGACGTGGAACATCTCTTTCAGCATGCTCAACTCGCGACGCCGGCCGACCAGCGGGCCTTGCACCCGATCGGTACTGCGGTCACCGCCGACGCCGCCCATCACCGCGACTGCCTCGAACAGCTCAACCGGTGCGCTCTTGCCCTTGAGCTCGTGCTTCCCGACGTTGCGGAAGTCGATCGACGCTCCGACCAGTGACCTGGTCTGCCCATCGACCCACACCGACCCCGGCTCGGCCTTGGCCTGCACCCGCGCGGCGGTGTTCACCGCATCGCCGGCCACCATGCCCTGATCGGTCGCTCCGACAGTGACGGCCACCTCACCGGTGACCACGCCGACGCGCATGGCCAGGCCCGGCGCGCCCACCGACTCCCCGAACGCCGCGACGGCCTCGGTCAGATCCATACCCGCTCGCACGGCGCGGTCGGCGTCGTCCTCATGCGCCGTCGGTACGCCCCATACCGCCATCACGGCGTCGCCGATGAACTTCTCGATCGTCCCTCCGTAGCGGACGACGATGCGGCGCGCGGTGTCGAAGTAGTGGCCGAGCAGTTCCCGCACCTCTTCGGGGTCTCTCGACTCCGACAGCGTGGTGAACCCGACCAGGTCGCCGAACATCACCGAAGTCACCCGTCGCTCGGCGACCGGTCGCACAGTCGCCGCGGCCGGGTCGGGCGCAGCTGTCGGAGTTCCGCACTCGGGGCAGAACTTCACCGCCGGCGTCAGTTCGGTGCCGCACGAGCGGCAACCAACTGCGGCGGCAGCGCCGCACTCGGCGCAGAACTTGGCGCCCGCGAGCAGGGCGCCACCGCAGGAGGCGCAGCTCATCGACGGCATTCCGCGATCACGAACGGACTCTAGCCGGTAGTAGCGATATGCACGCTCTCGTGACGATCTGTGCGTGAAAGACGTTCGCCGGCCAGGCTGATCAGCGACGCCGACGAACCGACCGACTCGACCGCGCCGCGGAACTCGCTCGCCTCGATACGCACGACCTCGGCCGGCTCGAGCACGGTGACGGTCGCCGACCTCGGCGCCTCGTTCATCAGTCCGAGCTCGCCCACATACCCGGGCGCGGTGACGACCGGCAGCGTCCCGCCCTGGGCAGTGATCGCGAGCGTTCCGCTGGCGAGCAGGTACAAGGCATCCGACTCGTCGCCCTCGGCGATCAGGACCTCACCCGGTTCGGCAGCCCGGACGGTGGCAGAGGCCGCGAGCGACTCGAGCACCCGTCGGTTCGCGCCGTCGAACAGGTCGATGCGCTCGAGCAGGTCGACAACCGGTCGCAGGCTGCGCGTGTGGTCGGCAGTCGCACGGTCGCTGCGGACGAGGACCGGCAGGCACGCAAGCGCGATGAGCGGGAAGGCGATGCCGATGGCGGCAAGCGTCCACGACAGCCCGGCGGTGGAGATCACCGCGCTCGCCGCGAGGTTGCCGAGCACGGTGGCGGCGAGCGCAACGGCGCCGGTTGCCGCTAGGGCCCGTCCCAGGATCGCCCGGGGCAGGGCTCGCTGCAGGGCGGTGATGGCAAGGACGTCGAGCACCACCATGCCGCCGCCGGACACGGCCTGCAGGGCTGCGCCGAGGACGGGGTTGTCGACGAAGTCGCTGGCCCAGAACGGCAGCGCTTCGACGAAGATGGCCCCGACGAGCAACGGCGCCAGCCGGGTGCGCGCCGACAGCCGTTCCGCGACCACGGCGGCAAGGACACTGCCGAAGGCCGAGGCGCCCAACAGGTAGGAATAGCCGTCGGCGCCCGTGCCGAAGCTGATCGACAACGGCGCGTACACGACGATCGACGCTCCGTAGATCGCCGCTGCGAGCGCGAGGAAGACGGTGAGCAGCAGACCGGCGCGGGTGCGGACGATCCCGCGCACGCCCGCGGTCCACTGGGCACCCCTGCTCTGCTCGGCCGTGCCGGCATCCCCACGCGAGCGCGTCCGCACCTGCAGGTACAGCACGGCCGCGACCAGGTAGCTCACCGCGTTGAGTCCCATGGCCGTCGCCGGCGTGCCGGCCAACAGGAGCAGGCCACCGATACCGGGGCCGAGCACGATGACGACGTTCTCGAGGATCGCGAACAGCCCGTTGGCGGCGATCAATTCGCTCTCGGGGACGACGTCGGGCAGCAGCGAGCCCGTGGCCGCCCGCACCGGCGAACTCAGCGCGGTATCGACCGCCGACAGCACAGGCAACAGCCAGAGCGGGCCGTCAACGCCGACCACGATCGCGAGCGCGACCATCGAGGCCGCGCACAGCGTGCCGGTGACCGCGATGAGCCGCGCACGGTCGTACCGGTCGGCCAGCACGCCGGCGAATCCGCTCACCACCATCCCGACGACCCATCGGCTGCAGGCGATGAACGCGATCCAGCCCGTCGATCCGGTGCGTTGGTAGGCGTAGGCGGCCAGCACGACGCTGTAGCCCCATGACGCCGTGTCGTCGACGACATACGCGGCGAGGACGAAGCGCATGTCGCGGATGCGCAGCGTGGCGCCGAAGCGAGAGGCCATCGTCAGCCCGCCGCGTTGTCGACGACGGTGCGCAGCACGGCTTTGACCTGATAGGGAGTCAGGCCCGGATGCTTGCTGAGCAAACGCGCCACCAAGCCGGTGACGTGCGGCGCCGCGAACGAGTTACCGGTCGCCACGATGTGGCCACCGTCCATCCAGGCGACTTCGAGATCGAGGCCCGGTGCGCCGAAGTCGGCAGGCGGCTCGGGATTCGCCAGTAGCCGGAACGGATCCGTCCCGTCACACGCGGCAACCGAGATGACGCTGCTGAACTGTGAGGGAAACGTCGGTGCCAGGACGTTGTTCATCGCGCACACCAGCACGACGCCGGCGTGAGCAGCTTCGTCGGCCACTTCGTGAAAGAGCGTGTACATCTCGGACTTGCCGGTGGACAGCGACAGATTGACCACCCGGGCCCCGCGCTGGATCGCCCAGCGCAGGCCCGCGGCGAACACCTCGCCCTTGCCGGACAACCGTGAACCCAGCACGCGCACGCTCATCAGGCCGCAGGCCGGCGCGGCACGTCGGATGATCGCGGCGCACGCGGTGCCGTGGCCGTACAGGTCGGCGTGCGGTGACTCGTCGGCGATCACCGTCTGCTCGTCGCGGTCCCAGCTGAGCGCAACGCCGGGCACCGCCGGACCCACGGCGTCGGGATGGTCGTGGTCGATCCCGCTGTCGACGACGGCAACGTCGACTCCCCCACCGTCGGCACCGTCGAAGGCCCAGGCCCGCGTGATCGGCAGGCCACCCGCAGCGACGATCGGCGGCGGGTCGAACCGCTCGGACCAGGCAGGCCTCAGTGACTCGCTGATGGCCGCCCCCCGCCCCGGCGGTTGACGAACGCGAGCACGTCGCGCAGCAGCCGCAGGCCGAGCGCGCGCTCCTCGGCGTCGCAGCGATGGAACTCGGCCAGCAGTGCGGCGAACTCGCGCAGATCGGGATCCCACCGCGCGGTGGCCGGAGCCGCCGTCAGCACGTCGGTCAAGCTCGTGTCGGTACCGGCTGCCTCGGCGAGGGCAGCCAGCAGCACTCGACCGGCGTCGGCGAAGGCCGCCGACGCCGCGAGCGCGGCCGCCGCCAGGCTGGCGAAGCCGGCGGCAGCTTCGAGATCGCGTGCCGCGCCGGGCCGCGTCTCGTCCCGGTCGAGCACACTCAGCACACCGAGCAGGCGCTCCGAATCCTCGATCGGGACGGCGAGAAGTGCCGTCGGGACGTAGGACGTCGACTCCGCGACGTCGCGGGCGAAGCGGGTGTCACGCGAGAGGTCCGAGACGGCGATCGGTTGGCCGCTCTGCGCCACCCACCCGGCAATCCCGCGACCAACCGGCAGCCGGATGCCGGTCACCTCGGCGGCGCCCTGCCCTGATGCGGCGACGTACACCAACTCCTCGGCGTCGTCGTCGATCACCGCGATCGAACAGGCGGCGGCAGCAAAGAACTGCTGTGCGAGGGCAGTGATCGCGCGCGGGCCGTCCTGCAGCGCGGGCGGCGTGACGATGTCGGCCACCCCGCCTGCGAGGTCTGCCAGCTCACGCAGCAACTGTCCGGGTTCAGACATGCCGGCTACCGGTCATCGGCACCTCTCTCGCTCGACGCGCAGACACGTGGTCGGAGATGAGGTCCATCCCCGACCACGTGTTCCCTCCCCCTACCAGCGTTCGGCCGCCGAGAGGTGTTGCCGTAAAACTAGCGAGGACGGCTGACGTGGCCCTCGACGTCGTCGTCATCGTTCGCGCGGGGGCGGCTGACGTGACCCTCGACGTCCTCGTCATCGTTCGCGCGGGGGCGGCTGACGTGACCCTCGACGTCCTCGTCATCGTTCGCGCGGGGGCGGCTGACGTGACCCTCGACGTCCTCGTCATCGTTCGCGCGGGGACGGCTGACGTGACCCTCGACGTCCTCGTCATCGTTCGCGCGGGGACGGCTGACGTGACCCTCGACGTCCTCGTCCGTCGGTGTGATCTCGTTGATGTCGTCGCTCATGGTCATTTCCTTCCATCGGACTGGATCGTGCCGGCCTGCTGCCAAGGAGCAGCTTGCCTGCTCCGAGCCCTGCCCGCAGTCGCACTGCCGACAGCGCTCCTGTCATACACCCGACAGACGATCATGGCGAGAGGACGCCTCGAGATTCACGCCGTTGACCTATTCACCACTTTCATCGCGATTCGGAACAATTCGCCACCTCGGCACGATCTGGACCAACCTTCGTCCAGCGCCGAAGATCGTCCTGCCGCATACTTCGCACGGGAAGGAGCCGACGTGGGCGAATGTCCGGGTTGTGGTGCGCCGAAGCGCGAAGGGTTGCGGTTCTGCGCCCAATGCGGAACCGCACTGGCTCTGGTCTGCCCCGCGTGCGGTAATCCCCATGAACCAGGTGATCGGTTCTGCGGCGGTTGTGGCGCCGACATCACCTCCGGTGGACGCCAAGAAATCCACACCGTGGCCGAGCGTCGGGTGTGTTCGGTGTTGTTCTGCGATGTCGTCGGCTTCACGCCGCTGTCCGAATCGCGCGATGCCGAAGCAGTACGCGAGCTTCTCTCCCAGTATTTCGACACCGCGCGCACCGTGATCAGCCGGTACGGAGGCGTCGTCGAGAAGTTCATCGGCGACGCGGTGATGGCGGTGTGGGGGGCGCCCGTAGCCGTGGAGGGCGACACCGAGCGAGCGGTACGCGCGGGGCTGGAGTTGGTCGACGCGGTAGCTGCGTTGGGCGAACAGGTGGGCGCGGCCGGGCTGGCGGCCCGAGCCGGCGTGGTGACCGGTGAGGTGGCGGTGACCCTCGGCGCCACCCAGGAGGGAATGGTCGCCGGCGATGCGGTGAACACCGCCGCACGGGTGCAGTCGGTTGCAAGCGCCGGCTCGGTGTGGGTGGACGATGCCACCCGGCGACTGGCCCAGGCCGGAGTCGAGTTCGTCGACGTCGGAGAGCATGCGTTGAAGGGCAAGGCCGAGCCGCTGCGGTTGTGGCGGGCCGGGCGGGTGCTGTCGAACGTGGGCGGCGCACAGCGCGTCGACGGGCTACAGGCGCCGATCACCGGCCGGGACGTCGAACTACGCCTGCTGAAGGACCTGTTCCACGCGGCAGCCGATCGGCGCCAACCACGCCTGGTCGCGGTGACCGGGCCGGCCGGGGTCGGCAAGTCCCGGCTGGGCTGGGAATTCGAGAAGTACGTCGACGGGTTGGCCGCGCTGGTCCGTTGGCATCGCGGACGGTGCCTGTCCTACGGCGACGGGGTGGCGTTCTGGGCGCTCGCCGAGATCGTGCGCCAGCGCCTGGACATCGCCGAGGACGACCCGATCGAGACCGCCACCGCCAAGCTGGCCGCCGGGCTGGAACAGTGGGTGCCCGATCCGGACGAGCGGGGCTATGTCGGCGTGCGTCTGGGTCGCCTGCTCGGCCTGCGACTGCCCGGCGACACCGGGCAGGAACTGAACCGTGACGAGCTCTTCGCCGGGTGGCGGCTGTGGTTCGAGCGCCTGGCCGACGCCGCGCCGGTCGTGTTGCTCGTCGAAGACCTGCACCATGCCGACAGTGGGCTGCTCGACTTCCTCGACCACCTGCTCGACTGGGCTCGCAACGTCCCCGTGTTCGTGCTGACCTTCAGCCGCCCGGAGACCCGTCTCGAGCGACCCGGCTGGGGCGTCGGTCGCAACCGCACGCTGCTCACCCTCGATCCTCTCGACGCCGCCTCGATGACCGGGCTGCTGCAGGCGCTGGTTCCGGGCGTTCCCCCCGTCGCCGCGTCAGCCATTGCCGCGCAGGCGCAGGGCATCCCGCTGTTCGCAGTGGAAACCATCCGTGCGCTCATCGACCGCGACATCGTGGTACCTGTCGAAGGCGTGTACCGCCTGGTCGGCGACCTCGGCCGGTTGACCGTCCCGGACAGCCTGCACGGTCTGCTCGCCGCGCGCTTGGACGCCCTCGACCCGGATGTCCGGGCCCTGGTGGCCGACGCCGCGGTGCTGGGCGATTCCTTCGCCCCGGAGGCGTTGGCCGCCGTGTCCGCCCGACCGGAGAACGAGATCCGCGCCGCCCTGAGTGACCTGGTCCGCCGCGAGGTGTTCGAGATCGCCGCCGACCCGCTGTCTCCCCAGCGGGGCAACTATGGCTTTGCGCACGACATGCTGCGCCAGGTCGCCTATGACACCCTCTCGCGCCGCGACCGTAAGATCCGACACCTCGCGGTCGCCGCCCACCTGCGCGCCACCTACCCCGGCGACGGCGACGAGATCATCGATGTCATCGCCCGCCACTATCTCGATGCCCTCACGGCGGTCCCGGACGACGCCGACAACGACGACCTCCGCGCCGGCGCTGTCGAAGCCCTTACCCGTGCGGGCGAACGCGCCGCCCGGACCGGTGCAGCGAGGGCCGCGGCCGACCATTTCGCGGCTGCCGCTCACCACGCCGCAGCCGCCCAGTCACCCGATCGAGACCTCGCCGCCGCCCGGCTCTGGGAGCGCGCCGCAGCCGCCGGCTTCGGCAGCGGTCACTGGGCCACGATCGTCGACTACGCAGACCACGCGATCACCGCCTACGGTCTCGCCGGGCACACCCGCGCCGCCGCCCGCACCCAATCATTGGCGGGCCGGGCCGCACGAGCGGCGGGTCGGTTCAGCGAGGCGCGCGATCGGCTCACGATCGCCATCGCGGAGCTGTCCGACAACCCGGACGCCGACACGATCATGGCCATGTCCGTGCTCGCTGCCCTGGAAACGTTCGCCGGCGCGGCGGACGCCGATCGGCTCACCGACGACGCGCTGGCTCTCGGCCAGGAGCTCGGTGTCTCTCGCGACATCCTGGCCGAATTGCTCATCACGCGCGCCTCGTGGCACGTCACGGCCGGTCACCGAGCCCAGGCTGTCGCCTATCTGCGCGAAGCGGTGCGGCTGGCCGAGGAGGTCGGCGACATGCTCTCGCATTCGCGGGCACTGCTGAACATCTCCGATGCGTTGACCGCCACCGACGCCCGGGCTGCGGCCCAGGCCGCCCGCGACGCTGCCGACGTGGCCCGGCGCGCCGGGAACCGGCAGCTCGTCGAGGTAGCCCTGAGCAACCTGGTCGTGTCGCAGTTACAGACCGGTGAATGGCAGGAGGCAATGCGGATCGCGACCGAGGCGATCGAATCGGACGGCCTCGACGGCCCGTTCATCACGATCAACCGCGCCACGATCGCCCTGTTGCGGGGCGATGCCGACACAGCACAACCCGGGCAGGCCGCGCTCAGCGATGTGCGCGCAAGCGAGGACCCGCAAGACCAAGCCACCGTGGCTCTGTTCGACGCAACCGTGGCCGCGGCGCACAACCGGCCCGCCGACGCGCTCCGACAGGCTCGCGCAGCCCTCGACCACATCGATGCTCTCGGGCCGAGCGCCGACTCGATCCGGTGGTCGTGGCCGATCGCGGCCCGTGCAGCGCACCAATTGGGCGACACCGCCGAGGTCTCGGCATTGCTCGCCCTGCTTGACCGCTACCAGCCCGGTCATCTTCCGCCCATGCTGCACGCCGAGCGCGACCTCACCCGCGCGCGACTGGCGGTCGGTGCAGGCACTGTCGGCGCGGAGGCCGACGCCCTGTTCAGCACCGCAGTGGCCAGCCTGCGGGAACGCGGCACGCCCTACCACCTCGCCAACGGCCTGCTCGACCACGCCGATCACCTCGTGGCCACCGGACACCGCTCCGAGGCCGACGCGCTCATCGAGGAAGCCCGGCAGATCGCTGGCCAACTCGGGGCCAAGCCACTGGCTGAACGCGCGGCGACAATTGCCGGCGAACACGTGGCAACAAGCCCGGCCCGCTGACCGCCGAACGGCGCTGGCTTGACCGGACAGTGCCCCGGTCGACATCGAGTGCGAAGCGCTCAGCCGTCAGCTCGGGCACGATACCGACCCGGCAGCTGAGTGTCGGCGAGACGCGCTGGCCCACCCCAACCAGCAGATCGCAGTCAGCGGACGTCTCACGTGCCGGGCACGTATCCGCGTGCCATTGCTGCCGCAAGGGCGCCACCGGTCAAGCCGCTCCCCCCTGCACTCATCAAACTCAAGAAGTTCCCGCTGAGCGTGTTGAACAGGGTCAGCTCGACGAGGGTGGACACCGAACCCGGCAGATCCGTCTGGTCCGGAACCGTCACGAAGTTGGCCAGCTTCCGGAGTGACGACGCGCTGTCGACCGCGTTCGAATCGGTGATCGGCGTAACCGTCACGTGACCACTGAGGCTGCCATCGCCGCCTTCGGCGGATGTCGTACGCCCACAATGATGGGTTTGCGTACCGCCTACGGTGAACGCCGTCGTCCCTGTTGTGAGAGTCAGGTTTTTTGAGTTGCCGTTGTCGTCAGGGTAGGCCGAAACCATGTCACCTTTCGTCGGATACAACGATGGCGGAAGGGCCGCCGCGAGCGCCGTATGCAGAACGTCGGCAGTCGAGCTGCACGTAAGTTGGTCAGCTCCAGCACCGTTCGGACCCGAGTAGAAGGCACCGCTGAGCAATAGCTGGTCAGGGAGCAGATCCGGGAGTACGAACGTGAGTGAGGCATGGTCGGCCGGGGAGTCGCCGTTCCCGTCAACGGTCTTGATCAACGACGATGATACGTAGCTGGCCACACTTCTGTTGTCGCAGTACTTCGAACGGTAGAGGCAATTGAAATCAGATATATCGAACGTGTCAGATCCGTGACCGTACATTTCATGGGCATCGGTAGCGAACACAGGCAATGAGTCGAGACCTCCGGGGAGTGTGGGCACCTTTAGGCCGGCCACATTGAGCGCCCAGCCGGCACGACCGGTCATGATTCCCTCGGGGACGTCGAGCGTCGTGCCTGGCAGGGAAAATTTCTCGTAGGTGACGGTGGCAGTCTTCAACGGGACGCGAATCTGGTTGCCGAGACCGTTGGTCACCAGGCATTGCCCGAGCGCACCCATATTGCCGCCCGTGCCTGTCGAGAGCGGACTCGGCAGCAGATTGGTGACGCTGCTTGAGCCCAGCGTCGCGAGCAGGCTGTCGCCGGGCGCCGACCCCGTCTCCATGCCCGTGAGCGAGTAGTCGGTACCGCTGAGTGTGCCCACCGCGGTGAGGCACTCCAGTTCCTGGCTGGTGATGGAGCCAGTTCCGGCGCGGTCGCTTATCGTCTTGGCGAGCGCGTTGACCAGTCCCAGCGGCGAGGTACCAATGACACTCAGCGGCAAAGAACTGAGCGCGCCACCCAATCCGGTCGCAACGTTCAGCAGACTTGTGCCGACGGGGAAGTAGGAATCCGACAGAGCCTGTGTGAGCAGTGTCTTGTCGTAGAACTTCGCCAGGTCGGTCGCCGCTTCGGCGATGGGCAATGCGAACGCACGCCGTAGGGCGGCCCCCACCCCACTTGCTCCGGCCACCGTGAAGCCGTCGTTGTTCGCAGCGGTGACGTAGGCCAGGTGCGTGAGGCCGGGCTGCGTGGCCGCATCCGGATCGTTGGCGGTCGGGTCCTTGATCCCCGTCGAGTAGGCGCCCGCGTCCTTCCCGCCTACCACCCAGGCGACCTGCAGTGGGCTGAACGCACATCCCGTACCGGGCGGCGCGGACAGGAAAGTCATCGCATCCACAGCGGAGAGCCCGGCCCGTTGGAGCAAGTGAGCCAGGACTCCGGCGGCCCCCGTCGCCGATGTCGGGATGTAGGCCGAGCACGACCCGCGCACCAGATCCTCGGCGGAGTTGATCAAGAAGTCCGCGAGGTTTAGCACGTCGCCGTACACCGATCGCAACGCCGCACGCACAGCCGTCATCCCCCATCTGGCCAGGCCGAGCACCGTCTGGGCGAGTTCTTCGGCATGGTCGAGTTGGGCATAGCGCGGCTCGAGCGCGGCCAAAGCGCCAATCGCCTCACCGGGTGCAAACCCGGCGGCCGCCAATGCGGACAATGCCGGCTGCGCGCCCTGGTCACCGGCGGCATTGATCAGCGCGGCCAGCGTGTCCGAGGCAGGGATCCCGAGATCGTGAAGCAGTGCGACGACCTGCTGGTTGAGCGCAACTCCCAACTCTTGCTTCGCGATGTTGAACAGAGCTGTAGCTCCTACATGCAGCGAGGCGGTACTCCGCAGCGCTTCGAGAATGTCGAGCGCCGAGAAGTGACCGTTCAGCAAGCTCGCGATGGTGGCCGCCGAGTCGCCGTAGACATTCGCCAGGGCGGACGAGATCTCAGCGGGGGAGTACATCGAACTGAACACCGAAGAGACCGCGCCATCGCCGGTGTTGAACACCGAACCGGGACCGATGACGCGTGCCAGATCCGTCGCGCTCAGGTCGCACGGCGTGCCCTTGCCCAGATTGTGAATCATGTCGAGGTAGCCGAGTCCACCCCTGGTTGCCGTGGTGCCCCAGAGCAGCACGACCTGGGAGGTCACGTTCACCGGCGGCGCAATCCCACCGCAACCGGCGATGTTCGTGTTGGCGGCCCCGAACAGCGCGGCGTCGACGTTCAGGGTGGGGTAGATCAACTGGAGTGCGTGCTTGACGTCAGCGATAGCGAAGTTGAAGTACCGGACGCCGGCATCGACGAGTTGCGCCTGCGAGTAGTCAGCTCGAAGCGCATCGAGGCTGTCAGTCGCCGCATAGCCGGCTCGCTTCAGGACGTCCAGCGCGGCCGTCGGATCGGTGTAGCTGTCGGGATCGAACGCCCGGAGGTTCGCCAGCGCGCGCCAGACCTGAGCGGCGGAATACGCGGGTCCGTTGGACGTGAGCGCGGCAAGGACGTCGGCGACGTCTTGGACGTTCCGGACAGCAAGGCCGTCCTGAAGTGCATCGGCCACGCCGGTGGCCTGCGGGCGGGGCACGACATTGTCGAGCAGGGTCTGTGCCATCGTCGCGGGCGATCCGCCGTACGGACCCACCCAGCTTGCCGCCTGCACGATGTCCGCCGCGAACACGGCACGCGAGGCTCTCACGAGTTCGGCGGCACTGTACTTCTGCGCTGCCAGGCCCACGAAGTCGCGTCCGGGCAGGTTGAACGTGTCGCCATCCGCGAGCACGTACCCGAGCTGCGTCGCTGAGAAGGCACACCCCGACGGCGGCGAGGCCGACAGCAGCAGCAGCACCGACGACGCGCTCAGGCCGCCGCGGTCCCTGAGCAGCGACGCGAGCGCGGCGGCGATGCCGGGTGTGGCCGTGTCCTCGTACAGCGCGCAACTGGCCGCGACGATCGACGACACTGCCTGGCGAATCTCGGCGGTGGGATCACTCACCCCGTACACGGTCTTCAGGGCAGCTTTGATGTCGTCGATCGCCAAGTCGGCGATCACCACGGCTGCACGTGCGATGTCCATGTCAGTAACGGCCGGCGCCGAGTGAAGCACGGCGGTGAACAGTTCGGTCACGCTGTACGGGCTTGCCACGTGGAGCAGGGTGAGCATCTGCGCGGGAGTGATTCCGGGCTGGCGTTGCAGAATTCCGGCGAGCACCTGATCGGCGTCGAATGCGCCCCCACCCGAGGCGTTCTGGGCGTTCGCCACGTACGTGATGGCCTGCTGCAGATTGGTGATTCCGAGCGGGCCCTGGACTGCTGCAAGCATGTCCGCCGACGACGGACGCAACGTATCCGAGGACGCAAGGGCGTTCACGATCTGTTCGACGTCGAAGACATGTAGCGACTTCAACGCGGCGGCAGCAGCGCTTGCACCGTCGCCGTATCCGCCGGCGGACTGCGGCGTGGCGAGCGCGTCGACGATCTCGATGGCGCTGAACGGGGGCGGTGCGATCGCTCGCGTCGAGCCGAACAGGTCGAACGCGCGCAGATCATCGAACAGGATGAGGGCAGTCGTCTTGTCGTCGAGGGCGAACTCGCTCAGCATCCGTCCCGCGATCTCGGGGGCGAAGTATCCACGCGCGTGCAGTTGGCGGGTCCGAAGCACTGGGTTGGGGTCAACGGTGAACTTGATGTCGATCGGGTACAGCGTCCAAAACGACGTTCCCGGGGAGACGGTCGTGCTACTCGCAGTCTCGGTGACACTTCCGAGATGCAGGCCGTCCACAACGAAGGACAGCGTGAACTTCTGTCCGTTGGTCGCACCGGAATGTTTCCACGTCGCGTGATAGCGATTCGACGGCGGCGACTGATACTGAAGCGTTTCACCGTGATTGAGGGGACCGTTGCTTTCGGTGGATGACGTGATCGTGTCCACCGGCGTGCACCCGTCGGCGTCCTGGCGGCAGATGGAGATGGTCAGGTCGTCGAGCAGCGTGGCATCGTTCGTCGGGCCTGCCGTGCCACCCGGTTTCATCGGGGGCAGGACGTGCAGCGCGTCGAGGTAGTGGTACTCGGCCGGCGGCGCACCGTTCGGATCAGCCTGGGCCGGTGTGGCCTGCTCCGGCAAGGTCGCCAAGGTAAGCGCCGTCGCTACGGCGACAAGCAGGCCGAAGATTCGCGGCCCGGTACGATCGTGACTAATCCGGCTCATCGTGTGTCCCCTCTAAAACGGACTTCGGTTCGCGAATGGGGCGAACCGTAGGGAAGGACCGGCCGCCTCGTCCATGTGAGGTGCGAGTTAGGCGCGGAATGTCCGCCTTGATCAACCTGATCGGCACGCAATGATCACCTTGCAGGCAAAGATCCGTTCACGGAGCGGCGGTCTCTCGACCGCGAGCGACGCTAGCGGCGTCGCGGGCCGGCAACTCGTCATGCACGGCCCGTGACCTCACCAACTGCACACCGATCCCCTAAGCCGGAAAACCACGATCTCGGGCGGGGTGGTCATTGGTTCGTGGGCCCGGGCAGGGCAGGCTCTGGGTCATGACGTATTCCTCGGGGGACGAGGGTCCTGCGATGTTCGCCCGCATTGCCGTGGTCAACCGTGGCGAAGCCGCGATGCGGCTGATCCACGCGGTCCGCGATCTCAACGCGCAAAACCGCATCGGTGAGCCGACCCGCGTGATCGCGCTCTACACCGAGGCCGAGCGCGACGCGATGTTCGTCCGCGAGTCCGACGAGGCCTACTGCCTCGGGCCTGCGTCCGCGCGTCCGTACCTCGATCACGACGTGCTCGAGACCGCGCTGCTGGCGACGCGCGTCGACGCGGCGTGGGTGGGTTGGGGTTTCGTCGCCGAGGACCCTGCCTTCGCCGACCTGTGCGCTCGCATCGGAGTGGGCTTCATCGGTCCCAGTGCCGACGCCATGCGCAAGCTCGGCGACAAGATCGGCTCGAAGCTACTTGCTGAGGACGTCGGCGTCCCGGTGGCGCCGTGGAGCCGTGGCCCGGTCGACTCGCTCGAGGCCGCGATCGCGTCAGCCACGCAGATCGGATACCCGCTGATGCTCAAGGCCACCGCGGGCGGCGGCGGGCGCGGCATCCGGGTGATCACGAACGAGGCCGAACTCCGCGATGCCTACCAGCGCACTCGGGACGAAGCAGGGCGCGCATTCGGCAGCGACGTCGTGTTCCTCGAACGCCTGGTCACCGGCGCTCGCCACGTCGAGGTCCAGGTCATCGCCGACGCCCACGGGACGGCGTGGGCGCTCGGAGTGCGCGACTGCTCGGTGCAGCGCCGCAACCAGAAGGTCATCGAGGAATCCGCGTCGCCCTTGCTCACGAGTGACCAGGTCGACGAGCTCAAGACATCGGCCGAGCGGCTCGCGCAGGCGGTCGGCTACTGCGGCGCGGGCACGGTGGAGTTCCTCTACCACCCGCTCGAGAAGAGCTTCGCCTTCCTCGAGGTGAACACCCGGCTCCAGGTCGAGCACCCGATCACCGAGAGCACGACCGACGTCGACCTCGTCCGCGCCCAGTTCCACGTCGCGGCGGGCGGCAGGCTGGACGGCGGCCGGCCGGCCGAGCGCGGGCACGCCGTCGAGGCGCGCCTCAACGCCGAGGACGCCGACCGCGACTTCGCCCCCTCACCGGGACGTATCGAGTTGCTCGAACTGCCGAGCGGGCCGGGCATCCGTGTCGATACCGGCGTGAGCGAGGGTGACACCATCCCGGGGGACTTCGACTCGATGATCGCCAAGATCATCGCCCACGGCCGGACGCGGGACGAGGCGCTGGCCAGGCTGCGCCGCGCAGTCGCCGAGACCGCCGTCGTCATCGAGGGCGGCGCGACCAACAAGAGCTTCCTGCTCGATCTGCTCGACCAGCCGGAGGTCATCGACGCCACGGCGGACACCGGGTGGATAGACCGGGTTCGCGCCGAGGGCCGGCTGGTCTCGGATCGGCACAGCGGTATCGCCCTCGTTGCTGCCGGCATCGAGGCCTACGAGGACGACGAGCAGGTCGAGGTGGCGCGGCTGCTGCAGACTGCCCGTGGCGGACGCCCGCAGGTGCAGCACCGGGTGGCGCGTCCGATCGACCTCAAGCTGCGTGGCCGCGCGTACCGCGTGGCGGTGTCCCAGATCGGGATGCATCGGTTCCGGGTCACGGTTGCCCAGAACGGCGACCTGCACATCGTCGACGCCGACATCGACCGCCTGGGCCGGCGGATGCGGCTCACCGTCGCCGGGCGCCGCTTCCGCGTCCTCACCGCGACCCACGGGCCGGTGCACTTCGTCGAGGTGGACGGTGTCGCGCACCGGATCAGCCGCGACGAGGGCGGCGTGCTGCGCTCACCGGCACCGGCCCTCGTGGTGGCAACGCCGGCTGCGGTGGGCACCGAGGTGGCTGCCGGTGCACCGGTCGTCGTCCTGGAGTCGATGAAGATGGAAACGCGGATCAACGCGCCGTTCGCCGCCACCGTGCGCGAACTGCACGTGGCCGCGGGCAGCCAGGTCGAAACCGGGGCCCCGCTCATCCGCCTCGAACCGATCACGGACGCGGTCGCCGAGGCGCCCGCCGAGGGTGCCCCCGTCGATCTCGAACTGCCCGCTGCGAGCGAGGACCTCGAGGACCCGGTCGCTCGCGGGCTGGCCGACCTCAGCGCGGTCATGCTCGGCTTCGACGTCGACCCGAGCGACAACGGGCTGACGCTGTCCCGCTACCTCCAGGTGCGCGACGACGCGGCCACCCGCGGCGCCGACGTCATTCCCAGCGAGATCGAACTGCTCAAGCTGTTCTCGGACTTCGCCGAGCTAAGCCGCAACCGGCTGGCCGACGAGGAGATGCGGACCGAGCTCCGCGTGCACAGCCCGAAGGAGTACTTCCACAGCTACCTGCAGACCTTCGACGTCGACCGCAGCGGCCTGCCCGACCTGTTCCGGACGAAGCTGCAGAGCGTGCTCGCCCATTACGGCGTCAACACGCTCGATCACACTCCGCAGCTGGACGAAGCCGTGTTCCGCATCTTCCTCACCCAGCAGCGGTCGGCGCCGGACCTCGCGATCGTCGCGGCGATCCTGCAACGCTGGCACACCGAACCGGCCCCGGACACCGAGGCGGACCGGTCGGCGCGCGAGGTGCTCGACCGCCTCGTCCTGGCGACGCAACTGCGCTTCCCCGCGGTGGGTGACCTGGCCCGCAGCGTGCGCTACCGCTGGTTCGACGAACCCGCCGTCGCAGCGGAGCGATCCGCGGTGCTCGCCGGTGTCCGCGACGAGGTCGAGGCGCTCGCGGCGCACCCGGACGCTCCCGATCGGGCCGAACGGATGGACGCGCTCGCCGCGATCCCCGAGCGTATCGTCAGCTTCCTCGCCGACCGCCTCGAGGACGGGATCCCGTCCAGCGAGCCACTGCTCGAGGTGATGATCAGGCGGCACTACCGCGAGTACGACCTGCACGCCCTGCATTCCGAGCAGGTGGACGGACGTCCGTTCGCCGCCGCCGACTACGTTCTCGACGACCGTCCCTCGCATCTCGTCTCGACCGTTGCCACGTACGCCGAGCTCGAACCCGACGGCGGGCTCGCGCGGATGCTCGCCGGGCAGGTCGCGGCGAGGGCGCCCGAGCAGCAGTCGGTCGTCGACCTGTACCTGTCCTGGCCGGAGGCTCCCGAGGACGCCGACACGTGCTCGGCTCGGCTGGCCGAGCGGCTGACGCCGATCGCGTTCGCCCACGACGTGCGCCGTGTCGCCGTGGCGGTGTGCCCGGGCGCCGGTCGCCCGGTCTCGTACTTCACCTTCCGCTCGCACGATGCCGCTCTCGCCGAGGACGACCTGGTTCGCGCGCTGCATCCGATGGTGGGGCGTCGCCTCGACCTGTGGCGGCTGCGCGAGTTCGACATCGAGCGCGTCGAGGCACCCGAGGACGTCCTGATCTATCACTGCACGGCGAAGGACAACAGCGCCGACCAGCGCCTGGTCGCACTCGCCCAGGTGCGCGAACTCGCCGTCGTCCGCGACGACGACGATCGGGTCAGTTCGCTGCCACAGGTCGAGCGGGCCATCGCGAACTGTGTCGAAGGCATTCGACGGGCGCGGGTGCTGCTGCAGACGCGGACCGTACCGCTGGACATGAACCACGTCTGGATCCACATCTGGCCGCCCATCGACGCCGAGCTCGATCAGCTCACCGCGCTGCAGCGAGGTATTGCGCCGCTGACCACGGGCGCCGGGATCGAGGAGGTGCTGGCCCAGGGGCGGGTGGCCGCACCGGACGGCACGATCGTCCCGGTTGCCGGGCGGTTCTTCTACCAGCCGGGGTCAGGCGTGCAGTTCTCCTTGGGGCCACCGCCGACGGCCCTGCTCCGACCGCTGGACGACTACGCCCAGAAGGTGCTGCGCGCGCGGCGCCGCGGGACGGTGTACCCCTACGAGCTCCAGGCGATGGTAGCCGGTCCCGGCGGCACCGCGACCGAGCACGATCTCGACGACGCCGGGCGGCTCGTCCCGGTCGACCGGCCGGCCGGGCTGAACAAGGCCGGCATCGTCGTCGGCGTCATCACCACCCCGACGGCACTGCATCCGGAGGGCATCACCCGCGTCATCCTCAGCGGGGACCCGACCCGGGCGCTCGGCGCGGTCGCAGAGGCCGAATGCTCCCGGATCATCGCGGGGATAGACCTCGCCGAGCAGTTGGGCGTACCGGTCGAGTGGTACGCATTGTCGGCCGGCGCACGGATCGCCATGCATTCGGGCACCGAGAACATGGACTGGGTGGCGCGCGGACTCAAGCGCATCATCGAGTTCACGCAGAACGGCGGCGAGATCAACATCATCGTCGCGGGCATCAACGTCGGTGCGCAGCCGTACTGGAACGCCGAGGCGACGATGCTCATGCACACCAAGGGTGTGCTCGTCATGACTCCCGACAGCGCGATGGTGCTGACCGGCAAGCAGTCGCTCGACTTCTCCGGCGGCGTGTCGGCCGAGGACAATTTCGGCATCGGCGGCTACGACCGCGTGATGGGCCCGAACGGCCAGGCGCAGTACTGGGCTCCGGACCTCAAGTCCGCGCGCGACATCCTGATGGAGCACTACGAACACGCCTACGTCGTGCCCGGCGAGGCGCGGCCCCGACGTGCGCCCACGACCGACCCGGTCGACCGCGACGTCACCACGGCCGCTCACGACATCGTCGACAGCGACTTCCGCCTGATCGGTGAGATCTTCTCGGTCACGACCAATCCGGATCGCAAGAAGGCCTTCGACATCCGGACCGTGATGGCCGCCCTCGCCGACCAGGATCACGAGACGTTGGAGCGATGGGCCGACATGGCCGACGCGGACACCGCGGTTGTTTTCGACGCGCACCTCGGCGGCTGGCCGGTGTGCATGCTGGGCATCGAGTCGCGCAACGTCCCGCGCCGCGGTTTCCCGCCCACCGACGGCCCGGACGTGTACACCGCCGGCACCCTGTTCCCTCGCTCGTCGAAGAAGGCGGCGCGGGCGATCAACGCCGCCTCGGGGAACCGTCCGTTGGTCGTGCTCGCGAACCTGTCCGGGTTCGACGGCTCGCCGGACTCGATGCGCAACCTGCAACTCGAGTACGGCGCCGAGATCGGGCGGGCCATCGTCAACTTCGACGGACCGATCGTGTTCTGCGTGATCTCGCGCTACCACGGCGGCGCGTTCGTGGTGTTCTCCAAGGCGCTCAACCCGGCGATGACCGTGCTCGCAGTCGAGGGCTCGTTCGCCTCCGTGATCGGCGGCGCTCCCGCCGCCGCTGTGGTCTTCGCCGGAGATGTGGACGCGCGGACGTCCGCCGATCCGCGGGTGAGCGTGCTCGACACCCGGCTACGTACCGCGCCCGAGACCGAGCGGGCACCGATCGCCGCGGAGCTGGCTGCGGTTCGTTCTACGGTGCGGGCCGAGAAGCTCGGCGAGGTGGCGGCCGAGTTCGACGCCGTCCACAACATCCACCGCGCCGTCGAGGTCGGCTCGGTCGACGCGGTCATCACGGCGCCGGAGCTGCGGCCCCGGATCATCGCGGCGCTCGAAACCGCGCTCGGCCCGGTGTGACCCGAGCCGACAGCCCAGCCGTCAGACGGTGACGGGCTGCCTGGCCTCGCGGCGAAGCGGGCGGCCCACGTCGTGCAGGTGTCGCAGGGCGGCCGCGTACGAGCCGATCAGGCTCGTCTCGGTGTACGGCACCCGCATCTGGTCGCAGAACGCGCGCACCATCGGCTGCGCCTTGCGCAGATTCGCGCGCGGCATGTTCGGGAACAGGTGGTGCTCGACCTGGTAGTTCAGCCCACCGAGCAAAAAGTCGGTGAACAGCCCACCGCGGATGTTGCGCGTGGTGATCACCTGGCGGCGCAGGAAGTCGAGCGTCTGGCCCATCGGGATCGTCGGCATGCCCTTGTGGTTCGGCGCGAACGAGCAGCCCATGTACACGCCCCAGACGGCCTGCTGGATCGCCACGAAGGCAAGCGCCTTGACCGGTGAGAGGACGAGCAGGACGGCGCTGAGGAAGGCGATGACGTGGACGCTGAGCAGGACCAGTTCAGTGCGCCGGTACCGCCGCACCGGGTGCGCCCGCAGCCAGCCGATGCTCTGCACGTGCAGGTTGATGCCTTCCAGCGTCAGCAGCGGGAAGAACAGGTAGGCCTGGTACGCGCCGAGGAACCGCTCGACTCGACCGGTGCGGGAGTTGGCCTGGTCGTCGGTGAAGGTGATGACGCTGTCCCCGATATCGGGGTCCTTGCCCTCGTGGTTGGGGTTCGCGTGATGCTGGCTGTGCTCGTCGACCCACCAGCCGTAACAGAGTCCGACGAGCAGATCGCCGGTGATCATCCCGAGCGTGTCGTTCATCCGCTTGGTGCGGGCGACCTGCTGGTGGCCGCCGTCGTGGCCGAGGAAGGCGACCTGGGTGAACGCCAGCCCCATGACGACCGCGACGATGGTTTGGTACCAGGAATCGCCGACGAGGACGAACGCCCACCAGGTGGCGGCGAATGCGCCCAAGGTCGCGATGATCCGCACGGCATAGTTCACCCGGCGACGCTCCAGCAGTCCGGCCGCGCGGATCTGACGCGAGAGCACAGAAAAGTCGCTGCCTCTCGGCGGTGCGACAGAGGTCATGGAAACTCCAGACTGCGTCACGACTACTGCAGGCGTGGTCGGGCGCGACAAGCGAGAATGGTCGAGCAACGTCCGGTGTCTGGGAGACAAGCCACGGTGCCCTAGGACGGCGGAGCGGCGGTTGTCCTTGCCGATACACCGACTTGCGTCCTAAGCCGAGGCACCTTGAACTCGATTGATCACCGGGACCGGCACGGCCAGAACGGGTCGTGCGGGGTCAGCCTCGATAAGCCCAGTGTGCCCGCCGATGCTGTGAAAGTCACTCGTCTGTAGCGGCCGTCCGGGAATGGCTCGGTGAAGATCGCTGTTATGCTGGGGACAAGCGGCAGAATCGCCGCATCTCTCGCGGACGAGAAGTTCCGCGTGGCTGCACGTTCATCGGTTTCTCCTCACGGACAGGCTGTTGCTGTAGCGGCCTGCCGAACATTGGAATACCTACGTGCCCTCGCACTCCACGACGTCCATGACGTCGCGTCAGAACCGACGCCCCCGTTACAACCAGAACCGTTCGCAGAAGCGCCCCCATGCCGCGTCCCCGGGCCGGGCGACCAGCCCACGCACCAGCGAACTCGACGCCGCGCTCAACGCAGCGCTGCAGCGCCCCACACCCGAGATCGCCGACTTCACCGGTTTCGGCCTGCCGGACGTGCTCGTCACCCAGCTCACCGCCGCCGGCATCACCCGGCCGAGCCCGATCCAGGCCAGCGCACTGGCCGACGCCCTCGCCGGCCGTGACATCCTCGGCCGGGCAGAGACCGGCTCGGGCAAGACCTTGGCCTTCGGCCTGCCGCTGCTCGCCCGGCTGCACGCGGGCACCGGCGGCCGGACCCCGCGTGGACTGGTGCTCGTCCCCACCCGTGAGCTGGCCCGCCAGGTCACCGAGGCGCTGCTGCCTCTCGCCCGTCCGCTGCGGCTGAAGATCGCAACGGTCGTCGGCGGGTTGTCGATCGCGAACCAGATGCACGAGATCCGCCAGGGCGTCGACATCGTCGTCGCCACTCCCGGACGCCTGATCGACCTGATGGAACGCAACGCCGTGAGCCTCGACGACGTCGGCATGGCCGTCCTCGACGAGGCCGACCACATGGCTGACCTCGGCTTCCTCCCGGCCGTCACCCGCATCCTCGACGCGACCCCGCCGCACCGGCAGTCGCTGCTGTTCTCGGCCACCCTGGACCGCGGCGTCGAGCGGCTCGCGACGCGCTACCTGTCCGACCCGGCCGTCCACGCCGTCAGCAACGCCTCCGGCCCGGTCGAAGCCATGACTCACCGCGTCTTCCGGCTCTCGCACAACGACAAGGTGACGATCGCCGCCGAGATCGCGGTCCGCCCGGCCCGGACGCTGTTCTTCGTCCGGACCAAGCACGGTGCCGACCGGTTGGCGAAGCAGCTCACGACGCGCGGCGTCGATGCCGCGGCGATCCACGGCAACCTGAACCAGAACCAGCGGCTGCGCGCGCTCGACTCGTTCGCCTCGGGACGTACCCGCGTCCTGGTCGCGACCGATGTCGCTGCCCGCGGGATCCACGTCGACGACGTCGACCTGGTCGTGCACTTCGACCCGCCGAACGACCACAAGGACTACCTGCACCGATCCGGCCGCACGGCACGCGCGGGCGCGACCGGCACGGTCATCTCCTTCGTCGAGCCCGACCAGGCGACGCAGACGGCCCGCCTGCACGCCGCGGCGTCGGTCTCGCCCGACGTTGCCGTAGTGACCAGCGGTCACCCGGCCGTGCGCGAGGTTGCCGCATCCGGCACCCCGATCACGGTCACGCACGTCGCCCGGCAGGCACCGCCGAGCCGCCCGCACGCGCCGCGCCGGTCCGGCCGCGGATCGCGTCGGCCCTCGTACGGGTCAGCTGCACGCTGACAGTCCGTCGCTGACGATCGGTCAGGTCGGTGGCGAACCTGTCATGTCCGTCGCGCGTAGCGCCTCGTACACGGCCTGCTCGAACTCGAGATAGCCACCGACCGACGTCGGGTCCATGAACGGGAACAGCTGCGTCGCCCAGACGCCGCCGACACCGTTGCGCCGGTCGATCCAGAAGTAGACGTTGGCGAGGCCGCCCCACCCCAGCGCGCCCGCCGGCCGCCCGGTGGGCGCGTCCTCGTCGTTGACCATGAACGTCAGCGCCCACGACTTCGCCAGGCCCGGGAAGAACTCGATGTCGTGACTCACCTTCGGCGACACGGTCGCCATCTTGGTGATCGTCAGCTCGCCGAGGCCGTTCTGCGCCGCCATCCGCACGGTGTCGGGGCGTAGCACGGCCGTCCCGTCCGGCGCGGCCCCGTCGTTGAGCCACATCCGGACGAACCGCGTGTAGTCCTCGACGCTCGAGTACAGCCCCTGCCCGCCCATGTGCACCTCGGGCTCGTGCGCCGGCGCGAGGTCCATCGCCCGGAGCGCGCCCGACGCGTCGCGCTGGTGGGTTGCGGCCAGGCGCGAGCGAAGCTGCGGCGTCAGCGTGAACCCGGTGGACCTCATCTCGAGCGGGCCGAAGACGCGTGCCGCCAACACCTCGCCCAGTCGCGTGCCGGTGATCGCCTCGATGACCTGGCCCACCCAGTCGATGCTGGACCCGTACTCCCACCGCTCGCCCGGGTCGAACAGCAGCGGCGTGCGCAACGCCGCGGGCGACGCTGAGGACATGTTCGGGTAGCCGCACTCGCGGACGAGTCGCCGGTAGTGCTCGTTGAGGAAGTCGTAGCCGAACCCGGCCGTGTGCAGCAACAGCATCCGGGTCGTGACGTCGCGGCTCGGCAGCCGCAACGTCGGTGCGCCGTCCTGGTCGAAGCCGGTGAGCACCTGCAGTTCCCCGAGGTCGGGCATGTAGTCCTTGGCCGGCGCATCGAGGTCCAGCAAGCCGTCCTCGACCAGTTGCAGCGCGGCCGTGCCGGTGACGGGCTTGGTGGCCGAATAGAGCGCGCACACGGTGTCGGTGGTCATCGCGACATCCGAACCGATCGTCCGGACGCCGGCCGCACCCTGGTAGACCGTGCGCTCGCGGTCGGTCGCGCTGGCCGCCACGCCCGCGACTTTCGGCGAGCCAGACACCGCACGATGCAGGATCCCGTCCGCCGCTCGCGCCAAGGTCTCGGCCACGGCGGCCCCCTCGATATGTGGACGTAGTGTCGGTAGTCGGTCCTAACGTACTGAGCACCAGACCGACCACCGAGGAGAGTCATGACCACGCTGACCGACCGCCCGAACACCGCGTTACTCGTCATCGACGTGCAGAACGACGTCCTAGCCGGCGCGCACAACCGAGACGGCGTCATCGCCAACATCGCCGTGCTGGTGGACAAGGCCCGGGCCGAGCAGGTCCCCGTCGTGTGGGTGCAGCACTCCGACGACGAGCTGGCCGAGGGCAGCGACGGCTGGCGCTACGTCGACGAGCTGACGCAGGACGAGTCCGAGCCGGTCGTGCGCAAGCGCTACGGCGATTCGTTCGAAGAGACCGAGCTCGAGAGCGTGCTGGCCGAGCGGAAGGTGGGCCGGCTGATCGTCACCGGGGCACAGACCGACGCCTGCATCCGGTCCACCCTGCACGGGGCGATCGTCCGCGGCTACGACGCCACCCTCGTCGCCGACGCCCACACCACCGAGGACCACAGCCAGTGGGGCGCCCCGACCCCCGACCAGGTCATCAACCACACCAACCTGTACTGGAAGTACCACTCCGCTCCTGGTCGGCAGGCCGGGACGGTGGACACCGAGTCGGTCAGCTTCGGCTGAGCGGCCCCTTCGGGCCGTCCACGGTGCGGGTAACTATGCGAACATATGTTCGTGGTGCTCGCACACATCCTGCACGCCGACCTGGACGCCTTCTACGCCTCGGTCGAGCAGCGTGACGACCCGCGACTGCGCGGCCGGCCGGTGATCGTCGGCGGCGGGGTGGTGCTCGCTGCCAGCTACGAGGCCAAAGCGCTGGGCATCCGTACCGCGATGGGTGAGCGCCAGGCCCGTCGGCTGTGCCCGCACGCCGTCGTGGTCCCGGCCAGGTTCGATGCCTACGTCGAGGCGAGCGCGGCGGTCTTCGAGGTCTTCCACGCGACCACCCCCCTGGTCGAGGGGATCTCGATCGACGAGGCGTTCCTGGACGTGGGCGGCCTCGGCCGGGTGTCCGGCACGCCGGTCGAGATCGCGACCCGGCTGCGGGCCGAGGTCCGTGCGCGGATCGGGCTGCCGATCACGGTCGGCGTGGCCCGGACGAAGTTCCTCGCCAAGGTGGCGAGCGCCGTGGGCAAGCCGGACGGACTGCTGGTCGTCCCGCCGGACGGCGAACTGGACTTCCTGCACCCGCTGCCGGTTGAGCGGCTCTGGGGCGTCGGCAAGGTCACCGCGGACAAGCTGCACCGGCGGGGCATCACCCGGGTCTCGGAGGTGGCGCTGCTGCCCGAGTCGACGCTGATGGCGATGCTCGGCCCGGCATCAGGGCGGCACCTGCATGCCCTCGCGCACAACCGCGACCCGCGTCCCGTGCAGCCCGGGCGCCGGCGCCGTTCGATCGGCTCGCAGCGCGCGATGGGCCTCGGCCGGGCCGGGACCGGCCGGTGGGCCGAGAACGTCATCGACGGCTTTCTGGTCGGGCTGGTCGATCGGGTCACCCGGCGGCTGCGCGGCGCACACCGGACCGGGCGCACGGTGGTGCTGCGGCTGCGCTTCGCCGACTTCACCCGCGCCACCCGCTCGCACACCTTGCCGCGGCCGACGGACCGCACGGACACGATCCTGGCGGTGGCGCGGTCGTTGCTCGCCGCAGCGATGCCGTTGATCCGCACCGCCGGAATCACGCTGGTCGGGATCTCGGTCGCGAACCTCGACGACGCCGACAGCATCCAGCTCGAACTGCCCTACCGCGAGGCGGCCCGCGGCCTGCTCGACACGGCGGTCGACGGCATCAAGGACCGGTACGGCACGACGGCGCTCACCCGCGCCGTACTGCTCGGCCACGGTGAGGGGATGTCCGTGCCGATGCTGCCGGACTGAGGATCGGCTGGTGCCCGACTGAGGGCTGGCTGGGCGAAAATCCCCAGGCCGACGCCGGTTGTGCACCGCTATCCCACACGTTTATCCACAGCTGTGGACAACGGCGGGCAGCTAGCTCGAGGCCGCCACCTGCTCGGCGTCGGCCAGCACCCGCAACACGTTTCGGCGCGTCAGCGCGGCCAACTCGGCCTCGGACCACCCGCGCGTGAGCAGTTCGTCGATCAGCGCCGGGTAGCCGCTCACGTCCGACAGGCCGGCCGGCATCGGGTCGCACCCATCGAAGTCCCCGCCGAGTCCCACGTGGTCGACACCGGCGACGGCGCGCACGTGCTCGACGTGGTCGGCGACCTGCGCGACCGTGGCCTGCGGCGGCGGGATCCGCTCGGCAAGGCGCGCCTCGGCGGCCTGGCGTGCGGTCCAGTCGCGCGGGTCCTCGCCGCGCTCGAGCATCTCGGCCACCGCACCCAGGCTCCATTCCCGGCAGTCGTTCGAGACGAAGTCGGGCACGAAGGTCACCATGCAGACTCCGCCGTTGCCGGCGAGGGTGGTGAGCATGTCGTCGGGGACGTTGCGCACGTGATCGACCAGCCCGCGGGCCGAGGAATGACTGAACACGACCGGCGCAGTCGTAGTGACGAGCGCGTCACGCATCGTCGAGGGCGCGACGTGCGAGAGGTCGACGAGCATGCCCAGGGTGTTCATCTCGCGCACGACCTCGCGACCGAACTCGGTCAGCCCGCCGGCCACCGGGTCGTCGGTCGCGGCATCGGCCCACGGCACGTTCTCGTTGTGGGTCAGCGTGAGGTAACGGACGCCGAGTGAGTGCAGCACGCGCAGCACGGCGAGCGACGAGTCGATGCTGTGACCGCCCTCGGCGCCGAGCAGCGACGCGACCCGGCCCGCCCGCCGAGCCTGCTCGACGTCGGCCGCGGTGAGCGCGAGCGCCAACCGGTCCGGGTAGTGCGCCACCATGCGCAGGACGAAATCGATCTGCTCGAGCGTGGCAGCCACCGATCCTGCGCCGAGCCGGCAGGGCACGTACACCGACCAGAACTGGCCGCCCACGCCGCCTTCGGCCAGACGGACGAGATCGGTCTGCGTCCGCGTCTGCCGTTGGTCGAGGCGGTACCCGTCCAGGTCGTAGCCGGTCTTCTCGCGCATCGCCCAGGCCAGGTCGTTGTGCCCGTCGATGATCGGATGCCGGGCGAGCACCTCGTTCGCCGTCACAGGCTCACCGTCTGCCGCGGATCCAGGTGGCGGAACTCGACCCCGTGCGGTGTGGCGATCCGGTTCAGGTGTCCTTCGACGATCGAGGCGTAGCCGTCGGTGACGAGCGAGTCGTGGATCTGGAAGGTTCGCGGCGCCCGCACCGCCACGGCGAAATCGATCACCTCGGCAGCCTTCGACCATGGCGCGCTCGTGGGCAGCAGCAGCGTGGGTACCGCCACGTCCGGGACGGTGAACGAGTCACCGGGGTGGTAGACAGTGCCGTCCACGAGGTAGCCGAGATTCGCGACCACCGGGATCGCCGGGTGGATCAGCGCGTGCTGGCCGCCGAACGCACGCACCGAGAACCCGGCCACGTCGAAGGATTCTCCCGATCTGACCGGTACCACCTGCTCGCCGAGATCGGCGAACGATCCCGCTACCGAGGGCGGTGCCCAGACCCGCAACCGCGGGTCGCGCGCGAGCGCCGCGCGCAACCGGTCGGCGTCGACGTGATCGACGTGCTCGTGCGTGATCAGCACGGCCGAGGCCCCGTCGAGCGCCTCGTCGACCTCGCTGAACACTCCGGGGTCGAGGACGAGGGCGCGATCACCGTCGTCGAGGCGGACGCAGGCGTGCGTGAACTTGGTCAGCCGCACCGGTCGATCAGCTCGGGTCCGCGTCGTCCGAGTCGCCCACGTCCGGCTCCTCCTCGGCCAGGTGCTGGTCCAGCGACTCACCGGCCCGCGCCTCGTCGGCGGTGTCACCGCGCCACGCCTGCGACTCGCGTTCGGGCAGCGTGTAGCCCTCGTCGAGCGGGTCGGTGGTGTTGTCCCCCGTCAGGGACTCGGACGGATCGACCTGGTCGTTGCCCTGGAAACCTGCCTCGAGGTCACCGGATTCGCTCACGGGTGAGGTCCTTCCCCATCGGCCGCGGGAACTCACGGCACACTCGAACGGTGAGCTCGGTGCTGTGGTTCCGGCGGGATTTGCGGCTGCGCGATCATCCAGCATTGCACGCCGCCGCCGAGGACGGTCCGGTCGTCACGTTGTTCGTCCTCGATCCGGCGCTGCTCGAGCCGGCCGGTGCCCCTCGGGTGGCCTTCCTCTACCGCACGCTGCGGGCGCTCGACGCCGACCTGCGCGGCCACGGCGGCGGGCTACTGGTGCGGCACGGCGACCCGGCCGAGGTCGTCCCGCAGGTCGTCGCCGAGCTGGGTGCGGGCTCGGTGCACGTCAGCGCGGACTTCGGCCCGTACGGCGCCAGGCGCGATGCAGCCGTCGAACACGCGCTCGGCGGGACACCGCTGACGCGCACCGGCTCGCCGTACGCGGTCAGCCCCGGACGCATCGGCACGAAGGGCGATCCGGCCGAGGCCTATCGCGTATACACGCCCTTCTACCGGGCCTGGAAGGAGCACGGCTGGCGTGATCCCGCAGCCGCAATCGCCGGGCGGGTCGGCTGGGACGTGTCGCTGCCGGGCATGGACGTCCCCGACGACCCGCCGCTACCCGACGGCCTCGTCCTGCCCGCCGCCGGCGAGCGGGCAGCCGCCACGGCCTGGCGCGCCTACCGCGCCGGCCCGCTGGCCGGCTATCCGGAGGTCCGCGACCGTCCCGACCTCGACCGCACGTCGCGCATGTCGGTGTACCTGAAGTGGGGTTGCATCCACCCGCGCACGATGCTTGCCGATCTCGGCGCGGGCGACGAGACGTTCGCCAAGGAGCTCGCGTGGCGCGAGTTCTACGCGCACGTGCTGCATGCCTGGCCGGCAAGCGCGCGCGAGTACTTCCTGCCGCAGCTGAAGAACATGGCCTATGCGCGATCGGACACCGATGCGTTCACCGCGTGGACGAGGGGCGAGACCGGCTACCCGATCGTGGACGCGGGCATGCGGCAACTGCTCGGCGAGGGCTGGATGCACAACCGCGTCCGCATGATCGTCGCGTCCTTCCTGGTCAAGGACCTGCACGTCGAGTGGCAGCACGGGGCTCGCCACTTCATGCGCCATCTCGTCGACGGCGATCTCGCCAGCAATCAGCACGGCTGGCAGTGGACGGCCGGCACCGGCACCGACGCGGCGCCGTTCTACCGCGTGTTCAACCCGGTCACCCAGGGCCTCAAGTTCGACCCCGACGGGGTGTACGTCCGCCGTTGGATCCCCGAGCTGCGCGGCGTCGAGGGGGCGCGGGCGCACCAGCCGTGGGAGCTCGACGGACTACCCGCCGGGTACCCGGCACGCATCGTCGACCATCAGCAGGAACGCCTGGTCGCGCTGGAGCGCTACCAGGCCCTGCGCCGCCCACCCCCGTCACGGAGTTAGGTCGGTTGGATTCCCCACGAGCCGGTCCACGTGCCACCGGGGTCGATGATGATCAGGCCGCGGCCGGAGTTGAACGCGTCCGCCGCGCAAGTCATCGGCTCGACGGCCACGCCCGGCACGTCGTCGGCGACGGAATCGGCCGTGTACACCTGCAGGTAGCCGAAGGTCGCGTCGAACCAGAGCTGGGCGCCACCGGACTTCGTCAGCACCGAGGCCGTGCCCCGCCCTTGCTCGAGATGCAGCCCGGTGAACCCGTCGTCCAGGCGGACCGTGCGCAGCCGCTTCCCGCGGCGGAAGTCGTAAGGCGTCTTGGTCACCGACTGCTCGCCGACCGGCACCGCGCTCTCGTCCGACACCAAGCGGTCGCGCGCCGGGAGCCGCAGCGTCACGTCGTCGAGGCGATGCCCGCGCGTGGCCAGGTACGGGTGGAACCCGGCCCCGAACGGCGCGCGGCCGACCCCGTGGTTGTGCGCGGACGCCGTCACCGAGAGGCCGAACTCCTCGAGCAGCGCATAGGTCACCTCGACGCGGACCTCGAACGGGTAGCCGGGCTGCGGCACCACGTCCAGCACCATCGTCACCGACGACGGCTCGTGCGCGGACGCCAGCCACCGCGTCCACCGGCCCAGGCCGTGCGAGGCGTTGCGCTTGGCCGGCTCGGTGAGCGGCAGTTGCAGCTTGACGCCGTCGAAGCGGTACCGGCCGCCGCGCAGCCGGTTCGGCCACGGCACCAGCGCAGTGCCGCTGCCGCGCGGCGCGAGCACGTCCTCGCCGTACGGGACGGTGACGTCCACGCCGTCGGCGGTGTAGCGGCGCAGCCCGCCACCGACCTCGACGATCGTCGCCTCGTGGCGGCCAGCGGTGATGACGAATTGCGATCCGGACAGCGCCATAGGACGAACCTAGTCCGCGGTCGAGTACCGCCAGAAGGACCGGACGGCCACCCCGCCGACGAGGACGACGACCACGCACGCGACGCCGCCGCCGACCCACGAGAACGTCAGGGTGGTCGCGGCCGCCATGGCACCGGCGCGCAGGTCGCCGAGTCGAGGGCCGCCGGCGACCACCGCGATGAACACGCCCTGCATCCGGCCGCGCATCTCGTCCGGCGCATAGGTCTGCAGGATCGTCTGGCGGTAGACGGCACTGATCAGATCCGCGGCACCGGCCAGCGCGAGCAGGAACACCACCAGCCAGAACTGGCGGGCCAGGCCGGCCACGGCGACCGCCGCACCCCAGCCCAGCACCGCGAGGACGAGCGCGCGTCCCTGGCGCTGCACCCGGCCGATCCACCCGCTCGACAGGCCGGCGACGACCGAGCCGATCGCGATGGCGGCGTAGAGCGGGCCGACGTTGCCCGAGAAGCGCTGGTCGGCGTCCTCGGGGAACAGCGCACGTGGCATGGCCAGCACCATCGCTGCGATGTCCACGGCGAAGGACATCAGCAGCACCGGCCGGGTGATGATGAACGCCAGCCCGTCGACCACCGACCGCAGGCCGAGCGTGGGGCGGGCAGTATCCCCGGGCGGCATCGGCGGCAGCCGGAGCGCCGAATACAGCGCGGCAGTGAACAGCAGCGCGTCGATCGCATACGCGTACGCGAAGCCGTGGTGCAGCCCGACGAGGACGCCCGCGATCAGCGGTCCGATGACCTGGCCGACGTTGCCGACCGTGAAGCTGAGCGTGTTCGCAGCCGGGACGAGGCTCTCGTCCATGATCCGCGGGATGATCGCGCCGCGTGCCGAGGACGCCATCGCCCAACCGCCCGCCTGAACGGCCACGAGGGCGAGGATCAGCCACACGTTGCCGAGGTCGAGCAGCGTCTGCACGAGCAGGCCGAGCGTCATGATCCAGGTGGCCAGGGACGACCAGAAGTACAGCCGTCCGCGGTCGACGGCGTCGGCGATCGCGCCGCCGTAGAGCCCGAACGCGATGATCGGGACGAGCCCGGCCAGGCCGAAGAAGCCGACGTAGAGCGACGAGCCGGTCAGGACGTAGATCTGGACCGGCACCGCGACCTGGGTGAGCATCGAGCCGATGAACGCCGTGCCCTGCCCGATCAGCAGGCGTCGGTACGGCAGGATCTCGAGCGGACGGGTGTCCACCGCGTGGCGCCGCACCATAGTTCCGAGCGCGCGGCCGCGCCCCGGCGGCGGGGTCTGCTCGGGCATGTCGGTCGTCGCCGGGCTGTCGATCTCCTCGCTCATGGGGCGGGGAACGACGCGCGCGGCACGGTGGTGAGTGTAGGCCGCAGCCCAGGTCGCCACTGAGAACCGGCTGGGCGACCCGGCTGTGCCCGCGGGCGGAATTCGACGCTGTGACGCTCGGAACAGCCGCGTTTTTCGTCCCCTTTTGCCCGAATCGGCGTGGGTACAACGACAGCTATGGAGATCTACCCCCGCCGGAGCGCTGACGAACTGCGCCACCGAGCGATCTCATTCGTGTCCAGTTTGGCGGTGGCCTGGGTGCTGCTGCGCCACGCGAGCGACCCGTCGATCCGACGTTCGGCGCCCGCCGACCGCTGACCTGGTGCGTCAGCGGTCGTCGATCGCCGCGATGATCTCGGTGGCGGCCTGGTCGGGCGTCATCTCGCCGGCGAGCACGCGCGCCTCAGCCCCGGTCACGACCGCGTGCACCCGGTCGTCGTCGAGGCGCATCAGCAGCCGGTCGCGGACCATCGCGCGCGTCCACTCGACGAGCTGCCGTCGGCGCTGAGCGTCGAACTCGTCCTGGTCACGCAGCCACTGCTCGTGGCGCAGCACGTGCTTCCAGATCCGGTCGAGGTTGGCGTTCTCGAGCGCGCTGCACGGGATGACCGGCGCCTGCCAGTCGTCGTCCGCGCCGCGCAGCAGCCGCAGCGCCCCCGACAGTTCGCGGGCCGCGCGCTGCGAGTCGTCGGCGTGCGTGCCGTCGCTCTTGTTCACGCCGATGACGTCGGCGAGTTCGAGAATGCCGCGTTTGATGCCCTGCAACTGGTCGCCGGTCCGGGCCAGGGTGAGGAACACGAACGTGTCGACCATGCCCGCCACGACGTACTCCGACTGGCCCACCCCGACGGTCTCGACGAGCACCACGTCGTAGCCCGCGGCCTCCATCACCAGCATCGTCTCGCGGGTCGCCTTGGCGACCCCACCGAGCGTGCCGGCGCTGGGCGAGGGACGGATGAAGGCGCGCTCGTCCGCGGCCAGCCTGGTCATCCGCGTCTTGTCCCCCAGGATCGATCCGCCCGTGCGCCCCGAGGACGGATCGACGGCGAGGACGGCCACCCGGTGACCGTCCGCGATCAGGTTGACCCCGAGCTGGTCGATGAAGGTGGACTTGCCGACGCCGGGGACGCCGGTGATCCCGACGCGACGCGCGTTTCCGGTGTGCGGCATCAGCGCGACGAGCAGCTGCTGCGCCTGCGCACGGTGGTCGGCGCGGCGTGACTCGACCAGCGTGATCGCCCGGGCGATCGCCGCTCGGGTGCCGGCGCGCACACCCGCGGCCAGCTCACCCGCGGCCGACTCACCCCCGGCTTTGACCCCGCCCTGGCTGCTGGAGGCGCTCATCTGCGGCCGCGGCGGGGTCAAAGCCCGGACAGCTGCTGGTTGAGCTTGGTGAGCAGTTCGAGCGCGGAGTCCACGATCACCGTGCCCGGCGGGTAGATCGCCGCGGCCCCCGCCTCGCGCAGCGCGTCGTAGTCCTGCGGCGGGATCACGCCGCCGACGACGATCATGATGTCGCCGCGCCCGTGCTCGGCCAGTTCGTCGCGCAGTTCCGGGACGAGGGTGAGGTGGCCGGCCGCGAGGGAGTTGACCCCGACGATGTGGACGTCGGCCTCGATGGCCTGCCGGGCCACCTCGCCCGGCGTCTGGAACAGCGGGCCGACGTCGACGTCGAAACCGAGATCCGCGAACGCGGTCGCCAGCACCTTCTGCCCGCGGTCGTGCCCGTCCTGGCCCATCTTCGCCATCAGGATGCGGGGCCGCCGGCCCTGGTCGCGCTCGAACTGGGCCGTCGCCGCGCGTGCCTGGTCGATCGCGTCCACGCTGCCGGCCTCCTCGCGGTAGACGCCAGAGATCGTCCGGATCGTCGCCGAGTGCCGACCGTAGACCTTCTCGAGCGCATCCGAGATCTCGCCGACCGTCGCCTTCGCCCGCGCCGCGTCGATCGCGAGCGCGAGCAGGTTGGCACCGGACGACGAGCCCGCAGCGGCGGTGAGCGCGTCCAGGGCGGCTGTGGTTGCCCTGTCGTCGCGTTCCTCGCGCAGGCGGCGCAACTTCGCGGCCTGCTCGGCGCGGACGCCGGCGTTGTCGACCTTCAGCACGTCGAGATGGTCCTCCGTGCCGAGCCGGTACTTGTTCACGCCGATCACCGGCTGCCGTCCCGAGTCGATCCGCGCCTGGGTACGCGCGGCGGCCTCCTCGATGCGCATCTTCGGCAGGCCCTCGTCGATGGCGCGTGCCATGCCGCCGGCGTCCTCGACCTCTTGGATGCGCGCCCACGCCCGCAGGGCGAGGTCATTGGTCAGCTTCTCGACGTAGTACGACCCGCCCCACGGATCGATGACGCGGGTCGTCCCGGACTCCTGCTGCAACAGCAGCTGGGTGTTGCGGGCGATGCGGGCCGAGAACTCCGACGGCAACGCGAGTGCCTCGTCGAGCGCGTTCGTGTGCAGCGACTGGGTGTGGCCCTGCGTCGCCGCCATCGCCTCGATGCAGGTGCGGATCACGTTGTTGAACGCGTCCTGCGCGGTGAGCGACCAGCCCGAGGTCTGCGAATGTGTCCGCAGGGAAAGGGATTTCTCGTTCTTCGGGTCGAACTGCTTGACCAGCTTGGCCCAGAGCAGCCGCGCCGCGCGCAGCTTGGCCACCTCCATGAAGAAGTTCATGCCGATCGCCCAGAAGAACGACAGCCGCGGTGCGAAGGCGTCCACGTCCAGTCCGGCCGCGATGCCCGCACGGAGGTACTCGACGCCGTCGGCGAGCGTGTACGCCAGTTCCAGGTCGGCCGTCGCCCCGGCTTCCTGGATGTGGTAGCCCGAGATCGAGATCGAGTTGAACCTCGGCATCTGCTGCGAGGTGAACTCGAAGATGTCGCTGATGATCCGCATCGACGGCTGCGGCGGGTAGATGTAGGTGTTGCGGACCATGAACTCTTTGAGGATGTCGTTCTGGATGGTCCCGGTGAGCTGCTTCGGCGCGACGCCCTGCTCCTCGGCCGCCACCACGTACAGCGCGAGGACGGGCAGCACGGCGCCGTTCATCGTCATCGACACACTCATCCGGTCGAGCGGGATGCCGTCGAACAGTTCGCGCATGTCATAGATCGAGTCGATGGCCACGCCGGCCATCCCGACATCGCCCAGCACCCGCGGGTTGTCGCTGTCGTAGCCGCGGTGGGTGGGCAGGTCGAACGCGATCGAGAGTCCCTTCTGGCCCATCGCGAGGTTGCGCCGGTAGAAGGCGTTCGACTCGGCAGCGGTCGAGAAGCCCGCGTACTGGCGGATCGTCCACGGCTGGTTGACGTACATCGTCGGGTACGGCCCGCGCAGGTAGGGCGCGATACCCGGATAGGTGTCGAGGAAGTCGAGACCGTCGAGGTCGGCAGCCGTGTAGAGCGGCGGTACTGCGATGCCTTCCGGGGTCTCCCACAGGCCGGCGGCCTGGCCACGGCGCGCGGTCTCGGGCGCGTCGCCCGGCTGTGCGGTCAACCTGGCCGAACCGAAGTCGGGGATCGTCATGCCGGCACGCCCAGCACGTCGAGGGTCGTGCGCAGCACGGCGAGGGCATCGCACCCGGTGAACACGTTGCCGTCCACGCCGTCCAGTTCCTCAGCGCCCGCGAGCCACACCTGCCGGGCGGACGCGAGCGCCTCGAGCGCGGCGGCGCCGTCCTCGCCGTAGCTGCGACCAGACCCGCACAGGCACGCGACGCTGGTGCCTGCCGCGGCGAAGTCAGCCGGCTCGCCCACGATCAGCCGCAGCCCCGCAGCCTGGAAGAGGTTGCTGGCGAACGACAGGCGCGCGCTGTGCGCGCTCGGCGGCCCGAGGGTGGCCAGGAACACGGCGGGCCGCTCGGGCATCGCGTCGGTGCGGTCGCGCAGGGCTTCGAAGTCCTGCGCGTACCGGACGGCCAGCAGCGGGCCGCCCGCAGGAGGTTGCGGCGCGGGTTGCCGGACGACGGGCTCCTCGTCCGGGAATGCGTACTCGCTCACGCCCGTGATCGGGGCGACGCGATGAGCCACGGCGTCGGCGCGTGCACTGCGGCGCGCGGCCAGCCGGGCCGGGCCGGCACCGTCGAGATCGGCAGCTGCGCCCCCGCCGCGCTCGATCTCCGTGAACAGGTCCCACGCTGCCTCGGCGAGTTGGTGGGTGAGCGTCTCGACGAACCACGAACCCCCGGCGGCGTCGACGACCCGGCCGAGGCTGGACTCGTCGTGCAGGATGGCGTGGGTGTTGCGGGCGATGCGGCGGGCGAGGTCGTCGGGCAGGCCGACCGCCGCGTCGAACGGGGCGACGGTGATCGCGTCGGCGCCGCCGACCGCCGCCGCGAAGCAGCCGATCGTGGTGCGCAGCATGTTCACCCAGGGGTCGCGGCGGGTCATCATCGCCGCGGACGTGACGGCGTGCTGCCACTGCCCGCGGCGGGCATCCGCGGCGCCGGACAGCTCGGCCACCCGCCCCCAGATCCGTCGCGCCGCGCGCAGCTTGGCGATCGAGCCGAACTGGTCGGCCGTGACGGCGTAGCGGAACTCGATCCGCCCGAGCGCGTCCTCGACCGAGGACCCGGCGTCGACCAGCGCGCGCAGGTACGCGACGCCGACCGCAGCGGCCTGGGCCAGTTCCTCGGCGTGCGAGGCGCCGGCGTCGTGGAAGACGCTCGCGTCGACCGTGGCCACCCGCAGTCCGGGGAACCGGTCGAGCTGCCCGGCGAGCCGGGCGAGCAGCCCCAGGTCGAGCTCCGCGCCGGTGCGTGCGCGCAGCCCGATCGGGTCGGCCCCGAGCGTGCCGGCCACGTCGGCAGGGTCGGTGCCCCGCGCGGCAACCAGTTCGAGGAAGGCCGCGGCCGCGGCTTCGGTGCCGACGCCGGCGTCGAGCGCGACCGGCGCGAGGTCGAGCAGCACTCCGTCCAGGACGACGGCCAGGTCGTCGACCGCGATCCCGCCGTCGCCGAGGACGAGCCACAGCGAGCTCGCGCCGCGCTCGAGATCGGCGAGGACGGCGGCGCGGGTGCGAACTGTGTCGGGGTCGGCATGCCGGGCGCGGACGTCCCACCCGCCGACGGTGGCGCCGTCCGCGGTGGCGCCGCGGACGTAGGGCAGTTCCCCGGGCCGGCCCGGGTCAGGGACGTCGGCGCAGGTGTAGAGCGGCAGCAGGTCGATGCCGTCGACGGTCGTGGTCAGCGCGGCGATCGGATCGGCGTCCGCGTCCAGGCCGGATCGGTGGAGCACGCCCGACACCAGGGCGCGCCATTGCGCCGCGCTCGCCGGCGGGAAATCACCGGCCAGCGTGATGTGCTCGGACCCGGTAGGCATTGCCGAATCGTATGGCGTCCGCGGTCGAGGCGCGGGTGAGGTGGCCGATCTCTCGCCACGCGGGGCCACGTCCGGAACCGGACCGCGCACTCGGCCGTTGGCCCCGATATGGAGGTCCGGCGTCCTGGCTATGGCGTGGGTCGCGGCGTGTGCCCCGGTGCCGAGAGGCGGTGCCGGTCACGCGCGGGCGGCGCGCTCGTCGGCGTGCTCCTGCTCGTCGGCGTGCTGACGGTCCTCACCGGCGGGGTGGCTCGCGCCGACGCGCTTGCTCACCACCGCGCCGCGGGCTCACCGGCCATCGCGTTGTCGGCGTCCGCGACGACCCTGCCCGGCGCGCTGCACGCACCGGACGCGCCGGGTCTCACGGCCGCTGTTGCGGGCGGGGAAACCGCTTTCACCGCCGCGGATCCCATGGCGGTCGCCGTCGGAATACCTCCCAAACCCACAGCTGACACCGCAGCACCGCGCGGCCCGCCCGGACACACTCGCTGACACGTCGTTTCGTTCCTCCGACTCGTCAGGAGTTTTCGATGGCGTATTTGTCCGGTGGCAACTCGGTCATCCACCGACCCACACCCACTGCCGAGCAACTGGCCGCGTTCCGCAGCCAGCTCGAAGAACAACGGGGCTTTCGGGTCGATCAGCTTCGCCTGCTGCTTCGTACCCGGGCCCACTCGTCGCCCCGCAGCGAGGTCACCGTGTCGCTGCTCGCCGGAGCTCGAGCCGCGTATGCGGACGTGACGGCGGCCCTGCTGCGCATGCACGACGGCACTTACGGCTACTGCACCGACTGTGGCGAGCCGATGCCGATCGAGCGGCTCGAGGTGCTGCCACAGGTGGCGCGGTGCGCGCCGTGCCAGCTCGAGGCCGAGGTAGCGACGTAGGGCACGCGCCCACGATCGGGTGTCCTAAGCTCGGCGGACGTGACTGACACGTCCCCCTTCGATCAGGTCGCCGCGGCGGCAGAGTTGGCGCGCCGCACCGGCGTCGAGCGCCACGATCTCGCGATCGTGCTCGGCTCCGGCTGGGTGCCGGCGATCGACGCGCTCGGCGAGCCGGTCGCCGAGGTGACGGTCACCGACCTGCCCGGCTTCCTGCCGCCCGCGGTCGAAGGTCATGCCGGGCGCATCCGCTCGCTGTCGGTCGGCGGCGTCCGGGTGCTGGCGTTCCTCGGACGCACGCACCTGTACGAAGGGCGCGGCGTCGAACCGGTGGTGCATGGCGTGCGGGTCGCGGCGGCGGCCGGGTGCCGGACCGTCGTGCTCACCAACGCCTGCGGTGGGCTGCGTCCGGGCATGGCCGTCGGCGATCCGGTGCTGATCAGCGACCACCTGAATCTGACCTGGCGCTCGCCGCTGGTCGGCGCCCGCTTCGTCGACCTGACCGACACGTACTCGCCGAGGCTGCGCGCACTGGTCCGCGAGATCGACCCGTCGATCGCCGAGGGCGTGTACGCGATGTTCCCCGGACCGCAGTACGAGACACCGGCCGAGGTGCGCATGGCCGCGGTGCTCGGCGCCGACCTGGTCGGCATGTCGACGGTGCTCGAGGCGGTTGCTGCGCGGGCCGAGGGGTGCGAGGTGCTCGGCCTGTCGCTGGTCACGAACCTCGCCGCCGGGCTGGGCGACAAGCTCGACCACGAGGAGGTGCTCGCGGCCGGCAAGGCGGCTGCGGCGCGGATGGGTGCGCTGCTCGGCGAGTTGATCCCGCGGATATGACCGCGACCACCGTCCTCGTCACCGGTTCGGCCGGGCGGATCGGCCGCGAACTCTGCGCCCGGCTGCCTGCCCTCGGCTGGACCGTCCGCGGCTTCGACCGCGCGAGCGGCGACGGCGACATCACCTCGCCCACCGACCTGGACGCGGCGCTGCCCGGCGTCGACGCGATCGTGCACCTGGCCGGTATCCCGAACGAGCAGCCGTGGCCGGTGCTCCGCGACGCCAACATCGAGGGGCTGGTGCAGGTGTTCGAGGCGGCGCGCCGCGCCGGTGTGCGGCGCGTGGTGTACGCCTCGTCCAACCATGCGGCCGGGTTCTGGCCGGTCGCCGACGAGCAGCCACCCGACCTGCCACCGCGGCCGGACACCCTCTACGGCGTGAGCAAGGCATTCGGCGAGGCGCTCGGGCGCTACTACGCCGATCGGTACGGCATGCAGGTCGCCTGCCTGCGGATCGGCACCTTCGCGCCGCGGCCCGAACATTTGCGGGCGCTGTCGACCTGGCTCTCGCCGTCCGACTGCGCGCGACTGGTCGATGCGGCGCTGCGCCACGGTGCGCTGACGTACACGATCGTGTGGGGCGTCTCGGCCAACACCCGCCGCACCTGGAACCTCGATGCCGGGCACGCGATCGGGTACTTCCCGGTCGATGACGCCGAGCAGTTCGCTGCCGGGCTGCCGAACTCGGCGCCGGACCCGTCCGACGGCCTGCTCGGGGGCGGGTTCACCACGCCGGGGTTCGGCATCGACGAAGTACTGAGTCGATCATGAAGCACCGTGACGAAGTCGAGGCCTGGATCGCGGACGACGTCGATCCGACCGACGTGGCCGAGTTGCGTGCGTTGCTGGACGCGGGGGCCGACGCCGAACTGGCCGACCGGTTCAGCGGGCCGTTGACGTTCGGGACCGCCGGTTTGCGCGGACCGTTGCGTGCCGGTCCCAACGGGATGAACCGCGCGGTCGTCCGGCGCGCCGCGGCAGGTGTCGCCGCGTGGCTGGTGCAGCAGGGCCGCGGCGGGCGACCGGTCGTCGTCGGGTACGACGCGCGGCATCGGTCGGTGGACTTCGCGCACGACACCGCCGCGATCCTGGCTGCCGCCGGCTTCGACGCGCGGTTGCTGCCGGGACGGCTCCCCACACCCGTCCTCGCCTTTGCCGTGCAGCACCTGCACGCCGCCGCGGGGATCATGGTCACCGCGTCGCACAATCCCCCGCAGGACAACGGCTACAAGGTCTACGACGACGACGGCGCGCAGATCACGTCGCCGACCGATACCGAGATCGAGGCCGCGATTCGCGCCGTCGGAGCGACGCACGGCATCGCGGCGCACCCGAGCGCGGTGACCGCGGCCGGCGACTCGATCGTGGACGACTATGTCGCGGCCGTGACCGCGCTGGTCGAGGACGGCCCACGCGCACTGCGGATCGGGTACACGGCCATGCACGGGGTCGGCGCCGAGGTCCTGCGCCGGGTGCTGGTCGCCGCCGGCTTCGATCCGCCGCTCGCCGTGAGCGAGCAGAACCGCCCGGACCCCGACTTCCCCACCGTCGCGTTCCCGAATCCCGAGGAGCCGGGCGCGCTCGATCTGGCCTACGCGCTCGCACGGGACGAGCGGGCCGACCTCGTGATCGCCAACGATCCCGACGCCGACCGGTGCGCGGTCGCCATCCCGGACGAGACAGGGACGTGGCGCATGCTGCGCGGCGACGAGGTCGGCGTCCTGCTGGCTGATGCCCTGCTGCGCAAGGGGATTCGTGGTACGTACGCGACGACCATCGTGTCGTCGTCGATGCTGGGCGCGATCGCAGACAAGCACGGAGTCGGCTACGCCGAGACGCTGACCGGCTTCAAGTGGATCTCTCGTGCCGCCCCGGATCTGGTGTTCGGCTATGAGGAGGCCCTCGGCTACGCCGTCGCGCCGGATCTCGTCCGCGACAAGGACGGCATCAGCGCGGCTCTGCTCGTCGCCGAACTCGCGGCAGCGCTCAAGGCCGCCGGCTCGACGTTGCTCACCCGCCTCGACGAGCTCAGTGCCGAGTACGGGCGCTACGGCACCGACCAGGTGTCACTGCGCGTCGAGGATCTGTCGATCATCACCGACACCATGCGCCGGCTGCGGGACCAACCGCCCGCGACGCTGCTCGGTGTGCCGGTCGAGGTGGACGAGCTGCTGCCCAGGACCGACGGGCTGCGGTGGCGCTGGCCCGGCGGCCGGGTGGTCGTGCGACCGTCCGGCACCGAACCCAAGCTCAAGGCCTATCTCGAGGTCGTCGAGGCGAGCGGCTCGGCGCGGCGGGCGGCCGAGTCCCTGGCGCAACTTCGTGCCGAGATTGAGGCGATCCTCGGCGCGTGAGGGCGACCTACGCGGCCCAGGTCACCCGGACCATGACCGCCCGAAGCGGGGCACCGCTCCTGCCGTAGCGCACGGTGTTCTCGCGGCCCGGGGAGGTGGCGCCGGCACCCTGGCCGCAGCCGTACACCAGGACCGCGCCGCCCGTCCGAACGACCGTGCCGGTGAGGACGACGCAGCGCGCGCCATTGGCCAGTTCGAGCGCCCACGGCCGGGTGGCGATCGGCGCCCCGGTGATCGCGGGCAGCGCGACCGCGAGCGTCAACCGAATACCGGGCGTCCACGGGTCGGCGAAGCAGACGACCGAATCAGGGCGATCGGTGACGAAGCACGGGTCGGCGAGCGCGCTGCCGGCCAGGCACCGATAGGCCCGCGGGTCATCGACAGTGATCGACGCGGTGAAGCACTCGCCCGACACCGTGTGGTCGATCGGCGCGTGCGCCGCGACGAACGTCCGGGCCTCGACGCTCGGGCGCGGGGCCACCGGCGTGCCGCTGCTCGACCGTCGGGCGTCCGCGCAGCCGGCGAGCATCAGCACGCCGAGCGCCGCGATGGACGCTCGGAGGCGCCGCGCACCCCTACTCATCCGGCGCCTCCGAGCGGGATTCAATGGTGGTCTGCATCCTTATGGACGCACGATGAGCCGGTTTGGTTGCACGCCACGCCGAATCCGCCGGCCGGACGGCCCCACAGCCGAGCGGAGCACACTCGGGACATGCACCGCGCCGTCCCTGCTCCCGGCCAGGAATCGGTCTGGGACTACCCGCGCCCGCCCGCCTGCGTCCCGTCCGATCGGTACGTCGTCGTCCGACTCGGGGACGACGTGATCGCCGAGACCCGGGCCGCGTACCGGGTACTCGAGACCAGCCACCCACCGACGTGGTACCTGCCGCGCGCCGACGTCCGGTCCGGCGCGATCACCCGATCGGGCGCCCGCTCGACCTGGTGCGAGTTCAAGGGAACGGCGACCTACTGGGACGTGCTCGGTGAGCCGGCCGCCGCCTGGTCCTACGAGCAACCCACGCGCGGCTTCGAGCCGATCACCGGCTACCTCACCTTCTACCCGGCGCGGTTCAGCTGCGAGATCGACGGCGAGCGCGTGCGTCCGCAGCAGGGTGGCTTCTACGGCGGGTGGATCACCGACGACGTCGTCGGCCCGTTCAAGGGCGGCCCCGACACCGTCGGCTGGTAGCCCGCGCGCTGACCCGCGGCGTTGCCGGGGTCAGCGTGGACCGAACTGCCGGTCCCCCGCGTCGCCGAGACCCGGAACGATGTAGGCGTTGTCGTTCAGTTCGTCGTCGATGCTCGCCGTGAAGATGCGCACCGGAAGCCCGCTGTTCTCGATGCGCTGCACTCCCTCGGGTGCGGCGAGGGCGCAGATCACAGTGAGATCGTCCGCGCCGCGAGCGGCGAGCAGCTGCAGGCAGTGCAGCAGCGAGCCACCGGTTGCCAGCATCGGGTCGAGCACGATCACCGGACGGCCGGCCAGCGAGTCCGGCAGCGAGGCCATGTACGGGTGCGGCTCGTGCGTTTCCTCGTCGCGGGCCAGTCCGACGAAGCCCATCTGCGACTCGGGCAACAGGTTGAACGCCGCCTCGGCCATGCCCAGGCCGGCCCGCAGCACCGGGACGAGCAGCGGCGGGTTGGCGATCGTGACGCCCATCGTGGGCGCGACGGGGGTCGTGATCGGCTCGTTCGCGGTCGACAACTCGCGGGTTGCCTCGTACACGAGCAGCGTGGCGAGCTCGCGCAGCGCCGCCCGGAACTCGGCATTGCTGCTGCGCTCGTCGCGCATCACGGTCAACCGGGCTTGGACGATCGGGTGGTCGACGACGGTTGTCTGCACGAGTGCGACCCTATTGGGCCGGGAGCCCGCTCGGCAGGCTGCCTTGCCCCGCGAATCGACCCTCGCGAGGCCGTGCCGCACCGATGCGCGGGGCAAAGCGGGTCGTATGGGGACGCCCGGACGCTCCTAGACTGGTCCGGTGACAGTTGTCGACCGACCTGACCTGCGGGACGTCACGCGCGACGACGGCTCGCTGCGGCGCTTCTTGCACGGCCTGCCCGGGGTCGACCAGGTCGGCGCCGAGGCTCGCGCCGGCGCGCTGGCGACCCGCAGCATCAAGACCACCGCCAAGGCGTGGGCCATCGACACCGCGATCTCGATGGTGGACCTCACGACGCTGGAGGGTGCGGACACCCCGGGCAAGGTGCGGTCGCTGTGCGCGAAGGCAGCCCGCCCCGACGCAGACGCGCCGTCAGCCGCCGCGGTGTGCGTCTACCCGGATCTCGTCTCGACCGCCGTCGAGGCGCTGCACGGGACGTCGGTGCAGATCGCCAGTGTCGCCACCGCGTTCCCGTCCGGTCGGGCGTCCCTCGACACGAAGTTGCACGACGTCCGCGACGCGGTCGCCGCAGGTGCCACCGAGATCGACATGGTGATCGACCGTGGTGCGTTCCTGGCCGGGCGGTACCTGCAGGTGTTCGACGAGATCATCGCGACGAAGGCCGCGTGCGGTACCGCGCACCTGAAGGTGATTCTCGAGACCGGCGAACTGGTCACGCTCGACAACGCGCGCCGTGCGTCCTGGCTGGCGCTGCTCGCCGGTGGTGACTTCATCAAGACCTCCACCGGCAAGATCACGCCCGCCGCCACGCCCTCGGTCGCACTGGTCATGCTCGAGGCCGTGCGCGACTACGCCGAGGTGACCGGTGACGTGCGCGGGGTGAAGCTGGCGGGCGGGATCCGCACGTCGAAAGAGGCCGTGCGCTACCTGGTGATGGTGAACGAGGTGGCCGGCGACGCGTGGCTGACGCCGCGGCTGTTCCGCTTCGGCGCGTCCAGCCTGCTCAACGATCTGCTGCTGCAACGGCACAAACTCGCCACGGGCAGCTACGACGGCCCCGACTACGTGACGGTGGACTGACCATGAGTGCTTTCGAGTACGCCCCGGCGCCGGAGTCCCGCGACATCGCTCGGCTCAAGCCGAGTTACCAGATTTTCGTCGACGGTGCGTTCCGCGACGGCAGCGGCGACGCGGTGAAGACGATCAACCCGGCGGACGAGGCACCCCTTGCCGAGGTCGCCGAAGCCGGCCCGAAGGACGTCGACGACGCGGTGCGGGCCGCCCGCCGCGCCGCCGCGAAGTGGGCCGCGCTGCCCGGCAAGGAACGCGGGAAGTACCTGTTCCGCATCGCCCGCGCGATCCAGGAACGTGGCCGCGAGCTGGCCGTGCTCGAGTCGCTGGACAACGGCAAGCCGATCCGCGAGTCGCGCGATGTCGACGTCCCGACCGCGGCAGCGCACTTCTTCTACTACGCGGGGTGGGCCGACAAGCTCGGCCATGCCGGTTTCGGGCCCGACCCGAAACCGATCGGCGTGGCCGGGCAGGTGATCCCGTGGAACTTCCCGCTGCTCATGGCGGCATGGAAGATCGCACCGGCGCTGGCCACCGGCAACAGCGTCATCCTCAAACCGGCCGAGACGACGCCGCTGAGCGCGCTGGTGCTGGCCGAGATCATCGCCGAGGCCGACCTGCCGCCGGGCGTGGTGAACGTCCTGGCCGGTGGTCCTGCGATCGGGCAGGCGATCGTCGAGCACGACGGCATCGACAAGATCGCCTTCACCGGCTCGACCGAGGTCGGCAAGATCATCCAGCGGACGGTGGCCGGCACCGGCAAGCGCCTCTCGCTCGAACTCGGCGGCAAGGCCGCGAACATCGTGTTCGACGACGCCCCGCTCGACCAGGCCGTCGAGGGCATCGTGAACGGGATCTTCTTCAACCAGGGTCAGGTCTGCTGCGCCGGGTCGCGGCTACTCGTGCAGGAGTCGATCGCCGAGGAGTTGATCGCCTCGCTCAAGCGCCGGCTCGCGACGCTGCGCGTCGGCGACCCGCTGGACAAGAACACCGACGTCGGCGCGATCAACTCCGCGGCGCAGTTGGCGCGCATCCGCGAACTCACCGAGTCGGGGGTGGACGAGGGCGCGACCAGATGGTCGCCGCCGTGCGAGTTGCCCGAGCGGGGCTACTGGTTCGCGCCGACCGTGTTCACCGGGGTGTCCCAGGCGCATCGCATCGCGCGGGAGGAGATCTTCGGACCGGTGCTGTCGGTGCTGACCTTCCGTACACCGGGCGAGGCGATCGAGAAGGCGAACAACACCCCCTACGGGCTGTCGGCCGGCGTCTGGACCGAGAAGGGCTCGCGGATCCTCTCGATGGCCAGCAAGCTCCGCGCCGGCGTGGTGTGGGCGAACACGTTCAACCGGTTCGACCCGACCGCGCCGTTCGGCGGCTACAAGGAGTCGGGGTTCGGGCGCGAAGGCGGCCGGCACGGCTTGGAGGCCTACCTCGATGTCTGACCGACTCGCGATCAAGAAGACCTACAAGCTCTATCTCGGCGGCGCATTCCCCCGCTCGGAGTCGGGCCGGTCCTATCCGGTGTCCTCGGCCAAGGGCGAGCTGCTCGCGCACGCCGCGCAGGCTTCGCGCAAGGATCTGCGCGACGCGGTGGTCGCCGCGCGCAAGGGCTTTGCCGGCTGGTCCGCCGCGACGGCCTATAACCGCGGGCAGGTGCTCTACCGCGTGGCCGAACTGCTCGAGGGCCGGCGCGACCAGTTCGCCGCCGAGGTGCACGCGGCCGAGGGCGGTTCGGCGAAGGCTGCGCTGGCGCAGGTCGATTCGGCGATCGATCGCTGGGTCTACTACGCGGGCTGGGCCGACAAGTACGCGCAGATCGCCGGCAGCACCAACCCGGTGGCCGGTCCGTACTTCACGTTCTCGCTGCCCGAGCCAACCGGCGTCGTCGGCCTGATCGCGCCGCAGGATTCGTCGCTGCTCGGGCTGGTGTCCGTCCTCGCCCCGGCCCTGACCACCGGCAACACGACCGTGCTCATCGCGTCCGAGACGCGCCCCCTGCCCGCGGTCTCGCTGGGCGAGGTGCTCGCGACCTCGGACGTCCCTGGCGGCGTGGTGAACCTGCTGACCGGGTTCACGGCCGAACTCGCACCCTGGCTGGCCGGGCACCGTGACGTCAACGCGCTGGACCTGTCCGGTGTCAGCGAGGACGAGCGGCCGGCGCTGCAGCGCGCGGCGGCCGACAACGTCAAGCGGGTCTACGTCCCGCGCAATGCGGACTGGCAGGCCGACCCCGGGACGAAGCGCCTCGGTGCCTTCGTCGAGACCAAGACCGTCTGGCACCCGATCGGCGTCTGACGCCTCGCCGGCCGGACGGGAATTTCGGCCCCGTCGGCAGCAGGTAGGTTCGCGGCTATGACGAGTCCTCTCGACGCCGCCATCATCCCGATCACCCTGACCGTCAACGGGCGGATCGGCCTGACGCTCTACGCGCCCCCGTGGGAGGACGAGGACGGCGAGGAATGGCAAGGCTTCCTCGGCGACGGCTCGAAGATCCTGCTGTTCCCAGGCGCCCGCGAGCTCGCCGAGTTCATCGCCTCGGGCGTGAGTCACGACCTCGACGACCACCCGGCCTGGGGCTACGTCCAGAAGCTCACCCCGGACCAGCTCCGGCCGGCCGGTGAGGACGGCTACGACCTCGACGCCGTGTACGAGTGGGCATCCGGCGAGCCCGACCCGGTCCGCGTCTCGGCCCTGGCCAACGTCGTCGACATGGTGGCCCGCATCGCCGACTGCTGCGACGACGGCGCGCTGCGCCGCCTCGTCGAGGGCACGCCCGAATACGCGGACCTGGTCGATGAAGACAACAGCTACCAGGGCAAGGAGGGGCGCAAGCGGTGGAACGACCTCGGCGACACGATCGCCGAGTCGTGGGAGCGCGCGATCGCCCGGGTCGACTCGTGGCTGTCGTGGCAGGGCGATTTCTCCGCGAGCGACCTCGACGCCGAGACCGTGTGGGACCGCGTCGGGGCCGAACCGCTCGAGATCCGCTTCCCGGACGCCACCTACCTCACCGTCCGCGGCTTCGTGTCGGCCGACACCGAGGAGGCTCCGGAGGCGGTGTTCCTCGGCGGGGCCGGACACGTCGCGGTGTTCACCGCGGTCGCCGACCTCGCGCGGTATTGCCGGGTGGCCGAGGAACACGCGCTGGTCCGGCTCGAGTGGTGGTCCGAACTGGCCGACGTCGAGGACGACGACCTGTTCACACCGGCACTGGACGCGCACTACGACCTGCGCAAGCCGTCCGCGGCCGGGGCGCAGCTGCTGCGCGAACTGATCGCCTTCTGCGAGCTCGATCTCGACACGACCATCCTGGACGTGTCGTCGGTCGACCGCGACGACTGGCGGGACCTGCTCGACCAGGTGGTGCTGAGTCTGGAGCCGCAGGACTGAGCTGTGGTCAATCCGGGCCGGGCGTTGCTAGGCTCCGCGCGCGGCTCGGGACGTTCCGGGTCGCGTCGGCTTGGAGGGAGCCAGTCATGCGTCGAGTCGCGATAGCACTTGTCACCATCGGGGCCCTGGGCGCCGCCGTTGCCCAGGCACTGCCGGCCTCGGCCGGGGTGCACCCGTTCGTGGTGACCAAGAACCTGATCTTGAACGGCAACGCTGAGGCCGCACCCGGATCGGCGAACGGATCGACCGTCCCCGTCCCGAAGTGGACGCTCAGCACAGGGACGACGACGTTCACCGCCGTCCAGTACGCCGCGGGCGGCGGGTTCCCGGACCCTGCCTCGCCCGGCCCGCGCAATCGGGGCGCGAACTTCTTCGCCGGCGGCCCGGGCGAGGAGCTCGACGTCGCCGTCCAGAGCCGCAGCCTGAACCCCTACGCCGAGTCGATCGACGCCGAGACCGCGACCTTCGTGCTGAGCGGCTACCTCGGCGGCTTCTCCTCGCAGGGGGACAACGCGGTCGTCCGGGTCCAGTGGCTCAACGGGCACGGCACGCTGCTCAGCACCGCGACGATCGGTCCGGTCACCGCGGCCGATCGGAATTCGGTCACCGGGCTGCTGTACCGGACGGTGTCGGGGTCGGTCCCGGCGAAGGCACGCAAGGCGGTCACCATCCTCACCCTGACCCGCTTGGAAGGTAGCTACAACGACGGCTACGCCGACAACCTCAGCCTGAAGCTGACCACACCCTGACCGCTCAGGCGGTCCACACCGGCGCGACCTGGCGGCGGTAGCGGCGGCCGAGCAGTCGGCTGAGCACGAACAACACCGGGGGCGGGACGTTCTGCGCGAGCGCGCGGCGGTCGGCCGGCGCCGCGCCGTCCTGCAGCCAGGCGAAGAACACGCCCGCCTCGCGCTGGGTCTGCGATCGGCGCAACACCTTCTCGGCCGCCTTGATCGTCGGCGAGTGCAGGTTGCGCAGCAGCACGGGTTCGAGGTCGCGTTCTTCGTGCGCGAGGTGCGTGGCCACGTTCGCCCGTAGTGCCCGGACCGCGTCCCCGGCAGCTGCCACGTTCGCTGCGGACACCTCCGTGCCGACCGCCGTCATCGCCGCGTCGGCGGTGTCGAGCGCGAGAGTCATACTCGCGTGCTCGCCGGCCAGGTCCCCGACCAGCGCCTCCGGTGCGCCGAGTTCGCGCAGTGCCGGCCAGAAGATCGTCTCTTCGTTGTGGTGATGGTGGTGCAGTTGCTCGTGGAAGTGCGTCCACGCGGTCACGAGTTCGTCCGCACGCGCGCGGGATCCGGCCGGGAAGGTGGCCAGGGCGTCATCGAACCGGGCGAGGTCGCGGCGGAACGCCGCGTGGATGATCGTGTTCATGCTCTGCTCGGGGGGCGCCATGCGGTGGACCCTACGGGCACCGGCACCGCAGTGAGCGGGTCGAGCGGGTGCGCTCAGCCGGTGCTGTCGCCGAGGAAGGACCGCACCTCGGGTACCGCGGTGCGCACCGCGTCGGCGGCACCGTCCTCGAATCGTGCCTGTGACGCGCGTTCTGCATCGACCCGCGCGGTATAGGTGTCGACCTCGGTCGCGCGGGTGGCGGCGTCCCACCCGAGCACGTCCCCCACGAGATCGGCGACCGCCGCAGCGCAGGCGATTCCGCGGTGCGGGTATTCGATCGAGATCCGCGTCCGCCGGGTGAGCACGTCCTCGAGGTGCAGCGCCCCTTCGTGGGTGACCGCGTAGCGGATCTCGGCCATCAGGTAGTCGGGCGCATCCGGGACCGTGTCGAGCAGTCGGGGCGCGGTCAGCCCGGGATCGAGCACGTCGCGGATCATCGAGCCGTAGCGGTCCAGGACGTGCCGGATCCGGTGCGGGTGCAGGCCGTACTCGGCGGCGAGCGTGTCGACCTGGTTGCGCATCGCGAAGTAACCCTCGGCGCCGAGGATCGGCACCTGCTCGGTGCAGGATCGGGCGATGCGCCGCGGCAGGTCGTCCACGCCGAGGTCCACCGCGTCCGCGGCCATCACCCGGTAGGTCGTGTACTTACCGCCCGCGATCGAGATCAGGCCGGGCACCACCCGGGCGACGGCGTGTTCGCGTGAGAGCGCGCTCGTCTCCTCGGACTCACCGGCCAGCAGCGGACGCAGGCCCGCGTACACGCCGTCGATGTCGGCATGTGACAGCGGTTCGACGAGCACCGTGTTCACCTGGTCGAGCAGGTAGTCGATGTCCGAGCGGGTGGCGGCCGGGTGGGCGAGGTCGAGATTCCAGTCGGTGTCGGTGGTGCCGATCAGCCAGTGGTTCTTCCACGGGATGACGAACAGCACGGACGTCGGCGTGCGCAGGATCAGCCCGACGTCACCGGTGATCTTGGCGCGGGGGACGACGATGTGCACGCCCTTGGACGCGCGGACACGGAACCGGCCGCGCGCGCCCGACAGCGCCTGCAACTCGTCGGTCCACACGCCCGTGCAGTTCAGCACGACGCCCGCCGTCACGGTCGTCTCGCGGCCGTCCTCGGCGTCGCGGATCCGGACCCCGACCACCCGGTCACTCTCGCGCGCGAAGCCGATCGCCCGCGTTGACGTGCGAACCACGGCGCCGTAGCGGGCAGCCGTACGCGCGACGGTCAGCGTGTGCCGGGCGTCGTCGACCTGGGCGTCGAAGTAGCGCACCGCGCCGGTGAACGCGTCCGAGCGGAGTCCCGGGAACATGCGCAACGCAGCGCGGCGTGACAGGTGCTTCTGCCCGGGCAGGCTCGTGCGACCACCGATGGTGTCGTAGAGGGCCAGACCCGCTGCCACGTAAGGGCGTTCCCACCCGCGCCGGGTCAGCGGGTAGAGGAACGGGACGGGGCGGACCAGGTGCGGCGCGAGCCGGGTCGCCATCAGCTCTCGCTCGCGCAGCGCCTCGCGCACCAACCCGAACTCGAACTGCTCGAGGTAGCGCAGCCCGCCGTGGAACAGCTTGGACGATCGGCTCGACGTCCCGGATGCCAGATCGCGTGCCTCGACCAGCGCGACGCTCAGGCCCCGGGTGGCCGCATCCAGCGCTGCTCCGGCGCCGGTGATGCCGCCGCCGATGACGACGACGTCGAAGCCGCCGGAGGTCAGCCGGTGCCATGCCGCTTCGCGGTAGGCGGGATCGAGCCGCGCGGCGGCACCGCCCTTCGGAATCTGCGCAGCCACGTTGGCGACGCTAGCGCAGCCCCCGTTCCGAGCCCCGCGCTCGCCCCGCGCGATCCTCGGCGGCGTGTCAGGCTAGCGGCATGGCTTCCGTCGTCGCGGCGATCGACCAGGGCACCACCTCGACGCGCTGCATCCTGTTCGACCACGATGCGCAGGTCGTGGCCGTCGACCAGGTCGAGCACCGCCAACTGCTGCCCCGCGCCGGCTGGGTCGAGCACGACGCCACCGAGATCTGGACGAACACCGAGCGCGTGGTCGACGGCGTGCTGGCCAAGGCCTCGCTCACCGCCCAGGACGTCGCCGCGATCGGTATCACCAACCAGCGCGAGACCACGGTGGTCTGGGACCGCGCCACCGGCGAGCCGATCGCACCGGCGATCGTGTGGCAGGACACCCGCACCCAGCGGACCTGCGACGACCTCGCCGCGGACGGCGGCACGGACCGGTTCCGCGAACGGGTCGGGCTGCCGCTGGCCACCTACTTCGCCGGCCCGAAGGTCCGCTGGCTGCTCGACAACGTCGACGGGGCGCGGGCGCGCGCCGAGGCGGGCGAGCTGGCGATGGGGACGATCGACAGCTGGCTCGTCTGGCACCTGACCGGCGGCCAGCAGCATCTCACCGACGTCACGAACGCCTCGCGGACCATGCTGATGGACCTCGAGACCCTGGCCTGGGCGCCGGACATCGCCGCCGCGATCGGCGTGCCCGAGTCGATGCTGCCCGAGATCCGCTCGTCGGCCGAGGTGTACGCCGAGGCGACCGGGACGCTGGCCGGCGTCCCGATCGCGGGCATCCTCGGCGACCAGCAGGCGGCGACGTTCGGGCAGGCCTGCCTCCGACCCGGCGAGGCGAAGAACACCTACGGCACCGGCAATTTCCTGTTGCTGAACACCGGCACCGAGCGCGTGTTCAGCGAGAACGGCCTGCTGACCACCGTCTGCTACCGGCTCGGCGACGCGGACGCGGTGTACGCACTCGAGGGCTCGATCGCGGTGACCGGCTCGCTCGTCCAGTGGTTGCGCGACAACCTGCGGCTCATCGATTCGGCCGAGGAGATCGAGCAGCTCGCCCGCTCGGTCGACGACAACGGCGGCGCCTACTTCGTCCCCGCCTTCTCGGGCCTGTTCGCCCCGTACTGGCGACCGGATGCCCGCGGCGCGCTGGTCGGCCTGACCCGGTACGTGAACCGCGGTCACGTGGCGCGGGCCGTGCTCGAGTCGACGGCGTTCCAGACCCGCGAGGTCGTCGACGCGATGAATGCCGACTCGGGCGTCGCGCTGACCGAGTTGAAGGTGGACGGCGGCATGGTCGGCAACGAGCTGCTGATGCAGTTCCAGGCCGACCTGCTCGACGTCCCCGTCGTGCGGCCGCGGGTGGCCGAGACGACAGCGCTCGGGGCGGCCTACGCAGCCGGGCTCGCCGTCGGGTTCTGGTCCTCGACCGACGAGATCCGTGCCAACTGGAGCGCGGACCGGACCTGGGAACCGGCCATGGACGCTGCCCGGCGCGAGGAGCTGATGGCGAACTGGAAGAAGGCCGTGACCCGGACCTTCGACTGGGTCGGCTGAGCGAACGACCACCCCGGCGACCACCCGGCACGCGCCTCCGGGGCGGGTAGGTCAAAATGCTGTTATGGGACGGCTCGCACTGGCGGCTGCAGCGTGTGCGTTGCTCGCCGCGGCGTGCACCTCGGACGCGGTGGTCGGCACCGGAACCGGCACCAGCACCGGGTCACCGACCTCGTCGGCGCCGGCACGCAGCAGCACCAGCGCACCGCCGAGCTCCCCGTCCCGGTCCACGCCAACCACCCCCACCACTCCGCCGCCCGGCAGCGCCCGGGCCGTGTTCGCCTCGATGAGCGAGGCCGAGCGGGTCGGCCAACTGCTGATGGTCGACTGCCCGAGCACGTCGGTGTCGTCGACGACGATCACGGCGATCCGCCAGACGCACGTCGGGGCCGTGATCCTCGACGGCAACAGCACGTTCAGCGTGACGCAGACGCGAGGCATCACGAATCGACTGCAGGCCGCCGCCCCGGCCGGCGTGCAGCTGTTCATCTCCACCGATCAGGAGGGCGGGCTGGTCCGCCGGATGCGCGGGCCCGGCTTCACCGACATCCCGAGCGCGGTGGCGCAGGGCGCTGAAGCTCCGGCGACCCTGCAGGCCCAGGCGAGGCAGTGGGGATCGGAACTGAAGAGCGCAGGAATCAACGTCGATCTGGCACCGGTACTCGACACCGTCCCGGCCGACTCGCCGGGCAACCCGCCGATCGGCGACCTCGACCGCGAATACGGTCATGACCCGGCTACCGTCGCCAGCCACGGGGGCGCCGTCGCGGCCGGGCTCGCCGCTGCCGGGGTGGACGCGAGCGCCAAGCACTTCCCCGGCCTCGGCCGGGTTTCGGCCAACACCGACACCGACAGCGGCGTCCGCGACACGGTGACCACTCGCACCGACCCGTACCTCGCGCCCTTCGCGGCGGTCATCGCCGCGAACATCCCGTTCGTGATGATGTCCACCGCGATCTACACCAGAATCGACGCACAGAACCCGGCTGCGTTCTCGCCGGCGATCGTGACCGGCATGCTGCGTGGCGATCTCGGGTTCCGCGGCGTCGTCATCAGCGACGATCTCGGCGCAGCCGCCCAGGTGGCGTCGTACTCCCCCGGCGACCGGGCGGTGCTGTTCGTCCGAGCTGGCGGCGACATCGTGCTGACCGTGGACGCGAGCCTGTCCGCCGAGATGGCCGGCGCCTTGCTGGCCGAGGCCGACAGCAATCCGGCCTTCAAGGCGAAGGTGGACGCCGCCGCGCTGCGCGTCCTGCAAGCAAAGCAAGCCCGTGGCCTGCTGGGCTGACCCGGTCGGGTACCTGAAGCTCCAGCCGGTCGCCAGCACCGGCCGGTCAGGCCAGCAACTGCGCGTAGCCAGGTTTGATCTGCTCGTTGATGATCCTCAGCCGGTCGTCGAACGGGATGAACGCGCTCTTCATCGCGTTGATCGTGAACCACTGCAGGTCCGCCCAGCCGTACCCGAACGCCTCGACGAGCAAGGCCATCTCACGCGTCATCGACGTGGCGCTCATCAGCCGGTTGTCGGTGTTGACCGTGACCCGGAAGTGCCTGCGGCGCAGCTCGCCGATCGGGTGCTCGGCGATCGACTTGGCCGCGCCGGTCTGGACGTTGGACGACGGGCACATCTCCAACGGGATCCGCTTGTCGCGGACGTACTGGGCCAGGCGGCCGAGCGAACCGTCCGGGGCGATGTCGTCCACGATGCGGACGCCGTGCCCGAGCCGGTCGGTGCCGCACCACTGGATCGCCTCCCAGATCGAGGGCAGGCCGAAGGCCTCGCCGGCGTGGATGGTGAAGTGGAAGTTCTCGCGGCGCAGATACTCGAATGCGTCCAGGTGCCGGGTGGGGGGGAATCCCGCCTCGGCGCCGGCGATGTCGAAACCGACCACCCCGCCGTCGCGGTAGAGCACCGCGAGTTCGGCGATCTCGCGCGAGCGGGCGGCGTGGCGCATCGCGGTGACGATCGCACCGACCCGGATCCGTTTGCCGCGCTCGGCGGCCGCGGCCTCGCCCTCGCGGTAGCCGGTCAGCACCGCGTCCACGACCTGTTCGAGTGTCAGCCCGCCTTCGACGTGGAGTTCGGGCGCCCAGCGGATCTCGGCGTAGACGACGCCGTCGTCGGCGAGATCCTCGGCCGCCTCGCGCGCGATCCGGGTGAGGCCAGCGGTGGTCTGCATGACGGCGACGGTGTGTGCGAACGTCTCGAGGTAGCGCTCGAGCGACCCCGAACTGGACGCGTCGCGGAACCACTCCGACAGCGACGCCTCGTCCGCGGCCGGCAGCGCCTGGTAGCCGATCTGTGCCGCAAGATCGACGACGGTGGCCGGGCGCACGCCCCCGTCGAGGTGGTCGTGCAGCAGGACCTTGGGCGCGGAACGGATCGTGATCTCGTCGAGAGCAGTCGGCATGACGCCGAGGCTATCGAGGTTCCCGCGATGCCCGCGCACGGCAGGTGCCGTGGACACGCGAGAGTGAACCGGACGTGGTATCACTGCGACCAGGTTTCCGGCGTTCCGCCCGAATCGGACGGCGGCAGGACAGGAGCGGCGCATGCAGCGGACCGGTGACGCGCCGCCGCCGGCGCCCGCGGTCTCGGTTCGCGGATTGCGGCGGCGCTTCGGCGATATCGAGGCTGTTCGCGGCATCGACCTCGACATCGCGCAGGGTGAGTTGTTCGGGCTGCTCGGACCCAACGGTGCCGGCAAGTCGTCGACGATCAGCATGCTGTGCACGCTGTTGCGGCCGACGGCCGGCGCCGCCCAGGTGGCCGGCTACGACGTCGTCACCGATCGCACGCACGTCCGGCGCTCGATCGGCCTGGTCTTCCAGGAGCCCACGGTGGACACCTACCTCAGCGCCGAGCGCAACCTGCGACTGCACGCAGCGCTGTACGGCGTCCCGCGCGAGTCGCTCGATGACCGCATCCGTCAGGTGCTCGAGATGGTCGGGTTGTGGGAACGCCGCAGCAGCAAGGTCGGCACCTACTCCGGTGGCATGAAGCGGCGCCTCGAGATCGCGCGTGGGCTGCTGCACGCGCCACGGGTGCTGTTCCTGGACGAACCCACAGCGGGCCTCGACCCGCAGACACGCGCGTCCATCTGGGCCCACATCGGCGAACTGCGCAAGGCGGCGGCCGACAGCATCACGATCGTGATGACCACCCACTACATGGACGAGGCCGAGTACTGCGACCGGATCGCGATCATGGACCTCGGCCGGATCATCGCGCTCGACACCCCCGAGGCGCTCAAGGCCGAGGTCGGCACCGACCGCGTCCAGATCCACACCGACGACGACCGGGCCGCGATCGTCGCGCTGCGCGATCAGTTCGACCTGATCGCGACGCTCGCCGACGGAGCGGTGACCTTCGCCGTCGCCGAGGGCGAGCACTTCGTCCCCCGCCTGTTCGCGGAGTTGCCGATCCGGATCCGCTCGGTCAGCGTCGCCCGGCCCTCGCTGGACGACGTGTTCATGTCCTACACCGGCTCGACGATCAGGGACGCCGAGAGCACCGCACTCGACCGGCTGCGTGAGCACACCACGATGTACGGACGGGCTTGATGACGGCAAGCATGTCGGTGCGGGTACCGGCGGAGTCGGCAGGCGCTGAATTCCGCGCGATCGGCGTGATGTGGCAGCGCGAACTGGCCCGCTTCGCCGGCGACCGGCTGCGCATCGTCACCTCCCTAGTGCAACCGCTGCTGTTCCTGTTCGTACTGGGCACCGGCCTGTCCTCGATCTCGACGTTGCCGAGCAGCAGCGTCAGCCTGCGCACGTTCCTGTACCCGGGCATCCTGGCCATGGCCGTGTTGCTGACCGCGATGTTCTCGGCGGCATCGATCGTCTGGGACCGCGAGTTCGGCTTCCTTCGCGAGATGCTCGTGGCCCCGGTCCGGCGCAGCTCGCTCGTCATCGGCAAGTGCCTGGGTGGCGCCACGGTGGCCAGCTTCCAGGGCGTGCTCGTGATCGCACTGGCCGGCCTGGTCGATGTCCCCTACGCACCCGGCCTGATCGTCGAGGTCTTCGCGCTGCAGGTGCTGCTCGCCTTCATGCTGACCGCGTTCGGCGTGATGCTCGCGGCGCGGATCACGCAGGTGCAGTCGTACATGGCGCTGACCCAGATGCTCGTCATCCCGCTGTTCTTCGTCTCCGGCGCGCTGTTCCCGCTGCGTGATTTGCCGGGCTGGCTGAGCGTGCTGAACCGGCTCGACCCGCTCACCTATGCCGTCGAGCCGATCCGGCAGGCGGTGTTCTCGCACCTGGACCTGTCGGCGGCCGACCGCGCGCTGCTCGACCCCGGGATCACCTGGTTCGGCTGGCCGGTGCCGGGCCTGCTCTGCGTGGCCGTCATCGCCGCGTTGGGTGTGCTGATGGCCGGGCTGGCGATCATCGAGTTCAACCGCGAGGCCTGAGCCGGGTCGGCCGGGCAGGTCAGTCGATGCGGCCCAGGACGAGGGGCGGCCGCTGGTAGGACGCACCGACCGCGACAGCCCCGTCGAGCGCCGCCAGCGCGCCGGCGATGCGGTCCGCGTCGTCGGTGTGCAGCTCGAGCAGCGGCTCGCCGGCACGGACGTCGTCGCCGGGTTTGGCCAGCATGACCACGCCGGCCGCGGCCGAGACCGGGTCCTCCTTGCGCGCGCGGCCGGCGCCGAGGCGCCAGGCAGCCACGCCGACGGCCAGCGCGTCCAGCCGGGTCAGCACCCCGCTCGCCGGCGCCGGGACCACCTCGCGCTCGCGCGCCACCGGCAACGCGGCGGACGGATCCCCGCCCTGTGCCGCGATCATCCGCCGCCACACGTCCATCGCCCGTCCGTCGCGCAACGCGTCGGCGGGGTCGGGGTCGGCCGTCAACCCGGCGCCGACGAGCATCTCGCGCGCCAGCGCCAGGGTCAGCTCGACCACGTCGGCCGGCCCGCCACCGCCGAGCACCTCGATCGACTCGGCCACCTCGAGCGCGTTCCCCGCGGTCCGCCCGAGTGGGGTCGACATGTCGGTGAGCAGGGCCACCGTCCGCACACCGTGATCGGTGCCGAGGCGGACCATCGTCGAGGCGAGTTCACGCGCTGACGCCTCGTCCTTCATGAACGCACCGGTCCCGACCTTCACGTCGAGCACGAGCGCAGCCGAACCCTCGGCGATCTTCTTGCTCATGATCGACGATGCGATGAGCGGGATCGACTCGACGGTGGCGGTGACGTCGCGCAGCGCATAGAGCTTGCGGTCGGCCGGTGCCAGCTCCTCGCCCGCGGCGCAGACCACGGCGCCGACGGAATCGAGTTGGGCCAGGAACTCGGCGTTGGACACCGACGCGCGCCAGCCGGGGATCGACTCGAGCTTGTCCAGCGTGCCACCCGTGTGCCCGAGCCCGCGTCCGGACAGCTGCGGGACGGCAGCGCCGCAGGCGGCGACCAGCGGCGCGAGCGGCAGCGTGATCTTGTCACCGACCCCGCCGGTCGAGTGCTTGTCGGTCGTGGGCCGGGCGACGCCCGACAGGTCCAGCCGGACGCCCGACGCGATCATCGCCGCTGTCCAGCGCGACAGCTCGGCCGGCGACAGGCCCCTGATCAGCACGGCCATGGCCAGTGCCGCCATCTGTTCCTCGGCCACGACACCGCGCGTGTACGCGTCGATGACCCAGTCGATCTGCGCATCGCTCAGCGCGCCGCCGTCACGCTTTCGCGCGATGACGTCGACGGCGGAGAAACCCTCAGCCAAGAGCTTCGCGCCCGAAAGCGAGGGGCAGCACCTCGGTCATCGGTCGCGGACCCTCGACGGTGTCGACAAGCAGGTCCGGCCCGCCGTGCTCCCACAGCAGTTGCCTGCATCGCCCGCACGGCATCAGCACCGAGCCCTGGAAGTCGACGCACGCGAACGCGACCAGCGACCCGCCGCCCCCGGCGTGCAGGGCAGACACCAGGCCGCACTCGGCGCACAGGCCCAACCCGTAGGACGCGTTCTCGACGTTGCACCCGACGACGACGCGGCCGTCGTCGACGAGCGCGGCGGCGCCGACGGGGAACTGGGAGTACGGGGCGTAGGCGTTACCCATCGCCTCGAGCGCCGCGCGGCGCAACCCCGGCCAGTCGATGTCGCGGCTCATGGCCTCATCCGCCCTTCGTGTACGGCTCGCCGTCGGCGGCCGGCGCCTGCACCCGGCCGACGAACCCGGCGACGGCGATGACGGTGACCAGGTAGGGCGCCATCGCCAGGAACGCGGACGGTATCTCCACCGGCGTCCCCACGATCGTCAGCGTGGTCTGCAACTGGTCGGTGAACCCGAACAGCAATGCCGCGGCAATGGCACCGCGTGGACTCCACCGGCCGAAGATCACCGCGGCCAGCGCGATGAAGCCCTTGCCCGAGGAGATGTTGCCGTTGAACTGGCCCGATCCGCCGATGGTCAGCAGCGCGCCGCCGAGCCCGGCGATCAGCCCGCCGATGATCACGTTGCGGTAGCGGGTGAGCCCCACCTTGATGCCGACCGTGTCGGCGGCCTTCGGATGCTCGCCCACCGCGCGGGTCCGCAGCCCCCAGCGGGTGCGGAACAGCGCGACGTCCACGACAACGATCAAGCCGTAGGTGAGGTAGACGATGACGTTCACGTCGAACAGTGCCTTGCCCAGCACCGGAATGTCGCCGAGCACCGGGATCTTGATCGGGTCGAGCGTGATGCCGGCATTGAAGCTGCTCGGATCGCTCTGCATGATCGAGTGGTAGCCCAGGTTGGTCAGGCCGAGAGCGAACAGGTTGAGGACGACGCCGAGCACGACCTGATTGACCAGGTACCGGATCGCGAAGACCGCGAGCAGCACTCCGATCACCGCGCCGGCGAGCATGGCCGCCACCAGCCCGATGCCGAGGCTCTTCGACGACGAGGCCACCAGCGCCCCGGCGAAAGCCCCGACGAGAAGCTGACCCTCGATGGCCACGTTGATGACGCCCGAGCGCTCGCACACGATGCCCGCGAGCGCGCCGAGGATGAGCGGAATCGCCGCGACCACCGACTGCCCCACCAGCCCGGGCAGGCTGATCGGCACGTCCGGGTTACCGGTCGCCGCCCAGCACAGGAAGCTGAGCACGAACAACAAGGCGGTGACGATGAGCGCCGTGCGCATCTGCCGGCGGTTGAACGGACGCGTGAACAGCCCGACACCGATCAGCACCACGATCGCGCCCATCGCCATGGCGACGGCGCCACCGGGGAAGCGCAGGTCGGGCACGTGGTACCTGTCCGAGACGAGCGAGAGATGGAACGCGGCGTCGCCGTTGCGCGCCCCCACTCCCCACGCGAAGAACGTGATCAGGCCGGCGACGATGAACCCGCCCGCGATCGCGATCCGCCGTCGCGACGACATCGGCCGCTCGACGACGTCGTGCCGGACCACCAGCTCGTCCTCGGCAGTCGGGGTGCTCATCCGTTCCACCCCTTCGCGAGTTGACCGATACCGCCGGTCCGCGATGCCCGCAGCCGGAACAGGCCCCGGATCAACGCCGGCGCTGCGATGAACAGCACCATCACCGGCTCCATCACCGAGACCACGTCGGACGGGGTGGTGGTGTCCGTCGCCATCACCACGCCGCCGCTTCGAAACGCCCCGAACAGCAGGCCGGCCAGCACCGTGCCGAACGGCGACCCGCGACCGAGCAGCGCCACGGTGATCGCGTCGAACCCGAAGCCGGCGTCCACGTCCTGCGTCAGCGAGGTGCGGGTGCCGAGGATCTGCGAGCACCCCACCAGCCCGGCGAGCGCCCCGGAGATGACCATCACGGTGATGTAGCTGCGGCCGATCTTCATGCCTGCGGTCCGCGCTGCGAACGGGTTGGCGCCGACGGCACGCAGCGCGAAGCCGATCGTCGAACGCGACAGCAGCCACCAAGTTCCGAACGCGGCGAGGATGGCGAGAATGAGCCCGGCGTGCAGGCTCAGGTTCGAGCCGAGCAGGTGCGGCAACCGGGCGGAGCTGAGGACGGGGCGCGAGATCGCCTCGGCCGAGTTCTCCTTCTGGAAACCGTTGACGCCGAGCAGGTACCCGAGCAGGTAGACGGCGACGTAGTTGAGCATGATCGTCGAGATCACCTCGTGCGCACCGGTGCGCGCCTTGAGCCAGCCGACCAGGCCGCCCCAGAGCGCGCCACCAGCCACGCCGGCCATCAGCGCCAGCACCAGGTGGATCCCGCTCGGCAGGTTCCAGGCGAAGCCCACGTAGCCGGCGCAGATCGCACCCATGACCAGCTGTCCCTGGACGCCGATGTTGAACAGCCCCGCCCGGAAGGCCACCGCGACCGCCAGGCCACCGAGGATCAGCGGAGCAGCGTTGACGAGGGTGTTCGAGATCGGTTCGAGGATCGGGACGCCGCCGTTGGAGTACAGCGAGTTGGTGTTGAGGACCGCGCCGCGGAACAGCGCGGAGTAACCGGCAGAGATCGCGTCCCAGGCATTGCGGAACGTGTCACCCGGCGCATCGGTGAAATAGCCGAGGGACTTGCGCGTCGGTTCGTCGGCGGCAGCGATCAGGAACGCGCCGAACACGAGCGCGCAGAGGAAGGCCAGCATCGTGACGACGAACTGGTTGCCGTAGAGGTAGCCGTCGAGCATCCGACGTCCCAGCGACCGGTGCTCGCCCGACGGCGGCTGGGGCAGGTCCTCGGTGACTGCGGTGTCGCTCATGCGCGACCGCCCGCACTGCCGGCGCCCGTCACGTCGGTGCCGCGGTCGGGCATCGGCGCCCCACCCATCAGCAGGCCGATCTCGCCGGCCGGTGTGCCGGCCGGCACCTCGCCGGTGATCCGGCCGCGGCACATCACCGCGATGCGGTCGGCGAGACCGAGCACCTCGTCCAGCTCGGTCGACACGAGCACCACCGCGGTGCCCGCATCGCGCTCCTGCACGATGCGGCGGTGCACGAACTCCATCGAGCCGACGTCGAGCCCGCGGGTCGGCTGCGCCACGATCAGCAGTTTCAGCGGCCGCGACAGTTCGCGGGCCAGGACGACCTTCTGCTGGTTGCCGCCCGACAGCGTGCTGGCTGCGACCGCGGCACCCTGCGTGCGCACGTCGAATTCCTCGACCCGCTTGTCGGCGTTGCGCGCGATCACGCCGAGATTGAGACTCCCCCGCGAGGCGAACGGTGCCTTGTCGAACGTGTCGAGGACCAGGTTCTCGGCGACCGAGAACGACCCGATCAGCCCGTCGTGCAGACGATCCTCGGGGACGTAACCGACGCCGAGTTCGAGTACCTCATCGGTGTCGAGCGTGGTGACCTGCTGCCCGTCGATCGCGATCGACCCGCCACTGGGGATCGTCAACCCGACAAGCGCCTGGGTCAGCTCGGTCTGCCCGTTGCCCTGGACCCCGGCGATCGCGTAGATCTCGCCGCCACGGACCGAGAACGAGACGTCGTCGACCTGGACCACCCCGGCCTCGTCCACCACCCGCAGGTTCCGCACCTCGAGCACCACGTCCTTCGGCTCGGCCGGTTCCTTGTCCACGACGAGCTGGACGGGTCGGCCGACCATGAGCTCTGCCAGCTCGGCGGCGGACGCGGTCGGCTCGGCCACCCCGACGACCTTGCCGCGGCGGATCACCGTGATCTTGTCCGCGATCTCGCGAACCTCGTGCAGCTTGTGACTGATGAACACGATCGACGTCCCCCCGTCCCGCAGCGCCCGCATGACCGTGATCAACTCGTCGGTCTCTTGCGGGGTGAGGACGGCGGTCGGTTCGTCGAGGACGAGCAGGTGCGCGTCGCGGCTGAGTGCCTTGAGGATCTCAACCCGTTGCTGCACGCCGACCGGAAGATCGGCGACCAGCGCGTCCGGGGGGACCTCGAGGTTGTAGCGGCGCGAGATCTCGGCGACCTCACGCCGGGCGCGGCGCTTGCTGAGCAGCCCCAGCATGCCGGTCTGCTCGTGCCCGAGCATCACGTTCTCGGTGACGGTGAAGACCGGGATCAGCATGAAGTGCTGATGCACCATGCCGATGCCCGCAGCCATCGCATCGCCCGGTCCCTTGAACGAGACCGGGACGTCGTCGACGAGGATCTCGCCCTCGTCGGGGTGGTACAGGCCGTAGAGGACGTTCATCAACGTGGACTTGCCCGCGCCGTTCTCGCCGAGCAGTGCGTGGATCTCACCCGGCTCGACGACCAGATCGACGCTGTCGTTCGCGACGAGCGAGCCGAATCTCTTGGTGATCGACCGCAGTTCGAGCTTCATCGAGAACCCATGCTGCTTCGCCATCCCCCTCTCACGCGGCGGCGAGTGGAGCCGACTGTGCCGGCCCCACTCGCCCTGCGTGCACCGCGCGCGTAGGCGTCAGCCCGTGGGCTGGCTCGGCGAGGTGATCGTGATCGTGCCGGAGATGATGTCCTGCTTGACCTGGTCGAGCTCGGACTTCAGCGCGGCCGGGACCTTCGAGTCGAAGTCGTGGAACGGGGCCAGCCCGGTTCCGCCGTTCTCGAGGGTGCCGATGTAGGACCCGGTCGGGAAGGTCCCGCTCGAGGCCTGCTTCAGGTATTCCTGCACCGAACCGGCCAGGCCCTTCATCACGCTGGACAGGAAGTACTTGCAGTACTGCGAGACCGACACGCAGCCGTCGGTGTCCACCCACAGCGCGCTGACGCTCCCGCCCGCAGCCTGCGCTGCGGCACCCGCGCCGAGGCCTGCGCCGCCGGCAACCGGGAAGATGATGTCAGCACCCTGCTGGACGAACGTCGAGCTGATCTGCTTGCCCTTGTTCTGATCGGTGAACGACTGCGCGAAGGTGCCGCTCTTCTGCTTCTTCTCGTTCCAGCCGAGGACCTGGACGTTCGTGCCCTTCTGCTTGTTGTAGTACTGCACGCCCTCCCAGAAGCCGTCCATGTAGATCGTCACCGGCGGAATGTTCAGGCCGCCCCACGTGGCAACCTTCTTGGTCTTGCTCATGCCGGCCGCGAGGTACCCACCGAGGAACGCGGCCTGCGCGGTGTCGAACTGCAGGCCGTACACGTTCGGGCCGGACGAGCCGGCGTCGACCTCGGCGAAGTGGACGTTCGGATTCGCCTTCGACACGGTGGCGACCGCGTCGCCCATCAGGCCGCCCACCGCGATGATCGGGTCACAACCCTTGGTGACCTCGGCCTTCAGGTTCGGCACGTAGTCGTTGCCCGAGTTGGACGGGACGTAGGAGATCTCGAGGTTCGGGTTGTCCTGCTTGGCCGCGGTCATGCCCGCGTAGGACGACTCGTTGAACGACTTGTCGTCGACACCGCCGGTGTCGAGCACCATGCACGCCTTGAGGGACTTGCCGGCAGGGGTCGAGCTGGCGCCACTGGACGACCCGCCCACCGTCGGGGTGCCCGCCGTCGAGCTGGACCCGCTGCCGGACTTGCTACCGCAGCTGGTCAGGATCAGGGCGAGTGCGGTGGCGCCGACAAGCGCAGCACTGGTTCGCGGAGCACGGACAAAGCGGTTCATACAGCGGACATCCCTTCGGATTAGGCCCCGGTCGTGGACGGGTCGGATGGGGCCTTCAGACAGCACACCGTATCGACCCTCGACGCGCTCGCAATAGCAGGATGGCCCCAGAACCCGCGTTGTCACAGGATCGTTGCCGACCCCGCCCGTGCAGGTCCGCCGTCAACGGCGACTATCGCCGAACCGGCCCCTGGCGGTTGTCCACCGGACTTCCCCGGAGGGTTGCCCGGTGCTCCCGGGTAACGTCGGGCGGGTGTTCACGACGCGCCCCGAACTGCGTGGAAGTGTCGGAATGGTCGCATCGACGCACTGGCTCGCCTCGGCCGCGGGGATGGCGTTGCTCGAGGCCGGCGGGAACGCCTTCGACGCAGCCTGCGCCGCCGGGTTCACCCTCGAGGTCGTCGAGCCACACCTGAACGGACCCGGCGGCGATCTGCCGCTGCTGTTCGCCGGACCGAACGACCCGGTGACCGTGTTGTGTGCCCAGGGCAGCGCACCGGCCGGCGCGAGCGCCGCACACTTCGCCGAGCTGGGCCTGGACCTGATCCCCGGGTCCGGCCTGCTTGCGGCCGCGATCCCGGGCGCCGTCGCCGGTTGGCTCACGCTGCTGCGCGACCACGGCACGGCAACGCTGCGCCAGGTCACCGAGGCGGCGATCCACTATGCCGAGACGGGGAGCCCGATCGGGCCGGCGATCGCGCGCACGATCGGCACGGTCGCGGACCTGTTCCGCGCGGAGTGGCCGACCTCGGCCGCGACCTTCCTTCCCGACGGCGGCGTCCCTGCGGTCGGCTCGTGGCTGCGCAACCCGGTGTGGGCCGCAACCCTGCGACGCCTCGTCACCGAGGCGGAGGCCGCCAGCCCCTCGCGCGAGGGGCAGGTGGAGCACGCCCTCGACTCGTGGACGGCGGGCTTCGTTGCCGCCGCGATCGACACGTTCGTCCGCACGCCCCTGTGGGATTCGTCCGGATCGGCACACGCCGGTGTCCTGACCGGTCACGACCTGGCGTCCTGGCGTCCGACGTACGAGGCGCCGGTGACGCTGGACTTCCACGGCTGGACGGTCTGCAAGGCAGGGCCCTGGTCGCAAGGACCGGTGCTGCTGCAGCAACTTGCCCTGCTCGACGGCCTCGACCTCACGCCGGGATCGGCTGATTGCGTGCACACCGTCGTCGAGGCCGCGAAGCTCGCATTCGCCGATCGCGAGGCCTGGTACGGGGACGCGCCCGACATCCCGATCACGGCCCTGCTCAGCGCGTCGTACGCCGCCGAACGACGCGCGCTGATCGGCGAGTCCGCCGACGGCTCGCTGCGCCCGGGTAGGCCGGACGGACGCGAGCCGGTGCTGCCCGAGTTCGTCACCGGGTCGCCGCGCGCGGTGGCCGCCGACCCGACGACGTCCGAGCCGACCCTCTCGCGTACCGGTGAAGCACGCGGTGACACCTGCCATGTCAGCGTGGCCGACCGGTTCGGCAACCTGGTCGCGGCCACGCCCAGCGGGGGCTGGCTGCACTCGTCACCGGTGATTGAGGCACTGGGCTTCCCGCTCGGCACGCGCGTGCAGATGATGTGGCTGCAGCAGGGACTGCCCAACTCGCTCGTGCCGGGACGCCGGCCGCGCACCACGCTCTCGCCGAGTCTCGCGCTGCGCGACGGGGTGCCGGCGCTGGCGTTCGGGACGCCGGGCGGCGATCAGCAGGACCAGTGGCAGCTCGGGTTCCTGCTCAACCACGTGCTCGGCGGGCTGGACCTGCAGGCGTCCATCGACGCGCCCGCATTCCACTCGACGCACTTCCCGAGCTCGTTCTACCCGCGGGAGTCCTATCCGCGCCAGCTGGTCATCGAGGACCGCTTCGGCGCCGAGGTGCTCGCCGAGCTGTCGCGGCGCGGGCACGAGATCGTCGCGACCGAGGCCTGGTCACTGGGCCGGATGAGTGCTGTCGCCCGCGATCCCGACGGCCGGCTGCGCGCGGCGGCCAACCCGCGCGGGATGCAGGGTTACGCCGTCGGCCGCTGACCGCTACGTGCGTCAGCCACGCTCGTGCTGGGCGCGACGCGCGGCCAGGGCGGTCACAGCAGCACCGGCGATCGCGCCCGCGCCGACGAGCGTGGCGCCGACAGCAGCGGGTGACAGCGCATGCGCCGGCTCCGGTTGCACCGACTCCGGGACGACCGGAGGCAGCGTGGGATTCGCGTCCTCGACCAGCACGGCGGTGACCGCCACGCAGTAGAGCAGCCACCGGACCACCAGCTGGATCCAGACCAGTACGGCCACCAGCCCCGCGAACGGACCGGCGGTCGGGCTGGTGGCGGTGTTCTGCACCGTGATCGTCCCGACGATCTTCAGCACCTCGAAGCCGGCCGCAGCCAGCAGGGCGCCACGCACCCCGATCGGACGGGGCACCCCGGCCGCCGGCAGTCGCACCAGAAGCCAGAAGAAGACGACCGCGTCACCGGCCACTGCCACCGCGATGCCGGCGACGGCTAGCAGCAGGCCCATGCCCGGCGTGCCGTCGAGGTGCAGCCACGCCAGGATCCGATCCGAGAACGCCGTCCAGCCGGCGGTCAGGCCGAGCGAGACCAGGATGCCGAAGCCGAGACCGGCCAGGACCGCGAGATTCGCGAGCTTGGCCCTGAGGAACGGACGCGCCGCCGGCCGGCGCTGCCACACCGCGTCGATCGCGGCGCGCAGGTTGCCGATCCAGCCCAGGCCGGTGAACAGCACGCCCACCAGTCCGACGATGCCGACCCCGGCGCGGGCGTCGATCGCCGTCCGGATCGACGTCGACAGCGTCTCGCCTACCTGGCCGGGCACGTTGGTCGTGATCTTGTCGAACAGGGTCTGCAGCGCGGCCGGATGCGAGTGCAGGACGAAGCCGGCAACCGCAACCGCGAGCAGCAGCATCGGGAACAGCGCCAGGAAACTGAAGTACGTGATCGCCCCGGCGTAGAGACCGCCGTTGCTGTCACCCAGCCGCGTCCAGGCCGACACCGCGTGGCGCGCCGTGGGGTGCTCGGCCTTCAGCGTGCGCCAGCGCTGCTTTGCCCCGTCGATGATCCGCACACCCACAGGCCTACCACAACGCCGCCGGGCTCATCCCCCGACGCGATCGGGCCCGCCCAGCGTGAACTCGGTGCGCCAGTGCCAGCGCCGATCGGCATCGCGTGAGAACAGCACGATGTGGTCGACCGGGAACCGAGCGACGAAATCGGTCAGCCCGTCGTAGGCCATGTCCAGGGCCGCGTCGTCCACCTCTTGCGCGATCGTGACATGCGGGTGGTACGGGAAGTCCAGCGCGCGGTGCAGCGGTCCGCACCGGATCGCCGCCTCCAGTTCCTCGCAGTCGCCGACACCGCGTGCAATCTGCACGAACACGACCGGTGAGGTCGGCCGGAATGTTCCCGTCCCGGCCAAGTGCATGACGAACGGACTCGCCTTTGCTGCGGCGGCGGTGAGGTGTTGCTCGATCGTCGGCAGTTCGGCGGGCTCGACCGCGGTCGGCGGCAGCAGGGTGACGTGCGGCCAGACCCGGTCCGCGGCCGGATCACCGACGCGGCGGCGCCAGTTGGCCAGCACCGTGGCGTGCGGCTGTGGGATGGCGACGGCCACGCCCACCATCAGCGGCTCACCCATCGCTTTGCCCGGCCATCGGCTCAGCCCTCGCCCGGCGCGAGGAACCCGACCCGGTCGTAGGCCGCACGCAGCGTGGGCCCGGCCACCGCCCCCGCGGCGCTCGCGCCGTCGGCCAGGATCCGGTCCAGTTCGGTGGGGTCGGCCAGCAGTTCGCGCGTCCGCCGCGCGAAGGGCTCGGCGAAGGCGACCAGCGCGTCGGCGACGGTCGACTTCAGCGTCCCGTAGCCCTGCCCGGCGAAGTCGCCGGCCACCTCGGTGACCGGGCGGTCGGTGACGGCGGCGTAGATCGAGAGCAGGTTCGACACACCCGGCTTGGCCGCCGGGTCGTAGTGCACCTCGCTGCCGGTGTCGGTGACCGCGCGCTTGATCTTCTTCGTGATCGCGGACGGGTCGTCGAGCAGATTGATCGTCCCCGCGTCGCCGAGCGACTTGCTCATCTTGGCGCTCGGGTCCTGCAGGTCGAGGATCTTCGCGCTCTGCCCCGGGATGAACGCGTCCGGGACGACAAAGGTGTCGCCGTAGCGCGAGTTGAACCGTTGCGCCAGGTCGCGGGTGAGCTCGAGGTGCTGGCGCTGGTCCTCACCGACCGGGACCAGATCGGCCTGGTAGAGCAGAATGTCCGCCGCCTGCAGCACCGGGTAGGTGAACAGGCCGACCGAGATGTGGTCGGTGCCGACGCGCGCCGACTTGTCCTTGAACTGCGTCATCCGGCTGGCCTCCCCGAATCCGGCCAGGCACTCCAGCACCCACGACAGGCGCGGGTGTTCGGGGACGTGGCTCTGGACGAACAGCGTGCAACGCTGGGGATCCAGCCCGGCGGCGAGCAGTTGCGCGGCCGAGGCGCGGGTGCGCTGGGTCAGCTCGGCCGGCGACGGTGGATCGAGGGTGATCGCATGGAGGTCGACGACGCAGTAGAACGCGTCGTGGCTGTCCTGCAGCCCCACCCACTGCTTGAGCGCGCCGAGGTAGTTGCCCAGGTGGAACGAGTCGGACGTCGGCTGGATCCCGGAGAGGACGCGCGGCCGAGCGCTATGGGGTCCCACCAGGTGATTCTGGCATTGCCGCCGGTGCGTCCTCGGCGGGGGGCGTGAGCCGGATCCGCGCCGCGCGCCGCCCGTCCACCTCGACGACGTCGAGCAGGAACCCGGCGTGCGACACCCGGTCGTGCAGGCGCGGCAACCGGCCGAGCTCGGCCATGACGTACCCGCCGAGCGTCGCGTAGGGGCCGTCGGGCAGTTGCAGCCCGGACAGTTCGGCGACCTCGTCGAGGTTCTCCTTGCCGTCCAGCTCGACGACGCCGCCGGACAGCCGCCTGGGTTCGTCCTGATCCGGCAGCCGGTCGTCGCGGATGTCGCCGACGACCTCCTCGACCAGATCCTCGAGGGTCACGATGCCGTCCGTCCCGCCGTATTCGTCCACGACCAGCGCCAGATGGTGCCCCTCGCGCCGCATCTCGGACAGCGCGGCCAGCACCCGCTTGGTGGCCGGCATCGCCTTGATCTCACGAGAGACGTCGCCGACGGTGCGGTCGTGACCGTCACGGCGCGGGTCGCCGAAGACCAGGTCGCGGACGTGCACGATGCCGATGACGTCGTCCTGGGTGCGCCCGATCACGGGGTACCGCTCGTGCGGCGCCGCGGCGATCAGCTTGACCGCCCGGCTGATCGTCAGCGTGCCGTCGAGGAAGACCACGTCGGTACGCGGCACCATCACCTCGCTGATGGAACGCTCACCGGCCGCGAACACGTCGTCGATGAGCCGGCGCTCGTCCGAGGACAGCGACTCGTGTGCCGCGACGAGGCCGCGCAGCTCCTCCTCGCTGATGGGCTCGCGACCAGCACTCGGGTCACCGCCGAGCAGGCGAACCATGACGTTGGTCGATCGCGACAGCAGCCAGATGACCGGACGGAACGCGGCGGCGATGCGGTTCAAGCTCGGCCCGAACACCTTCGCGGTGCTGTCCGGACGCTGCAGCCCGAGCCGTTTGGGCGCGAGTTCGCCGAGGACGAGCGTGACGAACGAGATCACCAGCGTGACGCCGACGACGCCGGTGACGCTGGCCAGCTGCTCGCCCCAGCCGTGGTCGACGAGGAACCCCTTGGCGTCCTCGGACAGCGTCACGGCACCGAACGCGCTCGACAGCAGCGCCGTGGACGTGACGCCGATCTGGACGGTGGCGAGGAACCGGTTCGGGTCGGCGACCAGCTTGGCGACCGCGGCACCGCGCCGGCTGGTCTCGGCCATCGCGCGAACCTGGCCCTCGCGCAAAGACACGAGGGCGATCTCCGCGGCGACGAACAGCCCCTCGATCATGATCAGCACCAGGACGATGCCGACATTCAGCAGCGTCTGGCTCACGGGCTGAGTCTAAGGATCGGCTATCACCCTGAGTTTTCCGACATCGTGCGGCTGCCGGCCCGCGCTCAGGCGGAGGCAGCGGCGGCGCGGCGCGGCTTGCTCTGCCGTGCCCGAGCGAGCGGCGCGACCTCGGCCACCGCCGCGCTGCCGCGAAGCAGCACGCGGGCGACATGTTTCGGGTCGTCCCACATCGGCACGTGGCCGACGCCGCGCATCAGCACGTGCTCGGCCTGCGGCAGCACGTGCTTGGCGACGTCGGCCTGCCACGGTGGCAGGACCAGATCGCGCGCGGCCCAGGCCACGGTCACCGGGATGTCGGCAGCGATCTCGCCGGTGAACGGGGTCGCAGCTGCGAGCAGCGTCTTCAACGCCGGCCGGGCGTAGGCGAAGCCACGCACATCTCCGAGCGCATGGTCGGCCGAGACCCGGGCCGGGTGCGACATCAGGACGCCGTAGATCAACCGGCGGCCGGACCGGCTGTTCGCCAGCAGCTCCGTGCGGGTGCCGAGCCGCTCGGCGAGCGCGAGTGCGGACAGGAACAGGTGCCGGGTGTAGGCGAAGGACGCCTCGGTGCGCCAGAAACCGGCCGGTGACAGGGCCGTGACGCTGCGGGCGTGGCCGCTGACGCCGGCCTCGAGGGCGACCCGGCCGCCGAGCGAGTTGCCGGCGACGTGCGGGCGGTCCAGCCCCTGCTCGTCGAGGAATTCCCGAAACGCATCGCGCAGCACGTCCTCGACCGGACGCCCGTCGGTGACCAGTCCGTCGGACTCACCGTGCCCGGGCAGGTCGACGAGGATGACCTCACGATGCTCGGCGAGCAGGTCCAGCACCGGGTACCAGGCCTGCCGCCGGTGGGTGACCCCGTGGACGAGCACCAGCGGCTCGCCCGAACCGTGCCGTTCACAGGCGAGCATCGCGGACTCCTGAGGTTGCCGGGCGTTCGGGGACTGCGCGGGGAAATCTCCGGTTCAGCTGAGAGAAAGCTGGCCGACTCACGTCCTATACCCAGATGCAACGAGTAGGTAGCACTGACGATACCGATCGGTAACGTGGCGGCCCACGGCTCGCACGCGCCCGTTATCCAAATGTGACGGCCTGTCACACTGACTTGGTCCGCACTCCGTCCGGAGCCGGCGCGCCCACGCCGGCGCGGGCCCTCAGCCGACGGCGCGCTGCAGATTAGTGTCGATCGCGTCGAGGAATTGCTCGGTGGTCAGCCACGGCGCGTCCGAGCTGATCAGCAGCGCCAGGTCCTTGGTCATCTGGCCGCCCTCGACGGTCTCGATGCACACCTGCTCGAGCGCGTCGGCGAACGCGGTGACGGCCGGCGTCGAGTCCAGCTTGCCGCGGTGGGCCAGCCCGCGGGTCCACGCGAAGATCGACGCGATGGGGTTGGTGGACGTCGGCTTACCGGCCTCGTGCTGGCGGAAGTGCCGGGTCACCGTGCCGTGTGCGGCCTCGGCCTCGACGGTGCGACCGTCCGGGGTCATCAGCACCGAGGTCATCAGGCCCAGCGAGCCGAATCCCTGCGCCACCGTGTCGGACTGCACGTCGCCGTCGTAGTTCTTGCAGGCCCAGACGTAGCCGCCCTCCCACTTCAGCGAGGCGGCGACCATGTCGTCGATGAGGCGGTGTTCGTAGGTGATCCCGGCCTTGTCGAAGTCGGCCTTGAACTCGGCCTCGAAGACCTCGGCGAACAGGTCCTTGAACCGGCCGTCGTACCGCTTCAGGATCGTGTTCTTCGTCGAGAGGTACACCGGGTAGCTGCGGTCGAGGCCGTAGCGCATCGACGCGCGCGCGAAGTCGCGGATCGAGTCGTCGAGGTTGTACATCGCCAGCGCGACGCCGGGGCCGGGGAAGTCGAAGACGTTGAGTTCGATCGGCTCGCTGCCGTCGGTCGGCGTGAAGGTCAGGGTGAGCGTGCCTTCGCCGGGCACCTTCAGGTCGGTCGCGCGGTACTGGTCACCGAAGGCGTGGCGGCCGACCACGATCGGCTTGGTCCAGCCCGGCACGAGGCGCGGGACGTTGCGCATGATGATCGGCTCGCGGAAGATCACGCCGCCGAGGATGTTGCGGATCGTCCCGTTCGGCGAGCGCCACATCTGCTTGAGGCCGAACTCCTCGACGCGCGCCTCGTCCGGCGTGATCGTCGCGCACTTGACGCCGACGCCGTGCTTCTTGATCGCGTTCGCCGAGTCGACCGTGACCTGGTCGTCGGTCGCGTCGCGGTGCTCGATGCCGAGGTCGTAGTACTCGAGGTTCACCTCGAGGTAGGGCAGGATCAGCTTGTCCTTGATGAACTGCCAGATGATGCGGGTCATCTCGTCGCCATCGAGTTCGACGACGGTCCCCTCGACCTTGATCTTGGCCATGCCCGCTTACCTCCAGCGACTCGAATTCTCTTGACGTCAAGATACCGCGCAGTCACCGAGCGACTGCGCGCAGTCCCTCTGCCGGAGCGGCCCGTGCCGCCCTAGTCTCGACGGTCATGAGCAGTGCATCTGTCCCCGCCCGCACACCGAGCGCGATCGACGCCATCGCCGATCGTTTCTTGGACGTCTCGGTGGCGCACGACCCGATCATGGCGACCGGCATCGGCGTCCCCGGTCACGACCACGAACTGCCGGCGCTCGACCCGTCCTGGTACCAGGAGCGGTCGGACCTGCGCCGGCGCGTCCTGACCGCCCTCGCGGCGGCCGAGGCCACCGACTCGCGCGACCGCATCACCGTCGCGGCGCTGACCGAGCACCTCGAGGCCGACGAGGACCTGCGCGCGATCGGCGCCGAGGAATCGGACCTGAAGAACATCGACTCGCCGTTGCAACGCGTGCGTGACGCCTTCGACCTGATGGCTACCGATACCGAGCAGGACTGGGCGGTCATCGCGACGCGACTCGCGGCGGTCCCCCGGGCGCTCGACGGGTACGTCTCGTCCCTGCGCCACGCCGCCGCGAACGGCGAGGTCAGGGCTCTGCGCCAGGTGCGCCTGGGTGTCACGGACTGCGAACGCAACGTCGGTGCGGACGGTTTCTTCGCCACGTTCGCGCGCTCGGCGAGCACCGACGCCGGCGAGCTTCCTGCCGCGCTGCGCGCGGAGCTGGACCGCGCCGCGGCGGCCGCGGCGGCCGCGTACGGCGCGCTCGGCGAATTCCTGCGCGCGGAGCTGGCACCCGCGGCGGCCGACGTCGACATGGTCGGCCGCGAGCGCTACGCCGTGCACTCGCGCGGGTTCATCGGCGCCCGGATCGACCTGGACGAGACCTACGAGTGGGGGCAGGACGAACTCGCCCGGATCACCACCGAGATGGAGCGCACCGCCGACAAGATCAAGCCCGGCGCGTCCGTCCGGGAGGCGATGCACCACCTGGACGCCGATCCCCAGCGCACGCTCAGCGGCACCGACGCGCTGCAGCGGTGGATGCAGCGCACGGCCGACGATGCTGTCTCGGCGCTGTCCGGCACGCATTTCGACATCCCGGAGCCGATCCGCCGGATCGAATGCCGCATCGCGCCGACCCAGAGCGGCGGCATCTACTACACCGGGCCGAGCGAGGATCTGGTGACCCGGCCCGGGCGGATGTGGTGGTCGGTCCCCGAGGGCGTCACCGAGTTCACCACGTGGAGCCAGCTCAGCACCGTCTATCACGAGGGTGTCCCGGGCCATCACCTGCAAATCGCCCAGACGGCATACCGCAGCGACGTGCTCAACCGTTGGCTGCGCCTCGCCGCGTGGGTCAACGCGCACGGCGAGGGGTGGGCGCTGTACTCCGAACGGCTGATGGGCGACCTCGGTTTCCTGGACGACCCGGGCGACTACCTCGGGATGCTCAACGCCCAGTCGATGCGCGCCGCGCGGGTCGTCCTCGACATCGGGATCCACTGCGACCTGCCGGCGCCGGACGACGTCGGTGGCGGCCGGTGGACCTACGACAAGGCCTGGGAGTTCCTGGGCCGGCACGCCAACAGCGCCGAGGGATTCCGCCGCTTCGAGTTGCACCGGTACCTGGGCTGGCCCGGTCAGGCGCCGTCGTACAAGGTCGGCGAACGGCTGTGGCTGCGCCTGCGCGACGAGGTGCAGGCGGCAGCGGGCGCGTCCTTCGATCTCGCATCGTTCCACCGGCGCGCACTCGATGTCGGCTCGGTCGGAATGGACGTGCTGCGCAACGCCGTCCTCGGTAACTTCGACTGATGCTGATCCACCCATGGGACTCGGCACTGTCGGACGAGGAATGGCAGCACTTCGTCCGGGCGCAGGGATTCGGGCACCTGATCGCGTCCGGTCGCGGCCGGGACGTCGCCGTCGTCGTCCCGACGCAGTTCGCGCTCGTCTCGGCCGAACTCGTCCTGCTGCATCTGGCCCGGCCGAACCCGGTGTGGCAGGCGCTGGCCGAGAATCCGGCGGTGCTGCTGAGCGTGGCCGGTGACTGGGCCTACGTCCCGGCTGCGTGGAAGGCGATCGCGGACGAGGACCCGCGGCGCGGCGTGCCGACCACCTACTACGCGGCAGCGCAGCTGATCGGCGTCGCCGAGATCGTCGACGATGTCGAGGGTAAGGCCGAGATCCTGCGCGCCCAGCTGGCCGTCACCGAACCGGGCTCGGACGTGATCGACCCGGTCGAGCATGGTCGGGTACTCAACGGCATCCGCGGTATCCGCGTCCAGGTGAGGGAGGTCCGCGCCAAGTTCAAGTACGGCGGGAACGCCGATGACGAGCACCGCGCCGCGGTCGTCGAGCGGCTGACCGAGCGGCGCGGCGTCGGCGACGGGGCGGCGTTGGCCCACCTGTTGCGGCGAACGCCGTCCCGTCCCGAGGTGATCGATCAGTAGACGCTGACTCCGTACACGGCGAGCGCCTCGGTGACCGGCTGGAAGTAGGTCGTGCCGCCGGTGGTGCAGTTTCCGCTTCCGCCGGAGGTCAGGCCGATGGCCTTCGTGCCGTCGAACAGCGAGCCGCCGGAGTCCCCGCCCTCGGCGCAGACGTTGGTCTTGATCAGCCCGGTGACCGTCCCTTCGGGATAGTTCACCGTGGCGTTCGTCGCCTGGACGGTGCCGCTGTGCACACCGGTCGTGCTGCCGCTGCGCTTGACCGATTCGCCGACGAAGGCATCGGCCGCCGAGACGATGTCCTGCGTGCTGCCGTTGTAGAGGTCCACGTTACCGGTGTGGCTGACGGTGCCCGTGTACTGCACGATCGCGTAGTCGTTACCGGGGAAGCTGCTTCCAGCGGTGTTGCCGAGCACGGTCGTATGCGCGCTGTCGGCGTACCAGGTCGAGGCGATGTTGCCGCAGTGCCCAGCGGTGAGGAAGTAGTACGTGCTGCCCGAGCGCACGTTGAAGCCGAGCGAGCAACGGTACTGACCGCCGTAGATCGCGTCCCCGCCCTTGATGCGCAGGCTGAACGTGCCGCCGACGTGGTTCACGCGCACGCGGTCCCCGTAGGCCGAGGTGACTGCGGTGACCCGGGCGAGCCGTGCGCCGCGCACCGTCCGGTCGACCGACACGACGACCTGGTCGGTCCGTGGGTCGACTGCCCATGCAGTACCGGGGATCCGGGTCGAGGCGTCGAGCCGGTTGGTGACCGCAGCGAGCGCCGTCGCGCCGTAGCGGACCAGTTGCGGGGTTGCACCGGCCGAGCGCACCTGCGTGGCCGCGGCGCGGTCGGTGACGGTGACGACGACGCGTCCCGCGCCGTCCCGGTACGAGCCTGCCGAGCGGGCGCCCAGCGACTGGGCGAGCGTTGCGGCGGCGGCCGGCGACACGCTGCGCGGGGCGGTCGGGGTGGCCGAGCTCGCGTCCGCGGTGGACGTGACGAGCACGCCGGCGGTCACTGCGGCGACGGTCGCGACGGTGGTCACGGCCAGACGCGCAGAGGTACGGGTGGATTTCACTGAGATCCTCCGATCAGCGGCGGAGCGGGCACGGTGCCCGCTCACGGTGACCTGGCGAGGACCTCGGGGTGGTTCGGTCGGGACGCCAGGTCCTACCGTCCTAGCAGAAATAGGACAAATTGGACAGCATCTGGCGCAGATCCGGCCATCAGGTCAACGGCCCGCCCGGACGACCCCGCTCTCATAGGCCAGCACGACCGCCTGGCTGCGGCTGGCGAGATCCAGTTTCGTCAGCAGCCTGGAGACGTGGGTCTTCACGGTCGTCTCCGCGATGTGCAGTACATCGGCGATCTCGGCGTTGGACAGCCCGTGGGCGATCTGGACGAGGACGTCCCTTTCCCGACCGGTGAGCGAGGCCAGCCGGCCACCCGCGGCCACCGGCGTCGGTTGCGACAGCCGCCGACCGTCTGGGCAGCAGCCCGGCGGCGATACCCACGTACGTGCTCGCGCTGCTGCTGTTCCACCTCGTCGGCCTGCCGTGGCTCTGCTTCGGCATGGTGCGCGCCGGTCAGCTCCCCTGGTGGCTGGCCACCATCGCCACCGTCGCAACGGGATGTGCGTTCTTCGGCAGCGGTTCGCGCATCGAGTCGATCGGATGGGTCGTGCTGGGCGGCTCGCTGGTGGCGATCGCGGCAACCGTCGTGCGACCACGGGACGAGGTCCGGCGCCACGCGCCCGTCCCGCAGTTCGCGCCCGCATGAGCGCCGGTCAGCGCAGCTTGGCCAGCTCGGCCTCGACCATCGCCTCGTGCTCCTGCTCGTGCTGACGGGCACGTGCCGGGCTCCAGAAGCCGGTGAGCAGGAAGATCAGCGGGATGAACACGATCTGCCCGCCGATCGCGATCCAGAAATAGTGCTGCCACTGCTTCGGGGACTCCTCGGCCGCCTTCGCCGCCTCTTGGAGGACGGCGAGGTCGGCTGCGGGGATCTTGCCCAGCTCCTGCAGGGTGGTCTGCGCGTCGATGACGGCAGGCCCCTTCTGCGCGACCAGCAGCAACTGGCTCGTCGGGATCGTCGCGAGGTCCTGCAGCCGTGCCTGCGCCTCGGCCGCCGAGATGCCCAGCCCCGCGGTGATCTCGCCGACGGCCTTGGTCAGCAGGGCCGTGTCGGTCGGGGTGGAAAGGAGTGCGAGTTGCGTTGCCGGGTCGATCTGCTGCGCGGCCTCCAGAGCCGGCCCGTGTGCTGCGTTGATCGTGGCGATCGTCGCCACGTCCGCCACCGAGACGCCGGTAACTTCACTGACGGCCTTGACCCCAGCGGCCTGATCGGCCGGGTTGGCGGCGAGCGCCGCCTGCGTCGCCGGATCGAGCTTCTGCGCAGCCGCTATCTGCTTCGGGTACTGGGCCTGCAGCGAGAGTGCCGCCGGGCCCTTCTCGACCAAGGTCGAAACCGTGTCGACCACGTGGGGCAGCGCGAACGCCGAGACCGCGATGACGATGCGAATCACCAGCCCCCAGACCGCCAACCCGGTTGCCGCCAGGGCAGGATTGCGCTTCTCGACCGTCTCGGTGAAGCTCGCCATCCACGGCGCGTACGTGATGCCCAGCGAGACGCTGATGCCGATGAGCAGCACCACGAACGTGCTGTAACTGGTGTCCGGATGGGTGGCGCGCTGAGCGAACAGCGCCGTGAAGATGATGGCGCCGACCGCACCGACGGCCATGAACGGTTTGCGGACGCGGATCCGGTCGGACAGCAGCCCGACCACGAGCAGGGTCAGGGCGTTGAACGCCCAGTTCCAGTTACCGAGCGAGTTCGCCTTGTCCTGGTCGAAGCCGAAGATCGTCTGGAAGTACACCGGGAAGAACCCCACCGCGGTGTAGTAGATGATCAGGAAGACACTGATCGCGAACGCCGATCCGACGATGTCGGGCTTCAACATCTGCCGGAACGGGTGCCGTAGCGATGCCTCGACGTCGATCCCCTTGGCCCGTGCCTCGACCAACACACGGTCGCGGCTACTGACCATGACCTGGTCGCGCAGTTCGGGGGTCAGTTCGCGCAGGAAGAAGAACGACAGGACAGCGACGATCAGGCCGACGATCCCGGCCGCGACGTACTGGTTGTGCCAGGGCGTGTCGGTGCTCGTGGTGCTGATCTGGATGCTCACGACGAGCGAGCCCAGGACGGGGCCGAGCGTCCAGAAGCCCATCGCCGAGGCGCGGCCCACCTGCGGGCTGAAGTCACGGATCAGCGCCGGCGTCGCCACCAGGATCACGCCCTCGACGAGGCCGATGGCGGCGAAGACGATCGCGAAGCCGACCTTGCTGTCGGCGAGCGGGATTCCCAGCAGGCACAGCAGCGCGACGATGACCAGTCCCGCAGTGACGATGTTGACCCGGCCGTAGCGGTCGGCCACCCCGGTGACGAACGAGGCGGCAGCGCCGAGCAGGTAACCGGCCACCGCGATGTTGACGTAGTAGACGAACGACAGGTTGTAGTCGACCAGGATGCCGTTCTTACCGCCGGTGCCCGCAGCGACGGCTCCGGCCAGGTAGAACTGGTAGTACAGGACGATCGTCGCGAGGACGACGATCCCCAGGCAGAGGAATCGCCTGCCCTGGCTCGGATAGTGCTCGAGTTCAGTGCGCCGCACCCTTCGCGGCACAGTGGACGATGCGCTCATCGGCTCCGCCTGACGATTCCCCCGGACGCCGGACAGGCGTCTCGCGCGCAATCCACCGCCGGCCGCGACAGACTCACCCGCTCACGCCTGTATAGCGTCCCGGGGATCGGGACGTCAACGACGTGGGCTCAGAGCCCGGCGACGTCCGCCTGCTTGGCGCGCACGGCTTCGGCGGCCTCGTTCAGACCGGCCAGCTCGGACTCGGTGAGGTCGCGCTCGACGATCTTCTTCACACCCGAGCGCCCGATCTCGGCCTCGACACCGAGGTAGACGCCGCTGATCCCGTACTCACCGTCGACCCACGCGCACACCGGGATGACCTTGCCGGAATCCTCGATCACCGCGCGTGCCATTCGCGCCGCGGCGGCCGACGGGGCGTAGTAGGCCGATCCGGTCTTGAGCAGCGCGACCACCTCGGCACCGCCGTTGCGGGTGCGGGTGACGAGTTCGTCGATCTTGTCGGCAGCCATCACGTCGGCCAACGGTTTGCCGTCGACGAAACAGGCTGACGGGACGGGAACCATCGTGTCCCCGTGCGAGCCGAGGGTCAGCGTCTGTACCGAACCGACCGGCACACCGAGTTCGGTCGCGACGTTGTTGGTGAAGCGCGCGGTGTCGAGCACGCCGGCCTGCCCGAAGACGCGGTTCTTCGGGAACTGCGAGGCGAGCTGGCACAGGGCGGTCATCTCGTCCAGCGGGTTCGACACCACAACGAGCACGGCGTCGGGTGAGTGCGCGGCGAGGTTCTCGGCGACGCTTCGCACGATCTTGGCGTTCGTCTCGAGCAGGTCCATCCGGCTCATGCCGGGCTTGCGCGGCAGGCCCGCGGTGATGACGACGACGTCGGAACCGGCGGTGGCCTCGTAGCCGCCGCCCTCCGGGGTCGTCGTGGCACCGACCACGGTGGTCTCGAAACCCTCGATCGGGCGCGACTGGTTGAGGTCCAGCGCGATCCCCTCGGGCTTGCCGTCGATGATGTCGGTCAGAACGACGGTTTCGAACACGTCGTACTCGGCCAGCCGCTGGGCGGTGGTCGAACCGTAGAAGCCGGCTCCAACGACGGTGACCTTGCCACCGCGGGCGCTGTTCGACATGCGATGTCTCTCCTCATGAGGTGGTCGTCCCTGTTGCCCGCGAGGCTAGCCCGCGTCCCGGTACCGGGTGCACCCCGGATGGTGACAACGAGAATCACGACACCCAGAACCAGGTAGGTGAGCGCGTCGCGCCACCGCCCGCGCACCGCCAACATCCCGGCCCGATCGTCGTCCAGGGTCAGCCGCAGGATGCCTGCCACGGCGAGCCCGAGCGCGATCAGGACCGAGCCGCGGCGCCAGTGTCCGGGCGCGAGGGACAGGTAGGCGACGGCAAGCAGGATGATCCCGACGACGAGGACGAACGGCGCCTCGGCGCGCAGCCAGCGGAGCGCGCGACCGGTCACCTCAGGACGCCGCCTGCTCGGCCGCTCGGACGACGTTGGTCAGCAGCATGGCGCGCGTCATCGGGCCCACGCCCCCGGGATTCGGGGACAGGTGGCCGGCGACGTCGGCAACGTCGGCGGCCACGTCGCCGACCAGCCTGCCGTCGACGCGACTCACCCCGGCGTCGAGCACGGCCGCCCCGGGCCGCACCATGGCCACGGTGACCAGCCCCGGCTGGCCGGCTGCGGCGACGACGATGTCGGCCCGGCGGACGTGCGCGGCGAGATCGCGGGTGCCGGTGTGGCAGACGGTGACGGTCGCGTTCTCGCTGCGCCTGGTCAGCATCAGTGCGAGCGGACGGCCGACGGTGATGCCGCGGCCGATCACGACGACGTCCGCACCGGCGATCGGCACGTCGAATCGGTGCAGCAACTCGATGATGCCGGTCGGCGTGCAGGGCAGCGGGGCCGGGCGACCCAGCACCAGCCAGCCGAGGTTGACCGGGTGCAGCCCGTCCACGTCCTTGGCCGGGTCGACGCGGGCGAGGATGGCGTGCTCGTCGAGCCCGGTCGGCTGCTGGACGAGGAACGCGGTGCACGCGGGGTCGGCGTTGAGCTCGTCCACGACCGCCTCGACGTCGGCCTGAGCGGTGCCCGAGGGCAGGTCACGGCGAATGCTGGCGATGCCGATCTCGGCACAGTCCTTGTGCTTGGCGTTGACGTACCAGTGGCTGGCCGGATCGTCGCCGACGAGCACCGTCCCGAGCCCGGGCACGATGCCGCGTTGGGCCAGCGCCGCGACGCGGACGGCCAACTCGGCCTTGATCGTGGCCAGGGTGGCCTTGCCGTCCAGGATCGTCGCCGTCACGTCCGCTCATCCTGCCAGCAGCGCGGGTTCCCGACGCGGAGCAGGTCGCCCGGTGATTCGTGCCCGGCGTCCGGTGGTCAGTGCGCGAAGTGGCGCGTGCCGGTCAGGTAGAGCGCCGCGCCCGCCTGCTTCACGGCCGCGATGGTGTCCTCGTCGCGCACGGAGCCGCCGGGCTGGACGATCGCCCGGACGCCGGCCGCGAGCAGCACCTCCGGCCCGTCGGCGAACGGGAAGAACGCGTCGGACGCAGCGACCGATCCGGCTGCCCGGTCCCCGGCCCGGGCCACGGCGAGCCGGCACGAGTCGACCCGGTTCACCTGTCCCATCCCGATGCCGACCGCCGCGCCGTCGCTGGCCAGCAGGATGGCGTTCGACCTGACCGCCCGCACCGCCCGCCACGCGAACACGAGATCGGCGAGCACCGCCTCGTCCGCGGCGGAACCGGCGACGAGGGACCACTGGGCCGGATCGTCGCCCGTGGCGTCGATGCGATCGACGCTCTGCAGCAGCAATCCGCCGGAGATCGGCCGCATCTCGATCCCTGCACCCTCCGGCCGCGCTCCTGCGACCAGCAGCCGCAGGTTCTTCTTACGGCGCAAGACCGCGAGCGCGTCCTCGTCGAAGCTGCTCGCGACGACGACCTCGGTGAAGATGTCGGCCAGCTGCTCGGCCATGGCCACGGTGACCGGGCGGTTCGTCGCGATCACCCCGCCGAAGGCACTGACCGGGTCGCACGCGTGCGCCTTGCGATGCGCGTCGGCGATGTCGGCGCCGATCGCGATGCCACACGGGTTGGCATGCTTGATGATCGCGACGCACGGTTCGGCGAAGTCGTAGGCGGCTCGCCACGCGACATCGGCGTCGACGTAGTTGTTGTAGGACATCTCCTTGCCGGCCAGCTGCTCGGCCTGCGCCAGCCCGGGCGGGCCGTGGTGGGCGACGTAGAGGGCGGCGCGCTGGTGTGGGTTCTCGCCGTAGCGGAGCACCGCGGCACGTTCCCACGACGCGGCGATCCAGCCCGGGAAGCCACTCGGCTGACCGTCCACCACGTCGTCCGGGGCCACCGCGCTGCCGAGCCACGAGGCGACGGCGATGTCGTAGCGCGCCGTGTGCCGGAACGCCTCGACCGCCAGCGCCTGGCGCTGCTCGAGCTCGAAACCACCGGCGCGCACCGCGGCGAGCACGTCCGCGTAGCGACCCGGATCGGTGACGACCGCGATCGAGGCGTGGTTCTTCGCGCTCGCCCGCACCATCGCCGGGCCCCCGATGTCGATCTGCTCGACGACCTCAGGCGGGGACGCGCCGCTCGCGACCGTGTCCGCGAACGGGTAGAGGTTGGACACGAGCAACTGGAAGGACTCGATGCCGAGTTCCTCGATGGTCGCCAGATGGTCCGGGTCGTTCTGATCGGCGAGCAGGCCCGCGTGCACGTGCGGGTGCAACGTCTTCACCCGCCCACCGAGGATCTCGGGAAAACCGGTCACCGAGTCGACGGCGGTGACCGGGATGTCGAGATCCCTGAGCTGCGCGGCGGTCGAACCGGTCGACACGATCTCGACGCCGGCTTCGTGCAACCCGCGGGCGAGATCGGCCAGCCCGGTCTTGTCGTAGACGCTGATCAGGGCTCGCCGGACGACGATCTTGGTCATCTGTGCTCCGTCACTAGTTCGCGAATTGCCTTGGTGTACAAGGGTTTCTCAGCCGCCTGGATGCGAGCGAAGAGAGTGTGCTCGTCGTCGCCGGCCTCGACCGGCACCGCCACCTGGGCGATGATCGCGCCGGAGTCGACGCCCTCGTCCACCCAGTGCACGGTGGCGCCGGCGAGCTTGACCCCGGCGGCGAGCGCGGCGCGCACGGCGCGGATGCCGACGCCGGGGAACGAGGGCAGCAGCGACGGGTGCGTGTTCACGATCCGGAATCGCCGCACGAGCGTCGCGTCGACGATGCGCAGGAAGCCGGCGAGCACGACCAGGTCGGGTTCCCGCTCGGCCAGCGCCGCCTCGAATGCACGGTTCCAGTCGGCGCGGTCGGCGAAGTCGGCGAACGGGACGACGAAGGTGTCGACGCCGACCGCGCTGGCTCGCTCCAGCGCGCCGATCCCGGGACGGTCAGCGCCGACGGCAGCGACCAGGGGACGCAACATCGGGTCGTCGAGGATCGCCTGCACGGTGGTGCCACTGCCCGAGGCGAGCGCGACGATCCGGGTGGGCACGGCGGCGAGGCTACGGGCGCTGGGCCGGTCGTGGCTCGGTGGCGTCGCGCACGAGCGAACCCTACCCGGCGAGGCCGCCGGCCTTCCGGCGCTGCCCGCGGGCGTCAGCGTTGTCGGTGTCGTCGTCGGTGTCGGTGTCGTCCTCGGTCTGGTCGTCGTCGGCCACGGCTCGCAGCCGCCGCGGCGAGAGCAGGAAGCCGACCTCGTCCACCTCGTCGATCGGGCTGCGCATCCAGCGCCAGGCGGCGAGCAGGCCGAGACCAACCAGCGAGACGACGAGCACCTGCCCGGCGACCGCGCCGCCGAGTTGCCACGGGGACGCGCCGATCGTCCGCAGTCGCCCGGTGCCGATGCCTCCCCCGCCCTGCCACGCGAGCAGGGCGAGGCCGAGCCCGGCCAGCACTGCCGCGCCCGCGGCCTGCCCGAGTCGGCGCCACCAGGTCTCGGCCCGCGCTGCGACACGCGCGGCGGCGATGCCGGCGAGCAGGACGGTCGCGACTCCCGCGAGGACGGCGGGCAGGGTCGCGCCGCTGCCGGCAGGGACGGCGCCGAGGACCGGGAACGCGGGCAGCACGCCGTGGGCCGATCCGGTCAGGCCCACCGCCGTCCCGGAACCGAGCGCGAAGCCCGGCCCGGCGAGGTAGGAGGTCGCGGCCACGACCGCGTTGGGGACGGCCAGCACACCGAGCAGCAGCACCGGCACGCCGCCCCAGCCGCCGCCGACCTGGCGCGAGAGCAGTTCGACCTTGTCGTGGTGCAACCCGAGCGATACGGCCGTGAGCAGCGCGCCGGCGGCCAAATAGACCAGCACGGCCGCGAGCGCAGCACGGGCCATCGGCAGCAGGTGCTCCGGTGCCCGCTCGGCGCACCAGCCGCGGAGCGGGCTCGACCGCACCAGGGCCAGCCCACCGGTCAGCGCGAACACGACGCACGCGCTGAGGGCCACCCCGGGGTAGGACGCGTGGCTCGTCCCCAGCGACGCGAACGGGACGGCGAGCAGGCAACTCGCGGTGAAGGCGGCGATCTGGGCCGCCCCCGCCTGCGCCAGGCGGCGCGGGTCGGATTCGCCCAGCGTCTCGGCCGCGTCCGCGAGACCTGATCCGGCCCGCCAGGTGGTCAGCGCGAGCAACCCGAGCATGCCGAGCGGCAACCAGGTCGTCTGCACGCCGTCCACGGTCACGCCGCCGTGGAGCGAGGCGAGGAAGGTCAGCAGGCCGGCCCTGATGGTCGAGTTCGCGTGGTGCCCGCTGCCGGACACCGGCAGCCAGCACACGGCGACGACCACGAGCGCGGTGGTCGCGCAGACGATTGCGGCGCCCGCGCCCGTCCAGACGGCGGCCAGCCACAGCGAGCGTCCCGCCGCTTCCGGGACGACGCTGCGCCTGCCCGCCACCGCGGGCTGCTCGTCGCGATCACGCACCACCGTCCCAGGCTGGCAAAGCCGACCCGCGAACGGCCGCAGACGCGCCGGGCCTCACCCTGAGGGCTTCGGCGCGCGAGGTTTCCCCGCCAGTGGCCGGTTCGGGTCCGTCCGCCCGATCACACCCGGGGAAAAGTGCCCGTGGTGCGGGTCTGCTGCAGCCGTTCGAAGCACAGCACCGCGCCGGTGACGACCAGGATCAGCACCACCCAGTACGCGAAACCGTGGCTCTCGGCCACCGACGCGCCGTAGTTCGGACCTCCCCCGTCGTAATCGGGGACGACGGCCAGCGCCAGCAGGGTGGATACCGCAGCCAGGCCGAACGCGGCCAGACCGATCAGGTGTGCGGGCGCCGGCAGCCGCAGGTGCGGCGCGAACAGCCCGGCGGCGACAGCCACGGCGCCAAGCAGGGCGAGCAGCGCCCCGAACCAGCCGAACAACCCATGCCACGCGCTGGTGGTGACCCCGTAGCAGACCGCGTCGGCTTCTGCCTTGAAGCTCGGCGGCACCTGGTCGAAGTGGGCGCAGATCTCAGCGACCGCGGCGCCCTTGCCCCGGTAGGCGTAGTAGTGGAACAGCGAGAACACGGCGCTCAGCACGCCGGTGGCGAGGATCGCGTAGTCGATCGGGTGCACGGGCCCCGGATCCCCCGGTGAGCCGTGCGGTTCGGGCGGCGGGACGGATGCCGCATTGCCCGGCGGGCCGGCTGCGGACACGTCAGGGGATCCTCTCGAGCTGGCCGGTGCAGGTAGAGACCGCGCCCGCACGGTGCGGACGGTCGCGCCGGCCGGAGCGGGTCAGCAGACGGCGACAGGGCCGGGACACCGCAGTGGTGTCCCGGCCCCGTGTTGGCCTGTCAGCGAGCCCGACGCGTCAGCGCGGGGGTCCCGGCGGAAGCGACCCGCCCGGGCGCCGGCCGGCGGGCAACTGACCACCGGTCTGCTGGAAGCGCAGGAACGACAGCACGAGCCCGGCGACGATCACGATCAGGCTGACCCAGTAGCCGAAGCCGTGACCGGTGTCGACACCCGGGATGCCACCGTCGTCGATCGGGTTGACGAGCAGCGCAAGCAGCACGCTGAGCGTCGCGACCGCATAGGCACCGAGGCCGATCAGCCGGTTCGGGAACGGCAGCTTGACATGCGGCATGAACAGGTCCAGGGCAACCGCGGCCGAGCCGACCAGCGCGAGCAACATGGCGAACCAGCCGAAGAAGCCGTTCCAGGCGCTTTCGGAACCCGAACCGAATCCGCGCACGTCGACGGTGTAGTAGCTGACGAAGCTGAAGATGAAGGCGAGGACGCCCGCCCCGAGGATGCCCCAGTCCAGCTGGTTCACCGACTTCGGGTCGAAGCTCCCACTGGACCCACCCGACGATCCGGGCGGGGGACCCCACTGACTCGGGGGTGGACCTTGCGGCGGGCCGCCGGCAGGCGGGCCGGGCGGGGGCCCCGGCGGCGGCGGCGGTGGCGACGGCGGTGGCTGGAACGTCATGGCGTTCTCTCCTCGGTGGTTAAGCAAGACCCTTCCGGGAATGAAGTTAGCGCCCCCCCGCCCCGATCACTATGTGCAACGCGGGAGGAACTGCGACATGTGCCGCGCACGAGCGCGCCACCCCACCGGACATAACCGCATATTACCGACGAACCGGACGCCAGATCGACCTCGTCAGCCGCCGAGCAACTCGCGCATCAGCCGTGCGGTCTCGGACGGGGTCTTGCCGACCTGGACGCCCGCCGCCTCGAGGGCCTCCTTCTTCGCCTGCGCCGTGCCGGAGGACCCGGACACGATCGCGCCCGCGTGGCCCATCGTCTTGCCCTCGGGGGCGGTGAAGCCGGCGACGTAGCCGACGACGGGCTTGGTGACGTTGGCCGCGATGAACGCGGCGGCGCGCTCCTCGGCGTCACCGCCGATCTCGCCGATCATCACGATCGCCTCGGTGTCCGGGTCGGCCTCGAAGGCCGCCAGGCAGTCGATGTGAGTGGTGCCGATGATCGGGTCGCCGCCGATCCCGACGGCGGTCGAGAAGCCGAGGTCACGCAGTTCGTACATCATCTGATAGGTCAGCGTGCCCGACTTCGAGACCAGCCCGATCCGGCCGGGGCCGGTGATGTCGGCCGGGATGATGCCCGCATTGGCCTGGCCGGGACTGATGACGCCGGGACAGTTGGGGCCGACGATCCGGGTCGAGCGGCCCTGCGCGTAGGCCCAGAACGCGGCCGTGTCGTGCACCGGGACGCCCTCGGTGATCACGATCGTCAGCGGGATCTCGGCGTCGATGGCCTCGATGACGGAGTCCTTGGTGAACGCCGGTGGGACGAAGCCGACGGACACGTTCGCCCCGGTCTCGGCCATCGCCTCCGCGACGGTCGCAAAGACCGGCAGCGTGTGCCCGTCGATCTCGACCTTGGTGCCGGCCTTGCGGGCGTTGACGCCGCCGACCACGTTGCTGCCCGACGCGAGCATCCGCCGGGTGTGCTTGGTGCCCTCGGACCCGGTCATGCCCTGCACGACGATCGCGGACTGGGCGTTCAGGAAGATGCTCATGCTGAGGCTCCCGCAAGCTCGGCAGCCTTGTCGGCCGCGTCGTCCATGGTGTCGACGAGCGTGACCAGCGGGTGCGCCGCCTCGGTCAGGATGCGCCGTCCCTCCTCGACGTTGTTCCCGTCCAGCCGCACGACCAGCGGCTTGGACGCCTCGTCGCCGAGCAGTTCGAGCGCGCCGACGATGCCGTTCGCGACGGCGTCACACGCGGTGATCCCGCCGAAGACGTTGACGAAGACGCTGCGCACCGACGGGTCGTTGAGGATGATGTCGAGCCCGTTCGCCATCACCTCGGCCGAGGCGCCGCCCCCGATGTCGAGGAAGTTGGCCGGCTTCACGCCGCCGTGCCGCTCGCCCGCGTAGGCGACGACGTCGAGGGTGGACATGACCAGCCCTGCTCCGTTGCCGATGATGCCGACCTCGCCGTCGAGCTTCACGTAGTTGAGGTGCTTGTCCTTCGCCTTCTGTTCGAGCGGGTCCGCGGCGGCGGTGTCCTCGAGTCCGGCGTTGTCGGGCTGGCGGAAGTTCGCGTTGTCGTCGAGGGTCACCTTGCCGTCGAGCGCAACGACGCTGCCGTCGCCGACCTTGGCCAGCGGGTTGACCTCGACGAGGGTGGCGTCGGATCCGACGAAGCTCTGCCACAGCGTGACGAGGATCTGCGCGACCGGCTCGATCAGGTCGTCCGGGAACTTCGCCGCCCGCGCGATCTCGCGCGCCTTGGCCTCGTCCACCCCCTCGTTGGCGTCGACCGGAACCTTGGCCAGCGCGTCCGGACGCTCGACAGCGAGCTGTTCGATCTCCATGCCGCCTTCGTAGGAGGCCATCGCCAGGAACGTCCGGTTGGCGCGATCGAGCAGGTAGGAGACGTAGTACTCCTGCTGGATGTCCGCACCCGGGTCGACCAGGACGCGATGCACCGTGTGCCCCTTGATGTCCATGCCGAGGATCGCCTCGGCGGCGACCTTCGCGTCCTCGGGGGTCTTGGCCACCTTGACACCACCGGCCTTGCCGCGGCCGCCGACCTTGACCTGCGCCTTGACGACCGTGACGCCGCCGAGCTTCTCGGCGATCGCCTTCGCCTCGTCCGGTGTGGTCGCGACCTCCCCGAGGCCGACCGGGACTCCGAACTTCGCGAACAGCTGCTTGGCCTGGTACTCGAACAGATCCACGCTGATACGTCCGTCCTGTGCGACCGCCTGCGATCGTTTCGCCGGTGTTTCACCGACCTTATTGTCGTGCGTCGCCCGGTGAAACACGGCCTCAGTGCGCTGAGACCGGCTTCACGCGGTGCCGACGTTGGTGCGCACCCAATCGACGACGGTGTCGAGCGGGGTTCCCGGCGTGAAGATCTTCGCAACACCCGCCTCTTCGAGCTCGGGGATGTCGGCGTCGGGGATGATCCCGCCGCCGAACACCACGACGTCCTCGACGCCGTTGTCGCGCATCAGTTGCAGCGTCCGGGCGAACAGGGTCATGTGCGCGCCGGACAGCACGGACAGCCCGACGGCATCCGCGTCCTCTTGGATCACGGTCTGCACGATCTGCTCGGGTGTCTGGTGCAGGCCGGTGTAGACGACCTCCATGCCCGCGTCGCGCAGCGCGCGAGCGATGACCTTGGCGCCCCGGTCGTGACCGTCCAGGCCGGGCTTGGCGATCACGATCCGCACGCGGTCCGACGTCTGCGCTGGCACGAGCGCAGCTTAGCCCGGTGGTGCGCCCGGTGGCCCGCGCCGGCGGATCGCCGACAATGGCCTAGGTTCGGTCCCTGTGAGTAACGAACTCAGCCGCATCGTCGCCGAGAGCGCCGACGCCGCCGACCTGCACGCGCCGGTACCGACCCTGCTGCTCGAACTGCAGACGCTGCTCGGAACGCTCGCGGCGACGGTTGCCGGCGAGACCGGGCGCGGCCGCCGGCCGTTCCGCCCCGGCGCCGACTGGCCGATGCGGCTGGGCGAGCTGGCCTACGGGGTGTATCTGCTCGCCGATCAGACCGGGGTCGACGTGGCAGCAGCGGTGTCGGCGACCGCCGCCGGCGTGAGCGCGCAACTGCCGGCGCTGGCCGAACCCGACGCGGCCGACTGGCCCTTCCGCGAGGCGTGATGGTGGCTCGGCAGCGGATTCTCATCACCGGCGCGAGCTCCGGGCTCGGCGCCGAGATGGCCCGGCAGTTCGCCGCGCTCGGCCGCGATCTGGGGCTGTGTGCCCGCCGGGTCGAGCGGCTGGACGACCTGCGCGCCGAGATCGCCGCAGCGCACCCGTCCGTGCGGGTGGCCGTCCGGACCCTGGACGTGGACGACCACGATGCGGTGTTCCGCGTCTTCGACGAACTCGCCGACGAACTCGGCGGCCTCGACCGCGTCATCGTCAACGCCGGACTCGGCAAGGGCGCGCGGATCGGCACCGGACACTTCGACGCGAACCGCGAGACCGCCGTGACCAACTTCGTGTCGGCTCTGGCCCAGTGCGAGGCGGCGATGCAGCACTTCCGCAACGCCGACGCCGGCCACCTCGTCGTGATCTCGTCGATGTCGGCGCTGCGCGGGCTGCCCGGCACGCTCACCGCCTACGCGGCCTCCAAGGCGGCGGTTGCCTCGCTCGCCGACGGGATCCGTACCGATCTGCTCGGCTCGCCGATCGCGGTGACCACGCTGTACCCCGGCTACATCGAGTCCGAGATGAGCGCCGGCGCCGCGCAGGACACGCCGTTGATGGTGGGCACCGAGAAGGGCGTGCGGGCGATGGTGCGCGCGATCGAGGCGGAGGTCGCCCGCAGCGCGATCCCGCCGTGGCCGTGGAAGCCGCTCGGCCTCGTGCTGCGCTACGCACCGGCGCGGCTGGTGCGCCGCTTCAGCTGAGGTTCGTTCGTGCAAAAAAAGCAGGCAGGCTTGATTTGTCTCGCGCGGCCTGCCAGGCTCGGCTCGTGGCAGACCTCGCGCCCGTCCTGACTGATCTTGCTGCCGAAACCGGGCAGCTGGACGATCTGGTCGCGGAGCTCGACCCGGCCGGTTGGGCCCGGCCCACGCCGGCCGAAGGCTGGACGATCGCGCACCAGATCGCGCACCTGGCCTGGACCGACGACGTCGCCCTGATCGCGATCACCGATCCACCGCGCTTCCAGGCCGAACTGCAGAGCGCGCTCGCCCGGATCGGCACCTACGTCGACGAAGCCGCAGCCGAAGGTGCCCGCCGTCCCGACCTGCTCGAAAGCTGGCGCACCGGCCGCACCAAGCTGGCCGACGCCCTGCGGACCGTTCCCGAGGGCACCAAGCTCGCCTGGTTCGGTCCGCCGATGAGCGCGATGTCGATGGCCACGGCACGGCTGATGGAGACGTGGGCGCACGGCCAGGACGTCGCCGATGCGCTCGGCGCGCAGTGTGCGCCCACCGATCGGCTGCGCCACGTCGCCCACCTCGGGGTCCGCACCCGCGACTTCGCCTACCTCGTCCGCGACCTGCCCGTCCCCGCCGAGGCGTTCCGGGTGGAGTTGTCCGCACCATCCGGCGCGATCTGGACGTGGGGCCCGGACGATGCCGCCCAGCGGGTCAGCGGCCCGGCCCTGGACTTCTGCCTGCTCGTCACCCAGCGCCGGCACCGCTCCGAGGTGGCGCTCCGGGCCACCGGACCCGACGCCGACGCCTGGCTCGACATCGCGCAGGCCTTCGCCGGGCCGCCCGGACCAGGTCGGCCGCCGGGATGACCGGGTCGCGGCCGGGCGACACCCTGCGGATCGGCAACTGCTCGGGGTTCTACGGTGACCGCGCGTCCGCGATGCGCGACATGCTCACCGGCGGCGACCTGGACGTGCTGACCGGCGACTACCTGGCCGAGCTGACGATGCTGATCCTCGCGCGTGACCGAGCACGCGATGAATCCCTCGGCTACGCAAAGACATTCCTGCGCCAGTTGGAGGACTGCCTCGGCCTCGCCCTCGAACGCGGTGTCGCGCTCGTCGCCAACGCGGGCGGGCTGAACCCCGCCGGGCTCGCCGGCGCCGTGCGTGAGTTGGCAGCACGGATCGGCATCGAGGTGCGGGTGGCGCACGTCGAGGGCGACGACCTTCGGGCCCGGGCGGGCGACCTCGGCCTCGGTGAGCCGCTCGCCGCCAATGCCTACCTCGGTGCATTCGGCATCGCGGCGTGTCTGCAGGCCGGCGCCGACGTCGTCGTCACCGGCCGCGTCACCGATGCCTCGCTGGTGGTCGGCCCGGCCATCGCGCACTTCGGCTGGACGGCGGCGGAGCTCGACGCGCTGGCCGGCGCGGTCGTGGCAGGGCATGTCGTCGAGTGCGGGCCACAGGCGACCGGGGGCAACTACGCGTTCTTCGCCGAGCTGCCGTCCTTCGATCCGCCCGGCTTCCCGATCGCCGAGGTGCATCACGACGGCTCGTCGGTCATCACCAAGCACCAGGGCACCGGCGGCGCGGTCACCGTCGACACGGTCACCGCCCAGCTGCTCTACGAGATCGGCGGCGCGCGCTACGCCGGCCCGGACGTCACCGCCCGCTTCGACACGATCGACCTCGCACCGGACGGACCGGACCGCGTGCGGATCAGCGGCGTGCGCGGCGAGGCTCCGCCGCCGACGCTCAAGGTCGGCCGCAACACCCTCGGCGGGTTCCGCAACGAGATGACCTTCGTGCTCACCGGCACCCAGCTCGAGCGCAAGGAGCAACTGGTGCGCGCGCAACTGGCGCACCTCGACGCCTCGCTGGACATCCATTGGACGCTGGCCCGCACCGACCATCCCGATGCCCCGGTGCAGGAGCAGGCGGCGGCGCTGCTGCACTGCGTGGCCCGCGGCAGCGACCCGAAGGCAGTCGGGCGGGCGTTCTCGGGTGCGGCGATCGAGCTGGCGCTGTCGAGCTACCCGGGGTTCCACGTGACGGCCCCGCCCGGCGACGCCTCGCCGTACGGCGTGTTCTCCGCCGGCTACGTCGATGCCGGCGAGGTGCCGCATGTCGCCGTCCTCGCTGACGGATCGCGCGCTGACATCGCCCCGGCGCCGGTCACCCAGCCGCTCGCCCCCGTCCCCGCGCCGGAGCTGCCGGAGTGGCCGGGCGGCCCGACCCGTCCCGCCCCCCTGGCGACGCTCGTCGGAACCCGCAGCGGCGACAAGGGCGGGGACGCCAACGTCGGCGTATGGGTGCGCGCTGACCGGCACTGGGCCTGGCTGGCCGGCTACCTGACCGTCGAGCGATTCCAGGCGCTGCTGCCCGAGACCCAGCCGCTCGCCGTCACCCGGCACGTGCTGCCGAACCTGCGCGCGCTGAACTTCGTCGTCGAGGGCCTGCTCGGCGAGGGCGTCGCCTACAACGCCCGGCACGACCCGCAGGCGAAAGCCGTGGGCGAGTGGCTCGCGTCCCGCGTCGTCGACGTCCCCGAGGAGTTCTTGTGATCGACACTCCGGAGCGGAAGGCGCTGCGCGCGACGGTGCGCGGCTTCGTCGAACGCGACATCCTGCCGCACCAGGCGTCGTGGGAGGCCGAGGGCGAATTGCCCCGGTCGCTGCACGCGCGGGCGGCCTCGCTCGGGCTGCTCGGGCTGTCGTATCCCGAATCGGTCGGCGGCGGTGGCGGGGACGCGCTGGACGCGCTCGTCCTCGCCGAGGAGGTGCACTACGCCGGCGGGGCAGGCGGGTTGTTCGCGTCGCTGTTCACCTCCGGTATCTCGCTGCCGCACCTGGTGGCGGCCGGTAATCCTGAGCAGATCGAGCGCTGGGTGCGTCCGACGCTCGCGGGTGAGCTGATCGGCTCGCTGGCGATCACCGAACCGGACGGCGGGTCCGACGTCGCCGGTATCCGCACCAGCGCCAAGCGGGACGGGTCGGACTTCGTCGTGAACGGGACGAAGACCTACATCACCTCCGGCGTGCGCGCCGACTTCGTCGTGACCGCGGTGCGGACCGGTGACGCCGGCGCGCACGGGCTGTCGTTGCTGGTGATCGAGAAGGGGACGCCCGGGTTCACCGTCTCTCGGCGGCTGGCCAAGATGGGCTGGCTGTGCTCGGACACCGCCGAGTTGTCCTTCGCCGACGTCCGCGTGCCGGCGGCGAACCTGGTCGGCGAGCTCGACTCGGGCTTCGTCCAGATCGCGCGCAACTTCGTGTCCGAGCGGATCGGCCTGGCCGCGCAGGCGTACGCGTCCGCCCAGCGCGCGCTGGACCTCACCGTCGCGTGGTGCCGGGACCGCGAGACGTTCGGCCGTCCACTGATCAGCCGGCAGCCGGTCCAGAACACGCTCGCCGAGATGGCCCGGCGGGTCGAGGTGGCGCGGGTGTACACGCGCTCGGTCGCGGGCCGGGCGATCGAGGAACCCAACCTCGTCGCCGAGGCGTGCTTCGCCAAGAACACCGCTGTGGAGGCAGGAATGTGGGTCGTCGACCAGGCGGTGCAGTTGCACGGCGGCATGGGCTACATGCGCGAGTGCGAGGTGGAGCGGCAGTACCGCGACATGCGCATCCTCGGGATCGGCGGCGGGACGACCGAGATCCTGACCGGGCTGGCCGCAAAGCTGCTGGGCTACACCTCATGACCACCCGTATCACCGGCTTTGACCCCGCGGTGGTCACGATCGGGCGGCAATCACGGCCACCGCAGGGTCAAAGCCGAGGGGGGACGACGGCATGACCACGCTGAAGACCGCGCTCGACCCGTCCGCCCCGGAGGTCGCGGCGAACCGGGCCGACCTGCTGGCCAAGATCGCCGCCCTGGACCTCGAACACGCCAAGGCAGTCGCCGGCGGCGGGCCGAAATACGTCGAACGCCACCATGGACGCGGCAAGCTGCTCGTGCGCGAGCGGATCGAGTTGCTGCTCGACCCGGGCGTACCGTTCCTCGAGTTGTCGCCCCTGGCCGCCTGGGGAACCGACTACACGGTGGGCGCGTCCATCGTGACCGGGATCGGCACCGTCAGTGGCGTCGAGTGCCTGATCAGCGGCAGCGACCCGACGGTGCGCGGCGGGGCGTCCAACCCCTGGACGCTGAAGAAGACGCTGCGCGCGCACGAGATCGCCGAGCAAAACCGACTGCCGGTCATCGGCCTCGTCGAATCCGGCGGCGCGGATCTGCCGACCCAGAAGGAGATCTTCATCCCCGGCGGCCAGATCTTCCGCGACCTCACCCGGCTCTCGGCGGCCGGTATCCCCTCGATCGCGCTCGTCTTCGGCAACTCGACCGCGGGCGGCGCCTACATCCCCGGCATGAGCGACTACGTGGTGATGGTCGCCGAGCGGGCCAAGGTGTTCCTGGCCGGGCCACCGTTGGTGAAGATGGCGACCGGCGAGGAGTCCGACGACGAATCGCTCGGCGGCGCCGACATGCACTCGCGTCAGTCCGGCCTGGCCGACTACTTCGCCCTCGACGAGCAGGACGCGATCCGGATCGGGCGCCAGATCGTCTCGCGGCTCAACTGGCGCAAACTCGGGCCGGCGCCGAAACCGGACTACGACCCGCCGCTGCACGACGAGGAGGACCTGCTCGGGATCGTCCCCACCGACCTGAAGATCCCCTTCGACCCCCGCGAGGTCATTGCGCGCATCGTCGACGGCTCGGACTTCGACGAGTTCAAACCGCGCTACGGGTCGTCGCTGGTCACCGGGTGGGCGTCCCTGCACGGCTACCCGATCGGCATCCTGGCCAACGCTCGCGGCGTGCTGTTCTCCGAGGAGGCGCAGAAGGCCGCGCAGTTCATCCAGTTGGCCAACCGGGCCGACACCCCGTTGCTGTTCCTGCAGAACACCACCGGCTACATGGTGGGCAAGGACTACGAACAACGCGGCATCATCAAGCACGGCGCGCAGATGATCAACGCCGTGTCGAACTCTCGGGTGCCGCACCTGACGGTCACGATGGGCGCGTCCTACGGGGCAGGCAACTACGGAATGTGCGGACGCGCGTACCAGCCGCGGTTCCTGTTCACCTGGCCGTCCGCGAAGTCGGCGGTGATGGGGCCCGCGCAACTGGCCGGCGTGCTGTCGATCGTCGCTCGCCAGGCGGCCGCCGCTCGTGGTCAGGACTACGACGAGGACGGGGACGCGAAGATGCGCGGGTTCGTCGAGGCACAGATCGAGGAGCAGTCGTTGGCGCCGTTCCTGTCCGGCATGTTGTACGACGACGCGGTGATCGATCCGCGGGACACCCGGACGGTCCTCGGCATCGCGTTGTCAGCGGTGCACAACGCGCCGGTCGAGGGTGCTCGCGGCTACGGGGTGTTCCGCCTGTGACCGCCACGTTTACCTGTTCCGACCGGCCGACATCCGCAACGCCGCACGAGTGTGGGCAGCACCGATGATCACCCGGGTACTCGTCGCGAACCGCGGCGAGATCGCGCGACGGGTGTTCCGCACCTGCCGCGATCTCGGCCTGGCCACCGCCGCCGTCTTTTCCGACGCCGACGCCGCCGCGCCCTACGTCACGGAGGCCGACCGAGCAGTGCGGCTACCGGGCACCGCGCCGGCCGACACCTACCTGCGCATCGATCTGATCGTGGCCGCCGCGATCCAGGCGGGCGCGGACGCGGTGCACCCCGGCTACGGGTTCCTGTCCGAGAACGCCGCCTTCGCCCGCGCGGTGATCGACGCCGGGCTGTGCTGGATCGGACCGCCGCCGGACGCCGTCGACGCGATGGGGTCGAAGATCGAGGCCAAGGCGATGATGGCCGCTGCCGGCGTCCCGGTGCTGGCCGAACTCGACCCGGCCGCGGTGACGGCCGACGACCTGCCCGTCCTGATCAAGGCCTCGGCCGGCGGGGGTGGCCGCGGCATGCGCATCGTCACCGACGCGAGCGCGCTGGCCGGCGAACTCGAACTTGCCCGGGCCGAGGCGCAGAGCGCATTCGGCGACCCCACCGTCTTCTGCGAGCCGTACCTGCCCGGCGGGCACCACATCGAGGTCCAGGTGATGGCCGACTCCCACGGGACGGTCTGGGCCGTCGGCGAGCGCGAGTGCTCGATCCAGCGGCGTCACCAGAAGGTGATCGAGCAAGCACCGTCACCGCTTGTCGAGCGGGTGGCCGGGATGCGCGAGGCGCTGTTCGACGCGTCACGCGCGGCGGCGAAGGCGATCGGCTACACCGGTGCCGGCACGGTCGAGTTTCTCGCGGACGAGGACGGCCGGTTCTTCTTCCTCGAGATGAACACCCGGCTGCAGGTCGAGCATCCGGTCACCGAGTGCACGACCGGTCTGGATCTCGTCGCGCTTCAGCTCGCGATTGCCGACGGCGAACCGCTCGATGGATTTCCTCCTGCCACCAAAGGACATTCCATCGAGGCCCGCCTCTACGCCGAGGATCCGCTCGCCGATTGGCAGCCGCAGACCGGCACCGTGCACCGCTTCTCGATCCCACGCGCGGACGTCGAGTTCACGACGTCTGCGGTGCCCGCCGGGGTACGCCTCGACTCCGGCGTGTGTGACGGCTCGGTCGTGTCCGTCCACTACGACCCGATGCTGGCCAAGGTGATCTCGTGGGCGCCGTCGCTACGGCAGGCCGCGACGACTCTCGCCGCAGCCCTGCAGCAGGCAAGCGTCCATGGCCCGAGGACGAACCTCGATCTACTGGTGAATGTCCTGCGACACAAAGCATTCCTCGCCGGCGACACCACGACCGCGTTCTTCGACGAGCACGACCTGAGCACGCTGGCGACACCGCTGGTGACCGATCAGCGAGTGTCCGCGCTCGCCGCGGCGCTGGCTCTCGACTGCGCGGCGAGCCCGGGATTACGCGGCATCACGTCCGGCTGGCGCAACGTCGTCAGCCAGCCGCAGACGATCACGTTGGGCGAGCACGAGATCCACTACCGGATCACCCGTACCGGACTGGAAACGGACGGGGACGTGGCGTTGGTACATGCCGACCCCGACCGCGTCGTACTCGACGTCGCCGGCATCCGCCGGACCTTCCGGGTCGCCCGCTACGGCGCGGACGTCTACGTCGACAGCGACGAGGGCGGTGCGCGCTTCGCGATCGCCGCCCGCTTCGTCGACCCCGCAGAGCACGTCGCACCCGGATCACTGGTGGCACCCATGCCCGGGACGGTGGTCCGGGTGGCGGTCGCGGTCGGCGACCGGGTGAGCGCCGGTGAGGCGGTTGTGTGGCTCGAGGCGATGAAGATGCAGCATCAGGTCAACGCACCGGCCGACGGCATCGTCAGCGAGCTACCGGTGAGCGCGGGACAGCAGATCGACGTCGGCGCAGTCCTCGCCGTCGTGGAACCACTTTGACCCTGCGGTGGTCGTGATCGCGGAGCGATCAGGACCACCGCAGGGTCAAAGCCGGAAACGAGCAGGAGGAGACCAGTGAACTTCACCGAGACCGAGGAGCAGGCCGCGCTGCGCAACGCGGTGGCCGAACTCGGCAAGCGGTACGGGCACGAGTACACCGCACCCCGGGCACGCGCGCGCGAGCCGCTGACCGAGCTCTGGGAAGAGACCGGCAAGAGCGGCTTCATCGGCCTGAACCTGCCCGAGGAATACGGCGGTGGCGGCGCAGGCATGTACGAGCTCGCCATCGTGGGTGAAGAACTCAACGCAGCCGGGTGCGGGCTGCTGATGATGGTCGTGTCGCCCGCGATCAACGGCACGATCATCGCCCGGTACGGCACCGACGAACAGAAGCAACGCTGGCTGCCCGGCATCGCCAGCGGCGAGACGGTGATGGCGTTCGGCATCACCGAGCCCGACGCCGGATCGAACTCGCACCGGATCACGACCACGGCCCGACGCGACGGCAGCGACTGGTTGCTGACCGGTCGCAAGTACTACGTGTCCGGTGTCGATCATGCGGACGCGATCCTCATCGTCGCCCGCACCGAGGACGCCAAGACCGGCAAGCTCAAACCTGCGCTGTTCGCGTTCCCCACCGATACTCCCGGCTTCGAGTACACCGCGATCGACATGGACGTGGTCATGCCGGACAAGCAGTTCATGCTCTACATGGACGACGTCCGACTGCCCGCCGACGCGTTGATCGGTGACGAGGACGCCGCGCTGGCGCAACTGTTCGCCGGACTCAACCCGGAACGCATCATGGCTGCCGCCGGATCTGTCGGGATGGGCCGCTACGCGATGGACAAGGCGGTCGCGTATGCGAACCAGCGCGCGGTCTGGGGTGGCAAACCGATCGGCACGCACCAGGGCATCGCCCATCCGCTGGCCAAGGCCAAGGTCGAGCTGGAACTGGCCAAGCTGATGATGCAGAAGGCGGCCTCGCTCTACGACGCCGGCGACGACATGGGTGCCGGCGAGTCGGCGAACATGGCGAAGTACGCGGCCGCCGAGGCGGGCATCGCGTGCGTCGACCAGGCGGTGCAGACACATGGCGGCAACGGACTGGCGCACGAGTACGGCCTGGGCAACCTGCTCATCGGCGCCCGCGTGGCGCGCATCGCACCGGTGAGCCGCGAGATGATCCTGAACTTCGTCGCACAGTTCAGCCTCGGCCTGCCAAAGTCGTACTGAGATGGCCGTCCACTACGCAGTCGACCGGGCGATCGCCACGATCACGTTGGACGCCCCGGACAACCGCAACGCGCTCTCGTCCACGCTCGTCGGTGCGGTGACCGAAAACCTGGGCGCGGCCTCGGCCGACGCAGCCGTGCGCGCCGTCGTCCTCACCCACACCGGCGGCACGTTCTGCGCCGGCGCGGACCTGCGCGAGCAGGCGAGCGAAGGCGGCCCGGCCGAGGGCACGAAGCGCATGCTGGCCCTGCTACGCACGATCGTCGAGGCCCCGAAGCCGGTCGTGGCTCGCGTCAACGGGCACGTGCGCGCCGGTGGGGTCGGTCTGGTCGGGGCGTGCGACATCGCGCTGGCCGGTCCGCGGAGCACGTTCGCGTTCACGGAGGTCAGGCTCGGGCTGGCGCCGGCGATCATCTCGCTCACGACGCTCGGCCGGATGTCCGAACGAGCGGCATCGCGCTACCTGCTCACCGGTGAGACCTTCGACGCCACCGCCGCCGCCGAGGCCGGGTTGGTCACCGCGGCCGTCGACGACGTGGACTCGGCCCTGGCCGAGCTGACCGACGCGCTGCGGGCCTGCTCACCGCAAGGACTCGCCGAGACCAAACCGTTGACGACCGCAGGGGCTCGCGCAGCCTTCGCGGCCGACGCTGCGGACATGCAGGCACTCTCGCAGCGGCTGTTCGAGTCCGACGAGGCACGCGAGGGCATCATGGCGTTCCTGCAGAAGCGGCCACCGACCTGGGCGTCATGACGGCCGCACCGTCCCGCGAGCCGCAGCAGGACCGCAGCCGCGTCACCCGGGCGCGACTGCTCGAAGCGGCGATCACCAGCTTGGCCGAACTGGGCTACCCCGCCAGCACGGTGGCCGTCGTGGCCGAACGCGCGGGCGTGTCGCGCGGGGCGGCGCAACATCACTTCCCCACGCGCGAAGCGCTGTTCACCGCAGCGCTCGAGCACGTCACCCAGGTGCGTGCCGAGGAACTGCGCCACGAACTGGGTGAACTGCCCGGCGCGAAACCGAGCACGGCCCAGATCGTCGAGCTGATCTTTGCCCTCTACTCGGGGACGTTCTTCCGAGCGGCGCTCGCGCTGTGGGTCGCCGCGGCCAACGACGGCCCGCTGCGCGAGCAGATCGTCCCGCTGGAGGCACGGGTCGGCCGCGAGGTGCACCGCGTCGTCGTCGAACTGCTCGCCGTGGACGAGTCGGTGCCGGGCGTCCGCGAGACCGTCCAGGCAACGCTCGACCTGGCCCGCGGCCTGGGCCTGGCGAACCTGCTCACCGACGACAGCCGCCGCCGCAGCCGGATCGCCCGGCAGTGGTCACGCGTGCTCGAGCGCGAGTTCTCGCGCGGGCACTGACGTCAGCCGTGCGGCGTGCCCTCGCGCTGCAGGATGCGCGCCAGCACGTTGTCGCTGCTGTCGTCCTCGCGGTAGCGCCGACCGCCTGACCGCCGGGGTGGGGTGACCGGCGCCGCGATCTCGGTGCCCTCGTCGTCGCGGAATGGGCTCAGGCGCGGCATCGTCGCGAACAGGTCGTCGGAGCTGACGGTCAGATTCGGCGCGGGAGCCTCGACCTGTGTTGGAAGGGCGGGGAGCGGTTCGGTCGCGTGGTCGGGCGGCGGTTCGGGGGCGGCGACGCGCGGCTCGTGCCGGCCGACGGCCACGGGCGAAACAGGCTCGAACTCGGGGGGCACGGTCAGCGGGGCATGCCGGCCGTGCGCGGCGACCGGCACCGGCTCGGGGACGACCGTGCGCTCGGGCACCGGTTCGGCAACCGGGGGCTCGGGCACCGGTTCGGCAACCGGGACCTCGGCAACCGGGACCTCGGCAACCGGGACCTCGGCAACCGGGACCTCGGCAACCGGGACCTCGGCAACCGGAGCCTCGGCAACCGACTCGTCGACGACTTCGACGTCCTCCGCGGTCCGGAGCGAGGCCAACGCCTGCGTCGCTGCCCGCTCGGCGTCCTCGACCGGCTGCTGAGCGGTGAGCTTGCGGACCTCACGCTGCAATGCCTCGAGATCCGATCCGATCACCCGGGTGGTCTCGATGCGCTCGAGGCGCAGTTCGCCGCCGACCTTCTCGACGAGTTCGCTGCGCAGGGCAGCGACCTCGGCCCGCAACCCCGCCAGTTCACGGGCCAGGCCCTCGCGCACCTCGCGGCGCAGCAGTCGCTCGAGGCGGGCCTGGAACTCGCGCCGCGCGGCGGTGTCGTCGACGCGCTGAACTGGGCGCCGGGTGCGGACGTCCAGTGCACCGCCGGGCTGGTTCTCGTCGTCGGGCGGACCCAGCCGGGCCGGGACGAACTGCGGTGGGGGCGAAGGTGCGGGCACTGGCTGACGGCTGCCGAACGCGCAATAGGCACCGATGAGCAGCCCCCAGAGGCCGGTCAGGACGCCGATCTCTATGCGCTTTTGTGAGGTTCCGGTGACGATCAGCCACACGCCGATCCCGCCCAGTACCGCGGCAACCGCCATTCCTGACATGCGCAGGGTCGCGATTCGGCGGCGTCGGACGTCTCCGTCGCCGAGCAGCGAGGATGGCATCGGCCCAGTCTAGATGCTCGCGAGCAGGGTGACTCCGGCCTCACACCGAGGGTTTACCGGCGCCTGTCGTCCTGCGACGAGACGTCCCGACGGTCGCGGTTGGGGTCTACGCCGGCCCGCTCCAGGGCCAGGCCGGCGATCGCGACGAGGATGGACGCGGCCAGCAGCAGGAGGCCGACCCGCATGTCGTTCGCTGCCGCGCGCACGGTGTCCGCCTCCGGCACGACGCGCGCCAGCAGCCCGATCGCGCCGCCCGCCACCCCCGCCCCGACGACCGAGGACGCCTTCCCAAGCGCTACGCACCGGGCAATCGTGATGGCCGTCATCGGCTTGCCGCCCGGGTCGTGCCGCACGGCGGCCCGCACCCGCCGCGCGACGATCAGTTCCGCGACGCCCAGCGCGGCCAGCGGGACCGGCACGTAGTAACCGAGCGGCGGGATCGCCTCGTAGGACACCTTCAGCAGCGCGTACACGACCAGCCCGATGACGACGAGCGGGATCGCGAGATCCATCAACCCGGTGCGACGCATCGGCGGCGATGACTTCATGCGGCAGCGCTCATGTCAGGATCAGATCCGGGCGGGGACGGACGCCGGCCACCTCGTCGGACGGCAACGCGGCAACGAGCTCGGCCACGGCCCGGCCGCCGAGGACGGCAGCCGGGCACGCAGCCAGCCAGGGGACGAGGACGAAGGCCCGCTCGGCCGCGCGCGGGTGCGGGAGCGTCAGCACCGGATCAGCGGAGGTGACCCCGTCGACTCCCACCACGTCCACGTCCAGGGTGCGCGGCCCCCAGCGCACGTCACGGGTCCGCCCGGCGCTGCGTTCGGCGGCCTGCGCCCGGGCCAGCCAGTCCGCCGGCGCGAGCGCGGCGTCACGGACGACCAGCACGGCGTTGAGGTAGTCATCCTGCGGCACCGGTCCCCACGGCGCGGTCTCGTAGACCGGCGAGACGGCGACCAGGCTCGGACGGAACGCGTCGACCGCACAACCCAGCGCGGCCAGCCGATCGCCGACATTCGACCCGATCGACAGCACTGCGGTGCTCACGGGCGCCCCCCACCCGGGTTGTGACCGGTCATCGGGACCGCCGGATGCGCACTGCCACGTCCGCGAACTGCAGCGGGATCGGGGCCCGCGGCTTGTGCACCGTGACCGTCGCGGCCGACACGCGCTCGTCGGCGAGGCACACGTCCGCGAGCCGGGCCGCGAGCGTCTCGAGCAGATTGACCGGCTCGCCGCCGATCACCTCGGCCAAGGACGAGGCCAGCTCGCCGTAGTGCACGGTGTGCGCGACATCGTCGGACGCCGCCGCGGGCGTGGTGTCGAGTTCGAGCGCGACGTCGACCACGAAGTCCTGGCCGTCGCGCCGCTCGAAGTCGAACACGCCGTGGTGTCCGCGTACCCGCAGCCCGGTGAGCGAGATGACGTCAGCCACGGAGCACCGCACCGACCGCCAACGCGGCGTCGACCGACGCGCGCACCGCGTGCACGCGCACGCCCCAGGCACCCTGCAGCGCGCAGTACGCCGTCAGCGCCGTCGTCGCGTCCTCGCGGTCGTCGACCGGACGAGGCTGCCCGTCGGCACCGGCGAGCAGGGTGCCCAGGAACGACTTGCGCGACGAGCCGACGAGCACGGGCAGGCCGAGCGTCACCAGCGCAGGCAGTGCCCGCAGCAGCGCCCAGTTGTGTGCGCCGGTCTTCGCGAACCCCAGGCCGGGGTCGATCACCAGGCACGACGCATCCACGCCGCCCGCCACCGCGTCGTCCACCCGGGCGGACAACTCGGCACGCACCTCGTCCGCGACGTCGGCATAGGACGCCAGTTGCTGCATGGTCTCGCTGTGCCCACGCCAGTGCATCAGGATCCACGGGCACCCGGCGTCGCGGACGACCCGCACCATGTCCGGATCGCCCAGCCCACCCGAGACGTCGTTCACCACGGTGGCACCGGCACCGAGTGCCGCGTCCGCCACGGCGGCGCGATAGGTGTCCACCGACACCGGGATGCCCTCGGCCGCCAGTTCCTTGATCACCGGCAGCACGCGGCGGCATTCCTCGAGCGCGTCGACACGCTGCGCCCCGGGACGGGTCGACTCGCCCCCGACGTCGATGAGGTCGGCACCCTCGGCGCGCATCTGCACCGCGTGGGCCACTGCTTCGGACACATCGGCGTAGCGGCCGCCGTCACTGAACGAATCGGGTGTCACGTTGAGGACGCCCACGACGACGAGGCGGTCGGCGCGCGACTGCAGCATCGGCTACCGGCCCCGGATCAGGTCGAGTGCCTCCGCGCGGGTGCGGGGGTCGGACTTGAAGATCCCGCGTACGGCCGAGGTCACGGTCGACGATCCTGGCTTGCGAATTCCGCGCATGGCCATGCACAGGTGCTCGGCCTCGATCACGACGATCACCCCGCGCGGTTCGAGGCGCCGCATCACCGCGTCCGCGACCTGGGACGTGAGCCGCTCCTGCACCTGCGGACGGCGCGCGTACAGGTCGACGACGCGCGCCAGCTTGGACAACCCGGTGATCCGGCCGTCCTCGCCCGGGATGTAGCCCACAGCGGCCGACCCGTGCCACGGCACGAGGTGGTGCTCGCAGGTCGAGTACAGCGGGATGTCCTTGACCAGCACCAACTCGTCGTGGTCCTCGTCGAAGGTGGTCTGCAGCACGTCGTCCGGGTTGACGAACAGCCCGGCGAAGATCTCGGCGTAGGCGCGGGCCACCCGTGCAGGCGTCTGCTGCAGGCCGTCCCGCTCCGGGTTCTCGCCGATCGCGAGCAGCAACTCCCGCACCGCCTTCTCGGCGCGGGCAAGGTCGACTCCAGTCGCGGCGGGGTCACCGCCGACGGGAGCGCTCATCTACTGCGGGCCGGACGGTGGGTACCCGCCGTACGGCGCACCCTCGGAACTCTGCGTACCCGGGCCGAACGATCCCGGCTGGCCCGACGGTTCGGGTGCCTTCGGGCTCGGGGTGATCCCTGGCTGGGCGCGGCTGCCCGACCCGTTGGACCCGTTGGCGCCGTTGGACTTCGTCAGCGAGGTCGGGATCTCGACCGGCGGCTTGTCGCTCGGCGTGCGCTTGCCGAAGCCGGCGAACGAGTTGTGCGGCGGGCGCTTGCGCACGCCGCCCAGGATGCGCTCGAGGTCGTCCTTGGCCAGGGTCTCCTTCTCGACCAGTTCGAGCACCATCGCGTCCAGGGATTCGCGGTACTGGACCAGGATCTCCCAGGCTTCGTCGTGTGCCCGCTCGATCAGGTCGCGGACCTCGCTGTCGATGTCGGCCGCGACGTCCTCGGAGTAGTCGCGCTGGTGTCCGTAGTCGCGACCCATGAACGGTTCGGCGTCGCCGGTGCCGTACTTGACCGCACCGAGCTTGGCGCTCATGCCGTACTCGGTCACCATCGCGCGGGCCAGCCCGGTCGCCTTCTCGATGTCGTTGGACGCGCCGGTCGTCGGCTCGTGGAAGACCAGTTCCTCGGCCGCACGACCGCCGAGCGCGTAGACCAGCTGGTCGAGGATCTCGGCGCGGGTCTGCGTGTACCGGTCCTCGAGCGGCAGGACGAGGGTGTGCCCGAGCGAGCGCCCGCGCGGCAGGATCGTGACCTTGTGCACGGGGTCCAGGTTCGGCATCGCCCACGCCGTGAGCGCGTGCCCGGCCTCGTGGTAGGCGGTGACCCGCTTCTCCTTGTCGCTCATCGCCCGGGTCTTGCGTTCCGGCCCGGCGATGACGCGGTCGATGGACTCCTCGAGAGCGGCGGCGGTGATCAGCCGGCCGTTGTTGCGTGCGGTGAGCAGCGCGGCCTCGTTGATGACGTTGGCCAGGTCGGCGCCGGTGAACCCGGGGGTGCGGCGGGCGATGACGGAGAGGTCGACGTCCCCGTCGAACGGCTTGCCCTTGGCGTGCACCTTGAGCACGGCCTCGCGGCCGATGACGTCCGGCGGGCCGACCGCGATCTGGCGGTCGAAGCGGCCCGGGCGCAGCAGCGCGGGGTCGAGGATGTCGGGACGGTTGGTGGCGGCGATCATGATCACGCCGCCCTTGACGTCGAAGCCGTCCATCTCGACGAGCAACTGGTTCAGCGTCTGCTCGCGCTCGTCGTGACCGCCGCCCATGCCGGCCCCGCGGTGGCGGCCGACGGCGTCGATCTCGTCGACGAAGATGATCGACGGGGCATTGGACTTGGCCTGCTCGAACAGGTCACGGACGCGGGACGCACCGACGCCGACGAACATCTCGACGAAGTCCGAACCCGAGATCGAGTAGAACGGGACGCCTGCCTCGCCGGCCACGGCGCGGGCCAGCAGCGTCTTGCCGGTGCCGGGCGGGCCGTACAGCAGCACGCCCTTCGGGATCTTCGCGCCGATCGCCTGGAATTTGGCCGGGTTGGCGAGGAACTCCTTGATCTCGTCGAGTTCCTCGATGGCCTCGTCGGCACCGGCGACATCGGCGAAGGTGGTCTTCGGTGTGTCCTTGCTCACGAGCTTGGCCTTCGAGCGGCCGAAACTCATCACCCGGTTGCCGCCACCCTGGACCTGGCTCATCACGAAGAAGAGCACGCCGACGATCAACAGGATCGGCAGCAGGCTGACCAGCAGCGACACCCAGGGGTTGTCCTTGGTGACCTTGGTGTTGAAGTCGATCTTGTTGTTGCGCAGCACGTTGAAGATGTCATCGCCCGCAGTCGCGGTGTACTGCGTGCTGATCTTGGAGTATTTGCCGTCGAAGGGCTTGGTCAGCTCGAGTTGGAGCGTCTGCTCCTTGTCCTCCTGCGTCGCCTTCGCGACGTTGCCGGCCTGAATCTGCGCGATCGCATCCGAGGTGCTGACCCCGTGGTAGTCACTACCCCCGGACAGCAATCCGGGCAGCACGAGGAAGAGGAAGAGGATCAGGGTGGCCCACAGCCACCAGGACCTCAGAATGCGTTTGCGATTCATAGTGTCTAGGACGAACGGCCAGGCGTCCGCGTTCCTCCCAGTTCGGGGCCGGTTTCCTGGCGTCGACGGTACACGTCACACCGTGTACACAGACGGCTTCAGCCTCCCGATGTAGGGCAGATCGCGGTACCGCTCGGCGTAGTCGAGGCCATAACCGACCACGAATTCGTTGGGGATGTCGAAGCCCACGTACTTGACCGGGACGTGCACCTTCACCGCGTCCGGTTTGCGCAGCAGCGCGACGACCTCGATGGACGCCGGGCGGCGCGCGCGGAGGTTCTTCAGCAACCACGACAGCGTCAAGCCCGAATCGATGATGTCCTCGACGATCAGGACGTGCTGGTCGGCGATATCGCGGTCCAGATCCTTCAGAATCCGCACCACCCCGGAACTGGTCGTCGCGCTGCCGTAGGAACTGACCGCCATGAACTCCATCGTCGACGGCCGCTGCAGGGCCCGCGCCAGATCGGACATGAACATCGCTGCGCCCTTGAGCACGCCGACGAGCAACGGTTCGCGGTCGGCATAATCGGCGTCGATCACTTTCGCCAGGTCGCCGATCTTGTCGCGGATCCGGTCAGCCTCGACCAGCACTTCCTCGATGTCGTCGTCGAGAATGCTCAAGCGGGAGCTCCGTGGGCCGTCGGCGGATTGGTGAGTACCTCCAGTCTCCCAGACGCCCGCCGCACCCTGACGCCGCCCGGTAGGTCGACCGGACCCTGGCCGTGCCATCCGGTGACCAGCGCGTCGAGCGAAGCCGTGTGCTCGGCAGTGCACTCCGCCGCCCCGGCGGCGAGCACCCACCCGCGCAGCATGCGGGTACGGACGGCCCGTGGCAGCCCCACCAGCGCATCGACCGCGAGGGCGCCGCCGTCGGGGACGCCGGCGAGCGTGTCGAGCGCGTCGAGGTCGTCCTGCAGCAGGGACGCGGTGCGGGCCAGCGCCTCGGCCACGCCGCCCTGCAGGACCTCGTCCAGCAGCGGCAGCACCTCGGTCCGCAGCCGGACCCGTTGCAGGGACGGGTCGGCGTTGGCCGGGTCGTCCCACACCGGCAGGCCCAGCGCGGCGCAGGCGGCGGCCGTCACCGACCGGCGCAGTCCGAGCAGCGGCCGCACGTAGTTGCCGTGGCTGGCTCGCATCCCGGCAATCGAGCGTGGCCCCGAACCGCGGCCGAGCCCGAGCAGGACGGTCTCGGCCTGGTCGTCGAGGGTGTGCCCGAGCAGCACGCGCGCGCCGAGGGCGGCCGAAGCGGCGTCCAGGGCCGCGTAGCGGGCCGTCCTCGCCGCCGCCTCCGGACCACCGGCCCGCCCCACCTCGACGCGCACGGCCGACACGGGGTCGAGGCCCAACTCGTAACCGAGGGCAGCGACCCGGGCCGCCTGCTCGGCCGACGCTGCGTGCAGACCGTGGTCCACCGTCACCAGCCCGGCGTGGATACCGAGCCGGGCTGCCTCGAACGCGGTTGCGGCCGCCAGCGCGAGCGAGTCCGCGCCGCCCGAGCAGGCGACCAGCACCGGCCGGTCATCGTCGTCGACCGCGGAGCGCACAGCGTGCCGCACCGCGGCCACTGCCGGATGCGGACCCATCGACTAGGACGCCACGTGGATCAGGAGTGCACGCGGGCGATCCACCGCAGCGGATCGGCTATCTCTGCCTTCGTCGGCAGGGTGTCGCGCGACGTCCAGATCGCGTTGAAGGCATCGAGGCCGATGCGGTCGACGATCGTGCGCACGAACCGTGCGCCGTCGACGTACTGGCGGGTCTTCGCGTCCATGCCGAGCAGGCGCCGCAACAACCGGTCCAGCGGGTTCCCGCCCCGCCGGCGCCGCTCGGCGAATCGCTTCTCGATCGCCTGCTGGCTCGGGATCACGCCCGCGGACACGGCATTCATGACGTACTCGGCGTGACCTTCGACGAGCGACATGAACGCGGTCAGCCGCGCCAGCACTTCGAGCTGCTCGGGTGTCGCGAGCACGGCCATCAGGCCGGAACCGTCGTCCTGGCCGCGCACGATCTTGACCAGCTCGCCGGCCGCGTCGCCGAGGCGACGTTTGAGCGCGTCCGGATCGGCGTCCAACGAGTCGGTGAGCGCGTTGACCTCGTCCTGCATGTGCTGGCGCAACCACGGCACCGCGGTGAACTGGACCCGGTGCGTCACCTCGTGCAGGCACACCCAGAGCCGGAAGTCCGGCGGAGCGAGCTTCAGCTGCCGTTCGACCGACACCAGGTTCGGCGCCACCAGCAGCAGTTGCCCGCCGGGGCGGTCGAAGAACTCGAACTGCCCGAGCACCTTGCCGGACAGGAAGCCCAGCACGAGCCCGATCTGCACGCCGGTCATCCGGCTACCGATGCCCTCGGCCACCCGGCCCACCGTGCTCTCGGCGGCGAGCTTGTCGACCAGCGGGCTCAGCAGGGTGCGCATGCCGCCGGCGTTGGCGTCGATCCACGCCGCGCGGTCGACGACCCGGGTGGCCGCGCTGACCGGCGGCTCCTGGAGCCTGGTCAGTTCGGCCACGTGGTCACTCGCCCGAGCCGCGGCCTGGTAGAGCGCGCCGACGATGTCGTCAGCCTCGGTGCGGGTGACCGACGGCGGGGCCGGGCTGAACCGTTTGGCAGCACGCGCCGCCAACTCCCAGTCGATGAGGGCGGTCACCGGCCGCGGCCGCGCTTCCCCATCGGCACTGTCGGCACTGTCGGCACTGTCGGCACTGTCGGCACTGTCGGCACTGTCGGCACTGTCGGCACTGTCGGCACTGTCGGCACTGTCGGCACTGTCGGCACTGTCGGCACTGTCGGCACTGTCGGCACTGTCGGCACTGTCGGCACTGTCGGCACTGTCGGCATTCGCGGCGCTGCCAGCAGCGTCGGCACTCCCGACGCTGCCCACACCGTGCTCACCCCTGCGACACTACCTAGCCATCGTGGTCGCGGTGTCACGAACAGCCGCAGGTCGCCAGGACTGTTGCCACCCGGTCCAGCGCGGCGTCCGCCCCGTAACTGCCGCCCGGCGGCGCCCGGTCGGCGTCGAGAGCGAAGACCAGCAGCCGGCCGGACCGGTCGCGGACGACCCCGGCCAGCGAGCTCACACCGGTGAGCGTGCCGGTCTTCGCGCGGATGCGGCCGGCCGCGGTCATGTCCGGACTGGTGCCGTATCGCGTGGCGAGCGTGCCGCTCCAGCCCGCAACCGGCAGCGCGCCCAGCGCGAAGCGGACGTTCGCGGCAGCGGCCGGGTCGGGCCCGGCGTCGGACCCGGCGCCGGTCATCAACCGGAGCACCTGCGTCAGCGCCGCCGGACTGACGCGGTCGCGCGCGGCGAGCCCGCTGCCGTCCACCATCCCCGAGCCCACGCGTGCGCCCAGTCCGGCCAGGACGTCCCTGACCGCTGCGGCCGCACCGAGGAAGGACGCCGGGGCATGCTGGGCGATCGCGACCTGACGGGCCAGCACCTCGGCGATGACGTTGTCGGACGTCAGCAGCATCTGCTCGAGCAGCACCGACAGCGGCGCCGACCGCACGCGGCCCAGCACCTGGCCCGCCTGCGGTGCGGTACCCCGTTCGACCGGCACCGAAGCACGGCCGAGTGCACGCGCGAAGGCCTGGCCCGCGGCCAGGTCGGGAGTCCCCGACCGGGTGAAGTCGCTCGGCTGAGCGCGACCCCCGTCCACCATGACGGCGGTGATCGGCGCGCCGTACCCCGTCGGGACGTCCTCCGGCGCCCACGCCGGGCTGACCGTAGGGCCCCGGAACAGCGACCCGTCCACGACGACGCGCGTCACCCGGACGTGCCGGGCGCGGACCTGGGTGGCCAGCGCCGACAGCCGCGCCGCCTCGGGGTAGGCACCGGGTCGCGACCCGGTCGCGGCGGTCAACGTCGGGTCGCCCCCGCCGACCAGGACGACGGTGCCCGCGCGCCGTCCGGCCACCACGGTCGTGGTGAAACGGTCCGTCGGGGCGTGCACGCCGAGCACCGCGGCGGCGACGAGCAGTTTCGCGGTGGACGCGGGCGCGGCGGGTGTGGCGCCCTCGCGGTCGAACAGCACCTGCCCGGTCGCCGCGTCCACGACGTGGGCGAGCAACCGTGCGCCCAACGCCGGATCCTTGATTGCGCCGGCGAGGGCCTTGGCGACGCCGGTCTGCGGCGGAACCGGGGCGGCGGGCACGCGAGCGGGCACGTGTGGCGCCACGGCCGCCTTGGTGACCGCGGCGGGCAGGGCCACCCCGACGACGGGAGCGGGATGGCGGGGCCCCCGGACGGCGACCGTGGTGCCGTAGGCGGCAAGCGCGGCGGTGAGCGCGATCATCACGAACAGCAGCACGCGGTGCGCCCGCCACAGCACCGCCCTGGTCACGATGCGTCAGACTATGCCTGGGCCGCTGCAGCGGCCGGTGATCGGACGAAAGGCACGACGATGGAATTCGACGTCCTCATCGAGATCCCGCGCGGCAGCCGCAACAAGTACGAAGTGGATCACGACTCCGGCCGGATGCGGCTGGATCGCACGCTGTTCACGTCCACCCAGTACCCCGCCGACTACGGATACATCGAGAACACTCTCGGCGACGACGAGGACCCGCTCGACGCGCTTGTGTTGTTGCACGGCGACCCGCTGTTCCCGGGCGTGCTGGTGCTGTGCCGGGCGATCGGCATGTTCCACATGAAGGACGAGAAGGGCGGCGATGACAAGGTGCTCGCCGTCCCGACGAACGACCCGCGCCTGGAGCACCTGCGCGACATCCATCACGTCCCCGAGTTCGACCGGCTCGAGATCCAGCACTTCTTCGAGGTCTACAAGGAACTCGAGCCCGGCAAGAGCGTCGAGGGCGCCTCGTGGGTGGGACGGGTCGAGGCCGAGGCCGAAATCATCCGCTCGCGCCAGCGATTCCTCGACGCGGGCGGCTACACCGACGGGCAGTGAGCGCCGCTCAGCCGGCGGCGGCCGCCTCCGGGCGGTAGGCGACGAACGTCCTCGGCAGTGGGTTGTGGCAGGTCAGCCCGGCCGCGGATACCTGCTCGACGCGCACCCGCACGACGAGTTCGCCCCGCGGTCCGTCCACGTGCACCATCGCGTACCCGTCGGTGATCGGCGTGGTCGAGCGGACCGTCAGCCCGCGGCGCACGGCGAGGAACCGGTAGCCGAAGGCGAGCGCCGCCTGCGCCACGGGTGCCAGCCCGACCCGGCCGCGCAGGCGCGCAGTGAACACCTCACCGGCCTCGGTCGACGCGAGGAGTCCGGTCACGTCGTCGGCCTCGACCCGGCCGTACAGCAGCCCGGACGCGAGGACGAGGACGTTGGCCGCGAACCGGTCGCCGCCGACGTGGGTGGTCTCCCAAACGCGGTCCGGACGAGCCTCGGCCAGCGCCGCCGCGACCGGCCTTCCACGCAGCGCGCAGCAGGTGTCGTGGCGGCCGTGGGTGCAGACCAGGTAGATCGGGTCGGCGTCGGGCGTGCCGGCACTGCCGTCGAGCGGGACGTCCAGCAGATCCCGGTCGTCGCGAAACCGTCCCCAGGACAGCGACTGGTGCCCGTCCCTGGTGTCGACGACGGCCCACCGCCGGTCCCCGGGCTCGTGGGTTCGCCCGGGTCGGCGGATCGCTTGCACACGCATCCCGGCCGACTGCGCGAGATCGGTCACCAGGTGCGCGACGCGGTGCTCGAAATCCGATTCGGTCAACCCGTCCGGGCCCCACGGGCCGGGTTGCTCGACCAGCAGCAGCCGGCTCGCCGGGAACGCCGTGCCCAGCATCGGGTCGCCGCGCACCTCGGCGCGCAGCGCGCACCGGTCGGCCGACTGCTTCGGAACCGGTTCATGCGCCCGCGCCGTCACGACGCGCATCGTCGCAGTGGACTCACGCGGGGACGACCACGGCTGCCCGCAGCAGCCGCTCGGCCACACTGAGCTGCTCGTCCGGGCCGAGGCCGGGCAGGTCGACCGGGCGGAACGGCTCGCCGGCGAGCACCGTCTTGAGCGCGGCTGCGGCGCTGGCGGGCAGCGACACGGTGCCGTCGAGCAGCGTGAGGGTCACCTGTTCGGCGTCCTCGCTCACGCGGTATCGCAGGCCGGTGCGCAACCGGAGCCGGGACGCCGGATCGAGCGCGGCGGCAGCGGCCAGTTGCGCGAGCGGGCCGACCGGTTCCGGCCGGGTCTGAGCCACCAGCCGGTCGCCGACCCGGCCGGCGATGTCGTCCACGGACGCCGTCTCGAGGTAGGTCCGCAGCGCATCGATGGTCGCGTGCAGGTGCGGCGCGAGCACCGCGGGGTCGTCGAGGTTCGCGCCCATCGGGAGCGAGACGCGCAGTTCGGGATCGTCCTGCGCGGCGTCGAGCAGGTGCCGTACGAGCTGATAGCGGGTGACCGGGTGCACGCCGACGGTGAGGTGGATCGAGGTGGCGCCGAGCGCCTCCGCGGCGTGAATCGTGCCGCGCGGCAGGTAGAGCGAATCGCCCGGCTCGAGCACCTCGTCGATCAGTGGCTCGTCCTGCACGCGCGCAGTCACCACGCCACGGTGCTGTTCCCACGGCTGGTTGTCGAGGGGATCTGGGACGGCCGGCGCATGGATCGTCCACCGCTTGCGCCCACTGACCTGCAGGACGAACACGTCGTGGACGTCGTAGTGCGGCGCGAAACCGCGGTTGCCGGGCGGGGTGACGTAGGCGTTGACCTGGACCGGATGACCCAGCTCGGACGACAGGTCCGCGGCGAAGTCGACCAGCGGGGGCCAGGTCCGGTGCAGCGCCTGGAGCACCAGCGTCGCGCCGTCGGCGAGGTGGGACAGGACGCGGTCGTCGGCGACCTGGTCGGCGACGCTCGCGCCCGCGCCGCCGCCACGCGTGAACGCCTTGGCCGCAATGACCGTGCCGTCCTTGGCCATCCGTAGGAACGGCGTCCGCAGACCTCGCCGCGAGACCAGCTCGTCCACGGCCGCGGCATCGAACAGGTCGGCGAAGCTGGCCGGGAGTTCCCGGGCCCGGGTCAGCAGCGGCGTGCGGGACCAGTACTCGGCCGCGAACGCCTCGACGCCGCAGGCGATGCAGCGCCGGAGCGCCGCGTCGCCTGCGGGTCGAGAAACGCTCACTGCGGGTCAGTCACGCGCCGCCGTCAGCGCCGCCATCGGCACCACCGTCAGCGCCGCCGTCCGCGCCACCATCGGCACCGCCGTCAGCACCGCCGTCAGCGCCGCCATCGGCGCCACCGTCAGCACCGCCGTCGGCACCGCCATCGGTACCGCCGGCGCCACCATCGGTACCGCCGTCACCGCCAGCGCCGCCATCAGCGCCACCATCGCCGCCACCGCCGGCCGTACCGTCCGCGCCGCCGTCGCCGGTCTGGATGTCGTCGTCGTCCATCTTCGAACTCCTTCGGTCGAGGGCCGGGACTTCCGGCGGTCAGGGCCTACCCTGGCCCTGCGCGGGCCAAACGGCCAGGCCCGCTCAGCGGGGTCGCTCAGCAAGGTGCAAGGCGACGACACCGCCGGTCAGATTCCGGAACCTGACGTCTGACCACCCGGCAGCGGCAATCATGCGGGCCAGCTCATCCTGGGGCGGCCAGGCCCGGATGGACTCGGCGAGATAGACGTATGCGTCCGGGTTGGACGCCACCCGGCGGGCGATCCACGGCAGCGCCCGCATCAGATAGTTCAGATAGACCGCACGGAACGGGGACCACGTCGGCCGGCTGAACTCGCAGACGACCAGCCGCCCGCCCGGCCGGACCACGCGCGCCATCTCGCGCAGCGCCAACGGCACGTCCTGAATATTGCGCAGGCCGAACGAGATCGTGACGGCGTCGAACGCCGCGTCAGCGAAGGGCAGGTGCATCCCGTCCCCGGCCACGAGCGTGAGACTGCGGCGGTTGCGAGCGGCCCGCCCGGCGCGCAGCATGCCCAGCGAGAAGTCGCAGCCGACGGCGACGGCACCCGAACGAGCCAGCTCGGCGGTCGACACCCCCGTGCCGGCAGCGAGGTCGAGTACCCGCTGCCCGCGGAACAGTTCGAGACACTGCCTGGTGCGCGTGCGCCAGCGCCGATCCAGACCTACCGACAGGACGGTGTTGGTCAGGTCGTAGCGGTGCGCGACATCATCGAACATCGCTGCCACGTCGCGCGGTCGCTTGTCCAGCGAGGCGATGACCGCACTACCGTCGTCCACGTGTCTCCCGTCCAGCCTTGAGGCCCCATTGTCGCAGGGTTACGACGGGGTTCTCGCGGGCGCGCTGAACGAGGACGAACCACGCGGGGCGGCGAGGCGGATGTTGCCCGCGACCACCGCGGCCAGGCAGGCGAGGTAGCCGACGATGAACAGCGGCCCGGTCGGGATGTGCTCGCGCAGCAGGACGGCGCCGAGAACGACCGCGGCGACCGGATCGGTGGACAGGTTGGCCGGCAGGGTCGCGCCGAGTTTCCCGACCTGGAACGACAGCTGCGTCAGCACAATGCCGAGCGCGCCCATCAGCGCGATCCCGACCAGGCTCACCACGCCCGACGGCCGCGTCAGCAGCGGGCCGAAGCCGTGGTCGACGACGCGATGCGACACCGTGTTGATGAGCACTCCGAGCGTGCCGAAGCACGTCCCGGCAACGCCGCCGTACACCGCACCGCGCAACGTCGCGCTGCGCTCGCGCACGGCGTAGGCGAGCACGATACCGACGCCCAGCACCACCACAACGGCGATCGAGGCGTGCCACGGGTTGGGCGGGTGCGGCCGTCCGGGACGCCCGACCATCGCCAGGAACCCGGCCAATCCGGCGAGCACCGCCAGGCTGCCGAGGTAGTCCCCGAGCCGCGGTCGCCGGGCACCCATGAGCCAGCCGGCTATCAGTGCCACCGGCAGCATGAGGACGACAAGCGGCTGGATCACGACGACCGGGCCCGTCGACAGGGCCGCGATCTGCAGGGCGAACCCGACGGCATCACCGGCGATCGCGAGCAGCCAGCGAGGATTGTGCAGCAGGCGCAGCAGGCGCTTCGGGTCTTCCTCACCGGTGCCCAGGTGCGCGGCGTCGTGCTGGACCACGATCGAGATGCCGTAGACGATCGCCGACCCGATCCCTAGCGGGATGGCGACCTCGAGCGACATTTGTGGAGGGTAACCGGCGAAGGCAGCGGATTCTCGATGAAGGGGATCGGCGAGCTCAGGTCGCGGCCGCGACCGGCAGCACGGTGAGTGCTGTCGAGCTGAAGTGCGAATGGACCCGCTCGTCGACGGGGTCCAGCGCCGGATCGTCGTGTACGACCAGGTGCCGGTAGCGGGTGTCACGCTGCGCGGGGATCCGGCCGGCGCCACGGATCAGTTCGATCAACTCGGTCCGGTTGCTGCGATGGCGCGCACCCGCGCTGGAGACCACGTTCTCCTCGAGCATGATCGACCCGAGATCGTCGGCACCGAAGTGCAGCGTGAGCTGGCCGATGTCCTTGCCCGTCGTCAACCACGACCCCTGCAGGTGGTTGACGTTGTCGAAGAACAGCCGGGCGACCGCCACCATGCGCAGGTACTCGAGACTGGTCGCCTGGGTGCGTCCCTTGAGGTGGTTGTTCTCCGGCTGGTAGGTCCACGGGATGAAGCTGCGGAAGCCACCGGTGCGGTCCTGGACGTCGCGGATCATCCGCAGGTGCTCGATGCGCTCGGCGTTGGTCTCGCCGGTCCCCATCATGAACGTGGCGGTCGATTCGACGCCGAGCCGGTGCGCGATCTCCATGACCTCGAGCCACACCGTCCCCTTCTCCTTGAGCGGGGCGATCGCCGTGCGCGGCCGGTCGACCAGGATCTCGGCACCTGCACCGGCAAAGGAGTCGAGACCGGCCGCATGCAGCCGGGTGATCACGCTCGCGTGGTCAAGGTCGGAGGTGCGGCCGATGTGCACGACCTCGGACGCGCCGAGCGAGTGCAGCGTGAGCTGGGGGTAGGCGGCCTTGATGGCGGCGAAGGTGCGCTCGTACCACTCGATGCCGAGTTCGGGCGAGTGCCCGCCCTGCAGCATGATCTGCGTGGCGCCGAGGTCGACCGCCTCGCCGCAGCGCCGCAGGATCTCATCGAGCCCGTGCGTCCAGCCCTCGGCATGGCCCGGCGCGCGGTAGAAGGCGCAGAACTTGCACGCCGTGACACACACGTTGGTGTAGTTGATGTTGCGATCGATGATGTAGGTCGCGACGTTGTCGGGGTAGCGGCGGCGGCGCACGGCGTCGGCCGCCATACCCAGCGCATGCAGCGGCGCGTCGGTGTAGATCTCGAGCGCCTCGTCCGGACTGATCCGCCCGCCGTCGGCGGCGCGGTCGAGGATGGACGGGATGCTCGCTGCGGTCACCGTCCCAGCGTAGTTGGGCCCGGTTGGCGCACCGACTGCAGCGTCGGCCGCAGCTCGCGCAGGACGTCCTCGGCGGTGGGCGGGCCGCCGGCCGCAGCCCGCTGCCCCGCGACACCGTGCAGGTACGCGCCTACTGCTGCCGCGTGGCTCGCGGTCAGGCCGGTGGCGAGCAGCGCGCCGATCAGCCCGCTCAGGACGTCTCCGCTACCCGCGGTCGCCAGCCACGGGGTGCCGGTCGGGTTCACGAACGCGGCGCCGTCCGGGGCGGCCACGACGGTCGCGTTGCCCTTGAGCAGCACGGTCACGCCGAGATCTGCCGCGGCGCGGCGGGCGGCACCGAGCCGGTCGTCCCCGACCTCGCCGGCGATCCGCTCGAACTCGCGGTCGTGCGGGGTGAGCACGGTCGGTGCGGCCCGGCCGCGCACCAGCTCGGGATGCTGCGCCAGCAGCGTGATCGCGTCGGCGTCCACGATCACCGGGACGTCGGTGCCGAGGACTTCGGCTAGTTGCGCGGCCGCAGCGTCGTCGGTCCCCATTCCGGGTCCGACCACCCACGACTGCACGCGCAGGTCACCCGGCCGCGCGTCCGCGTGCACGACAACCTCCGGATAGCGCGCACGGATGGCCTCGGGCGAGGCGCCGGCGTAGCGGACCATGCCGGCACCGCCGCACAGCGCCGACCCGGTGGCGAGCACCCCGGCACCGCCGTACTGCGACGACCCGGCCACGATCCCGGCGACGCCGCGGGTGTACTTGTCGTCGGCCGCGCCGGGCACCGGCAGCAACGCGGCCACGTCCGCAGCCGCCAGCACCTGCACGGACACCTCAGGCGGGTGCAGGCCGATGTCGACCAGCCGCACCTCCCCCGCGCGATCGGCGCCCGCGCCCACGACGAGACCGACCTTGAGCACCCCGAAGGTGACGGTGACGTCGGCGCGGACGGCCGCACCGGGCACCGCGCCGGTGTCGGCCTCGACGCCGGACGGCAGGTCGACGGCGACGGTCAGGATGTCGCGAGCTGCTGCGGCCAATTCGTCGGCGGGTGAACGCAAACCCCCGTGCCCGCCGATGCCGAGGATCCCGTCGACCACGAGGTCCGCACCGGTGACCGCGCCGGTCCTGGGGGCGCACACGCGTCCGCCGGCCCGGCGCAGCGCGGCCAGCCCAGCCGGGTGGGCACGCTCGGCGTCGAGCAGGACGGCGGTGACCAGCGCACCTCGTGCGGCCAGTTGGGCGCCTGCGAACAGCGCGTCCCCGCCGTTGTTCCCGGCGCCGACGAGCAGCGTGACGCGCGCCCCGTACACGCGCTCGAGCAGCGCGGCGCAGTGCACCGCGAGCCCGGTCGCTGCGCGCTGCATCAGGGCACCGTCAGGCAGCCGCGCCAGCAGCACGTCCTCGGCGGCGCGCACCTGAGCGGTGGTGAAAACCCCGTGCAAGGCAGCCTCCTCCGTGTCAGCTCTCAGCGATCACGGTGGCCGAGGCGATCCCGCCGTCGTGCGAGAGCGAGACGTGCCAGCGGGTCACCCCCAGCGACGACGCCCGCTCGGCCACCGTCCCGGTCACGACGAGCGAGGGCCGGCCCGCATCGTCGGTGAGCACTTCGGCATCGGTCCAGTGCATGCCGCCGCCGGCTCCCAGTGACTTCGCCAGCGCCTCCTTCGCCGCGAACCGCGCGGCCAGGGACTCGGCCGTGCGCGGCTCGCCCGACAGCGTCACGAGCTCGGCCGGCGTGAACAGCCGCGCCGCTAGCGACGGCGTGCGTCGCATCGCCTCGGCGAACCTCGCCACCGGTACGACGTCGATCCCGACGCCGATGATCACCGCGAGGTCATCCGGCGACTAGGCGGTCGGCGTGCTGCCGTCGACCGGGGCATAGTCGGACAGGTGGCCGGGGAACGCGGACACGCTCGGGTTCAGGAAGGCGGCGGCGTTGTTGACCGCGGTGGCGATCTCACCGAACCCGGTCGCGATCAGTTTCACCTTGCCGTCGTAGTCGACGATGTCGCCCGCGGCATAGATGCCCGGGACGGTCGTGCGTCCCATCGAATCGACGATGATCTGCCGCTTGCGGATCTCGAGGCCCCATTCCATGAGCGGGCCGAGATTCGCGGTGAACCCGAGCGCGGCGACCAGGCGCGAGCACGGCAGGGTCTTGACCTCGCCCGCGATGTCCAAATCCACCTCGGACACGTACGGGTCGCCGCGGACGCCGCAGATCTGCGCATCGGTGATCATGGTGACCGAGGATGCCGCGAGCAGGTCGACCGAGTGCGGATGCGCGCGGAACTGGGCCCGGCGGTGCACGATCGACACCGACTTCGCGATCGGCTCGAGCATCAGCGCCCAGTCCAGCGCCGAGTCGCCGCCGCCGACCACGACGACCTCCTCGTTCGCGTACTTGGACGGGTCGGGGACGAAGTGCGCGAGGCCCCGACCGAGGTAGTCACTGCCGGCAGGCAAGGGACGCGGCGTGAAGGTGCCGATGCCGCCGGTGATCGCGATCGCGCGGCACTCGATGCGCATTCCTGCCGACGTCGTCACCGCGAACGCACCGTCACCGCGTTCGAGTTCGACGGCCTGCTGGCCGAGCAGGTACTCGGGATCGTGCGGTGCTGCCTGGGCCACCAACTGCTCGACCAGGTCGCGTCCCTTGATCGCGGGGAAGCCGGCGACATCGAAGATCGCCTTCTCGGGATACATCGCCGTGATCTGCCCGCCGGCTTCCTCGAGCGAATCGAGCAGCGCGGTGCGTAGCTTGCGGACGCCGGCGTAGTACGCGCCGAACAGCCCGACCGGACCGGCCCCGACGATGAGCAGGTCCACCGACTTGGTGCCCGGCTCGCCCGAAAAGGCTGATGACATGGCTGCGGCCGAATCCGGCGGTCCGCTCGCTACCTCGCTCACGGCGTCAGCCTACCGATGCCGTCGGAGCGGCACGGAAGGTCGTGATCGCATCCGGTCGGCGGCGGCGTTACTCGACAGTGACGGACTTGGCGAGGTTGCGCGGCTTGTCGACGTCGTAGCCGCGGGTCTGCGCGATCTCGGCCGCCAGCACCTGCAACGGGATCGTCGTGACCAGCGGCGAGAGCAGGGTGGGCACGACCGGCACCTCGATCAAGTGGTCGGCGTGCGCCCGTGCGGCCAGGTCACCCTGTTCGGCGACCACGATCGTCCGCGCACCACGCGCCTTGACCTCGGCGATGTTGCTCAACATCTTCTGGTGCAACACGCTGCGGCCGCGCGGTGAGGGCATGATCACCACGACCGGCAGGCCTTCCTCGACGAGAGCGATCGGGCCGTGCTTGAGCTCGCCGGCGGGGAATCCCTCGGCGTGCATGTAGGCCAGTTCCTTCAGCTTCAGCGCACCTTCGAGCGCCACCGGGTAGCCCACGTGGCGGCCGAGGAACAGCACCGCCTTGGCCATCGCGATCTCGCGCGCGAGTTCGCGCACCGGCTCGACGACGGCGAGCACCTGCTCGATCGCGGCCGGCATCGCGGCGAGGTTGTTGAACTCCCGCACGATCTCGTCGGGGTACTTCGTGCCCCGGGCGGCGGCCAGTGCGAGGCCGACCAGTTCGACGGCGGCGACCTGGGCGGTGAACGTCTTCGTCGCCGCGACGCCGATCTCGGGCCCGGCGTGGGTGTAGAGCACGGCGTCGGACTCCCGCGGGATCTGCGCGCCGTTGGTGTTGCAGATCGCCAGGACGGTGGCCCGCTGTTGCCGCGCGTGCCGGACCGCTTCGAGCGTGTCGGCCGTTTCGCCGGACTGGCTGATCGCGATCACGAGCGTCTGGCGGTCGAGCACCGGGTCGCGGTAGCGGAACTCGGAGGCCATCTCGACCTCGACCGGCACCCGGGTCCAGTGCTCGATGGCCTGTTTGCCGATCAACCCGGAGTGGTAGGCCGTACCGCACGCCACGATGTAGACCTTGTCGATGTCGCGCAACTGCTGCGGGTCGAGCCGTTGCTCGTCCAGGACGATGCGGCCGTTGATCAGGTGACCGCTGAGCGTGTCTCGTACCGCGGTGGGCTGCTCCTGGATCTCCTTGAGCATGAAGTAGTCGTAGCCGCCCTTCTCGGCGGCGGCGAGTTCCCAGTCGATGTGGAACGGGCGGCCCTCGACCGGTGCCCCGCCGAAGTCGGTCAGCGTGTACCCGTCGCGGCGGATCTCGACGACCTGGTCCTGGCCGAGCTCGACCGCTTCGCGGGTGAATTCGATGAATGCGGCGACGTCACTGCCGAGGAAGGTCTCGCCGTCACCGATGCCGAGCACGAGCGGCGAGTTGCGCCGGGCGGCGACGACGACGTCAGGCTGTTCCCGGTCGACCAACAGCAAGGTGAACGCGCCCTCTAGTCGTGCGCACACGGTGCGGACGGCATCGCTCAGGACGGCGCCGGCGGCAAGCTCGGCCGCGACCAGGTGGGCGACCGTCTCGGTATCGGTCTCGCTCTCGAACTCGACGCCGTCATCTTCGAGCGCGGCGCGCAGCTCGGCGAAGTTCTCGATGATGCCGTTGTGGACGACGGCGACTCGCGCAGCCGCATCGACATGCGGGTGGGCGTTGCGATCGTTCGGGGCACCGTGGGTGGCCCACCTGGTGTGCCCCATCCCGGTCGTGCCGGTGATCGACCTCGCCGCGAGCTCCTTGTCGAGGTTCTCGATGCGCCCGGCCTTCTTCGCGACCTGCAATTGCGAGTCGGCCGAGACTACGGCGACGCCGGCTGAGTCGTACCCGCGGTACTCCAGCCTGCGCAGGCCCTCGACCACCACGTCCAAGGCAGCGCGCGGGCCGACGTAACCGACGATTCCGCACATGGGCTCAGGGTAGTGGACCGGCCGGGGCGGGCCGGGTCACGGCGAGGACGACGGGCTGGGCGTCGCGGACGGCGAGGACGGTGCGCTCGAATCCGACGGTGCCGGGGTGGACGTCGGTGTGCCGGTCGGCGACGCGGTCTCGGTGACCGGCGTCCCGGTCACGGTCACGGTCGGAGTGGTGACGACCACCTGCGGGGTCACGGTGACCGTGGTCGTGGGGTCCGTGCCGCTGGCGCCACGCGCCTGCGGGTCACCGAAGACGGTGGTGCCGGAGGTGCTGTCGCCACGAACCAGATCGCTCAACGGTTTGCCCGCGACGAGTTCGACGCCGGTGACGACGAGCAGCACGCCGGCGAAGACACCGACACACGACGCGGCGAGCAGGCGCCACGTCCCGCGCCGGTTCGAGTCGGTCCGCGCGGGCGCGGGGGCGTTGGGCTGCGGGGCCGCCGGGCGCGGCGACCAGCGCGCGGCTCCCGGGACTGCCGTGCGCACGCGAACGCCGGTGCGCTGCAACGAGTGGCTGTAGACCGCGTTGCCGACCACGGTCAGGACGCTGGCCAGTGCCGCACCGATGACGGTGCCGGCGACACCGAGGTACGAGGCGCCGACGGTCGCCGTGGTCGCGGCGAGCGCGCTGGCGAGCACCTGGGTGCCCGTCAGCTGCAGTCGCGGCCGGGGTGCCACCGCCGGCTCGCGAGCAGCCGGGTCGGTCGGCGCGGACGGGTCGGTGCGCACGGGGTCGGTAACAGTAGGGGTCATAACGCTTCCATGGTCCCGCGGCCAGCTATGCGTTGCCAAAACCACGGGCCGATCCTCGGCCCACGTCACACGTGTGCCCGCCCACACTCCAGCGTCCACCGGTGCCCGGCACCGTCCCCTACGGTGGGCTGATGGATGACCGCCGCGCCTGGGAACAGCCCGGGGCGCACGAGGTCTGCGCCGGCGTGTACCGGATCCCGCTCCCGTTGCCGGGTGACGGGCTCCGCGCGGTCAATGTCTACGCCGTTGCCGACGGCGACGGCCTGGTGATGATCGACGGCGGCTGGGCGATGGCCGACGCGACCGAGCGCCTGGAGCGGGCGCTGGCCGAGATCGAGTTCCGGCTGTCCGACATCCGCGAGTTCCTGGTCACCCACCTGCACCGCGACCACTACACCCAGGCCGTTGCGGTGCGCCGCCTCGTCGGTAGCGACATCTCGATCGGCGAGGGCGAGCGAGCCTGCCTGGAGGCGCTCCACACGATCCAGTCCCATCCCGATGTCGATCGGATGCGCCTCGCCGGTGCCGACGAGATCGCCGCGATGCTGGCCGCGTGGACGGGAGAGCGGGACGTCACGGACTGGGAGGAGCCCGATCGGTGGCTCACCGACGGCGTCGACCTGCCGCTCGAAACCCGGACGCTGCGGGTGATCCACACCCCGGGGCACACCGCCGGGCACGTCGTCTTCCACGATGCGGCAGCCGACGTGCTGTTCGCAGGTGACCACGTGCTGCCGCACATCACGCCGTCCATCGGGGTCGAGCTGATCCGCCCCGCCTCGCCCCTGCGCCACTACCTCGACTCGCTGCGGCTGATGCGCAGCCTGCCGGACACGCGCCTGCTGCCGGCGCACGGCCCGGTCGGCCCGTCCACGCACGCGCGGGTCGACGAGTTGCTCGACCACCACGAGCAGCGACTGACCGAGACCGCCAAGGCGGTCGAGCACGGTGCCGACACCGGCTGGGCGGTCGCCGGCGAGCTGGGCTGGACGCGGCGACAGACGCGGCTGGTCGACCTCGACCTGTTCAACAAGATCCTGGCCGTGAACGAGACGATGGCGCATCTCGAGGTGCTCGTCGAGCGCGGCTGGCTGACCCGCACGGTGGCCGGCGGGCTCGCCCACTACACGCGCTGCTGAGCCGACTCAGACGCCGGCGACGACCTCGGCCACGCGGTGCGCGATGCGGTCGGCATGGTCCTGGGTCTGCGCCTCGACCATGACGCGTACCAGCTGCTCGGTCCCTGAGGCCCGCAGCAGGATGCGCCCGTCGTCCCCGAGCTCGGCTGCGGCCGCGTCGACCGCGGTTCCGACCACCGCGGAGGCGGCGACCGCGATCCGATCGCTCACCGCGACGTTGACGAGGGTCTGCGGCAGCTTGCGGACGACGGCGGCGAGGTCGGCCAGGGAGCGTCCGGTCTCGACCATCCGGGCCATGACGTGCAGCGCGGTGAGCAGCCCGTCGCCGGTCGTGGCGGAGTCGGTGAACACCACGTGGCCGCTCTGCTCGCCACCGAGGTTGAGCTGCTTGTCGCGCAGCGCTTCGAGGACGTAGCGATCGCCCACATCGGTCGTGACGACGGTGAGCCCGGCATCGCGCATCGCGTGGTGGAAGCCCAGATTGCTCATCACCGTCGCGACCACGGTGTCCTCGCGCAGCGTCCCTGCCTCGCGCATCGAGAGGGCGCAGATCGCGAGGATCTGGTCACCGTCGACCACCGCACCGGAGGCGTCGACGGCCAGGCACCGGTCGGCGTCGCCGTCGTGCGCGATCCCGAGGTCGGCGCCGCTGGCGCGTACCGCCTCGATCAGCCCACCGAGATGGGTTGATCCCACACCGTCGTTGATGTTCAGTCCGTCCGGCGCGGTCGCCAGCTCGACGACCTTCGCACCGGCGCGCCGGTACAGCTCGGGGCCGACGGACGATGCGGCTCCGTGCGCGCAGTCGACGACGACGTGCAGGCCGTCCAGCGGCAGGTGGACTGCCGCGGCAAGGTGTGCCAGGTACCGCTCGGTGGCGTCGACGGCATCGCGGACCCGGCCGATCGCGGCGCCCACCGGACGGGTGCGCGGTTCGCGCTCGGTCTCGACCTCGATCTCGGCCTCGATGTCGTCGGGCAGCTTGTGCCCGCCGCGCGCGAACAGCTTGATGCCGTTGTCGGGCATCGGATTGTGCGAGGCGGACAGCATCACGCCGACGTCCGCTCCGTACGCGCCGGTCAGGAAGGCGACGGCAGGAGTCGGAAGCACGCCGACCCGCACGACGTCCGCGCCGGCCGAGGCGAGGCCGGCGATCACAGCAGCCTCGAGCATCTCGCCACTGGCGCGGGGGTCGCGGCCGACGACGGCGACCGGGCGGTGCGACGCGTCGTGCGCGACGAGCACCCTCGCGGCCGCACCCGCGACAGCGAGCGCGAGCTCGGGTGTCAGTACTGCGTTGGCCAGGCCCCGGACGCCGTCGGTGCCGAACAACCGGGCCGCGTTCGCACCCCGGTTGTGCGCCGCATGTGCGCTCATCGCGCCGCGGTCGCGATCAGCGCTTCGAGTACTGCGGAGCCTTACGGGCCTTCTTCAGCCCGTACTTCTTGCGCTCCTTCACCCGTGGGTCGCGGGTGAGGAAACCGGCCTTCTTCAGCGCAGGACGATCATCGGGAACGAGGAGGATCAGCGCGCGAGAGATCGCGAGCCGCAGCGCACCGGCCTGGCCGGTGACGCCGCCGCCGGACAGCGACGCGATGACGTCGAACTGACCGTCCTTCTCCAAGGTCACGAACGGCTCGCGGATGAGCTGCTGGTGGACCTTGTTCGGGAAGTAGTTGTCGAGGGTGCGGCCGTTGAGCTTGAAGTCGCCGGTGCCGGGTACGAGGCGCACGCGGACGACGGCTTCCTTGCGGCGGCCGACGATCGGGACGGGACTGGTCACTGGGACGCTCACTGGGCTACCTGCTTGATCTCGAACGGCTGGGGCTTCTGGGCGGCGTGCGGGTGCTCAGGACCCGCATAGACCTTCAGCTTCTTCAGCTGGGCCCGGCCGAGGGTGTTCTTGGGGAGCATGCCCTTGACCGCCAACTCGATGACGCGCGCGGGCATGCGCTCGAGCAGTTCGCCGACGGTCCGCTTGGACAGCCCGCCCGGGTAGCCGGAGTGGCGGTACCGGAACTCGTCGCGCTTCTTGCCCGCGACGGCAACCTTCTCGGCGTTGATGATCACGACGAAGTCGCCGGTGTCGACGTGCGGGGCGAACTGCGGCTTGTGCTTGCCACGCAGCAGAGTCGCCGCCTGGCTGGCAAGGCGGCCCAGCACCACGTCGTTCGCGTCGATGACATGCCAGCGGCGCTCGATCTCGCCGGGCTTGGGGGTATACGTACGCACACGTTCTCCTGTATCGGTCTTCACGCCGCTCACGCGGCGCCCCCACGGTCTGAACGATTCGGACCCTGAGGCATGGCCGGGGCCGCACGGGGTGCCGTGCGCCAACGTTGGACTCTACCGGCGGCCGCGGGCGCCCTCCAAATCCGGCGCAACGGACGTAGCCGGTCGTCGTTTATCGTCATGGACAACAACGGCAGTGCGACGACGGTTGCACACCACGTTGCACAGCGCCGAATGGGGTGGGTTGACAGTGGCAGGGACCGGACGGCCGACGCCCGGCGGACGGGCCGGACGCCCGACGCCTGCCGGTCGCTCGCGTCCCACCCCTGCCGGTCGGAACGCGGCCCGCCGCCCGCCCCCGGGTACCGCGCACCGGGCGACCCGCAGGCGCTCCGGGCTGCTCGGCTCGGCCCCGCTGTTGTTCACGATCGCTGCACTCGCCCTCATCACGACCTCGGCCGTGACCTGGGTGATGACGCCGCACTGGGGAAGCGACAGCGTCATGGCCGCGCCGCGCGATGTCGGCGCCGTCCCGACCGCCGCAGGCGCGAGCGTGACCACGGTGTCCCCGAACATGATCGACATCCCGCGGATCGGGGCGCGAGCGCCGGTCGTGCCCGTCGCCACGTTGCCCGGCCGCGAGCTCGACATCCCCCGCAACCCGGACGTCGTCGGTTGGTGGTCCGGCGGCGCAAAGCCGGGTGCACGGACCGGGACGGCGATTCTCGCCGGCCACATCAACTACGCCGGTGTCGAAGGCGTGTTGGCCAAGATCGGCACGCTCAACCCGGGCGATCTCGTGTACATCACCGGGGGCCGCCGGGAGCACCACGTGAAGCTCACCTTCCGCATCACCGGCGTCCGGACGTATGAGAAGACCGCCCTGCCGTATCAGGAGGTCTTCGACCAGAGCAGCGTCGGCCGGCTCGCGATCGTCACCTGCGGCGGCGCGTTCGACGCCAACACCGGCAACTACCTCGACAACATCGTCGTGTTCGCCGTCCCGGTCGCCCACACGACCGCGCGCTGACGACGCGGATACGCCCCGGTGCGTCAGCGCTGCCGTACGACCCGGGTCTCGTCGAAGACCGCATCGGATGACTCGTACACCGCGCCGTCCGCGCCGAAGACGAGGAAGCGGTCGAGCGAGCGCGCGAACCACCGGTCGTGCGTCACCGCTAGGACTGTCCCGTCGAAGGCCTCGAGCGCCTCTTCCAGCGCCTCGGCGCTGAGTACGTCGAGGTTGTCGGTCGGTTCGTCGAGCAGCAATAACGTCGCGCCGGACAGCTCGAGCAGCAGGATCTGGAAGCGCGCCTGCTGCCCGCCCGAGAGCGAGCCGAAGTTCTGGTCGCCCTGCTGATTGAGCCCGTAACGACGCAGCGCGCCCATCGCCCGCCCACGATCGACCCCTGACCGGTCCTCGTCGCCCTCCCACAGCAGGTCGACGAGCGTGCGCTTCGTCCACGTCGGGTGGGTGTGCGTCTGCGCGAACAGGCCGGGGACGACGCGCGAGCCGAGCTTCCAGCTGCCGGTGTGCGCAACCGGGTCGCCGTCGAGCAGCCGCAGGAAATGCGATTTCCCCGCGCCGTTCGCGCCGAGTACACCGACCCGCTCGCCGTAGAAGATCTCGACGTCGAACGGCTGCATCATCCCGGTGAGTTCCACGGCGGCGCAGGTGATCGCGCGAACGCCCGTCCGTCCGCCACGCAGCCGCATCGTGACGCGGTGCTCCTCGGGCTTGTCCGGTGGCGGTTCCTCGGCCTCGAACTTCGCCAGCCGGGTCTGCATAGCGCGGTAACGCGAGGCCATGTCGGGGCTGATCTTGGCCTGCTGCTGCAGCGTGCGCACGAGTTCCTTGAGCCGCGCGTGCTCCTCCTCCCAGCGCCGCCGCGTCTGCGCCATCCGCTCGTGCTTGGCCGCCCGCACGTCGTGATACGAGGCGAACCCGCCGCCATGCGTCCACGCCGTCCCGCCCTCGAGGGTCACCACCCGGTCGGCGACGGTGGCCAGCAACTCGCGGTCGTGACTGACGAACAGCACGGTCTTGGCGCTCTGCTGCAGCCGTTGCTCCAGCCACCGCTTGCCGGGGACGTCGAGGTAGTTGTCGGGCTCGTCGAGCAGCAGCACCTCGTCCGGCCCGCGCAACAACGCTTCGAGCGCGAGCCGTTTCTGCTCGCCACCGGACAGCGTCGTCAGCTCGCGGTACTTGCACCGCTCGTACGGCAGGCCCAGCGCGGCCACGGTCACGGTGTCCCACAGCACCTCGGTGTCATAGCCACCGACATCGCCCCAGTGGGTCAGTGCGTGCGCGTAGGCCAGTTGGGTCTTCTCGTCGTCGCGCTCCATCAGCGCCAGCTCGCTCGCGTGCAGCGACGCCCACGCGTCGCGCAGAGCGCTCTGGGCGAGCGACACGAGGAAGTCCTGGACCGTCGTGGCGTCGCGAACCGACCCGATGAACTGCCGCATCACGCCGAGACCGCCGGCGCGGCCGATCGTTCCGCGCTGCGGGACGAGATCGCCGGCGATCAGCCGCAGCAGCGTCGTCTTGCCGGCGCCGTTCGCACCCACGAGCGCGGTCTTCGTCGCCTCGCCGACGCGGACGTTGACGTCCTCGAACAGCACCTGACCGTCGGCGAGCGTGTGCCCGACGCCGGCAATATCGAGGTAGCCCATGCGAGCAGTGTGGCCGGTCGATCCCAGGATCGGCATCCAGATATCAGCTCTCTTGGGGAATGATCGAAGGATGGACATCGCCGAACTGATCGCCGCGCTGCCCGACGGAGCCGTCCTGACCGATCGCGACATCGTGGCGGCCTACCGTCAGGACTGGGCTCGTGATCCCGATGCCGGCTGGCCACTGGCCGTCGTCCGGGCGACCTGTACCGAGGACGTGCAGGCGACGCTGCGGTGGGCGTCGGCACACCACGTCCCGGTCGTGCCTCGCGGCGCCGGTTCAGGGCTGTCCGGCGGGTCCACGGCCGTCGAGGGTGGTCTCGTCCTCTCGCTGGAGAAGATGCGCGAGATCCGCATCGACCCGGTCTCGCGCGTGGCGATCACCCAACCCGGACTGCTCAACGTCGAGGTCAAGCGAGCCGCCGCCGAGCAGGGCCTGTGGTACCCGCCGGACCCGTCCTCGTTCGAGATGTGCTCGATCGGCGGCAACGCCGCCACCAACGCCGGCGGGCTGTGCTGCGTCAAGTACGGAGTGACGACCGACTACGTCCTCGGCATGGAGGTCGTGCTCGCCGACGGGACCGCGCTGCGGCTCGGCGGCCCGCGCCTGAAGGACGTCGCCGGACTGTCGCTGACCAAGCTGTTCGTCGGGTCCGAGGGGCTGCTCGGCGTGATCACCGAACTGACCCTGCGCCTGGTGCCCGCTCCCCCGCCGGCGTCGACCCTCGTCGCCGTGTTCCCGTCCATCGAGGCGGCCGCCGACGCCGTGCTCGCGATCACCACGACGCTGCGGCCGTCGATGCTGGAACTGATGGACCGGACGTCGATCAACGCGGTCGAGGACTTCACCTCGATGGGCCTGGACCGCACGGCAGAGGCGCTGTTGATCGCGCGTTCGGACGCACCGGGGGTGGCGGCGGGCCACGAGGTCGAGGTGATGGCCGACGCCTGCCGCGCGCACGGCGCCACGGAGGTCTTCAGCACCGACGACCCCGACGAGGGCGAGGCGTTCGCCGCTGCCCGTCGCGCCGCCTTCCCCGCGCTGGAGAAGCTGGGTTCGCTGCTGCTCGAGGACGTCGGCGTCGCGCTGCCTGCCCTGCCGACGCTCGTCCGCGGCATCGAGAAGATCGCCGAGCGGCACGCGGTGACGATCGCCGTCGTGGCGCACGCGGGCGACGGCAACACCCACCCGCTGGTCGTCTACAACGCGGCGGACCAGGACGAAACCACGCGCGCGTACGCCGCGTTCGGCGACGTCATGGATCTCGCCCTGGAACTCGGTGGCACCATCACCGGCGAGCACGGCGTGGGACGGCTGAAGAAGGCCTGGCTGCCGGCCTACCTCGGCCCGGACGTCATGGCACTGACGCGCACGGTCAAGAATGCGCTCGACCCGGCCGGCATCCTGAACCCCGGCGCTGTCCTGTAACCGTTCGCCCGCGCTTCCGCGCCCGGTCACCCGACGTTCAGCTCGGTCACCGAGTCTGGGAGCAGACCCGCTCGCCCAGCCTCGACCAGCCTGGAGCCGTTTCATGACCATCTCTCGCCGTGCCCTGCTCAGCCGTGGGGCTCTCACCGGAGCCGGTGTCGTCGCGACGACCTCCGGCCTCGGCGGTCTGCTCGCCGCCCCCGCCGCCGGTGCGGTCACCACAACCGCCGGCCTGACTCACCCGCTCTTCCCGCCGCTACAGTCCGCGGACGGGGATCTGTTGGCGCTGCCCGCGGGGTTTTCCTACGCGGTCGTCGCCGTGTCCGGCGAGACCGACATCCACGACGGCAGCGGAACGCTCATCGGCAAGACGCCGGAGCGTCCCGACGGCACGACCGTCAAGGCGGTGGGGCGGCGGCTGCGCCTGATCCAGAACCACGAATCGGGTCCGGGCAGCCCGCAACCGGTTCCGCACGTGGCCGGGACCGTGTACGACGACGGCGTGCTCGGTGGCGGCTGCACCGTGATCGAGACCCGCGCGGACGGCACCCGGATGAGCGAGTGGGTGGGCTTGTCCGGGACGTACAGCAACTGCGCCGGCGGGCCGACGCCGTGGGGCAGCTGGCTGACCTGCGAAGAGACCGAGGCCCGCGCCGGGACGAACGGGCTGACCAAGGACCACGGGTTCGTCTTCGAGGTGTTCGCCGACGTGCCGGCCAACCAGTCGCCCCTGCCGATCAAGGCGTGGGGCCGGGCACCGCACGAGGCGGTCGTGGTCGAACCGACCCGGCAGCGGGTCTATCTCACCGAGGACGCCAGCAGCCCGACCGGCCTGGTCTACCGCTGGACCGCGCCCAGGGGCTACCGGCTCGCTCCGCACATCGCGCGCACCCTCGGCACGCACGCGGGCACGCTCGAGGCGCTCGCCGTCCTGACAAATGACGGCAGCGTGCTGCCCGACCTCGCCTACGTCACCTCGGCCGAGATCGGCCGCCCGTTCGCCACGCGGTGGGTCAACGTCCCCGACCGGCTGGCCAAGACCACCTCACTGCGCAAGCAGTTCGCCGACGGCGAGGTGACGCACTCGAAGAAGCTCGAAGGCGCGTGGGGCGACGCGAACGGGATGTACTTCGTCGCGAGTTTCGCCTTCGCGGCCGGTGACCTGCCCTCGAACGCGACCCGGCACGACGGTCAGCTCTGGTACTACGACTACCGCGAGAGCACGCTCACGCTGGTCGCCTACTTTCCGTACAACGAGCAGCTGCACGTGGAATCGCCCGGCTGGGAGCAGGGTCTCGGGCGCAGCCTCGATCTCGCCTTCGACGGCCCGGACGGCTGCCACGTCTCGCCGTACGGCAGCCTCGTCCTCACCGAGGACGGCAACACGGCCAACCACATGCTGAGCTGGAGCCGCGACACCGGTGCCCAGGCCATCGCGCGAAACCTCATCGTGCTCGAGCAGAGCGCCCTGGGCGGCAACGTGTACAGCGAAATGACCGGGCCGTCGTTCGCGCCGGACGGTTCGGTGCTGTTCGGCAACGTCCAGGAGCCCGGGCACGTGTTCGCCATCCGCGGGCCTTGGGCGCGCTACCTGGGCTGACGCCAGGCATACTCACTCGCCGTGACGGTCACCCTGCTGGTCGTGGCGGGTCTCGTCGCTGTCGTCGACTGGTGCGCCGTGCAGTGGCGGCTGTTCCGCGTCGAGTTCGCGGCCAAGCCGCTCACGCTGGTGGTGTTGATCGCGGCCGCCGCGAGTGCTGAGCTGCCGCACACCAAGGGCTGGATCATCGCCGCGCTCGTCCTCGGCCTGGCCGGGGACATCGCGCTGATGCGAAGCTCGGACGCACCAGGTCCGCCCGATCCGCCGTTCCTGCTCGGGCTCGGCAGCTTCCTGCTCGGCCACATCTGCTACCTGGTCGCGTTCATCCGGTTCGGCCTGCACGGCCTGCAGCTGATCGCCGGGCTGCTGATCGTCCTGGGCATCGCGGCACTGACCCTGCCACGAGTGCTCGGCGGCGCGCGGACGTCGGGGGGCGTGCCGCTGGCGGCTGTGGTGGGCGGCTACGCCACGCTGCTCGCGGCGATGGCCGTCCTCGGCGTCGGCACCGCTGCGGTGGCGACCGCGATCGGCGGCGTGCTGTTCCTGGTGTCCGATTCGCTCATCGCGCAGCAGCGCTTCGTGCGACCGGTGGCCAACGGCCCGCTGCTGGTGATCGTGACCTATCACCTGGCGCAGGGATTGATCCTGATCGGCCTCGTCCACTCGTTCTGAGCCGCTGCGCCCGGATGGTGGACTCGACCGGCGGGCGCGGTGGGGCGACCGAATACGCTCAGGCCGTGCCTCGCCGACCGACCCGTACCGTGCCCGTCCTCGTGCTCCACGGGCTCGGTGGCCCGGACCCCGAGCACTGGTCCAGCTGGCTGGCCGGCGAACTGACCGGCAACGGCCGCTCGGTGCACGTGCCGGCGCTGCCCCGACCCGATGAGCCGGAACTGGACGCGTGGTTGGCGGCATTGCGGGTGGACCTCGCCGGCCTGCCCGATGCCGGTTTCGACGTCGTCGCGCATTCGCTGGGTGCGCTGCTGTGGCTGCACCACGCCGGGTCGAGGCCGGCCGAGCTGCCGCGCCCGGCGCGGGTGGCGCTGGCCGGCCTACCCGATGCCGAGCACATCGAGCCGGTCAGCTTCCGCGACGTCCCGCTCGACGCCGACGCGGTCCGCGCGGCCGCCGAGGGGACGGTTCTCGTCGGCGGGTCGGACGACCCGCTCTGCCCGGCCGGCATCGCGGCCGCATACGGGGTGCCGCTGAAGATGGCCGTCACGGTGGTCGACAGCGGCGGCCACCTCGATCCGGCGAGCGGGTACGGCCGGTGGCCGACGATGCTCGACTGGTGCGGGCGCGACAATCTCGCGTTCTTCTGAGACCGCTACCGAGCCGTCGCAGCTGCCGGAGCGGGCGCCGGTGCGACGGGTTCGGGCCTCCAGCCGGGTGGTGCGAACACGAACCCGAACCGCTCGCGCCAGCTGCGCGCCTGCCGCACGTCGCGCACGATCGCCCCGTACTCGTAGTACTGCAGGCGGAACGGATTGAAGCTGCTGATGTTCTTGGTCAGCCCGTACGTCGGACGGTGGGTCTCTTCGGCGTAGCTGCCGAACATCCGGTCCCAGATGATCAGGATGCCGGCGTAGTTCTTGTCGAGGTAGTCCTTGTCGCTGGCGTGGTGGACGCGGTGGTGGGAAGGCGTGTTGAACAGGAACTCGATCGGGGCCGCCAGCTTGCCCACCTTCTCGGTGTGCACGAAGAACTGGAAGATCAGGTTCACCGAGAATGCGCTGAAGATCATCCACGGCGGCATCCCGAGCAACGGCAACGGAACCCAGAACAGCAGTTCGAACCAAGGATTCCACTTCTGCCGCACCGCGGTCGAGAGGTTGAAGTAGGTGCTGTTGTGATGTGCCTGGTGCCCGGCCCACATCAACCGGACCCGGTGCGACGCGCGGTGATAGAGGTACCAGATCAGGTCGACGACGAGCAGCGCGAACACCCAGGTGTACCAGCGGTGCGGGTCCAGGCGCAGCGGGGTCAGCGCGTACAGCGCTGCGTACCCGATCAGCGCGAAGATGCGCGCCAACCCGTTCACGACGAGCGACCCCAGCCCCATCAGGATGCTCGTCCGGCTGTCGCGGTACTCGTAGCCGCGTGGCGCGTCCGGTTCACCGTCGGCGAGCACGCGCATCGACACCAGCTCGAGCACCATGAACGCGATGAAGGCCGGGATCGCGAAGACGACCGGATCGCGAAGCGCCTCGGGGAACGACACCGTTGCTCCTCTCGCCCAGACTCCTACAGGTAACTGACCCTCGGGTCACTTACCCTAAGGTAAGATCGCCGGTATGTCCAGCGGCACGATCGGCACGAAGGGCGTCCCGCGTGCCGAACGGGAGGACCAGATCGTCGCGGTCGCCGTCGCCGAATTCGCCGCCCGGGGCTATGCCGGGGCCTCGATGGTCGCGATCGCCGAGCGGGCCGGCATCTCGAAGCCGCTGATCTACCAGTACTTCGGCTCGAAGGACGGGCTGTACCTGGTCTGCCTGCACCATGTCGCCGGTGCCCTCCTCGCCCGGCTCGAGCCGGCCTGGCGCGACGAGGACGACACCGTGCTGTCACGGATCCTGACCCTGCAGGCCGTGTTCGAGGCGCTGGAGCCGCAACGCGAGGCCTGGCGGTTGCTGTACGACACGTCCATGCCCTCGACCGGGCCGATCGCCGAGGCCGCCGAGAGTTATCGCGCGCGGACCAACCAGGTCACCACCAGCGGCTCGGAGCGGTTCCTCAAGGCGCGGGGCAATGACCGGTCCGCGGACGTGTCCGCACTCGGGGCGGTCTGGATCGGGCTGGTGGACTCGCTGGTCACCTGGTGGCTGGACCATCCCGAGGAGTCGGCCGCCGACATGACCCAGCGCTGCTACCGGCTGATGTCGGCCATCATCAGCTGAGGGCCCGGAGGAGTCAGTGGCCAGCTCAGCGGCGGGCGCGGGTCTGCTCGGCCCGGGCAGCCAGCTCGGCGTCGGACGGGTAGGCCACGTCGACGAGAGTCAGCCCGTGCGCCGGGGCCACCTGGATGTCGTCCGAGCGCGTGTTCAGCTCGAGCAGGGACGCCGGCCACTCGACCGGACGGCGCCCCTCGCCCACGGCGACGAGCGAACCGACCAGCGAGCGCACCATCGAGTGACAGAAGGCGTCGGCCTGCACGGTGCACAGCAGCTCGGTGCCCTCACGCGTCACGGCGAGCGACTGGAGCGTCCGGATCGTCGTCGCACCGTCGCGCCGGCGGCAGAACGCGGCGAAGTCGTGCAGCCCGAGCAACAGTGCGGCGGCCGCGGCCATGAGTACGGGGTCCAGCCTGCGCCGGTGGTCGGCGACGAACCGGCGCCGCAGGGGCTCGGGGTGCCGGTCGGTGATCCGGTACTCGTAGCGGCGCCACAGGGCCGAGTAGCGGGCGTCGAAGGCGGACGGGACCGCGCGGATCGACCGCAGCATGACATCGCGCGGCAGGATGCCCGCCAGCCGGTGCGCCAGGTCGGGGGGCAGGTCGGCGAGGTCGCAGTGTGCCACCTGCCCGGTCGCGTGCACGCCTGCGTCGGTGCGGCCGGCGACGGTGAGCGAGACAGCCGGTACGCGCAGCACAGTGGCCAGCGCGTCCTGCACGACCCCCTGTACGGTCCGCCGGCCCGGCTGCAGCGCCCAGCCGGAGAACTCCGTGCCGTCGTAGGACAGGTCCAGCCGCACCCTTAACGCATCGAGTGACGGACCCGCGGGTTGGGTGACGGGAAATTCGTCGTCACTCATGCGCTGAATCCGTCACTCGACGGGTGGGGCTGACGAGCAGGACTACTTCTCGTCCGCGTCCGGCTGCTCGGCTGTGTCCGCCTGCTCCGCTGTGTCCGGCTGCTCCGCTGCGTCCGGCTTCTCGGCCAGTTCGCCGCCGGCCTCGGGCTGCGCGTCGACCGCCTCGGCGACCTGGGCGGCGTCCGCCGCCTCGTCGTCGGACAGTCCCAGCGCGGCCAGGCCGTCCGTGGTGTCCGACGCTGCCTCGTCCGGCGCGGCGGCCACCGCGGCTGCGGTCGCCGACTCCTGCGCGGCGTCCTCGGCGATCTCGCGGGTACGGCCGGTCGGCGCCTTCTTGGCCGCTGTCTTGGTGCCGCGTGCCTTCTCGGCCTCCTTGACGACCGCGGTTGCAGCGCTCATCTCCTCGACGAGCTCGATGATCGCCATCGGCGCGTTGTCACCCTTGCGCGGGACGGTCTTCACGATGCGCGTGTAACCGCCCGGGCGGGTCGAGAACTTCGGCCCGATCTCGGCGAACAGCTTGTGCACGACGTCCTTGTCCCGGATCACGGTCATCACCTGGCGCCGCGCGTGCAGATCGCCCCGCTTGGCGAAGGTGATCAGCCGCTCGGCCAGCGGACGCAGCCGCTTGGCCTTGGCCTCGGTGGTGGTGATCCGGTCGTGCTCGAACAGCGACGTCGCCAGGTTCGCGAGCATGAGCCGCTCGTGCGCGGGACCGGCGCCGAGGCGCGGGCCCTTCGTAGGCGTAGGCATGTCGTGCTCCCGGGGTTCGAGGGGGTGTGCTGGTGGTGGCGCGAGGAACTATGTGTGATCTTGCCCGGGATGCCCCGCTTTGACACGGGGCATCCTCGGCTACAGCTGTTCGGTTTCGGCGAAATCGCTGTCGCCGTCGAACTCGTCGTCCCCGTAGGACTCGACGGTCGCGGGCGGCAGCTCGAATCCGGGCGGGCTGTCCTTCAGCGCAAGACCCAGACCGTGCAGCTTCACCTTGACCTCGTCGATCGACTTCGACCCGAAGTTGCGGATGTCGAGCAGGTCGGCCTCGCTGCGCCCGACGAGCTCGCCCACGGTGTGGATGCCCTCGCGCTTGAGGCAGTTGTACGAGCGGACGGTCAGGTCGAGGTCCTCGATCGGCATCGAGAACGCCGCGATGTCGGCGACCTCGGCCGGCGACGGGCCGACGTCGATGCCTTCGGCCTCTTCGTTCAGCTCGCGGAACAGGCCGAACAGCTCGACCAGCGTGTGCCCGGCGGACGCCACCGCATCGCGCGGGGCCATCGAGCTCTTCGTCTCGACATCGACGACGAGGCGGTCGAAGTCGGTCCGCTGCTCGACACGGGTCGCCTCGACCGCGTAGGTCACCTTGAGCACCGGGGAGTAGATCGAGTCGACCGGGATGCGGCCGATCTCCTGGCCGGGCTGCTTGTTCTGCACGGCGGTCACGTAGCCACGACCACGCTCGACGACCAGCTCGATCTCGAGCCGGCCCTTCTTGTTGATGGTGGCGATCTTCAGCTCGGGGTTGTGCACGACGACCCCGGTCGGCGGGGCGATGTCGGCCGCGGTGACCTCACCGGGACCCTGCTTGCGCAGGTACATGACGACCGGCTCGTCGCTCTCGGAGCTCACCACGAGTTCCTTGAGGTTCAGGATGATGTCGGTGACGTCTTCCTTGACGCCCTCGACCGTCGTGAACTCGTGCAGCACGCCGTCGATGCGGATGCTGGTGACCGCTGCGCCAGGAATCGAGGACAGCAGCGTGCGCCGGAGCGAGTTGCCCAGCGTGTAGCCGAAGCCGGGCTCGAGCGGCTCGATGATGAAGCGCGACCGGTTGTCGGCGATCGGCTCCTCGGACAGGGTGGGGCGCTGAGAGATCAGCACAGTTGGTACTCCTTGCGGTCGTGGGCCACCCGCTATTTGACGGCCCCCGTGATGGGTGTTGCGGTACTTACTTCGAGTAGAGCTCGACGATCAACTGCTCCTGGACCGGGATGTCGATCTGGGCGCGCTCGGGCAACTGGTGCACGAGGACGCGCAGCCGGTTCGGGACAACCTGCAGCCAGGCCGGGACCGGACGATCGCCGAAGGTCTCGCGGGCGATCAGGAACGGCGTGGTCTCGAGCGACTTCGGCTTGACGTCGATGATGTCGTACGGCGTCACCCGGTAGCTCGGGATATCGACCTTGGACCCGTTGACCAGGAAGTGGCCGTGGCTGACCATCTGCCGGGCCTGGCGGCGCGTGCGGGCGATGCCCGACCGGTAGACGACGTTGTCCAGCCGCGACTCGAGGATCTGCAGCAGGTTGTCGCCGGTCTTGCCCTGCTGGCTGACGGCCTCGCGGTAGTAGCGACGGAACTGCTTCTCGAGCACGCCGTAGCTGTACTTCGCCTTCTGCTTCTCCTGCATCTGCAGCAGGTACTCGCTCTGCTTGATGCGGGCGCGGCCGTGCTGGCCGGGCGGGTACGGACGGCGCTCGAAGGACTTGTCACCGCCGACGAGGTCGACATTGAGGCGACGCGAGATGCGCGTCGCGGGTCCGGTATAGCGAGCCATGGATCAAACCCTCCGGCGCTTGGGCGGGCGGCAGCCGTTGTGCGGCTGCGGAGTGACGTCAGAGATCGTCCCGACCTCGAGGCCGGTCGCCTGCAGCGACCGGATCGCGGTCTCGCGTCCTGAGCCGGGGCCCTTGACGAACACGTCGACCTTCTTCATGCCGTGCTCCTGCGCCTTGCGTGCCGCGCTCTCGGCCGCCATCTGCGCGGCGTACGGCGTGGACTTGCGGGAGCCCTTGAAGCCGACGTGGCCGGCCGAGGCCCAGCTGATCACGTTGCCCTGCGGGTCGGTGATCGAGACGATGGTGTTGTTGAACGTGCTCTTGATGTGGGCGTGACCCACGCTGATGTTCTTCTTCTCCCTGCGGCGAACCTTCTTCGCCCCAGCCTTGCGCGCCTGACCCGGCATTACTTCTTACCTGCCTTCTTCTTGCCCGCGATGGTCTTCTTCGGGCCCTTGCGGGTGCGGGCGTTGGTCTTCGTGCGCTGGCCGTGCACGGGCAGGCCACGTCGGTGGCGCACACCCTGGTAGCAGCCGATCTCGACCTTGCGGCGGATGTCGGCAGCTACCTCCCGGCGAAGGTCGCCCTCGACGCGGTAGTTGGCTTCGATGTAGTCGCGCAGCCGGACGAGGTCGTCGTCGGACAGGTCGCGGGCCCGCAGGTCGGGGCTGACCCCGGTGGCTTCGAGCGTCTGCTTCGCGCGGGTTCGGCCCACGCCGTAGATGTAGGTGAGCGCGATCTCCATCCGCTTTTCGCGGGGTAGATCGACACCGGCAAGACGTGCCATACGGTCTGGTTCTCCGGATCTTCTGCAGGCGAGGGTGTCCGGCGCAACCGCCCCGATCAGGTGATCAGGCTCCGGCCTTCGCGTCCGGAGGTGAACCCGTCCTCGCGGACGGGCTGGTGTGCGCGTGTGGTTGTCGGTGTGCTGCGATCAGCCCTGGCGCTGTTTGTGGCGCAGGTTCTCGCAGATCACCATGACGCGACCGTTGCGACGGATCACCTTGCACTTGTCGCAGATCGGCTTGACGCTCGGCTTGACCTTCACGGTCGTGGCCCTTCCAGCAGTGGGTGGTGGATTACTTGTATCGGTAGACGATGCGCCCGCGGGTGAGGTCGTACGGGGACAACTCCACGACGACCCGGTCCTCGGGGAGGATTCGGATGTAGTGCTGCCGCATCTTGCCGCTGATGTGGGCGAGCACCTTGTGCCCGTTGCTCAGTTCCACCCGGAACATCGCATTCGGCAATGGCTCGACCACGCGGCCTTCGACCTCGATGGCCCCGTCTTTCTTGGGCATATCTCCCGCATCTTCTCGGCGTTGCTCGATCATGGGCATGGCGCGACCGGCCGACGATCCGGCACGGGCACCGGCGCTGCCGTGAGGGCCTGACTCCCACCCACGGCCACAGTGGGCACTCGGAAGCACAGGCGACGTGCGCCAACCGCTGAGTCTACCTGGGTGCAGCCCGGGTAGCCAAAACCCGCGACCGGTCCCACACCGCGGGCATCGCCAGGATGAGGGCAAGCACCGTGCAGATCACCGTGGCCCGGGCACCCGCGGACACGGCCAGGACGGCGGCGATGCAGAGTGCGACGGTTGCCGCCCGGGCCACCCGCCGCGAAGTGGCCGTCCGGGTCCGGGCGCTGACGCCGGCAAGTGCCAGTGCGGCGAACACCAGAAACACCCGGACGGGGACCTGGGACACCCGGATCGCCCCACCGGCCACGTCCGGCCAGACAAAGCCCAGCGGCAGCGCGGACAGCGCGGCGCCCGCGCGAAGCCGCGCGGTGACCGAGAGCGAACCGAACCGCTCGCAATGGGTCACCAGTCGTGCCCGGCAGGCTGTTTCGGCCCGGTCGCGCCGTCCGGCAGGTCGCGTCCCGGCGCGAGCCAGGCCGATGCAACCCCTGCGGCCACGCCGACGGTGGTGAGCAGGCTGGTGTTCGAGCCGACACTCGGCAGCGTGAACAGCACCCAGAACAGCACCAGCGTGGCGGCACCGCATGCAGCGATCTGCCACGCGTGCCGGGCCGACAGGTTCAGCGCAGTGTGGATCGCGGGCGCCAGCGTGAGGACGGCGCCGGCGAGCGCGAGCGCACCCCAGGCGTGGACCCGGCTCCACTGATTGCTGCCGTCCTCGCTGAGGGACAGGCCGAGGACGAGGCCGAGCAGACTGACCAGCCCGAGGATCCACACCAGCTGGGCGGCCCGGGCGGCCGGGGACACGGGTGGCTTCATCGCCTGGGTCGGCTGGTGCGCATAGGCCTGCGGACCGAGGTAGCCGGGCGGGGGGCCCTGCGGCGGGCCCTGCCGGGGTCCCTGCAGCGGCGGCCCGGGGTAGCCGGACGCCGGACCGGCCGGGAGCTGGGGTCCGGTCGGCGGTGCCTGCGGTCGGCCTTGGGGTTGGCCCTGAGGCTGTCCCTGCGGTTGGCCCTGCTGTAGGCCTTGCGGCTGTCCTTGCGGCTGTCCCTGCGGCTGGCCCTGCTGTGGGCTCTGCTGTGGTCCGTGCGGCGATGAGCTCATGACCTAGGACGATATCGACGCATCGTGCGCACTACGATCCGGGTCGTGGCCGACGACATGCTGGCCCTGCTGATCGACGAGAGGTCACCGCTCGCCCCGTTCGAGCAGGTCCGCAGCCAACTCGCTGCCCGCGCCGCCGAGGGCACACTGGTCCCCGGCACCCGGCTGCCGCCGGTGCGCCGGCTCGCCGAGCAACTCGGACTGGCCCCGAACACGGTCGCCCGCGCGTACCGCGAACTCGAGGCCGCGGGCGTCGTCGAGACCCGTGGGCGCCACGGCACGGTCGTCAGCGCCGGTGCCGACCGCGCCCGGGCCCGCCTGCAGGACGCGGCGCAGCATTACGCCTGCCTGGCTCGTGACCTCGGCGTCGGTACCGAGCCGGCGCTCGCCTACGTCCGCAGTGCGATCGAGTCGCTCGCCGCAGGCTGAGTCGAGCGCGGCATTCGGCCTCGTCCAGCGCGCGCGGCCACCGATGGCGCTAGGTTTGGCTGATGGCCGCCCCCGCCGCCGACGCGCGGCTCTGGCTGCAGAAGTGGCGGTTCTACCAGCAGTCCCGCCTGCCGTGGAACCGCGCACGGTTGCACCTGGAGCTGGCCCGCAGACAGTCCTTCGCCCGCGGCGTGGTCCACGGCAACGTCCTGGCGATGCTGCGCGAGGGGCGATTGACGATCGGGCCGCACGTGCTGTTCGAGCCCGGCGTCTGGCTGACCTCGCACACCGGCCGGATCTCGATCGGGGGCGGCAGCATCCTGAACCTCGGGGTCATGGTCGCCGCCGTGGACTGCGTCGAGATCGGCGAGCACTGCCTGTTCGCCAACGGCTGCTTGATCACTGACGGCAACCACCGCCACGACGACACCGACATGCCCATGCCGTGGCAGGGCTACGCCAGCAAGGGGCCGGTGCGGATCGGCGACAACACCTGGCTCGGAGCCAACGTCGTGGTGACCAGCGGGGTGACGATCGGTCGGCGCAGCGTGATCGGCGCGAATTCGGTGGTGACCGAGGACGTCCCACCGTTCTCGGTCGCTGCCGGAGTTCCGGCGCGCGTGCTCAAGCAGATCCCGCACCGCGCCTGATCTGGGCCACCGCCGCGTCCGTCCACCGCCACCGCACCCGTCACAGCGGCTCGAAGAACACTCCGCTCGGGCACGCCAGCACCGCCTCGATCGCCCGCGCGGTGCGCCGCGAGCAGGTGTCGCGGCGCCCGGACAGCAGATGTCCGACGGTGGCGTGGGCGATCCCGGCCCCGGTGGCCAGTTCCCGCACGGACAGTCGCATCAGCCGGACGTAGGCGCGCAACGCCTCCCTGTCGCGGATCCGCATCGGTTCGGTCGACACCGCACCCTCCCTTCCGGTCGACCACCCTAACCGACATGTCGGACATCTGATCGTACGACCGCCGTCCGGACCAGCTGTCGTCCTCGCTCCCGTGCGGCGGCGACTGCACGGCGGCTGCGTCCCGGTCGCCTGCGGCACCGCCCGGCGCCTTGATTTGCCTCGGGTCCGATCAAGACCAGAGCCGATACTGTCTACGCCATGGCTGCACGACCCGGCGCGGGATCGGCATGACGGCACTGTCCGATCGGCTCGTCGCTGCGAACACGCAGGGGTTGTCCGCCCGGGCGGTCGCCCGCCTGGCACGCGACGCCGGGTACACGCTGAACCACGACACGGCGGCCAGGTACCTGCGCGGTGATCACGGGATGCCGGACGAGGCAACCCTGATCGCGTTCGCCGAGGTCCTCCACGTGCCACTGACCGAACTGCGGCAGGCAGCCAGACTTCCCGCCGAGATGACCGAGCCGTACCGCCCGCCGGTCGAGTCGAGCCGGCTGACGCTGCGGCAGCGGCGGGCGGTTGACGAGATCATCCGCGCGATGCTGGTACCGCGGGCGTCCGACGAGCCGGCGAACGTGACCGACCTGTCCGACAGGCGGCGCACGAAGGCTCCCCGCGCGGCCCGCCACGGGACGCCGGAACCACCGAGCGACTAAGCCGAAGCGTCGGCAGCAGCGCCGATACTCCTTCGGCGTGACAGGCGACAACGGCGCGGGCGCGACTCCAGGCGATCGATCCGACCAGACCACCCGGCGCGGCCCGTACGACCCATGGCGGGACGTAGCCGCCAACTGGCCCGACCTAGAGATCATCGAGCGACCACTGCGCGGACGGCTGCTCGGCGAGCTGCGCTACCCGGTCATCGTCCTGCGCGCCGGCACCAGCGCAGCACAGCGGCGGTGCACGCTCGCGCACGAGATCGTCCACCTCGAACGTGGCGTCACCGAGTGCGGGCGGTGGGCGGCGCGCGAGGAGCTGGCCGTCCACCTCGTGGCGAGCTGCCGGCTGTTGCCGATCGACCTGCTCGCGGCATGCATCCGCGATGCCGGCGGCACCCAGCACCTGGCTGCCGTCGCCCAGCGGGCCGACGTCGACCTCGACACGCTTCGGCTCCGGCTGGCCCGACTCAGCGCGGCCGACTGCGCCCGAATTCGCACCCGGGAAGTGGTCGACCTCTGGTCGGTCGCCTAATTCGCACAGTTATCCACAGGGCGGCCCACCGCCGTTGACGACACCGTGATGTGTCCGGCACTGTGTCAGACATTCGACGTCTGACGTCTTATCAGAGAGGTGCCATATGTTCACCCGTACTCCAGCAAGGCGAGTTCTGCGCCGGACGGCGACGCTCCTCCTTGCCGCCCTGGTCCCCGTCGCGGTTCTCCTCACGCCCACGACCGGCACGGCGGCCGCCGACGGACCGCGCACCGGCAACGCGTCACCGTCCGGGCTGCTGCCGATGCCCCCGGGCTTCCACGGCTACCACTCCATCCGGGCCGTTCGGTCCGAGCTGCGCGGGCATTACCTCGGCCCCAGCGAGGCGACGCACTGGCGGCGACTGCGCATCACCGGCTGGGTCTACACGCGCCGGTGCAACGGCGGCAATCCGCACGCCGGGTGGGCGGCGCTGTACTCGGTGCGGCAGTTCGCCGATCCCGACGGCCCCCCGACCGGCGGGTACGACATGCCGGTCGGCACCGTGCGGCACGTGGATCCGAGCACCTGGTGCGAGGTGGCGCCTGCTGACCTGTGCGACTGGATGACGATCTGCTTCTGGGACACCGACAGCAACGTGCTGAACTACGACATCGGCGATGCCTTCGCCTGGCTGACCGGTGGACGCTCGCTCGGTGACGACATCACCGCCTGCGCGATCGGCGCGGCAAAGGCGGCGGGCATCAACGGGTTCTTCAAGCAACGGCTGACGCAGGGGCTGCTCGCCGGCGGAAAACTGACCCTGGGTGAGAGCTGGGTGGTACTGGCGGCGACCGGCTGCTTGTACACCGCGCTCTTCCCCAGGTGATCGGGGGACGAGATCAACCGGCAGGTGCCGATGCGGTGGGGACGGATGCTCGCCCTGGTGGTGAGCTTCGTCCTCGTCGCCAAGGTCGTCTCGTTCCTCGTCGACAGGCTGGTCGATTTGCTCTGAGCCTCAGCCAGCGGTCGCGGCTGCGGAGACGGCGATGCCACGCGCCTCGAGCGCGGCGCGACCACCGTCCTCGGCGGTCAGCACCCAGGGGCCGTCCTCGAGGATCGCCACCGTGTGCTCCCAGTGCGCAGCCCAGGATCCGTCCGCGGTGCTCACCGTCCACCCGTCCGACAGCTCCTGTGTCGAGCGCGAACCGAGGGTCAGCATGGGTTCGATCGCGAGCGCCATCCCCACCGCGAGCCGCGGGCCCTTCCCGGCCTTGCCGTAGTTGAGGATGTGGGGCGCCATGTGCATCCGCGAGCCGATCCCGTGCCCGCCATAGCCGGCGACGATCCCGTACTGCCCGCTGGCGTGCACCGAGGTCTCCACGGCATGCGAGATGTCGGTGAGCCGGGCGCCAGAGCGGACCATCGCGATGCCGGCCCACAGCGACTCCTGGCAGGCCTTCGACAGGGCCGCGACGTCAGCCGCGACCTCGCCGACACCGACGGTGACCGCGGCGTCCCCGTGCCAGCCGTCGACGATCGCACCGAAATCGAGCGAGACGACGTCACCGTCGCGCAGTACCTCGGTCGCCGACGGGATGCCGTGCACCACCCGGTCGTTCACCGAGGAACAGATAACCCCGGGGTACGGCCCGGACCCGAGGTCGTAGCCGAGAAAGGACGAGTCGGCGCCGGCCTCGCGCAGCACGCCGCGCGCGATGCTGTCGAGATCGGCCGTGCTCACGCCCGGCGCGACTGCCGCGCTCATCGCGCCCAACGCACGGGCGACGACCAGGCCGGCTTGTCGCATCAGCTGGATCTGCTCGGGCGTCTTGAGCTCGATGCGCTCGGCGGGTCGGTACATCAGGACGCGGCGAACGGGGCGAGCGCGTCGATCGCGCGTTCGGTCACGTCCTCGACATCGCCCAGGGCATCGATCGCCACGAGCTGGTCGCGCTCACGGTAGAACTCGATCAGCGGCGCGGTCTGCGCGGCGTAGACCTCGAGGCGGTGCCGGACGGTCTCGGGCTGGTCGTCGTCGCGCTGGTAGAGCGCGCCGCCGCACAGGTCGCAGACCGCGGCGTCCTTGGGCCGGTCGTACTCGGTGTGCCAGACATGCCCGCACTGCTTGCAGGTGCGACGCCCGGACAACCTGCGCACGACCTCCTCGTGGTCGACGTCGAGGTCGAGCACGACGGTGAGCTTGGCCGACAGCGCTCCGAGCATGGCGTCGAGTTCGTGCGCCTGGGCGACATTGCGCGGGAACCCGTCGAGCAGGAAGCCCTCGACCGCATCAGGCTCGGCGATCCGGCCGCGAACCATCGCGTTGGTCACCCCGTCCGGGACGAGATCGCCGGCGTCCATGAACTTCTTTGCCTCGCGGCCGAGTTCGGTGCCGCCGGACACGTTGGTCCGGAAGATGTCACCCGTCGAGATCTTCGGGATCGTGAAATGCGCTGCGATGAACTCGGCCTGGGTTCCCTTACCGGCTCCAGGCGGACCCACGAGCACTAGCCTCACGACGCAGTTGTCCCGGACCGAGCCCGCGCCGTTAGCGCAGGAATCCTTCGTAGTTGCGCTGCATGAGCTGGCTCTCGATCTGCTTCACCGTATCGAGGGCGACACCGACCATGATCAACACAGCGGTGCCGCCGAACGGGAAGTTCTGCGCATTACTGCTCGTGATCGAGAAGAAGAAGTTCGGTAGCACGGCGACGATGCCCAGGTAGAGCGAACCGGGCAGGGTGATCCGCGACAGGACGAACTGCAGGTACTCGGCCGTCGGACGGCCGGGCCGGATGCCCGGGATGAAGCCGCCGTAGCGCTTCATGTCATCGGCGCGCTCGACCGGGTCGAAGGTGATGCCGACGTAGAAGTAGGTGAAGAAGATGATCAGCGCGAAGTAGATGACGATGTACACGCCGGACTGCTGGTTGATCAGGTTGTTGGTCACCCACCGGGCGAACGCCGACGGGCTCGCCGAGTTGCTGGTGAGCTGACTGATCAGCTGCGGGATGTAGAGCAGGGACGAGGCGAAGATGACCGGGATGACGCCGGCCTGGTTCACCTTCAACGGCAGATAGGTGGACGTGCCGCCGTATTGGCGACGTCCGATCATGCGTTTCGCGTATTGGACCGGGATCCGGCGCTGCGCCTGTTCGACGAACACGACCGCGACGATGATCGACAACCCGAGCAGGCAGATCAGGGTGAACACGAACCCGCCGGCGTTCTGCAGGATCGTCTGCCCCTCGTTCGGGATGCGGGCCGCGATCGAGGTGAACATGAGCACGCTCATGCCGTTGCCGACGCCCCGGTCGGTGATGAGCTCGCCGAGCCACATGATCACGCCGGTCCCGGCGGTCATGCACAGCACCATCGTCGACAGCGTGAACATGTCGGTCTTGTAGAGGATCGGGTCCTGGCAGGACGGGAACAGCTGACCGGAGCGCGCCAGCGCGATGAACCCGGTGGACTGCAGGATCGCCAGCCCGATGGTGAGGTACCGGCTGTACTGGGTCAGCTTCTGCTGACCGGCCTGGCCTTCCTTTTTCAGCTGCTCGAACCGCGGGATGACCACGACGAGCAACTGAATGATGATGCTCGCCGTGATGTAGGGCATGATGCCCAGCGCGAACGCGGACAGCCGGAGCAGGGCACCGCCGGAGAACAGGTTGATCAGCGAATAGATGTTCGCGTTGTCGCCGGAAGCTGCGTCCTTGATGCAGTTGTTGATCGCCGTGGTGTCCGTGTTCGGCGTCGGGATCGACGCGCCAACCCGGTAGAGGACGATCATCGCCAGAGTGAACAACAGCTTCTTGCGCAGGTCGGGCGTACGGAACGCCGATGCGAATGCCCTGAGCACGAATCCTCCTGCGATGGCCTTGCGTCGGCCGCTGCTGACCAGGTTCTAACCGCCGGTTGCTGCCGGTCCAGGTCGATCGGGCCGGCGGCACGGTAATCCGACCCGCGGACGGACCACGTCAGGCTAACAGCCGCCGCAGCCGGGCAAGATTACGGTTGCGGGACGGTGCGCCACGCCCGTTCGGCGCGGCCACCGTGCCCGCTGGGCCCGTGGGCCGGCTTCTAGATTTCGGTGACCGAGCCGCCGGCGGCTTCGATCTTCTGCCGCGCGGTGTCGGAGAACTTGTTTGCCGTGATGTCCAGCTTCACGCCGAGCTCGCCGTTACCGAGCACCTTGACCAGCTGGCCCTTGCGGACCGCGCCGGCGCCGACGAGCTCGCCGATCCCCACCGTCCCGCCGTCGGGGAACAGCTCGGCCAGGCGCGCGACGTTCACGACCTGGAACTCGGTCCGGAACCGGTTCCGGAACCCCTTGAGCTTGGGCAGCCGCATGTGGATCGGCATCTGCCCGCCCTCGAAGGACGCCGGGACCTGGTAGCGCGCCTTGGTGCCCTTGGTGCCGCGCCCGGCCGTCTTGCCCTTGGACCCGTCACCTCGGCCGACACGGGTGCGCTTGGTGTGCGAACCGGGGGCCGGGCGAAGGTGGTGGACCTTCAACGGTGAATTCTCGGGCATGTCAGTCAACCTCCTCGACCGACACCAGATGCGTGACGGTCGCAACCATCCCGCGTATCTCGGGACGGTCCTCCTTGACGACGACGTCGTGGACGCGCTTGAGGCCGAGCGTCCGCAGCGTCTCGCGCTGATTTTGCTTGTTACCGATCTTCGATCGGGTCTGGGTGATCTTCAGGCGGGCCATCGTCAGCTTCCCTGTCCGGCACGCGCGCGCAGCAGACCAGCCGGAGCGATGTCCTCCAGCGGCAGGCCGCGGCGGGCCGCGACCTCCTCCGGGCGAACGAGGTCCTTCAGCGCCGCGACGGTGGCGTGCACGATGTTGATCGGGTTGTCCGAGCCGAGCGACTTGGACAACACATCATGGATGCCGGCGCACTCGAGCACGGCACGCACCGGACCACCGGCGATGACGCCGGTACCGGGGCTGGCCGGCTTGAGCAGGACGACGCCGGCTGCCTTCTCACCCTGGACGGGGTGCGGAATGGTCAGCTGGATCCGCGGGACCTTGAAGAAGTTCTTCTTGGCCTCCTCGACGCCCTTGGCGATCGCGGCCGGCACTTCCTTGGCCTTGCCGTAGCCGACGCCAACGGTTCCGTCGCCGTCGCCCACCACGACGAGCGCGGTGAAGCTGAACCGGCGGCCACCCTTGACGACCTTGGCGACGCGGTTGATCGTCACGACCCGTTCGAGGTGTGCGCTCTTCTCGGGAGCGTTCTGGCCACGGCCGCCACCATCACGACGGTCACGGCGCTCGCCGCGATCATTGCCACCGGCGCCACCGGCGCCACCGGTGCCACCGGTGCGGGTACCTCCGCGCTGCGGTCCGGGCATCAGATCTTCTCCAACATCATCGTTACCTCATTTATTGGGGTCCCCGCCGAATTCCGTGGCGAAGCGAGGAAATTCGGTGGCGTGTTCAGAATTCCAGCCCCGCGTCGCGGGCGGCGTCGGCGAACGCCGCGATCCGCCCGGTGTAGGCGTTGCCGCCCCGGTCGAACACGACCCGCGTCACGCCAACAGCCTTGGCCGCCTCGGCGAGTTGCGTGCCGACCTGCTTGGCCCGCGCGGTCTTGTCGCCCTCGCTCAGCTTGAACGTCGACACCGATGCCAACGTCACGCCCTTGGCGTCGTCGACGACCTGTGCGAACAGGTGCCGCGACGAGCGGCTGACAACGAGGCGCGGACGCTCGCTGGTGCCGGCGACCTTCTTGCGGAGCCGGAAATGCCGGCGCGACCTGGCGACCCGACGGACCGCGGAGATGCCCGCGGACCGACGTGCCTGCTTGGCGATGCTCGACGCGCTCACTTCTTGCCAGCCTTTCCAGCCTTACGGCGAACGACCTCACCCTGGTACCGCACGCCCTTGCCCTTGTACGGGTCGGGCTTGCGCAGCTTGCGGATGTTGGCGGCGACTTCGCCGACCTTCTGCTTGTCGATGCCCTCGACCACGAACCTGGTCGGTGCCTCGACGCGGAACGTGATGCCGTCCGGTGCCTTCACCGGAACCGAGTGCGAGAACCCGAGCGCGAACTCCAGGTCACTGCCCTTGGCGGTCACGCGATAACCGGTTCCGACGATCTCGAGGGTCTTGGAGTACCCCGCCGTCACGCCGGTCACCATGTTCGCGATCAGCGTGCGCGACAGGCCGTGCAGCGAGCGCGAGACGCGCTCGTCGTTGGGCCGCTCGACGGCGATGACGCTGTCGAGTTGCGAGACCGTGATCGGCTCGGCGACGCGGTGGCTCAGGGTGCCCTTGGGCCCCTTGACGGTGACCAACTGGCCGTCGATCGCCACGTCCACGCCGGACGGGATTTCGACAGGAAGCTTTCCAATGCGAGACATGTCAGTTCACCCTCACCAGACGTAGGCGAGAACTTCTCCGCCTACCCCACGCTTGGCGGCCTGCCGGTCGGTCAGCAGACCGGACGAGGTCGAGATGATCGCCGTGCCCAGCCCGCCGAGCACGCGCGGCAGTCCGGTCGACTTCGCATATACGCGCAGCCCCGGCTTGGACACGCGGCGTACGCCGGCAATGCTGCGCTCGCGGTTCGGGCCGTACTTCAGGTCGACGGTGAGCACGCGGCCCACCTGCCCCTCCGGGGCGTCCGCGATGTGGAAGCCGGCGATGTAGCCCTCCTGCTTCAGGATTTCAGCGATGTGCCCCTTGAGCTTGGAGTGCGGCATCCTGACCTCGTCGTGGAACGCCGAGTTCGCGTTGCGCAGACGTGTCAGCATGTCCGCGATCGGATCGGTCATCGTCATGTGCGTCTTCTTTCTCGCCCCGGTTCCCGCGTGAGCGGGCCTGTGAACGATTCGGGTGAAACGTGTTCCTCTGTCTTTGCATATTCAGCTATCCCAGTCGGGGCCGATGTGCGGCCCGACCGCGTAAAAAACGCTCTTCCCAGCGGACGGGCCGCACATCGGACCCGACCCCCCAACTACCAGGAAGACTTGGTCACGCCGGGCAGTTCACCCGCGTGCGCCATCTCGCGCAGGCAGATCCGGCACAGCCCGAACTTGCGGTAGACCGAGTGGGCGCGCCCGCAGCGCTGGCAGCGGGTGTACCCACGGACGGCGAACTTCGGCTTGGCGGCCGCCTTGTTCCTCAGTGCTGTCTTTGCCATGCCTGGCTCAGCCTTCCTGCTTGAACGGGAAGCCGAGCGCGCGGAGCAGCGCACGACCCTCGTCGTCGGTCTTGGCCGTGGTCACGACCGTGATGTCCATGCCACGCTGCCGGTCGATCGAGTCGGGATCGATCTCGTGGAACATCGACTGCTCGGTCAGCCCGAAGGTGTAGTTGCCCTTGCCGTCGAACTGACGGTCCGACAGGCCGCGGAAGTCACGGATGCGAGGCAGCGCCAGCGAGAGCAACCGGTCGAGGAACTCCCACATCCGGTCACCGCGAAGGGTGACCTTGGCGCCGATCGGCATGCCCTCGCGCAGCTTGAACTGGGCGATCGACTTGCGAGCCTTCTGCACGAGCGGCTTCTGGCCGGTGATCAGCGTGAGGTCGCGGACGGCGCCGTCCATGAGCTTGCTGTCCTTCGCGGCCTGCCCGACGCCCATGTTCACGACGACCTTGACGAGGCCGGGCACCTGCATCGGGTTGCTGTAGGAGTACTGCTCCTTCAGCGCCGGGATGATCTGCTCGCGGTACTGCGTCTTCAGCCGCGGCACCGGGATCTCGGTGGCGGTGCTCATCAGAGGTCCTTTCCGGAACGGCGCGACACGCGCACGTTCTTGCCGCTCTCGTCGTCACGCCGATATCCGACGCGCGTCGCCTTGCCTTCGCTGTCGACCACCATCACGTTGCTCGCGGCGATCGGCGCCTCGAAAGTCTCGATGCCGCCGGCTTTGGCGCCGCGCTGCGTCGCTGTGATCCGGTTGTGCTTCTTGACCCGGTTGACGCCCTCGACGACGACCTTGTTCGTCAGCGGGTCGGCCGCGATGACCTTGCCCTTGACGCCGCGGTCCTTGCCGGCGATGACGACGACCTCGTCGCCCTTCTTGATCTTCATCGATTCGCCTCACAACGCGCGTCCGCCGCACCGACGACGCTTCGGGTCTGCTGTGCCTGCCAGATTCGCTCGCTCATGGCTACAGCACCTCGGGTGCGAGCGAGATGATCTTCATGAACCGCTTGTCGCGGAGTTCCCGGCCCACCGGACCGAAGATGCGCGTTCCACGGGGTTCGCCGTCGGCACGGATCAGCACCGCCGCGTTCTCGTCGAAGCGGATGTAGCTGCCGTCGGGACGGCGACGCTCCTTGATGGTGCGGACGATGACGGCCTTGACGACGTCACCCTTCTTCACACCGGCACCGGGCAGCGCATCCTTCACCGTCGCAACGATGATGTCGCCGATCCCGGCGTACCGGCGTCCCGAGCCGCCCATCACCCGGATGCACAAGATTTCCTTGGCACCGGTGTTGTCGGCGACTCTGAGTCGCGACTCCTGCTGAATCACTGGTCTACTCCCGTTGCAACGGTCTTGGGTGGTGCGGTTACTTCGCGCGTTCGAGGATCTCGACCACGCGCCAGCGCTTGGTTGCCGACAGCGGCCGGGTCTCCATGATCAGCACTCGGTCGCCGACGCCGACCTGATTGGTCTCGTCGTGCGCCTTGAGCTTGTTCGTGCGCCGGATGACCTTGCCGTAGAGCGGGTGCTTGACCCGGTCTTCGACGGCCACGACGACGGTCTTCTCCATCTTGTCGCTCACCACGAGGCCCTCGCGGGTCTTGCGGTGCGACGGACGGACGACGCTCGTAGCGGCGTCCGCGGTCGCTGTGGAATCGGTGGACTCGCTCATGCGACGTCACCTTCCGCGGTCGGGGCGACCGACAGTCCGAGCTCACGCTCGCGCAGGATCGTGTAGATCCGCGCGATGTCGTGGCGGACGGTCCGCAGTCGCCGGTTGTTGTCCAGCTGCCCGGTGGCCATCTGGAAGCGCAGGTTGAACAGCTCTTCCTTGGCCTCGCGCAGCCGCGTGTCGAGCTCGTCGTCGTGCAGCTCGCGCATCTCGTCGGTAAAGGTGCTCATCAGTCCCCTGCCTCACGCTTGACGATGCGGCACTTCATCGGCAGCTTGTGGATCGCCCTGGTCAGCGCCGTGCGGGCGACCGCCTCGTTCGGGTAGGACAGCTCGAACAGCACCCGTCCGGGCTTGACGTTCGCGATCCACCACTCCGGCGAGCCCTTACCCGAACCCATCCGGGTCTCGGCCGGCTTCTTGGTGATGGGCCGGTCCGGGTAGACGTTGATCCAGACCTTGCCACCACGGCGGATGTGCCGGTTGATCGCGATACGCGCCGACTCGATCTGCCGGTTCGTCAGGTAGGCCGGCTCCAGTGCCTGGATGCCGTACTCACCGAAGGACACGCGCGTGCCGCCCGATGCCATGCCTCGGCGTGTCGGGTGGTGCTGCTTACGGTGCTTGACCCTGCGTGGGATGAGCATGACTCAGCTCTCCGTGCTCTGTGCGGTGTCGTCGGACGCCGGCGCGGTGTCCGCGTCGGTTGTCGTCTCGGCGGGTGCCGTCTCGGCGGGTCTCGCCTCGGCGGTCGCGGTTTCGGCGCCTGCCTCGGCGACCTCGGCCGGTGCTGCCACCTCGACCGCCACCTCGGCGGGAGCCTCGGTAGCGATATCGGCGGCGGCCTGCTCGTCCGTGGTCACCGCTGAGGTCTGCACCTCGGCGGTCGGCGCCTGCTCGGCCACCGGAGCGTCGACGGCTCCCGCGGTTTCGGTGTCAGCCGGCGCCTCGACGCTCGCCGGCGTCTCGATCGGCCCCTCACCGGACGCGGCGCGGCCGGCGTCGGTGCTCACACCAGTGGTGCCCTGCGAGCCCGAGCGGCGCGGCCGAGCACCGGCCGGACGATCGCGTCGCTGACGCAGCGCCTCGGCGGCCATCGCGGCCTCACGCTCGGCGCGAGAACCGGTCGGCACCTCGCCCTTGTACAGCCAGACCTTCACGCCGATCCGGCCGAAGGTCGTCTTGGCCTCGTAGAACCCGTAGTCGATGTTCGCGCGCAGCGTGTGCAGCGGCACGCGACCCTCGCGGTAGAACTCCGAACGCGACATCTCGGCCCCGCCGAGGCGGCCCGAGCACTGCACCCGGATGCCCTTGACGCCCGGGCTCTTCAGCGCGGACTGCATGCTCTTGCGCATCGCACGCCGGAAGCTCACCCGGTTGGACAGCTGCTCAGCGACACCCTGCGCGACCAGTTGTGCGTCGCTCTCGGGGTTCTTGACCTCGAGGATGTTGAGCTGGACCTGCTTGCCGGTCAGCTTCTCCAGCGCGCCGCGGATGCGGTCGGCCTCCGCGCCACGCCGGCCGATGACGATGCCGGGGCGTGCGGTGTGGATGTCGACGCGGACCCGATCACGGGTGCGCTCGATCTCGACCTTCGCGATACCCGCGCGCTCCATGCCCTTGCCCATGAGCTTGCGGATGGCGACGTCTTCCTTGACGTACTCGGCGTACTGCTTGTCGGCAAACCAGCGACTCTTGAAGTCGGTGCTGATCCCGAGACGGAACCCGTGCGGGTTGACCTTCTGACCCATCAGCGGGTCCGTCCCTTCTTCGTCCGGACCGAGACGGCGATGCTCTCGACCTCGATGGTGATGTGGCTGGTGCGTTTGCGGATGCGGTACGCGCGACCCTGGGCACGGGGACGGAAGCGCTTGAGCGTCGGCCCCTCGTCCACGAACGCGTGGGTGATCACGAGCGTCTCTGGATCGAGCGAGAAGTTGTTCTCGGCGTTCGCGATCGCGCTCTTGAGCACCTTCGCGACCGGCTCGCTCGCAGCCTGCGGCGCGAACTGGAGCACCGACAGCGCCTCCCGCGCAGGCATGTCACGGATCAGGTCGATCACGCGGCGCGCCTTCATCGGTGTCACCCGTACGTAGGTCGCACGCGCGAACGCCGTCCGGATCTCGTCGTCCGGGCTCTGGACAATCGGCTTGGTCATGTCAGCTCACTCCCGTCAGCCGCGCCGCGACCGGCGGTCGTCCCGGATGTGACCCTTGAAGGTCCGCGTCGGGGCGAACTCGCCGAGCTTGTGCCCGACCATGCCCTCGGTGACGAACACCGGGACATGCTTGCGGCCGTCGTGCACGGCGATCGTGTGCCCGAGCATGTCGGGGATGATCGTCGAGCGGCGCGACCAGGTCTTGATCACGTTCTTGGTGCCCTTGTCGTTCTGCACGTCCACCTTCTTGATCAGGTGGTCGTCGACGAACGGGCCCTTCTTCACGCTGCGTGGCATCGGGTACTACCTCTTCTTGTTCGTGCGACGTCGGCGGACGATCAGCTGGTCACTGGCCTTGTGGCGCCGGGTGCGGCCCTCGGGCTTGCCGTTCGGGTTGACCGGGTGGCGGCCACCGGACGTCTTGCCCTCACCACCACCATGCGGGTGATCGACCGGGTTCATGGCGACACCGCGGACGGTCGGGCGCTTGCCCTTCCAGCGCATCCGGCCGGCCTTGCCCCAGTTGATGTTCGACTGCTCGGCGTTACCCACCTCGCCGACGGTGGCGCGGCAGCGCACGTCGACGTTGCGGATCTCGCCGGACGGCATCCGAAGCTGTGCGAACGGCCCGTCCTTGGCGACGAGCTGGACGCTCGCGCCGGCCGAGCGGGCGATCTTCGCGCCGCCACCGGGACGGAGCTCGATCGCGTGTACGACCGTGCCGACCGGGATGTTGCGCAGCGGCAGCGAGTTGCCCGGCTTGATGTCGGCGCCTGGGCCGTTCTCGATGCGGTCGCCCTGCTTCAGCAGCCGCGGCGCGATGATGTAGCGCTTCTCGCCGTCGGCGTAGTGCAGCAGCGCGATGCGCGCGGTGCGGTTCGGGTCGTACTCGATGTGCGCGACCTTCGCCGGCACGCCGTCCTTGTCGTGGCGACGGAAGTCGATCACCCGGTAGGCGCGCTTGTGCCCGCCGCCCTGGTGACGCGTCGTGATCTTGCCGGTGTTGTTGCGGCCGCCCTTGTTGTGCAGCGGGCGAACGAGCGACTTCTCCGGGTGGTCACGAGTGACCTCGGCGAAGTCGGCCACCGAGGAGCCACGACGGCCCGGGGTGGTCGGCTTGTATTTGCGGATAGCCATAGTCGATCAGCCAATCTGTCCGAACACGTCGATCCGATCGCCATCACGCAGCGTCACGATCGCGCGCTTGATGCTCTTGCGGCGGCCGAAACCACTGCGAGTGCGCTTGCGCTTGCCCTGCCGGTTGAGGGTGTTGACGTCGGTGACCTTGACGTTGAACACCTTCTCGACGGCAATCTTGATCTGCGTCTTGTTGGCGTCGGGGTGGACCTCGAACGTGTACTTGTTCTCGTCCAGTAGTCCGTAGCTCTTCTCCGAGATGACCGGAGCGAGCAGCACGTCACGCGAGTCGTCGAACATCAGGCGCCGTCCTTCTCGAGGGTCACTGCTGTGTCGGTGGTGCCGGCCTTGTCGATCGACACGACTTCACCCTCGCTCGCGACACCCTTGGCCGACTTTCCCTTGGCGGGGCCGGCGAGGAAGGCTTCGAGCGCACCCTCGGTGAACACGACCTCGTCGCTGATGAGCACGTCGTAGGTGTTCAGCTGCGTCGGTTCGAGCAGGTGCACGCTCGGCAGGTTGCGCAGGCTCTTCCAGGTCAGCTCGTCGGTGCGCTCGAGCACGACCAACACGTTGCGTGCTGTGCTGAAGGCGGCCAGCGCGACTGCGGCGCCCTTGGTCGAGGGCGCGTCCCCGTCGAGGAACGACGACACCACGAGCACGCGGTCGTGCCGCGCACGGTCCGACAGCGCGACGCGCAGCGCCGCCGCCTTCATCTTCTTCGGGGTGCGCTGGTCGTAGCTACGCGGCTTCGGGCCGTGCACGGTGCCACCGCCGGCGAACTGCGGCGCACGGGTGGAGCCCTGGCGGGCGCGACCGGTGCCCTTCTGCCGGTAGGGCTTCCTGCCGCCGCCGCGGACCTCACCGCGGGTCTTGGTCGACGCGCTGCCCTGGCGGGCTGCGGCCAACTGACCCACGACGACCTGGTGCACGAGCGGGATGTTGAGCTCGACGTCGAACACCTCGGCGGGCAGTTCGACCTTCGCGTCCTTACCGGCGTTCGTGCCGGCAGGGTGCTGGACGGTCAACGAGAGCGTCATCGCGATCAGGCCTCCTTCACAGCGCTACGGACGAGCACGAGCCCGCCTTTCGGGCCGGGGATCGCACCCTTGATCAGCAGCAGGCCGCGCTCGGCGTCGACCTTGTGCACGATCAGGCTCTGCGTCGTCTGCGTCTCGTGGCCCATTCGACCGGCCATCCGCAGGCCCTTGAACACCCGACCCGGCGTGGCACAGGCGCCGATCGAGCCGGGCTTGCGGTGGTTGCGGTGCGAGCCGTGCGAGGACGACACGCCGGCGAAGCCGTGCCGCTTCATGACGCCGGCCGTCCCCTTGCCCTTGGTCGTGCCGGTGACGTCCACGTGGGCGCCTTCGGCGAACACGTCGGCACCGAGCTCCTGCCCGATCGAGTACTCCGCGACCGAATCGGTGCGCAGCTCGACCAGGTGGCGCCGCGGCGTGACCTCGGCCTTCTTGAAGTGACCGGCGAGCGGCTTGGTGACCTTGCGCGGGTCGATCTGGCCGTACGCGAGTTGGACGGCGGTGTAGCCGTCCTTGTCCTGGGTGCGGATCTGCGTGACAACGCACGGTCCGGCCTTCACGACGGTCACCGGAACCATCCGGTTGTTCTCGTCGAAGACCTGGGTCATACCGAGCTTTTCGCCCAGGATGCCCGTGGTGTCCCTACCGTTAGGTGTAGCCATCGTCCTTCGCCCTACTGGATGTTCACGTCGACCGATGCCGGGAGGTCGATGCGCATGAGCGCGTCGACCGTCTTCGGCGTCGGGTCGAGGATGTCGATGAGCCGCTTGTGGGTGCGCATCTCGAAGTGCTCGCGGCTGTCCTTGTATTTGTGCGGCGACCGGATGACGCAGTAGATGTTCTTCTCCGTCGGCAGCGGCACCGGGCCAACCACACGAGCGCCGGTGCGCGTCACCGTCTCGACGATTTTGCGCGCGCTGGCATCGATGGCCTCGTGGTCATAGGCCTTGAGCCTGATGCGGATCTTCTGTCCCGCCATGGTGGCTGACTCACCTTCACTGTTCTGGGCCGGTGCTAGGTGCGGGCTCGCCCGCTGTCGGCGGAGAGCGTTGCTTTGCGGTGGTTCTCGGTTCGGTGCTCGCAGCTGGGGCGGCCGGCTCGGAAGTCCGTAGCCGGCCGCCCCGGCGGCGTACTAGCTGATGATCTTGGTGACTCGACCCGCACCGACGGTGCGGCCGCCCTCTCGAATCGCGAAGCGCAAGCCTTCCTCCATGGCGATCGGCTGGATCAGCTCGACCTTCATCTCGGTGTTGTCGCCCGGCATGACCATCTCGGTGCCGTCAGGGAGGGTCACCACGCCAGTCACGTCGGTGGTGCGGAAGTAGAACTGCGGGCGGTAGTTGTTGAAGAACGGCGTGTGCCGTCCGCCCTCGTCCTTGCTGAGGATGTAGACGTTCGCCTCGAAGTTCGTGTGCGGGGTGGTCGTGCCCGGCTTGATGACGACCTGACCGCGCTCGACCTCCTCGCGCTTGATCCCACGAAGCAGCAGGCCGACGTTCTCGCCCGCGCGGCCCTCGTCGAGCAGCTTGCGGAACATCTCGATGCCGGTGACGGTAGTCGTCTGCTTCCCGGGATGGATGCCGACGATGTCGACGGTCTCGTTGACCTTCAGCACACCGCGCTCGATGCGGCCGGTGACGACCGTGCCACGACCGGTGATCGTGAAGACGTCTTCGACCGGCATGAGGAACGGCTTCTCGGTCTCGCGCACCGGCTGCGGGATCGACTCGTCGACCGCGGCCATGAGCTCGAGCACCTTCGCGCCCCACTCGGCGTCGCCCTCGAGCGCCTTGAGCGCCGAGACCTGCACGACCGGAGCGTCGTCGCCCGGGAACTCGTACTGGGTCAGCAGCTCGCGTACCTCGAGCTCGACGAGCTCCATGATCTCTTCGTCATCGACCATGTCGGCCTTGTTCAGCGCGACGACGATGTAGGGGACGCCGACCTGACGAGCGAGCAGCACGTGCTCCTTCGTCTGGGGCATCGGGCCATCGGTGGCCGCGACCACGAGGATCGCACCGTCCATCTGGGCCGCACCGGTGATCATGTTCTTGATGTAGTCGGCGTGACCGGGGCAGTCGACGTGCGCGTAGTGGCGGTTCTCGGTCTGGTACTCGATGTGTGCGATCGAGATCGTGATGCCGCGCTGCCGCTCCTCGGGCGCCTTGTCGATCTGGTCGAACGCCTGGGTGTCCGGGTTCAGCGCCGGGTACTTGTCGTGCAGCACGCGCGAGATCGCAGCCGTCAGCGTCGTCTTGCCATGGTCGATGTGACCGATGGTGCCGATGTTGACGTGCGGCTTGGTCCGCTCGAACTTGGCCTTCGCCACTGGGGATCCCTTTCCCTCTTGATAGTGCCGGTCTTATCCCGCCCGGCTGCTGGACTGTGTTTGAACTGCTAGTGGTTGGCTACTCGCCCGTTGCCTTGGCGATGATCTCCTTGGCCACGTTGGTCGGAACCTCGGCGTAGCTGTCGAAGACCATCGAATAGCTGGCCCGTCCCTGCGTCTTGGACCGCAGGTCGCCGACGTAGCCGAACATCTCCGACAGCGGAACGAGCGCCTTGACGACCCGGGCTCCGCTGCGCTCGTCCATGGACTGGATGTGTCCACGGCGCGAGTTCAGGTCGCCGATCACGTCGCCCATGTTGTCCTCGGGCGTGATGACCTCGACGGCCATCAGCGGCTCGAGCAGGGCCGGGTCGGCCTTGCGGGCGGCGGCCTTGAACACCATCGAACCGGCGATCTTGAACGCCATCTCGGACGAGTCGACATCGTGGTAGCCACCGTCGAGCAGAGTCATCTTGACCCCGACCAGCGGGTAGCCGGCGAGGATGCCGTACTGCATCGCCTCCTGGGCGCCGGCGTCCACCGAGGGGATGAACTCCTTCGGGATGCGACCGCCGGTGACCTCGTTGGCGAACTCGTAGATCGGGCTGTCCGGGGCCATCGGCAGCGGTTCGAGCCGAATCTGGACCTTGGCGTACTGGCCCGAGCCACCGGTCTGCTTCTTGTAGACCAGGTCCTCGCGCTCGACGACCCGACGGATCGTCTCGCGGTAGGCCACCTGCGGCTTGCCGACGTTGGCCTCGACCGAGAACTCGCGACGCATCCGGTCGACGAGGATCTCGAGGTGCAGCTCGCCCATGCCGGAGATGACGGTCTGCCCGGTCTCCTCGTCGTTCTGCACGCGGAAGGTCGGGTCCTCCTCGGCCAGCTTCTGGATCGCGATGCCCAGCTTCTCCTGGTCGGCCTTGGTCTTCGGCTCGATCGCGACGTCGATCACGGGCGCGGGGAAGGTCATCGACTCGAGCACGATCGGCTTCTGGTTGTCGCTGAGCGTGTCGCCGGTCGTGGTCTGCTTGAGCCCGGCGACGGCGATGATCTCGCCCGCACCGGCGCGTGGCAGCTCCTCACGCTTGTTCGCGTGCATCTGGTAGATCTTGCCGATGCGCTCCTTGCGGTCCTTGGTGGAGTTCAGGACCTGCGAGCCGTTCTCGAGCACGCCGGAGTAGATCCGGACGAAGGTCAGCTTGCCGAGGTGCTTGTCGGTGGCGATCTTGAACGCCAGCGCTGACAGCGGCTCGGACTCGTCGGCCATGCGCTCGGCCGGTGTCTCGCCGTCCATCAGCGTCCCGTCGATGGACGGGACGTCCAGCGGCGAAGGCAGGAAGTCGACGACGGCGTCGAGCATGGGCTGGACGCCCTTGTTCTTGAACGCGGAGCCGGTGAGCACCGGGTTGATCGTGCCGGCCAGCGTTCCCCTGCGGATCGCGGCCTTCAGCGTCTCGATGCTGATGTCCTCGCCCTCGAGGTAGGCCTCGGCGATGGAGTCGTCGACGTCGGCGAGCTGCTCGAGCAGCTTCTCGTGGTACTCCTTGGCCTGGTCGAGCAGGTCGGGCGGGATCTCCTCGACCGCGTAGTCCTCACCCTTGGCGGTCTCGCCGCGCCAGGTCAGTGCGCGCATGCCGAGCAGGTCGACGACGCCGATGAAGTCGGCCTCGCTGCCGATCGGGAGCTGCAGCACCAGGGGGTTCGCCTGCAACCGGTCGACCATCATGTCCACGCAGCGGAAGAAGTCCGCGCCGGTGCGGTCGAGCTTGTTGACGAAGCACATCCGCGGGACGTTGTACTTCTCGGCCTGCCGCCAGACCTGCTCGGTCTGGGGCTCGACGCCGGCGACACCGTCGTACACGGCGACCGCGCCGTCGAGGACGCGCAGCGAGCGCTCGACCTCGACGGTGAAGTCGACGTGGCCGGGGGTGTCGATGATCTGGATCGTGTGACCCTTCCACGAGCACTTGGTGGCCGCGGACGTGATCGTGATGCCGCGCTCCTGCTCCTGCTCCATCCAGTCCATCGTGGCGGCGCCGTCGTGGACCTCACCGATCTTGTAGGTGATGCCGGTGTAGAAGAGGATGCGCTCGGTGGTCGTGGTCTTGCCCGCGTCGATATGCGCCATGATCCCGATGTTGCGGGTCTTGGCGAGCTCGGCGTTGGTTGCCATGATTCCTTCTCTGTATCTAGCGGGTCTTTGCTGGGCGGCGGGCGGGGGTCTCCCGCGCCTACCAGCGGTAGTGGGCGAAGGCCTTGTTGGATTCGGCCATCTTGTGGGTGTCCTCGCGGCGCTTGACGCTCGCACCGAGACCGTTGCTGGCGTCGAGCAGTTCGTTCATCAGCCGCTCGGTCATCGTCTTCTCGCGACGCAACCGCGAGTAGCTGACGAGCCAGCGCAGGGCCAGCGTGGTGCTGCGTCCGGGCTTGACCTCGACCGGCACCTGGTAGGTGGCGCCACCGACGCGGCGGCTCTTGACCTCGATCGCGGGCTTCACGTTGTCCAGCGCGCGCTTGAGGGTCACCACCGGATCGGTACCGCTCTTGTCCCGGGTGCCCTCGAGGGCGCCGTAAACGATGCGCTCGGCGAGGGAGCGCTTGCCGCCTTTGAGGATCTTGTTGACGAGCTGGGTCACCAGCGGGGAGCTGTAGACCGGGTCGATGACCAGCGGACGGCGCGGAGCCGGGCCTTTACGGGGCATGTCAGCTCTTCTCCTTCTTCGCGCCGTAACGACTACGGGCCTGCTTGCGGCTCCGGACACCCTGGGTGTCCAGCGACCCGCGAATGATCTTGTATCGGACGCCGGGCAGGTCCTTCACCCGGCCGCCGCGAACGAGCACGATCGAGTGCTCCTGCAGGTTGTGACCGACGCCCGGGATGTAGGCGGTCACCTCGATGCCGCTGGTGAGGCGGACGCGGGCGACCTTGCGCAGCGCCGAGTTCGGCTTCTTCGGCGTGGTCGTGTAGACGCGGGTACACACCCCGCGGCGCTGGGGCGAGCCCTTGAGCGCCGGGGTCTTGGTCTTCCCGATCTTGTCCTCGCGGCCCTTGCGGACCAGCTGCTGGATCGTAGGCATGCGGCCTGCAATCTCCTCTTTCGGCGATGTTCTCGGTGTACTCGGTCTATAGCTGCGAACTGCGGTGCTGCGGCGTGCTCCGCCGATGCCCGCGATCGACACGCGCGGCACGTCGAGCCTGCTGTTGTATTGTCACGAACCGCCCGGCTTGTCCGGTCCCCGAGGTCGGGCGTGTCGCGCCAGTCCCCGGGTCAGACCGACGATGACGCCGATCTGACGGTGGTCCTCATGCCCGGTCGGCTGCCCGGCGTGCAACTAGCCGGTCGGCCGCGCCCTTGGAAGTCCGTGGAACCAGTGGAATCCGGTGGCACAAGTGCAAGCCCGGATTGCTCCAGGCACAAGAGGCAAGCTTACAGGTGGCGGGGAAAGACTTCCAAATCCCCTACCCGCTGGGTTCAGCGGTCCGCCTGAGTCCGCCTGACACGCGTTGTCCGCGTGCGGTGGGGTTGGGCCCACGGCACGCGGACAACGGTGCGAAACGCGTCGATCAGCGGTAGTCGTCGTACCCGAACTCGTCCAGCGGCACTGCCGGGCCGATGCCCGCCGTGTTGCCGAATCCGTAGTAGTCGTTCTCGTCGTACCCGGCCATCGAGAACGCGGCTGCCCGCGCCTCCTCGGTCGGGTTGACCTCGACGTTGCGGTACCGGGAGATACCGGTACCCGCCGGGATCAGCTTGCCGATGATCACGTTCTCCTTCAGCCCGACCAGCGAGTCGCTGCGGGCCGAGATGGCGGCGTCGGTGAGCACGCGCGTCGTCTCCTGGAACGATGCCGCCGACAGCCACGACTCGGTGGCCAGCGACGCCTTGGTGATACCCATCAGCACCGGACGTCCGGACGCGGGTTCGGAACCCTCGGCCACGACGCGCCGGTTCTCGGCCTCGAACGCCGAGCGCTCGACGAGCGAACCGGGCAGGAACTCGGTCGCACCCGACTCGATCACCGTGATGCGCTTGAGCATCTGCCGGATGATCACCTCGATGTGCTTGTCGTGGATCGCGACACCCTGGCTGCGGTAGACCTCCTGGACCTCGCGCACCAGGTGCAACTGCACCTCGCGCGGGCCCATGATCCGCAGCACGTCGTGCGGGTTGACCGCGCCGGCGACGAGTTGCTGGCCGGCCTCGACCGCTTCGCTCTCGCCCACGAGCGGACGGGCACGACGCGTGATCGGGTACTCGCGCTCCTCCGAGCCGTCGTCAGGTGTGATGACCAGGCGCCGGGTGAAGCCCTTGACACCCTCGGTCTCCTCGACGCGGACGCGGCCGGAGGCCTCGGCGATCGGGGCGACACCCTTGGGGACGCGCGCCTCGAACAGCTCGGCCACACGCGGCAGGCCGTGCGTGATGTCCTCACCGGCGATGCCGCCGGTGTGGAACGTCCGCATGGTCAGCTGGGTGCCGGGCTCGCCGATGGACTGGGCCGCGATGATGCCGACGGCCTCACCCACGTCCACGAGCTTGCCGCTGGCCAGCGAGCGCCCGTAGCAACTCGCGCAGGTGCCCAGAGCCGACTCGCAGGTCAGCACCGAACGGACCCGAACCTGGGTCACGTTCGCCACGATCAGCTTGTCGATGAGCACGTCACCGAGGTCGGTGCCGGCCGCCGCCAGGATCTTGGAACCAACCTTGACGTCCTCGGACAGCGTGCGCGCGTAGACCGAGGTCTCGACGTACGGGTCCTTGACGAGGGTGCCGTCGGCCGTGGCCGAGGCGATCGCCAGGACGACGCCACGGTCGGTGCCGCAGTCCTCCTCGCGGATGATGACGTCCTGGCTGACGTCGACCAGGCGCCGGGTCAGGTAGCCCGAGTCGGCGGTTCGCAGTGCGGTGTCGGCCAGTCCCTTGCGCGCGCCGTGCGTGGCGATGAAGTACTCCAGCACGGTCAGACCCTCGCGGAAGTTCGTCTTGATCGGCCGCGGGATGATCTCGCCCTTGGGGTTGGCCACCAGACCGCGCATACCGGCGATCTGGCGCATCTGCATCATGTTTCCGCGGGCACCGGAGTTGACCATGATGTAGACCGGGTTGGTCTTGGGGAAATTGGCTTCCATCTCCCGGGCGACCTCGCTGGTCGCCTTGGTCCAGACCTCCACCAGCTCCTGGCGGCGCTCCTCCTCGGTGATGACGCCGCGCAGGTACTGCTTCTCGATCTTGTCCGCGTCCTTCTCGTAGCGGTCCAGGATCTCGGCCTTGTTCGGCGGGGTCACGACGTCGTCGATGGCGATCGTGATGCCAGAACGCGTCGCCCAGTGGAACCCGGCAGCCTTGAGGGCGTCCAGGGTCTGCGCGACGACGACCTTCGGGTACCGCTCGGCGAGGTCGTTGACGATCTGGCCGATCTCCTTCTTCGTCGCGTCGAAGTTGACGAAGCGGTAGTCCGCAGGCAGCAGCTCGTTGAACAGGCAGCGGCCGAGCGAGGTGACGAGCCGGGCGGGACCGTTCGGCTCCCAACCCTCGGGAGCGGTCCAGGCCGGCTTGCCCTGACCGTTGTCGACGGCCGGCACGTGCGGGACCCGGATGTGGACGAGGTCCTGCAGGTGCAGGGCACCGCGGTCGTAGGCCATCCGCGCCTCGGCGGCCGAGGAGTACATCGGCACGTCCAGCGGCGCCTTGCCGGTGACCAGATCCTCGCGGGCGCAGGTGAGGTGGAACAGGCCCAGGATCATGTCCTGGGTCGGCATCGTCACCGGACGCCCGTCAGCGGGCTTGAGGATGTTGTTCGTCGACAGCATGAGGACGCGGGCCTCGGCCTGCGCCTCTGCCGACAGCGGCAGGTGGACTGCCATCTGGTCGCCGTCGAAGTCGGCGTTGAAGGCGGTGCAGACCAGCGGGTGGATCTGGATCGCCTTGCCCTCGACCAGCTGCGGTTCGAAGGCCTGGATGCCGAGGCGGTGCAGCGTCGGTGCGCGGTTCAGCAGCACCGGGTGCTCACGGATGACCTCTTCGAGGACGTCCCAGACGACCGGGCGCGCACGCTCGACCATCCGCTTGGCGGACTTGATGTTCTGCGCGTGTGAGAGGTCGACCAGGCGCTTCATCACGAACGGCTTGAACAACTCGAGGGCCATGCCCTTGGGTAGGCCGCACTGGTGCAGCTTCAGCTGCGGGCCGACGATGATCACCGAACGGCCGGAGTAGTCGACGCGCTTGCCGAGCAGGTTCTGGCGGAACCGGCCCTGCTTGCCCTTGAGCAGATCCGACAGCGACTTGAGCGGACGGTTGCCCGGGCCCGTGACCGGACGGCCGCGCCGGCCGTTGTCGAACAGCGCGTCCACGGACTCCTGGAGCATCCGCTTCTCGTTGTTCACGATGATCTCGGGCGCGCCGAGGTCGATGAGCCGCTTGAGCCGGTTGTTCCGGTTGATGACACGGCGGTACAGGTCGTTGAGGTCGGAGGTCGCGAACCGGCCACCGTCCAGCTGCACCATCGGACGCAGGTCCGGGGGGATGACCGGGACGCAGTCGAGCACCATGCCCAGCGGGCTGTTGGTGGTCTGCAGGAACGACGCGACCACCTTGAGCCGCTTGAGCGCACGCAGCTTCTTCTGGCCCTTGCCGCTGCGGATGGTTTCGCGCAGCGACAGCGACTCGGCCTCGAGGTCGAAGTTCTTCAGCAGCGTCTGCAGCGCCTCGGCGCCCATGCCGCCCTCGAAGTAGTCGCCGAAGCGGTCACGCAGTTCGCGGTAGAGCAGTTCGTCGCTGATCAGCTGCTTGACGTCCAGCTTGCGGAAGGTGTCGAGGACCTCCTCGAGCCGGTCGATCTCACGCTGGGCGCGGTCGCGGAGCTGGCGCATCTCGCGCTCGCCACCCTCACGCACCTTGCGGCGGACGTCGCTCTTGGCGCCCTCGGCCTCGAGCTCGGCCAGGTCGGTCTCGAGCTTCTTGGCGCGCGTGTCGATGTCGGAGTCGCGCTTCTTCTCCAGCGTCGACTTCTCGGCGCTGATCTCGGCCTCGAGGCTCGGGAGGTCGCGGTGGCGCTCCTCCTCGTTCACGCTCGTGATCAGGTAGGCCGCGAAGTAGATGATCTTCTCGAGATCCTTCGGGGCCAGGTCGAGCAGGTAGCCGAGCCGGGACGGGACGCCCTTGAAGTACCAGATGTGGGTGACCGGCGCGGCGAGCTCGATGTGGCCCATCCGCTCACGGCGCACCTTGGCACGCGTCACCTCGACGCCGCAGCGCTCACAGATGATGCCCTTGAAGCGCACGCGCTTGTACTTGCCGCAGTAGCACTCCCAGTCCCGGGTGGGACCGAAGATCTTCTCGCAGAACAGGCCATCCTTTTCCGGCTTCAGCGTCCGGTAGTTGATGGTCTCCGGCTTCTTTACCTCGCCATGGCTCCACTGCCGGATGTGGTCGGCATTGGCCAGGCCGATACGTAGCTCGTCGAACACATTGACGTCGAGCAAGGGTTCCTACCTTCTGTGGTGATGCGCTTGCGCTGGTGGCGTCGCCGTTGACCCTGCGGTGGTCGTGCAGCCGTGCTGATCACGGCCACCGCAGGGGCTGAGCGGGTCAGACCTCTTCGACGGACGAGGGCTCGAAACGGCGGGACAGGTCGATGCCCAGTTCCTCGGCGGCGCGGTACACGTCGTCGTCGGTGTCGCGCATCTCAACCGCGACGCCGTCCGAGGACAGCACCTCGACGTTGAGGCAGAGCGACTGCAGCTCCTTGAGCAGCACCTTGAACGACTCTGGGATACCGGGCTCGGGGATGTTCTCGCCCTTGACGATGGCCTCGTACACCTTGACCCGGCCGAGGATGTCGTCGGACTTGATCGTCAGCAGCTCCTGCAGCGCGTACGCGGCGCCGTAGGCCTGCATCGCCCAGCACTCCATCTCGCCGAAGCGCTGGCCACCGAACTGCGCCTTACCACCCAGGGGCTGCTGCGTGATCATCGAGTACGGGCCCGTCGACCGGGCGTGGATCTTGTCATCGACGAGGTGCAGCAACTTCAGGATGTAGACGTAGCCGACCGAGACCGGCTCCGGGAACGGCTCGCCGGAGCGACCGTCCATGAGCCGGGCCTTGCCGGTGTGCCCGATCAGCTGGTCGCCGTCGCGCGTCGGCAACGTCGAGTCCAGCAGGCCGGTGATCTCGTCCTCCTTGGCACCGTCGAACACCGGGGTGGCGACGTTGGTGTTCGGAGCACCGGTACGTGCGTTCTCGGGCAGGCGCGCAGCCCAGGCCGGGGTGCCCTCGACGTTCCAGCCGGTCTTGGCGACCCAGCCGAGGTGCGTCTCGAGGACCTGACCGACGTTCATCCGGCTCGGCACGCCGAGCGGGTTGAGCACGATGTCGACCGGCGTGCCGTCCTTGAGGAACGGCATGTCCTCGGGCGGCAGGATCTTGGCGATGACGCCCTTGTTGCCGTGCCGGCCGGCGAGCTTGTCGCCGTCCTGGATCTTGCGCTTCTGCGCGATGTAGACGCGGACCAGCTCGTTCACGCCCGCAGGCAGCTCGTCGCCGTCCTCGCGACTGAACACGCGGACGCCGATGACCTTGCCGGCCTCGCCGTGCGGCACCTTCAGCGAGGTGTCGCGCACCTCGCGCGCCTTCTCGCCGAAGATCGCACGGAGCAGGCGCTCCTCGGGTGTCAGCTCGGTCTCGCCCTTGGGCGTCACCTTGCCGACGAGGACGTCACCGGGCACGACGTCCGCGCCGATGCGGACAATGCCACGCTCGTCGAGATCGGCGAGGACCTCCTCGGAGACGTTCGGGATGTCCCGGGTGATCTCCTCGGCGCCGAGCTTGGTGTCGCGAGCGTCGACCTCGTGCTCCTCGATGTGGATCGAGGTGAGCACGTCGTCCTGCACGAGGCGCTGGTTGAGGATGATCGCGTCCTCGTAGTTGTGGCCTTCCCACGGCATGAACGCGACGAGCAGGTTCTTGCCGAGCGCCATCTCGCCCTCGTCGGTGCAGGGACCGTCGGCGACGACCTGCCCGACCTCGACGCGGTCACCCTCGTCCACGATCGGCTTTTGGTTGAAGCTCGTGCCCTGGTTCGAGCGGGCGAACTTCGCCAACCGGTAGGTCTGGTGGGTGCCGTCGTCGGCCATCACGGTGAGGTAGTCGGCCGACAACTCGGTCACCACGCCCGACTTCTCGGCGACGACGACGTCGGATGCGTCGACCGCGGCGCGCAGCTCCATCCCGGTGCCGACGAGCGGCGACTCGGACCGGAGCAACGGCACCGCCTGGCGCTGCATGTTCGCGCCCATGAGGGCACGGTTCGCGTCGTCGTGCTCCAGGAACGGGATCATCGCGGACGCGACCGACACCATCTGGCGCGGCGAGACGTCCATGTAGTCGACCTCGCCCGGCTCGATCAGATCGACCTCGCCGCCCTTCTTTCGGACGAGGACGCGGGGGTCGGTGAAGTTGCCCTGCGCGTCGATCGGCGAGTTCGCCTGGGCGATGACGTGCTTGTCCTCCTCGTCGGCGGACAGGTAGTCGATCTGCTCGGTGACCCGGCCACCCTTGACCTTGCGGTAAGGAGTCTCGACGAAGCCGAACGCGTTCACCCGTCCGTAGGAAGCGAGCGAACCGATCAGGCCGATGTTCGGGCCTTCCGGCGTCTCGATCGGGCACATCCGGCCGTAGTGGCTCGGGTGCACGTCGCGGACCTCCATGCCGGCACGGTCACGGGACAACCCGCCCGGGCCGAGTGCGGACAGCCGACGCTTGTGGGTCAGCCCGGCCAGCGGGTTGGTCTGGTCCATGAACTGCGACAGCTGCGAGGTGCCGAAGAATTCCCGGATGGACGCGACCACGGGGCGGATGTTGATCAGGGTCTGCGGCGTGATCGCCTCGACGTCCTGGGTGGTCATCCGCTCGCGGACCACGCGCTCCATGCGGGACATGCCGACCCGGATCTGGTTCTGGATCAGCTCGCCGACCGTGCGCAGGCGCCGGTTGCCGAAGTGGTCGATGTCGTCGACCTCGTAGCCCTCTTCGCCGGCGTGCAGCCGGATGAGGTACTCGATGGTGCGGACGATGTCGTCCTCGGTGAGCGTGCCGTTGGAGATCGGGACGTCCACGCCGAGCTTCTTGTTCGCCTTGTAGCGGCCGACCTTGGCCAGGTCGTAGCGCTTCGGGTTGAAGAAGAGGTTCTCGAGCAGCGCCTGGGCCGACTCGCGGGTCGGCGGCTCGCCCGGACGCAGCTTGCGGTAGATGTCGAGCAGGGCCTCGTCGGTGGTGCCGATGTGGTCCTTCTCGAGGGTGGCCAGCAGCGTCTCGGACCACTGGAAGTGCTCGCGGATGCGGTCGACCGACCAGCCCAGAGCCTTCAGCAGCACGGTGACCGGCTGGCGGCGCTTGCGGTCGATGCGGACGCCGACGGTCGAGCGCTTGTCGACGTCGAACTCGAGCCACGCGCCGCGGCCCGGAATGACCTTGACGGCGTAGACGTCGATGTCGGACGTCTTGTCCAGCGTCCGGTCGAAGTACACACCGGGCGAGCGGACGAGTTGGCTGACGACGACACGCTCGGTGCCGTTGATGATGAAGGTGCCCTTGCGGGTCATCACGGGGAAGTCACCCATGAACACCGTCTGCGACTTGATCTCGCCGGTGGTGTTGTTGATGAACTCCGCGGTGACGAACAGCGGGGCCGCGTAGGTCATGTCCTTGTCCTTGCACTCCTCGATCGAGGCCTTGACCTCTTCGAAGCGCGGGTTGGAGAAGGACAGGCTCATCGAGCCGGAGAAGTCCTCGATGGGCGAGAGCTCGTTGAGGATCTCTTCCAGACCGGAGGTCGGCGGAACCGATCCGCTCGCCTCGACGCGGGCGCGCCACGCATCGTTACCGACCAGCCAGTCGAAGGACTCGGTCTGCAATGCGAGGAGGTTGGGGACCTCCAGCGGCTCGCGGATCTTGGCGAACGAGGTCCGGGATGGCGATCCCGGGATGCCGAACGTGTCGTGGGCGGAAGCTGACTTACCGGAGCGCGAGACTGCCAAGATGCGTCCTTCCAAGGACTACGCGAACGTACCGACGGCGCTGCGTTCCGGCTCCTGACGGCGTGGGGCCAGGCATCGCGAAATAGACCCTTGACGGGCCGCAGGGTGACAGAGGGCAGCGCAAATAAGCAGTCTAGCCAGTTAAGGCATGCCGAGCAAGGCCGCATCCTGGTAGCCGCGCGTACTGACCTGCGCGGCCGCACGTGTGATGGACCTACGGCGTGACTAGAGGGTGCCCCGCGAGGCGGGCCACGTCAAGCATTTGCGGGCATCGACCTCGGTGATTCGTCCGGAAAGTTCGGCTATGCCGGGCCGAATTCCGCCTCGCACCCCGCTCTGCTCCGTCCCGAGAGGGGTGCCGGCGATCCCGGCCCGGACACCGGTGGCGACCCCGAGGAAGCCGAGAAAGAGAGCACCGTCACGGCCGAGGCCGAGCGCGCGGTCAGTTCCCGAGCGAGTTGCCGGTGTCGGTGTCGACCTTGGCCACGAGCCAGCTCTCGCCGACCTTGTCCATCGTGACGACGGCTCCGACCGGATCGACGCGCGGCGTGTCCTTGCCGGTGCTCACGTTGGTGACCTGCAACTGGCCGAAGACGAGCAATACCCACTGCTTGCCGTCCGGGCTGATCGAGGCGATCCCCGCCTTGTTGACCTGGGCGGACTGCGCGGCCTTGGCCGTCGGGGCGTTCACCTTGATCTGGCGCGTGAACACGGTGCGGTAGTCACTGGTGAACGAGCCGGTCGTGCACTTGAGGCCCGCGGCCAGCGCGGCGTCCAGGTTGCGGTAGTCGTAGCTGTTCAGCGCCGCGAAGCAGCTCTTGCCGGCGGCGAGCACCTGCTGCTGCAACGCCGGCGTCGGGCCCGAGACGGCATTCGGATCAGGCTTGTCCCAGTACCCGTGCCGGCTGAACACGACGAGCAGCCCCAGCACCGCCGCCAGCGCGACAGCCAGCGCGATGGGAGCGGTCCACGGCCCGGGACGGCGACGGCGGGCCGGCGGCGCTGCAGCGTCGGTGCCCGACGGCGCTGCGCCGGCCGGTGGGGCCTCGGCCGGACGTGGCGCCGATTCCTCGCGCGGGCGCTCGGCCGGTGCCGCGGGGCGGCCCCCGATCCGGCGCGCCCGGCTGGTCGCGCTCGGCGCGGGCCGGTTCTCGTCGGACGTCGCCGCACCGATCTCGTCGTCGCTCACTGGATGCCGATCGAGGTCAGCTCGGACGCCAGCCACGTGCCGCTCGACTTGATCATCGTCAGCTCGACCCGTTGCGGGGTCGCGACCGACGAGACGCCGGCGTCGTTCTTGGAGAATCCGTTCACCGTCACCAGCACGCTGACGCTGTTGCCCGTCGCGCTCTCGAACGCCGAATGCTCCACATTCGCGCTCAGGTCGATCTTGTTCTTGGTCATTGTCTCGAGCGTGGACGCCTTGCGGGCGGCGATATCGGCCTTCAACGAGCCGGTCGCCCCGCCGAGCGCCCGCGCATAGTCGGCCTCGAAGCTCTTGCGCGAGTAGGTCAGCAGGTTCGCCGCCTCGGTTGCACCGGCCAGGACCGCCTTCTGGTAGTCGACCGGCAGCGTGACGCGCGCTTCGTTCGCGGCCGCCGCGTCGCTCGCCCGCTTGCTGACCGCGTGGACGTGCGGAAGCACCACGGCGACAGCGGCGATCAGGACGACCAGGACGCCGGCCACGACCCAGGGCGCGAGGCCGCGCGTGGGCGCGTCGGGACGCGCGTGCTTGTCTGCCATGCTCTCCTCTTGCACAGTGGCCCGAGCCCGTCTCGTGACGGGACCCGGCTGCTCAGTTGAGCGAAGCCGTCAGGATGGCTACCCATGACTTATCGCCGAGCAGACCGGCCTTGTTGAGGCTAGTTCCCACTCTGATGGTGTTTGCTGTGGTTCCGCGAGGATAGGCCACCCCGCCGCCGCTCGTGCTGATCGGGTCGCCGCCGGGCACATGGGCCGAGCCGCGGATGTTGGTGCCGCTGCTCACCGGCGCGGTGCAGTGCGCGGCGACATTCGGGGCAGCGGGTGACAGATCGCCCGGGGAGCGAATGGTCGTGCCCTGGTAGCCCTCGCTGGTCTTGCGCGGGTCGCCGCAGTCCGGCGGATCGTTGACGTTGTTCACGATCTGGCCGAGCGCGCCCACGCCATCAGGCTGGATGACCGTAGGGCCACCGGCGGCGAGTGCCGGGTACAGCTCGAAGATCTGCTCGACGCCGTCGAGGTTGCGGACGATGACGCGTCCGGTGCTCGCGAGGTTGGCGATGACCACGCCGAGGTCGGTGGCGTTGGCCTGGATGAAGTTGCGGATGACATCCAGATCGCCCGGGCCGGTCGACAGCAGGTGCCGGATGTCGCCGTCACTCTGCTTCAGCTGAGCGCTGAGCAGGTTGAGACTGTGCGTGAAACTCTTCAGCGGAGCCGCCTCGGCGAGCTGCCGGTCGAGGACGGTGACCGAGTTGTCGATCAGCGCGATCGTCTGCGGCAGGTTCTGTTCGGCCGCCTGCAGCAGGTTGTTCGACGAGTCGAGCAGCCGGCCGAGATCCGCCCCACGCTGATTGAACGCCTTGCCCAGCTCGGTCACCACGACCGCCAGCGCGTTCGTGTCGACCGAGTTCACCATGCGGTCCAGGTTGGTGAGCAGCACCTGCGCCGACACCGGGATCGAGGTGCGGTCCATCCCGATCACCTCGCCGCCCTTGAGATAGGGCTGGCTGTTGTCGACCGGCACGAGGTCGACGTACTGCTCACCGATCACCGACCGGTCAGAGACATGCGCCGTTGTCGAGGCGGGAATCTTCTTCCCGTTGCAGTTGTCGATCTCCAAGCCGACCTGGACACCCTTGTCGATCAGACTCAGCTTCGAGACCTTGCCCACCGCAACGCCCCGATAGGTCACCTCCGCGCCGGCGAAGATGCCGCCCGAATCGGGGAAGTCGGCCTTCACACTGCACGGGCCGGGCCCGATCAGCCCGTCGGTGAGACCGACGTAATTGGCACTCACGTAGGTGACACCGACCAGCGTGATGATCACGAACAGGATCAACTGGATCTTCGTCGAACGCCTCAGCATCGCTGCCTCACCGCCCCGCGCCGATGAGCGTCGGCTGCATCACGGTCGCCGGGTTCGCTGCCAGCTGCCGGTTCGACGACGAAGAGGGCAACTGCCGCAGCGCCGTGCACAGATCCTTGTCGATGCCGCACAACTCATTTGTCAGGTCGAGGTCGACGAAAGCGTTGAGGTTGGCGTAGTCACCCTTGACCGCATTCAGCGTCGTGCCGATTGGGAACGGGAACGTCCCCATGATCTTGAGCGCCTGCGGCAGGTCCGACCCCGCGGCGGTCAGCTGCTCGAGCGCCGGAGCCAGCGACTTCAGCCCGGCGACAAGATTCTGCTGCGTCTCGGTGATCACCCGGGTCGCCACCGAGCCGAGGTTCGCCACGCTCGTCAGCAGGGTGACGAACTTGGTGCGCTCGTTCTTCAGCACCTCGAGTGCCTGCGGCATCGTGTCGAGGGTCTGCTCGATCGTCTTCCGGTTGGCGTTCAGCGTCTTGGTCAACCGGTCGACGCTGTCCAGCGCATTGAAGATGTCCTGTTTCTGGTTGTTGAGCGTCCCCACGAAGGTGTTGAGCTGGGCCAGCAGGTCGCGGACCGCGGCCTGGTTACCGTCCAGCGCCTTGTTGAGTTCGGTCGTGATCACGCGAATCTGCTGCAGCCCGCCGCCGTTGAGCAGCAGCGACAACGCGCCCAGCACCTCTTCGACCTCGGGTGCGCTGCCGGTGCGCGTGATCGGGATGACCGATCCGTTCGCGAGCTTGGTGTCGGCCGGCTTGTCGACGGGCTGCTTGAGCGCGACGTACTTCTCACCGAGCAGCGAGGTGATCTGCACCGCCGCCCGGGCGTTGGCCGGCAACTGCACGTCGCCGTTGACCGAGATCTTGACCTTGGCGGTCCAGCCGTTGAGCCGCTTCTCGCCGGAATCGTCCGTTGCACTGCTCAGCTTCACCGTCTCGACCCGGCCGACCGCGACGTCGTTCACCTTCACCGTGGACTGCGGAACGAGGTCGAGGACGTTCGCGAAGTAGATGGTCACCGTGTAAGGGTGCGAGCCGAGGTCGGCACCGCCGGGAAGCGGGGCCCCGTACAGGCCCTTGAACCCGCAGCCGGACACCAGCAGCGCGCAGCCGACCACCAGCGCGGCCAAGCGGGCGCCGGCGGACCGGGTGCGGACGAAGCCGTTACGCGGGGTAGCCATCATGACCCCCCCGTGATGATGTTGCCGAGGCCGCCGCCGTCGCCGAGCATCGACTGCAGCAGCGCCTTGAACTGGGCCGGATCGAGCCCCGACGGCAATTTGAACTTGCTGCCGCTCGGTAGCTTGCTCAGCACCTTGTGGCAAGCGGCGGCGATCTTGCCCGTGAGCGGCCCGAGCAGGCCGGCCAGCGGGTCGAGCAGGCCACCGATGTTCAGCGCCTGGCACAAATTTGCCGGGTCCGTGATCGACGCCAGGTTGCCGCGGGTCGCGATGACCCCGAGGTCTGGCTGGTAGGCGTGGATGATGTTGGCCAGCGCAACCGGCCCGACGGCGAGCGTCTCGTTCAGCGAGCTCTGCTGGTCGACCAGGATCTGCGAGATGACCTTCAAGCCACCGAGATCCTTGTGCAGCTTGGCGCGGTTGGCCCGGACGAAGGTGGCGACGGAGTCCAGCGCGTTGCCGAGATTGTGCAGCGCGGCGCCGAGATCTTGGCGCTCGCTGGCCAAGTCGCCGGCCACCTGCGCGAACTGCTCCTCGAAGTGCTTGATCTGCAAGTCGCTGTCGGCGAGGGCGCCGGTGAGCGTTTGCAGGTTGCGGACGGTTCCGAACAGGTCCTCGCGGCCGCTGGACAGCGTCGTCACGGCCTGCGAAAGCTTCGTGATCGAGGAGCCCAGCGCGGCTCCGTTGCCCGTCAGATTCGCCTCGCTGACCTTGATGAACCTCGACAGCGCGCCGTTCTTGTTCACGCCTTCAGGTCCGAGCGCGACGGTCAGCCGGTTCAACGCGGCGTAGATGTCGTCGAGTTCCGCCGGCCCGGTTGTGCGACTCAGCGGGATCACGGCATTGTCCGGGAGCGTCGGGCCCGAACCGGAATAGGCAGGCGCGAGTTGCAGGTAACGATCGCTCACCAGGGAGTTCGCCACGACGACCGAGATCGCGTTCGCGGGCAGCTGATACTTCTTCTCGTACTCCATCTTGATCGTGACGTAGTTGCCCGATGGGGTCACCTTCGTGACCTCGCCGACGTCCACACCCAGGATCTTGACGGGAGTGCCCGGGTAGACGCCGACCCCGGAGGTGAACCGAGCCGTCACGGTCCGCATCGGGGCGCCGCCGAACACGAAGTACGCACCCACGCCCACGACGATCGCGACCACAATCGTTGCGATCACGATGTTCGTCAGGTTCTTGGGGAGCTTCATGAGCACTTCCCCGTGTCGTTCTGCAGGTTCAGATTGCCCAGAATGCCGCTCACGCTGACGTTGCAGATGTAGTTGTCGAACCAGCGCCCGTTGCCGATCGTGTTGTTGAAGACCCGGTAGAACGGGCCGAGCAGCGCCAGTCCACGGTCCAGGCTGTCCTGGTTGTTCTGCAGCAGCGTCAAGACCTTGTCGAGCTCGTCGAGCATCGGGCCGATGGTCTTCTGGTTGTCGTTGACCAGGCCCTGGAGTTGCAGCGAGAGCGTCGAGGTGTTGACGAGCAGCGAGTGGATCGCGTCGCGGCGGGCGTTGAGTTCGTCGAGCAGCAGCCCGCCGTCGCTGAACAGCTTCTGCAGTTGCGTGTCGCGGGCGGCGAGCACGCCGGTCACCTGGTTGGCGCGCGAGAGCAGCGTGCGCAGTTCCTGGTCGCGTGAGGCGATCGTGTCCGACAGCCGGATCATCCCGTTCAGCACGGGCTTCACCAACTTCGGGGTACCCGAGAACGTCGTCGACAGGGTATCGAGCGCCTTGGCCAGATTTCCGGTGTCGATCGAGTTGAACTTCTTCGTCAGTTCGGTGAAGGCGGGGTAGATGTCGAACGGTGCCGTCGTGCGCGAGAGCGGGATCGTGTCGCCGGGCTTCTGCCCGGTCGACCCGGTCGAGTCGATTGAGAGGAACTTCGCGCCCAACAATGTCTTGAGTCGGATCGACAACTCGCTCTGGTCACCGATGAAGCCGTTCTTCACCTTGAAGACGACCTTGACCTTGTCGCCCTCGAGCGAGATCGCGTCGACCTTCCCGACCTTGATCCCCGCGATTCGCACCTCGTCCCCGGTCCGAAGCCCGGCGTCCTCGGTGAAGTAGGCACTGTAGGCCGTCCCGCCACCGATGAGCGGAAGCGAGTCGGCGTTGAACGACGCCCACAGGATCGCCACGATCAGCACCAGGCCGATCGCGCCGATCGTGGTGGGGTTGCGGTGGCTGAACGGCTTGCCGCCGACGCTGACCTTGCGGGTGTGGATCGTCGGCTTGGTGTCGTCAGCCCCGGTGCTGGGCTGGCTCGGCTCGGCCATCAGTGACACCTCGCCTTCGGCGACGAGGACGCGGGGATGTCGAGGTACTTGCCGCCGGGCAACTGAAGCGTTCCGCTGAGTGTGCACAGGTAGAAGTTGAACCACGAGCCGTAGGTGGCCGTTCGGATCAGTGTCGCGACGGTGCCAGGCAGTTGCTGGATCACGTAACGCACCGTCCCGCTGTTGGCATTGAGGACGCTGACGAAACCGGTGATGTCCTTGATGTCGCGAGCGAGCGGCGGGCGGACCTCGGTGAGCAGGCCGGCCGTCGAGGTAGCCAGGTTGTTGATCCCGTCGATCGCGTTGCCGATGGTCGTGCGGTCCTCGGCCAGGCCGGAGACGAACCCCTGCATCTGGACGATCAGGTTCGACAGTTCGGTGTCGCGGTTCCCCAGCGTGGTCAGCACGTTGGTCAGGTTGGTCACGACGCTGCCGATCACTGCATCCTTGTCCGCCACGGAGTTGGACAGGTCGGCCAGCGTGCCCAGCAGTTGCTCGAACGATCCCCCTTCACCCTGCAGGGTCTGGATGATCTCGGTCGCCAACGAGTTGATCTGGTCGGCGGCCAGCCCCTGGAACAGCGGCTTGAACCCGGTGAACAGGGTCGTCAGGTCAACCGCGGGCGTCGTGTGGCTCAGCGGAATCACGGCGTTGGGTGCCAGCGTCTTCGTGCTGTCACCGGCGCCCTGCTCGACGTCCAGGTACCGCTGGCCGACCAGGTTGCGGTAGCGAAGCTTGATGGTCACGGACTCGGGCAGCGGGCGGGTCTTGACCACGCTGAAGGTGACCTGCGCCGTGTTCTGGTCGACGATCTTGATGTCGCCGACGGTGCCTACCCGCACGCCGGCTACCCGCACGTCATCGCCCACGGTGAGTCCGGACGCGTCGACGAAGTCGGCCTTGTAGGTGGTCGTGTCACCGAAACTGGTGTTCGCGATCGTCGCGGCGAGCACGTATGTCGCCGCCGAGGTGACGAGCAGGAAGACGATCAGCTTGATGAGCGGAGCGACGACGCCTCTCATTTGACGCTCACCTGCGCTCCTCGGTACAGCGGCGCGGACAGGATCGTCGCGATGCCGGGCACCTTGTCCGGGGTCGTCTTGAGACTCGTCGCGATCAGCGTGTTGACCAACGAATTCTCACTCGGCGAGCCGAGCGCCCGCGTCGACTCGGTCGTGCGCGCACGCTGCGCGCACGGGTCGGCGGTGAGCGCGGCGCCGTCGTTCACGCACCGGAACTTGGGCGGAATCTGGAATTTGCCGTCCACCGTCGGTTGCGGATTGTCGGGCAGGCCGAAGCAATTGGGCCCGTACCCCGTCAGGTACCGCGGCTGCTCACCCTTCCGGTACGGACCGAGGCTGGTGTTGTCGATGACGATGCTCAATCTGATCTGGTTGTCCTGGATGATCGAGTTGGCCAACCGCTGAAGGTTGTTCAGTCCACCGAACAGGCAGGTGAATTCCGGCGCGTATTCCTCGAGCAGCCCGTACGTGGCCTTGGACGTGTCGACCAGCGTGATCATGTTCTGCTCGTTGTTGGCGAGGAAGCTGCGCAGTACCGAGGACGTGTTCGCCCCGGTCGTGAACAGGCTCGCCAGTGAGGTCTGCTGGCTGACGATCGTCCGCGACGTGGTGCGCAGGTTGTCCAGCGTAGCGAGCAGGTCCGGTGCCACCTCGTTGTAGAGGTCGGCCACCTTGCCGAGGCGAGCCAGGTTGTCGACGAACTTCTTCGTGTGCGGGTTGAACTTCTGGAGGTAACGGTCCATCGTCGCCAGCGTCTGGCCGAGCTTCGCGCCGCGACCCTGCAGTGCCGTCGCCATCGCGGTGAGGGTGGCGTTCAACTCAGCGGGCTTGACCGCCTGCAGCAGCGGCAGCATGTCGCCGAGCACCTTGGACGTCTCGAGCGCGCCCTGGGAGCGGTCCTGCGCAATCTGCTCGCCGGCCTTGATCGGCGGGCCAGGCTTGTCTGGAATGTTCAGCGAGATGTACTGCTCGCCGAACACCGTCTTGGGCAGAATCTGCGCCGAGACGTTGTCGGGGATCAGCTTCACCTTGTCCGGCTGCAGCGCGAGCGTCACGGTGACGCACGCGACCTGCTCGTTGACGCACCCGCGGTTCGGCCCGGAATCGACCTGCACCTTGTCGACCGCGCCGACGATGATGCCGCGCACCTTGACGTCGGACGAGTCGCGCAGGCTGTTGCCGGTGTGGTCGGTCTTGAGCGAGATCTTGACGACGTCGGTGAAATCCTTGTTGTAGATCTTCACCGACAACATCAGCAGCGCGGCGACCAGCACGAGGTAGCCGATGCCGAGCAGGCGCCGACGGGCGATCTTGACCGCAGATTCTTTGGCCATAGCTAACCGGCCAACCTGACGGTGGTCGTCGAACCCCAGATCGCCAGCGACAGGAAGAAGTCGATGATGTTGACCGCCACGATGGACGTCCGGACGGCCCGGCCGACGGCCACGCCGACCCCCGCCGGGCCACCGCTGGCCGTGTAGCCGTAGTAGCAGTGGATCAGCACGACGACGATCGCGAAGATCAGCACCTTGCCGAAGGACCAGATCACATCGCCCGGCGGTAGGAACAGATGGAAGTAGTGAGAATAGGTGCCCGCGGATTGGTGGAAGTAGTAGACCGAGATCGCGTAGGTCGCGCCGTAGGAGGACAGCAGGCCGATGACGTAGAGCGGGATGACCGCGACGAAGCCGGCGATGATGCGCGCGGTCACGAGGAACGGCAGGCTCGGCACCGCCATGACCTCGAGCGCGTCGATCTCCTCGCTGATCCGCATCGCGCCCAGCTGAGCGGTGAAGCCACAACCCACAGTGGCCGCAAGCGCCAGTGCCGCCACCAGCGGCGCGATCTCACGGGTGTTGAAGTACGCCGACACGAAGCCGGAGTACGAGCCGATGCCGAGCTGTTCCAGCGCCGCGTATCCCTGCAGGCCCACCTCGGTGCCGGTGAAGAAGCACAGCACCGTGATGACGCCGACCGTCCCGCCGATGACGGCGAGCGAGCCGCTGCCGAAGACGACCTCCGACAGCAGCCGCAGGACCTCCTTCTTGTACCGGCGGATGGTGCGGGGCGTCCACGCGAGGGCACGCAGGTAGAACGACAGCTGCTCGCCCAGGCTGTCCAACGCCCCGAGCGGGGCATTGACCGCCTTGCGCGCGGTGGCGATGACGTCGGTGGCCATGGCTATGACCCCTTCGCCGGGACGATCTGGAAGTACACGGCGGTGACGACGAAGTTGACGAAGAACAGCAGCAGGAAGCTGATGACCACCGACTGGTTCACCGCGTCGCCAACGCCCTTCGGCCCGCCACCGGCGTTGAGGCCCTTGTAGGCGGCGACGACGCCGGCGATGATCCCGAACATGAACGCCTTGATCTCACCCGAGTACAGGTCGGGCAGCTGGGCGAGCGCCGAGAAGCTGGCCAGGTAGGCGCCCGGCGTACCGCCCTGCAGGATCACGTTGAAGAAGTAACCGCCCATCACGCCGACGACGCAGACGAGGCCGTTCAGGGCCACTGCGACCAGCACGCAGGCCAGCACACGCGGGACGACCAGGCGCTGCACCGGCGAGATGCCGAGCACCTCCATGGCGTCGATCTCGTCGCGGATCTTGCGGCTGCCGAGATCGGCGCAGATGGCCGATCCGCCGGCACCGGCGATCAGCAGCGCGCATACGATCGGGCTCGCCTCGCGCACGATCGCGAGGACGCTGGCCGCACCGACGAACGACTGCGCGCCGATCTGCTCGGCGAGGGTGCCCAACTGCAGGGCGATGACGGCGCCGAACGGGATGGCGACGAGCGCTGTGGGGACGATCGTGACGCTGGCGATGAACCAGGCCTGCTGGATGAACTCACGGACCTGGAAGGGCCGCTTGAAAATCAGCCGGAAGACGTCCAGGAACAGCGCGAACAGGCGCCCTGCCTGCTGGACGCCACCGATCGGGGACAGAGAGACCATCAGGCCTGGCCGACCGAGGCGTTCTCGTGCGACGGCGAGGGTGAAGGCGAAGGCCGCTGATCGTTACTGCTCTGGTCATCAGTGCTGCGTTCGTTGGTCTCCTCGCGGTACGCGCGCTCCTGCTCCTCTTCCTCGTCCATCAGCTTCTGGATCGCGTCCTGGGCGCTCTGGGGCAGGGTGTGCATCATCTCGAGCACGCGGGCGTGCCGGCGGGCGACGGCCTTGCGCTCGGGCAGGCCCGGCGAGGGCTGGATCTGCGGCGGGATGCCGGTGCCCTGGGCACCCTTGGGCCCGACGCCGGCCAGCGGCGGGGGTGCGTTCTGATCCAGCGAGGCCAACTCGGCGGCGACCTGGGCGGAGTCCTTCTCCTCGCTCATGCCGATCGGGCCCTCGCGACGGCCGTTGAGGAATTGCTTGACGACCGGCTCCTCGCTGGTCAGCAGCACCTCGCGCGGGCCGAACATCACCAGTTCGCGCCGGAACAGCATGCCCAGGTTGTCCGGAACCGTCCGGGCTGTGCCGATGTCGTGGGTGACGATGAGGAAGGTCGCGTCGGTCTGGGCGTTCAGGTCGACGATCAACTGGTTCAGGTACGCGACGCGGACCGGATCGAGACCGGAGTCCGGCTCGTCGAACAGGATGATCTCGGGGTCGAGGACCAGCGCGCGGGCCAGCCCAGCTCGCTTGCGCATACCGCCCGAGATCTCGCCCGGCAGCTTCTTCTCCGCGCCCTGCAGGCCGACCATTTCCATCTTCTGGTTGACGATGTCGGCGATTTCCTTCTCGCCCTTGCGGGTGTGCTCGCGCAGCGGGAAGGCAATGTTGTCGAACAGGTTCATCGAGCCGAACAGGGCACCGTCCTGGAACAGGACGCCGAAGAGCTTGCGGGTCTCGTACAGGCGGCGCTCGCTGCAGTTCGCGACGTCGACGTCCTTGATGAAGATCGACCCCTGGTCCGGCTTGAGCAGCCCGATCAGCGTCTTCAGGAACACCGACTTGCCGGTTCCCGACGGGCCGAGCAGCACCGAGACTTCACCCGGCGGGAGCGTGAGCGTGACGTCGGCCCAAATGGTCTGCTTGCCGAAGGACTTGGTCAGGTCGGTGACAGCGACTTCGACACCCACGACGGAGCCCCTTCCTTGCCTGCGCCTCGGGACGCCGGTCTCTGGTGGCGGTTCGGAACTGGTTCGCACGCCGACAACGTCGAACGGGCCACCGCACCGACCAACGAGCTAACTACCCGCTGGTAACGCGACGGTCGTCACAGCCTCGCATATTGTGCGTGACCAGCGCGCATCGCGCGACCCCTGGCGATCAATCGCCTCGAATCTGCTCGCGTGGGCGATGGTCACCGGCTGGGTGCCGGCTGTGGCGCTGCGCTGCGCTAGCGTCGCGGCCACGTGTCGCGACCGCGGCCAGCCACGGCAGGAGTGCGGATGAGCGGCGTGGAGCCTGGCCGGTTGACCTCGCTGTCGGCACGCGCGCTGGCCGCCGCGATCGGCGAGGGCACCATCCACGCCGCAGATGTGATCGAAGCGCACATAGCGGTGCTCGAGCGCACGCGGTGGACCAATGCGCTGGCCGCCGACCGGTTCGAGGCGGCGCGTGCGGAGGCTGCCGACGTCGACGCCAGGGTCGCCGCGGGCGAGCGGGACCTGCCGCCGCTGCTCGGGGTGCCGGTCACGATCAAGGAACTGATCGCCGTCGAGGGCATGCCGCACACCGGCGGGTTTCCCCACCGGCGCCGGCTACGCGAGACCGAGGACGCTCCGGCCGTCGCGCGACTCCGGGCCGCCGGGGCGATCGTGCTCGGCGTCGGGAACACACCTGGGCCCTACTACTGGGTCGAGACGAACAACAAGCTCTACGGCCGGACGTCGAACGCCTACGACCCGAGGCGGACCGCCGGCGGGTCGTCCGGCGGCGACGGCGCCATGGTCGGAGTGGGTGCAGCGGTGATCGCGCTCGGTTCGGACATGGGCGGCTCGGTCCGCATCCCCGCCTTCGTCAACGGGGTCTTCGGGCACCTGCCCTCGCCCGGCCTGGTGCCGATCACCGGCCACTTCCCGATGCCCGAAGGCGAGTTCCGCCGCACGTTGTTGCTCGGCCCGTTGACCCGCCGCGCCGAGGATCTGATGCCGGTGCTGCGGACGATCGCCGGGCCGGACGGCGTGGACCCCCTCGTCACCGCGCAGACCCTCGGCGACCCGGCCGAGGTCTCCATCGAGGGACTGAGGGTGGGCCTCGCGCGGCACTCATCGACCGTTCCGTTGCGGCCGGTGCTGCGCGACGCGCTGCGCCGGGCCGCCAGCGCGCTCGCCGATGCCGGGGCGACCGTCCAAGGGGTGTCGCTGGAGCGGATGCGCTGGGGCCTGGCACACTTCACCGCCGTCGCCTGGTCGGAACTGGACCTGTTCGCGTCGTGGTCGTCGATGTCAGCCCCGACCGCGGCTGACGCGCCCACGGTGCCGAGGGTGATCACCGGCCCCGCCGGGCTGTTGCGGTTGGTCGAGTCCCGTCCGGTGCGGGCGGTGCGCTCGGTGGCGGTACGGCGGCTGGCCGACGCCGCCGAGCGGGCCTCGGCCGAACTGACCGAGACGATCGGTGACGGGGTGCTGCTCTACCCGCCGTTCCCGCGGCTCGCACCGCGACACCGCTCGACCCTGGGCCAACCCTGGCTGGCCACCAACACGGCGATCTTCAACCTGCTCGGCCTGCCGGTGACCCAGGTGCCGCTCGGGTTGACCGGCGCGGGCCTCCCCGTCGGCGTCCAGGTGGTGGCGGCACCGGGCAACGACCACGTCGCGATCGCGGTCGCGCTGGAACTCGAACGGGCCTTCGGTGGTTGGGTGGATCCGGTCGACGTGCAGATAGGAGATCGATGACCAAGCTCAGCCAGGCCCTCGGCGCGGAACCACCCCCCGGCGTCGCGGCATTGCCGGAACAGGAACGCGACGAGCTCGCCACGCTCGTCGCCGACGCGCTCGCGACGCAGTCGCGTGATCTGGCCGCGGCGTTCCAGGCCACCCTGAAGCACGTTCCGTTCCCGGTCCGCGGGATCGCCAAGAAGATGCTCCTCGGATGAGCGGCGGCACTGCGCCGGAGCTGCAGAAACTCGCGCACCAGCTCGGCATCGACAGCGCTCGGCTCGACTTCCTCGCCGACGTGCCGGTCAACGATCTGCGCACGCTGCGCGCCCAGATCGGGGAGCGGCTGTTCCAGGCGGACAAGCACCACTTCAGCCGCATCGCCGCACTGTCGAAGGCCGTGCCGGTCGCGGTGTCGGCCAAGGTCTCGCAGCTGGCCCTACCGCCGTTGCTCGCCGCGCGGACGTCGGAGTTGCTCGATCCCAAGCGCGCGGTCGAGATGGTGTCGCGGCTGCCTGCGCCCTACCTCGCCGACGTGGCTGCGGCGATGGATCCCGGTCGATCACCGGAGGTGGTCGCGGCGATCCCGGCGGTCAAGGTCGCCCTGGTGGGCACCGAACTCGCCCGCCGCAGCGAGTGGGTGGTGATGGGTGCGTTCGTGTCCTACGTCAGCCGTGAGGGGCTGCGCGCCACCGTGGCCGAACTCAATGGTGAGCAGCTGTTGCGGGTCGGCTACGTCCTCGACGACAGCAGCCGGCTCGGCGAGATCACCGAGGCGCTACGGCCCGAGCAGCTTGACGAGATGTTGGCCGCGGCGATCGATTGCCAGCTGTGGCGCGAGCTCGACGACGTGCTGGCCGATCTGGACGACGAGCACATCGGGCCGCTGGCCGAGCGGTTCGCGACCGCGCCGGACGAGCGCCGCGCCGCGGTCACTGCGGCGGTCGAGAACGGGCAGCTCAGCGCGGCCGGCTACGACAAGCTGGCGGGCAACTGACGGGGCCGCGCATCGTGCTCGGACAGCGCGAAGGGCGGGCCGCTGCTGCGACCCGCCCTGCGTGCGTAACTGGACGAACTACTTGACGGTGACCGTGGCGCCGGCGGCCTCGAGGGCCTCCTTCGCCTTGGTGGCGGCGTCCTTGGTGACCTTCTCGAGCAGCGGCTTCGGCGCGCCGTCGACCAGGTCCTTGGCCTCCTTCAGGCCCAGGCTGGTGAGAGTGCGCACCTCCTTGATGACCTGGATCTTCTTGTCACCGGCAGCCTCGAGGATGACGTCGAACTCGTCCTGCTCCTCGGCGGCCTCGGCGGCAGCGCCCGGGCCGGCCGGACCGGCGGCCACCGGAGCGGCGGCCACGGCCGCAGTCACGTCGAAGGTGTCCTCGAACTGCTTCACGAAGTCGCTGAGCTCGAGCAGCGTCATCTCCTTGAACGCGTCGAGCAGGTCGTCAGTGCTGAGCTTCGCCATGGTGGGCGTCCTTTCTTTTCTCGCCGGGTGAGCCGGCACTAGATGGGGTCTTACTCCGCCGGCTCGGCGGGAGTCTCGGATGAATCAGCGGCTGCTTCCGGTGCGGCTGCTTCCGCTGTGGCTGCTTCGGGAGCAGCTTCTTCGGGTGCGACTGTCTCGGGAGCGGCTGCTTCGGGAGCGGCTGCTTCGGGAGCGGCTGCCTCGTCCTGCGCGACGTCCTCGGGGACCTCGCGCGCCTCGCCGGACGCGCCCTTCTTCTCCTCCAGGGCCTTGGCCAGTCGCGCCATCTGCGACAGCGGGGCCTGGAACAGCCCGGCAGCACGGGACGGCAGCGCCTTGAGCGCGCCGGCCAGCCTGCTCAGCAGCACCTCGCGCGACTCGAGGTCAGCCATCTTGGTGACGTCGGCCGGTGAGAGCGACTTGCCGTCGAACACACCGCCCTTGATCACCAGGAGCGGATTGGTCTTCGCGAAGTCGCGCAATCCCTTGGCGGCCTCGACCGGATCGCCCTGCACGAAGGCAATGGCAGTCGGCCCGACCAGCAGGCTGTCGTCGATAACGACGCCGGCGTTGGCCGCAGCCCGCCTCGTGAGCGTGTTCTTCACGACCGCGTAGGTCGTGTCACGACCCAGGGCGCGTCGCAGTTGGGTGACCTGCTCGACGGTCAGACCGCGGTACTCGGTGATGACGGCCGCGGACGAGTTGGCGAACCGTTCGGCGATCTCGGCGACGGCGCTGATCTTGTCGGCGTTCGGCATGCGCTACCTCCTCTCGTTTCGTCGGGCCGGCCGTGGATCGCCTGACGAAACGAGAAACGCCCCGGCGCAGGGCGCACGGGGCGACGCGGGTGAGCGCGGCGTACCGTCCAACCTGCGCGGGTCGCTCCGACGCTTCGGAGGCTTTCGTTCGCGTGCGCGCACGCGAGGGCCAGCGGTCTTCGGTGGATCGGGGCCAAGGCTACGCGACGGCGAGCACCGCGACCAAATCGCTCAGTTGTCGACCCGGAGGTCGACCGCCCGCGGGATCTGCGGCGAGCCCACGACCGATGACAGCGCGTTGTACAGGGCCGCCCAGCCGTCGACGGGGTGGTAACCGAACCCGTCGGCCGCGAACTCGGTGAGCGAACCGGCCACGTCCAGGCGCCCCCCGGTCACGCGGTCGAGATTGGCCCACTGTCGGGCCTGCTCGGGGACGTAGATCTGCGGCAACACCCGGGTCTGCGTGCCGTGGCGGGTGAGTCCGGCGTAGTCGGCGAGCGTCCAGCCGCGGTCGCACGGCGTAGCGGTGCGGCCGAAGTCGGTCGGGCAGCCGTCCAACGACCCGTTGACGATCAACGTGGTGTCGGTGGCGGCGTAGTAGCCGCGCTCCCAGGCCCGGACCTGAGCCAGGGTGCCCGCGAAGCCTGCCTCGATGTCGTTCGCTGCCACGACGTCGAGTCCGCTCGGGGCGGCCGAACGCAGCGGGTCCACGAGGCGGTTCGCCCAGTCCTTGCCGCGGTCCGGGGCCGGATACGCGCTGAGCGAGTCGCTGAACACCCCGTCGTTGTTGGTCCCGAGTGCGATCGTCGCCGACCACTCCGGTGCGCAGCGGTGGAATCCGTTCAGGTAGCCGGTCAGCGCGTCACTGAGCTCCGAGTACGTGACGCGCACGACCGGGTTCGTCTGGGTGAGTGCGATGCCGCCCGTGCCGGCGAGCCGGCCGGTCATCGACTGGGCGCCGAGTTCGAGCAGCACCAGCGCCGATCCGTCCCGGCCGTCCTGGCAGCCCTCGGAGTCCATCGTCGCGGCGTCGCTGGGAGCGCCGGAGATGTTGCGGACGTAGCGCCCGGTGGAGACCGGCGGCGGCGTGATGGTCGTGCCGCGTACGAAGCCGACGACGTCGACGAAGACGGACAGGCCGCGCGACGAGGCGTTGTACAGGTTGATCTTTCCCGTCGACGAGACCTGCACGAGCGCCACGTCCGAGGTGCTGCGTCCGGTCGAGAACTGGACGTTGGTGACGCGCGGCCGCGACCGGCCGCCCCACGCCGTCACGCCGCCCGCCGACGCCGGCGAGATGACGCTGACTACGACCGCGACCGACTGCACGCCCGTCAGCGGGACGCCGGCTTTGCCGCGCACGGTCACCGACCGCGACGTCGACCGGGCGATCGGTGCGTGCCTGGTATCCAGGACGCGCTGCACGGGTAACCGCTGCAGGGTTCCGGCGCGGGTCGCGACGCCGTCCAGGAAGTACCCCGCCACGTCGAGGGCGAAGTCGATCGCTCTCGACGAGCCGTTGTACACGGTGATGCGACCGCTGGCCGACACGGGGACGATCGTGAACAGCGAACTCGACCTGCCGCCGGGGAAGCGTCCGGTGGGCAGGCCAGGCCGGGCCCGACCCGCGGCGTAGGCCGTGAGCGTCCCGCTACGAGGCGGCGCGAACAGGTTGATGGTCAGGGCCACCGAGTCCACCCCGGCGGCCGGGACGCGACCGTGGCCGCCCACTGCCAGCGTCCGCGTCGCACCGGCGCGCACCGAGCCGTACCCGCCCGCCCGGGTGTCGGCGATCCGCGACGGGGTGACCGGGTGCAGGGCGCGTCGCGCCGTCGGCGTCCCGGCCAGGTAGTAGCCGGACACGTCGACGAGCACCTGCAGGGCCTGGCTCGATCGGTTGTAGAGGTTGATCCGGCCGGTTGCGGAGACCCGGACTATCGCGAACTGCGCGGCTCGCTGACCTGCGGCGAACTGGACGTTCGCCGTACCCGGTCGCCGCGTGCCGTACTTCCACGCGACCAGTGCGCCCGAGGCCGCCGGCTGCTGGACGGTCAGCGTGAGAGCGACGGCGGCAACCCCGGACGAAGGCACGCCGCCGTGGCCACCCAGCTGCGGTGACGTCGTCGCGCGGCCCCGCAGCGCCCCATGCAGGTTGCCGAACGCGCCGGTGTAGGTGTTGACCAGCCGCGTCGGTGTGACCGCGACAAAGGCGCCGGCGGCGGTGGGCGTCGCACCCTGCGCACCCTGCGCAGCCACACCGCCGACGGCCACGACGACGGCGAGGACGGTGGCCACCAGGCCGCTACGACGGTGCACAGCCACTCTCAACACGCTCAGGACTCCCCGAATTCAGTGCTTCTCGCTGTCGATCAGCCCGTCCGCGCGCCCGGACAGCCGAACAGCCCGGCAGCGAACCGCCGGGCTGGCCGTGCAGGACCTCACGCGGTCGCGGCGGCATCCTCGCTGAGGTTGCGGGTGCGGTTCGGGTCGACCGGGATGCCGGGCCCCATGGTGGTCGTGAAAGTCACCTTGCGGACGTACCGGCCCTTCGCCGAGGCGGGCTTGGCGCGCAGGATCTCATCGAGCGCCGCGGCGTAGTTCTCGATCAGCTGCTCGGTGTCGAAGGACGCCTTGCCGATGATCAGGTGCAGGTTCGCCTGCTTGTCGACACGGAAGCTGATCTTGCCGCCCTTGATGTCGGCGACGGCCTTCGCGACGTCCGGCGTGACCGTCCCCGTCTTCGGGTTCGGCATCAGCCCACGAGGGCCGAGCACCCGGGCGATGCGCCCGACCTTGGCCATCTGGTCCGGAGCCGCGATGGCCGCGTCGAAGTCCAGGAAGCCGTCGGTGATCTCTTGGATGAGGTCGTCGCTGCCGACCTTGTCGGCACCGGCGGCGCGTGCCTCCTCGGCCTTGTCGCCGGTGGCGAAGACGATGACGCGAACGGTCTTGCCGGTGCCGTGCGGCAGGCTGACCGTCCCGCGGACCATCTGGTCGGCCTTGCGCGGGTCGACGCCCAGTCGCATCGCGACCTCGACGGTGCCGTCGAACTTCGACGGCGAGGCCTGCTTGGCGATCGCGACTGCCTCGAGCGGGCTGTAGATCCGGCCGTCCTCGATGAGTTCGGCGGCCTTGGCGTAAGCCTTGCTGCGCTTCATTGGTGCTCCTTCTCGTCAGTGGTCAGACGGGCCGCGGCGGTCGCGGTCCTCCCACGCGTGCAACTGATGTGACTCGCCAGGGCGAGCCGAGGGCGGATCAGCCTTCGACCGTGATGCCCATGCTGCGGGCGGTGCCGGCGATGATCTTCGCCGCCTGGTCGACGTCGTTGGCGTTGAGGTCCTCCATCTTGGTCTGCGCGATCTCGCGGACCTGGGCCATCGTCACCTTCGCGACCTTGGTCTTGTGCGGCTCGCCGCTACCCTTGTCCACCCCGGCCGCCTTGAGCAGCAGTCGCGCTGCCGGCGGGGTCTTGGTGATGAAGGTGAACGAGCGGTCCTCGTAGACCGAGATCTCGACCGGCACGATCTGCCCGCGCTGCGACTCGGTCGCGGCGTTGTAGGCCTTACAGAACTCCATGATGTTCACACCGTGCTGGCCGAGCGCGGGACCCACCGGCGGCGCCGGGTTGGCGGCACCGGCCTGGATCTGCAGCTTGATGACCGCGGCGAGCTTCTTCTTCGGAGGCATGAGACGTTCGCTTTCTGACTAGAGCTTGGAAACCTGGCTGAACGCCAGCTCGACAGGGGTCTCGCGGCCGAAGATCGACACGAGGACGTGCAGTTTCTGGTGGACCGGGTCGATCTCGCTGATCGTCGCCGGCAGGGTCGCGAACGGCCCGTCCATGACGGTGACCGACTCGCCGACCTGGAAATCGACGACGGCGACCTGGCCCTTGTCCGTAGCGGTCGCACCTGGCTTGCCGGCAGCCACCGAGGCGGCCTTCTGCGTCGCCGGGGCCAGGATTCGGACGACCTCGTCGAGCGTCAACGGCGACGGCCGGGACGTCGCGCCGACGAACCCGGTCACGCCCGGGGTGTTGCGGACAGCGCCCCACGAGTCGTCGGTGAGCTCCATCCGCACGAGGATGTAACCCGGGAAGACCTTGCGCTGGACCTGCTGACGCTTACCGTTCTTGATCTCGACGACGTCCTCGGTCGGGACCTCGACCTGGAAGATGTAGTCCTCCATGTCGAGCGAACTGATCCGGCTCTCGAGGTTGGTCTTCACCTTGTTCTCGTAACCGGCGTAGGAGTGGACGACATACCAGTCACCGAACTGCATGCGCAGTTCGCGCCGCAACGTCTCGACCGGGTCCTCCTCCTCGGCGTCGCCGGCGGGCTCGGCCTCGGCGACCTCGGCCTCGGCGACCTCGTCGACGGCGGCCCCGAGACTGAGGTCGTCCTCGGCCTCCTCCTCGCCGATCGATTCGCCCTCACCGGCGCCGAGCAGGCGCGCGGCAGAGGCCAGGTCGGTCGGTTCCTCGGCGGCGGACTCGCCCGCGTCGGCACGGACTGCCTCGCCGGGGTCGACGGATTCGCGCTCATCGTCGCCGCTCTGGGCGACGTCGTCGTACTCGGACACTGTCTCTCTTCTCTGGCAGATCAGTAGCTCATCGATCAGGACCGGGTGGGCGCTCGCACGTCCGTCGGGACGACATCGAGCTCAGCCGTGCTCAGCCGAACAGCAGCAGCACCAACCGGGCGAACGCCACATCGAGCCCGGCGACGATCGACACCATGATCACCACGAAGACGATCACGACGATCGAGTAGGTCACCAGCTCGTTGCGCGAGGGCCACAGGACCTTGCGTAGTTCGGAGATGCTCTCGCGCACGAAGCGCGTCGGCAGACCGCCGCGTCCCCCACCGGAACGGGGGGCAGCAGACTCCGTGCGAGTCGCGGTCACGAGCTCTCCTCTCGACACTGTTGCGCTGTCGTTCGATCGTGCATTCGGCTGGCCCGTCGGTGCGGTCCGTCCGCAGGGGCGGCAGGACTCGAACCTGCAACCGCCGGTTTTGGAGACCGGTGCTCTACCAATTGAGCCACGCCCCTAAGGGTGCCACGGGTCCGGTTCCTGCGACGGCGCGCATGCTGACGCAGGGCCCTGGACTGGACCCGGGCGCAAGTCTACGGGCGGAGCGCGCAGAGCTCCAACTTCCCCTCGTGCGGGCGACCATCGGGACCGGTGGCGGTCGGTCTTGCTGAGGGCGGACCGGACGCCGAACAGCAGATTGAGAACCGACACCTAGCAGATTCACAGCCAGACCGGGCTCACTGGCGCGGTGTCCCGGCTCGTTGCTAGCTCTCCCCCGGCGCCAGGCAGACCGCGGAACAGGCACCGCGCCCTGGTCAACGTGGCGCTCACCGTCGGCCTGGTCGCCGGTGGCGCAGTGGCGCTCGCCGCAGTCCGGCCACCGGCCGGTGCCGCCCAGACCGGGATCAGCAAGATCAAGCACGTCATCGTCGTCATGCAGGAGAACCGCTCGTTCGACAGCTACTTCGGGACCTTTCCCGGTGCCGACGGAATCCCGATGGCCAACGGCCGGCCGAGCGTGTGCATCCCGATCGCCCGCAACGGCCGGTGCCGGGCGCCGTACCCGGACCACGCCGACATCAACGGCGGCGGGCCGCACGGCGAGACGAGCGCGACGAGGGACATCAACGGCGGCCGGATGGATGGCTTTGCCCGAACCCTGCACGGCGCGAAGGGCGTGTGCAACAACCCCTACGACCCGGCGTGCTCGGTGACCAGCCGGCCGGACGTGCTCGGCTACCACACCGAATCCGACATCCCGAACTACTGGGCCTACGCCAAGAACTACGTGCTGCAGGACCACATGTTCTCCTCCGACGCCTCGTGGAGCCTCCCGGCTCACCTCTCGCTGGTGTCGCTGTGGTCGGCTTACTGCCGCCGCCACAACGACCCGACCAGTTGCACCAACGACATCCGCAACCCGGGCAGCCCCCCGCGGCCGGGTCTGCCGAACGCCGCGGTGCGGGACGGAACAGGCAAGCAGCGCCACCCGATCTACGCCTGGACGGACCTGACCTACCTGCTGCACGCCTACCACGTGTCGTGGCGTTACTACGTCGTTTCCGGCGCCCAACCCGACTGCGCCAACGACTACCAACTCACCTGCGCACCCGTCCCACAGAATCCGAAGACGCCGGGAATCTGGAACCCGCTGCCCTACTTCGACACCGTCCGTGCGAACCACCAGGAAGGCAACATCCAGTCGGTGTCGCGGTTCTACAGTGCGGCCGCCAAGGGCACCTTGCCTGCGGTGTCGTGGGTGGTTCCGTCCGGGGACGTGAGCGAGCATCCGCCGGCCCCGGTGAGCTACGGGCAGTCCTACGTGACCAGCCTGATCAACGCCGTGATGCGCGGCCCGGACTGGAAGTCGACGGCGATCTTCGTGGCCTGGGACGACTGGGGCGGGTTCTACGACCACGTCGTCCCGCCGAAGGTGGACAAGAACGGCTACGGCATTCGCGTCCCCGGTCTGGTGATCAGCCCGTACGCCAAGGCCGGTTTCGTCGACCACCAGACGTTGTCGTTCGACGCGTACGCCAAGTTCATCGAGGACGACTTCCTCGGCGGGGCGCGGCTCGACCCGCGCAGCGATGGCCGGCCTGATCCCCGCCCGGACGTGCGCGAGAACGCGCCACAACTGGGCGACCTGCTGTCGGACTTCGACTTCGACCAGCGTCCGCGTCGGCCGATGCTGTTGCCCGTCCATCCGGCGACGACGTTGACCGGCACGCCGCCGGCACGCCGAATGCCGGAGTTGGCCCGCTCCGGTTTGCCGAAGAAGGTTTGGCAGAGCCCGGCCCGGACGAGGACGGCACACCCGGCGGCAGGGCGATAGTCGTTCGCCCGATCTGGGACGATGGCCCCATGGGAGCGCGCATCTCGGACCGCATCGCCGCCATCGCCGAATCGGCCACCCTCGCCGTCGACGCGAAGGCCAAGGCACTCAAGGCAGCCGGTCGTCCGGTGATCGGGTTCGGTGCCGGCGAGCCCGACTTCCCGACCCCGGACTACATCGTCGAGGCTGCCGTCGCAGCGTGTCGCGACCCGAAGAACCACCGCTACACCCCGGTCGCCGGGCTGCCCGAACTGCGGGCGGCGGTCGCGGCGAAGACGGCGCGTGACACCGGCTACGACGTCGATGCCGCGCACGTGCTGATCACCAACGGCGGCAAGCAGGCGGTCTACAACGCCTTCGCGGCCCTGCTCGACCCGAGCGACGAGGTACTGCTGATCGCCCCGTACTGGACGACCTATCCCGAGGCGATCAAGCTCGCGGGCGGCGTACCGGTCGCGGTGGTCGCCGACGAGACGACCGGCTACCTGGCGAGCGTCGAGCAACTCGAAGCCGCGCGAACCGCGCGGACCAAGCTCGTGCTGTTCGTCTCGCCGTCGAACCCGACCGGTGCGGTGTACCCGCGCGAGCAGGTCGAGGCGATCGGGCGCTGGGCCGCCTCGCATGACCTGTGGGTGGTGACCGACGAGATCTACGAACACCTGGTCTACGGCTCGGCCGAGAACGTGTCGATCGCGCACACGGCGGGCGAGAAGGTCGTCGTCCTCAACGGGGTGGCGAAGACCTACGCGATGACCGGCTGGCGGGTCGGGTGGCTGATCGGCCCGAGCGATGTCGTCAAGGCGGCGGCCAATCTGCAGTCGCACGCCACGTCCAACGTCAACAACGTGGCCCAGGTGGCGGCGATCGCGGCCGTCAGCGGTGACCTGTCAGCTGTCGCCGACATGCGCGCCGCGTTCGACCGCCGGCGCAAGCTGATCGTCGGGCTGCTCTCGGACATCCCCGGCGTCATCTGCCCCGAACCCAAGGGCGCGTTCTACGCCTACCCGCAGGTTCGGGGGCTGCTCGGGCGGCCGCTGCGCGGACGCACGGTGGGTAGTTCGGCGGAGCTGGCGAACCTGATCCTGGACGAGGTCGAGGTGGCCGTCGTGCCGGGCGAGGCGTTCGGCACACCCGGCTACCTGCGGTTGTCCTACGCGCTGGGCGACGACGACATCGCCGAGGGCATCGGCCGGATCGCGAAGCTGGTCGCGGACGGCTGAGCCGCGCCGCCAGTCACGGGTCAGGCGCGCGGCCGCACCACCGCGCGGGCCTTGGCCAGTACCGTCTGCCCCTCCGCGGTCGCGGTGAGGTCCACCTCGATCAGCCCGTCCTCGCGGATCGCGCGGATCGAGCCCGAGACCGAGAGCACCGCACCGTCCGGGTCAGGCACGACGACCGGGCGGGTGAACCGCACCCCGTACTCGAGGACGGCTCCGGGGTCGCCGATCCAGTCGGTCACCACGCGGATCGCCGCGGCCATCGTGAACATGCCGTGCGCGATCACGTTCGGCAGGCCGACCGACGTAGCCACCCGCTCGTTCCAGTGGATCGGGTTGAAGTCGCCCGAGGCCCCCGCGTACTGAACGAGATCGGCGCGGGTGATCGGGAAGTCCTGGGCCGGGATCTGGTCGCCGACGTTCATGCGGCAGCTCCTCGGGCAACGATGGTCGAGTACGCGGTGACGATCGGTTCGCCCGCCACCGTCGTCACGTCCGACCGGGTGGTGACGATGTCGTTCCCCGCGGCCACGCGGACGCTCTCGACCGTCACGACGACCTGCAGGATGTCGCCGGCGCGGATTGGCCGCACGTGCACGAAACGCTGCTCGCCGTGCACGACGCGGGAGTAGTCGATGCCGAGCTCAGGATCCATGATCACCTGATGTCCCGCGCGCATGGTGACCACGATGGCGAACGTGGGTGGGGCGATCACGTCCGGATGACCGAGCGCCTGCGCGGCCGCGCGATTGCGGTACACCGGATTGGGATCGTTGATCGCGTCGGCGAATTCCTCGATCTTCTCCCGTCCTACCTCGTAGGGCTCGGTGGGCGGGTACGCGCGTCCGGCGAAGGACGGGTCGAGAGCCATGCCCAGACGCTACCGCCCGGGCCGGGAGGCGAAACGCGGCTTCAGTCCAGGACGTGCCCGAGCACGTCGAACGGGGCCGCGCCGAACCCCGCGACGCGCGGCCGTCCCCACGGGTCGACGTCGGACAAGGTGGTCTCGACCTCGGCCGTCGGCGTGCGCAGCACGACCGTGCGAGCACCCGCGGCGAGCAGCGCCGCGACCTCGGGACTGGCCGCCACCCGGCCGTACCAGCTGTAGGAACCGGTGATCGGGTCGAAGCGACCGGCGAGCGAAACGTTCACGGCGATGGTGGCGTCGCCGTGGACGAGCTCGGCCGGCCCGTCGTACCCGTCGTCGGTGTGGGTCATCGGTCCTCCAGGGGGAGCAGCGCCTCGGTGAACAACGCGGCGGGCAGGGGGGTGTCGTAGCCGACCTCGATGCCGTTCGCGCGGGCGGTGCCCTCGAGCAACCGCCAGACCGCGTCGCACACGCTCGCGGTGAACCGTTCGCGCGACATCGTCCGCTTCGCCAGCCACCACGAACCGCTGGCCTCGACGTAGCCGACGATCCCGTAGGCGGCCGGCTCTGCCTGTTCGGCGTCCAGGCCGAAGTACATCATCACGATCTTCAGCAGCCCCGCCACCCGGTCGGCCAGGGTCTGCTCGACGGTGTCGAGTGACCCGGTGCGCCGCTCGCGCAGCAACAGGTAGAGGTTGGGATGCTCATCGAGCCAACCGATGATCACACCGATCGCCGAGCCGATGAGCGAGCGTGGCGTCGACTCGCGGGTGATGGCGAGATAGGGCACCACACTGCCGATGACCTCGCCGACGACATGGTCGGCGATCGCCTGGCGCAGGTCGTCGCGGTCGCGGAAGTAGCGGTAGAGGACGCTGCGACTGACCCCGGCGCTGTCCGCGATCTGCTCGGCACTGGCACCGGGACCGTGCTCGTCGATGGCGGCTACGCCGGCGGCCACGAAGGCCGCGCGACGCTGCGCTCGATGCTCGGCCCACCGCAGGCGGCGCCCGTCCCCGTCAGGGGCCTTGGCGAGGCGTTCAATGGTCCGGCCCGAACCGTCCAGGCTCGGTGCGCCGAGCGGGTCGTGCATGCCCACCCCTGTCAGCGCCGGATCAGACCGCCCGCCGGCCGATCTGTGCGAGACAGCTTGTCACAGCTTCGGGTCACTGTCGCCGGGCCGGCCCGACGCGGACCCGCTCAGCGGGTTTCGCGGTGCTCGGTGTGCTTGCCGCAATTCGGGCAGAACTTGTTCATCGAGAGCCGGTCGGGATCGTTACGCCGGTTCTTCCGGGTGATGTAGTTGCGGTGCTTGCACTCCTGGCACGCCAAAGTGATCTTCGGACGGACGTCGGTGGCTGCCACTGGAGGGCCTCTCTCGTTTTCGAACTACTTGGACGAACTGAGCTTCGGACGATCGAACCGGAGTAGCGAGGGCCGGACTTGAACCGGCGACACAGCGATTATGAGCCGCTTGCTCTACCAGACTGAGCTACCCCGCCCCGTGGACGCCTCGCCCGCAGGCGGGGCGTTCCAGAGCCCCCTTACGGAATCGAACCGTAGACCTTCTCCTTACCATGGAGACGCTCTGCCGACTGAGCTAAGGGGGCAGGCACCGTTGCCGCCAGTTACAGCGAAAAGTTGCCAGCGGCCGAGTTTACACGAGCGCACGGGCACCAGGCGCCGCACGCAACCCCCGCCCGACCGGCGTGATCCATGCCCGGTTAGCTTGGCATTAGTCGTGCGTTCGACAACACTCGATTCTCGCGGCGTCACCGGATTTTCTGCGCGCCGCGGCGACGAACGAAGCGATCGACGACTGGGTTCATCACTGGGTTCATGACTGGGATCATCCACAGGGATCAACAGGAGTAGCGCATGCCCGTACCGCCGCTCGGGGTCGACGCCCGATGACCCGCATGCAAGCCCGAACCGCGCACGGAACCGGCGCCCCGGGACGCGCCAGCATCGCCGAGCGGACGCTGCGCACCGACCGCTGGTGGCAGGCACCGCTACTGACCTTCGTCCTGCTCAGCATCTGGGTGCTGTACGCGATGGTGCGGACGGCCAGCCAGGGCGCCTACTTCGTCGACGAGTACCACTACCTGTCGCCGTTCTCGTCGCCGTGCGTGACCGCGTCGTGCATACCCGAGGCGCGTGACTTCGGCACCTGGTTCGGCCACTTCCCCCCGTTCGTCCCGTTCGCGATCGTCGTGCTGCCGTTCCTGCTCGGCTTCCGGCTCACCTGCTACTACTACCGGCGCGCGTACTACCGCGCGTTCTGGCAGTCGCCGCCGGCCTGCGCCGTCGCCGAACCGCACACCGCGTATTCCGGTGAGACACGCTTCCCGCTGATCTTCCAGAACGCGCACCGCTACTTCTTCTACGTCGCCGGCGTCATCTCGCTGATCAACACCTACGACGTGATCCGCGCCTTCCGGGGTGCGGACGGCAAGTTCGGCCTGGGACTGGGGACGCTGGTCATGCTCGTCAACGTCGTCCTGCTCTGGGCGTACACGGTGTCGTGCCACTCGTGCCGACACATCATCGGCGGCCGCCTGCGCAGCTTCTCGCGGCACCCGATGCGCTACCGGGCGTGGACGCTCGTCTCGAAGCTGAACGCCAAGCACATGCAACTGGCCTGGACGACGTTGGCCACGCTGATGATCACCGATGCGTACATCGCGCTGGTGGCACACGGCACGTTCAGCGACCTGCGCATCATCAACTGAGAGGTACGCACGTGAGTGGCATCGAGAAGCACAGCTACGACGTCCTGGTCATCGGCGCGGGCGGCGCCGGGCTGCGGGCGGCGATCGCGGCGCACGAGGCGGGGCTTCGGGTCGCGGTGATCTGCAAGTCGCTGTTCGGCAAGGCGCACACGGTCATGGCCGAGGGCGGCTGCGCCGCGGCGATGGGCAACGCGAACAGCAACGACAACTGGCAGGTCCACTTCCGCGACACGATGCGGGGCGGAAAGTTCCTGAACAACTGGCGGATGGCCGAGCTGCACGCGAAGGAGTCCCCCGATCGGGTCTGGGAGCTCGAGACCTACGGCGCGCTGTTCGACCGCACCAAGGACGGCCGGATCAGCCAGCGCAACTTCGGCGGCCACGAGTATCCGCGCCTCGCGCACGTCGGCGACCGGACCGGCCTCGAGCTGATCCGCACCATGCAGCAGAAGATCGTCTCGCTGCAGCAGGACGACGCGAAGGCACGCGGCCAGCAGGGCGCGGACGAGGGCCGGCTGAAAGTGTTCGCCGAGTTCACCGTCACCGAACTGATCACCGACGAGTCCGGCGCAGCGGCCGGTGCATTCGGCTACTACCGCGAGACGGGCGAGTTCGCGCTGTTCAAGGCGCCGGCGATCGTGCTGGCGACCGGCGGCATCGGCAAGTCGTTCAAGGTCACGTCCAACTCGTGGGAGTGCACGGGGGACGGCATGGCCCTGGCCATGCGCGCCGGGTCGACCCTGCTGAACATGGAGTTCGTCCAGTTCCACCCGACCGGCATGGTCTGGCCGCCGTCGGTGAAGGGCATCCTCGTCACCGAGGGCGTGCGCGGTGACGGCGGTGTGCTGCGCAACTCCGAGAACAAGCGCTTCATGTTCAACTACGTCCCGGACGTGTTCCGCGCGCAGTATGCGGACAACGAGACCGAGGCCGACGCCTGGTACAAGGACCCGGAGAACAACAAGCGCACACCCGACCTGCTCCCCCGCGACGAGGTCGCCCGGGCGATCAACTCCGAGGTCAAAGCCGGCCGCGGATCACCCCACGGCGGCGTCTTCCTCGACATCGCCTCGCGGCTGCCGAAGGAAGAGATCCTGCGCCGGTTGCCGTCCATGCACCACCAGTTCAAGGAACTGGCCGACGTCGACATCACCGCCGAGCCGATGGAGGTCGGGCCGACCTGTCACTACGTGATGGGCGGCATCGAGGTCGACGCCGACACCGCTGCGGCGGTCGGCGTTCCGGGCCTGTTCGCCTCCGGCGAGGTGGCGGGCGGCATGCACGGGTCGAACCGGCTCGGTGGTAACTCGCTCTCGGACCTGCTCGTCTTCGGCCGCCGCTCCGGCGAGGGGGCTGCGGCGTACGTGCAGGCGCTCAACGGCGCGTACCCCGCCGTGACCGATGCCCAACTCGCGGAGTGCGAACAGGCCGCGCTCGCGCCGTTCAACGGCGGCGGCGAGAGTGCCTATGCCGTGCACCAGGAGCTGCAGCAGGCGATGAACGATCTCGTCGGCATCATCCGCAAGGCCGAGGAGATCGAGGACGCGCTCGAGCGGTTGGTGAAGCTCAAGGAACGCGCCGGCAACGTTTCGGTCGAGGGTGACCGGCGGTTCAATCCGGGCTGGCACGTTGCACTCGACCTGCGCAACATGATCATGGTGTCCGAGTGCATCGCCAAGGCTGCACTGTTGCGCGAGGAGTCGCGCGGCGGGCACACCCGCGACGACTTCCCGAAGATGTCGTCACAGTGGCGCCAGGTGAACCTGATCTGCTCACTCGACACGGCCGGAGAGGTCGTCGTCGAGAAGCAGCCGATGGCGCCGATGCGGCCCGACCTGCTCGCCCTGTTCAAGAAGGACGAGCTGGCCAAGTACTACACCGACGACGAGATCGCCGACCTTCCCGACGTCGCCGCCGCGGCGCACATGGCCCCGGCGGAGGCCACATGATCATTCGCCACAGCGCTGCTCGACACCGACCGTTCCGCGCCGACGAAGGGGCCCCGAGATGACCTACGACGCTCACTTCCGCGTCTGGCGCGGGGACGCCGACGGCGGCGACCTGGTCGATTACACGGTCGAGGTCAACGAGGGCGAGGTCGTCCTCGACATCATCCATCGGCTGCAGGCGACCCAGGTCGGCGATCTTGCTGTGCGGTGGAACTGCAAGGCCGGCAAGTGCGGGTCGTGCAGTGCCGAGATCAACGGCCGCCCACGGTTGCTGTGCATGACCCGGATGTCGATCTTCACCGAGGCGGAGACGATCACCGTCACCCCGCTGCGCACGTTCCCGGTGATGAAGGATCTGGTCACCGACGTCAGCTACAACTACAAGAAGGCTCAGCAGGTGCCGGCGTTCGCACCGCCGGATCTCAAGCCCGGTGAGTACCGCATGGCGCAGCAGGACGTCGCGCGCTCGCAGGAGTTCCGCAAGTGCATCGAGTGCTTCCTGTGCCAGGACGTCTGCCACGTGATCCGCGACCACGAGGACAACAAAGAGGTCTATGCCGGTCCGCGGTTCCTCATGCGCGCCGCCGAACTGGACATGCACCCGCTCGACACCCTCGACCGCAAACACGCGGCACAGGACGACTACGGCCTCGGCATGTGCAACATCACCAAGTGCTGCACCGAGGTCTGCCCCGAACACATCAAGATCACCGACAACGCGCTGATCCCGTTGAAGGAGCGCGTCGTCGACCGCAAGTACGACCCGATCACCTGGCTCGGCAACAAGATCGGCCGCCGACCGTCCTGACCGTCGGTGGCAGCGGACTCCCGGCAGCTGCGCCGGAAGTCCGCCACCACACGATCAGATGGCCCGCCGCTTCGGGGTGGACTTGGCGACCTCGGCCGGGTCGCTGGTCACGACCGCACCGAGTGTCTTGTCGATGCGCTCCAGCACATCGGCGTCCAGCTTCACGCCGGCCGCCTTCACGTTCTCGCCGACCTGCTCGGGTCGCGAGGCGCCGACCAGTGCGGCTGCCACGTTGTCGTTGCTCAGCACCCAGGCGACCGCGAGCTGGGCCATCGTCAGGTCGAGGTCGGCGGCGATCGGGCGCAGTTCCTGCACCCGGGTCAGGACGTCGTCGCTCAGCCAGCGCTTGATCATGTCCGCGCCGCCCTTGGAGTCGGTCGCGCGCGATCCTTCGGGGGGCTGCTCGCCGGGCCGGTACTTGCCGGTGAGTACACCCTGCGCGATCGGTGACCACACGATCTGGCTCATCCCGAGCTCGCGACAGGCCGGCACTACCTCGCCCTCGATGATGCGCCACAGCATCGAGTACTGCGGCTGGTTGGACACCAGCGAGAAGCCGAACTGCCGGGCGAGCGCCTGCCCCTCGCGGATCTGATCCGCCGACCACTCACTGACACCGATGTAGAGGGCCTTGCCGGCGCGGACGATGTCGGCGAAAGCCTGCATCGTCTCCTCCAGCGGGGTGAACTTGTCGTAGCGGTGCGCCTGGTAGAGGTCGACGTAATCGGTCTGCAGCCGCCGCAGCGACCCGTCGATGCTCTCGATGATGTGCTTGCGCGACAGGCCGGTGTCGTTCTTGCCCTTCGGGTCGGGCCCGGTCGGCCAGTACACCTTGGTGAAGATCTCGAGGCTCTCGCGCCGCTGGCCGAGCAGCGCTTCGCCGAGCACGGACTCTGCCTTGCCGTTGGCGTAGACGTCGGCTGTGTCGAACGTGGTGATGCCCGCGTCGAGCGCCGCGTGCACGCACTGCGTGGCGATGTCGTTCTCGACCTGCGAGCCGTGGGTGAGCCAGTTGCCGTAGGTGATCTCAGAAATCTGCAGGCCGGATCGGCCCAGGTAGCGATGCTGCATCAGGTTCCTTACTTCGAGGAGACGCGGGTTCGCGCCGGCCGCCGAGCAGCGTCCGGGACGGCCGGACTGCGGTTGGCCGGTACCCCATCGACGGTACTCATCCGGCGGGCAGGCTGATCCGGAATGTGCTGCCGGTCGGGGTCGCGATGGCCGTCACGTCCCCGTCCGCCGAGCGGGCCAGCCGGCGCGCCAGGGCGAGGCCGAGACCGGCACCGGCGTGCCCGTCCGCCGGGTCGGCTCGGAAACCCGGTTCGAAGACCCGCTCGGCCAGTGCCGGCTCCAACGCCGGGCCGTCGTTGACCACATCGATGCGCACGCCGGAGTCGGTTCGCGCCGCGTCGACGACGACCGAGGTCCGGGCATACCTATGTGCGTTGGCCAGCACGGGGGCAAGGATCCGCTCCAGCACCGCCCCGTCCACCCCGACGGTGAGCGGCGCCTCGCCGGTCAGCCGCGCCGTCCCGTCCGCGTTGACAGCGTCGAAGACACTGGCCAATTCGCAGGTGCCTGCCACCGTGGACGGCTGGGCGCGCGCGGCGTCGAGCAGGGTCTCGATGATCCGGTCCATCGCGCGGGCCGTGTCGGCGATCGCCACGTGGGCCTGGCGGTCGCTGGGCTTGCCGCTGTGCACCAGCAGGTCGGCCTCGGCCGCGATGTGTGCCAACGGGGTGCGCAACTCATGCGAGAGCTCACCGGACAACTGCCGCTCGTGGCGAAGCACTGCCGACAGCCGATCGAGCAGGCCATCCAGGTCGGCTGCCAGTTCGCGCAGTTCGACGTAGCGCTGGCCGGTGCCGAAGCGACGGCCCGTCTCGTGCGCGCTCCAGTCGGCCGCCTGCCGTGCCATCGCGTCCATCGGGTCGAGCGCGCGCCGGACGCCCATCCGGATCACCGGGTAGGCCACTGCGAGCAACAGGGCGGACACGGCGATCGAGCCGACCAGGGCGACGCCTTCGGCCCGGTGCTCGCCGGCCGTGCTCTGCGCCACGACCACCGTCGCGATCCGCGCACCGTTCGAGCGCACCGGCAGCACGTACACCCGCGCGTCGTCCCCGACCCCGGTGAACCCCTTATCGGCACCCGCGAGCGAGTCAGCGACCTTCTGCACCGCGGAGCCGGCCGCCGTGGGCCGCGCGAGTGCGCGCCCGCGGGCGTAGATCCAGATGTCGGTGTCGAGGTCGCCGTCCGTCGCCGATTCGCCGACCCGAACCGATCCCGACGGGCCGATCGCCAGCGTCGCGGACGCCGCCTGGGCCCGGACGCGCAGGGCGGTGTCGGCCTGCGCGCGCAAGCGGTGCCCGAGATAGACGTTGAAGGCGACCGTCAGCAGCGCGAGCCACCCGGCGATCAGCGCGACGGCGAGCAGTGCCACCCGCCCGCGAAGCGTCCGCATCGACGTCAGACGAGCCGGTAGCCGAGGCCGCGCGCGGCCTGGATCAGCCGCGTCGAACCGACTTCGGCCAGCCGGCGTCGCAGCTTGCTCACGTACTGGTCCAGGGTGTTGTCCGAGACGATCGCACCGGCCGGCCAGGCGGCGTCGCGGAGTTGATGGCGACGAACGAGCGCGTCGGGCGTGGCGAGCAGACGTGCGAGCAGCCGGTATTCGATCGGCGAGAGCGCGGCGCTGGCGGCACCGCACTGGACGGTGTGCGCAACCGGGTCGACCTTGAGGTCCTCGACACCGTGCCCACCGTCGGTGGCGGCGCGACGGAGCACCGCGCGCAGCCGGGCAACCAGCTCGGCGAACACGAACGGCTTGACCAGGTAGTCGTCGCCACCGGAGGCGAACCCCGAGAGCCGGTCGGTGATGTCATGGCGTGCGGTCAGGAACAGGATCGGGACGTCGAGCCCACGCGTGCGCAATGCCTGGCACACGTCGCGTCCGTCCGAGTCCGGCAGGCCGATATCGAGGACGACGGCGTCCACGCCGTCGAGCGGGGTTCGCAACGCGCTCTCGCCGCTGGCTGCCGTGACCACGTCGTAGTCCTCGGCGCGCAACCCCCGCGCGAGGACATCACGCAGTCCGTGATCGTCCTCGACGACCAGCACCCGATAGCTCACCAGGGAAGTATCGACGCCTGGACGCAGCTATTCGCCACCGCCAGGACCCACGGTCAGGTTCGGTTCAGGTAGTAGGCGCAACAATCAACCATCGTGACCCATCACCTGAGTTGGCTCGAGGCAGGCGTCGTCGGTGCGCTGCAGGGCGTGTCGGAATTGTTCCCCGTCTCGAGCCTGGGCCACAGCGTGCTGCTCCCGGCCCTCGTCGGCGGTTCGTGGGCGCGCGATTTGAACGTGAGCGCGCCGGAGTCGCCCTACCTCGCCTTCATCGTCGGTATGCACGTCGCCACCGCGATTGCGCTCGTCGTCTACTTCTGGCGCGATTGGCTGCGCATCATCGGCGGCCTGGCCACCAGCATCGTCCGGCGCGAGGTCCGCACCGACGATCAGCGGCTGGCCTGGCTACTGGTGCTCGCGACGATCCCGATCGGCCTGGTCGGCCTGCTCGCCGAGCACTGGTTCCGCACCACACTCGCCCGACCGATACCGGCCGCGGTCTTCCTGATGGTCAACGGGGTGATCCTGCTCGCATCCGAGCGGATGCGACGCGGTGACGACGACGTCGACTCGGTCTATGTGGACGAGCGGATCACCGGGCCGGAGTCCGACAAGCGCCTGGCCCGGATGTCGGTCGCCGGCGCGGTCGGCATCGGCACGAGCCAGATTCTCGCGCTGGCACCGGGTATCTCCCGCTCCGGCATCGCCACCGTCACCGGGCTCGTGCGCGGCCTGTCGCGCGAGGACGCCGCCCGGTTCTCGTTTCTGCTCGCCACGCCGGTGATCCTGGCCGCAGGTGCACTCAAGGTCGGCGACCTGTTCGGCCCGTTGGGCGACGGCATCCGGCCGCAGGTGCTGTTCGGCTCGGTGCTGTCCGGCGTCGGCGCCTACCTCTCGGTGCGCTTCCTCACCCGGTATCTGGCCACCCGGTCGCTGCGACCCTTCGGTGCCTACTGCATCGCCATCGGGGCGGCTGCGGTGGTGATCCTCACGGTCCGCTGAGCACACGTGCATGATCCCGGTCGTTGTGGTTAGGTATGCCTTACCTCACGAATAAGGGAAGTTGGTGGGCATGAGCCTCGGGACCACACTGCTACTGGGCGCCATCGCGGGCGTCACGATCGTCATCGGCATCCCGCTGGGGCGCCTGCGGACACCCCGTCCGATGCTGAAGCTGTTCCTGAACGCGACCGCCATCGGCGTGCTGCTGTTCCTGGTGTGGGACATCCTGTCTGGCGCCTGGGAACCGCTCGACAACGCTCTGAGCGCGCTGCATGAGAGCACCGGCGGGTTCGGTCCCGTCGCCGGGTACAGCGCCCTGTTCGTGGGCGGCCTGTCGGTCGGCCTGCTCGGCCTCGTCGCGTACGACCGGTACCTGCACAACAGCGTGGGCAACCGTGGACGCGGCGGCCCCGGAGCGATGTCGGTGCGCGAGCATCCCGCGCGCATCGGCGGGATCGCGGAGTGGTCACCGGCACGCCGGTTGGCCCTGCTCATCGCCGTCGGGATCGGTCTGCACAACTTCGCCGAAGGTCTCGCGATCGGGCATTCGGCCGTGAGTGGCGACGTGGCGCTGGCCACCGTCCTCGTCATCGGGTTCGCGCTGCACAACGCCACCGAGGGTTTCGGCATCGTGGCACCGCTAGCGGCCGGCGAGGACCGCCCGTCCTGGGGCTTCCTGTTCGGTATGGCAGCGATCGCCGGTGGTCCTACCTTCGTCGGGACCTGGGTGGGCCACGGCTTCACCAGCGACGCGATGAGCGTTGCGTTCCTGACCCTGGCAGCGGGATCGATCATCTACGTCGTGTGCCAGCTGCTGGGCATCGCAACGGCCGCACGGCGGATGGACATCCTCTCGATCGGCCTGCTGCTCGGACTGCTCGCCGGCTTCGCCACCGACGCCGTGGTCACCGCCGCCGGCGTCTGAGCACCGCTGCTCAGCACCGCCGGCGGCGGCTGACGTGGCGCTAGACGGCTGCGCCTACCGGCTCTTCCGGTTCGTCGTGGACCAGTTCGATGCGGTCGGTCCTGGTCACGCTGAGGTAGACCACGACCGCCAGGATCACGCCGAGGAAAACCACGCTCGTGCCGAAGGTGCCCAGACCCACCCCGCCGTCCGCACGCGATGACCCGAGGTAGTCGCCGATGTTGGCACCGAGCGGCCTGGTCAGGACGTAGGCGATCCAGAACGAGAGCACCGGTCCGGCGCCTGCGCGCCAGGCCACCAGCACGGCGAGGATCAGTCCGGCCGGCAGCAGCACCGCAGCACCGGGGGTCCAGCCGGTCAGTTCGAGCGTCCAGTCACCGGCAGCGGTACCGAGCGCGAAGGTCACCAGCACGGTGAGCCAGTAGAACGACTCCCGCGGCGTCGTCACGATCGTGTGGATCGAGAGCGTGCGCTCGCGGGCGTACCAGATCCCGAACACTGCCGCGAGCAACGCGGCGAAGGCAGTCGTGCTGATCCACAGCGGCACGCCGTGGCCGTCGGTGAGGTTGTCGGTCAGCAGCGTCCCGACGACGCTGATGAGTACCACCGCCAGCCAGTACACACCGGGTTCGTAGCGCCGCAGTCGGAACTGGACGACGAGGACGAGCGCCAATGCAGTGGCGAACAATTCGGTGGTGTTGGTGAGGCCGAAGCCGAGGGTCTCGTTGATGTAGTCGGCGAAGCTTTCACCGACAGAGGTGCACAGGATCTTGATCACCCAGAAGTACGCGGTGACCTCGGGGACCTTGTTCACCATCCGGACAGCAGTGGGGGTTGTTTCTCGCTGGGTCGTCATGGCTACGACGGTGCGCGATCATGTCTGAACGCTGCCTGACTGTCGAGTTCGGCCGACGGCCGAATGCAGTGCACGATGTCCTTGTGAGCGCGACGTGAATGCCGATCTGCGGCTCGCGATCGGCCTCGTCGTGCTGGTGGCGATCGCGCTGACGGCGCTGACGATCGCCGGCGTGGCTCAGCGGCGCTCGGTCGTCATCGCCTCGGTTCGTGCGGTTGTCCAGTTGGCGATCGTCGCGCTCGCGCTGCGGGGTGTGTTCGCCGCACCGGTGGCCGTGATCGGGGTCGTCGCGCTGATGTTCGGCGTCGCGACCTGGACCGCCGCGCGGCGGCTGCGCGTGCACGCCGGGGCCGCACGCGCTGTCGTGCTGTCCTGCGGAGCCGGGGCTGCGATCGCGATCAGCGTCGTCGTCGGCCTGCCCACCCTCACCCGCGACGTGCGCACGCTCGTCGCTGTGTCGGGCATCGTCATGGGCGGGACGATGACGGCCGCGACGCTCACCGGCCGGCGCCTCACCGACGGCCTGCGCCAGCGTCGCGACGAGGTCGAGGCCTGGCTGTCGATCGGGGCCAGCACGCGCCAGGCGGTGCGCCCGATCGCGCGCGACGCGGCGTTCGAAGCCCTCGTCCCGGCTCTCGACCAGACGCGCACCGTCGGCCTGGTGACGCTGCCCGGGGCCTTCGTGGGCGCCCTGCTCGGCGGCGCGGGCGCCGCGCAGGCAGCCCGGTTCCAGATCGTCGTCCTGGTCGGGCTGCTCTGCGCCCAGGCGGTCACCGCAACCGTCCTGGCACATCTTCTGGGCGCGCCGGCGACGCTGCCCGAGCTAACCGATCGGGGGTAGCGGGGTCGCGTCCTTTGCCTTGCCCAGCAAGGGCAATCCGAACGCGTCCTCGATCGCCCGGAGCATCGTGTAGTGGTCGACTCGTGCGTCCCAGGTTCCCTGGCCGACACCCTGCCCGACCGCGAACGTCGCGATGTGGTTGACGCCATCGGGTGCGTGGCCCTCGTCCTCGTCCCAGGTGACCAGCAGCAGGCTGTGGTGCGTGCGCGCCCAGGTGGCGTAGCCGTCCAGGTGAGCCCGCATCCACGCGTCGCCGCGTGCGATCGAGCCGTCGTGCATGTCGTTGAGCACGTCGGGGATCACGAACGACACGTCTGGAAGCGCGTCGTAGTTGGACGGGAACGCCGACAGCGGTTGGTTGACCGAGGCGGGCAGGTTCGTGAAGTTCACCCACGGGTTGTGGCGCCGGGCGTACGGGTAGGCGTTGCAGCCGGTGTAGCCGGACGCCGGCAGGTGCTCGGAGTAGCCGACGAACGTGTAACCGGCCGAGAGCAGCTGCTGCCCGAGATTGTCGCCGCGGAAGGTGTGCGGGCAGCTGTCGTTCGTCAGGCCCTGGGTGGACCCGGAGAACAGCGCGAGGTAGTTCGGCTGGCTGGGGTGCGTCTCGGCGTGCGCGTCGGTGAAGTTCATCCCCGAGGCCGCGAGGCTGTTCAGGTACGGAGCCTCGGCACTGCCGAGGATGCTGCCGGAGTCGCGGTTCTCGAGGACGACCACCACGACATGCGCCCAGCGCCGGCCCGTCGCGTTGCTGGTCGAGCTGGACGGTGGCGGGGTGGACTGCGGCGGGGTGGACTGCGGCGGGATGGACTGCGCCGGGATGGACTGCGCCGCCGTCGGCGACGGATCCGGTCCGGCCGAGGTGGGCGAGATCACCGCGCCCGAGGACGTGCCGGTACACGCGGCGAACACGAGCGCGCACACCACGAGACCAAGTCGGGCGATCATCTCTCCAGCTTGCCTGGCCGGTCAGCCGAGCGCACGGTCGCACCGGATGCTCATTGCTTGTTCCGCGCCACGCACCACTGCTGTCGCGACCGGTCAGGAACTCGGGCAGACGTGACGCCGCCCTTGTGATCAGCTGATCCTGCGGTCGGACCGGTGTGACGATCTGTGGCGGGTGTTGGGTTTGAACCAACGTAGGCTGAGCCGGCGGTTTTACAGACCGCTCCCTTTGACCACTCGGGCAACCCGCCGTGCACCGGACCAGGTCCGGCAACGGGTCCACACATTACCCGACGTCCGATACGGTCAAGCGCACACTGTTCGTGACCGATCGATGGTCCTTTCGAAGCCCAGGAGGCGCAAGCGATGGCCGACCCGTCCTTCGACGTTGTGAGCAAGATCGACCGCCAGGAGGTCGACAACGCCCTGAACCAGGCGGCCAAAGAGGTGGCCCAGCGCTTCGACTTCCGCGGCACGAACGCCTCGGTCGAGTGGGCGGGTGAGCTCGGCGTCACGGTCAAGGCCGACACCGAGGAGCGCGCGAAGGCCGCCCTCGACGTGTTCAAGGACAAGCTCGTCAAGCGTTCGATCTCGCTCAAGGCCCTGGACGCCGGCGAGCCGAAGGCCTCGGGCAAGCAGTACATCATCGCCTCGACCCTCAAACAGGGCATCAGCCAGGACGATGCGAAGAAGATCGCGAAGCTGATCCGCGACGAGGGTCCGCGCGGCGTCCAGGCCAACATCCAGGGCGACCAACTGCGCGTCTCGGGAAAGAAGAAGGACGACCTGCAGGCCGTCCAGGCGCTGTTGAAGAACTCCGACCTCGAGGTCGCGCTGCAGTTCACCAACTACCGCTGACGACGCGCGCAGGGCCCGATCAGCGCAGGTAGCGCGGGTCCGAGCGGGCGAGCGCTTCCAGGCGGGCGATGCGGTCGGCCATCGGCGGGTGGGTCGCGAACAGTGACCGGCCGGCGAACGGATTCGCGATCATCATCGAGCTGGCCTGTTCCAGCTGTGGCGTCTTGGCCAACGGACGGGCGGCGACACCGGCGTCGAGCCGGCTCAGCGCCGACGCCAGCGCGAGTGGATCGTTGGTCAGCGCCGCTCCGGACGCGTCGGCCTGGTATTCACGCGAGCGGCTGATCGCCAACTGGATGAGGCCCGCGGCGAGCGGCCCGAGAAACACCATCAGCAGCCCAGCGACCGGATTTCCGCGATTGCCCCGCCCGCCGCCGAAATACAAGGCGAAGGTCGCGATCCAGGTAATTCCCGCGGCGATGGTCGCCGCGACCGAGGAGATCAGGATGTCGCGGTTGTAGACGTGGCTGAGTTCGTGACCCAGGACGGCACGCAGTTCTCGCTCCGACAGCGTCTGCAGAATGCCCTCGGTCGTGCAGACCGCGGCATGCCGTGGGTTGCGCCCCGTTGCGAACGCGTTCGGCTGCGCTGTCGGCGATACGTAGAGCCGAGGCATCGGCTGCCGCGCGCTCGTAGCCAATTCACGCACGATGCGATACATCGCCGGCTGCTCGGCTTCACTCACCGGCCGTGCTCGCATGGATCGCAGTGCGATCTTGTCGGAGTTGAAGTACGCGAAGGCGTTCATGCCAACCGCCAACAGCAGGCCGAGGAACAGTCCCTGGCGGCCGCCGACCGCTCCGCCGACCACGGCGAGAAGGGCTGCGAGAAACCCCAGTAGGACGGCGGTGCGTACCCCGTTCGCCGTCGCCGTCACATCAGCCAGAACGTCGGGCGGTGCAGCCTCGTTCCCTTCCTGCCCTGCCGCGCCGGTGCGCCTGTCAGCCAGCGCGCCGCAGCGGTATGGCAGTCCCGGATGCCGTACCGGCGGCGGGCGCGCTGCCCGACCCGGTCGTGGCGGCGCGCAGGGTGTGCAGCGTCGCTGATACGACCGAGTGGTGTGCGGCATCGGCTGGCTGGCCGTCCGCGGCGCGGATCATCGTCCCCAGCGCCGCACTTACGACAACGCTGACGGCGATCCAGCCGATCAGCGCCAACCCGATCCAGATTGCCATATCACCAGGAGAGCCCGACTGGATAGGCACGGGCAGGGAAACGGTCGAGAGCTGTCTGTGTGCCGCGGACAGGGGCCAGAGCGGGACGACCTCGGTTCAGCTGGGCAACGCGGTCGGGGAGCTCACGCCGCCCATCGGAACGAGCGCATCAATGTTTCGACCCGGTCGACGACCTCGGGATCGGGACCGTCGGGCAGGCTGAACTCGGCGAGCAGAGCAAGCGGCCCGGTCGGCGCCCGCAGGACGAAGCGCAAGTAGTCGCCGTCAAGATCGATGATCTCGGCAGCCGGGCTGCCCTCGTGCAGGCTGACCGCGGTGATGTCGTCATCCATCAGCCCGACCGTCAGCACACCACTCGCCGGCCGAAGCCCGGCCTCGTCGATGACAGCGGTGCTCAGCACGGCCAGCACCGGGGCGCCGTCCACCTCTTCCGGGATCCCGGACCCGTCGGGGGTCGCAACGAGCCAGTCTCGACAGTCCATCTCGAAAGACGGCAGAACCAGATCCCTCATCGTGTCTCCTATTGCGGGGGTACTGCCCAAATGATCAGCCCGGAGTGCCACCGATATACCCACGCCTCACGGTCAGTTCACGTACCTCAAGGCTTGTTGATATTGACCGTATCCAGGCCTGCAGGACCGATCACTGCGATCAACTGGCAGCTTCTGCGCGGCAGGCATCGGCCACGTCCGATTTGCCGCGGTGCGTCGTCATTCGTGGGGGGCGAATGCCCGCCCAGCGATGCACGCTCAACGATTTCACTCGTGAACGGTCCGGTGCTCGTCCGGAAATCATCCGGCTGAAGGTGAGCGATCCCACGATCGTTGAACGCTGCGCGAAAGTAGGATGGACTGGTTTCGCAGGCCTCGGAGGCGACGTGAGCCGAATGGCACACACATGACCAAGAACGTCCAGCAGCTCAACCGTGTGGTGATCCGGATCGCGGGTGATTCCGGTGACGGGATGCAGCTGACCGGTGACCGGTTCACGCAGGAGACGGCGCTGTTCGGGAACGATCTTGCGACGTTCCCGAACTTCCCGGCCGAGATCCGTGCCCCGCAGGGGACGTTGGCCGGGGTGTCGTCCTTCCAACTGCACTTCGCCGATCACGACATCCTCACCCCGGGTGATCGGCCCGACGTGCTGGTGGCGATGAATCCGGCCGCGCTGAAGGCAAATCTGGGTGATCTGCCCAAGGGCGCCACGCTCATCGTGGACACCCATGACTTCACCGAGCGGGCGCTGGCACGCATCGGGTGGTCGAGCAACCCACTCGATGACGGCACGCTGGACGGGTTCCAGGTGCACGCGGTCGATCTGACCGATCTGACCCTGCAGGCGCTGGCGGACCTGGAGCTTTCGCGCCGCGATGCCGGGCGGAGCAAGAACATGTTCGCCCTCGGCCTGCTGTCGTGGATGTATTCACGACCCACCGACGCGACGACGGCGTTCATCGAGACCAAGTTCGCGAACCGGCCCGACATCGCCGCCGCCAACCTGACAGCCTTCCGGGCCGGCTACAACTTCGGCGAGACCACCGAGGCGTTCGCGGTCTCGTACGAGATCAAGCCCGCGGCGCTGCCGCGCGGCACGTACCGCAACATCACCGGCAACCTGGCGCTGTCCTACGGGCTGATCGCGGCGGCGCAGCGGGCCGGCCTGCCGCTGTTCCTGGGCGCCTACCCGATCACGCCGGCCTCGGACATCCTGCACGAACTGTCCAAACACAAGCGGTTCGGGGTGCGGACCTTCCAGGCCGAGGACGAGATCGCCGGTATCGGCGCCGCGCTGGGCGCAGCGTTCGGTGGCGCGCTGGCGGTCACCACCTCGTCCGGGCCGGGCATCGCGCTCAAGGGCGAGACGATCGGGCTGGCCGTGTCGCTGGAACTGCCGCTGATCATCTGCAACATCCAGCGCGGCGGCCCGTCCACGGGGCTGCCCACCAAGACCGAGCAGTCCGACCTGCTGCTCGCGATGTTCGGCCGCAACGGCGAGGCGCCCGTCCCGATCGTGGCCGCCCAATCACCGGGTGACTGCTTCACCGCCGCAATCGAGGCAGCGCGGATCGCGCTGGCCTACCGCACCCCGGTGTTCCTGCTCTCGGACGGCTATCTGGCCAACGGCTCCGAGCCGTGGCGGGTGCCGTCGGTGGCCGACCTGCCCGACCTGTCGGTGCCGTTCGCGACCGCACCCAACGGCGAGAACGGCGAGTTCCTGCCCTACCTGCGCGACCCCGACACCCTCGCCCGGCCGTGGGCCGTGCCCGGCACCCCCGGCCTGGAACACCGCGTCGGCGGCATCGAGAAGGCCGACAAGACCGGCAACATCAGCTACGACCCCGACAACCACGACTTCATGGTGCGCACCCGGCAAGCCAAAGTCGACGGCATCGCCGCCAGCCTCGCCCCGATGGCGGTCGAGGACCCCGACGGCGATGCGCAGGTTCTCGTCCTCGGCTGGGGCTCGACCTACGGGCCGATCGGCGCGGCCTGCCGCCAGATCCGCGCGGCCGGGTCCTCGATCGCGCAGACCCACCTGCGCCACGTCAACCCGTTCCCGGCCGACCTCGGCCAGGTGCTCGCCCGCTACCAGAAGGTGGTCATCCCGGAGATGAACCTCGGCCAACTCGCCATGCTCATCCGCGCGAAGTACCTCATCGACGCGATCAGCGTGACCCAGGTCCGCGGGCTGCCGTTCAAGGCCGATGAACTGGCAGAAATGCTGCAGGGAGTGATCGAACATGGCTGAGCTTGCGAAGCCATCAATGGGCACGGCGCCCGCCTGCGAGCGACGAAGGAGCGAGCATGGCTGAGCTGGGGTTGAAGGCGAAGGACTTCAAGACCGACCAGGAGGTCCGGTGGTGCCCCGGCTGCGGTGACTACGCGATCCTCGCCGCCGTCCAGGGCTTCATGCCCGAACTCGGCATCCCGCGCGAGAACATCGTCTTCGTCTCCGGCATCGGCTGCTCGTCACGCTTCCCCTACTACATGAACACCTACGGGATGCACTCCATCCACGGCCGCGCACCGGCGATCGCGACCGGACTGTCCACCTCCCGCCCCGACCTGTCGGTCTGGGTCGTCACCGGCGACGGGGACGCGCTCTCCATCGGCGGCAACCACCTCATCCACGCGCTGCGCCGCAACGTCAACCTGAAGATCCTGCTGTTCAACAACCGCATCTACGGCCTGACCAAGGGCCAGTACTCCCCCACGTCCGAACTCGGCAAGATCACCAAATCCACCCCGATGGGATCGTTGGACCACCCCTTCAACCCGATCTCCATCGCCATCGGCGCCGAAGCCACCTTCGTCGCCCGAACCCTCGACTCCGACCGCAAACACCTGCAATCCGTCCTGCGCGCAGCCGCCAGCCACGACGGATCCGCGCTCGTCGAGATCTACCAGAACTGCAACATCTTCAACGACGGCGCCTTCGAGGTCCTCAAAGACAGCGACAGCCGCGCGGACTGGATCATCCCGATGGAACACGGCCAGCCGCTGCGCTTCGGCACCGACCAGCGCAAAGCCGTCGTCCGTGACCACGAAGGCTCCCTCTCGGTCGAGGACGCCGTACCCGAGGACGACCCACGCCTGGTCGTCCACGACGCCCACCGCGAAAACCCCTCCTACGCCTTCGCCCTGTCCCGCCTCTCCTCACAGGACGAGCGCTACGCGCCGATGGGCGTGTTCCGATCGGTCGACCGCGCGACGTATGACGGGCTGATGAGCGCGCAACTGGAATCGGCGGCCGCTAACGCGGGCGCCGGTGGCCGTGACGCGGCCGCACTCCAGGCGCTGCTGGCCGGCCAGGACACCTGGACGATCGACCCGACGGCTGAGCTCAGCTAGCGCCCTGCTCGTCGCGGCCGATGCCAGCACGTTCGCGCGTCGGCGATACCAGCGCCGTCGCCGCGGGTCTCGGACTCGCGCTCGTGGTGCTGGGGTCCTTCCTGCCATGGCTGAAGTCCGGGCGGGTGACCCGCAACAGCTATGAGACCAGCGGGACGATCCGCCGCCTGATCGCGCCGACGGGTCCGGCCGCAGACCTGTTCCGGCTGTGGCCACTGCTGGGACTCGTCTGCGCGGTCGCTGTGGCGCTGTACCTGTTCGGCCTCGTCCGGACCGGGTTCACCCTGGCAACGATCGCGTCCGTCGCCGCTGGCAGTGCCGCATTTGTCGCGCTGGATGCGTCCGCGACAACCTATGCTGCTGTGGTCGACACCGGCCCGACGATCACGATCGCCGGCACCGCAGCCGTACTCATCGCTGTGCTGGTCCGGATCGCGACGGCGCTGGTTCGCGGCGCCCGCACGGCCACTAACACGACCAGCCGCACCGAGGAGCAGCCATGACCCAGCCGCCTCCGGGCCAGCCCGAGCCCGGTCCCTGGGCGCCACCGCCGGCCGGGTGGTCGCCGCAACCGCCGGCACCGCAGTGGGGACAACCCGCCCCGTCCGGCGGCGTCCAGTGGCCGTCACCGCCCGGATCCGCCGCGGACCAACCGTTCGGCGCCGGGCCGGCACCGGATCAGGCGCCGGCGCCCCGCCGGTCGGCCCGCACCGGGCTGGTCGCCTCGATGCTCGGCCTCGTCGTGCTCGTCGGCGGCGGAGCGCTCACCTACGTGGCGTTCTCGGACAGTTCGGAGAGCGGCGCGAGTTCGCCGAGGGCAGCGGTGCAGCAGGTCATCGACGACCTGCAGCGGGCCGACCTCATCGGCGTGCTCGACGATCTCGCCCCTGGTGAGCGGGACGCGCTGGCCAACCCGATTCGCGAAGACATCGCCAAGCTCAAGGAGCTCAAGGTCCTCGCCGCGTCGGCGGACCCGTCCTCGCTGTCCGGCTTCTCGTTCACCACCAAGGACCTCACCTTCGGTGCGACGCCGATCACCGTCAACGATCATGTCCAGATCGTCCAGATCACCGGCGGTAGCGTCGACGTCCGGGGTGACATCACCAAGATCCCGTTCACCGACCGCTTCCGGAAACTGACCTCGGTCGGCAGCGGGACGGACACCACCGCCTCGAGCCACACCGACATCACCTCGCCGGTACGGATCGCCACCGTGCAGGTCGGCGGCCGGTGGTACCCGAGCATCTTCTACACCGCGGCCGACGCGATGGCGAGCCGTCAGCTCCCGAAGGCGTCGGATGCAATCGTCGCCAATGGTGCCGACTCGCCCGAAGCGATCGTTCGCACCACGGTCGAGGCGCTGCTGCGCGGCGACGTCGGCGCGGCCCTGCAGGGTGTCTCGCCGGCCGAACTCGGCGCGGTGCACGACTACGGCGGCATGCTCGTCAATCAGACCTCGGCCTGGCCGGACACCGGCGTGACAATCAAGACACTCGACCTGACCACCACGCCGATCTCGGGCGGGGCGGTTCGCGTCGGGCTGTCGAAACTCGAGGTGACGACGCCGGATGGTCAACAGCTGTCCATCAGCATCGACAAGTCCTGTGTCACGGCGTCGAGTGGACTACCTGGCGGAAGGCTCTGCGCGGCCGATGCGGCGCGCATGGCGAGCGGGTTCCTCGCCTCGATGCGCTGCATGGGCTCCACCGGCGCGGGTTGCCCGTCGCGCGTCAGCGATGCACAGCGGACCGCTCTGACGCACCTGTTCTCCGGGCTCACCGAACTCGGCGTCGCAACGAGCGAGGTGTCCGGCTCGTGGTTCGTCAACCCGGTCCGCTCCGCACTCGATCTGGACGGGACACTGCTCGACCGACTGCAGGGCGAGGATCTGTTCGCGCTGATCGGCATGGTCAAGAACTGACCTCATCCGGGCCGGTGGCCCGCGTTGATCACGGCGGTGCCTCGTAGCATGAGCCGGTGACGCAGCAGAGCGACCGACACCAACGCGGCCTGCTCTACGGCACCGGTGCGTATCTGCTCTGGGGCGTGTTCCCGCTCTACTGGCCGCTGCTCGAACCCGCTCGGACGTTCGAGATCCTCGCGCAGCGGATGGTGTGGTCACTGCTCGCCGTCCTCGTCCTGCTGAAGATCACCCACGGGTTCGGCGGCGTGCTGCCGGTGGTGCGCGACCGGCGGAAGTTCGGTCTGCTCAGCGCCGCCGCCGTGCTGGTATCGGTCAACTGGGGCGTCTACATCTTCGGGACGAACACCGGCCATGTCGTCGAGACCAGCCTGGGCTACTTCATCAACCCGCTGATCTCGATCCTGCTCGGCGTGGTCATCCTCGGCGAGCGGTTGCGGCGCGCCCAGTGGTTCGCGGTTGCCGCCGGCGGGCTCGCGGTCGTCATCATCGCCATCGACTACGGACGCCTGCCCTGGATCGCACTGACCCTCGGGATCTCGTTCGGGCTGTACGGATTCCTGAAGAAGAAGGCCGACGTCGGCGCTGCCGATTCCCTGGCCGTCGAGACCGCGGTGATGTTCGTCCCGGCCGCCATCACGCTGGCCGTGATCGCATCACTCGGGTCGATGACCTTCTTCAGCCACGGCGTCGATCACAGTTTCTGGCTGGCATCGACCGGCCTGGTCACGATCGTCCCGCTGCTGCTGTTCGCCGGTGCGGCCGTCCGGCTGCCGCTCAGCGTCCTCGGCCTGCTGCAGTATCTGGCACCGGTCCTGCAGTTCTCGATGGGCGTGTTCGTGCGGCACGAGTCCGTCCCGTTCGCCGAGTACCTCGGCTTCTGCTTGGTCTGGCTGGCCCTCGCTGTGCTGGCGCTCGACGGGCTGCGCGCCCAGCGCGACGCGCGCCCCCGTACGGACGTCGAGGCGATCGGCGCCTGATCAGCGGCGGCGATGCCCTCGCTCGACCAGCCCCTCGATCCATCGCGTGTAGGCAAGCAGGGCGGCCGCTTCGGACAGTTCTGCTTCGGCGAAGCGCTGGCCGGCCTTGCCCATCTGCTCGGCCTGGCCACGATCACGGCCGACATCGAACACGGTGTCGAGCAGCAGTTCCGGTCGCCCGGGTGCGATGACGACACCGGCCCGGGATTCACGAACGACCTCCGCAGTGCCCCCATGGTCGGAGGTCGCGGCGACGACTGGCCGGCCGGCGGCGAAATAGGACGTGAGCTTGCTGGGCAGGCTCATCTCGGCGATCCCGACACCTTCGTTGAGCAGCAACACGTCGGCGGCCGCGAGCACGTCGGCGTAGTCGGCGTCGTCGACCGGTGGCGCGAAGTCGAGGGCGGCGACATCGCGGCCGACGTGTTGCAACCTCGCACGTTGGCTGCCCTCGCCCATGAGGACGAAGCGGACGTCGCTCTGCTTCGCCGACGCGAGTCGGGCGGCTTCGACGACATTTCCCAGGTCCTGCTTGAGCCCCATGTTGCCCGTGTGCAGCGCGACGATCTCCTCGCCCCAGCCGAGCCGCGCCCGGGTGGCGGCCCGCTCGGCCGACGGCGCTTGGATATGCGTCCAGTTGCGGATCAGCGTCGTGCGGTCCTCGGGTACGCCGGCTTCATGCAGCGCTCGGGCGAACGCGCCATGGATGACCGCGATGCCGTCCGCGCGGCCGGCTCCCTTGGACTCGACCCGGGAGACAAGCTCAGCAACCCGAACGCCACCGACCACCCCGCTCTCGCGCGCGGCCTTGCTCATCATGTCCTGCACGATCACACCGTAGGGCGCGCGATGCACGCGGGCGATCATTCGGGCCGCGATCGGTGACAGCAGCGCCGGTACGACTGCGACGACCACGTCGCTCTTGTGCCGCATCCCCTCGAGCACCGAGGCCAGCGAGTAGGTCAACTCGTACAGCAAGCGGCGGCCGGCGTCCTGCTTGGCCGGGACGAAATGGCGCAGGCGGATCACCCGGACTCCGCTGTCGTCCTCGGCCGTGCGCAGCCGTCGGTAGTCCGGGTCGCACACCCAGCCGGGGTAGTGCGGGATACCGGTGATCATCGTGACGTCGTGCGATCGCGCGAGGTGGCGCGCCAACCCGGCCGTGTACGGGGCGATGCCCGCGTGTTCCGGCGCGTAGTTGATGCCGACGAGCGTGATGCGCACGAGTGACGTCAGCTCGGAACGCCCGCGTGCACGGCCAGGCACTCGCGCACGGACTCCCGGACCAGCTTCGTCGGCGCGAAGCCGAGCTTCGCGCTGGCCTTGGTGATGTCAGGGACGCGGATCTTCACGTCGTCGCCGTAGATCTCGCTCGGCGTGAAGCCCAGTGGCGCGTCGGTCTTCGGCAGCAGACCTGCCTCCTGCGCCTCCTCGTAGATGATCTGGCCCAGCGCACGCATCGAGATCGGCTCGGGATTGCCGAGGTTGAAGGCCTCGTTGTCGGTCGACTCGTCGAAGCTCCACCGTGCGATCGCCGCGGCAACATCGTCGATCCAGGTGAAGCAGCGCACCTGCTCACCGTCGCCGAGCACCGGGATCGGATTGCGCTTCTCGTCCACGATCATCCGGATGAAGTCGGCGAAGACGTGGCTGATCCCCTGCTCGGTCTCGGCCTTCTCGAACGGGGTGATGATGTTGAACGGACGCCACACCACGTACTTCACGCCGTACTGCTTCGCGAAGGCCATCGACAGCCGCTCACCGGTCAGCTTCGACAGGCCGTAGTCGGTCGCGGGGATCTGCGCCTCGAAGACCTGCTCCTCGGAACTCGGGTGGCTCTCGACGCGCTCGAACACCATGGACGAGCTGATGTAGGCGACCTTCTCGATCCCGGCCCGTTGCGCCGCCCAGAGAACGTTCTGGTGCAAGGTGATGTCGTGGCTGAGGATGTCGGCCGGGTACTGGTGAAAGCCACCCACGCCGAAGATCCGGGCGGCTGCCTGGATGACGCCGTCGGTGCCCTGCACGCACTCGGTGGCGAAATCAGGATCGGTGAGGTCACCGACCTTGAGCTCGTAGTCACGCGTGCGGTCGATGACGCCGTAGCGGAAGAAGTTGTCCGCCCCGACGACCTCGTGGCCCTGCTGCTGCAGGTGCGGGATGACGGCCTGCATCAGCGAGCCTTCGGAACCAGTCACCAGAAGGCGCATTACGAGCTAACTCCGTTCGTGTTGACGATGTTGTCAGGTTGCTGGGCGCGGTCGGGCTGCGGCACATTGCCCGCCCGGTAGATGCCGTCGTGCGACATGGTCGCGGTCGCGTCCCAGAAGTTCCACATGTCCACGACGATGCAGTCCGGGTTGGCGACGATCTCGAGCAGCGCGTGCAGATCGCCGAATTCGCGGTGTGGCGTCATCAGGAACAGCGCGTCGACGCCGCGAAGTCGCTCGACGTCGGCCACGTCCGCAACGTAGGGGTCCACCGGAACTGGTTCGGCGTACATGCCGCGGACCTGCTTGATCAGCTTGAAGCTGAGGCTGTTGCGGGTGTCGTCGCAGTTGGCCTTGAACGCGAGGCCGAGGATGCCGACCCGCTTGAGGCTCGCGATCGCGGCGACCTTGTCGAGCAGGTAGCGCGGAACGCTTTCGTTGATCCGGAACGAGCTGGCGATTATCTCGGGGTACTGGATGCGCTCGGTGAGGTAGTAGCCGTCCTTGTACAGGCACGGGCCGCCGACGTTGGGGCCTGGTCGGGGCAGGTCGAGGCGTGGGTAGTCCTCGTTGCAGGCCGCGATGACTGCGTGTGCATTCGCACCGTGCGAGTCGCAGATCATGTAGAACTCGTTGGCCATCGCGAACGACACGTAGCGGTACATGTTCGTGATGAGCTTGCCGAGTTCGGCCTCGACCGGGTCCAGCCGGATGCAGCGCTTGGTGACGAAGCGCGAGAAGAACTGCTCGGCCCGCTCGAAACTGGCGTCGCTGAATGCGCCGACGAGTTGCGGCAGCGCCTGGATCTCTTCCACGGCCCGGGTCTGCAGGACCCGCTCGGGCGCGAAGACGAGGTGGAAGCCCTCGCCCTCCCTGGTGCCGCTGCCTTCCTCGAGCACGTTACGCAGCAGCTTGGTCGTGCCCGGAGACACGGTCGAGCGCAGCACGATGAGCTGGCCCTCAGGCATCCGCTGCGCGTGCCGGGTGAGCAGATTGATCAGCGGGTCGATTCGGGGGTTGAGGTTGTCGTCGATCGGCGTCCCGATGATGACGATGACGGTGCCGGCGGTCGCCAGACTGTCGTCGTCGGTGGTGAACGCCAGGTTCCCCCGGTCGAGCGCGCGATCCATCAGCGGCTTCGCGCCGTGCTCGACGTACGGGATCTCGCCCTGGTTGAGCCGGGTGTTGAGCTCCTCGTTGTGGTCGATGCCGACGACGTCGAAGCCGGCCTCGGCCATCACCACCGACAGCGGCAGGCCGATGTGGCCGCCGGCGCCCACGATCGACACGCGGTTGAGGTCTAGCGTCATGGCGCGGACCCTCCCCCCATTGTCGAATGGCACCGCGGTGCCGCACCCCTGCACGTCTGCGTGCCGCCGCGAGATTATCAGGGGCGAACCGCGGTCGCTTCCACCGAGCGGACTCGAACCGCCCACCGCTGGCCCCGAAGGCCCTATTCTGTGCACATGGCGGTCGACGAGCAGCGCCGTGCGCACCTGATCCAGGTTGCCGAGGAAGCCGGGCGGCGCCTGGACCAGGCCGCGCCCCAAGCGGTGCTCGAGTGGGCGCTGGACACCTTCGGCGACACGATGTGCATCGCGGCATCCATGGCCGACGCTGTGCTCATCGACATGGCCAGCCGGATTCGGCCGGGCGCGCACGTGATCTTCCTTGACACCGGCTACCACTTCCGCGAGACCCTAGACACACGGGCCCGGGTGTCCCTGCGGTACCCGATCACGCTGCAGACGATGCTGCCCAAGCAGACCGTCGCCGAACAGGACGAGTTGTTCGGCAGCTGCTTGCACGATCGAGACCCGGATGCCTGCTGCTCGCTGCGCAAGGTCGAGCCCTTGCGACGCGGGCTGGCGCCCTACGACGCGTGGGCGTCGGGCATCCGGCGCGACGAGACCTCGGCGCGCAGCACGATCGGCGTGGTCGAGTGGGACTCGAACCGCGGGATGGTGAAGGTCAACCCGCTCGCGGCATGGACGCAGGCCCAGGTCGATGACTACATCCTCGAACACGACGTGATCACCAACCCGCTGATGGCGCAGGGATACCCGTCGATCGGGTGCCAGCCCTGCACGCGCAAGGTGGCACCGGGTGAGAACGCGCGCAGCGGTCGATGGGCCGGGAGCGACAAGTCCGAGTGCGGGCTGCATCTCGACTCGTCCGGCCGGCTCGTGCGCCGCTCGACCGCCTGAAGCCGCAACGACCCCGTGACCAACGGCACACCGCTGCGCTGGGTGCTGCCCTCCGCGAACCCGCCGTTAGGCTGAGCACTCGCATCTCGACGGAGGGGAACGCGTCGTGGCCGATGGGCGGATGACGGTGCTTTCGGTCATCTACACACCGGTGTACTCCGGTCCGCAGAACCGGATGTCGATCGTCGCGAAACTGCTCGAACCGCAGGGGATCGACGTCGTCGTCGTGCTCCCCGATGAGGGCCAGGCGGCCGCCCAGCGACTGCGCGACAACGGCGTGACCGTGCAGACGATGCCCCTGCACCGGCTCCGCAGCCGGCCGGATCCCCGCGTGCACGTGGAGTACGTCAAGACGCTGCGCCGCGAGGTCGCCGTCATGGCCGAGCTCATCGGCGATCTCGGCGTCGACGTCGTCGCGTCGAACACCTTCCCGAACCTCCACGGCCCCCTGGCCGCCCGGAAGGCCGATGTGGCGTGCGTCTGGCAACTCATCGACACATTCACGCCGCCACCCGTCCGGGCGCTGTTCATGCCGTTCGTGTGGCGGCTCTCGGACGTCGTGATGACCACCGGCATCAAGGTCGGCGAGATGCACCCAGGGGTACGCCGCTTCGGCCTGAACGATCGCTGGCTGAGCTTCTTCCCATGCGTGGACGTCGACAAGTTCAGCGCGGACGCCGCCACTCGGGCAACAGCACGCGAGGAACTGGGCCTGCCCGCAGACGCGACCGTGATCGGAAACGTCGCCGCGATGAGCCCGATGAAAGGGCATCGCTACTTCGTCCGGGCCGCCGCACAGGTCCGCGCGACCCACCCGCACACGCGCTTCGTCATCCTCGGCAGCACCCATGCCGACCGGGAGGACTACTACCGCGACCTCTGGGCCGAGGCCGAGTCACTGGGGCTGAAGCTGGGCCACGACCTGATCGTGCACGATCCGGGGCCGCGCGTATCGGCGCTGGCCCAGGCGTTCGACATGTTCTGGATGACGTCCGAACCCTGCTCGGAGGGCGTCCCGACGGCAATCGGCGAGGCGAAGGCGCTCGGCCTGCCGGTCGTCACCACCGATGTCGGCTCGACCAGCGAGTGCGTGACCGAAGGTGTCAGCGGGTACGTGGTGCCGCCGCGCGATCCGGGCGCGATCGCCACGGCCGCTCGCCGGATACTCGACGACCCGGCGCTGCGCCTGTCGATGGGCGTCCAGGCACGCACCGAGGCGGTGCAGCAGTACGCGTCCGAACGCGGCGCCGAGCAGCACCGGATCGCGTTCGAGCGGGCCATCGCCCATCACGCCGCCAAGAAACGCCGCTGACTCGTCCCGCGGTGCTACAGGACGTGCTCCAGGTACCACTGCCAGGTCGAGGCGAGGCCGTCGGCAAGTGAGACCGCGGGTTTGAACCCGAGCACCTCGCGCGCATAGTCGTAGGTCGCGAAGTTGCGCCCGACCTCGCCCGGGCGCGCCGATCGGAACTCGATCGGGTGGTAGGGCTTGCCGACCACCTGGCGGCAGGTCTCGGCCAGTTCGAGCACCGACGTCTCGACCCCGGTGGCGACGTGGGCGACCGTGCCGCCCGGGACGTCGGCGGCGAGCCCCAGCGCGATGCCTTCGCAGATGTCATCGACGTACATGAAATCGCGCGAGGCGGACCCGTCGCCGTAGATCACGATCGGCACGTCGTCGTGCAACGCCCGGAAGAACACCGTGATGGCGCCCTTCTTGTGCCCGCTGAACGGCCCGTAGACATTCGCGAAGCGCAGGCTGACCGTCGTGATGCCGAAGGACTTGGCGAAGGCGTGGCAGTAGGCCTCGGCCGCCAGTTTGCTGGCGCCGTAGGGCGAGATCGGTTTCGGCAGCGACTGCTCGTTGACCGGAGGGTTCGCATCCCCGATGAGCGCGCCGCCGGTCGAGGAGAACACGACTCGCGGGACGCCGGCCTTGCGTACCGCGTTCAGGACGCTGAACGTCCCTTCGACGTTGGCCTCGAAGTTCGCGACCGGGTCGGCCACCGAGTCGACGACCGAGCCTGCGGCTGCCAGGTGGATGACCGCGTCGACGTCCTGCACTGCCGCGGTGATCGTGTCGTGGTCACCGATCGAGCCCTCGACGAACTCGACGTCGTGACCGTCCAGGTACTCCTGGCGGCCGGAACGCAGGTCGTCGAGGACGCGGACCGTATGCCCGGCCCGCAGCAGTTTCGGGACCAGGTTCGCACCGATGAAACCGGCTCCGCCGGTGAGCAGGATCCGCTCAGCCATGGGGCTTCGTCCGCCAAAGCGACCGGCACGGGATCTTCTCGAGATCGCAGCGGTCCGCGTACTTGCGCGCGATCTCGGTGACCTCCTGCAGCAGCCCGTCGACCAGGGTGATCGGGTCGAGGCCGAGGTTGAGCAGCTGCCGGTTCTCGACATAGAGCTCGTTCTCGGCGTCCTCGTTGCGCGGGTTGTCGACGTAGTCGATCGTCGCGCCGGTGAGGACGCTGACCAGCTTGGCCAGGTCGTTGACGCGGTGCGTCTCGGTCATCTGGTTGAGAATCCGCACGCGATCGCCGCGCTGCGGGCTGTCCTTGATCGCCAGCTCGATACAGCGCACGGTGTCCTGGATGTGGATGAACGCGCGGGTCTGGCCGCCCGTCCCGTGCACGGTCAGCGGGTAGTCGACCGCCGCCTGCATCAGGAACCGGTTCAGCACGGTGCCGTAGTCGCCGTCGTAGTCGAAGCGGTTGATCAGCCGCTCGTCCAGGGCCGTCTGCGCGGTCTGCGTGCCCCACACGATGCCCTGGTGCAGGTCCGTGACGCGCAGTTTGTCGTTCTTGGCGTAGTACGCGAACAGCAGCTGGTCCTGCGTCTTGGTCAGGTGGTAGATGCTGCCCGGGTTCGGCGGGTAGAGGATCTCGGTCTCTACCGTCTCGCCCTCCTCGGTCTCGAGCTTGACCCGCAGGTAGCCCTCCGGGATCTTCATGCCGGCCGTGCCGTACCCGTACACGCCCATCGTCCCGAGGTGGACGACGTGGATGTCGAGTTCGGACTCCACGATCGCCGCGAGCAGGTTGTTCGTCGCGTTGAGGTTGTTCGACACGGTGTAGCGCTTGTGCCAGGACGACTTCATCGAGTACGGCGCTGCCCGCTGCTCGGCGAAGTGCACCACGACGTCCGGCGAGAACTCCTGCAGCAAGGTCAGCAGCCGGTGGTAGTTCTCGGCCACGTCGAACCGGTGGAAGTCGATCTGCTTGCCGCTGATCTGCTTCCACGCCTTGAGGCGAACGCCCATCGGTGAGATCGGGGTCAGCGAGGTGACCTCGAGTTCGTTGTCGATGTTGCGCCGCGACAGGTTGTCGACGATCGCTACGTCGTGACCCTGGTCGGACAGGTGCAACGCGGTCGGCCAGCCACAGAAGCCGTCGCCGCCGAGAACCAAGACGCGCATGAAATTTCACTCCTCCGCTATGCCGTCCGGTGGCGCTCCCACCCAACAGCCGGTTTCCGAGGCAGGATAGTCCACGGTCTCGGTCGCCCTCGTATCATCGTGGTCTTATGCGGCCCGACTTCGCCATCATCGGCGCACAGAAAGCGGGCTCGACGGCCCTGATGCGCTACCTGGGCCACCACCCCGAGGTGCACCTACCGCCGGACGAGACGCGCTACTTCCGCGACCCGTGGTTCCGCATGCAGCCGCCGAGTGTCCTGGACGAAGCTGCCGAAACGACGAAACCGGGTGTCCGGCGCCGCGGGATCAAATGCCCCGACCTGCTCGCGCCCCCCGAGATCCCGGGCCGCATCGTCGACGCGCTCGGGCTGATCGACCTGGTCGCCGTGTTGCGTGACCCCGTGGCGCGGGCGGTGTCGGCCTATTTCTGGTGCGTCCAGTTCGGCTGGCTGCCGATCGAGGACCCCGAGACCGGGCTCCGCCGCGTCCTGGACGGCAGTTACTCCGATTCGCGGGCCACGGACATCCTCGACTTCGGGCGCTACGGCGCGCACCTGTCGCGCTGGCTGGGCACCTTCCCGCGGGAGAAGCTGTTCGTGGTGCTCGACGACGAGTTGCGTGGGGACCTACACGGCGCCACCGGCGCACTGTTCGAGTTCCTCGGCGTGGACCCGAGCGCCGCGGTCCGCCCACCCGGCGAGCGGGTGAACGCCGGTGTCTACGCACCGACGCGGCTGCGGATGCTCCAGCGACGCAACAAGTACATCGTCCGGGAGTTCGCCGGCTACCCGGGCACGTACCTGCAACCGCCGGTCGGGTTACGGGGACGCGCGGTCGACCGCGGAATCGCCGTCCTGGATCGCGTGCTGCTTGCCAGGGTCTGTGACAACACCCCGCCGCGGATCGGGCCGGAGCTTCGTCGAGACCTGTTCGACTACTACCGGTCCGACATCGCCGTCCTCGAGCAGGTGCTCGACCGCGATCTGTCGACATGGGCGTCGAAGTACGACCAGTAGGCTCGGCGCGGTCGACGAACCGGAGGACATGTGGCTGACCGCGCGGAGCAGCGTAGGAGCAAGCGGGCCGAGACCCGGCGGCGGTACTACCCGGAGACCGGGCTGGACGACTTCAGCCGGGTCGACAGCGCGGTCGAGTTCTACACGCGCGTGAACGCGCTGCTCGAGCCCGGGATGACCGCCGTCGACTTCGGAGCCGGCCGCGGCCAGTGGTACGTCGACAGCACGTCTGAGACGCGGCGCCGCCTGCGTGACATGCGCGGCAAGGTGGCGAAGGTGATCGGCCTGGACGTCGACCCGGCGGTGAAGCAGAACCCGTCCGTGGACGAGGCGCAGGTCACGACGATGGGCGGCGACCTGCCGCTGCCGGATGCCTCGGTGGACGTCCTGGTCTCGGACTTCACGTTCGAGCACATCGACGACCCGGAGCACATCAGCCGCGAGCTGTACCGGGTACTCAAGCCCGGTGGCTGGGTCTGCGCCCGCACGCCCAACAAATGGGGTTACATCGGGGTCGGCGCGCGGATCGTGCCCAACCAGTGGCACGTGCGGTGGCTGACGCGGCTGCAGCCCGGACGCAGGGACATCGACGTGTTCCCCGTCCGGTACCGGCTCAACACCCGGCGCGACCTGGCCCAGCACTTCGCGCCGGACCGGTTCGAGCACATCGTCTACACCACGCCCGGTGAGCCGAGCTACGCCGGCGGATCCTGGGCTGCCTGGCGCGCGGTCGGGCTGCTGCAGCGCTTCCAGCCCCGCGTGATCGAGCCGATGATGCTGATCTTCCTGCGCAAGCGCGGCTAGTGGTCGGATTCTCAGCCGATTCTGTTCTCGCGCAGCGCAATGTCATGAGCGGGCCAGTGCACAGTGGTGACTGATCCACAGCTGGCACTCGCGGGGTTGAGGTAGGGATGGAACCACCAGCAGTCCCAGCGCGGCGCCGGGGGCGGACGAGGCTGGTCGCGCTGCTGGTCGCGGTGCTCGTCGCGCTCAGTGCCTGGTACGTCCTGACCCACCGCACGAGGACGATCACCGGCCAGGCATTCGGATTCGTCAATCCCCCGTACAGCCCGCAGCCTGAGCGCAACGCGGAGTGGACGGGCAACCGCACCGGGGCGTTGACCGGCGCCCAGATCGACAATCTGGGCGCACACGTCGGCTACGAGATCATCCCGAAGTTCGCCGACAACTTCGACCTCCGGAAACACTTCGTCGAGGCCCGCGAACTCGTCGCCGCGGCCAAGGCCCACGGCAACGACTTGCGCGTGCTCGAGTACTACAACGCGACGTTCTTCCCGCTCGTGAACCTGGCGGCGTGGGGCCGGTACGCCGCCGGCTTCCAGTCGTCGTGGTACCTGCAGGACGCCGACGGCGCGCCGATCCCGTATTACGGCGCGGGCAAGTCCGCTAGCACCGGCGCCCCGCCGGTCGGCTACGTCGTCGACCTGACCAACCCCGACTACCGGGCGTGGGTCGTCAAACTGGTCAGCTCGTGGATGCGGGCCGCGCCGTACGCCGGGGTTGCGTTCGACTCCGCCAACCCCCTCGTCGGCTACCAGAGCCGAACTCCGTTCGCCGACGGGACGCAGACCTTCAGCGACCTGCTCTGCGGGGGGACGTCCCCGCTGGACGTTGCTGGCAACTGCCCCCGGGTGTCGGCGTGGAATGCCGGGCTGGTCAGCCTGGTGGCCGAGGTGCGCACGGCGCTGCGGCCGATGGGCGGCGAGGTGCTCTACAACGGCATCTCACCGGGCGGCCAGCGGCCCGACCGCAACCTGAGCCTGCTGGACTCGGCCGACCTGGCCGCGAATGAGGGGTTCTGTTACCTCGCGTCGCCGTCGGACCCGCAGCGGCTGAACTTCACGTCCCTGTCCGACGATGCCTCGATCATGCAAACCTCGGCGCAGCAGGGCAAGAAGGTCATCGAGATCACCAACTTCGACCACGCCGACCACAAGCGGTACGGCGCCTACTGCCTGGCGGGCTTCCTGATGGGGTGGCAGCCCGGCTACGACTACTGGGTCTATCACCAGAATTACGTGCGCGACACGACGACCATGGCGCCGACCCTCGCCGAACAGGATCTGGTGCTCGGAAACCCGCTCAGCAAGGACTACCAGATGCGCGGCAACGTGCTCACACGTCAGTTCCAGAACGGCATGGCCGCGGTGAACACCGGCGACGCGCCGGCCGCGACCACCGTCAGCGCGGCCATGGTGGCCTTTGCGGACGGCGCACCGACGGCGCGGTACGCCGCGGGTGCCCGGATCACGCTGGCGCCACGCTCGGGCCTGCTGTTGCTGAGCCGGGCCTATCTGTACGGGACGTCCGGGCGGTAACCGGCGCTCAGGACGAGGCGCGCGTCGGGCTGACCGGCTCGCAGGCGACCATGAGACCCGCGGCGAGGAACGGCCAGCGCCGCGAGGCAAGTTCTTGCACCTTGACCGCGGCCCGGGTGACCCGGCGGTTGCGCGGCGCCGCGTGGTAGGTCTTGACCCACTTGACCCGCCAGCCGTGGCGCTCGATGAGGTTGGTGAGGGTGAACCACGAATAGATCGCGATGTGGTCGGGGTTCATCAGTTCCTTGCCGGTGAGCGTGACCATGACATTCGTCAGCCGGTACGCGTTCGGCGTGGTGAGCAGCAGCAGTCCGTCGTCGGCCACGAGGGGATGCATCGCCTCGAGGAAGTCGCCCGGACGCTCGACGTGCTCGATGATCTCGCCGGCGACGACGAGGTCGGCCGGGGTTATCCCGAGATCGCCGACCTGCGACTTGTCGCAGGCGTCCGCGAAGTACGCCTCGTACCCCTGCTCGCGCGCTTCCTCGATCGCGGTCTCGTTGTGATCGACGCCGACGACCTCACGCGCGACCTTCGAGATGTTCGCGTGCAGCCACGTCCCGTTGCGCAGGTGTCGCTCACGAGAGCCCTTGGTGCCCCAGAAGCCGATGTGGACGACGCGCTTGTCGCGGCACGACTCGATGATGTACTCGAGGCGCCGGACAGTCTCGACCTTGGGCAGCTTGTGCAGCCACTTGTCCGAGTATTCCTGCATTGGTACGTCCTCCCGCGACAGCCGGTCCGAAGCCGTCCCAGGCTAACATCGGCGCTTCAGCGACCGCGCCGACGGCCGTGTCGACGGCCTCGATGCCGGTCGCGTCGATCACTTGCTCGCCTCGTCGGCGCCGAGCGCAGGGTGGGATCGGTGCGCAGGGCGCCGTCGCCGACGGTGTCGACGATCCAGGGCATGCCGTCGGCAGCGTCGAACGCGGTGTCCTGGTCGGACTGATCGACGGTGGCGAGCAGTTGCTGCCATCGCTCGTCGCGATGGCGCAGTGCCCGCTCGCGCAGGTGATCGCGCAGTGCCAGCCGGTACTCGACCCACCAGATCCCCCACTGAAGGGGAGTCAGGATCGCGGTGGCGATCGCGGCCCCGCGCGCCCCGTCCCACACCGCTCCGGCCATCAGCAGCACGAAGGCGAGCGCGATGGCGGCGACCCGGGCACGCAGCGTGCGGTTGGCGGCTCCGAGCGCCCGCAGCCCGATGATCGGCGTCACCCGCAGGCCCGTTGCCACCTGCGCGATGACGAAGTAGCCCAGCAACGGGCGGGCGTGCTTCCACGTGTCGCCGAACAGGGCATGACCGACCCAGTTGGGCACCAGCAGGGCGGCCAGCCCCCACGCCAGGCCGAAAGCGCCGAGCGCCAGGCCGACGAACATCGCGTAGCGCCGCATCTTCGTCGACGACCTGATCAGCACGCGGACCAATTCCGGGGTGACCGCGGCCTGCACGCCGACGTTGACGATCGACGGCGGCCCGAAGACCGTCTGGGCCCCGCGCAGCGCACCGGTCTGGGTCAGGCCGCCGACTGCGGCAACGACGTACGCGGTGCCCTGCTGACTGCTCTGCGCCGCCAGGTCGTCGATCGCGTAGCGCACGCCGAGGTCGCCGTCGCTACGGAACCAGCCGGCGGTGCGGCGCGGCTCGACCCGCAGCCGCATCATCCGCAGCCCGATCACGGCGCCGACGTGCGCTGCGATCCCCCACGCGGCGACCAGATGCGCGACCGACGTCGAGTCCCAGACGAGCAGGGCGCCGATGAGCCCGAACTGGACCGCTGCCATCACCAGGTCGTTGCCCAGCGCAAGGGCCGGCCGGCCAAGGGCGAGCGCGGCGAACCGGCTGAAGTCCTGCAGCACGAGTCCGGGGAACAAGCAGCCGAACACGATGAGGGTCCCGGCCAGATCGCCGTGGATGAACAGCCGATCGCCGAGGCCGGCCAGGACGAGCAGCAATCCCAGGAGGACGGCGACAGTGACGGCCGCGCCGCCGGCGGCCGAAGCGCCGCCACGCCAGGCGGACCGGTCCCGCGCGCTGTAGCGGATCACGAGCGCCTCTGACGTCAGGCCGCGGATGATGGCGACGCCCAGCAGGTAGGTCGCCGCGATGAGCGCATAGGAGCCGAACTGCGAGGCCGACACCGACCGGGCGACCATCACCGTCAACGCGAAGTTGGTGAGGCTGTACACGAGTTGGTCGCTCACACCGACCAAGCTGCGTCGCAGCCCGCGCCTAGCCGCCATCGCGAATGCCCGTACCTCTCTTGGCCCTCGGCATGGGGACTGCCGGCTGCCGACCCTGCGGCCGGGACGATATTACGCACGCTGTCCGGGGTGCCGTATTCTCGCACTCTGTGATCACGCTCGCGGAAAGGCCGCCTCAGGGCGATGCCGTCGAGGACCCGCCGGCCTTCCTCACCGCGGTCACGGTCTTCGCCGTACTCGCGCTCATCCTGCCGATCCTGGCGGTCAATTTCGGCACCGTCCTCGGCGATTCCACCAACATGGCGCTGGCGTACCTGATCACCCTGTACAGCGCCACGATGATTGCCCGCATCTGCTACGCCGGCAGCGGCGCCATCATCCGAATGGCGTTCTTCGTCTTCTGCTACGTCTTCATGGGGTTGTCGGTCTTCGCGCAGGTCGCCGAGCTCGAGTTCCCGCTGCACCTGCCCGGAACCGGGGCCTACGGCCGGGGCGAGATCCGGCACTCGCTGTTCTCGGTCATCGTCGGTATCGCAGCGTTCGAGATCGGTTCGTTGGTCGTGGTGCTGCTGCGCCGGCGCACACACCAGGCGGACGCGGTCACCAGCCCGCGGCGGACGTGGCGGCTGTCCGAGTCGCGGCTCCTGATCCTCGGTGCCATCGGACTCTGCTTCGCGCTGCTGCTGATCGAACGAGTCGGGCTGCGGCCGTTCTTCGACAGCCGCGAGGCCACCGGAAACGCCGTCTTCGGCAGTGATGCCGGCGCAAAGGTCTATTCGGTCAGCGACAAGTCCGGTAAGGCGTTGCTGCGGGTCCTTGGCCAGATTCCGATCCTGATCGCATTGTTCGGGATCCTCTACATGAAGCACCACAAGCTGTGGCAACGCGGCAGCGAGGTGCGCAACATCCTGACGCCGGCCATCCTGTCCCTGCTGATCGTCGCGAACATCATCGTCAACAACCCGATCGCCAACAGCCGGTACTGGTTCGGCACGGTCGCCATCACCCTCGCGTCCATCTACATCCCGTTGAACCGGGCAAAAGGCGTGCGCTGGGCGGCCATCCTCGCGCTCTTCGCCCTGCTGTTCGCGTTCACGTCGCTGCAAGCCTTCCGGCGCACGGGCGGCGCAAAGGACTACTCGTCCGGCTTCCGCTCCGACCTCGTCTCATCCGGGACGTACTCGGAGTTCACGATGGAACTCATCGGTCGCCGCTGGTTGACCCATAATCCGCACACCCAGGGCGAGCAACTGCTCGGAAGCGCGCTGATCTTCGTGCCGCGGTCGCTCTGGGCGAACAAGCCCGTCGACACCGGCAACCTGGTCTTGCCCTACTCGAACCCGGCGGCCTCACTGTGGACCGAGGGCGAGGTCGAAGGTGGCTGGCTGGTCATCACCGTGTACTTCGGTGCCCTCGGGGCGGCCGCGACCGTCCTCGGCCGACGACTGCGGTACGCCAAGCCTGGCAGCCTTGCGCACGCGGCCATCCCGATCGCGGGCGGCTTCACGATCTTCGTCCTGCGCGGGTCGCTACTGGCCGTGTTCGGGCCGGCCTACATCATCGCGACCGTGCTGCTGTTCTGCGTGCGCCGGACCGAACTGCCCGAAGCCGAGGTGCTCGAGGCCGCTCCGGCCGTACCTGCGGGTTCGGCCGGTTCTGCGGTTCCTGTCCATCCCGCTCGCGGCGAGGCCACCTCGGCCCGAGCGGTCTGAGGCGACCGTGGCGGCGAGCGAGGCACGCGGGTCGGTGTGGGGACCGACCGCGGTCCGCATCCGGCAGAGCAAGCTGCTGCGCAGCCCGGCGACCGTCACCTACCGCGCGCTCGCGCGGGTACTGCTCGCCGGCCCGCCGCCGAAGGTGCTCGCCAACAGCATCCCGAAAGCCGGGACGCACCTGCTCACCCAGTTGCTCGCCGGTGTGCCCAAGTTCCACTACGCCGGCATGCACATCATCGACAAGGAGTTCCGCGGCGACCTCGACGTCCCGGGCGACGGTCTCGGCGAGTTCGACGCCGGGTCGCTGGAGCGGCGGATCAAGACGGTGCGCAACGGGCAGTACGTGACCTCGCACATGGGGCTGTTCCCCGGGATGCCGGAGGTGCTGGCGCGTCACGGCATCCGGCCGATCCTGATGATCCGTGATCCCCGTGACATCGTCGTCTCCCTCGCCTTCTACCACGCGAAGAATCAACGGCTGGCAACCTACGACCGGTTCGCGAAGCAGATGTCGAGCACCGACGAGCGGCTGATGGCGGCGATCACCGGGTTGCCCGCCGAGAACGGCAACCCGGCCTTCCCGTCCATCGGAGTTCGGCTGAGCAAGTACCGGCCGTGGCTCGAGGACTCCGCGACCTGCGTGCTGCGGTTCGAGGATCTGGTCGGGTCCAGCGGCGGCGGATCGGACGAGCGGCAGCGCGACTGCGTGCGCCGCGTGCTGCAGCACTGTGAGCGGTATGCGGGCGAGGGCGAGGCGCTGGTCGACCGCCTGGCGCGCTCGACCTACGCCGAGGGCAGCGCCACCTTCCGCCGCGGTGCCATCGGCGACTGGGCAAACCACTTCACCGACGAGCACCAGGCAGCCTTCGACGAACTGGCTCCTGGTGTGCTCGACGCCTTCGGCTACGCGTCCGCGCCGACGTCGCCGCCGGCTGAGAGCGAGTAGCCGAGGTCGAGCAGTTGCCGGCCGGCCACCTGCTCGAAGCGGGCGATCACGTCGGCAGGCACGGCCTGGCGCCAGCCTCCCGCCGTGGCCGCACGCACGAACGGGGCGTCAGTGGCCCTGCGTGAGTTGAGGAACGTCGACGAGGCCTCCTTGGCGCGCATCTGTTCCGGACTGTTCGCTGCCAGTGCAACCGCGAGCGCGTCCGCATCGAGCCCCAGTTCGAAGTGCGCGCTGATCTGGGTGAGCGTCGCCAGCGGGTCGGCGAGCAGGTCCTCGTAGCGCACGATCAGCACCGAACCGGGTCGCTTGGCCGCGTAGTCGAGCCACTCGCGCACGTAGTCGTGCCAGGCGCCGAACCGGCCGACCTTGCCAAGGGTGTACCTGTCGAAGAACACGTCGAGCGGTTCGTCCACGAGGCCGCGCCGGTGCAGGTGGTGGGCATAGGACACACCGACGTCACGACCGTCCCGGACGAGGCATACCGCGCGTGGGTGCCGGGTGCGGACCCCGACGAACAGCGGATGCTCGTGGCTTTTCACCAACCGGCCGCCGGTCGGGACGATCGCCGGGCCACCCGCGTGCTTGCCGAGAGGGGGGAGACCTGCGTGATCGCGTCGAAATCCATCTCGCGCCCGGACAGCACCCCGGCCAGGACGAACCGCAACCAGGTGCTGCCCGATTTCGGGTACGAGGCCATCATCAGGTCGGCGGCCTTGAGCCCGCGGTGGCGGTTCACGACGATCAGCCGACGTGCGGTCGACTGCAGCGGGCGGGGCATCCGCGCCGCGACCCGTTGCGCCCTGGACAACTGCTGCAGCGCCACGGCGCAATCCCTTTCCGTTCCTCCGGTTCCGGTCATCCTAGTTCAGGTGGTTCTCAGTTTCTTCCCGAAGCGATGGTGCGGGCCTGGCCCGGCACCCCGTCCGGTGAGTGACGACTTCCGGTGATCAGAGACGGACGAATCGCCGTCTCTCGGTGCGCAGATTCGTCACTCGGCGCGCGGATCCGTCTCTCGGCCACCAGGTCCGTCACTCGGCGCGGGGATCAGCCGGTACGGGCGATGACGAGATCGCACAGCGCGGACAACGCAGCGCGGGCCGGGACGTCGGGCAGCTCGGCGAGCATCGCCCGCGCCCGATCGGCGTAGGCAGTGAGCGTGGTGCGCGCGTCGTCGAGTGCTGAGGATTCCCGCAGCAGCGCCAGCGCCTCACCGTGCCTGGCGTCGTTCACCAGTGGTCCGGCGACCAGCGAGCGCAGCCGCGCCGAGTCGTTCTCGGTCGAGCGCAGGGCGTAGAGCACGGGCAGGGTCGCGACGCCCTCGCGCAGGTCGGTTCCGGGTGTCTTGCCCGATTCGGTGGAGTCCGAGGCAATGTCGAGAATGTCGTCGGACAGCTGGAACGCGACCCCGATCTGCTCGCCGAACTGGCGCAGCCGTTCGGTAATCGCGTCGTCGACGCCGGCGAAGTAGCCGCCGAACTCGGCCGAGGTGGCGATCAGCGAGCCGGTCTTGTCGGCCAGCACCGCGAGGTAGTGCTCGATCTGGTCGCGTCCCTCGGCCGGCCCGACCGTCTCGCGGATCTGACCGGTGACCAGCCGCTCGAAGGTGCGCGCCTGCAGCCGCACCGCGTGCGTCCCCAGATCGGCGAGCAGGTTCGACGCCCGCGAGAACAGGAAGTCGCCGGTGAGAATGGCGACGGAGTTGCCGAAGCGCGAGTTGGCCGACACCGTCCCGCGACGGACCTCGGCCTCATCCATCACGTCGTCGTGGTAGAGCGTCGCCAGGTGGGTGAGTTCGACGACGACGGCCGCCGGCACGATCTCGGGACGCGCCGCATCACCGAAGTGCGCAGCCAACAGGCACACCAGCGGCCGGAACCGCTTGCCGCCGGCGGCCACGAGGTGTCGCGCCGCATCGGAGACGAAGTCGTCGTCACTGCTCACGGCGTCCTGGAGGGCTCGCTCGACCGCCTCCAGCCCAGCCCGCACCGACGCCTCCAGTTCGGCATCCGCGAACGCGACACCGAACAGCGAAGTGCTCACCCCGTGAAGTTCGCGGCCTTGCCCGCGAGATCGATGATCGGCTGCGGGAACACACCGAGCGCGACGGTCACCGCCACACCCACCGTGAGTGCGACCGTGGCCGACCAGCCCGGGATCGCCACCGTCGGCGCGTTCTCGGGCGGTTCGGCGAAGAACATCAGCACGATGATGCGCAGGTAGTAGAACGCGGCGATCGCCGAGCACAGCAGCGCGATGACGACGAGCGGCCCGGCGTCGTGCCAGGCCGCGCTGAACACGAAGAACTTGCCGGTGAACCCGGAGGTCAGCGGGATGCCCGCCATGGACAGGAGCAACAGCGTCATCACGCCGGCGATCAGCGGGCTCTTGCGTGCCAGGCCCGACCACTGGGACAGGTGGGTGGCCTCACCGTCGGCGTCGCGCACGAGCATCAGCAAGCCGAAGGCTGCCAGCGTCGAGAAGCCGTAGGTGAGCGTGTAGAACATCACGCTGGCCGCGGCGTCGCGCGTCAACGCGACGAGTCCGACCAGGATGAATCCTGCGTGCGCGATGGACGAGTACGCGAGCACACGCTTGATGTCGGTCTGGGTGACCCCGAGCACCGCACCCACCACCATGGAGGCGATCGCGACCGCCCAGATGATCGGCCGCCAGTTCCACGAGATGCCACTGAAGCCGACGTACAGCACGCGCATCAGCGCACCGAACGCGGCCACCTTCGTGCACGAGGCCATGAACGCCGACACCGGTGTGGGCGCGCCCTGGTAGACGTCGGGCGTCCAGCTGTGGAACGGGGCGACGGACGCCTTGAACAGCAGGCCGACCAGCAGCAACGCCAGGCCGGCGTAGAGCAGCACGTCGGACTGGGTCGACGCGCGCTGCGCCTCGAAGATCGCGCGCAGGTCGACCGAGTCGGCGTAGCCGTACAGCAACGCGAGCCCGTAGAGGAAGAAGGCAGACCCGAACGCGCCGAGCAGGAAGTACTTCAGCGATGCCTCTTGCGACAGCAGTCGACGCCGGCGAGCGAGCCCCGCCATCAGGTACAGCGGCAGCGACAGCACCTCGAGGCCGACGAACATGAGCAGCAGGTTGTTCGAGATCGGGAAGATGAGCATTCCCGACACCGCGAACATCATCAGCGGGAAGACTTCGGTCTGCACCTTCACGCTGTGGGCGAGGGACCGGTCGGCGTCGGTGCCGACCACCGTGGCCGCGGACGCCACGATCGACGTGCCGACGTCCACGCCCCGCTCGGCTATCAGCAACGCCGCCATCAGCGCGAGCGCGAGGATCGTCCCCTGAATGAACAGCCCGGCCCCGTCCACTGCGAGCGAGCCGAAGAACGGCGGGTCGTTGCCGGCCGGACCCGGCGTCGCCACAGTCGTGTTGCGCAGCAGGCCTACGGCGATCAACGCCGAAACGATGCCGATGACGGTAACCGCGAGTTGGACGTTGAACCGTGACGATCGCGGGACGACCGCCTCAACCACCACGCCGAGGATCGCAGCACCGAGCACGATGAAGATCGGGGTGAGCGCGCCGTACGCGACCGTCGGCGTGGTGATGCTCTCGACGCCAAGTAGCAGGTTGCTCACTTCAGACCTCCGGCGACCGGGCCGAGCTTGGGCGCGGGGTCGGTCTTGTGTACATCACTGAGTGTTGTCTTGACCGCTGGGTTGATGACGTCCAACAGCGGCTTCGGGTACACGCCCAGGAAGATGATGATCGCGATGAGCGGTGCCACGGCAGCGATCTCGCGCGCGCTGAGATCCCGGAACTTCGACACCTTCTCGCTGACCTTCCCCTGGAAGGTGCGTTGGTAGAGGTACAGGACGTAGATCGCGGCCAGCACGATGCCCGCGGTGCCGAGCACGGCCAGACCCTTGTGCCGGGTGAACGTGCCGACCAGCACCAGGAATTCGCTGACGAACGTGCTCATCCCCGGTAGCGCGAGCGCCGAGAGCCCGGCCAGCAGAAACAGCCCGGCGAGGATCGGCGTCACCTTGGCCGCACCGCCGTAGTCGTCGACGTTGCGGCTCTTGCCACGCGCGATCAGCAGACCGACGACGATGAACAGCGCGCCCGTCGAGAGCCCGTGATTGACCATATAGAGCACCGCGCCGGTGCCGCCCTGCGTGGTGAACGCGAAGATCCCCAACCCGATGAAGCCGAAGTGCGCCACCGAGGTGTAAGCCACGAGGCGCTTCATGTCGCGCTGGCCGATGGCAAGGAAGGCGGCGTACAGGATGCCGATCACCGACAGGATCAGGATCGTCGGTGCGAAGTACCTCGACGCGCCGGGGAACAGCGGCAGGCAGTAGCGCAGGAAGCCGAAAGTCCCCACCTTGTCCAGCACGCCCACCAGCAGCGCGGCACCGCCGGCCGGTGCCTCGGCGCCCGCATCGGGCAGCCAGGTGTGGAACGGAACGAGCGGCGCCTTGATCGCGAACGCGATGAAGAAGCCGAGGAACAACCACTTCTGGGTGGCGCCGTCCGGGACCTGGCCGATCAGGTCGGCGAACGCGAACGACCGCGAACCGGTAGTCACGTACAGCCCGATGACCGAGGCCAGCATGAGCAGGCCGCCGACCAGTGAGTACAGGAAGAACTTCATCGCGGCGTACTGCCGGCGCGGGCCGCCGAAGCTGCCGATGATGAAGTACATCGGGACCAGCATCGCCTCGAAGAACACGTAGAACAGGAAGACGTCGGTCGAGACGAACACGCCGATCATGAAGAACTCGAGCAGCAGGATGAGCCCGTAGAAGTTCTTCACGCTGCGGCGCCGCGTGGTCGGAGTCGTCAGTTCCTCTGCCCCGGCGCGGCTGTCGAAGGTTGTCCACGACGAGAGCATCACCGCCGGGACGAGCACGACCGCCATCAGGACGAGGACGAGGGCGATGCCGTCGACGCCGAAGGCGATGTGCACGCCGAAGGATTTGATCCAGGTCCAGCTGCCCTCGTACTGGAAGCGGTCGCTGGACTTGGTGTCGAAGGCGAAGGTGAGGACGAGGGTGTAGACCAGCACGACGAGCGAGACCGCGAGGCTGAACTGCTTGGCCATCCGGCCCTCTTCGGGCTTCATCGAGAAGACCGCCAGGGCGCCGACCAGCGGGATCAGTACCAGGATCAGCAGCGCGACGTTGTGGTGACTCACTGGTACCTCACCGCGAGCAGCACGGCGAGGACGGCGACCGTCCCGGCAAGCATCGACAGGGCGTAGCTGCGCACGAACCCGGTCTGCGTCCTACGCAATCGGGACGACCCGCCGCCGAAGCCGGCTCCCAGGCCGTTCACCGCACCGTCCACCCCTCGGTTGTCGAAGTAGACGAGAGCCCGACTGATCCACTGGCCCGGACGCTGGAGCACCATCTCGTTGAAGGCATCGGCCCAGAGGTTGCGCCGCGCCGCGGTCGTCACGACCGAGACGCCGACGGGCTGGGTGGCCGGCACCGGTCGCATGCCGAACGCGACCCACGCACCCAGCACGCCGAGTCCCACGACCAGCAGGGTGAGGACGGTGATGACCGTCGGTGACACGGTGTGCACGCCCACCTCGACGCTCGGACCGACCGACGGCTCGAGCCAGTGCTGCACACCACCGCCCAGCACGAGCAGGTACCCGCCGACCAGCGCCAGCGCGCCCAGCACGATCATCGGCACAGTCATCATCTTCGGCGCCTCGTGCGGGTGGACGTCGTCCTCCCAGCGCGCCTTGCCGTGGAAGGTCATCACGAGCGCGCGCGTCATGTAGAACGCGGTGATCCCGGCACCCACGAGCGCCGCGATGCCGAGCACATAGCCCGAGGTGCCGCCCTTGTCGAACGCTGCCTCGATGATCTTGTCCTTCGTCCAGAAGCCGGTAGCGAGCGGGAAGCCGATGATCGCGAGGAAGCCGCACACGAACACCGCGTAGGTGATCGGCATGACTCTGGCAAGGCCACCGAACCGGCGCATGTCGATGCGGTCGTTCATGGCGTGCATGACCGAACCGGCCGAGAGGAACAAGGCGGCCTTGAAGAAGCCGTGGCCGAGCAGGTGAATGATGCCGATGGCGTACACGCCGGGGCCCAGCCCGACGGCCAGGAACATGTAGCCGATCTGGCTCACCGTCGAGTAGGCGAGCACCCGTTTGAGGTCGTCCTGCCCGCAACCGGCGATACACCCGTACAGCAGGGTGACCGCGCCGATGATGACGACGATGGTCCGAGCCGACTGCGACTGGTCGAACAACGGGGCCGATCGCGCGATCAGGTAGACGCCCGCGGTGACCATCGTCGCGGCGTGGATCAGCGCCGACACCGGCGTCGGACCCTCCATGGCATCGGGCAGCCAGGTCTGCAACGGGAACTGGCCGGACTTGCCGCACGCGCCGAGCAGCAGCATCAACGCGATGGCGGTCGCCACGCCGTTCGTGTACTGCGAGTTGCCGTAGAGCACGTCACCGAAGGACGTGCTGCCGGTATAGGCGAACATGAGCATGATCGCGATCGACAGCCCCACGTCCCCGACGCGGTTGGCGAAGAACGCCTTGTTGCCGGCGGAGGCGGCGGTGTCGCGGTTGAAGTAGAAGCTGATGAGCAGGTAGGACGCGAGACCGACGCCCTCCCAGCCGACGTACATCGCCAGGTAGTTGTCGGCAAGCACCAGCAGCAGCATGACGGCGGTGAAGAAGTTGAAGTACCCGAAGAACCGGCGGCGGCCGTCATCGTGCGCCATGTAGCCGACGGCATAGATGTGAATGAGCGAGCCGACGCCGGTGATCAGCAGGACGAACACCATCGACAGCGGATCGATCAGCAGGCCCGCGTCGATCTTGAATCCGCCGACGGCTATCCACTGGAACAGGTGCAGCGTGACCTGCCGGTCGCCCTGCCCCTTGAGCGAGAAGAACAGCATGACGCTGTACGCGAACAGCACGACGGGGACGAGTGCGCCGAGCACATGTCCCCACTTGTCGGCGCGCTTACCGAGCAACAGCAGGACTGCCGACGAGAGCAGTGGCAGCGCGACGAGCAGCCACGCTGCCGACTGGATGCCGTGGGCGGACGTCACAGGGTGCCCTTCAGTACTTCAGCAGGTTCGCGTCGTCGACCGACGCGGTCCTGCGGGTTCGGAAGATGGACATGATGATCGCCAGGCCGACCACGACCTCGGCTGCGGCGACAGTCATCACGAAGAACGCCATGATCTGGCCGTCGAGGCTGCCGTTGATGCGCGAGAACGTGACCAGGGTCAGGTTGACGGCGTTGAGCATCAACTCGATGCACATGAACACGACGATCGCGTTCTGGCGGATGAGCACGCCCACCGCGCCGATCGAGAACAGCGCCGCGGACAGCACCAGGTAGTAGGTCGGGGTCACCGGCCCTCCTCCAGTTCACGTGCCTCGCGGTCTCGTTCGCGTGCGTTGGGCACCTGGTTGCCCGCGAGGCTGGCCATGACCGACTCACGCGACTTGGACCCGTCCGGCAGCAGCGCCGGAGTGCCGATCGAGTTGCCCGAGGACAGGACCCCGGGACCGGGCAGTGGCTGCGGCCGGCCGGACCGGATCCGGGCTCGTGCCAGCAGCTTCTGCGTCGGCTTGGCCTCGTCGCGCTCGACGTGCGCCAGCACCATGGCGCCGACGGCGGCGACGATCAGCAGCGTGGACGTGAGTTCGAAGGCGAACAGGTAGCGGGTGAACAGCAGCCTGGCGATGCCCTGCACGTTGTTGCCCGCCGCGTTGGGCACGTCCAGATCGACCGGTTTCACGTCGACCAGTGCGCGTCCGATCGAGACAGCGACCAGCAGTGCGAAGCCGATGCCGGCGATCGCCGCAGCCCAGCGTTGACCGCGCAGAGTCTCGACCAGCGAGTCGGACGAGTCACGCCCGACCAGCATCAGCACGAATAGGAACAAGATCATGATGGCGCCGGTGTAGACGATGATCTGCACCAGCCCGAGGAACGGCCCCTGCTCGATCAGGTAGAAGGTCCCGAGCGAGATCATGGTGGCGGCGAGCGACAGCGCCGAGTGGATCGCGTTGCGCAGCAGCACCGTGCCGATCGCACCGGCCAGCGCGATGGGGCCGAGCACCCAGAACGCGATCGCCTCGCCGAGCGGGACGACGCCGTGGCGCAGTTCGCCCGCCGCGAGCAGCATCGCGCTCATCGTCGCGCCTCGCTGCTGGTTTCCCCGCGTGCGTGCGGTGCGGCGACCTCGAAGCGGTTGCTGGCGGGGGAAGGGCCGCCGTGGACGTCAGCCATGGTGCCTGCCGACCTCGATGGCCGTACCGGTGATCGGCCGGCCGGCGACGTTGGCGGCGCTCATCGGCTCGCCCTGCTGGAGCGGCGCCTGCGACTCGACGGTGTAGTAGTCCTTCTCGTCGTCGCCGAGCCGCATCGGGTGGGGCGGTGCCTCCATCCCGGGCAGCAGCGGTGCCATCAACTGCTCCTTCGTGTAGATCAGCTCCTGCCGGTTGTCGAGCGCCAGTTCGTACTCGTTGCTCATCGTGAGCGACCGGGTGGGGCACGCCTCGACACACAACCCGCAGAAGATGCAGCGCAGATAGTTGATCTGGTAGACCGCTCCGTAGCGCTCCCCTGGTGAGTAGCGCTCGGTCTCGGTGTTGTCGCCACCCTCGACGTAGATCGCGTCCGCAGGGCAGGCCCACGCGCACAGCTCGCAACCGACGCACTTCTCCAGCCCGTCAGGATGCCGGTTGAGCACGTGCCTGCCGTGGTAGCGCGGCGCGGTCGGGTACACGTCGAACGGGTACTGCTGCGTGTAGACCTTCTTGAACATCGTTGAGAAGGTCAGCCCGAAGCCCTTGGCGAAACCGACGGCGGTGCCGGCCGGCTCGTTGGTGCCGGTGTTGTCAGCCATCGCTGTCGTCCCCCTTCCCAACGGTTGTCGCCACGACCTGCTTGGGCGGCGTCGTGCTCGGTACGACGAGATCCATCGGCGGAATCGGGAACGTGAGCGGCAGTTCCGCCTCGTCCTCGTCCTCGGCCTGTCGTGCTGCCGCCCGTCTGGCGGCCGCGCCCTCGGCCATCATCAGGCCCGGGACGACGACCAGCAGCAACACGATCGCGAGTGGCAGCGCCGTCGCCTTCCACGGCTCCCAACCCCGGTCACGCAACACGTGGATCGCGGTCACCGCGAGGATCCAAACCAGGTTGATCGGGATGAGCACCTTCCAACCGAAGGCCATGAACTGGTCGTAGCGCATTCTCGGCAGCGTCCCGCGCAGCCAGACGAAGACGAAGATGATGGCAATGATCTTGCCGACGAACCACAGCATCGGCCACCAGCCGGCGTTCGCACCGTCCCACAGCGAGAGCGGCCAGGGAGCACGCCAGCCGCCGAAGAACAACGTGGTCGCCAGCGCCGACACCGTGACCATGTTGATGTACTCGGCCAGGAAGAACATCGCGAACTTGAACGACGAGTACTCGGTGTGGAACCCGCCGACGAGTTCGGACTCGGCCTCGGGCAGGTCGAACGGCGCGCGGTTGGTCTCGCCGACGACGGCGATCGCGTAGATGGCGAACGACACGAACAGCGGGACGACGTTCCACAGGTGCCGCTGCTCGAAGACGATCCCCGACGTCGACATGCTGTTCGCGAACAGGAACACAGCAACCATCGACAGGCCCATCGCGACCTCGTACGAGATCATCTGCGCGGCCGAGCGCAGGCTGCCGAGCAGCGGGTAGGTCGAGCCGGACGCCCAGCCCGACAGCACAATGCCGTAGACGCCGAGCGACGAGCACGCGAACACGACGAGGACGCCGACCGGCAGGTCGGTCAGCTGCAGCGCCGTGTGATGGCCGAAGATCGACACGACCGGGCCGAACGGGATGACCGAGAAGGCCAGGAAGGCCGGAACTGCCGACAGGATCGGGGCGAGGAAGTAGATCGGCTTGTCGGCGAGAGCCGGGATGACTTCTTCCTTGAAGGCGAGCTTCACCCCGTCGGCGAGGGACTGCAGCGTGCCCCAGGGACCGGTCCGGTTCGGCCCGATCCGGTTCTGCATCCGGCCGACGACCTTGCGCTCGAACACGATCGCGAACAGCGTCATGACGACGAGGAACGCGAACACGGCGACGACCTTGATCAGCACCAGCCACACCGGCAGGTCGCCGAAGCCCGGCAGATTCTGCACGCTCGACGCAAGGACGCTCACTGCTCACCTCCGGGTTCGATGCCGACGACGGGCGGTGCGGACGCATTCGCGAGCCGCACGAGCGAGCCGTGAACGGCTCCGAGACTCGCCCGGACGGCGCACCCGCGGGCGTTGGTCGGCAACCACACGACGCGGTCCGGCACGTCGGCGATCAGTACGGGTGCGACGATCGTGCCGCGGTCTGTGGACACGGACAGGTCATCACCAGCACCGACCCCGAGTTCGGCTGCTGTGGCCGCGCTGATCGCGGCGCGCTTCCTGCCCGCTGTGCCGGCGAGATGCTCGTCGCCGTCCTGACCGCGCCCGGCGTCGAGCAGTTCCTGCCACGTCGCGAGAATCGCCTCACCGTGCTCGGGACGCGCTGCCTGCTTGGCCGCGATGTTCGGCGAGTGCGCGCGGACCGACACTGCCGGCAGCTGGGCGAGCTCGTCGCGGGCGCCCGCCACCGTGCGAACCCTGAGCGCGACGTCGAGTTCCTCGGCCAGCGCGTCGAGCACCTGGGCGTCCGAGATCGCGCCCGTCCCGCCGATTGCGAGGTCGAACGGGCGGCGGCGGCCCTCCCAGGTGACGAACCGGCCGGCCTTCTCGGCGGGCGGCGCCACCGGCAGCACCACGTCGGCACGTTCGGTGACCGCGCTACGCCGGACCTCGAGGCTGACGATGAATCCGGCCCGCTCGAACGCCTGCGCAGCAAGAGCCGGGTCGGCGAAATCGGCCGGGTCGACGCTGCCGACGACGAGGGCGGCCACCGAGCCGTCGGCCGCCGCGCGAAGGATTGCGTCGACGTCGCGGCCGGCCGCGGTCGGGAGCTCGTACCCCCACACGGCTTCGACCTCGGCCCGGTGCCTCGCGTCGGACACGAGGCGACCACCGGGCAGCAGCGTCGGCACCGCGCCCGCGTCGAGCGCACCCCGCTCGCCCGCGCGCCGCGGCACCCACGCCAACTTCGCGCCGGTTCGGGCCGCCAGCGCCGCCGTGGTCGAGAAGGCACCGGGCACCGACGCCAGCCGTTCGCCGACGAGGATGAGCGCGCCGCTGCTGAACATCGCCTTGGTGACGGCACCGTCGAGCAGATCGATGGCCATCCCCTCGCCGCCGGGCAGCGTCTGCAGCAGCGTCGCCCCGAGCTTGCGCAGCCCGGGCGAGGCGGTGGCGGCCACCGCGTACACCTTCGCCCCGTTGGCGACGGCCTTGCGCAGCCGCAGGAAGACGATCGGTGACTCCTCCTCGGGCTCGAAGCCGACCAGCAGCACGGCGGGGGCGGTCTCGAGCGAGTCGTAGGACACGTGCTGCGGCGTGGCCCCGACGACGTGCGCGGCGAGGAACGCGAGTTCCTCGGCGCTCGCCGGACGCGACCGGTAGTCGATGTCGTTGGTGCCGAGGGCGATACGGGCGAACTTCGAGTACGCGTAGGCGTCCTCTTCGGTGAGCCGCCCGCCGGGAAGCACACCCACGCCGCCGCGATCGACCGCCTCGCGCAGCCCCGTTGCCGCTCGCTCGAGCGCCGAGGGCCAACTGGTCTCGACGAGCTCACCGGCCGGGTTGCGCACGAGCGGCACCGTCAGCCGGTCAGCCTGCGTCGCGTACTGGAAGGCCCAGCGACCCTTGTCGCAGTTCCATTCCTCGTTGACCTCGGGATCGTCGCCGGCCAGGCGGCGGGTGACCTTGCTGCGACGCCAGTCGGTGCGCTGGGCACACCCGGACGAGCAGTGCTCGCAGACCGACTCGGTCGACTGCAGGTCGAACGGACGAGCGCGGAACCGGTACGACGCACCGGTCAGCGCGCCGACGGGGCAGATCTGCACGGTGTTGCCGGAGAAGTAGGACTGGAACGGAACTTCCTCACTCGTCCCGACCTGCTGCTGCGCGCCGCGTTCGAGCAGGTCGATGAACGGGTCGCCGGCGATCTGCTCCGAGAAGCGGGTGCACCGCTGACACAGGACGCACCGCTCACGGTCGAGCAGCACATTGGACGAGATCGCGATCGGCTTCGGGAACGTCCGCTTGGTCTCGTGGAAGCGGGAATCGGCTCGGCCGTTGCTCATCGCCTGGTTCTGCAGCGGGCACTCGCCGCCCTTGTCGCAGATCGGGCAGTCGAGCGGGTGGTTGATGAGCAGCAGTTCCATCACGCCCTGCTGCGCCTTGTCTGCGACGACGCTGGTCAGCTGGGACTTGATGACCATGCCGGGCATCACCGTCGTCGTGCAGGACGCGGCGGGTTTGGGCATGCCGCGACCGTTGCCCATGTCGGTCACCTCGACCAGGCACTGGCGGCACGCGCCGGCCGGCTCCAGCAGCGGGTGATCACAGAAGCGCGGGATCTGGATGCCGAGCTGCTCGGCGGCGCGGATGAGCAGGGTGCCCTTCGGCACCGAGATCTCGATCCCGTCGATCGTGACGGTCACCAGGTCTGCCTTGTTCTCGACCGCCGTCATGACTGTCCTCCGGTAGCCACAGTCATCAGTGCGCTCCTGCTAGGACGCGGGCACCCGGGTACGGGCAGCCGCGGCCGGTCACGTGTGCCACGTATTCGTCCTCGAAGTACTTGATCGACGAGGACACCGGGCTGGTCGCACCGTCACCGAGCGCGCAGAACGAGCGGCCGAGAATGTTGTCGGACAGGTCGAGCAGCGTCTCGATGTCCTCCATCGTGCCGCCGCCACGCTCGAGCCGGTCGTAGATGCCGACGTACCAGTAGGTGCCCTCGCGGCACGGCGTGCACTTGCCGCACGACTCGTGCTCGTAGAACTCGCTCCACTTCTTCGTCGCCCGGACGACGCAGTCGTCCTCGTCGAAGATCATCACCGCTGCCGTCCCGAGCATCGACCCGGCCTTGACCGTCGCATCGAAGTCCAGCGGGATCTCGAGGTGGTCCTTGGTGAACAGCGGCGTGGACGAGCCACCGGGCGTCCAGAACTTCAAGTCTTTGCCCCGGCTCATCCCGCCGGCGAGTTCGAGCAGTTCGGCCAGTGTCGTGCCCATCGGCGCCTCGTACTGGCCGGGGTGCTTCACCCGCCCGGACAAGGAGTACATGTTCGGTCCCGGCGATCCTTCCGGTCCCATCTTCTTGAACCAGCCGGCCCCGCCGAGCACGATCGCCGGGACGCTCGCGAGCGTGCCCACGTTGTTCACGACCGTCGGTGCGTCGTAGAGGCCGTTCGTGGCTGGGAACGGCGGCTTGAGCCGCGGCTGCCCGCGCCGGCCCTCGAGCGAGTCGAGCAGGGCCGTCTCTTCGCCGCAGATGTAGGCACCGGCTCCGGCGTGCACGGTGATCTCGCAGTCGAACCCCGCGCCGAGGATGTTCGTCCCGACGTAGCCCTTGGCGCGCGCCTGCTCGACGGCGGCGACGACGCGACGCAGTGCGTGCACGGCCTCGCCGCGGATATAGATGAAGGCGTGCTTCGCGCGCACCGCGAAGCAGGCGATCAGGATGCCCTCGATCATCGCGTGCGGGTCGTTCATCATCAGCGGCAGATCGCGGCAGGTGCCGGGCTCACCCTCGTCGGCGTTAACCACCACGTAGTGCGGCTTGGCGTCGTCCTGCGGGATGAACTGCCACTTCATGCCGGTCGGGAAGCCTGCGCCGCCACGCCCGCGCAGGTTGGACGCCTTGACCAGGGCAATCAGGTCGTCCGGGGCGATGGTCAGCGCCTTGCGCAGCCCGGCGTAGCCGTCGAGGCGCTCGTAGTTGTCGATCTTCCACGGCTGGTCGGTGCCGAACCGTTTGGTCAGGACGGGGGACAGCGGCACCTCAGGACTCCTTGCTGTCGTCGTCGGACTCGGCCGTCGGCAGCGGCGCATCGCTCGAGCTGGACGCCGACGCGGCGGGTCGCCAGGCCACACCCTGACTCGAGCCACCGGACGCCTTCGTCGGCGTGCTGCGCGGCGGCTCGGCGAACAACGCGTCATCGGGCACGTCGGCGCCGGGAGCCGTCGAGTAGGACGGCGCGGTGTCGCCGCGCTCGATGGCGAGGGCGACGCCGCGCTCAGTCGGCGCACCCGTCGCGGTCGAGTCCTGCGACAGCGCGGCCTCGTCGTCGAAGAATCCTGCTATTTGACGGGAGATCTGCTTGAACGAGCAGATCGGCGCACCGCGTGTGGGCGTCGGCCGCTCGCCGTCCTGCAGCTGGCTGACGAGCGTGCGGGCCGTGCCGACGGTCTGGTTGTCGAAGAACTCGTAGTTCACCGTGACGACCGGCGCGTAGTCGCAGGCGGCCAGGCATTCGGCGTGCTCGAGGGTGATCTTGCCGTCGGCGCTCGTCTCGTTGTGGCCGACGCCGAGGTGTTCCTTGAGCGCGGCGAAGATCTCGTCCCCGCCGAGCATCCCGCACAGCGTGTTCGTGCAGACACTGACGAGGTACTCGCCGGTGGGCGAGCGCTTGTACATCGTGTAGAACGTCGCGACCGCGGCCACCTGCGCCTTGGTCAGGTCGAGCTGATCGGCGCAGAAGGCGATCCCGTCCGGACTGATCTGGCCCTGGACGGACTGGACGAGGTGCAACATCGGCAGCAGCGCCGAGCGTGCCTGGCCGGCTGGGTAGCGCGAGATGAGCTCCGCCGCCTCGGTTCGGGTCTGCTCGTCGAAGACCGACGGGTCGCCGGGGCGGTCGAGCTGGATGACCGAGGTGCGGAAGTTGCTGCGGCCGGCGTCCGCGGTGGTCCGCAGCGTGCTACGGGTCGCCTCGTCGGTGAACGGATCGAGCGCGTAGTCAGGGCTCACCGGTCGCACCCACCCATCACCGGATCGATGGAAGCGACCGAGGCGATCACGTCGGCGATCATGCCACCGATCGACATCGTCGCCGTCCCCTGCAGGTTGATGAACGACGGCTCGCGCAGGTGCACGCGGTAGGGCCGGGTGCCGCCGTCGCTGACGATGTGCGCGCCGAGCTCACCGCGGGGCGACTCGACCGCCTGATAGACCTGGCCCGGCGGGACGCGGAAGCCCTCGGTGACCAGCTTGAAATGGTGGATCAGCGACTCCATCGACGAACCCATGATCTTCTGCACGTGCTCGAGCGAGTTGCCCAGGCCGTCCGGGCCCAGCGACAGCTTCGCCGGCCACGCGATCTTCGGGTCGTCGATGATGGTCGGGCCGGGCTGGATCCGGTCCAGTACCTGCTCGACGATCTTGAGCGATTCCCACATCTCGGCCACCCGCACGACGAAGCGCGACCAGCAGTCGCCGCGGTCGTCGGTCGGCACCTCGAAGTCGAAGCTCTCGTAACCGAGGTAGGGCTCGGTCTTGCGCAGGTCCCACGGCAGGCCGGCCGCACGCAGCAGCGGGCCGGTGATGCCGAGCGCGAGGCAGCCTTCGACGCCGATCCACCCGACGTCCTTGAGCCGGTTGACCCAGATCGTCTGGCCGCGGAGCAGCTTGTCGACGCCGCCGAGTTCGACGCGCATCATCTTGATCCACTCGCGGATCTTCTCGTCGTAGTTGGCGGGCAGGTCCTGCGCGACGCCGCCGGGACGGACGTAGGCGTGGTTCATCCGCAGGCCGGTGATCAGTTCGAAGATGTCCAGGCACTTCTCGCGGGCGCGGAACCCGTTGGTCATCGCGGTCAGCGCGCCGAGTTCCATGCCGCCGGTGGCCAGCCACACCCAGTGCGAGGACAGCCGGTTGATCTCCATCATCAGGATGCGGATCAGCTGCGCGCGCTCGGGCACCTCGACGCCCAGCAGTCGCTCGACCCCGAGGCAGTACGCGGTCTCGGTGAAGAAGGGCGACAGGTAGTCGGCGCGCGTCAGGAACGTGACGCCTTGGGTCCACGTCCGGTACTCGGTGTTCTTCTCGATGCCGGTGTGCAGGTAGCCGACGACCACGCGGGCGTCGGTGACGGTCTCGCCGTCGAGTTCGAGGACCAGCCGCAGCACGCCGTGCGTGGACGGGTGCTGCGGGCCCATGTTGAGGACCAGGCGCTCGTCGGTGACCGGGTGCTCGGCGAGCAACTGGTCCCAGTCGCCGCCGGTGAGGTTGTAGACCCGGCCCTCGGTGGTGTCCCGGGACGGGGCGTAGGCGTCGGTCACTTGTAGGCCCTCCGCTCGTCTGGAGGCGGGATGCTCGCGCCCTTGTACTGCACCGCGATGCCACCCAGCGGGTAGTCCTTGCGCTGCGGGTGACCGTCCCAGTCGTCCGGCATCATGATCCGGGTCAGCGCGGGATGGCCGTCGAAGATGATGCCGAACAGGTCGTACGCCTCGCGCTCCTGCCAGTCCGCGGTCGGGTAGAGCGCGGTCACGGACGGGACGTGCGGGTCGGCGACACCCACCGACACCTCGAGGCGCAGCCGGCGCCGGTAGGTCATCGACGTCAGGTGGTAGACGACGTGCAACCGGTCCGACGCGGTGTCGTCGGGGTTGTAGTAGTCGACACCGGACACGCTCGAGCACAGTTCGAAGCGGAGCGAGGCCTCGTTGCGCAGCACGCTCACCAGGTCGAGCAGGTGCTCGCGGCGCACGTACAACGTCAGCTCGCCGCGGTCGACGACGACCTTGGTGAGCGCCTGCGACAGGGCCGGGTAGGCGGCGGCAAGATTGTCGACGAGTTCGTCGAAGTAACTGCCGTACGGACGCTCGGACGGCGGGATGACCCAGGGCTCGCGCACGAGACCGCCGAAGCCCGAGGTGTCACCGGTACCCGCGACACCGAACATCCCGTGGCGCTCGGTCCCGGCGGGGGCGTCGTTGGGGCCTTCGGACACGGTGGCGCGCTGGATGTCGGTGGCACTCTGCTCCGGCGCGGAATTCTCGGGCACCGGCCGCTCGACGGGGCCGCCCATCAGCGGGCGTACTTGATGCTCGACGGGACCAGTTCGACCTTCTGGTCGGCCAGCGCCTTGGCCCGCTTCGGGCCCAGCGGCTCGTTCATGATCTTGTGGTGCAGCTTGAGGATCGCGTCGATGAGCATCTCCGGACGCGGCGGGCACCCCGGCAGGTACATGTCCACCGGCACCACGTGGTCGACACCCTGGACGATCGCGTAGTTGTTGAACATCCCGCCGCTGCTGGCACACACGCCCATCGCCAGCACCCAGCGCGGCTCGGGCATCTGGTCGTAGATCTGGCGCAGCACCGGCGCCATCTTCTGGCTGACGCGGCCGGCGACGATCATCAGGTCGGCCTGCCGCGGCGAGGCGCGGAACACCTCCATGCCGAAGCGTGCCGAGTCGAACCGCGGCGCGCCGAAGGTCATCATCTCGATGGCGCAGCAGGCGAGCCCGAAGGTTGCCGGCCACAGCGAGGACTTGCGCGTCCAGTTGACCAGCTTCTCGACCGACGCGAGCAGGATGCCGTCCGGCAGTTTCTCTTCCAGGCCCATGGGTCAGTCCCAATCCAGCCCGCCGCGGCGCCAGACGTAGGCGTAGGCGGCGAACACCGTGACGATGAACAGGATGATCTCGACCAGCCCGAACAACCCGAGCGCCTTGTTGGCGACGGCGTACGGGTACAGGAAGATGATCTCGATGTCGAAGACGATGAACAGCATCGCCGTCAGGAAGTACTTGATCGGGAACCGGTGCGGCCCAAGGGGCTGGGGTGTCGGCTCGATGCCGCACTCGTAGAAGTCCAGCTTGGCCTTGTTGTAGCGCTTCGGCCCGGTGAACGGCGCGATCACCACGGAGAACGTCGCGAAGCCTAACGCCAGCAGGAACAGCAGCAGAATCGGCAGATACGGCGCGAGCATCGGGAAGCTGTCCCCCTCAGGCAGATCGGGTGGCAGGGCGGATCTCAGGCTAGCCCGGTCCTTCGGGACGTCCCGGACTTAGGCATGCCTTACAGATGTGTCTAACGCACGGCAGGGGTCAATGCAGTGAGGACGTGGATGACGCGATCGGACAGGTCGCCGTCGTGCGGGTCGCTCAGGTTGGCCAGCAGCTTGAGCACGAACCGCATCAGGGCCGGGTGCGGCAGCCCGTGCCGGGTGCACGCACGCATCACCTCGGGCCGTCCGATCAGCTTCACGAAGATGCCCCCGAGGCGGTAGTACGCGCCCCACTCGCGACGCATCCGCTCGGGGTAGGCGCGCAGCGCCCGCTCACGTGACGTGCCGTCCGGCCGGGCCAGCGCCTGGATCGCCGCCTCGGCCGCGAACCGGCCGGACTCCATCGCGTACGGGATGCCCTCGCCGTTGAACGGGTTGACCGACCCGCCGGCGTCGCCGACGAGCAGCATGCCTCGCACGTAGTGCGGCGTGCGGTTGAAGCCCATCGGCAGCGCCGCGCCGCGCGTCGGGCAGGTGGCGTTCTGCTCGCGCAGTCCCCACTCCGCCGGAGTGTTGTCGAGCCAGCGCGTGAGCATGCCGCGGTAGTCGTTCTTCTGCGTCCCGGCGCCGGAGTTGAGCACGCCCGAGCCCGGCGTTCACCGTCCCGTCACCCATGCCGAAGATCCAGCCGTAGCCGGGCAGCAGGGCCGACTCGTTGGGGACGCCGTCCCACAGCTCGAGCCACGACTCGAGGTAGTCGTCGTGGGTCTTGGGACTGGTGTAGTACCGGCGCACGGCGACGCCGAGAGGCCGCCTGTCGTTGCGGTGCACGCCGAGTTTCTGGGCCAGCTTGCCGCTGACACCCTCGCAGGTCAGCACGAGCGGCGCCCGGTACTCCACCGGCTGCCGTTCCGGACCGCGGCCGAGGACGCCGGCGACGCGACCGGTGCGATCGAGTACCGGCTCGGTGACGGCCGTCTGCTCGAACAGTCGGGCACCGGCTTTGACCGCCTGCCGGGCGAGCAGCGCGTCCAGGTCCGCACGGGGGCGCACCAGCCCGTAGGGCGGGAAGTTAGTCAGCTCGGGCCAGTCCAGCTGCAGGCGCTGACCGCCGCCGATGACGCGCAGGCCGCGGTTGTGCAGCCAGCCCGCGTCCTGGCTGACGTCGATGCCCATCTCGATGAGCGCGCGCGTCCCGCGCGGGGTGAGCCCGTCCCCGCAGACCTTCTCGCGGGGGAACGTCGTCTTCTCTAGCAGCAGGACGTCGAGCCCCGCGGTGGCCAGCCAGTACGCGGCGCTGCTGCCGGACGGGCCGGCGCCGACGACGATGACGTCCGCGTCGTAGCGCTCGTCCTCCGGCACGGCCGGACGCACCGCCGGCTCGGCCGTGACACCCGCGCTACCGCTGGTCATCTGGTGCTCCCGTCAGCGGGCCCATCGCTTGTGAACGCCTTCACGAGCTGTCGACTGCTGAGTCTAAGCGTGCCGAATCTCGCGTGCTGCCGGTGGGCGGGTTCAGGAAGCGCGCACACCGATCAGGTCGATGACGAACACCAGTGTCTTGCCCGCCAGCCGGTGGCCGCTACCAGCGGCGCCGTAGGCCTGGTGCGGCGGGATCGTCAGCTGACGGCGTCCGCCCACCTTCATCCCGGGGATGCCGTCCTGCCAGCCCTGGATCAGGCCGCGCAGCGGGAACTCGATGGACGAGCCGCGGTTCCAGGACGCGTCGAACTCGGCGCCGCTGTCGAACTCCACCCCCACGTAATGCACCTCGACGGTGTCACCGGGTTTGGCCTCGGCACCCTCGCCGACGGTGAGGTCGTGGATCTGCAGCTCGTCCGGTGCGTCGCCCTCGGGACGGTCGATCACAGGTTTGGTCATGAACCCCACCCTGCCAGGTCGTGTTGGATGGGTGACCGTGACCGTCCACGATGCCGCGCTGGCCGAACTCGACCCGGTCACGCTGTACCGGATCCTGGCGCTGCGCACCGATGTGTTCGTCGTCGAGCAGGCCTGTCCGTACCCCGAACTGGACGCACGCGACCTGGAGCCCGGCACACGGCAGCTGTGGATCGAGCGCGATGGCGAGGTGGTCGCCACGCTGCGCCTGTTGCGCGATCCCGGCGGCCATGCGCGCATCGGTCGCGTGGCGACCCGCTCCGACCTGCGCGGCGCGGGCCTGGCCGCCGAACTCATGCGCCGCGCGCTCGATCTGGCCGGCCCGACCGATGTCGTCCTCGATGCGCAGGCCTACCTGTTCGACTGGTACGCGCGCCTGGGCTTTCGCCGTGACGGCGAGGACTACCTCGACGACGGCATCCCGCACGTCCCGATGCGCCGCCACCTACAGTCGCCAGGATGAGCACCCACGCAACCGTCCCGTGGCCGGACGAGGACGACCGGATGAAGGTCTGGGCGGCCGCGGCAGCCGAGAACCGCGGGGGCGCGCCGTACGCCGGCCTTATTGCCGCGCAGCGGTTGCTCCAGGACCGCGTCGCGGGTGCCGTGTTGCCGGACGAACTCGTGCACGAGGTGACCCGACGCCTCGCTGATCTCGCCGACCTGCTGGGGCCGCACCAGGCCCCGGAGGCGGAGCGGTGGGACGGCTGGCGTCCCGACATCCCGGGCCGGGCGATGCCGGTGATGCCGCCGTACGTGATCGACGAGCGGGTGCCAGGCACGATGCGCGGACGGGTCGTGTTCACCCGCTTCTTCCTCGGCGGCGGCGCAGCCGCGCACGGCGGCTCGCACACGCTGCTCTTCGACGACGTGATGGGCCACCTGGCGGGGATGGCCGGCGGGGTCTCCCGAACTGCGCAACTCACGGTGAACTATCGCCGCATCACGCCGATCGACGTGGAACTCGACTTCGACTGCACGCTCGACCGCGTCGATGGGCGCAAGCGGTTCATCACCGCCCGGTTGCGCAACCCGGACGGGGACGTCGTCGCGGACGCCGAGGGCCTGTTCGTCCGCCTGCTGCAAGGACAGCAGTGACCGAAAACGCGGTCGGCTGCCCGTGGACTGGGCCGTCGTGCGCGCAACGAGCGCATATCTCTCGATAATCATGCCATTTGACAATCTAATCATTGTCCCGGCAAGTGTTAGTTTGGTAGGGTTCGCGTAGCGCGGTTGCCGACTTCTCGGATCACGGGGCAGCAACCGCGGTCGACCGCATGGGGAGCGGAGATAGGCATGACGCACGCCAACTCGTTCGGACCAATCACAGACAAGCTCGCCTCGGACCTGCTGTCCGCCGGCGTGCGGCTGACGACGCAGTTCGACCAGGATCCCGCGCGCCTGGCCCGGTTGCTCCAGGCATTCACGGTCGAGATCACGACTGCGCTCACGATCGCCGTCGGGCAACTCGAGCAGACCGAGATTGCGGCTGCTGCTCCCGATTTCGGTCCGGTCGGACGTCCCCGGGTACGTCACCTGCGGCCCGTTCCGTCAAATACCACCTGAGCCCCGCCTCCAGAGCAAAAACCTGCACGGGGCGAGTTCGATCGACGACGTGCCACCCGATGACCGATACCTGCTCGACAATCAGCAGGTCGAGGCGGGGCAGCGGTTCGACGCGCTCTCCATGCTGTTCGACCCGTCGACGTTCCGACACATCCAGGCGCTGGGCCTTGCGCCCGGGTGGCGGGTGTGGGAGGTCGGGTCCGGCGGCGCGAGCGTCCCGACCTGGTTGGCCGAACGGGTCGGCCCGCGCGGGCGGGTGCTGGCGACCGATATCGACACCTCGTGGATCGCGCACCACACCGGCCGCTTCGAGGTCGAGACCCACCACGTCGGATCCGATGCGCCGCCGCCCGGTCCGTTCGACTTGGTCCACGCGCGCCTCGTCCTCGTGCACGTCGAGCGACGCGCGGCAGCGATCGCCGCGATGGCCTCGGTCCTCGCGCCGGGCGGCTGGCTGCTGCTCGAGGAAGCCGACCCCGCGTTGCAGCCGTTGGTGTGTCCCGACGAATGCGGCCCGGAACAGGCGCTGGCGAACAAGCTCAAACGCGGCTTCCGGTCACTGCTCGCCGAGCGCGGTGTGGATCTCGCATTCGGGCGCACGCTGCCTCGACTGCTGCGCGCGGCCGGGCTCGTCGACGTTGAGTCCGACGCCTACTTCCCCATCGCGGGGACGGGTTGCGCAGAACTGGAGCGTGCCACCGTCGAGCAGATTCGTGAGCGGCTGATCGCGGCCGGGCTCGCCACCCGAGCCGAGATCGGTGAGCACCTGGCGAACGTCGCCGCCGGTCACCTCGACCTCGCGACGTCACCGATGATCTCGGCTTGGGCACGCAGAACGATGGCGCAGGATCTCAGCACTTCCGGTGGCTGAGTGCCGGCGGCGGTCAAGATTGTGACCGAACCCAGCTCAGGCGCACACGACGCCTTCGCATTGCACTGGTGGGTTGCCTGGTGAGTAGTCGTTGCCCTTGGCGGTGTTCCCGCCACCGTCGACCAGCGTGGAGTCGGTCACGGAGATCCCGCCCGAGCCGTTGAAGGACAAGGGACCGGGGCCCCAGATCGTGTGACCGCCGAGATTGAGGTTGACCTTGTTCGCGGCAATGATCAGCGCGACGTCGTAGCCGACGCAGACCAGATCGCCGTTGAGTGTCACGCTCGCCGTCAATGTCTGCCCTCAATGCACATTCGTCGCTTCCGCCGCTGGCGCCACCTTCGGCGCACCCTCCGCTCACCGCATATGCGCGAGATCCCGCCGGATGTAGCGCAGGTGTGCCCACTCCTCCTCCAGGATCACGCGAATGCAGTCACCGACGCTCGGACGCCAGTCGCCGCCGCCCCAAGGGTTCTCGCGTTCCTCCGCGAGCAGTTCCGCCGTGGCCGTGGCCAGGAAGTCGGTCACCATCTGCTGTCGCTCGGCACGCACCGCGAGGATCTCCGCGTAGACCGGCGGGTCCACGCGGAAGATCGACATGTCGAAGCCCATCTCGTCGGCACCGGTGAAGATCTGGCCGATCTCGTGGAACGGCTGCCGAATCCGCAGGATGCCGCCGCGGAGCCAGGCGTCGGTCGCCAGGATGAGGTGCCGCAGGGTCTGGGCCAAGGACCACTCGTCCTGGACGTGGGCGTCCACCAGGTCCGGCGGCGTCCCCGCCACCGTCGTCTGCCACGCGGACTGCACGGCCACCCAACCCTCGCGCAGCCCTTCGGGCGTTTGCGCCTTCTGCAACTCGCGGCCCGGGAACTGGCGGTTGAGCTCGGCATCCACGAGCGGCACCACGTCGACCCCGTTGACGAGGAGGCGGCCGAAGAACAGGTCGTGGCTGTCGATGTCGAGTCCGTCCACGTCGACGCCGCGCATCGTCATACCGCTGACATCGGAGAATCGCACGGTGGCGCCCTTGAAGCTCGCCTTGACGAAGGTCGCGCCCTCGAACTGCTTCGTGCCGGAATAGGTAGTCATCGCTCAATCATCACGCTGACGGGGACAGTCGTGCGGCATCGGCACGAACGGCCTTCCCAGACCGGTCAACGGACTGTGCGCCCGATACGACGGTGGTCGGCGAGCCGGGCCGAGAGGCTCCCTTGGTTGGTGCCGCGTGCTAGTTCGCTCTCGGTCTGTGCCGCGAGGCTTCGGGCGGCTGGTCCTCAGCGAGGTCGGTAAGCGTCGCGTCGATGATCGATTCGCACGGCGATCACCTCACGCGGATCGTCGCGCAGTCGATAGAGGACTCGATAGGTTCCGCGGCGTGCGGCCCAGATGCCGGCGAGTTCGCCGCGTAACGGCTTGCCCAGGCGTCGAGGTTCGGTCACCAGTGCTGTGGTCAGGACGTCGATCACCGCAACAGCGACCGGCTCGGGCAGATGGGTGGTGAGAGCGCGCCGTGCCGGTGGGGTTAGGACGAGTTCGTACTCCCCGTCCGTGGTCACCGCCCGAGTCGGCGCACGGCATCCACGCCGCGGACAACGTCCCCGCGGGCATACGCGGCGTCAGCCTCACGGATGTCGGCGAGGGCCTCCGGGGCACTGAGCACCGCAATGGTCTCTTCAAGCTGGGGTCGAACCCACGACCTACGCACGAGTCTGATCGCCTCGGCCGCGTCCGGGCGCGCTCGGAAACGTGACGCTCATGCCGATCTGCGGCTCCGCCTTCAGGATCATCTTTGCGCGCGAGATGGTCGGTTGCCCAGAGCGAGAGCGATCCTTTGGCGCGCAAACCTGATCATGAGCACACGTGTCTCGCTGCCCGATCTGCCGAGTTGAGGCACGTATCCGCTCTCCCGCCGGTGCAGCCGAGACTCCGGTCAGGCTCGGTCCGGCGATCGTTGGATCGTGTGCGATCGGGCCGTGCATCTCAGATCTGGATGCTGAGCGCCAGGGCACGGCCGACTCGTCCGGACGCCGGCCGTGCCCGTCGCGGGTAGGCGTCAGGCTGTGATGAATGTGCAGGTGATTGCGCTGTTGTCTGTGCCGTTGATCGATGTTGCGGTGCATTCGCCGGAGGCGCCGCGGTAGGTACTGGTACCGCCGGTGATGGCCATTTGGTGGGTCGGCGGCGGCCCGTCGGCGAGGACTTCGGTAAAGATGCCTTGAGTGGTGAGGGTGCCGTCGGGCAAGTCGACGGTGACCGTGACCTGCGCGTGCAGTGTGGTCGCACTGACTGCGACGATCTCCGCTGCTCCGGCCGCAGTGCCGACTTGATGTCCATGTTGGAACAGTCGGTCGAGGAACACCTGTTGGTCGCCGGCGCTGAGGCCCGGAGTGCCGAGGTCGATGTCGGTGTTCGCGGCGGCGTCGACTCGGTCGACGAAGCGGACCGTGTGCACCGCCGTTAGTGATGTTGGTGCGGCGCTAGCGGCGCTCCCTGCTGCGGTGGCGAGAGTCGCGGCGGCAGCGAGGACTGCAGCAGCCGACAACGTGGTCAGGGTGAGAGTTCTCATCGTTCCTCCTATGCTCGTCGGGCGGATGCTGCTGACGATCGCGCGCCCGGGCCGGCGGGCACATGGGTGTCAGGTCCCGCGTCGGACGGGCAACCTGCCCGAAGAGTCGGGCGCAATTCGGGACGCATCCAAGGCACTGAACGCGCGAGACTGTGCGCGTGCGTACCCGGGTCCTGGTGGTCGTGGCCAGTGCGGTGACGATCGCAGCGTGCTGCGTGGTCGGCTGGGTCCTGACCCGCCCAGATTTCGCACGACCAGTCGCGGTGTCGGGCCGAACGCCGCAGTGGAGCAATCTCGTGGCTCCGATCGCATGGACGGCGACCGGCGCCGTTCTGGCCCGAGTTCGCCCTGGCAATCGAGTCGCCTTGTTGCTGCTTGGGGTGGGCGCGTGCCAGGCCGTTTCGCAGGCCGCCGCGGTGTACGGCATGTATGGCGCGGGGATCGCCGATCCGAACTGGCCAGCTGCGCGATGGGTGGCCGAGTTCGGGGCACCATTGTGGATTCCCGGACGGTTGCCGTTGTTCGGTCTCCTCCTCGCGATCTACCCCGACGGTCACCTGCCCGGCAAAGCGTGGCGGGCGCCGGCGCTCGCGACGATTCTCGGCATGACGCTGCTGATGTTCTCGATGACCGGCCGCGGCGCCTATGACGACAACGTTCCCGGCGCCCCGCCGCTTGAGCTGATCCCGCCCACGCCGGTGACGGCAGTTCTGGTCACCATCATGGCTGTGTCGTTCCTAGGCGGAACCGCCACCATCTAGATCCTGTCGATACGCCGACTGCTGCGCGCGCCGTCACCGGAACGACAGCAACTCGCGTGGCTGCTGTGCGCCGTCATCCCGTTGTTCGTGCTCGATTTCGTCAATCCCTGGCGGGCAGCGGGCGTCCTGCTCACCCTGTCGGTACCAATCGCGATCGCCGTCGGGGTCGTGCGCTACCGGCTGCTCGGCATCACCGTCGTGCTGCGCCGCAGCCTCGTCTACGCCGTACTCACCGGCGTCGTGCTCGCGGTGTATGTCGCGATCAGCGCGATCGTGGGCACGCGCCTAGGCAGCGGGTCGGTAGCCGGTGTCGTGGCGGCCGGGCTGGTCATCCTGGGTCTCGCTCCCCTGCGCGAGCGGCTCCAGTTACAGATCGACCGGCTCGTGTACGGCGAGCGCCGAGACCCGATGCGCGCGGTGACGCGGTTCGCAGACAGCGTCGCAGCCGCGGCCGAACCCGGCGACCTACTTCCCACCGCGCTGGCGACCGTGACCAGTGCAGTGCGTGCACCTGGCGCAAGCGTCGAGACGCCGGAAGGCCGGGTGCTCGCCAGGCACGGATCGCTTGGCGCGGGCGAGTCCATTCCGCTGCAGTTCGGCGGTTCCGCTGTCGGGACGCTGCACGTGTCAGCACGCAGTCCCACCGAGAAGTACACCGACGGCGACCGAAGGTTGCTATCGGCGCTTGGGCTACAGGTCGCGGTCGTGGTGCGCGCGATAGACCTCGCGGAAGCCCTCGAAGCCGAACGCGACCGCGTCGTCAACGCGACCAAAGCCGAACGAGATCGCCTACGCCGCGACCTACACGACGGACTGGGCCCCTCGCTGGCGGGCCTCGGACTCGGTCTGGAAGCCGTCGAGACCGCTATCGCCAGAAACGACCAGAACACCGCGGTCGATCTCGTCGTGCGCGTCCGCGCAGAAGCCCGGACAGCGGTGGGGGAGATCCGCCGCATCCTGGATGACCTGCGCCCCGCCGCGCTCGACGACGCAGGGCTAGTCGCCGCACTCCAGCGCCACATACAGACAGCAGCAGCCGGATTGCCCGTCGACCTCGACGTGGCCCTCCCCTTGCCGTCGCTATCTCCTCACGTCGAGACCACGGCCTACTGCATCGCGCGGGAAGCGCTGACCAACGTGGTCCGCCACTCCGCCGCGACCAAGGCACACATTGGCGTCCACGTCGCCGGCGACAGGCTCTGCGTGGAGATCTTCGACGACGGAGTTGGTATCGATAACTTGCAAAACGACGGTGTCGGGTTGGCCTCGATGCGGCACCGAGCCGAGGCACTTGGCGGCACGCTGACGATTAGTGCTCGTCGGCCGGGCACTGCGGTCGTCGCGTGCCTTCCGCTCGAACCCGCTCCGACCGCGATCGTGCGCCCATGACCACGCCGGTCACCGTCGTCCTCGCCGACGACCATCCGATGTTCCGATTCGGCTTGAACGCGGCCCTGGCCGGCTCCGCCGATGTCGAGGTCCTCGCACAAGCGAGCGACGGAACACAACTCATAAACGCCGTCGAACTGCTGCACCCGGATGTCGTGATCACAGACCTCGCCATGCCAGGCGTGGATGGCAGCACCGCCACACACGACATCCTGACCAAGTTTCCGGCAACTGGTGTGCTCGTACTGACGATGCACGACGACGACGCCAACCTGACAGCAGCACTACGCGCTGGCGCCCACGGGTACCTGCTCAAGGGCGCTGACCGGGACGAGATCATCCGCGCGATCCTCGCAGTCGCCGCCGGTGGCGCCGTCTACAGCGCAACCATCGGCCGCCGCATCGTCGATGCTTTCACGCGGACATCCGTACACGATGCCGCCCAACCGTTCCCACAACTCACCGCTCGCGAGCGCGAGATCCTCGAACTAGTCGCTGCCGGCCTCGGAAACCACCAAATCGCCAAGCGCCTCGTGCTGTCCGAGAAGACAGTCCGCAACAACGTCGCCACCATCATCGGCAAGATCCACGCTCGAGACCGCGCCGCCGCAGTGAGCAAAGCTCGCGACGCCGGGCTCGGCCCACCGAATACAACACCGCAGGGCCCGAGTGCCGCGAACGAGGCCTAACCGAGATCTACGCAGCAGCACCGCGCTGGGTCTAGACGGTATGACGTGACCGCTCGCGCGGTTGCGGGCCGGGGCCTCACTCACACAATCTCGTGGGTTACCGAGTAGGGGCTACCTGCTCGGCCTATCCGCCATGTGTGGGAGGCCCCGGTGGGTACCGTGCGTACGAGTGTTGGTCTGGATGTGCATGCACGATCGGTTGCTGCAGCGGCGATCGATGGCGTGACCGGCGAGCTGATCAAGGCGAAGCTGACCCCGTCCCATGAGCAGATCCGCGGCTGGCTGAGTGAGCTGCCGGGGCCGGTCGCGGTGGCTTATGAGGCCGGGCCGACGGGCTTCGGGTTGTTTCGGATGTTGATGGCTGCTGGGATCGACTGCGTCGTCGCGGCGCCGTCGAAGCTGCAACGCCCGGCCGGTGATCGGGTCAAGACCGACGCCCGCGACGCCGCGCATCTGGCTCGGCTGCTGCGCCTGGGTGAGGTCACCGCGGTCGCGGTGCCGAGCGTTGCGCAGGAGGCGGCGCGCGATCTGGTCCGGGCGCGCGAGGACTGCCGGGTCGATCTGATGCGAGCACGGCATCGGCTGGCGAAACTGCTGCTGCGTCAGGGGATCGTCTACTCCAACGGGCAGGCTTGGACCCGGGTGCACGACGAGTGGCTGCGCCGGCAACGCTTCGACAACCCGGTCACGACCATGGCGTTCGAGTCCGACTACGACGCGGTCCTGGCCGTGACCGCCCGCCGCGCACGCCTGGACAAGGCGATCACCGAGCTGGCCGGCAGCAGCGAGTTCACCCCGCTGGTGCACCGACTGTCCTGTCTGCGCGCAGTCTCGACACTGACCGCGTTCGCGCTCGCCGTCGAGATCGGCGACTGGCACCGCTTCACCGGCAACAGCATCGGCTCCTTCATCGGGCTGGTGCCCAGCGAACGCTCCTCTGGCGCCAGCCGAAGGCGAGGCTCGATCACCAAGACCGGCAACGGGCACGTCCGCCGTCTGCTCATCGAAGCCGCCTGGCACCACCGCGGCCGCTACGCACCCGGCAAGGTCCTGCAAGCAATCGTGGTCAGGACGCATCCGCGGCCGCGCGAACGCGAATCGTTGCCGCACAGGTTTCCGGGCTGGGCCCTACGTCGCCGCCGCGACAGGCGCGGCGATGGAGGTGCGAAGCTTTTCGCTCACCTCGCTGATGGTGGCGATCTGCGCGAAGACCATGCCGATACTGGCCACCGTGGCCCGCTGCAGGTCCTGCGCGGACACGCCGTTCATCTCCTTGGTGGCGGTGCCATCGCTGAGGAACACGACACGGAAGTCGTGCTGCGATGCCTCCCTAGCGGTGGTCTCGCAGCAGATGTTGGTGGCGATGCCGCTGACGATGACGGTGTCGATGCCGCGCTGGCGCAGTAGCTGAGCCAGGTCGGTGCCATGGAACGCGCCGTAACGAGTCTTGTTGACGATGAGGTCGTCGGCCGCCACGTCGAGTGCGTCGTGCAGTTCGGCTGCGGGTGTCCCCTCGGTGTAGAGGTCCACGAGGAACGGCGGCACGAGCTCGGCCATGACGCCATGGTTCGAGCCGTCCCGGGCCATCCACCCCCTGGTATGCACGACGAGTGCCCCGGTCTCGCGGCACGTGCGGATCAGCGCGTTGATCTTTTCAACGAGTGCCGGACCGTCGGGGGAAGCCAGCGGGGTGTCCTCGACGAAGCAGCGTTGCATGTCGACATTCAGCAGGGCGGTTTTGGCGGGGATGAGAGGGAAATCGGGCATCGGAGTCTCCCACGGAAGATCAATACAGCGAGCCTGCATTGATGCAGTGCTACTGTACGCCGGTGAGTTCCTCAGTCAAGGCAGAACCCGCTCGGCGGTCCCGCCGAGCCGAGCGGACCGAGCAAACCCGCCAGCGCATCGTGGAGTCGGCCACGGCACTGTTCGACGCCCGCGGCTACGCCACGACCACCATGGAGGCGATCGCCGAAAGAGCAGACGTCGCCGTCGAGACGGTGTACAGCCGGTTCCGCAGCAAATGGAACCTGCTCGACGCGATCCTCGGGCCAGCGATCGTCGGGGTGACCGACGGGCGCGACCTGTTCGACCTGCCGGAGATCGCGGAGATCCGGCACAACCGAGACCAGCGGACCCAGATCCGCATGCTCGCCCACTTCTCCCGGGGCATCCTCTCGCGCACCGCCGTCGCGCACCGGATCCTCCGCTCGGCCGCCGCGTCCGACCCCAAGGCCGCCGAGCTGCAGCGCCACGACGCCAAGCGCCGCGGCGATGGGCAGCGGATCTACATCGAGATGCTTGTAACGAACGGGTCACTGCGCGACGGGCTCACCGTGGACGATGCGGCCACGACCTACTCGGCATTGTCCAACCCCAACACCTACGCGCTACTCGTCAGCGAGCGGGGCTGGACCGCCGACAAGTTCGAGCAATGGCTTGGCGAAAGCCTAACCTTGCTCCTCCTCGGCGCGTGATCAGCACATCTTCGACGTACTGCCCCCCAATTGCGGCTCAATGTAACCCAAACCGAGGTCGACATGGGGTTGTCGAGGGTGTTAGGTGCCCGAACGATTCATCTGCGGGTCAACCCGCGATGATCACGTGCCGTCGCACCCGCCCAGACGGGTAGGGGCGCGTCTTGCGCCGACAAAGGGTTTCGCGGGCTCACGCGTGAAGCGAACGGATCGCATAACCATTCACGCGGAGCCGCAGTGTGAACACCCGGATCTCTGCCGCGCAGCGGCCATGCGGATCTAGCCGCGCAGCGGCACGGCGGGATCTGCCGCCGACACGAGCGTCGTGCCGATGAGCGGACGTTGCACGCCTCGGATCGACCTAGTGTGTTCCTGTGGCGGTCGACGAAACTGCAGAGCGTGATCTTGTGCGTGACCGCCTCGACGGTCAGCGGCACCACGTGCTCACGCAACTCGAGGGACTGACCGACGAGCAGCTTCGTCAATCCGTGCTGCCCTCCGGATGGTCTTGCCTCGGTCTCGTGCGGCACCTCACACTCTCAGACGAGCGATACTGGTTCGAGGTCGTGGTGGCCGGCGGACCGCTGAACTTTTGGCCCGAAGGTGACAACGGTGACTGGCGCGTCCGTCCCGACGAGCCGGTGGCGGACATCCTGGCTGCGTACCGCTCCGCCATCGCCAACTCTAACGAGATCATCTCCGCCCGGCGGCTCGGCCACCCACCGGCACAGCCGGAGACGTGGTGGCATGACGCCGGGCTAAATTTTCCCGATCTGCGCACCATCCTGGTGCACGTCTTGGTCGAAACCTCCGTCCATGCCGGCCACCTCGACGCCGTTCGTGAGCTCCTGGACGGACGTCAACACCTCGTGATCTGAGGTTTGCGCTTCCCGGCGACTCGCTCGTGCATGACGCCGTCGAAATGCCTCGACTGCACCGCGATGACCTGGCAAGACTGGAGCAGTTCGCGGACGACGGGTTCGAGGTGCTGCCGCTCTGGCTCGGTCACTCGGTGATCGTCCCAGCCATGCCGGCGGCGCTGCCGGATCAGCCGCGCAGCGGCCACGCGGATCTGCCGCGCAGGGGCACCAGATGTCAGCAGCGCCGCGTCGCGGGTCGCTGTCCTGGTGATGTGAGACTGCACGGGTGGATCGAGAGGTACGGCGGCGGCTGCGCGGTGCGGTGTACCGGTGCGACGCAGACGAGATCATGGCCGTGCTCACGTCGGACACCATGCGCGACCTACCGCAGATCTGTGGAGAGGCGCTGCTGGTCGCGCTCGCCGGTGACGTATCGAGTGCCGTCCCCCTAACCGACGAGTGCATCGCGGCGCTGATCGCCCGTGACTGGGACGGCGACGCCGAACTCGCCGCGGATCTGCAGCGCGCACTAGGGCAGTCGGTGACGCCGGAGTTGACGCCCGTCCCGGTCGAGGTCGAGCAGCTCATCGATCTGCTGCGCGGCGGTGAACATCATGTCGGCGGTCGAGTCAACGTCCGTACGGGTGAGGCCTGGCCGAAATTGGCCTACGTGACGCGCGTGACGACGGTCTGTTCGACGACGAGGACGAGGAGAATGCCGAGGACGTGTGGCTGCAAGTCGATGCGCTCGGATCACGCGCCGGCTACCGCGATATGGAGCGATTCATCGCCGATCGGGTACCGCCGGTCATCGCGGCGCCGCTGGCCGATGCGATCAGCGGCAAAGGCGCCTTCGCCCGATTCCGCAGCCGGATCGCACAATGGCCAGACCTGGAGGACAGCTGGCACCGCTACAGCGAAGAACGATGGTCCGGACGCGCCCGCCTGTGGCTCGCCGAAGCGGGTTACCGACCCGCGCCAATCCCTCGCCCGTCGTAGACCCGCTGCGCGGCAGAGATCCGGCAGGGCCGCTACGGCAGCTCCGATTCCGGCACAAGGTGCGGTCCGGCGTGTGCCTCTGCTACCTGCCGACCGTGTGCGGGACGCCGAGCCGCGCGAGAATCACGTGGTCGGATGCTAGGGCCACGTACGCATACTTGATGCCGCCTTGGAGAGCGGGAGGGGCAACGTAATACTTGGCGTCCGCGCACACCGGATAGAGCCGCCAACCGTGTTGCCGGGCGACTCTGCTCGCCTCGGGGCAAATCCGGCAGGGCCGCTGCGCGGCTAGATCAGTTCTGTCAGTGCTCGCCATACCCGGAGGAAGGCTCGTTGCTGAGCACGATCAATCTTCCGACCGGCCAACCTCCCGATGCGCATCGACGCCTCAGTGGTTGTCCCTTGATTCAGCGTTCGCTTCGCGGTCGTCCGCTCGACGTCCGACGTAGACGGCCAGAAGAATGAGCGGAATCTGGAGAGGGAGCCGGAGCAAAGCAATGAGTACGCTGCCGTGGCCGCTCAAGGAGTCCAAGGCCGTGGTGATGTTGGCCGGGAACACGCCCACGAAGAGTGCGGCGCACGCCCATCCGCCGATGTGACGCGTCGATCGGATGGCGAGCGCGGACGCGCAGGCGAGTTCCGCTGCACCGCTGAGAGCGACCCAGAACGCCGGTGAGCCGAGAAAGCCGGGCACGATCGACTCGAACCCAGCCGGTGCGACGAGGTGCCACGTGCCGGTGATCAGCAGTAGCAGTGCCAATGCCCAGGCGGCCGCGGCGACCCGCGACCGGTCGACAACGGCATGGCTGATCGTCACTCGGCTTGCCTGCTAGGCGCGACATCGTGACGGGCGAAGTGGAGCATGCCGAGAAGTACCGTTGATGCGACGGCCGCTGCCCCCTCCGCGTAGGCCGAACGGGTGTTCTCGGAGTAAACCAGACTGGCTCGTACATCGAGGGGAACGGCCCGAAGCCTTTGATGTCGACGTAGCGGTACGCAATCACAGCGGCGAACCCGGCGGCTGCAACAACAAGTGCGAACAGCACCGTGTATCTGCGCGGTCGCACCGCGACGGCCGAGGCGGCGAGAACGGCCGCGACAGCCTCCACGCGGAAGAGATCCCCTTGACTGAGTGTGCTGGTCCTGATGGCGTCGTAGCCCGCCGCGAGATCGAAGTGGACGTAGGCGTCGTAGGCCAGCCCGAGCACCGCGACCGCCGTGAGCACCAGGCGAAGTATCAGCGCCGACGGTCGCGTCCGCGAAGTCCGCGCCGTGAGGTCCTCGGAGCGGTGATCGAATCGGGCGTCGGTGTGGAACCGGACATTGCGTGCCCTCCTAGGTGGGCTCGGTTCATTGGCGACCAGCACGGTTGGCAGTCGCCTCAATCGGCGCTACTTCGCGACGGTGAGAGTCCCGTGCATGTTCGCGTGGAAGGTGCAGTGGAACTTGTAGGCACCGGCGGCAGAGGCGCGGTGAAGGTTGCCGTCTTGCCGGGTTCGATGGTGACGTCGAACGCGTCGCCGGGAATCTGCAGTGACCGTGTGCGCCTGGGCGTCGCCGTTCATCACCTGCACTGCCGATCCGGTCGCAGCCGGCCCGGACACCATGTAGCCGAAGTCCTTGATGGTGATGGTCGTGGCCGCAACGGGGTTCGACGAGGAGGACCCGGCCGTGATGGTAGTGGTGGTCGATGTGGCGCTGCCCGTGCTTGAGCCGACCGGTGGGCTCGCCCGGCGAGCCTTTGGACGAACTGCACCCGGCGGCGAGCAGGCACGCGGCGATGGCTGTTGCAGCAAGCAGAGGACGTGGGTCGGAAATCCGGGTATCGTCCAGTCTCCTCGTAGGCGAGATACATGGGCCGGCCGGCGTGGACCACCGGCTGGGGTGTCAGTGCAGTTGCGTTGGCGGCGGGCGCCCGCCGTGTCGCGAGGGCCGGAGCAGTCGTGCCGACGACCGCTGCGGCGAACAACGCCAGCAGAGCCCGTGTTCGGGTCGGTCGCGTCGCCGGCGTAGAGCTCGCCGAAATTCTGATCGACGACCCAGAACACGGTTGCGAGGCCGGTGCCGGTCAGCGCCGCAGCCGTCCGCACCCGGCCGGGGGAGGAGCACGCCGATCCCGACGGCAGCCAGCACGATCACCGCGAGGGTCTGACCGCCGGTGCCTGCGCGGGCGACGACATCAGCAGCGACGTGGTCAACAGTCCGAGCCAGTCCGGCGCGTCAGCTGCGCCAGCGCGCGGAGCTGTGCGGCAAGGGCGCTCGGCTCGTTCTGAGCGGATAGGGCCTGCAGCGCCGCGGCACCGAGCCAGACCGCGGTCCACGCCCAGCGCAGCCACGGTGCCGCGGTGCTCGCCTGGTCCGCGTGGGTCGAGGGCCTGAACTGTGCGGCCAAGCACGCACCGGCCAACGACCGTACAGAAGCGCGGGCCGGGGCCGGGTCCGACACCGACGCATGACTCGCGGCCAGGCCGCGAGGCCTTCGCCGAACCACCAGACGGCGAGCGACCAACCGATCGAGGCGACGATCGCCGCGCGGACAGTGCGGCGAACCAGAAACCCGACACCGAGCGTGAGCTGGACGGCGGCGGCAGCCGAGTTGAACATGACCGGTGCTGCGCGACGTGGATCGCGAAGAAGTGCACGGGCGCTGGATCCAGCCCGGTTGCCCGGCACCGGCCGGCGCCAAGACGTCGCGGCCGAAGCCGGTCGTGAACATGAACGGCTGCAGCTGCAAGGCCCCGTCGACGAGCCAGAGCAGCCCGATGGCGATCTGCAAGTGACGCCGAGTGACGCTCACGTCAGCCTTCGGTCCAGCAACCGAGGATGTCGGATGCGAGCTCGTAGGCGAAGTCGAACCGCTTGGACGACTCGTTGCCGAAGACAGGCGGCAGGCGCGTGGCGTCGACGGTAAGCGTGTCGTTGTCCTTGATCAGCACGATAGTCCCGGCCGCGGCCCCGAAAGAGTGCTCACCGAGGCCGTCGAGGGGTTCGGTGCTGCCGAGATGGGCCTGCGAAATCCGGAAGTGCCGCTGCAGCACCCGGGTCCGCCGACTGCTTCACGGAGACGATCAACGTGCCCATGGGCAGCCGGTACCTACACGTATAGAGGTGATCTCGCCAGGTGGCCGTGGACGGCGGCGCGCTCGTCAGGCCGAGGACCTCGGCGATGATCGAGTGCGTCTCTGCCGCGCAGATCATCATCTCTGCAGCTGACGGATTGTCTGCTGCCGCCGTGCTCGGTGCCGCAGCGGCGCCCATGGTCGAGCCGTCCGGCATCACCATTCCTGCGCTCATCGCCGGTGAGTGGGCCGCACGGGATGTCCCGGGCTCGCCCGAAAGCCGGCCGATGCGCAGCCCGCGAGCGCAAGCATGCTCACCACGAGTAGGGCACCCGCGCGGTGTCGTCGGTTCATCGTCGATTACTCCTGTCGGTGGTCCGGCATCGTTATGCCGGGTGGGTTGAGACGAGGGAAGCGAAGACGACGATGTTGCTTTCGTAGCTGCGCTGCGCGGCGTTGAAGACCCCGCCGCAGGTAATCAGCCGTAGGCCGGCGTGATCCAGATTCCGTACCGGCCTGGGTGGGGAACTCAGCCTTCGGATAAACGACGACTCGTTCGACCTGGAAAACAGCGACGATGCCGTCGGCACGGCTGACCGAGATAAGGTCGCGCTGCCGAAGCGCCCCGAGCCGGAAAAACACCGCCGGCCCGTAGGCGGCTGAGTCGACGTGCCCGATGATCGTGGCCGGCCCGAGTTGGCCGGGCTCGGGGGAAACGTCCAACCAGTACGCGTGTGAGTCGCGGTCCAGGGGCGGCGTCCGGATCGCTCCCGCGGCGGTGAGGCCGATGTGCCGGAGTGAGGTGTGCAGCCCGATCGCCGGGACGTCGAGAGTCGTTGGCATCGAAGCGGGAAGTATCGGGCCGACCGTAGGAGGAGTGGACGAAGATGTTGCCGGCGAGGACGCCGACGGCGCAGGTCGCTGAGTGCTCGATGTGCTGGGCGTGACATCGACCTGACTCGAGCCGCGGCCGGCGGCTGCGGCGCATGCTGTTGGGCGCGGAACCCGGTGATTAACGCGATGACGGCCGCGATGAGCAGCACCACACCCGCCGCGCCCCAGAGGCGGGCCCGGCGGGTGTGGTTGCTCATGATGTACCGATCGCCTCAGGTCAGCTCTGGCGAGCCAGCCGACGGCGGGCGACGAACGCCCCGCCCGAAGCCAGCAGCAGACCGCCGGCGAGGGCCAGAACGGCCTCGTCCTGGATGCCTGCCGTGCTGCCACCACCGGTCGGGCTCGAGCCGACCGGGACACTCGACATCTGCGACGCCGTCAGCACACCACACAGGACGGGGGACGTCGCGGCCAGCGGCAGGGACGGAACGAGGTCGCTCTTCTCGCCCTGTGCCTTCTTGCTGAGCGTCGCCGGGTCGAGACCGTGCACCACGATGACGCCCTTGCCCGACGTCACGGACGCCATTGACTTCGAGTCCAGCGTGATCGTGCGGCTGTAGGTGAAGTCCGCGCCGCTCGGGGCGACGGTGAGTGTGGTGCCGGCCTTCGGGCTCGTGTCACCACTGGTCGACAGGGTCGTACCGATCGGGCCGTACTGCGGAGCGCCTTCGGTCGTGCTCACGACGCCGTCAGCATTCTTGTCCGCCGCTGCCGTCGGGCACATCCCCATGCCGTCGATGTGGATGTGCTGCACGTGCGGGTACGGGTTGCCGCCGAAGCTCGCGGCCAATCCGCTCACGTGCCCGGAGATCGTCGCCTGGTCGCCGTTGAGCTGCAGCGAGAACGAACCCGATGCAGTCGAGTGGTTCAGCGGGTTCAGCGTCGCCTGGTAGCTGGTGCCGCTGGCGGCACCAGCGGAGCCGGGCATGACGATCAGCGCGGCAACGCCGACAGCCAGTGGTGCGCCTAACAGCGCAAGTGTCTTCGTCTTCACGTCGTGTCCTTTCGATCGGGCTGGAGGACTTTCCCCCGGACCGTGCTGTACTGCGAGAGTCCGCACGTCCTGCCGGTTAGGGGGCTCCCCTGCCGCCGATCGCGGACGTCGTGTGCCGTACCGCGAGGGCGGATTCGTTGCCTCGCGCGACATGCCGCTCTCGGGGCATGTACTCACTGTTCGCGCGCAACGACGCCGGTGGTTCCACTGTCGATCAAGAACTTCGGCTGGCCCGGGGATCCCACCTGACGGCGTGGTGTGTGAGCCGACTGCCGCGTGATCTTGGGTTGGACTCTATGCGGTGATGGCGGTCAGGGTCACCTCCTCGGGTTCGGTGTTCTCGACGATGGTCAGGCGGCTCTTGGCGAGGATGTCCAGGCCGATGTAGCGGCGCATCTCCGTCCACTCGTCGTGTTGCTCGGCGAGCACCGCGCCGACTAGGCGGATGAGCGAGTCGCGGGCCGGGAAGATGCCGACGACGTCGGTGCGTCGGCGGATCTCTCGGTTGAGCCGTTCTTGCGGGTTGTTGGACCAGATCTGGCGCCAGA